>NZ_FPAP01000002.1 GCF_900116415.1 Chryseobacterium formosense | reverse complement strand
TTTGCATCGGTATAACCATGGTCATATCCTAATTGGTAAATTTCTTCAAGAAGTGACGAATTCTGTGAAGAGCTGTTTCGTGAATTTCTGTTGTTTGAATTTCTGTTGTTCATAACTGAATTTTTTAAAATTAATATTGAGTGATTGTGAAAATCCTTGACTAGTATTCGGATTTCCGTGGTTTATTTTGGCAAAGACATAAGGGATAACCTTGAGGCAATTTCTGCTCATGGTTGAATTGTTTTAAATCAGATAAAAACTAATTCTATTTAAATTTGAAAAAGCTTAATCAGATTTTAATTCACATAAAGAATATTAAAACTACCCTCCCGGTAATTTTATGGATGTTCTGAATTTTTTTGAAAACCCGCTTTGTTCAGCAACGAACAAGCAGACAGCAGAGATGCTGAAATGTTCAATAATTTCATAATGTATCTTGTTTGGTGTCTATCAAAGCTACGATGAAAAAAACTATAGTAGTTATGATTCAAGTCATACAAACAGGTTTTTTAACTTTTTTTAGCAATTCTGTATTTATTAATAGCAATAATAAATGCCAACTGTTTTCAGTTGGCATTTATAAAGGATTATATCTCTAAATAGTTTCCGTTTTTTTATTTAAATTTTCTTTAAGAATAAAACTAAAAGTGCTTCCCTTTCCTACTTTGCTTTCTACATTGATTCTTCCATTCTGAGACTCGATAAATTCTTTACTGATGCTTAAACCCAAACCTGTTCCTTCGGCTTTAGTTCCCGGAACACGGAAATAGCGGGTGAAAATATGATTCAGATATTGCTTTTCAATTCCCGGCCCCTGATCTGAGACTGAAAATTTAATATGATCAGATTCAAATTGTTCAACATTAATGTTTACCTGCGAATTTTCTGAAGAATAACGGATTGCATTCGACACAATATTATTGAGTACCCAAAGTGTTTTTTCTTCATCGGCAATCATCGTTGTAAGCTGGGAATCAAGATGAGTATTGATGGATATTTTCTTTTTATCTGCTACAGATTTATTTGCATTAACAGCCTCCTGGATAAGAGAATTGATTTCGAATGAACGGATATTGAGCTGGGTAACACCTGTTTCCAGTTGGGCTAAATTCAATAATTCACCTGTAATTTTCAGCAATCTTACAGTATCGTCATTAATGCCTTTTACAAGTTTCTGCTGTTCTTCATTAAGGTTTCCGATTTTATCATTTTCCAGAAGCTGCAACCCCATTTGTATAGACGAAATAGGCGTTTTGAATTCATGCGAGACCGTACCTATAAAATGAGTTTTTGCGAGATCAAGCTCTTTGAAAGGCGTAATATTTCTCAACATAATCACCTGACCGATAAATCGACTTTCTTCTTCGCCTGTAGGAATTACATTAATATCAACAATATCTTTCTCGAAATAATTTTCTTTTCCCTCTACAAATATTTTTAAAGAATTCGGCTGATCTTTTTTTGATTCGGGATCTATAATTTCTTTAATCAGTGTGCGGATGAGATCATTAGTCACAGCAACATCCTGAATCTGCTGACCTACAAAATTGTTTCTTTTAAGACCTGAGATTTTTAAAGCTTCATCATTTACAAAAAGAACTTTACGGTTTTCATCGATACCGATTACAGCATCATGCATATTGTCGATGAGCGTTTCGATGCGTTTTTTACCTTTCAGTATTTTATCGATTCTGCTTTCAGAATATTCCTGAAGTTTTTCTGCCATCGTATTGAAAGAACGGGCTAATTCTCCGAACTCGCTGTTTCCTTCAAATCGTACTCTCTGTCTGTAATTTTGTTGGGCAATCTGATGAATACTTGCTGTGAGTTCCCGGATCGGATTGGCAATATTTGCCGGTAAATTGACCATGAGAATAAAAGCGACCAGAAAACACAATATCCCGGCAACAGAAACTACGGCAATGGCATTTTGTGCAGTTGTATTGGCAATGCTGCTTTTGAGCTGAATGGCGCTCATATTAAGCTGCATGAGCTCTGTAATTTCTTTACGAATGGAAGATTGCAGATCTGTATTGGTTTTATCTAGTTTTAAATTTAAAAAATGATTACGGATGCTTTGCGTAGTCTCTTTTTCACCATTTTCTGTTATATTTTTAGATTGCAGGGTAAGATTTTTCTGGAATTCTGCCACTGCAAGCGAATCTGTGTCGATCTCTTCAAGCGCCAAAAGCATATTTCGGGAATATTGCAGGGTATTGTAATTGGCAACCAGAATATTCTGTGTATCTTTTTTAAGCTGATAAATAAACCATCCTCCCAAAGCTGAAAGAATGATGATCATCAGAAACAGCAGCCCGACTCCTGCGTTAAGTTTGGTTTTTATTTTCATCACGACAAAATTACTAAATCTACGTTTTGCTTAGAAAGTCTTTTCAGTAAAGAATTAAAAGTATCTGTCGCCCAAATGATCCTCCAAATATCCAAATGCGGTTTACCGATGCATACCGTTGTAATATTTCTTTCCTCGCACTGTTCCATGATTGATAAAGCGACGTTCTTATTTTCAATTCTGATAATTTCTGCACCCAATTCTGTAGCCAGTTTGAAATTATTAATCAGATGTCTCTGTTTGCTTAATGTAATCCTGTCGGAAGATTCTTTCGGAACCTGAACGTATAAAAGAAACCACTGACTGTTATAATAATTAGCCAGTCTTGCGGTTTTCCGGATGACATTTTTTGCCGTTTTTTCATTTGAACTGATACAAGCTAAAAATTTTTCTTTTCTTAAACTTTTACCAATCGTAATTTCGGCTTCCACTTTTCGGGTAACCTGTGAGGCGACTTCCTTTAAAGCCAGCTCCCGAAGCTGTAAAATATTTTCGCTTTTAAAGAAATTGCCCAATGCAGACTGAATTTTACTGCTATCGTAAATTTTACCTTCTTTTAATCGGTTAATCAGTTCTTCTGCCGTAAGGTCGATGTTGACTACTTCATCTGCTGCTGCAAGTATCGTATCGGGAATTCTTTCTGCAACTTCGATCCCGGTTACCGATTTCACCTCATCATTCAGGCTTTCAATATGCTGGATATTTACCGCACTGATCACATTGATACCTGCTTCCAGAATATCCATTACATCCTGCCATCTTTTTTTGTTTTTGCTGCCTTCGATATTGGTGTGGGCAAGTTCATCGATGATGACGATTTCCGGACGGAGAACAAGAATCGCCGAAACATCCAGCTCTTCCAGTTCTTTTCCTTTATAAAATAATTTTCTCCTGGGAATAACTGGGAGACCATCCAGTAAACTATGGGTTTCTTTTCTGTTGTGGGTTTCAATGTATCCAATTTTTACATCGATACCATTTTGCAGCAAAACATGAGCTTCCTGAAGCATTCTGTAAGTTTTACCGACGCCCGCGCTCATTCCGATGTAAATCTTAAGCTTTCCTCTTTTCGATTGATTGATGAGATGTAAAAAATCTTCTGCTGATTTTCTGGGCTCTTCCATTGTAGAGTTTTTTAAAATTAAAAAATTCCCCTGCAAGATCATAGCAGGGAAATTAAGCTTTTTCGAAATTAAAACGAGAATGCCATAGCCGTAATTGCCGTTAAACTGTTTTTATTGAGCTCTTCACTTCGATCCATAAATATAGCGTCTTTGCTGTTCAGATTACGAATTTCTGTTCTCCAGACGAGATTCGGCAAAATATAATAATCTGCATTCAGAGAATATCCAAAAGTTTTGAATCCGTTTTGGGTATTTGTAGAAATAATGACGCCTTTCTCATCCTGATAATATTCTCCCCTTCCTGTTAAACTGAATTTTTCATTTACATTATACTTCAGCAATAATACGGGAGTGTACCAAATATTATAATTGCTGCTGCCTTTCGTTTTTTGTTCGGCACCCACATCAAAACCTGCGGTAATTCCTATTTTTTTATTGATCTGATAAATTCCGTATAAATTGTGGAAATATCTCATCTGTCGAATCGAATCCGGTTTATCATTTCCGATAAAAGAACCGCTATTCAGTGTCAGCTTTTCATTAGGTTTAAAGGTAATCTGATGACCAAATGCAGGGGTAGAATTACCGTCAACTCTCTGAATTCGCTGCCATCCATTTAATACCAATGCACTTAGAAACCATTTTCCCGTCGGAGAAGTATAAGAGATTTTGGCTCCGGTTTCAAAATAGGGAGAATTGTCTGCAAAGAGGCTTCGGCTAAGCGTCCAGTTATCTTTTCCCACCGCACTTTCAAAACCAAGATGGGAAGGCAAAATACCTGCATCAATCCACAAATTGTGTTTTTGAGAGATTTTTAAACCTACATTTGCTTCGTAAATGTTTTTCATTACTCCTGATTCTGCCGCATAATTTGCATTCATGTAAGTTCCCGCTGCCAATGCAAGATTTGCTCTTAGCCTGTCTGTATTATAACCTGCTTTTATGAAAGCAAGGTTGACATTCACTTCATTATTACGATTATGGCTGTAGACAAAACCCGGTCTGCTATTGTTTTTAGGATTATTAAAATCTGCCATGTAATACACTTCGGCATATCCGCTTACTGTAAGAGGTTTAACAATTGAATCGCTTTGAGCCTGCACATTTTTTAAACCAAAAACTGCAAACAAAACAAAGATTATTTTTTTCATTATTATTTTTAAATATAAGATTAAAATCAGGATTACTGATTATTTTTAAATGATGATTAGCTATTATTTTCCTAATTGATCCAAAGCAATATTCAGCTTAAGTACATTGATTTTTTCCGGCCCGAAAAGTCCTAGAAAAGGCTTCTGAATATTAGCTTCGATAAGCTGATTGATTTTCTCCTGAGAAATATTTCGGTCTTGAGCAATTCTTTTCACCTGAACTTTTGCTGCCTGTACAGAAAAATCAGGATCAAGACCACTTCCGCTCGCCGTTATCAGATCAACAGGAATTTCAGATTTCGCCACTCCAGGATTTTTCATTAAAAAAGTGTCGACCCTGGCTTGTACCTGTTTCAGATATTCTTCATTTGACGGGCCTTTATTGCTTCCTCCCGAACCTGCCGAATTGTAATCTACCGCTGAAGGTCGTGACCAGAAATAACGGTTTTCACTGAAAGACTGCCCGATATTGGAATAATAGATTTTATTGTTGTGTGTAATCAGCTCTCCTTTTCCACCATTTGGTGAAAATTGTGCAATTGCCCAAATAATCGCCGGATAAACTATTGTAAGAAGAATGATGGATAAAACGGTCAGTTTTACTGCCGGTAAAATATGTTTTTTCATGATGAAATTTTTTCAGGCTAAAGACAAGAAGAAAATAGATAAGTTAAATATATGAGACATTGTAATTGGATGAAGTATTCTTCCTGCCCTGCCTGTTGATTTTAAAATAGTAATGAAACAAAAAGATCTATAATTTTTATTCCGATAAAAGGAATTACTACTCCCCCTAAACCGAAAATAAATAAGTTGCGTCTCAATAGAGCTGATGCACCGATCGGTTTATAAGCAACACCTTTTAAAGCCAGCGGAATAAGGATCGGAATAATGATCGCATTAAAAATAACTGCCGATAAAATGGCACTTTCCGGACTGTGAAGATTCATAATATTTAAACCTTGCAAAGCAGGAATTGCGGTGATAAACAAAGCAGGAATAATGGCAAAATATTTGGCAACATCATTGGCAATGCTGAATGTTGTGAGTGTTCCCCTTGTCATTAAAAGCTGTTTACCAATCTCCACCACTTCAATTAATTTGGTTGGGTCATTATCGAGATCCACCATATTTCCCGCTTCTTTTGCAGCTTGTGTTCCACTGTTCATTGCTACGCCCACATCAGCCTGAGCCAAAGCCGGAGCATCATTGGTTCCGTCTCCCATCATCGCAACCAATCTTCCCTCCTGCTGTTCTTTTTTGATGTAGTTCATTTTATCTTCCGGTTTTGCTTCGGCAATAAAATCGTCTACTCCTGCTTTTTCAGCAATAAATTTAGCCGTAAGCGGATTATCACCTGTTACCATCACCGTTTTAATTCCCATTTTTCGAAGTCTCTCAAAACGTTCACTGATTCCCGGTTTTATAATATCCTGAAGTTCTATCACTCCTAAAACTTTTTCGTTTTCCGAAACCACCAACGGTGTTCCTCCATTTTGAGAAATGGCACGAACTGTTTCTTCCACACCCTCAGGAAAATGATTTCCGGCACCGGTAACAATTTTTTTAATCGCATCGGTTGCTCCTTTACGGATTCTTACATTTTCATAATCGATACCTGAACTTCTTGTTTCTGCGGTAAATTTGATGTAAACCGGATCATTCACCTGATAACTCAACGGATTCACACCAGCCAACTCAATGATTGATTTTCCTTCCGGAGTTTCATCCGACATTGAACTTAACACCGCAGCTTTTATCAGTTTTAATTCATCAACACCAACAGCAGCATGAAAATGAGTGGCTTTACGGTTTCCAATGGTAATTGTTCCTGTTTTATCCAAAAGAAGCACATCAATATCTCCTGCCGTTTCTACCGCTCTTCCACTTTTGGTAATGACGTTTGCTCTTAAAGCTCTGTCCATTCCGGCAATCCCGATTGCAGATAAAAGTCCCCCAATTGTTGTCGGAATAAGACAGACAAACAAAGAAATAAATGACGCAATGGTAATGGTTATGTTTGAATATGCTGCAAATGGTTTTAACGTAACGCAGACAATGATAAATACCAGTGTAAAACCTGCAAGCAGAATCGTTAATGCAATTTCGTTCGGTGTTTTCTGGCGGGATGCACCTTCCACCAAAGCAATCATTTTATCTAAAAAGCTTTCTCCAGGTTGCGTTGTTACCTGTACAACGATTTTATCAGATAAAACTTTTGTTCCACCTGTTACAGAACTTTTATCACCTCCTGATTCTCGGATGACAGGAGCAGATTCTCCGGTAATGGCACTTTCGTCAATGGTCGCCAAACCTTCAATAATTTCTCCGTCTGAAGGAATAATATCTCCCGCTTCACAGACGAAAATATCGCCCTTATTTAATTTGGCTGATGAAATTATCTCTCCGTTTCGAAGTTTTGCAGGTGTTTCTTCTCTTGTTTTACGTAAACTATCTGCCTGAGCTTTTCCTCTTGCTTCGGCAATGGCTTCCGCAAAATTTCCGAACAATACCGTTAATAAAAGGATGATAAAAACAGTAAAGTTATAGAAGAAACTTCCTTGCGATTTTTCACCTGTTAAAGTCCAGATGCTGACAAACAGCATGACTAATGTACCGAGCCATACCAGAAACATGACCGGATTTTTGATCATTAGTTTTGGATTCAGTTTTACAAATGATTGTTTTAAAGCTTCCTGAACCAATTCTTTCTGAAATAATGATTTATTATTCATTTTAATTTCTCTTATCTAATTTTATTTCATTGAAAAATATTCTGCGATAGGGCCCAATGCCAATGCAGGGAAAAACGAAAGTGCAGCAATGATGGCAATCACAGCGAAAATCATGATTCCAAAAGTGGAAGTATCGGTTTTTAGGGTACCCTCGCCTTCCGGAATGTATTTTTTCTTTGCCAGTAAACCAGCAATCGCTACAGGTCCGATAATAGGAATGAATCGACCTAATATTAATACAATTCCTGTTGAAATGTTCCAAAACATATTATTATCACCCAATCCTTCAAAACCACTTCCGTTGTTAGCTGCCGAAGAAGTGTATTCGTATAAAATCTCACTAAAGCCATGAAAGCCCGGATTATTAAGCGTAGAAGCTCCTACTTCCGGAAATGCCGTTGCCACAGCAGCGCCCACTAAGATGAGAAACGGATGAAATAATGCCACAATCATCGCTATTTTCATTTCTCTTGCTTCAATTTTTCTGCCCATAAATTCGGGAGTTCTTCCTACCATTAATCCACTGATGAATACGGCAAGAATGATATAGATGAAAATATTCAAAATCCCTGCGCCGTCACCACCATAAAAAGCATTCACCATCATTGCCAACATCTGCGTCATTCCTGAAAGCGGTACAGCACTGTCATGCATTGAATTGATAGAACCTGTAGAAATAACGGTTGTCACAATACTCCAGAATCCTGAAGCTGCCGCTCCGAACCGGATTTCTTTCCCTTCCATTGCACCTAAAGAATTATCAATTCCCATCTGGCTGATTGCTGAATTACCATTCATTTCCATGGTAATGGTTGGAACGGCAAGTACTAAAAATCCAACGGTCATTACTCCAAAAATCATGTACCCGAATTTTTTTCTGCGAATGAAATGTCCGAATGCAAAAACCATTGCCATTGGAATGACAAGTTGCGCAAACATTTCTACCATATTGGTAAAATAATTAGGATTTTCTAAAGGGTGTGCGCTATTTGCTCCAAAAAATCCGCCTCCATTGGTTCCGACATGTTTGATTGGTACGAATGCAGCAACAGGCCCTGTGGAAACATCCGCCGTTTTGCCTTCCAGTGTAATCATTTTATCTTTCCCGTTAAAAGTCATCGGCATTCCTTCAAAAACCATCACGGCACCGATAATTAATGAAATAGGCAACAAAATTCTTGTGATCGATTTTAATAAATAATCATAAAAATTTCCGAGTTTTTCGGTTGTTTTTTCCCTAAAAGCTTTAAAAACAACGATTGATGCTGCCATACCGGTTGCTGCCGATACAAACTGAAGAAACATTAGCCAGATCTGTCCGAAATAGCTCATCCCCGTTTCTCCCGAGTAATGCTGCAGGTTACAGTTAACTAAAAATGAAATAGTTGTATTGAATGCCAAATCCGGTGACATATCCGGATTTCCGTCGGGATTGAGAGGAAGCCAGCTCATGTTCATCAAAACCAGCATACTCATAAAAAACCAAAGCAGATTGATCGTTAAAAGTGCAACAAGATGCTGTTTCCAATTCATTTCATGATCCGGATCGATGCCTGAAAATTTATAGAAAAAACGTTCTATCGGATTAAAAACCGGATCTAAAAAAGTCTTCTCGTTGGAGTAAACTTTTGCTATATATTTACCTAAAGGTATTGCGAGCAGCAATGTTATAAGAAACATTGCCACAATGCCTAAAATTTCAGTGTTCATAAGTTTTTTAATGAATTAATTCGAATTCTTTTACAGTAATAATCAGATAAAGAAATGCGACGATACAGGAGATCCAGAAAAACAGTATTCCCCAGTCTTTGAGTTTATTGATAATGTTTTGTTTCATTGCTTTACAGCATATTTAAAATTTTTCAGGTTTTACGAGTACATAGCACATGTAGGCGAATACAGCTATGGCGATGATGAATAATAGAGTCATATCTAATTTTTTAATTTTTGATCTTGTACTATTTGCAGACTATGAATTTCACGGAAAGCAGAAGGAATTTCCTGATAAAGAAACTTCCATTGCTGGGGTTGCAGATTTTTTCTCCAGCTTTCAAAAGACCTTACAAAAAGGTTTTCTATGATGTATCTGATGTATGAATTTCCGTTATTATAAATCCAGTACATTCTTCTTATTGAGACACTCATTTTTTGAATTTTTGAATGTTGGGAGAGACTTTTCATATTGTCTATCGTGATCTGCATGATTCCCGGAAAATTGTTCTGCACAGAAAGTTCTGTGATCTCACTGCGAATGGAAGGAAAAAATACCTTCATATATTCTATGGCAGTAATTCGGTTGATCTTTTTCAAAGCTGAATGTTTTAAATTTCATCGAAATATTCAATTAGACGGTAAAACAAAACGAAAAAAGCCGATCCCAGAATCAATAAAATAATTGTTGTCATATCGTAATTTTTTAATACTGAATAATTGCCGCAGCAACAAAAACGCCTAAGATCACAGCGATGTTAATTGTTACAATCTCAAGATTATGCTTTTCACGAATAGATTTCCATTCTTTCCAGCTTCCGATTTTTCTGATTTTTGATTTCATATTTTTTATTTTAAATCCCTGATTTGTAAACCTGATGCAGGTAATTATTCTGAAGGCTCAATGACATTTTGTCGAAAATCATTTTTTTGTAAGCGGGTTCACTCGAAAATGTAAAGCTGTCTAAAGAATATATGAAGATATTTTCGATGGCATTTTTTAAAGCCTGATCACCTTTGTTATACAACTGATTCATCTTTCGAATAGATTTCAGCAGAATTTTTTGGTCATTATCTCTGATCAGTTTTTTGATTTGTCGGGTAAAAACATTAATGACCATGTAAGGTGACTTGGTTTTGTAAGACTCCTGAAATTCTTCTTTTGTTTCCGGGATCACTTTGATGATCTCTGCAACGGCTTCTGTATGATTCATTTTTTATTATTTGAATACATAATGCCAAGATTTATTCCGAGATAAAATATTTAACCATAAATATTTAACAATCAAAACATTACAATCAAAACATCTCATGCCAAAAAACAAAAAACCCTATCAAAATGATAGGGTCATTATCAGAATGGAAAAATATTTTACGAAATTTTGTATTCTTCTATTTTGCGGTACAACGTTGCAATACCAATTTCTAGAAGACGTGCTGCCTCCGATTTATTGCCTTTTGTATGATTAAGGACTTTCTGAATCTGAATCTTTTCTGCACTTGCCATAGAAAAAGCTGACATCAGTTTATTGCTTTCGTTATCTGAATTGTTTTCTGCAATATCGGGCGGAAGACTTTCTATATCAAGAATTGAAGAATCCGTTAAGATCACACTGCGTTCTATGACGTTTCTAAGCTCCCGGATATTACCTTTCCATCTGTGGTTTTTCAATGCTTTAAGATAAGCAGAAGAAACAGCAGAAATATTTTTACCTATTTTCCGGGAAAACGTTTTGAGGAAAAAATCTGCAATCAGCTCAATGTCTGAAGTTCTTTCTCTTAAACAAGGTAGATTTATTTTAAAAATATTAATCCTGTAATAGAGGTCTTCTCTGAAATTTCCATTTTCAATTTCTTTTTCAAGATCTCTGTTGGTTGCTGCGATAATGCGGACATCTGTTTTTATAGGCTTACTGTCTCCTACTTTGAGAAATTCACCGGATTCAAGCACTCTTAACAATTTTGCCTGAAGATCCAGTGGCATTTCGCCAATTTCGTCAAGAAAAACAGTTCCCAGATTGGCTTCTTCAAAAATACCTTTGCTGTCTTTTACCGCTCCTGTGAAAGCTCCTGCTTTATGACCAAAAAGTTCATTTTCCAGCAAATCTTTCCCAAATGCAGAACAGTTTACGGCGATAAAATTCTTCTTGCTTCTTTTACTTGCGTGATGAATTGCCTGTGCAAAAACTTCTTTTCCGGTTCCCGTTTCTCCTGTAAGAAGCACTGTTGCATCCGTTATTGCAACTTTTTTTGCAGAGTCTACCGATGAAAGCAATACCTCGGATTTACCGATTATATTATTGAAAGACTGCTTATTATCCAACTGTTTTTCCAGCTGGATGACCCGCTTATTTAATGCTACTTTTTCTGTAGCTTTGTATACAAGCGGAAGAATTTTGGTATTGTCGTCACCTTTGGTAATGTAGTCGAAAGCTCCATTTTTTATCGCCATCACTCCGTCGGGAATATTCCCGAAGGCGGTTAAAAGAATAACTTCTGTCACCGGAAATTTTTCTTTAATGATTTTCGAAAACTCCACACCGTTACCATCCGGAAGCTTCACATCACAAATGACAATATCAATATCAGAAACTTCAAGTCTTTTGAGACCAGATTTCAGATTGCTTGCTTCAAAAACTTCAAATCCTTCCAGGCTTATAATTCTTGAAAGAAGTGATCTTATTTTTTCTTCGTCATCGATAATTAAAATAGTATTCAATGCTGTAATTTATGTAGATCAAAATTAGGATTTATATTGAATTTTTAAAGTGATTTTACATTTAAAAAACACCGTTTAGCCCAAGCATATTTGGCGACATGCTCAGTCTCCATGCGATTTTGTTTTTTCCTTCTTTTTTAATTTGGTTTTTGTTCATGTATTTATAGGTTCCCTCCACCACAAAATAGCTGATTGCTGCACTCAGGAAAACATCTGAAAAGAAATGAGCCCCATCCCAGACTCTGGATAAAGGTGTAATTGCACCGATCGTATAAATACCTGCTTTTACCCAAGGATTTGAAAACTGTTTTGCCAGAGAAAACATCGTTGTCGCCACCAATACCGTATGACCTGAAGGAAAAGAACGATACGCCGGTTCGCCACTGAAAGGTTTAAAATGAAATTTACCTTCTCCTGTTCCGGGTCTTGCTCTTCCTACTAATGTTTTTGATAAGGTTTGTATCAATCCGGCCGTGGTTGCTGAAGAAATCATCAATACTCCGGTATCTCTTATTTTGTCATTTTTAGTGAAAAGTCCGGTTAAGTAAACCAAACTCGTAATTCCATAATTATTTTGTGGTCCGCCGAAATAATCGCCAAATTTTCTGACAACACTCGGAACTTTTTCCCGCTGATCCATAAAATATTTACTGGTATCGTGATCTACAGAATACAAGAGCACAGTTCCCAAAGCAACACCACCTACATCGACCCAATTATCTTTTTTCCATGAAAAAGGACTCGCATAGCTGTGAGCGATATTGTTGACAATTTGCTTTCCGTCCACCACAAGCTGTCTACCAATACTGTTTTTAGTATTTACAACAATCGAATCCTCTACATCGGGATTGTTTATCACTAATTCTAAACTGTCTGTCTGCTGCGAAAAAAATAGGTTGGAAATAAAGAATAATCCGAAAATCAAGGTCTGCTTCACTGTTCACTTCTTAAGAACAGCAAATTTATTGATTATAAAGCGGCAAGAGAGACCTTTAATTAAGTTATAGAAAAAAAATATCAAACCGCAGATAAACTACTCAATTATTAATGAACAAAATTATTTAAAATATTGATTTTCAATTTTATTAATAATTAAAAAGTACAAATCTATACTTATCCAAATTTCAAATCATTATGTTAATTAATTTTAAAATATTAAAAAATCCTCAATAAAATTTAAAATTTTTGTAATAATTGAATTACAGAGATGTGGTATATAAACTATATGTTGTACTTTTGACACCGTATTCACCAAATTTTATACAAACTATTACGTAAAGTCATGAAAAGATATTTCTACATTTTTTTTGCATTTCTTTCTTATATTTCTTTTTTTGCCCAAAATCAAAAGGATGCTGTTTCTTCTGAAATAACAAAAGCAACTATTGATAAAAAATTATCTTATATCAAAGAAAATGAAATTAATACTAAAGATGAAGAAAAAATGCTGCTTCAGTTAAGAGCCGATGCAGAAAAAATATCATATGAAAAAGGAATTCTCTTAAGTGGTGATTATCTCATGACCAACTATAATCTACAACGTAATCATACAAAAGTAGTTGAACTGGGAAATCAGTTAAAAAAAATTATAAAAGATAAAAAAGAAGATCCCACCGGAGTTATATCTAGCATTTATAGAAGAAATGCCTTAGCACTCATGTATCTTGGCCTTGATGACGAAAGCAAAAAGGATGTTCAAAAAGCAATATTCTTTGCAAAAACTATTGAGAATCCTGATAGAAAATACCTGAGACTTACTCAGACCTATATGGATATGCATTCTCATTACAATAATCTGACAAACTTATCCGATAATAAATCTTATAAAGATTCTACTTTATATTATCTTGAAAAATCTTTAGAGGCAGCAAATAAAATTAAGGATAACAATGGTGAGATTCCGGATAAAAAGAAATACTCTGAGATTATATACATATACTTACGTCTTGGAATTTTTTATTTAGAATATTCAGATGAAAAAGGAAATTTAGCATTAGCCGAGAAAAATCTTTTAACAGCCGAAAAAATACAGAAAGAAAAACCAAGTTTACCAGAAAGAGATATGGCTATTCTTCTTAATCAATTGAGCTGGCTTTATCTTGAGAAAAAAGAGTTTAAAAAAACTATTGATTATGCAAATCAGGCATTAAATTTAGAGAAGCAAAGCTATGACCCAACCGTAAGAGTAGAATCTTTCGAATTTCTTGCTACAGCTTACACAGAGATGGGAGACAAAGAAAAGTCTGCTTTATTTATGAAAAAGTATACTAATCTTAAAGACAGCTTAAATGTTATAAATAAGTCTAATGCCAATACTGCAATGAAAAATGTAATTGCAGAAACGGATAAAGACTATAAAGAGAATTCAAAAAAAATGTTATTCATTATCGGCGTGCTTATATTAATTGCCGGAACGGTAACCACATTTCTCTGGAAAAGAAAAAACAGAATCTTACGTCAGAAATATGAGAAAATTATTGAGAATCTTAATAATGAAACTTCTTCATATATTGATAATTCAACCACCGATTTTAGTGAAGATATAGACTTGCAGGAGGAAAAGAATAATTTAGAACCTGAAAATTCAGCAATTTCTCAAAAAAACACCATTTCTTCTGAAACCGAAACAAGGATTCTTAAAAAGCTTGCTGCTTTTGAAAAATCAACTAAATTTTTAAAGAAAGATCTTACCATTGGTCTTTTGGCAGGGCAGTTGAATACCAATTCTAAATACCTGTCCGAAATTATAAAGCATCACAAATCACAAAACTTTAGCAATTATATTAATCAACTTAAAATCAATTTCATTATTCATAAGCTTTATAACGAGCCTAATTATCGCGAGTATAAAATCAGTTATTTAGCAGATGTCTGTGGCTACGCCTCGCCTCAGGTTTTCGTGATTGCTTTTAAAAAAATACATGGCATGACACCTTCGTATTTCATTGAAAGTCTTAAAGATGATGATATGAGTAATACTAATCCTGATTCTTGAGCTTATCTATAAAGTGAGACGGAGTAACACCGGTTTCCTTTTTAAATGCAATCACAAAAACTTGTGTTGATGCATATCCACATTCTTCAGAAAGATAGCTGATTTTGTATTCACGATATACAGGATCACTAATCAATTTGTTGGTAATATATTGAATTCTCAGCCCGTTGATATAGCTATTGAAGTTTTTATTTCGGTGAATCTTTATAACTTCCGATATGTATTTTGTGTTTGTATTAAGATGTTTAGAAAGCCAGGTAAGATTAATATCTTTACGCAAAAACTTTCCTGAATCTTCAAATTTAGCAAGCTTTTTTAAAATAAAACTTATCATTTCTTCTGAAATTCCGATTGCTTGTTTTGAAATATTAGAATTTAAACACTCATTTTTTTGTTCATTATCAGGCACTAAAGCTACATTTTCATTTTCTAGAGCGGTAGTATTTGATGTATGTATTTTTTTTATTAAAAAAAAATTCTTTTTGTTACGATATACAATAAAGCCTGCAAAAGTAATAATGAATGCCAGTAAACCAAATAAAACACCTTTAATAAGGGTATCCTGGCTATTTTCGCTTGTTTCTGCAATTACCTGACGCATAGGAATCTCCACCGCCTCTTTTTCAATAGAAACAATACTGTCATTAAGTTTAGAATAAAGATCAAGATATCTTTTAGACTTTTCATTATCACCTAAGCTCAGATATGATTTTGCCAAAACCATATAAGCCAATCTTCTACTATATGGCCTGTTGCAGGATTTTTCAATCGTCAACATATATTCACCGTAGTCAATTGCCTTCGTATAATCTTTTTTTAAATGATAAAACTCTTGCAGTGCCTGATACAAATCCATTCTTGTATCAGAATTGTAATTACTAGTACTTTGATTAACCATTTTTAGAGCTTCCAGAAAATATTTTTCAGATAAAACGATATCCTTATTCATATTTTTAGAATCTTTATAGTATATACCCAGATTCATATTCACAGAAATCAGCAGATCATTCTTTTTTTCGTTAAGAACAGTAAGGCTCATATCATCAACCTTAAGTACTTCTTCTCTACATTTTTTGAGGTAATACAACACTTTATCATCAGACTTCCCATGATAATATGGTGCTAAATTATAGTAAATAAAAGAGGTGTAAAAATATCTTTCATCTGCATCTTCAATGAGCATAGATGCTTTAATAGCACTTTTATATTGATTAAGACTTTCATCGTACATTCCTAAATTATCACACAATGTAGCTCTTGTATCATATAATATTGATAGTGTTGTGTAATCTTTTTGAGATGCTGCAAGATCACGCACTTTATCAGAAATTTTAAATGCTTTTTTGTAATCTCCTATTTTAGAATATAGAAGCATGAGATTTTTAGTAGCAAGCAACTCTCCTTTTTTACAATTTTCAGATTTTGCAAAATGTATTGTTTCCTCCAAAATCTTCCTTGCTTCAAATAACTTTCCATTCTGATTAAGATCGACTGCTTTATTAACATAATCAGTTATTTTGCTTTCCTTATTGCAGATGAGCGATTGTGCACTAATCCTACCGTATCCTAAGTAATTTATCAGGAAAATAAGCGAAAAAAATCTAGGTAAAAACTCTTTATAGCTTGTCTTTCTTACAGAAAAAAAATGCTTCGACTGGTTCGGTAAATTTCGATACATAAATTTATCGTAATAATTGCAAAATGGTTATTACCTCAAAAGTAATGTTCGAAAGAGTTATAAGAATAAAAGTATATAGAATATATTCTGATATTATTCTATTAAAAAAAAGCTCAAGTATCTAATTAACAATATATATAAATTGTAAAATGCAATATATAACACATGAAAAATTAAAGAAATTTTAAATATATTTTTCTGCTATTATTCTATATAAAATTTGTTTAAGAATATCAAATACAATAAATATATTTTTCAGAATAAACAGATCATGATATTCGTATAATCAAAAGTTTCAAATTCAAAAACAATTAACTCCGATAAAGAAATATTGTTTTTTTATCAATAATTATTAAAAAAATTGCCAATGAGACAATCCGAGCCTAACGTTTAATTAATCAAAAAATTAATACGTTAAAAAATTATAACAAAAGTTAAAATAAATACAACAATTTGAAAATCAATACTATTTAATTGTAAAACAATAAATAATTAAAGAACTATTTCAGAATTAATGCTATAAAATTATTTTTTTCCCCCAAATATCAATGTAATATTGCTTCGTATTCTTTACTTGAAATCCCTCAGTATAAAGAAACATTATTAAAAACCACCATGATTAGAAAAAACACCAACATCATTTCCCTTTCAACGAAACCAAAAGGTTTCATTGGGAAATTTGTTTTGTTTTTATTATGGATACTTACTTTACTTCCAAATTCTTTTTCAGCAGCAATTTCAAAAGATGCATCTGATGAGATCATCGCAGATTCATCTTATACAATTACCATTCCTAAATCTGAAAACAACGTTCTACACATTTCAGAAGGAACAACGATATATGGTATGGAAAATATTTCTTTACCATCTTCTGCTGATAATCCTGTTATTAATAAAGAAAAAAAAGTAAAGCCGAAAATCAAAAAGAATTACTTGGCGAAAACGGAAGAAAAAAAACCTATTGTAGAGAAAAGAATTCAAAAAGTAATCGTAAAAACATGCATATCAAAGAATTCAAAAGATTCATTTGATATTTCAAAAAAACATTTCAACGAAGGAACTGTTAATACAAATTTACAGTTGAAGATTTCTATTATTACTGAAACTCTTCGTTTAGAGACTCATTACCATGGCAACACAAATTCATCATATACCTATTCAAATTTTCTAAAAGGAGGATTGGCTGTGTCTTATTATTTTACACGTCCTCCTCCTTTTCTTGCCTAAATATTAGCTTATTCCCTTAAATAATGATGTGATCAAATAGATACATAATCAACAAGAGCTTAATATTTAAAAATCAAATTCCCTTTAAATCTTATGAAGAAGTTTAAAAAATTTCTTTTAAGATCATGTGCCTGATTAAAAATACTTAATCTGAACACATATATATTACACAATTTTAAACCAATGATAATGAAAAATTTATTCTTAACTGTAATGCTTTTTACAGGGAATCTCTTGGTGTACTCTCAGTTCACCTGTGATTCTTCAATGTATTTGGGACAAGCCCCGAATGCAGCCACCAATACTACGTTATATAACGTAAATACCTCCACAAATCCTTTTACTTATCCTGCAATAGGAACTATAGCATCTATAAAGTATAATGCTATGGGTTTTCATCCTACTACCGGATACTTATATGCAATAGCCGATGCAAGTAATAATATTCTTAGAATAAACTCAGACGGAACTTTCACAAATTTGGGGGCCGTTACAAATCTGCCTACAGGAATTAGCTTCAACTCAGGGGAAATTGATAGTGCAGGAAACTTTTATGTAAGCGGTGCAGGAAGTGTAAATACCCTGTACAGAATCAATATCGCAACACTTACAGCTACTCCTATCCCATTACTTTCATCTCTAACGGTATCCGATTTTGCCTACAATCCTGTTGATGGTTTCCTTTATGGAGTTCATAATACGACAGGATTATTGACTCGTATTAATACAACTACCGGAGCAGTGACTTCTATCGGAACTTCTATTGCCGGAACTCCTTTTGGTGCCATGATGGGATCTAGTAACGGAGCAGTTTTTGGCGTGAGTAACAACGGTGGATTTTATCAGTTTAACATCACAAATGGTACACGAGTATTAGTTTCCGATGCACCTGCAAGTTTAGGTAATGACGGTGCACATTGTGTAACAGCGCCTATTGCTTTTTCTGCAGATTTATCTGTAACTAAAACTGATGGAACGACAACATATACTGCAGGAACGACAACCGTATATACAGTTGTTGTAAGAAATAACGGTCCTTTCGGAGTTTTGAATGCTAGTGTTACAGATAGTGTACCTGCAGGAATTCCAAATGCCAACATGACATATACTGCAGTTGCATCTGCAGGGAGTATAACAGCAGTAACAGGTACTCAGACAGGTGCTATTAATGATTTAGTTTCTTTACCTGTTAATGGTACAGTTACTTATACGGTTACAGTAAATATTCCAGCTGCATTTACTGGTAATCTCACCAATACTGCAATAATAACTTCACCTGTTACTTCTACTGATTCAAATTTAGCTAATAATAGCGCAACAGATACCGATGTAAGTTCATGCAGTGCCGGATTAGACTCCGATGGAGACGGTATCAGTAATTTTTGTGATCTTGATGCAGATAATGACGGTATACCAAACTGTGTGGAAAATGGTTTTAATGGTGACCCAAATACCACATTTAAATCAAATGGCAATGCAACTGCTCTTACAAATTCTTCAGGAATTGCTCCTACAAACCAATTTAGATTAACAAACGGAGCTTCTCAGGTAGGACAAGCATGGTCTTACGGTAAAATTGATTTTGCCCAAAGTTTTAATATTAATATGAAAGTCCTTTTATCAGATGCAGATGGTATAGCTATCGTTTTTCAAAATGATCCTTTAGGTACCTCCGCAGCCGGAATTGTAGGCCAAGGCTTAGGAGCCAGAGGTATTTCGAACGGAATTGCTTTGGAACTGGATACCTTTGAGAATAGTTGTGATAATGATCTTAATAATGGAGGAAATTGTGATCCGTCATTTGATCATGGTAGCATAAGAATGACAGCAGGTACAGCAACAACAGGATGGACGAAGTTAGCAGGTGACGGACAGTTGGGGGATGGAACAGTAAATGATGGATTATGGCATACGGTGAATGTGATTTGGAATGCGACAACACGTAATCTATCATATACTTTTGATGGAATGGCTGTAACAAATTATACTTTTCCGGCAACTGGTGCAAATTCATTAACGACTATTTTCGGGGGAACAACTAATGTTCGTTTCGGATTCACTGGTTCCACAGGCGAATTTGGGTCTAATAATAGTATTGGGTTTGATAATCCTTGTTCAATTCCTGTATATTTTGATACCGATAATGATGGAACTCCTGATTATCTGGATTTAGACTCTGATAATGATGGCTGCCCTGATGCAAGAGAAGGTGGAGATAATGTGACTGCATCACAACTCAATCCTAACGGAAGCATCAACACTGGAGCGACAGGAGGAGTTAATGCTAATGGAATTCCTAATTTAGTTAATGTTGGTGGTGCTGCAGATATAGATAATGCTGCAGGTCAAAGTATAGGATTTGCTCAGCAATCATCAATAAATGAATGTAATGATATTGATAATGATGGAATTGCAGATCTATATGATTTAGATAATGATAATGACGGTATTTTAGACAGCGATGAGTGCGGATCTACTAACAGAGTTTCGAACGGAGTTTTCCCGACAACAGGAGGAAATACCAATACCGTTACTGGCTGGACGGTAGGTGGTACTTATTCTGCTATTTGGCCATCAGGAACCGGTAGAGTAAACTTAAACTCAAACGGTTTGGAATTTAGAAGGGACCAATCAACAACAACAACCCTATCTCAAAACCTAACCGGGATGATGCCTGCGGCATTAATAACACTGAATAACCTATATTGGTACAGATCACCAGGTATTGAGACAGAAAATGGCTTTACATTCACAGTTTCTTATGCCGGTACAGTATACGCTACAATAAGCTCTACAGGAACTGCTGCTCCTGTGGTAACAGCTAATAACGGTGCAACAGTAAGCATATCAACATTACCTTCGGTAGCTTCAACAGATCAGATTTCAGCTAAAACCAATCTTACCATCAAACTTCCTTTTACTGCAGGCCTCCCAACTTCAGGACAATTGCTTCTTACATTTGTAGCTGGTATATCTCCTGACCATACAAGAGATTTAGGTATGGGATCAGTTACTGTTTTTGCTTGTCAAGATACAGATGGCGACGGGATTGCTAATATATTTGACATTGACAGTGACAATGATGGTTGCCCAGATGCTGTAGAAGGAGACGAAAATGTAACAGCTACACAGCTTAATCCAGATGGAAGTATCAATATTGCAGCGAATGGAGGCGTTAATACATTTGGAGTTTCTGTTTTAGTAAATACTGGCGGATCTGCTGACATAGGAAGTGATCAAGGGCAAGGTGTGGGCTATTCTCAGATTTCAGCTACCAATGCATGTACTGATACAGATAATGA
Organism: Chryseobacterium formosense; assembly: GCF_900116415.1. Taxonomy (GTDB): domain Bacteria; phylum Bacteroidota; class Bacteroidia; order Flavobacteriales; family Weeksellaceae; genus Chryseobacterium; species Chryseobacterium formosense. The sequence goes on along the minus strand of NZ_FPAP01000002.1, from coordinate 1,155,899 downwards.
TGGTATTGCAGATGTCTTAGACTTAGATAAAGATAATGACGGTATTTTAGATACCGATGAATGTGGCGGCTCTGCGAATATCATCAAAAGAGGAAATTTCACAACTTTACCAGCTACACCTGGTACATTCACTCCCGCTCAGTTTGCGACAGCAAATCCTGATTGGGTTCTTGCTTCTACAGGTGCAGGAGCTGCCACTCAAATTTTCTGGGGTAATACTACATCACCTTTTGCTTTTGGTAATGGTATCCGTTTCCAAAGTGATGCAGTGACACAATCCCTTACACAATCAATAACAAATCTTTATCATTATGCAAAACCTCAGGTGGTAATTTCAAGATTTGCCGCAAGTAACTCTAATCCATTAGCTAATTCATCAACATTGATTTTGTCTTATGCAGGCGTAGAATATATGAGAATTGCAACAGCTAATGGGGTTAATACTATATCTACACTTACATATAGCAACGGAGCGTCAGGATCACTAGCAACTGTTGCAGTGGGTACTATTTACAACAACTGGGTAATTGATTTACCTTACGGTGTACCTTCTACAGGAAGTTTAAAAATTGATTATTTGGCAGGACCTGCCGATTCTGACGATTTTTATATTGGAGATATTGTAATCAATGCATGTCAGGATACCGATACCGATGGAATACCAAACTTTTTAGACCTGGATTCCGATAACGACGGATGTTTAGATGCCATCGAAGGAGGTGATAACGTAACTTCAGCACAATTGGTTGCTGCTGCAAACGGACTTGGTGTGGGAACAGGCTCTTCTGCTTCTAACCAAAACCTTTGCGCAGGTACAGGATGTGTGGATGCTCAAGGAGTACCTACAGTTGTAAACTCAGGAGGTGCTGCCGATATTACTGGTGATCAGGGACAGGGTGCAGGATTCTCTCAAACTACTTTGTTTAATGAGTGTGATACAACTTCAGGTTTTGACTGTATCAAACCGGGAGTGGCAGGAACTCCTCTTCCGACAAAAGTAGGAATCCTTACAAAATCTAACCCATCAACGCAATGGCCTCAGAATGTACCAAACGGACACATCGTTCTTGATGGTGCCGAAAAAGGGTTTGTTATCACGCACATGACAACTACCGAAAGAGATGCTCTTGTTCCGGTAGAAGGAATGATGATCTATAATACCACTGTAAACTGCGTACAGCTTTACAGAGGAACTACCCCTTCTGTAGACTCAGGAAGAACTGGTTGGAACTGTCTGGAAACTGCTTGTGACGGAATACCGCAAAGAAACGTAAACATCGGATATTGGGGACCTAGCGGATATAATTTCTTCAGTAATCACGGTACTTTCAGAAACCAGCTGCAGGCTACTACAAACTATGGACCTACTGGAACATTCAAAGGTGTTTCAGGATGGACTTGGATTGATGCCAATACCGATGTAAATGCTACTGCTGCTACATTCACCGCTGCACAGATGAAGGCTAAATACGATATGATCGTAACAGGTTATAATAATATGACCGCTGCTTCTGCTGCTAAAATCAAGGAATATACAGATTTAGGAGGTGTTGTTTTTGTCTTGGCGGATGGATTACAGTCTGCAGGAAATGCGCTTAATACTGCATTCGGAGGTACAGGTAACATCAGTAATGGATCTGACGCACAGGCAGGAGGAAATGCACAGGCAAGAACATTAAATAACAGCATCAGTAACGGAATATTCGGTACAGGTGGTGGTGCAACCATTATAGGAACAGCCGGACAGGCGGTTCCACCGGTGGCCAATATTCCTGCAGGTTCTTTTATCACAGCATATATGAATTTCCCTACCGTAACAAGTACAACAAATGCAGGGGTTTACATCACCGGTGCATCAGGTAGAGCAATATTCGTGTATGATGAAGGAATTTATCGTGCGGGATCTGTAGCAGGTACAGCGATAGATACTACTCAGGAGATATTCATTCACAATTTAATGTCTTATGCCCTGCAGAAAGTAGGCTTCAGTGCTCAGTAAATAATTAAACTTTCAGCCCGGTAAACTGATAAAGAATTGCCGGGTTTGAAAGTATTAATAATTAAATATCAAATTTTTAAAATCATGAAAAAATATATAACACTGGCAATAATTCCCGCAGCATTCCTTTTTTCAGGCAATGCTAAAGCGCAGATTGCCATCGGAAAAACCACGATGACCAATGACAGCGTGCTTCTTGAATTCGGAAGCGAAGCCAAAGGAATCATTCTTCCCGCTGTAAACACAGCTCCCGGAGCGGTAAACGGAACTTTTGTGCTCGACAACACCACAAAATCGGTAAGAGTTATGCAAAACGGTACCTGGACGGATCTTTCAACTGCAGGTCAGGCAACGGCAAATCCCTATGCCAATGCAGGTGCAGATACCATTCCGGGAATAAACGGAGTTGTGATGGGCGCTGCAACAAGCAGCAAACCGGGAGTTTTGGTTTTAGAATCTACCATTAAAGCTCTCGTACTTCCGAAAGTAAGTGAGGCAAACCTGAATATCCCAAGTCCTGTAGCAGGTACAATGGTATATGATACTCAAACTTCTATGCTTGCTGTATATGACGGGGCTAACTGGAACTACTGGAAGTAATAAAAACTTTCTGTTTGAAAGAGGAGACCATTATATAACAGAGAATTATTCTTCTGTCTTATTAAAAAAGGTAGAAAATTAGATCTTAATAATCATTACAGAAAATATTTATTGTTAAGGTCTAACAACTTAATACACAGCATAAATGCCAAGGTTACAAAAAATAAAATTTTATCTCTATAAGAAAATTCTTATAAAAAAAGATAATCTAAATAATCTCATTGCAAAAAATGCCACTGAGGCTTTATCTGATACAAAAAACATCTGCGCTTCCGCCATAAACTGCGGCAGTGCAGATATATTTCTAACAAACTTAAACATACAATTTGGCAAAAATTTACCCCTTAAAATAAATCATGAAATGCCAACTCCTTCAATAGCTTTTATCGAAGGAATTATTGCTTTTAGTTCAGATGCTATTTTGCAATTCAAAATAACAGATAACATTGCGTTAATCCATAATATTAAAACCTTAGTGAAAATGAAACAAAGAGTAATACCCTTAGTAGCAATACTTACACTCACAAGTATTGTAAAATCACAAATTGCTATTGGGAAACCGACTATCACAAACCATTCGGTATCCTTGGAATTTGCAGATACAAAAAATCGGGCAGCAATTGTCGAAAAAGAAATCATCATTTATAATACAAATGGGCTTTCTGGAAACCTTAATCTCATGAAGAATAAGACAGTTTCTAATGCGTGATACCAAAAATTTGGTATGAAAAAAATAACTAAAAATGATTAACAACGAAACCATGAAAAAATTTCTCTTAACTCTATGTACGGTTTTGCCCATGCTTTCCGTATTCGGCCAATCGCCAGGAGGAGTTGCGGCACCAGATTTCTGGGTCAAATCGGACGACGCTGGAAATATCGCTACTGCATGGAAAGATCACTCCGCAAATGCTAATGATATACCTGCGGTAGGCGGATGGGCTCTTTCTCCTGCTGATCGAGCACATAATTTTCATCCTTATACGACAGGATACACTGCTTCAAAATATTTTTACAATGACAACAACTCTACTTTGCATTCAAGCACAGGGGTTGGAGTTGAAGCAAATCACTCGATCTTTTCAGTAGTAAGACCTACATCGGCAACTACCGAAGGACGTATTATAGGGATCGATGACGATACAAGTTCTGCTGAGCCAGGATTATCGATTACCAACACCGGATTACCAAACCATTATGAATTCTCAAGAACTACAACAGATACAGATTTTACGACTCCTTATACAACAGGAGCAATAAATATCTTTTCTGCGACAACCAATAATCCTTCAGGAATTGGCGGGGGTACATCTGCATTTTCTGGTGGCGAAAAACGATTAGGGTTAAACGGAATCTATCAGACAACAACATTTACAGGAGGAAATAGATTCCAATTAGTTGGTAAAAGACTAAGAATTGGTCAATCTGGCTGGACTCACGGAGGACCTTTTCCAGGAGACATTATGGAAATTGTCTGGTACAACCGTTTTTTAACGGCTAATGAGCAATCAAGAGTCAACTCTTATCTTGCGATGAAAAACGGTTCTACATTGGGTGAAGATTATCTTACTGCAAGTAGTGCTATTATTTGGAGCAGAACCACTAACACTGGATACAACAATAATATCTTCGGAATTGTAAGAGATGATGCATCTGCGTTACACCAAAAGCAATCAACAAGTACGAATCCGAATCAAAAATTAATTATCGGAAACGGTAGTGGTTTATTTGATACAAACGCTTTAAATACAAATGCTCTTACAAACGGTCAGTTTTTAATGGTTGGAGATAACGGTTTAAAACAAAGACTAGCTGTTCCTTTTGCGTACACTGGCGGACCTAACGGACCAACCAATTACCGTTTTGAATCTGTATGGAAAGTACAGAACACCAACGTTGCAGGACAGGTAACTGTTGCTTGGCCAAAAGGAATAGCGAACATGTATTTGCTACAATCCTCTGACCAGACTTTTGCAACGGTAAATGCATATGTTCCTATGACTACAGAAGTTACAGTGAATGGCGTGGTTTACAATACTGCAACAGTGAATTTAGATAATGGACAATTCTTTACATTTGCCGGGTTTGCAAATGCACCGGGAGGGGTGGTAAATAATTTATCATACTGGTACCGTGCAGATATAAATGCAGCCAATACAGGAACAGGTACTGATGTAACAACGTGGACAGATTTCTTCTCAGGAGCTGTGGTTGCACAGATGGGAACCAATGCTTTACCTAAATTTAATCCAGGGTCGACAGATTACTTTAATTTCAATCCGGGAATTAACTTTACAGCAGGTACTCAAACATTAGGAAACGTGAATGTAAGAACATTTTCAGCAGACTCATATGATGTTTTCACATTCACTAAGGAAGGCATGACCAGTGGAGGATCTTTTTCTAGTATCTTCAGATCTTTGGTTGATAATGCTTTTCTAACAGGAGGCATACGCCGATGGGATGGCCTGGGTATTCAAATAGATAACGCTATGGAAAGACTTTCCAATACAGGCGGAAATACTGATACCGGCTTATTTACACCAGCAGGAGCATTCTCAACAACCATTCCAAGTATAATGTATAATACATTTACTGCTAATTCAACTACCAGAGCTTTGAATGGTGATGTTAATTTTGCGACAACTACCCATGGAGGAACAGGTATACGAAACCTTAATGGAGGACATCTTTTCGGAGATTCTCAGTTTGGTGGTAATGGCAGTGACAACCGCGGTTTTATTGGAAATATAGGGGAAACCATCATCTATGGTGAAGGGAATTTAACGGCTCAAGAACGTCGTCGAATTGATTCTTATATGGCTATAAAATATGGTATTACATTAGAACGTGTTGCTACAGATAACTATTTAGCATCAGACGCCGGAATTGTATGGGATGGTGCAGCCAACTCAGCATATAATAATAATATTTTTGGAATCGCCTATGACCAACTTTCAGCATTGCACCAAAAGCAATCAAAGAGTGTTAATGCAAATCAAAAAATGATTATTGGAGCTGGTACTTCTTTAGCAGATACCAATGCTGCAAATACTAACAGTTTAGCTGCAGGACAATATTTAATTGTTGGAGACAATGGATTGAGACAGGGATTGAGTACTTCTTTAGCGTATACAGGAACTACAAACGGACCAACTAACTTTAGATTTGAATCGATCTGGAAAGTTCAGAATACTTTGCCATCTAGTCAGGTAACAGTAGCTTGGCCAAAAGGCGTTCAGAATTTGTACTTAGTACAATCAAATAATGAAACTTTTGATACCACAGATGCTTTTACACCTATGGCTACTGAAGTTACTATAAACGGTGTTATTTACAATACTGCAACAGTTACTTTAGGTAATGGTGAATTCTTCACATTTGCAGGATTCGGGCGTGCACCAGGTGGTGTAGTTAATTCATTAAGCTATTGGTACAGAGCAGATAAAAATGCTGCCAATACAGGTGTAGGAACTGATGTAACCACTTGGACTGATTATTTTTCAGGGAATGTAATTGGCCAAATGGGAACTAATGCTTTTCCAAAATATGTTGATGGAGCTGCAAATTACTTCAACTTCAACCCGGGAGTTAACTTTACAGCAGGAACTCAAACACTTGGTACTGTTTCTGTAAGAACATTTTCTGCAGATTCATACGATGTTTTCACATTCACTAAGGAAGGAATGACGAGCGGAGGAGCTTTCTCTAGTATTTTCAGATCATTAGTAGACAATGCATTTCTAACAGGAGGTATACGCCGATGGGATGGTCTGGGTATCCAAATAGATAACGCTATGGAAAGGCTTTCCAATACAGGCGGAAATACTGATACTGGTTTATTTACAGCAGCAGGAGCATTCTCAACAACCATTCCAAGTATCATGTATAATACATTTACTGCTAATACAACTACAAAAGCATTAAACGGAAGTGCTAATTTTGCAACTACTAATCATGGTGGTACTGGTGTTAGAAATTTAAATGGAGGACATCTTTTCGGAGATTCTCAATTTGGTGGTAATGGTAGTGATAACAGAGGATTTATTGGTCATTTAGGAGAAACTATTATCTATGGTGCAGGTAATTTATCTGCAGAAGAACGTAGAAGAGTAGATTCTTACATGGCAATTAAATACGGTATTACATTAGGACAAGTTGCTAATCAACATTACCTTGGTTCTACAGCCTCTCCTACTTCAATTGTATGGAGTGGAACTCTTAATACTGCTTATAATAACAATATTTTTGGTATTGCAAGAGCTGATATCGGAGGTTTTGATCAAAAAGTATCGAAAAGTGTCAACGCTGGTACTATTCTTACTATTGCGAAAGACAATGATTTTGTATCGAGTAATCTTGCTCCTGCAAGAACAGCATTGCCTGTAGACGAAAGCTACATCCTATTGGGAGATAACAACAATACCTTAACTCCGCTTATCGACGTTACAGTAGGAGCAAATACTTTGCACAGAATCCAAAGAATATGGTTATCTCAACGTACCAATACAACAGGATCTCTTTATTTTGAGTCTGATTTATCAGCTTACGGAAGCACATTTACAGCCGGAAATACGGTTTATATGCTCGTGGCAGATGATGATGCTTTTACAACCAATGTATCTCCGGTAACAGGAACTTTTACATCTGGAAAATGGGTATTTAATTATAACTTTGACAGCAACCCTACTGCAAGATATATTACTTTTGCTGAAGGAATTGCTTGTTCAGGAACCGATTCAGACGGAGATGGTATTGCAGACAACTGTGATTTGGATGATGATAATGATGGTATTTTAGATACCGATGAATGCGGATCTGCAAATATTATTGAAAGAGGAAATTTCACAACCTTACCAACTACACCAGGATTTTTGACGCCTGCTCAATTTGCGACAGCAAATCCTGATTGGGTTTTTGCTTCTACCGCAGTAGGTGCAGGAAACCAGATATTCTGGGATAATATAACAGCTCCTTTTGCTTTTGGTAATGGTATCCGTTTCCAAAGAGATGGTGAAACACAATCTCTTACACAATCAATAACAAATCTTTATCATTATGACAGACCTCAGGTATTGATCTCTAAATTTGCAGCCAATAATGGCACCAGCTTAGCAAACTCATCTACATTGATTTTGTCTTATGCAGGAGTTGAATATATGAGAATTGCAACAGCTAATGGGGTTAATACTACATCTACACTTACATATAGCAACGGAGCGTCAGGTTCATTAGCAACTATTGCAGTGGGTACGGTTTATAATAATTGGGTGATTGATTTACCTTATGGTGTACCTTCTTCAGGAGATTTAAAAATTGATTTTATTGCAGGACCTGCCGATTCTGACGATTTTTCTCTTGGAGATATTGTAATCAATGCATGTCAGGATACCGATACCGATGGAATACCAAACTTTCTGGATTTAGATTCTGATAACGACGGATGTCTGGATGCCATCGAAGGAGGTGATAACGTAACTTCAGCACAATTGGTTGCTGCTGCAAACGGACTTGGTGTGGGAACAGGCTCTTCTGCTTCTAACCAAAACCTTTGCGCAGGTACAGGATGTGTGGATGCTCAAGGAGTACCTACAGTTGTAAACTCAGGAGGTGCTGCCGATATTACTGGTGATCAGGGACAGGGTGCAGGATTCTCTCAAACTACTTTGTTTAATGAGTGTGATACAACTTCAGGTTTTGACTGTATCAAACCGGGAGTGGCAGGAACTCCTCTTCCGACAAAAGTAGGAATCCTTACAAAATCTAACCCATCAACGCAATGGCCTCAGAATGTACCAAACGGACACATCGTTCTTGATGGTGCCGAAAAAGGGTTTGTTATCACGCACATGACAACTACCGAAAGAGATGCTCTTGTTCCGGTAGAAGGAATGATGATCTATAATACCACTGTAAACTGCGTACAGCTTTACAGAGGAACTACCCCTTCTGTAGACTCAGGAAGAACTGGTTGGAACTGTCTGGAAACTGCTTGTGACGGAATACCGCAAAGAAACGTAAACATCGGATATTGGGGACCTAGCGGATATAATTTCTTCAGTAATCACGGTACTTTCAGAAACCAGCTGCAGGCTACTACAAACTATGGACCTACTGGAACATTCAAAGGTGTTTCAGGATGGACTTGGATTGATGCCAATACCGATGTAAATGCTACTGCTGCTACATTCACCGCTGCACAGATGAAGGCTAAATACGATATGATCGTAACAGGTTATAATAATATGACCGCTGCTTCTGCTGCTAAAATCAAGGAATATACAGATTTAGGAGGTGTTGTTTTTGTCTTGGCGGATGGATTACAGTCTGCAGGAAATGCGCTTAATACTGCATTCGGAGGTACAGGTAACATCAGTAATGGATCTGACGCACAGGCAGGAGGAAATGCACAGGCAAGAACATTAAATAACAGCATCAGTAACGGAATATTCGGTACAGGTGGTGGTGCAACCATTATAGGAACAGCCGGACAGGCGGTTCCACCGGTGGCTAATATTCCTGCAGGTTCTTTTATCACAGCATATATGAATTTCCCTACCGTAACAAGTACAACAAATGCAGGGGTTTACATCACCGGTGCATCAGGTAGAGCAATATTCGTGTATGATGAAGGAATTTATCGTGCGGGGGCTGTAGGAGGTACAGTTATCGACACTCCACAGGAGATATTCATTCACAATTTAATGTCTTATGCTTTGCAAAAAGTAGGCTTCAGTGCTCAGTAAATAATTAAACTTTCAGCCCGGTAAACTGATAAAGAATTGCCGGGTTTGAAAGTATTAATAATTAAATATCAAATTTTTAAAATCATGAAAAAATATATAACACTGGCAATTATTCCCGCAGCATTCTTTTTTTCAGGCAATGCTAAAGCGCAGATTGCCATCGGAAAAACCACAATGACCAATGACAGCGTGCTTCTTGAGTTCGGTACTGAAGCTAAAGGAATCATTCTTCCCGCCGTAAACACAGCTCCGGGAGCGGTAAACGGAACTTTTGTGCTCGACAACACCGTAAAATCGGTAAGAGTAATGCAAAACGGTGCCTGGACGGATCTTTCAACTGCAGGGCAGGCAACGGCAAATCCTTATGCCAATGCAGGAACAGATACCATTCCAGGAATAAACGGAGTTGTGATGGGTGCTGCAACAAGCAGCAAACCGGGAGTTTTGGTACTCGAATCTACCACTAAAGCTTTGGTACTTCCGAAAGTAAGTGAGGCAAACCTAAATATTCCAAGTCCTGTGGCAGGTACAATGGTATATGATACTCAAGCATCAATGCTTGCTGTTTATGACGGGGCTAACTGGAACTACTGGAAATAAAACTGACTATTAATTAAAATATTTACCAGTACGTATTTAAACAGTTTACTTAGACAAAAAGAAATGGCTATGATACGACCAAAAAATGTTTTAAATCTTTAAAAAATGTGAATAATGAAACAAGCTGCGGATGGCATTGCCTTACGACACAAGCATGTTCTGATTAACATTTAAAAAATCTGTTTTCATGTCAAAGTTGAAATATACTTTGGCATGATAAAACAGATAAATTTAATCCAAAAAAATATTGACTATGGTAAAATCTCAACAATATAATTAACACCAGATTATTCCTATCAAGTCTTTATATAAAAATATCCCTCTATTTTTATGTAAAAGCAACAAACGAAGATTCTGAAAATACAACACGTGATAAAAAATAATTACCTAAAAAAACATAATCATGATTGACTTTAAAAACATACACATCGGTCAAATAATCGAAAAAAGAGTGCATGAAACAAACATTGATATGAACCGTATATGTACATTCCTGAAATCTACACCAGAGGAAGTCGAGCAAATGTATACATCAGAAAGCATTGACTCTTATACCCTTTTGAGATGGAGCAAATTATTGGAATACGACTTCTTCAGGGTCTATTCTCAGCACATCCTGCTATTTTCTTCTGTGCATAAAGAAAAAAGATCAGAAAAGAATAAAGGCAAAAACAGTTCTTCACCGCTCCCTCAGTTTCGAAAGAACATTTATACCAAAGAAATTATTGAATTTATTCTTGAATCTGTAAATTCAGGCGAAAAAACCAAACAGGATATTATCAATATTTATCATATCCCCAAAACTACCTTATACAAATGGTTTTCTAAATACAATGCGAATCCTCAGAGAGCAAAAGATTAGTTTTAAAGATTATTTTATTCAAACATAAACATTAAAAACACAACTTATGTCACAAGATTTTAAACCAAACTACAAAAAGATATTTGAAGATATTGTATTGAAAAAATGCCCGCAACGTTATCAGGAATTCGAGTACTATTTCAATAAAGAGAACCTTACTATTCTGGATGTGATTGAAATCAACAACAGAATATTCGGGCTGAAAGATAAACTTACAATGAGCTTTAATCAACAGCACAAATCGTATGATTATGAAACCATTCTGGAAATGCTTACCTATCAACAAACCGAAAAGCTGAATAATCTAGAACTTGCCAATCACTTCAATCTAAGCAGAAACACGGTAAGTAAATGGCGAAGATTATATTTGAAATACTAATTGGATTTAGTTATAAATCCACATCAAAACAGGTTTTTGAGAGTTTTGGATCATCGGATCTATTGCTCTCAAAGCACTGTTTGAAACAGTAGGGCATCCCCACCCTTCCGGTGAGCCTTTTGGAAAAGTTTCTTCATCACTCATCAGATCCCAGGAATGAAAAACAATAAATCTCTTCAATGCATTCGAGTTTGATTCTTCCAGACCATGCATGAGGTATTTCACATGAATTCCCCAATCACTGTACCCTCTTCCAGACAATTTATATTTTCCCAACGAAGAAAGATGACTTCCGTCTTCATTGCTGAATGCAGGATGATCTTTTGATTCATCACCGCTCCAGGAATTTGTTCCGCATCCGTGACCAACAAGATATTTATTCACAATTTTCTGTTTTTTAAAATCCCAGACGACAAAACGGTTTACTCCCGAATGCAGACTCATATCGATTAAAATACAGAAATCCGTATTCAGTTTTCTCTCTTTGCAAAATTCTAAAGCTTCTGTACCCTTATTTTTAGTTTTAATTAAATCTAAAACAGGTTTCTCTTCGTTCTGAACAACTTCACTCTGTTTTTTCAATTCATTTTCAAAAACAGAAAGTTGTTTCCCTTTCTGACACGAGAGAAAAAGAATCATTATAAAAATCATTGAAGAAAACTTCATTGTAAATTATTTATAGTGAAGAAAAATTCCGTAATCGGAAGGCGTCCAGAAAGCAGCTTTTTGTCCGGCAGCTTTTAATGCGTCATTCGCCCAGGTGTTGCAGGTATTCAGGAAACTATATTTTCCTTTTGCATCATAAAATGCATCATTATCATCATAAACTGCATTGGTAGGAATCAAAATATAATTTCCGGCTGCATCTTTATCAAATTTTTCATCTATAAATTTCACCAAATCTCTGTATTGGCTTTTACTGATCATGATCATTTTACAGTCATCTGCCACCGTCATTGTGGTATAATATGAACAATGCATTGCCGACTCACTTAGCCAAAATGCAGCATTGAAAGCTGTTGAAAACTTCAGATCAGCCCAGGTCGGTGTATCGAGATAAAAACCTTTATCGCCCCACCCGATTCCCACAAACTGATAATCGGTTCTCTTTGATTTTGTATTGCTAAATGGAATTTTTGCACTCCAGTCGTGCAATTCGTTCTTCACAGGCATTACAATATCGGTATGAACACCATTGGTATAGATGTAAATCGGAATTTCTTTTTTCTCACCGTCATCTTTCGCTGAAATTTCTATAAACGGAAGCAAATACCCTAAAAGAGCATACACAACAACAATCCCAAGAATGATTCCCAACGTTTTCAGGAAATAGAATAATATGATTTTCACCTTCATGTTTTTTGAAAATTGAGGTTAATAAAAATTAATTTTAAATTTTTCGCTAAAAGTATTTATTTTAATTGAAAAATTAGTTAAATTTAGATATCAAACACATGAAAATATGCACAAAAATAACAAATCCCAAAAGAGATTTAAAATAAGAGTAAAAACAGCTCCAAAAAGAGTACAGAAAAAACGTTGATTTTCTAAGAGATTTTATCTTTTTGAAAGTCAATTTTTCTTTTGTAGAAAGGGCTTTTTAGATTTTTTATTGCTAAAATTCTGTCACCTCTTTAAAACCATTTGTTTTAAGGATGATGAACTAACCACCTTTATTTTCCGGGAATAAAATTCCGGACCGTGATTTTATCCTACAATATTTCAGAATTCTTGTCTGAAGATCGGTTCAAAAATTCAATATTTCTTTTCAAACCTGCAAACTTTGTACGCTTTACAGGAGATTTTCTGAAAATTTCCGAGAACATTTCCTGAGTAAGCTCTTTCCATTCTCCTTTTTTGAAATTTTTTAAAGAATCATTTGGTTTAAATTTATTTTGAAGATTCGGTGCAGAAAACCGGTTCCATGGGCAAACGTCCTGACAAATATCGCAGCCAAACATCCAATCCTCCATCCGATCTTTGAAATAATCCGGAATTTCATTTTTCAGTTCAATGGTTGCGTATGAAATACATTTGCTTCCATCAACAATTTTTTCAGAAACAATAGCATCGGTCGGGCAAGCATCGATACATTTCCTGCAGCTTCCGCAATGGTCAGTTGTCTCATGATCTGAAACTAAATCTAAATCACAAATAATTTCAGCTAAAAAATAGAACGAACCACTTTGTTTGGTGATCAGATTTGCATTTTTTCCGACCCAGCCAATTCCTGATTTTTTTGCCCAACTTCTCTCCATCACCGGCGCAGAATCTACAAAAACACGAAAATTAAACTCTCCAATTTCGGTCTGAAGCTCAGCAACCAATTCACGGAGAATTTCTTTCACCACTTCATGATAATCTTCCGCATATGCGTATTTTGAGATTTTGTAATTCTCTAAAGCGGAAATTTTTTCTTCAGGAAAGTAATTGTAAGAAAGCGAAATCACTGATTTTGAACCTTCCACCAAAAGCCTGGGATCAAGTCTTTTATCGAAATGATTTTCCATGTATTTCATTTCGCCATGATAATTATTCTTCAGCCATTTTTCAAGATGTCGTGCATCTTCTTCCAAAAAATCTGCTTTCGAAATTCCACAATTCTGAAACCCAAAACTTTTAGCTTTAGATTTAATAAGTTGTGAATATTTTTCGGCTGTTGAATTCATAGATTTCGCATTGCAAAACTAAGATTATTTTATAAATTTGTTGGAATTTGGAGGTCTGAAAAAATTTGATCAATCAAAAACCATTTAACAATAAAACATACTATTATGTCATTAGCAGATGTATTACAATCAGGAAATTACGCATTAATCGACGTTCGTGAGCCAATGGAGCTTGAGATGGACGGAAATATAGAAGGAGCAACAAACATTCCTTTAGGAGAAGTTGAGGACAGAAAAGATGAGATTTTATCAATCGAAAAGCCTGTCGTTTTGTTCTGCAGAAGCGGAAACAGAAGCGGAAAAGCTTTGGAATATCTTAATTCTCAAGGTTTAAAAGACGGCTACAACGGTGGCGGTTGGGCTGAATTGAAAGCCAGCTTATAAGAACTGAGGAACTTTTTTAAGTTCCTTTTTTATTTTAATTAAACCCTGAATGGATGATTTTAAAAGAAAAATTTGAAATACTTTGCCTGAATTTTACAGATAATAAAAATCTGATTGTCAATTTCTGGAATGAAATTGAAAAAAAATATTCTGCAGAAAGCAGACATTATCACAATTTTCGACATTTAGAAAATATGTTTGAAGAAGTGGAAAGTGTAAAAGCTCAGATCAAAAATTTTAACAATGTTTCTTTTTCCATTTTTTATCATGATATAATCTATGATGCTTCTTCAAAGTCTAATGAGGAGAAAAGTGCAGAATTTTCAAAAAAAAGACTTGAAGATCTAAATATAGCTAAAGAAGATATTCAAAAAGTATATGCGCAGATTTTGGCTACAAAATCACATCAAAAATCTGATGACCAAGACACTAATTTTCTTTTAGATGCTGATTTATCAATTCTTGGAAAAGATAACAAGGCTTATTTGGAATACACAAAACAAATCAGAAAAGAGTATTCTATTTATCCCAATTTTCTTTATAAACCTGGAAGGAAAAAAGTTTTAGAGCATTTTTTGGAATTGGAAAGTATTTTTAAAACAGATTTTATTAAAGCTAAATATGAAGTTCAGGCAAGGAAAAATATTGAAGTGGAATTGAGAAATTTGTAGGTTTTGGCTAAAGCCACCCTTTCTTACCCCAAAATTAAGGTGGGCTAAAGCCCACATCAATTGATATTTAGATAATTTAAAATTTATTTTACCACCCCGTCAAAATTCTTCGAATTTTCGCCACCAGTGCCTCATTATTTTTTTATTTATTTTTTGTTTCGGCGAATCTCGTTCCTCGATTTCCAAAGGAGGGGAATTTCACTACGTTAATTGACCAAAGAATTTATAAATTCAACCGATCTATTCAAAACAATTTCCGGAACTTCTTTGTGTGGTGTATGGCCAATATTCGGAATAATAAATTTTTCTGCAGTTCCGCTTACCTGAGATATTGTTTTTTCAACCTGATCTAAAGTTCCGTATTCATCATTTTCTCCTTGGATAAACAATAACGGGCATGTAATATTTTTTAAAAGATATTCAATATTCCAGCTTTTGAATTTTTTGCTGAGCCAGATTTCTGTCCATGCTTTTACCATGGTTTCTACTTTATCGCCGTGATATTTCTGCAGACGTGCGGGAAGATTGGTCGTATTATAAGTGTGTAATGCTTCTTCCACTCCTTTTACGGTAATGTCTTCGACAAAAATATGTCCGGCTTCACAAATGACAGCCTTTATTTTTTGCGGATATTTTGATGCTGTAATCAAAGCAATTGTACCTCCGTCACTGTGTCCGAAAAGAGTTGCATTATTAATATTTAATTCTGAAAGTAAATCATTCAATACATCTGCTTCCTGCACCATATAATCGTTTTCTCTTTTGTGAGTCTCCATCGGGAACGATTTTCCGTAGCCTAAACGATCATACAGTAAAACATTACATTGAGTAGCTTCCGCCAGTTTTTCTGGAAAACCTCTCCAAAGCTGAACCGAACCTAAAGAATCATGTAAAAAAACAATTGTAGGTTGGTATTCGTATGTCTGATTATATTTTACAAATAAACTTTTACCTTTTACATCAATGATTCCTTCAAACATTATTACAAACTGGGATTTGTTGCTTCATTAAATTCCTTCAGAAGATTTTCGAAAACTGTTTTTACCGGAAGAACTTCGTCAATCAAAGCGGAAACCTGACCGATTTCCAGTTCGCCCTCTTCCATATCACCTTCGAACATACCTTTTTTTGCTCTTGCTCTGCCTAAAGAAGCCATTAAAGCTTCGGTATTTCTTCCTACATTATAAATCCCTTCCAGCTCGTTGAAAAATTTATTTTTAACCATTCTTACGGGTGCCAATTCTTTCAGAGTAAGATGTGTATCTCCTTCATTCAGTTCCGTAATTTTCTTTTTCCAGATTTCGTGGGCACTTGCTTCGATGGTTGCAGCAAATCGGCTTCCAATCTGAACACCGTCTGCGCCTAAAATCATGGCAGCTTTCATTTGAGAACCTAAAGCAATTCCACCTGCAGCAATTAAGGGTTTAGAAATATGCTTTTTTACATTGGGAATCAGGCAAAATGTTGTCGTTTCATCTCTGCCGTTGTGACCGCCTGCTTCAAATCCTTCTGCAACAATCGCATCAACTCCTGCATCTTCACATTTCACTGCAAATTTTGTCGAAGAAACTACGTGAGCGACTTTTATACCTTCTTTCTGAAGGATTTTTGTATAAGTTTTGGGATTTCCGGCAGAAGTGAAAACGATTTTCACTCCTTCCTCCAAAATGATCTGAATAATTTCATCTAAATTCGGATAGAGCAACGCTACATTTACACCAAAAGGTTTATCCGTGGCTTTTTTACATTTCTGAATATTTTCACGCAAAATATCGGGATACATACTCGCAGAACCGATTAAACCTAATCCGCCACAGTTTGAAGCAGCTGAAGCCAGTCTCCAACCGGAATGCCAGATCATTCCTGCCTGAATAATGGGATATTTAATATTAAAAAGTTCTGTTATTTTATTTCTGCTTTCGTTCATTGCGTGAAGTTTTTTAGCGGAGTTGAAATCTATAAAATTGCTCATCAGGTAAAAATACTAAAAACGTAGATTTTACAATGTATCTAAAGATTATTTTCCATAAAAAAACCTTCAGAAAATCTGAAGGTTTATATTCTATTTGCTAAGTGATTCTTTTTTCCAGTTGCCTTTAAAACTACAACTGTCATATCTTCCATCGATAGAGATAAATGTTGTTGGAAGTTTTGAGTTCACAAACTTTTCGACCATTTCACCTTTTCGTTTATTAAGAGCCATCTGTTTGATTCTGTCATAATCCGTTTCAAGAGTAATCTGGTGTGACGGGATTACATCATCGATCTTTACAATCTTCACCACTTTTCTTTCTCTTTCGTCGGTATCATCAAATGCGGTAGTAATATCGTTCTTATTCAAACCTGCAAGTTCATAACTGATAATCCCGGGAATACTTACTCTCTCAATTTTACTTGAACCATCTGCTCCCGGAATTACCCCTGCATTGAATTTGGTTCTTTTATCATCTGAAAATTTAAATGCAGCGTCTTTAAAAGTCATTTTTTCCGCCAAAATCAATCCTCTGATACTGTCTAATTTCTTTTTAGCGGTGGTAATCTCTTCATCGGTAGGAGTAGCCATCAAAAGAATGTGTCTTGCATCGTAAGCTTTACCAGACTTTTTCACCAATTGAATAATATGATACCCAAATTCAGACTCTACAGGATCCGAAATTTCGCCTTCCTGAAGGTTTAAAGCTGCAGCTTCAAAAGGTTTTACCATCTGTCCTTTAAAGATGTTTTTCATCAAACCACCATTTGCAGCGGTTCCTTTATCATCAGAGTAAATTCTGGCTTGACTGTCAAAACTTTCTCCACCCTGAATATCGGCCTTGATTTTTTTAAGCTTACCAATGAGTTCATCTTTATGAGCTTCCGTAAGTTTAGGGAACATCATAATCTGCGAAAGAGAAACCTCGTCTTTGATTTCCGGAAGCTGAGATTTGTACATATTGTAGAAATCAGTTACCTCGTTCGGGGTAACGTCTGCCTTTTCGGTAATTCTTTGGTATTTTGCCTGTCCGTAATAAGTATCTGTATCGATTTTTTCGATCATATTTTTCATCTCATACTGATTTCTGAACTTATATGCGGCAAGCATTGTTTTTTCGTCAGGAAACTGTGAAAGCATCTGATTATACTTTGCGTTTGCCTGATCTTTAATCATAGCAGAACGGTTTTCAATTAAGGTATCTCTTTTTGCTTCGTAAACAAGAAGTTTATTGTTGATTAAGTTTTCCAAAAACTCACATCTGTCGGTAGTTGAAGCTCCCTGCTGTTTTCCGTAATTTATCTGCTCTTCCACATCAGATTCCAACACGATCTCGTCACCAATTACTGCTGCAATACCGTCTACCAACTGTCCTTTCTTTAGCTGAGCATTCATATTCCCTGAGAACAACATCGTGAAAACTCCAAGAAGAAAAGTGATTTTTAGTTTATTTATCATTTTACATTTTTAAACAAGTTGCAAATTTAGAATTCTTAATGAATTGCACTAAATTTTTTATTATAAATATTTCTTAAAAGAGATTATTTATTGCAGTTCTACATCAAAAGTCGTTAATTCTTTAAATTGTTTTAATCTGCTTTGAATATCTGCTTCATTTACTTCTTCTAATCTTTCGGTTCCGAATTTTTCCACTGTGAAAGACGCCATTGCAGATCCTACGATCAATGCAGATTTCATGGTTTCGAAATCGAATTTTCCTTTTTTAGCAAGATAAGCTGCAAAACCACCTGCAAAAGTATCTCCTGCTCCTGTCGGATCGAAAACTTCTTCCAAAGGAAGCGCAGGAATTGCAAATATTTTGTTGTCGTGGAATAATAATGCACCGTGCTCCCCTTTTTTGATGATCACATAATCAGGACCCATTGTGTGGATTTTCTTCGCTGCTTTTACCAAAGAATATTCTCCTGAAAGCTGTCTTGCTTCTTCGTCGTTGATGCTGATAACATCCGTTTTTGCAATCATATCTTTAAGAATATCCATTGCAGAATCCATCCAGAAATTCATCGTGTCTAAGATGACCAATTTAGGGCGCTGATTCATTTTTTCAAGTACAGAAAGCTGAACTCCCGGGTGAAGATTTCCTAATAATAAAATCTCTGCATCCTGCATAGAATCTGGAATTTTAGGATCAAAATTTTCCAAAACGTTCACTTCAGTCGCTAAAGTGTCTCTTGTATTCAGGTCATTATGATATTTTCCTGCCCAGAAGAATGTTTTACCTTCTTTTACAATTTCTATTCCTTCAATATTTATGTCTCTGTTGGTAAACATATCCAGATATTCTTGTGGAAAATCTCCGCCAACGACCGATACAATTCCGGATTTCACTCCCAAAATAGAAGATGTGATCCCGATATATGTAGCTGCTCCTCCTAAAATTTTATCTGTTTTACCAAACGGCGTCTCAATTGCATCAAATGCCACGCTTCCTACGACTAAAAGTTTCATATACTGTTATTTTTTAATGTCATATGCAATCCAAAGGTTGCATATCTGTTGTTATGTGTTTTTAAAATTTTTTATTTTTTCCATTCAAAAGTATCCAGCAAATGCATCATATCTTTCTTGATATAATCTATTGCAGGAGCTAGAGAATCGGGTTTTGGTCTAGAATTGAAATATAAATATCCTGTCACGAAATGTTTTGTACTGTCGGTTGCATAAAACTGCAGATTGGAAGCAGCCTGTCCTTTCAGCTCATAAAAATTACCGTAGACTTTTCTTTCAGGATATTCGAAAGATTTTGTATCGATCGAACTTGCTTTTATGGTATGTTTGTAAACCATTTTTTCTGTTTCCTGAATCTGCTGTGCAAAATCATTATTGATCGGATAATAGGTCAGGAAAATTTTGGCTTTCATTTTCGGATAGTTCAGATAATACCAACAAGGTCTTTTGGCATCATAAATTTTGGCAAAATCTGAAATCTCAAAGGAGTACATACAGTTAGGCTCAAATTTCTGATATTTCGGCGCAGGATACTCCAGTCTCAGCTCTCCGTAAGGTTTTGGAGTAGCTTCTTTTGCACACGAAATAATTAGCATCGAAACAAAAATAAAAATGACTTTTTTAATCATCCGGCAAAAATACAAATTACATTTCAGATTTTAAGATACAAATTTCAGCATTTCAATGAGTTTTGAATTTTGTTGGAGAAGATTTTTTTAACGCAAAGTCCACAAAGATTTTTTTATTAGTTATTGCATATTTTTCGTTCGCAAAGGCGTTTCACTCAGCTAAGACCAGTTTCAATCGAAAATTTCACTTATTAGAAAAGTTTTATTCTTAAAACTGTAATCTTCCATCATCCAACTTCCTTCCTACAAAATCCTATAAGCTGCTTCATAATTCTGGATATAATTTTCCAAAGGTTTTGGAAAAGATCTTTCATGAGAACCCTCAACATCAGTGATGATATAATTGTTTTTAGTAATAAAATCTTCCCAAACTGTTTCAGAATCAACCTCAACATTAAAAATTTCTATGCTTAAATTTTTGTGGGTAAGCTTATGACTGATGGTTTTTACACTTTTTATAAATGGTTTTAAATCATCAGAAATTTTTGATGGGAATTCGAACAATTTCTTCCAGATAAAATCATCTTTTCTTTGCTGAATAAGAAACTGACCGTTTCGATGAACAAAATAATATTGCAATTGTAAATCCTGCGCTTTTGTTTTTTTTGTTTTAATAGGAAACTCCGAAACTTTATTTAATGAAAAAGCAAGACAATCTTCATTTACAGGACATTCACCGCAGACAGGATTCTTAGGTTTGCAGATTTCCGAGCCCAAATCCATCATCGCCTGATTAAAATCGCCGACATTTTCGGGCATTATCAGAGTTGACAGCTGAGAAAAATAAGTAAAAGATTTAGAATTTGAAATATCAAAATCATCTGCGAATATTCTGCTCAGCACACGATAAAAATTTCCGTCCACTGCAGGCATTTTTCCGTCAAAACAAATACTGGAAACTGCTGCTGCGGTATATTTCCCTATTCCTTTTAATTTTAAAATTTCTTCATATTCTGAAGGAAAAATTCCTTTATAATCATTAATGATCTGCTGTGCCGCTTTGTGAATGTTTATCGCACGTGAGTAATATCCCAAACCTTTCCAATACAGCAAAACCTCATCTTCGGGAGCTTTTGCCAAAGTTTGTACATCGGGAAATCTTTCAATGAAATTGTTATAATGATTCAGACCCTGCGCAATTCTGGTCTGCTGAAAAACAATCTCACAAATCCAGATTTTATAAGGATCTTTGGTTTTTCTGAACGGTAAATCTCTCGCATTTTTGTCATACCATTTCAACAGCTTGTTACCAATATGAAGAAAGTCTGAAGTATTTTTATTCTTTTCCAAAAAACCAATTCATTTAGATGAGCAAAGATAAAATTATTTTTTCTCGTTATCAAGAATATAAACAGGAGCTCCTTTTAGCCATTGATATTTAATATTTTTCATCTCAGCAATAGATTTGTAGCCTCTTAATTTTTCTAAAAAAACATACACCGAATCATTTTTTTCTTTTTTTAAATCTAATTTACTGTTAGATAAAAAATGATACGGATACGAAATTGCAGAATCTCTTTTGCTGAACAATAGATCACCGGAATTAACGCTATAAATATAAATCGGTTTTCCACGCCCAGAAGAACTGTCTGAAACAGAAATATCTGAGCTCGCAATTACCATATCACTGATTCCGTAAGCTTCATCTTCAGACATTATATATCCTGTTACCGTATCTTTTTTTTCATTGGCAAAAAGGTCGATCTCATATTTCTGAGGTCTTTGATATTCTTTTTTACAACCTATTATTGAAAATAAAATGACAAATACGAAAATGATGAACGAATAATTTTTCATTAAACGATTTTAAAATTTAATTAAAAAATAAAAAACCGATGTTTTGACGCACCGGTTTGTATATTAAATATTGGGAAATTTAATCCTGGATATATTCTGCATCCCACTCATTACCGTCATCACCTTTATGACCGTCTAGTTTGATAACAAAACTTTTTGTCGGGAAATAAGGAGTAAGTCTGATGTCTAGCCAAACTCTGTCTTTATTTACCTTATCCTGTTCGAAACGTACAATTTTGAATTTTTCGATCAGCTTATCAGCACCTTTGATACCGTCTAAGAAACTTACAATCTGTCTTCTCAAATCGTCTTCGTTTCTTGCATTCCAGTTTTCGAAGGCTCTTCTGTTTAAGAAATCCAATAAAACTTTGGTTACATAATCGAATACACGAACGACAGAATATGTCTGAAGACCGATATTATCTCCCGTAAACAATGTTTTTGCAGAGAATGCCATGATCTTACCGTATTCGTTCACCATAGGAACTAAGCCCATTTTTTCCAGCTGAGAAATTTCACTTTTTTTCAATTCGAATTTTACAGCATCTACTTCGTTGATGTTACCGTGTTTTTTACCGGCAGCAACCTGAGACATCAGTGTTTTGTGGATTTTTCCTGCCAATGAAGTTGACGGTGGAAGCTCTACGTTTTCTTCCTCTCCTACTTCTTCTGCTTTACCACGACCAACCAGCCAGTTACAAGTCATGATGACATTACTTCTGTGCAATTCACCTCCTGTAAGATTCGCAGAATGAAATAAATCTACAACATCATCCGGTTTATCAAGATTGGCAAAATCGGTAACCATCATTACTTTGTTTTCGTTACAGATTTTCGCCCATTTTTCAACTACTTTATTGGATCCCAAATAACCGGGAATTGCCAAAATAGAATAGTTGTCTCTCAAATCAAGACGGTCATAATAGTTTTTAAATTCTTCAGCGATTGCCTCAATAAAGATAGGGTTATCTAAATCTGAAACCTGATCTAAGGTTGCATTCACGATGCTTACGTTATCTACTTTATCAAGTTCTGTATTTTTGTAGAATTGGGCAACTGTTCTGTAAGAGGTTTCAAGCTGACGTGAAGCATCCAAAGCATTTTTAAGATTATGCTTCAGGTTTTGCTCTGCATTCTGTGCTTTTGTTTTGCAGGTATCTGCCATTTTTTCGGCAGGTTCATTTGAACTTAAAAGATCTACCCAAAGATTGATCTTCTGGAGAAGCTCTTTTCTTTCGTCTGCTTTATTACCGTCATTCAGGAAAATTTCTTTTCTTGCTTTTCTGGTAGGGTTCATATTGGCGATTCCGTCTACAACAGATTCTATAAAGCCAAACCCACCTATTTTATTTAATTCTTCAAGCGGATTTCCTTTTGGTCTTCCAGCCTGTTGTTGCTGATTATGCTGTTGACTTTCTGCAGCCTGTAACTTACTATCCATGATTTTAGTGTGATTTCGTTTAATTATTTTTCAAGTTCTTGTGCCACATCCTTTAATGCTTCAATGAAAGCAGCTCTTGTCTGTTCATTTTCAAGCATATTTCTAAGAATTTTATTAGTTTTAAGCTGGCGAACAATTTTATTGTATTGCTCCTGCTCCATACTAAGCTGCTGAAGGTAATCTGATTTTTGAGTAAGACTTTTGGGAGTGAAATCTGCAAGATTCTGAAAACGAAACTCCTCTTCTACCATGCTTCCATCCTGTGTTTCATGTTGTACAGAAACTGAAGGCTGAAAATGTTTGAAGACATCATCTACTGTTTTTAATCCTGTAACAATTTCTGGAACATAAGATTCGTCTGTAGTCAGCTGACTTACAATAAGGGATTTATTTTCCTGGATTTCCTGGATTGCTTCATTAGCATCAACTTTTACCTCGTTTCCGCCAACACCATAATTGAACATTGCCATATTATTATTTTTTTGTGATTCCTGATTTTGGTTTGAATTAGCAAATATTTGACCAATCCAATGTTTAAATTTATAAAAAAAGTCTAACATACAAAATTTTGTGAAGATTTTTTTAAAACAATTCGACTACACAGTTGTAATTAAATGATTAACAATCTTTTTTGGTATCACTAATCTATGAAAAATAAATAAAAAAACGCACCAAAAAGATGCGTTTTAACAATAATTTTACATTGAAAATTACCAGATTTTTATTCTGTCTGCAGGAGCTTTATATAATTTGTCTCCCGGCTTAATATCGAATGCTTTCATAAAAGAATCCTGATTTACCAAAGGACCAAATGCTCTGAAATACCCTGGAGAATGCGGATCTGTTTTCACCTGATTAATCATATACTGGTCGGTAGATTTTGTTCTCCAGACTGTTGCCCAGCTCATAAAAAATCTCTGATCCTGATTATATCCACTGATTAAACCGACATCTCCTTTATCTTTTAAATACATTTGAAGCGCATCATAAGCAACCGCTACTCCACCAAGATCTCCGATATTTTCACCACTTGTAAATTTACCATTCACAAAACTGCCTTTTACCGGCTCGTAAGCGTTGTACTGCGCAGCTAATTGTCCTACTTTTGCATCAAAGTTCTTACGATCCTGATCTGTCCACCAATTATTCAGATTTCCGTCACCATCGAATCTTGAACCGCTATCGTCGAAGCCATGAGAAATTTCGTGCCCGATAACTGCCCCGATTCCACCAAAATTAACTGCCGCATCTGCTTTTGGATTATAGAAAGGCGGCTGAAGAATCGCTGCAGGGAAAACGATTTCGTTATTTGAACCGCTGTAATAAGCGTTTACGGTTTGAGGAGACATTCCCCACTCGGTTTTATCAACAGGTTTTCCAACTTTTTCCAAGCTTTTTTGATATTGCCAAGCTGAAACATTTTGAAGATTTGAATATAAAGTTGCACCTTGAGCAGGAGCTTCCACTTTTAATTTAGAATAATCTTTCCACTGATCCGGATAAGCAATTTTCACAGTGAATTTTGATAATTTTTCCTGAGCTTTTACTTTGGTTTCAGGCGACATCCAATCCATATCATTAATATGTTTTTTGAATGACTTCAACAGATAATCGATGTACATTTCCATCTGCTGTTTAGACTCCGGAGTAAAATATTTATCTACATACAATTTCCCGAAAGCTTCACCCAAAACTCCGTTTACAAGCGCCAAACCTCTTTTATCCATCGCACGTTGCTCCTTTTGTCCCTGAAGATATTTAGAATAAAAATCGAAACGGATATTATCCAAACTTTCTCCCAGGTTACTTGCATTTCCGTTAACCACATGATATTTCAGATAATCTTTTAACAAAGGAAGATTTTTCTGGTTGATAAACTGATCCATATTCTGATAATATTTCAGTTCGCCAACAATTACTTTATCTGTATTTACGCCGGCATCAGTAAGGTATTTTGCTAAATTGACATTTTTTACCAAACCTGAAAGCTCGGAAACATTTTTAGGATTGTATCTTAAATTGGCATCTCTGTTTTGCTCTAAAGTTAACAGATAATTAGCTAATTGCTTTTCAAAATCAACCACATTTTTGGCTGCCGAATCAGAATTTTTATATCCTAAAATTCCAAATAATTTAGCTACATAGTTCTGATATTCCGTAAGTGTTTTTGTATTGGCTTCATTTACTTTCTGATAATAATCTCTTCCCAAACCAAGATCCGGACCACCTAAATAAACCGCATTCATTTTGGAGTTTTTCATGTCTGCGCCCACTCTCCAACCGTAGAATGAATTATCACCCAGTTTTGTGGCTTCCAAAAGATATTTCTGCAGGTCATTTACATTTTTAATCGCATCGATTTTAGCCAAATCAGATTTGATCGGAGCTATTCCTTCTTTATTTCTCTTTTCAACATCCATGAAAGACGCGTACAGATTCTGGATTTTTTGACCTTCTGAACCTTCTGCATATTTTTCAGTTAAAATTTTATTTAAAATATCGAGTGATGCATCATCTACATTTTCTCTCAATGCATTGAAAGATCCCCAACTTGCTTTATCCGAAGGAATTTGCGTTTCTTTCACCCAGTTTCCGTTGACATAGCTGAAGAAATCATCCTGTGGACGAACCGTTTTATCCATATACGATAAATTAAGACCATTTTCGGGATAAATAGTTAAAGAGGAATTTTCAACAACAAGATTTGTGGATGCTTTTTCTGTTTTTTCGACAGTCTTTTGAGCAGTACCACAAGAATTTAGAAATACAACACCCGAAAATGCAAGTGCTGCAATATTTAGTTTTTTCATTAAAATAATTTTGATGTGTAAAACAGTTTGATCAAATATAGGAATTTATGTTAAATTTATTTTGTAAGATTTTTTAATATCCTTTGAAAATAAGGAATAAAAATAGGTTTTGGCTAAAGCCATTGGAATGTTTTCATGATGAAAACGGGCTAAAGCCCGTTCCTATTGAATGAAAAAACCGCTCATTTCTGAACGGTTTTGATATTGATTACCAGATTTTGATTCTTTCTTCCGGCTTTTTGTAAAGTTTGTCACCAGGTTTTACATCGAATGCTTTGTAGAATGCATCAACATTGGTTAAAGGCCCAAAACTTCTGAAATATCCAGGAGAATGCGGATCTGTTTTCACTTGGTTTACCATATATTTTTCGCTTGATAAAGTTCTCCACACGGTTGCCCAGCTTAGGAAGAATCTCTGATCCTGTGTATAACCACTTATTGATCCAGGATTTCCTTTATCTTTAAGATACATCTGAAGTGCATCGTAAGCGATGTTTACCCCACCTAAATCTGCAATATTTTCCCCATTTGTGAACGTTCCGTTAACGAAAGTTCCTTTTACCGGCTCATATTTATCGTATTGAGCGGCTAAAGCTTTTGTCGCTTTTTCGAAATTAGCTTTATCTTCAGGAGTCCACCAGTCAACCAAGTTTCCGTCTGCATCGAACTGTGCTCCAGAATCATCAAATCCGTGGCTCATTTCGTGACCAATTACCGCTCCGATTCCACCAAAATTAACGGCAGCATCAGCTTGAGGATTGAAGAAAGGCGGCTGAAGAATGGCTGCAGGGAAAACGATTTCGTTATAAACCGGATTGTAGTATGCATTTACCGTTTGAGGCGTCATTCCCCATTCTGTTTTATCAACCGGTTTTCCGATTTTAGCTAAATCCTTATTGTATTGCCATTCTGAGATATTCTGTAGATTTGAGTATAAGTTTCCACCTTTAGCTTCCGGAACAATATTTAGTTTAGAATAATCTTTCCATTTATCCGGATAAGCAACTTTCACAGTGAACTTATTCAGCTTAGCCATTGCTTTTTCTTTGGTTACATCAGACATCCATGTCAAACCATTGATATGAACGGCAAAACTTTTCTTTAAATAGTCGATCAATTCAACCATCTGTGCTTTTGCTGAAGCCGGGAAATATTTTTCAACATATAATTTACCGAAAGCTTCACCCAAAGAACCATTGATCAGCTCGAAACCTCTTTTGTTTAAAGCTCTCTGCTCCTGCTGACCTCTTAAATATTTACCATAGAAAGCAAACTTTTTGTCACCCAGTTTTTCAGTGAGATAAGAAGCGCTTCCGTTGATCATGTGGAATTTCAAATAATCTTTAATCACGGGAAGATTTTCCTGATTGATTAATTGATCCAGACTTTTATAATATCCCAGTTCACCGATGATTACAAGCTGTGAATTTACTCCAACTTTTTTCAGATAAGCAGGAAGATCTACGTTTTTAACCAATTCAGACAGTTCAATCAATTTTTTAGGATTATACTGCAAAGTATTATCACGGCTCTGCTCATTCGTCAATAAAGTTTTGGCAATCGTTTTTTCGTATTCCACAACTGCTTTTGCAGCTTCTCCAGCATTGTTGTAGCCAAGTTCCTCAAGCATAGAGGCTACATATTTCTCATACTCTGCAAGAGCTTCCGTATTTTTGGCATCTTCTTTCTGGTAATAATCTCTGCCCATTCCCAATGTTGCATCGCCAAGATAAACAGCATTCATATTAGAATCTTTAAGATCAGCATAAACGCCCCATCCGTAGAAGTTATTTTCACCTTCTTTCGTTACAGAAGTCAAATAATTTTGTAGATCTGAAAGATTTTTGATCGCATCAATTTTATCGATATTATCCTGAATAGGTTTTATCCCGTCCGTATTTCTTTTCTGAAGATTCATATAAGAAGCGTACAGGTCCTGAATTTTTTTACCTTCACTTCCGTCTTTGAATTTATCTTTCAGAAGCGAGTTTAAAATCGTCATGGAATTATTATCCGTATCATCAGCAAGTTTATTGAAACTTCCCCAAGTTGGCTTATCCGAAGGGATTTTTGCCGTTTTCATCCATGTTCCGCTCACATAATTATAGAAATCGTCTTGTGGGCGAACCGATTTATCCATCAGACTGATGTCTAAACCTTTATCTCCTGTAGTTGCTGTTTTAGCAGATTTAGCCTGAGCGTTCAGCGTGTTTTGCGAACAAACTCCTGCCAATAAAAACAAAGAAAGCGTTAGTTTTTTCATAAGAAACTTTTTATTTTTAGGGTCTTATGCAACCGCCGTAATTGGTGACTTTTCATTCACTAATAATCACAGCGATTTCATTGTAATAATAATTTATACAATATGTATATTTAATTTAAATTTTGTTACGGGAAAGTTAATTTATTTTAAAATTCAATTTTCGGAAAAGCTATGAATAATTTAAACGCAAAGTGCACAAAGTTTTTTACTACTACCTGTTTTTAAGTTCGCCAAGGCGTTTGACTACGTCGAATCTTAGATTTCACTTAAAAAGATCACGAAGATTTAAATTAATTGTTACAATTAATTTATTTATTAATTAAAATCCCTACCAAATCCTGAATCACCTTCTGAGAAACGAAAGAAACGAAATCCGGTCTGTCAAGATGCGGAAGATACAACTTGAAAGTCTCCGATTTGCTATGTACTCTTATGGTGTAGTAAACTGTTCCTACATCTTTTCCGTCCTCTCCTTTTCCGGGACCTGCCACTCCTGTTGTAGAAAGTGAAATATCTGTTTTAAAAAGATTCTGACAACCTTCTGCCATTTCTCTTGCCACTTCTTCGCTCACCACCGTAAAACGTTCGATCGTGCCTTCTGAAACATTTAAAATATCAACTTTTTTTTCCGTTGCATATGCTACAATGCCGCCGATAAAATATTTCGAACTGCCTGAATTTGAAGTCAGTAATTTCGCCAACTCTCCGCCAGTGCAACTTTCTGATGTTGAGATCGTTAATTCTTTTTCATTCAGAATTTCTGCTAAAATCTTTTCAATTTTATCTTCATCGGTGGCAATAATATTTTCACCAATAATCGGAAATAATTTCTGAATCTGATTTTCAAGCTGAATTTGTAAAAACTGTTCGTTTTCTCCGGTTGCTGCTAATCTCAATTTCACTCTTGTCCCTACAGGAAGATAAGATAAAGCCATATTTTCAGGTAACGCCAATTCCCATTCTTCAATTTTATCAGCTAAAATACTTTCGGGAATCCCAACAACAGAAACAATTCTCGTAGAAATATAATTCAGACTGAATTTTTCTTTTAAATAAGGAATAATCTGGTCTTTAATTAACGGTTTCACTTCGTAAGGAACGCCGGGTAAACTGAAAGACAGTTTTTCTCCGTTCTGCATCATCATGCAAGGTGCTGTTCCGTAATGGTTTTGAAAAACAACGGATTTCGTCGGAACAAAAGCCTGTTCGCGGTTTCTTTCCAGAATTTCAATTCGGCCACGCTTTTCCATATAGGCTTTAAGATGCTCAAAAGTAACCTTATCCAAAGCAATTTCATCATCAAAAAATTCAGCCAGAGCTTTTTTGGTTCTGTCATCTCTTGTCGGACCCAAACCACCAGTTGTGATCACCAAATCCCCAATCTCAAAAGCAGATTTCAATGTACTTTTAATAATGTCGATTTCGTCTGAAATGGTGAAAATCTGAGAAACTTTTATGCCTATATTTTTAAGTTCGTTTGCAATGAAATTTGAATTGGTGTCAACGGTATTTCCTGAAAGAATTTCGTCACCAATGGTGATAAGAACTGCGTTTTTCATATAATTATTTTCGAAAAAAAATTCTTTACAAATGACGGAAAATTCTGTGTAGTGAACAAAAGAAAACCATTTTTTATATCTTTGAACCCTACTGTCTGAAACTATAATTAAAATAAATTTATGTCTAAATATGATGATGCTTCATGGCATTACGGAGGTGATTTCCCTGAAGAATTGCCTAAAAAAAACGGAGCAACACATACAGGAATGTTTCTCAACTGGTGCATTGAAAGAAATTTTGTTTCTGAAGAATTTAAAGAGGATGCCGAAGAAGAAATTGAAAAACTAAAAAAAAGAGAAATTACCGGCGCAGAATTGATTATCGATTCTATGGACGGAAAATTTTCCGAATACGATCTGAATGATTTAGGAAACGATTTTGCCAAAGATTATTATGTAGATGAAACCGATTTTGGAAATAGATACAGTTCGTTTGCTACCGATTATATCAATCTTTTTGACAGTATTGCCGAAGAAAGCGATTTTGAATATGAAACTTTTTATCATATTGAAGACACTTACGAAAACTATGATCTGATGAAACAGATTATTGACCATCGTTTTGAGGAGTGGAAAGAGTATAAAAGTTTGAATATGAATTAAAACGTAAAGCTTGTCATTCTGACGAAGGAATTTCTACAATAAAATAGATTCTTACTTCGTCAGAATGACAAATTGTATGTATATTTTGGGGATTGCTTCGTCGCTACGCTTCTCGCAATGACTATTAATCATGTTTTACCCAAATCAAATCATCAGTATTGTAACCTATTTTCTGAGCTTTTGCTAAAAATCTTTGTTTGATGCTTTCAGGAATCTCTTTAGTTCGGGATAGAATCCAGATGTATTTTGTGCTGTTTCCGACTATCAAAGCATACTGATAATCATCATCAATATCAATCACATTATAACCTGCCCAAATCGGTTTAAAGAATGAAACTTTCAGTCTAGCTTCCGATTTATCGTTTACAAATCTTGCTTCACCAATCGATTCTTTCCATTCTTTTTTCACGTAATTGTACCCTCTGTTCTGAACTTTAATGGTTCCGTCTGGATTTTGAGAATAATCTGCCGTTACATTATCCATATTCCGCTCAAACTTATAATCGAAACGGGCAATTTCGTACCATTTTCCAAGATACTTATCTGAATTGAAATTTTTCACAGCTGTTGCTTCTTTCGGAATTCCAACTGAGCAAGAATTGAGTATAATTAATCCTAAAATACCTAAAGAAACCGGAATGGCGATTTTATATAAGGTTCTCATAATATTGTAATTTGTATATCATGAAAAATTCAAAAATGATGCCTTTTAATTTTTAACCATTAAGATTTATTAAGCAATTGAGATAAGTTAAGTTGAGCTTCGCTTTAAGCGGATGCTAATTAAATCTATTTGATTTTCCTTAATAAAACTTAACAACTTAAATGTTCTTAATGGTTAAATAAATTTTTAGTTAAAAACTTTCAGAAACTGGTCTTTAAAACTTCCCGAAACTTCAATTTCAGTATC
This sequence comes from Chryseobacterium formosense, assembly GCF_900116415.1. Classification (GTDB taxonomy): domain Bacteria; phylum Bacteroidota; class Bacteroidia; order Flavobacteriales; family Weeksellaceae; genus Chryseobacterium; species Chryseobacterium formosense. The sequence continues at coordinate 1,124,536 of NZ_FPAP01000002.1, read as the reverse complement.
ATCGGAAAGTGTTGCCGTTCCGCTTTTGTGGTAAGATTTCACAAAAGCAGTGTTGATGATGTGAGAGCGGTGAACCCGAACGAAAGGATTTTCTAAAAGATCATCAAAATGCTTCAAAAATCGGCAGACCATTTTCTTGGAACCGTCTGTGAGATAGACTTGAGTAAAATTTCCGTCCGCCTGAAGTCTTACAATATCTTCGGTTTTCACGACATCAAAACCCTGTAAAGTTGGAAGAATCAGTTGTTGTTTTTCGGGTTTTAATTTTAAATTTTCGAGGAGGATTTTATTTCGGTTGAGTTCTTCCTTCTTTTCGATGCTTTCAGCAACTTTATTGACCGCCAAAATCAATTCCTGAATATCGATAGGTTTCAAGATATAGTAACTCGCCGACTTATTCAGAGCCTGTAAAGAATACTGCGAAAACGCTGTGATAAAAATAGTTTCGTATGAAAATTCTTTGGTCGCTTCCAGCACATCAAAAGCGTTTCCGAAAGGCATTTCAACATCTAAGAAAACGAGTTGCGGTTGCTTTTCAGCAATCAGAGGAACGGCTTCTTTTATATTTTCTGCTTCACCCAAAATCTCAATTTGCGGACAGTATTTTGTGAGATAATTCCTAAGAACTTCTCTTGCAATAACTTCGTCGTCTACGATTACAGATTTTATTTTCATATTATTTGAGGTTGAGATTAAGTTTGAGGTTTAGCTATTGATTAATTTATATGAAATCTCAACAAAAACACCTTGTGAATCTTTTTTATCGGTGATTCTGCATTCGATATTTTGTTTGTACAAATCATTCAATAAGGCAATTCTTTCCAGCGTATTTTTCATTCCGCGGCCTTTTCGGGATTTCTGATGCTCGGTTTTCTGTTTCTTACTTTCTTCAATGCCGATTCCGTTGTCTTCGATGAAAATATTCAGAGAATCTTTATTTTTTTCAAATTTTAAACTTAAAAAACCTTTTTCAGTTCGGTATCTTAAACCGTGCCAGATTGCATTTTCAAGAAAAGGCTGAATGAGCATTCCCGGAACTTTCAGACTTTGAGTATTTAAACTTTCATCAACTTCAATTTCATAATCAAATTTATCAGCGAAACGTGTTTTTTCTAAAGCCAAATAATTCTGAAGTAAATCTAATTCCTGCTGAAACGGAATGAAATCTTCCGTAGAATTTTCCATCACACCACGCATTAATTTTGAAAATTTGGTTAAATATTGATTGGCTTCCAATTCATTATTGGTTGATATAAAATGATTAACCGAATTCAAACTATTGAAAATAAAATGCGGATTCATCTCCCGACGAAGAGATTGCAATGCTATTTTTTTATTTTTGACCTGAACTTTTTTAAGGGTTCTGAAAATGAAAAATATTAGCCCAATCAATACTATCAAAGCTCCAATCAAACTATAATTGAACAGATTTTTCTTGCGAATGAGTTCGTCTTTCAGCTTTTTTTCCTGTTCGAGCTGTTGAATTTTCTGTTCGGTATCTTCCAGTATTTTATTATCTGTTAAGCTTCTGTCTTTTGAAACGAGATCAGGAAGTTTTCCTAAAAAATCACGGTATAACTTGACCGAAGCATCAATATTTTCTGAATCCTGATACAAACTATCGAGTTTTTGAACACTTTTTTGAGCTTCGAGGGTATGACCTTTTTGCAAAGCAATGTCATAAGCATTTTTGAATAAAACAATGGCTTCTTTAGGATCGTTTTTTTTGATATAAATTTCTGCGAGCTCCTGAATCTGCTCCACTTTTTTCTGTGAGTTTTCTTTCACAAAATCTTCTTTCAGAACAGATTTTTTGGCTTCAATAGCTTTGTCAAAATTTTTGTTTTCAACGTACAGATTCGTTAATTTCTGATTGATTGCCAAAGCTTGTTGAGGCGCTTCTTCTTTTGATATTTTATAGGCAGTATTAAGGTTTTCTTCAGCTTTAGGAATATTTTTATTTTCAATATTCACTTCCGCCATTTGGCTATAACCGGCAGCAAGATCTTCCTTATTATTTTCTTTTTCACTAATGACAAGATTGCTTCGTATGGCTTCTTCTTTTTGGCTTACGGAAGGTGCTGCAACTCTTGAAGCATCATTAGAGTTCATCTTTTTGCTTGCTTTAGAATAGCCTATTTTCGAAGCGCTTTCATAATTTGAAACCGCATCTTTCAGCTTATTCTGACTTTCCTGAGACTGCGCAAGTTTTCGGGTAACCTTCTCAAGGTTCTTTTTATCATTAAGTTTTTCGTAAATACCTTTTGATTTGATGAAATATTCTTCACTTTTCGGGAAATTTCCACTATTAAAATAGGTTTCGCCAATATTGTAATAAGAATCAGCTTCTGCGGATTCGTTTTTGGTGTCGACTGCTTTCTTAAGCTTGGAAGTTTCAGCTACAATTTCTTTTGTATCTCGACTGCTCTGCGAATACAAGTTATTCGCAAAAAACAATAAAAGAACAAACACAAAAAGCCTGATAAATTTCATAAAACAAAGATATACATATATATGAAGTATGAAAAACGATTCACCAAGTGAAAGATTAGCTTTACCAAGTTTACCTCATCTAATTGTGAGTATGAAGCTAAGTTTGCAGTATCATTTAAACTTAATTCTCATGAAAAATTTATCTTTTTTAGCGGTTATGCTACTATTTCCTACTGCTCAGATTAATGCTCAGACCAAATTAATCTCCTTTAAAAGTCACAGCGGAGATATGAAATATTTTGAAAACAGTATCATAGAAAACAGCTACAACACCAATTATTCAAATCTTGGAATAAGGCCTGAAAGATATGTTACCTCTTCGAGGTTAGACAGCGTCATTATCATCGACGATGATAAAAGTGTAATTGTAACTTCCAAAACTTGCAAAATGACAGATTTTGATATTTCCGAAAAATGGAAACCCGGAAGAGATACCGTTTACAACCATCGCGTTTTTTCAGACAGGAATATTGAAACCATGAAGAAAACGCTTAAAGAAAAGTACAACTTCCAGAATGACATCGACAGTACCGTTTTCCTGAAATACGACGAGAAAACGAAAAAATACAAGCCCATTTCAACAAAAAGAAAAATCAAAAAAGCTGAAATAAAAAGCCTTGAATCTAAAGAAGGGATCATGTATGTTTTGGTTTTGGCAATCGCTGTTTTTGGAGCTGTATTTATTTGCAGAAAAAACCGATAAAAATATTTTTGTGGAATTCAAATCCGTGTTTTTGAGAAAATCAGTTATTTTTTCAGGTACTTTTTTTCTTCAGTTTATTCTGTTTTTTCCATTGAGTTTTTTGAATGATTTTCAATTGAAAATTACGCATTTTATATTTGGAGATTTTACTCAACTTGTTTTAGAATTTTTTCTAAAGAAAAAAAACACTCGCATAGATTACAGTTCGGATAGTTATTCGATGTTGGTTTTAATCATCATCTTATTATTCTCTTCGGTAATTTTCAGTTTCATTATTAACCAGAAAAAGACTAAAAGATTTTTAATAATCACAGAATATGTTTGTATTTTTTACATTTCCATTATTCTGATTAAATACGGCTTCGATAAAATCTTCAAAGCTCAGTTTCCAGAACCGGAACCTAATATTCTTTTTACAAGATTTGGGAATTTAGATAAAGATATTTTATTCTGGAGCACGATTGGAACTTCCAAAATCTACAATATGATTATGGGTTCTGTTGAACTTTTTTCAGGAATTTTATTGTTGCTCAGACGTTCCCGGTTTTTAGGATTATTATTGGCGATGATCAGTTTTACTCAGATATTAATTATCAATATCAGCTTTGATATTTCTGTGAAGTTTTTTTCGCTGATTTTACTTTTAATGAGTGTTTTTCTGGTAAGAGAAAACGGATGGAAATTAATCATTAGAATAATTCAGCTTCCGAAAAGAACTTTTTTAGACCAAAATTCAATATTGCCTTATAAAACATTTTTTAAAATTTTAATTGCCGGAATTATATTCATTAAAATAGGACTACCTTATTTCAATACAGAAGAAGAAAAGAATTTAATGCAATTCAATGAGGCTTATGAAGTGACGGCTTTAGAAAGTCCGTTTCAATATTTATTCTTCCATAAAGACCAATATTTGATTTTGATGGAAAAATCTTCGGAAAAGATGACTGTATTTCATTATGATGTTTCTTTTGACAGCCAAATTATACTCAAAGATTATAATCATCATATTTCCAAACATTTCGTGATCAGAAACAAAGACAATTCTATTACTTTTACTTTTAAGAATCAGACCATTCATGCTAAACCTGTTCAGTATGAAAAAATGAATGCATTGCAGGATAGATTTCACATTTTGGTAGATTAATCTTCTTCCACCAAGTGAAAACCCAAGTTTACCAAGTTTACAAAAATTCGGTTTCTAATCGCAGTAATTTTACTTTAGAAATTTAAAATAAACATGATGAAATCGCAAAAGCGATTGAAGACAAACAAAAACAATAAATATTTACATTATGAAATTGAAACACCTTTTATTAGTAGGAATTTTTGCAGCAGGAAGTTTGGTGAATGCGCAGGAAATTAAGAAAAACGCCATTGAAGTAACCGGAGTTGCCGAAATGGAAGTAGAACCGGATGAAATCATCTTTAACATCGGAATAAAAGCCGATAACAAAAATCAATTGGCAGACAGCGAAAAGCTTTTGTTTGAAACCCTGAAAAATAACAGTGTAAAAAACGAAGACATCAAATTTAAGTCGATGTACCAGAATTTGTATTCGAAAACAACCACGTTTACCAAGAGTTTTCAGTTTAAAGTCAATGCAAAAACCAATGTGAGTAAGCTTTTTGAAGAACTGAATCAAAAATGGGTAAGCAATCTGAATATTGCTGAAATTAAAAACACAAAAATTGCAGATTTCAGAAAAACGGTAAAAATCAATGCGTTGAAAGCCGCAAAAGAAAAAGCAGATTACCTTCTGGAAAGTATTGGCAAAAAAACCGGAACACCGCTCGAAATTCTAGAAATTGAAGATTACATGAGCGATTCTGTGCTTCCTGTAGCTTACAGAAGCAAAATGGCCAATGTGCAACTGGAAGCAGCCGACCAAAGTCTGGATTATTCTTTCGACAACATTGAAAATATCAAGCTGAAATACAGCATTAAAACAAAATACGAGATTCTTTGATGCTGCATAAATTTTTACCGCAAAAGAATCAAAAGAAATTATTGAGAAAAAGATTTCAAAAGTTGACAAAATGTAGAATTCTATCAATTAATGATGATTTTGCAAACTTTTGAATAGCTCAAACTGAATCGATCTTTTGTTTCTTTTGCGGTAAAAAATCCTACAGAGGCAGTCAGAAATGACTGTCTTTTTTTGTTCTAAAAAACTTCCACCAAGTGAAAACCTCTGTTCACCAAGTCTTCAAAGTTCCGGTTTAAAATCAGGGTAATTTTACTGTAGAACTTTAAATAATAAACAATGCGACACTCCATTTTAATCCTCATTTTTTCGCTTTCGTTTTTTAAATCTCAGGAAATTAAAAAAGAAATCGATGTGAAACAGGCAACTGTATTTTTGCAGGGAGCCAAAGTTTTCGGAAGCACGAATGTAAATCTTCAAAAAGGAAGAAACACCGTCAAAATCATCAATCTTCCGAATGATTTGGATGAAAACACCTACAAAATAAATCTTGAAAAAAACACAACGCTTTTATCGATCACTCCACAAAGTAATTTTCTTAAAAATGATGAACTGACCGAAGGAGAAAAGAAATTAGATGATGAAAGAAAAAAATTTCAGAGACAGGTGAATTTACTAAATATTCAGATTAAAAATCTGACGGGCGAACAAAATATCATTAATGATAATCTTAAAGTTTCAACCAACGATAAATCGACTCCGCAGGAACAGTTAATTAAACTGACAGAATTTTACAGAAAAAGAATGCTGGAAATTGATAATCAGGTTTTTCTTTTGAACGAACAAAAATCTGTCTTGGATGAAAGTATTGCTAAAATCAACAAACAATTCTCTGAAGAACAAACCCACAAAAACAGCAACAGAAAAGAGCTAATTCTTGAAATTCTTGCCGAAAATGAAATGAATTTGAATCTCGGAGTGAGCTACATCGTTTCCAATGCAGGATGGGTTCCGTCTTATGATTTGCGAGCGCAGTCTACGAAAAAACCATTGGAGATTGTATATAAAGGGAAAATTTATCAGAAAACAGGACAAGACTGGAACAACGTAAAACTTTTTGTCTCCACTTACAGACCTTCTTACAATCAAAACCGTCCGATTTTATCGCCACTTTACGTTGCAGAATATACCGCTTACAATAATGAAGATGTGAAAGTTGGATATATGCAAAAAGCAAAAGCTGAAATGTCTAATTCTTATCAGATGAGAGAAGAAGTTGCAGCACCAAGTCAGATTCCTGTAGCAACAGTCTCAGATAATCAGATGAATATTTTGTATGAATTAAATTATAATCAAACCATTCTAAGTCAGGAAAAAGAGCAATATGTGATTTTAGATAAGAAAAATGTAGAATCTACATATAAATATCACACCGTTCCGAAGTTGAACAATCAGGTTTTCTTAATGGCTTTTGTTAAAAACTGGCAGAATTTAAATCTTATTTCAGGTGAAGCGAATATTTATTTTGAAGACAATTATATCGGCAAAACCAATATCACAAGCAATTATGTAAAAGATGAATTCCCGATTTCACTTGGCATTGATGAAAGAATTGTGGTAAAACGCATTAAAATAGAAGATAAAACCGCTCAAAAATCACTCAGCTCAAATAAGTTAGAAACCGAATCTTACGAAATATCCATCAGAAATAATACGAAAGAAAATATCGAACTGGAAATTTTAGACCAGATTCCATTAAGCGAAAATCAGAAAATCACAGTCAAAACATTAGATATCGGAAACGGAAAGTTTGATGCAAAAACCGGAAGCATTCTTTGGAACAGAAAAATTTCCAGCGGAGCATCAGAAAAAATCAACTTCTCTTATGAATTGAAGTATCCTAAAGAAGTGCAGATCCAGTATTACAGCAGGTAATTTCGGGATACGAGGTTCGGGTTCCGGGATGTGAGATTCGAGATTCGAGATTCGAGGTTCGGGATTTAAAATTAAGTGATGACACGAATCTCGTAACTCGTAACTCGTAACTCGTAACAAAAAATAAAAATCATTAAAACAAAACAATATGAACACCTTAAAATTAATTACAGTTAGCTTAAGTATTGCAGCATTTTTAAGCGCAGAAAAAACTTCAGGAATTCGCTGTAGCAAAAATACAGACGAAAGACAAATTCTTGAAAGCAATGTTTCCGAAAAACCAATGGAGGTTTCAAAGGATAATAAAATTCAGGTTGCCTTGCTTTTGGACACTTCCAACAGTATGGACGGACTGATTGATCAGGCAAAATCGAGATTGTGGAATATCGTTAATACTCTAACGACTTTAAAATACAACGGAAAATCGCCACAAGTGGAAATTGCTCTGTATGAATACGGAAATGATGGATTGCAGGATGAAAATTACATCAGACAGGTTACTCCGCTTACACAAGATTTGGATTTGGTTTCGGAAAAACTGTTCGCTTTAAAAACCAATGGCGGAAATGAATATTGCGGAGCGGTCATTCGTGATGCATCCACCAATCTGAAATGGGACGGAAACGAAAAAAGCATGAAACTGATTTACATTGCCGGAAACGAACCTTTTGATCAGGGAAGAATAGGTTATAAAGATGTGATTTCTAAAGCTAAAACCAAAAACATTTACACCAATACGATTTTCTGCGGAAGTCGTGAGGAAGGAATTCAGTCGCATTGGCAAACCGGAGCGACTTTAGGAGACGGAAAATTCTTTAATATCGACAGCGACCAAAAGGTAATTTACATTGAAACGCCTTATGACGTAAAGATTTCACAGTACAATTCCCAATTGAATAATACTTATATTTCTTACGGAAACCGAGGTTCTGAAATGAAAAACAAACAGGCAGTTCAGGATGTTAATGCGGAATCGTTATCAGCTTCAAATGCAGTGGAAAGAGCCGTGAGCAAATCAAAGAAAAATGCTTACAAAAATGACCATTGGGACTTGGTAGACAGAATTGAAAAAGATAAAGCTTACATTTCATCGATGAAAGAAGAAGAACTGCCTTCAGAATTAAAAGGAAAAAGCAAAGCCGAAATCACAAAAATTGTGGCTCAAAAATCTGCAGACCGGGAAAAAATTCAGAAAGAAATTGAGGTTTTAGCAAAAAAACGCCAGGAATTCATTAATGTTGAAACCAAAAAACGTGGCAATTCAGATTCTGATGATTTGGGAAAAGCGATTGAAAAATCGATTGCCGAGATTGCAAAGAAAAATGGATACGCGTTTTGAATTTGAGATTTGAAATTCGAGATTCAAGATTCAAGATTCAAGATTTAAAATCCATAGTCCTGAAAGGACGGTCTTTTAGAGGATAGGATGAAGTCCTATCAATAATAAATAAAAGAATTGGTCTCAAACACCAGTTCCACATATGATTAAAAATCCCTTTGGATGATGTGAATGTTATTATTGTTTATTTTGTTTCGGGCTCGGCTTCGCCGAGCCCGAAACTTTTCAATTTATATTGATCTTCAAAAAATAAAATTTACATCATCTGCCAAATTTAAAATATTCAGAAAGCTTATGCGTTTCATTTTTCATAAATGCGGAAGCCATTTCCATTCCGGTAACCGAGAAAGTAATTCCGTTTCCGCCAAACCCTAAAACAAAATAGGAGTTTTTAAATTGATCATGTGTTCCTATGTAAGGCAATCCGTCTTTTGTTTCACCAAAAGTTCCTGCCCAGATAAAATCGGTATAAAAATGATAATCAGGCTGTATTCTCTTTAAATGTCGGCGAATTTCTTTTTCTTTTTTATCCAACACAGAATCACGCTTTTCGGGATCGTAGAAATCTTCATCTCCACCGCCAATCAAAAGTCTTTCATCATCGGTTGACCGCATATAAATGTAAGGATCATCGGTATTCCAGACGAGAGTATGTTCAATATTTTTAAACTTATCTTTATCAATTTCAGAAACAATCGCATAAGTACTTTTCAGGTTGACAAAGTTTTCCTTAATGAGCATTTTACTTTCATAGCCGATACAGTAAATAATTTTTTTTGCTTTAATATTAAAGCCATCAGTTGTTAAAGCCAAATTATGATCACGAAGATATTTCACGGATTTCATTTCTGTTTTATCAAAAATCTTTAATCCCTTATTAACGTTAAATCTCAGTAATTCATGCGCAAATTTAAAGGCATCGATACTTGCGCCATGTTTCGATAAAATTCCGCCATAGGTGTTCTGAAAACTGAATTTTTCCTCAATCTCTTCAGTTCCCAGCCAAGCCACATCAAATCCGGCTTTTTTTCTGGCTTCATATTCTTTTTCAAGCCAGATGGCATCTTTCTTTTTTGAAGCGAAATACAGTGACTGTTTCCTTTTAAAACCTGAACGTGATTTTATTTCTTTGGTGAGTTTGGCTATTTGGTCAATGGATTTTGAACAGGCTTTATAACTTTCTACCGCACCTTTTTCGCCAATCATTTCAATTAATTTATAAAGCGGAACATCAATCTCATACTGCAACATTGAAGTAGTTGCTGAAGTGCTTCCGTTGCAGACTTCCCTTTTATCAATTAAAATTGTTTGATATCCGTCTTTTATCATTTGATGGGCAATTAAACTGCCGGTAATTCCGCCACCGATAATAAGAACATCACATTCTTCATCATTTTTAAGCGAGGGATAGGAAGCTACCAACCCATTTTTCAAAAGCCAGAAAGGTTCGTTAGATTTCAGGTCCATAGATTATTTTTCAAAATCTCATCAAGAATTGCGCCTTTAATACAGCATTTCTACATTTATGGTTTAATTATTGATCAATTAATCTCACCAAAACCATTTAAAATATAAATTATGATAACGATTATTAATGACGCTCCGGAAAATGTGGCTGCTTTCAATGCAGCAGGTGATATAACGAAAGAAGATTTTGAAAATCTAGTTATTCCATACGTCAAAAGCAAAGTCGAACAATTTGATGAACTGAATTACCTCCTTTATTTAGATACAGATTTAAGCAATTTCACAATGGGAGCATGGCTTCAGGACGCTCTTTTAGGTTTAAAAAATCTTTCAAAATGGAACCGGTGCGCCATTGTAACGGATAAAGAAGGCGTACAGAATTTTACTGATATTTTCAGTGTTTTAATGCCCGGAGAATTTAAATCCTTTCCAAAAGAAAATCTTTATAATGCTTTGTACTGGTGTGAAAACGGTAACGAAGTCGAAAGTTAGTTAGCAAAAAAGAGAAGCAAAATTGCTTCTCTTTTTTTATTTATCACAAGGGACACATTCCACAGCAACTTCTTTTTCCACAGGTTGTGCAGAACGATAAAGGAACATGTATCGAATGCTTATGACCAATCCGATCAATGTCATAAAAACTCCGACCAACGAAGGATAATTATATGAAAATCCGTTTTCCAAAGGAATTCCTCCGAGAAATGCTCCCATTGCATTGGCAATATTAAATGCAGCCTGCATAAACGCAGCCGCCATCATTTCACTTTTCGGTGCTGCTTTCATCATCATGATATTAATCGGAGCTGCAACGGACATTGATAACGCACCGCAGATAAAGGTTAATCCTAAAGAAATATACTGATATTCTGAAAGAAAAAATACGCCGGATAAAGAAACCATCATTAATGCAAGCAATAAAATACAGGTTTTTTCCGGACTTAATCGGTCAGATAAATATCCTCCGACAAGATTTCCGACTACCATTCCGGCTCCGGCAAGAATCATTACATATGCCATGCTGCTTTCTGCAATTCCCGAAATAACGGTCATTAATGGCGTGATATAACTGAACCATGTAAACAAACCTCCAAAACCGATCGCTGTTATCGCCAAAACCAACCAAGCCTGTTTTCTCTTCAGAAATTTAATTTCTTCCTTGAAATGGGTATCCTGATTTGCCTCCATTGCGGGAAGCCAAAGTTTTAAAAATAGCAAAGCAAATAAACCAATCACCGCAACAATTGCAAAATACCATCTCCAGTGAAACATATGACCAATGTAAGTCACTAATGGAACCATCGCCAAATTAGCCACAGTCAATCCCGTAAACATTAAGGAAATATAAAATGCCTCCTTCCCTTTTGAAGCCATTCTCGTTGCAACCACTGTTCCCACACCGAAAAATGCTCCATGTGGAAGTCCTGACAAGAAACGAATAATCATCATCGAATTATAATCAGGAGCTATTGCAGACAATCCATTAAACAATGTGAAAATCATCATTAATACCATCAACACTTTTTTAGGTGGAAATTTCACCGAATATCCAATCAAAATTGGTGCTCCTACAACAACTCCAAAAGCGTATGCAGAAATCAGATGTCCCGCTTCCGGAATACTAATCTGTAAACTTCTTGCCAAATCGGGAAGCAATCCCATAATCGTAAATTCCGTTGTCCCAATTCCCAAACCGCCTATTGCGAGCGGAATAATTCTTTTATCAATCTGCATTGTAAATTCTTTAAAAATAAACCTGATTTGAGCAATTATTCATTGCTTCTTTTAACAGCACAAAATTCGATAGAAAATATCATTTAAACTTTAACAGAAATGATATAAATTTGCTCTGTATTAACTTTTTTATTTTAATTTAAATCAAATATTAATCAAAATAGAACCCAATGAAAATACAGAAGGAAATCATCGATTTTGAAGATGGCAAATCTTTCAAACTGTTCTCTCCATCTTTGAAAGACTGTTTTTTTTGGCATTATCATCCTGAAATAGAGCTTGTATACGTAGAAGCTTGTAAAGGAATCCGTCATGTCGGGAAAAATATTTCAGATTTTAAAGATAGCGAGCTGCTATTGATTGGTTCAAATGTTCCGCACCTTAATTTTGATTATAAAATTCAGACAGAATGCAAACAATTGGTTCTCCAAATGAGAGAAAACTTCCTTCAGGAGCTTATTTTTCCTATCCCCGAATTTGACAATATTAAAAAATTATTGGAACGTTCTTATTTAGGTTTATCTTTTTCAGGCGAAACCAAAGCAACAGTTGTCGAAAAACTTCATCAGATTAAAAATGAAAATTCATTCAGTTCTTTCATGGGTTTAATTGAGATTTTGCAGATTCTTGCAAGTTCAAATGAAGTAAAAGAACTGAATAACGAAGACACCAGAATAAAATGGTTTTTGAATGATAAAATCAGGATGGGAACGATTTACGATTATATTCATGAGAATTATGACAAACACCCAAATGTCAACATAATTGCAGAAAATGTAAATTTGAGTACTCCTGCTTTTTGTCGTTATTTTAAAAAGCAAACCAATATGACATTTACCGATTTTGTGAATAATTATAGGCTTAATCAGGCAAAACTTTTACTTCTCCAAAATGAGTGCGTTACTGATGTTTGCTTCCACGTTGGCTTTGAAAGTCTTTCCTATTTCAATAAATTATTTAAAAAATATATTGGTGAAACACCTTCTGCTTTTAAGAAAAAGCATTTGAGTAAGGTTGATTAGTTTTTTTCTCGCAGATTTAGCTGATTACGCAGATTTTTTTTGATTTTAATAATATAACGCAACATCTGCGTAATCTGCGAGAGTTATATACTTTGTTTATTCAACTAGATTGCTTCATCGCTTCGCTCTTCGCAATGACAATAAAAAATCGCTTCTGAATTTGAAGCGATTGATATTTTTAGTGAATATGTTTTTCAGCGTGATAAGAACTTCTTACCAAAGGCGAACTTTCAACGTGTCTGAAACCTAAGCTTCTTGCAAAATCTCCGAATTCATCAAACTCTTCCGGAGTGATAAATTTCTTTACAGGAAGATGTTTTTTTGTTGGCTGTAAATATTGTCCCATCGTAATGACGTCAACGTTAGCGTTTCTGATGTCTTCAATCGTCTGGAAAACCTCATCTTTATTTTCTCCTAAACCAAGCATTAATCCTGTTTTAGTTCGGTTTTGTCCTGCTTCTTTTAGGTATCTTAAAACTTCAAGGCTTCTTTCATATTTCGCCTGAATTCTCACTTCTCTGGTCAGACGTTTTACCGTTTCCATGTTATGAGAAATCACTTCCGGAGCAACATCTACCAATCTGTCAAGGTGTTTTGTCAACCCTTGAAAATCAGGAATCAATGTTTCCATCGTCGTTCCCGGAGAAATTCTTCTTACAGCATTTACAGTTTCACCCCAAAGAATCGAGCCCATGTCTTTCAAATCGTCACGGTCAACTGAAGTTAAAACAGCATGCTTTATTTTCATTAATTTAATAGAACGTGCTACTTTTTCAGGTTCATCCCAATTGACATCCATGGGTTTTCCTGTTTTTACACCACAAAATCCACAGCTTCTTGTACAGATATTTCCTAAAATCATGAAAGTTGCTGTTCCTTCTCCCCAACATTCACCCATATTTGGGCAGCTTCCGCTTTGGCAAATTGTATTTAATTTATATTTATCAACCAAAGTTCTCAATTCTCTGTAATTCTTTCCGGTAGGAAGTTTTACGCGAATCCATTTTGGTTTCTGAACGGTAGTATCCTGAACTAAATTCTCCATTTATTTCTAAAATTGACCTCAAAGTTAAGGAATTTTTTATCGACTGTGTCTACGATACTAATTGATGGAAATGATAATTTAAATCTGCCACGAATGCACGAATGATTATTTGGTAATTTTTAAATATAAATTCATGCATTTGTGGCATTAATAATATTAATTATCCTCAAACTCATTATTTTTCAGCAATTCAGCTAAGACTTTTTTAGCGCGCATCACACGAACTTTCGTATTGGCAACGGAAATCCCCAATTCTTCAGCAATCTCTTTAATGCTTTTTTCCTCGAAAAATCTTAATCTTATAATATCCTGATAATTGGCGTCTAAAGATTCAATGGTTTTGATAATTTTCTTCTGCTCTTCTTCCGAAATCATCAGTTCTTCCGGAGATTTTGCAAACTGATTTTTCACTTCATCCAAATTTTCTGTCGGATCCTGATTTTCCCTTGATTTTCTTCTCCAAAAATCAATAATGGTATTCTGAGCAATCGTTAAAATCCATGTTTTAAATTGAAAATGCGGATCATACATATCCAGTTTAGACAAAACTTTTGAAAAAACATTCACTGTAATTTCATCAGCATCGTTTTCGTCACGAACTTTTTTCATCACAAAAGAAAAAACATCCACCCAAAAAACATTGATGAGTTTGGTCTGCGCTTTCTGGTCTTTTTCCTTTGCTTTTTGGATGAGAGGAAATAATTGCTCGTCTTTCATTACTAACAAATATAATTGAATTTTGCTAATGAAACAATAAGAGCTGGAAGTTGGGGAATTGGTGTCTAAAGTTTACAGCTTTGAAAATAAATCTTGAATCTCGAACCTTGAATGTGAAACTCGGAACTCGATTCCAAAACTCGCACGAAATGATTATCTTTGCACCTTAAATTTTAAACTGAAAAAATAATGAATTCCTTTATAGAAGAATTAAAATGGCGCGGTCTTTTTGCAGACATGATGCCCGGAACAGACGAGCAACTGAATAAGGAGATGACAACTGCCTATATCGGTTTCGATCCTACCGCAGATTCTTTGCATATCGGAAGTCTTATTCAGATTAAAATTTTAGCTCATTTTCAGCAACACGGTCACAAACCAATTGCTTTGGTTGGTGGTGCAACAGGAATGATTGGCGATCCGTCAGGAAAATCTGCAGAGAGAAATCTTTTGGATGAAGCAACACTTTTACATTATGTTAACTGTTTGAAAAACCAATTATCAAGATTTTTAGATTTTTCCGGAAGTGGAGAAAATAAAGCTGAACTGGTTAACAATTATGACTGGATGAAAAATATTTCTTTTCTGGATTTTGCAAAAAATGTAGGAAAAAATATTACGGTAAATTATATGATGGCGAAAGATTCTGTGAAAAAAAGATTTTCAGGAGAATCGGGAGCAGACGGAATGAGTTTTACAGAATTTACGTATCAATTGATCCAAGGTTATGACTTTTTACATTTATACCAAAATAACAATGTAAAGCTTCAGATGGGTGGTTCTGACCAATGGGGAAATATCACCACGGGTACAGAACTAATCCGTAGAAAAGCTCAGGGAGAAGCTTTTGCATTAACCGTTCCGTTGATTACAAAAGCAGACGGCTCAAAATTCGGAAAATCTGAAAGCGGAGAAAATTACTGGTTAGACAAAAAGAAAACTTCACCTTATAAATTCTATCAATTCTGGTTGAATGCAACCGATGATGATGCTGAAAGATTTATAAAATTCTATACTTTCTTAGCTAAAGAAGAAATCGAAGACTTAATCGAAGACCACAAAACTGCTCCTCACGAAAGAAAACTTCAAAAGAAATTAGCTGAAGAAGTGACGGTTTGGGTTCATGGAAGAGAAGAGTACGAAAAAGCTTTGAAAGCTTCTGAAATTCTATTCGGTCGTTCTACAGCAGAAGATTTGGTAAGCCTTGATGAAGAAACTTTCTTGGATATTTTTGACGGAGTTCCACAGAAAGAAGTGGCAAAAGCGGATGTTTTAGGAATTAATATCGTTGATTTATTATCAGAAAAATCTGGATTTTTAAAGTCTAAAAGTGAGGCAACCAGAGAATTGAAAGGAAATGCAATTTCTGTAAATAAAGATAAAATCAATGAAGTTTACACCGCCAATGAAAGCGACTTGATTGACGGTAAATTCCTATTATTACAAAAAGGAAAGAAAAGCTACTTTATTGTAAAAGTAATTTAATCTTAAAAAAAATACATAAAATAATCCGACTCAGTTTTTGAGCCGGATTATTTTTATCATCAGTTTAGTTTAATTTTAGAAAGAATATGCTGCAGAAGCAGATAAAGTCTGACCGCTTGAAATACCTTCTTTTTTCAATACACCATCTACCCAAATCTGAACTTTTAAAGTAGACGAAGCATCAACGCCTGTTGCATTTACCACAACATTAGAATTATATACTACGCCTTCTGCATTGATTTCCGGGCTCGTCCAGGTCGTTCCGTTCAAACCGGTTACCGTAATAGGATTTCCGTCGATCCCGTAAACGGCTTTGGTTATATTAACTCCAGGTGACGCCTCCGCCTTAAAGACTATTTTTTGTGTCTTTACATCTTCAGAAGTATCATCATCATCTTTCCGACAAGATTCAACAAAACTAAAAACCATTACTGTTATCAAAGCAACAAATAATCCTTTAAATACCTGATTCAATTTTATTTTTTTCATAAATTTATTTGTTAATCTTATCCGGAATCTCTTTATTGAGCATCCGCAAGAATATGATAGACTAAATTCTGTCAATCATCAAATTTAAAAAAAATATTCTAGCTTATTTCAGGTATTTTTCAGTTCATTCGGTAATAAAAAATCCGACTCAACATTGAGCCGGATTCCTTTTCATCATCAGTTTAATTTTTAGAACGTATATGCTGCAGATGCAGATAAATATTGTCCGCTTGAAGTTCCTTCTTTTTTAAGTTCACCATCTACCCAGATCTGAACTTTCAAAGTAGATGAAGCGCTTGCTCCAATTGCATTTACCGCAACATTAGCACTCAATGCTCCTGCTTCAGAAGTAATTTCCGGGCTTGACCATGTTGTACCGCTTAAGCTGCTTGCAGTGGTAGGATTTCCGTCGATTCCGTAAACAGCGATCTCAATATTGCTTCCCGCAGATGCTTCCGCTTTGAAAACCACTTTGTGAGATTTATTCGTTCCCTGAATGTTGTCATCGTCATCATTGCTGCACGAGGTTACAAAGCCAAAAATCAACGCCATCATCACCATTACAAATGATCCTCTTAAAACGTTTTTCAATTTCATTTTTTTCATAATTTCTCTTGTTAAATATTACTGTTATTGTTAATTCCGTAATCTGTCTGATTTAGTACCTGCAAAACTATGATTGTGCGAAGCGGCAATCAATCCTCAGAATCAAGTAAAATTTTCTACCAGATTTTAGGTATTTTCTGATATTAATTTTATCACTAAATTGTGGAGTTTTTATTTCAAATAATGAAATTGATAGCATGAAGAAACACCTTATCACCCTCTGTATTTTTTTATCTCTTTACCTGCAATCGCAACAACTTATTCCTCTTAACGAAAAAGCGTATTCGGACAGCTTAAAAAATGTGGTCAACGGAAAAACCGACAATCATTCAAAAGCAACAGCCTATTTCTTACTATCAAGCTTTTACCGAAATACAGATTCGCTTTCAAGTAAAAATTATTTACAGAAAGCCGCCACTTTAGGTTTAAAAAATCCTTTAAACAAAGCAAAATATCATTATTATGAAGGACAACATTTTATAGAACGAAACAAAGAAAAAGCAGCACTCTCTTTCCAAAAAGCTATAAAGGAATTCTCTAAAATTAAAACTGAAGAAGCCGATTTTTACATCGCTTCCTCATGGTATAACTATGGAGTTACGCAGAAGAATAAAGAAGGTTATCCTTTTTTGGTTAAAATTTTAGTTGAAAAAAGCATTCCGCAGGTGGAAAAGTATAAGGATCATAAAACTTTAGGTCAGCTTTATTCTCAACTTGCGATTATTCTTACCTATAATGCTGAGTTTGCAAAAGCTTTTGAATACAACACAAAAGCCATTCAATTATTAGAAAAAAATGCACCCAACTCTCCTGAATTGTTTTTTGCCTACTTAAATACGGCAAGTAATTTCTGTTATCAGGCTAAAGGAGATGAAGCGAAAAGGTTTTTAGACAAAGCAGAAAAATTGATTCAGCCTTATCCTGAATCTTCATCCAATGCTTCCTATTATTACGGAAAGACACTTTATTTTATTACCAAACAAAAGAATGAAGAAGCGCTTCCGATGATTGAAAAAGGGTTGGTTTATGCTAAAAAATCGAATCAGAATCTTTTGACCCAGATGTTTTATCTCAACAAATATGATATTCTGAGAAAGCAAAATAAACTAAATGAAGCAAAAAAAGTTCTGGAAGATATTTTGTCTGAAAAAACACTGATTATTGATGTAAATAACAGAAAAACGTTTTACAACCAGCTTTCAAGCCTAAATGAACAAATGGGAAATCTTCCTGAAGCTTTAATCTGGGAAAAGAAGTATTCGAAATTGAGTGACAGTTTAAATACTGAAAACGTAAAGCTGGAACTCAATAAGCTGGAAACCAAATTCAGAACCGCAGAAAAACAAAAAGAAATTGCCAATCTGAACACTGAAAAAGCACAAAAAGAACTGGAAATCAATAAGAAAAACCAGTATTTATGGCTTCTTGGTTTTGCGTCTTTATTTCTGATTATTTTAATGATTGCCATTTATTTTTATACTAAAAAATTAAGCAAGCAAAAGGAAATTAATCACCATCAAAAACTTAAAGAAATTGCGCAGCAGGAAGAATTAAAAATAACAAAAGCCATTCTTGAAGGTGAAGAAAAGGAAAGAGAAAGAGTCGGAAAAGACCTTCACGACGGACTTGGCGGAATGCTTGCCGGAGTGAAAATTAATTTTTCGACATGGGCCTCGCAAAATTTAGAACAAAAAAATAAAGAAAACTTTAATGAAATTCTTAATCAGCTGGATCAATCTGTTTCTGAGCTGAGAAATATTTCACGGAATCTTATGCCTGAATCTCTTTTAAAATTTGGTTTAGAAACCGCATTAAAAGACCTTTGTGAATTTTACACCCGAAACGATTTACATATTGATTTTCAGGCAATCGACATCAATTCAAAGCTTTCATTAGCTATTCAGATTAATATTTTCAGAATTGTACAGGAAATTCTGGCAAATGCGGTTAAACATTCAGAAGCAAAAAATATATTGCTGCAATGTTCCCAGTCAAATGATATTTTTATGATTACCATTGAAGATGACGGCAGAGGTTTTGATGAAAATTATCATTCAAAAACAAAAAGCATGGGTCTTCATAATTTACGAATCCGTGTTGATTATTTAAAAGGAAAAATGGAAATCAATTCTGATAATGAAGGAACGGCAATTAATATAGAACTCAATACTCATGCAATCTCATAAAATTAATATTGTTATTGTAGATGACCATCCGATCGTCATTGAAGGACTGAAAATCATGTTATCCGACAAACCGTTTTTTCAAATTTCCGAAACATTTACCAATGGTTCTGAAGTCATCAAATTTGTGAAAACGAATGAGGTTGATATTGTTTTGCTTGACATTTCTCTTCCCGACATCAGCGGAATACAATTATGTGAAGAGATTAAGAAAATTTCGCCGAATACTTCTGTTATTATGTTCAGTAACCGCTCCGAAAGAAGTATTATTATGCAGTGTATTCAAAATGGAGCCAGTGGTTATTTGTTGAAAAATGTTTCCATTGAAGAGTTAATGGAATGTTTTCAGGGTGCACTTTCAGGAAATATTGTTTTCTGCAACGAGACCAAAAACATCATCAGCAAGCCTTCTCCACAGCAATTAACTACTACTCCACGTCTGACGAAAAGAGAAAAACAGATTCTTCAGTTTTTAGCAAAAGGAAAAACGAGTAATGAGATTGCGAATGAACTTTGTTTAAGCTCATTAACTGTTGATACGCATCGTAAAAATCTGCTTAATAAATTTGGTGCAAAAAACTCAGCCGAGCTTGTAAATATGGCGATTCAGCAGAATATGATTCTGGAATAAAAAAACCTCCGAAAAAATCCGGAGGTTTCTAAGAAAAATTAGTGCATGGCTTCACTCAGGTCTATTTTCTCTTTGCTTTTTCTTTCTCTCACAAACAAGATGAAAGGTATACAAACGAGAAACGCAATCCCCAGATAAAGAAATACATCCATATAAGAAAGTACGGTTGCCTGTTTTGTCACAGACATATCCAATACTTTATAAGCAGCATTCAATGCAGCATCGGGAGTCATTCCTTTTGCCATGAAACTGGCTTTTAAACCATTTATTCTTTGCTGAACATCAAAATCGGTAGAATCTAAATGACTTATTAAGTTCACACGGTATTTCTGACTTGCATTGGCAATAAACGTTGTGATGGCCGCAACTCCGAAAGAACCACCAAGCTGTCGCATCATTCCTGTAAAAGCTGCACCCTGACCGATTTCCTGACCTTTTAAGGTACTTAGTGATAAAGATGTAATCGGAATAAATAATAAACCTAATCCCATTCCTCGCACAATCAGCATCCAGAAAAAGGCATCTTTCCCGGTATCGGGTGTCAGAATCTTATAACCCCAGAAACTGTAAATAAAGAATATAAGCAATCCCAAAGAAACGAGAATCTGCTGTTTCGCTCCTTTTGAAAGTAATCGGCCAATAATCGGCATCATAAATGCGGTTGTAAGTGCAGCCGGGATCATTAAAGCACCTGACTGAAGCGCTGTCCAGCCCAAAATACTTTGCGTATATAAAGGAACGATAAACGTTGAACCATAAAGACCGAATCCTAACACGAAAGACATCACCGTTCCGATCCTTAAGTTTCCGTTTTTCAGAACCCTGAGCTCCACAATTGGATATTTGAAAGTGAGTTCACGCCAAAGGAAACATATAAATCCTAAAACAGCTGTAGAAGTAAAGGTGACGATCATTCCGCTTTCAAACCAGTCTTCTTCATGGCCTCTTTCCAGAATAAATTGAAGAGATCCTACGGTAACTGCCAAAAGTGCAATTCCCAACCAGTCTACATCTGAAGCCTTACGTTTTTCGGAAAATTTAGGACTTTTAATAAACTGTAGAGTCATTAAGGTAGCCGCAATCCCAATTGGAATATTAATATAAAATATATACGGCCAGCTGTAATTATCAACAATATATCCCCCCAATGGCGGACCTAAAGTCGGGCCAATAATAACTCCCAAACCATAAATTGCCTGCGCCATACTTCTTTTTTCGATAGGATAAGATTCGGTAATGATGGTCTGTGATGTTACCAGCAATGCACCACCTCCGATACCTTGACACAGTCTGAAAAATACCAGTTCCCAAATATTATCTGCATTTCCGCAGAGAAAAGAAAAAATGGTAAATATAATGATGGATGCCGCAAAGTAATTTCTACGTCCAAACTGTTGAGACAGCCAGCTCGTCATGGGAACTACAATTACGTTACCAATGGCATACGCTGTAATTACCCAACCCACTTCAGAAAGTGTAGATCCCAGGTTTCCCTTCATCTCGTTGAGGGCAACATTTACAATCGTGGAATCGACAATTTCCAGCAAAGCACAAAGAATCGCTGTAATCGTAATGATTACTCTTCGGGCTCCGTATTCTACTAATGAATCTTGCATTGATTTTTTAATGTATTATTAGGCTAAGTTTAAGGTTGAGGTTTAAAAAAAGTGAATTATCAGTAATCAACTTCATTGTCAATTTTTACTACTTCATTTCCAAAACTCCATCAATCTTACTTCATTTTCAATTCACAATTGACTTTCTTCAGCAAAACTGACAATTCACTTATTTTAAAATCTTTCCAAACAGAAAGAATATAAACGTTATACCTTTTCCTTTTAACCTGTCTCTTTATTTTAAAGAAACTTCTGCTTTTACATTCATTCCTGTTCTCAGTCTTTTTGCAATATCTTTATCAAGATTTACAAAATCTATTTTTACAGGAAGTCTTTGTACTACTTTTACGAAGTTTCCGCTTGCATTATCCGGAGGAAGAATAGAGAATGTAGAACCTGTTGCCGGAGAGAATGAGCTTACAACCCCTTCAAAATCTTTGTCAGGAAAAGCATCGATTTCGATTTTTACTTTCTGTCCTTCAACCATTTTATCAACCTGAGTTTCTTTAAAGTTGGCAACAACCCATTTCTGATCATTTTTAACCAAAGCAAATAATTGAGAACCTGCCTGCAAATATTGTCCTGCCTGAATAGGCACTTTCCCTACAAAACCGTCTTCAGGAGCAACAATTACGGTATATGATAAATTTAATCTAGCATTTTCAACATCTACTTCTCTTTGTTTTGCCACAGATCCCGCAACACTGATTTGCTGAGAACTTGCCGCTGTCTGAGAAGAAGCAATATTCGTCTGCTGAGCAATCTGATTTTTTTGATCAACTAAAACCTGCAATTGTCTGTCTGCAGACTGTTTTGCTGCTAAAGCCTGTTCGTACTGCTGTTCTGTAATCGAGTGATCTTTTACAAGAATTTCGTATCTCTTTAAATCCTGCCCGGTTTTCCAAACATTTACTTTTGCTGCTTCAATCTGTGCATTAGCGGTTGTCACTGCTGCCTGAGAAGAACCGATGTTTTTTGAGGTTGCTGTTGTAGAAGCTTCAGCGTTGGAAATATTACTTTTTGCCGTAACTAAAGCAGCTTCTGCTTGTTGAAGAGCCATTTTCTGGTCTCTGTTATCCAGAATCACCAAAGTATCTCCTTTTTTCACAAACTGGTTGTCTTTCACTTTTACGTCCGTCACATAACCAGAAATTTTCGAAATCACGGGAGCTAAGTTTGATGCAATCTGAGCATCATCAGTTTCTTCATGCACTTGTCCGTAAGAGTAAGATCTGTATCCGAAGATTCCACCTCCTACTAAAACCACCGCCAAAATAATAGGAAAGACTAAACTTTTTTTCTTTTTAGGTTCGGTTGCCTGTGTATTATTATTTTCCATTTTGGGTATCGTTCTGTTTTTATTTAATTGTTAAAGTTCCTGTAGTTTGTAATAGTTTTCTGTATGCCAGAGAAGCATCTGCTTTGGCATTGATTACACCGACATTTGCTGCAATTTGTGCTGCATCTGCATCCAAAAGTTCGGTCATCGTTGCCAAACCGTTGTCGTATTTATTTTTTGTAATTCTGTAATTTTCGTTGGCTTGTTCGGCAGATTTTTCAAATACCGCAATTCTCTTTTTCGAGTAATCTGTGTTTTGATATTCTCTGTTTACATCCAGTTTGATATTATCATTAAGCAATTCATTGGTTGCAGACAATTGCATTTCTCTGGCTTTAGATTGTTTTAAAGAAGAGTTTTCTTTCCAGAGATTTGATAGGTTGTAAGATATCCCCACTCCCACGTTTACAGCATTATATAATGTTAAAAACTTCGGAACATCCGCTGCAACGTAACCACCAGTTAAAGCGATCGAAGGAAGATTTTCTGCTTTTGCCGATTTCGTTCCCAATTCTGCCGCTTTTCTCTGTTGGTCTAAAGCCTGAAGATCTTTACGGTTTTCTTTTGCTTCATTCAGATAAAAGTCGACGGTTTTTACTTCATCAGATTCACCAATGTAATTTTGGTCTACTTCGATTTCCGTAGATTCCGGAAGTCCCAAAAGCAAATCCATATTGATATTGGCGATATTGTAATTATTTTTTGCTTCTAAAAGCTGCAATTCAATATTTGAGGTCTGAAGATTTGCTTTTAAACGGTCGTTTCTTGCAATTACTCCGTTATTTTCCAGCTTTAAAAATGTCTCGTCTCTTTTCTGAGAAGCTGTAAGATTTTCTTCTAAAACTTTAATGGATTGATTGGCTTTGAATAAATTATTATAAGCTTCTGCAACATTATAAGCAATCGCAACTTTATCGTTTTCTGAGCTTAATTTTGATGCTTCCACCAAATATTTTGCCGACTGAATTCCGTATTTAATTCTACCTCCACTGTACAATGGAACACTTAAATTCGCCGAACCAAATGCAACCTGATGGACTTCCGGTCCGCCCGCTGAAGAAACACCCGGAATTTTCAAATCGATAGTCGGTTTAATCGGGAGATACATATAGCTTCCCGAAACTTTCAGCTCCGGAAGCTGTCTGTTTTTTGCTTCCAAAAGATCAGCCGTTGCTTCTTCAATTTTGGCAGCATCAATTTTTAAACTTTTACTGTTCTGGATGCCAAGCTGAACTGCCTCGTCAAGGCTTAACTGCTTTTTCTCCTGAGCATGAGTGTACATTATTCCTGCGAGAAGGGACAATGCAATAACTGAGTTATTTATTCTCTTCATAACCTAAAAGGTCTTTTAGTATATATTTAATATGTTTATTAAGTTCTGAGTAATATTGTTCTTCGAAAACTTCCTCTTCATCTGTATTATTAAGGAATTCTTTATACATTTCCTTCGCGTTGGATGCGTAAAATAAAGTTCCGCTTACTGTGGAATGCAACAAATAAATGGGTGGATTTTTAGTGAAAATCCCTTTCTGTATACCACTTTCCAAAACTTTAGAATACATTGAGATGAAACTCATTTTAGTTTCCTTTAAAAACTGAACAATCTGTGGATTTTCTGTATGCAGCTGCTCTCTCTGCATTATTCTGTAAAAGCATTTGTGATGTCTTACTCTTCCTGCAAACTGGTCTACGATCTTTTCAATTTTCTCCCATTCATTAATATCAGTTCGTTCCAAAATATCTTTAGAAAAAAACTGCCCTTCATTCATTCTGTATTCTACCAATTTCTCATAAAGCTTCTCTTTTGAACCGAAATAATAAGAGATCATCGAAATATTTACGTTTGCGGCTTTCGAAATCTCTCTTGTAGAAGTTCCTTCAAAACCTTTTTCGGCAAAAAGTTTCTCGGCAGCAAATAATATATTTTCTTCTTTTGAAATCATATGTAATAATTTTCGGGTGCAAATGTACAATGCTTTTCTGATAAAATCAAACGATTGATTGAATTTTTAATTTATTTTTAATTTTTATTAAAATTCATGTTTAATTTTTATCAATAAAAAAACGTTTCCAAATGAATGAAAACGCCTGTATTAATCAATAACAAAGAGTTCTAAGAATTCTTATGAATATATCTTGAAAGTTTTATTCCTAAATCAGTCCACACAATTTTAGGATTTCCATTTCTTGTTAAATGTAGATCTGCATCATTTATTTCATCTAAAATACTGATGATATTTGCACCACTGATGAATTTTGAAAAGCCTTCCCAATTGAAACCATTCGCATCAATTTTTTTATACACCAAATCCTGCGACTGATAATTCTGCAACAAAGCCAATCTGAAAATCTCCGAAGCATAATTTAGGAAGTTCTTTTGCTTTTCTCTGTTCCAGCCCGCTATTTCTCTTGCCCACAAAATGATATTTTTAAGAAATTCCGGTTTCTTTTTCACCATAAATGCATCGCGAACCCATTGCACAAATAACTTTTCAAATTCCGGGTTTTTGTTTTCTGAGTTTAAAAAATTAATGGCATCATTAAGATTTCCTTGCGCCTGATGTACAATTTCTCTTATTTTTTCTGCAGAAACCTGAAAATTATTCTTTAGATAAGCTTCAATATCCTCATCATTAATTCTTGGTACTTCGATGAGTTGAGTTCTTGATAAGATTGTCGGCAAAATATCGTCTGTGCTTTCTGCAGTAAGAAGAATAATTGTTTTCGCAGGCGGTTCTTCCAAAAATTTCAGAAATTTATTGGATGCTGCAACATTCATTTTATCTGCTCTCCAGACAATGAGAATTTTTGTTCCGCCTTCAAAACTTTTTAAAGCAAACTTTTGGTTTTGGTCATCTACTTCATCCGCAGAAATAAAGAATTGTTTATTCTCTGATTCTAAATGTGCAGTCCAGTCATCAAAACTTGCATAAGCGGAATTAAGAATCATTTCACGAAAATCATCAAACCTGTTTTTGCTGACCGCCGTTTTTCCTTCCGTAAAAACCGGAAAGCTGAAATGCAGATCGAGGTGATTAAGATGTTCAACTTTTGAAGCTGCATGCTCGTTTTCACCTTTTAAAATCTCTCTTGCGTAAGCTAAAACCAGTGGCATCGTACCATAACCTTCTTTTCCGATGAAAAGCTGGGCGTGGCTCACTCTGTTTTCGGTGATGCTGTCTTTCAGTAATTTTTTAAGATTTTCCTGTCCGGCAATGTTTTCCCATTTCATGCACCAAAGATAATAATTTTTGGAACTGATAATTTGTCAATGATCAATTTTGCTTCGCAAGTTAATGGTCAATTTCACATAACAATTTAATATTTATTGAATAATGAGAATTCACAATTCACAGCGAAGCTGATTCACTATTCGCTATTGACCATTCACAACAAAATCCCCCTTAACAAACTTTAACCTCAGTAAATTTTTACAATTCATTAATATTTAAGATATTTGCGCATTATTTTAAAAATCTAGAATGAAAAAAATTTTTGTACTATCATTCATTTCGGTGGGGTATTTCCTGAACGCACAGAGTTTAAGCAACTCTCCCTATGCAGTTTACGGAATTGGGGATGTAAAATATGATAATACGATTGAAACCTCTTCTATGGGAGGTATTTCGACTGCTTTTATAAGTGATTTCAGCAGTAATTTTAATTTCGGAAACCCTGCAAACAACAACAATTTTGAACTGACAAGCATCAAACTTGAAGCAACAAACGAAAATAATTACTTTAAAACTGATTACAACAATACGAAGTCTACAAAACATTCTACGTATTTATCTAATATCTCGATCGCTTTTCCTATTTCATCAAAAATAAAAATGGGACTTTTGTATCAGCCTTATAGTTCTAAGAGCTATGAGATCATTCATACAGAAACTTTAGGTGACGGAAATGTTTACGGAAACAAATTCAAAGGAAGCGGAACTCTGAATACAGCTCAGGCTGCTGTTTCTTATAAGGTCAATTCAAATTTATCATTTGGTGCAAGAGCTAATTTCTATTTCGGAAACCTTTACGACCTCAATGAATTTACGGCATCTAATGCAGAATTGATCAACGGTTACGAAACCAAAAACAGTATAAAAAACTTCAATTTCACATTGGGATCAAGTTACCAAAGTGTAGATCGTAATGATCATAAATTGACGATCGGTGCAACTGCTACTTTCGGTAATACCAGTAATATGACGACTGAGTATGTTAACAGTACTTATTATTACAGTGATGTAGACGTAAAAGCAAACGAAACGATCATCGAAAAAAGAAGTACAAGCTCCAACAATCTTTTGCCGTTACAGGCTTCTGTGGGAGTTGGTTACGGAAGTGAAAACCAATGGTTTGTTTCTGGGCAGATTGATTATAAAAAAGGAGAATCTGTAAGCTATTTCGGAAATTCATTCGATTTTAAAGATTCTTACAGAATTTCTGCAGGAGGTTGGTATTTGCCAAATTACAATAACTTCAGAAGTTATTTCTCAAGAATCGTTTACCGTTACGGAGCTTTTTATGAAAAAGGAAATATAGAGCTTGCAGGAAACAGCATTAATAAATTTGGTATTTCTGCAGGAGTTATGCTACCTTTCAAGACCAGCAGTATCACCAGAATGAGCGGTCTGGAAATCGGTTTAGAACTTGGGAAAAGAGGAACGCTTAAAGACAATCTGATTAATCAGAACTTCTTCAACCTAAAAATTGGTTTCAATTTTGCTGACAGATGGTTCAGAAAGAATCTTTATAATTAATAATGAATTTAATTTCACATAAAGCATTTAAAAATATAGCATACCTTTTCAGTTGTGCTATATTTTTTATACTGACATCGTGCGAAGAAGACCTCACCAAATTAAACGGGAATGATAATAAAAATTTTCCTTCGCAGGTTATTCATAATGCTGTAATCATTCAGAGAGATTCAGGATTTATTACCTTAAGGGCGACCGCTCCTATTATTGAAAAATATGAGTTGATCGACAGTCAATATACCGTTGCCAGAAAAGGAATGAGAATAGAATTTTTTGATAAGAAAAAACCAAAAAATCCAGGTAATATTACTGCAAAGTTTGCCAAAATCTACGACTATAAAAAGTTTTATGAGGCACGCGGAAATGTAAAGATTTTAACCAGTGAAGGTCAGAGATTTGCAACGCAAAGTGTTTTCTGGGATCAGAATAAGAAAAGAATTTACACACGTGATACCGTTTATGCCACTATGGAAGATGGTTCTACAATGGTTCATGCCAACGGAATGACAGCCAAAGACGATTTCTCAGAATACAAGTTCTTCAATAATTCGGGGGATCTTGATGTGAGTAAAACTCAGATTGCTCAACCAAGACCATAAATTATGACTGTTCTAAAAGCGATAGGTCTGATGTCCGGAACCAGTCTTGATGGTCTGGATATTTGTTTTGCTCAATTTTGGAAAGAAAATTCTAAATGGAATTTTAAAATATTAAAGGCTGAAACACTTCCCTATCCCAAAGACTTAGAAGATCAGTTAAGGAATTCAATATACCTTTCTTCACAGGATTTATTAGCTTTAAATTCTGATTATGGCTTTTATTTAGGTAAATCTGTCAGGAATTTTATTGAAAACAATCAACTTGAAAAAATTGATCTGATTGCCTCTCACGGTCATACCGTTTTTCATCAGCCACAAAGAAAATTCACCCTTCAGATTGGTGACGGAAGAGCTATAAAAACAATGACGGAAATTCCTGTTATTTACGATTTCCGTTCTCAGGATGTTTTGCTGGGCGGAAATGGTGCGCCTCTGGTTCCGATAGGTGATGAAATGCTTTTTTCAGAGTATGACGCCTGTCTTAATTTGGGAGGATTTTCTAATATTTCATTTAAAATAAACAACAAAAGAATTGCTTTTGACATTGCTCCTTTAAATATTGTTCTGAATAATCTGGCGCAGAATTTCAATCAGAATTACGATGAAAATGGTGATTTAGCCAGGAAAGGAAACATTAATCAAGACGTATTAGCAAAATTAAATTCTTTGGAATTTTATAATCTACCGCATCCAAAATCATTGGGCATTGAATGGTGCAATGAAAATGTATATCCTTTATTTTCAGGAATAGAAGCTTTGGATGTTTTAGCAACATTTACAGAACACACGGCTGAACAGATTTCAAAAATATTAAATAAAAATCAGCTCAAAAAAGTATTGTTTACCGGAGGCGGAACTTACAATCAATATCTGATTGAAAGAATCAAAATTAAAACCGAATCCGAAATCATTATTCCCGAAAAACAAATCATCGATTTCAAAGAAGCTTTGATATTTGCTTTTATGGGAGTTTTGAGATGGAACGATGAGATAAACATTATTGCATCCGCAACGGGAAGCTTACAAGATCACAGCTCAGGAATTATCTCATAAAAAAACCTTCATTTCTGAAGGTTTTTGTTTTATTATTTATAAGCTTCGATCTTATCTGTAAGTGTATTGATGAAATTCTGAAGCGGCTTTTCTACCATCATTTTAATGAAAGGATTAAATTTTCCTTCAAAAAGCATCTGAACTTCAGTCTGATTCTCATTCAGCGGTTTTAAGGTTGCCGTAAGAGCAAAATCTAAACTTGAGCTGGCTGATTTCAAAACTGCCTTTTCATCGGTCACTTCATCAATTTTTAATGCAATTTCGGGCATCCCCTGAAGTCCGAATTTGAAACCGTCTTCTCTCGTTTCAAACTTCTGAAGACCATCTGGCATAAATTCTTTATAATTTTCAGGAGATTTCAGCAGCTCAGACAAATCTTTAGATGATTTATTGACAATAATTTTTCGTCCTTCTAAATTCATTTTTTATTTTTGTATTTAAATTACTACAAATGTATAAAGTTTTTGTGAACGAAAAAAAATTATTGATATCTAAGCACCCTGAAAACTTAGAGAAAACCTTAAAATATGAAAGTTTCACAACTTTAGAAATTGCGCTTGATCTTTTACAGAATACTTCAACCTCGGAACTGAATGTTTTTGGTGAACAGATTGATGAAATCTGGTCTGAATTCAGAAAGCTTTTCAGAATCATTGAAGCAGCCGGCGGAATTGTGAATAAGCCAAATGGAGATACTCTTTTTATTAAAAGACTCGGAAAATGGGATCTTCCGAAAGGTAAGATGGAAAAAGGAGAATCGCGTGAAGAATCTGCGGTAAGGGAAATCGAGGAAGAAACCGGATTGATGAATGTGGAATTAAAAGACTTCATCAACACCACCTATCATATTTACATCGAAAGAAATGGAGATCGTGTGCTGAAATATACCCATTGGTTTGAAATGTTTTTTGACGGCGAAGATACCTCCAAACCTCAGATTGAAGAAGGAATAACTGAAGTTGCCTGGAAAAATACCTCTCAGATAAAAGACGAAGTTTTCCCAAGCACGTTCAAAAATATAGAACTGATTATTAAAGAATTCTGGGATTCGAAATCTAAATAAAATCGATTGCTTTTTCCAGAGAAATTCCGCGTGAAGCTTTAAGAAGAATATGATCTGAGAGAATTTTATTTTCTTTCAGATATTCGATCAGATCATCTGTTTTTTCAAATGCTTTAGAAATAGCGTTAACATTTTTAAACTGTTTTCCTACCGTAATGATTTCGTTAAAGCCTAATTTTCGAGCCATTTCAAGGATGTTTTGGTGCTCTTTTTTGCTCTCATCTCCCAACTCAAGCATATCACCTATGATGATGGTTTTTGAGCCTTCAAATGTGATAAAATTATTCAATGAAGCCGACATAGAACTTGGGTTTGCATTATAAGTATCTAAAACTAATGTCTTCCCCTCTTTCTTCACAATCTGAGAACGCATATTGGTCGGCGTATAATTCTCTATGGCAGATTTAATTTTATTGAAATCAACACCAAAGTGAAGCCCAAAGCTTACTGCTGCGCAAAGATTGGTAAAATTATAATCCCCTGTAAGTTTAGATAAAGCCTTTTCATTCTGATATTTTAAACCCACAAAATGATCGGATGAAAACAGTTCAAACTGATAATCTGAACTTTCTTTTCCAAAAGTAATTTTGTTGGAATAGTTTTGTGTTTTCTCAACCTGAATCGGATCATTTTCATTAATAACAATCGTTTGCTGATGCGCTATAAGATAATCATACAATTCGGATTTGCCTTTAATAACTCCTTCAAAACCGCCAAAACCTTCTAAATGTGCTTTCCCGAAATTGGTAATATATCCGAAATTAGGTTTTGCAATATGAGATAAAAGTTCAATTTCTTTCTGATGATTGGCTCCCATTTCGATTACTGCCATTTCATGTTCAGGTTTTATAGAAAGCAGCGTCAAAGGAACACCAATATGATTATTTAAATTACCAAAGGTGTACTGAACATTATACTTTTCCGAAAGTACTGCATGAATAAGTTCTTTGGTAGTCGTTTTCCCGTTACTTCCTGTAAGACCGATAGCCGGAATATTTAATTGATTTCTGTGATGAACAGCCAGTTGCTGTAAAAACTCAAGTGTTGACGGAACGTAGAAAATATTTTTTTCTGAATTTTCAAACTCTTTATTTTCAACAATTACAGCCAGTGCTCCCTGATCGATCGCTTTTTCTGCTACGCTTGCAGCATCGAAATTTTCTCCTGAAAAGGCAAAGAAAATATCATTTTTGGCAATTTTTCTGCTGTCGATCGTTACTTTATTTGCTTTAAGGTATAGAGGATAAAACTGTTCTGTATTCATGTAAAAACGGGTATTATTTTTCTTAATTTGTCTGAATATAAGTGATGGAAGTTGCTTAAAAGCTAATTATTTTCACAATATTTTCAGCATTCAAAAATAAAAAACCTCCCGTAGATTCGGGAGGTTTTTTTTAAGTATTTTGATAAATATTATCTTCTCGTTCTAGATTTGTCGTTTACTCTAGCATCCTGAGCTACACGGAAACCAACCCAACCATAACCAGCTGACTGATTTTTGTATCTTCTTTGTCCCGGATCCAACCAATAAGCTGAATCTTGCCAAGAACCACCTTTTACAACTCTGATGTCGTTAGAGATTGCAGATGTTCTGTCTTTAGCATCTTTCTGCATTACTACTCTACCGTTTGCATCAACGATAAATTTCTTAGCCGGTGCATTGTACATGTTGTAAGAAGCTGTAGAATCATTAGCGTTTCTATAGTCTAATGAAGACTGTCTGTCACCATCTCTATAGTTTCTGTAATCTGCAATTGTCTTTCTTTCGAACTGACCCGGAAGGTTTTTGTAAACCAAACGTCCGTCTGCCAATGTATCATACTGCATTGAACCTTCTTCTACCATTTTGTAAGTACCGTCACCGTTTCTTACGATAGCTTGAGGCATATTTCCTCTATAGTAGTTGAAGTCGCTTGCTTCTTCATCGATGATTGGTCTGTACACGTCTGCAGTCCATTCTGCAACGTTACCAAACATACCATAGATACCGATGTTGTTTGAAGGAAACTGTCTAACGTCTGAAGTTTGAGCAGCACCATCATTTTTCCAGCCTGCAGGTCCTGAATAATCCCCTCTTCCTTGCTTGAAGTTTTCAAGAATCATCCCTCTGTTTTTACCTTTAGTACCTCTAAGAAGGTCGATCTGAGGTTTCTTATCTAAATAATTGTTGTATTCTCTGTTTTTCTCCATTCCAAGAGCAGCATATTCCCATTCAACTTCTGTAGGAAGTCTGAATTTCGTCACTAACCCTGAATTTGGAGATCCGTTTGCAGCCAAAAGTCTTTGGTTGGTAGTTTTCATACCTGTTTTTTGCTGCATTCTTTTTTCATTGATATATCCTTGCATTTCCGGATCATTCGATTTGAATTTATCCATATTGAATGCAGTTCCACCTTGATTGTTTGATTCGTTGATGTACAAATCTTTTGCAATAATACCTGCCTGCATCAAAGCTTTTTCGTTCGCTCTGTCTGTCAACCATTCGCAGTATCTGTTTGCCTGAGTCCAAGAAACTCCTACTACCGGATAATAATCGTAGTTCTGATCTCTGAAATACGTTTCATTCAGGTCATTTCTAGATAATTTATTATCCCACAATAAAGTATCGGGCAAAGCACCGTTGTATATTTCTTTGAAGCTAGGATCACTAGGGGGGAATACATACTTCAACCATGTAAGGTATTCGCGGTATTCGTAGTTAGTAATCTCAGTTTCACCGATAAAGAATGAACTCACCTGCATTCTGCGTGGCGTGTTATTCCAATCGTGCATTACATCATCTTTCACTAATCCCATGGTAAAAGTTCCACCTTCCACATATACCATCCCCGGCCAACCTTTTTGTTTCTGTTGCTTTCCTGCAAAAAACCAACCCTGTTTTTCGTTTGGTTTCCAACCTGTCTTGCTGACAAACTTTTTAGTACCGCCGCCTCCGGAAGTGCCTGAACCACCACAACTGGTTAATGCAAGTGTAGAACTTAATGCTATTAATGAAAACAACTTTAGTTTTTTCATAGTCGATATAAATATTATTCAAAGTACAAAGAAAAAATAAATTATTCAATAAATCAAATAAAGATTTGATTTTTTTGAAAAATCTTAACAAATTAATTTTATGGTATCACAATTTAATTATAAAATTTTCATTTATTTTGTAATTCAGAAATTTCAGACATAAACATGAGACTAAAATTAACTCTCTTATTTGTATTTGCTTTTATATCAATCTCTTGGGCTCAACGAGTTTCTATTAACTGGGATGGTGCCAAAATTCAAGATTATGGTGATGTAAAAGTGAATCTTCCGAATTTTAAAAATGAAGGTTTTTCTTACAGCCAAAATAATATTTTTATATTTAATCAGCAAAAGGCCGGAGAAAAACAGCTTCGTGTATCTAATCTAATATGGGAAACGGTATCTACTAAGGATTTATTTGATTTAGATAAAAATTTAATTCAGGATTATGATATTGCAGATATCAACTACTATTATTCTGAGGGGGAAAGATATGCAAGTGTGCACGTTGGTCTTTTTAAGAATGTAAAAGGGAAAGTTCAAAGACTCTCATCTTTTGATATTACTGAAACCAATAATTTAGCCTCAAACTTTTCGGCCGCTAAAGTTGGAACAACACAAAACCCGCTTTCTAGTGGAACTTTTTATAAAATTAAAGTTGATAAATCAGGTATTTTTAGAGTAACGACCCAATTTCTGAAAGACAATGGAATGAACCCGTCTAATATCAACCCAAAAAACTTCAGAATATATGGAAATGGTGGTGTGATGCTGCCAGAATTTAATCAGGATATAAAATACAGCGCTCTTCAGGAAAATGCTATACAGGTTGTGGGTGAAGATGATGGGGTGTGGAATGATAATGATTATGCACTTTTTTATGCACAGGGGCCAAATGGTTATAATCTTTACAATAAATCCAATGGAAATGGTGTTAAAAGAACGGATGGCAGAAATGACCGCAGTGAAAATCTGAAGAATATTTACGAAGATTTCTCTTATTATTATATCAATTTTGACAAAGGAGAAGGAAAAAGAGTACAGAATATTGATGTAAATTTACCTGCAACAACTCTCATCTCAAGATATGATGACTATCAGGTTATCAATAAAGATGAGAGAAACTTAGTGAAAGTTGGACGAATTTGGGTGGAAGATCAAAGTTTTATTACTGATAAAGCTGTTACATTTAACCTTAATTCACCGATACAAAGTGGAGACGTCATCCGTTACAGAACAAATGTTGTTGCTTGGAGATCACAGAATAATAAAATTGATTTTAATATCAATGGTCAAAATCCTGATTCTCGTGTTCTTGTATCAACAGGACTCAACCCTCTCCCTGATTTTTATCCTGTTCAATATACCGGAGTTATCAACAATCTTTCGGGAAATCAGATTACGATTAATTACAAACCAGACATTTCAACAAATCCTAATGGTACATTTTATCTGGATTATGTAGAAGTACAATATAAAGAAGACCTGAAATACAATGGTTCGCAAATGAACTTCAGAGATTTTTCTCTGGCAACAGGAACTGGAACACAGTATGGCTTCAGTGTTTCAAACACAGGAAATATGGAGCAGATTTGGGATGTTACCGATATTACCAATGCTAACAGAAGGGTAAATAAAGCTACCGGAAGCGGAAGTTTTAACTTTGGGTATGCAGCTTCTAATCCTAATTTCAACAATGAATTTGTTGCTTTCAGAGCAGATGCGGCATTTTCTCCGCAGTTTGTAGGAAGAATTGCCAACCAGAATCTTTCTGCATTGCAGAATGTAGATTATCTGATCATTACTACTCCTCCATTTATGTCTCAGGCTCAGAGAATTGCCAATTATCATCAGACAAAAAACAATTATAATGTTCAGATTGTAGATACTGATAAAATTTATAACGAGTTTGGAAGTGGAAGCAAAGATATTACTGCTATAAGAGATTTTATTACCAAACTCAATACGCCTTCTGGAACTTTGAAATATGTTTTTATTTTGGGTGACACTTCTTACGATTACAAAAACAGAATTTCTAATAATTCTAACATCGTTTCAAGTTATCAAAGTGAGGAATCAACAGATTTTGTGGCTTCATATGTAACTGATGATTATATTGTCATGACATTCCCTCAGACATCAGAATATTTATACAACAATCTTCCTGCGCTACCAATAGGCAGATTACCTGCTGCAAATCCTACCGAAGCAGCCAATATGATTGATAAAACATTGGCTTATTATAATTCTTTACCGGGACAATCGACCCCATTTGGAGAATGGAGAATGAAACTTGATTTTATAGTGGATGATGACAGAGACAACGGTACACCTTTTCATAATACCATGAACAATTCATTGGTAAATACCTTTGAAATTCCGGCTGTAACTGATCTTAAAGAATATAATGTAAGAAAATTGTATCTGGATGCTTTTCAGGCACAAAGTACGGCAGGTGGTCAAAGGTATCCTCAGGTAAATCAGGCAATATCAAATGATATTGGTAACAGTCTTTATCTTTTCTATTTCGGGCATGGAGGTATTAACGGATGGGCTCAGGAAAGAGTTTTAACAACAGATGAAATTCAAAACTCTAATAATTTCTCTAATGTCTACAGCAGATTTCCATTTGTTTCAACCATTACCTGTGAATTTACACTGTGGGATGAACCTTCTACTTTTTCGGCAGGCGAGCAATTCATCAAGTTAAAACAGGGAGGTCCTGCTGCGATGATTACCTCAAGCAGAGCTGTAAGTGTTTCATATGGTGAATTGTTTACTGATCTTTATACAAAAGAAATGTTTAGAATGACCGGTGACGATTTCAATACCATCGGGAATGCCCATTTAAATGCAAAAAAATTGAGACCTGGAGATTCAAACCATTTAAAAGTAAATGTTTTGGGAGATCCGGCAATGAAATTGAGCAGACCGCAAAGATTATTGGTGATTGATAATATAGAATCTCCGGTTCCGGGATTGATCAGAGGATTAGATTTCGTGAAAGTAACTGGTCATATTAATAATCCAAACGGAACTGTAAATACTACATTTAACGGAAGGGTTGTTATTAATATTTTTGATAAAAGACTAAATAAAACCACATTAAATAATGACGGAGGTCTTACTCCGCAACTACAATATACAGAAGAAGGAAGCGCCATTGTAAAAGCTTCAGGAACTGCGGTAAACGGAGTCTTTACTGTTGAATTTTACGTACCGAAAGACATCAACTATGCTGTAGGAGATGGTCGAATTTTAGGATATGCAGATAACAAATCTATTGATGTATTCAACAATCAGACGGTAAGAGTTGGTGATCTTAATCCTAACGGAATTAATGATAACGAACCGCCGAAGGTGAAACTTTACATGAACAATACCAATTTCGCAAACGGTGGAATCACAGATCAGAATCCTATGCTTTTGGCTTGTTTAACGGATGATACCGGAATAAATTCAACAGGTTCTGGTATTGGTCACGATATTACTGTATATTTGGACGGACAAATTATTAACACAGTCGTTTTAAATGACTTCTTCTCTTCAGGGGAAGGAAATGGATGTTTAAATCCTGCTTTAGCAGACTATCAGAAAGGAAATGTATCTTACCCTTTCAGAAACCTTGCATTAGGACAACATCAATTAACATTTAAAGTTTGGGACATAAACAATAATTCAACAACCGAAACGTTAAACTTTGAGGTTAAAGACGAAGCCGATCAGCATCTGATTATCAACAAACCGCTAAACTGGCCAAATCCTTTCACCAATAAGACCTACGTTCAGTTTGAACATAATTGTGATGATATTTTGGATGTAAACGTTCAGATTTACACCATTACAGGAAAACTGGTAAGAACTTTAACAAATGTTGTAGTCGCAGAACCTTTCCTACAGGGCTTTAGAACGCCACGTCAGGCAATAGAATGGGACGGAAAAGACGATTTTGGTGACACAGTTGCAAAAGGTACGTATATTTTTAAGATATTTGCAAAAAGTCAAAATCAAGAAAAATGCAAAGGTAGTGCTACAGCTGTAGAAAAAATGGTACTTTTGAAGTAAATAAATAATTAAATAGGACTATCAATAAAAAACTGATAATATATAAAAGACAACATATGAATTTAACTACTAAACTGCTTTTAGGGATTGGTTTGAGTGCTGGGTTTTTAGGCTACGCGCAAGATTTGAGTCAGGTAAGACCTGTATTAACCGGAGCTCCATTCCTTAGAATCGCACCAGATGCAAGATCAGGAGGTATGGGGGATCAGGGTGTGGTAACTTCGCCTGATGCTTTCTCACAATTCTGGAATGCGGCAAAATATCCTTTTAGCAGAACAAGTTCTTCTGTAGGTTTAAACTACACTCCATATATGGGAAAACTAACCAATGATGTATTTTTATTGTACGGTGCTTTCCATAAATTCTTAGGTCAGGAAGAAAGATCTACCATCTCTGCGAGTATCTATTACTTCAATATGGGAGAAGTAGAACTTACTGAGCTTGGTGTAGACAACACCGTTACTTCAAACGGGGTTTCAAAACCAAACGAATTCTCAATCGACGTTGCTTACGGTCTGAAATTATCAGATTCTTATTCAATGGCTGTTACTGGTAGATTCATCCGTTCAGATTTATCCGGAGGATTCAACACAGATACTACCCTTAAGCCTGCAAACACATTTGCAGTAGACGTTTCCGGTTACTATACATCACCAAGATTCTCAAGTATCGGAGGTATGGATGGTAAAGTAAATGCCGGTTTTGCAGTCAGCAATTTAGGTCCTAAATTAGATTATACAGGTGACGAAAATTCAAGATCTTACCTTCCTACAATGGCAAGATTAGGGGTTGGATACGATATGTATCTTGACGATATGAACAGAGTAGGAATTTCTGTGGAAGGTTCTAAAATCTTAGTACCTGGGTCAGAATTTGTAGGTACAGACCCGAATACAAGACAGCCGATCTACGCTGTACCAAACGTTGGGGTAATGTCTGGGATCGGAAAATCATTCAAAAATCCTAATTCAATCATGATGAGTGGTGCATTAGAATATTCTTATGACAATGCATTCTCTGTAAGAACAGGTTATTTCCACGAAAGTGAAGAGCAGGGAGCAAGACAGTTTGCAACGGCAGGTATCGGTTTGAAATACCGTTCTTTCGGTCTTGATGTTTCTTACCTTATCAATATGTCTAAAATTAATACTGCTTTGGATAACACTCTTCGTTTCGGTCTTACCTGGAACATCGGTGATGAAACATCTAATGTAGATTATTAAAAACATCATATAAAAGTTTTGAAAAGTCTCATTTTATGAGGCTTTTTTTATTTTCTATAATTTTGAATAAATCTCTATAGACATTTTGATAAATATTAAATAAAAATTCATAATTCACTTACGAAGTAAAACTGACAATTCACATATAACCCCTATTTTTGCAGTATGAACTATTCTTCGGAGCTTAAAAAAATCGTTACCAGCCAATATGTTTATTCTTCCATCAGAATTACATTGGCAACGGTGATCCCGTGTTTAGTTCTCTCCTACTTCGGAATCCTGAAAGAATACTTTCTTTTTCCTTTGGGAACCAGCTTTGTGGCCTTAACCGATCAGCCGGGACCATTCATCAGACGCAGAAACTCACTGACTTTTGCCATTTTCTGCTTTGTAGTTGTTGCATTAATTGCTAGTTTAGTCAAAGGAATAATTCCGCTTGTTCTTTTAGAAATTGTCGTTTTTGGAATGTTCTTTTCCCTGATCGGAGTGTATGGACAAAGATTGGCGGCAGTCGGTTCTTTAGCCTTGGTCGTTTTAGCCATATTTATTGACGGACATTTAACCGGTGTAAATATTCTTAAAAGTCTTGTTATTTTTGCAGCAGGCTGCATTTGGTTTCTATTAATTTTCCTGATTGTAACAACGATACAGCCGTATAAACTTGCCAGTCAGATGATTGGTGAAAATTATCTCCAGCTCTCGGAATTTCTTAGAATTAAAGCAAATTATTATCAGAAAAATCCTGATTTTAATAAATTGAGTCTACAGGTTATTGCAAAACAGATCGAAATAAAAAATCTGCAGGAAGAAACCCGTGAAACTGTTTTTAAAACAAGAACAATCGTTAATGAATCAACAACAATCAGCCGATTATTGATGTTGATGTTTCTTAATTCGATGGATCTTCATGAAAAGCTCATGACTTCTGAAAGTGATTACAAAAAACTTCAGCAAAGTTTTGAAGACACCGAAATTTTAGTTAAAATACATGATTACCTGAATATTCTTTCCGAGGAAATTGCCAACATTGGAATTTCCTTGCAAAGCAGTACTCGTGCAAGACCGATTTTCAATCTTCATGATCGGGAGCATGAACTTAATGTTCATTATTTCGAACTGAGAAACAGACAAATGACGCCCGACAACCTTGAGAACTTCATGATTTTACGACAAATCATGATGCGCATCAACGAAATTACAAAGGAAATCAATGAGATTTATAAGGTATTTTCTCAGAATGTGAGATTGGCAAAAAGTCTTTCCACAGGTTTGGATTTGAAAAAATTCATGCCTAATGAACAGAAAATCAATTTTAAGGTTTTAAAAAGCAATATTTCTCTTTCTTCATCACATTTTCGCCACGCGATAAGAATTACCGTTGCGCTTTTGTTAGGTTATCTGGTTTCTTTGCTTCCGTTTGTAGAAATTGGTCATACCTATTGGATTTTAATTACCATTACCGCTATTTTAAAACCAGCCTATTCCATAACGAAACAACGGAACTTTCTGCGGTTTTTCGGGACAGTTGCCGGAGCGGTGATTGCTTATGCTTTATTGCATTTCATTCACGTAAATGCAATTCTGTTTGCGATTCTTCTTTTGAGCATGATTTTATGTTTCAGCTTACTCAAGGGAAGATATTTCTGGGCGGTTTTATTTATGACGATTTATGTCTTTATGAGTTTTAATTTTCTGAATCCCGGAAATGTAAACGTAATTTTTAAAGACAGAATTGTAGATACCATTATTGCAGGAATCATTGCATTTCTGGTTTCATACATTGTACTTCCGGTTTGGGAGCATACGCAGAATTTAGATTTAATGAAAAAATCAGCAGAATCTAATCTCACCTATTTTCACAGTGTGATGTCTAAATTTCTGAATGAGAATTTCGATGTGGAAAATTATAAAGTAAAGCGGAAAAACGCCATTATTTCTTTAGCCAATCTTTCCGATAATTTTCAGAGAATGATTTCTGATCCTAAAAATCAGCAGAAAAAACTTGAAGTCGTGCATCAGTTTGTAGCAACTTCTCATCTGATTACCGCTTATACCGCTTCGCTATCGCAATATGCAAACAGCAATCACGAATATCCCGAAATTGATTCTGAAAGCTGGAGCAAAAAAATAGAATCTGAAATGAATCAGGTCTCAGCAATTCTGAATGGAGAAAAAATCCCGGAAGCTTTGAGAATGGACAGCCGTCTTGAGCCCGAAGATTCTTCTATTGAAGATATGATCCTTCGAAGAAAAACCGAATTGATGGAAAATGAACATTTAGATACCAGAGATCCGAATAAAATTTCTCATTTAACGGAACTTAAAAATATTCACGATGTTTTGGAACTGATCTATGATGTTGCAAAAGAACAGCGAAAAGTGATCGAAAAGTACAGAAACGAAGAGATTACTCCTCAACAATCGTAAAGCAATATTCGTCGAAAAATTCAACTCTCGCTTTTAGTTCATCCGAAATTTTATCGTCGTGAACCCTGCATTTTATAGAATGAAGATGTTTTAATTCAAAAGGTCTTACTTCATAATGTTTTTTCAGAGACCAGTGTTTCGAATGATGAATTTTATACATGCTTTCTTTTACACTCCAGATAATCGTATAAAAAACAACTTCCGTATCAAAAGGAATAAATCCGCGCTCATTTTCGTAGGTGAATTTATCAATCACCCTCAAAATTTTGGGATTAAATTTCTCAATATCAATTCCGATTTTATTTTTTGAAATCGCAATCGCTGCAAAAGGAAAAGAATGCGTAATCGAAATTTCAGCATCTTTTGGAGACAAAAATGGTTCTCTTTCTTTATATAATATTTTTGAATATGGTTTTAAACCTTTCAATAATTTACGAACCATCAAAACCTCCAACAATTTTTTCGGATGATAATCTTTTACTTTTTCGGCATTTTCAGGCTCTAAAAGCGTATTGATATCCAAATTTTCAGTTTCATCGTATTTCCATACGAGAATCGTAGCATTGTCATCTGAAAAATCGCGGTAAAGAGGCATTGAGTTTGTTTATCATACAAAATTAGTAAAAAAAATTTTGGCTGGAAGTTGGAAGATGGGTGATGGAAGTTTTGCAATTCGAATTCTGAAGTGATATTATTATTCAAATTATATTTTAACATACAGTTTGTCATGCTGAAAGCATCTCAATACTTTAGTTTTAATATTGCTTAGATGCTTTCAGCATGACAAACGAAGCGCAAAATTTTAGACAAAATAAAAATCCACTTAAATCCTAAGACTCAAGTGAATTCAATATTATTTAAAGCAAAGAAAACTAAAACAGTTAGTAGTAAAACTTCCCGTATCCAGCTTCCATCTCCCAGCTTATTTCGATTGGTGATTCTGATCGTTTCTGTGCTCCATGATTTCCAGATTCTCGTCTACGAAATAGGCACTTCCGAAACCATTTACATAAGAACCTTTCGTTGGATGAAGACCGATTAAGATAAAATCTTTCATTTCAGCAATAACATCTACTACTTTACCGTGCGTTTCTTTTAATTGAGAAACTACTGTATTCCAGACTTCAGAATCTCTTTCAACCTGCGAAGTCGAAGCTTCGATTGTTAATCTTTCTCTCGCATAAATTTGCTTTGTAGCAGATTCGTCTTCGATGAACATCACCGAAGTTTTTCTTCCGTCTGCAAGATTCTTTGTATGTTTTGCCATAAAAGAAACCAGAATGTAAAATGTATTTCCTACCTGTACAAATGGTGCATAGCTTGAATTCGGAGTTCCTTCTGCATCTACCGTTGCAAGAATAACACTGTTACTTCTTTCAATAAGTTCTTTCACTTTTGGAGCAAGTGGCTTTGCCTGTCTTTTTGCTTCTTCCTGAGTATTTGTATGATTCATAAATAGATTTATCTACCACAAAAATACACTATTTAGATTTAAAATAAATAAATTTAAGGCTACAATATCTCATATTTCCGATTTTTCAGCCGTTTTTTTATCTTAATTATTAGTTGTAATTTTGCGTTTTAAAATTTGAAATAAAAATATTCATACGATATGAGTACAACAACACAATACGTTCCTTATAAAGTTAAGGACATTTCCCTTGCAGAATGGGGAAGAAAAGAAATTACTTTGGCTGAGGCAGAAATGCCGGGTTTAATGGCAATCCGCGAAGAATACGGACCATCTCAACCGCTTAAAGGTGCAA
Source organism: Chryseobacterium formosense (assembly GCF_900116415.1). Lineage (GTDB taxonomy): Bacteria > Bacteroidota > Bacteroidia > Flavobacteriales > Weeksellaceae > Chryseobacterium > Chryseobacterium formosense. The sequence continues at coordinate 1,081,839 of NZ_FPAP01000002.1, read as the reverse complement.
GAATCGCAGGATGTCTTCACATGACTATCCAAACGGCTGTGCTTATCGAGACTTTGGTAGCTTTAGGAGCTGAAGTTACTTGGTCTTCTTGTAATATTTTCTCTACACAGGATCACGCTGCTGCTGCAATTGCTGCTGCAGGAATCCCTGTTTACGCTTGGAAAGGTCTTAATGAAGAGGAATTCGACTGGTGTATTGAGCAGACGTTATTTTTCGGTGAAGACAGAAAACCATTGAACATGATTTTGGATGATGGTGGAGATTTAACAAACATGGTTTTTGATAAATATCCAGAATTCACAAAAGATATTAAAGGACTTTCTGAAGAAACTACAACCGGAGTTCACAGATTGTACGAAAGAATGAAGAACGGAACTTTGGTAATGCCTGCAATCAACGTAAATGATTCTGTTACTAAATCTAAATTCGACAACAAATACGGATGTAAAGAATCTGCAGTAGATGCTGTAAGAAGAGCGACTGACGTCATGTTGGCCGGAAAAAGAGTGGTAGTTTGCGGATACGGAGACGTTGGTAAAGGTACTGCTGCATCTTTCAGAGGAGCGGGTTCTATTGTTACGGTTACTGAAATCGACCCGATTTGTGCGCTTCAGGCTGCAATGGACGGTTATGAAGTAAAAAGATTAGATACTGTTGTTGTTAACGCAGATATCGTAATTACGACTACCGGTAACTTCAATATCGTAAGAAAAGAGCATTTCTTAAAATTAAAAGACAAAGCGATCGTTTGTAACATCGGTCACTTCGATAACGAAATCGATATGGCTTGGCTGAACGAAAACTACGGTCACACAAAATCTGAAGTGAAACCTCAGGTTGACATCTATACTTTGGAAGAAGGTAAAGAAGTGATCATTCTTGCTGAAGGTAGATTGGTAAACTTAGGTTGTGCAACTGGTCACCCATCTTTTGTAATGTCTAACTCTTTCTCGAACCAGACTTTGGCTCAGATCGAACTTTGGAACAACTCTGAAGCTTACGGAAACGAAGTGTATATGTTGCCAAAACATTTAGATGAAAAAGTTGCAGCGCTTCACCTTAAGAAATTAAGCGTAGAATTGGAAACTCTTTCTCCTGAACAGGCTGAATACATCGGTGTTGACGTGAAAGGACCTTTCAAACCTGAGTATTACAGATACTAAAAATTGTCATCCTGAGCTTGTCGAAGGATCTCATATAAAAATAAAATCCCATTATTCAAAATAGTGGGATTTTTTATTTATATTCCTTCTAAAGTCAATAAGGAATTCTTATTTTTGAAAAATTAAAAAATAAGAATGAAGAAGTATTTTTTCCTTGGCTTAGTGAGCTCAGTTGTCTTTTTAAACAGCTGCAACAGTACAGATGAAAACGAGATGATTATTGATCCCATTGCAGAGCCTAAAATTCTGTTGAGCAAAGTCACCACCGTTTATTACGACAATCCCTCCAATCCGGAAACGACCGTTTCAACGTTACAGTATAATAATCAGGGACAATTAATAAAAACAACGACTGCAGGAAGAAATTCAACCAACGAATACGATTCATCAGGAAAGCCTGTAAAGACAAATTATTACAAAACAGACGGCACGTTAGAATATTATTCACTTTATACATACAGCGGAGACCAACTTCAGAATGTAAAAGCAATCTACAGCAATCCTGATTTTAACAGAACAATAAACTATACCTACAATAACGGAAAAGTAGCTACTTCTACCCTTTGCCAGACCGCAGACTGCAGTAATCCGAGTGTTTCAAACTACACATACAACGGTGACAACATCACACTGGAAACTTCAGAAATGGGTGGCACTATTCCTATATCTACCAAGCATGAGTATTTGTATGACAATCAACTGAATCCGTTTACTTTCACCAACAAATATTTTAGAATAATGATGGGCGGTGCGCATGCTTTAAGCAAAAACAATTATGCTTCGGAAAGAATCAGTTTCAAAGACAATGCCGGCAATTGGGTGCAAAACCAGCAGGTGATTTATGATATTCAGTACAACAGTGCTCAGTTGCCAAGTCAGGTTATCGGAAAAGACACAAACGGCAATAATTACGTAAAATACAATTACGAGTACATAGCACAATAAAATTTGCACAAAGTATTTTTAGGAGCTTAATCCTGCTATCCGCTATATCTTTTTTTCCTTTGCTTACCCTTTGAAAAAAAAAGGATGTCGCTTCTATCAGGGCTAAATAAGTAAGTTATTATTTACCAAATTGAGAAATACTTTCAGACGAAGAGGAAATAAATATCTTCATCAATTCAAAAAAACATATATTTGAGTTAATAATAAAAACAGAAAAATTACATTTAATGAAAAAACAGGGAGTCTCTAATGCTTTTATTGCCGCATCTTGGATCGCTTTAGGAGCAGGAATGGTCGGATTTATTGTCGGGTTGGCAAGAGCAGAAATGCAACTGAATGAAAAAGGATATTACTTCACCATCCTTCTTTATGGTTTATTTGCAGTAGTTTCTTTACAAAAAGCAGTGCGCGACAGAATGGAAAACATCAAAGTAACAGACATCTATTACGGAATCTGTTGGTTTGCAACGATATCATCAATTGTTTTACTCATTATCGGACTCTGGAATGCCAACATTCTACCAAGTGAAAAAGGTTTTTATGGCTTTGCCTATCTTCTTGCTTTATTTGGAGCCATCGCCGTTCAGAAGAACACCCGAGACAATATGATGCAGGAATAAAACAATATAGACTCACCAAATTGGTGAGTTTTTTTTTATTTTTCGTACCTTTATATTTCACAAAATATTGATATGCTCAAAAGACTTTTACTTTTTATTTCTGTTATTTTCATGCAAACAGCAAATGCTCAGAATGAATTCATCACCGTTTGGCAGCCCGGAATTACATCAACACCTGTTGTAACGGTAGATGCACCGTCGCAAGCCACTTCCAATCAGATATGGTTTCCCGGAACAGGAACAAATTACACCATTCAATGGGAAGAAATTGGTTTTCCTCAACATCATGGGATTATGGAGAATGTAACCTCAACCGGTCAGATTTTAATTGATTTTGGTACTCCAGTAAGAGAAGATGGATCAAATACGACATACCGTGTAAGAGTTTCAAACGGAAACGGTACCTTTCAACAAATAAAATTTGCAACACATCAGATCATGGATTTTTCTGCAGATGTTCTTTTACCTCAATTACAGATGAAAGGAAGTGCAGATAAGCTTCTTACCATTGAACAGTGGGGAAATATAGAATGGACTTCTATGAATGCAGCATTTGCCAATTGCCAGAGAGTGGAAATGACCGCCACAGACTCACCGAATTTGAGCAATGTTACCGATGCTTCATTAATGTTTTACAGAGCAAATGCTTTCGCAGGTAATGATTTTATGCAGAACTGGGATACATCAACAATTCAGAATTTCAGTTTTATGTTTGCTCTACAGCACCTTCCGGGGCAGATATATTCTCCCTCACTTGCCGCATTCAATCCACCCAACCTGAATAACTGGGATGTTTCTGCTGCCACTAACATCAGCTATATGTTTGCAGGAAGAGGACTTTTTAATCAAAACATCAGCTCTTGGGACGTTTCCAATGTTATCACTGCGGCATGGATGTTTACTGCCTGCAATACTTACAATCAACCTCTTAACAGCTGGAATACTTCAAATTTTAGACATATAAATAATATGTTCTCTTCAACAGGAGCTTTTAATCAGCCGTTGGATAATTGGGATACCTCTGAAATAATAAATATGAATGGAACCTTTTCTAATGCTCAGGTATTTAATCAGCCTCTGGAGATGTGGGATGTGAGCAAAGTGAAAAAAATGGGATCAATGTTTGGCCAGACCCAGTCTTTCAATCAACCACTCGGCAACTGGAATCTTCCTTCCCTGGAAAATGCAAACGGAATGTTCGCAGGATCAGGGATGAACTGTGAAAATTACAGCACAACACTTTTAGGATGGGCAGACAATTCCAACACAGCAGGTAATGTACTATTTACCAACCTTCAGCCCATGCAATATGCTGCCAATGTCATTTCCAAAAGAAATATTCTCATCGGTAAAGGCTGGACATTTTCCGGAGATGTCTTAGGAAGTTGTATATTAAAAACTAACGAAGCTATTTTTTCAAACAATGTAAGTATTTACCCAAATCCTGTTACAGATTTTATTTATATCAAAAATTTAAAAAGTTCAAATGTAAGCTATAAAATTATTGATGCAAGCGGACGAATTTTGGATCAGAACATTTTAAATAAAGAAAATATTGATGTAAATAGTCTCGTTCCTGGAAATTACATTTTACAAATCATCACAAAAGATAAAATACATTCATTCAAATTCATTAAAAAGTAAAAAGATAAACCTCACGAGTTGTGAGGTTTATTTATATCTGAGTCAGTTCACTTTTAATGATCAAAATGATTAGGATGCTGATTTTTGATGTCATTTACTGTTCCTAAAACTTTATCTTTCAAAGAATCCTGATATTTCTGAAGATTTTCAGCAATCTTTTCATCGGCAGTTCCTAAAATTTTTGTGGCTAAAATTCCAGCATTTAAAGCTCCGTTCAGAGCAACTGTTGCGACAGGAATTCCTCCCGGCATCTGCAAAATTGATAAAACAGAATCCCATCCGTCAATAGAATTGCTCGATAAAATCGGAACCCCGATAACCGGCAAAGTTGTACAGCTTGCCACCATTCCCGGAAGATGAGCCGCTCCGCCTGCTCCGGCAATAATTACTTTAAGACCTCTTTCTTTTGCTGTTTTTGCATAATCGAACATTCTTTCGGGAGTTCTGTGCGCCGAAACAACCGTCAGTTCGTAAGGAATATCCAGAGATTTTAAAAAAGTTGCTGCCTGTTCCATGATCGGTAAGTCGCTCTGACTTCCCATGATGATTCCTACCATTTTTCTTTCGTTTATTAGATTCTTCAAAGATAAGGATTTTAGAAGTGAATGGGGAATGGTAAATTGTCAATTTGCTTCGCTGTGAATTTTAAATTTAATTTCATTGCCACTATTTGTCATCATCTTTGTTTTTAACACAAAGATTCGCAAAGCTTTTTTACCACTTAATATTTTAATGGTTCGCAAAGGCATTTCATTCAACAAAAGAAACCCAAATTATCCGACCATGACAGATAATGAATATGTAAATTCACAATTGACTTGCGACGCAAAATTGACCATTCACAACAAGAAAATCTTATCTTTACAGCCCCATTTCTCTATACTTTGAAGAATTACAAACTCACATTAGCCATTTTTACCGTCGCCATCGTCTGGGGCACAACATTTCTTGCCATTCGGGTTGCCGTAGAAACCATTCCGGCTTGGTTTGTGGCAGGAATTCGTCAGTTTCTGGCAGCCATGATTATGATGGTGATTCTTTTAAGCAAAAATGAATTCAAATGGATTGGCTGGAAAAATTTAGGGTATCAACTTATATTTTCAACGCTGATGCTGATTGTAGCCAACGGAATGACGACTGTTGCTGAAGAAGAAATGACGAGCAGCCTGACTTCATTGATCAGCGCCTGTTCGCCCATTGTTGTTTTTCTTGGAAGTGTTGCGATCGGATTGCAGAAATTTACGATCAGAGCGTTTTTGGGAGTTTTACTCTGTTTTAGCGGAATTTTATTTATTTTCTGGGATGGTTTAGCCGATATGGCAAATCCGGATTACAGGATGGGAATTATCTATCTTTTCATCGCCATTGCAGGTTGGGCTTCCGGAACTATTTTCACCAAAAAACTGAATATTCAAAGCCGTAATATCTCGCTCAACCTTTTCTACCAATTTATTTTTGCAGGAATTGTACAGCTTTGCTTTGCTTTTCTGTTCTCAGAATCGTATAACTTTGAAAATTGGAGCATAAAAAGTATTTCAGCAATGATCTATCTCGCTGTTTTCGGTTCTGTTGCAGCATTTTTTGCGTTTCATTATGCTTTAACGAGGGTTTCTCCGGTTCAGGTTTCAATTTTAGCTTACGTCAATACGATTATTTCTATATTTTTAAGCTGGTTAATTTTAAATGAGAAAATTTCTGCTAAATTTATCATTGCGGCAGTTTTGATTATCGTCGGAGTTTTTATTATTAATTATAATAAAGAGTTTTTTAAAAGGAAAAAGATTGAGGACGTTTAATAAAATTTTGTATAAATTTAATTCGGATAATATTAATTCCTAACAACCATGAAACAAATATTTTTTTTAGTTTTAATACTAATCTCATCATTACATTTAGCTCAAGATATAAAATACACAGATTCTGAAATCAATAAAAAACTTGATTCCATAAAAGCCGAGGGAAACCTTCTTTTTTTATTAGAAAATTCTTCATGGCAATCTACAGACCTTGCAAGAGCAAATAAAAAAATAAGTAAAAATTTTGGAGGGTATATTACTTACAAAAGCAATGATACGGTAAAAACTGTTATTTTAAATAAAGATAAAAGTTTAGTGATTGCAGAATATTCTTTTAAAAATAATTCTAAAAAACCTGTAAAAGAAAATATATCTCAAAGAAATTTGAATTCTGATGAGGCCGCATTGAAAAATATCCGTGCAAAATTAATTTCACAATTATCTGATCCTAAATATCAAGTTGGCGCTCCTGAAGGTTTTAGCCTGAATATTATTACTATTCCTTTCGAAACAAATTATAAAAACTATATTATTACAGGCGCTTCAGAATCTAATGTTATTCCTTTTGGAAATGATTATATTTTTGTAACAGACAAAGAAGGAAATATTATCTCGAACAAAAAATTTCATTCAAGATTGATCCCTACAATGACAGCAATGCCAGAAGGAAGCATAATGACGATGTCTACACACAGCCATTTAAAAACAAATCCTTTTATTTCAGCAACCGATATTTGTACTTTCAGATTATATGCCCCATTTACTAAACTTGAAGAATTTTCTGTTTATTCATCAATAGTAGGTGGATATATGATTTACAATTATAAAAAAGATACACTTGTAAAAGCGAAAGATATTAAATAATGAAAAAAACTCTCATCATCTCCCTATCAATAATCGTTTTAATTATTTTAGCAATCACCATTTACTGGAATCTTCCTATAGAAATAACCAGAAAATCGGATATAAAAACTGGAAATGGAATCATTGAAAACATCGAAAACTACCGAAAGAACAGCTATAAACTTCCTGAAGAAAATGATTGGCAGACTTTGGAGCAATTAGGGTTAGAAAAAGACAATCACTCAAAACCTGTTTATACAAAAGATGAAAAAGGAAATTATGAATTGTTTTACGATGACGGTTTAGGAGGACCTTATTTATTATGGAATTCTACCGAAAAAAAATGGACAATTGATTTGCCGAAAATTGTTTCAAAATAAAAAAAGACTGCTTTTGGGCAGTCTTTTTCAATATTTTAAACAGTTTAAGCAATCACTCTCACCATCGCTTTTACCTGAATCAGTTTCTCCATCAGTTCTTCTCTGGAGTCAGCGAGAACATTGATGTGTCCCATTTTTCTTCCCGGCTTGGTTTCTGTCTTTCCATAAAGATGAATGTACGTTTCCGGAAGCTTTAAAACTTCTTCCATTCCTTCATAAATTACTTTCCCTGAAAATCCTTCTGCTCCTACCAAATTCAGCATTCCGCTGTAAATAATAGCATCGGTATCTGCCAAAGGAAGATTTTTTACGACACGGTACATTTGCTCAAACTGTGAATTGGCATTTCCTTCCTGACTTTGATGTCCGGAATTGTGTAATCTCGGAGCCGTTTCATTGACCCACACTTTTCCTTTTTTATCTAAAAATAATTCAATCGCAAAAAGCCCCGGAGAATTTACAGCTGCAAGGAATTTTTCAGTAATAGAATCAATCTGCTCTTCAATTTCTTCCGTTAAATGAACCGGACAAACATTGAAATCAAGCAGGTTTAATTTCGGATCAGCCACCATTTCCGTTACAGGAAAAGTTTGTGTTTCTCCGTTTTCGTTTCTTGCAACAATCACCGAAAGTTCTTTATCGATGTCCACCAGTTTTTCCAGAACGGAATCCTGAGTCCAAAGGTTTTTCATGTCTTCATTCGTACGAATCACCTGAACTCCTTTTCCGTCATAACCTCCTGTGTTCATTTTTTGTACGAAAGGAAGCGGCATTTTTATTTCGTCTGAACTTCCATCCATAATTTCAAATTCAGGACTCGGAATATTGTTTTCTTCATAAAATTTCTTCTGAAGAATCTTTTGCTGAATAGTTTTAATAATCTGAGAATTCGGAACAACTTTGACACCCTGATTTTCAAGTTCGGCCAAAGCATCTGCATTCACATGCTCAATTTCAATCGTGACAACATCTTTATCTTTTCCGAATTCTAAAACGGTATCATAATCATTGAAATTCCCTTGTGTAAAATATGAAATATTATGACAAGGCGCATCTGAAGCCGGATCTAAAGTATAAAATTCATCATCATATTTCAATGCTTCCTGAATCAGCATTCGTCCTAACTGACCGCCACCTAAAATTCCTATTTTCATTTTTTATTTTGATTTTTTATTAGATTTTAAATTTAATTTAACCGCAATCTGCGCAACGATTTTTTACTATTTGTGTGTATATTTTAAGTTCACAAAGGTGTTTTACTCAGCGAATAGTGCTTTACATTTTATATTTTATCAATTTTCAAATATCCCAATCCCATTATATTTTCCTGATTTTCTTCATCAGATTTCGTTAAAATAATAGAATACTTTTCTTTCATTTTTTCGGGAAGAATATCATTTACATTAAAAATATCATCAATATCAACACCGTGTTTATCGTCGATGTGACTTACAGCTCCTTCAAAACCCATGGTTTTGTAAAACTCAGTTTGTTTTGCCTTCTTCACAATTTCAGCCATTGAAGTTCCCACCATCAAATGCTGTTCGTGAAACTCTTCAAAATATCCTTTTTTATATCCGCCTAAATTGATAAAGTACAGTTGATTCTCAGAAGCCTTTTCTCCTTTTTCTACAATTTTCACTTCAAAACCATCTGCAAATTTCACTTCCTGATAAGCATCCAAATGAATTTTTCCGTCTGCTTCTTTCCAGAACTCTTTAATATCGGGGACGAGATCTTTCAGACTTTCTGCAATGCCGAAAAATACGTCATGTTGCTCAATATTTCTGCCCTTCGGAGTAGCTCCGAGGATCATGTAAAACAGTTTCATAGAAGTTTCCATGGTGCAAAAATACGGCAAAAAATAATCTTGGATGAATGTTTGCCCGAAAACCGCAATAGTTTTATATTTGTAGCATGTCGGAGATTATTATTCTTTTTCTTGGCGCTATCTCAGCCGGACTTTTGGGTTCACTCACCGGTTTGGGAGGAGGAGTTATCATTATCCCTTTATTAACGCTTGGTTTCGGTGTTCCTATGCATTATGCAATTGGCGCTTCATTGATTTCGGTAATAGGAACTTCTTCCGGAGCTGCCGTAGCTTTCGTAAAAGAAGGGTTTACCAATATGCGAATCGGGATGTTTCTTGAAATTGCCACCACTTCAGGTGCTATTGTAGGAGCTTTGGTTTCCGGAATGCTGAATCCAAATACCATTGGAATCATCTTCGCTAGTATTCTTTTGCTGACTGTTATTTTAAATCTTAAAGGTAAACCCGACCATCAGGAAACCCTGATTAAAGGAAGTTTAGAAGATAAATTGAAACTATACGGAACTTTTCCAGACAAAGGTATCGTAAAAAGCTATGCTGCGAGAAATACCGTTCCTGGATTCTTTATGATGATGTTTGCAGGGGCAATGTCCGGACTTTTAGGAATCGGTTCCGGAGCTTTGAAAGTTTTGGCGATGGACAATATGATGCGACTTCCATTTAAAGTTTCTACAACGACAAGTAATTTTATGATCGGCGTAACGGCGGTTGCAAGTTCACTGATCTATTTCCAAAGAGGAGAAATTATTCCCGTGATTGTAGCACCGGTTTTGGTAGGTGTGGTTGTCGGAAGTTTTATAGGTTCTAAAACTTTGATGGTTTCAAAAACGAAAAAACTGAAGACTTTCTTCGCTATTGTGATCACCATTCTTTCAGTTTACATGATGTATAACGGTATTAGAAGCAATTTCTCATGAAAAAGAACTTCACTGATATAGATCTAAACCGTTCTGTGGGAAATCTCCTCCGTTTGGGTGTAATTTTATCGGTTATAACGTCTCTGATTGGTTTTATCAAGCTTTTTACAGAAGGTTTCAAAATGCCACGAAAATACACGATGCTCGACATGGGAACGTCTTCAGAAAAGGTTTGGGGACATTTTTGGGATACGCTTTGCAAAGGCGAAGGAATGGCCATCATTCAACTCGGAATCTTAATGCTGATTTTCACACCATTAATGAGAATTATCTTTGCATTAATCGGCTATCTGAAAGAAAAAGATTACGTGTATGTTGTAATTTCTTCAATTGTTCTGGCGATTATGGCGGTGAGTTTCTTTACCGGGTACGCTCATTAGAATTTGATGTTTGAAATTCAAGATTAATTACAAATTTTGAACATTAAATATTGAATTTTGAATTTGGTACATACTTATATTTCATAGAATTCCAATGGTAAATCATCCGGATCCTGTGTAAAGAAAAACTCTTTTCCGGTAAATTCATCGATGCGGATTGTTTCACAATCTAAACCTTTATTAATCAATTCCTGGCGTTTTTCACCAACGTTTTCTACAGAAAAAGCCAAATGCCTCAAACCACAAGATTCAGGTCTTGAAGGACGTTTTGGAGGATTCGGAAATGAAAATAATTCAATCACGTAATGATCTCCAATTGCTAAATCCAGTTTATAAGACTGCCGTTCTTCACGATACACTTCACGAATAATATTTAATCCTAAAACATCCGTATAGAATTCTTTTGAAACTTCGTAATCTGAACATATAATGGCGATATGATGAATTTTCATAAATATTTATTTTTTGCAGTTTTCTTTTCTTCTTGTATCGATTAAATATTGAATTTTCCAGGTATTATTCTGCTGTACCAGCTGAAAACTATTGGCCCCGCAATGTGAAAATTTTCCTTTAAAATAAAACTCATAAGGTGTAAAAACACTGGCAAGATTACCATCGATCTGAATTGATAAATAGCTTATCTTTTCATCTAAATCATTTTTAGAAAAACCGGAAACGGAAGAAATAAAGTTTTTCAGTTCTTCCGTTTTTACATTTCCTTCTTTTGAAATAGTCTGTAGAATTGCATTGTCAGAAAAGGCCGAATTTACCATTTTTGCATCTGCATTTTTCATTCCGATAAAAAGATTATTGATGGTTTCTTTAATCTGAGTTTCATCTAAAGCCTGTGCAAAACAGAAACAATTGATAAACAAAAGAACTGTAAAAAATATTTTTTTCATTTCTGAGGTTTTAACAGATAAATTTAATGAAAATTTTATTTCGGAATCTCTGTAAATTATACATTTTTAAGAATATTTAAACTTGAAAAAAGCCAAAAATATCTTACTTTTATTACTTTATTAGAACAATATGTTGACCTTTTATTATATTTTCATCTCTTTATTATTCATTTTCACCATCTTACCAAAAATCCCAAGTTCACACTGGATTTTCCGTGTGCCGGATTTTGGCAAAATTCAGATTACTTATCTTACGATTATTCTTTTCGGTATTGGGTTTTTCGTTGAAAAAAATCAGTATTTCTGGTATTCTCAGGCTTTTTTACTGGTACTGTTTGTTTATCACGGAATTACATTGGTAAAATACACTCCGCTTTATCCTGTAAAAAAACATCAGAGAAATTCTCATTCATCGCAGAAGATTCATTTTATTTCGGCAAATGTTTATCAGTTTAATACAGAATTTAACCGTTTTATTGATCTCATCAACCGAAACAAGCCAGAAATGTTTTTAACGATGGAAAGTGACAGTCATTGGGAAAACGCATTGCAGGTTTTGGAAAAAGATTATCCGTATCAGCATAAAGTCACTTTGGAAAACACATACGGAATGCATTTTTATTCAAAAATAAAAATTGAAGATTCAAAAACGCATTTTTTTGTGGCAGATGACATTCCGTCAATTGAAGCGCATTTAAAAACTGAAGAAGGTTTTGAATTTGTATTTTTTGGCGTTCATCCACCACCTCCGAGTCCTACTGAAGAAGAAACCTCCAAAGAAAGAGACGGAGATATTTTAAGTGTGGCCAAAAGAGTGACGGAAATACAAAAACCCGTGATTGTTGTCGGAGATTTCAACAATGTAGCATGGTCAAAATCTTCCATCTTATTCAGAAAAACAAGTGAACTTATCGATCCGAGGGTTGGTCGTGCTTTTGTGTCTACTTTCCATGCGAAATACAGGCTTTTCAGGTTTCCTATTGATCTGATGTTTCATAGTGAAGATATTTTCATTGAAGAGCTAAAAACCCTTGAAAACTTCGGTTCTGACCATCTACCGGTTTATTGTGAGTTTTTTATTGATGAAAAAAACGACCAACAGGAAGAACGTATTGAAACAGCTGATCATGAGGAAAAAGAGGAAGCTGAAGAAATGATTCAGGAAGGAAAAGAGGAAGACGGGGAACGGGATACGGTGGTAACGGAGGATTGAATATTAATGATCAACGCTCACTTTGTCATAAAAATCGGAATGACAAAGTAAATGTTTAAATTCAATCTAACGTTTAAAACAAATATTAATTAAAACCTCATCACATCCTTTACTACTCCATTTTTCTGAGTGTGCTGTAATAGCTCCTTTTCAATAAATGATTTTACCTCCTCCTCAGAACCATCATTCGGGAAAAGCAAATGAACATTTGCTCCTGCGTCCAAAGTAAAAAACAATGGTAGTTTTGTTTCTCTTCTAAAGTCCCAAATTTTATTGATAACGTCTAAAGTTCCGGTTTTCATCAGAATAAAAGCTGGTTCGCTCATCATCATCATGGCATGAAGTGTTAAAGCTTCATGTTCCACCAATTTGATAAATTCTTCCATGTTTCCGGATTTCAGAATTGCTTTCATCGGAAAAAAATTTTCTTTTGCTTCCTGAAACCTTCTTTCTGCATACGGATTGGTATTCATCAAACCATGTCCTACTGTCGAGGAAACACTTTTTACCCCTTCATGAATCAACAAAACCCAATCATTAAAATCTTTAAAAACAGGATGAATTTCATCGTCAGAATATTTTACTGCAAATAAATCTGAACTCCCTTCAACCTCATCAGATTCTCCCCAGACAACTAATCCGTTGTACAGGCTTCTACATGCACTTCCGCTTCCGAGTCTTGCCAAAAATGATGCTTTTGTTGTGTTGGATGATGGATGCTGAATGTCAGAAGAAAAATACTCATCTAATTTCATCAGACACTTTGCAATCGCTCCAAAACCCGAAGCCGAACTTGCAATTCCTGAACTGTGAGGAAAGGTATTTTCTGTTCTGATCATATATTTTCCTTTTAAAATCCAGGGAAGATATTTCTCTATATTTTTGAAATATTTTTCGATTTTTTCAGCAAATTTCATTTCTTCATTTCCTGCTAAAAAAGTCTGAACAGAAAAGGGTTCGTTTGCCAAAAATTCCATTTCTGTATTTGTTTTACAATGATTCAAAGTAAAACTAATACTCGGATTTGCAGGAATTTGATCCTTATATTTTCCCCAGTATTTAATCAGAGCAATATTTGAGGGACAGCTTTCTGAAACTGTTTTATTCTGTATCGTAAAATTTTCTTTTCCTAAAAAATCGTTTGTTGTCATTCTGTAAATGTTTTTTTAACCACAAAAGTCACAAAAGTTTTAATTAGATTTTTCAATTTAAGTTAAAAAAAAACGATTCATAAAGATCAAAAAAGAGGTGAAAAATTAAAATTTTCTTTTTTTTGCACTTTAAAGACCTTAAACTCAAAACTTATCTTTTGTGACTTTTGTGGTTAAAATTTATGGTTAATTTTAATACATTTTTTCAATTACATCTGAATATTTTTTCAGCACAATATTTCTTTTCACTTTTAAAGTCGGTGTGATTTCTCCGTTGCTAATTTCAAATTCTGATGGCATTAATGTAAATTTTTTCACTTTTTCAAAATCAGAAAGATGTTGCTGAATTTCTTTTATTTTCTCTTTATAGAAATCATTAATTTCCTTTTTATCAACGATTTCTTCCCAGTTGGTAAACGGAATATTTTTCTTTTTTAAATACTCTTTCAGAAACTCAAAATTCGGAACAATCAAAGCTGAAACAAACTGTTTGCCTTCAGCTATCAAAACAATCTGCTGAATGAAATTATTGTTGGTCAGAAGGTTTTCAATCATCTGAGGCGCAATATATTTTCCGTTGGAAGTTTTCATCAGATCTTTTAAACGATCTGTAATGGTAAGATTTCCTGTGGCGTCTATCTTTCCTGCATCTCCGGTTTTGAACCAACCGTCTTTCGTAAAAACTTTTTCCGTTTCTTCAGGTCGGTTGTAGTATCCTTTCATAATTCCGTTTCCTTTTGCCTGAATTTCATCATTTTCACCTATCCTGATTTCTACTCCGGGAAGGGTTTTTCCGCTTGTTCCATGTTCAAATTTCGTTAAAGGAAATAATGTTAAAGTTGCTGTCGTTTCAGTCAGACCATATCCTACCGTAACATGAATTCCCATCGAGTCAAAAAAACGGGTTACTTCCGGAGATAATGATGCTCCACCACAAGGCAAGAACCAAAGCCTACCGCCCATTTTTTCTTTTACTTTACTGAATACCAAAAGATCAGCAACAGTTTCTTTTATTTTTAAACCAAAAGGAATTGGTTTTTCATTTCTTCTTAATTCTGAAGTTTGCCAACCCGTTTCCAAAGCCCAGTCGAAAATTTTCTTTTTTAATGATGAACCTTCTTCCGCTTTTTCTAAAACTCCTGCATATATTTTTTGAAAAAATCTCGGTACAGCACACATCATCGTAGGTTTTACTTCTTCCAGAGTTTTGGCAATGTTCTTCGGATCTTCTAAAAAATAAACTCTTGCACCTCCATATAAACAAAGCAAACTCCAGCTTCTTTCAAATACATGAGTCAACGGTAAAAATGCCAGCGAAAGCTCTTCCTCAAAGTTTTTAAACTTAAAAAATTCAAAATGTGCATCAAAAGCTTTGATGAAATTCCCGTGGGTCAACATCACTCCTTTTGGTGTTCCAGTTGTTCCTGAAGTGTAGATTAATGTCGCAACCTCATCATATTCTTTTTTGCAGAATTCTAATTTGGGCGACGATTTAGCAATAAAATCTTCCAGATAAAAACTGCTGAATTCTTTCTTGATCCAGACTGCTTTTTTAGAAACAATAATTGTTTCAAGGGTGCTTTCTTCTTTTTTTACAAGATCCAGACAAGCATCGTACTGAGACTGATCTCCTGCTAAAATCAGTTTCGCTCCGGAATCATTGATAATATATTCTGCCTGTTCAGCATTATTTGTTGAATAAATAGGAACGGTAATTGCCCCGATCGCCATTGCAGCCAAGTCAAAGATCATCCATTCGGAAGAATTATCCGAATAGATGGCTACTTTATCATTCTCCTGAATTCCTGCATTTCTCAGTGAATTAGCTGTTTTATAAATGATTTCGCTGAATTTCTTCCAGCTCAATTCCTTCCACGCTCCTTCTTTTTTCTTAAAGCCAATCGCTGATTTTAAAGGATGTTTTTCTACATTTTTTCTGATGATTGCCTCTGCAAGATTCATTCGTTTTTATTCAGCTTTTTGTCGTTAATATAATTATTGAGATGAAAGTTGATGCTTTCTGAAACAGGAATAAACTGATAATTTAGTTTTTCCTTTATTTTTTGATTGGAAATTTCGGTCATTGTCGAAATAGATTCAATATTCGTTTTGGTAATTATTCTTAACTGAGGAATCAGCCACCCCAAGAAAATATTGGCTGCTCTTCCCAAATTCAGCTGAGATCTTGAAAGAATTTTAGCTTCCTTCAGTCCTAATTTTGTTCGAATCTGTCTTCCTAAATCAGCATATCTTTTACCTTCGGAAACAACCACAAATCGTTCTCCGAAAGTATTTTTTTCCATGAGTTGAATTGCAATTTCAACGACATCTCTTACATCCACATAATTAGTTCCACCTGAAAAAGTAAAACTGTTTTTCTCAAAAGTAGGAAAAATATCGCCACTGCTTTTGCCCCAGTTTCCGCTACCGATAATCATTCCGGGATTAATGATGATGGTATTTAAACCTTCCGCAGAAGCTCTCCAGACTTCCATTTCAGAAAGATGTTTTGAAATGGCATACGCAGAATGCTCGTCTTTTGCATTAAAATCAGAACTTTCATCAAGCTCGCCTTTTTCATTCAATAAATCTAAAACGGCAATAGAGCTTACGTGAAGAAATTTTTCAACTGTAGAATTTTCACAGGCAAACAGCAAATTTTCTGTGCCTTTGATATTGGTGTGCTCCATTTCTTTTTCATCTTTCGGATGAAAACTCACTTTTGCAGCACAATGATAAACTTCTGTAACATCTTTTAGAGCCAGCTCGATAGAATGAATATCGTCAAAATCAACATCAACCCATTCGATTTGATTAAAAAAACCGTCCGGATTTTCAGTATAAAACTGATAAGAATGCTTTACTTCGGCGATATTGCTTGAAGGCCTTTTGGCAGCACGTACTTTTCTTCCTTTTTTCAGAAGTTCGAGAACGATGACTCTGCCTAAAATTCCTGTTGCTCCTGTTACAAAAACCATTAATTAAATTCCAACTTGATTACTGACTAAATTATAATAATAATTCTTTTTTTCAAGCAGCTCCGAATGATTTCCGTTTTCCACAAACTTTCCGTCGTGAAGAACCAGAATCTGGTCTGCATTTTTTATGGTACTGAGTCGATGCGCAATGACAATCACCGTTTTACATTTGAAAAACTCAAAAAGGTTTTCCATGATTTCTTTTTCATTTTGCGCGTCCAAAGCACTTGTCGCTTCATCCAAAAGAAAAACAGCAGGATTTTTATAGATGGCTCTCGCGATCAAAATTCGCTGTTTTTGTCCTGTACTCAGACCAATTCCGTCATTTCCGACAACTGTATTTAAACCTTGTGGAAACTGACCAATTAACTTCTGCAAATTTGCAACTTTTACGGCATAGTTCAACAGATTTTCATCAATATTATCTTGTTTGAGCGTTATATTTCTCCGGATGCTTTCAGAAAAAATAAAACCCTCCTGTAAAACTGTTCCCGTAATATTCCGCCATTGATTTAGCGAAATATCGGAAAGTAAACTTCCTCCAAAACTTATCTTACCCGAATCCGGTTCGTAAAATCTGAGAAGGAGTTTGAAAAGTGTGGTTTTTCCGCTTCCGCTTTCACCGACAATTGCCGTCACTTTTCCTTGCGGAATGATTGCATTTAAATCTTTAAGAATCGGAAAATCTCCAAAACCAAAGTTGACATTGTGAAGAATTATATCATTGTTCGTTTTAATTTCTGTGATTTCCTGATTTGTATTTTCTACCGGTTTTGTATGAACTTCAGAAATTCTTTCAAGACTCAGTTTAGCATCCTGAGAAACTTCGATAAAATATAAAAGCTGATCAAAAGGTGAATTCATCTGACCCACAATAAAACTGATCGCAAGCATCATTCCCAAAGTAAGATTTCCGTCGATTACCGCAAAAGCAGAAAATCCTGTAATCAGAATATTTTTAAGCTGAGAAATAAAACCTGCGCCAATCATTTGATATTGTGAAAGTTTTAGTGCTTTTTTGTTTCTTTCAAAAACTTCATGTTGTAAGTTTTCCCATTTTGATCTTTGGAAATTTTCTGATTGATTGATTTTAATTTCAGACATTCCTGAAACCATTTCGTTCAGAATATTCTGATTTTTACTGTTTAAAACAAATTCTTTCTGGTCTAATGCTTTTCTTCGGTTTAAAAATATTGAAATCCAGATTACAGAAATCGCACTCAACACAAAGAATATCAACAGAATAACCAAATTATAAATTCCTAAAACCACCGAAAAAACAATGAGATTTAAAAATGAAAAAAGAATCGAAAGCGTATTGGTTGAAAGAAAAGAATTGATTCTCTGATGGTCTAAAATCCGCTGCTGAATATCACCCAGTTTTTTAGATTCAAAATAAGAAACCGGAAGCTTAATCAGTTTTTCTATAAAATCACTGATGAGTTTAATATTAACTTTCGTATTGACTTTCAGCATAATCCAGCTTCGGATGAGTTCCATAAAACTGTTTCCCGAAAAGAGAAAAATCTGTGAAGCGATAATCATCAAGACAAGATTTTTGTCTTTTGAATTAATTCCTTTATCTACTAAATTCTGGGTTAAAAAAGGAAAAGCCAGGGTAATGATACTCGTTAAAAACAACGTGAAAATCAATAAAACCAACGATTTCCTGTGAGGTTTTAAATAAGAAAAAAGAAAGCTGAAACCTTCCTGAACCTTCTCTTCTTTTTTATCGAAAAAATTCTGAGTGGGTTCCAGTAAAAGAGCTTTTCCTGTTTCATTATTCTGAAGCCAATTGGTTTTAAACTCATCTTCGGAAAGCTGAACTTTGCCATATTCGGGATCGGCAATGAGAATTTTATCACTTTTTTCCTGCGGAAACAAAACTACAAAATGCTCTTTTCTCCAATGAAGAATGCAAGGTTTGGGCGCTTCGGACATCAGTTTTTCAAAATCGGTTTCAACTGCAAGAGCTTCAAAACCCAGTTCATGAGACGCAGAGATCAGATCGTGAAAACTCACTCCTGTTCTTGACTGAAACGTAATCAGGCGAAGATATTCCGCAGAAAAATTTTTCCCGAAATATTTGGTAATAATCCTGAGACAGGTCGGTCCGCAATCCATCGAATCGAGCTGTCTGTAAAAGGTAATCTTCGCCACTGAAAGTTTATTTTAAAACCATATTATTCCTTCTCGGAACTTTTCCGCAAAGAACATCGGCAATGCTTTTCGAAATAGCATGATCATCCAGAAGATTATCGAGCCAGAAAAATTCGCCGGCTGCATTAATTTCAATAAAATAATAGTCATCTTCGGGTGAAACAATCATATCTACTGCGCCATAATCGACATGATAAACATCAAGCAAATTCAAAAGTTTTTGCTCTATCGATGACGGAATTTTTGTTTTTTTCCACTTGTCAATCAAATTGACACCATCTTTTCTCCAGTCGGTTTTTCCGTCTTCCGATTGCTGTGAATCAATTTCGAAAGCATACACTTCCTGTCCGACCATTGTAATTCTCAGTTCTTTCTTCTTTTCGATTTTCTTTTGAAACTGCATCGGACAATACACCAGTGAATCTAATCTTTCCAAACTTTCTTCGTCAATCACATTCGTAAAGACAACGTTTTCAACACCATCTTCATAAATCGCAAATCCCGTCTGCATTTTCCCTACAACATTCTGGTGTTCTAAGATAAACTTTTTTGCTTCTTCCGGATCGTTGGTAATGCAGGTTTCCGGAATTTTGAAGCCTAATTTATGGGCAATTTTAAGCTGCTCTTCTTTACTGTCGATTCTGCGGTAAACACTCGGTTTCCCTAAAGAATAACAATCCAGAGATTCCATAAATCCGAAAAGAGTGTGTCTGATTTCACCCATTGCAGGGCCGAAAAATTTGGTTTCCAATTCTTCTTTCAAACCTGTTCCGATGTTGTACGCTCTTCGATACCAAACCGCAGAAATATCATCAAGACGAATTTTATGATCTTCAGTTTTTAGATAAGAAATCCATTTTCCATTCTCGAAAACGGTTGACAATTGATTTTTTAAAGGATATAAATCTACATCAAAACGGATGACTTCGAAATTGTTTTGAGCAATAAATTCCGTGACTTTTTCGAGTGAAAAACTGTCTTGTGTATGCGTAATGATTAATATTTTATTGTTCATTGGTGTGTATTCTGTTTATCAAATAATCTGCGATTCTCTGTGCAATCGGGAAATCTAATTCTTTCTGAAGCATTCCCCACTCACCTTGCGGATTGACTTCCAGGAAATAATAATTTCCGTCGGTACTTTTTATCATATCGATGGCTCCGAAAATTAAACCCATTTCTTTCATCATTAAGTTTAAATTTTCTTCAATATTTTTCGGAAGCTCATATTGTTCCCAGATAAATTCTGACTGATAAATTCGCCAGTCTGCATGAGCATTGCTGTTTATTTTTCCAGTGAAAAATTCTCCATTAAGATAGACAATTCTCAGCTCATATTCTTTTTCAATATAAGGCTGAAAAATCATCGGGCAAACGGTAATATCAGAAAGCTGTTCAAGATTATTTTCTTCAAACAATAAGGTCGAAACCATTTCCTGACCGTTCATTGATTTTGAAATCGTTCCGTGAAGTTTTGCAATGGCTTTACCGTGACAAAATTGATAAAAAAATTCCTTCACTGCTTCTTCATCATTTGAAAACAGCGTTTCGGGAATTATTAAGTTATTTTTTTTAGCAAGTGTAAGCTGTAAAATTTTATTAGACTCAATTTTTCTTTCAGCCTGCAAAGGATTTATCCATAGAAGATGCTCGAGAGCTGTAAAAAGGTTGAAACGCAGACTTTCGTATTCATTAAGAAAAACAGCTGCATAATTTTCATCAAGATCTTCCGGAATAGCAATATTCCAGCTTTTACGATGCCAAACTGCTTTTATATCTTTGGAGTTTATCTTATTTCCTGCTTCATCGGTTATGATAAATGAATCATCTGTAAGATTTAACTTCATCTGATGACTCAGACCATCAGAATTCAGCCGAAAAAAAGGAATATTTTTCGATTGAAGGTAGTCAAAAAAGAGGTCAATATTATAAAAATCCTGAGAATGAGTGATGCAGAGAATCATGTTATAAATATAATAAAAAAGGAAACTTGACGTCTAAGTTTCCTTCCAATATAAATTGTTAATATGCTCTAAATTGAGGCGGTATTAAACTCCGCTTTCGTCACCATCAGACGGATATTTCATTGTCTGTTGCTGATCATAAGCAGGTTTTGTAACCGTATCTTTCAGTGGTGTAGTAATCCCGGTTGCGGAAGCTCCACCTTGAACCGCTTTGGTGTCTTTGATCTGATTTTCTAAAAATGATGCAAAGAACGGTTTCTTTAATTTTTTCTTTTCCATAATGAAATATTTTTATTGATTAGTTGAGTCTAAATTAGAAATTATTTAATCATCAACAAAACAATGAGGTACTCTTTATGAAAAATTTAACGTTTATAATTCACTAACTGCTAATCGATTATAATCCTAAAAAATCTTTAATCACAACCGCAAAATCAACAGGATTATCTGCCTGAACCCAATGCGCTGCATTTTTAATTTTTACAAACTGAGCTTTTGGAAACTGCTGTTTTATAGAAAATTCATCCTGAGGTAAAATATAATTTGATTTTTCTCCGGCAATAAATAAAGTTTCACCTTGAAAAACTCCAAATTTTATTGCATTCGATACAAACTGATTGTATTTTTCAGAAAGTGTTTTCAAATTAAACCTCCAATTCAATTTTTTAGAATCTCCATTTTCTTCCCAATAAAGATTTTTTGCTAAAAACTGAATCGTCGATTTTTCAGGAATATACTGCGTTAAAACTGTTTCAACTTCACCTCTCGATTTCATTTTATCAAAATTTACTGTTTCCAAAGCTTTAATAATTCCCTGATGATGTGGCGGATAGGCTTTTGGACCTATATCTACAACCACTAATTTTTCAACTTTTTCGGGGTAATTAACAGCAAACTGCATTACGGCTTTTCCGCCTAAAGAATGTCCCAAAACATGAGCTTTTTCGATTCCGTAATGGTTCATGTAATTGGCAATATCATCTGCCAAATCATCATGCGACATATTTTCTGAGTGAAAGCTTCTTCCGTGATTTCTTAAATCAATTAAATGAACCGGCAGAAATTCGCCCAATTCTTTCCCGAAGCTTCCCCAATTATCGAGCATTCCAAACAAACCGTGAAATACTAAAAGTGGTGTTGACGAAAGATTTTCGCCAAATATTTTTGAATGTAAGATTTCCATTTTTTGATGTTTTTGAGCTGGAATTTGGATAATCAATATTAATTTTCCAGCACTTAAAAATTGATATAAATAATTTTATAAATTCAGTTTAAGATATTCTGAAATAATTTTTGCTTTACATTCATCCCAATCAAAAGTTGAAAACATTTCCGGTTGAGGAAAAATATCTGCATCAACAAAATACGTAAGTGATTTTAACATCATAAAATCTGTATGATCAATATACTTTTCATTATAAAAAGCTATCATTTCGTTTAAACTGAATTTTTCCAACAGAAAATATAAATCTATAAAATCTTTTTTTGTTCCTCGACCTTCTATCGCATTTAATTTCATAGCAGAAATGTCTTTTGGTGAAGCCATACGAACAGAATCAACGACAATACTTCTATCGAGAAAAGGGTATCTGTGATTCACAAAATCGACTTTAATTCCATTAATAGAACAAATTAAAACACTTCGACTTCCGGAAATTTTCTGTACTTTGCCAAGCTTTTTTAACTCTTCTAAGATTTTATCTTCATCAATTTCTTTATTCGCAAAAAAATCTAAATCAACAGAATTTCTATGACCGAATTGCAATGCTAAAGCAGTTCCTCCGACTAAAATATAATCAGAAAAAAAAGCCGAGCTCATAATACTTTTCAGGAGTTCCAGTAATTCTGTACTAACTGTCTGTGTTTGTAACATCTGAATTCAGATTTATCAATATTGAAAATTGTGGATAGAAAAGAAAGCGATACAGCGTCAAGACTTCTTAAATTCAGAGAAATATCTTTAATTTTCTGTTTTCCGTAAAGAGATTTTAATAATTCCCAGTCTTTTAATTTACCATATTCCACAACACGCCCAACCATAAACTCTTTATAGTTTTCAAGATCAAAAATTGCCAAATCGACATCCCAAAAGAGATGTTGAGAAAAGTCTTTGATGGTAATTTCAGAATTCATATATCAAATATAATCAAATTCTACCACTTCGCCAATCTCTTCAAATACGCCTGAATCGTATTTTCCATTCCCATATACAATGCTTCAGAAACTAAAGCGTGCCCGATGGAAACTTCCAAAAGATTTGGAATATGGTCAGCAAAATATTTTAAATTTTCTAAGCTTAAATCATGACCGGCATTCACTCCCAAACCAAATTCTGCAGCTTTTACAGCCGTTTCATAGTAAGGTTTAATTGCTTCTTCTTTATTTTTGGAATAGTTTGATGCGTAGGCTTCCGTGTAGAGTTCAATTCTGTCTGCTCCGGTTTCTGCAGCAAATTTTACCATTTCAGGATTAGGATCTAAGAAAATTGACGTTCGGATTCCTTCATTTTTAAATTCGGTAATGACTGATTTCAGAAAATCCATGTTTTTTTCACAGTCCCAACCCGCATTTGAAGTTATCGCATCATCTGCGTCGGGAACCAAAGTCACCTGTTCCGGTTTTATTTCTAAAACCATGTCAATAAATTCACGGTGAGGATTTCCTTCAATATTATATTCAGTAGTAACCAAAGGTTTCAGATCGTACACATCTTTTCTCGTAATGTGTCTTTCATCTGGTCTTGGATGAATGGTAATTCCGTGTGCGCCAAATTCCTGAATTTTAATCGCCGCTTCTGTTACACTTGGAGTCTCTCCTCCTCTAGCGTTTCTCAAAGTAGCAATTTTATTAATGTTTACGCTTAGTTTTGTCATTTAGAAAACAATTTTTGAAATACGGTTCTGAAGGATATTGCATTGAGTGGAAACTCCGCCAATACATGAATCATGCTTAATACAAAAAACAACATCAGACCGGTTTGATAATTAATCAGGTACAAAGCTATTGATAAAATCCAAATCGCTGCAACTAAAACCATCTTTTTTGGCTCTAAAGATCGAGCCCATCCTATAACAGAAGTTTTGGAAAACCAGTTGAGATAATGGTAAGTGTAAGCAAATGCGATAAAAATCTGGACTTTAATAATAAGAATTTCGGTTTCCGTTTTCCCTGTAAGAAAAACAAGCCATTGATTGATGAGTTTAAAACCTGTAAGATTAAATATATTTTTAGCCTGTGATATTTCTAAAGCCAAAGTTTCTACCGGTAAAAAATAAATAAGGAACGGCATTACCAAAAGTAAAACAATACTCAACAAGCTTAATCTGTTTGGGTTTAACAGATACCCCGAAATCATGAATACTGCCGTAAATACATACACATGAATAATGGTTGGAATAAAAAGCCCGAAAAAGATAATGATTCCAGGTTTAAAATAATATAAAGCGACACATGAAATCAAAAGACCAATCATCATACTTTTTAAAGCAATTGATTTAACGGTAAGGATGAAATAAAGACTTATAATAAAAAAAACACATAAAAGAATGCCTATAAATACACCATTATTCCATGTATAAAAATTAAAAATACTGATGTAATTTAAAAATAAAAAAAACGCCAATGCTACTGACAAAAACACGAATAGTCTTACTTTTTTCTGAGGAAGAAAATAGTCTTTTTTCTTCAGCCATTGCAATTCTGTAAGATAATGAAGCGGCCCTAATACAGCGTAGGAAAAAAGAAAAGTATCAAAAGGAAGCACACAAGAAACCACAGTAGCCAGCAAAAGCATTATCAAATTGAGCAGCTCAACATTTCGGTGTGATGTACTATTTCGCATAATCGCCGAACATTTTAGACTTTTACGCTAATCTGCATGATCTGAAGATCAAACTCTTTGGAAGCTACTAATAAATGGTCAAAAATATCTGCCTGAATCTGCTCAAAACGCACCCATTGAGAGTCGTTTGCGAAACAATAGACCTCCAAAGGCAAACCTTGAGGAGTAATTTCGAGCTGACGAACCATGATCGGACTGTCTTTATCGATTTCAGAATCATTTTCAAGATACTTCTGAGCATAATATCTGAAAACCCCGATATTAGTCAACTGTCTACCGTTGATAATCTTATCGTTATGTTCTATGGATTCTTTTTCCTGATTGATTTCTGAGGTTTTTTCTTTCAGATAATCGGAGATCAGATTTATTTCTTTCAAACGTTCAATTTCCTCAATACTCAAAAATTTAAAAGAATTGATATTAAAGAAAATCGATTTTTTGATTCTTCTCGTATTTGATTCCGACATTACCTGAAGATTCTTGATCTCCGTTGTCAATAAATCATAAGTGGGAATTGACGAAATTGTTTTATCAAAATTTGAAATTTTCGTCGTCAGCAAGCTGATGTCTAAAATATTTCCCTCAATATTGTATTTTGGGATGCCGATCCAGTCACCGACTTTCAGACTTTTTGAGGTTGCCACGTGAATTCCCGTTACAAAACCTAAAATTGTATCTCTGAAAACCAAAACCAGAACTGCCGTAATAGCTCCTAAACTTCCGACAATTGTTGTTCCTTTAATCCCGAAAATCACACAGATGCTCACAATCGTAAACAAGAATATTCCTAATATTTTTACCGTTTCGGAGATTGCATTAATAGCCATTACCTTATAATAATCCTGCTGTATTGTAAAATAATTTCTGAAAGCAGTCAACGACCTGTACAACATCCCTGCAAGAACCAGAACCAAGCCCAAGTTCACACATCGTATAATAAAAATCGTAGTCTGTTTTAATGCTCCTACAAATATAGATTCGTGAAGTGAACCAATGATCACAAGCGCAATAAAATGAGCAACAGAATTGGTAATTCTAGACTGGTAAATAGATTTCAGAACAGGAAACCTGTTTTCATTATGAAAAAAACGAAAAGTATAATTGATGATTATTTTGAATATAAAATCCAGAAACAGAAAGATGGCTACCAATAAACCCAGTTTCACAATAATATGAAACACCCAATCGAGACCAGCAGGAGAAATCTTGCTGATGTAAATATAAAGCTGCTCGCTGATTTCCTGAAAAAAACTTTTGGTATCTTTTATTTCGTCTTTCATTAAAACAAATTTAATAAAATAAAGGTTCACTTCAACCCCTTCAAAATAAGAATAAAAACTATGTAAATTAAAATTAATTCAATGATTTTAAAAATTTGATTCAAAAATAAAACCAAACTAACAATAAAATTATTAATTTAGTAGTTCAAAACTCCAAAAACTAAATTATATGAAAAAATTCAACTTACTCTTGATTTTTATTGTTCTTTTATCGTTCGGATCGTGTAGATCCGACTCTGAAACACCTGCAGAAGTCACCATTGACAATACCGTAAAAACCGGTAAACTCTCAGGAAAAGTAATATCTCAGAACGGCAGCAAACCCATTGGAGGAGCTTCTGTTTTTACTTTTGACGAAAAATATAAGATTTATTACACCACTTCTGATGCCGACGGCAATTTTACCCTTGAGGCTCCTGTTGGTGACCGAACGATTCACATTCAGACAGGCGACGGAAGTAATTTCCGTACAGAAATTTCAACATCGGTAAAACATAACGAAACGGCTAATTTAAATGCTAATCAGACCAAACTGAACCAGGTTGCAAAAATTGCTTATGTAAAAGGAAGCTATGATAAAATTGAAGATATTATTCAGAATTTAGGGTATACCGCAACCGAAATTACAAATGCAGATCTCGCAAACATTACTACAATCGCTCAGTATGATATTATCTTTCTGAATTGCGGATCAAGAAACTATTCTTTAAACCAATCACTTTATCCTGCAATCGATGCTAATCTTGCAACTTTTGTAGCGAATGGCGGAAGTATTTATGCTTCAGACTGGGATGTTTCGTATTTGGTTGGCGGAACGGACAATACCAATAATTGTATGCTTCCGGGAGGATTTGTTCCTGATTCGAAATTATGCTCAACAAACACAGGAAGCTCAGGTATTGTTCCGGCAACAGTAAGCAATGCAGGATTATCTACAGCATTAGGTTTCAACACATTGAATATTGATTTCGATTTAGGTTCATGGCAGAAAATCGTAAACTATGATCCTGCTTATTGGGAAGTTCTGGTAAAAGAAACTTCTTCGAATAACGCACTAATGATCAGAACCAATCATTTTACAACAAGCGGAACTCCGAATACACCAATTGGAAACGCTCCAAATACAACATTTACAACCGTTTGCATTACTTTACCGGGAAATATTCAGATCAGCATTTCTGTACCTACCGCTGCCGTTCCTTACTTAGTAGCATTAGGTGCAACAGTAGGACCTTGTTCAGGATCTACAAACAGTGGATACATTTACTACACAAGCTTCCATAATCATGCTACAGGAAATATCGGAAATGCCGGAGTAATTCTTCAGTATGTTATTTTAAATCTTTAAAAATCGGCTTAAAAATTGATAAACAAAAGGTGGCTTTTTAAGGTCACTTTTTTATTTAAATACATATGGATCATTCAGTAATAACTTTTCTCAGTATTATTTTACTTATACTGGGAATATTAGGAACTTTATTACCTGTTTTACCGGGACTTGTTCTGAGTCTCGCAGGATTATTAATTTACAAATACGGGACAGACGCTGATCTCTCCATGCTGTATATTTGGACATTCGTAATCTTAACACTCGCTTCTGCAGTTTTAAATTATGTGATCCCCGCAAAAACAAACAGAAAATACGGCGGGACACGTTGGGGAAGCATCGGATCGGTAATCGGGACTATTATAGGAATGTTTTTACCAATTCCTCTTGGGTTTTTAGTAGGGATGTTTGCCGGGGTTTTCATCGGAGAACTCTTGCATGACAGCAAAGACATGAATAAAGCTTTAAAATCTACAAAAGGTGCATTTATCGGTTTTATTTACGGAACAGGATTTAGCCTGGTCGTTGGTATTGCCATGCTTTTGGTTGTAATTTTGGATATTGTTAATGTAATTTAATTATAAAATGTATAAAAATATTCTTTTCAGTTTAGGTTTAATCAGTCTGATCAATTGTAAGGCTCAGAAAGATGCAACGACTCAAAATTCTGAGAACACAAAAAGTGAAATCTCTTTGAAAAATAGTGGAGATATTATCTATTTGAATGAGGGTGAAAATAAATTCATCAAAGAATTTCAGACCAATATTACTTTTAAAAATATTGCTGAAGACAGTCGTTGTCCACAGGGCACTCAGTGCATTTGGGCGGGAGTTGCTGTTGCCAACGTAGAATTTATGAGTACAACAAGCAGACCTATGATTTTACAATTATCGACAGCAGAAGTCAATGGAAAGAATTACCACAAGACACAATCTTTTAATGGATACAACATTACCCTAAAAGAAGTTACTCCCCACCCGACTTCTCAAGAAGGAGCAAAATCACTTTCAGGAAAATATAAAATTGGCATTTCCATTAGCAAAGAAGGTGATCAGCAAAGTTCTACCACGAAATAGGTTTCTTTCCTTTTGAGGCAAGATATTCATTAATTTTTGAAAAAGGTTTGCTTCCGAAGAACCCTCTGTGAACAGAAAACGGTGACGGATGTGCAGATTTTAAAATAAAATGTTTAGCCGGATCGATGAGTTCGGCTTTTTTTTGTGCAAAAGCACCCCACAAAACGAAGACCACATTTTCTTTTTTATCTGAAATTTCTTTAATGATAAAATCCGTGAATTTTTCCCAGCCCAAATCTTTGTGCGAATTCGGTGAATGAGCACGAACCGTTAATGTAGCATTCAATAATAAAACCCCTTGTTTTCCCCAGTCATCAAGCTCTTTTGAGCTTCTTTCCACTCCAATATCATTTTTTAATTCAATAAAAATATTTTTAAGCGAGGGCGGAGCTGTTACCTGCTCGGAAACAGAAAAACATAATCCGTTTGCCTGGAAATCATTATGATAAGGATCTTGCCCAATAATCACCACCTCAACCTTTTCAAAACGTGTAATTTCCAATGCTCTGAAAATTTGATTTTTGGGTGGGAAAACTTTCGTTGTTGCGTATTCCTGCTTTACTTTTTCCCAAAGGTTGGTAAAATAGGGCGTGTTTTTTATCGGGGCTAATATTTCTGTCCAGGTCATAAATTCAATTTGAAAATTTGAGAATGCTTTTAATTTGATAATTCAATTTTAAAGCCAAGCCTTCATTCCAAATAAAGCTAAACTTCGTAAAAATCAACAATGCAAATTTAGTGATTAAAAAGAAAAATAGATTTCTACTTCGTTGAAAGATAAACAAAATGTTATCTCTTCAAACTAAACACCACATTGTCCGGAAAACCTTCATCTTTTCTACCCTCTTCCAAAACAAAATGATGCTTCAAAAGAAGTCTTTTCGAGTTTTCGTTCAATCTATGAGTAAATGCCAAAATCTGGCTTAAATCTAAATCTTTAAAACCAAAATTCAGAACAGACTGTAAAGCTTCGGACATCACTCCTTTTCTGTGATAATCTGGTAACAGTTCATAACCTACTTCTGCCGTTTTGCGGTCTTCCGAAAAATTCCATAGACAGATTGTTCCAATCAGATTGGGTTGATCTTTAAAGGAAATTCCCCAGAAAACAGTCTGCTTATTTTCGATTCTTCTTTTGATGGTTAAAATAAAGCTGAGTGCATCATAATTGTCTTGAGGCGGAATTCTTCTGAGAAATTTATTGATTTCCTCGTTGCTTCGTATTTTCAGAATATCTTCCGCATGATTTTCATTGATCTCTTTTAGAACTAGTCTTTCTGTTTCCAGTATCATATCTCAAATTTATCTAAAATTAAAAATTATACCATTAAGGCAAGTTAAGAAGTTAAGTTTTATTAAGGAAATCAATAGATTTCTTTTTAGAAGCAGGCTTAAAAACTTAGTATTCTTAATACCTTAAATTTCTTATAATGGTTTAATTTAAAAATACATTTTCGAATTCTCAAATTAATTCATTTTCAAATTAATTATCTTTGCAATGTGTATATAGATAAAGAAGATTTAGACGAATTAGAATTTCCGCAATTGCTCGCGGAAATTTCTCCCTTTGCATATTCTCAGAAAACAAAAAATAAAATCCTTGAACTTCGTCCGATGAAAATTGACGAAGCAGAACTTTCATTGAAAAAAGCTTCCGAATATTTATCGAGCTTCGAAAGTTCCAACGCCATTCCGTTTGATGAATATGAAGATATAGAAAGCGAACTGAAATTAATGCTGATCGAAAACTACCGGTTGGAAAACGTTGCTTTCATTAAAATAAAAACGCTGACCGAGCAAATCGGAAAGCTGCAGAAATTCTTCCCGACCATGCCCGAAACTTTCCCCACATTGATTCAGGATGTTTCTGTGCTTGAGTTTAAAAAGGAAATCATCGATAAAGTTGACAAAGTTTTTAACCGTTTTGGGGAAGTAAAAAGTGAAGCCTCGCCAATTTTGAAAGGTTTGAGAACTGAAATTCAGCATGCTAAAAAAGCGATTACCGAGAATTTCAACAGAGCCTTATTCAACTACGGGCAAAGCGATTTTCTGGATGACATTCGCGAAACGATCATCGATGACCAAAGAGTTTTGGCGGTAAAATCTGCTTATAAAAAAAGAGTTGCAGGAAGAGTTTTAGGACTTTCAAAAACAGGTTCTATTACGTATATGCAGCCGGATTCTGTGGTTAAACATCATTTTAAATTAAAAGAAAGCGAAGAGGAAGAAAAGAAGGAGATTGATAAAATCCTGAGACAGCTTACTGCAGAATTAGCAGAATTTCAACCGCAACTCTGGAGATACCAGATGTATATTTTTGACCTGGATTTAACGAGAGCAAAAGCAAAGTTTGCAGAACTCATCAACGGAGTTTTACCGAAAATCAACAGGCATAAAACACTCAGGTTAAAAGATGCATTCCATCCTTTGTTATGGCTGAGAAATAAAATAGAGAACAAAACGATTTTCCCACAAAGCCTTAGTTTTACGGAACATAACAGGATTATCTGTATTTCCGGGCCGAATGCCGGTGGAAAATCGATTACGCTGAAAACTGTAGGATTGCTTCAACTGATGATTCAGAGCGGAATCTTGGTTCCAGTACATCCAAAATCCGAGATGTTTTTCTTTGATAAAATCATGACCGATATTGGTGATAACCAGTCTATTGAAAATCATCTTTCGACGTACTCTTCAAGATTGAAAAAAATGGGTGGAATCATTCGTGAAGCTGATGCCGAAACCTTGTTACTGATTGACGAATTTGGTACAGGTTCAGATCCTGAATTGGGCGGAGCTTTAGCGGAAAGTTTCCTTGAGTTTTTTTACGATAAGAAAAGTTTTGCAATTATTACAACACATTATACCAACATTAAATTGGTGGTAGAACAGCTTCCGAATGCGCAAAACGCAGCCATGTTGTTTAATGAAGAAACACTTGAGCCGATGTACAAGCTGGAAATCGGGCAAGCCGGAAGTTCATTCACGTTTGAAGTGGCAGAAAAGAATAAAATTCCAAGGTTTATCATACATTCTGCTAAGAAAAAGGTGGAACATGACATTGTGAATTTAGATAAAACCATTGTAAAGCTTCAGCAGGAAAAATATGAAGTTGAAAAACTGAAATCTGACCTTGCAGAAAGAAAAGAATCGGTAGAAGACAAACGCGATAATCTGCAAAAACTGAACGAGCAGCTTCAGCAGAAATTATTCAATTTCCAGAAATTGTATGAAGATGAACATCGTAAACTTCAGTTCGGAACGAAGATCGAATCTTTTATAGACAGCTATGTAAAAGGTAAATCGAGGAAAGATGTTGTGAAAGATTTTGTGAAGATTCTGGAGCAGGAAAAATTCAGAAAAATCGGCGCAGATAAAGACGAATCTAAACGACTTCAGGTGGTAAAGAGAAAAATCACTCAGCAGCTGAAAAAAGAAGACGTTATTGAAAAAATTACGGAAACCAACGAAAAGATTGAAGAAAAACGTAAAACCGATCGCGCACTTTGGATGAAAGTTGGGCAACGTGTAAGAATTACAGGAAGTACAAGTGTTGGAACGATTGAGAAAATCTCAAGAAATAAGGTCATCGTGAATTATGGAACATTCAAAACCACAATTGACGCAGACGAGCTGGAAAGAATTTAATTTCGGGAAATGACTGTAGAAACCCATATCACTTTTAAGGACTTTCTGAATTTCAATTTTAAAAATTCACTACCAAGGCTGATTATTTTTTCATTGATTATCTTGGTGTTTTTGGGATTGAATTTATATAATACGGAATACGATATAAGGGAAATTTTCAGGTCTGCCGTGATTTGGCTATTGATAGTGGTTGTTTTTATGATGGTACGGTCTTATTTCCGTTTGAAAAATGCATTTTATTCCAACAAAAAAATTCAGGAAAAGATTTCCTACACTTTCACTGAAGAGAAAATTCATACAAAAGGAGAAACATTTGACGGAGAGTTTACCTGGAAAACAGTTCACAGAGTAAAAGAAAATAAAGACTGGTTTCTGATTTATCAAAGCAAAACCACGATGAATATGATTCCTAAAAAATATTTTACAAAAGATCAGATTCGGGAGCTTAGAAATTTAGTTCAAAAGAATAATGTAAAAGCGAAGCTAAGAAACGATTAAAATCATTTAAAAAAATAGAGCGCCAAATATGATGCTCTATTTTTTTATTTATTTCTTAATAAATTTCAACCTGACTTTATTTTCTTTTCCATTGAGCTCAATAAAATACACCCCTTTGATTAATTGATTAACATTGTTTTTTTTGTCATTTGTTTTGCCTTTACTGATGCTCTGTCCGACTGCATTATAAATTGTGTAATTCTGTTCAGAAGAAATGTTTGTTACAATCAAATTTAGCGGAGCAAGTGTGTTGCAAAAAAATTTATTATTTTCAGCTTTATCTTTTGACTGATAAAAGCAAAAGCGAATAAACCAAAGAATAAACAGAGTAAATTTTTAATCATATTTTTATTGATAAGTGATGAGTTTAAAACTAATCCATTTAAATTAAAATATTCCAATAAAAGTGAGTAAATATTACACTAATTTTGAAAAATGCTTATTAACCTGAAAGTATTGTGGATTTTTTACAGAAAACTTCTCATCCCGGGAATTTTGTTTTCTTTATTTCTGTCTTTGCAGCTTGGATTGACTTTTGAAAATTTCAGCCTGTGTTTTCTTTTGATATTGCCTTTGCTTCACTATTTTATTTATGAACTGAGATTAAAAAATGAATACCATTTTTATGCAAATTTTGGTTTTTCCAGGCTAAATTTGTGGATCCTAACAGTTAGTTTAGCGATTGGATTAAAATTTTTTGCCGCTTTTTTATGAGTATACTTCATATTGACAGCATTATAAAATCTTTTGGTGAAAAAGACATTTTGAAAGACATTTATTTACGATCCGAAACCGGAAAAGTTTCAGGAATTTTAGGGAGAAATGGTTCTGGAAAATCTACATTATTCCAGATTATTTTCGGAACACTGAAAGGAAATACACAATATATTAAGTTCAACAATACCATTTTGCAGAATCAATATGACCGGAAAAACAGGGTTGCTTATCTGCCGCAGTCTTCTTTTCTCCCGAAGAATGTGAAGATTAAAAATCTCGTTAGTCTGTTTTGCAGCGAAGACAATATCGATCAAGTTTCAAATTTGAGACTAATTCAACCTTTTTTAAATGACACTGCAAAAACACTTTCTGGTGGAGAACTCAGAGTTTTAGAAGCAATACTGATTATTTACTCAAAAGCAGAATTTATTTTATTGGATGAGCCATTTCACAGCTTATCTCCTAAAATTGTTACTGAACTAAAAATAATCATCAAACAACAGACAGAAAGCAAAGGATTTATTATCTCCGACCATCAATATCATGATGTATTAGCTATTTCCGATGATATTTTTCTCCTTTCTGATGGTCATCTTAAATTAATCAAAGATTTGGATGAATTGAAACGGTTTAATTATCTGCCAAAAAATATTTAATTTATATCTTTGAGCTATAAATATTTTTTATAATGACTTTCATCAACAAAGCAATCTATATATCGATATTCAGTATTTTTTCTTTCGTGCTGCTACACGCTCAAACTAAAGTTCCTTTTGGTGTGGTGAAAGCCGAAGAAGGTTATGCGATGGTACGTGTCCACAAGGAAGATTACCGAAAAATCGTCGATAAAATCAGAATGCGAAAAGGTGACGTTTTTGTTTATGTAAAGCCTGCTCCCGGAGAAACTGAATGGATCTGGATTAAATATCCCGAAAAAGAAGAACTTCCAAAACCCTTTGTGAGATACGACAGTCTTACCAAAGAAGGTATGGTGAATAAAGGCCGTATTGCATTTATCGACCAACTTCCAAAATTCACTCCAACCCTTTCTAAAAACGGAAGATCAATCACTTTTGTGGATAACAATAATTCTAAAATTCCTGCCAACCAGAGAACTAAAGTTGTGATTGACATTTATCCTTCCAGCGCAAAATTCAAAAAACAGGAAAAAGATTCTGAAGGAAACATTGTAAAAATCGACAAACAAAAAACCTGGGGAATCGGAAAAGAACTTCCTGAAGATTTAAAAGAGATTAAATCTGTGCGTGTTCAGCAACCCGGAAGAGGCTCAGTTTTCGTAAGAGAAGCCATCAAAAATATGTTTAATCCTACGATGGATTTTGAAAATATGGGTGTAACTGCAATTGATGACGACCACATTTATCTTTACATGATCAATGGTTCAGGAGAACACCGGTATACTACTTTCTGGACGATTAAAGAAGGAAAGGCAATCAGCCAGATTGTTTATGCCAACCCTGAATAAATTCTGAAAATTCATTTTATTATTCTTATTTTTGCACCCGAAAAGAGTAAGCTTTGAGGCATTTTCCTTTCGCTTAAAACTTTTCCGGAAACCGGTTCTGTTTAACTACAGATTAAAAGGGAATCGTGTGAAAATCACGAACTGTCGCGCAACTGTAAGTAACCAAAGTCTTTATAAAAAGCCACTGTGCAGAAGCATGGGAAGGCATAAAGATGTTACAAGTCAGGAGACCTGCCTTTTTCTTTAGACAAAAACTTTCGCGATTTGAAGTTTATTGATCTCATGAGTTTCGGGAACTTTGTGTTCCTGAATCATTCTGTGGATTCCAATACGATTTCATTTTCGCTTTATTTAATAATGAAATATGACTACAGAAGAAAGAATTCAAGCATCGGAAACCCGAATTTTCAAAGCCGTTTTCCCTAACACAACCAATCATTACGACACTCTTTTCGGTGGAACTGCGATGCAGCTAATGGATGAAGTTGCATTTATCACTGCTACAAGATTTGCAAGAAAACGTGTGGTAACCGTAAGCAGCGACAAAATCGATTTTAAAAAACCAATTCCTGCAGGAACAATTGTAGAACTGATCGGAAAAGTTTCTCATGTTGGAAAAACAAGTATGAAAGTAAATGTTGAGATCTATACCGAACAAATGTATTCTTACGAAAGAGAAAAGGCGATTGTGGGAGATTTTACTTTTGTAGCGATTGACGAATTTAAGAAACCAATTCAAATTCTATAAATGAAAAGGTTTCGGCGACCTTCGGTCGCCGAAACTCCAATTCAGATTATTTTTTCGACGGTTTCGGCGGGCAAAGCCCGCCGAAACCTTTTATTTCTTAATAATTTTTTTGGTGGTAGAAAGTCCTTCTTTGTAGTTAATTTTCAACAAATAAACTCCTGAAGAAAGATGTCTTATGTCGATTTTATCATGATTCAAAGAAAGATTATTTGATACTTTTCTTCCGTTTGCATCGAAGATATCAACCGACTCAACAGTCAGTTTGGATTTAATAACAACAAAATCAGCTGCAGGATTCGGACTTATTGATGCATCTCCCACTGTTCTTACATCAGCAACTCCCAAATTCTGGGCGATCAAAGTAACGATAGCTTTGTATTTTTTACCTTGAACTTCAGTTGTTGCAAATGAAGACGGTCCGGTATAGTTTGTCGGCGGATTTAACGGATCAGGATTAACGGTATCACTTCTATTAATTAAAGTCATATCGTTAGCATAATCCACAGTTTGGTAAAAGGGATATGAATTACCGTCATCTCCAGATTTATTTTCGTCCACGGTGATTACCAGGTTTTGAGTCCCATTATAGGCAAAAGGAGTCGTCAAAGTAATGGTTACCTCATTTCCGCTGTAGGTAAGGGTTCCTGTCGTCAGAACCTTTTGTTGCTGAGAAACAGGAATCCATCCTGCTCCCGTTGTACTGACAACATTTTGAAAACCCGTTGATGTTGTATGCCCGATCCAGACATCAACCTGTGCTGTATTACTTAATGATGATATTGGGTTTTGCACATAAAACTTCAACTGTTGAATGTTCATCGCGGAGCCAATTTCGCTAGCTAAGTAAATTTGCTGAGATAAGCTATACCCATAATAAATAGATATGGGAGTTGACAAGCCAATATTACTATCCACTCTGGTTCCAGAACCAATTGTTACTTGTGAGTAAAACAAGTTTGCCGCTAAAATAGCGACAGAAAGTAAAGTTTTTTTCATAGATATAAATTTAATTAATTACTAAAACAAATATATTAATTAAAAATCATTAAATAACAGATAAACAAATAGATATATCATTGTAAATTTATCATCAACATTGTATAAAATATTGAATTTACAATAATACCTTTTTAATTTAAAACGTTTAAACTATGAAAGACCTGAAATGAATGAATAATTTACCTCAAAACCTTTTCCGATTCCAAATTGAGATTTAAAAGATGATGGAAAGCCTCTCCCATTTCGTCTGATGCTCTACTGATCGCATTTTCCAGCATATTTCTGATTTGTATTTCGGTTACTTTGGCTTCAGTCCAGCTTTTTCCGGAAGTATGAGAATTTAAAATGAATGGCATAATTCGGTCTATTGCGCATGCGAAAATAGCATCGGGAGTTTGTTCTTCTTCAAATTCAAGCCATAGGTTAAAAAATTCTGAGCGAAGCGGTTCATCTAAAATCCCGAAAATATTTTGAGCAGACAATTTTTCCCTCTCAAATTTCCCAACCATTGCTGCTTCATCAAAAAGGAAGGTGTCTCCAGCTTCAATTTCTACCAGATCGTGAATAGACAACATTCTGATAACTCTCAACAAATCAATATCGGCTCTGTTTTTCGCATAAGGAAAAAGAATCTGAGCGAGAATAATAATCTGCCACGAATGTTCAGCCGTATTTTCTCTTCTGGAATCATCTGCATTATAATTCCTCCTTTGCACATTTTTCAGTGCATCTACAGCAAGGATAAAATCAATTTCTTTCTGTATTTTCATTTTTTTCTTCTTTAAAATATAATTTTCTTGGGTAAATTGTGGTTTTTGCAAACCATTTATAATCTATAAACTCTCTTTTTATGGTTTTCACTTCTTTTGAATTTCTTGTATCTTCTTCAAATTCCAACACTTTCAGCAATCCTCTTTCGGGAATATACTGATATTCTGATGTAAGATTCCAGCAACATCCATTTTTCAGATGAGAAACAATAAGTTTACGTTCCGAATCAATTGTAAACATTCCGGAATTAGCAGTGACCAGAT
Organism: Chryseobacterium formosense; assembly: GCF_900116415.1. Lineage (GTDB taxonomy): Bacteria > Bacteroidota > Bacteroidia > Flavobacteriales > Weeksellaceae > Chryseobacterium > Chryseobacterium formosense. The sequence goes on along the minus strand of NZ_FPAP01000002.1, from coordinate 1,044,297 downwards.
CGGTAAGCTCCTGGTGCAAAGCAAATTTTGTTTCAGAATTATTATTCAAATAAACATCAAAAAGCAAATTCCCATGATCACTACTTCTATCTCTTACGGCAACATCTTCAAAACCGTCAAAATTAAAATCATCAAAAATAATTGAGTTTTTCAAGGAATCAACCGAAGGTTTTCTGTTCTCGTTTAGTTCTAAATAAAAATTTTCTGAAGATAAAGTCTGGTATTTCTTCATCGTACTTTTATTATAGAGATCAATTATCGCTTTCCCGTCACAACTTTTTCCATTACAACGCTCTGCATTCACAATAACATGGTATGTTTTTGAAACATCCGACAGCTCAAAAACATTCTGAGCATTACAAAACATTCCCCAACATACTAAAGTAAATAGTAGTTTTTTGGTATTCATCTCGCGTTAATTTAGGTTACAGTTGATAACAAAGATAAAGATTAAACCCCAAAAATTGAATTTATTTCTAATATTTAATCGTCATTTAAAAATTAGATTAAAAATTATTACACTGATAATCAATTATTTAACTATTAATTTAAAATAATTCCACTACTTTGTATTGCATAATACCATTTTAATTACATATCTTTGTAATGTAAAATCAGAATAGGTTCATCTAGCTAGGAACCAAAATCTGAAAATTTATATAACTAATTAACAAAAACCTATTAAAGATGAATACCGAAAATACCAAAGCGCAAATGCGAAAAGGGATTCTGGAATTCTGTATTTTAAGCCTCATCAATCACAAAGAAATGTATGTTTCTGATCTGATCGACGAGCTGAAAAAAGGAAAACTGGACGTTGTGGAAGGAACACTCTACCCTCTTCTCACAAGACTGAAAAACGGAGAATTTCTCTCCTACAGATGGGAAGAATCTACAGGAGGCCCACCAAGAAAGTATTATCAGATTACAGAAAAAGGAAAAACTTTTCTTAATGAACTGCAAAATACCTGGCAAGAATTGACAGATTCTGTAAACCAAATCACTCAAAAACACTAAAAACAAAAGCTATGAACAAGACACTCTCAATAGGACTCGCAGGTTTTTCTTTTACCATAGAAGAACACGCATTTATAAAGCTCAGCGATTATCTGAATGCTCTGAGAAGCTCTTTGGACGCTTCTGAAGCTGATGAGGTAATGCATGACATAGAAATCAGAATGGTTGAAATCTTCAGAGATACTTTAGGAAAACGTGAAGTAATCAACGATGCTGATGTAGAAAAAGTAATAGCACAGATCGGTTCGCCTGAAAAAATCGAAGAACAGGAAGAAGCCTATTATTCTGAAAAAAGTACAAAAACTAAAACTTCAGGAACAAGCTACAGCGATAAGAAACAACTGTTCCGTGATCCTGAAAACCAGAAAATTGCCGGAGTTTGTGCTGGTTTAGCTGCTTATTTCGGAATGGAAATCAGCTGGATGAGACTGATCTGGGTAGGAACACTTTTATTTCTGATTGTTGCGCCGGGATCTTCTTTACTAGTTATTATCCTATATTTCATTCTTTGGGCAGTTTTACCAAAAGCAGAAACGGCTTCCGATTTTTTGAAAATGAAGGGAAAGCCTCTGAATTTTGACAACTTAAAGGAAGAGTCAAGTAAAATTGTACAGTTTGCAAATGAAACGACAACAAGAGCAGGAGAAATCTTCATAGAAAATAAACCTTATGTAAAAAATGCAGGTAGCGGAGTATGGAATGTCATTAAATACATCATCGGAATCTTCTTTGCCATCATGGCAGTAAGCAGCATCATCGGGGTATTTGTATTGTTTGGCATGTTTGGGGTTGAATCTAACTTTCCTGGAGCTAATGAAATGAGATTTTATTTTGACAACGACGGATTGTATAATGTTTTAGCAGCCATCATCATCATCGGATCTTTGATTCCAGCTATACTTTTCAGTTTAGTAAGCATCAAAATTTTCTCACCAAAAACAAAACTGAGAAATATCGGTTGGGTTTTAGGAGCTTTATTCTTAACAGTAATCGGTCTTGGAACATACTTCGGACTGAGCATGGCAAAAAGAGAAATGCTTTTCAAAGGTCATAAGGAAGATACTGAAGAAATTGCGATCAATACTGCATCAGACAGCATTTATGTAGATGTAAAACAAGTTGCAATTCCACAAAACTTTGTAGGCTACGATAATGATATTTATTCTGATAAAATATCGGTTTATGAAGAAGATTATATTTACGTGGAAGTAACAAGAAAAGAAAACATCAAAGCTCCTTATCTTGTTATTAAAAAAGAAGCTAAAGGCTACAATGTTCCGCTTAATGTAAACGTTCCTGTAGAAATCGTGAACAACAAGGTTATGCTTCCAAATTACATTAAATATCCTTACGATCACAGATTCAGAGATTATCATATCGATTATGAACTTGTAATCCCTCAAAATATGATCGTGATCCCGGTAAAAGACCGTGGAATTGATTTCAACGGAGATCTTGATAATAACGGAATCAACGATGATGATGAAAATAACGATGACAACAATGGAGATGATAATACTTTACAGATTGAAAAGAATAAAATCTCTATAAATGGCTCAACCATCGAGTACAGTTCGGACGATAAAGACAGCGTTATCATCAACGGAGTGAAAGTTCCTCAGAATGCTGCCAAGAAAAAGATTGATTCTATAAAAAACATTATTAAACAGAGCGAAAACGAAATAAAAAACATTAAGATAAAAGACGGTGAAAACGAAATTTCTATTAAAACTAAATAATTAACTTCAGAGAGTGGCAGAAGGTGTGAGTGGAAAGACAACCGTTTGAAATTCACACTCTTCTTCTCTCAAAGAAATATAAAGAAATTTCAATAGAAAGTGTTTTATATCATAAAATCTTTGTATATTCGTATATCCAAATTCTATTAAAAACAAACACAAAAAAATTTAAACCATGGTACAAGTAGTTTTAGAAATCGCTGTAAAAATCGTAGATTTAATCAGCCGTTTATTTTAAGAGCGACAATATTTCAATATATTTGTAAAGTATAACCAAGATTTGGTTATACTTTTTTTGTTTAAAATTAAAATTCATGAGGAAACTGATCGGTAAATTGATGCTAAAATTATTGGGTTGGAAAGTCGTTTTACAGGGCGATGTCAACAATCTTAACCGATGTATTCTGGTTGTAGCACCGCATACTCACAATATGGAATATCTTTTGGGAAATTTAGCCTATTGGTCTTTAAAAAAACCTTTAAAAATCATCATCAAAGATGCTCATACCAAAGCTTGGTATGGTTCTGCAGTAAAAGGTTTAGGTGGAATTGGGATCGACAGAAGCCAGAAAAATGACCTCGTGAATTTTGTTGCAAAAGAATTTGAAAAAGACGATTTCAGCTTGGTAATCACTCCTGAAGGAACAAGAAGCTGGGTGCCGAAATGGAGAAAAGGATTCTACCACATGGCTTTGGCAGCGAAAGTTCCAATCGTTCTGGCGGCGGGAGATTTCAAAAGAAAAATTGTGTATTTAGGATATCAGATTCCTTACGAAAGATTAGTAACTGCAACTTTTGCAGAAATTATGCAGGAAATTCAGGATTACTATGTGAAAAATGATATTGTTCCGAAAATCCCAGCCAACTGGAACCCTAATCTGATGGGAAATGATTCGGACGCTAGAAGCTAGAAGCTAGAAGCTAGAAGCTAGAAGCTAGAAGCTAGAAGCTAGAAGCAAAATTACTTTTTACTTTTTAAATATATTATTTATTAAACATTACTCACTACTCATAAAATGTACACTGAAGGTAAAACAAAAGAAGAAATTCTGAAATTCATCAACCACTGGGGAGAAGAAACTTTTGCCAAAACACTTGGTATCAATTTCATCGATATTGATCTTGAAAATGAAACGCTTACTGCAACAATGCCTGTTTCACCAAAAATCCATCAGCCTTTCGCAATTATGCATGGCGGTGCAAGCTGTGTTTTAGCAGAAACAATGGGCTCAAGCCTGTCTAATATTTTCATCGACGGAAGCAAATATTTTGGTGTAGGAACCAACATTAATTCCAATCATTTAAGAAGCAAAAAAGACGGAATTGTAACTGCGGTTGCAAGGTTCATCCGAAAAGGAAAGACCATGCACGTTTCTGAAATTGAAATTCGTGATGAGAAAGGGCAACTCATCAATCATACTACGATGACCAATAATATTATCAACCGATAAGATTTTCAACAAAAATACAGAAGACTCAAAATTTTGAGTCTTTTTTTATTTCCTGCTGCAACCTTTTTATTTTTTTTCATCTTAATATAAAGAAACCCCTAAATTTATAGATATGAAAAAACATTTACTATTTTTATTATGTTTCATCTTATTGATTTCGACTTCATGTCGTGATCATAATGATGAAAATATTGAGAGCAAAAACCAGATTAATTTTCAGTTAATCGGAAAAGGAAATTTTATGGCAACTTATGCTACCCCACAAAATACAGTTATTACAAACTCTACCCAATGGAATAATTTTCTAAATCAAATTGACGGCCCAAACAATCATCCTTCTTCCGGTTTTACGGAAACCAATATCGATTTTAATCAGTTTATGGTGATTCTTGTCGTTGATGAAGTTTATCCAAACGGCGGACATTCAGTTGATATTATGACGATTGATGAAAATCCGCAAAATATTGAAGTTGATGTAGAAAAATTGCTTCAGGGAGATGTTACAACTGTTGTCACGCAACCTTATCATATTGTGAAAATTCCTAAAATTGCAAAGCCGGTTTTATTTAACTAAAATCTATGATAACTCTTTATATTTTTTCATCTTATATAAAGAACTCCTAACTTTATAGATTATGAAAAAACATTTATTCCTGCTACTATGTTTCGTCTTTTTAATCATCACTTCTTGTAATGATCATCATGACAACACAGAAAGCAAAAACCTGTTCACCTCTCAGCTGATTGGTAAAGGCATTATCACGGCAAACTATGTGGTTCAGCAAAATACAGTGATGACCAATTCTGCACAATGGAATCAGTTTTTAAATCAAATCGATACTCCGACTCATCAGACTTCTGCAAGTTTTACCCAAACCTACATCGATTTTAATGAGTTTATGGCAATTGTTGTGGTTGATGAAGTATATCCGAACGGTGGTCATTCTATCGATATTATAGCTGTTGAAGAACATCCTCAATATATTAATGTTGATATAGAAAAATTACTTCAGGGTAATGCTACTTCTGTTATTACGCAACCTTATCACATTGTAAAAATTCCTAAAACAATAAAACCTATATTATTTAATTAAGATCAGCTGCAACGTTTTTATAATTCTGCATCTTATAATAAAAAAACAGCCATGAAAAATTTAATTTTACCATTTGTTTTGTTGTTGACGTTAGTATTTTCTTGTAGGGAAAGTGATGTTGATGAAGGGCTTGAGAAAACGGCTTCTTATGACGTTTATATATCAGGTAAGGACAATGGAGATTTGTGTTACTGGAAAAATAATGTAAAACATTCATTAAATTATAACTTATCTCCAGAGGAAGCTCCAACAAAATTATTTGTAGACAATAACGATGTCTATGTGAAAGGCAGATACGGTTTTTGGAAAAATGGAAATTATACAACTTATAGACAAGCTTCCAATTCTCCCAGCCAATTTGCATTAGATATTTTCGATTTTCATGTAAACAATGGAGAAATTTATTTTGTAGGCTACACATGGTCTAATATATCATCAAGCACTCCAGCAGAATTCTGTTATTGGAAAAACGGGTCAAAAAACATTTTGTTTACAAGTACGACAGCGCATAATGATTTTGCTACAATTACCGTATTCAATTCCGATGTATATATTGGTGCAAACAAAGATATAGGTAATGTAATAACTGGAGGATACTTTAAAAACTCTGTTTTTTATCCACTATCAAATGCTACAAGCTTTCCTCAGCATACCTTTGTCGTATCAAATGACAATCAAGTTTATTTTAGTTCCATTTTCTTTTATAAAAATTTGATTACAGGTATAGAAACTCCAATTACACCTACAACATATACCAGAAATTATAAACCGGCTTTAGATTTAAACGATGTTTACATAAATGGAGGGATGGATTCTTACTATAAAAATTCCACTTATATATATACAGCAAATTTATCAAAGCCAATAATTGTAGATTTAAAGGTAAAAGATGAAAACATCTATATGATTAGAATGGATCCGAACAATATAGAATATAAAGTTTATATTAATAATATAGAGACTCAAAGTATTCAGAACTTAAATTTTAACTCTAGTTTTAATAATATTACCGTAGTAAAACTTTAAAATGTCTCAAACAAAACTCAACTGGCAAAAAATCTATCTCGACCATTCCCCGAAACTTTTGGGGATTTGTCGCAGATATATCGCAGATCTACCAACTGCGGAAGACATTGTGCAGGATAGCTTTATCACAGCAATGCAGAAAAACTACCAGTTGAAAGATGAAAAAGCAGTTTTTGGATGGCTTAAAAAAATTGTAGTCAATAATGCTTTACAGGTTATTCGAAAAACGACCAAGGATACATTTATTACCACAGAAACATCAGAAATCCCGGATATATATACCGAAATGAATACAGCAGCTTTTGACGAGAAGAAGAATATTTTAGCATACGATTTTACGCAGGAAGAACTGCTGAAATCCATCGATAATCTGGCTCCACATCACAAATCGGTTTTCAATTTATATTACCTCGAAAATTATTCTCATGCAGAGATTTCAGGGATCTTGGAAATCCCGGTTAATACTTCAAAATCTCATCTGATGAGAGCGAAGAAATCGGTTCAGAATTATTTGCTCACACATTTTGTCAATAAAGAAAGTTCAAAAAATAAAACGGCACAGCTCTTAATTTTCTTAGGTTTTGGTGGATTATTGTGGGCACAAACCTTTCAGAGTAAATTTTCAGATTTCACAGTTTCTCCTTCCCAAAATTTTGAAATTCCGTCAGATATTATGGTGAATAACATTACGTTTTCATCTGCTCATCATCATTGGAAGCAAAAAGCCATTATCGCATGTGCATTTTTTATCATTATTGTTGGAAGTATATTCTTTTTTAATCCTAAAAAAAATTGGGGCGCTATAAATCATTCGGATTCCCAAAATTTAAACTTGACGGAGAAAATTGCAGATAATCATCAAAGCAATATCAAGAATAAAAATGCGGTCAAAAAAAGCTTGGAAAGTAATCAGACCGAAGAAAAATCAGACAAAAAATTCAGCATAGATTTAAGCAAAGAAAAACAACCAAATAAAACAAAAAACTTAGTATCTTCAAAAATTATAAATAAAAAAGATTCTGCTAAAACTACGGCACATAAAGTAATTGTCGTAAAGAAGATCATTCAGAGAGACACCATTTATATCGAAAGATAAACTGACTAAACCATGCTTTTAAGAAAAATAATTTTACTTTTTTCTGCCATCGTATTTATCCAAACCTTTGCGCAACGCAAAAAAACAGATACGGTATATGTTTATGAAAAAGTGATTGTTTATGACACGATCTATATCGAAAAAGCCATCAAAATAAAACTTGCACATCTCACTTTTTCACCTCTACAGATTCAGCATCAGGAGATTCTTTCAAATAGCAAGATCATCAATAAAGAGGATCTTGAAGAACAGATAAAAAAAACTTCAAACACAGGCTTTAAATATGGAATTCAGGCCGGAATTGGTTTAAAAAATGCTAATTGGGCAGAAAATTTATCTGGTAAAAAACAGCAGTTTGGGCAAAATCTGGGTATCTGGATTTCAAAAAGCATTATCAATCCCAATTTTTCGCTCATGCTTTCTGCAAATGTTTTTCACTGGAATTCTACATTCGATCTTGATGCCAATCGGGAAGAGACTTTTCTGAACGGATTTTATTTTACTGAAAACTCTAAACCTTTACTTTTTCAGAGATTCAACAATAAACATTATGAATATGTTGTACAGCTAAAAGCAATCTACGAATGGAAAAACTTTCGTCCGTTCGCAGGTTTTCTAATCAATAAAAATAGGTACAAAATGCAGTTTTTAGTTCCTGAGAATAACATTTTGAATAAGTTGGATGATTTTAAAAGTGATCAGATCAATCTTGGTTTTTCATTTGGGCTGCAATATCGAATTTTCAGCCGTTTTCTGATCGATCTCGAATATCAACACTATAAAATCAGGAATCTTTCGTTAAAAAACAGTTCATTTGATTTTGACATTTTTAAGACTAATAATACCTTTGCTGAAAGAAAAATCAGTTTAGGAATTTCTTATTTCATTTCTAAATAATGATGCTCTTAAATTTTCAAAATTATGATCTATTTCAAATTTCCTTTTGACGAAAAACTCTATTCTACAGACGAAAATCAGAATACACATTCAATTACTTTTCACTCTTTTAATAATGATGAGAAAATTAATATTTCAGGAAATATTGTTGAAAAAGATCAGTCAGAATTTGATAATTTAAGGATCAACTCACAAATCCTACCGGAAGACAGAACACAGTTTACTGCAGAAAATAAAGAAGAATATCTGCAAAAATTGGAAGAAGTTATTGAAATTATTAAAGAAAGTAATCTTCCGAAGTTAGTTCTTTCCAGAAGAAAAATCTATATTGATTTTAAAGAAATAGATCTGAAAAGCAGCTTCAATAATCTGTGTAAAAGTTATCCGAATGCATTCAAGTATTTGTTTTATAAGGGAGAAACTTCGTGGATGGGAGCTTTTTCTGAAGTTTTAGGGAAATTCAACAAGTTAACCCATGAGTTTGAAGCGATGAGTCTTGCAGGAACAATTCCTGTTGCCGAAGAATGGACGAAGAAAGAAATTGAAGAGCAGAAACCTGTTTCTACATACATCAGAAATATTTTAGAAAAATACAGTAATTCCAATTCAATTCAGGAGTCTGAAACGTATGACCATATTTCAGGAAATATCAAGCATTTACGCACCGATTTTAAAATAAAAATCAATCCTGAAAATTTAGACCATTTAATAAAAGATCTTCATCCCACCCCTGCAGTTTGCGGAATTCCCAAGGATTTTTGTAAAAAGATTATTGAAAAAGCGGAAAAATTCCCTCGTGAATTGTATGCCGGATTCATCAAGATTGAGACCCAGGATTACATACAATATTTTGTGAATCTGCGTTGTGCAAGATTATATAAAAATTCTGTTCATCTGTTTGTCGGAGGTGGAATTACCGCTCAAAGCAACCCTGAAAAAGAATGGAGAGAGACGGAGCTGAAATCTGAGGCGGTGCTGAAGAATTTGGTTATAAATCATTCCTAAATTTAGATGAAATTTAAAGTAATATAACTTACAAAAAAACCTCTTCCAAAATGAAAGAGGTTTTATTTTTATACTGATAAAGAATTACTTCTTTACGCCAATCTTACTCCACGTATTCAGGATGAAAAGGAGACCTATACCCAGCAATCCGCAAGCGATTGAAATTAAAAACTTCATATTGTCTTCAGAGGTAAGATCTGCCCCTAAATTTCTGCTTAAGGCATAACCATTAATGGCAATAATCACGATAAACACGATCAAAAATACTTTATAAAACTTCTGCATGATCTAAAAATTAATATAATTTGACACAAGTTGTGCAAAATTTGCGGTAAATAATTTAATTGAAATTGCAAGGAGAATAATTCCGAAAACTTTCTGAAGAATTGCCAAAGACGCCTCCCCCATTTTCTTCTCGATCCACTTCGCCGATTTCAGCACCAAATATACGAAAATTGTATTGAGAATGATGCCACAAATAATGTTAATATCATGAAACTCCGCTCTTAAAGACAAGGTTGTCGTTAAAGTTCCTGCTCCTGCAACCAAAGGAAACGCAATCGGAACGATGGAAGCAGATTTGGCTTCGGTGGTTTTATTGATCTCAATTCCTAAAATCATTTCGAGAGCGATGATAAAAATAACGAAAGCTCCCGCAATCGCAAAAGAATTCACATCTACCCCGATGAATTTCAAGATTTTATTTCCTACAAAAAGAAATACGATCATGATCAATCCTGCCGTAATTGAAGCTCTTCCCGCTTCAATCTGTCCGAATTTCTGCTGAAGGCTTACCACAATAGGAACCGATCCGATGATATCGATCACTGCAAAAAGTACCATAAAGCTGGTAATAACCTCCTTTATAGAAAAGCTGTCAAATATTTCCATTTCTACGATTATTAATTTCGCAAAAATATAAATAAAAAATGATTATTTACTAATTAAAGAATATAATTTAACAATATCTTTTAGCAGATCGTTAATAGAGTCTTCTGAAGTAAGCGGAGAATATTTCTCAATCTGAATTTTCTGCAGAAGCTCCTGATAACTTTCAGCAACAGATCTTCCGTTATGACGTTCAAGAAAAACTTTAAAATCTTCTTTAGAGCTTTGGAAATACTGGCTTCTCACTTCCTGATCCATCTCTTCAAATGTTTCGAAAAACTTTTGGTAATCTCCCGAAATTTTAAGATTTTCCAGATAAGCAAAATAATCGGTAATATCAGTTTTTAAACTTTCTCTAATCTCCTGTTCTGTTTCCGCAACAGATCCTAAAGGTTTCGAAGTTGGCTTTTCTTTAATTATATCTCGGTTTTTTTGCCAATTTCTAAACACCAGATAGGCTAAAAACAGCACAATTAAAATAGATATGTTCACCAAAAGCACATTCCAGTTGAACTTACTTTTTTCTTTAACCTTGAATGAAGTTGTTTTTAAAACAGGGCTATCAACGGTTTCAAGCAAAGTATTGGTGTAGTCATTTACTTTTTCTACGGTAGATCTTGCTTCAAGAACCTCATCATGAGAAAAGGAGGTAAGATCTAATTTTTCCTGTCCCAGATTTACATACTCTTTTGCTGCCGGATTGAAATAAGCAAAAGGTTCTGTTTTAACAATAAGATCACCCGCTTTTTTAGGAATCAGAATATACTTTGCCAAAACTTCTCCCTTCAATCCTGTAAGTCCCGGGCTGAGTCGGGTTGTAATTTTTGGTGCAAAAACATCATAATCGGGTGACTCTTCAATTTTAGGAAGATTAAGGTCTGCAAGATTTCCTTCTCCCGAAACTTTTACCGTTACATTAACCGGTTTTTTAACCTCAACTTTTTCTTTTGATGAATGAAAGACATCCACTTTAAAATTACCCACCGCATTTTTAAAACTTTCCGGTGAGCCTTCAGGAAGCTTTTTTACATTAAGCTTTACTTTATTGGAAGCTATTTTACTTTTATTTGAAAAAGTATTGACAGACGCAGAAACTGCAGGAACTTCAACGTAGCCTGCTTCATTCGGGAATACCATAAATACAGCCAAAATCTGCGATGCCATATTCCCATAGCCAGACGGATCTATTTCTGATCTTTTTAAATTAACTGGATGTACATTGATATTTTCCTGTTCAGGAAGCTTGATGTTCTTTACTTTTCTGAAATTGTCGATGTTTTTGGAATAAACTCTGAGAACTGCTACTGTAGGCTGATCCTGATACACTTCACGATCGTCGATTTCCATATTGAGGTAAACATCATTAGAAACATTGGCAATCGGTTTCTTTTCAATATCTCTGATGAAAATATCGAAAGGTTCGGTCTTATAGATTTTATTATTAACCGTCACTAAAACGGAACCAATGCGGATTTTGCCTTTCTGTTTGGGTTCAAGCGCAATTCTGGTGACATATTCGTCGATTGCAGTATTGGTTTCAGCGTCTCTTACCCCCTGATTAAAAGATCCGCTGCCGATCATATTAAATTTAGATAAATCCGGCAGCATCAGTTTACTTTGCTGAACAAGGTTGTCTCCGTTTAATTCTAGGGTGATCGTAAGATTTACGACTTCTCTTCCACTATAGTCCGTTTTATCCGGCTTCATGGTAAGTTTTACCTGTCCGTAAGAAATTACAGATAAAAAGGTAAATATTGCGTAAATAATTCTTTGTGTCATCACCAATCTTTCTCGTTGCTTTGCGGCTTTGAAGAAGATTTTTCGTCTAAAATTCTTCTGGCAGTTTTTCTTTCTCTACCGTTTATCGTATCAAGGATTGCTTTTTCTAATTCCTTAGGAAGCTGCTTTCCTTTACTACCATTACCTTTGGGTTTAGAATCTTCTCCTTTATCCTGTTGCGGACCATTTCCCTGTTCATTTTTCTGATTCTTGGAGTTTCCTTCCTCTCCCTTCTTTTTATCTTCGCCACCTCCGTTTTTACCGGATTTGTTCTCCTGTTCCTGTTTTTTGTTTCTCTGTATTTCCTTCAGCCTCAACTTTGCAATTTCATAATTTTTCCTTGTTGCTTCTTTGTAAGGATCCTGTTTTAGAGACTGCTTGTAATAATCTGCTGCTTTTTCGGGCTGATTCATCTGCATCATCGTATTTCCCAGGTTGTGAAGCGCCGCTGCTTTGTCTGGTAAAGTCTGAGAAAATTTTTCTGCTTTGGCATACTCTTCTTTCGCTTCCTGATACATTTTCTTTTTATACAAAGCGTTTCCTAAATTATAATGTGCCGTAAAATCACCAGAGTTTGATTTTATAGCTTCCATATATTTTGAGGAAGCACCATCATAGTCATTAGCATCAAATTTTTTATTGCCTTCGTAGACCAAAGTCTTATAACTTTCCTGCCCAAATAATATACCTGAGAACGAAAAAGCAAATATTAACGCTAAAAATACAATTTTAGTATTCATCACTTGCAAAATTATCCCTTTATATGTTAATAAACAGCGTATTATTTGTTAAAATTGGGTTAAAGTATTGTCCCTGCAAAACTCAGCATCACTTGGGTCTTTTTAAACATTAAAATCTCTTTTAGGATTAAAAAGATAAATAATGACGAATAAAAATATTGAAACTGCCAAAAAATACTGGTAATAATGATTTGCATTTTGAGTCTTTACGGTTGTACTGGTGTTTGCAGCTTTTTTGTTGAGCTCATCTGCAATTCTTTTCGGAGCATCATTCATATTGTTGCCATCAATATAGTTCCCACCGGTAGATTGTGCCATTTTTCTTAAGGCTTCCGTTTGTCTTTTTGAAATAACGGTTTCACCATTATTATCAAATTTATACCCCTGTAATTGCCCATATAGATAAACAGGAATCGGGGCTCCTTCATCTGAACCAACACCAACCGAAGTAATAGTTATTCCTTCCTTATTAGCGAGTCGGATGGCTGCATTGTCATTTCCTTCATTATCTTCTCCGTCACTTATCAAAACTACTTTTCTGGCTCCTTTATTTATATTTTTAAATTTAGCTACCGCACTCTCCATAGCCTGCAGAAAATCTGTCCCCTGAATGGTAATATCTTTGGTCTGCAAATCTGAAATATAATTTTCCACACTTCCATAATCCGTTGTCAATGACATTACTGAGACTGCTTCCCCTGCAAAAACTACGATTCCGATCTTGTCGTTTTTAAGTTCATGAATGGTATTAATGATCAGATTTTTTGCCTGGGTAAGTCGATCGGGATCAATATCTTCCGCATTCATCGAGTTCGAAACATCCATCATGAAAATTACATTATTCATTTTCTGATTGGTTTCTATTCTTTCAGAACCGCTCAAAAGATCAATAATAGAAAAGATTAAAAATAATATAGCAAGAAAATAAAGTACAGGAAAAATCTTCAAAAACCCGGAGTTTTTTTCAAACAAAACTTCATGAAATTTTGGATCTGCAAACAGCTCTCTCTTTCTTTTTTTCCATCGTAAAAAATTGATCAGAAAAAAAGATAAAAGCGGCAGAAGCAGCAATAATAACAAATACCAATTGTTCCCTAAATACCAGTTCATCAGCTTAAAAATTTATAAAATACCCAACGTAAAATGGCATCAAAGACCAACATTCCTAAAGCAATCCAGAGAAAAATCTTGAAATACTCTTCATAATTATAATTTCGGGAAACCCGAATATCTGTTTTCTCCAATTTATTAATATCGGAATAAATTTCATCAAGCTTATTTTCAGAATCGGCTCTGTAGTAAATTCCGCCTGTAGTCTGCGTAATTTCACGCAGCATATCTTCATCGATAGAAACAGGCTGTTCACGGTAATAATATCCGAATTCATCATAATCATAAGGCATTAAAGCATATCCGTTTGTCCCGATCCCGACACAATAGACTTTAATATTATTCTCTTTGGCTAAAACTGCAGCAAGCTGTGGCGGAAAGAGTCCGCTTATCCTTGTATTTTGTCCGTCAGTCATCAGAATAACAATTTTACTTTTTGCCTTACTTTTCATTAAATGATTTACCGCAACTGCCAAACCGTCTCCTACAGAAGTTCCGTCGGTCATTTCACGCTGATTCATGTTTTCGATCTCATATTTTACGGCATCATGATCAAAAGTCAGCGGAACTTTCAGGAAGGCTTCTAATTTATAATTAACAAGACCAAATCGGTCATTCGGACGCTTATTGATAAAATCAACAGCAATTTTTTTCAGAACGGCGTATCGATCGGGATCAAAATCTTTAGAAAACATACTCAACGAAACATCTACAGCCAGCATAATATCAATTCCTTTCGACTCATCTCTGTCCTGAGAAACCGAAAAAGTTCTCGGTCTCGCCATAGCAATGATTAACGCAGAAAGAATAATATATTTTGAGATTTTCAGCAGGAAAAGTACGGGCAGAATTCCACTATTACCATCCATATTGCTGGTCGTAGGAACTTTAATTCCTTTTCTTTTTTTCTGACTAAAATCCCTGAATAGAAGCGGAATAAACACCAAGAACAGCAGAAAAAACCACGGACTGTAAAACTCGAAATTAAACATCTTTTCTCAGGTTTTCAAATTCAATATCCTCGGATGATCTTTTTACAAAATCCCGTATTTCTGTAAAATCTTTTTCCATTAGATCTTTATCTGGGAAAGTCTTGGCAAATTTTACCAGATCACCTCTTAAAAATACATCTTCCACAATTTTTTCGTTGTCTTGTGAGATGGTATTATTTTCTTTCATTAAAGCAACCAAATCATCCGTCAATAAAACATCTGCAGGAATTCTGTATTGTTTGGTAATAAACTTTCTCGAAATATCGATCAGCTCAACATAAAACGCCCGGTAATTTCCTTCTTCAATATATTTTTTCTTTTTTAAAGAATCTAATTCTTTCAAAGTCTGATTGGTCGTTACAACAGGCGAGCTTTTCTTCTTTTTTCCGTATTTCACAAACATGACGATTACAAAAATCAAAGCGATAACGGCTAAAGCCGTAAAAACATACCATTTATAAAGTTCCCAGTAATCTATTGCTTCCAGATCAACTTCTTTATTTTTCATAATATCGTTGATCTGATCTTCTTTGGTTGCTGTATTGACAACTTCAATCTCGTAAGGAATTGTTTTTAAAAGTTTTTCTCCGACTTTAAATTCAAGTTCGGGAATTTTAAAAGTTCCTTCTTCGTAAACTGCAAATTCTATACGCCGTTCATAAGTATTGGCGTTAATACCGATACTGTCTTTGATTTCTTCAAAATGAAAAGGCAACAACTCATCTTTCGGAGCCGTGATAACTGCCCGACTTCTGAGATTTTCGATCTTAATTACCAAATGATCTGTTTCTCCCAATGCAAGCGTTTTCTTCTCGAGATTTGAAGAAAGCAGCTGTGAAAATGCATTTACACAGATAAAAAATAAGAGTAAAAAGAATATCTTTTTCAATTTCAATTCTAAATTTTGGCTAAAGCCTATTTTCTGTTTTATAATTTAAAGCGGACTAAAGTCCGCTACTGAATATTTTATTTTTTCTGAAAATAATTATATAATAATCTGGAGTAATCTGTTCCGGTATTGATATTCATAAACTCTGCTGAAGAATTGGCAAAATCTTCTTCCAGATTTCTCTGTTTCTGTTTTTGAGCTTCCGCAAAAGTATATCTCCATCGTGCGCTCGATGTATTTACCCAAATCTGCTTTCCTGTTTCTGCGTCGTTTAAAAGTGCGTAGCCTACATCCGGAATATCATTATCTTTTTCGTCATAAATTCTCATTCCCAAAAGCTGATGCTTTTT
Source organism: Chryseobacterium formosense (assembly GCF_900116415.1). Taxonomy (GTDB): domain Bacteria; phylum Bacteroidota; class Bacteroidia; order Flavobacteriales; family Weeksellaceae; genus Chryseobacterium; species Chryseobacterium formosense. Next base: position 1,028,224 of record NZ_FPAP01000002.1, on the reverse strand, counting down.
AGAAGCCACTCTCAGAATTTTAGAATCATAATCATCTTCAAAATCCGAAAGTAAAAACACGAGTGATTTTCTTTTGAAAATCCCCATCATGTATTCTAAAGCCTTATCGATTTTTGAAACTGCAGGAATATAATCCGCAGTCAAAATTTGGCTGATCATCGACAAAATATGTTTTCTTCCTTTTTGTGGCGGAATCACTTTATACACTTTATCTGCAAATAAAATCAAGCCTACTTTATCATTATTTCCAGCTGCCGAAAAACCTAAACTTGCCGCAATTTCTGCGACATATTCTCTTTTAAGCTGAGTTTTCGTTCCGTAATCCATTGATGCGGAAATATCAACCAAAAGCATCATCGTCAGTTCACGCTCCTCCTCCATTACTTTTACAAATGGTTCACGAAAACGTGCGGTTTTGTTCCAGTCGATTCTTCGGATTTCGTCTCCAAACTGATAAGGACGAACTTCGGCAAACGTCATTCCCTGCCCTTTAAAAGCACTGTGATATTGCCCCATCAAAGTAGCCTCCGTTTTCCTTCTGGTACGGATTTCTATTTGCTTTACCTTTTTTACAATATCTTTTATCTGCATTGAAATAAAATTTGAGATTCAATATTCAAAATTCAGATTCTATGAAAATTTTGAATTTTAAACCTTGAATATAGAATTAATTAGGGAGCTTGTATTTTCGCTAAAATTCTATTCACGATTTCCTCCGACGTAATTTCTTCTGCTTCCGCTTCGAATGTTAGTCCGATTCTGTGTCGTAAAACGTCCTGTGCTAAAGCTTTTACATCTTCAGGAATTACAAAAGCTCTGCCTTTCAAAAATGCATATGCTCTCGAAGCAATTGCCAAATTGATAGATGCTCTTGGTGAAGCTCCGAAGCTGATATAATTTTTCAGTTCAGAAAGTCCGTATTTTTCAGGATAACGGGTTGCAAAAACCATATCCAGAATATATTTTTCAATCTTTTCATCCAAATAAATCTGATTGACCAGAGATTTTGCCTCCATAATATTTTGCAGAGAAATCACCGGTTTAATTTCCGGCTGATGTGATGTAGAAACCATCCTCATCACTTTTCTTTCATCTTCAAATTCAGGATAATCGATTTTACATTTCAGCATAAAACGGTCGCTTTGCGCTTCCGGTAAAAGATAAGTTCCTTCCTGATCAATCGGGTTTTGAGTCGCTAAAACTAAAAATGGTTTTGGTAATGGCATTGTTTCGTCTCCAATCGTCACCTGTTTTTCCTGCATTACCTCAAGAAGAGCTGACTGCACTTTTGCCGGAGCACGGTTGATCTCATCTGCCAAGACGAAATTCGCAAAAACAGGACCTCTTTTTATGGAAAAATCATTTTCTCTTATGTTGTAAATCATTGTTCCTACAACATCTGCAGGAAGTAAATCGGGTGTAAATTGAATCCTTGAAAAATCGCCATGAACAGCTTCTGCCAAAGTCTTTATTGCTAAGGTTTTAGCCAATCCCGGAACACCCTCTAAAAGAACGTGCCCATTTCCTAAAAGCCCTATCAAAAGACGGTCTATCATGTATTGCTGACCAATGATAGCTTTATTGATTTCCTGCCTCAGAAGATTAAAAAAGAAATTTTGCTCTTTCACTTTCTCCGTCAGCTGACGGATGTCTTCTGCTTGATATGAATCTGACATTCTTTTAAATTAAATTAATGGGTAAATTTCTGATAAATCCACGCATTAATCAACATAATACATGCCATATTTGAGTTAAAGTTTGTTAAATATTCTGATTAATTTTTTAAGTAATCAAGAGACATTTTTCTAAATCATTATCACTGAAACCTTTAATTTCATAAAAATCTATAAATTTTCGTTGATTGAATCGATCAAGAATTGTCATTTTCAGTTTATTAAACTATTTTTGAAGATTAAAATATTGCAAAATGAATTATCATTTTCAAGCTCACCGACAAGTAAGAAAAAACCTTTTAGATATTCTCCAAAACACTTCTCACGAAGATCTTTTGCTGATTCCGGATGGTTTTAATAATAATATTTACTGGAATATTGCACATACCGTTGCCACACAGCAATTGCTGCATTATTACCTGAGCGGAAATCCTTTCAGAATTGATAAATATTGGATTGAAACCTACAAAAAAGGAACTTTACCCAATCTGAACGTACAAAAATCTGAGGTGGAAGATCTGGAGTTCTTGCTGACTGAAACTTCAAAAACTTTAATGAAAGATTTCGACAGTGATTTCTTTTCAGATTACACGCCATACACAACAAGTTTCGGGATGGATCTGAAAAGTATTCAGGATGCAATTATTTTCAACAATATGCACGAAAGCCTGCATTATGGTTACACCATCGCGCAGAAACGTGCAATTTTAGGAGAAAAGTATTAAAAGAGCCAAGGCAAAAGTAAAAAGAGCCAAGTAAAAACAAATTTGAATAATTAGCTTTATTCATTAAAAAAATAAAAAATAATATTTTGGAAGATTTTCAACATAGAAACTCAAAATCTGAATTCAGAAATTCAGAACCTAATAAAAAAGATGATTTCATTTTCGGATTGCGTCCCGTGTTAGAAGCTATTGAAGCTGGAAAAACAATTGACAAAATTTTTGTGCAAAATGCATTGCAAGGAGAAATTTATGCCGAACTGAAAGCTATTTTAGCGAAACATAAAATCCGTCCCAACTACGTTCCGGTAGAAAAACTTAACCGTTTTACAAGAAAAAACCACCAAGGTGTCGTTGCTTTTATCTCTGATGTTCCTTTTCACAGAGTAGAAGATATTATTCCTGAATTATTCGAACAGGGAAAAACGCCTTTCATTCTAATTCTGGACAGATTAACGGATGTGAGAAACTTCGGAGCAATTTGCAGAACTGCAGAATGTGTAGGAATTGATGCCGTTGTAATCCCTGAAAAAGGCGGAGCACCGGTAAATTCAGACGCTATTAAAACTTCAGCCGGAGCGATGTACAATATTAAGATCTGTAAAGAACCTAATCTTGCTCATGTTGTTGACTTTTTACAGCAAAGTGGAATTTCTGTATTTTCAGCAACAGAAAAGGCGCAGAAATTGATATATGATGTCGATTTCACAGAACCTTGTGCGATTGTAATGGGTAATGAAGAAACCGGAATTTCTAAAGAAGTTCTGCATCATTCAGACGAAAAAATAAAACTTCCGATCGAAGGGAAAACCCAGTCTCTAAATGTTTCAGTGGCTTGTGGAGCAATTTTGTACGAGGCGATGAGACAGAAACTGGTGAAAATTTAATTATTAAAATGACTTTGCTAATAAGCATATCCTAAACTAAGAAAATTTATTATGAAAAATATAGCAGCTTTAGCGCTTATCTCAATAGCAGTTGTTTCATGTAAAAAAGAAACAGCAACCATCACCAAAGTAGATCCAAAAACCGGGAAAACAATAACCGTAGAAGTTCCTGCAGATTCTGTAAAAGAAGTAAAAGCAGATGCGGCGATTAAAGATTCTTTAGGATTTTTCAAACAAACTTTCAAGCTTGAAAAAGGAAAAACTTATCCTTTGACAACCTATCAGAGAGATACAAAAACAATGACCGATCCGCAAGGACAAACCATGAACGGAACCAGCGAATCTACCGATGAAATGAGCTTTACGGTAAACGACATCAAGGGTAACATTTACGATATGACCATCAATCTTATCGGAAAAAGAAATTCTCAGTCAGCTCAGGGTAAAACCATTGTTGTTGATACTAAACTGCCAATTCCGAAAGAAGATGATCTTAAGATGCTTTGGAATGTCAACAAAGCACTTACAGGAAACAAGCTGAATATGAAGATGGATAACAAAGGAAATGTGATTTCTATTACAGGTTTTGATGCAGTGTACACAAAAATTTCCAATGCTCTTAAAAATATCGTGAAAGATGCCAATCAAAGAGAAAGTGTGGTTGCGAGTTTAAAAGAAAGCTTCAATGAAAAGGTTTTGAAAGATCAGTTTGAAAAAAACCTTTCTATCCTTCCGAAAAAAGGAGCTAAAATCGGTGACAAATGGAGCACTTCTGAAAATGCCGATGCAAACGGAAAAATAAAAGTTACTTCAAATTATACTTTAAAAAGCGCAGGAAACGGAATTGTAGAAATTTCAATTGCCGGAGGAATTCCGAAAAAAGAAGAGAAAAAATCGCAAGGTGCAATGACGCACAGCATGAGCAGCGAATTGTCTCAAAACGGAACCATCAAGTTTGATCAAAACACAGGCTGGATCAACAATCAGAACATCAGTGTAAAAACAACGCAGGTAGAAACAATTTCAGACGGAAAACAATCTCAGTCGATGAAGAGCGTTTCCAATTCTTCTGTAATGGTGAATCCTTCGTCTAAATAAGTTGGAGAGTTTGAGGGTTTTAGAGTTGCAGAATTTGAGTAAAAATGAGAAATTCTAAAAACCTCGAATCTTGAACTTTGAATATTAAATAAAAAGTAATATGTCTTTTATCAAAGGGATTTTTGAGATTGTTCTTGCTACGATTATTATCTTTTTTGTCTGGAATATTTTAAAAAGAATTTTCTTCAAGAAGTTCTATAATTTCATGGGATTGAAACCAAATAGCAATCAACAGCAGGAAAACAAAAACTCAAAATCAAGTATTGAGAAAAAAGTAAAATGGGACGCAGAAACTGTGGACTATGAAGAGGTGAAAGAGAAAAAATAATCTTTAAAAGTTTTAAAATTTATGTTTAAAACATTAAGACTGTTGAGTTTTAGAGGATATTAAGTATTAAACTTAATTTGCCATCGGCAAACCTTATAAACCTTATAAAATTCTTAATGGTAAATTAAAGTAATTCAGAACTTTTAAACCTAATGAAAATTTAAAAATCTACTTAATAACCAAGATGGCAAAAAACAAAAGCTTAATATACATTGCAGTTTCACTGATTGCATTTTTAGTTTTAGCATTTTTATATTCTACTCCTGTTTTTACGGGAAAACAGCTTTTCCAACATGACATTGTACAATATCGTGGGGGTGCAAAAGAGTTGATTGATTACAGGGAAAATTTTGATAAAGAAACCTACTGGAGCGACTCTATGTTTGGCGGAATGCCAACTTACCAAATGGGAAGCCGCTTTGAAGGTGATATTATTAAAAAATTAGACAGCTATCTGAATATTTTGCCTAGGCCGGTTAATTATCTCTTTTTACTGTTTTCAGGATTTTTTCTTCTGGGAATGGTTGCCGTACGAAACTGGAAGTATGCGCTTTTAGGAGCCACATTTTTCGGACTTTCCACGTATTTCTATATTATTATTGCGGCAGGACACAACGGAAAAGTAAATACCATTGAATATTTTGCGCCACTTTTAGCCGGAATTTTATTGGTTTACATTCGTAAAAAATATGTTATTGGTTTTATTGTCACCACCCTTTTCTTCGGATTACAGGTCGCGGCAAATCACCCGCAAATGACCTATTATTTGTTCTTAGGACTTGGATTTTTATTTATATCTGAATTAGTAAGAGCGATTAAAAAGAAAGTTCCGATGAAACATTTCTTGATTTCATCAGGAATTATTGCGGGAGCTTTAATCATCGGAGTTGGGATGAATTCACAGCGAATTATGGCAAATTCCGAGTACATTAAAGAGACTGTAAGAGGAAAACAAGTTTTGACAAATGACAGTCACAAAGCCGGAAATTCAGGGATGGATAAAGAAAGTATCTTGATGTGGAGTTATGGAAAACTGGAAACTTTAAACCTTTTCATTCCTAGATTAATGGGTGGCGGAAGTCAGGAACCGGAAGGCGCTGCAATGATGGAGAAAGTTCAGCAAATGGTTCAGGATAACGTCACTTCTCAGGCAGAAATGGACAGAATTTCCAAAGGATTCGGAAGCTTGACTTATTGGGGAGATCAGCCGGGAACTTCAGGACCCGCTTATCAAGGTGCAATTGTTTGTTTCTTAGCACTTTTAGGATTCTTTTTTGCTCCAAAAAAATACCGTTACTGGATTTTAGGAGCAACCATTCTTACAATTTTATTGGCATGGGGAAGCAACTTCATGTTCTTATCCGATTTGTTTATTGATTTTGTTCCGTTCTACAGCAAATTCAGAGCGCCGTCTTCAATTTTGGTTGTCGTGGAATTGTTATTCCCATTAATCGCAATTATCGGATTGTACAGATTCTTCAAAAGTGAAAATCTTGATGCAGAATACAAAAAGAAAATCCTTACGTATGTTGGTGGTGGAACTTTAGGCTTAACATTAATTCTAATTCTTTTCGGAAAATCAATTTTAGGCTTTGCTACAGAAAACGAAAAATTATATTTACCGCCTTTCCTTCTTGATTATTTGGTAGATGAACGTTTTAATATGTTCAGAACAGATGCAATCAAAGCATTACTTTATGTAGGAATTACCGTAGCTGTTTTATTCTTTGCTTTAAAGGAAAAATTAAACCAAAACATTGCCTTAATTATCATTGGTGCCGTAAGTTTATTTGATCTCTGGTCAGTTAACAGGCGTTATTTGAATGATGACAATTATGTAGATAAAATCTTTGCTGAAAACCCATTCCAAACTGAAGGTTCAGATTATCTGGCTGAAAAAGTAGGTGATAATGCCAACTTACAGTCTATTTTAGCAAGTATTCCGGTAAACAAAACATTGGAAACTATTGCTGAGAAAGACCAGAAGCATTACAGAATTTACAATCAGGTTTTAGGAACAACCAGCGAAACCAATACGTCTTACTTTAAGTCGTCAATCGGAGGTTATCATGCCGTAAAATTGAGAAGATACGACGATTTACTAAACGAATATATCGTACAACCAGACAGTGTAAAAACGCCGAAAATTTTAAATTTACTCAACACAAAATACATGATTTTCGGAAATCCGGGAGAGCCCCAAGTTGTTCCGAATCCGAATGCAAACGGAAATGCATGGTTTGTAAGTGATCTTAAATTTGTAAACACTCCGAATGAAGAAATCAAATCGATCGGGGAAATCGACAGTAAAAAAACGGCAGTTATCAATGCTTCTGATAAATCTTATTTCGACAATAAGCAGGTTCAGGCAGATTCAACAGCGACAATCAATCTGACAAAATATGAAGCCAATGAGCTGGAGTTTAGATCTCAGTCGAAAGCTCCGCAATTAGCTGTTTTCTCAGAAATTTATTATCCTCATGGCTGGAAAGTTTTTGTTGACGAAAAAGAAGTTCCATATATTAAAGCTGATTATCTGCTTCGCGCAGTACATGTTCCTGCAGGAAATCACAACATCAAAATGATTTTCGAGCCGGAAGTTATCGAAAAAGGAAAATGGATTTCTCTTATTTGCTTCGGATTGTTCATTGTATTGAGTGCTTTTGGGATTTACTGGTTGAATAAAAAGAAAAAAGAGGCTACCCTTGTTGAAAAAGCCGTTTAAGATTTTGTCATTCTGAACGTAGCAAAGGGGAGTGAAGAATCTCATTAAAAATTTAAGCAATGAAAACTTTGGGAACTCATAATTATTACGTTTATATTTTAACAAATAAAATAAAAACGGTTTTATATACTGGAGTCACCAATGATTTAAAAAACAGATTATATTAGCATCAAAATCCTGAAGTAATTGATAAGAATTTCACTACAAAATATAAATGTTTTTATTTAGTTTATTTTGAACAATTTATTGATGTAGAAACTGCTATTAAAAGAGAAAAACAAATAGAAGGTTGGACAAGAATTAAAAAAGAAAATCTTATTGGTGAATTTAATCCAAATTGGAGTTTTTTAAATGACGAAATTAAAAAGATTCTTCATTACGCTTTGCTCTATTCAGAATGACAGCCTTGAAAATACATGGAAAATAAAAAAATCCTTATCATTACCTATTATTGGCCACCTGCAGGAGGGCCGGGAGTTCAGCGATGGCTGAAATTCGCAAAATACCTTCCTGAATTTGGCTGGAAACCTATTATTTACACTCCAGAAAACCCCAGTTATCCTTTATTGGATGAAAGTCTGATGAAAGATGTTCCAAAAGATTTAGAAATTATCCGAACAAAAATTTGGGAACCTTATCAACTTGCTGAAAAGCTGAATAAAAGCAATAAAAAATTCAAAGCAGGGCAATTTGATGTGGGAAAAAATCAAAGCTGGAAATCTAGGCTTTCAATTTGGGTAAGAGGAAATTTTTTCATTCCGGACGCCCGAGTTTTTTGGGTAAAGCCTTCTACAAAGTTTTTAGAAAAATATTTAAAGGAAAATAAGATTGAAACCATTATAACTTCAGGACCGCCTCATTCGATGCATCTGATTGGTTTAAATTTAAAAAAAGCAATGCCCACTCTGAAATGGATTGCCGATTTCCGTGATCCGTGGACAGAAATTTCTTATTATAAGCATTTAAAACTAACGAACCGATCCGATAAAAAACACCGTTTTCTGGAAAGTGAAATCTTCAAAAATGCTGATATTACTTTGGCGACAAGTTATACCGATGCAGAAAATTTCCGTAAAAACGGCGCCAATGCCTTTTGCATTACCAATGGGTTCGACGAATCAGACTCAAACTCTCAAACCCTTAAACTCTCAAACTCTCAACCAAAATTCACGTTGAGCTACATCGGCGTTTTGGAACAGTTGAGAAACCCAGAAAACCTTTGGAAAGCATTAGATAATTTAGTTAAAACTCATTCAGATTTTGCTGAAAATTTCAGCCTGAAGTTTGTTGGACGAATTGATGATAAAATTTTAGAAACGATTGAAAATTCAAGTTTAAAAAATCATATCCTGAATCTTGGTTACGTTTCTCATGACAAAGCGGTCGATGAAATGTCGAAATCTTCGCTGCTTTTGATTACCAATTTCCCAAACGATTCGTCAAAAGGGATTATTCCGGGGAAAATATTCGAATATTTGGCAACCGGAAAACAGATTATTTCATTTGGCCCGGAAAAAGCAGATGTTTCGAAAATTCTTGATGAAACAAAAGCTGGAAAACATTTCGGCTATCGTGATTCACAAGAAATTGAAGATTTCATTTTAGAAAAATTTGCACTGTGGAAAAATGGAAACCTTTCAGAAAACACCGAAAATATAGAACAGTTTTCTAGAAAAAATTTAACCAAACAACTTTCCGAAATCTTATAAAATTATTCCCCATCTGCAACAGAAGGGGAATTTTAATTTATATCGTCCATTCATCATTAATCACAGCAACCACATAATATTTTCCTTCAAATTCTTCAAAGACAAAACGAAGCACATTCCAATCCATTCCGCCATTTTTCTCTGAACCGGAAATATAATTTTCTGTGAAATCTGTATTCGGATAGACTTCTTTTAAATTATTTAAAGAATTTCCGCCGCCGAGGAATTTATTGAATGCATATTCGGATTTTGTAAAATCTTTCTTAAAAATCCAGTCTTTAAAATACTGTTGAATGGTAGCCTTATAAATTTCACCGGAACCATCTCTTGAACCCCATGTAAAAACGGTTTTTGCGGGAAAATACTTTTCGAAATCAGCTTTTGAAAAATGCTTGTCTTCATTGCGATTAACAAAAGCATACATTGAAAACCTGACACCCTTCTGTGGATGAATGTAATTCGCAAAAACATCATAATAACCAACTTTTATAGCTTGTAAAAGTTCATCATTGGTCTTTTTTAATGCAACTTCTTTCGAGAAAGCTTCCTGCTCGGTATCGGTTCTTTCGTTTGACCTTTTCAGGTTATCTGTAGAAATTGCAGGTTCTTTATCTACTTTCTTTTCACATGATAAAACTGCTAAAAGTAAGAATGCCAAAAAAGTTTTTTTCATTTCAAAATTTTTGAAAAAAGTTCAAAAGCGATGCCACATTGAGTTGGAGAGTTTGAGTTTTTTTGACGTCAATAGAGTTTAAATATAAAAATGATTGATTTTCACATATTACTTTAAACCGATTACTTAAAGCATTTTTGTATTTTTGATAGATGAAAATTCTTGATCTTCTGATTATCGGAGCAGGACCAATCGGTCTCAACTGTGCGCTCGAAGCCAATAAAAACAACCTCAATTATTTAATTATCGAAAAAGGAACAATTGTCAATTCACTCTTCAATTATCCTTTGTATATGAAGTTTTTTTCAACCGCAGATAAACTTGAAATTGATGAAATTCCTTTTATTTCTGCTGCAAAACCCGGAAGACAGGAAGCTCTGGAATATTATCAGGGAATCGCAAGACAGAAAAATTTGAATATCAATCTTTATGAAAAAGTTTTAAAAGTTTCTAAAAACAATGAGATTTTCGAAATTGAAACTTCAAAAGCAAAATATTACTCAAAAAACGTCATCATCTCAACCGGATTTTATGATATTCCGAATCTGATGAACATTCCCGGAGAAAATCTGGAGAAAGTTAAACATTATTACACTGAACCTTATCCTTATGCTAGACAGAAAATCGTTGTTATCGGCTCAAGTAATTCCTCAGTTGATGCTGCCTTAGAAACGTATCGAAAGGGTGCAGAAGTCACGATGATAATCCGTAATTCTGAGATTTCGCCAAACGTAAAATATTGGGTAAAACCTGATATTGAAAACCGAATTGCAGAAGGAAGTATTACAGCTCATTTTAATTCTGAACTGATTGAAATTAAAGAAAATTCTGTCATTTTTAAAGATAGAAACGGAAAAATCAATGAAATTGAAAATGATTTTGTTCTCGCAATGACCGGCTATCTTCCCGATTTTGACTTCCTCAAAAATTCAGGAATTGAATTGCAGGGCGATTGTTTAAATCCTTTTTACAACACTGAAACTATGGAAACCAATGTTCCGAATTTATATTTGGCAGGCGTAGTTTGTGGCGGAAAAGACACCCATCTTTGGTTTATTGAAAACTCCAGAATTCATGCGGAAATAATTGTTCAACATATTCTTTCGAAATGATTAAGTAATTTCTCGCAGATTATGCAGATTTCGCAGATTTTACAGTCTAAAAATCTGTTTTATCGACTAAATCTGCGTAAGCCAAAACTAAAAATCAACCTTCATTCCCAAGACAAAATTTCTTTTTGCTGCGGGATTGTAATAACGGTTTCCGAAAGCATTAGTGTCAAAACCCAAAACATAATTTTCATTATATAAATTCTGAATCTGCAGATATAAATTGACTCTCGTTTTTTCAAAATCTACAGGAAATCTAAACTGAATATTTCCGATTAAATTTGGTTCTGACCAAACGGAATTGGCATCATTCAAAGGTATTTTTGAAGTATAAAAATGAGAATAATCAATATTCAATTTTTTGAAAAAAGTGAAATTTAATAAACTGTTGATTGTCGTTCCTGGAACTCCCGTTAAATCATTCCCTGAGAAATCATTTTCATTTTGCTGATAATTTTTAAACTTAAAATCATAAAAGCTTCCTGAAAATCTGAATTTAAATTGGCTGAAAAAGTCATTCTTTAAATTGAAACTTTTAGATTCCAAGAGAATTTCAAAACCTTTTTGAGCGGTTTCACCTGAATTGACAAAATATTCTTGTCCGGCTTCATTCTGTCGTCTTACAATCGCATCTTTCATTCGAAAATCAAAATAACTTCCTTCTAAGAAAAGAAAATTTCCAAATTGTTTTCTAATACCTATTTCTTTATTCCAGCCATACTCCGGATTTAGATTTTGATTAAATTCCTGCGTTGAAGAACGGATTTCTTCATTAGTGGGAGCAGAATTTCCTTTACCAATTTTTCCTCTCGCCGAAAAGCCATTTCCTAAAAGATAAGTCACTCCGAAATTTGGAAGCCATTGATTTTTAAAATGAATTTTCCCATTTTCAGTTCGTGGGAAAATCCTTTCCCAATCATATGAATTTGAGTTTAAGCTAATGGAAATATCGGTAAATAGCTTTTCATTAAAATTCATTTTCTGAGAAAGAAAGTAAAATCCTGATGTATTTTTTAGTTTGTCAAAATTTTGCGGATTTCCTTCAATTCCTTTGTTATTATCATAATTTTTAATCAGAATATCATTCATTCCGCCTTCAAAACCCAATCGGTAGGCTAAAGAAATTTTCTCCCAGTTTTTTTCATAATTAAAATGGGTTCTTAAAGCGAAATTGTTTTCAAAACGATTTTCAAAATTGGTAATAAACGGATTTTCAAAATCAACATACGAACCCTGAACCAAAATAAAATGCGAAAGATTGGGATTGAACCGATATTCATTTGAAAGTCCGGCTAAAATCATTTTATTTCGAATTCCTGCATTTTGTTCTTTTGCCCCGGGAACAGTTGCTGTTCCTGGCCTTGCCTGTTTTCCGTTGAAGTTCATTTGCTCTAAAGTTAATCCGCCCGGAGTTTGATAATCGAGGTCTGAATACATCAACATGGCTTTCAATAATCCTTTTTGAGAATATTGGAAATTGTCTTTCAGGAAAATCTGTTTTCGCTGCACTTTAGATTGTTCACGATAAGAATCTGTCTGGTAATAATTCTGAAAAACTTCAAAAAAATGTTTCCCCATCTGTTTTGAAAAATCTATACTCTGATTGAAAGTTCCGTAACTTCCGACAGAAATATTGGCTGATAAATTTTCAGAAGATTTTGTTTTCAAAAGTACTGTTCCGCCTGTCGCTGCACCGTAATCACCGCTTTCCGGGCCTTTGTAAATTTCTATTCTGTCGATCAACTCAGGAGAAATCACATTGAAATAGGTATTTCCAGAAGCATCCGATAAAATAAAATCATCAAGATAAACTTTCACATTGCGAACGCCAAAAGGTGATCTTAACGTGCTTCCACGAAGCGAAATCCTGTAGCTTCCCGGTGAGCGTTCTTCCATTCTTGCTCCTGCAATCTGATTGATCGATTCGAGCATTCTTTCAGGTGTATTTTGATTGAGTAAATTCTCAGAAACAACGGAAACCGACTTTGTGGAATTAATAAATGCCGTCGGCTTTTTGTAAGCATCAATTCTTACTTCTGAAATTAATGTTGCGGAATCTTTTTTTTGAGCTAACAAAAAAGCAGCAGAAAAAAGAGGAAGAATAATGTAGATTTTTTTCATTGCGAAAAGCTATGCAAAAACTGTACTGTTTAAGGCTCAAATTTAAAGTTGTGGTAGAAAAAACATTGTCAAAGTTTTGAACTTTGACAAGGCTGATATTTTCTGTTGACAAACTTAATTTTGTATTTCACGCTAAAAACCACGTGAGGGATACGGCGGGCGGCGACAAAGGAGCCGGTGCGAGTGAGGAACGAACGAGTACGGAAGCGAAGCGAACCCCAAAGCAGCCCGACCCGAAGTTTTGCGACGGAAAAAACCTCATAGATTTCTAAAATCTATGAGGTTTAGCCTGGGAAAACGTAGGGACACGCCCAAATTAAAAAATTACTCTTCAGAATTTTTATTGCCAATCATCCAAGGAACAATGTAATAAAAAGCAACAGCCGTGATTCCGAGAAGGATTCCCGTACCAATCCAGAGAATTGTAAAGCCAAAATTCTCGGCAATGAAAGTTCCCAAAGATGGTGTAATGATGAATGAAAGCGAAAATGCGATTCCTAAAAGTCCCATATAAGCCCCTTTATTGTGCGTTCCTGAACGAAGTGAAGTAATGGTCGCCATAAACGGAAGAGCCCAGATTTCTCCTAAACTTAAAATGGATATTGACACCACTAAAAGCCAGATTGAAGTATCTGCAGCCAACATTCCGAAAGAAACGGCACAGAAAAGAGTACCTAAAAACATTGTGGTTTTCAGCTTTAAATATTTTTCTGCAATCTGAACCATGATCATTTCCATAACTACAACGATAACCCCGCTGAATCCTAAGATATACCCGATGGTCTGAGCCGAAAGGTCGGCTTCCTGCTTGTAGAAAATCGTCAATGTATTCAGCAACTGGAAAAAGCATACGGAAAACATAAAACATGCAGCCGCAAAAAGAATGAATTGGGTGTCTTTATAAGGAGAAATTGCTTTTGGATCAGCCGTTTTATTGATCTTATCTTTATTTCGATAACTTCTGTTTCTAAAAAAGAAAACATACGTTAATCCCGCCAATAAAGCCCCGATTGCGTTGGAGTAAAAGAGAAAATCATAAGAAATCGCCGCTAAAATTCCGCCTAAAGCCGGACCTACAGAAAACCCAAGATTGACTGCCATTCGGTTTAGAGAGAATGCTCTGGTTACATTTCCCGGTTTTGCATATTTTGAAACCGCCACAGAATTCGCAGGTCGAAAAGCTTCACTGATCGAACTTTGAATAAAAATAATTGCAGCCAAACCCACTTCTGTATGAAAAAGCGGGATTAAGCAAAACATGGGAACACTGAGAAAAAGACTTAAGCTCTGAACCTTAAACTCTCCTATTTTATCGGTGATCATTCCGCCAAACCATGAACCTACTACGGAACCGATTCCGAAGAAACTTAAAACGATTCCGGCACTTTTGAGGTCGAAATTCAAATGATCTGTCATGTAAACTCCAAGAAACGGTAAAACCATCGACCCCGACCGGTTGATGAGCATTACCAAAGCGAGCATCCAGCTTTCCGCTGAAAGTCCTTTGAATGAGTTGATGTATATCTTTAAAAATTTCACAATTTTGATTTTTTAATTTAATTATTATTTAATAGGATTGCATCCTATCCTTTAGAAGGTCGTCCCTTCGGGACTCTTTTAAACACAGATTGCAGTAATTTTTTCACAAATAATACCATTCATATTTGTAGACTTTGTGATGACTATTTGTGCTATTAGTGTTTAAATAAAAAACAGGACTTAAAAAATTAAGCCCTGTTTCATTTATATGGTATAAATAATTTTTACTCCGGCTTATAAGAGTCTTTTAAAGTCACAGTTCTATTGAACACAAAATTTGTATCTGTAGAATCCTGATCCTTTGTGAAATAGCCAATTCTCTGGAATTGAAGAGGTTCTCCAACTGCCACATCCTTTAAGCTAGGCTCACCAAATCCTTGAATGACATTGACTGATTCCGGATTGATGAAATTCAAGAAATCTACATCTTTCTCGGCATCAGGCTGTTCAACAGTGAATAATTTTTCGTAATTTCTTACTTCTACAGGAATCGCATGTTTTGCAGAAACCCAGTGAATCGTTCCTTTTACTTTTCTTAAACTTTCTTCAGTTCCGCTTCCTGACTTAGATTTTTCGTCGTAAGATGCATAAATAGTCGTGATTTCTCCATTTTCATCCTTCTCAACTCTTTCACCTTTAATGATGTAAGCAGATTTCAGACGAACTTCTCCTCCTAATCTCAATCTAAAGAACTTGTTTCCAGCTTCTTCCTTGAAATCTTCACGCTCAATATATAATTCTCTTGAGAACGGAATTTCTCTCGTTCCTGCATTTTCCTGTTCGTTATTATTTTCGGTTGTTAACCATTCTTCTTGTCCTTCAGGATAGTTTTCAATGACTAATTTAATAGGATCAACAACCGCCATTACACGTTTTGCAACCTTATTCAGATCTTCACGAACACAGAAATCCAATAGCTGAATTTCAATTAAATTTTCTCTTTTCGCAACTCCTACTTTATCAATAAAATTTCTGATAGCGTTGGCTGTAAAGCCTTTTCTCCTCATTCCTGAAATTGTAGGCATTCTTGGATCATCCCAACCGTTCACCACATTTTCAGCAATCAGCCTTTGTAGTTTTCTTTTGGAGGTGATCATGTAAGAAACGTTCATCCTTGCAAATTCTCTCTGCTTATTTTTCACCTTTCCTTCCTCATACACTTGATCTAAATACCAATTGTACAGCGGTCTGTGGTTTTCAAACTCCAAAGAACATAGTGAGTGAGAAATTTGTTCGATATAATCAGATTCACCGTGAGCCCAGTCGTACATCGGATAAATTTTCCAAGCTGTACCTGTTCTGTGATGAGGCTTATTCAAAATTCTGTACATCACAGGGTCACGCATATTCATGTTTGGCGAAAGCATGTCGATTTTTGCACGCAGAGACATTGAACCACTTTCGAATTCACCGTTTTTCATTCTTTCGAATAAGTCTAAAGACTCTTCAACAGGACGGTTTCTAAAAGGAGATTCTATTCCCGGCTCTGCAGGATTTTTTCTTTGTTCAGTAATCACTTCAGACGGCTGCTCATCTACATAAGCTTTTCCTTCTTTAATCAACTGAACTGCCCAATCGTAAAGCTGCTGGAAGTAATCGGATGCGTACAAAACTTTATCCCATTTGAAACCTAACCATTCAACGTCTTTCATGATAGAATCTACGAATTCCTGTTCTTCTTTTTCAGGGTTCGTATCGTCGAAACGAAGGTTTACGGGAGCATTGTATTTTTCACCCAAACCGAAGTTGATGCAGATCGCTTTTGTATGACCTACATGCAGATAACCATTTGGTTCAGGCGGAAAACGGAAACGGATCTGATCTCTTTTCAAACCGTTTGCCAAATCATCTTCGATAATTTGCTCAATAAAATTGAGTGATTTTTTTTCTTCTTCCATTAAAAATTCGCTTTAATATGCCGCACTTACGACAATTTGCAAATTTAGGAAAATTTAAAATTCTATGAAAATAATAATTTAAGACTAAATTCACATATTATTGAATTTTTTTTCAGAAATTTACATTCAGAAAAAACAGATATAATAACATCATGAAGAAGATAAAAAGACAGCTTTTGAATATCATTGAATCTATAAAAAAAGCCATTTTCATTGACGGTGTAATTTAATATCAGCCTTTATAAAAAAGTTTTTCGCCATTAAGCTCTAAACAGCTTTTAAAATTATTAGTAAATAAACTTCCTGTTCCTAAACCTTGGGGCATCTGATTTTTTTTTGTAAAGGTATATTGAGCGATTGCATTCAAACCGATATTACTTTCCAATGCTGAAGTAATCCACCAACCAATATCTTGCTGCTCAACTAGAGATATCCACTCGTCAGATCCCGAAAAGCCACCTACTAATGCTGGTTTCAAAATAATGTATTGAGGTTTTATAACTTCTAACAACTCTTTCTTCTTATTAAAATTAATGATTCCAATGAGTTCTTCATCCAGAGCAATCGGCGTTGGAGTTTCAGCGCACAATTCTGCCATGTCATTCCAGTTCCCCGCTTTAATCGGTTGTTCAATTGAATGAATATGTAGATCAGCTAATTGCTGTAAGACAATTTTGGCTTCGTCTTTCGTAAAACCTCCGTTTGCATCTACACGAAGTTCCAACTGATCTTTTGTAAATTTTTGTCTTAATTTCTGAAGAATTTCATGCTCTGATATCCAATCGACACCGATTTTTAGTTTAATGCAATGGAATCCTTGTTCAAGCTTTTCCTGAATCTGTTCTTCCATAAAACCAATATCACCCATCCAGATCAAACCATTGATCGTGATAGGCGTGTTACCTTCAGTGAATTCACTTGGAAAATAAAGGTTGTCACCATTTTTTAAATTTAAAAGAGCCTGTTCGTAGCCAAACCAAATTGACGGAAATTCTTCTAATTCTTGTTTTAAAAATTCAGAATCACTGCTGATATTTTCGCAAAGCCATTTTAATTTTTCTTCATAATCGGGTCTGTCATCAAAACTCAATCCTCTGAAAACAGCACACTCTCCCACTCCTTTTTTATCATCCTGAAAAATCTCAAGAATAAAAGTCTCTTTTTCAAGCAAAACGCCGCGAGATGTTCCACTCGGGCGTTTGAATTCTAATAAATATTGAAAATATTTTGCTGTCATTTATTTTACGCTGTCAATTCGCATAAATTCTTCTGCTTTTTCAACCATATCAATACTTCCGCAGAAAAATGGAATTCTTTGATGCAGTTCTGTCGGTTCAACTTCCAGAATTCTTCTGAAACCGTCTGTTGCTTTTCCACCCGCCTGTTCAGCCAAAAATGCCATTGGATTACACTCATACAATAATCTCAGTTTTCCGTTTGGAGCCTGTGAATAAGATGGATAAATGTAAATTCCGCCTTTCAGCATATTTCTGTGGAAATCGGCAACCAATGAACCGATGTATCTCGAAGTATAAGGACGGTCGCCTTCTTCCATCTGACAATATTTCAGATAATTCTTTACACCTTGAGGAAATTTGATATAATTTCCTTCATTGATTGAATAAATTTTACCTGTTTTTGGGAAAGTCATATTAGGATGAGAAAGATAGTATGTTCCTAATGAAGGATCGAGCGTAAATCCGTTTACGCCATTTCCTGTCGTGTAAACGATCATTGTAGAAGAACCATAGATCACATAACCTGCCGCAATCTGGTTGATTCCTTTCTGTAAAAAATCTTCCAACTGAACAGGAGTTCCTGGCTCAGTAACTCTTCTGTAGATTGAGAAAATTGTTCCCACAGAAACATTTACGTCAATATTCGAAGAACCATCAAGCGGATCAATCAAAACAACATATTTACTTAGATGTCCGTTTTCACCACATTTAATATCAATAAAATCGTCATTCTCTTCAGAAGCAATTCCGCAGACAACTTCTCTTTGCGATAAAGCAGTGATAAAAATATCATTAGCAATAACATCCAGTTTCTGCTGTTCTTCACCCTGAATATTCTGGTTTCCTGCAGCACCCGTAATATCTACAATTCCTGCTTTATTTACTTCTCTGTTTACCACTTTTGAAGCTAATCTTATTGCGCTCAGAAGACGTGAAAATTCTCCTGTGGAATATTGGAAATCTTCCTGTTTATCAATAAGAAATTCTCCTAAAGTTTGTAATGACTGATCTGACATATTTTTCTTTTTACACTTTTCCCAAATTTCGTAAAATTTATCCTATTTTTAAAATAAATCTCAATTCAGACATTAACAACTGTAAATCAATCAAATACAACTATAAACAAATTCTTCAAATATAAAATTTGATGTTTAGAAAAAACCAAATCATTGCAGTAAATACACTATTTGGAGACAAATTTTGATTTTAATAAAATCTTAAGGACATCATTCTCGCAGTCTATTTCATATCTCGGTGTAAATTTATAATTTTGACATCTTAAAATTTCGACAACGCAATTTATCTAACAATTTTATTTTTAATACTTTAATGAAAATCTTTAAGTTTGGTGGGGCTTCTGTGAAAGATGCCGAAAGTGTAAAAAATGTTTCTATGGTACTTCAAAGCCAGGGTTTTGAGAAATGCCTGCTTGTAATTTCAGCAATGGGTAAAACGACCAATGCGCTGGAAAAAGTAGTAGAAATGTACTTTAAGAAAGATAACTATCAAACTGAAATTGAAGAGATAAAACAGAAACACATCGAAATAGCTAAGGGGCTTTTCTCGGAAGATCATGCAGTTTTTGCAGAAATCAATCTGTTTTTTGATGATATCGATTCATTTTTAAGAAGAAACAAATCTCCGAACTACAACTTTGTTTACGACCAGGTTGTAAGCTGTGGTGAAATGATTTCGACTAAAATCGTTAGTGAATATTTGAATGATATTCAGTTTACTAACCAATGGCTCGATGCAAGAGACTATGTAAAAACGGATAACTCTTACAGGGATGGAGTTGTAGACTGGGCAAGAACAGCAGAATTTATTTCAAATTTAAATAAAGAAATCTGCTACGTTACGCAGGGTTTTATCGGTTCTGATGAAAATAATTTCACCGTAACTTTAGGAAGAGAGGGGTCAGATTATTCAGCTGCAATTTTTGCGTATTGTCTAAATGCAGACGCAATGACGATATGGAAAGACGTTCCCGGCGTAATGACGGGAGATCCAAGAAAATTTGAAGATGTAAGTCTTCTTTCTAATATTTCTTATGAAGAAGCAATTGAAATGGCTTATTACGGAGCGAGTGTCATTCACCCAAAAACGTTACAACCGCTTCAGCAAAAAAACATTCCTTTTTATGTGAAATCTTTCATAGATCCCTCAAAAGCGGGAACCAAGGTTGGAATTTCAGATAAAAACCAAAGTGAAGAATCTTATATTTTAAAAGAAAACCAAACTTTATTAAAAATCTCAACAAGAGACTTCTCATTTATTGCAGAAGACCACATGAGTTTAATTTTCAATAATTTAGCTAAATATAAAATTAAAGTATCTTTAATGCAAAACTCAGCAATCTCGCTGGAATTATGTCTGGAAGATAAATTTAATAAAGTGGATGAGTTGAATGACGAACTTCAAAAGGTTTTCAAGACTGATGTTATAAAAAATGTATCTTTATTTACGGTAAGGAATGCAAAGATGGAAAACATCGACAAATTTTACCAGGGAAAAAGTGTATTATTGGAGCAAATTGCAAAAAATACACTGCAAATGGTAACACATTAAAACTAATTTCGACTAAAAACACATGAGCTTAATCTCGAAAAACGATTTAATTAAAGCTTCCGGCTTACATAAGATAGGTTTTCTAAAAAACCCTGTCGCTTCTGCTGTGATGAGCATTGCAAAAATAAATGAAGTCAACAGACTTTATGATAAACTAAAAGATAAGGAAGGTAAAGACTTTTTCGATTCATTTGTAAGAGAGCGCAACTTAAGCTATGTTGCTTTTGAAGAAGATTTGGCAAAAATTCCGAAAACGGGGCCGTTTATTTTGGTTTCAAATCATCCTCTTGGAGCGATCGACGGAATTCTGATGTGTAAAATTCTGTCGGAAGTCCGTCCGGATTTTAAGGTGATGGGAAACTTTCTTTTAGAGAAAATAAAACCAATGGAACCTTATGTAATCCCTGTAAATCCTTTTGAAGGGAGAAAGGAAATCAGAAACAGCTCAACCGGAATGCGTGAAACTTTAAAGCATCTCGAAAATGGTGGCTGTGTCGGAATTTTCCCGGCAGGTGAAGTTTCCAATAAAAATAATCCGTACAGTGAGATTTTAGATAAAGAGTGGGAAAAACCAGCTTTGAAGCTGATAAAAATGGCTAAAGTTCCGGTGGTCCCAATGTATTTTCACGCTAAAAACAGTACTTTATTTTATCAGGTTGCAAAAATTCACCCCAATTTGCAGACGTTGATGCTTCCTGCAGAAATGATGAATGACAGGGAAAAACCAATCAGAATCAGAATTGGCCGCCCAATCACAGTAAAAGTGATGGACGAAATGGAAAATATCGAAGAACTGGGAGAATTTCTTAAACGTAAGGTTTACATGATGAAATCTTACTACGAAAAAAGAAAATCTCTGGCTCAGGCTATAAATCTGAAAAATCTATATGTAAAATTCCCCTTATTACGGGAAGAAAATATTGTTCAGAACATTATTGATGAAACGCCGAAAGAAGATATACTGAAAGACATCAGTAAAATAAGAGGAACCGACAGGATGCTTTTCAGCAACGGTAATTATGAAATTTATTTTACGCCTTACGAAGAAATACCTTCGGTAATGAGGGAAATCGGAAGACAAAGGGAGCTCACTTTCCGTGCAGTTGGTGAAGGAAGCAATCTTCCGTTTGACCTTGACGAATACGACAAACATTATCATCACTTATTTTTGTGGGACAACGCCGCCGAAAAATTGGCAGGAGCTTACAGAATGGCTTTGGGTAAAGATGTCATGAAGAAATTCGGAATCAAAGGGTTTTACACCAGTTCTTTATTTGAGTTTGAACAGGATATCCATCCGTTTTTCAAAAAGGTAATTGAAATGGGAAGAGCTTATATCTGTGAAGAATATCAGCAGAAGCCACTTCCTTTATTCCTTTTATGGAGAGGAATTGTACACGTCTGCCTGAGAAATCCGGATCATAAATTTTTGATGGGCGGTGTAAGTATTTCCAATAAATTTTCTGAATTTTCCAAATCATTGATGATCGAATTCATGCGATCAAATTATTACGACTCAGCTGTTGCTCAATATATTACTCCAAGAAATGATTACAAAGTAAAGCTGAGAGATCGCGATAAAAATCTGTTCATGAATGAAATGGAATCTGATTTAAATAAATTAGACAAAATCATCGATGATCTTGAACCGGAACTGAGAATGCCTGTTTTAATTAAAAAATACATTAAACAAAATGCGAAAGTAATAGCATTCAATGTTGATCCTAATTTCAATGATGCGATTGATGGCTTAATGTACATCAGAATAAGTGATCTTCCGGAAAGCACCATAAAGCCTGTTTTGGAAGAAATGAGCGAACAAATAAGAAAAGAGCAGGAAAATAATCAGACTGAAAATCAGTAAGTTTTTATTTAATTCAAAAAAACTTCGATTAATATTTGCTTCATATACCAAAACTTCCTACTTTTGCATCACTTTAAAACAACGAAGTAAAAGAATGGTTTCTTAGCTCAGTTGGTAGAGCAATGGATTGAAAATCCATGTGTCCCTGGTTCGATTCCTGGAGAAACCACAAAACCGCCTTTCATTAGGCGGTTTTCTTTTCAAAAGTTGATAAAAGCACAAACCAAAAGGTTTCTTAGCTCAGTTGGTAGAGCAATGGATTGAAAATCCATGTGTCCCTGGTTCGATTCCTGGAGAAACCACAAAACCACTCTTTTTTCAAGGGTGGTTTTTTGTTTTTCAATCTTTTAAAGCATTTCATCATTTATTTACAATCAAAAATAAGTATCTTCGTTTTTTTAAAATTTTATTCATCATGAAAAAATTGATCTCCGGATTATTTATTTTTCTCAGCATACTCATTTTAGCCCAAGAGGAAGGTATTCAATTTGATCAAAGTGCTTTTAAGGATCTTTTAGCAAAAGCAAAAAAAGAAAAAAAACTTATTTTCATTGATGCTTACGCAGTTTGGTGCGGTCCGTGTAAGATGATGGACAAAAATGTTTTCACCCAAAAATCGGTAGGAGATTATTTCAACAAAAACTTTGTGAGTTCCCGAATCGACATGGAAAAAGGTGAAGGAAGAGAGATTGCTCAAAAATTTTCGGTGCGCTCCTATCCTACTTTTCTTTTTCTAAATGGTGACGGAGAATTGGTTTCTCAAAATTACGGTTATATGGAACCAAGCCTTTTTCTTTCTATGGCACAAGATGTAAATGCTGTAAATTCTAAAGAAGGTTCATCTAAAGAAAGATTTGCCAAAGGTGAAAAAAGCCCAGAATTTTTAAAAAACATCATGAAACTTCATTCAAACTCGGATTATGAGTTTGCCAAACAAGCTTCAGAAAGATATTTTGGAAATAAACCTAAAGATGAAGAACTTACAAAAGATGATGCCGGATTTTTATTTTATTTTCTTAAATCTTCGGAAGATCCGAACTATAAAACTTTTGTAGCCAGAAAAGCTGAGATTATTAAATTCTTACCCGAAGAAAATTATAATGAATTCAACAGTCAGTTAATTTTGGGAAAAGTTGTTCAGGAATCTATTGACGAAAAGAACAAAAAAATCAACGATGCCTATTTCTTGAAAACCGCCGAACCTTTAGTTGGAAAAGAAGCAGCAATTTTAAAATTAAACCAAACAAAGCTCGCGTACTATGAGCAAAATGCTAATTTTGCCGAGTACGAAAAAGCAGCGTTGGAATATTATAAAAATGCCGATTCTTTTGAACCTAATGAACTTCTAAAAGCAGCCTGGATTTTTTCTGACAACATCAAAAACCCATCTTCATTGAAGAAAGCCGCAGAATGGGCAGAAAAATCTGTGATGCGTGGAGAAACCTCTGAAAACACTTATATTCTGGCTAAAATTTATTTCAATTTGGGAAGCAAAGATTTAGCAAAGAATTTTGCAGAACAATCTAAGAATATAGCTGCACAATCAGGTAAAGATGCAAGCTTGGCTCAAACATTATTAAACCAAATTAAATAAAACTTACGATTTGAAACATAAATTTTTTATCGCCGCAGTAAGCTTATTTTCAATCATAAATATTAACGCTCAAGAAACTCAGACTACAGAGGTAAAACCTGAATCTGAGAAGAAAGTATATATAAAAGGGAATGCTTTATTTATTCCTATTGGAGTCGTTAATGTAGGAATAGAATATCAAATAAGCAAAAAAATAACTCTACAAGGGGATATTTTAGTTTCTCCATGGAAATCTTTCGCAGGTCATGAAGCTCAAATTTATATGGGAACTGTTGAAGGAAGATATTACTTCAAAGAAGCATTTGCAGGATGGCATGTAGGAGCTAATATCTCTTTTGGTACTTATATTTTACAAAAACCAAACTATTGGAATGACAATGTCTACGTAGATGCTCAAATTGGTACTCCTAGTAAATATATTAACTCTCAATTGTATCAAAAAGGTTATTCTTTCTTATTTGGTATAGAAGGAGGTTATCAATTCAGATTAGCAGAAAATTGGAACATGGATATTTTTGCTGGAATAGGAAGTTCACAGGATTTCTATAAAGGCTATGTACGCGGAACTGGTGAAAGATATGACAGCGCAGACGGTTACAACAGAAGCGGTGAAATCATTCCTTACAGAGGAGGTTTAATGATTTCTTACAGATTAAAGTAAACAACATGAAATTATTAGGAAGAAACCACATCATCATCTCTATTATTACGTTTGCAATACTTTTTCTGATGAATTATTTGGGAAACGAAGAAGCGGATAAGTTGCAACGTGCTTTGATGACAGCTTTAGCAGGAGTAATCGGACTAACGAGGTTTGTTTATTTTAAACAAAGGAAAGGATGATAAAAATCCGCCACAGAATTTTGATTAAGATCAATAGAAATATATAAAAATGTCAACCGTAAAGTTTACAGTTGACATTTTTTTTAATCCTGATAAACAATATATTTCTTTCTTATTTTTTCAAACTTATCTAAATCCGGTTTCCAGGAAGATTTAATTTCTTTCTCTGATCTTCCGCCAACGATTTGTTTTCTCAATTCATCACTTCCCGCTAAAGTATCAAAGAAGAGATTCTTCAGAAAGAAATCCTGTTGTGGGTTTTGATAATTTTTATGTGCTCTGAGCAACCATTCTAAATTCAATTCACGCAAATCTTGACTGTATTCCGAAAGATTTTCCCCATAACACAATTTCCCGTTCAGAAAAGGATCTTTTGCACCGAAATTTGGTTTTGGCGTAAACTGATAAGGCAAAGAAGTCGTCCACGGCGAACCATAAATCTGAAAAGGTAAATCTGTTCCCCTTCCTACAGAAACCTGAGTTCCTTCAAAAAAACATAAACTCGGATATAAATTGATAGATTTATCATTAGGTAAATTCGGAGAAGGTTTATCTAAAAATGCGTACCTTTTTTTCTTATGATAATCCTTCATTTCTATTAAAGTATATTTAGCCTGAACATTATTTTTCAGCCATTTTTCACCGTTTACCATTTTACCGTATTCACCTATTGTTAAACCGTAAACTACGGGAACCTCATGCATTCCTACAAAACTTGTCCATTTTTTCTTTAAAACAGGCCCGTCAATATAACCGTCATGTGGATTTGGCCGGTCTAAAACCATGATTTCAACATTGTTTTCTGCTCCGGCTTCCATTAAATAAGTCAATGTTGAGATATAGGTATAAAACCTCACACCCACATCCTGAATGTCAAATACGACAATATCAATTCCTTTTAACTGTTCAGGTTTTGGTTTTTTATTATTTCCGTAAAGCGAAACAATTGGGATTCCGGTTTTTACATCTACTCCGTTTTTTACTTTTTCTCCAGCATCTGCATCACCCCTGAAGCCATGTTCAGGTGCGAAAATGGTTTTAATTTTCACATTATTTTTAACCAGGAAATCCACAAGGTGCGTTTTATCTTTCAACAAACCGGTCTGATTGGTTACAATTCCTATTGTTTTATTTTTCAAAAGAGGAAGATAAATTTCCGGTTGGTCTGCGCCGGTTCTAAAACCGTCTTTATCTGAAGTCTGAGAATAATATCGACTGAATACTCCTAAAAAAATTAGGCAAATAAGAACTAATGTTTTAATTTTGAAATTTAAATTCATAAGCTTGAAATTTCCATTATATTTCTCCCGAAAAATAGCGTTTTCCAAAGATAACAAAAATAACCTATCCCGGGTTATCATCTTCATCGGCAGACTTTCTGTAGCTTTGGGAATCATCGTATCTTTGATTACCGTTTCTACAGGTTTGGGCTCAAAAAAAGCGATCAAGGAAAGATTGGGTGATTTTAGCGGACATATTACTATAAAATCTACCAAGTCAAATTCTTCTTACAACACCTCGGTTCTTGATCAGGAAGGTCTGAATATTAAAAATATCAAAGCTCTTCCCGATGTGGCTACAGTTCAGCAATATGCAATGGTTACGGGAATTATGCGAAACGAAAATAGCTTTGCGGGAATTATTTTTAAAGGTGTAGATAAGGATTTTGACAGTTTAAGATTTAAAAAGTTTTTAATTGCAGGAAAAACTCCGTTTTTTAGCGGAGAAGGGTATAATAATGGTGTTGTGATTTCGGAAAAAATTGCCAATGATCTGCATCTTAAGGTGAAAGACAGTATTGTTACCATCTTTTCAAAAGCCGATCAGAAGCCGATCTACAGAAACTTTGAGGTAGCCGGAATTTATAAAACCGATATTAAAATGATTGATGACCAGTTCGTCATTGGCGACATTAATCATGTAAGAAGAATTCAGGATATGAAACCAGAAGAAATTGGCGGTCTTGACATTTTTTTTAAAAACATCAACAAAATTGATCAGGATACACCGAAAGTTGAAAAGTTTATCGGATATAAAAATTACGCTGAAAAAGCAACCGATAAATATCCACAGATCAATGACTGGATCGGTCTTTTCGACACCAATATCGGAATTATTATTTCAATTATGCTTTTGGTGGTGATCATTAATATCATTATGGTTTTGCTGATTCTGATCATCGAGAGAACCAATTCTATCGGATTATTAAAAACTTTGGGCGCAACCAACGGACAGATTCGTGCAACATTTATTAACTACACTCTGATCATCATGGTTCCCGGACTATTATACGGAAATGCAATTGGTCTTGGACTTTTACTTGCTCAAAAGTTTTTCGGGATTATTAAATTAAATCCTAAGGATTATTATGTGAGCGTTGTTCCTGTTGATCTAAATCCTTTAATGATTGTTTCAATTTCTGTAGGAA
This sequence comes from Chryseobacterium formosense, assembly GCF_900116415.1. Taxonomy (GTDB): domain Bacteria; phylum Bacteroidota; class Bacteroidia; order Flavobacteriales; family Weeksellaceae; genus Chryseobacterium; species Chryseobacterium formosense. The sequence continues at coordinate 1,001,207 of NZ_FPAP01000002.1, read as the reverse complement.
TTTTGATCATTTCGGGACTGGCTTTGGTGATTCCTAGTTATCTGATCAGTAAAATTTCTCCGGTGAAAGCGATTAAGTATAATTAGTGAATGGCGAATTGTGAATTGTCAATTTGCTTCGCAGTGAATTTTCTGGTTATTCTAAACTTTTGAATTATGGCTAAATATGTCTTAGCCCGGATTGAGCGGTATGTTTGAGCTCTTTTCTTTGGTTTCTGCGGCGGCATAGCCGCCGCAGAAACCAAAGAAAAAGCGAGTAGCGAAAGCCGGAAAAAGCTCCTAAAAATCATATCACTAATAAATTAGACAAGGATTTACCGATTATTTATCAGCTATTTTGGTGTATTGTAAAATCTGCACTTAAACTAAATTACTTCTAATCATTTATATAGACCATCAATTATTCTGAAAAATGTATCTTTGCGATGCAGAAAAAACATTTATGAAATACGCAGAAAATATACTCGAAACCATAGGAAATACGCCACTTGTGAAACTTAACAAAGTTCTTGGTGAAGATTTCCCGGCATTGGTTTTGGCAAAAGTAGAAACTTTCAATCCCGGAAATTCGGTAAAAGACAGAATGGCGCTGAAAATGATTGAAGACGCCGAAAAAGACGGAAGATTGAAACCAGGAGGAACGATAATCGAAGGAACTTCAGGAAATACAGGGATGGGATTGGCTCTTGCAGCAATCATCAAAGGTTACAAATGTATTTTTGTAACCAATTCTAAACAATCAAAAGAAAAATGCGACATTCTTCGTGCGGTTGGAGCTGAAGTAATTGTTTGCCCGACAGATGTAAAGCCGACTGATCCGCGTTCTTATTATTCAGTTTCAAAAAGATTAGCAAAAGAAACAGAAAACGGATGGTATGTAAACCAATACGATAATTTATCGAACAGAGCCGCTCATTACGAGTCTACTGCGCCTGAAATCTGGGAACAAACGGAAGGAAAACTGACTCACTTTTTGGTTGGAGCAGGAACCGGAGGAACCATTACAGGTTGTGGAATGTTTTTTAAAGAGAAAAATAAAGACATTAAAGTAATCGGAGTTGATACTTATGGCTCGATCTTGAAAGAAATTCACGAAACAGGGGAAATCAATTTGGGAAATGCTTATACGTACATTACGGAAGGAATTGGCGAAGATATTCTTCCTGAAAACTACGACATGTCTGTGATTGATCATTTTGAAAAAGTTACTGATAAAGACGGTGCTGTTTACGCAAGAAAACTGGCAAAAGAAGAAGGAATTTTCTGTGGATATTCTGCAGGAAGTGCGATGGCAGCTTTGGTTCAGATGAAAGATCAGTTTACCAAAGATGATGTGATTGTTGTACTTCTTCACGATCACGGTTCAAGATACGTTGGGAAAATCTACAACGATGAGTGGATGAAAGAAATGGGTTGGTTAGACTAATCAGCTTTCAAACTATAAAACAAAACTCAGAGTAATTTGCTCTGAGTTTTTTATTTATTTGACATTCTTCTGTACTGCTTCTTTAAGGAACTGATAATCTGAATCACTCATTGATTTTCTCGGAAACATATAATTAAATTTCCCTTCCAAGGCAATAAATTTCTCGCCGATTTCCGCCGAAGTAAATTCCGTCCACAAACTTGCTTCTTTTTTATTATTTAAATTAACCTTAAAAACTTTATTATTGAATTTAATCTGGTAAATTTCAGGATTTTCTAAGGTCTTCAAATAAGCAATCACCTCTTTTCTCCATTTTGAAACTTTATTGATTGCTAAAGAAAGATACACTGCACAAAGCAAGAACAAAAAGCTCACAAAATACAGAATTCCGAATTTTTCTTTACTTAAATCATCTTTAAAAATAAAAAGAATCACTAAAATCAAACCTATAACAATGGTCGTAACCGTTTTGCCTTTCGTAGAGGAAGAAAAAAACAAACTTCCTTGATTTCCCGCAAAATATACTTCTTCGAAATCTTTCCTGTTGATATTTAAATTGATGATCTTATCCTGATTCTGATTCATGCTGATTAATTTGTGCCCGTAAAGATAACTTTTTAAGATTTCTCTAATGGATATTTTTAATAGGATTTTATCCTATCCTTCAGAAAATCGTCCTTTCAGGACTCTTTCAATCTCAAACTCAACCTCAACCTTAAAGCTACCCATCCTCATATTTATCATTGATTGCAGAAAGCTTATTCATCAGTTCACGGTTCTTTTGTCTTAAATCGTTCATTTTTTTAAGCATTTCATGAATAACTTCCAATCCCGGAAGATTGATCTCTAAGTCATAATGCCAATTGGCAAATCTTTCGAAGTAGGGTAAATCTTCATACATCAGGTAACGAGTTTCATTTTCTGTTTGAACATTCAGCAAACCGGAATTAACCAGCTCATCAAAAAAAGTGATTTCAACTTTGTATATTTTTACGAGTTCTTCTCGCGATATTCTTTCACTCATGGCTTAGGAATTTTTAAGTTGTTCAAAAAGTTCTTTCTGCTTAGCCGTAAGATTTGTTGGCAATTTTACTTCGTAAGTCACAAACAGGTCACCAAATTCCCCTTCTTTTTTATAGACGGGAAAACCTTTACCTTTCAATCTCACAGTTGTCCCGTTTTGGGTTTCAGGCTTTACTTTCAGATTAACGCTTCCGTCCAAAGTATTCACTTCAACATCGCCACCTAAAACTGCAGTATACAAATCAATAACAACTTTTGTTTTTAAATCATTTCCAGTTCTTTCAAAATTCGGATCTGCTATAATATTAAAGGTGATGTATAAATCTCCGTTCGGACCGCCATTAAAGCCTGGATTTCCGTGACCTTTCAATTTTATCTGTTGCCCATCATACACTCCTGCAGGAATTGTAATTCTTACTTTTTTACCATTAATTTCAAATGTTTGCGGATGCGTTGTAGCCGCATCTTTTAAGTTTAAATTCAACTCTGCGTGCACATCCTGTCCTTTAAATTTTCCTGAAGCACTTCCTCTCGAGCTTCTTCCGAAACCTCCTCCCCCTCCACCAAACATATTTTGGAAGAAATCGGAAAAATCTTCACCTTCCCCAAAGTCAGCTCCGGAAAATCCGCCTCCGAAGTTTCCGCTTTGGCTTTGATACTGCCTTTGCTGTTGTTGAGCTTTTTCGTATTCTTCACCATGCTTCCAGTTTTCGCCGTATTTATCATACTTTGTACGGTTTTCAACATTGCTGAGAACTTCATTGGCTTCATTCAGTTCTTTAAACTTCTTTTCCGCTTCTTTATCATCGGGGTTCAAGTCAGGATGCAGTTTTCGTGCTAATTTTCGATATGCCTTTTTGATATCATCCTGTGATGCGTTTTTGTCTACGCCTAAAATTTTATAATAATCTATATAAGCCATAGAAACAATTTTCCATAAGATCAACAAATTTGAGACCGAAATTGTCTGTTTAAATATTAAAAAATTAAATCTATCTTTGATAAAAATAACCATGAAAGAAGTCTTAAAAAACTATTCGGGAATCATTCTTCTTCTTTTGGGAATCACCATTGGAAGCCTTATCGGAATCTTTTTACCGGAAGTAGTTTCTTATATCAAACCTTTAGGTGACATTTTTCTGAATCTTCTTTTTGTAAGTGTTGTTCCGCTGGTATTTTTTGCGGTTTCTAATTCTATAGCTTCTCTCGAACAGGACTCAAAATTTGGGAAGATCCTGTTGGTGATGTCTTTTACGTTTCTCTTATTCATACTCATTGCTGCAGTTTTTACAATTGGTGCAGTTTATCTTTTCCCGGTTTCTTCGATCTCTGGAAGTTCGGAACTGATTGCGGAAGCAACTAAAGAAGAAAACTGGAGCGACCGGATTGTAAGCTTTTTCACGGTGGGAGAATTTACCGAACTGTTTTCAAGGAAAAATATGTTGGCTTTGCTCATTTTCGCATTCCTGACTGGTTTTGCAGCGCGAAAAGCAGGAGAAAGTGGCAAACCTTTCAGAGTTTTTATTGCTTCCGGATATGAGGTGATGAAAGAGTTGCTTTTAATGATTATGAAAATTGCTCCGATTGGTTTGGGCGCTTATTTTGCCTTTCAGGTTGCCACACTTGGACCTCAGCTTTTCGGATTTTATGCAAAGCCTCTCGGTTTGTATTATATTGCAGGAATTGTTTACTTCTTTGTGTTTTTTACGCTGTATGCTTTCATGGCAAACGGACAAAACGGAATTAAAAGCTTCTGGAAACATGCTACCTACCCAACATTAACAGCGTTGAGTACCTGCAGCAGCTTTGCCACGATGCCATCCAATTTGGTGGCGGCTTCAAAAATTGGTATTCCGAGTCAGATTGCCAATTTGGTTATTCCGATTGGGACAACACTGCATAAAAATGGCTCGTCGATGTCGTCAATTATTAAAATTTATGTAGCATTTCAGATTATCGGAAGAGATTTTTTTGAACCGTCGAATCTTCTTTTGGCTTTAGGAATCACTGTTTTTGTAAGCATTGTCGCAGGCGGAATTCCCAATGGCGGATATATTGGAGAAATGCTGATGATTTCTGTTTACAATCTGCCGCAGGAAGCCGTTCCTGCCGTTATCATCATCGGAACATTGGTTGATCCTTTGGCAACAGTTTTAAATGCAGTTGGTGATATTGTCGCAGCAATGTTTGTAAATCGGTTTGTGAAGGTTTGATTTTTTTTAGTTTAAATAAAAAAACACTTCAGATGAAGTGCTTTTTTATCACTTTAACCTTTATAACCATAATATCTCGCTCCTTTCAACACAGGATTCTCCAGTTCTACAGATTGCAAACCAAATCCTTTGTAATCCGGGTTTACAGAATGTTCCAACTGTTTTCTGTGAAGTTTTTCGTAGGTATCAAAATCAATAGCCAAACGGTGTTTCAGATTTTCAAATAAATTCCATTTTTCAACAACTTTTTTCCAGTTTTCTGAAACTTTTCCGGCAAAAACTTTAGATTTCGAGCCACTACCGTATCCTAAAAACCCAATCTCATTACCTGCTAATTCTTCATTTTCATTAAACGAAGTTTGCATGGCAGAAAGCAAAGCCATAAAAATCGAAGCCGTGTACATATTTCCTATTTCTGATGAAGCACGTTGAGATTTCTCTATTTTTTTATTGATAAAATTAAGATAATCCTCAGATTTAGCCACAGTTTTCTGTTCATCCTGAGTTTCATAAGAAAGTCCATTTTCCAGGCTATAGATCTCTGTAAAAACTCTTTTCCCATGAAAAGCATACGGAAGGTGGAAAATAAGGTATTTCCAGTCTTCATAAGGTTTATCTCTCTTTGTAATTTCTTTATAATGGTTATAAGCTTCTCTTATCCTGTCCTGATAGCACTGATTGGAATATTGCCCATCGAAAACAGGTTCATCTGTAAAAATCTCAATTTTATCAGGGAAATTTTCCGGAGAATTTTCTAAATCTTCTTTTTTGAATTGACGTCTTGGCTTGAAAAAATCAAAAACACTTTCTGTGGCAACTCCCCAATTGTTTTCAATTTCAATTAAATCAGGTTTTGCAGAAACCAATAAAGCAACAGCACCTCCACCCTGAGTATATTCGCCGGAAGAAGCCAGTTCGTATTTTGCATAATCACTTGCAATCACGATTGCTTTCTTTTCAGGATTTACCCTCACAAAATCTAATGAATTGTGAAGTGCATCAACTGCACCAATACAGGCAAAAGTCATATCTACAACATCACAATTTTTAAAACATCTTTCGCCAAATTCTGTTTCCAAAACTTTTTCTGCCATTTGCATCGCGTAAGAAGCTGTTGGTTTTGCGGCATCGATTGCACTTTCTGTTCCTAAGTAAATTCTAGATATTTCTTTTGGATTTAAGTTATAATCTTTTATCAGCTTTAGTAAAGCTTCAGCAGCAAATGTTGCAGCATCCTCATGAACATCGGGAAATCCCATTTTATGCAGTCCTAGTCCTTTTTCCAGTTTTGCAGGTTCGATTCCTCTTTTTTCTGCTAAATCTTTAATTTCCAAATACAAAGAAGGCACATAATAGCTTGCTGCCTCAATTCCAAAACCCATAATCGTTAAATTTTAAACTAATTTATAAAAGATTATACAAAAAATCACTGATGATTACATTAATTTTTAATGATTAAACAAAAAAGCATCCCTGACGAGATGCTTTAAGATGAATATCTGATTTGATTAAATTTTAATTGTCTTATTTCTTGATCATTTTAAAGGATTCTGTACCGCGATCAGTTTTTCCACTAACGATATAGGTTCCGCTTGCCAAAGAAGAAACATTAATTCTACCTTCATTCGCGCCTGCTTCATATTGATCCACTTTTTGACCTGAAATATTATAGATAGAAATTTCATGAACCTTCTCGTTGCTCTTATAATTTAAAACATCCTGAACAGGGTTAGGATAATAGCTGATTGCCGATTTTGTCGGTTTTTGAAGATCTTTAACAGCTAAATTACTACCAGAAACTACTACTGCATCTACCAAAGTAGAATATCCGTAATCTGTTTCACATTCGATAGCAATCTGGTACGTTGTCGGTGGAATACCGATAGATCCTGATGAAGTCCATGCAGTAATATCAGAATGGAATTCTGCAATCTGTACCCAAGCTGAAGTTGTTGACGTTCTGTAAAAAACTCTCAGCCAATTCTGATCAGGGCTCCAATAAGGATTAATATAATAAAAACTTACGGTAGGACTTGTAACAGCCGATAAGTTCAAAGGAGGGCTTACCAATTTGGTCTTGTCAAAATCATGAGAAGTTCCGGGATAATTTGCAAATTTTGTTCCTTGATAAGCTGTAACACCCCAACTTCCTGTGCTTGCGGAAGTTGCAAATGTCCAGGACATATTGTTTAATTCATAAATTTGAGTCCAGTCTGCTCTTGTGGGAGAATTGTCTTCAAAAGTTTCAGTCCAGGGAAATGTCGTAATCTGTGCATTTGCAAAAACACCTGTAGCAACAGCTATTGCAAATAATAAAGGCTTTATTGTAAAACCAAAAAATATTTTTGTTTTCATAATTATTATAATTTAAGTTATTTTAATATCAAATATATAAATAATATTTTTTTAAATTATCAAATAAATAACATTTTAAACAATACGTTAAAAAATTAATTTTCATAAAGTAATATTAGAACCAAAAAAAACCGCTGCTTTCACAACGGTTTTAATTATAATTTTTTTTAAAACTATTTAAAATTTTCGATAGCCTTATTAATTGCATCAATCTGCGAATTGATACTTGCCGCTTTCTGAGGATTTTGTTTAAGGAGTTCCATTTTTTTGTTTAATCCTTCTTTCAGCATTTGGGTAATCATCATTTTCACTTGAGGATTGTCTCCCATCTGACCTTTTGCCTGTCCCAAAATCTTTGTAATACTTTCTGTAGCTTTCAGATTATCGGAAGTCATAATCCAGTTGTAGCCTTCTTCAGCAACTTTCCCCAATTCGGGATCCTGGAATTTCACAAAAGGATAAAAAGCTACAACAGGAGCTAAATTAGCCATTTGAGAAGTCACCTTATTTTTAACCACAACAGGTAAAAGCTGATTCAGCATTTCTTCTGAAGCATCCTGTAAATCTATTTTATCGGCAAATGTATTGGCTTTTGACGGGTCTACAGAAATAATAGCAGCCAAAGAATTTACCTTTACCGAATTGGAAACTGCATTTAATCCTTTTTCAAAAATTGCCACATATTTTTTGTCTTTGGTTTTCGCTAAGGCGGCAATTGCAGCTCCCTGAACCAATGTTTTTGGATCATTTACGGCTAATTTTTCAACGTCTCCGGCTAAAGTTTTCGCTTGTTCGGGAATACTTAAATCCATTAATTCCAAAGCTTTAATTCTGATTCTGAAAAAAGAATCTTTTAAAGCGGCAGACAATAATTTTGTGGCAGCAGGATTTTTACCTACCTGATCTTTGATACCGTTCAGCGCATTGTATTTGCTCTTAAATTCCTTAGAATTGGTAAATTGAAGAAGATTTTGTTCCGGTGTTTTAGAATCGGTAATATCGGCAAGTAAAATTCCGTCGGCATTTATATTAATTAAATCCGGGTTTTTAGACGAATCAAATGTAAATGTATTTTTTGCAGCAGCATTTGCCCAAACATTGTATCTTTTAGGTTTACCATTATCATACACATCAATTGCCAAAGGAAATTCGAACGGAAGATCCTGTGACTGATTCAAAGTAACGGTAATCTGTTTTTTTACTGGTTCAAATGATGTAGTATAACTCAATTTCGGGTTTCCGCTTCCGAAATACCATTGATTGAAGAACCAGTTTAAATCTTTTCCTGAAACTTTCTCGAATGATAGTCTAAGCTGATGCGCTTCGGCATTTTTGTATTCGTTGGTTTTAAGATAGTCTGTGATTCCTGCAAAAAATGCATCATCACCAAGATAATTTCTCAGCATGTGCAGAATTCCGCCTCCTTTCTGATACGTAACAAGATCGAAAACATCTTCGCGAGAACTGTAGTCAAACCGTACCAGATTCTTTTTGAAATCTCCAGGATTATGGATGTAATGACCTACATCTTCCATCTGATGATAATCTGCCTGATCTTTTCCGTATTTATACTCGTTCCAAAGGTATTCTGAGTAATTGGCAAAAGATTCGTTCACCGTTAAATTACTCCAGCTTTCTGCGGTAACCAGATCTCCAAACCAATGGTGGAATAATTCGTGAGCGATCGTATCTTCCCATTTATTTTCATCGATCAACTGACCTGGTTTTTGTAAAATATCGCTTCCGTGAAGCGTTGCTGTTGTATTTTCCATTGCGCCGCTAACGTAATCTCTTCCCGAAATCTGTGCATATTTCGCCCAGGGATAATCATAACCCAGTTTTTTAGAGAAAAAATCGATCATTTCAGGAGTATTTCCGTAGATCTGCTTTGCGTAAGGCTCATATTCTTTTTCGATATAATAATCTACCGGAATATTTTTCCATTTATCTTTTACAACCGCGTATTCACCAACTCCCATAAAGAAAAGGTAAGTTGAATGTCTTTTATCCATCACCCAATGATCTGTTCTTTCGCCGTTGGATTCTTTTTTTGATTCTTTTAAAATTCCGTTTGAAAGCGTAACGTATTTATCAGGAACGGTCATAAAGATTTCCTGTGTTGTTTTCTGATTGGGTTTATCAATAGTCGGAAACCAGGCTGAAGAAGATTCTGTTTCACCCTGAGTCCAGATTTGTGTTGGCTTATCCGGATCCTGACCTTGTGCATTAATAAAATAAAGTCCTTTCGCATCATTGATTGCGGCACTTCCCTCTTGTTTTACTTCATTCGGACGAGAGGTGTATTTAATGTAAACTGTATAATCCTGATTTCTGGTATATGTTTTATCTAAAGTGATTTTTAAGATATCATTTTTATAGTCATATTTCAACGGCGATTTTTTACCATTCTGATCCAAAGCCACCTCGTGAATCAACATTCCTTTTGCATCAAGCGTCAATTCGTTTGTCGCATAGAAGTATGGCGAAGCGGTAAGCCATTCTTCCCCATTCATCTGTTCTTTCTGATAATCAAAATTGACTTTCAGTTTGGTATGCTTTAATTCTGTAAGTTTGGTATGGGTAGCTCTGTAAACTTCGTTTCTTCCGGAAGTCTCAGTTTGTGCAGATACATTTGCGGAGAATAAAACTCCGAGTATTGCAATTGATAAAATCGCCTTTCTCATTATTAATTATTTACACAGCATTCAGAAACTATCAGGAAAACCTAATGTTTATTCTGAAGCCTATTTTATTATTTTAAGATTATTTTTTGATCAGAATGTCAAATATATCATTGACTAATGTTTCGTAGTCACCTTTCTTGAGCTGTTCTTTTGTTTTCGCAAAAGCTTTCTTCAGTTCACTTTCCGGATTTTCATCGTCGATAACTTCAATATCATTAACACCTTTCACCTGAAGCAAAAGTTCTTTCAGTTTTTCGACATCCGTATTTTCTTCGATATTGATTTTAAGTGATTTCATAGTAGATAGGTAGGAATTCAGGACTGAAAGTTACAAAAAAAGTGAAGTTTTGCGCTTCACTTAGTCTTTATTAAGTAGTCTTATTAAATTGTCAGGGTTGCCTTTTGATGGTAGAAATAAAAGAATTTCAACAGAATCAATTTGAATATCAAAATATACTTTCACCTGTTTCTTTCCCAATAATGCAAATCGTAATTTACTATCAGAATCAATTTTAGGATACGAAATTATTTTATCACTTAATGATTGTTTAAATTTCTCAAGATCTTCTTTAAACAAATATAATTCTTTATCATTCCAGCGATGGTTCAAAAAATCAATTATTTCCTGAAGACTTTTAATCGCATTTTTTGAAAAAACTATTTTCATTTTTTACTAAAAATCGAATCAATTAATTCTTGCGAAAATTCTTCGTGTTCCCCATTTTTAATCTCATTTCTGCTTTGTTCAATTAATTGTTTAAACTCATCAGAGTTCTCAATTTTACTCCAAGAATAAGTTACGTCTTCATCAGTTTCTACGCTTACAACTCCTTTTACTTTTGAAAGAAGTTTTTTAATGTAAGAAACATCTGCATATTCGTTAATATTAATTCTAATTTCCATACTTACAGCATTTTAACCAAAGTTAATGATTAAATTTTAAAAATCAAATCGCTACAGGTGCTTTAATTCCCGGATGCGGATCATAATTTTCCAACGTAAAATCTTCAAAATCAAAATCGAAAATATTTTTGATTTCAGGATTTATTTTCATTGTAGGTAAAGCTCTTGGTTCTCTTGAAAGCTGTCTCTGTACCTGCTCAAAATGATTGTTGTAAATATGAACATCTCCAAAAGTATGAACATAATCGCCCACTTCCAGACCGGTAACCTGTGCAACCATCATCAATAAAAGCGCATAGCTTGCAATATTGAAAGGAACCCCCAGAAAAACATCTGCACTTCTTTGGTATAGCTGAAGCGATAATTTTCCGTCTGCAACATAAAACTGAAACAAAGCATGACAAGGTGCTAAAGCCATGTTTGGAATTTCCGCAGCATTCCATGCAGAAACGATCAATCTACGAGAATCCGGATTTTTTTTGATCTGCTCGATGACTTCAGAAAACTGGTCAACCACTTTTCCGTCTGCACCACTCCAACTTCTCCATTGTGCACCATAAACCGGACCTAAATCTCCGTTTTCATCTGCCCACTCGTTCCAGATTGAAACACCGTTATCCGTAAGATATTTGATGTTCGTATCTCCTTTGATGAACCAAAGCAATTCATAAATAATAGATTTCAAATGAACTTTTTTAGTCGTAACCAAAGGGAAACCTTTAGACAAATCATATCGTAACTGGTAGCCAAAAACACTGCGTGTTCCTGTTCCTGTTCTGTCTGTCTTATCGGTTCCGTTATCTAAAATATGCTGAAGTAAATCGAGGTAGTTTTGCATTTTGAGGCGAATAATTGTGAATACAAAATAAAGAATTTTAAAATTAAAAATCAGTTAAAAACAGAAATATTAGTGATAGAAAAAAAGCATCCATGAAATCATGAATGCTTTTTTTTAATTTAATTCTATATAATACTTAAACAGCAGTATAACCTCCATCAACAAGATAGTAACCTCCGGTCATAAAAGAAGATTTGTCTGAGCTTAGAAATAAAACTAGTTCTGCAACTTCTTCCGATTTCCCGAGTCTTCCCATCGGATGTTTTGCAATTAAAGCTTTTTTGTGTTCTTCATCAAGCTGATTAAGCAGCGGAGTATCAATATAACCAGGACCTACCGCGTTACAACGGATATTTTTCTGTCCGTACTCTGCACCAATATTTTTTGTTAGTCCAACAACCGCATGTTTTGTAGAAGTGTAAGCTGAAGAAAGTGGCGCTGCAACCGTTCCGTGGATGGATGCAATGTTGACAATAACACCGCCGCCATTTTTTTCCATTTGTGTCAGTTCATATTTACAGCCATAGAAAACGCCATCCAAATTGATGTCGATTACCTTTTTCCAGCCATCCAAAGTATAGTCTCCGGTTGGATTGGCTTCTCCTCCGATTCCTGCATTGTTGCAGGCAATGTCTAATCTTCCGTAAGTTTCAACAGTTTTGGTAATAAGTGCTTCAACCTGTTCGGGATTTGAAGTATCTGCTTTTACGAAAGTTGCTTCACCGCCTTGCGATTTGATTTCTTCAACAGCTGATTTTCCGTGTTCTTCGTTGATGTCTGAAACGATAACTTTTGCGCCTTCTTTAGCGTATAATTTTGCAATGGCAAGTCCTATTCCTGAACCTGCACCTGTAACCAATGCTACTTTATTGTCTAAAATTTTCATAATAAATGTATATTAATTATGATTTTTAAACTGCAAAAAAGATGCAAATCGGTTTTAATAACAGTTAATTATTTCATAAATGTTTCTTTTTGAAGCAATAATATTTTTGAAACTAATTCCCGTTTAAATCATTCGATCGAAATAATCTTTTGACTGATATTGTTTAAAGAAAAACTTTCGTTTATAATTTTCCCATGCATTGCTTTTGCCAAAGGAGATTCGGGAGAGATGCAGATTATTTTTTGATTTTCAAAAATGATTTCGCCTAATGAGACAGAAATATAAAATAGTCCTTTTTCGGTTTTCACAATTGCTCCCTTTTCTACTTTATCGGAGGGTTTCACTATAATATTTTTCAAGAAATCCTGCTGTTTCAGCACTTCATTTAGCTGTCCTTGAAGATTATTGATCTCCTGCTGAAGCATCTCTCTTCCTGTTTCGTATTTATCACCCATTGAGCTTTTTGTATCATTATTTGAAGCACGGGTCTCAGCAATAAGCTTCTCGAAATTTTTGATTTTTTCTGAAAGCTTTTCTTTGATAATATTGATGAGTGAAAATTTGTTCATATTAGGTTGTGGCTAAAGCCTTTTATTTTATTTTAATTAGAAAGCGGGCTAAAGCCCGCTCCTATTACTAATATTTAAAATTAAATTTTATTTTCAAAAACAGCATAGTCGGAAACCTTAAAAGTAAAACTTTTCCCATTGCTAAAATCTCTTTTGCCACCATCAAAAACATTATTGAAAATTCCGCTTACATTTTCATCTTCAATAGAAAATTCAACGTCTTCTTTTGAAAAATTTAATACTACCAAAACTTCATTCCATTTGTTTTTTCTTATAAAAGCAAAAATTTTATCATTTGCAGATGTATTTAAAAGATAAGTTACAACGTTCGGATCGCCTCCTCTTAAAGCAGGATTTAACGATTTTAGATTTAATAAAGTTTTATAAAAATCGGCCATTTTACAATCACACGTCCAGTCGATAGAGTCTTTTTCGAAAAATTCCAACCTTTTTAAATTGGGAAGTTCCTGACCTGAATACAGCAAAGGAATTCCGTTCCAGGTTGCAGAAAACACAGCCATAGGCTTTGTAATGTCGCCATATTTTTCAAACTCGGTTCCGTTCCATGAATTTTCGTCGTGATTGGTTGTAAACCATGCTCTCATTGAAGAATCTCCTATCTGAGAATATTTTCTGAGCAAATCTACAAGTTCACTGATCGGTTCATTATTTTTATAAAAATCGGCCGATTTATGCATCCATTTCCATGAGTAACTTGCATCGAAAATCTTACCATATTCCGGATTTTCGAGCTCATCAAATTCGCCTATAAAAAACAGAGGTTTTATTTTTTCAAGTTCGGGTCTTGCTTCTTCCCAGAAATCTACCGTTACCCACGATGCAAGATCACATCTGAAACCGTCGATATTTGTTTCTTTAATCCAGAATTTCATCGCTTCGATCATCTTTAGGCGCATTTCTTCATTCTGATAATCCAGCTCAATGATATCATCCATACCAGAAGCCATTTTAAAAGTATTGTTTTCTTTCAGATAAAATTCGGGATTGGTTTTCGTCCAGATATGATCCCAACCCGTATGATTGGCAACCCAGTCGATAATCACTTTAAAACCTAAACGATGCGCTTCATTCACCAAATGCTTGAAATCGTCCAAAGTTCCGAATTCAGGATTCACCGAAGTATAATCTGATGCAGCATAAGGACTTCCGAGATTTCCTTTCTTATTGAGTTGGGCAATCGGTGTAATGGGCATAAACCACAACGTTTTTACACCCATATTTTTGAGGCGGGGCATTTCTTTTTCAAATGCTTTAAAAGTACCTTCTTTGGTGTATTGTCTTACATTGACTTCGTATATATTGGTGGTGTGTTTCCATTCCTGAGGTAAATCCATATTCATTTTCATTTTATAATCTAAGAAACATGTTCTGTTTGGTAAATCTTTTTTAAGTTTTATAATTTAAATCAAATATAAGTTCTCACTGCTTGTTCAGATTTAGCAGATTGTGATATAAAAATCAGTCTAATCCGTGAAATCTGCGAGAGGAATATTTTTACAAAAATAGGAATTTGAGTTTTAAATTTTATTAAAACAAAAAACCCTGAACTTGAATTCAGGGTTGTATTTTAAATTTTATCTTTCGTTGTCATCGTCTTCATCATCGAAAACGTCATCGTTATAGTCTTCTTCCTCTTCATCATCAAAATCATCATCTTCATCTGCAAAGTTGTTGCTTCCTCCGAAATCATCATCAAAACTAAAATCATCATCCATCAATGGCATTGCCGATTTTTTGTTTTTGGAACCCGAAGAACCGTTTTTAGTTGGTGCTTTTAAAGGTGCGTTTCCAAATCTGTAAGTCGTGATCGGATAATTTACGCCTTTCGTCTCTTCAACAACTTCTACCAATTCGCAGAAAAATTCCCAAAGATCCAGAAGACCATATTGGAACTGTGCTTTGTCTCCTGCAGATTCGAAGGCTTCATCGATGTACACATCAGACATAATCTCTCCGTCTCCATCATCACTCATATCTTCTAACGGCACACTTTTTACAACAGTACCATCCTCTTCAAGAAGATTAAAAGTAGAAAGCTCATCTCCGCTAAGGTTGAACGCACTTTTAATTCCCAAATGTAAGTTCCAGAGTGTTTGTTTTCCTTTGATCTCCACATCTCGGAAAATGTCTTCTTTTGTATCTAATATTACACGGATCTTATAAACCATATCAGTATTTCAATTACTTTTTGCCTATATTTATTATGATAAATTCTTGTTGCAAATATATAATAAATGAGATTTTACAAAAAATATTTAATAATTTTTTAGAAACTTTTTTTTTCTTACATTTCACCAAAATCATTTACTTTTATCGAGCATAAAACTGAATTTTGTGCCTTCAAGATAGACGCTTTCTGCAGTAATATTTTCGTTATGTGCTTCCAGAATATGCTTTACAATAGCTAAACCTAAACCGGAACCGCCCTGTCTTCTGCTTCTGCTGGTTTCCACTCTGTAAAAACGTTCGAAAATTCTTGGTAAAAGTTCGGCTTTAATTCCCATTCCGTTATCAATGACTTCAATAAGGACTTTGTTTCTGAGAACACTTGTTTTTACCACTACCCTTGCTTCCTGTCTGTTGGCATAATGAATGGCATTTGAAATCAGATTAATAAAAACCTGAGAAATTTTTTGCTTATCGGCATCCACAAAAATCTGGCTGTGCAAAGTCTGCAGCTGTAAAGCGGTATTGTTTTTCTCTGCTTCAAGATCAAGAAGATCGAAAACTTCTTTTATAAGAATATTGACATCAAATTTGGAAACATTAAGGTTGATTTCTCCGGCTTCCAGTCTATTGATCATATCGAGATCGTTGACAATGGCGATCAACCTTTCTACAGAAAAGCCGATTCGTTCTAAATATTTATCGCGAATCATCATATTGTCTACTCCGCCGTCAACCAGAGTTTCTACATAGCCCTGAATAGAAAAAAGCGGAGTTTTAAGCTCGTGAGAAACATTTCCGATGTATTCTTTACGGTAGCTCTCCATTTCCTTCATCATATCCATTTCTGTTACCTGCTGCTGATTGAAATCTGAAAATCTTTCGCCAAGCTCTTTCAGCGTTATATTGTTCTGATCACTATAAACAATTTCTTCGGGAAGGATTTTTGAGATCTTTCTGACCTGCTTTTTGGCGTAATAATTAAAAAGCAGTTCGAGAACCACATAATTAATAATAAACATTAAAAAAACACAAAGAAAAAAGCCAATTTTGAATTGGGAAGTATTGTAATATATATCTTTTAGCGAATCGAAAACGATTACCAAAATGAGCATTACCAGAGTAAGCAAACATGATGAGACGAAGGTGAGTCTGTAAAATTTCAATTTTACAAAATTTTGGGGTTGAATGTAAAGGTAGGAATTTTCTGAATTAAACGATCAGTTTATATCCTATCCCTTTTAAGGTCTGAATGGTATTGATTCCTAATTTCTCTCTCAGTCTTCGGATGTGCACATCGATTGTTCTTTCACCAACAATGACATCATTACCCCAAACTTTCTCAAGAATCTCTTCTCTTTTGAAAACTTTTTCGGTGTTTGAAGCTAAAAGGTAAAGCAGATCGAATTCTTTTTTAGGCAATAAAAACTGTTGTCCGTTTTTTGAAACCCTGAAATTATCTTTATCAATAACGAGATCTCCAATTTCAATCAATTTAGCATTATCAGAAACCTGAGAAGTCAGCTGAAGCAATGCATTAACTTTAGAAATAAGAATTTTCGGTTTGATAAGCTTTACAATATAATCGTTTGCACCTGCCTGAAAACCCGCCAACTGAGAAAACTCCTCGCTTCTTGCCGATAGAAAAACAATAAGTGATTTTTGAAGTTCTTTTATCTTGCGAAGTTCCTGGCAAGTTTCAATACCGTCTTTTTCGGGCATCATGACATCTAATAAGATCAGATCAGGAATAATTTCTTTGGCTTTATCGATCCCTTCATTACCATTTGTGGCGGTGTAAATGTCGTAACCTTCTTTTTCCAGATTGTAAGACAGAATCTCTAAAATATCGAGTTCATCGTCTATAAGAAGAATTTTCTTTTGATTCATTTTCAATTTTTACGGTTCAAAGTTAACAATTTTTGAATGATGGATGAACACAAGGGTTATCGTTCACATAAAGTTAACAATAATATTGTTTTCGTAATATTTAGTTAAGAAAAATTTAAAATTCTCTAAACCATTTACACCATCAAACTTTTCTTCCTTTGCACCGAAAGTAATTAGTAAAAAGAAAATGAATTTTAGAAAACTGAGTATCGCTGCATTATTCCTTACCACATCAGGAACTTTAATGTACGCTCAAGAAAAGAACGACACCGTAAAAAACGAAAAGAAAATTGAGGGTGTTATTATTCAGGGGACAACAAAAAAAGGCAGCGAGTCTAATATTATCAGTATACAGAAAAAATCTGTTGAAGTAATTGAAAGAGTGGGATCTGTACAGTTGGAAAAACAAGGTGTAGGTGACGTTTCTGTTGCCGTAACCAAAGCAACCGGTTCACAAAAGCAGGAAGGAAGCGGACAAATCTTCATCCGTGGACTTGGTGACCGTAACAACTCTACAACCATCAACGGGCTTCAGGTTCCATCCAACGATCCTTTATACAAAAACATTGATCTGAGTATTATTAAAACTGATATGATCGATTTTATCGGTCTGGAAAAAGTATACAACCCTAAACTTTGGGGAGATATGTCTGGTGCAAACGTTGACATTGTAACTAAAGTTTATACAGGAAAGCCATATTTCAAAGTAAATTTGGGATCATCTGTTAATTTTAATGCAGTTCAGAAGAATAACTTTTTCTTACAGGACGGGCCGAGCTATTTTGGGTTTACTAAAATAAATCAGCCATCTAAGAATTCAATTGTAAATCAGGGATATGTTTTTAAAACTTCATGGAAGAACCAGGAAACAAACAATCCTTTTAACTCTTCTTTAAGTTTTGATTTCGGAACAAACTTTAAGATTGGTGAACAAGGCAAACTAAGTATTTTCGGATACGGAGGTTTTGATAACAGCTACGATTATTTTAAAGGAACTACAGGTGGATCGTATGACGGACAAGATAATCCTTTAAGAATATATGATAATGCGGAAGAATACAGATACACAACTAATACAACCGGTGTAGTAAATGTAAACTATAAGATTAATTCTAATCATAATATTAATTTATCATCAAACTACATCCACACTTCTGAACAGAAACTTGGTAATTATTCAGGATACAACAGAGATTATTATGACAATGACCCTTCTCAGGAGAGATTCATTACTCAACAGAGAAGAGCGACTTACCGTATTAATGATCTAATTTCTAATCAGCTGAGAGGTGAACATACTCTTTCTGAACCATTAAAAATTTCTTGGAATATAGGATTTAACAGATTAGACAGCAAAAGACCAGACAGACAAGATAACGTAACTATTTTTGACAAGCAACAAAACTACAGCTTCTTTGCAAGCAGTAATCCGGGTGCAAACAACAGATATTACGATCAACTTTTAGAAAATGATTTCGTAGGTGACATCCATGCAGATTATAAAATCGGTGATGCTAAAATTACTTTGGGATATAGCGGAAGATATAAGGATAGTGATTTCAAAGCGACTCAATATAACTTCAGAATTTTACCTGCACAGGGAACTTATTTTGTAGATCCTAATAATTATGATACTTTCTTTAACCTTGGAAATTATCAGACAGGTGCATATTTCGATATTGTAACTTTCCGAGGAGATATAAAATATTCACCAGAAACAGCTCTTGTTCCACAGACTTTCACCTCAGAAATGACTAATAATGCCGGATATGTAAATGTAGATTATAAATTCAGTGAAAAGTTCACAGCTCAGCTCGGTGTAAGATATGAAAATCTTATGCAAAAGCTTACTTATAACACTGCTATCTTACAAGGAAAAGAAAACAGAGATTATAATAAAATCTTGCCAGCATTCAACCTTAAGTATAGTTTGAACGATAAGCATAATTTAAGATTAGCAGGATCTAAAACCTATACAACACCTTTATTGCTTGAAACAGCACCTTTCGAATATGTAGATGTAGATGAAAGTACAATTGGTAACGTATCAAATTACCCTGCGGATAATTATAATGTAGACCTGAAATGGGAATGGTTTCCTAAAAAGAATGAATTGATCTCATTGACTGCGTTCGGTAAATATATTCAAAATCCTTTAGCAAGAGTTACCATCAACTCTTCTTCAAACTCAGTTTCTTTTATGAATGTTGGAGATACCGGAAGAGTTTTTGGTCTTGAAGCTGAATTCAGAAAAGATATTTACACAACCGGAAATACAAGGATATATACCTTCATGAATGGAACATATCTTAATACTGAGCAGGATCTAGACACAGAAAAGGTAGCAAAAGAAAACCAAGGTTCAGGATTCTCAGCATCTTTTATCAAAGATAAAGACAAATTACAGGGAGCATCAGAATTCCTTGCTAACGCCAATGTTGGGTTAGAGCAAAAATGGGGTAATAAAAACACTATGGATTTCGTAGTTTCTTACTCATACATTTCGGATAATATCTATGCTTTAGGTTTCCAGAACAGAGGTAATATGGTTGATAAGGCATTCAGCACTTTAGATGCAACTCTGAAATTTAAATTAGGGAATGGTATCGGGTTCTCGTTTACAGGAAGAAACCTTCTCAATCCTTATTTCACAAGAATTCAGGATAATCCGCTTACCGGAAATGAACTTATTTCAAAAAAATATAAAAGAGGAACAGGTGTAGGAGCCAGTGTTTCTTACGAATTCTAAAAAATCTATAAATAAATTAAAATATTGTAAAATGAAAAAGAATACTTTAAAATTATTAGCTGCTGCCTTTATCATGTCGACAACAGCTGTAGTATTTCACTCTTGTAGTGACAATGATGATGAAGAAATCATCTCAACAGGAATTGCTTCAGATCCAAACAACTTTAAAGGAGAAGTAAAATCTGGTGAGACAGTAACATTAGATCCTACAAAAGTATACAAGCTTACAGGTTCAGTAATGGTAAAAGCCGGAGGTACTTTAGTAATTCCTGCAGGAACCAGAATTGAAGCTACAGGAGGTACTTCTGCATATATTACAATTGAGCAGGATGCTAAAATTTTTGCTAACGGTACTGCTTCATCTCCAATCGTATTCACTTCACCAGCTGCTACACCAGGAAGCTGGGGTGGTTTAGTAATCTGCGGTAAAGCTCCTATCAATAAAGGAACTACAGCTACAGCAGAAGTTGGTAATGCAACTTATGGTGGTACTAATGCTTCTGATAACTCAGGAATTATCAAATTTGTGAGAATTGAATATGCCGGAGCTATTTTTACAGCAGATAAAGAATTCAACGGTCTATCTCTTTTTGGAGTAGGTAACGGAACTACTATCGATAATGTTTCTTTAATTAACGGATCTGATGATGGTATTGAGTTTTTTGGAGGAACTGTAAATGTATCAAATATCGTATCTGTATCTAACGAAGATGATGCTTTTGACTGGACAGAAGGTTGGAGCGGAACTGCTACAAATATCTACACAAAAAGAAGAGCAAACGGTGTTGGGAACAGAGGTATTGAAGCAGATAACAATTCAAACGATCACAATGCAAACCCAATCTCAAACCCAACGATTAAAAACGCTACTTTCATCGGAGGAACAACTGGTGAAGCAGATGCTTTAAAATTAAGAGTAGGAACTCGTGGTACATTTGATAATTTAGTTTTATCAAACTGGACTACAGGGATCAATGTTGAGAACGATGCTTCTTTAACATGGTTTAATGGCCAGAATAAAATTACTAACGTAAAATTTGATGCTATAACAACAAAAGCTTCAGGAAAAGGTAACGATCCAGATGGTTCAGGACCTTTATCAGGACCGACTGTTACTATTTTAGCAAACACTTATACTGAAAATGCTTCTGCTACAGGTGCAGGAAATGGTGTTAACACTCCAACTTGGGCTACAGGTTGGGCCGGATTATAATAATACTAACAACTATACAAGACCGTTCAGATTTATAAAATTTGAACGGTCTTTTTAAAATCAACCAAATCATTAAAACTTAATATCATGAAACTAAATTTATTATTCAATAAAATAACGTTTATTTTTATTTTCATCAGCCAACTTGTATTTTCTCAAGATTTTAATACACAAGCTGATTTTTCTAATTTCAAAGTTTCTTATGTAGGCTCTGATCAATATATACATTATAATTATGACGTACAAGGCAAGTACAGAGGCTATAATTTAGCAATGTACTATAATGTAGTATCAAACAATACTCGAATTTTCACTAATTCTGTTTTCGATGATTCCAATTATGATCCAATTTACTATCCCACATCAACTACTATTGATACTTGGAACTTAATATGGGATGATTATTCCAAAGTGAAAAATGCGGTGAAATATATTTTGGTTATTAAAACTTGGCCTGTCTATAATGATGATGGTAGCATATTAATTCCGGAATTAACAAAAACATTAGGATATACTGCTCCAACTACAACTCCAAACTTAACAATCACAACTTTTCAAGTTTACAGTAGCTCAAGCGGAATTAAAATTTTTGATTCTAATACAAGCAGCAACGGAGGACCACAGTTGCAAAAAAACGCCAGTTATAAATTTTTAGTTACAGTAACTAAAACAGGTAATGCCGCTATAAATAATTTGAGATTCGATTTATCTCAATATGATGCCTTACAAGGAACTTATCCGAGTGTTTCTCCTAAAGCTGTAAAGACTCAATATTTAAATATTGGACAAACTCAAAACAGTGCAATAGTAGAAACTGAAACAACTATTGCAGATTTTGGTTCAAATAGTTTTATAGGAATTGCCTTTCATTTAGATAAAGATAATTTAATTCCGGAAACAAATGAAAATGATAACATAAAATTATTAGCAGCAGGTTATCATGGTAAAATGGCAAATATCACAGATCAAGTTGATGTTGATGTTTATGATATGAACGGTAATTTGCTTAAAAAATTAAAAACAACATCAGAAGACACAGATTTTGTAAAAGTTAAATCTCAATTAGGTTCAGGGAAATATATTTTAAGATCTAATGAGAAATCACGTCAAGTGTTGATAAAATAGGTAATTAGTTTCTTCATATCAAATTAAAAAACACGCTCGGGAAGATTCTTTCCGGGCGTGTTTGTTTTTTTATTAAGCTCAAAATTATTTATATTAAATTTCAAATATTCATTTGTATTTTCCGTTGGCAGAGTAAAGAGAAAATGGTAATTTGGTCTTTTCAAACAAAAGAGATTTCTGCGAAGAATTTTTACAGGAAGAAATTCAAAATATTATGAAGAAAAATTATTTCAAATTAATCATAGCTGCTTTTATTATAGGTTCTGTATCGTTGGGTATTCAGTCTTGCAGTACAGACGAAGAAACCATCAATTCTATCATTCCGACAGGGATTGCTCAGGATCCGAACAATTTCAAAGGTGAGGTTACCAATGGCGAAGTCGTAACTCTTGATCCTACAAAGGTATATGTGATGAACGGTTCGGTAAAAGTAAAAAACGGTGGAAAACTTGTGATTCCGGCAGGTATAAGGATTGTTGCTACAGCAGGAGCAGATTCTTATATTCTCGTAGAACAGGGCGGACAAATATTTGCCAACGGAACAGCAGGATCTCCGGTAATGTTGATGTCAGCAACGGCAGCGCCAGGAAACTGGGGCGGATTGATTATTTGTGGTAAAGCACCCATCAATACAGGTGCTTCCGGAACTTCAGAAATAGGAAATTCACCTTATGGAGGAACAGATGCGGTCGATAATTCTGGTATTCTGAATTATGTAAAAATCGAAAATGCAGGTGCTCCTTTCGGAACCGATAAAAAATTCAACGGGCTTTCTCTGTTTGGAGTAGGAAGCGGAACAAGAGTTGAAAATGTAGCTTTATTTAATACAGCCGATGACGGAATCGAAATTTATGGCGGAACAGTAGCTGTTGCTAATATTGTTTCTATCGGCAATACAAATAATGCTTTCAGCTTTAAAGACGGATGGGTAGGTACTGCCTCTAATATTTTCACTAAAAGAAGAACCGACGGCACAGGAAACAACGGAATCAAAGGCATCAACAACGCTACAAATCCCGATGCTTCTCCCCGATCAAACCCAACCATTAAAAATGCAACAATAATAGGAGGTAACGATACCGGTGAAACCAATGCTGTAAGATTATCTTCAGGAGCTCAGGCAACTGTCGAGAACTTTGTCATCTCTAGCTGGAAAACAGGCTTTAATCTTGAAAGTGATGCGACAGTGACTTATTTCAATGGTCAGAGCAAAATAAAGGACATTCTGTTTAATGCAAATGTTACAACAAAAGCATCGGCAACTTCAAGCGCAGGAACAGCAGTAACTATTGTAGCAAATACTTATACCGATAAAACCGATGCAAATGGAGCCGGAAACGGAGAAAATACCCCAACGTGGGCAATCGGATGGTCCGGATTACAATAATATTAGATTCAAATTAATAATTGATTCCTTGGAAATTTTTTCTGAGGATTTTTTTATTACATATCATCCTTTAAACTGAGAAGGCGTCATCCCCGTCTGTGATTTGAAAAATTTTGAAAAACTTGCCTGATCATAAAATCCCAGATCAAAAACAATGTCTTTCACAGACATTTCACTCACTTTGAGAAGACGTTTGGCTTCAAGCAAAATTCGATCCTGAATCAATGATGAAGCCGAAGAATTGATACTTTTTTTGCAGATGACATTCAAATAATTTGGCGAAATATTAAGCTTTTCAGCATAAAATGAAACCAATCGCTCTTCTTTGAAATACTCGTCAATAAGAGGTAAGAATTTTGAAAAAATAGGATTGTAATGATTCTGATCATCATTGTTAAATGTAAGCTCAACGGCCTTGCTTAGTAGCAACCCAATTACCTCATTTCTCTTCCTGATCATCTCCCAAAAAATATTTTCTTCATCCAGTAATTTTTTGATTGCCTTAAATTCATAAATGATCGATGTAAATGCATCATCAGAAAGATCAATCACCGGATGATTCTGGTATAAAGACTGGGAAAATCTCAAATTGGGAACTAACGTTTCGAACCAATTTCGGCTGATCATCAACTGATACCCTACAGTTCCGGGTTCAATTTTCCATTGATGTACCTGATCAGGAAAAACCAGATGAACTTGTTTATTTTTGATTTCATAATCTACAAAATCGATCGTGTGGCTGCCTTTTCCCCGATCAAAAATATTAATTACAAAAAAATCATGCTTGTGCGGATGATCAATTGAACGCTCACCATACAGCTCATTGAACAGTAAATTACTGTCCAACGACGGGTCTTTTCGGAAATCCTCAATTCCCAAAACCGGAAAGTGATCAGACTGATGATGCATCCAAATGATTTGCTTTTAAAATTAAAAAAATTTAATAAAGAAATCATTTTTAACATTATTATTTTTAAGGATTACGATTCCAATATTTTAGCAATCTGACTGAATCCCAATCTGTACGCATGTTCCAAAGCAGTAACACCGTCTTTATCTGCAATATCTTTTGCCCCTCCGTTTTTTAAAAACTGAACAATCTGCTGATATTTAAGACTACCATCACCGAGAATCACGGCTTCCATTAAAGCAGTCCAACCCAACCTGTTCACATGATTGATCGGAAAATCTTTTGTGTAAGCCAAAAATTTCACCGTTTCTACATGACCTCTTTCACAGGCAGGAATTAAAGCAGTTCCGTTGTACCGGTTGAAAATATCGAATCTTGCACCATTCTGAAGAAATAATTTCACCAATTCTGTTTGTCCGTTTGCTCCTGCATACAAAAATGGACTATCTAACTGCTGATCTTGCAAATTGACATCTGCACCATATTCTACAAGCAGTTTTGAAATTTTGATCTTTTTTCCTACCGCAGCAAGTAATAGCAAAGAACGTCCCCTCGAATCTTTTGTGTTCACATCAATCCCACTTTCCAAAGCTGCTCTTACGCCCTCTGCATCATTACTTTTTACAAGTTCAATTATACTTTTATCTATGACCATTTCTTTCTTTACAGACTGAGAAAAGCACATTTCAATTACAAGAAATAATAAGAAAATTAAAGCTTTCATCAGTTTGTTATTTTAATTAATAAACAATATTTCCTTTATATATGAGAGATTCCACGTTTGAAATTCTTGATACCGCTTCTGCAGAACAACTTGCATTTACCAATACAAAATCTGCATCGTCACCATTCTTTGGCCACTGTTGAACTCCTTTATCATCTAAAGGAAGAAGATCAGCCGTTGCAAGTTTCAGACTTCTTGAAAGTAAAAATTCAGTCGACTGCCCATAAAGCTGAGCATAAAGATTTGCTTTTTCCAAAACACTTCCTGTTCCGTATGTATTCCAATGATCGACAATACTGTCATTTCCAGTATAAACGATTACATTGTGATTTTTTAAAAGTGGCAGAGGCATGATGAGGTTCCCGATTGGTATTGTAGAGATTACACCAATTTGTGTGTTTCCTAATTTTTCGGCAATTTCTTCCTGTTTTATCTTTTCTAATTTTCCTAAAACAAAACAGTGACTTAAGAAAGTTTTTCCTTTCAGTGCAGGATTTTCATTTACTTTATCAATTAAATATTCCACCGTTTTCAAACCCAATTCTCCGGTTTCATGTAAGTGGATATCAATTCCTTTTTGATGATCCAGAGCCAATTGAACGGTAAAATCCATCGTCTTTTCAATTGCTCCGTCGATTGTGTAAGGATCGACTCCACCGATGAAATCTATATTCATCTTTGCAGCTTCTTTCAGATAAGGAACAGAATTTTTGTAGAAAACGCCATGCTGCGGAAAAGCCACAATCTCAGCACCAAAACTTTTCTTTTTGTTGTCTAAAGCTTTCTGAAGGTTTTTCAGGGAATCTAATTTGGAAGTTGGCTCGATATTCACATGGCTTCTTGCAAAAGCAGTTCCTTTTGACTGTAGCAACTCAATCATTTTTTCTGCTTTATAAGTAGAATTTTTGAGAATTTCGGGCATGATCTGTTCTTCAAGTTCAATCATTCCTTTCACGCCGCCTTTTCTTTTTCTTACAGCCTGCCATTTATCTCCAAAAAAAGTTTTATCCAGATGAATATGCATATCTCTGAATGCAGGAAGCATTAAAAATCCTTTTGCATCCGCCGCTTTTGCTTTAGGATCATTCTTGCTGATTTTTGTGATTTTTTCGTTTTCGGTTTCAACTAAAAACAAATCTGTTTTAGTAGCAATTACTTCACCTTCTTCATATTCAAAACCAGTTTCAAGACGGACGTTTTTTAAAATTAATTTTCCGTTATGTGGCAAAGCTTTATTTTTAGAAACTGTTTCTGCATTCATCATTACAGGTGACAAACCTATTCCTGCCATTGCTAAAGCAGAATTTTTAAGAAAATCTTTTCGTGAAATATTACCAGATCTTTCCATTACACATTTCTATGGTACAAAATTATGAACTGGTAAATTTTTATAATTGTATATTTTATTACATTGCTTGTATGAATTATTTATTAACAGATTACAAAAGATATTTGTTATTATTAGTCTCGAAATTTGTAAAGTTTATGTTTAAATAAAACAAAAAGGATGAAGCTTAACCTCATCCTTTTAAAATATTTATTTTTATATCTAAAAATATTCAAATTTTCTTACCGCTTCCAGAGTCATATCGATTTCTCTGTCTTTAATCGCATCACTGATGAAATAGGTTTCATACCCACTTGGCGGAAGATAAATTCCGTTGGTTAACATCTGGTGAAAGAAGTTATTGAACAGTGCATGATTGGCATTTTGCGCCTCATCAAAATTAGAAACCGCATTGATATGAAAGAATACCGACATCATCGAACCTTTTCTGTTGATTCTGTGCTCAATTCCTTTTTCATTTAAAATTTTTCCGATTTCAAAATCTAAAGTTGCTGTTGTTTTTTCTAATCTGTTGAAAAATTCAGGATCATTTTTAATGATTTGCAAAGTTTTTAAACCTGCTCTCATCGCCAACGGATTTCCGCTCAGTGTACCTGCTTGATAAACACCACCTTTTGGTGCAAGATGATCCATAATTTCGTTTCTACCTGCAAAAGCTCCAACCGGAAGTCCGCCTCCGATAACTTTTCCGTACGTTACCAAATCAGCTTTCACATTAAATAATTCCTGCGCACCCCCAAAAGCCAGTCTGAAACCAGTCATCACTTCATCAAAAATCAATAAAGCCCCGTTTTCGTCACAGATTCTTCTCAGGTTTTGTAAGAAATCATTTTCTGGCAAAACGCAACCCATATTTCCTGCAACAGGCTCGATAATTACCGCAGCAATTTCACCGTGATTATGCCTGAACAAATCCTGAACTTGTTCAAAATCATTATACCTTGCCAACAAAGTATCTTTAGCCGTCCCTTGAGTTACTCCCGGAGAATTCGGGTTCCCAAAAGTTGCTGCACCACTTCCTGCTTTAATCAAAAACGAATCTGAGTGACCATGATAACAACCTTCAAATTTTATAAACTTGTCTCTCCCGGTAAAACCTCTTGCCAGTCTGATCGCACTCATACAGGCTTCCGTTCCCGAAGAAACCATTCTGATTTGGTCGATATTAGGAACATTTTCTGTAATAAACTTTGCAATTTCAGTTTCTAATTCAGTGGGTGCACCGAAAGAAAAACCTTTTTCCGCCTGAATTTTTAATTCTTCCAAAACTTCAGGATGCGTATGCCCTAAAATGGCAGGTCCCCAAGAGTTGATGTAATCTATATACGTATTATCATCCGCATCGGTAAGATAAGCACCTTTCGCCGATTTCATAAAAACGGGAACTCCCCCCACTGATTTAAAGGCACGAACCGGAGAGTTTACACCACCGGGAATGTATTTGTAAGCTTCTTCAAATAAAGCCGAACTTCTTTGGTATTTCATTTTTTTAGTTGACAGTTGTCAGTTGTTGATCGTTGATAGATTTGCTGTTATAAAACAAACAACCATCAACCCAAACCCAACAACCAATTTTAGTTTCTAGGTTTTTTATCGATCAAATAAATCAGCTGCCCGGAAGAAGGTTTTTGACCTTCATCCATTCTGTTTTTTGCGTATAATTTATTGAGTTTAATTCCGAATTTTTGGGCAATATCGTACATATCTTCACCATATTCTGCTTTGTACGTTGCTGTATTTCCTGCCGAGTTTTTAGATTCTAGAAATACAATTTCATTTTTTGCCAGTGCATTTCCTTCAAGCTCGTTCCATTTTATAAGTTTGCTTTCGCTGATCTTGAATTTTTTAGCAATAAACTGTATATCTGTATCTTCAGGAATGACGATATATTTTAAACCACCATTCGGATGACTTTTAATTAAAATTGAATTTAAAATCTCCGTTCTGGTCTTTACTCTTTCTTTTTTCTCAGGAGCTAAAGCATAAACCTTAGGCTGAGATTGAGTTTTAGGAGTCGGAGCGATGGTTTTCTTCTTTTCCTTAACAGGTTCCAGCTGAGCCATAAACTGTCTGTCTTCCTGCAATCCCGGGTATTTTTTTAGTACTGCATAAAGAACTTCTTTAGAATTGACATCATCAAATTCATACAATTTATATTTCTCAATTTTCCCGATTAGAATCGATGCATAACGGGGATTTGTTGCATAACCTGCTTTTTTCAAACCATGTGCCCAAGCTTTGTAATCCTTCATATCAAGGTCAAAAAGTTTGGTGTAATATTTTCTGGTTGCCAAAAATATTGAGTGGTCTTCGTAAGATTGTTTTGGATCATCATACACACGGAAACATTCATTCGGAGCATCATCGGTATGCTTCATGGTTTTTCCGGTCCAGTCTTCTTTACATTTTATGCCGAAGTGATTTTTTCCTTCCTGAGCCAAACGGCTTTGTCCGCCACCTGTTTCCAAAAGTCCTTGTGCAAGCGTAATTGAAGCCGGAATTTTGTATTTTTCCATTTCTTCAACAGCATATTGTGCAAATCTTTGGATGTACTGATCTTCTGTTGCCCAGGTCTGAGCTGAGAATTTTGATAAAACTAAAAGGCTAATTAGTAAGAAAAGTCTTTTCATTTTTTATTTTTTTGAATAAATAAACACTTCGAATAACTAATAAGAGTGTTTTACTTTTACATTTATAGTATTAAATCTCTGTTCTGTTTCTCCAGCATCAGATTAGCTCCCTCAATTCCCTGCAAACCACCAGTGTGAAAACAGAGAATTTTGCTTCCTTCCGGGAAATAATCCGCATAAATCATTTCAAAAACTTTCTGCATCATTTTTCCTGTATAGATAGGCTCTAACGGAATATCAAACTTCATTTTAAAATCATTAATAAAACGCACATTTTCATCATTTATTTTACCATAACCGCCAAAAGCTGCATCGGTTAGATGAAAATTTTGTTTTGAAGTTAGTTCAGAAGTCTTGTTTTCCAAAGAAGAATCATCAACAACCTTAAATCCTATAACTTTCTGATTTTCTTCACAAAACTCTGAAATCCCCGCCAATGTTCCGCCGGTTCCAACTGCTGTGCAAAGATAATCAAAATCTTTTGTATCGTTATTGAGCATCATTTTTATGCCCTGAACCGCATTTATATTCGTTCCGCCTTCAGGAATAATCAACGCTTCAGGAAATTCCTGCTGTAAAAATTCGGTGAGTTTATCTTTATGGCGGTATTCTTCACGGGTAACGAATTTTAGATTCATTCCGTTTCTTTTAGCAAACACCAAGGTCGGATTATGCGTCCATTTATTTTCTAATTCTTCTCCACGAATAATTCCTAAAGTTTTAACCTTAGCCAAATTTCCTGTTGCTGAAACAGCTGAAATATGATTTGAAAATGCTCCGCCAAAAGTTATGATGAGAGGGTTTTTAGGCTGAGTCTCAAGATAATTATTAATGTTAAAAAAAAGTTTCCAGTATTTATTCCCTGAGATTTGAGGATGTATTAAATCTTCCCTTTTGATAAAGAGTTTAACATTTTTCTGAACGGGAATTTCCTGAATCGGAATTTTCTCTGATAGAATTTTTAACATTACAGCTTAAAACTACACTACAAAATTAAGATTTTTAATTATTTTAATAATATTTTAATTTTCATTTCATAAACTTTGTGAAACTCCAAAATTTTCTTTTTTTGAGATAATTTAAATCATGTTCCATCGCATACGCTTCCCTTTCAAAAGATATTGATTTATAAGCCTGATAAGCATTTTTCAACCTGAAAAAATGATAATAATATTCTACCATATAAAGAATATAAAAAAATATGATCAACAGTTCTAATTGCTGTCTGATATGAATTTTTTCATGATTAATCAATACTCTATTCTTCTTATCTTCAGGATTCTTGATGAAAATAAAAGGAAAGAGTGTAATGCCGTTTATTTTTGTATTTTTGAGGAGCCTTTGGCATACAATTATCATAATAACAAATATAAAAGTTTTGATTTAACTTATGGCACTTTTTCAAATCAAAGAAGGTGAAGACTTTTACTATAACGAGCAGGGCTATAAGGTTTTTACAGAAAAATTTCATCTGAAACGTGGACATTGCTGTAAAAGCGGATGCAGACACTGTCCGTACGGATATGATAAAAAGACAGACACATTTATAAAAACCAATAAAAAAAATAAATAAAATGAAGAAATATATTTTTATTTTGCTTGCTGCAAGTTTAGGTTTGTCATCATGCAGCCCTTTCAAAGTGCGTTCAGATTACGCGCAGACAGCTAATTTCTCGTCATACAAAACGTATAAAATCAGAATCGATGATCTGAAGCTGAACGATATTGATAAAGACAGAGTTTTGAACGAGCTTTCTAAGCAATTGCAGATGAAAGGCCTCCAGTCTGGAGAAAACCCTGATTTGATCGTTAATGTGAAAGCAAATCACAAAAAAATTACTGATATTACGACATCCAATCCTGGCGGAATGTGGGGGTGGGGCGGCGGTTTCGGATGGGGAATCGGAATGAACAGAACCTGGAGCAGCAATTACAATGAAGGAGCAATAATCGTTGATATGGTTGATGCAAGATCTCAAAAGCTGGTTTGGCAGGGAATTGGAAGCGGAATTTCTGTAGACCGACCAAAAGCTAAGCAGAAACAGATTCCTCAGATCGTAGGTGAAATTATGGCTAACTATCCTCCGGGAATGAAGAAATAATAAAATTTTCAATTTAAATTATATAAAAAGTCAACACAAAATTTGTGTTGACTTTTTTTGATTACACGTTAAAAATATGGGTTTTTAAAAATAATTATTCTTTGATGGTTTTAACAGTCTGTGATTTTCCGTCTTTAAATTCTATCGTCATGAAATAAATTCCTGCTTTCAAATCGCTTAGATTTATTTTTGAAGATGGTTTTTCTATCATTCTGATCAGTCTTCCGGAAACATCTGTGACTTTTAATTGTTTTATTTCTTTTGTGTCAGAAAGGGTAATCACATCAGTAAAAGGATTTGGATAGATTTTGAAATCATTTAATTTTAAATCGCTGGTAGATAATGCCGTTTTCGGTTCCCAGACTGCATCATCCCAATAGTGACCAGCCCAGGTTGTTCCGGGATTTCTGATGGCCAGTCTTGCATTTGCAGGAACTGTCGTAGGCACATCAAAAATTCTTTCTGAAGTACTATCATATGTGCTATTTGTAATTGTAATCGATTGCAGTGTTACAAAAGTTGTTGCATCATCGACGTCCGTAATATATCCAAAATCTAAAAGTCCCGATCCTGAATTTACTCTTACCTTAAATTTAAAGTGGTGCGTTCCCGCATTGATATTGGTAAGTGACGGCATGACGACAATGGAAACTTTATTATATCCTGTCTGATAAACATTACTCGGGCTGGATGCAGGAGAAGTGCTTGAAATAATCTGATTTCCGCCACCTGCTGTAAGAATACTATTCCAGCAAGAAGGAACTACTCCCATGTTACAGCATGACAGCGTATCAAAATTTTCAGAAAATTCAGATACTGCATTACACTGGGCATTCAAAAATGAACCGACAGATGCAGTAATAAGACCTGCAAAAAGAAAATTGTTTTTAATCATTCTAAATAAATTTAATCACAAAAATAAATATAAATTCTATTGCCATTTTATAAATAATTATGATTTATATCAATTAAAAATTCATTCATACTTTATATTAAACTTAATTAATTTTAATAAAAGAATATAAAATTTACAAATACCACTGTTTCAAAATCAAACAATAAATATTGTGCATAACGTTGTAAAATTTAATATTAGTGAGTCTTACTTTTAATAATAATGTAATTTTACATTCACCAAATTGTATTAATCTTACCGCAAATTATATTTTTATGAAAAAACTATTTTTATTCTTTACATTCTCGCAGCTGGCTCTTGCACAGGCTCCTGCAGGATATTACAACTCAGCCAACGGATTATCAGGAGCTCAGCTTAAAACTGCATTAAGCAATATCATCACTAACGGACATCAGGACAAAGGCTACAACGGACTTTGGACCGCTTACAAGACAACCGATATTGATAAAAATTACGAAAATGACGGCTCTATTCTCGACATTTATTCCGAAAGACCAAGTTCTGCAGATCCTTATAAATATACTCCCGGAAATAATCAATGCGGAACGTATTCTACCGAAGGAAATTGCTACAACCGTGAACACATCGTTCCTCAAAGTCTCTTCAGTGAAGCTTCTCCTATGAAATCTGACGTCCATTTCATCAGAGCAACCGACGGAAAGGTAAACGGAATGCGTTCCAATTATCCTTTCGGGAAAGTCGGGAGTGCAAGCTTTACTTCTTTAAATGGTTCTAAGCTTGGAAGCTCTTCTTCTGCAGGATTTTCAGGGACAGTTTTTGAACCGATTGATGAATTTAAAGGTGACGTAGCCAGAATGGTTTTTTATTTTGTCACGAGATACCAAAGTAAACTTTCTACATTCTCTACAGGAAACATGCTTGGATCTTCGGCATTTCCGGGACTTCAAACGTGGGAACTGAATGTACTTTTAGCTTGGCACAATCAGGATCCGGTTTCTCAGGCTGAAATTAACAGAAATAATGCTTCTTATACTTTTCAGGGAAACAGAAACCCGTTTATTGATAACCCAAGTTATGTGAATCAAATCTGGGGCGGACAAGCTCCAACAACAGACACACAGACTCCGTCAACTGTTACTAACTTAACGGTTTCCGGTAAAACAACCAATACAGTTTCTTTAACATGGAATGCTTCCACCGATAATGTAGGGGTATCATCTTACGATGTTTATATGAATGGTAGCTTAAAAACAAATGTTGCGTCAACTTCTACAACCGTTTCTGGATTAAACCCTTCTACAACGTATAATTTTTATGTAAAAGCGAAAGATGCAGCAGGAAATGTTTCTGCAAACAGCTCAACTGTTTCGGCAACAACAAATGCTGGAACAACCAATCCTAACCCGACAGGTTGTGTAAGTGAAAATTTCGAGACCATTCCATCGGCAAGCTCATCATCGTATTCTACAAGGACATGGACGAGCAACGGAATTACATGGACTGCAACTGATTCCAGAACCGATCAAACCATTACAAATAAAGCCATAACCATAAGAGACGGATCATTAAAATCAAACAGCTCAGCAAACGGAATTGGCTCATTAACCGTTACAACTCAACTGAAATTCAGTGGAAGCAATGGTACTTTTAATGTTCAGATAAATGGTGTAACGGTCGGAACCGTACCTTACAGCACAACTGCAACGACTACAACCATTAACAACATCAATGTTTCCGGAAATGTAGTGATAACTTTAGTTAATAATTCTGCCAGTAACAGAGTAGCGATTGATAATTTAAGCTGGACTTGTCATAATACAGCTTCAAGACAAGCAAAGACCCCAAGTTTTAATGCGGAAGCAAAAGAATTAAAAATCTATCCTAATCCAATTGTGAATAATGAAATTTTTGTAAAAGGTGAAACTGAAAGCATCAAAAAAGCGGAGATCTATAACCTTCAAGGGAAAGTAATGCAGACTTTTGATCATCCTTTCAAAAAGGAAAATTCAATTAGAATTAAAAGCTTATTACAGGGAACTTACATTTTAAAACTTGACGAATCAGCCTTAAAATTTATCGTAAAATAATTTGTAATTATTATCACTAAGCAATAAAAATGCTGTCCTGAATTTCCGGACAGCATTTTTATAAATTGACGATTTAATCAGACAGCTTCAAAGCTAAAGTCGGTCGTATATTTTATATCATATTGTTTGTATGATTGGCGGACATCCATATTTTTAATCAATCCATTATTTTTTGAAACAGTAAGATTTCCTGTAAAGCTAAGATTATTTTGAATATCATCAGCTAAAGACTGAACAAGAGAAATTTCGTTTTGATTTTCCAATGAATTTACTGTTTGCTGAATAGGTAACGAATCAGAATTGAAATTTATTTCAAAAAAAGATTTTCCGTTTCTAAAAGGATTTCGGAATGAGGAAAAATACGTTTTCAAGAAGTAATCCTGCTTCATTTTCTGATCAAAAAGTACAGGGTTCTGAACGACATATTTAAATTCTTCAAGATAAATTGCAGCATATTTGTCAGGAAACAGATCATACAATTTTGCCATTATCCCATTCAAATCATTCAAAATCTGCTTTTTTACAGCAGTTCTAACTAATTCTCCTTTAGAATTAGCATAAACCTCGACTGAACCTAAACAATTCATGCTTTCGACAGCAAGATAGCTCATTTTGGTATCATGAAGATTCGAAAACTGATCTTTTGAAAAATGAAAAAGATGTTCATTGAATTCGTTTTTAATCCATTGTAAAGATGCGACATAAGAGAATGCGTTCTCGATTATTTTACCACCGTCATCGGTTGATTCTTTAATTTTAACTTTAAAATCATTCAAAAACCCAACAGGATCAAATATAATTTCCGGATTTCTTTCTAAACTTTTGAAGGGCGCATCATTTCTTGCGTTGTAATCATTTATTTTCTTTAAATCAGGTAAAAGAAGCTTCTTTCCGGGGACGAGCTCTTTTTCGATAAAATCTTCATGTCTGCAGTAGGTATTGTGAAATTCTTTAACGTATACAGGATTTTCAAGCTTAATTTTTTCTGCAATGTTTTCCAGTGTATCTCCGGGAAGTATAAAGTGAATCATCATAAATTTTAGAGCTTCATTTAGAAAATTGCGATTTCAGATTATCGTAAAGGTTTATAATTATTTTCTTTTCAAAAAATCTTTAAAATTAATCGGCATTATAAACAATTTTTCTCCTGACAGACTGATTCTGGTTATACAATTCTATATCTGTGACTCCGCCTTCATAGAGCATTTCAATGATGACCGAATTTTTATTGATCTTATAAGAAATTTCAACGATTCCATTTTTATTTACCTTTTCAGAAGTATTGGTTTTCGGAAGCTTTTTAAGCAGAAATTCCGAATCTCTTACCAACGACTGATTAATAATTTCCTGATAAACATCTTCGAGCGAATTGGAAGAAATGATACATTCCTCACCCGACATCATCTCACCAGTAAGCTCCTTACAATTAGTTTTAGCAATATTGGCTATTGATTTTTCATTTTTTCTGGTTGTAATACCACAAACTTTTCTGAAATCATATTGAGTAAGAAGTTCTTTTTTGAAACTAATTTCCACAGGTTCTTCTGGATCAGCCGTAATATCAAAAAGTTTTTCTGAACCGGGTACAAAGTTGAGCCACGCAACTGCATTTTCTACTACCTGTTTATTCTGTGAAGATTCTGAAAGATTGTTTTTTACATATAATTCCAAAACAATTTTATCATCAGAACTGCTTTCAATTCTGATAAAAACATCCTTGTAATTTTTTACCGCCGGAAGATTGCTGGACAAAACAAGCTGTCGGAAAAACTCTTCACAATCGATCTCTGAATTTTGCTCAACAGTTTTTGGCTGAACAACTTCTGCACTTTTTACTTCAGCAATCGGTTCTGCTTTATTGGACGCCTTCTGGCATCCAAACATGAATAAAACAAAAAATAGTATTGCGCTTTGCTTCATTTTTTTAATCATAAATTTAAATATAAACTACAAGGCTTCTATAAATCTGGCTCTGATATTCTTTAAAGAATCCTGATAAGCCGTTTGTGCGGTTGTATCTTTCGCATTAAACCATCTTGCATAATTTCCGTTGTATTTGATGATGTATTTTGCTTTGTATTCCATTCCGGCAAGTACAGAAGGTAATTTTACAAACTCTTTCTGCTTATCGGTAATCTGTGCATTTCCTCCTGCTCCACTCAGACCTTTACCTTCAAATGCACTCCATGTTCCTGTTGGCTGCTCGATGAAAAGTGAAGAATCCCAACCATAATAAGGTGGTTCTCCAAACGCTTCCATACCTCCTGTTCCGCAATGCTGATATTGTTTTGATTTAAAATGAGAAGTCTCTAATCGGTACATTTTTTCTACAATGGTAACCAACTGTTTGCCTGTAACCTCAACTTCTTCTTCTGAACCTTCCCATTTCCATTTCCAAGTTTGGTTTTTATATCGGTTATACAGATCGGTAATAGCTTGTTTACCGTCTTCTTCTGTGAATAGTTCGTCATCACCTGTATCATCATTGAAAGTATTTTTATATCCTTCTCTCAAAATTTCCAGCGGATCTACAAGATCGCTTCTTCGCTTATATTTGTTGTCGCCCGACAAGATATGATTTTTATCTAAATCAAAACCTTCAGTTCCTGTATAATGCTCGAAGTGAATCATATAAATAGTATGTCCGCTGATCACTGTAATCCCGTGAAGATAACCGGTAACTCCAAGTTTTTGTCCCTGTACAACCTGATCTCCCTCTTTTACTTCTTTCTTGCTTGGCGCAACTTCACCGTAATTGATGATAAACTCACGTCCGTCGTTGGTTTTATGATGTACGGCAATATAATCGGTTCCGGCATAGAAAGGTGCTGTTTTTAGAACTACACCATCTGCCATGGCAACAATTTCGGTTTCCGGCTGCGTGTAAAGATCTCGGCCTGCATGCTTTCTGGTTCCTTTGCTTCTGTTTGAATTGAAAGTCGTCATATTATTACCCTGACTTGCCGCCCAATAATAATTTTGTCCCCAGGTTTTGCCAAGATCATTTTCCGGTTTTACTTTGAGTGGGAAAATCACCGGTTTTGTTTTCGTTAATTGGAAATAGGCGCCATCCGTTTTCAGGAAGTCTTTTTCATGCTGTTTTTCTCCCTGTGCTTTTACCTGAAGATACAACAGCTCAGATTGTTTTTTGTACAATTTAAACTTTACCGTATCATTTTGCTTATAGGTTTTCACCTCTAAAATACTTTCAATATCGGCAATGAAAGCTGTTTTGTCATCGGCAATTTTCGGATTGTTGGCATTGCCTTTTTTGGCATTGGTTAAAATAATATCAGCAATTCTTCGCTTATCATTATCATTTGCGATGGCAGTATCTCCACCGAATTTATAAGTATATTCACCATCTTCTTTTCCTTTTGCTAATTTTTCTCTCCATTGCTTAAAATCATCATTAGACTTAGGTCTCAGATGGACAGGAACTTTAGCTATTCCATTTTCTATAGTGGCTTTAAATTCTGTTTTCTCTGTGCCCTGAACTTCTGTTCCTGCCTGTGCAGGTTGCTCCATCTGAGCTTCCGTAATTTCAAGAACAGGTAAAACTGCTCCTGCAGAACCTTTTAGGAAACCATCTTTTTCTTTAATGATAATGGTTGCCTGTTTTCCGTTCAAACCTGCGGCACGAGCAACAAGATAAACTTTAGAATCTAAAGGTGCTTTCTCTATCTTTTTGAATTCTGCCCCCAATTTAAAAACAGGAATTGTAACGGTTTTGTTATTTTCCGTATCAGTACCATATTCATTGGCAGTAAGTGCCTGAATAATGGTTTCTTTTGTCGTATATTTTTTTGCAGCTTTTAATTCGCCTGCGATTCTTTTAAGAACAGTATCGGCTACTTTTGCTTTTTCATCGGCAGTAGAAGTTTTGTTGTTGGCTTTTCTTCCGCCAAATGTATACACATGATTTCCATCTGCTTCACCTGTAAGTTTTGTGTATTCTTTTTTAGCAAAATAAGCATCCGTTAAATTCTCAACAGAAGAATCCTGAACAATACTCACTGTTTTCCCGCCGCCGGCTTGTGGAGTCGGTGTTTTCTGGGCTGTAATTTTTCCCGGAGCTTCTTTGTAATCCCAAAGTTCAAGTTTGTTCCACCAATCTGTAACTCTGTCGACGATTCCTTTTTCTTCCTTTTGAGATTGAGGTTTTGCAGCCGCAGGAGAGTTTTGAGCTCTCGGAGGAGGTGTTGTCTGAGCAGGAGGTGTTGTCTGCGATGAAGAATTATTATTTGTTTGCTGTGGTCTTGGTTGCGGTCTGGTTACCGGAGTCGGAGCATGAAGCGGATTATTTACATTAACATTATCCGTTGCATGTTTCGTATGCGAAAAATATTCTACGGTAACATAAAATTCAAGCTTTTCGGGATCTGTTTCGCCCTGCATTGCTTTTTGCATCAATGCCCTTGTTAAAGTAAATTCTGCTACAGCAACGCCACTTGCATTTACAGACGCTT
The DNA here is from genome assembly GCF_900116415.1 of Chryseobacterium formosense. Taxonomy (GTDB): domain Bacteria; phylum Bacteroidota; class Bacteroidia; order Flavobacteriales; family Weeksellaceae; genus Chryseobacterium; species Chryseobacterium formosense. The sequence goes on along the minus strand of NZ_FPAP01000002.1, from coordinate 962,613 downwards.
CTTTCGTTTCAATTAAAAGATTTTTGACATCATGACCTTCCCCAGTCTGATCATCTTCCCAAAGAGAAAATTTCAATTTTTTACCCGCCAAATTAACGCAGTGTGCACGAGCTCTCATTTTTTCCGTAAAACTAAATTCAGTTCCGGGAGAATCATCTACATATTGCAGTTCTACTTTTTTAATTTTCGGAACTGCTGCAGGTTGCGGAGTGATTTCAATGGTAGAAGCTCCACTTCCTTCCGGTTCGAAAAGATAAGCTTCAAGGCGATAGGTATGCTTTTGTGCAACTTCACCAAAAGTAAAAGTTCCTGTACCTGTTTTTTTTATGTTGGTTGTTGTAAATCTGCCGTCGGATCTTTTTTTGAACAATTCCCAAGTAACACCTGCTGCATTACGCTGGTTTTGTGGTGTCGCAGGATACCAGTCTGCAATAGTGTAATTCGTCGCCTCCCCTACTTTAGGAGAAGTATTACCGGATATTTTTGAAACTCCTCTTTTTGACATCTCAGAAATTTTTAAAATTAATAAGCATCTATTTCGCTTTCCATCGCTGTTTCTTTGAAGTCATCGACATTTACCAGAGGATTCATGTGTCTGATGATTTTCTCATCTGCATTTTTCACATTCTGTTTGCTCATCTCACCACGCTGCCCGTGATCTTTAATGGTGATTTTGCCACCAGTTGTACATTGAAGTTCAGAAACTTCAGTCACACATTTTTTATCCATTACCAAAACTTTTTCATAAGTTTTCTGCCATTTTCCCGCAGGTGCATATGCGCAGGGAAGGTAACCGCCTGAGCTTGGTTTTAGTTTACATTTTCCAAAACTTGGACCGGGTGGATCAAACTGTAGGTCGTCTTCTGTGACAGCCAGATAATCTGCACTTCCTGCAGAATCATTCCAGAAATGTTTGTTGTGTGTACTTACGATATGTTTAGGAAACTGATCTCCCTGATCACATTGACATGTTCCCTTTTGAACGACAAAGTGTTTGCCATCATGAGATGATGCTTGAGTAGACATATTTGTGATATTTGGTATCTCAAAGATAACAAAAAGTAATTTAACATAAAAAAAACGGAAAATTAATTTTCCGTTTTTTTGTTATGCAGTAAACAATTAATGCTTAGTGTATTCCGGCTCTTCTACCGGAAGCATTGTCGGCATAAAATATTCACTAAGCCAGTAAAATTCCTGACCGTTTTGCTTAATTTTTACCGCAGGATTATTTCGATGCGTAAGCATTCTGTCTGCTAAATCTTTATAATATTTAAAGTAGCTTCTAGCTTCCTCGTTAGTAATAATATTTGATTTCGTCCAACCTCTCAGCATATATTTTGACATTTTTTCTTCCTCAGAATTATCAAAACCTGTGCTTACCGCTACAGCATAAGACATTGGCTGTTTGTAGAGCTCACCTTTATCTAAAAATTGCAAGGTCGGGTTATATTTTTTCAGAAGTTTAATATATTCTTTCACAGCTCTTCCTTGTTTAAAATCGGTTCTTGCAGCTCCGGTATTTTCATAAACTTCTCTGTAGAAAGCTTTCAACTGATCATATTCAGTTTCTGAAATCAAAATTCCTTTTTCCATTCCCTGCTTATAATCCATTAATTCTTTAGGAATATAACCTTTTGCCAAAAACGGATTCCCGTAATTGATCAGCTGGGCTGCAATTCCCGAAGGAACAGGATTCGTTAATCCCGGATATAGATATTTGTATTTGAAATCAACCTCCGTTTTATCTGCACCTACCGAAGAATGAAAACGCTCATTCAAAGATTTATCAATCATTTCGTTATCGTAAGTAACCTGAGCAATAAGACTATCGACGGATTTCACCAACAAACCAGGAGCGGTAATGTCTCCTTTTTTAGGAAAAATAACAAAGCCTTGAGCCATGCTCTGTTTAGGAAAATCTAATGAAAAGAAACCTGCGTCACTTTCTATCAGATTAAAATTATTCTTCGTTAAGACATCACTCTGCTTGATGATTTTTTGTTTCTTTAATTCAGCAACATTCTTCGCCGTATTGGTAACAATATTTTCCGACATCAAAACAAAATCGTTATACGTATCAGAAGAACGAGCATTCGTCTGGAACATAATCAGCTTTGCCTGAGCTTGTGTAAGTGAACCAATTACACTAGACATACTCCCGTTTCTGTTGGCAGAAGTACCAATTGTGATCACAATATTGGTTTCATCCGGAACATTAGAAAGTAAATTCCCTGCAGCTATCAAACCTTCATTCAGAGGCTGATTTCCGACATTACTAGGACAATTCATTTCATTTACTTTATCCTCTATAAATTTAATTACTTTATTGTAATCCTGGCTCAAAACTGATGGAGCTACATTCTCCCCACAAGAATTGTTTTTGTAAAGAACTACACCATATTTAATTGAATTAAAATAGGTAGGTTTTTCAAATTTGAGCTGAAGATCCTGTAAAAGCGACCCAACAATCGGAATATATGGTGTATTTGATGCGCTTACATCCAAAACAAATACAATATTTGCCTTTTTATTCTTATCAATTATTTCTCTGTAACGGTCAAAATAAATAGCCTCTCCCAAAACATTTTTAACAAAGTTTTTACTGTAATCTAAAACATTGGTAAAATATTTTGTTCTCGTATCTGGTTTCGCTTCTTCATTTAAAGCTAAAGTTACCGGAAAAATATTTTCAAGAGGCGGTCTTTTATCAACATCTGTAAGTAAAACTGCGGTTCGTTTATCCGCATCCGCACCTCCGGGAGCACCTTCATGAATTCCCAGCGTGGTTTCTTTTACGCCCGTCGTATTTTTCATTTTCACTGCGGAACGTTCGCCCCAAGTAGAAATTACATCAGAACTTACCCATCCGTACAGACCTGTACTGATGCTATCGATGTCGATGGTCGGTTTTTTCCCTACTAAAAAGCGTTTGTTGTTTTCAGCCTGTTTGTAAACATAAACCATTTGTCCGTTTGGAATTTTCACATCAGCCATTTCGATCAGACTTGGTGAGTTAAAAACCATAATCGAGTCATTTTTATAATACCTTTCAGCACTTTTGATCACGTTTGGGCTGTTTGGTACGACTGCGACTCTTACCGGATAACCATTTTTTTCATTTTTTAACGAATTGCTCCAAAGCAAAAGATCAGATTCCGGAATCCACCCATAAGTTTTTATTTGTTTTGATGAAACTTTTTTCATCAATGCATCAGGAATATATTCTGCCACTTTTACCATTCCGTCCCGGCTTTTCAGAACCATTAAAGGCTCTAAAAACTTAACTTCCTTATACGATTTTTCATCATTTTTATCTAGATAAGCAGTGTTTCTGGAACGGTCTGAAATAGCGATCCATGGTACTGATTTTTTAGGATACCCATTAATTACTGAAGCGTTGTCAATCTGCCCGTATTTTTGTGGCTCAGGGGTTTTTCTCGACGGTAATTTTACCTGACAACTGGTAAGTAAAACCGATAATCCCACATAATATGCCGCTAGAGGAAATTTATTTTTCATCTTATTTTTCTTTATGATTGGTGCAATGCCCTAAAAACTGGAGCATAAATTATTTACTTTGGTTGATATCTACTTTGGTTACACAGGTCATACCGTCGTCAAAATTGAGTTTTACAGATTGTATTACCATATTTTTATCAAACTGAAGACCTGCACAGTACAGATAAAAATTATTAACCTTGCTGTCTGAAACTTTTACGATTGCATTTTCGTTGTTGCACAGATAAGTTTTCAGGAGATAGTTGTAATGCATATTAAAGCTGTTTCCGTTTGCGATCTGCTGCAGGTGATATTTAAAATCATTATCCTTTTTAGCATACAGTTCATCCAATGTAGGCTCTTCATCTTCCATAGAATTGTAAGCCTGAAGAATTTTAATATGATGCTGAATAGGCTCAATATCTTTATCGGTATACAATGTAACCACATAATCTCCCGGTTTTTGGAAAGCATAAATCGCCAATTTATCTTTAGCATCAATTTTACCCGTTTCCCCAAATCTCCATGTAAATTGAGAAGCATCAGAAAGGGCACGGAACTGCACATTTTCGTACTGCATTGCCTGCGTTTGCGCATCAATTTTCGTAACTGAAGATGCACTGTCTTTAGGTTTTGGAATTCCTCTTGCCGAAACGAGAATCGGGAAAGATTTTGTGTATTTATTGTCAATAATCAAAGTTACGTTGTAGTAACCCGGCTTATCATAAAAGTGAATTCCGTTGCTTTTATCGGAAGTAGTGCCATCACCAAAATCCCATCTTTTGAATTTGGCAAACTCGGTTTTATCCTGAAACGTTAAGGTATCTCTTACTAAAAGCGAAGACGGGAAAACCACTCCTTTGATATCATCTGCCGAATGGATGACCTTCTTCTGAAGCCACAATGCGACGAGTGCGGCGATAAGTAATGTGGCTATAACACCGATGATGATGTTTTTCCTGTTCTTTTGAAAATAGTTCATAGTAGTTTTTTGTGATGTGTATTATAATTTGTGGTGTTATCTTGCGTTTAAAGCGTTATTCCTATCGCGGAGACTCTGGCTTTTTTCTTTGTATCCTAACTGGCAGTCTTCAAACTGCTTTTCAAATGTTTTTGTTGTTTCATTCATTTTCATAATTCTGTCTTTATCGATCATATTCATTTTGAAAAATTTTCCGATCTGCGGAAATGCCTGTTTACGTGGATCGTTAACAACAACATTCTGAAACGTATTGGCTAAATCCTGTATAGCAAATTCCGCCTCATTTCTTTCTACCGGCTGCTGAATTTCTACAGACAATCTGTTTACTCTTGCTGAAGCAGTGTCTATTAAAACCAGCCCGACTTTCTGCTGCTGGTTGAATTTTACTTTCTGCTCAAGAATCTGTAGCGAATTGGTATCTGCTTCTGAAAAAGGAGATGCAAAACTTTTAAGAAAAATAATTCCTAAAAACAAAAGCGCAACAACAAGCATTAAAATCAGATATAAAAACTGATATTGTTTTTCTTTTTTTGATAGTGTGATCTGGCCCTGCATAATTTCTTTACTTTAAAATAATGGCTATCTTCTTCTACCTGTAAACTTTCTGGTAGGATCTATTTTCATTTTATTGTTGATCTGATTAGATTTTCCCTGACATTCCTGAACGTTGCGTATCGCAATCTGTTGTTTGAAAGAAACACTGATTATCTGACTTTTCAGATTGAGCATTGGCTTTATTTTCTGCATTAAAACAGCATAATGCTTGAAATTATTAGCGCTATCGGCTCCCATAATATCCTGTGCTTCCCGAACATTATCGAGAATATAGGTGCGTAAAAAATTATCGTTATAAGCTTTATCAGAATCTAAAAGCTCCATTCTTGCGTAAATACTGTCTACATGGGTACGCAAAAGATTATCCCTGTTCAGCAAGTCACGATAGCGACCCACTTCATCATCAACTCCCTTAAGCTGAGTATCATAGCTTTTGAAAAAGAAAAAGACGCTGGTAAATGAAACAGCAGATAAAATGACAAACGAAAATATGAATTTCCATATTCCCGATCTGACGTCAGATTTATTTAATTTTTTTTCTCTGTTAGAAGACATATCTGTAATTTGGTTTGGAATGTGAAAATAACAAAAAAAACAGTTATGCACAAAATTAAATTCAATGCATACAATACTATTTACAATTTTTTAATGTAAAGTTTAATTTTCAGATCCGAAAGATTTTCATATTTTAGTCATCAGAATTTTACTTCTACCTACCAAATCACGAAAAAGAATGAGCAAGTTACTGACCAATACAGTACGTTTTTCTATTGCAGACAGCGATTTTTATTTTAAAAAAATAATGATCAAAACGCTTCTGGAAAACCCTTTCAATATGCTTCTCAACGATTGCAACAATGGTCATGAGCTTATCAACAGAACATACCGAAGACAGGAAGATGTTTTCATTATAGAACTTTTCATGCCTGTTCTCAGCGGTATTGAAGCCATCAAATTCATCAGAAAAAACAACAACGAAACTCCCATTATCACTTATTCGGGAACTTTTCAGGAAGATATTGCAGAGATTTTAGGTAAAATCCCAAACATCTATTACTGTCAGAAAAACAGCAATACGATAAAAGACATTGTAAAAGGACAGATCTCATCCAAAGATTTTGACTACGATGCCTATTATGAATCCTGGCAACAACAGCCACTCGCTGTACAGGAATATATGAACAGACAGAAAATGAGTCAGGAAGAACTGTCACCAACAGAGATCCAGCTGATGAAATTCTGCTATGAAGGATTCAGTAATAAAGAGATCGGCGAACAGCTTAATCTAAGCACCAGAACCATCGATACGTACATCAACAGACTTACAGAAAAGCTCGGTTTAAAGACCAAACTCCACCTCATCAGATTCTGTGTAGAAAACGGATATTACAATTCGAGTATGTAAAAAATCTCTTCTTTTCGGACGTATACTATACTAAACATAAAATTGTCAGCTATTTATGTTGAAATATTTTTCGCCTGAATTTGCTACTATTCATTTTTTTTAACTAAATTTGCACACCTAAAATTTAAAATTTACAAAGGAAATGACAAAGGCAGAATTGGTAAACACCATCTCAAATAAATTGGGGACCGAAAAGAATGAAACACAGAAAGTTGTAGAAGCTTTTATGCAGGAGATCAGAACTTCTATGTACAATGGAGACAATGTTTACTTAAGAGGTTTTGGATCTTTCATCGTGAAAACAAGAGCAGCAAAAACGGGGAGAAACATCTCTAAGAACACTGCAATCGAAATTCCTGCACACAATATTCCTGCTTTCAAGCCATCAAAATCTTTTGTGGAGAAAGTGAAAACTAAAGTTGCAGTAAAATAAAGAATAATTAATATTAACTAGTTACTAAAAAATTTAACATTATGCCAAGCGGAAAGAAAAGAAAAAGACACAAGGTTGCAACACACAAAAGAAAGAAAAGAAGAAGAGCGAACAGACATAAGAAAAAATAATCTCTTACGGGATTTTTCAATATAATAATATAGTTGGTGTTTTTAAGTTATTAATATTCACCGACTATATTTTGTTATGTAAAATAAGCAGAAATTGAGATAAGATACAGCTGTTCGATTCTCAAATTTCATTATCAATCTTTTTATCTTTAATTTTAAAATGAAGAAAGAACTAATAGTTTCGCATGAAGATGATCTTACAAAGATTGCTTTGCTGGAGGATGGCAGACTATGTGAACTTCATGAGGAAGAAGACAAGAATGATTTTGTAGTCGGAGATCTGTTTATAGGAAAAGTAAAAAAACTTGCCCCCAATCTTAATGCCGTATTTGTAAACATCGGCTATGATAAAGATGCTTTTCTGCACTATCAGGATTTGGGACCGCAATACCTTACCTACCGGAAATTTCTAAAAGATTCGGTTTCTAAAAAACAGACTTCTTCAGGTCTGAAAAATTTTGAAATTCAGCCTGAAATCGACAAAAACGGGACAGTAGATAAGATCATCGCCAAAGATGATATCGTTTTATTACAAATTACCAAGGAGCCCATCTCCACAAAAGGACCCAGGATTTCTACACAAATTTCTTTAACAGGACGTTTTTTGGTCTTGATACCTTTCGACAACAAGGTTTCCATTTCAAAAAAAATAAGCAGTTCTGAAGAAAAAGTAAGACTTCGCACCCTGATCGACAGCATAAAACCGGAAGGCTTTGGCGTGATCATCAGAACGGTTGCAGAAGGAAAGAAAGTAGCTGATCTTCATAACGATATGAATCAGCTCATCCAAAAATGGGAGAATACTTTCAAGAATATTCAGAAGAATAAAGTACCTTCCAAAGTTCTAAGTGAGGATGACAAAGCATCGTCTATTTTAAGAGATAACTTCAATCAGGATTTTGTGAATGTCTTTTGCGATGACGAGCAAATGGTAGAAGAAATGAAAAATTATCTGGAAGTAATAGCTCCGGAACGAAAAAATATCGTTCAGTTTTACAACTCCCACATTCCTCTCCTCGAATATTATAACGTTGAAAAACAGCTTAAACAAAGCTTCGGAAAACACGTAAATATTCCAAGTTCAAAAGGTGCTTATCTGGTGATAGAACACACAGAAGCACTTCACGTAATCGACGTGAATTCCGGAAATAACATTACTGCCGGAAACACAGCCAATAAAGAACACGCACTGAACGTGAACAAAATGGCAGCCACAGAAATAGCAAGACAGCTTCGTCTTCGAGACATGGGCGGAATCATCGTCGTAGATTTTATCGACATGACCAACCCTGAACACAGAAAAGACCTGTACGAACATTTCAGAACCGAAATGAGCCGTGACAAAGCCCGTCATAAGATTTTACCGCCAAGTAAATTTGGTCTGATACAAATCACAAGACAAAGAAACCGTCCGGAAAAACAGATCGACACCAAAGAAGAAAACCCTAACAAAGACGGAGAAATTGTAGCTCCGATTGTTATTGTGGAAAGAATGGGTGAAACCATCAGAAACATTATGCAGAAGGAAAAAGGAAAACTATTCCTTCATGTGCATCCTTTCGTGGAAGCTTACCTTACCAAAGGAATTAAAAGCATTCAGATGAAATGGTTTTTGAAGTACAAAAAATGGGTAACCATCATTCCGAGGGATTCTTTTAAGTATTTAGAATACAAAATCTACAATTCTAATAAAGAAGAATTGAGCGGATATTCTAATTAAAAAACATTTTTACAGCCTCCAAATTTGGAGGCTTTTTCTTTGTATTTTTTCCTGATTTAACATTTTCAAAATATTATTTAAGAAAAATTCTGACTTCTAATTAATCAATTTTCGTACTTTAAAAAACAGATACCAGAAGTTCAATTATTTAAAAAAATCATCCTTTTCTTTCACATTTGTACATTTCCCTACTTGAATAAATTTCACACTATAAAACATCAGAATAAAAGAACAAAACCCTCTGTTAATAAGCATTTTAAGCATTCAGAAAAGTTACAAAATAAATTTTAATCATAATGAAGTGAAATAAATCATTTTAAATTATCGTTTTCCTAAAAAAAACAGATTATTTTACTCAAAAAACGCAAAATATTGGTAAAATCATAGCAAATATTGGCATTTTTTCATTATATTTATATACTGAAAACTAGACCATGATGAAACCTAAGTTAACCATCTATGATGAGCCTTTGCTTTATGCCGAAGGTTTGTCAAAATTACTCGTTCAAGCCAAGATTTTTAGCTCAATCGAAATTTGTAATTCTTATGAAAATCTTTCTGAACACATCGAACAAAATCCGCCAGAATTTTTAATGATCAGCTCTGGTAATTTGGTTCTTACTGAAATGTATTCTTGCATAGAAAACATTATCATCAAGAATAAAAATACGAAGATCATTGTCATAGGAAAATCGTTTGATGTCGCAACAATCAGAAAACTTTTCAATAAAGGAATTAAAAGCTATCTCGACAGAAACAGTTCTTATGATGAATTTCTGAAATCAATCCAGGCTCTGATGTCTAATGAAATCTACATTTGCGAATATGCAAAAGAAATGATGATCAACTACATCAGCCATGAACAGGAAAAGCAAAATTCTCACATTAAAGATCCCTTGACTAAACGTGAGATGGAAATCCTGAAACACATCTGCAACGGATTGAGCAGTAAAGACATCAGCGAACTGCTTTTCATCAGCATCAATACTGTGGAAACGCACAGAAAAAGAATCCTGCTGAAGCTGAATGTAAAAAATTCTGTAGGCGTAGTGAAATATGCGATAGAGAATAAGATTTTCAGCTGAAGATCTCCGCTTTGAAACAAAAAAAAATCTAAACTCAAAAAGTTTAGATTTTTTTTTGCTTTTACTTTTTAACAGAAAAGAAAAGCGTACAAAATTAATATGAATATATCGATGTGTTAATTTGGTTTTAGCAGATTATTTTGAAAATGGGTAGATTATTATTTAAAACTTTTTAATCAAAATAATCTGCAGGAGTTTTTTTATTCATTACTCATAATCCGGCATTTCGGCATTTGTGAAGAGTGTGGATCTGGTAAAATCAGTCATCGTACTGTTGAGATCAATTACCACAATATTTTTCTGAGAAATATTATCGTTGGATGTATTCATCAGAATAACCTGAGAATCGTTTGGTGAAAATCTCGGATCAAGATCATTGGTTCCGACAGGTTTCTCACTTTCGGCAGATACATCCAGAATTGTGTCATTGGTTAAATTATAAATAAAAATTCTTGAATCAAGCTGTCGGTAATTAGAATCCTGATATCCGGAAACATCTCTCGTGTACAGTAGTTTTTGTCCGTCTACGGAAAAATTCAATCCACCTGCTGCTCCGGAACCGCTGCTTATAATATTTTTCAAAACATTTCCAAGCATATCAATGATGTAAACTTTCACATTGTAGCCGTTAAAATTATTGGTCTTCAAAGCAATTTTATTGTTATCATAGCTCCAGTCGCATTCTGTAATCAGGCTTCCATCCGGTGTGGTGTACAAAAGCTGTTGTCCGCTACCGTCTTTATTGATCTTGTATAATTTATCAAAATTAGAATAGATGAAAGTGCTTCCATTGGTACTCCATGCAAAATCCATTTCATAATTATTAAAACCGGAAACCGGAATCTGTGTTACTTTAAAAGGATTTGAACCATCAGGATTTGCTGTGTAAATATGAGTTCCGCCGCCTTCAGTTCTTAAAAATGCAATGAGTCCCGCATTATTATTTTTTCTCGGACGCCAACTATTATACATTGATGCAGTATATTGGAAATTATTTCCCTGACTGTCACTTGACATAATCACAAAATTACCGCTTATTTTTCTCGCATAATGATAACGGTTTGCGGGAACTGTGTTTGTTGTAAATTTAAATACAGCACTCAAAACTTCAGGATGAATTCCGTCTGAAACTCCCACCTGCCAAAAATAACTGACTCCGAACTGCAGATTATCGAGTGTGTAATGCTTTTCAGTAAGATCATTGACCTCAACAACATTGGTATTGATATTATTTTTCACTATCAATCGGTATTTCAGAACATCCGTACTATCTGGATCTGTAGAATTCCATTTCAATTCAGCTGTCAGCGGCTGGTTTACCGCATTATCAATCGGGCTTAATAATTCCGGAGTTGTGGGTGGAGAATTTAATGAATCATCATCATCCATTTCAAAAACAATTGTCACCATTTGCCCCTGATTTTGAATATTGACCGCCTGAAAAGTGGTTAAATAGCCCGTAAGCTCAGATTTCACAGAATAATTACCAACCGGAAGATCTTTTATCTCAAACATTCCGTCTTTATCACTAAACACCGTTTGTGTACTCGGTGCGGTATAAATTTTTGCATTCTGTATCGGTTCGTTGGTTCCCCGTTTTACGACTTTACCTTTCAGCGTACCGGTTTGTGCCTGTTCTACCAATTCTTCACTGCAAGATCCTAAGGAAAAAAGCAGAATGAAAAGGGCAAATATTTTTAGAAGAGTTTTCATAGTTTAGTTTTTTAGTTTTTTCCGATATAAAAATTGATTCCAAGACCAAACCTTATTGCCTGATCATTTCTTTTTCCGCTTGCAAAATCTTCCCAATCGTCACTGAATCCCATATCATACTGTGAGGAAAGTCTTAAACCGATATTTTTTTGAACCAGATATTCCAGTCCGCCACCAAATTGTGCTTTGTATCTTGTTTTATCCTGTGAAAACATAGTAGCAACTCCGCCATAAACAAAAGGAGTAAGCTTATATTGCGGAATTAAAAGAAATTCAAGATTAACTTCGGTTACAAAAAATGAACGGGACATTATTTTATCGTTTTGAATTTTAAAATAATTGGCATTTACTTCGAGATTAAAATTTTTGCTTAAAAAGTATTTTATTCCCAATTTCCCACCGATATTGGTAGCAGGATTTACATAATCGTCTTTCACCTGTTGTGTCTCAACATTTCCGAAAATTGAAAGGTTTTGTCTGTCGTCATTCGGATATTTATTACCAACCAGTCTGTTGTTGTTATTTGCGTGTTCGGTATTGTATTCATCAATAATTCTTTGATAATTAACCGTTGAATCAACCGATTTTCCCCAGATTTTATCGCGAATACCTTCGATGACTAAAGATTTAACCGCTTTTTCGATAGCATCCGTAACAGCTAATTGAATAGGTTCGTTCTGAGTCATTCCAACCTCGGCTTCCAGAAGTCTTTCCGTATCAACATATCTGAAGAAACTTCCGTTTACACTGGTAGAAAGAATGGTTTTGGAAACGTAAACTGTTTTTAATATTTCACCGTTCAAAGTAGAAACAGCTCTCAGATAAATGGTAATTCGATCCTGTCTGTATTGTGACGAAGCGCCAATTCCGAAATAACGGGCGCCAATTCCACCAGTCATAATATTGCTGTCATAAGAAATCACACCGCCTTCAAGAAGGATTCCGGCGTACAAAAGCGGAGGTAATCCCTGATTGCTGTTTTTGTCGGCATCTTTCAGGTATTCTTGTCTGGTGGAACGAATGATCTGTCTTTCATTAAGAAGATTGGCAATGTTTTCTCTTTCGATCGGAACAAACCAACGGCTGTCTTCAAGAGCTTTAATAAGAATTGTGGTGGTTCCCTGCGGAACTGCGGTACTCCAGTTGTTTCCGTTTTCTGCAGGTTTGTATTGCCCGGTCTGATCGCGAAATTTATAGACGCCAATCACTATTTTTTCTTTAGGAAGCGGCAAACTTCTTAGTTCTGTAGTATAAGGTGTAATCTCTCCGATCGTGGATTTTTCTTTTGAAGAAGGAAGCCCGACCATCGAACCACATCCGTATAAAATGCACAGGAGCATTACACAGAATAAGATTCTGATATTAATATAAATTCTCATGATAGTTTTTAGTTTTAGTTTTTTTATTATTTCGGGACTACAATTTCCGACTGATCACCGGAAACGGTATCCAAAATATTGATAAGCAGCCCTTGAGCTGTAGAAGTTATCTGAAGGTAAAGTGAGCCAAACATATAATTTCCGGGCTTTACTCCTCCTTCACCAAACTGCTCGTTGAATAATTTATTTGAAAGCTGGCTTAAAACCTGCCTGTTCAGACTCTGAGTAAAACTGTCTAAGGAATTAAGGCCACCCAGCAAACTGCTATTATTCGCTTTTTCATCAAACTGATTCTGAGCATTGGCTGAACTCAGAAGCCACTGATAATTAAAGGTATCGCCCCCAAATGCAGGATTGATAGGTTTATATACCAGTTGCTGAGATTTTGCGAGAAAAATTCCTGCAAAAAATATCATTGCAACGGTTAAAATTTTCATGGTATTTGGTTTTTAGTAAATGAATTCGTTTTTGATGAGATTTTTTCTGGCATTAAATTCTTTAATGTACCTTAAGGTATTTACAAGCTGTTCTTTCAGATAATCATCGCTGGGATTGGTGATAAAGCTGTACACGATTTTATCATCGATCTCGATGTTTATTTGTCCACTTGTACCTCTTGTCGGAAGCTCCGAAATTTTTATACTGGAGGAGCTTTTGTCCGGAATCTGACTGTACTGAATGTAAAACATATCATAGAAATCTCTTCCGACCTTTGTTTTGGTTTCATCGATCGTAAGCCCCTTCAGTTCGAATGCTTCTTCTTTCTCGACCTGACTGATTTTCTTTTTAAAAAAATCCTGATTGATTTCCAGACTGTCTTTGGATATGAGCTTTTGAGTCTGCTCGTCTCTGATGTACAAGAATGCTTTAAGGGCATCTTTGTTTTCTAAGCCTACATTTATTTCAGACAGCAATTTTGTTTCGCCGGGGTTGATGGAGAATTTTCCGCTCTGTCTGTTGTTTGAGAGGTTTCCGTTTCCGCCTCTTTTTATGCTTACCAAAAGATAATTGAGTTCTTCGTAAGTGGGAGTATTATTTGTTACCGTTCCTTTTATTTTAAGCTGTTTCTCAACTGTTTCACTTTCAATTTTCGCAACAATTTTTTTATCTTCTTGACCATACATTAATCCGGACAAGAGAACAATAAATATGAAAATCATTAACAGGTTGAAACTTTTCATAACTCATTTTTCTAATAATTTCTTACAAAAACCGTTTTATTATCTCCTTTTACATTGATCTCCATTCCGTTTGATATACTGTTACTTCCTGTAACATCCACAATATTATTGTAACCCTGAACGGTGACAGCCGCTTTTGTTTCTTTTTCGGTAAAAGCATTATTAAAATATATGCTGTTTTGGTCTCCAAGCTGCTGGACAATGATATTGGTTTTTGAACTTACATTAAGTTCCGTATTATTCATGTTTCCGATCTGCGCAACAACTGATGAATTGTTTTGGGTAGTATTTTGAATAGAAATCACATCCATAATTGTATTACTGTTGATTTTATTCCAGTCGATCTGTTGCGATTTCGCAAAGAAAAATGCGAGCAGCGCAACACTTGATATTAATTTTATTACAGTTTTCATTTTTTTTGATTTAAAGGTACTCCATTACAGTGCGTTACAAAACACACCTTCCCGTTACGAAGACAAAATCACTACAATCTGGTATATCATATAGTATTTTTACGGACGATCATCAAATAAAAAAGGAGAAGCCGCAGCTTCTCCCCTTTTTACTAAAATGTATTCTAATTATTAGTTAGATTGATTTACAGTTAAAGTATTGTTGTTACCAGTTTGCATTCCAACATGGCTATGAGAACCACCACTTTGAGTAATTGTAGCTAAGTTATCATCTCCCATTTGAACATTGATTGCTGAATTTGAAGTTCCGATCTGAGTTTGATATAAACTGTTACCGTCACCAATTTGCAGCCCCACTGTAGAGTTATCAGTTCCTCCCTGAAGAGACAATGCGATGTTTCCGTCACCTACTTGTCCGTGAGCTGCAGAGTTTCCGTCACCCCATTGTCCTTGTCCGATGTAGTTGTTATCTCCCGCTTGTCCAGCAACAGCAGTGTTTTCGTCACCTTCCTGATATTGCTGAATAAGGTTTGAATCACCTAACTGACCAGCCATTGCAACGTTGTCGTTACCCACCTGATTTTGCCAGATAGAATTGAAAGCACCTACCTGAACAGCAGTAACTTCATTTCTGTTTCCGTCCTGCATTTGCTCAACAGAGTTTAAAAGACCTAATTGCCAAGTTTGTGCAGAGTTTCTGTTACCCAATTGCTCAGTTACGTTAGAGTTCCAGATTCCGCTTTGATCTACGTCTACGTTGTTTCTGTTACCATCACTTACCACTTCGTTAGAGTTTCCGCTTCCAACTTGATCGATTGTAGCGTTGTTACGATTCCCGTCCTGCAAAAGTGAATTTTCATTCATCAATCCTGTTTGATTCACAGTTGCTACGTTTAAGTTTCCATTTTGGGTAGAAGTATCGCTGTTAGATTGAGCGAAAGTAAGACCCATTGTTGCTAGTGTTAAAACACATGAAATTAAATTTTTCATTTTAATAAAAATTTGTTGGTTAATAGTGAGACAAAGATAGAAGCGCAGATCGTAGGAAAAACCACCGCAAAAGTGTAAATTTCAAAAATCACGGGACACCGTTTTTATTGTAACCGTTTCCAGTTTTTGGTTCTAACGGTTATACGTTACAAAATGTATCCGTAGAATTACTATAAGAATTTTAATCTTAAAATTATCTATAATTAACATTTTCTGACTTCCTTTCTAAAAGATATATTAGTAAATTTGAGCTATGGAAAGTTTTGGAAAAGATCTTTTACGCAAAATAAAAAACGCGGAACTGGCAGGTGCAAATGCGCATGGAATTTTCTCGCCGCCATCTCGCCCTATATTCACTTATGATGAGGTTTTAGAAAAAAATCCGAAATTTGCCGCCGTCAATATTGTTTTATATTTAAAGGATAACGAATGGCACTTTCCTTTGATTGTAAGATCTGAAAATGAAAGAGACCGACATAGCGGGCAAATCTCTCTTCCGGGCGGAAAACGCGAAGAAATGGATCAAGATTTTACCGAAACTGCCATCCGTGAAACTTCTGAAGAAATAGGGCTTGAAAAACATTATGTAAGAATCATCCGTGAATTGTCTCCCATATACATTCCGCCGAGTAATTTTTATGTTTATCCCTATATTTCATACACTAAAAAGAATCCGGAATTTATTCTGCAGCAAAGTGAAGCCGTAGAAGTTATAGAATTTCCGATCACTTCATTTCTAAATTTACCGGACAGCCCGGAAATCATGGCACTTCCCGGAGCAGGAGGTCATGAGGTTCCTGTCATTAATTTCAACGGATATATTATCTGGGGCGCTACAGCCATGATCCTGAGCGAATTCAGCCAGTTGATTAAAAAAATGTAACTTTGCAACTATTATGTTTAATTGAAAAATGGCGAAGAAGAACATTTTTACCGATTCGTTCGGAACACCTTATTTCTTAAAAAGATTAATCATTTTTATTCTGGGAATTGTTTCCTACAGAAGATTCAACGGTTTCAACAAGCTTAAAATCACAGGAACAGAACATTTGGTAGATCTGCCTGATTCTAATGTGCTTTTCGTATCAAATCATCAGACTTATTTTGCCGACGTTGCTGCAATGTATCATGCATTCTGTGCCGTAAACAATGGTTATTTAAATACGATTAAAAATCCGATTTATCTTCTCAATCCTAAGATTGATTTTTACTACGTTGCCGCTGAAGAAACCATGAATAAAGGTATCCTTCCTAAAATTTTTAAAATTGCAGGTGCAGTTACCGTAAAAAGAACATGGAGAGCAGAAGGAAAAAATGTCAACAGGTTGGTTGATCTGAGTGAGATCGACAACATTATGAAGGCTCTGGATAACGGTTGGGTAGCCACATTTCCGCAAGGTACAACGGCTGCTTTCGCTCAGGGAAGAAAAGGAACGGCCAAGCTGATCAAAAATCAAAGACCGATTGTTATTCCTATCAAAATAAACGGTTTCAGAAGAGCGTTTGACAAAAAAGGACTTCGTGTAAAAGTAACGGGAGTAAAGCCTACAATGGAATTTAAAAAAGCTTTAGACATCGATTACGACGAAGAAAATGCACAACAGATTCTTCACAAAATTATGACCGCAATTGAGCAGACAGAAGATTTCAATGTATTGCACACCTATGATGAAGAAATCAAAGCAAAAAAGACTGAACAGAACAATCAACAAAACTAAAAAATAACAATGAAGAAGATTTTAGGGGTATTTTTAATTATTTTAATAGCAGTTTCATGCAACAGTCAGAAGATATATTCTGATTTCGACATCAGCTACTCAAAAAGTGGTGGCTACGCTCCATCTTACGAGAACCTTTTGATCAAAGGAAATGATGTTCATTATTCTTTTGAAGGACAAGGCAAAAAAATCAAAAAGAGCTTTAAAATATCCAATGAAGATCTGAAAAAATTAGACGAAACGCTTTCAAAAAATAATTTCAAAAGAATTCAGGAAGATCATAAAAAAGTTTACGATAATATAACAACATCAATCAGCGTTAAAAAAGGCGTAAACGAAGGCAGTAAAAATGATGGCAGCATGATTATGCCAAATTTTAAAACCAATTGGGAAAACATTACAGCCGGTTTTCAGGAAATCATTAATAACAACGTAAAAAACTAAGAAAATAAGTTGAGAACTCATTTCATTGCTATTGGCGGAAGCGCAATGCACAACCTTGCGATTGCACTTAAAGATAAAGGATATCAGGTGACAGGTTCGGATGATGCTATTTTTGAACCTTCAAAATCAAGACTTGAAAAAAAAGGAATTCTTCCCGAAGAAATGGGATGGTTTCCTGAAAAAATTACGTCTGATATTGATGCTGTAATCTTGGGAATGCATGCTCACCAAGACAATCCTGAATTGGCAAAAGCAAAAGAATTAGGTTTAAAAATATATTCTTATCCTGAGTTTCTTTACGAACAGTCAAAAAGTAAAACCAGAGTTGTCATCGCCGGTTCACACGGAAAAACAACCATTACCTCAATGATTCTTCATGTTCTGAATTTTCACCAGAAAGATGTTGATTATATGGTCGGAGCACAATTGGAAGGTTTTGACTGTATGGTGAAACTGACGGAAGACAACGATTTCATGGTTTTGGAAGGTGACGAATATCTTTCTTCTCCTATCGATTTGCGATCAAAGTTCCTCTTATATCAACCGAATATTGCTTTGATGAGCGGAATTGCATGGGATCACATCAATGTTTTCAAAACTTTTGATGATTATATCGAGCAGTTCAGAAAATTTGTGGCAAGCATTACGCCGGGTGGAGTTTTGGTTTACAACGAAGAAGATGCAGAAGTGGTAAAAGTGGTAGAAAATGCTGAAAATTACTTCAGAAAAATGCCGTACAGAACTCCGGAATACGAAATCAGCAACGGAAAAGTGTTTCTGAAAACCGAAATGGGCGATATTCCGCTTTCTGTTTTCGGTGCACACAATTTATTAAATCTTGAAGGAGCAAGACATATTTGCCACACTTTGGGAATTATGGATGAAGATTTCTATGATGCGATCATGAGCTTTAAAGGTGCTTCAAAACGCCTCGAAAAAGTAGAACGAGAAGATAAAGGTATTCTTTATAAAGATTTTGCGCACGCTCCAAGCAAAGTAAAAGCTGCTGTAAAAGCTTTCTGTGAACAATTTAAAAACGAAAAGAAGTACGGTTTTCTGGAACTTCATACCTATTCTAGTTTAAATCCTGTTTTCCTTGAACAATATGATCACGCAATGGACGGACTGGATGAAGCCATTGTTTTCTATTCTGAAGATGCCTTAAAAATCAAAAGAATGGAACCTATTTCTCCTGAATTAATCAAAGAGAAATTCAAAAATGAAAACCTGAAGGTCTTTACCAACGCTGAAGAACTTCATACCTATTGGGATTTGCTTGATAAAACCCAGGGAGTTTACATGATGATGAGTTCCGGAAATTTCGGAGGATTGGATTTAGCAAAATAAGTTATTAAGAGTAACAACAATATCATACTATTAAAAAAAATAGCTTTCAAAATTTTGAAAGCTATTTTTTATTTGTTGCCTTAAGTTTTTAGTGTTTAAATATCCGCTACAGCATTCAGCATTTTTTCTTCCCAAGCCGGATCTTTAGGATCGAAAAACAATCTTTTTCCGGTGTCTAATGATCTTATCATATTCATTTCGCTTTCTGTCAGTTCAAAATCAAATACATTAAAATTCTGCTCGATTCTGGAAGGCGTCACTGATTTCGGAATCACACAGAAACCTTCCTGCAAATGCCATCTCAGAATAATCTGCGCTGTTGATTTATTATGATTAAATGCTATCTTTTTAAGTACCGGACTTTCTAAAAGTTCAGCATTTCCGTTTCCAAGCGGACTCCAGGGTTGGGTAATAATATTGTTTTCCTGATTATAAGCTCTAAGTTCTTTTTGCTGGAAAATGGGATGCAGCTCTACCTGATTAATCACCGGAGAAACCGTAGAGTGAGGCTTTAATTCTTCTAATTTTTCAATGGTAAAATTACAGACACCGATCGCTTTTATTTTCCCTTCCTCATATAGTTCTTCCATCGCTTTCCATGCTCCCAAAAAATCTCCGAAAGGCCAATGAATAAGATACATATCGAGATAGTCAAGCTGTAATCTGTTCAATGTTCTCTGAAAAGCAGATTTTGCCTTTTCATAACCGTGATCCTGTACCCAGAGTTTTGAAGTTACAAATAAATCCTCACGATCGATTCCGCTATTCTTGATTGCTTTTCCTACTGCCGTTTCGTTTTGGTAAATTGCAGCTGTATCAATCATTCTGTAACCGACTTCAATAGCTTTAATAACTGCTTTTTCGCATTCTTCAAGATTTTCCATTTGCCAAACTCCGAAACCTAAAGCCGGAATGTATGTTCCGTTATTCAATGTAATCACAGGTTGCCCTACGTAAGTCTTTTGCTTCATACTATTTTGTTTTGATTTTAATGTTATTCAAATTTCGGATAAAGTTTTAAATTGTAAGGATTGATTTTTTTATTTTTATTTAAAATTAAAACATGTCTCAATCCATAAGAATTGCCACTTCCGAAGATTATCCTAAAATTATGAAAATTTGGGAATCGGCAGTAAAAAGTACCCATGATTTTTTATCTGAAGCAGATTTTGAGTATTTTAAAAAGATAATTCCAATAGACTATCTTCCGAATCTTGAGGTTTATCTGATTTCAGAAAACAATGACATCAAAGGATTCGGATCTGTTTCTGATGATATGCTCCAAATGCTTTTTATTCACAATGATTCCCGTGGAAAAGGGTTGGGTAAAGTTTTATGCATGTTTCTAAAGGAGAAAACAGGTTTTTCGAAAGTTGATGTGAATGAAGAGAATCTTCAAGCAATCAAATTTTATGAGAAGCTTGGATTTCAAAAAATCGGACGGTCAGAGAAAGAAGGCTCAGGAAAAGATTATCCGATCATTCATATGAGTTTATAGATTATTCATAAGCAAATCGCAAGCTGTTCGGTCTATTTTTTGTAAATTGGTTTAGCCAAAACACAGCCAATTAAAAAATAAATGCCCACAACAACTTCTCCTCGCCAAACCGTAAAAAAAGTTCTGCCGCTGATTCTTGCGACAGCCATTTTTATGCAGATGCTTGATTCTACGATTCTAAACACATCTTTACCATCAATTGCAAAAGATTTGGATGAATCACCACTGAATATGCAGAATGCTATCATCAGTTATGTTCTGACTTTGGCTGTTTTTATGCCCGCAAGTGGATTTTTAGCAGATCGATTCGGGACGAGAAAAGTTTTTGTTTTCTCTTTAGTGCTGTTTAGTTTGGGATCCTTGTTTTGTGCGATTTCTCAAAATCTGACGCATTTGGTGATTTCAAGGGTCATTCAGGGAGTTGGCGGAAGTCTCATGACGCCTGTAGGAAAATTAGCTTTAATAAAAACTTTTGACCGGAATGAATTATTAAAAGCAATGAATTTTGCAATTATTCCGGCATTGATTGGCCCCGTTCTCGGTCCTTTAGTTGGCGGATATATGGTTGATTATCTTTCGTGGCATTGGATTTTTCTCATTAATATTCCGATTGGGATTTTAGGAATTGTTTTGGGTCTAAAATTTATGCCTAATTACAATTCAAGAGATACCGATTTTGATCTGAAAGGTTTTTTAATTTTTGCAGCCGCATCACTTTTACTATCCGTATCGCTCGAACTTTTTGGCGATATGCAGAATATTACTCCGGTTTTGATTATTTTTATTTTAGGATTTTTATTCCTGTATTACTACTACCATCACGCCAAAAGAGGCGGAAATCCTATTTTTCCTTTAAGTCTGTTCCAGGTAAGAACTTTTAGAGTGGGTATTGTCGGAAATCTTGCTACAAGATTAGGAATCAGCTCGGTTCCGTTGTTGCTTCCTTTAATGATTCAGATTGCTTATGGGCAGTCTGCAGTTATTTCAGGATGGATTATTGCGCCGATGGCTTTAACGGCAATGTTCGGAAAATCTTATGTTATTAAAATTTTAAATAAATACGGTTACAAAAGAACATTGATGCTCAACACGATCGTTATCGGAACTTTGATCTGTTGTCTGGCAATTCCGGATATTCACACATCTATTTTCTGGTTTATTCCTGTGATTGCGATTTTGGGATTTTTCAATTCGATTCAGTTTACTTCGATGAATACGATTTCTATCGCCGATTTAAGAAACTTCCAGACCAGCAGCGGAAATTCTTTGCTGTCCGTAAATCAACAGCTTGCGATTGGCTTCGGGATTGCTTTTGGACTGATTGTTTTAAAAATTTACGAAAACAATACAGCATTAATTCAAAACGAAGTTCACAATGCTTTCAGATACACTTTTCTTACAGTAGGAGCTCTCACTATTTTATCATCATTGGTTTTCAGGAGATTGCATGTTTCCGACGGCAGAAATATGAAATCCGGAGAATAAGATGTGTGAGAGTATTAGGGTTTGAGAGTGTTAGAGTTCGAAACATAAATACTCCAACCCTCAAACCCTCAAACGCTCCAACTCAAAACACACTCCAACACAAATTACCACACATCAATGTGAGAGAAAACAGGCGGTCATACATTTGTTAAAAATTAAAACAAACAATATTATGGCAACTAAAAATATAGAAATCGTAGTTTCGCCAAAGCCTGCACATTTTGTGGGTGACGGTTTTAGAGTGCATAATTTTATACCGGGTGCACATCCTTTAACGATGAAAAGAATGGATCCGTTCCTGATACTCGATTACAATGCAAAATTTCATTTTAAGGGTTCAGAAGTTCCGCGCGGAGTCGGTGTTCATCCACACAGAGGTTTTGAAACGGTAACAATTGCCTATCAAGGAAAAGTAGAGCATCACGACAGTTCAGGAGGCGGTGGAATCATTGGTGAAGGCGATGTACAATGGATGACTGCTGCAAGAGGTATTTTGCACAAAGAATATCACGAAAAAGAATGGTCGAAAGAGGGCGGAATTTTTCAAATGGTGCAGCTTTGGGTAAATCTTCCTGCGAAAGATAAGATGAGCAAGCCAAAATATCAAACCATTAAAAATACAGAGATACAAAAAGTTGATTTAGGCAAAAACGGCTTTGTAGAAGTTATTGCCGGAGAATATAAGGGAATAAAAGGTTCTGCATCTACTTTCAGCCCGGTTAATCTGATGAATGCTAAATTAAAATCAGGTGGAAAGGCAGAATTTAATTTTCCTGCGAATTTTAATACCGCCGCTTTGGTTGTTGAAGGAAGCATTTTGGTAAACGGCGGAGAAAAAGTTCCGACGAATCATTTTGTCCTGTTTAGAAATGAAGGCGAGAGTTTCACCATTGAAGCAACCGAAGATTCGGTAATATTACTTCTCAGCGGTGAACCTCTGAATGAGCCTATCGTTCCGCATGGTCCTTTTGTAATGAATACTCAAGAAGAAATCATGCAGGCTTTTGAAGATTTCAATACCGGAAAATTCGGGTATTTGGAAGATTAATTTAGGATAATTGATTTTTAATCGCAATGTTCGCAAGGTATACTACTCTATATGAGAATATTTTTCGCTAACAAAGGCGTTTTTACTCAGCTAAGGTTTACTGCTGTCATTCGCTGAACGAAGTCCCTTTGCGAACGGTAATATCAAAGAAATTTTTAAAAATCTTTGTGCACCTTGCGTTAAAACTATCTTTTCAATTACAAAACAAATATTTAAATATAAACATCATGAAACCAGAATTTGAAAACATTCCATTAGTAAAAAATGAAGACAAAAAGAGATTTGAAATCGAACTGAACGGTCATTTCGCATTTATCAATTATAAAGAAACAAGTAAGCAAATTGCTCTAATTCATACTGAAGCCGAACCTGAATTGGCAGGAACCGGAGCGGCAGCTGCCGTTGTAGAAAAAACTTTAGTGTATATTGAAGAAAGCGGAAAAAAACTTCTTCCCTACTGTCCGTATGTTTTTGCATTCATTAAAAAAAATCCGGACTGGAAACGTATTGTAGACCAAAGATTTGAAGGTTACGACAAACTTTAAAAAAGATTTCCCACCTTTTATAAGAGATTTAAACTGAAAGATTTTTATCCCTTTTAAAAAAGAATAACTAAATTTAAAATCCTAAAACTAAAGAATTATGATGTCAAATATAGGCCTTATTGTGGAAGAAAGAGCTGCAGATATAGGCAATTTCCTGGTAGGAAGACTTTTACCGTTCAGAGAAAAACGTTCCGTTGGCCCATTCATTTTTATTGATCATATGGGACCAACCTGTTTGAAAGAGCACCAGAATTTTGATGTTCCGCCACACCCACATATTGGACTTTCAACGCTTACGTACTTATTTGAAGGTTCTATTTTTCACAGAGACAGTTTGGGTTCTGCTACGGAGATCAAACCCGGAGCAGTAAACTGGATGACTTCCGGAAAAGGCGTTGTACATTCTGAAAGAACTCCCGAATATCTGAAAAATTCACCACAATTTTTGCACGGTTTCCAGATTTGGGTAGCACTTCCTAAGGATTTGGAGCAGACTGAACCATCGTTTTTCCATATTGAAGCTGAAGAAATTCCGTCTTGGACTGAAGGAGATGTTGATTATAAACTGATTGCCGGAGAAGCTTTCGGAAAGAAATCAGCTGTTCCTGTTCACAGTCCGCTTTATTTTGTTGAAATTAAAAGCAAAACCAAACAAAAGCTCAACATCGGTCACCATCTTTTCGGTGAGGTCGGAATGTATGTTTTGGAAGGCACTGTAAACATCGAAGGCAACGAATACGGAACTAAACAGCTTATGATTGCGAAAAATGCTTCTCTTTGTGAGTTCGAAATTAATGAAAACAGCACTGTTTATCTTTTCGGAGGTGAAGCTTTCCCTGAAGAAAGACACATTTTCTGGAATTTTGTAAATTCAGACAAAGAAAAGATCGAAGAAGCAAAGGTAAATTGGAAGGATCAAAATCATGATGCATTCCCGCTAATTCCGGGAGATGATCAGGAATATGTACCGCTTCCAAAAGCAATTTTAAACAGAAAATAAAAATAAATTCTAAGTTCCTATGAAAAAAATCGCATTAATACTGATGCTGGCTTTTGCCTTCCTCTACAAAGCACAAGTTGTCTCTGAACCTAAAAATAATCCTGAAGAATGGTCAAAATTGTATGAACCTTTCAGAATTGCAGGGAATTTATACTACGTAGGAACTTACGATCTTGCCTCTTATCTGATTGTTACCGATAGAGGAAATATTTTAATCAATACCGGATTGGCAGATTCACTTCCAACCATTAAAAACAATATTAAGAAGCTTGGTTTTAATTATAAGGATATTAAAATTCTTACCCTGACTCAGGCTCACTTCGATCACATGGGCGCAATGGCAGATATAAAAAAAGAAACCGGAGCTAAACTCTATGTGGATGCAAAAGATGCAGAAGAACTAAAAAGCGGCGGGAAAACCGATTATGAACTTGGGAAATATGGCGTGACTTTCAAACCTGTAAAGCCAGATTATCTTTTAAAAAATAATGATAAAATAAAACTAGGAAATACGACGCTTACTTTGCTTCATCATCCCGGTCACACAAAGGGTTCTTGCAGTTTTTTGTTTGAAACAAAAGATCAGAACAAGACTTATAAGGTGCTGATTGCAAATTTGCCTTCAATCATTATTGACGGAGCGTTTTCTGAAGTAAAAAAATATCCATCCATACAAAATGATTATGCAGAAACACTGAAAGCAATGAAGAACATCAATTTCGATCTTTGGGTGGCTTCACATGCAAGTCAGTTTGATCTTCATAAAAAGAGAAAAGAGGGAGATTCTTATAATCCCCAATTATTTATGGATAAAGAAAATTATTTTAAAAGATTGCAGGTTCTGGAACAGGACTATCTTGATAAAGTAAAACAGGATTCATCAAAAAAATAAACATGAAAATATTAGCATTTGCAGGAAGCACCTCTTCCACATCGATCAACAGGGAACTGGTAAAATTTGTTTTGAAAAGTTTTCAGGATGATGAAATTAATTTAATTGATCTGAATGATTTTGATATGCCTGTTTTCTCGGTAGACAGAGAAAAGAGGGGCTTTCCTGATGAAGCGCACCGGTTTCTAAAAGTGATTGAAGAATGTGATGTCATTATCTGTTCTTTAGCAGAGCACAACCGTTCTTATTCGGCTGCTTTTAAAAATGTTTTCGATTGGGCTTCGAGAATCAATGTAAAAGTTTTTCAGAATAAACCGATGCTTCTTATGTCGACTTCTCCGGGAGGTTATGGTGGCGGGAATGTGATGAATACGGCAAAAACGTTCCTTCCGAACTTTGGAGCAGACATCAAAGAAACGTTTTCACTATCTAAATTTTATGAAAACTTTGACCTTGAAAGTGGTGTTATCAATCCGGAAATGCTGAAAGATTTGAATCAAAAAATTGAAAGTTTTAAAAATCAAACTAAATCTTAAAAATCATGGAAATACATAAATATTCTAACGGTGACCTCAATGTAATCTGGCAACCTCAGAAGTGCATTCATGCAGGAGTTTGTGTAAAAATGCTGCCGAACGTTTACAATCCGAAATCAAGACCATGGATTAAAGCTGAAAATGCAAGTTCTGATGAACTGAAAAATCAGATCAGACAATGCCCTTCAGGAGCACTAACATTTGAATTAAATACTGAAAAATAATGGCCGTAACCGTAAAAGCAAGTTTAGGAACTACAAAATATTACACAGAAGTTGTTGCCGGTGAAAATACATTAATAACCGATGAACCCGTTGACAAAGGTGGTCAGAATAAAGGATTCAATCCTTTTGAAATTCTCGCAACATCTTTGGCCAGCTGTACCGCAGCAACATTAAGAATGTACATCGACAGGAAAGAATGGAACGTTGAAAAAATAGACGTAGAAGTCGAACTCGAAAATTTCCCGCTTACGAAATTGGCAATTTTTAAAAGAAACATTAGTTTTGAAGGAGCCGATTTAAGCGAAGAACAACTGAAAAGACTTCACACGATTGCAGATGCTTGTCCGGTACACAAAATATTACTTAACGAAATACAAATTCAAACCAAATTTTCATAAAATGATAGACGTAAAACAAAACAACGACGAAAAACACGGAAGCTTTGAAGCCATAATTGACGGAAACAGAGCCGGATTAATGACTTATACCTGGGCAGGTGAAGACCGCTTCATCATCGATCATACTGAAGTTGAAGAAGCCTACAACGGAAAAGGTGTCGGGAAAGAAATGCTGATCAAAGCTGTAGAGTTTGCAAGACAAAACAATAAAAAAATCATCCCTCTTTGCCCGTTTGCAAAAGCGACATTCCAAAAAAATGAGGATTTGCAGGATGTTTTGTAAAGTTGGGTGATGGATGCTTGATGCTGGAAGTTACTCCCACAGATAACGCAGATTCTCACAGATGATTGAGAATAAAATCTGATATAATTGCCACGAATACACGAATATTTTCTATTTTATTTTAAAAAATGTGCATTCGTGGCATTTTTTAGCTGCTACAATAAAATCTGTGGAAATCTCTGTTATCTGTGGGAGATAAAAAAACAGCCACGAATAAGTGAATTCGATTCTCATTGAAAAAATATTCGTGCATTCGTGACAAATAAATTCCAATCTGTGAAGAAAGAATTTTAATTCATCTTAAAATCCTTTCTTTACGGATTTTTTGTTTTAAACCAAAAGTAGATCCATTTAAATTATAACCCAATCAAAACTTCCATCATCCAGCTTCCAACATCCTACATCTCCACTTCCCAAAAAAAACTATATTTGCTGAAATTAATTTGTAAGCATGAATCCGGGAACGACACTTCTATTATTTGTTTTTGTTTATTTCGTGGGACTTTTGGTGATTTCTTATTTCACAAGCCGAAATTCTGACAACCAGTCTTTCTTTATCGGTAACAAAAAAAGCAAATGGTGGCTCGTTGCCTTCGGAATGATTGGAACCAGCTTAAGTGGCGTTACTTTTATTTCCGTTCCTGGAACGGTCGGAAAAATGACCGGAAGCGAATATATTTTCGGCGGTTTTGAATATTACATGATGGTGATAGGGTTTTTCATCGGTTATTTCATTGTTGCTGCAATCCTTCTTCCACTCTATTATAAAATGAATCTTACCTCAATTTACACGTATTTAGGAAAAAGATTCAACGTTGAGGCTCACAAAATCGGTTCTGTTTTTTTCATCGTTTCCAGAGCAATTGGTGCAACAGCGAGATTATATTTGGTCGTAAATGTTTTACAGATTTTTTTATTGGAAAGTTTAGGAGTTCCTTTTTGGGTAACAGCGTTGGTGCTTTTGTTAATGGTGCTTTTATACACTTTTGAAGGCGGTGTAAAAACGATTGTCATTACAGATACTTTACAGACTTCATTTATGATTATCAGTTTGATTGCTTGTATCATTTATATTTTGTCTAACTTAAATTTATCTTTCGGAGAAGCGTACACTATTTTAGAACAGAAAAATTATACGCATTTTATCAATTTCGACCCCAATTCAAAAACATTTTTCCTGAAAACGATTTTAGGCGGAATTTTTATCACCATTGCCATGACCGGATTGGATCAGGAAATGATGCAGAAAAATATATCGGTTGATAATCTTCAGAATTCAAAAAAAAATATGCTCACTTTCGCTGGAACTCTACTTTTTGTGAATCTTGCATTCCTGTTTTTAGGTGGATTGCTTTATCTTTTTGCCATACAAAACGGTGCAGGTTATTCTCAAATTACAAATATTGTAGACGGTAAAGAAGTCGTTTCTAATATTTTTGGATTTAAAGATGCTTCCGGAAAAATTGTAAACATCATGGGCGATGATTTATTCCCTGCTCTTTCACTTCAAGGGCATTTTCCGATGATTATTTCCGTGATTTTCATCATCGGCTTGATCTCGGCTTTATTTCCTTCTGCAGATGGGGCTTTAACGGCAGTAACAAGTTCGTATTGTGTGGATCTTTTAAATCTTAATGAAGATAAAAACAAGACCGAAAAGGAGAAAAAACGTCTCCGAATGAAAGTTCATTTGACATTTACAGTTGTTTTCTTTATTTTAATTATGGTGTTTAAAGCGATGAATGACAAATCTATTGTTTACCTCATCATGGAAATCGCAGGCTACACTTACGGACCGCTTTTAGGACTTTTTGCCTTCGGAATTTTTACCAAATTTCAGATTTCAAAAAAATATTCTATTCTTTTCGTGACACTTTTAGCCCCGGTTTTAACCTATTTAATCAATTATTTGGTAACAGAAACAACAGATTACAGAATTGGTGTAGAATTAATTATTTTAAATGGATTGCTGACGTTTATTGGGTTGTGGCTCGTGAAGAATAAGAATTATCTGAAAGTAGTTTAAATTTATTTGGGCAGCTATTAACCACCTTCCGCTTCCGCTTTTTTTGTTTTACAAAAAAGAGTTCCGCTCAAGTTGGGCTGTGATTAAAATACATAAAACTTTGTCAAAGATTTACAACTTTGACAAAGTAATAAATCAAAATCCGGAGTAAAGTCCCGGATTTTTGCATTTCCGTAAGCCGACAAAAAATTGTAGATTTGTGTGCAAATAAATCAAAAAGGATGAGTAAAAGTATTGAAGAGCTGAAATCTCTTACAACACAGATCAGAAGAGACATTTTAAGAATGGTTCACGCTGTAAATTCAGGACACCCGGGTGGAAGTTTAGGCTGTACAGAGTACTTCACAGCACTTTACGGTAAAATAATGAACTATAAACTTCCGTTCACCATGGAAGGTAAAAACGAGGATCATTTCTATCTTTCAAACGGACATATTTCTCCGGTTTTCTATTCTACTTTGGCTAGATTTGGCTTTTTCCCGGTAGACGAATTAAAAACATTCAGAAAACTGGATTCTAGATTACAGGGTCACCCGACAACTCACGAAGGTTTGCCGGGAATCCGAATTGCTTCAGGTTCTTTAGGACAGGGACTTTCCGTTGCTTTAGGTGTTGCTCAGGGAAAAAAATTAGATGGTGATAATTCTTTGGTTTATACGCTTCACGGAGATGGAGAATTGCAGGAAGGTCAGGTTTGGGAAGCTTTTATGTATGCAGCCGGGAAAAAAGTTGATAATATTATCTCCACTATCGATTATAACGGACAACAAATCGACGGAAGCACAGAAAATGTACTTTCATTAGGAAATCTTCATGCAAAACTGGAAGCATTTGGATGGACAGTTTTAGAAGAAAAAAACGGAAATGACCTTGAAGCTGTCATTGCGATCCTTGAGAGAGCAAAAACAGAAACAGGAAAAGGAAAACCTGTTGTCATTATTCTTCATACCATAATGGGTAATGGTGTTGATTATATGATGGGAACTCACGCATGGCACGGAAAAGCTCCGAATGATGAACAATTAGATACAGCCTTTAAACAATTATACTTAGAAGCTCCAGCGGATTATTAATATGAATGATGATTGATGAATGATAAACGATTTATCTTAGATCAATTATCGAACATCAATAATCAATTATCTAAAATTTACAGAAATGAAATATACATATACAGAAAAAAAAGATACACGTTCAGGTTTCGGAGCTGGTTTAGCTGAACTGGCAGATAAAAACCCAAATGTTGTTGCCCTTTGTGCAGATCTTATCGGCTCTTTGAAAATGGAAAAATTCATCGAGAAAGCTCCTGAAAGATTTTACCAGGTTGGTATTGCAGAAGCAAACATGATGGGTCTTGCTGCAGGTTTAAGCATCACAGGAAAAATTCCTTTTACGGGAACTTTTGCTAATTTTTCTACTTCAAGAGTGTATGATCAGATTCGTCAGTCGATCGCTTATTCAGATAAAAACGTAAAAATCTGTGCTTCTCACGCAGGTCTTACTTTAGGGGAAGATGGTGCAACACACCAGGTTTTGGAAGACATCGGTATGATGAAAATGCTTCCTGGAATGACGGTAATCAATCCGTGTGACTACAACCAGACAAAAGCTGCAACGCTTGCCATTGCGGATCACCACGGACCGGTTTATTTAAGATTCGGAAGACCGACTGTACCCGTTTTCATTCCGGAAGATATGCCTTTCGAAATCGGAAAAGGAATTATGCTTCAGGAAGGAACTGATGTAACGATTGTTGCAACAGGCCACTTGGTTTGGGAATCTTTGGTTGCTGCAGACGAGCTTGAAAAAGAAGGAATTTCTTGTGAAGTCATCAATATTCACACGATCAAACCTCTGGACGAAGAGATTATTTTGAAATCAGTTGAAAAAACAGGTAAGATTGTAACCGCTGAAGAGCACAATTATCTTGGCGGAATGGGAGAATCTATCGCCGGAATGTTGGCAAGAAGAAGACCTACAAGACAGGAATTTGTTGCAGTAAACGATACTTTTGGAGAATCTGCTACTCCTGCTGAATTGATGAAGAAATATAAAATCGATGCTGCTGCGGTGAAAGAAGCGGTAAAAAGAATTTTAGCATAATATTTTTTTCAATATACATTGAAAAGCATCCAGATTTGGATGCTTTTTTATTTTCTGCTTCTTATTAGATTTTCGCAAAGATGTAAAGAACTTTTATGCATAAAACAAAAATCTTATTTTCTTTCGCCTTAAAGCAATATTAAAATTAAAAATACTTTAGCCTTGCGATTTTTCAACAAAAATTTTTCTCTTATTTAAGATCTAAACTTTCTGTCTTCTTCTTTTATCGCCAAATCATTAATGCTCGCATATCTTTTTGCCATTAAGCCATTCTCATCAAATTCCCAGTTTTCATTTCCGTAAGCTCTTACCCAATTGCCTTCTTTTGTTTGGTATTCATACTCAAAACGAACAGCGATGCGATTTTCGGTATGTGCCCAATATTCTTTTTTCAGCTTATAATTCAGTTCCCTTTCCCATTTACCGCTGAGAAATTTTACAATCTCTTCTCTGCCATTCACAAACTGATCTCTGTTTCTCCATTCGCTGTCTACCGTATAAGCTTTGGAAACTCTTTCCGGATCTTGGCTGTTCCAGGCATCTTCTGCCAACTGGATTTTCTCAATAGCCGTTTCTAAGGTGAACGGCGGAAGTGGATGTTTCTGTTCCATTTTTTTATTTAATTAAATTGATAATAATTTTTTTTGATTTTTCTATTAATTCATTGGATCTGAAAAGCTGACTTTCAATAATACTGCTTTCAAAAAGTAAATAAATGTGATCTGAAAGACCTGAATCTTTTATCAGTTCAGAAAAGTAATTTCTAAGATCTTTTTTATGATTTTGTATAACGCTCAGGATTTTCACATTATCCATTGGTATTTCAGATAAAATATTCAGAAAACTACAGCCTCTGAAATTTTCTTTTTGATTCATTTCAATTAAAAAATCGAAGCAAGAAATGAGTTTTAATTTCATGTCTTTTTCTTTCGATACAAAGCGGTTGAGTTCATTAAACCAATAATCATGTCTGACATTCAGAAACTCGACACACAGATCTTCTTTCGATTTAAAATACTGATAAAAGCTTGCCTTTGCTACATTCGCTTCAGCTACAATCTGATTAATCCCGGTAGAATTATATCCTTGTTTGGCAAACAGTTCGAAAGTGGTTGCAATAATTCTTTCTTTTGGAGTTGACATGTTTAATTATTTTTAACAAGTCAAAGATAGATCAAAATCACAAAAACAGACAGACTATTCTGTCTATAATTATAATAAAGATTTATCAATAATATCTTTGGTAAACATTATAAACTTTTAAGTTTAATTTTAAACTAGAACATATTTATCAGCAATATATAATAAGAAAAGCGGACTAAAGTCCGCTCCTATTGATTTTAAAATTTATTAGATTATCTCTGCTTTTTTAAAATAAACTATCTGAAAAACTTCCATTTCGGAATAATTGCCAACATCCCAAATCCGGTAAATAAGAACAGATTGGTAACATCAGAGTACAGGAATGTTGAAAGATAATAGTTGTGCATAAAGAAGTGCATCAGAAGCATTACAGGAAATAATACAATACCGATTTTTCGGTAGAAATACATCAGTACAATTCCTAAAATCATCAAGGCATCAACAGAAAAAATAATATAAAAATATCCGTTGGGAATATTGAGTTCTTTATGCTGCAAATATTCGTCAAAATCGAGCCCGATTCCCATAAAAGTAAACAATAGCAAAGAAGCCAATGCTAATATAAAACCCCATCCTTTCTTCGGATCTTCATCAAAATAACTGTATTCTTTGTATTCTTTTTCCATAGTACAAAAATAAAGAACTTATGAATGATTTCATAAGTTCTTCGGTATTTATATCGTCTAAAATTTGATTAAATCGAGATTGCGTTGATCAATCTGTTTTTGTCGCTAAGATATTCTTCCATAGAGATCATACTTTCAGTTCTCATTACGTCCTGAATGTCGTCAATTTGGTAGATAATTCTTTTAGCGTCGTTAGTATTTTTAGCTCTAACCTTACAGAAAATGTTGTATTTTCCTGAGATAACGCTAGCTTCAATAACGTTTGGAATACTTGATAACTCTTTCAAGACCTCTTGTGTACGGTTTGATTTTGTTAAAAGAATTCCGATAAAAGCTGTGAAATGGTAATCTAGTTTACCATAATCAAGATTAAGAGATGATCCTAAAATAATACCTGCATCTTCCATTTTCTTCACTCTTACGTGAATTGTACCCGCAGAAACATCCATCTGCTTAGCAATTTCTGTAAAAGGCATTCTTGTATTTTCTACTAAGAAATCAAGAATTTTCTTGTCTATTTCGTCCAGTTGATAGTTCATATATAGTGAAATTATATTTTTCTTAAAAAATGTATAAATTTTTTACAAAATTAAAAAAAATAATTAAACTAAAAAAATAATATCAAATATTAACAATAATTAACAT
This sequence comes from Chryseobacterium formosense, assembly GCF_900116415.1. Taxonomy (GTDB): domain Bacteria; phylum Bacteroidota; class Bacteroidia; order Flavobacteriales; family Weeksellaceae; genus Chryseobacterium; species Chryseobacterium formosense. Next base: position 929,164 of record NZ_FPAP01000002.1, on the reverse strand, counting down.
GGATGATAAAAATCATTAAAAATTCCGAACTATTTACCGCCTGATTTTACAGAATCTGTTTTTATTTCGTCATCGTCGTCCAATTCTTTTTTTCTGTTTTTCTTCTTTTTGAACAAAGAATTGAAGCTTTTACTCCAAACGATACCACCTCCATAAGCTTGATTTGCAGAACCATTCGTTCCTACCGTTCCTACACCCATTCCGATATTGGTTGGTTTAGAATATCCTCGTAGGAGAAGCGTACCATCGTTTTTCTTAGAAATATCATATTCAATAGTACCTTCACCGGAAAGATAATTGTTGTTTGTGTTATCCGTCTTGGAAAGAGGAATTCCTAAACCTGTTTTTACTGTAACTCTCGGTGATAAATCAAAGCTAACTCCTGCATTCGCTCTGTCACCATTATTTGAAAACTGATCATTACCTTTTACATAATTAAGGTCAATCTGGAATTCGCTACTCAACGTATTTAGTACTGAACCAACCTGTTTCAAAATCATGTTATAACCCGAAGATTCCGCAACACCTGCCGCATCAAAAACTAAACCTCCGGTATTTGTAACGTTAAACATATTCAAAAGAAGTATAGAACTGAACTGCAGAACGTTTTCCCCTTCGGTTTGGTTAATTTTTGCTGCCAGAGTTTCTTTTACTTGACTAGAAACATCCAGAGCGGTAACATTAAGAGCAATTTTCGGATCTGTTAAAGTATTGGTAATATTAGCCTGCAACATAACACTTATAGGCTGCAGTTGTCCCATATTTAAATATTGACCGGCATTGGAAACCATTCTTACATAATTGGCTGAAATATCCAAATTGGGTTCCATTGCATTACCATCCCATCTGATGCTGCTGTTTTTCTGAATCTGGAACGTTCTGTTCAGAATTGCTTTAGATACAAAAGTTCCGCTATCCACCATATATGTTCCGTTCATGGCAATATTCCCTTGGCGATTCATCTGGAAACGCAGATTATTCGCCATTCCCTTCACAGAAATATTTCCAACATCATCTCCCACCAAAACATTCACCGTCGTTCCTTTATCAACATCAAGATTGAAATCAATATTCATATTGGCTCCGGTACGTTTTTTATCTTCGAGAGTTACCAGACCGTCTTTTCCTTCTTTTAAGAACCTCAGCATTTTGAATTCTTCCACATTTGAGGTTGAGCCTGAATTAAAAGTAAATGTACTTCCGTTCAGTGCTTTCATATTCGGTGTAGAAAGATTTAAAGCAGAAACCGGTCCGTCAACATAAAGATCACCCTGCCCATAAACCCTTCCCCAGAATAAATCATAATCTTTCTGAGTGGTATTCAGCATTAATAAATTATCGGCTCTCATAACTAGGTTGACTCCCATTGAAGATAATGTTTCAAACTGTATCGCCCCGGAAATTGTTCCCTGTGAATTTGATCTTCCGTCGTGAACCGCAATATTGTTCAAAATCGCAAGACCTTTCGAAAGCGGAATTACCGTATCATCAAAAGAATAATCAACTCCGGTAAACAGAAGCTTCAAACCAAACTCTTTTAAAGCAATATCTCCACTGTAATCAAGATTTTTAAGCGTCCCGTTGATTCTGAGATCACCCGTTGCCTTTCCTCTTAAATTTCCAAAAACACTCTGTACAAACTGTTGTGTAAATGCAAGATCAAAATCTCTAAGCTCAGTTACAAAATCGATGGTCGGTGAAGGAGTATTGTTATTGACGGTTCCCGTTAAATGAAGATTATTATTACCAATTACTCCTGCCGAAGAAACTTTTACGTCAACATCGTAAACATTCAGAGAAAAACCATTCACTGCAGAAATTGAAAGATCACCCATATCATTCCCATTCATCATAATATCGTCAACAGTAAGATCTACCAATGGCTGCAACGTACTTTTATCCATTTTAATCTTCACATTACCATTTGCGAGACCTTTAATATCCATCGGGTTTCCGCCGGATTGCATTTCGAGAATCTTTTCAATCTGAAAATTCTGAACTTCTGCGTCAACATAAAAATCTTTAGCAGATTTAAATGTAGACTCATTAATTAATAACGAACTGTCATCGGAAAAAATCCTCAGATTATGAATTTCAAAATCACTTGTGCCTTTGCGATAACTTATATAATGATCAAGTGCAGGATTAGTATCGACCGCCCATTTTACATTATTAAAATTAACTTCAGTCGGTTCAAATCTAAAAACATAGTCTCCAGCAGGATTGGTTGACTGATTGAAGTTAATCGCATAATTCTTCATATTATCGTTAACCTCATCATCAGGACTTCCATGTTGGAAATTTGTCGCGATTCTTAAAATGCTATTATTCTCATTTTTACCGGTAAGCGTAATGTTTTTAAGAATATTCTTATTGTATTCGAGACGGCTGATTTTTGCATAAAGCTGCTGGTCTGTGTTTGCGGTATTAATTCTTACCATGACACTGTCAACCATGGCACTGTCGCGGGTGACCATAATTCGGTCATCAAGCTTATAGTAAGGATTCGCTTCAGCCAAAGCTCGATCAGCATCAGTGATTTCCTCTTTCTTGGTCATTACATATTTTAAGGCGGAAGCGTCGAGATTCAGAATTAAATTATTAGAGTTCCCATCATATTCCCCTTCCACTTTAGCGCCTTGAGGAAGCTTCAAATCTGGTAAAAAATAAGCAACTAGCCCTTGTTCAATATCAAAATTCATTGCAAAAGCCTGTCCGCGATATAATTTTCGAGGTTCAGGACCAACAAGAATCTTTCCTAGACCATTTTCAACCATTCCTGCTAAATCGGCAAGATTGTATTTCCCAGAAATCTTTCCGTTAACAGCACCCGGTGCATCTACCAAAATAGAACGTTCTCCGTTTTCGACAAACGTTTTAAGTTTCGCATTCGGAATATGATATTTCTGATCAGCTGCAGCAAAATTTACATTAGAAGCCTCAACATCCAAATTCAAATCATTGATGTTTGACATCGCCATTTTCCCGGTCACATTACCACTGACAACCTGACTTCCGGCTTTACCCGTAAAATAATTCATGTTTAGATAATTGACATCAGCATTGACATCGGCAGAAATTCTTGATGTACTGAAATCGATTAAACCTTTTACCGTAGCTTTTGCCTGCTCGTCATTTACTGTGATCAAACCGTTATATTTTCTGTGATCCAAAAGACCGTCGAGAACTACATTATTGATTTCTTTATTCATGATTTCAATACTTGAAATCTGAGATTTTGTGCTTAGACGCATGGTATTGACATCAAAGCTTTGTCCGTCTAAATTAAATTTACCGGAAATCAAACCAACTGCTTTACTTTTAGTAATTACCGAAGTATTCAGATCGTTGACTTCTGCATAACCTTTATATTTAGGCAAAGTAGAACTATAATCGGTTAGAGAAAAATTAGAAATTTTTGTCTGCCCTATTCCCGTCATTAAATTTCCTGATGAAACATAAACCTGTTTTGGAGTGACTCTTGCCGTTCCGTTATATTTTAGCTTACCAAAATCATCTGCAAAGTTTTTCATCTTTGAAGAAATGAATTTTGGCATCATTGCTTTCAGATCTTTATACGTAAAATCTGCTGAAAGATCATTGGTTTCGATATTGAAATTACCTTTCAACAAATCTTTAGCTTTCAGTTTTTTTGTCGCAATATTTACACTCGGATTTCTGATCAGGAAATTTTCTAAAGTGAAATTATTCAGAGGCCCGGTCATTTTTCCGCTCGCATTAAACGGAATAAAATTATCCCAATTCGTCACGAAATAAGAAATGTCATAGCCGCTTATCTGGCTTCCCAGTTTCATATTCATGTCCCATTTCACCTTATTGGTAAAATCAGCCCACGAACCTTTATTTAAATTAAATTTTATATCTCCCTGAAGAAGAGAATGGTCTGTATTTAAAGTAAGATCTCCCAACGCAAGAAAATCTTCCGTCATTGAAAAATCGGTTGAAAAAGTTTCTACAAAATGAGATTTCCCCCATCTTTTGGTAACAAAAGTGAAGTTATCAATCCTTGCATTGATGTCAGCTCCGTTGACTTTAACTTTTGGAGCTATTAGATTGACATTGTCTGCAGTAAGCCATTTACCGGGTTCACCCGGTGAGTTTTGATTGACGATAGAGACTTTAGAATTTAAAATTTCAAGTCTTGCATTCAATTGAAAGGGCGGTTTTTGGGGATCTCGCTTTTTACCGCTATCGAAAAGCTGTGTAAATCTGATAAAATTGGAAATACTGTCGCCTTTATAGGTAATAACCTTTATATCTGCATCATTAAGCGTTAACCCGTTAAAGCTTAAAGAATTATTTTTGCCAATATTGGTAGCTAAAGAAAACCAGTCGGAATTGGCTTTAAATTCTCTTACTTTTATAAAATCTAAATCTTTGTAATCTTTTATTCTTAAACCTTTAATGGTAACATCTCCGAAAAAGTCTACTTCTACACTTTCGGTAGACATTTTAGCTTTAAAATCTTTGTTGACGATCTGCAGAGCCTGATCTGCAGCCCATCTTTTGGTAACCGGCAGATTGATCGCAATAAAAACAAGTACAACGATTGAAAGAAGTGTCCAGAAGAGAATCAATAATAATTTTGCCCACCAAGAATAGCTGACAACATCTTTTGCGGCCTGTTTACCAAATTCCTGAGCAGTATCTATCGGATGTTGTATAGCGTCGGAAGCCAGTTCAGAAGCTTCTTTCACAGTCTCCTGAACATTTTCTACGGTCTTTTGCACCTGATTTCCCAGGTTTTCAGCTACCGATTTTTTGTTCTCATTTTCGTTATTATTCTCTAACTTTGCCATTATTATGAGCGACTCTATAATTTTAGGTATCGAGTCATCTTGCGATGACACTTCAGCAGCTATTATCAAAGGAAATTCTATTCTTTCAAACATTGCAGCCAATCAGGAAATCCACAAAGAATATGGTGGAGTTGTTCCCGAACTAGCTTCCCGTGCTCATCAGCAGAATATTATTCCCGTTGTTGAAAAATCTATACTCAAAGCAAATATACAACAAAATGCAATCTCCGCCATAGGCTTTACAAGAGGTCCCGGACTTTTGGGCTCGCTGCTTGTAGGAACGTCTTTTGCCAAGTCGCTCGCCATGAGTTTAGATGTTCCTTTAATAGAAGTGAATCACCTTCAGGCGCATATTTTAGCGCACTTCATCGACGATGCAAATCCTATGCCGCCCAAATTCCCGTTTTTATGTCTTACCGTAAGTGGTGGTCATACCATGATTGTTTTGGTGAAAGATTATTTTGATATGGAAATTATCGGAAAAACAATCGATGATGCAGCCGGTGAAGCATTCGATAAAATCGGGAAAATTTTCGATTTAGATTATCCTGCAGGCCCGATTATTGACCGATTGGCGAAAGAAGGAAATCCCGATGCTTTTAAATTTAATAAGCCTAAATTAGACAATTACGATTATTCTTTCAGCGGAATTAAAACTTCGGTTCTCTATTTTATTCAGAAAGAAGTAAAGAAAAACCCTGATTTCATAAAAGAAAATATGAATGATTTATGCGCTTCGGTACAGAAATGCATCATTGAAATTTTGATGAATAAACTGGAAAAAGCTGCTAAAGATTTAGACATTAAAGAAGTTGCGATTGCGGGTGGAGTTTCTGCCAATTCTGCGTTGAGAAAAGTAATGCAGGACAATCACGAAAAATTAGGCTGGAATATTTACATCCCTAAATTTGAATACACGACTGATAATGCAGCGATGATTGCAATGGTGGCACAATTGAAATTTGAAAGAGGCGAATTTACAGATTTGAGAACTACAGCAACCTCAAAATACGATTTATAATGAAAATATTATTAGAAGAAAAAATACTCGGCACACAATCCAAAAAGAATTCAAAGTATTATTGGGTTTTGGAAACGGTTACCGGAAAAAATGAAGCAAAAGAACAGACTGAAGAAGATGATTATCTAATGGTAAGTTCAGAAACAGGATTTATTCAAAATATAAAAGAAGAAATTATTGAGAAAATTAATGCTGAAAATGTTTTCAATTTTGACTTTGAACCAAAAGAAGGAGATTATTTATCCATCAAAAATAATTTAAGGAAAAAGGAATATTTAAATCTAATTTTCATGAATAATGCTTGGATTGAAGAAATCTATATGTGCTCATATCGTGATTGTGAAGGAGATATTTATACAACAATAAAAACCGGAGTGGCATTTATAAGCGAAAATGAGATATTTTTCTAAAAGATTTTACGTCATTTTACTTTATTAAAAATAAGCCAGATTCTAAATATTCCATTTTATGAAACTTTTTTTTGGAGAAATCAATAACGGAAAAGCAATTATTAATGATGAAGAGCAACAGCACATCGTAAAAGTTCTTCGCATGAAAGATGGAGAAGAAATTTTTGTGACTGACGGGAAAGGAAATTTGGCTTCCGGAACATTAATTATTGAAGGAAAAAAAGCAGGAATTGATATTACCGAAATCAAAACTGAAACAACTGATTTTAATCCGAAACTTCATATTGCGATTGCTCCCACAAAAAACATTGACAGAATTGAGTTTTTTGTTGAAAAAGCTGTAGAAATGGGAATTTCTGAGATTACGATTCTTCAGACAGAAAAAACGGAACGCAAGAATATTAATATTGACAAAATCAGGAAACAGGCAATTGCAGCATCCAAGCAAAGTTTGAGATTTCATTTTCCGATTATTAATGATTTGATTAAATTACCTGACTTTCTAAAAAATATTGATTCTGAAACAACTTTTGTAGCACACTGCAACGAAAATTTAGAAAGAATTAATTTAAATAAAATTCCAGCATTAGAAAACTACACTTTTCTAATTGGTCCGGAAGGAGATTTTTCGGATAAGGAAATCATGTTTTTAGCTGAAAAAGGAATTAAGGCCGTCTCTCTTGGAAATCAACGCTTAAGAACAGAGACAGCCGGAGTTTTTGTGGCAGCATGGAATTATAATACAATGATTTAAGTAGTCTTTTCTTTAAATCTTTTTATTGGCCAAGTTATTCCAATCTGAAGGGTATTGATTGGAAAATTCTCAACTTTCAGCAGTCTAAAATTATATCCGACAGTAAGCTTCCCACCACCGCCGCCAAAACCAAAGTAAGGCATAATTCGTGGGATTACTTTTTCAAAATTGGTCTGAAACTGAACTTCGGCTCCTAAAGCTATTCCTGCGCTGGAACTCACACCAATTTTAGGAGCCATAAAAAAACCATGGCGGTTATTAATAATAAAGTCACTTCCTGCATACAAAACTCTTGCAGCACCGTGATTTCCTCCATACTCAATGATTCTGGCAAAAACAACTTCAATAATGTGCATTTGTGATGCTCTGAATGTTTCGGTATTATCTTTTGCATCACCTGCATAATGATAACCGATTAATATTGCAGGAGTAGTTATGGTTTGAAATCTTCTATGAGATAATGTATCAAATTTCAATTGTGAAAACAAACTTCCTGATAAAAGCAAAAACAAAAAAGGAAATAATCTCGACATGATGATTTAAAATTTTAATAATAACTTTTAAAAGCTGAAATTATTGTCTCTTAGGAATTTTTCAAAAATCTGTTCCCCGCTTCGCATTGAGTTTACTGCCCAACGGATTTTCATTCTCAGCAGTTTTTCTTCATTCAGTTTGTAATCAATATTAGATTTTAGAAGTTTTTGTTTCAATTCATACATACAAATTGAGGCCGCCACAGATACATTAAAACTTCTCGTAAAACCATACATCGGAATCGCCAGAGTTTCATCTGCAAAATCTAAAATTTCTTCAGAAACACCTTGCATTTCAGTTCCGAAAACCAAAGCGATTGGTTGGGTAATTTCGTATTCAGGTAAAAACTTTGCATTCTTTTCTAATGAAACGGCAACCATTTTATAACCTCTGTCTTTAATTTGCTGAAAAGAATCCATATTTCTTGGAAGTTTTTCGACTTCAACCCATGTATCGGCACCTTTCGTTACTCTTAAATTAGGTTCAAAACTGTATTCTTCCTGCAAAGCCACCACCTTATGAAAACCGCAGGCTTCAACAGAACGTACAATTGCTGCAGCATTTCTGAACTGATAAATATCTTCGATCACGGGAAGGATAAAATCTGAACTTTCAGGGGCGAAATGTTCTATCTTTCTTAATCTTTCTTCCGTTAAAAACTGCTGCAAATACTCGTAAGTTTTCTCTAAATCTTTCATCTTCTTTCAAATCTTTGCAAATTAACGTAATTTTGAAATTCTAAGAAAAGTTTACATGAAAAGAAAAGTCCTGTTGATTTATACCGGTGGAACGATTGGTATGGAAAAAGATTACGAAACCGGAAGTCTCCGTGCGTTTGATTTTGGAAACATTTTTGAAAAAATGCCCGAAATGAAGCTTATGGAATGTGAAGTTTTCGTCCATCCTTTCGCAAAACCACTCGATTCATCAGATATGGGACCTGAAGAATGGCGAATGATTGCCAATCTGATTTTTGATAACTACAAAAAATATGATGGTTTTTTAATCCTCCACGGAACGGATACGATGTCTTACACCGCTTCGGCATTGAGTTTCATGTTAAAAGGTCTTACGAAACCGGTTATTTTAACCGGATCACAGCTTCCCATCGGAGATTTAAGAACCGATGCGAAAGAAAATCTTCTGACGAGTTTGTATTACGCAAGTCTTTACGAACACAATGATGCGGTTATTCAGGAGGTTGCAATTTATTTTGAATATAAATTATTGCGTGGAAATCGTACTTTAAAGTATTCCGCAGAGTATTTTGATGCGTATGCAAGTCCGAACTACCCTATTCTTGGGCAATCCGGGGTTCATTTGAAAATTGAGAAAGATAATTTGTTCAGACCGGATCCGAGAATTGAATTTCATGTAGATCATCATATTTCTGAAAACGTTCTTTTCTGGAGAATTTTCCCGGGTATGAAGCTTAATCATTTTCAGGAAATTCCCAAAATGAAAGTGCTAATCTTGCAGGTTTTCGGTTCGGGAACAATTTTCAGCAGCGAAAAAACGTTGGAAACTTTACAACAAATCAGAAATAACGGAACTGAAATCGTAGTGGTAAGCCAGTGTATTTCAGGTGGAATTTCTTTTGGTAAATATGAAAACTCTAATATTTTTGCAAGAATCGGAGCCATTAGCGGAAGAGATATGACCGCGGAAGCGGCCATTACCAAAGCGATGCATTTGATTGACAATCCTAATTACAAGGGAAGTTTTGCCGATAATTTCTCATGGAATCTTTGTGGAGAAATAAGTGAGTAATTTTAAATTAAGAATTTGCTAATTCAATAAAATAGCCTATTTTTGCAGTCTTCAAAACATAGAGAGGTGTCCGAGTGGTTGAAGGAGCTACCCTGGAAAGGTAGTATGCGGGTAACTGTATCGAGGGTTCGAATCCCTTCCTCTCTGCAAAAGCGTTGATTTTCAACGCTTTTTTTGTATTTTATTTCGAATATTATTCGTTTAAAAATCTTTAAAGTGTTTACAAAAAATAAACTCTCATTTCTGAGAGCTTATTTATTTAAAAAATTCATTAAATAATTTATTCTTTAATGAATTTTTTCTAACCAAAGTAAAACCATTTTGAATATCAATTACTTAAATTCCATTAAGAAATATAGATAACAGATTCCAAAATTTAATAGTTGATTACTTCTTAATAAACTTAGATTTAAGCAAATCTTTTCCTTTATCTTCAATAGCAATCACATAAGTACCTTTTGTCAATGCTGAAACGTTAATTATTCCTCCATTCATATATCCCTTACTTACTAACTGCCCCGCAACGTTATAAATTTTATATAATGCTTTATCTGAAACTTTTGTTACTTTTAAGAAATCTGTCGCTGGGTTGGGATAAATATTTATATCATTCTTTGTACTTACCTCAGATGTTGACAAAGAAGCAGCAACAATAGTAACCCTCCCGTTACCCGAAGTATCAGGATTAGAAACAAAACCGGATTGACCATACTGTATAGTTGCACCACCCGTTACACCGCCAACATAGGAAGAACCACCGCCACCGGCTCCTCCCCAGTGACCGCTACCACCACCATAATATCCACCGCCACCAGCAGTACCACCCAAAGTCCCTGTATAGTTCCCACCAGTTCCTAATGCTCCAGCTAAAGAATAAGAGGGTATCCCTCCAGTTGCAGATGTACCTCCTGCGGTTTGGCTTCCACCACCACCTGCATAAGTTACTCCGCGACTACTTCCTCCATTACTTCCTGCAGCACCGCCTCCGTCACCTCCATTTCCAGTATAAGTACTATAACCAGTACCGCCGCCACCACCGCCAGCAACAATTATTCTGTCTGCATAGGTAGTATTTTGAGTAGTCCTGATATCAGTTCCACCACCGCCAGTTCCACCGTTATAACCCGTACTGTACGTGCCTAAACAGCCTCCACCGCCATTCCATCCACCTGGTGTTGAACTCGTTGCCGTACTTCCTTTACCTCCAACATAAATATAATAAGTTGTGGAACTAGTAACCAGTAAAGTTCCTGTACTATATCCACCTTTACCGCCTGTTCCCCTAAGTGCATCACCTCCATCAGCTCCCCACATTTCTATCTGATATGAACCTGCGGCAAGGGTTACCGATTGTACCGTTCCTGTATAAGAGAAAGTCTGTGCCTGTATTTGAGTAACAGACAAAATAGCACCAAATAATATTAAAAAAGAGGCTTTAGTTTTTAATCCCCATATTTTAAGTTTCGATTCTTGTGTAATTTTTTTCATGATTTTAATTTTAATGTGTAAACATATTCTTTAAACCAATTGCTCCCATTTTCACCGTTAAATTGGCGATTTGGTTCGCGCTTGAGGCTTTCATATAAACAGCCACTATATTTCCTGACGGATATACAGCAGTAAAATCAGACGGAGAATATATCCATTGTCTGAAATTGGAAGTTGTCTCACTTGTAAATAACATCGTATTATTTGTATAATGAGCACTACCATCATACTCATGGTGCAACCCAAAACTTTGTATTGATAGTTAAATGGCTAGAAAAAAATAAATAGGTTTTTCACATTTACATAATTATTATTAATCAAACATTAAATTCATTATTCGTTTAAATAAATGTGTTTTTACTAGATTATTTTTGCTATTGATTTTAGGTTGAATTAAAGAAAAAAGGATTTGTAATGTTGTAAAGATGTTGTTTCATAGGCTATCATATTTAAATGTTAAAATATTGAATTAATAAACATATACATCATATATAATTAAAAATTAAATATATGAAAATAAATAATACGAAATATTTAATAAAACAGATAAACTTCATATATTCTCTTTTACTGTGAAAATCATGATAACTATAAGCTTATTCTGAACATTTATACCAGCAACCTTCCTCTCTGTAAAACAAAATCCAGATCAATTGATCTGGATTCTTGCTTGAAATACACTTTGATAAAATACATTTCGACAATATAATGATGTATGAATGTTTGGTATTTTAATGATGGTCTTCTTTCATAGCCCATTGCAGCAATTATTTGAGCTCATTTTTCTTGTTTCAGCGGCGCGGCTTCGCCGCGCCGCTGAAACAAGAAAAATAGCGAGTGTGGAAAGCGGGATTAAGCTCCTAAAAAACTAATTACAAACCGTAAGAAAAGTCTGGTTTCTCATATGAACCTTCATCATCGCTTCTGAGCGCAGTTCGCTGTAAATACTTTGCTGAAAAGCTTCTACACCTTTTAGTTTATAGTCGATAAAATCTGCAATTCTTACAACAGAAAAATAAAAGTTTCTGTACAGCGAAATATCGACCGTATTACCAAAAGAAGGAAGAAAGGCCTTTAAAAATGGTATTTTTTTCTGATGCAAATCGTAATCCGGACAAAAACCAGTTTTTTCTTTTGCCGTGATAATTTCATAATGGTTGATATAATCCAGAATCGTCTCATTTTCTCTCACTGAAAGCTTATTCTTCTGAAAATAGTGATGAATTCTGTCTAAAATATGCTGTGCATATTCCATCATCGTAATGGTTTTCATCTCGGAAACATTATTAATTCCTGTTTTGAAGTTTTTTGCGTTGGCGTGATTCATATTGAATGAAATTCCAAAATTTTCATGATACGGAAAGAAGTTGTTTTTTATTTCAATAACCGCATCCGCTTGCAATCTATCTTCAGAAAAATTATAACACAAATATGGTTTGTACATTTCTTTCAGATGAAGCAGGAAGTCTGTTTCACTGGTATTCTGATCATTTTCAAACCATTTTTCAAGATTATTATAATATTGCTTTTCGAATTCTCTGAAACTTAAATAAAACGGGATTTCCATAGCTCTTTATATTTTATATGGCAAAGCTAATGGCGTAAAGCGTCAAAACTTGACGTGTTTTACTTTACGATAAATATTTATAGAAAAATAGTTTTTCAGCTGAGAAAGTTGTTTGGTTACAAACAAAGTGTTGGAGACATCCGTCGTTCGTCGAAGGTTCCCTGCAAGTTGCGGGAGACTTGCTGCACTCTCCGGAAGTTCCCAACAAGTTGCGGGGAACTTCCTGCGTTCGCAGTTGGTCACAAACAGTGTTGTTTTAAACTTTCGCAGTACACAGGAGATTACAAACAAGATTGTTTTGCAAATAATGATCTATTTGAATTAAAAAAGTCCGGCTCCGAAAACAGAACCGGACTTCACGATTGAAATAATGATATATGATATAAAAAAACTTATTTCCAGCCGCCGCCTAAGCTTTTATAAATGTCGACAACGGTGCTTAACTGTTTTTCTTTAGCTTCAATGAGCTCCATTTTTGCATCCAGAGCATCTCTTTGGTTGAGTAAAACTTCCAGATAATCTGCTCTTGAGTTTTTGAAAAGCTGATTCGCAATATCAATAGACTGATCTAAAGCCTGGGTTTCCTGTGACTTCAGCTGATAATACTGATCGATATTTTTCACTTTCGACATCAGGTTTGAAATATCCAGATAGGCATTCAGAATCGTTTTGTCATATTCATACAAAGCCTGAATCTGTTTTGCATCGGCGGTCTGAAAATTTGCTTTAATCGCACTTTTATTAATCAGCGGACCTGCCAGTTCGCCCACCAAATTGTAAGCAATGGATTCCGGCATTTTAACTAAATAAGAAGGTTTAAAAGCTTCCAATCCTAAAGTTGCAGAGATTTCCAATGTAGGATAAAATTCTTTTCTTGCCGCTTCAACGTCTAATTTAGCAGCTTTTAATTCTAATTCAGCCTGTTTGATATCGGGACGGTTTGCCAATAACTGTGACGGAATTCCTGTATAAACCGTTTGTGGAATAGTTGACATAAAGCTTTCTTTTGTTCTCACAATCGGTTGCGGATAACGACCACAAAGCGCATTGATCTGATTTTCTTTTTCTGTAATCTGTTGACGGATTGTATATTCAGTTGCTTTAGATTTTGCCAGTTCAGCCTCAAACTTTTTCACTGCCAATTCCGTTGCTGCAGCCGCCTGTTTTTGGATTTTTGAAATCTCCAAAGCCCTTGTCTGCAACTTAATGTATTGTTGAATAATATCCAACTGATTATCTAATGCTAATAATTCGTAATAATTATCTGCTACTTCCTCAATCAGATTTGAAAGGACAAAATTCTTTCCTTCTACTGTTGACAAATAATGAGCTACTGCAGCATCTTTTTCATTTCTAAGCTTTTTCCAGATGTCGATTTCCCAGTTTGCCATTAAACCAGCTTCGAAATTACCAAGCGGATCGGGCATTTCTTTTCCGGGCTCGATTTCTGTGGTTGCATCTCCTGCTCCTTCACTTGTGTAACGACCCGCTTTTTTCACTCCGGCTCCCAATCCTGCACTTACTGTTGGCGAAAGCTTTCCTTTTTTAGCAGCGATTCCGCTTTTGGCAATTTCAATTTCCTGGAGCGTAATCATTAATTCCTGATTATTTTTCAGGGAAGTTTCAATTAATGCCACTAAATTCGGATCTGTAAAAAACTGTCTCCACGGTGTTGTTCCGCTATTACTGTTTGCATCCTGCTGCTCATTCTGATTAAAATTTTCAGGAATATTATTTTTTACTTCGTCCTGAATCACAGTTGCCATCGGAGCTTTACAACTCGCCAAAAAAAGCGAGATGGAAATGGCTGCAATATATTTATTATAAATCTTCATGTTTATCATCGTGTTGATAAGGTTCTGTTTGTTCTGTTAATGGATTTTCCTCTTCATATTTTGCCAGTCTGGTTTTGTCTGCAATCGTTCCGAAAATGTAATACAATCCAGGAATAATCATTAGTCCGAAAACGGTTCCTAAGAGCATTCCACCCGCTGCAGCAGTACCAATCGTTCTGTTTCCTACCGCTCCCGGTCCGGTTGCTAGTACTAATGGAATTAACCCCGCAACAAAGGCAAATGAAGTCATCAAAATTGGTCTGAAACGCACTGCAGCTCCTTCAATAGCTGCTTTTGCAACCGAAATTCCTTCTTCGGCTTTTTTCTGAACCGCAAATTCGATAATCAATACGGCATTTTTACCTAAAAGTCCGATAAGCATGACCATAGCAACCTGTGCGTAAATGTTGTTTTCTAAACCTAAAAGTTTTAAACATAAAAAAGCTCCGAAAATCCCTGTTGGTAATGAAAGAATTACAGGTAAAGGAAGAATAAAGCTTTCATACTGCGCCGAAAGAATTAAATAAACAAATCCTAAACAGATTAAGAAAATGTAAACAGCTTCGTTTCCACGACCAACTTCATCTTTAGAAATTCCTGCCCAGTCGATTCCGAAACCTCTCGGTAACGTTTTATCCGCAACTTCCTGGATCGCTTTAATCGCCTGTCCGGAACTGTAACCCGGAGCCGGAGTTCCGCTTACTTCCGAAGAATTGTACATATTGTGACGTGTGATTTCTGAAAGTCCGTACACTTTTTCCATGTGCATGAAGTCTGAATACGGAACCATTTGGTCTTTATCATTTTTCACATACAATTTCATTAAATCACTCGGTAAAGCTCTATATTGCGGACCTGCCTGAACAATTACTTTATAAGGTCTGTCGAAACGGATGAAACTGGTTTCGTAATTTGAACCGATTAAAGTTGATAAATTATCCATTGCTTTTTCGATACTCACGCCTTTCTGTTCGGCTAAATCATTATCAATTTTAAGCATATATTGAGGGAAACTCGCGGAATAGAATGTAAATGCAGAACCTAATTCCGGACGTTTCTTCAATTCTTTCACAAAATCAGTACTTACCTGCTCCATTTTCTGATAATCTCCACTTCCTGCTTTATCGAGAAGTCTTAATTCAAATCCTCCTGCAGCACCATAGCCTGGAATTGACGGCGGCTGGAAGAATTCAATATTGGCTCCCGGAATATTTTTGGCTTTTTCTTCAAGCTTTTCAATGATTTCGGCGGCAGATTCTGAACGTTCTTCCCAACTTTTAAGGTTAATCAAACATGTTCCTGAGTTTGAACCTGTTCCTTCCGTCAGGATTTCGTAACCCGCAAGAGATGAAACAGACTGTACTCCGTCAATATCTTCAGATTCTTTCAATAATTCTCTTGCAATCTGATTTGTTCGTTCTAAAGTAGAACCCGGCGGCGTCTGAATAATCGCATAAATCATTCCCTGGTCTTCACTCGGAATAAATCCTGAAGGCAGTGAGTTGCTTAAAAAGTAAGTACACGCACAGAAAATCAGCAATAAAGGAAGCGTAATGAATTTTTTAGTTACTGTTTTGTTCAATAACTTTTCATATTTTCCAGCTCCTTTATTGAATACGTTGTTGAATTTATCTAAAAGAATCGTAATCGGACTTTTCTTCTTAGCTTTTCCGTGGTTATTTTTAAGAATTAAAGCACATAAAGCCGGAGTTAAAGTTAATGCCACAACTCCCGAAAGAATGATTGACGAAGCCATTGTAATCGAAAACTGACGGTAGAAAACTCCAACCGGACCCGACATAAATGCCACCGGAATAAATACCGCTGCCATAACCAAAGTGATGGCGATAATTGCTCCACTGATTTCATGCATTGCTTCTTCAGTTGCCTTTAATGCAGAAAGTCCTTTCTCTTCCATCTTGGCATGGACAGCTTCAATCACTACAATCGCATCATCGACGACGACCCCGATTGCCATTACCAAAGCGAAAAGTGAAATCATATTTAAAGTAATTCCAAAAGCGGACATTACTGCAAAAGTTCCTACCAAAGAAACCGGAACTGCAATTGCCGGAATCAAAGTAGAACGCCAATCTCCCAAGAATAAAAACACCACAATTGCCACCAAAATAAAGGCTTCAAATAAAGTGTGAACTACTTTTTCAATCGAAGCATCCAAAAATCTTGAAACGTCATAACTGATATCATAATGCATTCCTTTCGGGAAGTTGGTTTTCTCCAATTGCGCCATCAACGTTTTTACATTTTTGATAACGTCACTTGCATTCGAACCATACGACTGTTTAACAGTGATTGCGGCAGATGGTTTTCCGTTTAATGTAGAATAAATATCGTACATCGAAGAACCAAACTCAATATCGGCAACATCTTTTAACCTAACAAATTCTCCGGCAGATTTAGCTTTAAGAATAATATTTCCGTAATCTTTTTCATTATTAAAACGTCCGGAATATTTTAGAATGTACTCAAAAGACTGAGAACGTTTTCCTGAACTCTCACCAGTTTTCCCGGGAGAAGCTTCTAAACTTTGCTGGTTCAAAGCTTCCATTACTTCATCTGCTGAAATATTATAAGCTGTCAATCGATCTGGTTTCAGCCAAATACGCATTGCATATTCTCTCGTTCCCAAAATATCGGCAAAACCTACTCCGCTTACCCTTCTCAGTTCAGACATTACGTTGATATCGGCATAGTTGAAAAGGAATTTCTGGTCAGCTTTCGGATCGTCACTGTACAGGTTAATGTACATCAACATATTCGGTTCTTCACGGGTAATTTTTACCCCTTCACGCACAACCAAAGGCGGAAGTTTATTGACGGCAGAAGAAACACGGTTTTGAACATTTACTGCTGCAACGTTCGGGTCTGTTCCCAGATCGAAAACCACCTGAATGGAAGTTTCACCGTCGTTTCCGGCGTCTGAAGTCATGTATTTCATTCCAGGAACACCGTTTAATGAACGTTCCAAAGGAATCACAACGGCTTTAACCAGCAATTCGTTGTTCGCTCCGGGATAGGTTGCGGTAATATTTACTTTTGGCGGAGAAATCGCAGGAAACTGTGTAATCGGAAGTTTCATTAACGATAAAACTCCCATAAATACAATAATCAGCGAGATTACAATCGACAGAACAGGTCTGCGTATGAATTTTTTAAACATAAAAATGTTGGGTGTTAGATGTTAGATGACGGATGTTTGATATGCTGAACACTTGTAAAATCATTTATCAATCATCTATTATCATTTATATTTACTCTGCTTTTAATTTTAAAGACTGAAGGACTTTCTTCGGATCTTGTAATTTCACTTTTACTTTTTGGTCATCTTTTACTTTCTGAACACCATCCAACAAGATTTTATCGGTTTCTGATAATCCTGAAGCGACTACGTACAAATCAGGAAGTTCATACGCAACTTTGATATTCTTAGATTTGGCAACACCGTTTTTATCAATCACAAAAACATATTTCTGATCCTGAATTTCGTAGGTTGCTTTTTGTGGAATAATCAAAGCGTTTTTCAATGGCATTGTCATTCTGATCTTCCCTGTTTCTCCGTTTCTCAATAGTTTTTGAGGATTTGGAAACTTAGCTCTGAAAGCGATATTTCCGGTTTCGTTATCAAACTGACCTTCAATGGTTTGAATTTCTCCGGTTTGATTAAACATTTCACCATTCGCCATCATTAAATTGACATTTTGGTTTCCGCGATCTGCAATGTGAGTCTGATAATTTAAATATTCAGGTTCCGAAACATTGAAATATGTATAAATGTTTGTATTGTCTGAAAGAGTTGTTAAAAGCTCTCCTTCATCTACCAAACTTCCCAATTTCAAAGGAATTCTGTCGATAACTCCTGAAAATGGAGCTTTTATATCTGTAAATGATAGGTGAATTTGTGCCAATTTCATTTCTGCATTTGCGGCATCCAATTTAGCTTTAGCCATCAATCTTTCGTTTTTAGAAACAATATTATTGTCGGATAATGTACTTGCATTTCTCAGTTCGATGGAAGCCTGCTCTACTTCAGCTTTGGCTTTTAACAATTCAGCCTGATACAACTGAGGCATTATTCTGAACAAAGTTTGCCCCTGTTTCACATACTGACCTTCGTCTACATATATTTTTTCAAGGAAACCTTTTTCCTGAGCACGGACTTCAATATTTTTAACGGATTGAATCTGGGCGACGAAATCTTTATTAATAATCGTATCCATTTTTACGGGTGTTGTTACCGGATACACAGAATCTTCCTGCTTTTCTTCGTGTTTGTTGTTACAGCTTGATAACAACAGTAATGTGCCGAGAGCGACCAAAGATGCTACTCTTTTCATAAGTATATTTGTTTGAATTAAAATTGACCTACGAAATCACCATTTATTGGCGGAATACCAAGTATCGTGATCTCATAACTATTGAGGGATAAATCGTAAATGATAAAATTTGAATGATAGATGTGTTTTAGACACACAGAATTATTCTGTCTTTAGACAAGACAAAATATTATTTGAGCCAGAAAATTTTTATATTCTGATTGACCGAATAAAAATGAATCTTTTTACAGAAAGAATATCTGTAATAAAGTGATGGATATTTGGTTTAAATCTTTTCTGATATTTTAAACCAAACAAATAAATCAGCCCGAAAACACTGGCAAATACAATAATTGTTTTTGCAACGTCTGAAATCTGAAAACTAGCTTCATCCAACTCCAATGAAGCAGCATCTACATTATCGATCTGCTGCTGCACAGAAATTTTTTCTAAGGTCTGATTGAGACGATTTATTCTTTTCGGAAGATTTTGAGAAGTATGACCTACATAGTCATTACGCAATGTATTTGTATTAAGCCTGCTTTCTACTACGAATAGCAGAAATAAAGCGGTAAGAAAATAAATTATTGCGTTTTTCATTTGAAGCCACAAATGTAAGCCGAGTTTTATTAAACTTAAAATCAATTAACAAAATTTAACTGTAATTTAAATTAGCTAAAAGCGATTAAATGCATTTATATTAAAAAAAATTAAGCAAAAATCTATATACTCGGTATAAAATTTGCTTACAATAGACAAACTACAAATAAATTGGGTGGAAAATAAATTAATTCAGTTATTTTATCAAAATTTAACATATATTGTTAAAAAAAATTGTAATTTTACAATCAATATTAAACACCATTTTCATGAATTTTCAAAACAACAATTATTATGAAAAAAGTAGTAGTCATTTTATTTTCAGGTCTTTGTACCTTATCAGTAACAGCATGTAAACATTCTGCAAAAGATCCTGATCTTAATGCAGCAGCTACCCCAACTTCCACGATCACTAATGATGAAATTGTAAAGGAAACAATTACGGATCGTCACGGTGATGAAATGGAAATTATTACCAATAAGACTAAAAATAGTGTGATTGTACGTTTAAACGGGCAATCTTATGAGCTTCATAAAAATTTTGAAAATCCCGGTTTTTCTACTACAGATAACAAATATTCATACACTGAAACTAAGCATGAAGTCACCTTTCTGAAAAAAGATGCAGATATGGTTTTATTTCATGGGAAAAGAGATCAAGCCGCCACAAAATTGGCTTCACAATAAAAAATAAAGACGCTTTTAAACAGCGTCTTTTTTATTGAACCTTTCGAGTGATATTTCTTCAGGTAAAGGAAGATTATTTTCGATATAATCAAATAGTGATTTTGAGAAAAAGCAACCATTTAGAATCCCCCTTGCTCCTAAACCGTTGAAAACAAAGAAATTTTTATATTCCGGATGATGCCCTATGATTGGTCTTCTGTCTTTTACTGTAGGTCTGAAGCCAAAATGAACTTCTTTAATTTCGAAATTGTGAGGATAAAATTCCGACAGACCTCTTTGCAGCTGTTCAACTGCAGAATCGTCTATATCGTGATGCAACTGTTCACGATCGTAAGTTCCGCCATAAAAATGAAGTCCGCTTTCCAAAGGAAACAAAAAATGTTTCTTTTTAATGGTAATATCCTGCGGAAGTAATTCAGAAAGTTTTACACGGATGTGATGTCCTTTGTTAGGAATTACCGCAATATCCGAAAAATACGGATTTTCTTTCACGCCCATCCCTTCACAAAACAGAATATTTTTAAAATGAAAGTCTTTATATATGGAATCTGAAATATTTATTTCTGAATAATTCAATTTTTCTTTGATCAAATGACCGTTGCTTTCCAAAAAACTCATTACTCCATTGAAAAAACCCTTAACATTAAGACGAGCTGACTGATTTACCTTTCCTGTGAGAAAGTCGTTTTTTACTACGTTTAAATGATCAAATTTTTTGTCTAAAAAGTTTTTCAATTCAGTATTTTCGGCTTTTTTCACCCAAAGCTTCTGTTCATTTTCGTCATGGAAAATTCTGTGAATAGGTGAATCTATTAAATAATTTTCACCTGTATAAGTTTCTATCTCCTTTAAAGACTTTTTCAAAAAATCAATTTGCTCCTGAGCTTTCCAGAATGTGGTAAATTTTTTCAGCACAACAGGATTGACAATTCCCGCTGAAATTTGTGACGCACTTTTCTTTTGTTCGGAAAATACAACAAATGATTTGTTATTTAAAATTAGCTGATGTGCAAAAAACAATGCTGCATAACCATCACCAACAATAATGTAATCGACATTTTTCATAATAAAAAAACCTGAGTAAAAGTACTCAGGTTTTTTATAAATATCAAGTGAAATTTAGTAATTCCACATATCGTTCTCCATTTGAAGAATCTGATCTTTGATTCTTTGACTTTCAGCCAATTGCTCTTCAGCATTCTGAGGAACATAATCCTTAATTGTACCATCACCAAGACCGTTTGAAGACTTGTAGATGATTGAAGAGAATCTTCTAGCATTGATGATATCATCAAAAGATAAATCCGCTGAAGAATTTGCTCTGTTGAATACATAATTGTTTGCTAAGATTTCTCTTGCTTTTGGATAATATACCCAGAACAGATCAATAAGTTCGTCTTTACCTGCAATTGGCTTCCCTTCTGCATCGTAAACACCCTGAACAGCAGGATCTGGTCCCATTGCAGCAATACCAAGAGGTCTGTATTTCATCTGACCATCTCTCTTGTCAATAAACCACATACCCATAATTTTCAAAACTTTTACTTTTTCAGTAGTCGTTTGGAAAATATCTGTATATTCTTTTCTCTCCTGCTCTGTAAGTTGTCTTCCTGTAGCCATAATATCAACAGCTGCATCGTTTAAAACAACCTTTTCAAGTCTAGCTTTAATGGCATCCGGAGTTAATTTGATTGAAAAATTTTCATCATCATAAACTTCCTCAATTTGTCCACTCAAAGCAGCATCTAATAATATCTGGTATAAAGATCTTGTCGTTTTAGATAGAAGCCCGTTAGGATTATCATAGTAGAAAGGCTGATTAATCTTATCATTAAGATCAATTACTTCCCATACCATCATACTTTTCAAGACATCTTTCTCATCCACAAAACCATATTCTAGAGGAGTAATCTTATTGCTAATAACAGTATCCCCCACTTTCTTCATATTTTCAGCTCTCATCTGTCTGAATTCTTCCGGAGAAGAAGCATTTAGAATGCTTTGAGAAAATGCAAATCCAGAAGCTAAAACTAAAAGACTGCTAATATATTTTTTCATAATAATTCTATTTAATCTTATGGAACATTAATAACGATTGGAGTAATTCTCTTCACAGGACCCTCTAATCCTTGAGCTGTCGCTTTAATTTCAATAATTGAAACAACATCACCTGGTCTTACATTTTTCAATAAACCTTCAGCTGCATCAAGCGTATTACCTTTAACAAGCATTGCTGCTTTACCAGGAACTTTCACCATGAATTCTGTAACAGTAAACGATACTGGGAAATCAAAGTCAGGAATAGCTGCTTGTACAGTCTGATTCTTGATTGAAGTTGCCGGCATAGTAAGAGAATTTTGCCCTCTCATCTGCCCTTGTGGCGGTGGTACGTTTTTAATTCTGTATTCAAATACTTGTGAAACTCTCTTACCTGTAGGATCAGTACCAGAAAGGGTCAAGTTAATTGTATTACCAGTTGTTGGTTTTATATTCCACTTACCTTTACCTGCACTAGATACACTTCCGCTTGAAGCTGTTAATGATAGTTGAGCGTTATCTGCACCAAGAATAGATCCTGAAACAGGGTTTTGTAATCCTCTATACATTACATTCATCTTATCAGCAGAAAGTAATAATCCTTGCTCAAGTTTTACCTGTTGAGGACCAGCGATTACATTATAAGTATGTGTGAACGGGAATTGCTGGGCTTTTCCTGTAGCATCTGTTAACGTAATTACACCACCGATCTTTTTCTCTCCAATACCTCCTGTATTTAAAGGAAGATAACCTTTACCATTTTCTTGTCTACTTACTCCGCTAATGCTAATCTTGTTACTGTTTGAATAATTCCCTAACATGATAACAGCTTCAGCTTTTTTACCAGCCTGAACATCTGTAGGAGCAGAAACAATTGCTTCATAGCTTGTAAACTTGATGCTTGCATCTACTTTCTCCTGAAGCATCAACGCCAATGCATCTGACTGTACGTTTCTTGCATCATTCTGAATAATCTCTAAGTTAGAAATTGCAGCGATAAGTGGTTGGTGGTAGAATTTATTCTGAAACCAGGTTTTACCGTTCGGAGATTTTCCGTTTGCATATTCTGCGCTTAGAGAAGCATTTGCTCTGTCAACTAATTTCTGTAACTGAGGATTGTTTCCAAATGTAGAATTAATGTAATTTTTAACATCATCCATTTTCTTTTTCAATTCCAAAGCATTCGCAGAAGGAGTATTTTCATCACCTTCCTTGAAGAAATATTCAGTGGTAGCTTCGTTATTGTTCAAAGCAGAGAAATTCTCGCTGATATCCATGTCTTTACCGGTTTTCGGGTCTTTATCATGGAAATCTGAATTTTTCTTAACAACATCTTTACTATCCTGAGCAAATTTTACCAAGACATTAATCTTTTCCTTAAGTACCTTATACTGTTCCCATGGTTGAGCATAAGTATCGGGTACCTGTTGAGCTTTCGCTTCAAGAGTTTTCTCGAAAATATCTTCGTTTTTCTCTTCTGTTAAAAGTCTTGTTGCATTTAATGATCTTGTAGAATCATAATATGATCTGATAATTTCGACATCAATATTTAGGGCCATCATCGCGATGAACACCAAATACATAAGGTTGATCATCTTCTGACGTGGGGTCTGTTTTCCTTTTGCCATTCTCTTTTCTTTAGTTTTTGTTTAAATTAATGGTTAAGGATTATGACTTCATAGCAGTTAACATACCACCATAAACTCTGTTTAAGCTGTTTAAGTTAGTTGTTAAACCTTGTAATTCTTGATTAAATTTCTCAGATTGTTCTGCTGATTTCTGCATATCTTCAACATACTTCTTAGCAAAATCAGATTGTTTCTGACCATTTTCCAACTGCATAGCATAAAGAGCATTCATGCTTTCCATGTGTTGAGCAGCTTTGTTTAACTGGTCATTATATTTGTGTGTAGAAGCAGATACGTCAACAGTTTGGTTAATTTGATCTACTGAGCTTGAAAATTTGTCAATCCCTGTTCTTAGTCTATCAAACAATTGTACATCAAGCTTAGCATCCTGAAGCATTTTATCTAACTTCCCTGAAAGAGAGTTTTCTAATTCCGCAAAATGATCAACCGTGTTCTTTGTAGAAATATTTGAATGTAGAGGATTTGGATTTGCATGCTTATCCAACAATTCAGGATAAACATTTTCCCAGTGGTACGACTCTTCAGCAACAGGAGGGTCGAATGCAAAAATGATAAAGATAATTGCCTCAGTTACAAGCCCTACTGTAAGAGCGATGTTTCCGTTAATTGGTCCCAAGGTAATGTGAGTAATTTTAAGCCAAGCTCCAAGAATTACAATTGCAGCACCGAATGAATAAAAGAAATTCATCCAAGCATCTTTAGTCTTAAACATATAAGTTAGTTTTTTTTAAAGTTTTAAAATAAATTGATAATAAAATAATTTGAGAATATTATCTGTTAACTCTTTTCGCTTTAACAGCAGCTTCAGGAATATCTTGTACTGTTCTGAAACCGATATAACTTCTCGCAGAGTCTTTGTATTCCCAGTCTCTTGCTCCTGTCATCAACATATAACCAACATCTTTCCAAGACCCTCCTCTTACGGATTTCTTAGTGTCTGTTTTGGATTTTGTAGAAGGGTTTAAAGTAGAAGAGAAAGTGTAAGAAGAATTATCATATCCTGAAACAGTCCACTCAGATACGTTACCTGCCATATCAAATAATCCGAAAGAATTCTTTTTGAATTTCTTCACTGGAGCAGTATATGTATAAGTTCCTTTTTTCTCGTCTTCCATATAGCTACCTCTTTTCGGTTTGAAGTTAGCCAAATAACAACCTCTGTCATCCATTAGATAAGGACCACCCCAAGGATAAGTAGCATTTTGCTTACCGCCTCTTGCTGCATACTCCCATTCCATTTCATTTGGTAAACGGAATACTAAAGGTCTTTGTTTTTTTCTTTTTAAGCTTTCGTTATAATCAGATTTTAATTTTGATCTGAAATTACAGTAAGCTCTAGCCTGATCCCAAGTTACCCCTACGACAGGATAATCTTTATAAGCTTTGTGCCAGAAATACTGCTCGAATAACGGCTCATTATAGGTAAAATGGAAATCGTTTACCCAAACTGTTGTATCTGGATAGATTGCAATACTTTCGCTTCTCAGGAAGTTTACACCTCTTTCGTTATCAGCGATTGCTGCATCCATATCTCCCCACTTGTAATTATATTTTAATTTGCTTACGTCAATAAGTCTTTCGCTTCCAACTCTCGAAGAAGCCGGTAAATACATAGACTCTAAAACTTCAGCATATTCAACATCCGGATATTTAGACGTGCTCCAATGCAATGGAATTTTCCAGTCTAATCTCTTTGTATCATCATAATCTTCTCTACCTCCTGCTCCTTCTAAATATTCCTGATATGGTGTTAAATTTTCTTCTTTTTTAGCAAGATAAGCATAGTCTCCGATGCTTTGTCCTCTACCACGACCATCACCTCCTTCACCCGCAGCTTCAGCAAGCATTGTTCTAGCGATAGAATCTCTTACATAATTAATGAAAACTCTGTATTCTGCATTTGTAGTTTCAGCTTCATCCATAAAGAAAGGAGCTACAGTTACCGTTTTCAATGGTGCAGTTTCGCCATTATTGGTAAATGATTCATCAGCCATACCTGCAATAAAGGAACCGCCAGGAATTGCCACCATACCATAAGGTCTTTCTGCAACAAATGATTTTGTTTTTTCTCTTGGTATCAATTCTCCTTTTGTTCCCGGTTTACCTACCGAAGAGGCTCCCCCACCTGAACAAGATACCGATGCTACCGACGCAGACAATAATAAAAGAAATATCCTTTTCATGTTAATTTTTATAATTAAGCCGTAAATATATAATTTTTTTAAGAAACTTTTAAGATTTTTTTTGGAATAACGAAAAAAATCTAAATTTATTTTATTTCCAAGTACATTTTACTCTACTGTTACCGATTTTGCAAGATTCCTTGGCTGATCGACATTCGCTCCTCTGTATACTGCTATATAATAAGCCAGAAGTTGTAGTGGTACTGAAGCAACAATCGGAGAGAAACATTCTGATGTTTCAGGGATTTCGATCACATAATCTGCCATCGCGCTTACCTGAGTATCTCCCTTGTTTACTACAGCGATCACTTTTCCTTTTCTTGCTTTAATTTCCTGTACATTGCTCACAATCTTATCATAATGTCCTTTTTTAGGAGCAATGATAACAATCGGCATGTTTTCATCGATCAATGCAATCGGACCATGCTTCATTTCTGCAGCAGGATATCCTTCGGCGTGAATGTAAGAGATTTCTTTCAATTTTAAGGCTCCTTCCAAAGCAGCAGGATAATTATAGCCTCTTCCTAAATAAAGGAAGTTTGTTGCGTTTATAAAGTCTTTAGCAATATTTTGACTAAGCTCGTGAGTTCCTTCTAATACTTCTTCAATTTTTTTAGGTATTGCATCCAATTCAGAGATAAGACTCATGAATTCTGCATTTCCTAAGTTTCCATTATGTTTTCCTAATTTTAATGCAATTAAAGAAAGAATAGTCAATTGAGCCGTAAATGCTTTTGTAGAAGCCACACCAATTTCCGGTCCTGCGTGCGTATAAGATCCCGCATCTGTAATTCTTGCAATCGAAGAATCTACAACATTACAGATACCATATATAAATGCACCTCTCTCTTTAGCCAATTTCAAAGCAGCCATTGTATCTGCCGTTTCTCCTGACTGAGAAATTGCGATAACAACATCTTTATCGGTAATAATAGGATTTCTGTATCTGAATTCTGAAGCATACTCTACTTCAACAGGAATTCTGGCAAATTCCTCAATTAGATATTCACCGATGAGACCAGCATGCCAAGAAGTACCGCAAGCGATAATAATAATTCTGTTGGCATTTTTAAACCTTTCAACGTGATCCCAGATTCCTGCCATTTTAATGACTCCTTCATTTACAATAAGTCTTCCTCTCATTGTATCGTGGATCGATTTTGGTTGTTCGAAAATTTCTTTTAGCATGAAATGCTCAAATCCTCCTTTTTCGATTTGCTCTAAACTTAATTTAAGCTCCTGAATTTCAGGAATAATTTTAGAGTTATCCTGAATAGTTCTGATGTCAACACCTGATTCTAAAGATATTGTCGCCATATGACCTTCTTCAAGATAAATAGCTTCCTTAGTAAATTCAACGAAAGGAGATGCATCTGATGCAATGAAATATTCTTTTTCGCCAATTCCGATTGCTAAAGGCGAACCTAATCTTGCAACCACCAAAAGTCCAGGATAATCTTCGTGCATTACTGTAATTGCATAAGCTCCGTAAACTTCGTTCAGCGCATATCTTACCGCTGTAGGAAAATCTGTTTCAGTATTTAAATCAGTAAAATACTGGATCAAATTAACCAAAACTTCCGTATCGGTTTCAGATTTGAATGAAAATCCTTTATCAATAAGCATTGTTTTAATTGTATCATAGTTTTCGATGATACCATTATGAACAATTGCAATTTTTCCGTTATTAGAAACATGAGGATGGGAATTTCTGTCACTTGGAACTCCGTGAGTTGCCCAACGCGTGTGTCCCATTCCTATTTTCGCCGTTCCTTTTAAATTATTTGAAATATTTACAAGGTCATCAACTTTACCTTTAGTTTTTTCTACACTAAAGCTGTTGGCTGTATTTTCTAAAACAATTCCGGCACTGTCGTAGCCTCTGTATTCTAATCTTCTAAGACCATTGATAACAATATCATAGGCATCCTGAAAACCTGTATAACCAACTATTCCGCACATAATTAAATCAAGTGTATTTTTAAAATATTATTTTGTACCGTAAGTTACTCTTAACTTAGCATTTTTAACATTTGAAGGATCCGTCCCTACGAAAACGGTTCTTCCCATAGAGAAAGGTCTTGATGTATATTTGAACCCTGCAAGACTACCCGCTGAAGTAGAGATAAACTGTGCAAGATCAATTTTATAAAATTTGTCTTTATAATCTTTCCCAGATTCAACAATATCTTTTAAAGATTGTGTAACAGTGAATTCATAATAGTATCCTTCTGTTGTATCATAAGTTCTAAAAGGAACAAATGTAGATGCACTTCCCAAAACACTGTAATCTGTTGTATAATCAAAAACTGTTTTTCCATTTGTGTCTTTATCTCCCTGAAGGATTGTAAAGGCAGAAGGTTTTGCATAAGGATTCGACCAAACAGCATCATCGATATACAATCTGATTTTTGCACTGATAATTGCAGCTTTTTGATCCTGATACATTTTTTTAAGCTCATTAATTGTAAGAACAGGTAGCTTTATTCCGATAGAATTTCCTCCCATACCTTGGGCAAAAAGCTTTTTATCCCCATTTTCCATATCCGGTGTGAAGTTTGCTACTGCCGCACCACTTCTGTCATACTGATAATATCCTGAATGTGCGTTTGCACTTCCGATAGAGAATGAATATTTTAACTGAGGTCTTGTGTTCTGACCATTTTCCACTTTATCATTCTTATAATACATGATCAGTTCCATATCATTTGGATAGAACTGGAAAAGGTAACCATCACTTTCCTCTACAGAAATTTTCAATCCTCTGAAATATCTGATGAAGTTAGAAACATCTTTCAATTCCGGCTGACCTTTTTTAGCGATAATTTTAGACTGGAAAAAAGTAGGAGATAAAGGAATTCTGAAACCAGCTGCAGAGGAAAATAGTGAAGAACCATCAGAATCTTTAGTAATCGTAATCGCATTTACGTTACCCGAAAATTCTTTTGATCCTAAAACTGTTGAACTTGCAGCAAAGTCTTTATTTGAATAAACAGGATCATTATAACCATTCATAAATTCGGTTACTTCCTGTACTTGAATGTTCATTTTTTTCTTAGCCTTACCGTATTTTACAGCTGGATAAGTATTGACAACTTTTTTAGCATCGACATTACCATCCGGATAGACATAATTTTCATCCGTGGTTGTAGTAATTGAATCTGAACGATAAATAGGCTTAAGAACCAAAACTACAGAATCCACCACCGCATTTGTTCCGAAGTCGGGATCATTTGCAGGTAATCTCAACTGGGTAAAGTAGGTCGCTTTCTGCATCCCAAACTGACTTTCATTAAAAGCACCCAAAACACCTGTAGCAGAAGTATTGGCTGTAGAACCCAAAAGATTATACAGTGTATTTGCATCTGCTCTGATGGTATCATTATTACTTATATTATAAGCAGTAATATCATAAGGAACTTCTTTTCCGTTTGCCGCACCATCCAAAAACAGCTGCTCACCAAGAGAATCCGGTTCCGGCTCACAATTATAAACCAATACACCACCTAAAATCATTAAAGAAAGGATGGTGAAAATTTTTCTAATATTATAAATCATCAAAATGTATATTAATATAATTTACTGATAGAATCTACATCCAGGTATTCAGATTTTGATGTAGAAGTTTCGTTGAATGCTTTGTCCAGTTCTCCGTCTAAGAATTCATCTCCTTTTACCACTTCATCCACATAGTTCATACTTTCGATCACGAAACTTTGAAAGCTAGGATTATTTAATGCATTTAAATCTGAAATATTATCAAACTTCAGTTTTTCTCCTACGTTTGAAGCCAAAGGCGCATCCTTTTCATTATATAATGAAAGGACAATTTTGGCATCTTTGAAGTAAGAATCAGATTTGTAGTAAGTTTTAAGGTATACAGGCACGAATGAAGACATCCACCCGTTAAGATGAATAACATCCGGAACCCAGTTTAGTTTTTTAATAGTTTCAATCACACCGCGTGCAAAGAAGATGGCTCTTTCGTCGTTATCCTCAAATGCTACACCTTCGTCATCGAAATAGTATTGTTTTCTTTTGAAGTATTCTTCGTTATCGATGAAATAAACCTGAAGTCTTTCCCCCGGCAAAGAAGCTACTTTAATAATTAAAGGCTGATCTAAATCGTTAATAATAATATTCATTCCCGAAAGGCGAATCACCTCATGAAGCTGAAATTTCCTTTCACTTATCTGTCCGAATCTTGGCATAAAAACTCTTACATCATTGCCTTCTTGGTGCATTTTAAGTGCCATTTTGTTTACCACCGCTGCTAAATTTGTATCTTCCTGATAAGGGTACATCTCTGTGGTAATGTACAGTATTTTCTGATTGGGCATATAATTTTATCTAATTTTGAATAATGCTTTAATGTGCAAAATTACGAAAAAACATTCAACATTATTGTAATTAACATTTTTTTACGATAGTTGTAGGTATTATTGTATTAAAACTAAAATTGAATCCCTCAATATTTAGTATTTTTGAATTGTTATTAAAATAAACTATGGAAATTCTAAAAAACAGAAAAACGCTTCAGGATTTCGTTGAAAGACAGAAAGAAATGGGTAAAAGAATTGGTTTTGCTCCGACAATGGGTGCTTTACACAAAGGCCATCTTTCGCTGTACGAAGCTGCAAGAAAAGAAAACGATCTTGTAATTTCTTCAATTTTTGTTAATCCAACACAGTTTAACAATGCTGAAGATCTGGAAAAATATCCGAGAGATGTGGAACGCGATATATTAATTCTTGAAAATTCAGGATTAGTAGATGCTGTTTACATCCCGCAGGTTGAAGACATTTATCCTGAAAAAACAGAAAGCCAGCATTATGATTACGACGGACTGGAAAATGAGATGGAAGGGAAATCAAGACCCGGACATTTCGACGGGGTTGGAACAGTTGTTGAAGAACTTTTCAGACAGGTAACGCCGGACAATGCTTATTTCGGGGAGAAAGATTTTCAGCAATTGGCCATCATCCGAAAAATGGTTGAGAAAAAACAGCTTCCTGTAAAAATAACAGGCGTTTCTATTTACAGAGCAGAAAGCGGCTTGGCATTAAGCTCTAGAAACCAACGCCTCAGTGAAGAGAGAAGAGAAGACTCAAAAATCATCTATGAAATTCTGGTTAGTGTGAACCGTTGGTTCAAGTTAAAATCAATCGCAGAAATCAAAGAAAAAGTGAAAGAAATTCTCAGTACACAATCCGGAATGGAATTGGAATATTTTATGATTGCAGATGAGAATACTTTAAAAGAAACCGAAACTGTTGAAGATTCAAAATCGTACAGAGCATTTATAGTAGTGAATGTAGACGGAGTACGCCTAATCGACAATATGCATGTAGGTTAATACAAAAATCAAAGGCTTCCTGAAGGAAGCCTTTGAACACCAAATCACAAAATATTAATATGAAAAAAATTTACTTTTCAGTAAACTTGTGACCCGGCTGGGATTCGAACCCAGGACCCATACATTAAAAGTGTATTGCTCTACCAGCTGAGCTACCGAGTCGGCCACATAAAATTAACGTTGACAAATATAAAAATTTATTTTACATAATATCAATTATTAATTAAATATTTTTTTCTGCAGTGCCTGCGACTGGACTCGAACCAGCACATCCTTAGGAAACCACCCCCTCAAGATGGCGTGTCTACCAATTTCACCACGCAGGCAAAAAAATTACTTGATTTGTAATATTTTTTGCTAGTGACCCGGCTGGGATTCGAACCCAGGACCCATACATTAAAAGTGTATTGCTCTACCAGCTGAGCTACCGAGTCGGCCACTTTATTATCAAGTTTCATTGTTAAGTAATGTCCCTTGTTTTTAGTGGTGCAAAGATAGGACTTTTTTCATTATCTCAAAACTTTTTCGCAAATTTGTTTAAAATAAATTCATGGTAATTTCACTGATTGGATACATGGGAAGTGGCAAATCTCACATTTCCAAAATATTAAGCGACAAAATAAATTTTAAACTAATTGACCTCGATAAAGAAATTTCCTGGCGAAATAAATTAACCATCCCTGAAATTTTCGAGAAAAAGGGCGAGATCTACTTTAGAAAGCTGGAAAGAGAGACGCTGGAAGAAATTCTGGCAACCCAGGAAAACATTGTTTTGAGTCTTGGAGGAGGAACTCCGGCTTATTATAATAACATGGAAATTATTAACCATAATTCTAAAAGCATTTTTCTGAGAGCTTCTATCTCTACACTGGTTGAAAGACTTTCGAAACAGAAGGAGAAAAGACCTTTGATTGCCAAAATAACGGATGAAGATCTTCCCGAGTTTATTGCAAAGCATTTGTTTGAAAGAAATATTTTTTACAGTAAAGCTCAGTTTAGCATTAGTACAGATAACAAAACTCCCGAAGACATTGTAAAAGAAATAACAGAAAAGCTCTATCTCTAGAGCTTTTTCTTTTTAAGTATAATTAATTGTCGTTTTCAGATTCTGAATCATCACCTGTTTCTCCGAAGAAATCGTCCCAATCTGTAAAATCTGCTGCCACATCATTTTCCACATAATCATCCATATCACGTCTGTCTTTTTTAGTAGGACGCCCTTCACCTCTGTTTCGGTAATAATCCTGAGACATTTTACGCATTTTCAATAATTCATATTGTTCTTTGTCGGTAACATCTTTGATATGAAGCGGAACCAACTTAGCTCCAAGTCTGCTTTTAGGAATCTGAATGACTTTAATCTTATAGTCGATTTGATTTTTACGGATCTTAATCACATCGCCTTCTTTCACCTCCTTCGAAGACTTCACCACAGACTCACCTATAGAAACCCTGTTCTTCTTTATTTCGTCGGTAGAGATGGTTCTGGTCTTATAAAATCGAATACTCCATAAAAATTTATCTATTCTCATATTTTTTTATACTTTTGTCGTTATATTATTTGTAAAGTAATTAAAGTTTTTTGAAATGAAAAAAATATTTTTGTATATCCTTGCAGGATCATTGTGTTTCGCGGCTTGTAAAAAGGATGATGAAGTGGAAACTTTTGTAGAACCCGAAGACATTAATGTAAGAAACTCATACGATGAGCAGGCTATACAGAAATTCATGGATAACAACTATCTGGATTCTCAGGGAAATATAAAAGCTTTCAGCAGCACAGACGCATCTGATGATAATGAGAAAAAGCTTTCTCAATTAAGCCCACAAACGCTTCCTTCCGGAGTTATCTATATTAAAAGAGACGGGGCTCAGCCCAACCCGGGAGTGACTTTGAATACCGATTCATCATCTACCGATGCAACTCTTATTAAAACAATGATGAGAGCCAACTATTATCTTGCAACAGATGCAGACGGAAATGTAGCACTAACGTATTACGGAAGCTTACTGAATACTTTGGACGGAAGCGGTTCGCCTTATACAGATCCTACATTTTATTATGCTAAGAAAAGTCTTCTATCAGATACGAAACCTCGTAGTTATTATGAAATTCCAGGGTTTAAAGAGGGCTTAAAATACTTTCAAGGATATAACAATCTTCCTAATAGTGAACTTCCCAACCTGCAAGGTGTGATTATTGTTCCGTCAAAAGCGGCTTTCGCAAGAAACGACAATTATTACGGTCTTAAAAACATTACTTTTGTTTTCAATTTCCAAATTTATAATGCACAGACAAGACCTGCAGATCAGCAATAAAACTAAAACTTATAAAAAACGCTTCAGACATCTGAAGCGTTTTTTGTTTGGTTCTATCTTACATTTCCTAAAATATCAGGGAAATATTTATCTGAAAGATGTTCAAATTCATCACCTCGCATAAACATTGAGGCATCAACTTCTTCGTAAGAGCTTCTTCCTGCCGCGGCAATCAGTTCATTACAAGTATGAAGCGTATTTTTATGGAAATGATATACTCTTTCTGCTTTGTCGGTTACATCAAGTCCTTTGATCAACATTTTATCCTGAGTTGCCACACCGGTGGGACAGTTATTATTATTGCACCTCAAAGCCTGAATGCATCCCAGAGAAAACATAAATCCTCTTGCATTGTTACACATATCCGCTCCCATCGCAACAGCTCTCAGAATATCTAAACTGGTGAGAACTTTTCCGCTTGCAATCACTCTTAGTTTATCTCTTAAATTATAATTTTTCAGTGTTCTGTTTACGAAAATCAAAGCCGGTTCCAAAGGCATTCCTACTCCGTCTGAAAATTCGGGTGGGGCAGCTCCTGTTCCACCTTCTGCCCCATCAATCGTAATAAAATCAGGATAGATTTTTAAAACATTCATCTGAACGCAAATGTCTTCAAATTCTTTAGTATCACCAATACACAATTTAAATCCAATAGGTTTTCCACCGGAAAGCTCTCTCAGCTGTTTTACAAAATTTAATAATCCTGCTGCATTAGAAAAAGATGAATGGGAAGGTGGTGATATGATTGTCATTCCCGGTGTGACGTGACGAATTTTTGCAATCTCAGGCGTATTTTTTACTCCGGGTAAAACTCCGCCATGACCTGGTTTTGCGCCTTGAGATAATTTAATTTCAACCATTTTCACATTCGGAAGTGTAGAATATTTTGTAAACAATTCAGGATTAAATTTACCTTCATCATCTCTACAGCCAAAATATCCCGTCCCGATTTGCCAACAGAGATCTCCTCCTTCCAGATGATGTGGAGAAATCCCTCCTTCTCCTGTGTTATGATAAAAGTTTCCTTTTTTTGCCCCTCTGTTTAACGAAATCTGTGCTCTATCACTTAATGCCCCGAAACTCATTGCCGAAATATTAAATAATGAAGCATGATAAGGCTGAGAACACTGCTCTCCACCCACCCAAACCCGAGGAAGTTCTTCTTTGGGAGACTTTGCATAAATAGAATGTTTTATTCCTTCGTATTTTCTGTGATTCACCTCTAATTGAGTTCCGAAAGGAACGGTATCGCTAAGGTTTTTTGAACGTCTGTACACAGCAGAACGCTGATTTCTCGGAAAAGGTTTTCCGTCTGTTTCTCGTTCGATAAAATATTGCTGCATTTCGGGCGAAATACTTTCGAAAAAATACCTGAAGTATCCTAATACAGGGAAGTTTCTTAAAATAGCGTGCTTGGTTTGATATGTATTATAAACACCTAAAATATAAACCGCTGTCAAAAAAGTTGGAATCCAATAATGTGCTCTGATCAGCAATGCTATCACCCATGTAGCAATTACCAATACAATTCCCCAAGATAAAAACTTATCTCTCATAAGAATGTAGATTTAAAAATGTTAAAGAATAAATTTAATAGAAATAAAGCAAACAGACTAAACTTTTGCTAAAAAACTTTCGTAAGACGATTGCACAGAAACCGTGCCATCTGACAGGATTTTTTCTAAATTCAGAAATTCTATTTGGTTAACGGAGGCCAGATCAAAATCTTTCTGAACTCTCACATAATTTTCTGTGAAACCGAACATTTTACCATCTTTATTTTCGTGTTCCCAAAGTACAGGAAGAGTCTTTCCAAGCTGGGTTTGATAAAATGCCATCTTTTTCTTTTCGGATAATATTCTAAGCATTTTATTACGCTTTTTTCTTTCAGGAATTGGCACAACTCCCTCCATTCCGACAGCTTCGGTGTTTTCTCTTTCAGAATAGGTGAAAACGTGAAGATAGGTAATCGGAAGTTCGTTCAGGAAATGATACGTTTCCATAAATCTTTCTTCAGTTTCACCCGGAAAACCCACAATAACATCCACACCGATTGCAGCATGAGGCATTACTTCACGAATTTTATTAACTCTGTCGTTGTACAATTTCGTTAAATAGCGGCGTTTCATTTTTTTCAAAAGATCATCACTTCCCGATTGCAAAGGAATGTGAAAATGCGGTACAAAACTTTTGCTTTTAGAAACCAGCTCGATGCTTTCATCTTTCAAAAGATTGGGTTCAATAGAAGAAATACGGATTCTTTCAATGCCTTCAACCTGATCCAGTTCAGAAATCAAATCCAGAAAAGTATGCTCGTGTCTTTTGTTTCCGAATTCACCTTTTCCGTAATCACCGATATTTACACCCGTCAGAACAATTTCTTTGATGTCTTTTGCAGCGATTTCTTTAGCATTATTCAATACATTCTCAATGGTGTCCGAACGCGAAATTCCTCTTGCCAAAGGAATTGTACAATAGGTACATTTATAATCGCAACCGTCCTGAACTTTCAGAAAAGCTCTCGTCCTGTCTCCGATGGAATAACTTCCGATAAAGAAATCAGTTTCTTCAATTTCGCAAGAATGAACAATTCCTTCACTTTCAGATTTCTCCAGATCATCTAGATAACTCAGAATATTGAATTTTTCTTTAGCTCCAAGAACCAAATCTACTCCTTCAATTTGTGAAATTTCTTCAGGTTTCAACTGTGCATAACATCCAACAATCACTACCAAACCTTCCGGATTGGCTTTCATGGCTCTTTTTACGTGAAGTTTACACTCACGGTCGGCGTTTTCAGTTACTGAACAGGTATTGATAACATACACATTAGCCTTTTCATCAAAACTTACTTTATCATAACCAGCATCTGTTAATTGACGGGCAATGGTAGATGTTTCCGCAAAATTTAATTTGCAGCCAAGGGTATGAAATGCGGCAGTTCTGTGAAATTGAGACATTTATTGATACTGAATTTTGTGGGTGCAAAGATAATCAATTTAATATGAATTCTAAATCGATTGAATCTATTGTTTGTATTCATCACGAATTTCCGGGCTGTTTTGATAGCAAACCGGAGAAGAATTCAAACCCGAATTATTCTCAGAAAATTGAGTTTTCATATCTGAATTAAATTCATCTGACTTATTTCTTGCTATGGAAAGTGTTTTCCAGTCTTCATTTCTAAGCATTTTAGCAATAAAAACAATCTGACCGATATGATAAGGATAATGCGCCAACTGACGGAAAACCGCATCGATTACCGAATGCGGCTCGTTTCTGATATAAATGGTTGAGTGTAAATTTTCATTAGTAATTTGCTTTAAAGCATCAAAGAGGCATTTCCAGCCTTTTTCCCAATAGGCTAAAACCTCATCTTTTGTTTTAAAAGTATTGATAAATTCTTCATCCCGGTTTCGCCAAGATTTTTCTCCGTCTTCAGCCAGAAAGTTCGTCCATCTCGACAGCATATTTCCTGCAATATGTTTTACAATAATTGCAATCGAATTGCTTTCTTCATTAAACTGCCAGAAAATCTGCTCATCCGAAAGCTGCCCAAATGATTTGTCACCAAGCATTTTGTAATACTCAAAACGTTTTATGAATAATTCAGTCATATAATAATTTTAAAACCAAGTTAGCTTTTTTTGCGTATATAAAAGTAAATTACAGCCTATGAATTGTAAGATCAGCCATTTTATGCAGGATTTAAATTCCTTAAATATTGAGAAGCTTGAAAAATGGTTTACAGATGAAACTGTGATATGGATCCCGCCTGCAAAAGAAATTTCCGGAAAAAGCAGAATCTTGGCATTATTTCGAGCAATTTTCAGACGCTATGAAAAAATACAATGGAATGTTGCCGAGATTTTTCATTTGGGAAACAACAAATATTTTTACCAGACATCATCCATTGGAAATATGACAGGAAAGGGAATGTATAAGAACGAAATCTGCACCGTCGTACAGTTTTCGGAATGCGGAAAAATAGTTTATCTCTCTGATTACTTTAAAGATACAAAAGTTTTTAAATAACAAAATCCATCTTTTGGGAGATGGATTTTGTTTTTATAAATAATCGTTAATTATTCTCTATTTTTCACTAATACCCAACCGGTATATTTAATTGGAGTACCTTTTTTATCATTTTCATTCCAGGATACAGAATACCAGTAATTTCCGGTAGGAACTTTTTTGTTTCCTGTCGTTCCGTCCCATTTATAATTATTCATTTTATCTGCCTGGAAAATTTTATTTCCGTATCGGTCGAACACATTGAATATTAAATTTCTTTTATTTGCCAAAGCAGAATAATCGATGATGTCATTTATGCCGTCTCCGTTTGGTGTGATTACATTCACGAGATTGGGAACAACAATTCCGATTTCGATAGGCTCACAATCATAAGCGTCTTTTACATAAATTTTGTGATCACCTCTTTTAATATTCGCAAACACATTAGAATCCTGCCAAGCAATATTATCCATAGAATATTGATACGGAGCTGTTCCGCCATTTACATTTACTGTAACCGTAGTGTTAGAAATATCAACACTTGTAATAACCGGCTGTTCGGAAGAATATACATTTACAGGCTGAAGAACAATACAGTCGCCCGTTTTCAGCTCTACCCAATAGCTTCCGACACCAACATCAGTAATGGTTTGTGTTGTTGCACCTGTACTCCATTCGTAGCCGTCAAATCCGGCTCCTGCATCAAGCGTTGTTCTGTCTTCCATACAAATTGTTTTGTCTTTCAGCACAGAAGAATATACCGGAGGAATTACTTCTAAGGTAATCTTGGCAATTCCGTAACAACCTTTTTCATCAATTACTTTTACATAGACTACAGCATTTGGGGAAATAAAATTGTTCGAAGGTATTATTTCGTTTGTACCATTCGTAGCATCTGT
The DNA here is from genome assembly GCF_900116415.1 of Chryseobacterium formosense. Taxonomy (GTDB): domain Bacteria; phylum Bacteroidota; class Bacteroidia; order Flavobacteriales; family Weeksellaceae; genus Chryseobacterium; species Chryseobacterium formosense. Next base: position 890,887 of record NZ_FPAP01000002.1, on the reverse strand, counting down.
AAGAGAAGGATAAAATTTCTTGGTAACACCAGACTGACCTGTCACAGAAGCTATATTAAGATCAAAAGAGGCTGTTTTTAGCTTAACATCATAGGTACAGGCTCTGATTTTAGCATCATTCACGATTACTTCCGGATAAAACTTCAGTGTTATAACAGCATAATCAGAACATCCATCGTTTGTTTTCACATCAGCATACACCGTTCCTTCCGCCGACAAATGGATGATTGGATTAGAAATTTGTCCGGTTCCTGCGTTTAATGCAGCCAAGGTAGGATAATATGTTATAGTCACATTTGGTCCGCTGAAAACATTAGCAAGAGTTAAATTAAATGTAGCCTGCCCGCTTTTATTATTATTACACGCATAAATTGTAGTATCATTTGCCGTAATATTTCCTAATTTAAACTTAAATGCACCAATCTGCCTGCAAGAATTGAGCGCACTGTTCGGGTTTGTAGGATCGCTATAATGAATACTGTAATAGTAAGTAGTTGTCGTATTTACAATGATAGGCGTTGTAATCGGGCTTGCTCCTGAAAGCGCATCATTTTGTGAAGTGTGGTACGAAATCGTAAAATTTGGGTTGCTGTTTAGAATACCTGCTGAAAGCGAAGTAAAATCAAACAAAGCCGGGCTTGAACAAATAAGAATTTCACGAGGGTCGCCAGGATTAGCTCCGGCAACTCCCGGTGGAACAAACGGATTCGGCTGTAGCGCAGGATCTGTAAACGGAGAAGCCAAGGTTGCCGTTCCGCCCCAGGTTAAGGAAAAAGGAGCCGTTGTTGAGCTTCCTGCACCAACCCAATTATCTATATACAGATAATAAGTCTGTCCGGCCACAACATCCAAATATTTACAATATGGAGTAAGAGATCCTCCCGCCGCACTTGTTATGGTACTTGTCATGTTTAATCCTGTTGATGCACCAGCTCCGAATAAAACCGTTGCCGCATTACATCGGATCGGGAAACCTAAGGCGCCACACGTAACATTCGGGCCGTAAACCGCCCAGTCATAATCTGCATCGGGATCATTTGGAACCAAATTGAAAGTAAGAGTTCCGCTGGTTGCAATGGTAAGTTTATACCAGATAGAATTGTGCTCTCCGGTACTGAGACAATCGCCTAAAGTCTCATTGACCAAGCCTATTCCTGTAGGGCTGTATGTAATATTCGAGTTACCACAAACTGCTAAAGCGGTAGAGCAATCTGCCTGCGAATAAAAAGTCTGAGAAATACAAAATAGAATAAAAAGTAGAGTTTTTTTCATGTCTAATTTGGTTATAAGGTTAAAAGTGAATCAAATATAATAAAATTTAATTAAAATCACCAAATATTGACAAAAACAAAATATTTAATAAAAAAAATATTAATCGATTGAATTTTATGCATTAAAACACAAAAATCACTTGATACTCGTAATATTCCCACAAAGGTTTTCAAGGTGGAAAATCTTATGAAACGGGCTTTTTACTTCGTTTAGATGTTCCTTGTCCTGAATGAAAGTATATCGTGATGCAATCGAATTCATATCTGAAACAATAATCAGCCAGCATTCATCTACCGAAGTATCATAATAAGGAAACTTCTCATTCTTTTTTTCGATTAATTCTAAAATCTTTTCAGAGCACAGTTCATCAAAAAGATTCATGTTATACTCATAGGTAATAAAAACATTTCTGCGATGGAAAGACTTTCGAAGCGATTTTACACAGCCTAAAGGCTTTCCTCTTTTAATGCTTTTATAAATATTAAGAACAATTTCCTGTTGACCTTCGAGCGAATCAAACTTAATGTTTGTGTGAAATTCTAAAAAATAAACACCACGATATTTCGTAGTGTCTTCTTGTTCCAATAATATTTCAGCCTGACGGAAAATCTTGTTTAAGCAGCTTTCAACCTTTTTCATTTCAAGATGATTGATCACTTCCGTTAGCTCGATTCCTATTTTTTTATCATTAAATTTTGCAATAAAATCAGGGCTTTCACAGGTGAAATTTTCAAAAGTTACATCGGGAAAATGATGCATAAAAGAATTGAGCAGTAAAATCTCTGCTTTTTTCTTGTATTTTTCGCGGTCGTGAAGTTTAGATTCATCAATTTTACGATGATACTTTTCCATCGGCTTTTTTTTCAAATGCCGGTTGAGATAATATAAGCTGAGATTTTTAATTAAATCTTCATCCGAAAACGCCTTTTTCATGTGGTCTTTTTTAAAATTAATAACAACACATGGTTTTCACGGTTAGCCCAAAACTTTTGATTATCAAAAATTTATGAATTAAATATATGAAATTATAGAATACGTTTATGAAAAATCAGAAAATTTAAATTTCATTTAATATTTAATTCTTCATCCGAATTTTTATCTTTGAATAAACTATCTTACTAAAAAGTAAAAATGAGTACAAAATAAAAGAAATAGATCTTGATAAAAACTACAATTTTAAATTTTAGGCACAGTTTTTCCAATACTGTTTTCACCATCACATTAATCAATCAAATTATATTTAACAAAATACACATTTAATGGATTTCAGAAATTTTCAGATGCCGTTCAGCATCAACCCAAAATACTCAAAAAGAGTCGCTTATTTTTCAATGGAATTTGCCATTGAGCAGGTTTTGAAAATATATTCAGGAGGATTGGGATTTTTAGCAGGTTCTCATATGAGAAGCGCGTACAACCTTAATCAGGATCTTATCGGAATCGGAATTCTATGGAAATTCGGATATTATGATCAGGCGAGAAATCATGACCAGACTTTACAGCCAACCTGGACAAAGAAAATGTACAGTTTTCTTGAAGATACAGGTATAAAGTTTCAGATTGAGATTCACAGTGCGCCGGTTTGGGTAAAAGTATGGTATCTTGATCCGGAGATCTTCAATACCGCTCCGATGTTTTTACTTTCAACGGATGTTCCGGAAAACGATCATGTCTCAAAAACCATTTGTCACAGATTGTATGACGCCAACGAATCCACAAAACTTGCCCAATATATTTTGCTTGGAAAAGGTGGTGCAAAACTTTTAGATGAAATGAATCTCGAAAGAGATGTTTATCATCTAAACGAAGCTCACGGACTTCCCGCTGCATTTCATTTATTAAAAAAATACAACGGAGACATTCAAAAAGTAAAAGAAAAACTGGTCTTCACAACCCATACTCCCGAAGAAGCAGGAAACGAGAAGCACAATCTAAGATTATGCTACGATATGTCTTATTTTTCAGGCTTAAGCATGGAAGAGGCAAAAAAAATCGAAGGCTCAGATGGTGATTTATTTAATCACTCGCTGTGTGCACTGAAAATGGCCAGAGTGGCCAACGGAGTTTCTAAACTTCACGGTGAAGTTTCGAGAGCTATGTGGAGCAAATATCCCGGAATCTGCGAAATAAAATCGATTACCAACGCTCAGGAATTTAAATATTGGGGTGATAAAGAACTTTATATTGCTAAAGATGAAAACAACGATACGCTTTTCGATTACCGAAAGAAAATTTTAAAGAAAAGATTATTCAGGATTGTAGCCGACCAGACCGGAAATTTATTCGATCCGAATGTTTTCACAATCGTTTGGGCAAGAAGATTTGCAGGTTACAAAAGGGCAGATTTGCTTTTGCATGATAAAGAAAGATTCAGAAAGCTACTGAACAATCCGAAATATCCTGTACAGATTATTTGGGCCGGAAAACCTTATCCGATGGATTATTCTTCAATTTCTATGTTTAATGTTTTGGTGGAAGAAAGCAAAAACCACAAAAACATGGCGGTTCTTACAGGTTATGAACTTTCTTTAAGTAAATCTTTGAAGCAAGGTTCAGATTTATGGCTGAATAATCCGAGAGTTCCTAGAGAAGCTTCAGGAACTTCAGGAATGACTGCAGCAATGAACGGTTCTATAAACCTCTCTACTGATGACGGCTGGATTCCTGAGTTTGCAAAACCTGGAGAAAACTCTTTCGTTGTTCCAAAAGCAGACTATTTGAACATGAGTATTTACGAGCAGGATAATTATGATTTAAATAAATTATATGAAATTTTAGAAAATGAAATTCTTCCTACCTATTATGACCAACATGACAAATGGAGAAAAATTCAGCATAATTCGATGAAAGATGTGAAAGAAAATTTCAATAGTGACCGAATGGCAGATGAGTATTACAATCTTTTGTATAATCATAAGGTGTAATATTTTTGGTTAACATTTCACAGTTCTACAAAATAAAAATCAGCCTGAAAATTTCAGGCTGATTTTTTATTGAATTAATCTTTTTTCTTTTTCTGTTTGGGAACTTTCAGTCCGGCTTCTTTTGCTTCAGAAATACCGATGGCAACTGCTTGTTTTTTGTTTGTAACTTTGTCACCGGAAGAAGATTTTAATTTACCTTCTTTAAATTCCTTCATCACTTTCCCAACTTTTTTCTGAGCTTTTTCTGAGTATTTTGTCTTGCTCATGATTTTAAATATTAAGATTTTGATACTGATACACCGATTTCATACACTTTTGCGTGCTTCAAATATTTTGAGCGCTCTCTGGAAGTTACCGATTCGAATTGGTCATTTTTCAAAACAATAATCGGGTCTTCTGCATTCTCAATCTCAAAATTTGCCAAATATCTTTCATCCGGTGGAGATTGGGTAAGTTTAGCTTTAATCTTTTGCAGCTCGTCTGCATATTTTCTGAATCCTGGATCTGTAGAATGAATAAATTTATATTCATCTCCCGCATCTACATAATAATGTAATTTCTTATCAATCAATCCAGCTTCATCTGTAATATAAGGATTGTCGTTTCCGTCTTTAAAAGCCACTTCTACAAGTTTACCACCTTCATGCTGTGTATAGTTTTCAGCATCTGCAAAATTTGCAAATCCTGTAAATACGGTCTGATCATCTAGATCATAACGGTTGAGTTTTCTTTTGTTTTCCTTAGTTTCCATAATTATCTTCTTTATTACCTATAACCTATTCAATTTTTTTGCCAAAACACTTACAATATTGCTTTTTAAATTCGGTTTAATAAAATTATTATCTTTGGGTTTCCTTAAAACTAGAAATGAAAAAATTCTTACTTACTTTAACTGTTCTTGCGGCATTTCAGAATGTCTCTGCGCAGGAAATTACTTTAGATAAAATATATTCAGGATACTACCGTGGAAAAGGCATTGCCGGAATTACGTCTATGAAAAACGGTGAAAATTATCTTGTGATCGAGCCAACAGGTATTGCAAAATATTCTTATAAAACCTCTCAGAAAGAAGGAAATTTAGTTGACGGAAGTTTCGAAAGCTATGAATTTTCTGATGACGAATCGAAGATTCTTTTGTTAAAAGAGAGTCAGCCGATCTACAGACATTCTTTTTTGGGTGTTTATGATGTAAAAGATTTAAAATCGGGGAAAAATTTAAGTTTAAACGATGGAAAACCTGTTCAGGAACCAAGATTTTCTCCGGATGCGACCAAAATTTCTTTCATTGTAGATAATAATTTGTTTTATCAGGATTTAAATTCAGGAAAAATCACGCAGATTACGGAGCACGGGGTAAAAAACAAAGTTTTGAACGGTTTGGCAGACTGGGTGTATGAAGAAGAATTCGGTCATGCAAGATTATATGAATGGACAAAAAATTCCGCAGATATTTTATTCGTAAAACTGGTTGAAACCGATGTTCCGGAAATTTACATTCCAATTTACGGGAAATCGCTTTATCCGAATGAAATGCGCTACAAATATCCGAAAGCAGGAGAAAAAAACTCTGTAGCTTCAGCGTACATTTATCATTTGGCAGACGGTAAAAAATCAAAAGTTAATCTGGATAATTTTAAAAACTATTACATTCCAAATGTTTTCCAAACGGCAAATCCGGATGAGATTGTTTTAATTACTTCACAAAGAACGCAAAATGCTTCTGATGTTTTAAAAGTAAATACAAAAACAGGTCAGGCAACAAAATTATTCACGGAGAGTGACGACAAATGGATTGATACTGATAATGTGACTTTAGAATTTCTGGAAGACAATTCTTTCCTTTGGGCTTCTGAAAGAGATGGTTTTCGTCATTTATACTGGTACGACAAAGACGGAAAGCTGAAAAAACAGGTTACAAAAGGCAACTGGGAAGTAACAGAATATTACGGTTACAATCCGAAATCTCAGGAAATTTTCGTTCAGACCACAGAGAAAGGAAGCATTAATAAAGTGGTTTCAAAAATTAATATTCAAAACGGAAAATCTCAGCTGATTTCAAATGCAGACGGAAATAACTCTGCAAATTTCAGCAAAAACTATAATTATTTCATCGAAACTTCTTCTACGGCTGCAAAACCTTACACTTATATTTTAAAAGATGGTAATGGAAAGCAACTGAAAGAACTTCAAAACAACGATGATCAGCTTAAAAAATTACAGGCAGACAATTTCTCTGTAAAAGAATTTATCACCATTCCAAATGCAGCAGGAGATCAGATGAATGCATGGATTATTAAGCCTAAAAACTTTGACCAGAATAAGAAATACCCTTTATTCATGTATCAATATTCAGGACCGGGTTCTCAACAGGTTGCCAATTCCTGGGATAACGGAAATGCGCTTTGGTTTGAAATGTTAGCTCAAAAAGGGTACATTATTGCTTGTGTAGATGGTCGTGGAACGGGCTTTAAAGGAGCGAAATTCAAAAAAGTTACTTATAAAAACTTAGGAAAATACGAAATTGAAGATCAGATTGCAGCTGCAAAATGGTTGGGTAATCAAAAATATATTGATAAAACAAGAATCGGAATTTTCGGATGGAGCTTCGGAGGTTATATGGCGAGTTTAGCAATGACAAAAGGTGCGGATGTTTTTAAAACAGGAATAGCCGTTGCACCGGTTACGAACTGGAGATATTATGATTCTGTTTACACTGAAAGGTTTTTGTTGACCCCACAGGAAAACCCTGCAGGATATGATGAAAATTCACCAACAACTTATGCGAATTTATTAAAAGGGAAATTCTTATTAATTCACGGAACTGCCGATGATAACGTACATTTTCAGAATTCCATGGAATTTTCTGAAGCGTTGATTCAGAACAAAAAACAGTTTGAATTTATGGCTTATCCTGATAAAAACCACGGAATTTACGGTGGACAGACGAGACCGCAGCTTTATCAGAAAATGACTGATTTTATTTTGGAAAACCTTTAATAATGGTGGAAGTTGGAAGACGGACGCTGGAAGTAAAAAATCACTCAGAATTTGAGTGATTTTTTTATTTAGTAACTGTGTGAACTTTTATTATCAATGATAGCAACCAAAAAAATCACATTATTAACTTCCTGATAAATAAGCGAATTGTTTTTATCAATCAAACACCTTCTATAATTCAAAAGTAATGACTTAGGACAAATTTCTTTATGATTCTTTAATCTCAAAATTAAATCTTCAAATCTACTTTCAAAATTTTCAATCTCTCATAAAGACCATTTTTCAAGTAAATAATCCAAAATACGAAAGTAATATTGCAAACTCTCTTCAGACCAAACAACTTCCATGTTATTTTGATTTTTCTAAAAGATATTGTTTAATTTTTTCCTTTGCTTCTTCATGAGAATAGGTTTTCTCATTTTTTATATCATCAAATCCTTTGTTAATTGATTGCTTTTGAGAATCCGTTAAATTATCAGCCCAATCTCTTTCTGTTTTCGCTTCTGAATATTTTGACTTCAAAAATTCAATATAATCATTCACCTGTCCTAAAAATTCTTTCGGGAGAGATTTTAAATTTTGCTCTATCTCTTTAATGCTAATTTCCATCTCATTTAAATTTTACTCAAAGTTAATAAAATTCAAATATTGTTTTTAAAATTTTATATTTGTGAAATTGTAAAAATCTTATACATGAAAACCAAACATCCTAAAGGGCTTCCCTATCTATTTTTTACAGAAATGTGGGAGCGTTTCGGCTATTATCTGATTCTCGGAATTTTTGTGCTGTACATGATCGACAGTGAAAAAGGCGGATTGGCTTTTGATGATAAAAGCGCTGATGATATTTTCGGAACTTTTATCGCATTAACTTATTTAACACCATTTTTAGGTGGATTTTTAGCCGACAGAGTTTTAGGATACATCAAAGCAATCTACATTGGCGGATTCTTGATGGGATTAGGTTATCTCGGAATTGGTTTTTTTAAAGAACTACCTCTGTTTTACGCTTCTTTAGCTTTAATCATAATCGGAAACGGATTTTTCAAACCAAGTATTTCTACACTTTTAGGGAATTTATACAACGAAGAACCTTACAAAGCCAATAAAGATGCAGGTTACAATATTTTCTATATGGGAATTAATATTGGGGCTTTTGTCTGCAACATTATCGCTGCCTTTATGAGAAATAAATACGGATGGGGACCTGCTTTCATGACTGCCGGAGTAGGAATGTTTGTCGGTCTTTTAGTTTTCACGATTGGAAAAAGACATATCATTCAGGCAAATATTTTAAAGCCTGCACAGGAGGGTGATACTAAAATTTCTGATGTTTTGGTAAAAGTATTTTTACCGGCTGTAATTTTTGGATTGATCGGATGGTTTATTCCAAATAATATTTTTGGTAGTGATAGCACAGATGCCTTTATTTTCGCTTGTATTCCTGTAATTTACTTTTACGTCATGCTTTATGTAAAAGCAAATGCGGATGATAAAAAGCCAATTGGCGCATTATTGGCAATTTTTGCAGTAAGCTTAATGTTTTGGGCTGTTTTCAAACAAAACGGAACCGCTTTAACACGTTGGGCAAATTATTATACCGAAAGAACTGTTCCTGCAGCAGTAGAAAAACCTTTAGAAGCAATTTTCTTAGTTGATAAAAAGGATTATCAGGATAAAGAAGTTTCGGTTTACGACGATCAGTATCAAACAGTAAAAGATGCTTCCGGAAAACCTCAAAAAGAGCAAGGAAAAGATATTTATTTCAGAAATGTTTCTGAATCTGACAAAACGAAATTAGAAGCAAATCCTTCACAAACAGTGAATCTTTACAATACAGAACTATTCCAGTCGATTAATCCGGGTTGGGTGATTTTATTGACTCCTGTTGTTGTTGCATTTTTCATGATGCTTCGCAAAAAAGGAAAAGAGCCAAGTACACCGTCGAAAATCGTTTTGGGACTATTTATCTCGGCTTTATCGTGCTTAGTAATGGTCGGAGCAGTTTATGCAGGACAAAATGGTTGGGTAAAAGTTTCAGCTTTGTGGCTGGTTGCAGCGTATGGAGTTATTACAGTCGGCGAATTATGTCTTTCTCCGATGGGATTATCTTTAGTCTCTAAACTTTCACCGCCAAGATTAACAGCATTGATGATGGGTGGATTTTTCCTTTCAACGTCAATTGGAAACAAACTTTCGGGTGTTTTAGCAAGCTTCTGGTATGATTATGACAACAAAGCTAATTTCTTTATCGTGAACTTTGGGTTATTACTTTTAGCTACCTTACTTGGACTCTCAATCCTAAAAAGATTGAATAAAATTATGAAAGAAAAGGGAGTAAATTAAACTTCTAAAAATTCGAAATAGTAAGCCGCAGATAATTCTGTGGCTTTTTTATTTTAAAAATAAAATTAAAATCTTGCCAAAAACCCAAAAAAAACTATATTTGTGGGTCTTAACAGAAATTTAACAATTACATATGGATACAGCAAAAACAGCAAAAGGTCACCCTAAAGGACTCTACCTTTTGTTTATGACTGAAATGTGGGAACGTTTCTCATATTATGGAATGAGAGCTATTTTCGTTCTATACATGACTAAAATGCTTTTGATGGGAGATGCAGAAGCTTCCGAAATCTATGGAAGTTATACCGGTCTCGTTTATTTAACTCCATTATTGGGAGGATATTTGGCAGATCGATACTTAGGAAACAGAAGAAGTATTGAAATTGGCGGAATATTAATGGCAATTGGTCAGTTCATCCTATTTTTCAGTGCTTCGGCAACCGGAGCAAGTGCTGTAACCTTGATGTGGATGGGATTAACAATGTTGATTATTGGAAATGGTTTCTTTAAACCAAATATTTCGACAATGGTTGGGCAGCTTTATCCTCAAGGAGATCGTCGTGTAGATTCTGCGTTCACGATTTTCTATATGGGTATCAACCTTGGAGCATTTATGTCACCGCTTATTTGTGGTACTTTAGCTGAAAAAGTTGATTTTAAATGGGGATTTTTGGCAGCAGGAATCGGTATGTTGATCGGTCTTGTTACTTTTATTATCTCTAAAAACAAAGTCCTTGTAGATGCTGACAACAAACCAATCGGATTGCCTACAAACAAATTCGGAATCGCACAATGGGGAATGGTAATTGGATCTATTGGTTTAATTTTCTTTTTAATGAACTTTAAAACAATGTTCAACAGTGATTTGGATGTCATCGGCTACCTCATTTACGGAGCGATGATTCTTATGCCACTGATTGTTTTAACTGATAAAAGCCTTACAAAAGACGAAAAAGACAGAATTATCGTAATTTTCATCTTGGCATTCTTCGTAATTTTCTTCTGGGGAGCTTTTGAGCAAGCTGGTGCATCACTAACGATTTTCGCAGACAGACAAACAGACCGAAATCTTTTCGGATGGGAGATGCCTGCAAGTTATTTCCAGTCGGTAAACGCATTGGCGATTTTACTTTTAGCTCCTTTATTTTCATCTATCTGGTTGAGATTGGGTAACAGAGGTAAAGAGCCTTCATCACCAAAGAAAATGGCTTATGGTTTAGCTTTAATATCTTTTGGATATTTGGTAATTGCTTATGCAGTTTACGGATTAGGAATGATGGATAAAGTTTCCATGTTCTGGCTAATTGGTCTTTATGTAATCCATACAATGGGAGAACTTTGTCTTTCACCAATTGGTCTTTCGATGGTTTCTAAACTATCACCTGTAAGATTCTCATCTTTATTAATGGGAACATGGTTTTTGGCAAATGCTGCGGCAAACAAATTTGCAGGAACATTATCAGCATTAATTCCCGGAGGTGGAGAAAGCGGAGAAGCTCCAAAAACAACATCTTTCATGGGATTCCAGATCACAGATTTATTCGATTTCTTCATCGTTTTCGTTATTATGTGTGGTGTAGCTGCTTTAATCCTTTTCGTTATCAGCAGATGGCTTGAAAAGAAAATGCACGGAATAAAATAAATAACATTATTTCAAAATAATAATTAAACCTCTGATTTTTTCAGAGGTTTTTTTTTACATTCGTAAGATGGAAATTTCCGAAGATATTTTATTTCAATCCATAAAGGAAATTATTATTCAGTCGCGCGAAAAGGTTTTTCGGATTGCGAACTCTACTCTACTGCTCACTTACTGGCAAATCGGACAACTCATTATTGAAAACGAACAAAAAGGCAAAGAACGGGCTGAATATGGAAAATTTATCCTTAAAAATCTCTCTAAGAAACTTACTTTAGAATTCGGAAAAGGTTTTGATTATACGAATCTCTCCAATATGCGAAAGTTTTATACCGCATTTCCAATTGTTGACGCATTGCGTCAACAATTGAGTTGGACACATTATAGGCTATTAATAAAATTAGATAATTCAGACAAAATGAATTATTATATTAATGAATCCATACAAAACAACTGGAATTACAGAGATTTAAAAAGACAAATTAATTCATTAGCTTACGAAAGAGTTTTAGAACATAAAAAAACTTCTACAGAAACTATTCAAAGCGTTTTAAAAGACCCTTACATTTTTGAATTTTTAGGATTAAAACCCAGTGAAAAAATTTCTGAAAAAGAAATTGAAACAGGAATTATAGATCACATTCAAAAGTTCCTTTTAGAATTCGGAAAAGGTTTCGCTTTTGTTGCAAGACAGCAGCATATTTCCACAGATACATCAGACTTTTATATTGATTTGGTATTTTACAATTACATTCTTAAATGTTTTGTTATCATTGATTTGAAGACAGGAGAACTTTCGCATCAGGACATTGGTCAAATTGATATGTACGTAAGAATGTATGATGATTTGAAGAGAGGCGAAGGTGACAATCCAACCATAGGAATTCTTTTATGTTCAGAAAAAGATGAAACGATTGTAAAATACTCTGTGCTCAACGATCAAAATAATCTTTTTGCAAGCAAATATTTGCTTTATCTTCCAAAAGAAGAAGAATTGAAACAAATTATTGATCAGGATAGAATACGTTTTGAACTCGATCAACAAGACAAAAACTCAGAATTATAAAATTATTCTCATTTACTCATTATAAATTACTTTTCACTCATGAACTTAACGCTCGACGAAATACAAAACTTCAAAGGAAAATATCCAAAACAAATCTGGTCATTATTTTTCTCCGAAATGTGGGAACGGTTCTGCTTCTACGGAATGCGCGGAATGCTCGTTTTCTTCATGATTTCCCAATTAAATTTCCATGAAAAAGAAGCCAATCTTCAATATGGTGCAACACAGGCATTTGTTTATGCCTTCACTTTTGTAGGCGGGCTTTTTGCTGATAAAATTTTAGGATTTAGAAAATCACTCTTTTGGGGCGGATTATTAATGATTGTCGGAAGTTTAATTCTCGCTGCAGATCCACACCAATTTTTCTTTTTAGGAATTGCATTTACCGTGGTAGGAACCGGTTTTTTCAAGCCAAATATTTCCTCAATGGTAGGTCAGCTTTATAAGACCAATGATTCAAGAGCAGATGCAGGATTTTCGCTGTTTTATGCCGGAATCAATCTCGGTGCATTACTAGGCGGATATTTATGCATTGCTATCGGTAAAGGAGAACTTTTTGGAAGCATTATTTCAGAAGGAATAAGATGGAATATCGCCTTCGGATTAGCGGCAATTGTAATGGTCATTAGCTTAATTAATTTCGTTTTCACTCAAAGAACCTTAGGAACAATCGGGCTTCAGCCGGGACATCCGTTACAAGAAGTAAAATCTGCGCCGATGCCAAAATGGAAAGAATATGGAGTTTATATTTTATCCCTGATTTTTGTTCCGATTATTATGAAAATGGTTTCTGTTCCACAATATACAGACTACTTCATGTGGACAGTAGGGCCATTAACTTTGATTTATCTCTTCTTTGAAATGTCAAAAGTAACGACCGCTGAAAGAAACAAACTTTGGGCAGCTTTGATTTTTATCATATTCTCTATTTTATTTTGGGGAATCTATGAGCAAAGTGGGGGTTCATTAAGTATTTTCGCAGCCAAAAATTTAAATAAAGACCTTTTCGGATTAGATCCGAATGGAGTCAATAATTCAGGGGGGGCATTTTTCATTATTTTCCTCGCTCCGTTACTTGGGTTATTATGGATCTGGATGAGTAAAAGAAAAATTGAACCGAATACAATCATCAAATTTGGTCTTGGTTTCATCTTTTTAGGATTAGGATATTACGTTTTATTTGCCACAAGATTATTTGCCGATTTACAGGGAATTACTTCATTAAATTTCTTCACATTGGCTTTATTGGTCATCACTTTGGGGGAATTATGCCTCTCTCCTATCGGATTGTCTATTATGACTAAACTTTCCACAAAAAATCTTCAGGGAATGATGATGGGAATGTGGTTTCTCGCTTCAGCTTACGGGCAATACGTTGCGGGAATTATCGGAGCCGGCTTGGCTGATGCAAAAGAAGGTTCAACAAACTATGACGCTCTAATGACCTATACTGAAGGTTACAAACAACTCGGACTTTACGCGGTAATTGCCGGTGTGGTATTAATTTTGATTGCACCGTGGGTGAAAAAACTCATGCAGGAAGTTCGCTAATGAATTAATATTAAAACAATTATGAAAAAAATATTCGCATTCATCTTTATCATCCAATCTTTTTTTGCCTTTTCACAAGTAAAATGGATGACGATTGAAGAAGCATTAAACGCACAGAAAACTCAGCCCAAGAAAATACTGATTGATTTTTATGCTGATTGGTGCGGCCCATGCAAAATAATGGATAAAAAAACATACGGACATGCCATTATTGCTGAATTTTTAAATGAAAATTATTATCCTGTAAAATTTGATGCCGAAGATAAAAGAACCATCGAAATTTTCGGTAGAAAGTTCTCCAATGAAAATACAACTCATAAGAAAGGAAGAAATTCGCTTCATGAGTTTACTCAATATATGAATGTAAATGCCGTCCCAAGTACGGTTTTTCTTGATGAAAACGGAAGCCCTATTACAATTTTGCAGGGCGAATTATCTGCAAAAGAATTAGAACCCTATCTTTCATTGATTTCCGGTGATCTGTATAAAAAAATTAAAACCCGTGAAGAATGGGAAGATTATCAGAAGAAATTCAAATCAAAGATAAAAGACTAATTTTTTTGGCTGATAGCTTTTAGCTTTAAATTGGTACAGCCCCGAATGCACGAATCCTTTTCTTAATTATTTTGTGTATTCGTGGCAGATTAATCAATAAAATATGCTGCATCCGCATAATCAGCGAGAGCAAAACAAAAACAAGGCTTTCACATCTGAAAGCTTTTTTTATTCCTGAAATTTCACGAAATTCGTGCTTCAAAAATTATTTTCTGACTTTAGAAACTCCCATAGAATTTGTCAAAGGAATCGGTTCCGATCGCGCCAAACTCATTAAAAATGTGTTGGGAATTTCTATCGTAGAAGATTTTCTAAATTTTTATCCGATCCGATATTTAGATAAAAGTAAAATTTTTACAGTTTCTACTCTTCAGGAAAGCACTATTGAAGTTCAGTTAAAAGGAAAAATTACTTCTGTTCAGGAAATTCAGACCGGAAAAACAAAAAGGCTTTCAGCAAAATTCAATGATCATACCGGAACGATGGATCTGGTTTGGTTTCAGTATTCAAAATGGCTGAAAGAACAGATTCCCATTAATCGGGAAGTTTATATTTTCGGGAAAATCAATGTTTTTAACAATCAGTTTTCGATGCCGCATCCGGAAATTGAAGCGGAGGAAAATAAAGAAACCGAAACAAGATTAAAACCCATTTATCCAAGCTCTGAAAAACTGAGCAAAAGAGGTTTAAACCAGAAATTCTTTCAAAACATTTTAAGGAATATTTGCAAAGAAATACCGAATCTGATTCAGGAAAACCTTCCGGAATACATGATTCGTCACTATCAATTTTTATCGAGGCAACATACCTTTCTGAACATTCATTTTCCGAAAGACCAACAACATTTTGAAAAAGCAGACAACCGATTGCGATTTGAAGAATCATTCTTTTTTCAGTTGGGTTATGCTTTAAAAAAACTTCATCATAAAACACAATCCATTGGAAATCCTTTCCCGATTGTGGGCGATTATTTTACCGGATTTTACGAAAATCATCTTCCTTTTGAACTGACCAATGCACAAAAAAGAGTATTGAAGGAAATCAGAATAGACATGAAAAAGCCGATTCAGATGAACCGACTTTTGCAGGGCGATGTTGGTTCGGGAAAAACAATGGTGGCTTTGTTAACGATGCTGATTGCTTTAGATAATGGATTTCAAAGCTGTTTAATGGCACCGACAGAAATTCTTGCACAACAACATTACAACGGAATAAAAGATTTATTAAAAGATACGGAAGTTAAAGTCAGTCTTTTGACGGGTTCTGTGAAAGCTTCCGCTAGAAAAATACTTCATGAAGAGCTTGAGAATGGTGAACTTTCTATTTTGGTAGGAACACATGCGGTTCTGGAAGATAAGGTGAAGTTTAAAAATCTTGGACTGGCAATTATTGACGAACAGCACCGGTTTGGCGTTGCTCAAAGAGCTAAACTTTGGGCTAAAAATAAAATTCCGCCTCATATTTTGGTGATGACCGCTACTCCGATTCCGAGAACTTTGGCGATGAGTTTTTATTCTGATCTTGATGTTTCGGTAATTGATGAATTGCCAATCGGAAGAAAACCAATTATTACGGCTCATCGACGAGAAAAAGACCAGGCTTATGTCTATCATTTTTGTCATGAAGAGATTCGAAAAGGCAGACAAATTTATTTTGTGTATCCACTGATTGAAGAATCTGAAACGTTAGATTATAAAAATCTGATGGAAGGTTTGGAAAATGTGATGGATAATTTTTCAAACTACAATGTGACGATGCTTCACGGGAAGATGAAACCTGATGAAAAAGATGCCGCAATGAATTATTTCGCATCAGGAAAGTCTCAGATTATGGTTGCAACAACCGTAATTGAAGTTGGAGTTAATGTTCCCAATGCTTCGGTAATGGTTATTGAAAGTTCTGAGAGATTCGGACTTTCGCAACTTCATCAGCTTCGTGGAAGAGTTGGAAGAGGTGCTGAACAAAGCTATTGCATTCTAATGACTTCCGATAAGTTATCGAGCGACAGCCGAACCAGAATTAAAACAATGGTTGAAACGAATGACGGCTTTAAAATTTCTGAAGTCGATATGCAATTGCGGGGTCCGGGAGATATTTTGGGAACTCAACAGAGCGGTGTCGTTGATTTTAAAAGACTTGATCTGGTGAATGATGCGCCCATTATTAAAGCCACAAAAAAAATGGTTGAAAAAATTTTGGAAGCCGACCCTCATCTTTCAAGACCTGAAAATATGATTATTAAGAATTATTATCTGCAGAATTATAAAGGAAAAAATAAGTGGAGTAAGATTTCGTAAGACCAAACCTTTATACTCAATAAACAGCTTAAAAGTTTCTTTGGTTCTTGTCATCTCTTCTACCATCCCAAACTGACAAAACTTTAATCTGAACTTCTGAAAATTCATAAAAAATCAGATAATTTCTAATAATTTTCACCCTTACATTTTGAAAATCTGTTTCGCGACCGATCATCGGGTTATCTGCAAGTTGTTTGAGAACTTTAATGAAGAGCTTATTTAGTTTAATACTATATGTCTTAGATTTATTGTGATTTATCCAAAACTCAAGAATATCTTTTCTTTCAATATTGGCTTCTTTCGTCCAATTTATTTTTCTTGAAGCCATTTTTCAATTTCATTATTTGCTTCATCTTCGTCTAGGATTTCATCTTTCTGAGCATCTAAAAGCCTTGACTTTTGCTCTTCATTTAATTGAAAAACAGTATTATCTTGCTCGAAATCTAAAAGATTTTTAATTTCTTCTATGAGTTTTGAATCTTTCAAATTTGCAATTCTGTTAATCAAATCTAATTTTATTTCTGCAGCATTCATTTCAATATATTTAATTCAAATTTACAACTTTTAGCATAAGATAATCAAACATTTACAATATTTTCTCCATCAAATAATCATCCATTACATAACCATTTCCGATATCAAAAACGCCTTCGTCATAGATTTTATAGCCTTGGGATTCGTAGAATTTTTGCGCTGAATTGTATTTATTTACATTTAAAATAATTCGATTATCACCACTTTCTTTTACTTTTTCGTTTAGAAAATCAAGCGTTTTCTTTCCTAAACCTTTTCCTTTGCTTTCCGGAACTAAATAAATTCGATGCAGTTTTGTCGTGTTTTCTTCATAATGATTTTCAAAGCCTAGGAATCCGTCGTACTCATTTGAATTTTCATCAAAAACAAGATAATAATGGTAATGAGGATTTTTTAAATGTTCTGAAATTTCAGTTTCTGAATACATGGTTTCAAGCATATAATTCATCTGTTCTTTTGAAAGAATTTCGGCATAGGCATTTTCCCAGGATCTTTTGGCTAAATCCTGAATTAAAGGAATATTTTCTTCGGTTGCTTTGATTAATTTCATTTTATTTTTTTACCACAAAAGTCACAAAAGTTTTTTTTTAAATATTTAAGTTGTAACGATTTCCTTTTAAAAGTTCACAAAACGGATAGCTAACTTTAAAAAACATAACGCTTTTTGAACTTTAAGTGATAATTAATTAAAACTCTATGAACTTTTGTGACTTTTGTGGTTTAATATTTTAGAATTAAGATTAAAAAAGTGAAAAGCATTAAACTTTTCACTTTAATTTTATTATAAATTTAAAAATTCACAATTGACATATTGACAATTGACTTTCTTAAATTTTCGCCATTTCAGCTTTAATTTTAGCATAAAGTCCTTCTGAAGCAGGCACCAAAGGAAGTCTTAGATAATTTTTAACAATTCCCTTTTCTGCTAAAACCGCTTTAATTCCGCAAGGGTTTCCTTCTGCGAAAATCAGTCTTGTAATTTCAACCAACTTGTTGTGAATCTCATAAGCCTCGTCTACTTTTTTATCAAAAGCCAACTGAACCATCGCTGAAAATTCTTTCGGATAACCTTGTGCAATTACAGAAATCACTCCTGCACCGCCCGCTAAAGTTACAGGAAGTGTAAATTCGTCATCCCCGGAAACCAAATTGAAACCTTCTGGTTTTTTTCTCAAAATATCAAAATATTGAAGAATATTGGGTGCAGCTTCTTTAATTAAGAATAAATTTGGGAATTCATTTGCCAAACGTAACGTTGTTTCAGCTTCTAAATTTTGTCCTGTTCTTGACGGAACGTTATAAATGATAATATTTTTCCCTGTAGAAGCTAACGCTTTATAATGCTGATAAAGCCCTTCCTGATTAGGTTTGTTGTAATATGGAGAAACCGATAAAACAGCCGTAAAATCTGAAAGATCTGTTTCTTCAATCTGTTTTTTAACTTCAAGCGTATTATTGCCACCGATTCCCAAAACCAGCGGAAGACGTTTACTGTTTACCTTAATGATGTGATCTACCACCTGTTTCTTCTCTTCAGCTGAAAGCGTTGCAGCTTCTGCTGTAGTTCCCAAAACAACTAAATAATTGGTTCCGTTTTCGATATTGTACTCAACAAGTTTTGTCAAGCTGTCAAAATCAACGGATAAATCTTCATTAAAGGGTGTAACTAATGCTACACCAACTCCTTTTAAAATGCTCATCTGTTAAAATTATTTTCTCCAAATTTAATAATTTAAGATAAGAATTTAGAATAATTACTGATGTTTTATTATACATATAATTATATTTGCATATACTAAAAGATATTATGCAAAATAAATTCTTATTACTAGGAATTGCTTTGGTTTCGCTTACTGCCTGCAAAACGACTTCGTTACAGGTAGCCAATGTTGAAACTCAGAAAAACATTTCCATTAATAATGAGCTGAAGAATGACGAGGAATTTGCCAAATTTATCGCGCCTTATACTGAAAAACTCAATAAAGAGATGAATCAGAAAATCTCTTACACAGCAGTTGATCTTACAAAAGAGGGTGACAACAGTAATTTGGGAAATCTTTTAGCCGATTTTACATTTGATGGAGCTGATGTTTGGGCGAAAGCCAATCTGAACAAAAATGTAGATGCTGCTCTGATCAATATCGGAGGAATTAGAACGACAATTGGGAAAGGCGATATCATGCTGAAAAATGTTTTTGAAGTAATGCCTTTCGAAAATGAAGTGATTATTGTAAAATTCAAAGGTTCAGATTTGCAGGGGCTTTTTGATTATTATGCTCAAAATGAAACCAATAATCCGGTTTCTCATTTATATATTGAAACTCAAAACAAGCAGGTTGCTAAAACTTTAATCAATGGAAAGCCGGTAAATCCGAATCAGGATTATTATGTGGCAACCTCTGATTATTTAGCTTTAGGTGGTGATAATATGAAGTTTTTCAGCAAAGGAGAATCAATTCCGACAGGAATTAAGCTGAGAGATTTATTTATTGACTACTTTAAAAAAAATCAGCAGATCAATCCGAAAGAAGAGGTTCGTTTAAATTTTATCGGGAAGAAATAATGGATAGAAAGCGTTTTTTAAAAACAGTAGGTGGCGGAACTTTAGCAATGTCTTTAGCTCCAAATTTGATGATGGCGGAAAGTTTAGATTTAAATCCATTCAAAGAAGCCAAAAAACTGACGATTCTTCATACTAACGACCAGCACAGCAGAATCGAACCTTTCGACTCAAGCTATACAAAAAATCCTAATCAGGGTGGTTTTGCGAGAAGAGCAACTTTAATTCAGAAAATCAGAAATGAGGAAAGCAATGTTTTATTGCTGGATTCGGGAGATATTTTTCAGGGAACGCCTTACTTTAATTTTTTCGGAGGCGAACTGGAATTTAAACTGATGTCGATGATGAAATATGATGCTTCCACCATGGGAAATCATGACTTCGACAATGGTTTAGATGGATTTCTAAAGGTTTTACCTAATGCTAAATTTCCATTTATCTGTTCGAATTACGACTTTAAAAACACCATTTTAGACGGAAAAACTTCACCGTATAAAATTTTCAACAAAAACGGAATCAAAGTAGGAATTTTCGGAGTGGGAATTCAGCTCGAAGGTCTGGTTGGAAAAAAACAGTACGGCGAAACCATCTGGAATAATCCTATTGATGTTGCGCAACATTATTCAAATTATCTGAAAAATGAGCAGAAATGTGATTTGGTAATCTGCCTTTCACATATCGGATATGCTTACAAAGGAGAGCCCGAAAAACTTTGTGACAAAATTTTAGCCGCACAAACCGAGAATATTGACTTAATTTTAGGCGGTCATACCCATACTTTCTTTCCTGAACCTGAAACCTTCACCAACAGACAAGGTAAAAAGGTTTTGGTCAACCAGGTTGGTTGGGCCGGACTTCTTCTAGGCAGGCTCGATTTCTTTTTTGATCAAAATAAAAACGTAAAACAAATTTCCTGGAACAATCAGGCAATAGACAGCAGTATAATAGCATAGTATATGAAAAAAATCTCACTACTTTCTTTTGGTATTTTCGCAGCATTACAGTTTGTAAAAGCGCAGAATATTTCTTCAAAAAAATGGGCAGACATGTTCTCTTACAATAATGTTCTGTCGATAAAGGAAGATAACGGAAAAATCGTTGCCGCCACAGAAAACGGGATTTTTTATTATACGATTTCCACAGGAGAAATCACTAAGCTTTCTAAAGCAAACGGCCTTCACGATGTGAAAATTTCTGCATTCGATTATAATCCGGAAACCAAAATAGGTTTAGTGGGTTATCAAAACGGATCTTTAGATGTTATTACTCCACAAGGTGTAACGTATGTTGTAGATATTCCGATTGCGACAGGATATAATGCGAGCAAAAAAATCAATCATATTTCAATAACCGGCGACAGAGCTGTAATTTCTGTCGGATACGGAGTTTCTATTTTTGATCTCAAAAAGAAAGAATTCAACGATTCTGCATTCTTTATAACCGGAGGCGTTTTTGAAGCAAGTAACGAAGCAACCATATTCGGAAATAAAGTTTTTTCTGTGACCAATACAGGGCTAAAAACGCATGAATTAAACACAACATTTCCTGTTTTCTCCACGTGGACAACAGAAATGCCGGGAAATTTCATAGATATCGATTCGGAGTCTGCTTTAGCATTCTCATCTGCAAATACAACTTACGTTTACAATAACGGAACTGCAACACCCATCGTTCAGAATTTCGGGGGCGTAAAAGATGTTGTTTTAACGGCAAACAATATTATTGTAACTGACGGAGCAAGAATTTACACCTACAATACCAACGGAGCTCCTACGGGAAATACAACTGTCGGTGAAGACTGTAATACTGCTACTACAATTGGTTCAAAAATATTTGCAGGAACAGTTTTATCGGGTGTTAAAACTGAAGATAACATCGTATATAAACCAGATGGACCATACTTTAATTATGCTTACAAAATAAGATTATTTAATGATAATCAGCTTTTGGTTTCCACGGGAATCAGAGCGAATGGTTACAATGAGCCACAAGACAACCCAAGAAATCCCGGTTTTTATTATTACACAGGAACAGAGTGGGTATATTCATCCTATTTTATAAATAATACGGGACCTTTTAATGTGGTTGATGCTTTTGCAGATCCTGCGAATCCCGGAGATGTGTTCTTTTCGAACTATACATTTAATCCAAGCTATGGCGTTTATAAAATGAAATACAATTCATCTTCCAAAGATTTTGAATTTGTAAAACGCTATACAATGGGTTCAGACAGCGGATACGGTCGAAGACCTGTTGGTTTTACAGCAGATGATCAGAATAATATATTTTCTACACTGGCGTTTTCCGGTCCGGGATCAGGTTTAGCTTTTTATGACCGAGCGACAGACGACTTTTTAGTAAAAGACCTGAACACGAGTGCAGGGATTCAATACCCTGTATTCAACAATGATCTATTGTGGATTCCCATTCCAAGGTCAGCCAATTTCTTGGTTTATGACACCAAAAAAACAGCAACTTTCTCAGATGATACTCAATATTATTTAGACCAAACCAATAATATTCCTGCAAACACAGTTTCTTTTGCGATGGATAAATCCGGTGATGCATGGATCGGAACAGAATTAGGCTTAAGAATTCTTCCGAATGCAGTTTCAGAAGCGAAAAATGATCCGCAACTGGAAGCCATTGTTATCGAACAAAACGGACTTGCTGAAGAGCTTTTCAGAGATTCAACGATTTTACAGGTAGAGGTTGACGGCGGGAACCAAAAATGGATATCTGTAGAAGATGGTGGCGTTTATTATTTATCGGCTTCAGGAGAACAGACCATCATGCATTTTACCAAAGACAATTCTCCACTCCCTACCAATACCGTAACAGATATTAAGGTTGACAAAAAAACAGGAAAAGTTTATTTTGTTACTTTTGACGGAATTGTAACGTATCAGGGAAATGTTGCAGATGTCACTTCAAATTTCGGTAATGTTTTGGTTTATCCAAACCCTGTAGTTTATTCCCAGTTTAAAGGAAATGTAACAATCAAAGGTTTAGCAGAGAAAACAAACATCAGAATTACTGATGCTGCCGGAAATCTGGTACATTCTGCAGTAGCAAGAACAGGATATTATGAATGGAATCTTAATAATCTAAAAGGAAAAAGAGTGGCTTCCGGAATTTATTTTGTTCTGATGACCAACGAAGACGGTTCAGACAAAGCTACAGCGAAAATAGCCGTAGTAAATTAATGACTTCTCAGAACGGATTTCTACTTTCATTCATAAAATATGGAGAAAACGATGCTGTTCTCCATTGCTTCACTGAAGAAGATGGTTTTCAGACTTATTTTCTAAAAGGAATTTACAGCAAAAAAAACAAGAAAAAAGCATTTTTACTTCCATTGAATAAGCTTAATTTTTCCATTAATACAGGAAGAAATACAGGTATTCAGACTGTTTCAAAATTTGAAATGACCGAAGTAAGTGATATCTATACTGATATTAAAGCCAATACTGTCATTTTTTTTATAGCCGATTTTCTGAATCAGATTTTAAGAAATGAGCATAAAAATCCATTGCTTTTTAGTGCAGTTGACGAATTTATTCATCAGCTTGGTCAGCAAAACTATCGTTCACATCTTATTTTTTTAATTAAAATTTTAAAAATTCAGGGTGTTTCACCGCTTTTAGGAAAAGACAATTACCTTGATCCCGAAACCGGAACTTTTTCACCTATCGGGACTCATCATTTTTTCGACAGTGAAAGCTCGTTGCTTTGGAAGCTAATTTTATCCGCACAAAATCCTTATGAGATTAAAATTCCACAAGCTCTGAGGAAAAACTTTTTAGACAGTATTCTGGTATATTACCATTACCATATTACCGATTTCAAAACACCCAATTCACTTGAGATTATTCAGCAGATTTTTGAATAAATTATCCGCCGCTTGAGAAGCTTTCAAGGCTTGTCATCCCACCATCAATAAAAATACTTGTTCCCGAAATATAATCTGCCAGATCGCTCGCCAAAAAAGCGGCCATATTTCCCACATCTTCAGGCTGACCGATTCTGTTGTATGGAATTAATTTTAATAAATCATTCATCGCTTCAGGAGTTTCCCAGGCTTCCTTATTAATCGGAGTCTGAATTGCTCCGGGACAAATAGAATTTACACGAATTTTATCCGCACCATGTTCCTGAGCCAAAGTCTGCATCAGCATTTTTATCGCACCCTTACTTGCAGCATAATTGGCATGACCTGCCAAAGGAATAATTTCGTGAACCGAGCTGATATGAATAATTTTTCCGCAGGCAACTGAACGGGTTTTATCGATTCCTCGTCTTAGAAATTCTTTGATAGCTTCTCTTGAACAAAGAAACTGCCCACGAAGATTTACTCCCATTACCGTATCCCAATCTTCAAGCGTCATATCGATAAACTTTGCGTCTTTTTGAATTCCTGCATTATTAATTAAAATATCAACAGTTCCATAGGTTGATATGACATCAGAAAACATTTTCACCACCTCATCTTCTTTAGAAACATCACACTGATAGATCATTCCTTCTCCGCCGGTTTCCTGAATTTCGTCTAAAACTTTTTGGGCTTCATCTTTAGATTTTTCAGATGAATGATTGATAATTACCACTGCTCCGGCTGAAGCAATCGATTTTGCGATTCCGGTTCCGATTCCGCTGGATGCTCCGGTAATGACAGCAACCTGATTTCTTAATGAAACTTCCATAATGTGATTTAATAATGTTTAAAATCAATTGAAAGTATCACGCCAAACTCTTTGTTTGGTTTTTAATTTAATCTAAAACTTTAGACATCACCAGTTGGGGTCCGCTTCTTCCGTTGATTCTTTTACCATTAAATACATATCCTGTTTTCAGGTAAATTTGAAAGGCTAAATTATTCGTTTCATTAACCGACAAAACGATTTCATTACAATCTCTGTCATGTTCTTTTATAAAATCGTCGAGTATTGCCATCATCGACTGACCAATTCCTTTGCCCTGAAATTCGGGGTTTACTGATAATGCACGAAGCAAAACCGAATCAGGATTATCAGTCATTTCAAATTTATCATCTCCAAAATCTAAGACACAAAAACCCGCAATTTTTTCATCATAAAAAATAGTAACAGGATAAGCGAAAAAATCTTCATTCTGGTTTCTGGCTTCAATTCTTTCTAAAGCCTGCTTTGGCAATGCAGAAAACTGCGACTGAATTTCATCAAGCTCATAATCAAGCTCAGAAAGATTTTTTGGTTCAAAAAACTTTAACTCAACCATAATTAATGATGATAAATATCGTTGTACATCACTCCTGCCCTAATTTCTACAGAGAGTTTGTTTTCCTCAGGGACAATCGGGCAATTGTAATCGTAGGCATTATAAGCGCAGAAAGGTTGATATGACTGATTAAAATCCAGGACAATTGTATTTCCTTTCGGTATTGTTAAATCCATATATTTTCCGCCGCCGTATGTTTCTTTATTATTTGTAGCATCCCGAAAAGGAAGAAAAAGATGGTCTTTATATTTTTCCATTTTCATAAGATCTAAACTTTGGTAAATTGTAAGAGTATATGATTTTCCGTCAAGATCGAACGTTGCCTTCCCAAACTCCTGATAAGGTTTTGTTTTTCCCGAAGAAGTTGGTAAGTCAAAGGGTTCAGGTTTTTCATTCTTTACAAATTTTGCGCTAACACGATATTTCAGATCGATTGGAAAAAACGGATGTTGCTTAAAATTGGTATAATTATCTCCACGCAAAGGTGTTTCTTTTTTGTCGAGATATTCTTTATTTAAATCAGTTTGGAATTTTTTGATTTCTTTAATTTCTTTTGAATTATTTTTTGATGAATCAGTGCTTTTCTTATTCTGAGAAAACATTAATAACGGAAAAACAGCAAAAAGAATGAATATAATCTTCTTCATTTTAGTTTTAATTTAAATCTATTCAGAAATTTTTATCCTGTAAATATCTGATGAATTTCGCTTAATTGACTTCACAAAAAAACCTCCCTCTTCGGGAATTTCTTCTTTAAAATCAAAACTTGTACAATCTTTTGGCAATCCGGAAAAAACCAAAGTGAACCAAAAATCTTTCATAAACGGAACGGGCGTCCAGTTTGGAAAAATACTGATATTTTCTGCGTGTATCAGTTTACTTTTGTGGGAAGAATTCTGGTCGATGAGAACGGTTGTATTCCAAATCCTGATTAGATTTCCCAAAAATGGCGATGCAGGAAAACAACAGTGCACAATCACCTGCTTCTCTTCTTCAATTTTTGTCTGAAGAGACTCCAGCAATTCTTTTGAAATAATTGGTTTTACAATAACTTCTGCCATGATTTATTGATAATAAGTAATGAGTAATTGGAATGAGCAATAACGAACTGCAAAATTACTTATTGCTCATTACTGATTACCTATGTTTTAATGTTTTAATTCTAATTTCTCCTTGCTGTATGCTCTGACTTGCTTTGTCAGTTCCGGATTTTCGGATAGTTTTTGTCCGTATGACGGGATCATTTCTAATAATTTATCTTTCCATTCGCCATGAAGTTTTTCAGGGAAGCATTTTTCCAAAACATTCAGCATTGCATATACCGCCGTTGAAGCTCCGGGAGAAGCACCTAAAAGAGAAGCAATTGTTCCTTTATCATTGACAACAACCTCGGTTCCAAATTCCAGCTTTCCGCCATATCGATCATCTTTTTTGATAATCTGCACGCGTTGTCCGGCAACTTTCAGTTCCCAGTCTTCTTCTTTAGCATCTTTTACAAATTCTCTTAAATGCTGTATTCTCTGGGCTTTGGTCATTGCTACCTGCTGCACCAAATATTTTGTAAGAGGAATATTGTGCCACCAAGCCCCGAATAACGAACGGAGATTTTTAGTATTAACACTTTCCGGTAAATCAAGATAGCTTCCTTCTTTTAAAAATTTAGTAGAAAATCCCGCAAACGGACCAAAAAGCAAAGCTTTTTTACCATCAATAATCCTTAAATCCAAGTGCGGAACAGACATTGGCGGTGCATCAACAGTAGCCTGAGTATAAACTTTTGCCTGATGTTTTTCTACCAATTCCGGATTATGCGTGACGAGCCATTGCCCTGAAACCGGAAAACCACCGTAACCTTCGCTTTCTTTAATATCTGAACTGTCGAGTAGCGGCAATGCATACCCTCCTGCTCCGATGAAAACAAAATCAGCAACAACTTCCTGTTTATGTCTGTTGATACGGTCTTTCACTTTCATTTCCCATTTCCCGTCTTCTCGCGGATCGACATCTTTTACCTCGTGATAAAGAAAAACTTCCACATGAGAATCTTCGAGAAGATGACGCCCCATTTTTCTTGTTAGGCTTCCGAAATTCACATCAGTTCCTAAATCCATTTTGGTAGCTGCCAAAACTTCAGATTGATTTCTTTTGCTCATGACCAGAGGAATCCATTCTCTGAGTTTGTGGTGATCGGTAGAAAATTCCATATCTGAAAATAAGGGTGAACCTTTCATAGCTTCGTGTCTCTTGCGAAGATATTCCGTATCTTTTTCACCAAAAACCAGACTCATATGCGCACAAGAATTGATAAACTCCTGTGGTTTTTCAATATAATTTTTATCAATCAGATAAGACCAGAACTGTTTTGAAACCTCAAACTGTTCAGCAATTTTTTCGGCTTTTGAAATATCGATTGTTCCGTCTTCATTTTCCGGAGTATAGTTAAGCTCACAAAACGCGGAGTGACCCGTTCCTGCATTATTCCAGGCAGCGGTGCTTTCTTTAGCAAACCTTCCGAGCCTTTCGAAAATGGCGATCTCTAAATTAGGATCAAATTCATGAAGTAAAGTGGCTAAAGTGGCACTCATAATTCCGCCTCCGATAAGCACAACATCGTACTTAGGCTTCGGAGTTCTGTTCGTAATTCTATGTGGCATTCTGTGAAATTTACTACGAATTTCGGGAAAAGTTTTTAGATTAAACCCTATAAACGATGATTTTTACCATGATTTATTTTTAGAAAAAATCAATGAAAATTTAATTGTATTCATAAAAAAAACACCAGTATGATGTACTGATGTTTGTATATTTTTAAATTTAAGATTTTAATTCAGCTTTGTCGTCAATTTTTTAAACTGTTTTTCAGCATTTTTGCCTTCATACAGAATTCCGTAGATTGTATCAATAATTGGAAGTTTAAGACCCTTATCCTTTGAAGTTTTATAAATAGAATCTGCAGCATAATATCCTTCAGCAACCATGTTCATTGATTGTATCGCAGATTTCACCGTATATCCTTTTCCGATAAGATTTCCTAAGTTTCTGTTTCTTGAGAATAATGAATAAGCCGTAACAAGTAAATCGCCAAGATAAGCACTTTCGTTAACATCTCTTGGTGCTTCATAAATCGCTTCAAGGAAAATTTCCATTTCACGGATTGCGTTTGAAACAAAAACTGCCGTAAAGTTGTCTCCGTAGCCTAAACCGCTTGCAATTCCGGCTCCGATGGCAAAAATATTCTTAAGAATCGCACTGTATTCATTCCCTAAAATATCTTTACTCGAATGAACTTTTATAAAATCTGAATTGAAAATATCAACCAATTTTTGTGAAGTTTCGTCTTCTACCGTAGCTACCGTAAGATAAGAAAGTCTTTCCATGGCAACCTCTTCTGCGTGACAAGGTCCTGCAATAACCGCCTGATTTCTGAAGCCGATCTGGAATTCTTCTTTCAGATAATGTGCAACCACATCATTCACTTTCGGAATAATTCCTTTGATTGCGGAAACGAAGATTTTATCCTTGTATTCGCAATTCATCTTATCCAAAGTATCTGAAAGATAAATCGATGGTGTCGCCAAAACTACAACATCACAAGCCGAAACGAGTTCATTGACATCGGTTGTAAGCTTTAAATTTTTAAGGTTAAAATTAACCGCCGTAAGATAAGTAGGGTTGTGACCTCTAAGCTCAATCGCTCCTTTTACAAATTCATTTCTTACGCACCAATGCACAGTTTTACAGTTTTCAACAAGCATTTTTACGATTGCTGTTGCAAAACTTCCGCTTCCTACAACGCCAACTGCAACGTCATTTTTTGTTTTTTTCGATGATGCGGAGTCTGAGTTGGTTTTCTTTTTCGCCATAATTGAGATGTGAACTGCAAATATATTAAAACCGTGAAATATCAGAAATTATGCCACAGAATTATATCCTATTTTATAAATTTTAACATTCGCACACAATTAAATATATAAAAATCCGTTTATTACAAGTATTTATAAATTTTTGTTAAGAATAATGACCAAAGTTTATTTTTAACTAAATTTGCACCCTTAAAACCTTTTTAATTCTAAGAGAAAGAAAAATGAAGAAATTTTTAGGAAGCAAAAAGAAAGTAACCGTTCTTATTGGAGGACTTTTATTTATCGTTTTTGCACAAAGTATTTTCATTGCCAAATTGTTTTCGGAGAAAGACGACAAAAATTATGAAGTAAATTTGGTAAAGATCAATACAGAGAAAGACAGCGTTGATTATCTGAAAATGAAGACCGATCTCAGCCTGGTAGATCAAACGGTTTCCCAACTAAACTCTTTTCTGAAATCAAAAGACATTAAGAACGAAAAACTGATGGTTCTTGATAACGACAGTATCTCAAATTCAATTTATCTGGCAAAACAATCAAACAGATATAGCCAATATCTGATGGATCTTCAGCAAAAACTAATGCAGGTTCCTTTGGGAATGCCGACCGAAGGCTATATTTCATCAAATTTCGGAATCAGAAAAAACCCGATCCCTTTTAAAACAGTCTATGCTTCTGTAAAACCTGTTGCAGAATCAGCTTCAAAAGTTGCAACAACAACTCCAAAGCCCGAAGTAAAAGCTGAACCGGTAGAAAAAATCGTAGAATTGACTGACAGCTACGGAAATAAAAGAGAAGTCAAAGTAATGGTTACTATGAAAACTCCAAGTGCGCCAAGTTCTTCTTCGACAAATTCAATGGGAAAAAATACCGTTGCTTCTAAAGTTCCGGCTGAAAAAAACAATGCTCCTGCAGAAGCCGACCAAATGCAGTTTCACAAAGGTTTGGATATCGCTGTTCCTTTCGGATCTGATGTTATGGCTACAGCAGCAGGAAAAGTGATTTTCGCAGGGCAAAAAGGCGGTTACGGAAATTGCATAATTGTATCCCACGGAAATGGTTTGGCAACACTTTACGGGCATCTTTCGCAACTGGTAGCAAAAACAAATGATAAAGTGAAAGTAGGGCAGGTTATTGCTAAATCCGGAAATTCAGGACGTTCTACAGGCCCACATTTGCATTATGAAGTGCATAAAAACAATGCCCCTGTAAATCCTAAATTATTTATGAATTTATAATTTTTATTTATTGTTAGTATAAGTTTCGGCGGCACCTTTGGTACCGCCGAAACTGTTTCTGATTGTCATATTTATTCATCGGGTTTTACCCGATGCTTTAGAAAGTCGCCACTTCGTGGCTCTTTTCTTAAACTCTAAAGCAAAATTTTTAATTAATAAGCTGCAGTGAACCTTTCACGAATGTGATTGTTTTGCTCCAATTCATCTACCAAAACGACTGCAACATCTTCTACAGAAAGCACACTTCTACCCTCTTCATTGAAAACAGGATTCTCAAGAGCGGTTCTGTATTTTCCGGTTCTTATTCCTGCTGTTCCCTGATGCATTTCGATTGCGGGACTGAAGAAAGTCCAGTCTAATGTTTTATTTTCTTTGATTTTATTTAAATAATCTCTTGCTGCCGTTGCTCCCGGTTTTATATCTGCAGGAAAATCCAGCCCATCAACCAACTGATTTCCGTCGATGAACAAACTTCCTGCTCCACCAACGGTAATAAATCTTTTTACCCCCGATTTTTCAACTGCTTTTTCGATATTGATTGATCCGTTCAGGAAGTCATCATAAAGATTAGGATTCGTCCATCCTGCGTTGAACGTATTAATTACGGCATCATTTCCTTTTAAAGCTTCCGCTAAATCTTCAACATTATTTACGTCGATGCTTTTTGCTCTTACTTTTTCAGTTTCGTTTACTTTTGATGCATCTCTTACAATAGCTTCAACCTCATAACCTCTGTTTGAAAGTTCTTTTACGACCTGCGTTCCTACGAAACCTGTTGCTCCGATTACTGCTACTTTTTTGTTCATACTTTTTTATTTATTTTTAAAGGAATTCACGAACCTTTCGGTTTCATTTGATATTATTTTATATTTAAACTAAAATGTAATAAATTTTGTTACAATTATGGTTAAAAAAATTTTATTTGAATTGTTCGCTGAATTCTTTCAACGATTTATTTCCTAAAAACTGTAAAACCAATTGATCTGTCTCCGAAAATAAATTATTAAGATGAGTATTTATTTCTCTTCCAACAGCGCAGACAGGATTCGGATTATTATTTTTCTTCCCTAAAACCTCAGTATTCTTTACGGCTAAGTAAATATCAGAAATGCTTATTAAATCTGCACTTTTGGATAACTGAGATCCTCCTACTTTCCCTTGTCTGCTTACAATTAGGCCCGCTTCTTTTAAAACTCCTATTTCTTTACGAACAATTACCGGATTAATATTAATACTCCCCGCCATCCATTCGGAAGTGAGCCACTCTAGCGGACTTTCTGCCAATAAGGTCATCATATGTATTGCCGTAGCAAACCTTGTATTGTTCATTGTAATTATTCAGCAAAGATACAAATATTTTAAATGTAACAAAATTAATTACAATTAAATTTCATTTAATTATCTTGTTTCAATATCAACAATCTTTTTACCCGCATTTCCTAAGTAATGATTAACAATCGGTTCGTATATTTTATAACCGTTTTCAACATTTGTAAAGATTATAAGCCCTTTCTTTGTTTTTGGCAGAAGAAAAAAAATGGTATTAACTCCTTGATCAGAACCACCGTGACACAAAGCTGTTTCGCCGTTTCCTAGATTGTAAATTTCAAAGCCCAGACCGAAAGATTTATTTTTTTTAGTTTCTACTTGCCCGGTTTTCATTTGTTCAAAAATACTTGAAGTCAATAGGTCATTGTTCATCACAGCTGTCAAAAACTTCCCGTAATCTTCTACTGTTGTGATTAAATCATCGGCTGCATTTGAAGTTTTATTTTTTACAATATCATAAGGCTTTCCGTTTTTGTCATAACCGACAATCATTCTTTCGGAAAACTTTTTTTCATTCCAAATGTAACTTGTATCTTTCATTTCTAAAGGCTGAAAAATAATTTCTTTTGCCAGTTCTTCAATACTTTTGTGAAGTTTGTTTTCAACAGCTTTTCTTAAATATTCGAATCCCTCACCGGAATATTGGTATTTTGTTCCGGGTTCAAAATCGAAATAAAGTTTGTTATCTTTATTCATCGATCTCCAATTTGGAAAACCTGTCTGATGACTCAAAATCGATCTCGTCGTTAACTTTTTATGTCTCGGATCTTTTACAATATCAGGATCAACAAAATATTTATCAAGAGGCTCATCAAGATTCCATTTGCCCAGACTTACCAATCGCAAAATTGTTATTGCAGTCACTGGTTTTGTTAATGAAGCGACATTAAAAAGACTATTGTAAGAGGCTGAAGTTTTATCGTTTAATTTTCCATAAACTTTAATTTCCGTCAGTTTTCCATCTTCGATAATTCCTAAACCTAAAGTTTGGATACGATTGTCTTTCAGTAATTGCTCGAAATTATCCGTAAACTGTTTTTTACCCGGTTCACCATGATCATAACTGAGAATATCACTCATGACCCAATCGCTATTTTGTTTCGTCCAAACCGTTGTAAATTTTGCCTGACCTCCCAAAACATCCTCTTTATTTTTTTCACGGATAAAAAACTGATGCTCTCCTGTCTGAATTGCACCATACAATTCTCCATTATTGTACAAGGGGAAAACTTCCAAACTGCTCTCAATAACTTTTCGGATAGGTTTTTGAACAGGATTTGAGCAGATATTTTGTCTTGTTCTTTCAAGAAATAATTTTTTATCCTGAAAACCACCGTTATCGTGATAAAATTTAAGCTGATCATCAACATGCTTTTCCAGATAAGCTATATCGCAATTATTAAATCCTCGCTCGAAAAACAGGCTGTCCTGGTTTTTTAATTCAATAAATAGAGGTGAGTTTTTATCGATCTGCGCATTTAGATTAATGATGAAAAAGGATACGATCAATAAAAAAAATCTGAACTGCTTTATCATTTTAAAATTTTTGGCAAAGATTCAGAATTAATTAATTTTAAGTAAGAAAATGAACCCGACAATTACCCGACAATCGCAATTCAAATTTATAATAAATTGAAATTCAGCTTAAAATAAAGACATTTCTTATTATCTATTTCGTAAGCATTTCTCAGGATAATAAATACATTGATGAGCGCTAAAACAATCATTGTGACAAGAACTGAAGTTTTACCTAGTTTTAAAAAAGCAACAATCATAAAAATAATCGGACAGATTACCGCCAGAAATATCTGAAGAGAAATAATTTGTTTTACGATCGGGTTTCTTTCTTTTGTAAATAACATGATAAGGATTGGAGGCAAAAAATTAGCAATCGGAAGCCACGAAAAAGGAAGCGAAGAGATATTGATAATTTTAGTAAGTGTAAAGTTGGAAACTTCTTTATTTTCTATGGAAACTATTTCTTCTTCAATGACATCTTCTTCAATTATAATTTCCGGAATCAATAAATCTTTCTCAGAAATACCAAGCGTTGCGGCTAAAGTTTTCAGTGTATAACCTTTCGGCTCTGTTCCAGCTTCAATTCTTTGAATCGTTCTTACAGAAATTCCAGATTTTTCAGCTAATTCTTCCTGAGTCAGATTTTGTTGTTCTCTGATTTTTTTTAATTCCGACATTCTTTAAAATAGATTAAAGCAAAATTACAGATTCAAATCTCTATTAATCAATATGCTTAAAAATTTAATAGTTTAAAATTTTCAAACGAAAATTTGAAGTTTAGAAAATGATCTTCAAAATTATAAAATCAATTTATCTAAATCTAAAAGCAGGTAATTAATAATCTGATTAATGGTACGAGTTGCCGACTGCATTTGATTGAGCATTGCAGCCCGATTATGAAGGTCATCTGCTCTGTAGAGACCTCCATCTTTGAAAATTACCGATTGATCTGCCGCATTTTTATCATCGTCAAACTGGTAATGCAGCCATCTTTCTTTCATACTCGAAATAATGGAATGTTTTTCTTTATTCGAAAACCTTTTCTCGCTGTACATATACCAAATAAAAGGTGGGAAATTGGGAGATTCAAGTTTTTCATGCCAAATGTCTCTCAACAAATTTCTCTGATGAATAAATTCTACTTTTTTACCTTTAGGATTTAAAGTTGCCAGACCAAAACCAGCTCCCAAAGCACCACCGGAAATATCAATTGCACTGCTCCAAGCATCATCTTTCACAATTCCGCCTGCAATTGACGCAACAGCTCCGGCTGCGATAGAGTATAAAATAAGCTTATTATTTCTGGAATCATTCAGATTATCTACATAATTTCCGATTTGTGCAACACGTTCTCCTTCACAATCAAATTCGGCTGCAACTGCATCCAATTCTGTCAGAGCAATGGTAATTTTGCTGTTTATTTTCATTTTCAATTGCAGAACTTTAACCTGAGAAGTTAATGAAGAATCTTTTTTAAGCTTCATGATTTCATTCACTTCATCCAAATTATCCAAAGCATTTAAAACCAAAATACTCTGATCAGAAAAAATAGTTTTTAGTTGTTGATTAGCCGAAATAATAGAATCTGAATTGTATGAAGGCAATTTTTCTTCATAATTATACTTGAAAGGTGCTTTACAATAGCTGTCTCTCAACGTCAAAATATTTTGTTTGATGGTCTGATTTTTCTTTGAAACACACGAAGTCATCAGAATAAAAGCAGCAAATAAACAGTATATTTTTTTCATTTCAGTCGAGTTTCATCATATTACTAAGATAGCACAAATAAAAAAAATCACCTGAAATCAGGTGATTTTTTAATTTATTTTTAAGCTAAATTATTTGATCTCTAATAATTCCACCTGAAAAACCAGTGTAGAATTCGGCCCGATTTCTTTGCTGATCTGCTGATCTCCGTACGCCAAATGCGGTGGAATTATCAGTTTCCATTTGCTTCCAACGGGCATTAATTGCAATGCTTCCGTCCACCCTTTAATAACTCTGTTCAAAGGAAATGAAGCCGGAGTTCCTCGCTTTACAGAACTGTCGAAAACTTTTCCGGTAATTGTAGTTCCGTGATAATGGCATTTTACTGTTGATTTCGGACCTGGTTTTGCTCCTTCTCCTTCTGTGATGATTTCGTATTGTAATCCACTCGGCAACTGTACAACGGTTTCTCTTTTCCCATATTCAGCCATATATTCCTGACCGTCTTTCAGGTTTTTTTCTGCCAATTCTTTTTTACGTTTAAATAACATATCTGCTACTCCCATAATTTTTTTTACAAAGATAGGGTTTATGGCTGGAAGCAGGATGATGGAAGTCAGAAGTAATTTTGAGTCTTCCCAATGCCTCTGTTTAAAATACATAGAACATTAAAAAATGTTTAATATTCTCGTAACGTAGAATTAAAAACTTGGCGTTATCATTGAGTTTTTAAAATATATGCCAAATCCGCTACGATATAATAAGAACTTTGAAAAACTCAGCTATGAAGAAAAACAACTCCTTGAAGAAGCC
Organism: Chryseobacterium formosense; assembly: GCF_900116415.1. Classification (GTDB taxonomy): domain Bacteria; phylum Bacteroidota; class Bacteroidia; order Flavobacteriales; family Weeksellaceae; genus Chryseobacterium; species Chryseobacterium formosense. Next base: position 855,422 of record NZ_FPAP01000002.1, on the reverse strand, counting down.
AAAAAGAGCATTGCCGATTTTGTAGAACACTCATCTTTAATCAGTGATGTCAATTATGCAACCAGAAATGCTCATGCAAAAACCTATGCTGTCTTAAAAGGTGAATTTATAATCAGCAAAGATATTCCACAAGATTTGAAACATGTGTTCGACAGCGAGAAGTACGAAATTATTGCACGATTGTCTAATGCTCATTTAAAAATTAAAAAAAGTGGAAAAGATATTCCTGCTTATGGTTTTTCGATCAAGATAAAAGATGAATCGGGAAGAACGATTTCCAATTACCCATTGGTAAATTTTCCTTTGTTTCCTATCGATTCTGTTTCGGTATTTTTAAAGCTTTTCACTTCTGTCAATCGGTTTTTTCTGAAAAAATGGAGCAATTGGTTTTCTATTTTAAAACAGATTTATAAGATCATTCCGTCAACCTTGAATCCTTCATTTCTGAAAAATGTCTGGAAGTTTGTTTTAAACAAGAACAACTTTATACTTTCATTTGATTATCATTCAGTTGGAGCTTATCGTTTTGATGATAAAATGATTAAGATTAAAGTATGCCCAAAAAATGTTCAGAAAAACTTCGGAAAAAGATCAAAAGTAAAGCAGTCGGTCGAAAACTATTGCATTTCTAATGATTATCTGGCAGATGTTTTCATTCAGTTTTGCTATGATTTAAAAGATCAGCCGATCAACAAACTCAATGTAGAATGGAAAAACTCGCCATCCATTAAAATAGGAGAAATTAAAATCGAAAAAAACTCATTGCTCAACCCAAAAGGATGTGAGAATGAACTTTTATCATTCAATCCGTATGAAAGTGCGGAAATTTTTCAGCCGGTCGGGAAAATACAGAAACTGAGAGATGAAGCGTATAAAGTTTCTTTGCAAACGAGGAAGAAGATTAATAAGCTGTTGAAGTATAAATAATGGTTGGTGGTTATTAGTTGCTGGAATTTTTAATGGTGAATTTTTGCCTCGCAAGTGAATGGTGAATTTCACAATAACCAAATAAAAAAGGCTTTACGATGTGTAAAGCCTTTCAGTTTATTAATTTTCTTCTAATTTTTCTTTTTCTTCATCATCTTTCTTGTCAGGGAACATGATTGAAATAAGCACCGAAAGCACCAACACTCCGCCCACAATTCCTAATGAAACCGGAGATGTGATATGATACCATGGAGCAATAAGCATCTTAACCCCGATAAACGCCAAAATAATAGCCAGGCCATATGGAAGCTTGCTAAACATGTGAATGAAGTTGGCCAACAAGAAATACAATGATCTTAATCCTAAAATTGCAAAAATATTTGATGTATAAAGGATGAATGGGTCATTGGATATCGCAAAAATCGCAGGAATAGAATCTACAGCAAAAAGTACATCGGTAAATTCGATTACTGCTACAACGACCAAAAGTGGTGTTGCCATTTTGATTCCGTTTTGAACAGTAAAAAACTTGTCACCATCATAATTATCTGAAACTTTCCAGAAACTTTTGATCAGTTTTGCACCTGCTGTATCGCTGTAATCTTCATCGTCATCGTCTCCGCCGTCACCCCAAGATTTGATTCCTGCATAAATAAGAAACAACCCAAAAAGTGTCATTACAACATTGATTCTTACTGCATGACCAAAAACATTCATCTCCGGCAAATACGTCAAATCAATTAATTCAACTCCAGCAAAAATAAAGATTGCTCTGAAAATAAGTGCCCCTATAATTCCCCAGAATAAAACTTTGTGATGTAAGAATTTAGGCACTTTAAAGAACCCGAAAACGAGGATAAATACGAAGAGATTATCTACCGATAGTGCTTTCTCAATCCAATATGCCGCTTGATACTGCGTGAATTTTTCCACAGCCAAAGCGTGACTTTGGGGAGATCCATCGGTGTTGAAAACCCAGTAAACCACTCCGGAAAAAACCATTGACAGCGAGATCCAGACAATTGACCAAATGGTTGCCTCTTTGGAAGAAACCTCATGACTTTTCTTGTTGAAAACTCCTAAATCGAGAAGTAACATGATAACAACCGTTATCGCAAATCCCCAGACCAACCCGGGATGCAGTTCTAAAATACTTTGATGTTGTTCCACTTTTAATTTTGTTTATTATATGATAAAAGCAATAGCTATGAAATATACAGCTATTGCTCATTATGATTTGTCTAAAATAATATAATTTCAGATAAATTTTTAATATTCTTACAAATATTTTTGCTGAACAGTCTGAACCGTCTGTTCTAATTTTTTATCTGAAGTAGCATCTCCGATTGCGTTGAATTTCCATTCACCGTTTCTCTTATAAAATACTCCCATCACCATTGAAACGTGACCGCTGAAAGATTTATCGTTTGCAATATCATATTTAGCAAAAACTTCTCTTACATTTGTTGGAGTTCCTTCATAAATTCTGATCGATGCAAAAGGAATCGTTCCGAAATCCTGACCTCTGTAGCTGTGCAAAACCATTGCAACGTGCTCCACTGCAGGATCTAAGTTTGAAAAATCTACTGTGATTACTTCATTATCCAATCCGTCATCACCGTTTACATCACCTGTTAAATCATCACCACTGTGTTTTACAGATCCGTTTCTAGATTTTAAATTCCCGAAATAGATTACTTCTGTTGCATTCTTGTTTGAATCATACAAAATGCAGCTTCCATCTAAGTCTACTGCTTCTTTTGAAGTTCCACCGAAGAAACTTTTCTTTTCGATTGCACCCCAGTTTATTCCTACACAAGCTTGGGAAAGTGTCGTTCCGTTTTCTTTGGTAAGGTTTATTCTTTGTCCTTTTTGTAAGTTAATAGCCATTATTATATTTTGTTTTATTTGTTTTTGAATCTTTACTTAAATGTTAAATTTAAACGCAAAGTCCGCAAAAATTTTTTAAAATTTGTTCTGCATATTTTCCGTTCGCAAAGGCGTTCTACTCAGCAAAGGAAATTGCATATTTAAATTTTTTGTTTTTTGTTTTAATTTAAAGGAATGATTGTAAAATTCACATCTCACAATTGACCATTCACTTTTTAATTATTTATATTCAAATTGAGCATTGCCCGAAGAATATTCGTTTCTTCGTTTACATCAAATATTTTGCTCATAATATCAATGCTTTCGAGATTTCTGAGATAATCTTTCAGTACCAATTCAACGTCTTCAGAGAGTGATTTTTTCTTAAACTCCATAGTTTCTTCCAAATCTTCGTTCTTTCTTTTCAGCTGATTGATAATTGAAATCTGATTGGATTCATTTTCATTGGTATTTAATGATTCTAAATCCTCATCATCAATTAAGTACATCTTTTTTTCTTCTACATTGAAAACGAAATGCTCATCAGACTGAAAGATTTTAAATAACTCATACTCATCTCTTTCCACACGATAACCGCATACAAAACGAACTTTAAAATTCTGAATATTGAGTTTACCCAACAGTTTTCTTTCAATACAGTAATCCTGATATTGGTAAAACGGAACAGAATTAGGCTTCAGTTTCTCTTCATCAAACTCTGTTCTGTAAAATTCTGCAGCATATTTCTTATGAAAATACAACACATCATTCCAGTTCAGCATGGCTCTGTCTTCTGTAAGATCTTTGTAAAGATTTTTCAGATGTTCAGAAAAAATTCCGCTGTAGATTTTTCTGTCGGTTTCAAAACTGTCGTTCTTTTTTTCTTCGAAAGCCTCAATATATCGGTTATTGATATTAATCTCGTTGATAACAGCCAGCGAATCGTTTTCCTTTTTCTTTTTTATCTTGGTTAACAATTCTATCAGACTGTCGGTGTATTGCAGATGAAAAAGTTCAAGTTTGTTGTAATCTAATGTCTGATTTTCATTAAATAAATTATGAATGATATCCGTTTTGATGTAAATCGCAATAATATCAACATTTTCAAAGAAATTAGCCAGAAGTTTAAGCCTTGTTAATCTTCTTTTGCTTTGAGACATTATGATTGTAACCTCCTCATTCACCTTTTTATCCTCTTATTAACCTCTGATGTTTGCTTTTAATTCGTGTTCCAGAGTCTGAAGATCCTGATCCAGTTTTCTTCTGCTTTCTGTACCCTGTTTCTGAATCTGTTTTACTTCATTCAATGTATTAATCAGCATAGCCGTTGTTTCTTTCAACGTTTCAGCTGAAACAATAGTCTGTTCGTTTGCTCTCGCTACATTTCTTGAATTCTGACCAAGACGCTCCGCGTTTTTTCTTAGAATATCTTCAGTTGTTTGCGAAACTTTCTGTTGAATTTCTATATTCTGCTGTTGTCTGTGCATCGCAACTGCCAAAGAAAGCTGATTTTTCCAAACCGGCAGAGTCGTTGTTAAAATGGTTTGCGCTTTTTCAGCAATCGAAACGTTGTTATTCTGTACCAATCTGATTTGCGGAAGAGACTGCATCATAATCAAACGTACAACCTTCAAATCTGCCAATCTTCTGTCTAATCTGTTGATAAAATCTCTTTTGTCAGCAATCTGATAATCGGCAAAATTCTGAACATTCGCTTCCATTTGAGCCAATTCCAAAGCAGCTTTTTCCATTCTTAAATTTCCAGCAATTACCAGATCTTCAATGGCTTTAATTGAATTCACATTGCTGTCGAAAATTGTCTGTAAAACCGCATTATCTTTCGTTGAAGTAATAATTCCGGCGTTTACTTTATGCGAAATCTGGTCGATATTGCTTGTAATTTTATCATATTTAGCAAAAAGATTATCAACTTGAGTCAGCATTTTTTTCATAAATGGAATTTTACTTAAAAAACCTTTTACTCCGCCGTTGTTAATTTCATCTACGTCAACGTAATTTAATTCAATCAACAAGTTATTAATTAATTCTCCTACTTCTCCAGAATTCGAACGTCTTACATTTCCTAAAAAGCTATCACTTTGGTTGGCAAGCGTTTTTTGTAATTCTGACCCGAAATTTACAATAGATCCCGGATTTGTTTCGTCAATAGAATTGGCAACAAGTTCGTACTTTGCACGATCCTGTTCCTGCATCTGATTTAAGTTTACATTTCCATCACGGTCGATCAAAACTGCGGGAGCTGCAGGATCAGGCTGTAGCGACTGATTTGTTGAAGGCGTTGGATCAAAACTTTTTAAAGGCTCAATTGATCCTAACGGATCGTTTGGGTTATTCTGCTGATTATCCATAACATTAATTATTGATACATTGATACAAATTTCTCAAGACCTTCTCTTTGCCCGCTTCCTACAGCTTCAAATTTCCATTCTCCGTTTCTGTTGTAGACTCTTCCGAATTCTACGGCAGTTTCGATAGAGAAATCTTCATCCAATTCATATTTCAAAATTTCTTCGTTGGTATCTGTATTAAAAATTCGGATGAAAGAATTTCTTACCTGTCCGAAATTCTGTCTTCTCGTATCTGCATCGTGAATCGTTACTACCACAGAAATTTCTTTTACAGCTGCATCGATTTTAGTTAAATCAATTTTTATTTGCTCATCATCACCGTCACCGTCACCTGTAAGGTTATCACCAGAGTGAATCACGGCTTTATCCGGAGATTCTAAATTATTGTAAAAAATAAAGTGATTGTCTGAAACCAGTCTTTTGTTGTCACCCAATAAAAAAAGTGATGCATCAAGGTCGAAAGCCCCACCTGTAGAAGTATTGTTGACGTCCCATCCTAAACCAATCGTAAATTTTGGTGCGTTTATATTTTCTCTTTGTCCTTTCTGTAAGTTAATTGCCATAATAGATTTCTGTTTGTGTTAAAGTGTTTATGTTATTTTCGTATTCTTTTATTAAATGATAATTGTTGCTTATTGCAAGCTCTATCAGATCATCAGCATGTTGTTTTTTTACATTTGAGGTAAGATACTCAAAATTTTCGGAATTTAAGCCTAAAATATACTTTACAATTCTCGTATTGAACTGAAAACTTTCTTTAGACATCACATCCACCACATCCTGAACATTTTTCACCGTATAATAATTGAAGAAATTTTCAATTTTCGGGTCAATTTCCAGATTAATCAGTTCGGCATAATACATGAAAAGAAAATCAGCATTCACCGAGTATTGATTAAGGATTTTATTCACCGTATATTCATGACTTCCCGTGATTTTAATATCATCGATAAAAATGCAGAGTTTACCTCTTAAAAAATCTTTATCCAGATAATAAGTATCATTAGCAATCAAACTCTTACGATCTTCAAAACTTAAAGTTCCGTAATCTGTCGTGTACGTATGATTTCTGTTGATTTTTGAAATAATGCTCGACTTTTTTCCTTTCTGAAAAAGATAGAAATCGAGGTGTTTTTTGAAATAAAAACACAGGAAATTGGAAGCGGTCGGGATAGCCATGTACGGACTTGGCAACACCACAATTTCTTTGTCTGTCTCTAAAATTTCAGGATGATGCGCAATGAAACCATCAAAAAGTTCTTTTGCAAACTTTTCCGCATAAAACTTATCGCCATATTTGAAATAGCTGTATTCTGCAGGCGAGAAAGTAAACTGATCTGCAGAATCTATTTTATGTAAACTATAACGTTTGTTCATAATTATATTTTGTGTTTGAGTAGGTGTGCACTGAATCCGAAATCTTTTGCGCCTTTGTAATCAGCAATCGGATTATCACCGATATGCAAAATCTTTTCCAATTCCAAATCCTTGTTTTTCATTAAGTTTCTTACTTCCTGAAAGATCATCGGATTGGGTTTTGAGCAGTTGATTTCATCCGAATAAATATGGAAATCAATATACTGATCAAGATTTTCATTCATCAGAAATTTGCGCATCGTGATTCCTTTGATGAAACCTGTGTTGCTGAGAATATTAATTGTTTTTCCCTGATTTTTAATTTCATCAAAAAACTGATGAATATTTTCAAAAATCACAACAGGTTTATATTCTAAAAATAAGTCTTCACTTTTCTGATAAAATTCGTTTAAAATCTCTTTGTTTATTTGTTTTAAATCAACCTTCAACGAAGCTAAAATCAATAAATAAATCTCAAAAGTATCAACGTTACCGCCAATTAGTTCATTAATCGAATTACAAAGATCATCATAATATTTTACCGTTTTCGCAACTTCATCTATCGGTTTTTTCACGTCAAAAAATGAAGAAAAAAGCTCAACTCTTTTTGCTTTGAATTCGGGATGAGATTTGATGAGAGTAAGCCAAAGATCAAAAGAAAAATGATCATGGTTCTGAATGTCGATATCTGTTTTCAAAATAATTTAAGTTAAGAGATTTAGCTTTTATTGAAAAAGATTTTGTTTAAATGTTACACTGTTTTTAATCATCGTTTTGTGTTTTAAATTCAATTAAATTCAAAGATAAAATTTTTCATTCAATCTTGATTTTTTTTAAGATTTTTTAAGATTTTTATTAAAGACGATTAAGATCTTATTTTTACTTTTGAAAATATTTTTTTAAAAATTCTTTGCCTTTTAAATTTTTTTTCTAATTTCGCAACCGATTAACAATCAACAATGTCAACAAAAATGATAAATATTATAACTTTAAGCAATCCTATCAGAGCTGTGTACTTTGGTAGCACTGAATATTTATCTGAATAACGATCGTCCTTATAAAAACAAAAATATAACGAAGGCCTATCTGTTCAGATAGGTCTTTTTCGCTACCCTATTTCAGCTTTTACATTCTAAAAACTTCTGTTGTTCGGTGATAAAGTTTTGAAAATTTTCTTTTAAACTCAAGGTTTTATTAGAACTAAATCTTTGCGTCAAAAAATTCAAAAAAAACATCAATCAACATTATTTTAGAAGTTTAAAAATCAAAAATTTAAATTTAACAAAATGAAATACAATACACGAAATATAGGGATTATAGCACACGTCGACGCCGGCAAAACGACATTAACTGAAAGATTACTTTATTATACCGGAATGATCCACAAAATAGGAAACGTAGATGAAGGAAATACTACGATGGATAAAGACATTCAGGAGAAAAACCGAGGAATTACCATTTCATCGGCTGCAATTTCTACTCAATGGAAAAAAGATCAGAATGTTTTCAATATCAACATTATTGACACTCCGGGTCACATTGATTTTGCGGTAGAAGTTGAGCGTTCTTTAAGAGTTTTGGACAGCGTTGTTGCGGTTTTCTGCGCTTCTTCGGGAGTTCAGCCACAAACGGAAAACGTCTGGTTCCAAGCGGAAAAACATGGAATTTCCAAGATTTGTTTCATTAATAAAATGGACAGAATCGGAGCTGATTTTTTTGCTGTTTTAAATGAAATAAAAACTAAATTGAATGCAGTTCCTTTGGCTTTACAAATTCCAATCGATGCAGAAGACCAATTTGAAGGCGTCATCGATTTAATAAAACAAAAAGCGTTGTATTGGATCGATGAAAACGGAGAAACCATTATTGAGAAGGAAATTCCTGAAAATCATAAAGCGGAAGCTGATGAATTCAGACTCAAATTAATGGAAACTTTAGCCGAATTTGATGAAAATTTCTTTGAAAATTTCATGGATTCTGAAACGATAATTTCTGAAGAAATGATTTTTGAAGCGATAAAAAGAGCCTGTCAGTCAAGAGCTGTAGTTCCTGTTTTATGTGGTTCTGCTTTTAAAAATAAAGGAGTTCAGCCTTTGCTTGATGCGATCGCAAGTTATCTTCCTGCTCCGAATCAATTACCTTCTATCAAAGGAAAAGATGCGAAAACGGAAGAAACAATCGAGCTTGAAAGAAATGAAGAAGAAACTTTTTCAGGATTGGTTTTCAAAGTCGTGATTGATAAACACATGGGCAAATTGGCGATGCTGAGAATTTATTCAGGAAGTATAAAATCGGGTGATACAGTTCAGAATGTGAGAACGGATGAACATTTCAGGATTTCAAGGATTTTGCAGATGCAGTCGGACAAAACCACAACGATTGAAGAAGGAAAAGCAGGTGACATCGTGGCTTTAACCGGAATAAAAGATGCGAAAACCGGAGATTCTTTATCAGGTCTTGAAAAACCTATCTTGCTTGAATCCATTACGATTCCCACTCCAGTAATTCGGGTTTCGATTGAACCTAAAACAAATGCTGATGAGAAATCTTTCGGCTTGGTTTTATCGAAAATTCAGGAAGAAGATCCGTCGTTGGTTGTTGAAAGAGACAAACAAACGGGAGAAACTTTGTTGAGCGGTTTGGGTGAATTACATCTTGAGGTTACTTTAGAAAAGATACGGTTGAATCACGGCATTGAAATTAACCAAGGAAAACCTAAAGTTTCGTACAAGGAAATTTTAACTGAGACCAAAAAACACAGGGAAAAATTGGTTAAACAAACTGGTGGAAGCGGACAATTTGCAGACATTACATTTGAAATCGGACCTAGAGATGATAATGAAACCGGTTTGGAATTTATTAATCAGATAAAAGGCGGTGTTATTCCGAGTGAATATATTCCGTCGATTGAAAAAGGGTTCAGAGAAGCGATGGAACATGGTACTTTAAGCGGAAACCCTTTGGAAAGCATGAAAATTACGCTTCTGGACGGGTCGACTCACTCTGAAGATTCCAAAGCTCTTGATTTTGAGCTTGCTGCCAGAGATGGCTTCAAAGGGGTTGCAAAAAGTTGCAAGCCTAAACTTTTAGAACCCATTATGCAGGTTGAAATTCAAAGTATTGAAGAATATACCGGAGTCGTGACCGCCGACATCAATAAACGAAGAGGAATGATCACTTCGATTGACGAAAAATCAGGAAGAAAAATTTTCACTGCAGAAGTTCCTTTGGCTTCTACTTTTGGATATATTTCTGATCTGAGAACGTTGACGAGCGGTAGAGCTTCGATCAGCATGAAGTTGTCGCACTATGCTTTGGTGCCCGATTTCATTGCGAATACATTAGTAACCTAAAAAACGAGGGCTGTAAATTTATTTTGCAGTCCTTGTTTGGTTTATAATGTTATCTTTTCTCTCTCGGATTTTGCAGAGTGCGCAGATATTTTTTGTTTCCCACAGATTGCTCGGATTTTAACAGATGTTTGCGTGGTAATTTTAAACTTTTATCATTCAGCTTCCAACATCCAGCAAAATTATTTGCCACGAATTTCACTAATTTTCACGAATATTTTTGCAATACTCTTCTAAGTTTACTTAATCCAACACCAAACCCAAATAAACTCTCAAATACTCCCACTCTACAATAAGCCTACTTCTCAGGCATTACTTTATACGTCGGGTCTTCCTGAATGTTTACCTCGATTACAGCTTCAGCGTTTTTTAGCATTTTGATTGAATCTTCGCTTAAGTGTTTCAAATGTAATTTCTTTCCCTGTTCTGCATATTTTTTTGAAAGCTTATTCACTGCATCAATTGCGCTCATATCGACTATTCGGCTTTCTTTGAAATCGATAACGACTTGTTCGGGATCGTTTGTGGGTTCAAATTTATCTGTAAAAGTAGTGACAGAACCGAAAAATAGAGGTCCGAAAATTTCGTAGTACTTAATTCCATTTTCGTCAATATACTTTCTGGCACGAATTCTTTTTGCGTTATCCCATGCAAAAACCAGGGCTGAAATAATGACACCAACCAAAACTGCCAAAGCTAAATTATGAAGAATAATGGTAATTAGAGCAACAGTCATTCCGACAAAAATATCGGATTTTGGCATTTTATTGACAATACGAATCGAAACCCATTGAAAAGTACTGATCGCAACCATCATCATTACTCCAACCAAAGCCGCCATCGGAATTTTTTCGATAAACGGAGCTCCGACTAAAATGATAATTAGAATAGTAATTGATGCAATAATTCCGGAAAGTCTGGCTCTTGAGCCGGCATTTAAGTTCACCAAAGTCTGTGCAACCATTGCACAACCACCCATTCCGCCGAAAAAACCGTTGGTAATATTGGCTAAACCCTGAGCAACTGATTCCTTATTTGCACTTCCTTTTGAATTGGTGATTTCGTCAACCATTGATAGTGTTAATAAGGATTCAATTAAACCAACTCCTGCCATAATTAAGGCATAAGGAAAAATAATTTGTAAAGTTTCTAATGAAAATGGAATGCTTGGAATATGAAAATTGGGTAAACTACCACTGATGTGAGCGATGTCTGCAACGGTTTTCGTATTGATTCCAAAACCTAAAACGACTCCGAAAACAACTAAAATAGCAACTAAAGAAGCCGGAATGACTTTGGTTATTTTTGGAAAAAAATAGACAATCGCAATCGTTAATACAACCAATCCCGACATTATATATAAGGAAGAACCCTGAAGCCAGCTTACCGCTCCGTTTGTATCGATAATTTTAAATTGTTCGACCTGCGCCATAAAAATAATGACCGCCAAACCGTTTAAAAAGCCATACATAACTGGCTGCGGAATTAATCTTACAAATTTTCCCAGCTTGAAAATTCCAACCAACATTTGGAAAATACCCGCAAGAATGACTGTTGCGAAGAGATATTCTATTCCGTGAGTTTTAATTAAAGCAATCAGAACGACAATGGTTGCTCCTGCTCCACCAGAAACCATTCCTGGTCGTCCGCCTAAGATTGCGGTGACCAATCCCATCATGAAGGCGGCGTACAAACCTGTCAATGGAGAAAGACCAGCTAAAATTGCAAATGAAAGCGACTCGGGGATCATCGTCATTGCGACGGTAAGACCGGCAAGAAGTTCATTTTTATAATTAATTTTCTTCGAAAAGTCGAATAAAGACAATACACCCATTTTTAATATTATAATATTGACAAGAAAAATAGAAATTACTTATTAAAATAAAATAAAGTACATTTATAAACCATCATTCATTTTTCAGAGAGTATAATTTAATCCTAAATTTTCTATTCGACAAAAATACTGCTTACGATTTACTTATCAATTCATGAAGTACAATTTTCATCAAAGAATGAATTGTATGTCATTGGAAATCTACAAGAAACACAATATATGGATTACTATTTTCTTTCATTCAGGGCATTTTAACAGACTCTTTTCAAAATAAATTAAATATTATTAATATTAATAAAAAACTTTAATAGTGATTTATTGATTATTTTTTCTTAATTTTGAAACACAAACAAGGCAAATATTAATGCATATTTGAATTTTGAGTAAAAATATTATGTTAAATAATTGATTATTACGCTAAAGTAGTATTTTAATATTGTAAATCTTGGATAAGTACGTATTAAATCACTATTTTGAGTATTAATACAACTTTAAAAACATTATTTGAGACAATAACTAAATATACGGACTTGTTTCACCCACCAATCACAAAAACACAAATTGCTGAAAATCATATTTTTACAGTTAATAAATAATTTAACATTGTAAAGTAGTGAGACAGCCTGAACTTTGAGCATTTTCAAAACAAAAAAGAAATAATTCCCAAATATTTCTTTTCCGGCTCTGCAAACTATCTATTACTCTTTAAATACGATTAATTTAAAAATAAGTTATTATTAGTAAATGTTATATAAAAATATACATATAGGAAAGTACATTAAGGAAATGGTAGATCACAAAAATATACCGATCGAAAGAATCTGCAATTTTCTTGGTAAAGATGAAGAGTTCGTTGAAAATGTATATGAAAGTCAGTCTATAGGAACTGACATTTTACTGCGATGGAGCAAATTGCTCGAATATGATTTTTTCAGATTATACAGTTCGCATCTCATTTTATATGCTCCACCGGCTGCAGCAAATAAAAACACCACCCCCAAGAGTGATACCACCCCACAATTCAGAAAAAACATCTACACTCAGGAAATCAAAGATTTTATCCTGAACAGAATTGAATCCGGAGAAATGACTCAAGCTGAAGTGATCAAAGAATATTCGATCCCAAAAAGCACTCTGCATCGCTGGATTCAAAAGAAAAGATAACCACCAAAACATTATATTTTATGAGACCTAATTACAACAGAATTTATCAGGATCTCCTGAAAATGAATCATCCCGAAAAGCTGGAATGCCCGAAAGTGCGCGAACAACTACAGAAACTTGATTCTACAGAAGAGGTTTTAAAGCTGAACGAGCGTCTTTTCAAGCAATGTAAAGAGACCGCGAAAACCAATCAGCAACTTAAAACTTATGACAAGAAAACCATGCTGAAACTTCTGAATTATCAGAAAAAACACAATCTTTCTACAAGTTTTATGTCTAGAAAATACAACATTAGCCGCACAACATTTTCTAAATGGAAAAAAATTCTTGAAAAAGAATTGGCTAATTAAAATAAAAAAACACTGCATTTTTGCAGTGTTTTTTTTGATTAATCCCGACGGAGAACGTCTTTTATACCGTCAAGACCTTCACTGAACTGAGCCAATAAAGCAATCACTTGCGTCATTCTGTCATTATCACCGAGACCTTTTATCATTTTATTTTTGGCAAAAGTTTTTTTAATTTCTTCCCATCTTTGCTTTTCATCTTCGGAAATCAGATTCATCAATTCTTTTAGTTTCAGCATATTCGATTCGGCTCCGGTTGTTAAAGTCTGAGACTCATTCTGATAATGATTTAAAACAATCTGAGTCACTTCTTCATCTTTTAAAATGGGCTGTATCTGCGTGATCAGCTTATTCATATTTCGGTATGATCCCTGCAGTTTGAAAGACGGTTCATTTCTGTATTCATCAGACATTGCAGCGGAAGCGATGTACTGTTTATTTACTTTTAAAACAACATCTCTCACTTTCAACGTGTTTTCTAAAACCTTTCTGAAATCTGAAATTTCATTTGAACTGAAATTTCCCGCCAGATTTACATTCGGCGAATTGGATTGAATACTGTAGTAAAGATCGTAAAGATTCTCCATCCCGAAATGAGTCAGGCGAGTAAGATAATCGTTAGACATTAAAGCGTTTTCAATTAAACTTAAATCAAACAATTCAGTTTTACTGCCCGAAATTTCTCCCAAATTATACGTATCGGAACGGTTTGCCAACATATCCGGAATTTTGAATTTTTCGCCACTTTCCGTGTATGGATTTCCGGCCATCACCAAACAGAATCTTTTTGACCTTAAATCATAAGTTTTGCTTTCACCGTTGTAAATTCCTTCAATTTTTCTTTGTCCGTCGGCTAAAGAAATGAATTTCTGCAAAAACTCAGCATTACAATGCTGAATATCATCAAGATACAACATGACGTTGTCGCCCATTTCCAGAGCCAAGTTCAGTTTTTCGAGCTCCTGTTTTGCTCCTGCATTTTTCGCTTCATTCGGATCTGTAGAGACAATATCGTGACCGATTGACGGACCATTGATTTTCATAAAAACCAATCCCATTCGGTCTGCCATATATTCCATTAACGTAGTTTTTCCATAACCCGGAGGAGAAACCAAAAGCAACATTCCCATTCTGTCGGTACGTTTGTCGTTGCCGACTGTTCCCAATTGCTTGGCTAAATTAGCTCCGATTAAAGGAAAATAAACATAATTGATTAGTCTGTTTCTTACAAACGAACTTAAAACCTGAGATTTGAAAGTATCGATTTTCAGGGCTTTCTTCTTGTCATTGACCCATTTTGCTTTTAATTCCTGAAGCTGTTTGTATTTTGGAACCACCACTTCATTGAAATTGGATAAACGGAAACTGAATTCATAATAATTCAAAGCATAATCTACATTTTTTTCTAATGATTTTAAACCCTTTAAAAAAGTTTCATAAGCGATATGAAGAATATTTTTAGCATCAAAAGTCTGCGTTACGAAAAATACTGCTGTTTCTTTTTTAACATCATCTTCAAATTTTGATTCTGAATTAAATAAAAATGCATTCAAAGCACTTTCCGCAATGGAAAAACAAGCTGCAGGATACTGCTTTAAAGCATTCAGCTGGTCAATAAATTCTAAATCTTTTCCTTTTTCCTTTAAATCTTTTAAAAATGATTCATACAGCAAACCTGCTTTTTCAGAAACCAGAAACGCTGATTTATTTTCTCTTTTAAGATAAATGGCGACATTCAAATAATTTACGTCAGCAAAAAGATGATTGTTTTGAGCAAACAATTTTATTTCATTTGATAATTCTTCGTTGAGAAACTGAAAACCTTTATCCGTTGTAAATGATTTTGAAATTAAATTCGCTGCTTCAAACTGCTTTTGATAATATTCTTTTTTTCCCTGATTCAGAAAATACCAAAACAACTGCGCCAAAGCTCTTTCGGATGGCGTAAACTGCATCAATCCCAATTCATTGTGCATCTGCTGAAGTTTCGAAACAATCATCAACGCATCCTCGTCATGAATTCCTTTCACCAGACCTTCTCCAAAATGCTCAGTCATAAACTGCTGAATTGCATTTCGGTTTTGCTCTTCGGTATTGATATTTTTATTTTGCGAAAAAACATTCCAAGCCAAATATTCAAACCTTTTTACATGTTGATTTTCGGAAACATATTCCTGATTCCAGACTTCTTTGTACTCTGAAATGGCTTCAAAATTTAACGGCTCATAAAATCCAGTTCCTGTTAAATGATAATAATACCGGGCATTTCTCATCACCAAAGTCAGATCTAATTTTTGACGGTTGACCGCAAATTTATAATCACCCAAAGCAATCACATTGTCTCCGTCTGCATAGATTTCCTTTTTATCTTTAAGCTTTCTGACCGATTCCTGCTGTGAAGTTTTAAGTAAAGTCTGAATTTCTTCCGCTTTTGCAGAATCCTCCATTTCCATCAACTGTCTGGAAATATCACGGACTTTTTCAACCATTAAATCGGTTGCAAAATATCCGTTGATTTCGTTTTCTGAATCAAAAGATTCAGATTTTGTCTGTACAGATTTTAAAATTCGTTGTGCAGAATCGTATAAACTTTGAGTACGTTTATTTCTGGATTCCGTTAACTGAACTCTTTTATTTTGAAAATGACCGTAAACTTCTTCTCGCTTTTCGCCAATATTCTGGATAAACTCATCAAAATCAACGAACTTTGTTTCCATTTCTTCCAGTTGAATGGAAAGTTTAGTCAAATATTCATCACATTTTTCTGGAGTTTGAGACAGTTCGAGAAAATTAATCACCGATTGATCAAACAAAGTCATCTGCGCCTGAAAATCAGCAGACAATTCTTTTCCGGAAATTTCTCTTTTCCTTTTTGAAAGTTCTAATCGTTCCTGATTTAATCTCGCAAAAATTACCGAAATATTTTCAATAATCTGCGTTGATTGTGAAGTGTCTTCAATTTGTAAATTGTTGACAATATCCACCAAAAGTTCGAGCTGTCCGGATAGATTATTGATTTCCTCCTCAATTGGTTTTGCATCAATCGCTTTCTGTAAATTGATAATATTTTCAGAAATCTGCTGTGCTCTGTTTTGATAAGGAAGCAGCGCATCATCCTGAAGCAGAAAGTTTACACAGGCATTCGAAAGTTCTTCAGATCTTTCAGCCAATGATTTTTCCAAAGAATCGAGAACGACTACATCTACATATTTTAAATCCCTTGCTCCGGTAATTTCACCACGCAAAGCCCTGATTTGGGAGAGCATGTCGATATATTCCGTTAATTGAGAATAGTTGATTCTTTTGGTATCCTCTAAAATTTTCTCACAGGCTGTTTTGATTTTTTCAACGGCTTCCCCTGTATTTTTCTTCTGTTCAACAACTTTTTCATATTCATTGATTGCTGAATGAGCAATATTTCGGATTTCTTTTAAAGGCTGATCGAGATTTTCAACCTCATCATCTCCAAGAAAATAATATGCATCTAAAATGGTCGTGGAAAGTTTAACGATATCATCGTACAGTCCGCTGTAAGAATCTTTTTTATTTAAAAGCGTAATCAGTTCCTGACTCTCCGCCATGACTCTCACAATATCTTTATTCCCGATTTTGTAAAGAAGCGTGTCTGATTTTTCCGTATTCGGAAGCAACTCTTTAGAATAGGGAGTCTGCCAGATTTGGGCTAAATGATGCTTCGTCGTTTCTACACTTTCTCTTAAATAGACCAATTTTCCGTCATTTAAAACGGAATATCCGCTACAACGAATCGGTGTTTCAATCGTTTGGGTAATAATATTATACGAAATCAGCTGATAATTATTTGTTTTATCATCGTAGAAAACATACATGAAATTTTCACCATTCGGCTCCTGAATCGTTTTCAGATAATGTAGTCGGTTTACATCCTGAGAGATCACCTTTAAACCTCCCGTCTGCAAAGCATAACCGTTTGAGAACAAGACGCCTTGATTTTCCGGGAGCAATACTGCTGAATGTTTTAAAGTATCAACTCTTGAAACCGTTTTCTCTTTGTGATTGTAAATAAAATATCTTTCGGTTTCCTGATAAGGTTTGATTTTAAATAAAACCAAATTATCAAGGTCACAAAAATGAATTTCCGCATCATCAAGATTCTGATCTTTATGAATGACATCTTCAGAATAAATTCCCTTTCCGGTATCGGTATTATCTTCGATTTTTATGGTTAAATCTCCACCAATGGATTCCACAAAAACTTTATCAGCCAAAGAAACGTGAGGAAATTTTCCGCTTCGCTGCATATCTCTGGTTGCTTTTGTCCATGCAAAACCATGTTGCGGCGGATACGTTACTTCCGAAGCACTTCTCGAATCAACATAAGTCAGCCGATTGTCTTTAATCAGCCATTTGAATGCTTTAATATCCGATGGACTTTCAGACAACTGGAAAACCATGTACAAATAGTTTTCGGTAAAATGAAAGCGTGCAAAAAAGGTGTTTCTGTAATATTTATACAGGTTTTTAAATTCCTCAATAAAAATTTCATCTCCGATTAAGGAAGAATCCTGTGGTTCAAAACGGTCGTTATTGATTTCATAGATTGAAAAAACATCAGTGATATTAATCTCTGTCTGCAAACCCAAATGCGCATTAGATCCGAAAATCAAAATATCTTTCAGTGAAAAAATATCTTTAGCAACGCAATTATGCTCCGTAGAGATTCTTTCGTTAGCGATGAGTGAAAAATCTACGCCGCCGAAAATCTCTTTACGGTTTTCGTTCAGCTTGTGAAGCCTTTGAGTGAGGTCGTTTTTCTGCTCATTCAGACGGTTCTGTATGATTTCGTATGTCCCTGAATTTAATTGTCCTGACATATTTTTTTGTTTGATGTTATTCTTTGAGATGATTTATTTTTAACGCAAAGTTCGCAAAGATTTTTTTTAAAATATTGTATGTAATTTTTCGTTCGCAAAGGCGTTTGACTACGTCGAATCTTCGATTTCAATCAGCAAAGGCTTTGATTAAGTTGTTGAAAATAAGTTTTGGCTAAAGCCAAATGAATTAACCTTTTTTGTGAACGGGCTAAAGCCCGTTCCTATTGAATTTATTGTAAATCTAAATTACCTTTAGATTAAAAAATTCTCAAAGCATCATTGAAAATCACACAATGAGAGTTTTAGCAATATAATTTAATAGAATTTCATCCTATTCTTTAAAAGGCTGTTCCTTCGGGACTTCGTACAACTTTCAATTATCTGATTGGCTTTTGGTCGATGCCTAAATTTCTTGCCATATCCATTGCTCTATCGAGAAGACCTCTTTCCTGCTGATTGGCAACTCCGTTTAATTTGAAAATAAGACTTGCTATGCTCATGTTTTTAATATCTTCGAAAGAAATATTGTATTTATCAACCATTCCCATTACTTTCCCGATGATGTTTTCGCCATCACCCAAAAGATTTTCTTTGACCAATGTTGCGTTTTCACTGTGACTGATGAATTTATCTAAACCTTTACCAGCAGAGACCTGACGAACGACATTATCAAAGAATGTGTTATCTCCACCAACAATATCAATTTTTGCAGATTTGAATGCTTCCGCTAAAACTCCGGCCTGAGCCTGTGCAATATCTTTCTGAATTGAGATTTGAGCCAACTCCACTTCTTTCTCTTTTGCTAAAGTCAATCTGAACTCTTCGTGGTCTTTTCCTGCATCATTCAGTTTCTTCATTGCTTCTGCTTTTTCGGTAATTCCGGCTGCTTCTGCCAATGCCTTTTCTTTGATAACTTCTGCCTGAGCAATTCCTTCTTTCTTTACTGCATCTGCTTTTTTCTCGATAACAACCGCTTCCACAATTCCCTGTCTTTCTGCTGCATCAGCTTTTGCATGAAGAACCTGAGCTTCAGATAAGCCAACCGTTGCTTCTTCTTTTGCTTTTGCGTCAGCAATAATTTTTCTTGCTTCAGCTTCTTTTTCAGCAGCATCTCTTTTCGCCTGAGCTTCGATAACATATTTCTGAGCATCTTTTTCAGCAGCTAATTTTCTTGCTTCTGCAGCTTTGGTTTCCTGAATCAATTTTTTTTCAGCTTCCTGAGTGGCTAAAGTGATTTCCACCTGCTTTGTTCTGTCGGCAGTTTTGAAAGCCTCCAAGTCTTTAATCACTTGTTGCTCCTCAACCACTGTTTTTTCCATGGTCAAACGCTCACGGATCGCATCCTGAATATTTTTCTTTTCTAATTCTATTGCTTTTTCTTTTTCAATCTGAGCCAGAGAAACTATTCTTTCTCTTTCGGTCGCTTCCAACATTTTGTCTTTCTGCACTCTTTCCGTTTCCACCAAATCGGCACGTTCTTTATTTTTAGCAGCAATAACAACCTGTCTTTGCTTATTTTCTTCTGCAATCTGAAGTTTTTCTTCGGTTGCAATTCGAACAGTTTCGTATTTCAAACGTTCTTCTTCATCAACTTTCAGAATTTCAGCATTTTCACGGGCTCTGATATTGGCAACTTCTCTTTTTTGAGATTCTTCTTTTTCAGCCAACTGCTTTTCCAATTCTAAAATCGCTTCACGGGCTTCAACATTCTGCTTTGTGATTGTTTTTTCCTCGTCTCTTCGAACCTGATTGGCTTTAATATTTTGCGTTGCCGTTAATTCAGTAATTTTTTTAATCCCTTCAGAATCCAGGATATTATCTTTATCTAAATTCTCAATTTTCGTCTGCTCTAAATAATCGATCGCACAGTCATCCAAAACGTATCCATTCAGATCAGTTCCGATGATATCCAGAATTTCCTGACGGAATTCGCTTCTCGCTTCGTACAGTTCTATAAATTCAAATTTTTTACCGACTGTTTTCAATGCTTCCGAAAATTTAGCCTCAAATAATTCTCTCAGAGTATTGATATCCGAAGCTCTCTGACAACCGATCGTCTGGCCAACATTCACAATATCATCCACCGATTTATTAACCCTGATAAAAAAAGCTACCTGAATGTCGGCTCTCATATTATCTTTACAAATCAATCCCGCTCTACCTTCTCTGGCAATTTCCAGTTTTTTAACAGAGATATCCATTGATTCCATTCTGTGAATAACCGGGATCACAATTCCCGCATTGAAGAAAACTTTCGTACCTCCATAACCTGTTCTCAAAACAACAATTCCCTGAACGGTTTTTTTATACATTGATAAAATCCAGAAAATTAACCCGATGGTCGCCACCACAATGACAACGATTCCTACAATTAAAGGTGTATTCATATTTTTATAGTTTATTTATTTTAATTTTTGTGTTTAATTTTTTAACGCAGAGTCCATAAAGATTTTTTAT
Source organism: Chryseobacterium formosense (assembly GCF_900116415.1). Classification (GTDB taxonomy): domain Bacteria; phylum Bacteroidota; class Bacteroidia; order Flavobacteriales; family Weeksellaceae; genus Chryseobacterium; species Chryseobacterium formosense. The sequence goes on along the minus strand of NZ_FPAP01000002.1, from coordinate 834,896 downwards.
TATTACTCTGTATATTTTCGTTCGCAAAGGCGTTTGACTGCGTCGAATCTTCGATTTCACTCAGCAAAAGGATTACTTTCTTACCACTTGCTTTGTCATTCCGTAGGAATCTAAATAATTAACTTTCGATATGCTGAGATTCCTGCGGAATGACAAACACTCTGTTACAGAATAATAGTTGAAATCTTATTTGTGATTTTATTTTTAAAATTTAATTTCCTTTGCTACATAATAATATTTTCTTCCAGCCGCTTCGTCAACGATATATACTGTTGTTCCGTGTTCGATTCTTTCGCCGCCTTTACTTTTTACCATTAAAGTCATTGGATCGCTTCCGATAAAAACTTCGAGAATTCCTATTTTACTTCCATGAATTGTTGATTTCATTCTGCCCTGTCTTCCTAAAAAGTCATGCGAAGTCTCACCTTTATGATTGATTTCTCTGAAAAAAGGATTAAGTGGTTTTAAAATCCATTTCGTTAACACCATACTTATTACAAACATCGGAATAACCAAGAGTGCTGAAACCCAGATTTCAAAAGAAGTAAAAACTTCGAGATAAATTGAACCCAGCCAGGTGAGAAAAAGTGATATGGTGAGAAAATACGTAATCGGAACAATATCGAGGTTCAGGAATTTCAAGAACTGAATCCATGCAGAAGGATCATCAGGAATATGAACGTGACCATCAGGCGCGCTTGTGTCAATATCTAAATCAGCATCAAGTCCGATATCAATATCCAAACCTGTAATAATCGTAAAAAGCCAATAAATAACCGCCAATATAAGCAGCACACTTAAAACGGTGTTGACCGGCGAAAAAGCTGTTGTTAAAAATTCCTGAAAGGTCATACGTGATGTGTTTTTAAAGTTTTAATTATTAGTAATGAATATCCATTTTAGATTAAATATCTATTACAAATCAATCTAAATAATAAATTTTTATAGCTAATCATTTTCGATTGTACACAAATATAATAAAATTATTTATAATTGCAAATATTATTAGCAATTTAATTAAAATTTATCTTACATTTGCAAAAAAGATTAGAACCCATGAGTTTTTTTGGAGCTAATATTAAAACAATAAGACAGGCAAAAGGTTTAAGCCAACAAGCTTTCGCAGATTTATTTGAGTTGAACAGAGGAGTTATCGGAGCCTATGAAGAAGGGCGTTCCGAACCTAAAATATCAACACTACTCACTGTAGTTCATTACTTTAATCTTGATTTAGATAAATTCTTAACCGTTCCTTTAACTGTTGATGATTTAAACAAGCCTGAAAACTTTGAAAAATTTCAATTGTCTTTTAACACAGAATTACCTTATCAGGAAAATAATATTGAAAACAACACCAAATATAATTCACTGCAAAAAGCATTAGCAAATATCGATTTAATCTATGAATTCACCGAAAATACATTGCTTTTATCGAATTACAACATTGGCGACTATCTATTTTTGGTGAAAGCGAATATTAGAGAAGAAAATTCTGAGACCTTGCTCCTCAAAGAAAATGGAAATTTAAAGTATTTTTCGGCAATTCAGGAAGAATTTAGTTCAGAAAAAGAGATTTATAAAATAGCAGGATATCTCTCATTTGACCAAAAAAATATCCTCTCCAATATTTTGGAAAGGATTGAAGTTCTTGAGCGAAGAGTTAAATAAATACAAAAACTATTTACTTTCTTTTTTCGAAGTATTTCTAATCAGAAAAAAGATTGAGAATAAGAAAGTAATAAGATAAACAATCCCTAATCCTACATTTTCAAAAGTCATTGTTTTGAAATCAAATTGCTTCCACAGAGCAATTCCTACAATAATAGCGATAATGGCAAAGAAGAAGGTGCCACTTTTTTTATTTTCCATAATGTTATTATTTTATTTTTTTATCTCACAAACTTATGACTAAAAAAACACAAAACATCATTTCTTTTTATAAAAAATCCTTTCCAAATTTTAGAAAGGATAAGATTAATAAAAGGTAAAAAACGAGAAAAGAGCGGGGTATGTCATACCGGAATCGAACCGGATAGCCTTGCCGGAATAACCGACTTCGCTATTCCTCCCCTATGTGGACGAAGTAACCTTTCTCTACGACACTTTTATATTTTAAAACAAGGCAACAATCAAAAAGCGTATTGTCGTGCTCTAACCAACTGAGCTACTCTTCCTATATAATTTTTGTGTTTTGAAAATGTGGAAGAGGCGGGATTCGAACCCGCGACCCCGTCGTGATGAGCGAAGTAACACTATTCTACGGCACTTGTTTTTATTTAAAAATAAAAAAAGAGATAAAGGGCAAGAAAACTACATAAACCGTTTTCAGGTTTATTTTGGAGTTGAACCAAGATCATAAGATTTACCGAAGTAAGTTTTCTCTACGACACTCTTTATTTTTACCAAGGTAAATTTCATACAGACACTTTACGCTTACGTCCTACCATTAGACGACCGTTTTCACAGACAGGACTTGAACTTATATCTTAAGCCTGGAACGAAGTATTTCTATACTACGACACTTGATATGATTTATAATTTGTTAAAAAAAGAGGCAAAAGGCGAAAAGACAGACATGCATCTGATCCTTACTGTTATTCAGGAAATTGCACTTTTGTATAGATTTTGAGGTCTAAATTTTAATCGAAGTAAGCCTTTTCTACGGCACTCTTTGTTTTTTAATCAAGGTAAAATTATAGAATCCTTTTCAGTTCATTTGCTCTACCAACTGAGCTACTCTTCCTTCGTGGAACAGGCAGGACTCGAACCTGCGACCCAATGTTTATTCAATCTCGAAGTATGATTCTAAAACGACACTTGATTTTTAATAATTTTAAAATCGAGCAAAAATTTAAAAGAGACTTTTTTCAATTTGGATTCGAAGGAACTCTTTCTTACGGCATCGATAATTTTTTAAAGTAAGGTAAAAAATCAAACAGAGACTTACTGACAGAGCGTTACCAATTACGCCATCCCGAATTTCGGAAACAGGATTTGAACCTGTATTGCTGTCCCTAAACGAAGAAATTCTATTTTACAACACTTACATTTTTAAATTTTTATGGCTATTGTTTTTTGTTGGAGCAAAATTATTGCATTAGTACGCATTCTTTTTACGCAGTTAATATTTTATTTTAAATTAAAAAAAACAAGTAACAAGTTATAAGAGTTTTTGAATGTTGTTCAAATTTTAAGTTTGACGATGGAACTCTTATTGTACGACATTGGTTATAAAACCGAGCAATCTAGCGAAAAGACTCATTTTCAATTGGAAGTCGAAGGATTTCTTTTCTTACGGCATCGGTTTATTTTTAGGTCATTGCAGCAATCTCAAAACTCTTTATTTATATTTGTTCGTTTTGCCTTGAAGCAAAAGAACCAAAAATTCAAGACTTGGAAACTCCGGCTAAAAATAATCTATACTCTCTAAAAATTCTAAAACTTGCGCGAATTCAATATTTATTTTTCAATTCTAAATTTGTGTTGCGCTTTAAACAGTAGAATTTTCTTAACGTTCGCATAGCTTATTTTCTTAACGCCTACATTTCCTATGTCGGTTATTTTACTCCTGTCATTAATTCTGAAATTTTTTCCGCATTATCAATTTTCATCTTTTTTAGAATTTCTGTAATTCTATGTTTAAATTTTATTTGGTGTTTTTTCATTTTATCTAATTCATTTTTCAATTCGAATTCATCAACTTCGAATATTACTTTTATATCTGTAAATTCTTTTAAGTTTAAATCTGAATAATCTGAAAATTGAACTTTTCCGTTTTGCTTTCTATAAAAAATCCAAGGGTGACCTATCCATAAATCTGACCAATCGGAAGTTTTATTATCTAAAATTCTTTGCCACTCATCTATATTTCCTATATCTCCACAGCAACTTGGTTCAATAAGTATTTTATCATTCTGTGTCAAAACAATGCCTCCATCAAAAATAGGAACTTCATCCTCGAACTTCTCTAAATCAATTTCCTGAAGATTTGTTTCTAAAATCATTTGTAAATTTTCTTCATCTATGGTTTTTATGTCAACTAAATAAGAATCTTTTTTTATAGTATGAAAACCAAGGTCTAATTTAGAAATCACTTCCTCCCATTTTCTATACCAATCGTCTGCATCTGGATAATCAGAGGCTTCAGGCAGTTCATATTCTTCTTTAGAATATTTTAATGGGCTAACTTCTATTGTGTTAATGAGTTTTATCATAATTATCTTACATTTATTAGCCCCGATTGCAACGACATCCTTTTTCTGATATGGCTTGAAAAAAGCGTTGGCGAAAAAGATATAGTGGAAAGCGGGAAATAGCTCCTAAAAAAATTGGTTATTAGTTTTTATTTTTAAAAGCAGTGCCTTTTACAGCACTACTTTTTTTATCATTTCTACTGCTGATTTTCGGTCTTCCAAAGCGTTCAATACATCGAAAATTTTGTCGGACCAACCTGCGATAAGGTATACATCATTTTTTCTGACATCCAACGGCTGTTTTCCGTAACCCGCCAAATCAAAAATATACAATTTTGCATTTGGGTTGAAACTTTTGTATTGATTCCATGAGTTTTCAAAAGAATTTCTACCTCCGTTGCTATCCCAAAGCTGAGCATCGGTGAACAACATTACTTTATCCACTTTTTCACGTCTGTTTAGCAAATCTTCGATCACCAAATAACCGTTTGTGGAGTAACCAACCTCACCTTCTCGCTTGTAGAAAGCATCAACGTTTCTCAAGATACCGTTTTTAGGCATCGGAACTCTTTTCCAAGTATCACCAAACATACCTGAAATCACGTTTTTGCACTGTGACTGCAACATCATCGACATCAACAAACCGATATCGTACAACAACACCTTAGATTTCGGAGAAACAGGTTGTTGCATCGATCCGGAAACGTCTGCCGCAATCACCACCGAAGTATCGAAACCAAAACCTTTGATGTTTTTTGCACTCACCATTACCGCATCTTCCAATGCTTCCAAGATTGACGACAAGTAAGGTGAATCGATCGTTTTCAATTCTCTATACGCCGCCAAAAATCTAAATGGCAATTGTTTTGAATTTCTCACCGCTTTTTCATCCGACAAATAGTTGCACACTTTATACATCGCATCTGATGAAACTTTGGCTTCTAAGATGTTTCGCAAGTTTCTCAACGTTGCCATATAACCCAATTTGTTGCTGAAAATCAATTCTTCCCATTTGTTTTTGAAAGCTAATTTTCTTTCTGTTTCATCTGCAAATTTTGTCTGACCCAACACTGAAAGTTCAACTTCCCAAGTGTATGGAGTTTCCAACGAATCGTTTACGATTTTGTTGAAAATTGCCTGTTGATTTTCGTCTTTTGCTTTTGGGTGAACCAGAAATAAGGCATCCTTCAAAGTAACTTCAGCTTTTCTATTATATTTTGCGAACTGGTATTCATCAAATTTGTTGAAAGATTTTACCAAACCTTTTTGAATTTGTTTTGAAAGTTTGTTCAGCTTTTTTGTTTCTGTTCTTTCGTTTGCCAATTGGTAATAAGCCAGCAATTCTGTGATTTCATCAGCTCTTTGGATAACGCCGTTAACTGTTTTGCTTACCAAGTCTGTACCTGAAGCTTGTTTCGCCAGTTCAGTCGTCAAAACCAATGGAATCGAACGCAAATACATATCTTTTCTTGCATAGACCGCCAATTTTGCAACGAATTCAGGATCGTTTTTCTGAATCAGAGACTGGATTCTCGCCAATCTGTCATTTCCCTTTTCATAGGTTGCGTTTGATAATCCAGTTGTAACAACAGCACTGTATAGTTCTTCTGCAGGTGTCATTGTATAAGCTTTTGCACCTTCGTAGTTCATGACTACTTTATTCTCTTTTCTTAAAAAATTAAATTTCATGGTTACTGTTTTTTTTGTTAAACATTTTTGGAGGATTATCACTTCCTCTCTGATTTCTTATGCAAAGTAAGAATAGTATTGCGCAGTGTTTTTGCGTAGTTAAAATATTTGTGAAAAAGTTTTAATTTTTTTGATTAATTAATCGCTTAATAGTTTTCAAACATCACAATACCATAAAGTTTGTCATTCCGTAGGAATCTCGGTTTCATTATTAAAAGTATTGTTGAGATTTCTACGGAATGACAAAGATGCTGTTGAGTATGTAATGAATAAAATATATCTATCATTCATTTTACATAAAGGAATTGCTAATTTGAAGTTTTTGGAAATCCGTTGTTTAGCTTTGTCTTATTAAAATAAAACTATGATAAAAGGATTATATGAAACTCACGTACAGGTAAGTAATTTAGAAAACTCAATAAAATTTTATACTGAAGTTTTAGGTTTGGAATTTGCTCATCATGATGGAAACCGTCCGATTGCATTTTTATGGATTGGAAAAAATAAAGAAGCCATGCTTGGTTTGTGGGAGCAAAAAGAAAATTTGCAGACAAGGCACTTTGCTTTTTCTGTGGATAAAGAAGATATTTTGAATTATTCTATTGAGTTTTTAAAAAATAAAAATTTAAAACCTTACAATTTTTTAAAAGACGGAATTGATGAGCCAATGGTTTTTGCATGGATGCCGGCTTTGGCGATTTATTTTAATGATCCGGATGGAAATCAACTGGAGTTTATTTCGATTTTGGAAGGTGACGGAAAACCGGAATTGGGCGTGCTTTCTTATGAGGAATGGCTGGAGAAGAAATAAAAAAGCAGATTCTGATTTCTCAAAACCTGCCTTTATAATAATGGTTATTAGTTTTATTTCGCAAAAATCTCTTTCAGCTGAGAAAGAATATTGCTGTTTCCGGAAACGGTGATATCTCCAATTTTGTCGGCGATTTTCTCCATATATTCCATTTCTTTCAGTTTCCACAGGACTTCGTTTTCTTCCATCAATTTTGCGGTGTTCAGCAAACTTCTTGTGGAAGCTGTTTCTTCACGACGCATGATGCTGTTGGCCTGAGCTTTTTTCTCGGCGATCAAAACCTGATTCATGATTTCTTTCATTTCTCCGGTTAAGATCACATCACGGATTCCGGCATCAGAAGCTTTCAGACCTAGATCTTCGGCTTTGTTTCCAAGATTTTCAAGAATTTCTTTTCCTACAGAATCTTTTTTCAACAGTAATTCATCCAACGTCAAAGCTCCAACAAACTCACGCAAAGCCAATTGCATCAAAATATATAATTGCTTATCGTATTCTTTATTTTCCATCAACGCTTTCTCGATGTTTTCTACCTGAAAACGCACATAGAAATTAATACGCAGCATCGCTTTATCTTTGGTCAAAAGTTCCTGACCAGCAATTTCCATTTGCTGCATACGCATATCGATGGCTTTTACTTCAACAGAAATTTCGTTGTTCCAGAAATAGTAAGTTCCGGCTTCCAGAACTTTGGATAATTTTCCGTCAATTAACAATAATCCTTTATATTGATTCGTCACAACAAACTTTCTTGTGTAGTTTTTCAACTTCATATTTTCCAGAATTGTTTTAGAAATTTTCTCTGTGATTTCAACTTTTGTCAAATCTATTTTTTGAAATTCTCTATTCACAATTCCTTTCCAAAAAGCATATTGACCAACGTTCAACACTTCTTTGAAGATTCCGTTTTCCTTTACTAAAACAATTTCACCGTCCTTTACTTCAATAACTTCAAGTAAGTTTTTGAGGTTTTCATTTTTCAGTAAAAGATTAAGATCATTTCCCGTTTTAAACTGATCTTTTGTTTCAAAAATTTCTACAGATTTATTACCGAAAAGCCAGTAATTTCCTTCTTTTAAGATCTCAATTAAGTTTCGGTTTTTGAAAACCAAACCAATCTGATATGCTTTAATTTGTACATTCTTTATCATCGTTTTTATATTTTAAAGGTTATTAATTTTAATTAAAAAAAGGAAAAACTGAGATTTTCTCTTCCAAAAATGGCGGAAGAAAAGTTTTTCACAAAATTCCATTCATTTCAGAATAGCATTTTAAACTTATTTTCTAATGAATCAGATCTTGGGCGTGTCCCTTGCCATCGCTGAAAGCAACAACTTGGGTCGCTACGTTCACTTCTACTCCTCGTTCATTGCCTTTCGGCTCTTCACTGCGGGGTATCCGTTACCATCGCTCACGCGGAAAATCGTCCTTCTTAGAAAATTCAGTCCAATTATTGACTATTCTTCAACTGAATTTTATTTTCAGAAAAAATATTTTCTTACAAGCTCTTTCAAAACGTTGATTCAACAACTGAAAAAAACTCCAATTTTCCCATGGTGAATATTTTTAACGAGACATTCAAACTCTAATAAAAAATAGATTTTAAGTCTATTTTCAACCTACATTAATAGTGTAGTGCTCTAACCAGACTGAGCTACTTCACCCGAAGTGAAGACAGGATTCGAACCTGTGCTAAAATCTATTGTTCTACCAATTGAACTATATTTCCATTTTGGAAATAGAAGGACTCGAACCTTCAACCTATAGAGCGATGTGAAATTTTTTGGAAAATTCCGAAACCTTCAAGTCAAGTTGAACAGAAAAAAATAATGTTACTTAACAAAATCTCCTGCAATGGTGCTATACAGAAACACTCAACAAGACTTGCCTGATATTTTGACTAAAATTTGTTTTTCAAAATTTTAGTGTTCTCTCATTTTGATGATGCAAAGTAAGAAGGTTATTACGCAGTGTTTTTGCGTAGAAAATTTTAATGTGATTTTTTTGTCATTGCGAACTGAAAGTAAAGCAATCCATTGTTATTTATTGAGATTGCTTCGTCGCTTCGCTTCTCGCAATGACAGGATAACTATAAAAAAAGCTCCCTCTATCCAAGGAAGCCATTGTTATATTTCTATATTGTTAAATTGTTACATTACTATTGTTGCAAGCACCAATGTAAAATCTTTGCAATATTTTTAGCATCATCCACACCTCTGTGATGGGTACCTTCAAGCTTAAAATTCAGTTCGCCTAAAGCTCTTGCCATTCCGACACTTTTTCTGACGGTCGGATGCAGTTCTCCGAATAATGTTTTCACATTAATATGATCATCACTCAAAGGATAATCGACATTGAATCTTCTTGCCTGATTCTGAAGCATATTCAGATCATAGTTTCCATAACTTGCCCAAGTCAAGTCTTCAGAATCGTATTCTGCTCGTAGAATATCTAATGCATCTTCGAGTAAAATGCCTTCTTCATCAAGCATTTTCTGTGTAATGGAAGTCAGTTCTGTACAAAACGGACTCACTTTTGAGTATTGAGGTTTCACTAAGATTCCTTCATTTTGTGAAATCTTACCGGTTTTTGCATCCATGATACAAACACCGATTTCTATGATTTCACTTTCCTGACCTCTCGGCGGGCGGTCATCCCAACACGTGGCTTCGAGGTCTATAATTAATATGTTGTCTGTTGTTTTCACTTTTTTAAATGGTTTAAATGGTTGGAAGTTTGAAGTTGGAGGCTGGAAGTAAATTACGTACTGCAAAAACTTCCCGCTTCTATCATCCATCTTCCCTACCAAAATTATTATTCCAAAATCTTTCTTAAAATCCTGGCTGCATTATACGCATCGTCTGCTCCGCTGTGATGATTTCCTTCAAAATCCATATTCATAGCTTTAAGAGCTCTTTTTAAACCCATCATTTTGTAAAGTCCATTATAGGCTTTGAACTGATGCATAATGTTAATATAATTTTCTGAAAAAGGATTTTCGATGCCGAGATAATCACACTGTTCCATGATCTGCTCTTTATCAAAATTTCCAAAACCTGCCCATGTAAACGAGGTTGAGTCATATTCATCCCGTATTTTCTCGCAGGCTTCTTCGAAATGAATTCCTTTTTCTTCTATCAGTTTTGGAGTTATTCCTGTAAGATCCGTACAAAATTTATTGATTTTAGACCTTTCCGGAATGACGTAAATGCTTTGTTTCTTGGAAATTGCTTTTGTTGTTCTGTTTAATTCGCAAATTCCTATTTCTATAATATCGACTTTTTGTCCGACGGGAATTCTGTCGTTTTCCCAGCAAGTGGCTTCTAAGTCGACGATTAATATTTGATTTGTTGTTTTCATGTTTTTTGGTTTAAAGGATGGAAGCAGGAAGTTAGAGGATGGAAGTTTTCTACCGCACGAAAATACCTCCAGCCTCCAGCTTCAGACTTCCAGCTTATTAATTTCTCGGAGCAAACGGTGGCGTCCATGTTTTTGTTTTCATCAATTCCTTGACTTCTTCGTAAGAAATCGGATAAAAATTATGACAATCGACTCCAACGTCAATGCTTAATGCCTTTTCGTCATCCGGCAATGTTCCGTGGGAATGACCGTAGAGTTGCCAAATTCCACGGTGTGAGCCATTCCAGGTTCGCATGGCGTAATGGAAAAGAATAATTTTCTGTTTGCCTTGAGTTGCTTCTTCATCTTCTATGGAAAGTTCGTGATAATCTTTAATCCATTCGAATCTATCCGAAACCCTAAGTGCAGAATATTCGTGATTGCCTTTTATCAAATGGATTTTGCCATTCAATCGATCTAAAATATCCTTTGTAACATCCGGTTTTCCTAAACTCACATCGCCTAAATGGTAGACAATATCATTCTCTCCGATTTTCTCATTTCATCTTTTGATGAGTTCTTCGTTCATGTGTTCCAAAGACTCAAAAGGTCTTTCGGAAAATTTTATAATGTTTTCATGACCAAAATGATGGTCTGCTGTGAAAAATATATTTGGTTTCATTTTTTTAAATTTTTAATTGTTTCTAATTCGTTATTCTTCATCTGAGTAACATGTCTTTGGGCGTGAAGTGAAAGGAAATAAATGTATTCATACACATTGATTTTTCCCAATTCATTCACTGTCATGGTTGTTTTGCAGAGGAGACCTTCTCCGTTTTTCATCAAGTCTAAATAATCTAAACATTGATCATATTGCTGTGAAATTAAACTTCTGATTTCATTTAAATTTAATTCTCCTTTCGGCTCCATGTGTTCCGGTCTGATCCACTCAAAAGCTCCGTATTCACCTACTTTTTCAAACTTTTTTTGATCGAAACTGTAATTTTTTATTTCAATATTTAAATCAAGATTTTGATAATTACGTATTGCTTTTTTTGAACCTTTTTCAATAAGAATCAACAAATAAAAGTTCGTCAGATAAATGTGTTCTAAAATCTGCTGAATCGTCCAACCTCCATTTGAAGGCTGAAAGTTCAACGTTTCTTTATCTTTATCAAACCATCTGTCGACCTCATCAAAACTGAGTTTCAAATGCCTTTTTATATCCTGAATTAATCTAAAAATATCCATTACAATTTTTTAAAATTGTTTAAAAGACCTTCAATATTTGCCTTTCCAACAGGGTTCATTGAGTGGCAGGAGAATTTTGGTAAGTCTAAATAGTTATCCATACAATATTCTACCAACCATTTTGCACAATCGTAACCTGTTTTTTCAACAAATTCTTGAGAATCTGGTTCCAAATAATGTTCATCAGCAAGGTCGTGGTCAAAAGAAATCATTTCCGGAAGTCCTTTTTCCAAAATCCTGTTGACAAATTGCTCATAATTTCGAACGATATGCCAGTCTTTTCTGAGGAAAATATCCTGTTTTGTATATTGATACGCCTCAATCGGATATCTTATATCATCCAGAAATAGTAATCTTTTTGTTATTTCCATTGCTTTATTTATTTTTTTGGATGGAGTTGGGAAGATAGAAATAATTGGAAAGTTTTTAGCCTTCCATCTCCCCTCATCCCGCTTCACACTTCATTACACCATCATATCAGCACAATTTGAACTTGCAAATGCGTAAGGTTTTGCTTTAAATATATAACCCATTCCCAGAATATATCCCATTGCGTCTTTCAAAGCGACATTGGATTTAAAATCCGGGTCGGTGTTAATGTCTGCGTGTACCTCCATTTCCACATCATAATTTTCCAGAATAGAGCAAATGGCGTAGGCGATTTCTACAGATTTGTTGACCTCGTTCAACATTCGCTCTTTGATACTGATATTCTGTATTTCTCTTTCTTTTCTGATAAAGGTAAACGCTCCTTTTCCCTCACGAATAACGACAACTGCCGTAGCATAATTAATGGCATCACCATAAACGTGGGAGTCTGAACCCACACACACTTTCAGTCGGTGTCCATTTGCCTGTTCGCGGATGATGGCTTCTTCTACCAGCTGTGTGATAGAGTGTTGGAAAATTTTCCCAGTCATATTTTGCCATGTTTGTTGTTGCGTTTCCATTTTTTCTACATGTTTTAAATTTGTTTTTGTTTAAATATTGTTTTTAACGCAAAGTGCGCAAAGTTTTTTTTACTACTAACTGTTTTTATGGCTCGCAAAGGCGTTTCACTCTGCTAAGAAAACAAGTTTTTTAATACAGCTTTTTGTTGATTCATCAGGACTCGAACCTGAACAACAAGAGTCAAAGTCTTGTGTGCTGACCAATTACACTATGAATCAGTTTTGTGGAACAGACAGGAATCGAACCTGTACCTTTAGTTTTTCAGACTAACGTGCAGACCTTCTACACCACTCTTCCAAGTTTATGAATGATAATTGATAAGTTATAAATGATACTATTGCCGTTTTTATCAATTATTCTTTTTGTACGGAAAGAGGGACTCGAACCCCCAAAACCTTGAGCCTAAATCAAGTGTGTCTACCATTTCCACCATTCCCGCGAATTTTTATAGATGATAATTGATCAACTATCATTTATAAAATTAGGTCTGAGAAAAGCCTGTCTATATTTATAAACTATGCCTGTTATATTCGTAAAGATCTTCTGCGCTCGATAAACTTTTCTCTTTTCCATTTAACCTATTCTTTTGTGAATTGTGAATGGACAATCGCTTTGCTCTCAATTTTTAAAATTCACTTGCGCAGCAAAATTCACGATTCACTTATTCACTTTTCTGTACTCTATAAGGGAATCGAACCCTTGTTTTCTGCTCGAAAGGCAGGCGTCCTGAACCGTTAGACGAATAGAGCATTTTATAAAACCACCAACCAGGAGTCGAACCTGAACAACAAGAGTACATTTCCTGCATGCTGCCATTACATTATCAGCGGTGTTGGTGGAAGTAGTAGGATTCGAACCTACTCAGCAATGAAACAACAGATTTACAGTCTGCCCCGACTCTCCAACTTCGGCGTACTTCCCTTTTTCATGAGTAATAAGTAATTGGTAAAGAGTAATATTTCCCAACTAACTTTTTAATTTTTAATTTGTGAAGAAAAACAAAGCCTGTCTTTAATTTTTAGTTTGATATAAGAACTTCTACGCTCGACAAACTTTTATTTTTTCTTCGGAACTAATCTCATTTTAGTTATTTGAGATGGTTATGGGATTCAAACCCACTCAGTTTTCACAACGGTTTTGCAGACCGCCCCGACTCTTCCACTTCGGCGAACCATCGTTTTTATGAGTAATCAGTAATGGTCAATGAATAATTTTCCACCTTTATGATTATTCTTTATCATTTAAATTTTAATTAAAAAATAAAGCCTGTCTTAATTTTTTTATTGATATAAGAACTTCTACGCTTTGACAAACTTTATTTTACCTAAAAATTTATATTATGTTTAAACTTCTATCCTTCATCCATCTTCCAACCTTTCATTTTTTGAGTTAAGAAAAAGCCTGTCTATATTGTGTTTTTGGCGTAAAGATCTTCTGCTCTCGACAAACTTTTTCTCTCTCTTTGAAACAATTAACATTTAGTTTTTTTGCGATTCCGGAAAGGCTCGAACTTTCAACTTCCGGTTTAACAGACCGGTGCTCTACCATTGAGCTACAGAATCATTTTGTAATTTCGGAAGGACTCGAACCTTCAACCTTCGGCTTATGAAACCGATACTCTAACCTATTGAGCTACGAAATCGTTTGTACTCCATAAGGGAATCGAACCCTTATTTACTGCTCGAAAGGCAGCCGTCCTAAACCATTAGACGAATGGAGCAAATTGTCTGGAAAATAGGGTTCGAACCTATGACCTCCCGCGTCCAAGGCGGGTAAACAACCACCGTTATCTTTCCAGTTTTGCAGATTCACTTCAAAATTCTTTTCCGAGAGACAGTCGGGTCGGAATTTTTCCGTGAACCTTTGCGGTCTATGCGAGATTGTTCATCATCACATATATTTTTTCTTTTGAATTCACGAATGCTTTGCATTTCGAACTCGCAGTGCCCGAGAGACAGTCAGGCAGGTTAGCCATTACCTCAATAGACCATTTTTGTGATTCCGACAGGACTCGAACCTGTAACCCTGGGTTTAGAAAACCCATGCTCTATCCAATTGAGCTACGGAACCTTGGTAATCCCAGAAAGATTCGAACTTTCACCCCCCGATTTAAAAGACCGGTGCTCTAACCATTTGAGCCATGAGATTGTATTTTGTAATCTCAGAAGGATTCGAACCTTCAACCTTTGGTGTCGTAAACCAACGCTCTATCCAATTGAGCCATGAGATTTTATCTTTGTAATCCCAGAAGGACTCGAACCTTCAACCTTCGACGTATCAGGTCGACGCTCCAACCCATTGAGCTATGAGATTATTTAGTGAATGGTGAAGCGTCAATTCGCTTTGCTTGTCAATTTTTAATTCACTTGTGAAACAATATTCACTATTCACCATTCACTTTTTTGGGTATCTCCGGGGATCGAACCCTGTTCTCCGGTGCCACAAACCGACGCTTTACCAAATAAGCTAAAGAAACCATAAAAAAAGCGCCTCTTTTTGGGAGGCGCTTTATATTTTTTGACGTGTCGCTATATTAGCTGACCCATTTATATAAGCACCTTTTATCCACAAATTCACTATCAAGAAGAATAATACAAGCATATCCTTGTCCCATCGGCTCTACACCGCGCTGTCTTGAAGATAAATTAGATATGTTATGTAATTGTTTCATTTTATTCTTGTTGTTTAAAATTGTTTTTTTGAAAAGATTAAAAACGTGTTGCTTTTAATTTTCGGTTGCAAAGTAAGGATGAAATTTTTTAACTCACAAATTTATTTTTCAATCAACTATTTGAAAATCAATTAATTATCATTTAAATTTAGAATAGAGAATTTCCGTCCGCAATATTTTGCAGATGTCTTAAATACCTAAATGACTGTCTCTCATCGGGTTATTGATCACGCTCTATTTTCTTATTAATTGTTCATTTTTGTTTAAATAATTTTCACTTTTATGGTTATTTTTTTTCATTCTAAATAATTTCTGCCCTAAAAACACAAAAAACGCCCCGATCATCGAGGCGTTTCTGCAGTATTTTGATTAAATTTTTACGAGTTTACAGTAAATAATTTTCAAAGCAAGCACATTTCGCCTCATCCGATATCATCCATTCATATCCAAACGATCCCTTTAGTACAGGGCGATCGCATAGATTCAAACTGATATGTGCTCTTTGTATTGTCATAATTTTATTGGTGCAAAGATAAATGTTTTTCTTAATAGTTGTTAATTTTGTCATTGCGAGAAGTAAAGCTAGGAAGCAATCTTGAGCATAAAATGGGTTTATTTAATTTAGATTGCTTCACCTTCGGTTCGCAATGACAGAAGCGTATTTTTTTACTTCTAATTCCTAAACATTCTATTCCGTCCTGTTTTATACCTCGAAATATCTTTCAAAATCACCTCATCATCGGGATTGAAATGTTTCAATTCGTTAACAATCTCCGAACGGGTGGCAACTTTTTCTGCGATGATTTCGTAGGCGATATTTCTTGTTGTATTTTGAAGTTTCGGATCTTTTTTAAACTCATATTTTATCGCTTCAAGGTAGGTAATCTTCTTATCCGAAGGTGTTTTCTTGTACAATTCCTGAATTTGCTGATCGAGTTTTTTAATCTCAAAAATATTAGCGAAATAATTGTTCAGACAATTGAATGCATCGCGATCTTCTTCCCAGCCTTTCAATAAAATTTTCTGTGCTTCGTCCGGCATTTCCATTTTTTTACGATAAATCAAAGAACCTTTTACCATTTGATTGTTATTTACATAATCGTCTACAACCATTTGATAATAAGTATTTGCATTTTTTATGTCATTGATTTGTCTGTACAGATCTCCTACTTTTTCTTTTTGTTCGAGCTCTTTATACAAATCAATTGCTTTTCTGTATTGTTTTGCTTTTTCATAACAGTTTGCCGCTTCAGACTTATTTTTCAATTTCTTAAGATAAATCACAGCGGCTTCATTATAAAAACCTCCTTCTTCCAGAGTTTTTGCACCACGATAATTATCACGAAGAAGATTCATATATACTTTTGCTGCCTTTTTATAATCCTTTTCATCGAGATATTTTTGGGCAAGATCTTCGTATTTATTTCTGATCCTATCGAAAAGTGAGGTCTCAACATAAGAACTTCCACCGCGACCTTTTCTTCCAAGCGGATTCCCGGTTTTTTCTTTGTCTTCCAAACGAAGAAGCACTATAAAAATGATGAAAGCAACGATAGCAAAAATCGCCAAAGTACCTAGAACACTCCAAAAACTCTGATGAAACAGCTGCGCAAAAATCCCAATAATCTTGATAATTACCAGAATAAAAAACGCCGCCATGAATTTGTCTGTAAACTTCTGCCTATTCATCTTTATCTGTTTTTAAAATGGTTTTGTCTTCACTAAAAAGACGGTAAAGAAGCAACACAACACCGATAATGAGAATCCAAACAAACCAGTTGTAGCCGAACATTTCGATCAAAGGATAGAAAATATACGCCAGCATCGCAACAAGTACAATGACGAGAAAAATTTTAATCCCACTTGGAACATTATTCCCTCCGATATTCAAAGATCTTCTTTTTACGATGAAATTATACAGCCCGACAACGCCCGTCATGAAAATGATTAACCAAATAATTTCCGAAAAAGAGATGTTATGTTTTGAGTAAGGCTTTTCCTTTTCAAGTGTTTCCACTTTTTTTGCTTTATTAGGATCAATTGGCGGTTCGATATATTCTTTTGTTCCGTAAAGTCGTCCTAATGAATCTTCAATCAATACCTGTTTCTTTTTCAGGATCGTTTTGACAATTCCTTGATCGGCTGGTTTTCCTGAACTTACTTTTTTAAGAGAATCTGTAATTATTTTCTTGTATTTTTCTTCGCTTTGAGCTAAATATTTTACAATTTTTTTGTTGTACACTGTTTTTAGAGAATCTTTTGCAAAATCAACCCTTTTATTAATATTTAAAATTTCTTTCTGAACTTCATGCAAAGGTCTTCCTCCTTTTTTCAGATAATCTTTATAATTTTCTCCGTTAGAACTCATCATAAATGTAGATGCTACGATATGCTCATCAAAAAGCTCTCTCCTTTTTTTTCCATACATCGAATCGATCTTCATATCAATATCTGTAACACCTGATTGATAACCCATAACAGGAGCTATTTCATTTTTATCTATTTCGGAAACCTTTTCTGATGAAGCTATTGGAGCATTTTGTACAGGTTCTTCTTTATTAAAAAACATGAATAATCTCACTAATCCAATGGCAATCAAAAACACCCAAAATATCCATCGGTATTTTTGAGAATAGGTCGAGTTTGTACCATCTTCAGAATCTCCACCGAATAATTTTCCGAACCAGGTATTTTCAAACTTAAATTTTGCAAAACCATCACCTCTGGAAGTCCCCATTACATCAACTGGAACTCCAAGATCTACTACTCTGTCAGGATATTTTTCGATATAACTTAAGTATTTTTCAATCTCTTTTTTGTTTCCAGCCATCACCTTTTTCATATCGAAAGGAAGATCTTTCATCCATTCTTCTTCAGTTTGTGGCTTTTGAAGTGCTTCCAAAACTTTTTCATCATCCATTTCAACCGTGTAACTCTCAATTTTCTGAGGAATTTTTACACCGTTAGATGGCTTTTGGATTTTATCTTCAGATTGTTTCGGATTTTGAATTAATGGAATCCAGTCGATTTCTTCATTTAATTTTACCAATCCGAACTCAGGATGCATGATCAGAAACTCAGCATCAACATTTTGCCAGTCTTCAGGATTTATTTTTGGATAAAAAGTGGTGTTTTCAGGAATAAAAAATTGATGATCAATGCATTGAAAATAAGAATTTCTCCCGACTTCATTGGGAGCATTATTTTGAAAAATTAAAAAGCAACCATATAAAACATTGGGTTCATGAGAAGGAATCGGAAAAGATCGAACCTGGCCTAAATCTACCTCTAAAATTTCCATCTCATGAAGCCAGGTCAAAGATGAAGAACCTTTTATTAAAAGTCCTTTTTTAGGAAAATTATTTTTCGGAAAAGGTTTTATTCTAAGCTCCATATTCCCAAATTTGATCGATAAATCTTTTTAAACATTCAGCATACATATCTTCCATTTTTTTCATTTTTAATAATGTGCTTTGCGGCAGATAATATTCTGAACCTCCGAATTCCGTATGCGTTGCCAACGCCAAAAACCCATATTCCGTCGATGGAATATAGAATTCCGGGATGTTTTTGTTGCTGCTTTTGAAAGTCAGCATTCCGCGAGAATCTGTGATAACCTCGCTTCCATCAGAAAAAGTAAACCTGTTTTTATTCTGATTCGCAAAAATCTTTATCTGATGCCTATTTCTGTATAACGTCAATGAATCGTCGTGTAATTTATTCAATTCATTATTTGAAATCACCAGATTTTTTTCTGCATTGATTCCTATATTGCTGAAATTGTTTAAAATCTTAATGCCATTATTCTCGAGTTTATAAAGTTCGGCTTCAACTTTTGGTGTATTTTTATCTATATTACCATCACCATCAAAAGCCTTTTCTAAAGAAATATTACCATCAATATTTATTCTATAATTATGAGAAATGTATTTGTGATGCAAATAAAATTCCTTGTCAAAATATATTAATTTATAATGATATGAAATCTCGTATCCCGCTAAGTACAGTTCAGAATATTCCTTTGTATTCAAATTCAACTTCGAGATCACTCTTTTATCTGGATGATACTGACACAGAATAAATTGCTGTTGTCTGTTTTTCGCCAAAGCAAACTGACCCTTTGGCTTTACAGAAATATCTTCAAATAAAACTTCGCAGCCACGATGGATCTTATAATGATCGTAATAATTTTTATTGTAATAATTATCCGACAGATATGTTCTTAATAATTGTTTTTTATTGCTTAAAATATAAAACTCTCCTTCATATAAAAATGTCGCAATTTTATTAACTGGGGTCGGAAATAGAATCGGATAATTCATTGGAACATCTGTCCTTTTCCAATTTTTTGATGAATTATTTTCTCTTTTTTGTCTTCTTTGCGGTGGATTTACCCATAATTCCTGTAACGGAAGAACTATTTTTTGAATATGTTTTCTTGTTCCTTTATGATGTTTATAAAAATTCAGTTCGCCATCCGAAGAAGTTGTCACCAAAAATTTCAGTCGGTCTCTGTTTTCATGAATAACTTTTTGAAGATTTGGATTGACCAAATTTTCCTGATGAGTGATAAAAAAAACTTCAAGATCCTTTTCTGTATATTCTTCATTAAAAAACTTTTCGAGCGCATAAGAAACTTCCAGAACCGGACTCACCTGATTCAGATTTTCAACGACCTCATCTACTTTATCCAACGAAATCGGGATATTCGTTTGTCCCAACGCAAAAACTTTACATTCCGAATTCGCTTTCGGATGCTTAATCACTGCAATCGCCGATGCAAACGCCAAAACTTTCGGAGTTCCCCAATTTTTTATGGAAGTATCAATCAAAATAATTCTTTCAAAAATATTTTCTTCAGGTGGAATTTCCCGTTGAATATATAATGCTTCATTATTTGCAACACGATTCATGAAAACTTCATCTTCATTGGCAAATTCCGACAAAAGCATTCTGTTGAAATCGCTTTTGTTGGTCATATCAGAAATTCCTCCGATCGGCTGTTCGCCAGGAGAAAGATGACGCATCGGGATTTTCAGACCACTCCAGATTCTTTTAATCAAACTTCCTATCTGGAAAGTTTTCGGTTCTTCAATTAATTCCTGAATAAAATCTTTATCGGTTTCGACGTTGGTTTCTTCTTTTACAACTTCATCTTCCAGTTCGGGAATATCAATGAAGCCTTTCATTGCGTTAATGATAGATTCTCTCGTTGGGAATTTATGTTGAAGTAAAGCTAAAGTTTTAATATCCCTGCTAATAGCAACCGGAGTTAAATCTTTTTTATTTGCAGCTTCAGCAATTATATGAGGCTTTGTATCAAATATTTTTAAAATTAACCCGGAATTTATCGCGGAAACCTTATTATGACAATCTCCAAAAATAGTCCGCAGAAGGATAATTTTATTCTGTCCTTTTTTAAATGAACTTCCCAGCTGACTTAAATTTTCTAAAAATTTAATCGTATGCTCAATATCTAAAGCTATTTCCGGTGATACATTTTTTTGTCTATTCAAATAAAAAAAAACTCCATCAAGGTTTAAATATCCATCCTGAATTGCATACAAAACAAGAAGTAATGAACCAAAAGGCGGAAATCCCTGATCTTTCAATTCTTTTAAAATTTCCATCACATAAGGTCTGTAAGCAATCGCCCCTACATTCGGAATTGAAATAAGGTTATTTTCATTATATCTGGAAACATCAGGAATATCCTCATCAGTTGTCCACTCCCAGAAATAATCTTCGTATGATTGGAAATAATCTTTTACATCCATTCTTTTGCTTTTTCAGTCAGACGAAATGAGCTTACAGACAATTTCCGGAAATCATCTTTGTTAAGATTTAAAACACTTCCGTTTTCATTCCATAAAAGCCATTGATCCTGTCCTGCATTATATTTTCTTTGTAATAAAGAACTCAAATTTTTAAACTCAAAATCAAAACCTGTCGGTAAAAGATGTCCGTCTTTCGTCCAATATGTTTTTCCCGGAAAGCTCAATAAAGGATTTCCTATAAATAATGCTTTATCATTAATAACAATCCAATCCAATTTTTCTAATTTGAATTTTGGTAAAGCGATAATCGTTTCTTTAATTTCAGCCATTGAACTTAATAAAGCCGTTGCAGGCTGCTCTTCTTCACTTGGTTTTAAATGAAGTTCAATCTTTTCATCAATTCCGAAAAAATTCTGATTTGATGGTGGAAAAGTTAATCGCAAAGCTTTATCAATCGGTGTCCAAAGCAAAGCCGTTCTCACTTTCTTACTTGGAACCAAAGCATCTTTTCGAAATAAAAGACCTTCTCTTAATTCATACAGCAAAAAATTCGGTAACTGTTGAATTTCTGAAGAAACAGCTTGTTCATCGGTAAAACCTTTCAGCCAGATTACGTCTTCTTCCAAAGCAATCTGAACATTTTTCCAATCACGAATCGAGCCTAAAAAATCTTCGTCAATTCGGGGAATTTCCGCCCAAAATTCTTTTATACCGTTTGGAGAATCTTTTGCCATAGACTTTCGATTTCTTGTTGAATATATTGTTTCTGCTCAGGATTTCTGATCCAATCGCAACGGGTTTGAAGGTATCTCAATTTATCTTTGATGACATTTTGCTCTTCAAAACTCAAGGCTTCATTATCCCATTTTTCAACCAGAATTTTTACGTCTTTCATTACTTCTTCCGGATTCGGAGTTTTGTTTTGCAACGCTTGTGGATGCGATTTAGGATTGTCATCTTTTTCAATCGTTCTGTTGATAATTCCTTCTAAAATTTCGATCTGTTCTTCTGTATCCCAAATATGTTTCAATACCCATAAATCCGAAAGAATCGCTTCATTTCTGCCACAAATTAAAGCACTCGCAGCGATAAGATTTTGAAGTTTAACGGCTCGACGGTCGGAAATAGCAATTCCAGTATTTCTAAGATTGATAATTGTATTTAAATATACTTCATAAATCGGTTTTAAGTCAATCGTTTTACACAAATTCTGAAGCTCTCTGATTTCGTTTGAAAGGATTTCGGGATTTTCTGTTTCGATGTTATTTTCCAACTTTCTTCCGGCCAAAAGCACCTGTTGAAGAAGATCGGGATGCACATAATCAACATTAATTCTAATCAGAAAACGGTCGAACAAAGCGTTTAACGCTTCGTCTTCGGGCAGGACGTTACTCGCTCCCACGAACATCAACGCAGGAAGATTTTTTGTTTCTTTTCCTCTTTTGAAAATCTTTTCATTTAAAGCCATCAAAAGGGAATTCAGAATTGCTGAATTGGCATTGAAAATCTCATCCAGAAAGACCATTGACGCTTCAGGCATCATTCCTTCTGTGTTGGTCAACAATTCACCTTCTTTTAATTTTCTGATATCAAAAGGTCCGAAAATCTCATTCGGTTCTGTGAAACGTGTCAACAAATATTCGAAATTTTTTCCGTCTTTTACGGTTTTTGCCAACGTTCTTACGATGGCAGATTTTGCGGTTCCCGGAGGTCCGTACAAAAAGGCGTTTTCTCTTGCTAAAAGGCAGATTCCCAATAAATCTATCACATCATTTTTTCCGACAAAAGTGTCTTTAACGTAGGTAAGAACCGTGTTTAATTTTTCTATATGTTGAGTCATTAATTATTGTTTTTTACTTGTGGCTTCTTATTTTTTAACGGCTAACTGTTTTTTAAGGTCGCAAAGGCGTTTGACTTTGTCAAATCTTCGATTTCACTCAGCTAAGAAATAAAAAAACTTAATTGCTTATTATTTTTAGTTCTTTCCAAAAAATTTCTTTATACATTCCAAATTCTGCAATCAGCAGTTGGTTGATGTATGGAATTTCTGCAAGCTTGTAGGCTTTGTTTTCCACAATTCTTTCAAGATATAATTTTCGGTAGGTTTTGTCTTTCAGCTCTTCTTCCCAATTTATATTTTCCAAATCCAGATCAAAACCAATTCCTGAATAATGAAACTGTCTTAAAATATTTTCAAGCATTTTTATCAAAGTATCTTCGGGATCTGCATTTTGCAAAACAGAAATAATCTGCGGTAAAAATCTTAATAATAAATCAGCAGACAATATCGCCGAAACATCTCTTTTTCCTTTAAATGATGGAATTAATTTGTTTAAATCTTTCGCCGTATTTTCTCTTATCAAATATAATTGCGCACTATGATACAGAACTTTTGCCGCCCAAACCGCCGTTTTGTGGTCACAGTTGATCTGATCGGATAAAAATTCTAAACGTTCCTTCTCGAATTCGGATTCAAAATAATCGGCAGCATCCTGTTCTTCCTTTTGTGAGATTTCCTGAATGTCTGTGAAAATCGTAATGCACTCTTCCTTTCTAAGCAAAAATAAAGTATCTAAAAGTGGGGAGTTGGTTTTCATCATCTAACAAAAATAAAATTATTTTCTTTATGTATTTATGAATTTAAACGTGATTTTTTCAAAATATTCTGAAGAAAAAACAATTTTTTTCTAAGACTAATAGTAAATGACCAGACCGATTGTTCATAGCCCTGATCGAAGTATTTGTCTGAGCTCATTTTCTAGAATCGGCGGCGGCTTTGCCGCCGCCGATTCTAGAAAATAGCGAGTACGGAGAGCAGGAAACATCTCCTAAAAACAAAGAAAATAAGGTATAATCATTTGGTTGATTCTATCTCGACAAACTGAATGCAGATTCTAATGTTTCTTTCTGTGACGGTCAAAATTTTTATCTTTGCTAAAATTTAAATCAAAAATATGAGTGTACACATCAGTGCCAAAAAAGGAGAGATCGCAAAAGTTGTTTTGCAGCCCGGAGATCCGCTTCGTGCAAAATATATCGCTGAAAACTTTCTTGAAAATGCAAGATTAGTGAGCCAGACCAGAGGTATTTTTTACTACACCGGAACTTACAAAGGCAAAGAAATCTCTGTGGGAGCGAGCGGAATGGGATTTCCAAGCATCGGAATTTATTCTTTTGAACTGTACACAGAGTATGAAGTTGATACGATTATCAGGATCGGAACCTGCGGCGGATATTCCAGCGATGTAAAACTTTTTGACATTCTGAATGTGGAAAATGCAGCCAGCGAAAGTACCTATGCAAAATATGCTTGGGGATTTGAAGAAGAAATATTTTCGCATCAGGGAAATATTTTTGACATTATTAATGAAACAGCGAAAGAATTATCTTTAAATGTTAAGGCAACCAACATTCACAGCAGCGATATTTTTTACAGAAAAGATCCTGCAATTCCTGCAATTGCTACGAAATACAATTGTCCGGCTGTAGAAATGGAAGCGTTCGGATTATTTGCCAATGCAAAACATTTAGGTAAAAATGCAGCGACTATTCTTACCGTTTCTGATATCATTCCAACCAAAGAATTTATATCGGCAGACGAAAGAGAAAAAGCGTTGAAACCAATGATTGAACTGGCTTTGGAAGCTGCTTTGAAAGTGATTTAATAAGAATCAATTATTATAAATAAAAAGAGCTTTACTTTGTGAGTAGAGCTCTTTTTTATATTCTGAAAAAATTTCTTGCGACTTCTGTAGTTTCATTTGCAACCTCAGAAATACTTATTTTTTTGAGATGGGCAATGGTTTGGGCAACAAAAGGCAAAAATTTCGGCTCGTTTCTTCGGCTTTGTATTCTCGGCATATTTTTCGGAAGCATAAAAGGAGCATCTGTTTCAATCATCATTCTTTCTAGCGGAGCATATTTGATGACTTCTTCCAAATGTTTAAATCTGTTGGTGTCGCTTATTGCTCCGGTGAATCCTAAGTAAAATCCCTTATCTAAATAAATTTTTGCTTCATCTAAAGTTCCGGTAAAACAATGAACCACTGCTTTCGGAAGTTTGGATAAATATTCGTCGGTGATTTCGTTAAATCTTTTGAAAGCTGATCTTTCGTGAAGAAAAAGTGGTTTACTAATTTCGATTGCTAATTCCAGTTGGGCACGATAACATTTTTCCTGAATGAGTCTTGGTGAAAAATCTCTGTCAAAATCCAATCCACATTCTCCAACGGAAATTACGTGTTCTTGTTTCAATAATTTTCTTAATTCATTAATGCTTTCGTTATTAAAAGATTTTGCATCGTGTGGATGAATTCCTGCTGTTGAGAAGAGAACATCGTGATAATGTTCTGCGATTTCAGCCGACTCTTTGCTTCCTCGAACGCTTGTTCCTGTGAGAATCATTTGTTCGACTCCATTATCGAGGGCTCGGTTGATGATTTCTTCGTGTTCGTTGCAAAATTGTTTATTGGTTAAGTTGATACCAATATCGATAAATGTGTTCATTTTTTATTTGTTTTATGTATTAAAAAATATCTTGTTACACTCGCTCTTTTTATTGAATCTTTAAAAGATTTTTCAGAATAAAAACTTTTGTATTCTGAATGTGTTTTGCCATAGATTTCCTTTGTGATTTTAGCCCAAATTAATTTCCGCCTTTTCTTTCTTTTTTTAAAAAATTTAAAGTTTTCACTAAGCTGATTTTCGATTTCAGATTTTTCAGTTCTCCTCCATTTTTTATTTCCATGTTTTTTTAAATAAGGTCCGATTTTACCGTATTCGAAGCTTCTGAAAGTTCCTTTGTTGTAAGTGTTTTTCATGTTAGCAAATATTTAAGATGATTAGCTGAAATTTGGGTTCAAAATTACCAACATGGTACGCAATCTTTTTACGTAGTAAATTACTCATTAATAAAACCCTCCAAAAAACCAATCAAGTTTTTTCCGCCATGACTCCAACGAATCCCATAACCTTCTTTTTCTCGGACTTCAAAAACTAACTCGTGTTTATAGTGAAAGAAAATATTCCACCAGGTTTTATGATCTAAAATATAATTAATCTTTTCCATAAGAGCCTTTTGTTTCTGCTGATTATTTCCTTTTGCTTCACCCCAAAACTGATCGTCTAATCTTCCGACATGCTTTTCCCAGGCTCTTTGGGCAATAGTTATCTCGTTGTTAAAAGGTTTTTCACAAGCTTCAATCAGTAAACTTTTCAATGGTGGAATCCCATTTTCATCACGCAGACTTGCCGAAGTTAATCGTTGCCCTAAAATATTCAGCCAATGTTCAAAAGGAATTTCTTCTAATTGTTTTGCTTTGACCTCATCCGAATTTTCAGATTCTAAAATATTGATGAATAAGCCGAAACTTTCACCACGGTCAATTTTTATTTCTTCAATAAAAAAAGGTAGATCCCAATCTAAAGTTTGCTCTTTAAACTTTTTAATATTTTCATTTAGATTTTGTAAATGTTCCTCAGCTAAAATCGCCTGATATTTTTCCCGCCATTGTTCTGAAAATAATGGAAGGAATTTTTGAAATAATTTCATGATTTTTATTTTAAAACACTAATGACAACAATCTCCACGATTTTTTATATTAATGAAATTACTATTCTCAAAAAATATAATCATATCTTATTTGTATTATTGGTGAAATCATTTGTGCCGTTTGTGTTTAAATTTATAAGATTAACAGAAAGATTTTCTTCCTTAATTAAATACCCGACAAGATTAAACCAATTCTTGCAATGATCTAAAATCCATGCATCGGAAGAAACTACAATTTCTGCATTTTCTACTAAAAATTTATCGGGATTGAATTGAAGTTCTACTTCCCAACTCAAATTCTTTTCCCCAGCAAAATCTAAAATAATTTGTTTAATTCTACCACTGTTGGAAACTGGCTTATCAAAAATCCAGATCAGTTTTTCTACCTGAGATTTTTGAAAAAATACGGCAATCAATTCAATTGCTTTTTGAGTCTGATTGACTCTTTTATATGTTCCATGCACACCTGAAAGATCCCGAAAACAACCGTCTGATCCTTTAAAAATATAAGCTTCGGAAAGCAAACTTTCCAGTAAAATCAAAACATTGAAGCCATCAAGATAAACAGTTCTATCTATCAAATCTAAAATTTTAAGTTCCTTAGATTTTCTGTACTGCATTTGAATTCCCGAAGCAGAAGCTCCACGTAAGGCCTGAATTTGTCGGGTTTTCAAACGATAATGATTTCCTACCAATTCTGAAGAAGCTTTTTCCGCATAATTTCGGCTCAATAAATACTGCATATCCTGAAGAGCATACTTCAATTTCTCAATCTGCTTCTCAGATTCGAATAAAGTATCGTCACCTGTGTTTTTGCCGCGATTCCTGTTGTTCATACTCAAAAATAATATTTTCCATTTTATCTGATAGAATTTATTTTAATATATCATTTTGAGCAATCGATTAACCTAATCTATCGTTTACCCATCCTTTTCGGGAAGATTCTTAACGTAAAAATTATGAAAAGTAAATTATCTTATCATAAATAATAAGATAACACCATTTATCTGAAACACCTTTAAAACAAATATTTACGCATTATAATTATCATAAAAAATTATGAATTTTAAAATAAAGTATCATTTATATTATAAAATTATTACATTTAGCAACGAACAAATATTAAATCAAAAAAATGTTTATAGGATACGATGTTGGAAGTTCTTCTCTAAAAGCTTCGATTGTTGATGAGCAGGGTAAAGTAATTGCTCACGCCAAATATCCGGAAACAGAAATGCCGATAGATTCACCAAAAATCGGTTGGGCAGAACAAGATCCGGAAGCTTGGTGGCAAAATCTGAGAATTCTGACTCAAAAGATTATTGCAGAAAGCCACATCGACAAAAATCAAATCAAAGGAATCGGTATTTCTTACCAGATGCACGGTTTGGTTTTGGTAGGGAAAGATAAAGAAGTTTTGCGCCCATCGATTATCTGGTGCGACAGTCGTGCTGTAGAAACCGGAGATAATGCTTTTAACGATTTGGGCGAAGAAGTTTGTATGAATAAACTTCTTAATTCCCCAGGAAATTTTACCGCTTCAAAACTGAAATGGGTAAAGGAAAATGAACCTGAAGTTTACGAAAAGGTTTGGAAATTTATGCTTCCCGGAGATTTTATCGCTTTAAAATTAAGCGGAGAAGCAACAACGACTGTTACAGGATTATCTGAAGGAGTGCTTTGGGATTTTCAAAAACATCAGCCTTCAAAAACTCTTTTGAATCATTGGGGAATTGACGAATCTTTGGTTTCAAAGGTTGTTGATAATTTCAGTGTGCAATGCGTTGTTTCAAAACAGGGAGCAGAAGAAAGCGGATTGCCAGAAGGAATTCCTATTTTATACAGAGCGGGAGACCAACCGAATAATGCACTATCTTTAAACGTAATGAATCCGGGAGAAATCGCTGCAACAGGAGGAACTTCAGGAGTTGTTTATGGGGTGACCAATAATATTCATTCGAAAGAATCGGTGAGAGTCAACAATTTTGCGCACATCAATCACACAAAAGAACAACCCAGAATCGGAAAAATGCTTTGCTTAAACGGTGCAGGAATTCAATACAGCTGGCTGCGTCATCAGGTGGATCAGAAGAGACATTCTTATCAGGAACTGAATGATTTGGCTTCACAAGTTCCAATCGGATCTGACGGAATTATCGTTTTACCATTCGGAAATGGTGCTGAAAGAGTTTTAAGAAATAAAGACATTGGATCTTCTACCTATAATGTGAATTTCAACCGTCATAAAAGTGTTCATTTGTTCAGAGCTGGTTTGGAAGGTATCGCCTATTCTTTCGTTTACGGAACTGAAATTTTAATGAACGACGGATTGCAAAAAGGAATCATCAAAGCCGGAGGGGATAATTTATTTCGTTCATCATTGTTTGCGCAATCGATTGCAACGCTACTGGACACCGAAATTAGAATTTTCGATACAACAGGTTCTACCGGAGCAGCAAGAGCAGCGGCAATTGGTGCGGGAGCATTTGATACATTGACCGATATTTTAACGGAAAAAGATATTACCACAACGTACATTCCTGATTTTAAAAACATGGATCAGTATAGAGAAAGCTATGGAAAATGGAAAAATAAATTGGAGCAAGTAATCTATAGCTATTAGCGAATGGCAATTGGCTTTTAGCTTTAGATTCAATTATTAGTGATTCATTTTAACGATCACAAATCGCAGCCCGACTTGAACGGAGCTCTTTTTCTGAAAAAAAGGATGGGGGATGCGCTGGTTTTTTCAGAAAAAAGCGGGAGTGGAAGGCGGAAAAGCTGCCATAAAAAATAAAATTGCTTTCGGCGTAGTCAAAAGCTACCTAAATAAAACACAAGGATAAATTCAAAAAAAATCAAGAAAAATTAAAATATATCAATATGTCAGTTACATTAGGAAACAAAGAATATTTCAAAGGAATTGAAAAAATAAAGTTTGAAGGAAGAGAATCAGATAATCCTTTAGCATTCAAATTTTATGATGAAAACAGAGTGGTTCGTGGAAAAGCAATGAAAGAATATTTCAAGTTTGCAACGGCTTACTGGCATACCTTCTGCGCAACAGGTGGCGATCCATTCGGAGTTGGAACACAGCAATTTGATTGGCTAACTGCTTCCGATGCAAAACAAAGAGCAACTGAAAAAATGGATGCTGCTTTCGAATTTTTCACAAAATTAGGCGTTCCTTACTACTGTTTCCATGACTATGATTTGATTGATGAAGCAGATAATTTCACAGAATCAACGAAAAGACTGGAATTCATCACCGATTATGCTAAAGAAAAGCAGGCGGCTTCTGGTGTAAAATTATTGTGGGGAACTTCAAACTGCTTCTCAAATGCAAGATTTATGAATGGGGCGGCAACGAATCCTTCTTTTGATGTTTTGGCATATGCAGGAGGTCAGGTAAAAAATGCTTTGGATGCGACGATTAAATTAGGTGGAGAAAACTATGTATTCTGGGGTGGCCGTGAAGGTTATATGTCTTTATTAAATACCGATATGAAACGTGAGCAGGAGCACATGGCAAAATTCTTACACCTAGCAAAAGATTACGCGCGTTCTCAAGGTTTCAAGGGAACTTTCTTCATCGAGCCAAAACCAATGGAGCCTACAAAACATCAGTATGATTTTGATGCTGCAACGTGTTTGAATTTCCTTCGTCAGTATGATCTTCTAAACGATTTTAAATTAAATCTTGAAGTCAACCACGCTACTTTAGCACAACACACTTTCGAGCACGAACTTCAGGTTGCGGCTGATAACAATGTCTTAGGAAGTATTGACGCCAACAGAGGAGATTACCAAAACGGTTGGGATACCGACCAATTCCCGGTTGATCTGTATGAAATGACTCAGGCGATGCTGGTTATTATTCAGGCTGGAGGTTTCCAAGGTGGAGGTGTGAATTTCGATGCTAAAATCAGAAGAAATTCAACCGATCTGGAAGATATTTTCATTGCTCACATCAGCGGAATGGACAATTTTGCAAGAGCATTTTTAGCTGCAGATGCTATTTTAGAAAAATCTAAATATACAGAAATCAGAGCCAACAGATATTCTTCATTCGATTCCGGAAAAGGAAAAGATTTCGAAGACGGAAAACTTTCTTTAACTGATTTGGCATCTCACGCAAACGGACTTGGAGAAGTAGGTAGAGAAAGCGGTAAGCAGGAATATCTTGAAAGCTTAATCAATCAGTATTTATAATATTGGTTAATTGGAAAGGCGCAAGTTTTTTTACTTTGAAAATATTTTAAGGCGCAAGAAAATCATAGATTTTCAGCAAGGAAATATCTTAAATTTTATCGAAGATAAAACCTTTGCGCCCTAAAGCATAAATCTTTGCGCCTTTGCGTAAAACCCAAAATAACAACAATTAAAAACTAAATCAAACTATGCAAATAATAGATTCCGGTCCGCAGTATTCTTCGAATACAAAAGCCAAAATCAACATGATGTATGTGACCGTACTGACTTTGGTTGCCACTTTGGGCGGACTTTTGTTTGGATATGACACCGCAGTAATTTCGGGAGCTGAAAAATCGATTCAGGAATATTTAATTATTCCTTTAGGATTGAGCTCTTTAGCACATGGAGCAACGATTTCCAGTGCTTTGATCGGCTGTATCATCGGTGGCGCAATATCCGGATTTATCTCAACAAAACTGGGAAGAAAAAAATCGCTGATGCTTTCTGCATTCTTATTTTTCATTAGTGCTTTAGGAGCAGCGTATCCCGAATTTTTATTTTTCAAACACGGCGAACACTCAATGGGTGTTTTGCTGGCATTTAATTTTTATAGGATCATTGGTGGGATCGGTGTAGGACTTGCTTCAGCGGTCTGCCCGATGTACATTGGCGAGATTGCACCTGCCGAAATACGTGGTAAACTGGTTTCTCTGAATCAGTTTGCCATAATTTTCGGGATGCTCGTGGTGTACTTTGTAAACTGGGGAATTGCAAGCGGACAAACCGTAGAGTGGATCAATGAAATCGGATGGAGATATATGTTTTTATCTTTAACCATTCCTTCTGCTTTATTTGGAATTTTGCTGTTCTTGGTTCCTGAAACTCCACGATATTTAACTTTAATCAATAAAGATGAAGAAGCCCTTAAAATACTAACTAAAATCAATGGTGAAGCCCGTGGAAGAGAAATTTTTAACGAAATTAAAAGCACTGTTGCCGAACATAAAAGTGAGATTTTCGCTTTCGGAAAAACGGTGATCGTTATCGGGATTTTACTTTCTGTTTTCCAGCAATTCGTGGGAATTAACGTAGCATTATATTATGCCCCAAGAATTTTTGAAAGTATGGGCGTTCACAAAGATGCTTCGATGCTACAGACCGTTGTGATGGGATTGGTGAATGTAATTTTTACGGTCATCGCTATTTATACGGTCGATAAATGGGGAAGAAAACCTTTATTAATTGTAGGTTCTGTAGGGATGGCGATCGGAATGTTTGCCATTGCCATTTTCTCATATCTTGAAATTATAAGCTTTGCAACTCTGGTTTTCATCATCATCTACACAGCATCGTTTATGATGTCTTGGGGGCCGATTTGTTGGGTTTTGATCTCTGAAATTTTCCCTAATAAAATCAGAGGAAGTGCGATTGCCGTGGCTGTTGCTGCACAATGGGCAGCAAATTATTTTATTTCATCAACCTATCCTTTTATGATGGAATTCAGCGGAGCATTCACGTACGGTTTTTATGGTATCATGAGTGTTCTTTCACTAATTTTCGTCTGGAAATGGGTTCCTGAAACGAAAGGCAAATCTCTCGAAGAAATCGAGAAGGTTTGGGAAAAATAAATATACTCTAGTCTTATAATTAATTTGTTCAGAGCATCGATTTTTTCGGTGCTCTTTTATTTTAATAATGAAATAGATTATAAAAAATTCTGTTTTAATTTGTTGTAAGAATCTCTGTTTAAATACCGAACTTTGCTCAGAATTTAAGAGAATAGAAACGAAAATTAATGGAACATCAATTTGAATTACCGGTAACATATAAGGGTCAAGAATACCTTTTCAACGGAAGACTTGCCACTTTTACCTACGGCTACAAATTTTATGTAGATATCAATGGTCATGAAATCATTTTCGAACGGGACGATGAAGGTGAATTACGGGCGATCCTTCCAGATTTCTCTTCAGATTCTGTTGTAGAAAAAGGACTTATTGAGGCTGTTTTTAATGTGTTTAAGGATCTTCAGGTTTTATAATTTTTCTAGATCAGAAAAACTCAAGTCCTGTATTTTTGGCAAAGTTTTGATTGGTTTTAATTGAGTGTTTCTTATATTTTTTTTGTTTGGGCTAAAATCTCTATCATATTCACTTTTAGTTCCTTTTATTAAATCTATTTCTGTTTCGGAGGTGGTCTCTTTTCCATCCCATAATACCCTTGATATTTTAACCAGCTCAAAATTATTTTGCTTCAGTCTGAATTCATAACTGCTTTTTCTATCATTAATGTCAGTAAGCATTTTTAAGACACCCTCTTCAATAAAAAAATCCGGAATCGTATTGCCGTTATGTTCTCCTTTTTTATTCACCGGATACTGACTTTCAATGATTTTTGTAGAGGAAACCACAAGTTTAAGTTTCTTATCCGGTTGGGACAGGAATATCTGTAATCTCAACGGTCTGGTTTCGTCATCCAGATCCATTTCCAGCATAATTTTATCATCGATTTTATCGTTGTTGAGATCGCCTTCTTCTTTTTGTACCTGAAAGGTAAAATTGTCTTTACTGACAGCCTTTTGAGAATATAAACAAGATCCTGTAAAGAGGAGTAATAAGATAAGGTAGAGTGTCAATTTTTTCATATTGCATATTGTTATTTGATAAACTTTGTTATTAGAATACTTTAAAATTTGTTGCCATGATCCGTAAATTTTAATTCGTTAATATTTTGTTCTGATTTTTAAATCTCAAAGATAGAACCTCTTCAAATAGATTTTACAGTTTTATACGAAAATCTAAAAATTTTCAGTAATTCTACGAATTCACCTCACAATTCTACCGTTTTATCAAAAGCCTATCGGTTTTTATTGATAAATTCATAAATAATTCATAAAAAATAGTTTTAAAGTTTCCGGTTTGCTGAATTTGATTAAATTTACAAGCATTCTGCAAAGGATTATCAAAGGGAATTTTAACATTATTCCAGAATACCTATGACAAAAAAAAACGCCACCATTTATGATATTTCGAAGAAGCTGAACGTAAGTGTGGCTACTGTTTCAAGAGCGCTGAACAACCACCCGAGAATTAGCCAGGCAACCAAAGAACTTGTAGTGAAAACCGCCAAGGAAATGAACTACAAACAGAATAATCTTGCTAAAGCCCTTAAAAGCGGTGAAACAAAAAACGTAGGAATCATCGTACCATTTATAAATACCAATTTCTTTTCGTCCGTTATTCGGGGAATTGAAGAAGAACTTTCTCCATTTGGGTACCATGTGATCATCTGTCAGAGCCATGAAGATGTGAATATTGAAAAAAAACATTTGAATACTTTACTAAATGCTCAGGTGGATGGAATTTTCATGTCAGTTTCGAGAACGACTGTAGATACAGAACATATTGAGCATATTCTGAATACTTCAAGAACGCCTATCATATTTTTTGACCGTAAAAAAGATATTCCGGGAATCAGTACCGTAACAATCGATGATTACCGCGGCGGCTATGAAGCTACGGAACATCTTATTTCTGAAGGCTATAAAAACATCTGTCATTTTGCGGGAGACCTTAATCTTGAGATCTATCAAAACCGTCTGAATGGTTACAAACAGGCACTTATTGACCATAACTTAGCTGTAAAAGAAGAAAATATTATTTCTACAGGAAGCTCCATCGATGCAGGAATTGAAGCCATCAAAACATTATGGAAAAGAAAATCGATTCCTGATGCTATATTTTCTGCGAGTGATTTTGCAGCACTCGGCGCTTGTCAGGAATTGAAGAAACGTAAAATAAAAATTCCGCAGGAAGTGGCTGTTATAGGTTTTTCAAATGAGCCCTTCACCCAGTTTATGGAGCTTCCGATGAGCTCGATGGATCAGACTCCGCTTATCATGGGGAATAAAGCAGGGCAGGTTTTTATTGATCATATTAAAGATAATTCTTCTGGTGTTTCAATCGAAAAGAAAGTAGTATTGGCTCCGAAAATCTGTATAAGGAAGTCTTCAAAAAGGGAGTAGTTCATTATCATATTTATTACACCCAGAAATCATTCCTTCTTCCATTAGTAAAATTCCATTCCAAATGAGAAGAATTCTGCATTCAATTTAATACGGCATTATCACATAATTCACGAAGCGCTATCAATATATACTCATTCCTCCAGACGAAGAGATTCACTTTCTGAGTTCAGACGCTTTAGAATAACCGTACGCAAATGCGTTTCGTTCTGGTCACCCCACATTCCCAGCTGCAAAATGACTGGAATAACACTCTTTCCCAATTCGGTAAGACTGTACTCCACTTTTGGGGGTACGACAGGATAGATTTTCTTGGTAATCAATTCATGATCTTCAAGTTCTTTTAACTGAATATTTAAAACCCGCCGTGTAGCATCGGGAATTTTGCGCTGCAGTTCACTCGGTCTCTGATGTCCCTGATCAATAAACCAGAGCAGACGGATCTTCCACTTACCGTAAAGAACTTCACCGATCAGGTCAAGTCCGCAATTTAAGTTGGGTATTATTTTTCGCTCATACATAATAAAGCAAATGTAAACCTATGTTCCGATTTGTACAATAGGGGAATAATTTATCCCTATCTGAATCGTAAATCCGTACTTGTACAAACTGTTTTTATACCCCAATTTTGTCCTATAAATAATTTTAAAAAATGGAACAGTTTAATTTCAACAATGAGTTATCAGGCCAAATTGCTTTGGTAACAGGAGGTACAAAAGGAGCCGGAAAAGCTATTGCAGAAAGACTTTTGCAAGCGGGCGCAACAGTGATCATTTCCGCAAGAAATGCACCGGAAGAAGAAAACAGAAATCTGCATTTCATTGCTGCTGATTTGAGTACTGCTGAAGGAACACAGAAAGTAATCAGTGAAATAATGTCTGCGTATGGCCGACTGGATATTCTGATTAACAACCTCGGTTCTTCAACAACACCTGCCGGTGGCTTTAATGCATTATCGGATGAA
The DNA here is from genome assembly GCF_900116415.1 of Chryseobacterium formosense. Classification (GTDB taxonomy): domain Bacteria; phylum Bacteroidota; class Bacteroidia; order Flavobacteriales; family Weeksellaceae; genus Chryseobacterium; species Chryseobacterium formosense. Next base: position 799,481 of record NZ_FPAP01000002.1, on the reverse strand, counting down.
GACTGGGAATCTACCTTTAAGGCTAATTTACTTGCTCCCGTGCGGTTAGACAGGGGATTTCTACCTCAAATGATTGAAAGAAAAAGTGGCGTGATCATCCACATTGCTTCTATTCAGGGTAAACTTCCTTTGTATGATTCTACTTTGCCATACGCCGCTTCCAAAGCAGCCTTGAGAAATTATAGCAAGAGTCTTTCAAACGAAGTAACTCCAAAAGGCATTCGGGTATTGACGGTTTCACCGGGATGGATCAATACTTCGGCATCAGAAGCCTGGTTGGGCGAAATTGCAAGAAATGCCAACAGTACCCTAGAAGAAGCGCAACAAGGCGTAATGGATGCGCTGGGCGGAATTCCTTTTGGCAGACCTGCCGAACCAAAAGAGGTCGCTGAATTTGTAGGTTTTCTTGTGTCACCAAGAGCAAACTATTTAACCGGAACCGAATACGTGATCGACGGCGGGACCGTACCAACTATTTAATAACCTTAAAAATATAATACGATGAACTTACCTAAAGTAATAGAAGAATTAGTAAAGACCCAAAACGAATTTGACAGTTCAGCTTATGCCAACTGTTTCGCTGAAGATGCGCAAGTGTTTGATGAAGGCAAAACCCATATCGGAAAAGCAGAAATCGAAAAGTGGATCGATAAATCCAACAGAGACTATAAAGCAACGATGGAGCCGGTAGCTTACGATGAAAAAGAATATATTTTGTCGGCAAAAATTGCAGGAACATTTCCGGGCAGTCCGCTTGTATTAAAATTCCACTTTACAATGGCTGACGGAAAAATCCAGAGCTTAAAAGTAACAGAATAATGCTCATACCTCAAAAACCAATTTTTTTTATGTGGGACTGAAGTTGAAATGTCAGTCCCTTTTTTTGAATTGATCATGTTTTATAATGATATATCAAATTGAAATTTCACCATATTGTCCAAACCGTGGCATATCCTGATGTACCGGATTTGCAATACGTGACAACACAAAATATGAATACTATGTCAGCTGCTATTATCTTCCATTAATTATAAAACATATTGCAAAAAAGCAGGGATTACAAATCTGCGCTATAGGATTCTACCGGAGTTTCGGTTGAAAAAAAGATAGTTCTTTCACCAAATTCATATCAGGAAATCCTCGAAGAGGAAATCATCACTCTATAACAACAGAAATCACAGGACATCGATATGTTATTTCTTTGATGGAATTTAATTCTGGGAAATTATTGTAACACTTATTGTGACCGATTTTTTCTACCTTTTTTTGTTTTACAACATGATAATCAAGAGCAATATATCCTATGTATAGATTTTTAAAGCTTTCATCAATGAAAATATGATGATGACTAAGATTGATCTCAAGATATTTGCTGTTTTCAGTAAAGCCAACTTCCATTTCGGGGATTAACAGCCTTTTATCTTTACAGCTAACTGACAAACAAGTATATAAAATTGGAATAATACGGGTATCCATCTTATCGGTTTTAACATTATAAAGCGTATTATTTCCACCTGTAAAATAATACCTTATTTTCTTAATTTTCTTGCCTTCATAATAATTGCCTACTTCAGGAATTTCTACAATTTTACTGGAGTTTGGTAAGCTGAATAATTTCATCAATCCTCCTTTCGCATCAATCCCAATAACGGTCTCATTTTTCTTACCTGAAACTACAACTTCCTCAATCTGCTTTCCTGATGAAAAATGCAATTCGTTTTCCTTAATTTTCAGTTCTTCAGAATATAAATCATATACAGCATCTTTATCAAGATCAACAATCCTTATCTTGGAGATCTCCTTAATTTCACCAAAAGGCAATTCTACCAAACCATTATTAGAAATAAACATGTAATTCTTTTTAGCAGTAATCTCTATCTGATAATTTTCAATAAAAGATGCGTCTCTTTTCAGCTTAAATATTTGAGCATTACCCCAACTAAACATCATAAGAAATGTCAGTATACAAAAAAGGTTTTTCAATTTTCTGGTTTTTAATTTTTAAAAATAAGAATATATCATGAAAATAAATAACCCTATCTGCAGTAAAGGTTACATACAATACTCCTCATAACACAAACCACTGACTATCAAAATCTTTTCAATATTTCCCCTCTTCACTTGTTGTTTTTTTATATCTTAGTTCTCCCAAATAAAAAACACACGATTTTATTCATATAGTATTAACCTTTAAAATCAAAAATGATGGGATTAACAAATTTGAACTCCACCCATTTGAGCAGTGCAAAGATCACTGCGGCACAGGATGCCATCGCGGCATTGGAAACAGCTCTTGCTGAAATTACAGTCAACCTTTCACCTGAAGACCGTAAAAAATACGGAAGCATCAACGAGCAAAACAAACTCTTTGTCAATAAGGTCTACGACTACAACAACAGTCAGGCGAACCTGAGTTCTCCCGAAGTCGACTGGGAAGAATTCAACAGAGATCACACCTCCCGAAACAACATGGAAGCCATGATCAGCAGGCTCGAAAGCGTGATTACAAGACTTAATAATGCCAAAACACTTCATGATTACGACAACTATCAGTCGGCGTTGGTAGATTATTCTTTCACGACTTACAAAGCAGGAACGTCAGCGACGGGATTTGAAGACAAGTACAAAGATCTGAAACAGTTCTTTGTGAAAAATTCAACCTCTACGGTTCCACCCGAGGAGAAAAAATAAAAAGCAACAACCAGCCACCCCTCCCATTGAAACGGAGGGGTATTTTTATGCTTTCAAACCGTCTTTTAATATATTCGATACGTTCTTGAATACTCGGGATAGGTTCTTTACTCCTTCAGATACGTCTCGGATAGCTTAGGAGACGTCTTTCACCCAACCGGAGACGTTCATTAAGGATCGGGAGCGGTTGTTGACTCATCGGGATACTTTCAATATAGGTCGGGATAGGTAAAACACCTCTCCCAACCTATCTTTTACCTGTCGGGATAGGTTGAGTAACGTTTCCTGATGTATCTTGAACCACATCGGAGACTTTTGGAACCCCGACGGACTTCTGATAAACGTATCTTGAGAGGTGGTGCAACGTATCGGAAGCTTTATGGGACGTGGCGGGACTTCTTCGAAACGTGTCAGGATCGGTTTTGGACGTGTCGGTTGGGGTTGGGAACGTGGAATTTGGGACAAAGAATGTAAAAAAGAATATATTTTTATTTTTCCGTTTTAAAATCGAAAAGCTCTTTGATATCTATTTCCAACGCTTGAGAGATGGCGAAAGCAACTCCAATAGAAGTATTTATAAGCCCTCTTTCTATTCTACTAATTTGTGAATATTCTACATTGATAGCATCAGCAAGATTTTGCATACTTATTTTTTTGGATTCTCTTATTTTCCTAAGATTTTGTCCAAATAATATGATAAAATGTTTGTCTATGCTTGCTTTCACAAAGCAAAGGTTGAGAATTTATAAAAAAATGATTGTGGCTTATTTGCCATAATTAAAGATATTTTATATGTTTGTGAATTATTTATATATTTAACCACTTAAAAACATCAAATGTTTATGAAAAGAAATCTATTTCTCAGGCTCTGCCTGATATTTTTGGTCGCTCTCTCGACGTATTCCTGCAGAACTGACCAGTTCCCAGAAAAGGAAACTTTTAACAACAGCTCAAAATTTCAGCTTACCTCGAAGAGGATTTCCTTAAATGAAAGTAAGCACAGAAGCATCTTAGTTCCGGAACTTGAAAAGGCAAAAACAGCTTTCAAAAACTCTAAATCCCTTGTTAACGGAAGAGTGGTAGATTATGGAAACGGAGTTTCCATAGACACAGAAAGTGTGATCTACATAGAGAACGGGCCAAACTTTCATACCTACACTTTTAATATTAAAAAAGAGAATGCACCTGCAGATGCTCCTCTGGAAAATCTTTTACTGGTTCCTTTTGCTAATGGTACTTACCGGGAGTTTTTGGTAACCTATCATCTCACCCCGCAGGAAAAGGAAAACATCAGCAAAGGATATTATTTTTATTCCGGAGACTATACTACCATTACCGAGCTTACGGCAGGAACTTTTAACGGGAATGGGCAGCTTGCAAGATTATCTTGCGGGTGGACAACAGAAACAATTTGGATTGCCTGCAGCTCGGGTGCACATGACGGGTCTAATTTTCACAGTTGCGAATACCTTACCAATCCGGGAGGCACACCGCCTTCGGCTTATACCATATCCAGCTACACCTGCGCAGATGTAAAAGATGAAACGATCGAGCAAATCCCGGGTCCTATTGGCGGAGGCGGTAGTACCGGCGGAGGGGGTGAATGCTCAGATTGTCCACCAGAAAACAATACCCCACAACCCTGTATACAGATACCTACAGACCCTACACAGCCCTCATCGGGAATGGTTGACGAAAACGGATGTGCTATTGGCTTGCCTACTTTGCCGAATGTGAAACCGCAAACTCCATGTGGTGATCTTACAATAAAGGGGGAAAATACAGAATTTCAAAGCAAAATGCTGGAATTAAAACAAGATGCAAATGGTCTTGCTGAAGCTGGGATTACGATGTATAATGATAATCCTAATTATGGAAATAAGACCTTTGGAGGTGTAGATTCTAATGGAAATTCTTTTGTAAAATTAGATTTTGATTGGAATAGAGCGCCTAATATAACAGGATTCATGCATTGTCATCTTAATATAATGAGTATTCCATCGTTAAGAACGCTTAGCGTATTTTCTATGACAGATTTTTATGCTTTAGCTCAATTGGTAGAAAATTCAACAGCACCCACTCACGAACTAGGTATGTATGTAACCTCCGAAAGAGGTACATTTGCCATAAAGCTTACCAATAAACAGGCTATTATTGATTTTGCTAATTATATAAAGAATAATGAAGAATATGTTAATATTATTTTCGAAAAAGATATAAAATATAATATGACTAAAAAACAGCAAATAAAAGGTTTATTAAAATTAATAAAAGATTCAGGTGTTGGAGCAGGAATTGATCTGTATGAAAGTGATGCGAATTTCAAGAATTGGAAGAAGCATTATCTCGATGAAAATGATGATTTAAAAACTTCAAACTGCATTTAAAAAATTAAAACTATGAAAAGATATATCGTAATATTTACACTGATACTTATGAATTATTCGTGCAAAGCACAGCAACAATCCATTTTAAGAACTTTGACATTTCAGGATACCTTTAATGAAGATTATTTTCGTCAAAAAGGAGATTATGTAAAAGATAGCTATAATCAACTTAATCCTTATATAGGCACTTGGAAATATGAAGGAAGTGAAAAAACTTTGATTCTAAAGATTCAAAAAGTACCAATGTTTTATGAGAATATAAGAAAAGCATATTCGGATGAGCTTTTAATCACCTATAAATATATTAAAAACGGGACGGTTATAGTAGATAACCTTAATGCGCCTATAATTACAAGTTTTGAGAATATAAGTAGTATCGATGCTAAAAAATACGGAACATTCAGTCTTACGTATTTTATGAATGAACTATATTTAACAGGCTCAATAAAGGATATTCCATTGAATATAACCACTAATGCAGAGATACACCCTGTAAATCCTGTTAATGGAACTTTCAATACAATAAAAATATATTACAACGGAATGATTTCAACCAGAGGAAATCCTGATAGTTTCTATGTAGGAAAACCTACTTTTGAATTACCTAACAAAGTAGAGTTGATAAAGCAATAATATGCAAAAGAATATTTTTATATTATTCATCTTTTTCTACAGTTACATTGCAGGACAAAAATTTCCTATAAAAAGAACTTTTGATTATAGTAAATGGTATATAATTAAAGGAAAAGATTTAAAGAGAGGAGATTATTTTAAAGATAAAAAAGGTAAATACAATCCATATATTGGAACTTGGTATTATAAAGAAAATGACTTGGTTTTTATATTAAAACTTCAGAAGGTTCAATTTCTTTTCGCATCAAAAGATAATAAAAGCTACTATTGGTGGTATATGGATAGAATGGTTTCTACTTTTAAAATAATAAAAGATAATATTGTTCTTATTGATAACCTAAATGCTCCGGCTATCAACACATCTTACCAAAAAGATAAAAAAGAAAAGGATCAATATGGTAGTTTTATGATGGGAGTAGATGAAAATTCTTTAGGAGGACAATTGAGAGATACCAACCTGAAATATTTTTATGCCTATATTTATTATAACAACATTGATGATAAGATAAAAATTAAATTGAACAAAATTTCTTCTTGTAAATATTCTGCAATGCAAAATGAGCCATTATGTTTAATACCTAATGAAATTGAGCTTTCTCGGTATAAAAGTGATAATTAGTATGTGTTTATCGTTTTAAAAGTTCTATAAATTAACACCCAAATAAAAATTTCATTACAACAGAATGATTTCAACGAAAGGAAATCCTGATAGTTTCTATGTAGGGAAACCTACTTTTGAATTGCCTAATAAAGTAGAGTTGATAAAGCAATAAGAACATAAACCTCTGAAAAGAGGTTTTTTTGTTTAGGAATTGGGAAATTACTTCATTCCTGCACCATGCGTACAAGTCCCTACAAATCCCTCAACAGGAATGGTTGACGAAAATGGGTGTGCTATTGGTTTGCCTACTTTACCGAATAACCCAATTGATATAGACGAGAGAACACCATGCGAAGTACTGAAGGAAAATTCGGAAACTCCATACATTCAAACTAAGCTTGATAGTCTTAAAAGCCGTGTAGCCTTATCAACACCGAATAGGGATCATCATGAGACAGGAATTACTATAGCGAAGAGAGGCGCAGCACTAAAACATAAGGTTTTTACCCAACCTAAAGAGACGGGTATTGCAGGGGCTGTTGCAGTAGAAATAGCACTTCAAACTTGGGATATTCTTGCAGCACATAATCACTATGAAGGTTTTTTCCCGGTACCACAGTTTGGAGATATTCTTACGTTCTATGTCGGATATAAAATTTCTGCTCCGGCAAGAAAAAATGCTTATATTAACTATGTGGTCAATTTTAATGGTATAGAATATGCGTTTAGAATGAGTGACACTACAGCATTAGATGCTTTGTTTGCAGGTCTTAATCAGGGTACGGAGGCGGATCCTACAACAGAACAAGAAAAAAAAGCTAATGATTTATTGTATGAAATATATGAAAAAAAAGGATTTGATAAATATAAAGATTATACAGAAGTTGAAGCTTTAAAAATACTAATGAAAGTCCTTAATGATCCTAAAATTGGAAGTGGAAACGGTGTACATTTGTATCGTAAAGATAAAACCACTAAGCGTTGGGCAAAACTTAAATTAAACCTTGATGGAACAGTTGGACAAGATGATTGTCCTTTATAAATTCAAAAATTAACATTATGAATAAGATAGTTTTATTAATAATAACAGTTTTCACTTTATCTTGTAAAGGACAAACAAATATTATCGATTTAGTTGAAAGATGTAATTATACAGATTATAATGATTCAGATGGAAATACATACCTAAAAGATATTAGCAATATCTACCCTCAATATGTTGGTACTTGGAAATGGTTTTCTGGAAACAAAGAAATGACTTTAGTTTTAATTAAACAGACAAAGTTTCATTACAACATACTTATAACTATTATAAAGATCGATTAGTAGGATATTATATTTATAAAGAAAATGGAGTGGTGATAGCGGATACATCGGGGGATGATCTTCAAAGTGATTTTGGTCTAAATGTTTCATTTAGTACTGAATGTGACACTCAATTAGTAGGAACAGCAATGTTTATAGACGTTAAAAAGGAAAAAATGATCACCGTAAGGCTGGAAAAACTTTCCCCAACCCAGATGAGATTTAAAGGTAAGATAGATCAACACAGTTCTTATGTAAGCCCTACAAAACCGAGAACTTTATATACAGGCTCTACTTTTCCGTTGGATATGGTTTTTACTAAGCAGTAATGAATATGAAAATTGTAAATACATTATTTTTTTTGTGTCTGTTCACTTACACATATTGTTTTTCTCAAAATCATTTGGAAAGGATTGAGCTTGTACACTCTAATTCAATAATAATTGGTAATACAATTAGAATAACCATTCAACCTATAAAAAAGATTAAGAATTCAAAAATGAGAGTGGCTGTGGAAAGTAAAAATGAATATTACAACCGAAAACTGTCAAGAAGAGAATATGAAACTATAAAAGATGCCGTTTTAAAGATTGATTCAAAAGTTTTATATCCACTCTCAGATAATGCCAAAGATACTTTAGTGACAACTTGTTTGGATGGAGATGGTACTTCAATTACTATTTTTAGAAATAATAAAAAGGAAAATTATTTTGCCTATTGTTTTTCTAAAATGGATAAATATAATCATAAAAAGTATTTTTACCATGCAGCTAAACTAATTTATCAAGCCGGGAGAGTAAAAATAGAAGAACTGGACGATTAAAAATTGAGTAAATTAACTTCACAAATAATATCGAAACAATATAGAATTTAGAATATTATTTTCATAATGAAATAGAAACAGTAAATTGCCCATATTATGATACAGGAATTCCGCAGCCTTTACCTGAAGAAATTATTCTAACAAAGCCATAAGAAGTATTAAACCTCTGAAAAGAGGTTTTTTGCTTAGGAATAGGCTACACTCCCGAACAGTTTGTACAAATACCTACAGACCCTACACAACCCTCATCAGGAATGGTTGACGAAAATGGGTGTGCTATTGGCTTGCCTACCTTGCCGAATGTACCTATAGAAGAACCTAAAACAGATTGCGAAAGGTTGAAAGAAAAAACCGATGATCCTGCAATTAAACATAAAATGGACAGTATTAAAAAGAGGGTAACCATAGACCATGATGTACACGAAACAAGTGTAATTGTAGAGAAATTCAAGGGGAAAATATCATATTCCATTACCCAAAGCTCGCCAAACTATCAGGCTGATGGCACCATGAGAAGCGAAAATCCTATAGGCAGCTATGATATAGCGGGAATGCACAATCATCCTTCAGGTCTTCCTATTTTTTCTTATCCGGATATGGTTACTTTCTACAAACACTATAAACTTTTAGAGCCTTTCCGTAAGAATGAGTTCTCTATGTTTTTGTTTAATTACAATGGTACATCTTATGCGTTAAGGATGCAGGATCTCACGGCATTAGATACCCTTTTTTACGGATTAGATTTAGACACTAAGCAAGGAGTAGCATTAGCAGAGAAAACCGTTTTAGAAATATATGAAACAGAGGGGAAACTCAATACAAAGCAAAACTATACCGCAGATATGGCAGAAAAGATGCTGATGAAAGTACTCAACACTAAAGACTTTGGCAGTGGAAATTCAGTATTTTTGTATCAGTATGAAAACAGTCAATGGAAGAAATTAACACTAAATCCAGACGGAACCATACAGAAAATTCCATGTCCTCAACCTTAATATTTAAAACAATTCTTATGAAAAAAATATTCTTATTATCAACTATTATATTTTTGTCTGTGCAATGCAAAGCACAAAGCCATATTGTAAATTCTACAGATTGTGATTCTTACTTTGACCGTAGCTCAGGAGACTATTATAGAAAGGATCTTAATAACATTATGGATAACTACGTAGGGACTTGGAAATGGACAAGTGGAAATAAAGAATTCCTCCTAACATTGATAAAACAGGTAAAACATCATTACCATGAAATCGGAAATAATGATTATTATCGAGATCGTTTAGTGGGGTATTATATTTATAAAGAAAACGGGATTATAATAGCTGATACTTCTTCTGATAACAATTTATCAAGTGATTATGGAATGAAAGTTATGTTTATATTAAACTGTCACTCTCAAATAGCATCTATTGCCTTTGAAGATTACAAAAAATACAAAAGTTTTGAGGTGATCTTGGAAAGTCTGTCCTCAACCCAAATCAAAATGAATATGTATGAAAGGGAACACAGTATAATAATCTATAAAAAGACAGGTGTACAGGTTCCTGCTGAAATGCCACAAGGAGGAAGTACGTTCCCGATGGAGATGATTCTTACAAAACAGTAATATGCAAAAAAATATTTTCTTATTATTTATTTTCTTTTACAGTTGTATTACTGGACAAAAAATTTCCTATAAAAAGGGTTTTTGAATATAGTAAATGGTATATAAATAAAGATTTAAAGAGAGGGGATTATTTTGAAGATAGAGAAGGTAAATATAATCCATATATTGGAACTTGGTATTATAAAGAAAATGACTTGTTTTTTATATTAAAACTTCAGAAAGTTCAATTTCTTTTCACATCAGAAGATAATAAAAGCTACTATTGATGGTATATGGATAGAATGATTTCTACTTTTAAAATAATAAAAGATAATATTGTTCTTATTGATAACCTAAATGCTCCGCCTATCAATACATTTTACCAAAAAGATAAAAAAGAAAAGGATCAATATGGGAGTTTTATGATGGGAGCAGATGAAAATTCTTTAGGAGGACAATTGAGAGATACTAATCTGAAATATTTTTATGCAGATATTTATTATAACAATATTGATGATAAAATAAAAATTAAATTGAACAAAATTTATTTTTCTTGTAAACATTCTGCCATGGAAAATGAACCATTATGTTTACTGCCTAATGAAATTGAGCTTTCTCGGTATCACATTGATGATTAAAACTTTTTTAAATATACAATTAGAAAGAGAATATCAATTTTGGAGTCAAGAAGAAACACCCACAATAAAAATATACTAGAACGGATTAAATTCTTTTAAAGGAAATCATGCTAGTTTTTATGTCGGAAAACTACATTTTGAGATTCCCAATAAGGTTGAATTAGTAAATTAATCCGTCTCACAAATGAAGCGGATTTTTTTAATTTTTATTATTATCAACAAAAGAAAATGCCCCTCACCGAAGCAAGAAGCATTTTCAACCCTAATATTTAATATAATTAACCCATTACAGAGAGACTCCTCGTCTCCATGGAATGAAATCATTCTGATTCAGAACGTCAGCCTTGGTTTTTACTTTGCCGCTGGCTACGTTGATGATGAGTTCCAGAAGTTCATCTGCGGCTTCGGGAATTGTTTTTTCTCCGCTGATTACGGTACCTGCATTAAAATCAATAATGTCTGACATTTTTTCTGCCAAAACCGTGTTGGAAGAAATCTTCACAACCGGCGAAATAGGATTTCCCATCGGAGTTCCAAGACCTGTAGTGAAAAGTACAACTGTTGCACCTGAACCAACTAAAGCCGTTGTACATTCGGCATCATTTCCGGGAGTACACAAAAGATTCAGACCTGGTTTTGTGGCATATTCTGTAAAATCGAGAACTTCTACAATTGGTGCAGCCCCGCCTTTTTTGGCAGCTCCTGCAGATTTCATGGCATCGGTAATTAAACCGTCTTTGATGTTTCCGGGAGACGGATTCATATCAAATCCTGATCCTGCCGCAACCACAGAGGCTTCAAAATCTTTCATCAGCTTCAGGAATTTTACACCGTCTTCATCGTTGATGCAACGGTTCACCAGTTCTTGCTCTACTCCACACAATTCAGGGAATTCGGCCAACATGGTTGTTCCGCCCACTGCCGCCATAATATCAGAAACTTCGCCTAAAACTGGGTTGGCAGAAATTCCTGAGAAACCGTCTGAACCACCACATTCTAAACCAATGTTCAGTTTTGTGATGGGTGCAGGTTTTCTTTCAATATTGTTAGCTTGTTTAATGCCTTCATAAGAATCTTTGATAACGCCAGTCAGCATTTCATCAATCGTTCCTGATTTTTGCTGTTCGTAAACGACAATCGGTTTTTTGTTATTCGGAGCCAAAGCGTGAAGTGCATCCATGAAAATCTGCACCTGAAGATTCTGGCAGCCTAAGCTAAGAACCGTAGCTCCCGCAACATTCGGGTTGTTGACATATCCTGCGAACAGTCTTCCCAATGCTTCAGCATCCTGACGAATTCCGCCACAGCCACCTTGGTGCGTGATGAATCTAACGTCTATATTTTTAAATACTCTTGTATCCGGTTCTTCCTCTTCCACCGCAACATCAGCAGTGGCACCGCCATTCAGTAACGAACGCAGTAACAATTGATGTTTGCTGGCTTTATCGTGAAGCAGTTCTTTTTCGAAAATATCCTTCAGTGTTTCGATATTCTTGTTTTCACAGAATACCAAAGGGAAAAATAACCATACATTTTCTGTTCCTACCTGTCCGTCTTCACGGTGATACCCCATGAAGGTACGGTCTTTCCACTTGTCCACGTTAGGTGGTGTCCAGCCTAAAGTTTCGGTTTTGCCGACTACTTTTGCACTTTGGTGCTTTACGTTTTCGGTGGTAATTACTTCGCCCTGTCTGATGGATTGGTTGGCTTTTCCAACGATCACGCCATACATGATGATATGGTCGCCATCCTCAAAATCTACGGCAGCGAATTTATGTTTTGCTTTAATATCTTTAAGAATCGTATAATCTGTACCGTCTAAGTGCACCGATTCTCCGGCAGGCAAATCCATCAACGCTACAATAACGTTGTCTTTAGGATTTACTTTCAGTACTTTCTTTTGCATGATTTTTTAAGAATAAAATTGAATAAAATTTTTGTAGGCAGTTTCCATGTCATTGTGATCGATTTCGTACAATGCTTTTGCTACTGCGGCTTTCAGGCCTTCAACCTGTGTAAGGTCGGTATCCCAGAACAGTTTTTCGCTCAACGCTTGTTCTGAAACAACTTCGTAATCTTCGTTTTTCCAGATTTCTCTGAATCTGTTTACGATGGCTTCTTCGTCATTCAGAGGAAGAGATTTTTCACCAAAACTTCCCTGATAGAATCTGATTAAACTTGCCAGCGAGAATGTTAAATTCAGTGGCAGTTTGTTATTTCTTTCAACATACGTCAACAAACTCGGAACCACTCTTACTTTAAATTTAGAAACAAAATATAAAGCGATGCTTGCCAGATGATGCTTGATGAAAGGATTTCTGAATCGGTCGAAAACTTCTTCCGCAAACTCTTTCAGTTCAGTTTCATCTAAACCTAAAGTCTGATTGACTTCATTAAATATAGATTCGCTTAAAAAAGTTCCGATAAACTGGTCATCGATTGCTTCTTTTACGATTTCTTTTCCTGCTAAAATGGCCGGAGCCAACATCAATGTATGTCCGCCATTCAGAATTCTCACTTTTCTCAAACGGTATGGCTGAATATCATCCACCACCAAGATCTGTTCGTTGATTTGATCGAAAGGGATTCTCTGCTTTAAATCTTCACCTCCCTGAATCACCCATAAAAGGAATGTTTCAGAAACCACCATCATCGGATCTTCATAATCCAACTGATCTTCATACGTCGCAGCGTCATCTTTTGGATAACCCGGAACAATTCTGTCTACCAACGTGTTATGAAAGTAATTACTTTGTTCAATCCATTGCACAAAATCTTCTTCTAAATTCCAAAGTTTTGCATATTTTAAAATAATACCTTTTAAAACAAAAGCATTATCTTCAATCAGTTCACAAGGAATAATTCTTAACCCTTTATCTGCTGCTCCGTTGAAATGCTTGTATCTTTCATGAAGTAAAACCGCTACTTTCGCTGGGAAATTTTTGTGCGAACCTTCGTAGGTATTTTCAGTTTCGTCGTAAGCAATTCCGGTTTCGGTTGTATTTGAAAATACAAATTCGAGTTCCTCTTCTTTAGCCAAATCCAAAAAGCTGTTATAATCTGTATAAGGATTAATTGATTTCTGAATTGCCGAAATCACACATTTTTCATCAACGATTTCACCTTTTTTAATTCCTCTTGAGAATAAAGTGTACAAATTTCCCTGTTCTTCCAGTTTGTGAACCGAACCGTTTGGTGTAGGCTGTATGTTGACAATTCCTGCGGTGAAATCTGCTTCTTTGTTTAATTTATCAATCACATAATCTGTAAATCCTCGCATGAAGTTTCCTCCTCCGAACTGTACGATTTTGATTGGTAATTTTGTATTGAGTCCGCTGTTTTGGCGGTTTAATTGTTGTTTTGTCTGATTTTCCATCTTCTTGTTGATGATTTTTTAATGCAAAGTCCGCAAAGGTTTTTTGGACAAAATGCTGTATACTTTTCGTTCGCAAAGGCGTTTCACTCAGCTAAGAGCAATATAAAACCAGTTTGCTTTTTATCTATTTTAGTCTGTTTAAAATTTTATTTTCTAAAAAACCTTTAAGAATGATTTTTTTAAAATTTAAATTCTATTTATTGATCACCTTATATTTAGGAACCAATGATTTCATTACAACCCACGCAATAAGATAAGCAACTGCACAGACTGAAAAAATAATCATGTATCCTTTGTCAATTCCGTCTACAACTACAGCTCCTGATTTTTCCAATTGTTCGAAGAATCCGTCCGGTAATCTTTCATTGATGTATTGAGGATATTTTTCCAACAAAGGAACTCCGTCAACTGTTGACCAAGCTTTGTGAGCATGATCGAATAAAACTCCTGAAGATTTATTAATGATAAACGATCCGATTCCTCCTGCCATTCCGCCAATTCCGGTGATGGTTGCGATGGCTTTTTTCGGGAACATATCGCCTACGGTTGAGAATATATTTGCCGACCAAGCTTGGTGTGCTGCCCCTGCAATTCCGATGATTAAAACCGGAATCCAATAGGTTGCTGAACCTAAAGGTTGTGCCAATAAAGCCAGTAATGGAAAAAATGCGAAAATCAACATAGCTTTCATTCTTCCTGAATACGCGTTCATTCCTTTCTTTTCTACAAAATATTTTGGAAGCCAGCCTCCAATAATCGAAAGTAGAGTTATCATGTACAATACGAATAACGGCAATGCGCTTTGTGTGGAATCCATTCCGTAAACGGAGCTTAAATAAGCCGGAGTCCAGAATAAAAAGAACCACCAAACACCGTCTGTCATGAATTTCCCAAAAGCAAATGCCCAAGTCTGTCTGTAGCTAAAACATTCTTTGAACGTGAATTTTTTTTCTTCCGTCTGAACAGCATTTTCTTCGACAACCGCATCTTCCTGATCTTGATTGATATAAGTCAGCTCATGTTCGTTTACTTTATGATGCTCGTGGGGTTTTTTGTAATAGAAAACCCAAAGTCCCATCCAAACAAATCCTAACGCTCCGATGATGATGAACGCCCATTCCCAACCCATTGATTTTGCAATGAATGGAATTGTAATTGGTGCTGCCAAAGCTCCAACCGTAGCTCCTGCATTCCAGATACTTGTGGATAAAGCTCTGTCTTTTTTAGGAAAATATTCAGCGGTGGTTTTAATCGCTGCCGGGAAATTTCCAGCTTCCCCAATTGCCAACACAAAACGTGCAAATATGAACAGTGTTACACTCGTGCTGATAATTGCACCTGTATTAGAAACCGTTCCAATTAATTCTTTAGAACCGTGGAAACCTGCAAACCAGTCTCCGGTAAGGATTCCAGCGGTTGCAATTCCGCAAAATGCATGTAAAACAGCACCTACAGACCAAACTCCGATTGCCCAAAGGAAACCTTTTTTGGTATCCATCCAGTCTACGAATTTTCCTGCGAAAAGCATTCCTACTGCATAGAAAATGGAAAATAATGCGGTAATATTTCCGTAATCATTATTGTTCCAGTGAAATTCCGGAGCAATAAAATCTTTCCACGTTAATGATAAAACCTGACGATCCAAATAATTGATGGTCGTGGCAATGAACAGTAACGAACATATCGTCCATCTGAATGTACTTGGTTTAAGAGACTTAACCGAACTCATACTTGTTTAGAATTTAGTTATTTGTTTAAAAATATTTTTAACGCAAAGTTTGCAAAGATTTTTTGACTACTAACTGTTTTTAAGTTCGCAAAGGCGTTTCACTCAGCTAAGCTCTCAAAGTCTTTTTATTTGCGTTATAACTTCTTCATTATTATTTTAAAGCTTGGATAATTTCCAGAACTTTCTTCGTTTCATTTTCAATGGTTGTGTAATCTTTGGCAGCCATCAAATCTTTACTCACCAATTTGCTTCCCATTCCCACTGCCGAAACTCCTGCTTTGAACCAGCTTTCGATGCTTTCTTTCGTTGTATCTACTCCGCCAGTTGGCATAAATTTCAGATTTGGGAAAACATCTTTAATCGCACTCATAAATCCTGCACCCAAAGCATTTCCAGGGAATAATTTGATAAACGTTACTCCTGCGGCTTCAGCTGTGATAATTTCAGTCGGTGTCATACAACCCGGACTGTACAATACATCTTTTGGAATTAAAAATTCTGCAACTTCCGCCACAAAACCGGGACTGATAAAGAAATCTGCCCCAACTTTGTAATATTCTTCAGCCTGTTGTAGATTTTTAATCGTTCCGATTCCTAAAAGCATTTCCGGCATTTCCGCATTACGGATTTCTACCATTTTTGTGAAATTACTTAATGCAGCTTCACCACGGCTTGTGTATTCCACCGCACGAATTCCTGCTTTGTAAAGCGATTTCAATATGTCTATAGTTACCGTTTCATCAGCATTGTAATACAGGGGTAAAATCCCCTGATTGATGATGGCGTTGGTAACGGTTTGAATTTTTGTCATTTTGTCGAATTATCTCGTTTAAAAATAATTTTTGATGGGATGAAATGCATCCTTTAGTGTGCTGTTCCTTTAAAGACTTTTATATTAATCTTCTGTTTTTAACGCAAAGTCCGCAAAGATTTCCTTTTTAAACCTTGATATATATTTTTAAGTTCGCAAAGGCGTTTCACTCAGCCAAAAACACAAACGTTTTTAGTTTATTTTAGTTATTAAAAGCCATTAGCCAAACCAACTACCTTTTTATTCTTCCTCCGGAATTTCCGGCCATTACTTCGAGGATGTCTTGTGCGCTGCAATAGTTGATATCGCCTAAAATAGTGTGTTTAATGGCGCAAGCTACGTTGGCGAAGTTTAATGCTTTTTCGTCGTCGAAATTTTTTAAACCATAAATTAAACCTGCTGCAAAAGCGTCACCCGTTCCGATTCTGTCAACTACATTGTCAATTTCTAAAAATTTAGTTTCAAAATAATTTCCGTTGACTAAAGCTCTTCCCTGAGTTTGTTGAGAACTCGCCGTAACACCAATTCTTATTTTGTCGAAAATTTTGTGGATTGATGTACATTGATTTTTTAACTCTTTACAAGCTTCCAAAAATCCATTTTTATCTGATGAAAACTGTGTTCCTAAGATTTCGTTGATTTCATTTACACCACCGATGAAAATGGTTGATAAAGAAACCAATTCTTTCAAAACTTCGTTTCCATTTTTGCCATATTTCCAAAGATTGGAACGGTAAGCCGGATCGGTGGTCACTTCAATTCCCATTTCACGGGCGGTCAATAAACCTTCTTTTAAAGTTTCGTAAGCTGATTCTGAAATTCCTGGGCTGATTCCTGTCCAGTGAAAATAATCACAACTTTCCAAAGCTTTTTTCCAGTCGATTTTCTCTGATTCGATGTTGGCAAAAGAACCGTTCAGTCTGTTGTAAGCAATTCTGCTTGCCCGAACCGATGATCCCACTTCTAAAAAGTACAACCCTAAAGGATGCTCATTTTTAGAAATAAAATTGGTGTCAATTCCGAAACTTTTTACAAAAGAAAGCGCCGATTCTCCAACAAAATCATCTGAAACAGAGCTTACGTGTTTCACTTCGCAACCCATTGTTGCCAATGAAGAAGCGACATTGAGCTCAGTTCCGCCGAAGAAAAATTCCATTTCATGGCTTTGCTTCATGGTTCTGTTTCCGGGAGGCGAAAGTCGCATGATGATTTCACCGAAAGTAAGTATTTTACCCATAACTTTTAGTTCACTTTTAAACCACAAAAGGCACAAAAGATTTGAAGTTGAATATATTGAAAATTAAAGATCAATAAGTTTAAGTTAAAAATAATCTTTTTTTTGAATTTTTTAAACCATTAAGGTTTTGAAGATTTGAAGATTTTTTAAGTTGAGCTATGCTTTAAGCATGATGCTTACTAAATCTTAGACTTAAACTTAATAATTTAATTTCCTTAATGGTTTAAAAATATTTTGAATCTCTCGCAGATTTAGCTGATGACGCAGATCATTTTAAATCTGCAAAATTTACTCAATCTGCGAGAGATTAATTTTATTTAAATTTAAAAATCGAAATAATTTTTAGCATTATTGTAACAGATATCGGAAATTGTTTTTCCAATAAGTTCCATATCGTCCGGTAATTCACCGTTTTTCATTTCTTCTCCGAATAAATTACAAAGCACTCTTCTGAAATATTCGTGTCTCGGGAAAGATAAGAAACTTCTGGAATCTGTTAACATCCCAACGAAACAGCTGATTAATCCCATGTTTGAAAGGGCATTCATCTGCTTGATCATCCCGTCTTTCTGGTCTAAAAACCACCATCCTGAACCGAACTGTACTTTTCCTTTGATACTTCCATCATTGAAATTCCCAATCATGGTTGCGAAAATTTCGTTGTCGGCAGGATTTAAGTTGTATAAAATGGTCTTCGTTAATTTATCTTTTCCGTCTAAAGCGTTTAATAATTTAGACAAAGTTTCAGCCTGAACGAAGTCACCGATAGAATCCCAACCCGTATCCGGCCCCAAAATTCTGTGCATTCTTTCGTTGTTGTTTCTCAACGCTCCCAAGTGGAACTGCTGTACCCAACCAAATTTGTGGTAAGCTTCTCCTAAGAATAAAAGAATGGCTGTTTTAAATTGATTTACTTGCTTCTCAGCAATAACTTTTCCAGCTAATTTATCAGCAAAAATTGTTGAAACTTCTGCTTCGGTAGCCTCTTCGAAAGAAATATTGTTTAATCCGTGGTCGCACAATCTGCATCCGTTTTCGTGGAAATATTCGATTCTTTTCAGCAAAGCATCGCATAAAGTCTGGTAAGAATTGATTTCAATTCCTGCCGATTCGCCTAATTTAGCAATATAATCTGCGAAGTTGTGGTTCTCAATTAAAATCGCCTTATCGGGACGAAATGCTGTGCTTACTTTTACTTTCCAGTCGCTTTTTGCCAAATCCTGATGGTAATTCAGAATATCGGTAGGATCTTCCGTCGTGCACAGAGATTCTACATTCATCATTTCCAATAAACCTCTTGTCGATTTTTCCGGAGTCTGAAGCTGAGCGCTGATGTTGTCGTAAATTTCTGAAGCGTTGTTTTCATTTAACAATTCATCAATTCCGAAATATCTTTTTAGTTCTAAATGCGTCCAGTGATACAACGGATTTCTCAACGTATACGGAACTGTTTTAGCCCAAGCCTCGAATTTTTCTTTATCTGAAGCATCTCCGGTAATAAATTTTTCGTTCACGCCCATGGTACGCATTGCTCTCCATTTGTAGTGGTCACCAGCAATCCAAACCTTTGAAATATTTTCAAAAACTGTGTTTTCTGCAATATCTTTAGGAATCAAATGATTGTGATAATCAATAATCGGCTGCTTTTCTGCGTAGTTGAAGTATAATTCTTCAGCGTATTTATTCTGTAATAAAAAGTTATCTGTAATAAAAGATTTCATTTTTGTAAAATTCTTGCGTTACTCGTTTGAAGGCTTGCCGATGGTTGCTAAAATCCCGCCATCAACGTAAATAATCTGTCCGTTGATGAACTTACTTGCGTCTGAAGCTAAGAAAATAGCCGTTCCTGCAAGATCTTCAGGATTACCCCATCTCCCTTCCGGAGTTCTGCTGATGATAAAATCGTTGAACGGATTTCCGTCCACTCTTATTGGTTCTGTTTGAGACGTTGCAAAATATCCGGGACCGATTCCGTTTACCTGAATATTGTGTTTCGCCCACTCTGTTGCTAAATTTTTGGTAAGCATTTTCAGTCCGCCTTTTGCAGAAGCGTACGCTACTACATTATCACGACCCAGCTCACTCATCATTGAGCAAATATTGATGATTTTCCCAGCTTTTCTTTTGATCATGTGCTTTCCAATTAATTTGGACATGATGAAAGGCCCGGTAAGATCTACATCGATTACTTTTCTAAAGTCTTCCACTTCCATATCAACCGCCGGAATACGTTTGATGATTCCTGCATTGTTGACAAGGATGTCTATTTTTCCATGAGTAGCTTCCATTAGGGCTACCTTCTGAGCGGCTTCCAGTTCGTCGGTTACGTCAAAAATATAGCCAGTTGCTTTGTATCCTTTAGAATGATAATATTCCAGCGCTTCGTCTAATTTTGACGGTGTTGTACTTGTGATTGCCAGTTCAGCACCTGCAGCGGCAAGACCTTCTGCCATTGCCATTCCTAATCCGTGAGTTCCGCCTGTAACAACGGCAACTTTACCGGATAAATCGAATAAATTCATGTAGAAAATTACTTTAGTTCGTTAGTTTTAACAGCGTCCATGTCGCCATAATCCATATTTTCTCCTGCCATTCCCCAGATAAATGTGTAGTTGGAAGTTCCAACCCCTGAGTGAATCGACCATTCCGGAGACAATACCGCTTCATTGTTTTTCATAAAAATATGACGGGTTTCGTTCGGTTGTCCCAAAAAATGACTTACCGCCTGACCTTCCTCCAGATCAAAATAGAAATAAGCCTCCATTCTTCTGGTGTGCGTATGAGAAGGCATCGTGTTCCAAACACTTCCTTCGTGCAATTCGGTCATACCCATTTGCAGCTGGCAAGTTTCTAATACGCTATTTACAATTAGTTTATTGATTGTTCTTCTATTTGCGTATTTTGTTTCGCCCAATTCTACAATTTCAGCTTCGTTCTTGGTAATTTTCTTTGTAGGATAAGAATGATGAGCCGGCGCAGAATTGAAATAAAATAAAGTCTGACCTTCATTTCCGTTTTCAAAAACAACATCTTTTGCTCCTTTTCCGATATATAAAGCTTCCTTATTTCCCAGTTCGAAAACTTCACCATCAACGGTCACCTTTCCGGCTGCCCCTACATTGATGATTCCCAATTCTCTTCTGTCTAAGAAATTTTCAGCTTTTAGATCATCTGTCGGTTCCAGCTTTAATGCACTTTTTACAGGCATTACACCACCAACAATCATTCTATCATACATAGAATATACTACATTGATCTGATCTTCATTAAATAAACCATCCATCAAAAACTCCCTTCTCAAGTCTTCAGTTGTATATTTTTTTACATCTTCCGGATGATGGGCGTATCGAAATTCTGATTTTGTCATACTTTAGATTTTAAACTTAAATTATGGTTTTAAAAAACCTGTTAAACATTGCGTAATCGATTGCATAAAATTACACTAAAATTTTACAGAAATACTTGTGGTCTAATATAGAAATTATATTTAACCTGTTAACAAAAATTTAATTTAAATTTACAAAACATTGATTTACAGATTAATAAAATTAAAAATATTTTTATAACTTATACTTTACAAGTAGAAATTGCAGCATATTTTCACCTAAATTTAGTGCAAAGCATCCATTAAAATAAAATCATGCCAATAATTTGACTCTGACTGTCCCAAATATCATTTATATAATCATATATAATATAAAATGAAAATAGTTTGACGTTTTAGCTATTTTTTTATCATTTATAAAATACACAAGTTTTAAGCTACAAAAAAGATGATAAAAATCACACTTTTAATACAAATTTAGTTTTTGGTTATAGTTTTTGGGAATTTTTTCGAATAAAAAAAATGAAAATTAAACAAAAAAAATAGATTTTCGAAACTTAAACATTATAATTTACAATCTTTTTTAGCTTCTATTTAAAGCATTTAATAACATAAATAAAATCCTGATTATCAACAACATAAATTAAAATCATCAAGTAATATTTTGCTATTCTTAACAAATTAAATAATCAAATTAATAAAAAAATAACATTTTTTTCTTTGCGTAATCAAAAATAATATTAGTTTAGAAGCCAAGATATTTTATTGTAAAAAATTACGCAATCGATTGCACTCTAAACAGCGTAGAAAGTTTAAAATATTTGCTGAAAAACAGAATTACTTAAAAATCCACAAAAACTAAAGAGAAACAACACATTTCTCAACCCAAAATTAAACTATATAAGGATACGTAAATGGATAAAAAAGTACAATCAATAAAGTGGTTATATTTAACTGCTTTCCTTATTCCTGTACTCGCTATGGCTCAGGAAAAAGAGAAAGAAACCAAAATCGACGAGGTGGTTTTGGTAGGGTACAATAAAGTATCGAAAAAAGATGTTACCAATGCCGTTTCATCTGTAAAAGGAGAAGCCTTAAAAGATATGCCGGTAAACTCGGCCGCTGAAGCGATCCAAGGAAGACTTGCCGGAGTTCAGGTTCAGGCTAGTGAAGGAAAACCCGGCGGAGATGTAGATATTACCATCCGTGGCGGAACATCCATTACCGGAAGTAACGCTCCATTATATATCGTTGACGGCATCCAAATGGATAACGCCATGACTATTCTCTCCCCAAAAGAAATTGAATCTATCGAAGTGTTAAAAGATGCTTCTTCTACTTCTATCTATGGTTCGCGAGGTGCAAACGGGGTTGTTCTAATTACTACTAAAAGTGGTCGTAAAAAAGCAATTACCACCATTAATTACAATGGTTTTACCGGAGTAAGAAAAATCATGAATACACTTGATGTATTAGATCCTTACGAGTTTGTACTGTATCAATATGAATTATACAAAAAGAATGGCGTTATAGGTGATGCTGATGATATTGCTTTTAATACCAGATATGGTAGTACCTATAAGGAATTAGAAAAATACAAATCGGTTCAGAGGAGAGATTGGCAGGATGAATTATTTGGCAATGAAGCATTTAACTTCACTCATAATCTTAGCGTAAACGGAGGGTCTGAAAAGTCTGCATTCTCTTTTACTTTAAATCATGTGGATGAAGATGGTATTATGCTTGGTTCTGGCTTCAAAAGAAGCATGGCCAACTTTAAGTATGACTATGACATCAGTAAAAAACTTAAATTCGGAATCAACGCAAGATACGGAAGATCTTTAACGAACGGTGTGGGAACTTCCAGCAGCGGCTCTCAGAGTAATAACAGATTGAGAAACTCTGTAAGATACCAACCTTTTGAAGGAGGTTCTACGGTTCCTGTTGATGATTTTGATCCAAGCTATGCCACCAACACCAACTTGGTAAACCCTCTTCTTTTAAATGATAACGAGGTAAGAGATCACAGAATCAATGACTTATTATTGAATGCTTATCTTAACTATAACATTACGAAAGATTTGACGTTCAGAAGTGTTGTAGGTTATGTACAAAGAGATATTTCTACTAATCAGTTTTGGGGTACTGTGACTGCACAGGCAAGAGCAAATGCCGATATGCCGATTGTACAGCTTGACCGATCTCAGACAAGAAGAATTACCAATACCAATACATTAAATTATACCAAGAAATTTGGTCAGCATAAACTGGATGTTCTCTTAGGTCAGGAAATTATACAAACCGATGGAGAATCGAGTACCAATTATGTAAAATGGTTTCCAAAATCGATCCTTCCTAATGAGGCATTTGCCAATATTGCAGCGGCAACGCCACCTCCGGGATTGATTCAGGATGCAGCAAGAACTGCTGTAATTGCTCCAGACCGTTTAGCATCATTCTTTGGCCGTGTAAATTACATTTTCGCCAATAAATACATCTTTACCGCATCAGTAAGAGCTGATGGATCGAATGTTTTCATGAAAGGAAATCAATGGGGATACTTCCCTGCTGCTTCATTGGCATGGAAAGTTAAAGAAGAAAAATTCCTGAAAGATGTTGACTGGCTAAATGAATTAAAACTTCGTGTAGGCTATGGTCTATCGGGGAATAATAGAATTACCTCTTATCTTTGGGCAAACTTCTATAATATCAACGCAAACAACGGGTATGTATTCGGAACATCCGTTACACCGGGTGCTGCAGTTTCTACAACCCAAACCAATCCTAATGTGAAATGGGAAGCTACTGTTTCTAAAAACGCAGGTA
This sequence comes from Chryseobacterium formosense, assembly GCF_900116415.1. Taxonomy (GTDB): domain Bacteria; phylum Bacteroidota; class Bacteroidia; order Flavobacteriales; family Weeksellaceae; genus Chryseobacterium; species Chryseobacterium formosense. The sequence continues at coordinate 775,514 of NZ_FPAP01000002.1, read as the reverse complement.
TTGATTTTGAATTTTTCAAAGGAAGACTTTATGGTAGCGTAGACGGATATATCACAGATACCAAAGATCTATTGGTGTTGGCAAAAGTTCCATTCCCGGGATATGCAAACCAGTTTCAAAACTCAGGAAAAACCAGAAATAAAGGTCTTGAATTTACCGTGGGAGGATCTGTTATAGATAAGGAAAATTTTGGTTGGAAAATAGATGCCAACATTTCTACCAATAAAAATACCATTTTAAGTTTAGGTAGCGGTACAGCTGCAGGCCAGGATTATTACTTAGTTCAGTCAGGAGGAATCGGAGGTTTCGACTTTATTGCTAAAGTAGGAAGCTCAGTAGGAACTTATTACGGATATGTAACTGAAGGAAGATATGAAATTTCTGATTTCGATTACAATGCATCAACCAAGGTTTATACATTAAAAGCAGGAGTTCCGAGCAGCAGCGCAATTGCTTTGGGAGCAAAAGCTGTACAACCGGGAGATCTTAAATTAAGAGATTTGAATGGAGACGGACAGATTACCGACGCAGACAGACAGGAATTAGGAAGCGCACTTCCAAAATTCTACGGAGGTTTCAACCAGACATTCAGATATAAAAATTTCGATATGAGTTTATTCTTTAATTTCTCAGTAGGAAATAAAGTGTACAACGCCAACAAAATCGAAAATACTACTCAATATCTTTATAGAGATAACAATATGGATGCTGCTGTTGCAGACCGATGGAGATGGTTTGATAACGACGGTGTGAAAGTTACAGACCCGACCCAATTAGCCGCTTTAAATGCTAACACAACGATGTGGACTCCGCCAACAGGACAATACATTCTTCATTCTTACGGAATTGAAGACGGATCATTCTTAAGATTAAACAACGTAACTTTAGGATACACATTACCAAAAGGATCTTTAGAAATGATTGGTGTGAAAAACTTCAGATTATATGCAACGGTAAACAACTTATTCGTAATTACCGGGTACTCAGGCTATGACCCTGAAGCAAGTACAAGAAGAAATCCTTTGACTCCGGGTGTAGATTACGCAGCATACCCGAGAAGCCGTTTCTTTGTAACAGGTGTAGATATCACTTTCTAAAAAATTTAAAAATGAAAAAAAGCAAATCAATATTTATTTTATCTTGTCTTGCGGGAACACTTTTCTTTACGAATTCCTGCAGTGATTTTCTTAATCCTGAAAATCTTTCAAGTATTTCTGAAGCGCAGCAATTTGACAGTACTGCAGATACATTTTCAGCTTTAGTGGGAGTTTATTCCCAGCTTGGGGGTGATGATGGTTATGGGCAAAGATTATCATTAATTATTCCTCAGTCCGGTGACGATTTCAGAACATCCGGAAGCTACAACTGTAATGACAGAAGAGGAGTTGCCACTTTCGGAGCATGTACTACAAATACGGAACTTAATAATCCTTTCGGAAAATTATATACAGGAATAGAACGTGCCAATTTAGTGATTAAGAACATCCCATTATCACCTGTTTACCAGACAGGATCTGTAGATGATAAAAAATTAATGGATAGATATTTGGGTGAAGCATTGACTCTTAGAGCTCAGTATTATTATGAACTGATCAGAAACTGGGGCGACGTTCCTTTTTATCTTGTTCCTGCATCTGATGTAGCTGAACAAAACCAGCCAAAAACAGATCGCGATATTATTTATGATCAGCTTATAGAAGATTTGGCAAAGGCTTCAACGCTAGTACCATGGAGATCTGAAGGCGGAACGACAAGTAACAGAATTTCAAAAGGATTTGTAAAAGGACTAAGAGCAAGAATTTCTTTGGCAAGAGCAGGATGGTCTTTAAGAAGAAGCCCACAACAGATGATGCAGGGTTCTAATCCTCAAAAATATTATCAGATCGCTTATGACGAGTGCAAAGATATTATGAATCATACAGGAGAACATGCATTGAATCCTAGTTATGAAAGCGTATTCAGAGCACTTCACACCAATTCTCAGGACGCTACCAACGAAGTTATTTTTGCTGTCGGAGCTTTCGGAGGAGGTACAAGAACAGACTCTAAAATCGGATATTACAACGGTCTTAAACATCATGATAACTCAAGCTGGAAAGGCGGCGGCGGAATCAATGCATTACCAACCTACTTCTACGAGTTTACAAAATATGATTTAAGAAGAGACATGAATGTAGGAATCTTCACTGTGAATGCTTCAAATCAGGCTGAATTGGTAGCTGCAAACTCATTCACAGATTCTAAATACAGAAAATCATGGACAAACATTACAGGTCCTTCCCAGACATTGGCGGTTGACTGGCCTTTACTAAGACTTTCTGATGTCATGCTGATGTTCGCTGAAGCTGATAATGAAATCCACGGTGCTCCTTCTGCTGATGCAATTAATGCAGTAAAAGCGGTAAGAAACAGAGCGTATGCAGGAAATCTGGGACAGGTAGGAACAATTCCTACAGATAAAGTTGGCTTCTTTAATTATATCGTTAAAGAAAGAATGCTGGAATTAGGTTCTGAGGGAATCAGAAAATACGACTTAATCAGATGGAACTTGTTAGCAACTAAAATTGCCGAAACAAAACAGAAATTGACTGATTTTATCAACGGAGTCGGTGCTTATGCAAATGTTCCTTTGGATATTTACTATAAAACTTCCGCATTCGATCCTACAAAAACAGCTCAGCAAAATATTACCACTATTGACGTATTTACAAATACCGGAGTAGCAAAAGCTGATGTATTCTATGTACCAAGCCAATCTACCACAATACCTGCAGGATATAAGAAAATTGCTTGGAGATCAGGAGTTTTACCAACGTATGTAAATGATCCTTCTGCCGGTTATGCACAATATTTCCAGGCAAATAAGAGAGAACTTCTGCCAATTTATTTCGAATTTATACAGAATAATCCTGCTCTTACACAAGATTATGGTTATTAGTAAAAATATACATTCATATTAATTAATTTTCAGTACAGACTTGCTCCTTCCGGGAGAAGGTCTGTACTTTTCTTCAAAGAAAAATTCAGAGATATGCAGATTTCAGGTTTAAAAAATAAAATCACATTCTTATCTATTTTCTCCGCAGTCATTATCAGTCTTCTTTCTTTCAAGATGAAAGATGAAAAAACCATCATCGTTTCGAAAGACGGAAAAGGCAATTTTACGACGGTTCAACAGGCAATTGACGCTGTTGGCGAAGGAACATCGGTAAGAACAAAAATTATTGTAAAACCGGGAACATACAGAGAAAAAATCACTGTTTCAGATACAAAAAACCCGATCATACTAATTGGAGAAAATCCTGAAAACACCATTCTTGTTTACGGAGATCATGCTTCAAAACAAAATGCAGAAGGTAAAAACATAGGAACTACAGGTTCATCGAGTCTTTTTATCTTTTCTAATGATTTTTCGGCAAAGAATATTACGTTTCAAAACGATGCAGGTCCGGTCGGACAAGCCGTTGCCGTTTTAACAACAGGTGACAGAATTGCTTTTGAAAATTGTAAATTCTTAGGATTTCAGGATACACTTTATACAAAAGGTGCACAAGATGCTTTAGATAAAACTAAAATTTCAAGAAATTATTTTAAAGACTGCTATATTGAAGGAACTACCGACTATATTTTCGGAGCCGGAACTGCTGTTTTTGAAAACTGCATCATTTATTCTAAAAAAAATGCTTCTTACGTTACTGCAGCTTCTACAATTGAAGGAAACGAATTCGGTTATGTATTTATTAACTGTAATGTAACAGGAGATGCTGAACCAAATTCTGTATATTTGGGACGGCCTTGGAGGCCATTTGCAAAAACAGTTTACGTCAACTGCGCAATCGATTCCACAATAAAAAAAGAAGGATGGCACAACTGGGCAAAACCCGATGCTGAGAAGACTACTTTCTATGCAGAATACAGTTCTAAAGGTGCCGGAGCCAATGTTTCAAAAAGAGCTTCATGGTCAAATCAGCTGACAAAGGAGCAAAGTAAAAAATATTCTTCAAAAAATATTCTTTCCGGAAAAGATAACTGGAATTTCAAAAAAGCTTTAAAATAAGCCAAATCAAAGAATTATGAAAACAGCTTTTATTATAGCTTCAATATTTGCAATTTTCACCTTACAAAACTGTACTGCTCAGTCTGCTCCGTCAGATAAGAACGAAACCGTGATTTCAGGAAAAACAATCAGCTTTCCCGGAGCAGAAGGTTTTGGCAGATTTACAACCGGAGGAAGAGGCGGAAAAGTTTTATTCGTAACCAAATTAACAGATGATGGCTCTGAAGGTACTTTAAGATATGCTGTAGAACAAAAAGGCGCAAGATATATTGTTTTTAAAATATCGGGAACCATTTATCTGGAATCTCCTTTAAGAATAAAAGAAGGCAACGTTACCATTGCCGGACAAACCGCTCCCGGAGACGGAATCACGGTTGCAAACTATGAAACTTTCGTTGCAGCAGACAATGTGATTATCCGTTTTATGAGATTCAGAATGGGAGATCAGAAAAAGTTTGAAGGTGATGCTTTAGGGGCAAGATTTATGAAAGGTTTAATGGTAGATCATTGTTCGATGAGCTGGTCTACCGATGAGACGGTTTCTATTTACGTCAATGAAAACACGACGCTTCAATGGTGTGTGATTACAGAAAGCTTAAGAAATTCTGCCCACCAGAAAGGCGCTCACGGATATGGTGGAATCGCAGGTGGAAAATTCGCATCTTTTCATCATAATATTTATGCGAATCACGATAGCCGTAATCCAAGATTGGGAGAGTATGCAGGAAGTAAATTTGCCTTAACCGATTTAACGGATTTCAGAAATAATGTCATTTACAATTGGGGACACAACAATGTTTATGGCGGAGAAGGAATGAACGTCAACATTGTTAATAACTACTACAAACCTGGGCCTGCAACTTTAACCAAGAAAAGAATCGTTGCTATCGATAAAAATACAAAACCTGAAGCTGAAGTATACAACATTTGGGGAAAATATTATATCAGCGGAAATATTTCTGAAGGCAATCCTGAAGTAACCGCAGACAATTGGGAAAAAGGAGTTTTCAACCAGATGAATAAAGCCTATAATCTTACAGATGCAGATAAAAATTCAATTAAAATCAATCAGCCACACGATATTCAGAATAATGTAAAAACAGATTCTCCGAAAGATGCTTATGAAAAAATACTGCAGATCGGTGGCTCGAGTTTCGCGAGAGATGCAGTCGATTTGAGAGTTTTAAAAGATGTAAAAAACGGAACATTCACTTATGAAGGTTCGCTGGGAAGCAAAAACGGAATCATCGATTCTCAAAAAGATGTCGGTGGATTTCCGGATTTAAAACCTGGAAAAGCGCTTCCCGATTCAGATAATGACGGAATGCCTGATGAATGGGAAACCAAGCATCATCTTGATCCTAAAAAAGCAAATGCCAACGGAAGAGATTTAGACAAAAACTACGATAATATCGAGGTTTACACCCACAGTATTGTGCAGGATATTATCAAAAAACAATAATAGTATTTTTACTAAAATTAAATTAAAACAGAAAAATAACTTTAAAATATATAAAATGAATTTCATTAACCATAAAATTAAAGTATTGGCATTTGCTGCTTTAGGATCAGGAATATTTCTGGCTTGTGCCCAGACTAAAACTGTAGCAGCAACAAAGCCGGCAAAACAAACTTCGCAAGCAGGAAAAGTAGTTCCAACCAACTTAAAATGGTCTGAAAGGATGATGCTTTCCGAAATGCAGAGATTCCCTGAAGCATGGATGCTGGATTTCAGCAAAAGCCCGAAATGGACCTATCCTTCTGCAATCGTTTTAGACGGCGCAGAACAACTCTACATGAAAACCGGTAAAAAAGAATATTACGATTACATCAGCGGTTTTGGTGAAACTTTAATTAAAGAAGATGGGACAATTCTTACCTATGATTTAGATAAGTACAATATCGATATGCTGAACAGCGGAAATGTTCTTCTTTATCTTTATGAAAAAGAGAAAAAAGACAAATACCTGAAAGCACTTCAGACTTTACGTTTACAAATCGACGGACAGCCAAGAACCAATGAAGGATCTTTCTGGCACAAAAAAATCTACCCTTATCAGGTTTGGTTAGACGGATTGTATATGGGAATGCCTTTCTACACACATTACACAAAAGATTTCACAAAAGGTGCAGACGCTCAGAAAGCGTATGACGATATTGTGATGCAGTTTGACTCGGTTCAGAAAAATCTTTTAGATAAAAAAACAGGTCTATTGTATCACGCTTGGGACGAAAGCAAAGAACAGGCCTGGGCAAATAAAGAAACAGGACTTTCACCGAATTTTTGGGGAAGAGCAATGGGTTGGTACGGAATGGCGATGGTAGATGTTCTTGATTATTTACCTGAAAATCATCCGGGAAGAGCGAGAATTATTTCTTACATCAAGTCGTATTCAGACGCTGTTATCAAATATCAGGATAAAAAATCAGGACTTTGGTACCAGGTTTTAGATAAACCTTTGGCAAACGGAAATTATGAAGAAGCGACTGCTTCAGCGATGTTTGTCTACACGATGATTAAATCTGTGAACAAAGGTTACCTGCCAAAATCATATAAAGCTGCTGCTAAAAAAGGCTACGATGGAATCATCAAAAATCTGATTACAGTTGATGAAAACGGAGTTGTAAATTTAAATAAATGTTGTGCTGTTGCAGGTTTGGGAGGAAAACCTTACAGAGACGGCTCTTACGAATATTACGTAAACGAGCAAATCCGTTCAAATGACGGAAAAGGAACAGGGCCGTTTATCTTGGCAAGTTTAGAATTTGAAAAATAAATTTGAAACATTAAGAGAATTAAAGGGGTAAGATTTTTTAAGATTAAAATCATAGATTTTATTAAGCATGCAGCTTAAAGCGAAGCTCAACTTAAATTTCCTAAACTTCTTAATAAATTCTTAATGGTTTAAAACTCAAAGTTCAACTAAAAACATTTAGCCTTTGCTGAGTATAAACTGCAGGTTTACGAACGTAGTTCTGCCTTTGCGACCAAAAAATATGCAGTAAGCCATTAAAAAATCTTTGCGCTCTTAGCGTTAAAACGAAATGAATCTGATTTTATGACGACAAACAAAATTTTAAATATACTCTCCATCACAGCATTTTCTATTGCTTCAACTTATCTGAATGCACAGGAAAAACCATACGTTTCCGAAGTTTGGTCTGCCGATCAGGGAAAAAATTATAAGAACCCGATTTTATACGCAGATTATTCAGATCCAGATGCAATCCGTGTTGGAGAAGATTATTACATGACCGCTTCAAGTTTCAACGAAGCTCCGGGATTACCGATTCTTCACTCAAAAGATATGGTCAACTGGAAATTGGTAAACTACGCCATTCAGGATGTTTTACCTAAAGAACATTTTTCAGTTCCAAGACGTGGAGATGCAGTCTGGGCACCAAGTATCCGTTTCCACAAAGGAGAATTCTACATTTATTGGGGAGATCCCGATTACGGAATTTATATGGTAAAAACTAAAGATCCGCTTGGAAAATGGGACGAACCGGTTTTGGTGATGGAAGGAAAAGGTTTGATTGATTCTTGTCCTTTTTGGGACGAAGACGGACAGGCCTATTTAGTTCACGGTTGGGCAGGAAGCCGCGCCGGAGTAAAAAGTTTGCTCTCCATCAATAAAATGAATCCTGAAGGTACAAAAGTTTTGGATAAAGGCGTTCATATTTTTGATGGTCATGATGCTCATCCAACGGTTGAAGGTCCAAAAATGTACAAAAGAAACGGCTATTACTACGTTTTCGCTCCGGCGGGAGGTGTGGCGACAGGTTGGCAATTGGTTTTAAGATCAAAAAATATTTATGGTCCTTATGAAGAGAAAATCGTTCTTGAACAAGGTAAAACAAAAATAAACGGTCCGCATCAGGGAGCTTGGGTAGATACGCCTTCAGGAGAAGATTGGTTCTATCATTTTCAGGATGTGGATGCAGGAGGAAGAATCGTGCATTTGCAGCCGATGAAATGGGAAAAAGACTGGCCTGTAATGGGGATCGATAACGATAAAAACGGAATCGGTGAGCCGGTTTTAACATATAAAAGACCAAACGTTGGGAAAACCTATCCTGTGATAACTCCAGCAGAAACGGATGAGTTTGATGGCGAAAAATTAGGGTTACAATGGCAATGGAGCGCTAATGAGAACATTGTTTGGTCATCGAAGCTTCCCGGACAGAAATTCCTGAGATTATTCTCCATGAAAATGGGTGAAAACGATAAAAATCTTTGGAATGTTCCGAATCTTTTAACTCAAAAATTTCCGGCTCCAAGTTTTGCGGCTTCAACAAAAGTTAAATTAACTCCCGAAGATGCCAAAGAAGGAAAAACTGCGGGGCTTTTAGTAATGGGAATGGATCACGCATCTATTGTCATCACGAATAAAACCGATGGATATTATATTCAGTTGAGAAAAGCCGAAAAGGCTGAAAAAGGTGGTGAAGAAAAGATTTTATTTGAAACTAAATTAAAATCATCAAACGAAGCTTATCTTAAAGTAAACGTAAATGAACCCAACGGAATCTGCACATTCAGTTACAGCGAAAACGGAAAAAATTTCATCAACGTTGGCGAACCGTTTCAGGCAAAACCCGGAAAATGGATTGGTGCTAAAGTCGGTTTATATTCTGTAAGTACACAGAAAGCCAATCGCGGTGGCTACGCAGATTTTGAATATTTTAGAGTAACAAAAAATTAAAATATTCCCACAGACAGCACAGATTTTCGGAGATGATTGCACTTAATTTTAAAAAAAATCGGTGAAATCTGTGGGAGGTTAAAAACAAAAAAAATTAAGGATATCATTATGAAGAAGTCATTTAAAATCGTAGGTCTTGTTGCGGCAATGTTGTTTTCCGGCCAGTTCTACGCTCAAAATACAGATATTTACAAAGGAATTGAATTTACTATGCCGAAAGTCGTAGAAACTTCTTTCGCAGCCAATACGGTTTCCATCAAAGATTTCGGCGGAGTTGCAGACGGAAAAACCAAAAACACAGAAGCCTTCAAAAAAGCAATCGATGCCTTAGTAAAAAAAGGTGGTGGTAAATTGGTTGTTCCGAGAGGAATGTGGCTGACTGGACCAATTGAATTAAAAAGCAACATCAATCTTCACGTAGAAGAAGGCGCGATGATTGTTTTCAGCAAAGACAAAAGTGATTATCCTTTGATAGACGTAAGTTTTGAAGGATTAAATACAATTCGTTGTCAGTCTCCGATTTCTGCTAGAAATGCTAAAAACATCGCCATCACAGGAAAAGGGGTAATCGACGGAAGCGGTGATGCTTGGAGAGCCGTAAAAAAAGGAAAATTATCTGAAACTGAATGGAAAAAATTCGTCGCTTCAGGAGGAATTGTTTCTAAAGACGGAAAAACTTGGTATCCTTCAGAAAGCTATAAAAAAGGATTTGAGAGCAGCTCAAGTTTCAATGTTCCTGACAAAATCAACAAATCTGAACTGGAATCTGTGAAAGATTTCCTTCGTCCGGTAATGGTAAGCATCGTGGGTTGCGACCAGGTTTTATTGGATGGCCCTACTTTCCAGAATTCTCCGGCCTGGAATCTTCATCCTTTGATGACTTCTAATTTAATTTTAAGAAATCTTACGGTTCGAAATCCTTGGTATTCTCAAAACGGTGACGGTGTAGATTTGGAATCTTGTAAAAATGTTCTGATTTATGACAATACTTTTGACGTTGGAGACGATGCCATTTGCATTAAATCAGGAAAAAATGAAGATGGAAGAAAAAGAGGAATGCCTACTGAAAACGTTATCATTAAAAATAACGTTGTTTATCACGGTCACGGAGGTTTCGTAATCGGAAGCGAAATGTCGGGTGGAGCGAGAAATATGCACGTTTCAGACTGTACTTTTATCGGAACTGATATCGGACTTCGTTTCAAAACGACTCGTGGAAGAGGCGGTGTTGTTGAAAATATTTATATCAAAAATATTGACATGATTAACATTCCTACGCAGACGATTGGTTTCAATATGTTCTACGAAGGAGCTTCTCCGGTTTTGGAAGACGGACAAAAAGCAGAGGGCAACAAAGCTCCGGAAAAAGTGTATCCTGTAACAGAAGAAACTCCGGTTTTCAGAAATATTTATTTTAAAAATATTACCGCAACCAATTCTGATGAAGCCATTACGCTTTTCGGTTTGGCAGAAATGAATCTGAAGAATATTGTGATTGAAGATTCTCAGTTTGACACCAAAAAAGGCTTAACCATTGTAGACGCAGACGGAATTCAGTTGAAGAATGTAAAATTAAAATACACTGAAGGAACAGGAACAACCATCTTGAACAGTAAAAATATAGATCTTTCTACCTTGAAACTAGAATCAGATCAAAAACCAACCATCAAAGTTTTGGGAGCGAAAACCACAGCCGTAAAACTTCCTAAAGATGTAAAAGGCGAGCAATTGAGCATTTCGAAAGAGATTGCGAAAAATGCAGTGAAGTAATTTGAGATTTGAAGTTTGAGATTTGAGATTCGTGATGCGGGATTCACTTACGGGATACGCGTTTCGGGTTTTGGGATTTGAGGAGCTCAGAATAAATTCGAAGCTTTGGAATCAAAGTCCCAAAGGGACGATTTTCTAAAGGATAGGATGCAATCCTATCAAGATTAAGAATATTAGATTGAAATTTTGAAGAGAATTCAGCACACAGGAAAAATTTTAATTTTTCAACTATGTGTTCTAAATTTTTTCAAAGCAGGAAAACTTCAAGGTTTCTAATGTGTCAAAAACTTTTCGGTTAAAAATTAGAGCACAAGCTTTTTTGAACTAAATATTTTAAAAGTTTTAAACTTAAAAACTGCAAAAATCTTTTGTGACTTTTGTGGTTAATAAAAAATTTAAAAATGAGTTTTTACAAACTATATTTTCTTTTTGTTTTTTTTGTAGGAGCAAAAGCATTCGGTCAGACAAAGCCGAATGCTACTCCTTACACAAATGAAGCAACATACGAGAAATTTAAAAAGAAATATCCTTTTGTCACACCACTCAACCGTGCAACGCCAACAAATATTACCGTTGAAAAAGATGTGGAGTACGCCAATGTGAACGGATTATCATTAAAAGCAGATATTTATTATCCTAAAGATCAAACCAAAAAATATCCGGGAATCGCTTTGATTCATGGTGGAGGTTGGATTTCAGGAAGTAAAGAGAATGAGAAATATATGGCTCAGGAATTGGCTTCAAAAGGTTATGTGGCGATTGCTGTCGGCTACCGTTTAAGTGAAGTCGCAAAATATCCTGCAGCGATTGATGATGTGAATAATGCTATTGAGTTTTTAAAGAAAAACAGAAAATATGCTGTTGATACCAAGAAAATTGGAATCTTGGGCGAATCAGCAGGTGCACAGATTGCAACTTTGGTAGGTGTGAAATCAAAAGGAAAAATAAAAGCGATCGTGAATGTAGACGGAATTGTTTCGTTCATCCATCCCGAAGCTGAGGAAAGTACGTATGCTTCTTTTTGGTTGGGTGGCGACAGAAATGTAAATCTTAAAAACTGGAATGAAGCCTCACCATTAGAATTTGTGGACAAAAATACGCCTCCTACTCTATTTATTAATTCTTCACAACCCCGTTTTCACGCGGGAAGAGATGACATGATGAAAAAACTGAAAAGCTATGGAACGTTCACAGAATTTCACGAGATCAAAGATACACCTCATTCATTCTGGTCTGCTGAACCTTGGTTCACAGAAACTTTGAATCTGACAGTAGATTTTTTGGATAAAACGTTGAAGTAATGTGAGATTGAGGCAAAGGTTTAGGTTAGTTGCACCATTTAACTGGCTTAGGAGTTTGGAACGTTAAGAAAATTTAAATTAAATCCGTTAAAAAATTTTCACTGTTTGAGTGGCGGCAAAAAATATTCTTAATATTTCTAATTGTATTCTCCGCCCGAAACCTAGCGAAGTGGTTCGACGAAAGTATAGAGTAAATTTGGAAATTTTAGGATTTATTTTAAATTTTTAGTGGAAAAATCCAGCCTTGAACTTTTGGTTCTTTTGTTTTAAGACAAAAGAACATTAAAATCAAATTAATTTTTTATGAAAAAACTATTTTTAATACTTCTCATTTCTGCTACCAATTTTATATTGGCGCAAAACCCATACATCACTGTTACCGTTGCAAAAGACGGAAGCGCGCAATTCACCTCCATTCAAAAAGCCATTACTTCCATCAGAGATTTGGGACCGGGCGAAGCTTTAATTAAAATAAAAACCGGAACGTACAACGAAAAAATAGTTATTCCATCCTCAAAACATAAAATCACTTTACAAGGGGAAAACAAGGAAAACACCATCATTACCAACGATGATTATTCCGGTAAGACGGATGCTTTGAATGAAAAAATGACCACATTCAATTCCTACACACTTTTGGTGATGTCAGATGATGTTAAAATTTCAAATCTGACCATAAAAAATGCTTCATGCAATCAGGGACAGGCTGTTGCGCTTCATGTGGAAGGTGATCGTTTTATCGTCAAAAATTCCAATATTTTGGGTTGTCAGGATACGGTTTACACAGGCGGAAATCACAGCAGACAATTCTACGAAAACTGTTATATAGAAGGAACAACCGACTTCCTTTTTGGTTCGGCAACCGTTGTGTTTAAAAACTGCACAATTAAAAGTTTAGCCAATTCTTATATCACTGCTGCATCCACAGACCAAAGCAAAGAATTCGGATATGTATTTTTCGATTGTAAATTGATCGCCAAAGAAGGCATCAACAAAGTATTTTTGGGCAGACCTTGGCGACCATATGCAAAAACAGTTTTTATCAATACCGAAATGGGAAATCACATCGTTCCCGAAGGCTGGAATCCGTGGAAAGGCGATAAAATGTTTCCTGATAAAGACAAAACCGCTTATTATGCAGAGTTCGGAAGTAAAGGTGAAGGTGGAAAAACAGAAAACCGTGTAGCGTGGTCACATCAGCTCACAAAAAAAGAAGCAAAAAAATATACCATTAAAAATATTTTAGGTGACTGGAAACCGGAGATGAGTAATAAGTAATTGGTAATGAGTAATTAATAATCTCAAAACTATTTAAATATAGCAGTTAATATTAGCGATGTCATGCTGAGCCTGTCGAAGCATCTCCAAACAAATTAATTTTAAAATGAAAAAAATACTTTTAATTCTAAGCATTGTAATTTCAACATTCACATTTGCACAAAAAAAATCAACCTTATTCCTGATTGGTGACTCCACAATGTCGAATAAAGACAATCCTGACAGAAATCCTGAACACGGTTGGGGACAGGTATTAGGACAGTTTATGACCACCGGAATTGAAATTCAGAACCACGCTATGAACGGCAGAAGTTCAAAGAGTTTCAGAACAGAAGGAAGATGGGACAAAGTAGAAAAACAATTGAAAAAAGGGGATTTTGTTATCATTCAGTTTGGGCATAACGATCAGAAATTAAAAGATTCTACCAAATTTACCAATCCACATACGCAGTACAGAGCCAATCTGGAAAGATACGTGAATGAAACAAGAGCAAAAGGCGCAACACCGATTTTGATGACTTCCATTACAAGAAGAAACTTCAACGAAAACGGTGTTTTAATTGATACTCACACAGATTATCCATTAGTGGTAAGAATGGTTGCAGACGACATGAAAGTTGCTTTTGTTGATATGCAGTTACTGACCGAACAAATGGAAATTGCAGCTGGTCCGGAAAAATCGAAACTGTTGCATCTTCACTTTAAAGCCGGCGAAAACCCGTATTATGATAAGGACAAAGCTGATGATACCCATTTATCAAAATTAGGAGCAGAAACAGTTGCAAAACTGGCAACAAAATCTTTAAAAAATCTGAAGACAGGTCTGGAGAAATATATTAAATAAATTTCCTACAGATCGCACAGATTTCCACAAGTGAATTTTAAAAAAATCTGTAATCTTAAATTTTCAAGAGATAAGTAACACAAAGTTTGTCATTCAGAGCGAAACGAAGTGTAGCGTAGAATCTAAGCGATATTCCAATGCTTAGATTCCTCCGGAATGACAAAGTGTACGTTTTATTTAAGTAATTATTAAAATTCAAAAAACATAAAAATGAATTTCAAAAAAGAACCATTTTTCGACGGCAATTCCGAGTGGGAAGATTTAGGAGACGGTGTTTCCAGACAGTTTGTCGGATACAATTCTCAGGTAATGATGGTCATTGTAAAATTTGAAAAAGATGCTATCGGAACATTACACCAACATTTTCATTCACAAATTACATATGTAGCGGAAGGAAAATTTGAAGTAACCGTTGATAGAGAGGTTAAAATTTTACAACAAGGCGACGGATTTTTTGCCCAGCCAAATATTTTTCATGGTGTAAAATGTTTAGAAGCAGGAAAATTGATTGATGCTTTTACACCGTTTAGGGAAGATTTTTTGAAAGATTAAAATTTACAAAATCAAACCTCACAGGTTTTAAAAACCTATGAGGTTTATAATTTAGCCACCAATGAAAAAAGTATTTTTTTCACTCATCATCTTCCTTTTCAGTGAATTTTCCGCACAGGAAAAGCTGATGTTCTGGCCGAAAGGTGAAATGCCCAATTCAAAAATATTAGCTTCAAAAACCAAGAAAAAGAAAATCCTTGCAGAACTGAAAGAACCCGAACTTTTCGCATTTCTTCCTCCCATAAAAGAAAGAAAACAGATGTCAGTTATTATCATTCCAGGTGGCGGATATTCAAAACTGACTTACGATGAAGGCGCTTTTCAGATTGCCAAATGGATGAATACTCAGGGAATTTCTGCATTCGTTTTAAACTATAGATTGCCAACCTCTACCGATTTAATTCAAAGAGAAATTGCTCCGTTACAGGATATTCAGGCTGCGATTAAATACATTAGAAAAAATGCTGAAGAATGGCAGATTTCTTCAAATCTTCTGGGTGTTGTCGGAACTTCAGCGGGTGGACATTTAGCAACAAGCGTCAGCAATATTACGAAAGATTATACAGAATTAGAAGGCGATTGGAAAAGCATTTCTACGATTCCAGATTTTGCGGTTTTGTTTTGTCCGGTGATTGATTTTGGCGAATATGCTCACAAAGGAAGTCGTGAAAGTTTGCTTGGAGAAAATGCTTCCACAGAAAAAATCACGGAATATTCGATGCAAAACCGGGTGACTGAAAAAACACCGCCCACGATTTTGTTTCATAATCAGGATGATACTGCCGTTCCACCGATGAACAGCATTCTGTATTATAAAGCCATGACGAAAAATAAAGTGAAAGGTTCATTATTCATTTTTCCGAAAGGCGGACACCGTTTTTTTGTTACTGATAAAGATGCGCTGAGCGAAAACTGGAAAAAGCTGTGTGCAGACTGGCTTGAAACCATTAGTAATAAGTAATCGGTAATGAGTAATTTTAAATGCTTTAAGTATGTCACACTGGGCTTGTCGAAGTATTTTGCACCTCAAGAACAATATTTTATCTAAAAAGATTGCGCCATTGCGATTAACAAAAAAACAACAGCAACCAAATTGTTAAATCAATGAAAAATTTCATCCTAATTTTATCTATATTTCTTGGAATTCAAATTTCTGCCCAGCAAAAAATAACCGTCTGGCCGAAAGGTGAAATGCCCAATTCTAAAGGTTTAAAACTAAACACCATTGAAGAAAAAGAAGGCCGAATCACTCAGATTCAGGAAGCGGAACTGTTTGCGTTTCTTCCGGCAAAAGAAGAACGAAAACCGATGGCAATCATTGTGATTCCCGGCGGGGGTTACAGACATTTGACTTATGATTTGGGTGGATATTCTTACGCAAAATGGCTCAATACTTTAGGAATTTCAGCTTTTGTCCTGAATTACCGTTTGCCTACTTCTCCGGATTTAAAACAAAGAGAAATCGGTCCGTTACAGGATATTCAGGCTGCCATAAAATTAATCAGAAAAAATGCTTCTCAATATGGGATTTCGCCCGACCAAATCGGGGTTTTGGGAACTTCTGCAGGCGGACATCTAGCCGCAATGGCAAGTAATATTTCCACCGATTATACTGAATTAAAAGGCGATTGGCAAACAATTTCCACAGTGCCAAATTTTGCAATTTTAGTTTCCCCGGTCATTGACTTGGGTGAATTTGCGCATAAAGGAAGCCGGGATAATCTATTGGGAGAAAATGCTTCTGCAGAAAAAATCAAAGAATATTCCATGCAGAATCGGGTGACAGAAAAAACGCCGCCTACAATTTTATTCCATGCTCAAAACGATAATTCCGTTCCAGTCATCAACAGTATTTTGTATTATGAATCGATGATTAAAAATAAAGTAAAAGGTGCTCTGTTTATTTTTCCAAAAGGAGAACACAGTATCGGAATTTCCAACAAAACTGAACTGACAGATAACTGGAAAAAGATTTGTGCAGACTGGCTTAAAACTATTAGCAATAAGTAATTGGTAATGAGTCATATTAAAATATCACGTAAAGATTTTTATTTAAATCTAAAAATATATTTACCACAAAAGATTCAAAAGAAATTTCTAATAAAAATAGAAAATTCAAAAGTTTACAAAATGTAAAATTTTACTAATCGTTTTGCCAACGTTTGAACTACTAAAAACATTAAAAAATCTTCTGATGCTTTTGTGGTTAAAAAAACTCAAAAAAAATAAAAAATGCTAAAGAATATTCAATATAAAATCTTTTTACTGGCCTGCGGAACGGTTATTTCTGTTTCATCGTATGCTCAGCAAAATTTAAAATTAACTTATAATAAACCCGCGGAAAACTGGAATGAAGCTTTACCCATCGGAAACGGAAGATTGGGAGCAATGGTTTTTGGGGGTGCGATTCAGGAACATCTTCAGCTGAATGAAGAAACAATTTGGGCAGGAGAACCGGGAAATAATGTTCCGAAAAACACATTCGACAGCATACAGAAAATAAGAAAATTATTGAATGACGGTCAGTTCGAAGAAGCCCAAAATCTATCCAACAGAACCTATCCCAGAGCTGCTCCAAAAGATCTCAACTACGGAATGCCGTATCAGACGATGGGCGATTTGTTTTTAGATTTTAAAGGGCACGAAAATTTTAAAAATTATAAAAGGTCGTTAGATATCGAAAAAGCGGTAAGCACAGTCTCTTACGAGGTAAATGGTGTGACTTACAAGCGTGAAATTTTCTCATCGTTTGCTAATAATGTGGTCATGATTAAATTGTCGTCGAGCAAAAAAGGAAGCCTGAATTTTTCTATTAATGCCTCTACTCCACACAAAATCAATTCAATTTTTACAGATAAAAATCAACTGGTTATTAATGGAACAAGCGGTTCGGTGGACAATAAGATTGGAAAAATTAATTTTAAAACCGTCGCATTTCCAGTTTTAAAAGGCGGAGAATTAACCTCAACAAAGGATCAGCTGCATATCTCGGGAGCCGATGAAGTTGTGATCTATGTTTCGATTGCAACCAATTTCAAAAAATACAATGATCTTTCGGGAAATCAGGATACAAGAGTTACGGAACATTTAAATAAAGCCTTAAACAAAAAATATAATGATGAGCTAAAAAGCCATGTTGAAAATTACCAGAAATATTTCAACCGTGTCAGTTTAAATTTAGGAACGACAGATCAGGCGCAAAAAACAACCGATCTACGAATCAAAGAATTCGGAAGCTCAAGCGATCCGGATTTGGTGGCTCTGTATTTCCAGTTTGGGCGTTATCTTTTGATTTCTTCGTCGCAACAGGGAACTCAGCCCGCGAATCTTCAGGGAATCTGGAATTATCAGCTGAATCCGTCTTGGGATAGCAAATACACGGTCAATATTAATACAGAAATGAACTATTGGCCTGCAGAAAATACCAACCTCAGCGAAATGCACGAGCCTTTGTTTGATATGATTCAGGATTTATCGGTAACAGGACAAGAATCTGCCAAAGAAATGTATCACGCAAGAGGCTGGAATATGCATCACAACACCGATTTGTGGAGAATTACCGGAATTGTTGACGGCGGCTTTTATGGAATGTGGCCGATGGGTGGAGCCTGGTTGACGCAACATGTTTGGAACCATTATTTATACACCGGAGACAAGGAATTTTTAAAGAAAAATTATCAGATTTTAAAAGGTTGCACACTATTTTACTTAGATGTTCTTCAGCCTGATTCTTCGGGGAATTACTTGATAGTTTCGCCATCGATGTCACCGGAAAATACATATCAAAAAAGTGTTGGAATTACTGCAGGAACCACAATGGATAACCAGTTGGTTTTTGATGTGTTCAATAATTTTATTAATGCTTCCAAAATTTTAAATGAAGATAAAAACCTTTCTGATGATGTGAAAACAGCTTTGTCTAAACTTCCACCGATGCAGATCGGGCAATACGCTCAGTTGCAGGAATGGCTGAAAGATATGGACAAGACTAACGATAAGCACAGACATATTTCACATTTGTACGGACTGTTTCCTTCAGGACAGATTTCGCCGTTCAGAAATCCTGATTTAACGGAAGCTGCAAAAAATTCAATGACTTATCGTGGTGACAAATCAACAGGTTGGTCGATGGGATGGAAAGTGAATTGGTGGGCAAGATTACTTGACGGGAACCGTGCTTTTAAATTAATTTCAGATCAATTATCACCTGCTCCTACCGATAATAAAGGGGAATCCGGCGGAACGTATCCTAATCTTCTGGATGCACATCCGCCTTTCCAGATCGACGGAAATTTTGGCTGTACTTCAGGAATTGCAGAGATGCTTTTGCAAAGTTATGACGGTTATCTTTATCTTTTGCCTGCACTTCCTGATGCTTTACCAACCGGATCTGTAAAAGGTTTGAAAGCCAGAGGCGGTTTTGAAATCGATATGGACTGGAAAAATTCCAAGCTGACAAAACTAGTAGTAAAATCAACTTTGGGAGGAAATGCCAGAATCAGAACGGCGAAGGACATCCAATTTAAATCTAAAAGTAATTTAACTGAGGCGAATGGTGAAAACCCGAATGAATACTATCAGGTAAGTTTAATTAAAACGCCGTTAATTTCAGAAAAAGCAGAACTGAAAGGTTATCCGGTTCCGGAAACTCAGGTTTTTGATTTTGAAACGAAAAAAGGTGGAGTTTATACTTTTGAGGTAAAGTAGTTTTTAAATAATCTCAAATAATTATTTTTGTTCTTTTAAATTCATTATTAATGACAAAAAAAATCTTTTCATTCACATTCCTCCTAATAACATTTTGCTTTATTACAGCACAGACATCTACAGATTTAGAATCTACAAACCAAGTGACAAACACCGTTACCCAGACAGGAATCAGTCTGGGTTCTGTGATTGCTGTGGTAACCTCTTGGGATAGAAACAAATCTTTACTTTGGGCAATAATTCATGGAATTTTGGGCTGGCTTTACGTCATTTATTTTGCTGTGACCGATTTTTCAAAAAAATAACAAAAAAGAGTTTGACGTGAAATAATATTTCCCACAGATTCTTTTAGATTGGGCTAAACGTCGGAAGTGGCTGAAATAAACTTTTGCCACAAATGCACGAATATTTAGAGATGACTGAGCATAAAAATCTGTGTAAATCTGTTCCATCTGTGGTAGACAAAAAAATCCTGATGCTAATAATATCAGGATTACTTTTCACTTAAACCTCATAGGTTTTAAAAACCTATGAGGTTTAATATTTTATTGTGGCAATTTATTTTTCTTCAGCCACTTCTGGAAATCACTTTCTATCAATTTTGTTCCCGCTTCATTGTACCAGCTGTAGCCCATTCTACGCTCTTCGGAAACTTCTTCATAATTGAATTTCACACTTCCGTCACGATCACCAAAAATTGGTTTATTGGTCGGAATATCATAAAACCTCGCCCAAACTGACGAACCTTCTTTTTTACTCAAAGTACGGATGGCTTTTCCGCTTTCTCGTGAGACGGCATAAGTATAACCTTTAATTCTGCTTTCATCAAACCACTTTACCGCAGCTCTTATTGATTTTTCAATTTCAGGCGTTAAATTTTGTTTCATTAAGAACAAAATAATGTGCACCGATTCTCCGGTTGCTAAGGAAACAGGTTCGAAAGCTCTCGCTTTTTCAGGCTTTAAAGTCTTTTCATTGTATTGATCTGCCCAGATTGAGAGTTTACCATTTTGGATAACCTGAGTTTTAAGAATACATTGAAGACCTTTCTGAACGGCTATTTTTGATTTTTCCTTCAATTTTAAATCAACCACATCAAACCCTTCTTTTCCTTCCGCAATATTGTACAGAATATTTAATGCATTAATCATCGCATTATCATTATACGTTACTTGCTTTCTGTAAATCGCAGAGTTCGGAAAATATTGTGGGAAACCACCGTTTTCATACTGCATTGACAGCAAATATTCAATTCCTTTTTCTGCTGATTTTAAATATGCCGGATTTTTAGTCGTTTGATAGGCTTTAATTAAGCCATTGATTTCCTTTGAAGTTGCACTATTATCAATCGTAGCAAAATCATTATCTGTGGCTTTTATTATTTTTAAAAGCTTAGGATCTATTTTTTTTGTGTAATCCACGTTTTGCTTATCGCTTGTATGTTTCCCCCAACCTCCGTTCGGAAGCTGGTAAACCAGCATTTTTTCGGCCAAAGTATCTTTTACCTGCGCCGAAATTCCTGAAAATATCAGACAAAATACGGCAATTGAAAGTTTTGATTTAATCATTTTTAAAACTTATTTAACGATAATGAGTAAAGGATTGGCAACAATTTTTGCCTGTTTCTCCAAGATGTTCTCCCAATCTTTCTGAGTTTGAATCTGTCCGCTTTTCTGCCATGCAAAACCTGCGTAATAGGTCAGTTTTTTCTGAGGTTTCGTAACAACCAGCAAATTACTTTGGTCGGGAGTTTCAGATTTATGGGCAACAGATTTCTGCACAATTTTTGGATCGATTACAATTCCTTCTCCTACAAATGCATCATCAATTTTTTCCCAATGCAGATAATATCCGCCTTTATCATTCAGCTTGGTTTCGCCTTCATTTTTATGTAAAGTAATTCCGACCGTATAATTGGGAACTGGCTTTTCAGCTTCAAAAGTCGATTCAAACTTAGAAAAATTCGAACCCAAATCAAGAGAAATTCTTTTGGTTTCTTTCACTCCAAATTCACTCCACGGTGCATACGTCAGTTCAAAAACAGTTCTTAACGGACCTTCAGCCATCGTTTTAGAGCTTGTAAAATTTTTAGAAACCTGCAGTTTTTCGTCTTTCCAGATTCCGATCCCCCCTGTTCCACGGCTATCTCCAACGTGATAAGGATCGTAACCTTCGCCTCTCGTGTCTTTGTGATAATACATCGGATCAGTCAAATACCCTTTGTACCATTCATTAATGACCGATTTTTCGGTTCTTTTAAACCAAATATCGATACCACTCGAAAGTGTACTACCTTTCACTCCGGCTAAAGCTTCAGCCTGACCTTTTGGACCATACACTCTGAACGCAATTTTATCATTTTCCCAGGTGTAATCATCTACTCTTTCCGGAACAAGCCTTGAATATGTTGTTAATTTACTTTCAGGAATTGGTGTATTTGAATCAGCAATGATGGTGTAAGAATTGGTCTTTTTTGCATCTACTTTTGCCTGAAAAAGAAGTTCATCATTTTTTCCGTCGCCGTCATTATCGACCCACTGAATGACAAGGTTATTATTTTGAGCATCTTTAATTCTTAAATCTTCCGCTTTATTTTTTCCCAAAAACGATTTCAGCTGCACTTTTGAAAGAGAAACAATCTCATTTCTTGCAAAATCCTGAGTATTTTTCACCTGAATTGAAGTCTGTGCATTCAAAAAACTCGCACTAATGCAAACGATTGCACAACTTAATCCTGCTATTGACATTTTATTCATAAACATGAAATGTTATTTTCTCAAAAGTAAAAATATTCTTCTTATAATTTCATTTTTAAACCTTAAATCTTTCTTAAAAGAAAAATAACGAACCAACTCGGAGAAATTATTTAATTTTATCTAAAATTATTCCTATGAAAGAGAGCTCTGTATTCTATGAAAAACAAAGATTCAGACAATGGTGGCTTTGGCTGATTATCATTTTCGCCATCGGATTTACCGTTTATAATTACATTGAAAATAAACAGTATTTTTCCTCTGGTGAGTTGATTGCTTCATTTGCTGTGACAGCAATTGTATTTATTTTATTTTTCATCATTAAACTTGAAACAAAAATCGACGAACTTGGAATCAGAGTGCGACTTTTTCCGTTTCATTTACAGTTTAAATATTTTCCATGGAAAACTATTCAGAAAGCGTACATTAGAGAATATTCTCCAATCGGCGAATATGGAGGTTGGGGATTAAGAATCGGATTATTTGGAAAAGGAAAAGCGTACAACATTTCAGGAAATATCGGACTTCAGCTCGTCTTTAAAGACAGTAAAAAATTATTGATTGGAACGCAGAAATATGAAGAGATTAGGTTTTTTTTAGAGAAAATCAATAATATCCAAAGATGATGAATTTTGTAAATATAAATGATGATTTTTACTATTATATTACAAACTAAAATTTAACAGTATAATAGTGGTGTTTTTAAATTCCCAACTCTTTCCAGAATCATTTTCTACCTTTGTTGTATGAAGATCCTTGTTGTAGAAGACGAAAAAGAACTTTTAAAATCAATTCATGATTCTCTGATTCAGGAGCAGTTTCTTATCGAAACTGCAGAAAACTATCAGTCAGCCAGCGAAAAAATTGCGGTGTATTCGTACGACTGTATTTTACTGGATATCATGCTCCCCGGCGGAAATGGTCTGCAACTTCTCCAACAATTAAAAGACATGGGAAAATCGGAAAATGTTATCATTATTTCCGCAAAAGATTCTCTGGATGATAAACTAACAGGATTGGAACTCGGAGCCGACGATTATTTAACGAAACCCTTTCATAATGCCGAACTTAACGCTAGAATAAAAGCGGTTTTACGAAGAAAAAATCAGGATGGTAAAAACAGCATTGAACTGGCCAATACTGAACTGGACTTAACCGAAAGAATCTTTTTCGTCGATGGAGAAAAAATCACGCTGAACCGGAAAGAGTTTGACATTCTTCATTTTTTTCTCCTCAACAAAAAAAGACTGGTCACAAAAACCGCTTTGGCAGAACACGTTTGGGGCGACCACATTGATCAGGCAGATAATTTTGATTTCATCTATTATCAGATCAAAAACTTAAGAAAAAAACTTCAGCAATCCAACGCTGACATAGAAATAGAGGCGGTCTACGGAATCGGCTATAAATTAATTGAAAAATGAAGCTGCTCAACAAATCTATCCTTCATCTGATGGGCTACCTTTTACTGATCGTCAGTTTTTGGTCAGTCATTTTTTATTTTAATATGCTCGATGAAATCAAGGATAGTGTAGATGAAGAACTGGAAAATTACAAACGTCAGATTGTTTTTAAGGCTGAAAAAGACCCATCAATTCTCCAACAGAAGACTTTTGATGAAGGATTTTTCTCTGTGAATCCCATCAGCAAAAAAGAAGCACTCAATTTTAAAGATACGTACGAAGACACTGAAATTTATGCTCAGGATGCCGACGACGAAGCTCCTGAGCTTGAACCGGTAAGAATTCTTACTACCGTTTTTGAGCAGAATGGAAATTTTTATGAATTGAAAATTTTCAATAATATGGTCGAGGAAGATGACCTAGTTAAAGAACTTCTTTGGGATGCAGCAGGATTGTACGTTCTTCTGATTTTCAGTATTTTGATTCTAAATAATTTGGTATTACAGAGACTTTGGAAACCATTTTACGAACTTCTGCACGAATTGAAAAATTACCGTTTGGGAATCAGCAAAACTTTCCCTAAAGTGGAAACCAAAACTAAAGAATTCAGCGATTTACAGGATGCGGTAACAACTCTTCTACAATACAGCGAGAAAAGCTACGAACAGCAAAAGGAGTTTATTGGAAATGCTTCCCATGAACTTCAGACACCTTTAGCAATTGCTATCAATAAATTGGAATTATTAATTGAAAAAGAAGATTTCACAGAAAATCAAGCCGAAAAAATTGCCGAGATCATGGAAATTATTGAACGGTTGGTTCGTCTTAATAAATCTCTTCTTCTTCTCACTAAAATTGAAAATAAACAGTTTTTTGACAACCAGGAAGTTAAAGTGAATGATATTGTCCGAAAAAACATAGACGATTTACAAGATATTGCAGATTTTAAACAAGTTGAAATTCATTTCACCGAAAATAATGAGCTTTCAGTAAATGCCGATACTGCATTAATGAATATTGTGATCTCCAATCTGTTGCGAAATGCGATTTTTCATAATATAAAATCCGGAAAAGTGGAGATTATCGTTGATTCAAAAAAATTGAGCGTTCTCAATACTGGAGCTGAAAAATCTTTAAATCAAGAGAAAATTTTCACGCGATTTCAAAAATCTGAAGAACATCAATCAGGAAGCGGTTTAGGATTGGCGATTGTAAAAGCGATTGCAGAATTATATGATTTTTCGGTTTGGTATGATTTTAAAAACGGAATGCACAAATTTTCAGTGAATTTTTAATGATCATTAATTATTTTTTAATTTGAAAACCTTTAAAGATAGCGCTCCTCCGAAGCGAAACTTTTTTAATAATGTCTTTCTACACAGATATTATTCTTTTGGAGCAACTTGTTTAAGATTTTTCTCGCAGATTTTTCAAATTACGCAGATAAATTTTTTTTAATCTGTAACTCAGTTTTGAGTTTATCAAAAACTTACTTTTTACTTTTTACTTTTTACTTTTTACTTTTTACTTTTTACTTTTACTTTTTACTTTAAAGAAAATTCCCGTTTCTTTCCAGATTTCTTCCAAAAATTTTCCCGATTCGTACTGTTGATTTGCAGTATGAAAACAACGAAACGAATCTTATTAGCAGGAATTATTACCTTTTTAGGAAATTTTTCAGCAGTGGCTCAAACCCAGTCAAACCCTGTAAAAGTTTCTCATGCTGAACCCATTTTTCAGGATTTGGTGAGAGATCTCGGAGCCAGAAAAGGTGAAAAAGAATTCAATTTGGGAGCCGATTTTTCAGGCGGAAAAAATTACAGAGAAAACGGATTTTTAGCAGAATACGAATTCGCTCCTATCAATAGATTAGGTCTTGAGGTAGAAACAGATTTTTCGTTTTTCAGTCCAAAAAAAGGTTCTTCTAAAGAGCAAATCCCTGGAAACCGTTTGGATGGAATCAGATTTTCGGCACAATACACATTTTTCGTTTCAGAAAAGGCTAAAACTTCGATGGCAATTGGCTATACACAAGTAGTAGAATTCAATGATTTTAAAAATTACGGAAAAGGAAAATTCATTACAGGTTTGGTGTACAGTCCGTTTTTTGTGGCAGCAAAAAAGTGGGGTTCAAATATTCATACATTGGTTTATACCTATCCAAAAATTCAGCATGAATTTGGCGAAAGCGGAACTCCTGTAGATTGGGAAATCAATAGCTCAGTGATGTATTCTTTACCCAATTCAGGTCATTTTATCGGAATGGAAGTTAACAAGGAAATCAGTCACGGGAAAATGTTAGTCACGCTTCGTCCACAGGCTAAAATTAAACTGGATTCTCATTTTGCTGTAGGCATCGTTACTGGAATTCCGCTTTCACATCAGGATGAAGGTATTTCTTCTTTCTTTAGATTGGTGTATGAGCCTTAATATTTATTGAGTTTTTTTATCTCTCGCTGATCACGCTGATTTTTTCAATTATTGATCTGCACAATCTGTTTAATCTGCGGGAGTCGAATCTTTACATTCAATCGAATTATCTCAAATCCTTCTTAATCACCAAATATTTCAAATCCGTTGTTCCCGCATTACTGATGCCATGTTCAGAATTCGGCGGACAATACAGACTCGTATTCGAACCTACTACTTTCGTTTTCCCATCAAGATAAAAGGTCGCTTTTCCTTCCAGAATGTAAAAAAATTCTTCTTCCGGATGACGATGAGGAGCGTGCGTTGATTTTCCCGGCTCGACAATGCTCATTTTTAAGGTATTTTCTTCAGTAAAATTTTTATCGCCAAACCAATATTGATAGCCAACATTGGTCTTTTTTGCTTTTGTTAAATCAAATTCGTTGACACAGTTTTCGATGGTATAATTAATTGGTTCTTTGCTTTTCTGTGCATTTATCGTTTGTTGAAACAAAATGCACATTGATATTGCTGTTATATATTTTAGTATTTCCATAGTATGTAATGATATGAAAAAAATTGGTTAAACGCAATGACGCAAGATTTTTCTTTATCACTTCAAACTTTAAGGCGCAATGATTTTATCAGAGATAAAATTTAAACTCGCAAAGGTTTTGCAGATAAAACGGATTCTAAAATCTGCTAAATCTGTTTAATCAGCGAGAAACAAATTCTTAAGAAATTTATTTTTCTTAATTAAACTTCAAAACTTACTTAATCTTAATGGTCTTAAAATTTTAAAAATTTATTTTAAAGTTTGTTCCCAAATGTTTCCAGAATTGTGTCGGAAATTAGCTGTATAAATATTTACATTATGAAAAATTTAATATTAACAATCAGCATTTTAAGTTTAAGTTTCAACCAGATTTCAGCACAGAATATTCATCAGAGTGAAGTTCCGTCAGTGATTTTAAATCACTTTCAAAAAACCTTCTCGAAAGCTTCAGATATCGAATGGGAAATCAAAGGAAATCTTTATGAAGTGGAATTTGAAACCGGGTTTTTAGGCGATGATCACAAAGTTTTGTATTCGAAAGATGGGAAACTGGTAAGACATGAAGAAGAAATCTCAAAAAATAATCTTCCAAAAACGGTTTTAGCCTCTATTAAAAAATCATTTAACGGTTACAGAACCGATGACATCAAAAAAATTACAGAAGCCGGAAAAGTAATCTATCAAATTGAGCTAAAAAATTATTCTCAGGAATGGAAAGTAATTTTTGACGCTCAGGGAAGAATTTTACAGAAAAAGGAAGATTAAGATGTTTTTCACTTGAGATTGAAGAACTTTGTATATTTGCTAGTGTATTAATTTTTTACTCAGATTTTTTCATGAAGCTTTTTCAATTCTTAAATAAAAACAAGGAAACAAAGTTTCAGTGTCTTTGCTGCGGTCAGATTTATGACGAAATACCACTAACTTTTGGCAGTGAATTTCCTTCATACTATTTTACAATTCCTGAGAATGAAATAAGCGAACGTGTAGAATATGAAAAAAGTCTATGTATAATCGATGATCATTTTTTCCATCGGGTTAGGCTCGCAATTCCTGTTTTAGATTATTCAGAAAATTTGAATTTTGATATCTGGGTTACAATTAGTGAAGAAAATTTCATTAAAAGAAATGAAAATTGGAATGATGAAGAAAGAATACATTTAGAACCATATTTTGGGTATCTACAAAACGAAATTTTCGGGTATCAAAACACTTTAAATTTACATACGGTTTCTATAGAAAATAAACCCGGAATTATTCCAAATGTTCAAGTTATTGATGACAGTCATCAGCTTTACAGCGATCAAAAGAATGGAATTAGTTTAGAAAAAGCAAAAAGTATTGTTCAGAATATTTTGAAAATTCATCATAATTAAACTTTATAATTATCTTTTCTGATTGTCTGCAATATGCTATTTTTAAATGCTGTTTGCTGTAATTATGATTATTTTTAACCACAACGTGCACTAAAGATTTCACAAAGCTCACAACTATTGTGTTCCTTGTGAAATCTTTAGTGCTCTTCGTGGTTAAAATCCCAGTTTGACAAATAACGGATATCCAATTTATCTTTTTCTATAATCTAATTTCCTCCTTTACGCCAAACCATTTTGTGATTATCACTTTTATTTCTAAATTGCATTTTCTCACAAGAAAGAGAGTGATCATCACAAAATACACTTATGAATCAGATTATTCCGTTTGACTTACAAATACAGCACAGCCCTTATTTCAACTATACTTTTTGCCTTAATCAGCTTCCGTTTTTGCAGAGCATTTCTTTTAAAGAGGTGACCGAAGATTTTGAAAATCTGAATCTTCAGATTACTTCTTCATTAGGTTTGTTCGAAAAATACGATGTTTACATTGATAAAATCAGACAGAATTCTCTATATAAAATATCCCTTTTCAGTTTTGTTTTTAATCATTCTTTGCTTAAAAATTTAACCGAGAAAGATTTAGATCAGATAAAAATTCAGGTTTTTAAGAACGGAGAATCGATTTATGAGAAAAGTTTCAGCATCGACGTTTTGCCAATAGATTATTTTGGCGGATTGCAGTCTCATCCGCCACTTTTGGCTTCATATGTTCTTTCAAACAACACTTCTTTGTACAAAATCAAAGCGGATGCGATTGATATTTTAGCCAGAAATAAACTGACGGCATCGTTTGAAGGCTATCAGCAAAAAAGCAAGGAAAGAGTTTTGCAGATGGTTTCCGCAATTTACAAATCCATTCAAAACCTGGAATTGATCTACAGCGCAATGCCTCCAAGTTTTGAAAAATACGGACAGAAAATCAGGCTTGTGGATACTGTTTTAGAAACAAAATTCGGAAACTGTATTGATATTTCTCTGCTTTTTGCGGCGTGTTTGGAAGCGATTGATTTAAATCCAATTATTGTGGTTACTGAAGGTCATGCTTTTGTGGGAGTCTGGCTCGATGATCAACGGTTTGACGGAATGATTAATTTTGACCAAGCCGCCATTTCCAAAAGAATTGCTTCAGGAATTAAGGAAATTGCTCTTATTGAATCGACAAGTCTTTGCAAAGGAAACCAAATTTCATTCAAAGATGCGATGAATTCTGCAGAAACTCAGTTGATGGATTCTTCACGTTTTCTTCTTTCATTAGACATCAAAAATGCAAGATCAGCGGGAATTTCTCCTCTCCCACTTCTGAAAAATGACACTATTAAAAATCAGAATTTTGATTCTATAAAAAATTCCACAGAACTGGATCAGGATTTCGATTTGGGAACGCAATACGACGATCTCGAACTGACTGATTTTTCAAATTTAACCAAGCAAAAAGTCTGGGAAAGAAAACTATTGGATTTATCACTCAGAAACAATTTGCTCAATCTGCGGTTTACCGAAAGTATGTTGCAGCTGGTTGATATTAAAACAAATGTTCTTGAAGATCATTTAGCCGACGGAAAATCTTTTACAATTCTTCCCGACAATAATCAGGCGATTCTCAGAAAATATAATCTGTACGGCGAACCATTACATTCATCGCAACCGCTTTTCAAGTTGGCGGAAGATGAGTTTAAATACAACCGATTGTTGACGTATTATCATCAGGATGATCTGGATAACATTCTTACCAACCTTTACCGAAGTGCAAAATTAGCCGAAGAAGAAAACGGAAAAAGCACATTGTATTTGGGAATCGGACTTTTAAGATGGTTTGAGCCAAAAAATAAAGATGTTCCTAGACTCGCTCCCATTTTATTGGTTCCGGTTGAACTTTCGAGAAAATCTGTCAATTCTAAATTCACACTTCGAAGTCGTGAAGAAGAAACGATGATCAACATTACACTGCTTGAATATTTAAAACAGGAATTCAAACTCAATATCAACAGTCTTGAAAATCTTCCGATGGATGAATCCGGCGTTGATGTTCCGAAAGTTTTGGCAATTATCCGAAATGCAGTGCTTAATCTCGAAGGCTGGGACGTTCTGGAACAGTTGGTGTTGGGAATTTTCTCGTTTAATAAACTTATTCTTTGGCAGGATATTTCGAAATATTCAGAAGAAATTCAGAAATCGTCGATTGTAAAAAGTCTCATTGACGGACGATTAACCGGAACTTTAGAAAGTGTACAAAATGACGCTCAAAGTTTAGAAAATATCTCGGCTTCAGAATTGGTTTTGCCGATTTCAACCGATAATTCTCAGCTAAATGCCGTAAAAAATGCCAATCTCAACAAAAGTTTTATCCTTCACGGACCTCCCGGAACCGGGAAATCGCAGACCATCACCAACATCATCGCCGATGCTTTGTCTAATGATAAGAAAGTACTTTTCGTAGCCGCCAAAAAAGCCGCTTTGGATGTGGTTCACCACCGTCTGGAAAATATTGGTTTGGGTGCATTTTGCTTAGAATTACATTCCAATAAGTCTAAAAAATCGGATGTTCTAAAACAGTTTGAAAGAACTTTGGAAGTTCCGAAATATAAAATCAATGCCGATTATCACGAAGAAGCAAAACGCCTCGACGAACGAAGAAAAGAGCTCGGAAAATATGTGAATGAACTGCACCAGAAATTCCCGATCGGTTGGAGTTTGTTTGATACAATTGCTTTTTTGGAAACCAATCATGTAAAAGCAGATGAACGTTTTCACATCAATTTTCCTTTGGAAAGTGCCGATGTATTCAATTGGAATCAGTGGAAAGACTGGTTGATTCCATTTGCATCGATTGTGAAAAAAATCGGGCAGCCTTCCCTTCACGCTTTACGGCCTATAAAAACTTCAATGCATCAGTTTGAAAATAAAAATCTGATCCTTTCAGCAATTTCTCAGTTTAATGAAAAGAAAAATTTAGCTGAACAGGTGAAAAATCAGTATCAGTTAAATCATGTTTCCAATTCAAACAGCATTGAAATTCTTGAATATTTAAACGAAAATCCTGTAAAATCGACTTTAATTGATTTGGTTTTTAACGAAGGTCAGTTGAATTTGTTTAAAAACTGGATGAGTCAGCAAACACAATTTCAAGAAATTGAAAATCAAATTACGGCGAGTTTCAATTCTTCCATTTTAACTCTAGATTTTGCTTCATTAAAATTAATCTGGAATCAGGCGAAACACACGTGGTTTATACCGAAATGGTTTAAACAGAGAAAAGTGAAGCAACAACTGAACGGTTATGCGAAATCGGGAATTGAATCTGATGTGCAGATTGACGGACTTTTTGAAAAGCTTGAAAATTATCATCAGCTTAAAAATCAGTTAAACAATCTTCATTACAACTCACTTTCATCAGTAACAAACCTTTATTTTAATGGGAATTCGTTTGATATTTCTGCAATTGAAAAGGATTTAAAAACTATTGAAAACACTAAAGATTTAGCTCAGAAAATTTCGATTCAAAATTTCCCGGATTGGCTGAAAGATTTTTCATTAAAACAGAATAATAATCAGCAGATTTCTGTAACTGTTGAAACATTGAAAGATTTTGACAATGCAGAAAATAACCTTTTGGAATTTGTGCATGAAGTTCCAAACAACGCAGATTTACAAACCGTTGTACAGAATATTCATCAGCTGGAAGACTGGATTAATTTTAACAGTTTAAAAGAAAAAGCTCAGGATTTAAACTTACACTGGTTCATCGATTTCCTTGAAAAAGGCTGGCTCGATACCGAATCTATCGAATTGGAATTTGAAAAAATCATCCATCTCAACTTATTTATCAAAACGATTTACGGTTCAACAACGTTAAACGGTTTTGATGCCAATATTTACGAATCTCAGATTCAGCAGTATAAAAATTTGCACAAAGAATTTACCGAGCTGGCAAAAAATCAGCTGACGATGAAGCTCAGCGACCGCATTCCGAATTTTTCTCAGGAAGCCGTTCAAAGCTCAGAAATCGGGATTTTGCAGAAAGCGATTCGAAATAAAGGTCGAGGTTTATCCATCAGAAAATTATTTGACCAGATTCCGACTTTGATTCCGATATTGAAACCTTGTATGTTGATGAGTCCGATTTCGGTGGCGCAGTATTTTGATGTGAATGAAGAGCATTTTGATTTGGTAATTTTCGATGAAGCATCGCAGTTACCGACTTCTGAAGCAGTGAGTGCTTTGGCGAGAGCAAAACAGGCGATTATTGTGGGCGATCCGAAACAGATGCCACCGACAAGTTTTTTTGCTTCCCAAAAAGTGGATGAAGAAAATTTTGAACTGGAAGATTTAGAAAGTATTCTGGATGACTGTCTTGCCCTTTCAATTCCGTCAAATTATTTGCTGAGACATTACCGAAGCAAGCATGAAAGTTTAATTTCTTTTTCGAACGCTCATTTTTACGATAATAAATTACTAACATTCCCTTCTCCAGACGATTTGAACAGGAAGGTAACCTTTGAATTTATTGACGGATTTTATGACAAAGGAAAGACGAGAACCAACAAAAATGAAGCGGAAGCGATTATTAAATACATCAAAAATCATCTTGAAAGAAAAGACAAAAAGTCGATTGGTGTGGTGACTTTCAGCCAGACCCAACAAAGTTTGATTGAAGACTTATTACAGAAATTATTTCAGGATAATCCGCATTTGGAAGAGTTTATGATTAATTCTGAAGAACCTATTTTCATTAAAAATCTTGAAAATGTACAGGGTGACGAACGCGACATTATTCTGTTTTCAATTGGTTACGGACCCGACGAAGACGGAAAAGTTTCGATGAATTTCGGTCCGCTCAATCGTGACGGAGGTTGGAGAAGATTAAACGTAGCTGTAACAAGAGCCCGATACGAAATGAAAGTTTTTTCTTCGTTAAAAGGTGATCAAATTGACATGAACAGAACGAGTTCGGAAGGTGTTTTGGGATTAAAAAACTTTTTGAATTTCTCTGAAAAAGGTTTGGTTTATCAAAGTGCAAATTCCAATATGAATCAGCAGAAACTGATGATTAATTCGATTGCGAAAACACTGGAAGAAAACGGTTTAAAAATTAAAACCAACATCGGAAGTTCGGAATATAAAATTGACATCGGAATTATTAATCCTGAAAATGAAAGTGAATATTTGTTGGCAATTTTGATTGACAGTGAAAATTATTTCAACATCAATACAACCAATGATCGAGAACTGCTTGTTCCGAATGTTTTGAAAGGTTTGGGCTGGAATGTTTTCAGAATCTGGACATTGGATTGGATTAAAAATAAAGAAAAAACTGTCACAGAAATTCAGACTGAAATTGAAAAAATAAAAACTCAGGTAAAAGAAAAAGCTGAAGAAATTAAGGAAATTTACACGCAGGAAAAATCTTTTTTGAGTGAAGTTTCGG
Organism: Chryseobacterium formosense; assembly: GCF_900116415.1. Lineage (GTDB taxonomy): Bacteria > Bacteroidota > Bacteroidia > Flavobacteriales > Weeksellaceae > Chryseobacterium > Chryseobacterium formosense. The sequence goes on along the minus strand of NZ_FPAP01000002.1, from coordinate 742,374 downwards.
AGGTAGAAAAACCGACGAAAATGATTCCTTACGTTGCCGCAGAATTAACACCTGAAATAAATGCCAATTCGGAAACGATTTATTCTTTTGAAAATAAACAGGTTCTTTTAAATCAGATTAAAACAATCATTGATACGGAATCTCCGATCAGCCAGAATGCTTTGTTCAGGAAGATTCTCAAGCTTTGGAACGCGTCGAGAGCCGGCGGAAAACTAAATACGTATCTTTTGGAAACATTGAATTCCATCCCGAATATTCAAACCATAGAAAGTTATCAGAAATTTTACTGGAGCGAAAATTCACAGCCTCAAAATCTCGATTTTTATCGTGATAATTCTGAAGAAAAAAGGCTGATTGATGAGATTGCGCCTGAAGAAATTTCGGTAGCGATTATGGAAATCATGCATTTGAGCTTGAGTTTGAATAAAGAGGAATTGATCCGTACGGTTTGCAAAACATTTGGGTTTACGAAAGTGGGTTCGCAGATTGAGGCGGTAGTGAAATTTTGTGTGGAGGAATTGGTTGGGAAAGGTTTGTTGAAGGAAGTCGATGAAAGGATTGTTTTAGCATAATTATTAAACTACATGGAATATCTGTTTATTTATTTTAATTGGTTTTTAACCACAAAGAGCACTAATGATCACACAAGGAACACAAATAGTTGTGTACTTTGTAAATCCCTTAGTGTACTTAGTGGTTAAAAATATTAAGGATTACAGAAGACCGCATTTAATTATAGCATATTGCAGGCAATTAGAAAATATATCTTAAAATGTTGAAAAATAAACAAAAACCCAATAAATTTCAGAGAATCGGTTTTCTTCTGTTAATATTTGGTCTTATCCTATATCTTAACCGAAATACTCTTATTTACAGAAATATAATTGACTATATAGATACTAAGCATATAAATGCTAAAATAATTGATAAGAAGGAAGGCGGAAGAGGTTCTCATATGTTTGAGTTTTATTCTTATTATTACGAATTTAATTTGAATGGTAAAACGTATCAGAACCCGAGCTATAATAAAAAATATAAAATTGGGGATAGCATAAAAGTTATTTATTCGAATCAATTTCCTTTCATGAATAAACCTGTTCTTGAATAATTTTTCATTAAATTTTGACAGAAGAACACCATGAAAAACTTAATTACATTAATTTTACTTTTCCTCTCAATTTATATTTTTTCGCAGAGCAAAGCTCAGCAGGAAAATTTGATAGATCTCACAGAATCAAAATGTCTTAACAAAAAAGATATATCAACTGCTGAAATGCGAAACTGTACCATAAAAGCAAAGGAATCCTGGGATCAAGAGCTCAACAAATATTATAATCTTTTAAAAAGTAAACTACCAAAATCAGCTTTTGAAAGTCTGAAAGAATCCCAGAAACAATGGATGATGTACAGAGATAAAGAATTTGCTTTCATTTCTAAGTTTTATTTTGAATTGAAAGAAGGAACGATGTGGAATATTGTTGCAGAAAACCAGAAAAAAGATATTGTAAAGAACAGGGCGCTTAAATTAAAGATGTATTATGAAAATTTAGATTATTAACATGAAAAAAATAAAGCAGAAGACTTTTTTTATTCTATGTAAATTAGCTTTGGTAATCTTTATCATCGTATTACAATCTTGCGATAAAAACCTCGGCAAAAAGATTCTGCAACTATATTAAATGAGATCAGATCAAAAAAGATTAATAAAGAAAATATTACCGAAACTCAGATCAATCCTCAGCAAAAAAGTATGGAAATTGAGGTTTTTGATGTAAATAAAATGCGCTTTAACGGAAAACTCGGCAGATTTTTTTCACTTCAAGAATTCGAAACTGTTTCGGAAAAGCAGACAGCACAAAGATTATCCTGTCGATGAAGGGGTTTTGCTGACGAATGAAGAGCAAAGAAAATTTGGAATGACCGTAGATTTTACGGATATTAATCATAGTGATATGGATAATGATGCAAATACAGAGGAAAGGAATTATATAACTGAGAAAATTTTGTCATATTTGAAAAAATAAGCTGTATAATGAATAGTAAAATATTTTTATCGGTTCTCATTTTAATAATTTTTACAGCGTGTAAATCAGCATATATCAATTCTTCAAAAAATATTATGCATGGTGGAGCAAGTAAGTCGGTTAATCTTTACGCTTTTGTAGGAAAGAAAATATCGATTACCGAATTTGATCCTAATGAAAATAATGATTTAAACAAAACTTTTCGATATGAAGTAGATGAAGAAACAGGAGATTCAGTAAAAGTAATTTCAAAACGCGATATCATGGACGGAGCTTTCAAATGCAAATATCAAGTTTTAAGAAAAATGTTTAACTATCTTGACAGTGACACTATAGAATTTATTGCCTATGATCATTATGGAACTCCGGGATTTGCAGAAAAAGATTCCGTTATTCTCTATTTATCAAAAAGTAAAGATGGAAGTCATTATTTTCATCAGAAATATCAGTACGATCAAGTGTACAGAAACAGAAAAGGAAATTATTACAGTTATCCGAAATTCAGCGGAAACGAAAGTCCTGAAACAATTAAAGGCATGACAGGTTTTGATAAAACCTTCAGCGATGAGAAGTATGATGTTTCACAACTGAATCCTGATGTTATAAAAATGTATTATCCACCAAAATTTTATAAGATTGAAAATAATTTTGCGATTCCAATTAAGGCAATTTATTTAAACAGACTTACCAATTATAGATTATCTACAACATTTAAAGATCTTTAAACAAAATGCCAGACGAGAACGAGAGAGCAAAACGCAGACAGATTCAAAAAGAATTACAGGAAAAAGCTCAGATAGAGTTTGAAAAAAGTCTTCCGGTTTCCCGTGAGATTTTTCAGAAATTGTTTGATTTTCTGGATGAAAAACTTGAAGAGCATGGCTGTGATGACAGCCTGAAACTGACGAAGCAATTTTTAGAAACTAATCATATAGAAAACATCGAAGAAGTCGAAAACTGGTTAAAGGAAAACGGTGGATTCTGCGATTGTGAAGTGCTTTACAATGTAGAAGAAAAATTCGAGTAATAATTGTAGAAATTATTAATCTTACTCAATGAAACCTAAAGATAAAAACTCAATCAATGAATCGGAGTTAAATCTTAAATTTTAAAATCATGAAAATAAAATATTTTACCCTCATTTTATTCCTTATATTCAAATTACTTTATAGCCAAAATTGTCCTGAAAAAATAAACATTTTACCAATGTATGGCGGAGTTAAAAAGTGCAAGGAACAAATAGAAAGCGATAAAGAATTCTTAGCTGAGATGGATCAACTATTTCCTAACCGACAAAAAGCGATGGAAGACAGAGTGAAATCTGGTTGGAAATACTTTTATGAAAATGATTTAGATACAGCAATGAAACGTTTTAATCAGGCTTGGCTATTAAGTCCTCAATCCTACGAAATCTATTGGGGGTTTGGAAACATAACGGCTATGAAAGGAAATCCCAAAAAAGCTGTAAAATATTTTGACACTGCCAAAAAATTGAACCCATCAAATTCAGATTTTTACGTTTCAAGTGCTTTGGCTTATTCACAAATATTTTTAACTGAGAAAAATTCTAATTTTCTAAAAATTGCGATAAGAGATTTAGAAACAGGTTTGAAGTTAAATCCTAAAAACGGAAAACTTTATTCGATGCTTTCAACATCATATTTTTATCTAAACAACATTAAGGAAGCAAAAAAGTATTTGAAAGAAGCTGAAAAGCTGGAACCTTCTTCAATCAATCCAGAGTTCAAAAAAATTTTAGAGAATAAATGATTTAAATAGTGGGAAGGATAAATGATGATTAATAATGCGGTCTGTAATAAAATGAAAAATATTTTAAGTATTATCTTATTGCTATTGAGCATCACCCAACTTTCTGCCCAAGTTCCCGATCTAGAAAAAGCAAAACGAAAATATTTCAAAGCAAATGTAATCAGCTACAAAACAACGGCTTATTATCCCAATCCAGAAACGAACGCAATATCTGTTTTCAACATATTTTACACGATTTACAAGCCTCAAAACAGAGATTTTGAATTTTACAGCAAAAATGAAACTTCAGAAGAATTTTACAAGAACAATTCGTATTACGAGGTAAATCATTCTGAAAAAACCATTTACGAATACGAAACTACAGACCATCAAAAGGTAGCGATTTCTTCATCACGACTCAGACAGTTTGGTCCTACAACACTCTTGAAAAAGAAATGGAGCTATATTGACGATACCCAAATCGATGGGAAAATTCACAGTCATTACTCAAATATAGAAAGCATAAGTCATCACGAAGGCAAAGAAATGAAAATTGAGTTTCATATTTATATTTCGGAAAATTTTACGATTTCAAAATTCGAGAGGAAAAGTTTTGTTGACGGGACATTGGGACATACAGTTACTTATTTGTTTACCAATTATATTTTCTCAGATAAAACCACCAATTTCAAAGTTATTCTGCCGAAAGATTATGCTTTAAAGTATTACGAAAGGCAAGATTCATTGCAGCCATTGAGAAAAAACACTATTGCTTTATCATTCAACGCAGTTGATATGTATGGAAAAAATTTTTCTTTTCAGCCTAAAAATGAAAAGAAAAAACTTCTGCTTTTTTCATCTACCCGTTGCGGATACTCAAAAATAATTTCTGATTACATTCTGAGTTCAGGTTTTAAATTAAATCCACAAATTGAACTCATCCATATTTTCGGATCTGATTCTAAGACAGATGTAATAAAATATTATGTAAACAAAGATGCAAAATTCCCTGTCATTGCAGATAAAAAAGACCTTGAGAAAGAATTTGGCATTAACGGTTATCCTATCCTTTATTTAATTGATGAAAATGGGACGATTGCAGAAGCTTTAGACGGTTCATCTCAGATGTTACCGTTTTTGAAAAGTTTAACGGGCAAGTAAAAAATTAAAATTGTATTTAAATTTTCACTAAATTGGGATACACTTTTTAACCCATGAAATTATATTTTATTCTTCTTTTTATTTTCAGTTTTGCTTTGTTTTCGGCGCAAAATAAACAAGACATTAACGAAACGCAAATCACTTCAGATTCTGTTTCGCTAAAAGATAAAGCCCTTTTAGAACAAAATTTGAAAGATTTGGAAACTCTAAAATCGAATTCCAAAGTAAAGACGGAAACAGAAGAGTCTCTAGCAAAAGGAATTACAATCGTCCAGGGAATCGACAGAATATTGAACTACAAAGTGAATCGTGTTTGGCGTGAAGATTTATACTGTTTGGTTTGTAGAAAAAACTATAGTTCAAGAGAAATTGCTTAATATCGGTAATAAAATAAAATTTAGACTCAGTAAGTTTTAAGAATGAAATATGTATTCATGCTTCTTCTATTAACTCTTTTGGTAAATTGCTCACAGAAGAAAACACAGAATTTAAGTTTCAATAATTTCGACATCGAAGTTGAAGGAGAATGGAAAAAACTAAAATTACAAGGAGTTGATAGTGATGTTGGAGGATTTATAACAGAAAATAATGATACTGTGAGTTTCGATTATGGACCTTACTCAAATTCTTTAGAAGAAGATATTGTCATTTTTGAAAGAAAATTTTTAAAAGAAATAATAAAAGAACATCCAGAAACCGATACTTCAAAGATGGTAATTGTTTCAGATTTGAGCAAAGTAAATCAAGAAGATTTTAAAATCAACAAAAAACATTATGAAAAAATATCAGGTTATAATGCTAAAATTGTAAGCCCAAAACGATCAGGCGAAGGAATTACTGGAGTATATTTTGATAGTTTAGGAGCATCATCTTTAGGAAAAATTAAATTTACTCTCTATGGTCAAAATCTGAATTTCAAAAATCAAAAAGAATTACTGAATGCAATCAGAACTATTAAATTCAAAAAATAATCAATTTATTTTCACTATTTCTCCTTTCTTAAAATCAATTCTAAAATGATCTGAAGCATCTCCTGAAGAAAGCTTTTCTAAAATTTTGAAGAAAGTTTTAAGCTGATTTAAAAATTGATCTTGTGTTTTCAAATTTTCAAAATTCTGTTCTAAAACTTTATATTGAGTAAGTCTTTTTTTCGGAATATCTTTTTTTGCCAGTTCATCCGCAGACTGAAATTGGTAAAGATTTAAAAGTACCTCTTCAAACTTCCATTTGGCAAAATTTCTTTTTGCTTTTTCTGAAAAATCCTGATTTTCTGAACTTAATTCAAGCAAATCTTTACCTGAAAGTTGAGAAGCTTTTTCAATAAAATCTTTTGGCCAGTCGGATGGAATAAATCGAAGCCTTACCAATTCTTTCAGATGAAATAACGTGAAATCCTGATAGTTTTTTGTTTTTAAAATGTCATGATTCCAAGTATTATTTGAATTTTTATTTTTCAAATTTTCAAATTCCTTTTCGTACAACGGAAACAATTCCGTAAATCTTGGAACTTTTTTAATGGAAACCGTTTCCACCTCAAACTCATCCTGAGAATTCACGGTTAAAATTTTATATCCCGGAATATATGCTGCTAAAGAAGGAACCTGAATATTGACCAACATTTTGTCGTTTTCAAACTTTTTAATTCCGGTATCGTTGATGTGCATATGACCTGCAAAATGCAATTTCAAGCCTGCTTTTGCAAACAACTCTGCAACCTCATCTTTTGGAACTCTGTCCATTTGCCATTTATCTTTTCCTAAAAGTTTCTGGATTTCAGAATTGGCATCATCATTAAAATCCAGAATCGGATAATGGGTAAAAGCAATCAAGGTTTTATTGTGCTTCTTAGCTTCACTCACTACTTTTTCAACCCATGAAAAAAGATGTTTTTTGTTCGTTAAAACATTATTATAACCAATAGAAGCACCGTTAAAATTATTTTCATCTTTCGGATTTCCATTATTATTTTTTGGAATATACGTATTTCCATCGATGGCCATAAGCCAAATTCCTTCGGCTGGTTCGACCACGTAAGAAAAATCAGGAACAGAAAAACCGGGACTCACTTCATACATCCTGTTGGAAAATTCCGAATCTTTTAAAGCATTTTTAAAATTAAATTCTTCATAAGAATATGTACTGAAAGGAGTTTGCCAAAACAAATCTTTTTTGGATGGATTAAAACCAAAATCTTTCATGCTGTTTAAAATTTCGAGATAACCCGACATCGCAATATCTTTGGTAACTACAGCCTTTTGATCTTTATTTTTAATAAATTTTTCGTCACTGATCATTAAAATTTCGCCACCATTTTCATCCATAAAATCAGATTTCCCACCCTGTTTCAAAAACGGATTCACCGGATCATGATTCCCTGTCGTGGTGAAAAACCTCATCTGATATTTTTTCTGATATTCATCTAAAATTTTCCTTAAACCTCGCAAATTATAGGCTTGTCCGTCATCCGTATAATCTCCGGGAAGTGCAACAATCTTGATATTTCTTTTGGCAATATCATCCAAAGCAGCGAGAAAAGCGAAATAATTTTCATTAAAAATTCTTGTCGAATGCAATTGAGAATCCATTGTTCGGAGAATGGTTTTCTTACCTGTTTTCGGGTTTTCAATTCCTTTAAAATCTGAATCTGAAAATTCCCCATACAAATCCTGAAAATGTACGTCTGCAAGAAAAGCAATTTTCACGGGTTTTTGCTGGCTTTTTAGATTAAACGAGGAGAAAAAAAGAATGAAAAATAAAATAGAAAATGATCGATTCAAAATTGAAAATTTTAATTTTGAAAGATAGATTTTTAGTTTAAACTAAATGTGGATTGTATTTTAAGTTTGATTTAATTTTTTCTTTAAAGATTGAGTTTTTTAACGCAAAGTTCGCTAAGGTTTTTCACAATTATAATAAATATTTTTTGTTCGCTAAGGCGTTTCACTCAGCAAAGACAACAAAAAAGCACCTTCAACAGGAAGTGCTTTAAAAATATTTTTATTTTTTTTAATAAATCTGCGTTATCTGCAAAATCAGCGAGAGCAAAAAAGATTTATTTCAAATAAGTTTCATACAAATCCGTTCTCCGATCTTTCAGAATCTGAACCGAACCATTGTAATGAAGGTCTTTTAATAAATTCAAATCAACATCCACAATCAACGTCATTTCTGTGTTCGGAGTCGCTTCTCCCTTTACTGCATTCGACGGAAAAGCAAAATCTGAGGGCGTGAAAACTGCAGCTTGTCCGAACTGAATATCCATATTATTCACACCCGGCAAATTCCCGACACAACCTGCAATGGCAACATAACATTCATTTTCAATTGCTCTTGCTGCAGCACAGTGACGAACTCTCATATACGCATTTTGGGTATCCGTCAGATAAGGTACAAACAAAATTTTCATCCCCTGATCGGCAAGAATTCTCGGCAATTCAGGAAATTCAACATCGTAGCAAATTACCAAACCTATTTTGCCGCAGTCGGTATCGAAAACCCGGATTTCGTTTCCGCCTTTCATTCCGTAATATTTTCTCTCATTCGGCGTGATGTGAATTTTTCGGTATTCATCAATTCTTCCGTCACGATGCAGAAGATAACTCACATTGTACAAATCATTATTTTCAAAAATCGGCATGCTTCCAGAGATGATATTGACATTATAGCTGATCGCCAGTTCGGAAATTTTAGCTTTAATTTCTTCGGTAATTTTTGCCAGCTCAATCATACTGTCGCGCTCTGAAAGATTGTTGAACGGAGCCAATAGTGGTGTGTTGAACAATTCCGGGAACAGCACAAAATCGGATTTGTAATCTCCCATCACATTCACAAAAAATTCTACCTGCTCATAAAAAGCATGAATATCTTTAAACTGCCTCATCTGCCACTGTACCAAACCTAAACGAATGACGCTGTCCTGCATCGTGTTTGGTTTTTTGCTGTAATAAATATTATTCCATTGCATCAAAACGGCATTTTCTCTTGATGCTTCATCTTCCGGAAGGTATTTTTTGAGAACTTTTATAGGCAAAAAATTATTAGAAAGCTGAAACGAAAGTACAGGATCATACATTTCTTTATCCCTTACTTTTCGAATATATTCTCTTGCCGACATTTCATGGCTGTATTTATGATAATGCGGAATTCTTCCTCCTAATATAATTGATTTAAGATTCAATAATTCACAAAGTTCTTTCCGTGCATCATATAATCTCCTCCCCAAACGTAATTCTCGATATTCAGGGTCAACAAAAACTTCGATTCCGTATAAGACATTTCCTGTGGAAATATGCGTATTGAAAGTGTAATTCCCCGTAATATCGCTATACGTATGATCATCCCCGAATTCTTCATAATTAACTATAATGGAAAGTGCAACTGCAGCAATTTTTCCGTCTACGGTGATACAGATCTGTCCGGCTTCAAAAATTTTATTCAGTTTGGCGATGCTTTTTTTTGACCAAACGTATTCTGACATTTGAGGATACGCTCGGCGCATGGTTTCTACCAATTCATCGTAATCATCCACTTTCAGGGTACGTGTTTCTATCTGCATAGTCTATATTTTTACTAAAGTTACACATTAATTCAAAAAGATTTTGCCGATTTTACTGAATAACATTATTTATTGTTCTCAATAAGTTTTGGCTAAAGCCTACAGAAATATTTATATTTTATAGCGGACTAAAAGTCCGCTCCTATTGATAAGTTTTCCAAACCACGAAAAAATCATTTCCAAAAGATTACACAGATTAGCATAGATTTTATGCTTAAAAATTCGTGAATTCGTGGCATTAATTATTTCCATGCTATAATCAGTCAATTATTTTTGACATTAAATATTCTCCATCATCTGTGAAAATCCGTGCCATCTGTGGGAGAACAAAAAAAAAGCAGCCCTTCCCAGAAACTGCTTTAAAAATCAAATCTAATACGTAAAATAATGTTTTTATTTAAACTTTAAAGCTTTTAAAATTTTGTGAAAAATCTCATTGTTTTCATACACTCCCGTAAAATTTTCCGAGCCGGAGCCGTATGAAAAAACAGGAATCAGAGTCGCTGAATGGTCATCAGTCGTAAAATCACCTTCGATGGTACTCGTTTTCATATCTCCATGCGGAATGCTGAAACCACCCGTTTCGTGGTCTGCTGTAATCACAACTAAAGTTCCAGGATTATGGTCTGCAAACTGAATGGCTTTTGTAATCGCTCTGTCGAAATCAATTCCTTCTGTCACGATAGTTCCCACATTATTACTGTGGCCGCCACTGTCGATTTGTGCTGCTTCAATCATCATAAAAAACGGTTTCTTTTTATTTTTCAGGAAAGTCAATCCATTTTCTACAACATTAGACAACAAGTTGCCTCTTCCTTTTAAAACTTGCGGAACACCATTATCAGACATAAAATAAGCCAATTTATCAGCTTTATTTCCCCCAATCTCTTCCGGCTGATTAGCTATTGAAAACTGATGTTTGGGTGAAATTTTAGATTTTCCTCCTGATGCAAAAAAGGTGAGTTTGCTCGTCAGTAAATCTTCTGCAATTTCTTTTTCCATTCCACGGTCTTTTTGATGGGCATAAAATGCAGATGGTGTTGCGCCTACAATTTCGTCGGTTGTAATAACTCCTGTGTTGAAGCCTTTTTCAGAAAGAATTTCTGTTAAGTTTGGTATTTTCTTTCCTTCGGCATCAACTCCGATGAATCTGTTTTTGGTTTTCTTTCCGGTTGCAAAAGCAGTTGCTCCGGCTGCAGAATCGGTTGTAAAATTATCTGCGGCAGTTGTTTTTATCAAACCAATATTTTTTAACTGTGTTAAAGTTAACTGACCTTTATTTGCCAAAACTGATGAAGAAATCTGCGAAAGTCCGTTTCCGTCGCCGATTAACAGAATAACATTTTTTACAGGAACATTTTTCTTCAGATAAGAAAATTTAGGCTGATATACTTCAGAGAAAACGGCATTGGTAAATGTTCTATGCTTTAAATTTTCAACATATTCCACACATTCTTTCGGGTGATCCGTATTAATAAAATCGACTCCATTGTGTGCAAAAAATTCCCACGATGTTTTTCCGTCGGGAATTGCCCAGAATCTGAAAGGCTTTCCGAATGATTTCGCTTTTTTAATCACTTCGGTCACTTTAGGCAAATCGTCTTCCGTTAAACCGCCTTTTCCATTCCAGACTGAATATTGTTTGAAATTTAAACTTAATAAAGCCACTTTTTCCAATTGAGCTGCCGTTAAATCGTCCAGTTTCTGATAATCAAATAAAATAAAATCAGGATAAGAATTATACTCTTCCGGGTGTGGCTGATTTCCCGAAATCACAAATTTCACTTTCTTCTGAGCCGTAATTTGAGGATATTTCTGAATGATCTTTACAATCTGAGCTAAAGTTGTTTTCGCATCAGTTTTAATGTCAATCAGGATCTGTAAAGATTCCTGCTTTATCATATTCATAGACAAAGCTTTATCAATCGGATTCAGGTATAAACTTTCAAACGTTCTTTCTTTGGTAATATCTTTCTGATTATGGGCAACAAACAATTCGCTGTTTTCAAGAAAAACATCCGCTTCAATCGAATGTGCACCAGAACCTAAAGCGTACCAAAACGGAACTTTCTGTTCGTAATCGTTGTGAGAATGAATTTTAGCTGTTTGTGCAAAAGTTGTCGCAGCAAAAAACAAGATAATAAATCCTGTGATTTTTTTAAAATTTAAATGCATAAGATTCTTTTAAAATTCAAGTTATTTAATCTTGATTCCACTCTTTTTTAAAGCTTCAACCAATTTGTGATAGATTGTATTATTAGGATAAACTCCTGAAAAAAGTTCCTGACCTTTTCCCATCGCAAAAACAGGAACCAAAGCTGCAGTATGCTGATTGTCGATAAAATTGACCTGAACTTTATTTCCAATTTCTTTTTCTTTTCCTGTCACTGCATCTTTTTCTGAGTATTTCCCGATGCTTGCGCCACCTGTTTCGTGATCGGCTGTAACAACCAATAACGTATTTGGATTTTTCTTGATGTAATTGATGACCACGCCGATGGTTTTATCAAAATCCAGCACTTCTTTAGTCATCATTTCAGGATCTTTCGCATGACCGCCCCAATCGATGAACGAACCTTCGACCATCAGGAAAAACGGTTTATTGTTTCTAGCAAAATAATCTAAAGCGGCCTGTGTCGCTTCAGGTAAAAAATCACCTCTTCCCTGAACTTTATTAGGCAACTCATCCTGAGCCAATAAATACAGATTTTTCTTCCCCGAAATTGGTTTTGATAATGAAACTGTATCTATTCTGTATTTTTTATTTAATTCTGATAAAAGGTTTTTTCCGTCTTTTCTTTTGTTGAAAAATTTCAAACCTCCGCCTGCAGCAAAATCAACATCAGATTTTAAGAATTCTAAAGCAATATCTTCATGCAAATCACGATCTTTCACATGAGCATAATAAGAAGCGGGTGTTGCATGGGTAATTGAAGTAAGACTTACCAAACCCGTCTGATAATCATTCTTCTGAAGCTGTTCTAAAATCGTTGGGATTGCTATAGAATCTTTATCTACTCCAATGGCTCTTTTGTAGGTTTTTTTCCCGGTCGACAAAGCTGTCGCTCCGGCTGCAGAATCTGTAATCAGATTGCTTGTGGAAGAGGTTTCAGAAAGCCCGACAATTTTAAATTGAGTAAAATTCGGCTCTGAATTTCCAAAATAAAAAGCAGAGGTAACTTGCGAGACTCCCATTCCATCTCCGATCATAAAAATGACATTAAGAGGTTTCTGTTTTTTTTGAGCTGATAACAATGCTGTAAAAAGAAGCAAAGAAAAAGTCGCAATAGCCCTGAAATTGACGTTTTTGTAACAATAATTCATAATCGTTAGATTTTTAATAATACTTATAAAACAAAACAAGGGCACAAAATTAGAGATAATATGGTATCAAAATGTAGCTAATAAAATCAATAAAACCAATGTTAACAGAAAAACCATTGATTCTAAAAAGATTAAAAAAATTTGTTCACACAAAGTTTTCCTAAATTTAATTTTTGACAATAAAATTCACGTTTTATTAATTTTAAAAACAGTTTACTTAATGTTAATTTAACAGTTTTCAGCGTTCCACCGAATTAATTTTGCACCAAAATAATAAGGAATGAAACGTATTTATCTCGTGCCAACTGTTTTGATGGGCTGTGTCAGTTTAACATTTGCACAAAAAAAAGAATCCGACACCATCAAGGATGAAAACAGATTAAAAGACATCGAAGAAGTTGTCATGATCGGTTACGGTTCTCAAAAGAAATCTGACGTAACCGGAGCTGTAGGATCGCTAAAAAGCGAAGATTTCAATAAAGGTATGGTTGCAAACGTTGGCCAGTTGCTTCAGGGAAAAATTGCCGGAGTAAATGTAGCGAATGTAAGTGGTGAACCGGGAGCTAACCAGAATATCATCATCCGAGGAGTCGGAAGTTTACGCTCAGGAACTACTCCACTTTACGTGATCGACGGTTTTGTAATCGATAACAGTAATACAGGAACAGCTAATAACCCAATGAATTTCATCAATCCTGATGATATCGAATCAACAGACGTACTGAAAGATGCTTCTGCAGCCGCAATCTATGGTGCAAGAGGAGCAAATGGTGTCATTATTATCACTACTAAAAAAGGAAAAAAAGGAAGAACTCAGATGAATCTTTCTTCTAACCTGACGATTTCAAATCTTGCCAATAAAATGAATGTTTTCGGTGCTGATGAATTCAGAAGACAGGTAACCGCAGCCGGAGGAAAACTTGACGATATGGGCGGAAATACCGATTGGCAGGACGAACTAACAAGAACAGCCGTTTCTAAAAACGTAAACTTTTCTGCATCAGGAGCCACTGAAAACTCAAATTATTATACTGCTTTAGGATACGAAGATCAGGAAGGAATTCTTTACAACAGCAATTTGAAAAGATATTCCGGGCGTATAAATGTTTCGCAAAAAGCTTTTGATGGAAGATTAAAAATTGACTTCAACCTAAACGGAACAAGAACCGAAAACAACAGACCTAATGCAACTGATATAGTTAGCAATATGCTAACATGGAATCCTACATACCCTGCATACACAGACGGTGCACCAACTGCTGTTTTTAACAATGGTAGTTTCAACCCAATAATTCGTCGTGATATTTACAAAGATTTTACAACAAACAACAGAATTCTAGCCAACATTTCTCCTTCCGTAGAAATCATTAAAGGATTGACATATAAATTGAATTTAGGCGTCGATTATTCTACAGCTGAAAGAGTGATCCAAAATATGCCGAATGCCATTCCTCTGGAAATCGGAAGTTTAAATCTAAGTACCTATTCAAACAACAATACTCTTGTAGAGAATACATTAACTTATAATTTTAAAATCAACAGCCATGATTTTAATGTAATGGCGGGACACTCTTATCAGAGATTAATGCTGACTTCAAGAGGATGGTCTTACCAAAGCTTCCCCATCAACGGAATCGAGCCACAGTACCAAATTCCGGCTGCGGGAGCAACAAACCAGACAACATCGATTATTGCCAATAAAAATGAATTACAATCATGGTTTGGAAGAGTAAATTATGACTTTCAGGATAAATATCTTTTAACCGCAACATTAAGAGCCGATGGATCTTCTAAATTCGGAGCAAACAACAAATACGGATTTTTTCCTTCAGTTGCTGCAGGATGGAATATCAGTAAAGAAAATTTCCTTTCAGAAGTAGAGCAAATCAACAATTTGAAATTAAGAGCAAGCTGGGGTAAAACCGGAAATCAGGAAATCCCGGGTAAGGTAACAAAGAAAAGCTACCGAGCAGATGCGAGCGGAACTGCACAGGCAACCTACCCGCTGAATGATAGTGGAAATTATCCTATCGGAATATATCTTGTAAGAGCAGACAATCCGGATTTACAATGGGAAGTGACCAAGCAAACCAATATCGGATTAGATTTTGGAATTTTAAATAATAAATTAACGGGTACTATCGATTTCTTCAAAAAAGTATCTGATAACATTATCTCGGAGATATATCCTGTAGATCCCATTGCACCAGATCGCACAACATGGAAAAACATCCCGAACATGCAGATCAACAATACCGGTTGGGAAATTTCATTAAACTACAACAGCGATTCGAATAAAGCATTTACATACAGCATTGGAGGAAATACTTCTTTCATTAAAAACAAAGTGAAAAATTCTCCATACCAGGTAATTACCACAGGAGAAGCGCAAGGTCCGGGAACAACCAACGCAGTGATTAATGGTTATATTAATAATGAGCCCATCGGAACTTTCTTCGTAAAAGAATTTTTAGGATTGGATGAAAAAGGCACCAATATCTTCAGAGATCTTGACGGAGATGGAACGATTACAGATAATGACAGAATTGCAGCAGGAAGCGCATTGCCGGATTTCACCTACAATCTGTACCTGAAAGCAGCTTACAAAAATTTTGATTTAGGTTTAAATTTTAATGGAGTTGCAGGAAATATGATTTACAACAACACGGCTTCAACCTTGTTTTCGAGAGGCAGACTGGGATTATCACACAATACGACAGATGCTGCTACACAGTTTCCTAACGAAAGTGTAAACAACACCAATGTAATTTCTACAAGATACCTTGAAAAAGGAGATTTCTTCAGACTAAACAATGCTACTTTAGGATACAATTTAAATCCTAGAGTGTTGGGAATCGGCGATCATATCAGAAATATCAGATTTTCTGTAACAGCTCAGAATTTATTTGTAATTACGAAATATTCAGGTTTTGATCCTGAAATTAATACAGGTTTATCTCAGGGAGGAATTCAGTCATTCGGGATCGATTACGCTACCTATCCTAAAGCGAAAAGTTTTGTATTCGGTGTAAACGTAGCATTTTAATTAACCATTTAAAAAGGAAAAAATGAAAAATAAATTTTTAATCTCAATTCTTAGTTTAAGTGCTCTTGCTCTTGTAGGATGTACCGATCTTGAAGAACAGGTGATCGACGAGTCTCTTGAGGCGCAAACCACAACACCTGTTGAATCTTTTGTTGCTCCGGCTTACGGACCACTTCCAGATGCATTTACCCATACCAAAAACTATGGACTTCAGCTTATAAGCTCCGATCAGGCTATTCTTCCGCCAAGAGGAAGCGGAAACGACTGGTATGACGGTGGAAAATATATTGAACTTCATCAGCATACAACAACCACGACCAATGTTGTCGTACAACAAACATGGGACGCCATGAGACTGATGCTGTCGAGAACCGTAACTGCCATCGAAAAACTACAGTCTCTTGCTTCAACAGACCCTAATGCAGCAAAAGCCGTATCTGAAATGCGTGCCTTAAGAGCTTATTACAATATGCTAATGCTTGACTATTGGGGAATTGCATTCAAAAAAGATTCTACAACCCAAAATTCTCAGATTTTAAGAAAACAGGAGGCTGTATCTTATATTGAAAGTGAATTTCTTGCCGTTGTAAATGAGCTTGATAATTCAAAAGGCCCGGGACGAATTTCTCAGGCTGCAGTAAACGGATTTTTAGCACAGCTTTATCTGAATGCCGCAGTTTACAGAGATCCTTACGGAACTCCTGCTTTTGCCGCTGGAGATATGGATAAAGTCATTGAATATACCAACAAAGTGATTAATTCAGGATTATACAGTCTTTCCTCTGAATATTTTGCCATATTTGATGACAATAATCATTCAAACAAAGAATTAATTTTTGCCATTGATCAAAGACAGGACCTTAATACTTCTCACAACAGATTGGGATACTGGTCGCTTTCAGGAAGTCAGTATCCTTTGGCAGCTTTTCCTAAAGCAAACGGAACAGATGGTCCTGCCATAACCTCGGATTTTTATCAAACTTGGGTTCAGGCTTACGGAAGTACAGATCCTGCACAAGTTGATGCCAGATTTTATAAAGAAAATTTAGTAGTTCCTAATAATTTAAAAGATTTAACAGGAATTACTCCGGCAAATGATTCCAATCATTATTTCTTAGTTAACGGTGCAACGTATGAAATCAACAGAGGAATTCAGAGAGGAATTCAATGGGGACTTAGAAATGCATCAAACGGACAGCCATTTCAAACTGTAAACGGACAATACAAAATATACCCAATCATCGAGCAGAGAAACGGTTTTGTAAACTACGTGAATCACACCTTAGAAATCGATCTTGAAAACCCGAACAACAAAGATTACACGGATGGTTACAGAGTTTCAAAATACCAGTTTTCAAGAACTTCAGATACCGGAAGAAACAGAGGGAATGCAGACATTGTACTTCTCCGTTTAGCTGATATTTATCTAATGAGAGCTGAAGCTCAGCTGAGAAAAGGAAATTCAGGAGCGGCCTTAGCCGATGTAAATTTGGTAAGAGCTTCAAGAACAGCAAGACCTTCAGTAACACCTCCTGCTCTAACTACCATTAATCTTGAATTGCTTTACCGAGAAAGAGGATTTGAATTTTACTGGGAATATTCAAGACGAACAGATATGATCAGATTCGGGCATTATGAAGATCCTTACACTTCAAAAACAAATGCAGATCCGAGAAAAAGATTGTTCCCGATTCCACAATCGGCAATCGACGGAGCAGCAGCAGAACCTGGATATTTGGTTCAAAACGCTGGTTATTAATTCTTTTCAACTATATTTTCAATCAGGAAAACCGTTTTCAAATTGTGAGAACGGTTTTTTGTTTTCTAAAATTTCATGTTATCTTAAATGAAAAACACCAGCGTAAAAGCCAGTGTTTCAAAGGGACGAAAAAATTATTCTATTTATTGTTTTTGAATTTTATATAATCTTCCGGCATCAGTAATTGCATAAAGTGCACCGTCATTTCCTTGGGTAATATCTCTGAAACGCTGCATTTCACTTGCAAGCAAACGCTCTTCACCTACCACTTTATTATCTTTAATAACCAGTCTTACAATATGTTGTCCGCTGAGAGCTCCGATGAAAAGACAGTTTTGCCATTCCGGAATATTATTTCCTTTGTAGAAGGTCATTCCGCTTGGTGAGATTACAGGATCCCAGTAATAAACTGGCTGTTCCATACCGCTTTGCTGCTGAATGCCACCGCCGATAACTGCCCCGCTGTATTCAATACCGTAAGTAATTGTTGGCCACCCATAATTTTTTGCAGGCTGTACTCTATTGATCTCATCACCACCACGAGGTCCGTGCTCACTTTGCCATAGTTCACCTGTTGTTGGATGAATGGCAATTCCCTGTGGATTTCTGTGACCGATGCTGTACAATTCCGGCAAAGCTCCAGCTTGACTGAATGTCGGATTTCCCGGCGCAGGTGCTCCGTCTTTCGTAATTCTTAAAACTTTACCGATTGCTGCTGTTACCGACTGCGCTAAAGGTCTTGTTGAAAGATCTGATCGTTCACCCACACTTACCAATAGATTTCCTGTGGAATCAAATAAGATTCTCCCTCCGTAATGTAAATTTCCGGCAGAAGAAGAAGGGTTTGCACGGTAAATAACCGTTGCATTTTCAATAGTGGTTTCTGAAGTAGAAAGCTTTCCTTTTGCAACAGAAGTTTGCGTTCCGCCAGCTACATTTTCAGAAAAAACCCAATAAATCATTCTGTTTGAAGAAAATTGAGGATCTATACAAATTCCCAACAATCCACCTTGTCCTGTTGAATTTACGGCAGGTATTCCGGTGATGGCATTTCCTACCGCTCCGCTATTGGTCACTATTCTCATAGTGCCGCCTTTTTGAGTGATAAGGAGTCTCCCGTCAGGCAAACTGGTGATTCCCCAAGGTGAAGCTAATGATGAGGTTAAAACCGTGCTTGTGAAAGGTGTTTGGGTTTTCACGCCATTCACTCTGGTTTGTCCGGCAAAAGCAGGGGAATAGGTTGTGTTGGCTTGTCCCGTTTCTACTGGCGGATAGATCGCTTCATTTCCGGGTTCTTCGATTGGTTGTTCAATGTCATCAGAACAATTTGCTAAAAACATCGCAGATGCCAATAGCAGGTAATGTACTTTAAATTTCATATTTTAAGATTTGGTGATCTGATTTCGAAAATCATAATTTTCAGTTTGCAAAGCATCAAAGTTTGCGCCAATAATCAGATATTATTCAAAATAATTCACTTTTTAACATTTTAAATTAAAGTCATTATCAGAATTTATTCAGTCTGAAATATTTACAAAAAAACCTTCCATTATTCTGAAAGGTTGATTTATTTAATATTAAAACTATAATTAGTTTAAAATCTCGTTCATTTGCGTTAAAATAACCGGTTTTCCGTCGGTAATTAAAATCGTATGCTCGTGCTGAGCCATGTAGCCGCCTTTATTGCCAACCATCGTCCAGCCATCTTTCAGCTCAACCGCAATGGTGGAATCTGTAGAAATAAATGTTTCTATGGCTACAACCGAATTTTTTTTAAACCTTCTGGTATCAAAACGGTTTCTGTAGTTCATTAATTCATCCGGCTCCTCATGAAGACTTCTCCCGACACCATGACCGCCAAGATTTTTAATGACTTTATAACCTTTTTTCTTTGCTTCGGTTTCCATTAGAAAACCGATGTCTGCAATTCTTACTCCGCCTTTTATATTATTAATGGCTTTATTTAAAATAAATTTTGAAGCATCAACTAATTTCTGATGCTGATTAATATCTTTTCCAACCACAAAAGATCCACCATTATCTGCCCAAAAACCGTTGAGCTCTGCAGAAACGTCAATATTAATTAAATCACCATCTTTTAAAGTTCTTTCGGAGTTAGGAATACCGTGGCAGAATTCATTGTCAACGCTAATGCAGGTCCAACCCGGAAATCCGTAAGTAAGGTAAGGTGCGGATTTAGCACCAAAATCTGAAAGTATTTTAGCACCATATTCATCAAGATCTTTAGTCGTCATACCAACTTCAGCATAATTTATCATTTCTTTTAAAGTATAGGCTACTGCCTCACTTACTTTCTGCATTCCGATCAGTTCGGCTTCGTTTGTTATTGACATGATAGAGTTTTTTATCAGTGTAAAGGTATAAAAAAAAGAAATTTTAATTCTGAAGATCCATTAAAACAAGAAACTTATTAATTGAAATTAATGGAAGATTAGATAAAAAAAAATTGGAAGTATAAATACTTCCAACTTAAAGAATATATAGACATTGTGTTTTTGGAGTTTCACAATTCATAAGAACTATGAAATACAGATTGTTATCAAACGAATATGCATCTTTTTCAAGTTGTATTTCCATTTGAGAGTACAATATTAACAATGTTATTCTTTAAACAGAAAAAAATGAATTATTACATCGACTCGGATAATGTCTTACATGGTCTCACTTAATTTAAAATACTGAAAATCACAATATTTTAATTGTAAAACACAAAATCAAAATGTATTAATAATATATAAAACAATATCAGTTTCGGGAGAGATATTGAGCTTTTTACGAATTCTATACTTTTTATTTTTCACGGAGCTCACGGTAGAATTTGTAGCTACAGCTATTTCTTTGGTGCTCAAATTCAGTTTTAGCAAAGCACATATTTCAAGTTCAGAAGAAACAAGATTTGGTGCCACTCGCAAAATATTTTCAAAAAAATCAGGAAATTCAGATTTAAAATAAGTGATAAACAGTGAATTTTTACTCATGGCAAGTTCATACAATTCTCCTGAAAAGCTAATTTTATCTGTCTTCTTTAATAAATTATCTAATCTTTCTTTTTCAATATAATATTCTCTAACCTTTACTTTATCTCTCGAGATAAAATAGATCCCAACAAATGTACAGCAGACAACTTCGATGACTTTATATACTCTTACATAAAGCTGTTTTACAGGTGAAAGATGAAGCCAGTAATCAGAGAATAAAGAATAATCCGAAAGTATATTAATAAGAAAAAAAAGCACGTATGACAGAATAAGAAAAATTATCCTGATTTTATCTATAGAAAAATCAAAAATAAATGCGACTGCAATGGCCAGCGAAATGTATGATAAATAATTCATACATCCTTTACCTGCCGTACCATCACAAAAAAAGACTACCAACCCGAGTAAAAAGAAAAAACCAGTCAGTAATTTTTTATTGAAACGAATGCTATCGGGCCACAATAAAGTGCTAAACATAAGTACAGCCATTCCTCCAAAAACACTTGCACTTATATACTGGTCAAGAAAAAGTGCGTTTATCAATACATTACAAAGCAAGAGAAAAACCAGAACTATCGTATACACATCAAACATGAAGCTTTTCCCATATTCGATTTCATTTTTTGCAAACTGTCTTTTTCTTGTTAGAAGAGATACAATATATTTCAGCATTGCATTTTTTTAAGCTACAATTTAATGATTATTGTGCAAATTATTCTTTTAACAAGAAAATAATAAATTGAGCTATAACAATATACGAAAAAAAGTCACCAGATTGGTGACTTTGCTGTTGATGTGGTTATACCTGGGCTCGAATATTTTTATTATCTACTATTAGAAATCTTTTTTCTCTCCAACCTTATCTCCCGCCACAAATAAACAGATAAAATTTGGGTATAGTTCTTTTCAGTAATATACCTACCCCTAAACAAATAAAAATCACTAAAACCGGCGCTAATATATAAATTATCAATGACATTAATTCACTATTATTTGTGATATAGAAAAGAGCTTTTTTTACAAATTGTAGCATAGGTTCATGAAAAATATAAATAAAAAATGAATAATTCATATATTTCAAATCGGAGGTTTTCTTTAGCCTCAATACGATCCTATCATACAAACTCCAAATTGCTAAAACACCAAATATCACACTTAGTTTATGCAAAAAAGTTAATAATGTGCCGAATTCATATTGAAAATGCAGAATCAAAGTTTTGATAATAATAATGGTGATCCATACAGTAAAATACAACCATGCTTTTTTTCCAAATTTTATTAAAAGTATCTTGTCGTAATGAATACTGATAAACGAACCAAGGATGAAGAAAAACAATGATTCGTTTGATAATATAATCAAATTAATGTCAAAAAACCAAATTAAAAATATGAGTATTAAAAATCCAAACTTAATCGATTTTAATAAATAAAACAGTAAAGGAGAAAGTATCGCCAACAACATTAAATCCCGTAAAAACCAAAGTTGGTATGGAATGGGTAAAAGGAAGACGGTTTTAATTTTCTCGACTGTACTATAATCAGCTATTAGTTTCTGACTAAAGAAAACACTCAGTTCTGGTATAGACTGAAGAACTACAAAAATGACAAACCACAACACCGACCAAAAAAGATATGGAATCAATATAGTTTTTATTCTTTTCTGTAATTTTGAAATAAATTCGTTAATACTTCCCTGAGTTTTCAGAAAAAATAAATATCCCGATATAGCGAAAAATATAGGTACAGCAACTCTGCAAATACCCTGGCTGAAAAAATTTTGAATCACTGAACTATATCCCTGCCTTAATGAGATAACGTCTGAACCAAGATTTACTATTAGATTATATGAATGCAAAAACACAACAAGAATAATCGATAAAAATGATATTGTTTTGAATTTTAAACTTAAAAATTCGTTCATATGTTACTGTTAAAAATTGTTCACAAGACTCTAAAAAAATCTGATATTAAGTTATCAACCTATATCTAAAAAACGTTTCAATATTTTATATGTGAAAAATATTGAAATTACCTCTAATAATCACCAATCTAAAAACCAAAGATATTCAAAAGTGAATAGAATACAGATAAAATTATTGCTCTTTTCAAATAATATGCAAATATATCTTTTTTAGTAATATCTAATATATTAAAAAAATAGCCCGTGAAGAAAATTGCTATCAATGAAAACCATCCTCCAAAAGACAATAAAATTCCTCATACATAGTAAATTCATCTTACAGATATGCCTCATCAATCCCAGCCAAATTTGGAGTTTCCCTATTATTATCATAAATAATTTTTTTTTACATATGCAACCCTAGGTGTTAAAAATTACGAATCTTGGTTAGAGAAGATTATCAGCAATACTCTTAAATAATATTCCCAATTAAAAATACTAGCATATTTATCTGAATTCGATATTGTTTCCGTCGATACTCTTTAAATTATTAAAGTTACCGGGAATGCAGAAGTTCACGTTCGAGCGAAAGCGTCAAAATCGGATCAGGTAAAAAAAGAAAACACTTCAGAATCATTATTTGATGAATTTAAGGAATTCTCTGAAAAACTTGTGAAAGATAACAATGTTGAGCAAAGAGTATGCGAAGCAAAAGAGAAATCGAAAGAATCGGTGACTAGAACCGGAACCTTCTGGAGCTTTGGACTTGTAGGAGGATTGGGAGCTTTTGCCCTACTACTTATTATAGTAATATTCATATACTTTAAAAATTACAGAAAAAAGATGAAAACACTAACTGAAAAAGATTACGAAAATGCAGCCAAAGAATTAGGCTGTGAAGTAGCTGCAATTAAAGCTGTTGCAGAAGTTGAAAGCTTAAATGGAGGTTTTCAGCCAGATGGAAAACCAAAAATTCTTTTTGAGCGTCACCAATTTCACAAATTCACTCAAGGTAAATATTCTGCAGCTAATCCTGATATTTCAAATTCACGTCCCGGAGGATATACTTCTAACGAACACTTAAGGCTTGAAAAAGCAGCAAAGTTAAACCGAACTGAAGCTTTAAAATCTACAAGTTCGGGAAAGTTTCAGATAATGGGCTTTAATTTCGCTATTGTTGGATTCTCAACCTTGCAAGACTTTATCAATGCAATGTATAGAAGTGAGACCGATCAGTTGAAAGCTTTTGTACAGTTTATCAAATCGAACAAACTTGATGATGAGTTAAGAGATAAAAGATGGGTAGACTTCGCAAGAATTTACAACGGTAAAAATTATCATATCAATAAATATGATGTAAAAATGGCGAATGCCTATAAGAAGTATATAAAATAAAAAAACCACAATATGTGGTTTTTTTTAATATATAACAATGTATCCTTTAAACGCTTCACCAAATTGTAATAAAATACTATTTAATTCAGCGGAAATTACTGAAATACTCATGTTCGAAATAAGTTGAGCTGCCATATCGGTGTCTTCGCTCACGTATTTATATACCTGCACAATAGGCTTCTCCAAAGGTTGCTCAAATTGAATTTGTAATGAATAAAATGTTCCAGTTTGTTGCCAATCATTTCTCGTAAATTCGTGTGTCATATCTATTATTTTAATTCGTGAAATATCTGAAAATTAAATATATTTAAATTCCGTATTTCTACTGAATTTCCAAAGAACACTTCAATACTAGGACGAAGTGTTCTTTTTTGGAACGTAGTTTGATATAAAAATTTCAACTCAAATATAATTAAAATTGTTATTAAAGACCTTTCACCTATCAATCCGGAAGGTCTTTTTTTATGGGTGTAATCACGTAGTCACATTTGCGAGAATAAATAATTATTAATATAATTGCAGCTCACTAACAATAATTTTTATGAAAAAAAATCTTCTATTTATTTTTACAATACTACTTATAATTGTAAGTTGTACAACAGACAGGCATTTCGAAAATGAAATCTCTAACGAAAAAAGCACTGGTATAGCGAATAAAGTTGGACCTCCGGTTTATGATTCAATTGTTTTTGTAGATCCCACAAAACCTAACATCAATGCCACAATTATTACTACAGACCAAAATTGTTACTCATTGGCTTCAGGATATGGTAACAATTATAGATACTATGTATCAGCAGGTAATACAGTTCCTTACGATAGAGTTATACATTCTATTGTAATTAAAGGCACAACAATATATCAGGTTTCACCGGTGACCATACCTGCAAATCAAAGTGTGTCACAAGATGTCACCATTTTTAACAATGAAACAAGTAGAGTTGAAAATGTAAAAATCAGGGTATTATCAGTCTTGAATGGAAATGTTGAAACTATTAATGATTATAATAAGGTTGATTTTGAGGGATATATTAACAATTGTTTTAATGAACCTCTAAATCTACCTGATTCATGTTATGATAAAGATCTAAAACCAATAGATGAAAATAAAAACGGTATCTGGGATTGCATGGAATAAAAAAATTATATAATAAAATGATTATATATTGTCTCCGTATTGAATGCTGGAGACATTTTTTATTACGTCATGTTTTGACGCTTCACGGACATATATTTCGAAAATATAATTCTGCATTTTTACAAATTAAGTGAGTGAAGTAAGATTTTTTTATCAGTCTTTGGATCTGTAAAGATTTCGCTTTCAAATTTAACATTCAAAATCCACGAATCCCATTTTCTCATTTCCTTATAAAAAGGACTAAATAGGCATTTCACTTCGAAATGCTGTTTATTTTCGTCGCCTTCAAATTCAACAATAATTGTTTTATCAGCGGGTTTTACATCTTCTATAATTCTTGCTTTTAGTTTCATTCCATTATTAACTTTTTATAGAGACTACTTCTTTTTGAATATCTAATGGTAATAACGGTCGGCAAAGCATTTTATTTACAACCCTATCTCTTAGTTTAGCTTTATCATTAAAATTTCTTGATATATTTTTATAAATTTTGAGATAATCATCAGCAGTTTCTGACATTTTGTAGTAAAACGGTTTAATAGATACACAGTTTTCATGTTCAAAAATTGTATTCAATAATGTTCTATCTGAATTGCCACAGGAATGCCCAAGGACATAAACCTGAAATAATCCTGAATTAATTGTTTGGAGTAATCTTTTATAATTATCTGTGTTCGCGTAATTAATAGATTTAACATTATCTAAGTAGTCATTATCAATAAGCTTTTCAATTTCTTTAAAATTATCATCAAGCTCGTCTCCATATCCAAAAATAATAGAATTCTTTGTATTATTTAATTCTCCATGAATATGTATGACTTCATCTATTTCATCATCTACATAAGATTGTTCTGTCTTAGTATAATTAAAAGTAAGAAAAGTCAATGGTGATAATTTATCGAAAGGCATTTTTAATCCTTTAAGATATTTAAAAAATGATGCTTTACTAAAATTATCATCAGCTGAATTTAAGACAATCATTTTTTCAAAATTGCTCAGATAACTTGGATCGTTTTGTGAAACAGGAGAAAAATAAGGCTGTAATTTCTGCAAAAGTTCATCACTAAATTTTCTTAGCCCATTTTCAGAAAAATCTTTAAAGTTAAAATCCTCTCTGACTATAGATTTAATTGAATTAATAATTCTCTTATTAACTTTTGTATTTTCCTCAATTTTAATAAGATATTTTTCAAGCAAAATTTTAATTTTTTCAAAATCTTGATTTAACACTTTAATATCAAAATTAGAATTGCTAGCTCCATGAGATTTGCAGAGTAATAGTTCTTCGTAATATGCCTGTTCAACATCAACCCAATCCCATCTGTGCAGATGTGTAGATAACTTAAAGAAAAAAGAATTAAGTCGCTTAACAACTCGACTTGAATTGGCCATCATATAAAGAAACTCCTTATGATCTTTAAAAGCGTCCTTAGCTATAAATTCTATTATTTCAAACTCATCATTCTTGTATACTCCTGCATTGGTGTTATGAAAACCAGCAAAGGAATTTCTCCAATAATCATACATGAAATCCCAATAAGATGTTTTCATGCCATGTGCAAGATCAAATCCATTACCTATAAGAATAATTCTGTTTATCATGTTTAAAGTTTTTACAATTATATGAAATTACAACTATTTTTGCGTTAAAGTTCTACTTATTGCAACTTGAACTTTTGAAAATCTGAACCCGGACTCCCATTCGGGTTTTTTATACTACTCTTAAAGTTTTTAGATCTTCATTCTTTCTGCTCTGCCTTCCAGTTGCATATATTCCAGTTGTTTCAGGAGTTTTATGATTAGCCATTCTTTGAGCCGCTCCAGCAATTGGAATAATTGGCACTTGAGTTTGCTCTTCGATTTTATCCAGAAACAAATGTTTAAGACTATAAAAATCTTCAGTAACAATAATAATATTACCATCATCATCTTTAATTTCCTTAGACTTTTTCACATACTTACTCCACCGTCTTGTTATTTGTTTCGGATCAATTGAATTTATTCCTGGACAAAGTTTATTTGAAAATAAAAAATCATCCTCAGTCTTACAAAGTTGAAGAACTTCTCTCCAATAATGTACAGCGTCAGGAATAATAATCTTTTTCTCCCAAACGTATTGCTTACCTTTTTTTATTAGTACTTGGTATTCTTGATTCTCTAAGTCTACATGCTTTTTTTGTACTCGAAAAAGTTCTGCAGTACGTCCAGCGGAATAAAAGAAGATCTTTCCATATCTGAAAAAATTGTAATGCTTATCCCTCAGGTAATAAAAAACATGCTTTAATTTATCATCAGTAATAACCTTTCGAATATTTTTCATAATAACTTTTCGTGAAATATCCCGCACAGGATTGTATTCACAACAACCGAATTCAATCAATTCCGAGAATAATCCCATCAAATAAGATCTTGATTTATTATAAACGGAATCGGTCAGGTTTTGGGATTCAAGAATATTTTTAATGTGCCAGGTTCTTACCTCGTTGATTAGTAAATTTTCAAAGCCTAGTTTGTCTTTAATTTTCTTTACATGTTTTACGCACCGTTCAACCTCATACGCATGACTTTTAGAATATCCTGATTTTAATTTTTCTAATGATTTTTCAAGAGCTTCAACAAAAGGCATGTAAGGATGTAAGATCCCTGCTCTATTCGTCATGAAAGATTTTGTTATTGGATTAAATTTCTTTTCATCCAACATTTTTTCCATTTCTTCCTTGAAGATTTTTGCAGTGAGCTTCAGTTCCGGAAGATCATTCCCGGAGAATTTTTTTCGGTACTGGAAACCTTTTGGATATTTATCAATATATGCCGGATCGTGAAATCGACATTCAATAAACCTGTTTTTTTCAAACTTGGATTTCGTAAAATTGTGATAATTTTTTGGAGAAATAAAGACTTCGGTTCTTGAACAACCGTTGACTAAATTGATAAGTAGTTTTCTCATGATGGTAGATTTAATGTTGACTGTCATGTTGACTTTCAAACATTTTCTACCTTTGTTGAAGCTTTTTAAAAATCTCGGAAACCTATTGTGGGAAGGGCTTCCGAGATAGTGGTCCCACCTGGGCTCGACGTTTATAATATTTCATATTGATATTTAACATTTTACATATTAATCTTTAATAGGATATGCCTAAAAGTATGCCTTTTTACTCTATAAGTGTTCTTAAATATGGAAAGGCATTTGAAAAGTAAATTAATTTGATTTCTTGACTAATAGGAAAGTAAATATTCCAATAATGAACCTTCCTAGTTACAAACTTGTGGATAATCATTCCATCAGGAAGAATTTCAATATCTACTCTTGTAACTCTATCTGATAAGACTTTATTCATTCTGTTATAATAGTGTTCTGATTTCTTATCAAATTCTAGTATTACAACTTCCAATATATCCCAATAGAATATGAGTTCTGTTCTATGAGGTATAAAACCCAAGAACTTCTTTACTTCACTTCCTACCCATAAGTAACTACAGTAAGAGTTATCAGATATACTATCAGCAATGCTCATTAGGTTTAGCTCCCAATTATCAT
This sequence comes from Chryseobacterium formosense, assembly GCF_900116415.1. Classification (GTDB taxonomy): domain Bacteria; phylum Bacteroidota; class Bacteroidia; order Flavobacteriales; family Weeksellaceae; genus Chryseobacterium; species Chryseobacterium formosense. Next base: position 713,786 of record NZ_FPAP01000002.1, on the reverse strand, counting down.
ATTGATACCCAATTCTAAATGGTATTCTTGGTTTCAAAGTATGTAAATAAAAACCACCTGTTTTAGGTGGTTTGCATATAATTATGTTCTTTATTTATATTTTATAATACTGACTACTTTGGAATAATAGGATTTAATGATTTCTGCTACTCCAATAATCTTTCCTCCTTTAAAATAAATCTGATATCCTCTGTAGTCATAAGTTTTAAATATTGAATTATTATAGTTCTCAGGAGCTATATCAGGTTCTAGACTTACTATGAATGGTTCTTCTGTATCTTTAACATTACTTAGTTTTAGAGGATAATTGCGAATATCCAACCCATTATTGTGGTAAACAATAGGAGGTTTACCAGAATCAAAGTAAATTTCAGTAGGTGTATTATATATTTTTCCATCTAGCTCATAATGATCTGATTTAAAAATAAATTGTGCTTTAACTGTAAATGAAGCTAGTAGCATTAAGATTAGGGTTAATAGTTTCATGTTGTATGATTAGGTTAAGGTAATTCTTGTTTTGGAATAGTATATGAGTTAAGAAACTCTATAATAGCATCAGCATTTTGATCAGTCAATCCTATTGTATCATCTATATGGAAGAAATGTCTTTCTTGAATATCAAGTATATCATCTTCATCATCAATGATTACATAGTTCTCTAAACCTCCTTCTAGGCTTTTATGGTGGTCTCTAATCCATTTAAGGATTTCCAGACCTCTAGGAGCTAACTCAAATGTATCTTTATAGTGAAGTGATTCTGTAGCTCCTATTATTTCTGCTTTAATCCCAATATCATTAAATAAGTTCTTTATTTCATCTAGGGTTTTAAGTAATTTCCAAGCTGAACTAATAACTATTTTAGCTCCTGTACTTTCTACAATCCTGTTAAGAGCATTAACATTATTACTATCAAAATGGGAGGTTTCTTTGTGATGGGAATGCAAACTTTTATTCTTGTAGTATTCTGCATTATTTAAGACACCATCTATGTCAATAAAAGTGATTCTCATTGCTGTTTCTTTTTAATTATAATTCTGAATAACAAGTACAATATTCCTATGGTTCCTATACCAATTAACACCCATTTAATGAGCTTCTTTCTTTCATATTCCTTCTGCATATTTTGGAGATCTATATCATCAGGCATTGCGTAAGGATTTAGTCCATTAGCTTTTGCCATTTCTGCATACTCTTTTGGAAAGGTCTTTATGCTTTGCCCCCCACTTCCATATAATCCTGTAATTGATCTAGATGTATCTTTAGTATCTTCCGGAGTTATCTTATTAAACTTTTCTTGTAACTCTTCCTTAGACCTAGGCTTTTCAGATGATTTAGCCACAATAGAATTATCTCCAATTCTCAATATACCATTAGAGTTTCTAAAGCCTTTTATCTTTCCATTCTTAAAAGTAATAGTGGCTATGCCTGTTTCTCCATATCTCCAAATTTCTTCCCCAACTATATCATAAGACTCTACACTAGTAGGTTCTCCCTGTATATTTTTAACTTCTTGTTTAGTAGAACCTATATTGATGTATTGTGCATACAGAGTGTTTAAACTTGATAAAACAAGTACAATTAATGGTAAAATCCTTCTCATTGTTCAGTTTATTTAATTGGTAATTTATCTTTTAATGTGTCTAAATCCTTACGGGAATCCATAATGTAATATTGCCATATATGGCATTACAAACAGTAAATATATTTAATTCCTTTGACCTGACAAATATGACAAGTTGGAAAAATCAGAGATTTTAAAATTAGTTGGTAAGAGAATTAAAGAAATGAGAATACAAAAGGGTATTTCTCAGGCTGACTTAGTGGGTAAGATGCGGGGAGAAATAGATCCAACTAATATTTCAAGAATAGAAGCAGGAAGAACTAATCCCACAGTTTATACTCTTTACAGAATATCAGAAGCCTTAGAAGTAAAACTTTCAGAATTAATAGATATAGAACTAGAGCAATAAATAATATACTAAGCTACAATTATGATTTGGCTATATTATATATATCTAGATTAATAAAGGTATACTGAAATTTCTACAATCTAATAGCCATTTCAGCTCATATATTCTTATACAAACATGTAGGATCATTCATTGAACTAGATTCATTATAATAGCCCTTCATCAGCAAAGCTAAAGTAAGATTCCTTATTGATAATTAAATGATCTAGTAGCTTAATTTCCAAAAAGTCACATCCAGTCTTTAATTTCTGTGTAATATTCATATCTGCTTTACTAGGTTTTAAATAAGTGCTAGGATGATTATGTACTAAAACAATATGGGTTGCTACAGATTTTAGAGCAATGGATAGAACCAATCTTATATCTACTACAGTAGAAGAAATACCACCTTTAGATAAAGAGTAAAACCCTATTATTTTAAGAGCATTATTAAGAAATATAACCTTGACCTCTTCAAGCATTTCAATTGTATTTAAATTCCAACATTTTAAAGCTACCTTATAGGAAGACTCACTATCAGAGATTATAGTATCTATTATGTTGGGTGAATAAGAAATCTGTATTTCTGATACTTGATGATGTTCCATAAATTAAAAGTATTAAGTGAGGATTAATAAAATGAAAACTTCCACTTCTGTCATTCTACCTATATAAGATAAAAATCCAAAGTGGAAGTATTTCTAATTGAACTAGATTAATTAAAGATATTCCGTCCAGAATTAGTAATTACTATATATAAGCTTACCAAAAATGGACGGATTTAATTTTAATCTGCTAGTACAGCTTCAAATCTACTATTCTTAGAGAATGCTTCTAAATCTGCTTCAAAGCTATCAGAACTAGTATTAACACTAGCATTTATTGTATTTGATGAAGCTGTAATTTCCTGTGGTGAATATACAAACCTATGATTAAGTACAACCACTTCTCCTGTATCTTTAATAGTGTACTCATAGGGTTCGCATTCTTGTTTAATAATAGTGCCTTGCATTTGTGTTCCAATTAGAGCCTGACAGGTCTCTTCATCAAATGTAGATGAAATGAAAGTTTTCTTTGCTGTAACATAATACTGATTGGTCTTTTGGCTTAATACCATTTCAATACCTGCTTGAACTTCTAAAACACAAAATGTTGTACCATCCTCTCTTTGTCTTTTAATGTAGTTTGTAATTCTAACCATTGCTTTAAGTTTTTGAGTTAAGATTTACCTTTCCTTAGAAGCTAAATCAAGCAACTTTAACTTTAGTTAAAACTAAAATCTAATCTCTGCCAGATTATTTATTTCTAATAGGAAAGGTGCGGGGATGCTCCCCAATCCAACATAGGCGGGGGTACTTGATAGAGAAGCATAAGCTCTTATAAATGGTCTTTGAATTTGCAGTATGTAAAAATTATAATAAGAGAAATCTTTATGCTGTCATTATTATATTATCTAACATCATCCAATAATCCTTCAATAAACTTAATAAATCCTTTGAATCCTTCAACACAAGCTTTTCCAAATCTAATCATGAATCTTGAAAGAAACACCAGTAAATCTGTAATTCCAAATGTTACAGCATACATGGTTTCTTTAGTTACTACTTTTAATAGACTCGCAGCTTTTTGTGCATAAGTAGTTCCTTTTATGATATTTCCTTCCCCTGCTGTGAAGATAGGAAGTAAAATATTGATAATGAATTCAAAAAAAACTATACCTACATAAAATGCTATTGTATGACGAGATGCATTGTCCCAATATCCTTTCAACTTATCAAAGATACCTTCAAAGTCAGATTGGAAGATGCTCCCACTTATACTGAACAGATTTTTAACTCCTTTCAAGAACTCAGGAACATTAACTAAAACCCAGTCTAATACATCTTCTGCTTTCTCCAGTAAATCCCTTCTATCCTTATATTGTTCATAAGAAAAAGCTGTAGTTGGTTGGAAAAGAAACTGTAAGATATATAAAATACATTGTAAAAGCCCAATAAGACCACTATTAATACCACAGTAAAAAGCATTGGCAAGTTTAAGAACTTCAACTCCTTTCTTTGCTAAATCTACCAATTCATCCTTAACCTCAGTAAGAAAGTTTTTAATAGTATTAATAACACTGCTAATCATCTCTAGAAGTTCTTTGAAGGCATCAGGAAGATTTTCTATAGAAGCATCTTCAACCTTATTTGCTGCCTTTTTTACCAGCTCCCATACTTGCGTAAAAGCAACTTCTGCTCCCTGAACAAAAGGATTATTTCCTAAATCATCAAAGAATTGTGCAGCCTTATTTATATTTATAGGAATGGAAATTACATCTGCACCTATCACAATAGGAACAAGAGGAGAATAGTCTTTAGCTTCTGGATTATAATTCTTCTCAGTAGGTTTTAAACTTTCTAATTGCTCTGCACACCATCCAAAAGCATCAGCAGGAATAGAGGTAATATTTCCTATAATCTCCTCAAATCTTCTGTCTTCAATATAAAACTGATATTGTCTCATAAATGCTTCACGAATGAGTGTTGCATTAATCTTATCATTATCATAGGTGTATGCTAATTGTGTTAAGTAAGCTGCCTCGTCATCTAACGAATTTATATTCTTTAAGAATTTCCCAGTGATATCAGAAGGTAATAGCTCAGGAAACCTCATAAAGAATTGAGTAAAATAATCACCCATTTTAGTAATATAGAAATCACCTACAAAGCTGGATTTATTAGAGTTGTTCTTTTTAAGCCGAGTATTTTCTTTATCATCAAATATTTCTTCCATAAACTGTATTTTAGTATTTAATATTTAGTTTAATGTTTCTAAAGCAAAGCTAAATCTTGACTGTGCCAAAACTCGACGTGTTATATTTTTCTACGAGTAATCAAACTATGTCTATAGTAAGTACCTCCCTTATTGCATAAATACATTGAAACTAAAAACTTCGTTGGACATAATGAAATTAATTGAGATTTTTCTATTTTAGTACTCTCTATAATAAAACTTATGAATGAAAATGAAAAAAAAGCTGTTGCTTACAGTTTATTATCACATATTAGAAATTCTGGAACCCTAATTACAGGACCAATTGATTATTTTTTACCATTAGTTAAAAGAGCCTTAAACTCATTGAATAGTGTAGGTAAAAGGGGTGGGAAATCTATTATTGAAATTTCTGATGAGGTATGTAAGATGTTCACTTTGGAAATTCCAATCCCAGTATTAAGCAAAATTTTAAAGAAGGTAGAACTGGAAGAAAACACCAAAGGCAAAGAAAACTTCAAATTATATCATGATAATTCCTATCAACTTAAAGATTATCATTTCTACGAATATGAACAACTATTCCAAGATAAAAATAAAGAAATAAATGAATTAGATGCCTTATTTATTCAATTTTGTGAAATAAATGGTTATAAGACAGAATATTCATTAGTAGAATATATTGACAAAAGCAAAATATCTCTGCTTAAACATTTAAATAGTGATTTGGATGTAAATGCCATTAAAAATGGTGTTATTGAAGCAAAATTCATAGACTATTTTAAGAATATTCCCAATGTATTTGATCTGATAAAAAACATTTATCTAGGTTCTCTTATTTCTACATATTTAGAATTTGAAATGACAGAATATCAAGAGGATACAGAGCTTTTACTTGATACAAATTTTGTTGTAAGCTTATTAGATTTAAACACACCTGAATCAACTAAAACATGTGAAAAAGTAGTTGAATTAGGAAAAAAGAGAGGTTTTAAAATATCTATCATGGATGATACCATAAAAGAAATTCAGCAACTTCTCAATAAAAAAGCAGAAAACATAAATAACTCTACTTTAATAAAATATGTAAACCCTGAAGATATATTAAATGCTTGTGAAAGAAGAAAATTAAATAGAGCAGATTTAGAAAGAATTTCTGACAATGTTCAAGAGATTCTAAATAAAAGGGGGTTTAATATTCTATATGTACAAGAAAGTCTAAGAAATAGAGCTAAACATTCCGCAGAATATGAATCATTAAAAGAGGTTAGATTCAATAGAATTTCTGCTTTGCATGATGCAACAGCTATTTTATATGTAAGAGATAAAAGAGCAAAAAGAATTAAAAAATTTGAAGAGGCAAAGTGTTGGTTTGTAAATAATTCTATGAACAATGATGAAAGTAGTGACAGCTTTTATAATGATGATTTTATAAGAGAAACAATTAGGGCGGATGAATTATTAAGTATTCTTTGGTTATCAAACCCAGAAATAAAAAAAGACCTTAGTGAAAATGAATTTGCAGAAATAGGATTAAATTCCATGGTTTCAATTTCACTTAACTCTTCAATTCCTAAAGCAAGTGTGATAAAAGAATTGGAAGATAATATCTTTAAATACTGTGAAGAACAAGTCACAGAAAAAGACATCTTACATTTAGCTACTAGAATAACCAACAATCAAATTAAGAATGTTCAAGAACTAAATGATATTGCCTCAGAAGGAAAGAAAGATGAATTTGTAAAAAGAATTAAAGAAGAATCTGAGAAGCAAGAAAGAATAGAACAAGAAAGAAGTTCTAGACTTACAGAGCTCATTTCTAAATTTAAAAATAAAATTCAAACCTTTGATAATGAAATTGAAGCTCAGACCCAAAATTCTAATGTTTTAACAATAGAAAATGAAGATTTAAAAAATGAAGTTAAAATTTTACAAGAGAAGTTAGAAACAGAAAGAATAAAAAAAGCCCTTAAAAAATGGAGAAGACAACCATGGGTACTCCTTTGGAGTTTTATAGGTCTGTTATTCTGTTTTGTAATATATATTTTATATAAAGCCAATTGGGTTGTAAATGAAACAGGTAAAGTAATAGACGATTTAAAATCTACACCTTTCTTTTCATTTATTTTTTGGTTAATATCAATAATATTTTCTACGCTTATTTTAGGAAACTTTATCTTAAAATATTGGAATCACTCGAATATTAAAGCGTATAAAGAATCTTTAAAAGAAAAATGAGGCTATTACAATAAATAGCCTCTTGCTCTAACTCAAAAACCAATGATAACCAGAACTACCATTAAGTGCTTTCTGAATACCCTTTGAAAACTCAAAAGCATTCAAGTTCCTATCTAAGAAAGTATCTATGTAAGAAGACTTGTTAGCTTGGGTAAAGAGATTATAGACATCCCAAAGATTGATATTTCCGCTCTCTTGTCTGCAAAAATTCTTATCCTCATAATAATCTTTTGCCATTGTATTAATATGACTGTCATTAAAATTTAGTAAAGGAATATTCTGTTTCTCAGACTTAGGCAAATGCTGATATAACCTGCTACGTCTTATTAGTTGAGAAAATTGATGTTCTGAAAGATAATCCTGTGTAAGCTCTTTCATTTGCATAAGATGAAATTCTGCATTATAACTCTGTATAGCTTCTAGTGCTTTAGTGTATAGGTCTTGTGAGTCCCCAACTCTCATATCTTCAACAAAGCCATCACTACTTACACAGAGATTCATGCAAACTTGATTTTGAAACCCTATGAAGAACTTAAACCTTTCTAAAGACTTCTTATTGTAAAGGTTCTCCAAGTTATAACCTCGTACTCCTCCAATTGTCAGAGAAAGTTCATTTCCATTTACTATATGATTTATACTAGGTACTTTAATTATAAATGCCATTCTCTCATAATACATAGTTTTCTCATGCTCTAATAGCTCTTTTACAGGTTTATGAATAGCTGAAGGGGTCCTACCCTTAATCTGATGGGAAACCCTAATTTCAGGTTCTGTACTGTGATGTGGAAATACTTTCTGAACTGCACTCAGCACAATCTCAATAAATTCCTGATGAGCAATAGTTTTCTCATTGTCCTTACTGAATACAGGTATAATACAATCATTCTGCAAGTGATGTAATGTAGCATCTGATGTATTGGCTAGTATGAAAGGACTAGGCTGATTATCTCTTTCAGCTAGTACAATAGGAGCATGAGATATAGTCTGTATTTTAGAATTAGACATAAAAGAAGCCTGAACTACATTTAAGGTTTCAGGCTTATTATTTATTATACTAGATTCACTTTCAGGTTGTTCAAGAGTATTCATTTTACTTGGATAGAATACTTCAGCATCTTCAAAACTCTCATTATCATCTAAGAATATATCTCTTATAGAATTCCTAGATACATTCCTTAACTCTAACTCTGCAATATCATTCCCTATTATGCTAGTAGAATTTGAGATTACAAATGCTTCCTCTAAAGTAGCAGGTTTAATTTTATTTTTGATGTCCATTTCTACTGAATTGATTAGGGTTAACAGTGTGTATTAATATTGTCTTTCTAGCTTCAAAGTCAGGCTTTAAGGTATTGTGATACCGTGGAAACTGTCTGTATAAGGCTAAAAGCTCAGCTACAGAATTACAATCCTGAATAGCATTATATACCTCTTCTTCTGTAGCTTCAACCTGTTGGGCTTGCTGAGGTATTTCTATAGAAGCTGAGGTATTGATTGAGTTACTTTCAGACTTTTTCCCTGAATTACACCATTCCAATATCATTCTGCCTGTTTCAGATGTAATAACAAGCTCAGGTTTATTCATAAATAATCCTGTTCTATCTTTTGAAGCCTTAGCAAGGTGATTCTCATTTATAAGCTCGAAGTTGATAGTAAGTTCATATTCAAAGCCATCTCGTGTAATTTCTTTAGTTCCATGTTTTACTACTTGGGTTTTTCCATTACTCCCAACATCTAAAGAATAATCTATTTTCCTTCTAGTTGTTGTAATAATATGGCAACTTGACTGCAATATCTTATTGATAAAGGCTTGATGGCGAGGTGTAACTAAACTCCAATCTTGGAACCTACCTCCCAACTGCTCATGAATCTGTAAACATCCTCCTGTACCATTCCATTCATGGGAGACACTGTCAATAATTACAACTGAAATATTAGATTTCTCACATAATTCAATAGCCTGAATATATCTTTCGGGAGAGTAAGGAGCTTGTAGATCAAGTACATTATAGTTTCCTAAGTCTGAATATAAGGAAGCAGAAGAGTTTTCTGTGTCTATGACAGCTATTTTACTCCAATCCTGTGTCATGCCATAGGCTAATAATAAGGCTGATTTGGTCTTTCCAAATCCTGATGCCCCAGACAAGCCAAGTCTTAACTTGACTTGTTGTCTTTGTGATTGTTTTAATTGCATAATTATGAATTTTAAAAATGAATTTATTGTATGTGTGAATTATAAAGAAACCCTATGAGCTGTAAGTTTTACTAGAATCATAGAGATATATTTCATAGTCGTAGTTCAACTATAGATAAATGGAAATTGGATCTAGGTTTTACAACCCTAGATAAGTAGGTATTTTATGTAATTCTTCATCTATAAAAATAAAAACCCTCATCAATTATGAGGGTATAGCTAAACTTCCAGTTTGGTTTGTTTATTTATATATATAGAATAACTAAAGTGGAAGTTTTATTCAATAGTGAAAAATCCTGTACTCCCATCAGAATATTCTATATTTGGTATGCCATTATCTAAACTTATTAATGGTAGATTCTCTTCAGGTATTTTAAAATCATTACTGGATAATAAATTGAAAACCATTTCTGATTCTGGAATAGTTAGAACATCTTTAATTACAAAAGGATTTCCTTGCATAGTTGCATTATTTACCTTTTTACTTTTCCCATTGAAGAAATCATCTTTAAGGTAATTATAGAAAGCTTTTTCTTTTGATTTGTCAGAGTAATCCTTTCTTGTAAAGACACCTTTAAAATCAAAAATCCCACTACTAATAAATGGATCTTTTGTAATCAGAGTTTCTGACATCTTATTATACCTTTCTCTTTCATGTGATAATATAAAATCTGTAGGGGGATCATTATCAAGATACCTCTTATCTCTTCCGGTAGTTTTAATGTAATTAACCATCTTCTGCCTAAAGTAATCCAGATCTATAAATGCTTGAACCAGAGGCTTATCTTGTTCTGAAATACTAGCTGGATTTGAACTTAGCTTTAAAGCTTGTGAAATACAAAATTGAAAATACATACCTCTAGTATATTGATTGTCTGAAGCTTTAGTATTCTTGAAGAGGCTGTTAAACTCTTTATTCTGAGGATATAACTTTCTTTGAGTAAAAACAAGTAGCTGTTGTCCAAATATTTTATGACTAGGAGTAATCTTAATGTATTCTTCTTTTCCTTTTGGCTTATAGACAACCTTATGTTGTGAGAATATCTCATTTTGTAAATAATAATAGAAATATCTATCACTTAAACTAGCTCTTAAAAATTGACAATGTTCATCTCCTATATAAGTACGTACAAAAGTTTCCAATCCTGCTTGAATATTCCCTTCTTCAAAAAATAATACAGGTGTGTTAATTACTTTTTTTAGGGTACAGTTTACAAATTGATTGGTAATAGCACAATAGAGGATAAAAGCTGACAAATCCTTTCCAAAGAACTTATGATGCTTCACAAAGTACTTTTCTCCATCAGAAAGCTTATAATCTTTATAAGTAGGGAATAATAATGATGGCTTACCATCTCTTTTTAATGTTTTTATAAAGCTTTCCTCATTTTCAGTATTCTTGTATACTACGTTTTCATAATAGTCTTTTAAAAGAGAATCTTGCTGATTAAAAGAATGGTATTTTACAAACTCGTAATCTTTAGATTTAGATTTATGATTATTTAGGGATTTATAGAAATCAATAAACTTATCTTTCAATTTAGTTTCACTTATAGGAAGTGAGGTATAATCAAATTTGTCAGGTGGTGGCAAAATAATATGAATTTCCCCCTTAACTCTTTGTCTTGCTATTGCTTGAATAATTGAATTAACCCCATCAGCAAATATGCCAAGCCTTCCTGAAGTGTCTTTGCCTCCTTTCACAGATAGCGGAGGCATTACAATAATGAATGCGTGATTATCTTTCTCTATACTAACTCCAGATTTAAAGTTAGTTCCAACATTACATTTATCTTTATTGGGATTATATCTGTTAGCCTTTTTAGAGCTTTCTTTTAAACCAGATGTACAGTTATTAAGTTCCCCAAAAGAGTCAAATAGTATTTTACCAGCTCCCTTATCTGTAGTACTGCAAATACTCTCTGCAAGTTGCTTTGAATATGATAATATATCAATTCTCTTACCTCTATTTACAAGCTCTTGAATAACATTCATAAGATTAGAGCTTTCATTAGAATGCTTAATAGTAGTATCAAAATGCAAAAATAAATCAGATTGTTTAGCTTTTATTACTTTTCTTTCAGATTCTATTATTTGAATTTTATTATCAGTTAGCTCAGCAAGATATTCAATAACCACCTTAGACGCTTCATTGTATGTAGCACTTAATATAAAGTTCTTATGTATTACATCTTTCCATTTCCATAGATTAAAGATAAGCCTTTGTTTAAAGTTACCTATGGCATCATGTATCTCATCATAAATAAAGATAACTTTTCTATTATTCTGTTTGCACTTATTACTTAAATAATCAATATATTGCCTTTTCTTCTTAGAGTTTATAAGAGAGTCTTCTCCTGGATTACCTAAAAGACAATTTACAGTTACAATTTGAACCCTGCAATTCCAAGAATCTTTTGTAGAATCATCATCAATCCATTCATACCTATAAACTTCATCATCAGGTACACCTTTATCAATAGCTTTTGTAAAGTACTGTTCCACTAAACTTACATAAGGAGAAGCTATAAAAATAAGATAGTCTGTATTTTCATAATAGTGTTTTACCACTTCCATTATAGCTGTAGTCTTACCTTGTCCAACTGCTGCATTAATAACTACAGTATCTTTACTACCTAGATCCAATTTTGGAATTAGTACATCTTTTATATAACCTGTTTTAGGATCAGGTGTTATTACAATTTTAGGTTTAACTAAATAATCTGGAAAGTCTGTGTGATTGATTTCTTTAAAGTCAATAGGGAAATCTTCAAAATGAATATTGGGTAGCTCCATATATGAATGTAAAATTTAACTGCCTTGTAAAAATACCACAAAGCAGTTAATCCATTATTATTTTAGTTTAGAATTTAACCTATTTATCTGCTCACCAACCTTACTCTTAACAACTTTAGCGTAATGTTCTTGAGTAATAGTAATCTTAGAATGTCCTAAAAGCTCACTTACAATCTCCATGGGTACATCATTATAAAGTAAAACAGTTGTTGCAAAGGTTCTTCTAGCTAGATGATGAGTAAGTCTTTTATCTAATCCAACTATATCAGCTATTTCTTTTAAATAAGCATTAAACTTTTGATTACTAAACTTAGGTAAAACTCTTTTTTCATCAATATAATCATATTTTTCAATTATCTTCTTACCTCTAGAAAGTAGTGGTATTGATAATAAATGCTGAGTTTTACCTCTAATCATATTAATCCACTCATTACCATCAAAGCCAATTATAATATGAGATTTTTCAAGGTTTACCATTTCATTATATGCTAAACCTGTATAACAACAGAAAACAAACATATCTGCTACTATTTGTAATCTCTCTGCTTTAAATTTATACTCTTCAATTTTAGCTAGCTCTTCCCTAGTCAAATAAGTAATTTCTTTTTTGATATGCTTTACTTTATAGCTAACAAATGGTTCTTTATGTATAATATCTTGAGATATAGCAAGCTTAACTATCTTCCTGAACCTTTGTATCATCTTATTAGTAGTTGCAAGAGCTAAAGATTTCTCTGCCTTCAGGAAGAATTCATAATCTTGAATAAACTTTAAGTCCAAATCTTTGAAATGATAGTCTCCCTTATTAAAAGAATACTTAATAAAATCCTTTAATAGTTCTTTTGCCTGTTTAAACTTCCATAACGTTGCTATAGAATACTCCTTACCTATCAGCTTTTCAATTCTATCATTATGTTCTTGAAAGAGCTGTAATATAGTTTTGTTCTTTTTAGGAGGATCTCCTTTGTACTGCAAGAAAACATCTTCCACATCAAACTCTTCTTCATTAACCTGTAGAAATAAAAAAGCCTGATTAATCTTGTTCTTAATCAGGCTCAATTGTGTATTGATAGTTTCATTCTCAGAATTAAGTGGTTTAACTTTCTGCTGTTTGTTATTCCAGTTTTCAGGGTTAATAAATAACCCTGTAGCAAAAGGTTTTCTCTCTCCCCTGTAAGTAATCCTACATTTTAAGGGAGCTAGACCTTTACTATTAGATTTTGATTTATCTAATACAAATAATATTTTAATTGTCATTTTCTAGTTTTAATGAGGGTTATAATGGGTTCCAATTTCTCAGAATGGGGTTCCTTTTGGGGATCTTTTTTAGTGTAGATTTAAAAGATAATGAGAGTGTTCTAGAAAAAAGAAGAATATAAAGCCTTGATTTTAAGGCATAAAAAAAGCCCAACAAACTTGACGTTTTGTTTGGGCTCTTAATTAGTGGTCCCACCTGGGCTCGAACCAGGGACCACCTGATTATGAGTCAGGTGCTCTAACCAACTGAGCTATAGGACCTCAAAATTTGGTTAAATTTTGTGTTTGCAAAAATAGTAAAATTTATTTCTCTGCAAAATTTTTTATTTCTTTTCTTGACAAAGTTCTACAAGCACTCCATTGGTTGATTTGGGGTGAAGGAATACAACTAATTTATTATCAGCACCTTCTTTGGGTTCTTCAGAAATAAACTGAAACCCTTCTTTTTTTAATCTTTTTATTTCTTCCAGTATATTTTCAACGCCAAAAGCCAAATGATGAATGCCTTCTCCTTTTTTATCGATAAATTTTGAGATCGGGCTCTCTTCTTTACTTGCCTCCAAAAGTTCAATCTTACTTTCACCAGCCGCATAAAAAGAGGTTACCACACCCTCTCTTTCTACAGTTTCGTTTTTATAAGATTCTTTTCCTAAAAGTTTTGTAAAAAGATCATCAGAAACCCCTAAAGATTTTACAGCAATACCGATATGTTCTAATTTCATAAATTTTAATAATATTTTTTTTAAAACTCAATTACAAATGAGCAATTCAAACAAAAATAGTAAATTTGCAGAACTTATGGAAAGTAACAGACAAAGAAAAGTAGCACAGATTATACAGGAAGATTTCGCAGAACTTTTCCGCAAACAGGCATCCGAAAGTAAGCAGAGTATTCTTGTTTCGGTTTCAGATGTAAAAGTAACTCCAGATCTTGGGATTGCCAAAATATATTTGAGCATTTTCCCACAGGAACATCGCTCTTCAATCATGAAAGAAATTGAAGAAAACAAGGCTCAATACAGAAACTTCATCGGCCAGAAAATGGCAAAACAGGTTCGTATCATACCGCAACTGAGCTTTTATCTCGATACGACTTTAGATGATGTTGAAAGAATCGAAAAAGAACTGAGAGGCGAAGGAGAAAACCCTGTTTTATAAAAAAAATTGAAAAACATTGCTTTTTATATCGCATCACGCTACCTTTTATCTAAAAAAGGAAGCACTGCCGTTACATTTATAACATGGCTTGCCGCAGTAGCAATGAGCGTGGCCGTAGCTGCAATGTTCGTTATCATTTCAGTTTTTTCGGGATTAGAAGATTTTAATAAAACCCTGATCTCAAATTTACATGCAGATCTTACCATTAAAAGCACTTCCGGAAAAACTATTAAAGATTTCAATAAGGTAAAATCAATATTAAAGCAAAACAAAGACATTTCACATTTTTCCAGGCTTATTGAGGAGAAAGTATATCTTAATTACAACGGGAAAGGTGATATTGCATATCTTCGTGGAGTTGACTCTGCTTATATAAAAGTAAATCCGATAAATAAAACGATTTTTTTCGGACGCTATCCTTCTTTTGAATATTCCAATGAAGTGATTATGGAACATTCTCTTTTGAATAGATTAGGTGTTCCCATAGAATCTGACCGCGATTTTGCGACTATCTTTATGCCGAAACCCGGAACGGGAATTATCAACAGGGAGGAAGATATTTATAATAAGAAAGAAATAATCGTTACCGGAATATTTCCCGGAAATGAGCAGCTCAATAATTATATTATTGCACCGGTAGAACTTACAGAAGAATTATTAAATCTTCCTAAAAACTCAGCTTATCAGGTTGTAATTCAGCTAAAAAATCCTGACAATACAGATAATGTAAAGCAAACACTTCTAAAAAGTTTAGGCAAAAACGTTGAAATTAAAACAAAAGAAGAAGAAAATGCAGCCTTCTGGAAGATGATCAATACAGAGAAGCTTTTCATTTACCTCATTTTTGCACTGGTAATTTTCATTACTACCTTTAATCTTGCCGGAGCCATTATTATTTTACAACTAGATAAAAAAGAGCAGGCAAAATCTCTTATTTCATTAGGCTTCCCATTGAGCCACTTAAGAATAACCTATTTCTACACCGGTATTCTTATCGTTTTACTTGGGATTGTTTCTGGTTTACTGTTAGGTACGGCATTATGCTTCTTCCAGCAATACACAGAATTATTCAAGGCTGTGGAAGATTTGCCTTTCCCTGTAAAAATTGTTGGGAAAAATTATTTTATCGTTGCAGCAATCGCTTCGGTCTTTGGTATAAGCATTTCCTGGTTTTTTTCGAAAATCAGCAAAGATTACATTACTAAAAATTAATACTTTATATTTTTAATTATTCGTAAATTTGGCGTCCAATTTAGAAAAAATGAGACGAATTTTACATTCATTTTTGCTAACACTGATCACGATCAGTGCTTTAGCTCAAGCTCCGGCTGGTTATTACAGTACCGCAACAGGTACAGGCGCCACACTTAAAACACAGCTAACAAACATTATTACAACAGGACATAATCCTGGTTCTTATTCCGGTTTGTGGACAGCATATCAAAATACCGACAGAGATTATTATTATGAAAATGATGGAACTGTGTTAGATATTTATTCTGAAGATCCAACAACAGCAGACCCTTACAATTTCTCTTATCCTGGAGGACAATGCAGTGGTACAAATGGGCCTGAAGGCTACTGTTATAACAGAGAACACATAGTTCCCCAAAGCTTATTCAACAGCGCACTTCCAATGTATTCGGACGTACACTTCATTCGCGCAACCGATGCAAAAGTTAACGGCGAAAGAGGAAATTTTCCATTTGGAAAAGTAGGAACATCTGTTGATTTTACATCCTTGAACGGATCAAAGAAAGGAACCTCGATCTCTCCTGGATATTCAGGAACAGTTTTCGAACCTATTGATGAATTCAAAGGAGATGTAGCAAGAATGATTTTTTACTTCGTCACAAGATACGAAACCCAACTATCTAGTTTTAATAATGGAAATATGTTAGGAAACTCTGCTTATCCGGGTTTACAAACATGGGAGCTTAATCAGCTTATTGCATGGCACAATTTAGATCCTGTTTCACCGGCAGAGATCGGAAGAAACAATGCATCTTATGCTTATCAGGGAAACAGAAACCCTTATATTGACAACCCCAATTATGTAAATTTAGTTTGGGGAAATCAGACTCCCGACAATCAGCCACCTACAGCTCCAACGAATCTGATTGCAAACAATCCTACGTCAAGCACAGTGGCACTAAGCTGGACTGCTTCTACAGACAACATTGGCGTTACAGGATACGATGTTTATGCTAACGGAGTTTTAAAAACTACCGTTTCAGGAACTTCTACAACAGTTCAGGGTTTAAACTCTTCTACTGCTTATAATTTCCATGTCATTGCAAAAGATGCTGCAGGAAATTTATCTCCTCAAAGTAACACAGCTACAGAAACTACACTTGCAGGAACCGGCGGTGGCGGAACTTGTGGAACAGAAGATTTCTCAAACATCCCGGCATCTGCTTCAAGCTATGCAACAAGAACATGGACAAACAATAATATTACCTGGACAGCAACAGATGCCAGAACAGACCAAACATTAAACGGAAAAGCAATAACGCTAAGAAACGGAACATTAAGCAGCAGTACAATTTCAGGCGGAATTTCAAGTTTGACCGTGAAAACACAAGTTAAATTCGGTGATCCTTCAACTGCAAACGTATTGGTGAATGATGTAGTGGTAGGAACAATTGCTTACAACACAACAGCAACTACAACTACAATAAACTTAATTAATATTCCCGGAGATGTTGTCATAAAAATAACCAACACTTCTACGAGCGGAGACAGATTTGCAATCGATGATTTAAGCTGGACTTGTGCAACATCATTATCAACTGTTGAAAATTCTAAAGACAAAGGATTCAGCGTTTATCCTAACCCGGTGAAAAACCACGAATTATTTGTAAAAGGTGAAAACCTGAACAAAGTTTCAAAAGCTGAAATCTATGATCTTTCGGGAAAACTGATTAAAAACATTACAAATCCGTTCAAAAATTCAAACAAAATTAATCTTCACGGGTTGGTAAAAGGAGTTTACATCCTAAAAACAGACAACAATTCTACAAAATTCATTGTAGATTAAGACCATAAATATTTTCAATACTAAAGACCGGTTTTTATCGGTCTTTTTTTTATTTTTGAGGTATGGATTCCAACAACAAATTAGGCCTTATCGGTAAAAACATCTCCTACTCTTTTTCAAAAAAATATTTTGAAGACAAATTCAATAAAAAAAAACTGACTGACTTTTCATATGAAATTTTTGATCTTCAGGAAATCAATGAGGTTGAAAATGTTTTTTCAGAACCCGATGTTTTAGGCTTTAATGTAACGATTCCTTACAAAGAAAAAATTATTGACTATCTGGATGAACTGAGTGATGAAGCACAAAAAATCGGAGCAGTAAACTGTGTTTTGATCGAAAACGGAAAGAAAACAGGCTACAATACCGACGCTTTTGGTTTTGAAAAAACTTTAATTGCCCATAAAAAGCCGCATCACGAGTCTGCACTGGTTCTAGGCAACGGCGGTGCAGCAAAAGCAGTTCAGTATATTTTAGATAAAAACAATATTCCTTATCAAACCATTTCAAGAAAATCTGAGCTGAATTTTGAAAATTTAGATCAAAAAACGGTTTCAGAAAACAAACTGATTATTCAATGTACCCCGGTAGGAACTTTTCCTAACACTGAAGATTGCTTAAAATTTCCTTTTGAAGCACTTACCAATCAACATCTGGTCATCGATCTGATCTACAATCCGGAATGCAGCAAATTTATTTTAAATTCATCCCGAAACGGAGCAAAAACTGTAAATGGTTATTATATGTTGGAACAACAGGCAGAAAAAGCCTGGGAAATTTGGTCGTTTAAAAAAAAATAACATAAATTAGTAACTTAATTGGCTTATATTAGCTCGTTTAAGAAATTTAACGCCATTATTCATAAAAGATTTGCTATGACAACAGAAAATAATCTTTCTGAAAACGAAGAAAACAAACCTTCAGCAGAACATCAGGAAACAGTAGTAGAAAGCATTGGGAACAATGAAGAAAATCATCACGATGAAGATCATGATGCTCCTCAGCATGACTCTATTGATCATCTTTCGCTTGTAGATGCCCTGAAGGAAATGGAGAAAATCATTAATTCTAATAATGCAGGAGAAAGGTTCCGAGAATTCAATGCATTGAAGGAAAAAGCAAATCATATAATCCACGATGAAGTGGAAGATAAAAAGCATGAATACGTTGATGCAGGAAATGCTCCTGAAAATTTCAGCTACGAACATCCTTCGCAATCAAAACTTTCAGGACTGATTCATATTTTCAGAGAAAAGCATGATAATTTCCAGAAAAATCAGGAAGAAGAGCAGAAAAAAAATCTTGAGCAGCGCCAAAGTATTATTGAAAGACTTAAAAATCTTTACACCAATTCTGAGCCCGGAGTTAATCTTTTCAAATCGATCAGAGAAATCAAGGAAGAATGGTCTAATGCAGGTCAGGTTGCAAAATCTGAATTTAAAATTTTAAATAATAATTATTTCCACCATCTGAATCAGTTTTATCAGATGCTGGATATGAATAAAGAATTTCTGGAGCAGGAATACAGTCACAACTTAGAAAAAAGACAGCACATTATTGCAAGAGCAAAAGAGCTGGAAAATGAGCCGGTTGTACAGAAAGCCTTAAACGAACTTCAATATCTGCACAAATTGTGGAAAGAAGAAGCTGAACCCGTTGCAGAAGAATTCCGTGAAAAAACATGGGAAGAATTTAAAGAAATTTCCAACAAAATTCACGAAAGAAAAACCGAACTTTCGGCAGCAATCGAAACAGAACAGAACGAAAATCTTGAGAAGAAAAACGAAATTATCGCTGAAATCAAGAAACTTTCTGAGCCAAAAGACAATCCGAATCATAATTACTGGCAAAATTCTATCAAAAGAGTTGAGGAACTGCGTACAGAGTTTTTGAAGACCGGAAGTGTTCCGAGAAAATTATCCAACAACAACTGGAATGATTTCAAAACGATCCTAAGAGGATTCAATACCACAAAAAATAATTACTACAAATCTCTGAAAGGTTCTCAACAGCAGAATCTTGAAGAGAAAATGAAGCTGATTCAGACTGCAAAAGACAATATGCATTCTGAAGACTGGGATATTGCCGTTGCTCTATTCAAAAAACTTCAGGAAGACTGGAAAAAAATCGGTCATGTTCCGAAAAGTATGACGAATAAAATCTGGGACGAATTCCGTGATGCGTGCAATACTTTCTTCAACAATTACAGAGAGAAAAGCAGTGCTTCTACCGACAACTGGAAAGAAAACTACAAGCTTAAAAAGGATATTCTTGAAGAATTAAAAGCCATCACAGATGAAGATGGAAGCATCGAAAAAATTGAAGCATTAAAAACTTCATGGAACAACATCGGAAAAGTTCCGAGAGATAAAATGACGATCAACTCTGAGTTTAACCGAACTTTAAGAGAAAAACTAAAGCTTAACAAAATCAACGAGCTTGAATTGAAAGAAGAAGGCTTATCTGAAAACCAGCTGACCGATAAGGCAAGAAAGATCAAGAGCCAGATTTCAGATCTTGAAGCAGAAATTGTGAAGCTTGAAAACAATCTTTCATTCTTTAAAAATCCTTCAAGAGAAAATCCTCTTCTTATGGAAACTTATAATACGATTGATGACAAAAGAGCTCACCTTGAGACTTTAAAACAAAATCTTCACAGTATTATTTCAGGAGATTAAATAACAATTAAAGTAAATATAGAGCGAAGCAAAGAAATTTGTATTCGCTTTTTTTATCTTATGCAGGACGAATTTTATATCAGAAGATGTATTGAGCTCGCTCAGAAAGCCATCGGAAATACCTACCCAAATCCGCTTGTAGGAAGTGTGATTGTTCATAACGGAAAAATCATCGGTGAAGGTTACCATCAAAAAGCTGGTGAAAACCACGCTGAAATAAACGCCATTAATTCTGTGGAAGATAAAAGCCTGATTCCTGAATCTACTATTTATGTTTCTCTGGAACCTTGTGCTCATTACGGAAAAACTCCTCCTTGCGCTCTGAAAATTGTACAATTAGGGTTTAAAAAAGTCGTTATCGGCGCAATGGATTCTCATGATAAAGTAAACGGAAAAGGAAAAAAAATCATTCAGGATGCAGGAATTGAAGTGGTTTCAGGAGTTTTAGAAGAAGAATGCATTGATTTAAATAAAAGATTTTTCACCTATCACGAAAAGAAAAGACCTTTTATTATTTTAAAATGGGCAGAATCCGGCGACCGTTTTGTCGATAAAAATTTTAAGCCTACACAGATCAGCAATTCATTAACCAAGCAATTCGTTCATCAGTTAAGAAGTGATGAACATTCAATTTTGATTGGAACGATGACTGCCTTGAGAGATAATCCGAGTCTTACAACCAGAGAAATTTTCGGCAGAAATCCTATCCGGATTTTAATTGATATTGATTTAAAAGTTCCGACTGATTTTAACATTTACAGCAACGAAGCTGAAACTTTGGTTTTTAACTCAGTAAAAGAAGGTGAAGAAGGAAATATAAAATTCATCAAAACTTCAAGAGAAAATTTTCTTGAAAATATGTTGAAAAAGTTATATGAATTTCAGATTCAATCCATTATTGTGGAAGGCGGAAGTTTTGTACTTCAACAATTTATTGACGCCAATCTTTGGGATGAAACCATTATTATTAAAAATAAAAATCTGATTCTCGAAAACGGAACAAAAGCTCCGAATTTTGAAAACAATCCTTTTGAAATAAAAGATTTCAGAGATAATATCATTGAATTTTATAAGAATTCAAAATAAGAAGCCGACAAAAATGCTGTACGAATACCGAACGATTGAAAAACCAGTAGAAAATACCTTACTCAAAGAAAAAGGGAGCAAATTTATTGGTTTCGCTTTTCCAACAAACAATGAAACTGAGCTTAAAAATGCTTTAGAAAAAATCAGAGCAGAGCATCCGAAGGCAACGCACCATTGTTATGCTTTCAGAATGGGTTTAAATGGAGAAAATTATCGTGCAAATGACGACGGAGAACCTTCAGGAAGTGCAGGTTTACCGATTTACAATCAGCTCTTAGCGAATGAGATTACAAATGTTTTGGTTATCAGTGTTCGTTATTATGGGGGAACAAAATTGGGCGTTTCCGGTTTGGTAAAAGCTTATAAAGAATCTGCAAAAATCACTTTAGAGGAAGCCAATATTATTACAAAAGAGCTGGAAACTGAGATTGAAGTTCAGTTTCAGTTCAACCAACAGAATTTAATCTTCACTTTGCTGTCTAAGTTTGATGCTAAAGTTCTGAATTTTGATTCTCAACAAACCGCAGTAATTTTAGCGAGGGTAAAAAACAGACAAAAAGATGATCTTATAGAATCTTTGGGTAAGATTCAGCATGTCTTTTGCGAAATAAAAGAGTCATAAATTTTTACAATTCGGTTATTTTCTTATTTGCTGAATTGTACAGTATTACTTTTACATGATCTTTCCCATATCTTTTTTTAATCTCTTCCCCGATCTTTAAATAAACTTCCATTTCAGGAATTGGAGCAGAATTCAATTCTTTCATCGCCCAATTATGAAGATTAACAGATGGTTTATGATTATAAATAGTTATGCTTCCAAATTCTGACTTTACAAAGTCTTTCCGCAGAAAATATATATACATTTGCTCGCCTTTTCCGGAATACAGATTAAATGACAAATATTGATACCATCTGCCAAAAAAACTGAAAACCGGCATTACAAACCAAAGTATTAACCAGTAAAAATTATGGATGAGTATATTTTTAGCCCCGATGATTTCAAAAGGTTTGTTGTAAAGTATTATCAAAACAAAAATTAAAGCGAGATTCCAAAACCAGATTACAGAATTAAAGTTCAATCCGAACGGCCCTAAAATAATCAGAACAGCTAAGTGAATCGCTATCAAATAAAAACTGATTTTCTTTTTATTCTTTGAAAAGAGAAGCAATCCTGCAAATAAAACTTCAAAAAACGGAATGATAAGGCCGATGAAAAAAAGCTTATACTTTAAAACAGTATCAAGTGAAATTCCTAATAAATCAATTAAAATTGTATTTACCCACACATCGTTAAGAAAAACTCTGTTCATCTTATGAAGTCCACTGAACAAATACATTGAAACTAAAAACAGATGAATAAGAATAATGATATTTTTCGGTTTCCTGTAATTAATAAGTATCACTCCAAAAATACACAAGTACATATATTCCCAGGGTTGCCATCGTACGACATCTAATAAACAACTTAAAACTTCGCTGAATAAGAATAAAAGTATGATTAATCGTTTTTCTTGTTTAAAAAAAATTAGCGACAAAAAAACAAGAGATGAGCAGAATAATACAGAATGTACAAAACCAGGAATATTCTCTAAGAAATCAAAAGTTGGAATCACGGGATATAATCGATCTACAATCCATTTTTTATAAGTCCACAACTTCATAATCGCCCAAAAAAATGCAGTAACCTTCAACAACAAGTTGACCTGATCAATTTCCGATTTTATTTCCCATTTGTTATATTTCATATTTAAAATGAATTCAATCAAAAATATTAAATTCAAATGAATCTGTTTTAAATATATAAAAAAAGCACCTCAGAAAAATTATCTGAGATGCAATATATTTCTTTTGATTTTAAAGATAAAACCTAATCTCTTCTATTCCCCATCAGCAAAGATGCGAAATAAAGCAATTGAGCCAGTGAACCAAGTGCCGCAACCAGATAAGTTCTTGCTGCCCATTTTAAACTATCCTGAACACCGACATATTCTTCAGAAGTAACTGTTCCCGTATCTTTCAGCCATTTCATCGCGCGGTTACTTGCATCATATTCTACAGGAAGGGTTATGAATGCAAAAAGTGTTGTTAAAGCAAACATAATCACACCGATTAAAAGGATCAGTTTATTTCCGCTCATTGCCATCACAACAATACCTCCCATCAGAACAAACTGCATGAGATTTGAACTGATACTTACTACCGGAACCAGTTTTGATCTCAACTGCAACATTGAATATCCTACCGCATGCTGAACTGCGTGACCACACTCGTGCGCCGCAACGGCAGCAGCAGCTGCATTTCGCTGCATATAAACTCCCTCGGAAAGATTTACCGTTTTGTCTGCAGGATTATAATGGTCAGTTAGCTGTCCCGGAACAGAAATCACCTGTACATCATGAATATTATTGTCTCTCAGCATTTTTTCTGCCACTTCTTTCCCCGACATTCCGTTTCTGAGATGAACATTAGAGTAGTATTCGAATTTAGATTTTAATCTTGAGGAAACCCACCAGCTTATAAGCATCGATATTCCTATAATAAGATAATAAACCGTCATTTTATTTTAAGATTTTATTATATAACAATATATTATGTGAGTAAAAATTGTGCCAAAGTTTACGCTTTATTAATTATATTTGTGATTCTATTTTATCCAGAAAACTATGTCTAAAGTTTCCATTTTTGAAGTAAAAACCCCTGAAGATTTAAAGCAGTTTGTAAAGTTCCCGATGGAGCTCTATAAAAACAATCCTTACTACGTTCCATCTTTTATCAAAGACGAAATCAATGTTTGGAATCCTAAAGAAAATCCTGCATTAAATTATTCAGAAGCCAAGCAGTTTTTAGCTAAAAAAGATGGTAAAATAGTTGGTAGAATTGCAGCAATCATTAATCGCAAGGAAGAGAAAGAATTAGGCATAAGAAAAGTACGATTTGGCTGGATCGATTTTATAGATGACAAAGAAGTTTCTGAAGCATTAATCAGCACGGTTAGTGACTTCGCAAGACAACATCAAATTGATAATATCGAAGGACCAATGGGTTTTACCAATTTAGACAAAGCAGGAATGTTAACTTTCGGTTTTGATAAAATTGCTACAATGATTGGCATTTACAATCATCCGTACTATCCGCAGCATCTTGAAAATTTAGGATTGGTAAAAGAGAAAGAATGGGTAGAATTTGAAATGAATTTCCCTAAGGTTTTGCCTCCAAGAGTAGAAAAATTCAGCAAACTGATTGCCGAAAAATACAAATTAAGAGTTTTAAAATTCAACAACAAAGAAGAGATTCTGCCTTACGTAGAGCCGATGTTTAAGCTGCTTGACGAAACTTATAAAACACTTTCCACCTACACTCCGATTTCGAAAGAGCAGATTCAGACCTATCGAGATAAGTTTTTCCCGTTGATTGCTAAAAACTACGTAATCTGTGTGGTGGATGAAAATGATGAACTCATTTCTTTTGCCATCACCATGCCCTCTTATTCTAAAGCCTTACAGAAATCTAAAGGTAAGCTTTTGCCTTTCGGATGGTGGCATTTCATGCAGGCTGAAAGAAAAAATGACCGTGCCAATTTTTATTTAATCGGAATTCATCCGGAATATCAGAGACGAGGCGTGACTGCGATAATTTTTAAAGAAATCTACGAACGTTTTACCAGCATGGGAATTGAGTTTGCCGAAACCAATCCGGAGCTTGAGGAAAACAAAAGCGTACAGGTGCTTTGGCAAGATTATAATCCGGTAAATCATAAAAGAAGGAGAACGTATTCTTTAAAATTCTAATATGAAACTACATCTCATCATTTTTGCATTTCTAATTGCAGGTTTTGTAGCTTACAACCTATTTTTCGCTGTTGCTGATGATCGAATGCATACTTTGATCAACATTGTCTATGCGAGCATACTTTTCGGTTATATTTCCTTTATGGCGTTTACATTGCTAAAAAAAATGAAAAAATAACGCTATTTTTACTAATTCTAAATTACCCGTTTTTCCTATTTTAAAGCGACTTTTAAGTTGATTAATTTCATGCTTTATTGTTTATTGTCTAAATTTGCAACTTGAGATAATAATGTAAAAATGAATTTACCTGAAAGTTATATTCCAATCCTAATCCAGGCGGGCGTTGCAGTAGGTTTTGTTGCTATTTCTTTGCTTGGAGCACATTTTTTAGGTCCGAAACAGAAAAAAGGAAATTCTGTGAAAAACCAAAGCTGGGAATGTGGTGTTGCTGTTGAAGGAAACGCCAGAACGCCATTCTCGATCAAGTATTTCTTAACTGCGGTACTTTTTGTACTATTCGATATCGAAATCGTATTTTTTTATCCGTACGCTGTAAACTTCAGAGAATTTGGTCTTGAAGGATTCTTTGCGGTACTTACTTTTGTTGCCATTTTCTTCCTTGCATTTTTCTATGTCTGGAAACGTGGCGCATTAGACTGGGATAAATAAATTCAATTATAATTTTAAATAAGAAATTTAGATTAATACAATTAAATTAAAGTTAACATTAACAGTGATTTAGAATCTAAATTAAAATCTTAAAATCAAAAAAAATGTCAGATCAAAAACCAATAATAAGAACAGATGCACCGGCTCCGGAAGGATTTGAAGGAGAAGGATTTTTCGCAACGAAATTGAGCAGTGTAATCGGGATGGCAAGAAAATTTTCACTTTGGCCTCTACCATTTGCTACTTCTTGTTGCGGTATCGAGTTCATGGCTACCCTAAACCCAACCTATGATGCATCAAGATTTGGTATGGAAAGAAACTCTTTCTCACCAAGACAAGCCGATATGTTGATGGTTTGCGGAACTATTTCTAAAAAATTAGGCCCCGTTTTAAAAGAAGTTTACACCCAGATGGCAGAACCAAAATGGGTTGTTGCTGTTGGAGCTTGTGCTTCGAGCGGTGGTATTTTTGATACATACTCGGTTTTACAAGGAATTGATAAAATTATTCCGGTAGACGTTTATGTTCCGGGATGTCCTCCAAGACCGGAACAGATCATTGAAGGTGTAATGCAGGTTCAGGCTTTGGCAGAAAGCGAAAGCATCAGAAGAAGAGATATGCCGGAATATCAGAAACTTTTAGATTCTTACAACATTAGCAATTAATAGGACGGAAATGACAAACGAATTTGTATTAGAAGCAATCACAAGAGAATTTCCGGAATCTGTAATTTCAAGCTCAGAACCTTATGGAATGCTGACTGTTGAAATTAAAAAAGATGACATCAAAAAGGTAATTCATTACCTGAAAGATTCATCATTGGAAATTAATTTCCTTACTGATGTTTGTGGAATCCATTACCCAGAATTTCCGGAGAAAGAAATCGGCGTTGTTTATCACTTGCATAATATGATGACGAATTTCAGAATCCGTTTGAAAATATTCATGTCGAGAGAAAATATTGAAGTAGATTCTTTGACTGAATTGTATGCAGGAGCCAACTGGATGGAAAGAGAAACTTTTGATTTCTACGGAATTAAATTTAAAGGTCATCCTGATTTAAGACCCATCCTGAATATGGAAGATCTAGGTTATCATCCGATGTTGAAAGAATATCGTTTGGAAGACGGAACCAGAACCGATAAGAACGACAGTATGTTCGGAAGATAGGACAAATTTGAAATTGATTATTTGAAATTTGAAATCATTCAAATCTCAAATTTCAAATCTCAAACCTCAAATGAATTTATTATGAAAGACAACTCATTATCTAATATACTTAACCAATACGACAGTAAAGAACAGATTGACGGGCAGTTGTACACCCTGAATCTGGGACCTACTCACCCTGCTACCCACGGAATTTTCCAGAACGTTCTTACCATGGACGGAGAGAGAATTCTTCATGCAGAACAAACGGTTGGTTATATCCACAGAGCTTTTGAAAAAATTTCCGAGAGAAGAAATTTCGCTCAGATTACAACCCTTACTGACCGTATGAACTATTGTTCAGCTCCGATTAACAACATCGGATGGCATATGACGGTAGAAAAGCTGATTGGCGTAAAAGTTCCGAAGCGTGTTGATTACATGCGTGTTATTTTGATGGAATTGGCAAGAATCGGAGACCATTTGATCTGTAACGGGGTAACCGGAATGGATTCAGGAGCAATTACGGGTCTTACTTATATGTTCATCGAAAGAGAGCGTATTTATGATATGTATGAGCAGATTTGTGGAGCTAGAATGACAACAAATATGGGAAGAATCGGAGGTTTCGAAAGAGATTTCACACCGAAATTCCATGAATTATTAAAGGATTTTCTTAAAACTTTCCCGCCAAGATTCCAGGAATTCTGTAATCTATTGGAGAGAAACAGAATATTTATGGACAGAACCATCGGAGCAGGAGCAATTTCAGCAGAAAGAGCTTTAAGCTACGGGTTTACAGGTCCGAATTTACGTGCAGCAGGAGTTGATTATGATGTGAGAGTTGCAGAACCTTATTCTTCTTACGAAGATTTCGATTTCATTATTCCGGTAGGAACTGCAGGAGATACATACGACCGTTTCATGGTTCGTCAGCAGGAAATCTGGGAATCACTTAAAATTATCAATCAAGCATACGACAATCTTCCAGAAGGACCGTTCCATGCGGATGTTCCTGACTTCTATCTTCCGGAAAAGGCAGATGTTTATCAAAAAATGGAAGCATTGATTTACCATTTCAAAATCGTAATGGGGGAAACTGATGTGCCAAAAGGTGAAGTTTACCATGCTGTAGAAGGAGGAAACGGAGAATTAGGTTTCTATCTGGTGAGTGACGGTGGAAGAAGTCCTTACAGACTGCACTTCAGAAGACCATGTTTTATCTACTACCAGGCTTATCCTGAGATGATTACAGGCTCTGTAATTTCAGATGCGATCGTTACGATGTGTAGCATGAATATTATTGCGGGAGAATTAGACGCATAAGCAAGTAAAAGGTAAAAAGAAACAAGTATAAAGTAAATTGTATTTTGAAAATTTCAAATTTCAAAACACAAATTTCAAATCAGATAAAAATGAGCGAAACAATAGCTTTTAAACCGGAAAGTTTAGCACAGGTGCACAAAATCATGGCTAGATATCCTGAAGGAAGACAAAAATCTGCTCTTCTTCCTGTTCTGCATATTGCACAGAAAGAATTCGGAGGTTGGTTAGACGTTCCAGTGATGGATTATGTTGCGGAATTATTAAGTATTAAGCCAATTGAAGTATATGAAGTGGCAACTTTCTATACTATGTTCAATATGAAGCCGGTTGGTAAATATGTTTTGGAAGTTTGCAGAACCGGACCTTGCATGGTTTGCGGAAGCGAAAAAATCCTTGACCACATCAGAACCAAACTGAACATTAAAGACGGACAAACTACGGAAGACGGAATGTTTACACTAAAGCCTGCTGAATGTCTTGGTGCTTGTGGATATGCTCCGATGATGCAGTTAGGAAAATTCTTTCATGAAAATTTAACGATAGAAAAAGTTGACGAAATTCTTGATCTTTGCAGAGAAGGACAGGTTGATTTGGGCTAATAAAGATTTAAAATCTGGATTTTAAATTAATTTAAATTTTAACAATTAAATGCAAGAAGCCAAAAGCCAATTGCAATAAGCATACTAAAATGAGTAAAAAACTTTTACTTAAAGACGCACACGTAGAAGGAATACGCTACTTCGAAACTTACCGCAAACAAGGAGGTTACGGTGCAGCTGAAAAAGCCTTGAAAATGACGCCGGACGAAATTTTGGAAGAAGTAAAAACTTCAGGACTTCGTGGTCGTGGTGGTGCAGGTTTCCCTACAGGAATGAAATGGAGTTTCTTGGCAAAACCGGAAGGCGTACCAAGACACTTGGTAGTAAATGCCGATGAATCTGAACCGGGAACTTTCAAAGACAGATATTTGATGGAATTCCTTCCTCATTTATTGATCGAAGGAATGCTTATTTCATCTTACTGTTTAGGTTCAAATGTTTCTTATATCTACATCCGTGGAGAATATTCTTGGATTCCTGATATTTTGGAAGAAGCGATTGAAGAAGCTAAAGCAGCAGGATTTTTAGGTAAAAATATTTTAGGAACTGGTTTCGATTGTGAAATTTACGTTCAAAGAGGTGGTGGAGCATACATTTGCGGTGAAGAAACTGCATTGCTTGAATCTCTTGAAGGTAAAAGAGGAAATCCGAGACTAAAACCTCCATTTCCTGCTGTAAAAGGACTTTGGGAAAGACCAACCGTTGTAAATAACGTTGAATCTATTGCGGCAATTGTTCCAATTATTGATATTACAGGAGCTGAATATGCTAAAATCGGAGTTGGAAGATCTACTGGTACGAAATTGATTTCCGCTTGCGGAAACATCAACAAACCGGGAGTTTATGAAATCGACATGACTATTACGGTGGAAGAATTCATTTATTCTGATGAATATTGTGGTGGTATTCCAAACGGGAAAAAGCTGAAAGCTTGTATTCCGGGAGGAAGTTCTGTTCCGATCGTTCCCGCTAATTTATTATTGAAAACTGTAAACGGAGAACCAAGATATATGAATTATGAATCATTAGCTGACGGTGGTTTTGCTACCGGAACAATGATGGGTTCAGGAGGTTTTATCGTTTTGGATGAAGACCAATGTGTCGTAGAACATACCATGACTTTAGCAAGATTTTATAATCACGAAAGTTGCGGACAATGTACTCCTTGCCGTGAAGGAACGGGCTGGATGTACAAGATTTTGAAGAAAATCGAGAAAGGAGAAGGAAAAATGGAGGATATCGATCTACTTTGGGACATCCAGAGAAAAATCGAAGGAAATACGATTTGTCCATTAGGTGATGCAGCGGCTTGGCCTGTTGCAGCGGCTATTCGTCACTTCAGAGACGAATTTGAATGGCATATTAAAAACCCAGAGTTATCTCAGACACAGAACTATGGATTGGCAAATTATGCAGATCCAATTCCTGCACCGACTGTATAATGTAGTAGGATTAAGAAGACAGATTTAAGTTGAAAAATAAGTTTTTATTACTGTTTTTATTAACGGTAACAATGAGTGTAAAAGCTCAGGTTGACCCTTTCAAAAAAGGTTCGGTTATGGTGTTCTGGGGTTGGAATAATGCAAGATATTCAAACTCTGATATTCACTTTAAGGGTGATGGATATGATTTCCAGTTGGATAATGTTGTTGCACATGACAGACAGACCAAATTTGAGTGGGGAACATATTTCAATCCGGGAAGTATTACCATTCCACAGGTAAATTATAGAATTACCTATTTCCCGAAAGATAATTTCGGAATTACTTTAGGAATGGATCACATGAAATATGTGATGGATCAGGATCAGGTTGTAGATTTCAAAGGATACATTAATGATCCGAAATATGCAGGAATGGTCAATAATGGTAAAGTAGATCTTAACAGTGGTGAATTTTTAACGTTCGAACACACTGATGGTCTTAATTATATTAACATTGGAGCTCAGAAATATCATAATGTTTACAACAAGAAAAACATTGATGTTTTCCTGAGTTACGGAGCAGGATTGGGAGCTTTATTGCCAAAATCCAATGTTCAACTGATGGGAAATGAAAGAAGCGACAGATTCCATCTTGCAGGTTTTGGTCTGGATGCAAGAGCTGCAATAAGTGTGGTTGCCTTAAGACATATTGTACTTCAGGCGGAAGGAAAATTGGGATACATTAATATGCCCGACATCAAAACGACACTGAACAACAAACCAGACAAAGCTTCACAGGATTTTGTGTATGCACAGTTCAATTTCGGGATTGGATATACATTTAATACAAAAAAGTATAATTAAAATAGAGCTTAAAAGCTTTTAACAGCATAAGCGAAAAGCATAGAATATGAGCGAAGAGGTTAAAAAATTCAAAATAACTATAGACGGACAGACTACTGAAGTTTTGCCTGGAACTTCTATTTTGGAAGCTGCTAGACAAATCGGTGGAAAATCTGTTCCTCCTGCAATGTGTTACTACAGCAAGCTGGAAACCAGCGGTGGAAGATGCAGAACATGCTTAGTGGAAGTTTCTAAAGGATCAGAAGCAGATCCTCGTCCTATGCCGAAATTGGTAGCAAGCTGCAGAACCAATGTAATGGATGGTATGGAAGTGAAAAACCTTTCTTCTGAAAAAGCTCAGGAAGGCAGAAAGGCGGTTACCGAATTTTTATTGGTAAACCACCCTTTAGATTGCCCGGTTTGTGATCAGGCTGGAGAATGTCATCTTCAGGATTTAGGTTACGAGCATGGAAATCTTGAAACCAGAACTGAATTCGAAAGAAATACCTATGATGCAGACGATTTAGGTCCGAACATCAAATTAAATATGAACCGTTGTATTCTTTGTGCAAGATGTGTATTGGCAGCAAACCAATTGACAGGCGAAAGAGAACACGGAATTTTGTTCAGAGGAGATCATGCCGAAATTTCCACTTATTTAAACAAAGCTTTAGACAATGACTTCATCGGAAACGTAATCGACGTTTGTCCTGTAGGAGCATTAACTGACAGAACAGCACGTTTTGCAAGCAGAGTTTGGTTTACGAAACCAATGAATGCTACTTGTAAGTGTGATAAATGTTCAGGGAAAGCTACGGTTTACATGAAAGGAGACGAAATCGTAAGAGTAACTGCAAGAAAAGATCAGTGGGGAGAAGTTGAAGAATTTATTTGTGATACTTGCCGTTTCGAAAGAAAGAACTTAAGCGACTGGAACATTGAAGGACCAAGACATATCGACAGACATTCGGTAATTTCTTTGAATCATTATGAAAAGCCAAAAGACGAATTGAGAGTTTTAGACAATCCGATGGCTAAAGAAATCAGCGAAAAAGACGAAAAATAAATCGTTGGATGTAGGAAGTTTGATGATGGATGTTTTCAGCCTTGAAAATATTATCGTTAATTAAACTTCTGCTATTTAAAATAAAAATTGATTAAACGATGATGAGTTGTGTGGCGAATTGCTAAACTTCCAGCACCCAGCTCCCATCTTCAAACATTTAAATAATAAAATGGATTTAATTACATTTAAATTAATACTTGTACTTGCGCTTTTTCTGTTATCATTAACGATAGCGGCCTACTCTACCTGGGCTGAAAGAAAAGTGGCTGCAATCATGCAGGATAGAATCGGGCCAAACAGATCAGGACCTTTCGGTTTATTACAGCCTCTTGCAGATGGTGGTAAATTTTTCTTTAAGGAAGATTTTACACCGGCTAATGCAGAAAAGTTTCTTTTCGTATTGGGACCTGCCTTGGTGATGTTTATTTCATTGATTACCGGAGCGGTTATTCCTTGGGGAAAAACGTTGAATTTTGGTGGAATTTCTTATGATCTACAGGTTGCCAATATCGACGTTGGTGTACTTTTCATCATCGGAATGGCATCAATCGGAGTGTACGGAATCATGATCGGAGGCTGGGCTTCCAACAACAAGTATTCATTATTAGGTGCAATCAGAGCTTCTTCGCAAATGATTTCTTACGAATTGGCGATGGGTCTTGCACTTCTTTCTATCATCATGATGACAGGAAGTTTAGATTTAAAAGTAATTACCGAAAACCAAACAGAAGGAAAACTTTGGGGAATTATCCCAATCGGTTCCGGTATGAATTGGAATATTTTCTACCAACCATTGGCATTCTTAATTTTCTTCGTTGCTGCTTTGGCAGAAACCAACCGTCATCCTTTCGATTTACCGGAGTGTGAATCTGAATTGGTAACCGGTTATTCTACAGAATATTCATCAATGAAATTAGGTTTATACATGTTCGGAGAATATGTGAATATGTTTATTTCTAATGCCTTTATGGTGGTACTTTTCTTCGGAGGCTACAACTATCCGGGAATTGAATGGGTAACTCAGAACTGGGGAGAAAATACTGCAGGTATTTTGAGTATCGTAGCATTTTTAACGAAAACGGTAATCGGAATTTTGATCTTTATGTGGATCAGATGGACGTTACCAAGATTCAGATACGACCAGTTGATGCACTTAGGATGGAAAACATTAATTCCTATGGCATTGGTTAACCTGATGATTACAGGAGCCGTGATTTTAGCTTTCGGTAATTAATTTGAGAACGAAATAATTTGAGAATTTGAAAATGAAATTTTCCATTTCAGATTTCAAACAAGATATAAATTTGAAAATGAGCTGATGTGAAAGCGGCGTTGGGATAAACTTCCATCATCAAGCTTCCATCTTCCAACATTTAATAATAATAGAAAATGAAACTTACAAACAGATCCAAAGTTGTTTCAAATAAAGAGATGACCCTTGCGGAGAAAATCTACCTTCCGGCGATTTTCAAAGGGATGGGGATTACTTTTAAGCATGCGGTAAGAACGGTTGTAAAACGTGCTCCGAATGTTTATTCTTATCCTGAAGTACAAAAACCAAGAGCCGATATCTGGAGAGGTCAGCACGTTTTGAAAAGAGACGAAGAAGGCAGAGAAAGATGTACCGCTTGCGGATTGTGTGCTGTAGCTTGTCCAGCTGAAGCCATCACGATGACCGCTGCAGAAAGAACGAAGGAAGAAAAAAACCTTTACAGAGAAGAAAAATATGCATCAGTATATGAAATTAATATGTTGAGATGTATTTTCTGCGGTATGTGCGAAGAGGCTTGTCCGAAATCTGCAATTTATCTTACAGACAGATTGGTAGACGTAGAAACCAACAGAGGTTCTTTCGTTTACGGAAAAGATAAATTGGTTGAAAAAATAAATGAAAGGATTGATATCACCGAAAGACAATCCGAGAAACAAAAAAATGCGGTAAAATAATGGATCAGTTTTTATTTTTCTTGGTGGCGTTTTTAGCAGTGGCAAGTGCAGTGTACTTTGTATTTGCAAAAAATCCTTTATATGCTATTTTGTCATTAATTGTTACAATGTTTTCGATTGCGGGAATGTATATTCTTCTGAATGCACAATTCCTTGCCATCATCCAGATTATTGTTTACGCAGGTGCTATCATGGTACTTTTCCTTTATATCTTAATGATGCTTAACCTTAATAAGGAAGACGAAAGTAAGAAGAACAATACTTTAAAGTTTGTTGGAGTTTTTACAGCAGGTCTTCTTTTAATTGGTGTTTTAGGCGTTTTCAGAGGAGTACAGGAAAATCATGTAGTGGTTGAGAACGTAGATAAAGGTGTAGGTCTTACAAAAAATCTGGGAAGACTTTTATTTAATGAATATGTTTTGCCGTTTGAGCTTGCTTCCATCCTGATTTTGGCAGGTATTGTAGGTGCGGTACTAATCGGTAAAAAAGATTTATAAAATTATGGGAGAAGTAAATACATTTATGCAAAGCATCCCTCTGGAATATTTCATTACTCTTTGTTCAGTTTTGTTCTGTCTTGGAGTTTTGGGAGTATTGCTCAGAAAAAATGCGATTGTAATTTTAGGTTATGTAGAGCTTATGCTTAATTCTGTAAACCTTTTATTGGCTGCATTTGCGGCATACAACGGGAACAGCGACGGACAGCTTTTGGTATTCTTCATCATGGT
This sequence comes from Chryseobacterium formosense, assembly GCF_900116415.1. Lineage (GTDB taxonomy): Bacteria > Bacteroidota > Bacteroidia > Flavobacteriales > Weeksellaceae > Chryseobacterium > Chryseobacterium formosense. The sequence continues at coordinate 679,094 of NZ_FPAP01000002.1, read as the reverse complement.
AGTTGCAGCAGCCGAAGTAGCGGTTGGTTTGGCAATTATTGCGATGTTATATAGAAACACCCGTTCTGTAGATGTAGGTATATTTAATAAATTAAAAGGATAAGAATGGAGAATTTAATATATGCAATAGTACTTTTACCACTTATAGGCTTTCTTATCAACGGACTTTTCGGGAAAAATCTTCCTAAGATTGTAGTCGGAAGTTTGGCAACAGCTGCAGTTTTTGTATCTTTTTGTATTGCGGTAAGCTTATTTTTAAAATTTGATTCAGAAAGTCCGGCGGTTGTCGTGAAAGCTTTCGAATGGTTCAGAGTAAACGGAGTTCAGATCAACTTCGGTTTCCAGATTGATCAGCTGTCATTAATGATGGTGATGATTATCACAGGAATCGGATCTTTAATTCACTTATACTCTATAGGATACATGAGCCACGATAAAGGTTTCTATAAGTTTTTTACTTATTTAAATCTTTTCATCTTCTCGATGTTACTTCTGGTAATGGGAAGCAACTATATGATTTTATTCATCGGTTGGGAAGGTGTAGGTCTTTGTTCTTATTTACTAATCGGATTCTGGTACACTAACGAAGAATATGGGAAAGCTGCAAGAAAAGCTTTCATCATGAACAGAATCGGTGACCTTGGTTTATTGATCGGTATTTTCATGATTGCGTCTCAGACTAACTCTGTAGATTATATTTCAGTAGCACAAAATGCTGCAAAATTTGAATTAGACGGAAACATCATCATTTTTATCACAGCAAGTTTATTTATCGGTGCTGTTGGTAAATCTGCTCAGGTTCCTTTATATACTTGGTTACCGGATGCGATGGCAGGTCCAACTCCTGTTTCGGCATTGATTCACGCGGCAACGATGGTTACTGCAGGTATCTATTTGGTGGTAAGATCAAACTTCTTATTCACTTTAGCTCCAACCGTTCAGGGCGGAATTTTATTAATCGGATTCTTAACCGCTGCTTTGGCTGGTTTCTACGCACTGCGTCAGAACGATATCAAAAAAGTATTGGCATATTCTACAGTTTCACAGCTTGGTTTTATGTTTATCGCTTTAGGTTTAGGAGCTTATTCTACAGCAATGTTCCACGTAATGACACACGCTTTCTTCAAGGCATTGTTATTCTTGGGAGCAGGTTCTGTAATCCACGCCATGAGCAACGAGCAGGATATGCGTTTTATGGGCGGACTTAAAAAAGTAATCCCAATTACACACATCACCTTCCTAATCGGAACATTGGCTATTTCAGGATTCCCTTTATTATCGGGGATGATTTCTAAAGACGAAATTTTGGTTGCAGCGTTTGCTAAAAACCCTATATACTGGGTAATGTTATTTATTTTGGCTGCAACAACCGCAGCATATATGTTCAGACTGTATTATCTTACTTTCCACGGAGAGTTCAGAGGTACGGAAGAACAAAAACACCATTTACATGAAAGTCCGATGAACATGACGTTACCGTTAATTGTTTTGGCGATACTTTCAGTAATCGGAGGTTTTATTAATTTACCACACTTTATCGGTCACGGTCATTATGCTAAATTAATGGAATGGCTGAAACCGGTATTGACACCGGAAAGCTTTAAGCAAATGGAAATGACTCTTTCGGGAGTTGATTTCAATACAGAAATGATTCTTTTGGGAGCAACCATCTTAATGTTCTTTACGGTTTGGTTCATTGTGAAAAACATGTATGTGAACAAAAAGAAAATGGCTCTTGCCGAGGAAGAATATACAGGCTGGGAAAAACTTTCTGCTAAAAAGTTATATGTTGATGAGCTTTACAATGCATTAATTGTAAAAACTTTCGAAGGACTTGGACGTGGCGGAAAAATGTTTGACAAAGGCGTTTTAGACCGTTTTGTAGACTACATAGGAGAAGGTGCTGAAGACAGCGGAAGATCTATGAAACGTGTTCAGAACGGAAATGTTGAGAACTATGTTCTTATCATGACTTTGGCTGTGGGAATTATACTGATTGTTAACTTTATATTACAATAATGTCTTATTTACTATTAACATTATTACTTTTACCTCTTGTAGGTTCGGGATTAACCTTTGCATGGAAGAACGCTTCCAGCAAATACTTGGCGCTGGGAATTGCTTTGATTCAGATGTTGCTTACGTTTTACGCTCTTTCGGATTTCGATTTTAATCCGACTGTAGACAGTACGCTTCAATATGAAATCACTTACCCTTGGTCACAGTTTATCAAAAGTACGCTTCATTTCGGGATTGACGGGATGAGCATGCTTCTTTTATTGCTGACCAATATTCTTTCGCCGCTAATTATTTTATCATCATTTAACGAAAACGTTAGCTACAAAAATTCTTTCTATGGTCTGATCCTGTTGATGCAGTTTGGTCTTGTAGGAGTTTTTACCTCACTAGATGGCTTACTTTTCTATATTTTCTGGGAAGTAACGCTTATTCCAATCTGGTTTATTGCGGCTCTTTGGGGACAGGAAAACAAAAGAATGGAGTTCACTACAAAATTCTTCGTGTATACATTCGTAGGATCTTTGTTTATGTTGGCTGGTTTAATCTATGTTTACACACACTCAGCTTCATTCGCTCTTACCGATTTGTATAATGCAGATTTGGGTGAAACACAGCAGATTGTTGTATTCTGGTTCATTTTCTTTGCATTTGCAGTGAAGCTTCCGGTTTTCCCTTTCCATACTTGGCAACCAGACACATATACCTACTCTCCTACTCAGGGATCGATGCTTTTATCCGGTATTATGCTGAAAATGGCGATCTACGGAGTGATCAGATACTTATTACCCATTACACCAAGTGCTATTTTGGGAATTTCAGGACAGATTGTCATCATCCTTGCGATTATCGGGATTGTACATGGTGCTTTAATTGCGATTATCCAGACCGATATGAAGAGAATCATTGCATATTCTTCTTTCTCACACGTTGGATTGATGGTGGCAGGTATTTTCTCTTCAGCAGTGCTTACTTTAAGAGGAACTTTAACGATTGAAGGAGCTGAAGGAGCTTTGGTACAGACTTTCGCTCACGGTATCAACGTTGCAGGTTTGTTCTATTGTGCAGATATTTTATACAAAAGATTTAAGTCAAGAGATATCAGACAAATGGGAGGTTTAGCAAAAGTGGCTCCTAAGTTTGCGGTATTGTTTTTATTAATCATTTTAGGATCAATGGGAGTTCCGTTGACCAATGGTTTTATTGGTGAATTTATCCTGATTAAATCAATCTTCGATTTTAATGTACTGGCTTCAGTTATTGCAGGTTTAACCATTATTCTTTGTGCGGTTTATCTATTAAGATTTTACGGTAAAGCCATGTTTGGTGAAGGTAATGCAGCCGTTTTGAGCACGGCTAAAGATTTATCGGCAGTAGAATTTTCGGTATTGGCAAGTATTGCAGTTTTTGTAATTCTTTTGGGTATTTTCCCTCAGCCGATTATCGATATGGTGGGAAGTTCATTGGAGTTTGTGTATTCATCAATGATTAATTAAGATTCAAAAATTGAAAGATTAAATAATTTAAAAAATAAGAGACTATGAAATTGAGACAAAGGTATATCAACCTCGAATCTCAAATCTCGAATCTCGAATCTATACTATGAGTGTTTTAATTATTGTTTTCCTGACGGCAGTTGCTGCATTATTCTCGGGAGTTTTTGAAAAAGGAAAATTCGCAAGATACATTGGGATTTTTGGGCTGATCGTTGCATTGTATGTAAGCTTTTTACCTGAAGCGTCTTTCTTCGAAAAATACAGATTGATGTATGAGTACGGACAAAATACAGCTTTGTTTACAAAAATTTCTATTGTAACGACTTTGCTTTTATTCTTCCTGGGAGGTTTTGCATTCAGCAATCACAGAAATCACCAGTCGGAATTATATGCATTGATGCTTTTTGCGCTGTGTGGAGGTTTTGTATTGTTCGGATATCAGAATTTGGTGACTTTGTTTTTAGGAGTTGAAATTTTATCCATTCCATTATACGTAATGGCGGGAGCTAACAAAACAGATTTAAGATCAAACGAAGCTTCATTAAAATATTTCCTGATGGGAGCATTTGCAACAGGTTTCTTATTGTTGGGAATTGCATTCATCTACGGAAGCACAGGAACATTTGATTTATACAGAATTCACGATTTCAGCACCGTAAATCCTACAAACGGAATGTTTATTCTTGGAGTTGTGTTGATGCTTTGTGCAATGGCATTTAAAGTAGCTTTGGCGCCGTTCCACATGTGGAGTCCGGATGTTTACCAAGGTTCACCTTCATTGATTACCGCTTTCATGGCGAGTGTGGTAAAAATCTCAGGATTCTTCGCATTATTCAGATTAATGACAATCGGATTCTCCGGAGTTACACAAGAGTGGATCAATATTTTAGGCGTATTCTTAATCATTACCTTATTATTGGCAAACGCAATGGGACTTGCCCAGACGAATGCTAAAAGAATGTTGGCGTACTCATCAGTTTCTCACGCAGGATATATCGGATTGGTATTCTTCGGAATGAATGCACTATCTACTTATACATTGGCATTTTATTTATTTGCTTATTCACTTTCAACAGTGGGTGTATTTATGTGCTTAATCTGGGTTGAAAAACTAAAGAGAGAAACTTCTTACGGAGCTTTCAAAGGTTTGGCTAAATCTGAACCATTATTGGCTATCGTTGCAACAATCTCATTATTATCAATGGCGGGGATTCCTTTAACAGCGGGTTTCATGGGTAAATTCTCATTATTTGCTCAGGCGTTAACGAAAGATAATAATACATTCTTAGTAATCGTAGCCGTTTTAGGTTCAGCAATTTCTATTGCTTATTATTTAAGACTGATTATTGCCATGTTCTTCTTTAAAGAAACGACCTTCAAAACAACAGAGCGTGTATCGATCACTTATAACATCGTTGCGGTATTTATCATTGCTTCGATTATTGCACTGGGAATCTTCCCTGATTTATTTGCAAAGCAATTCGGATTGTAATCTGAAACAGCATATAAAATTAAAACCTTCCAGATTTTGGAAGGTTTTTTTATGTTAAAGTTGCTAAGAGTATGAACTTACAAAAAGAAAACTTTATCCCATAACATAGAATTGAATATGAGTATATGCTGTAATTAATATACGACATATTTTGTCGCAGTGTCTTAATAGATTTGTTTTATTATAAGTCTATATCATTAAATTTCATTGGTTTAAATGAAAATATCAATTTAATTATTAAATTTGCATCCAATTAATAAAAACTCAAATCATGAAAAAACTCTACATGAGTACATTTCTTATATGTACGACTGCTGTATTGTATTCTCAGGAAGTGGTATGGCAGAAAGATATCAAATCTTCGACACAGGATTTTCTTTCGCAGGTCACCACGACAGTCGATCAGCAATATCTTATTACGGGAAGCTCGATTCAGTCGAAAAAGATCACTACCGAAAACAAACAAAACAACGGATACGATTTTCATTTGGTGAAACTCGATCAACAGGGTGAGGAAGTCTGGGAAAAATATTTCTCGGGACAGAACCATGATTTTCTTTCGTCGACAATTTCCACACAAGACGGAGGATTTTTGATTTCTGGAACGACATATTCTTCAAAAGGTTTGGATAAAAAAGACGATTCAAAAGGCGGATCTGATATCTGGCTGATCAGAATCAACGAATTCGGAGATGAGCTTTGGCAGAAAACTTTGGGAACTTCACAGGATGAAGAAGCAAGATCGGTGATTCAGACGGCAGATTTAGGATTTATGGTGGCCGGAAATGTTCAGAATTCACCAAACGGTTTCGGTTCGAAAGATGTGATTATCTCGAGACTGGATAAAAACGGAAAAATACTCTCAGAAATAATTTTGGGAGGAAAAGGTTTGGATGAAGTTGAAAAGATGATTCCTACACCTGATGGCGGAGCATTGTTGGGTATTTATTCAAGGAGTTCCGAGATCCGTGGTACGGGTTCCGGGACAACAGCTAAAAATTCGTCATTAGAAAACCCGAATCCCGTATCCCGTTACCCTAAAGCTACCGCGAATTATGGAGAAGGCGATTTCTGGATTGTTAAGTTGAACAAAGACGGAAAGGTAGAATGGGAAAAGAATTTCGGAGGTAAAGGAGATAATCATGTAAGAACAATGGCATTTACTTCTTCGGGATATATTATCGGTGGAGAATCAAGATCCGAAAGGTCAGGAAATAAAACAGTAGGAATCGAAGAAGGGACGGATCTGTGGTTAATTTCACTCAATACCAAAGGTGATGAACAGTGGCAGAAATCCTACAACTTCAAGAACCGTGATATTCTGATGGGGATGAATGTGATAAGCGGGATGCGGGATGCCGAAAGCGGGGTGAATGGCGTGAGTTCAACCAAAGGAATTTTACTGGGCGGTTATACTCAGGCTGAAGGAAGAATTGAAGCCGATGATGAAACGTTCTGGATGTTTTACATTGATAATAATGGCAATGAGCAGTGGAGAAAACACGTAAAAGGAGAATCGAGAAAGAAAGAGGAAAGGCTTTCTGATCTGAAGATGAATAAAGACGGTTCGATTGTTTTGGCCGGAACAAGTGCTGAGGAATTAGGCAAAGAAAACTGGAAGATTGTGAAATTAGGCGACGACCAGATCAACAAGCTGATCGAGAAACAAGATATGAAGATTTATCCGAATCCTGTGAGCGATTACTGCTATGTGGAGGTAGGTTTTGAGTTTAAGGAAGCTGATATTATTCTCTATGATATGGGTGGAAGACAATTACAAAGCCTGAAAACTAAAAATAAAGTGACGAAGATGAATACACAGAATCTGATTCAGGGAGCGTATCTGATTGTTATAAAAACTGATACTGAGAAAACTGCGAATGCGAAATTGATTAAAAAATAAAACACATGAGAAAAAATCATCTATTAGTCTATTTGTTCACCTTGTTTTTACTATCTGAAAATATAGACGGGCAAGCTTTAAATACAGAAAATATAAAAACAGAGTTACCACAGATCATTCCTGCTTCTCCTACGGTAGCATCATTAATGAAGTTTGAAGAAGTACCTGTAAGCGGATACACAGGAATTCCTGATATTAACATTCCTTTATACAAACTTTCTACCCATTCGAAAGATATAGAATTAGACATTTCACTAAAATATCATCCATCAAATGTAAAAGCTGACAATGTTGCCGGGGATGTCGGATTGGGATGGAGTATTTTTGCAGGTGGAACTATATCGAGAACTGTTAGAGGATTACCCGATGAAGAATTGGTAATGGCGGGGACAAGTCAAAATGGTAAGGTAGGAATTTATCATACAACTATTAACAATCACAATAATATCTATTACCAATGGATTGAGAATCCTGTTAATTTTGAACAAAACAATCCTAATATTGCTAATGAATATTATTGGGAAACTGCAGAAAATGGTAAATATGATACTGAACATGATCTCTGGCAATTTAACTTCATGGGTAATACAGGCAGTTTCTATCTAAAAAAAATTGGTAACCAATTGACTGTTGAACCTCTTAATGATTACCGTTTAAATATTCAGACTCATTTTGAGACTCACTATAATCAGCCCTACACCCCTAAAGGTTTTACAATATTTGATGAGAAAGGATATAAGTACATTTTTGATGTTTATGAAACTACGATAAAATCAACAGATGGGTTGCATCATACGATTCAAAATAACAATAATGTCAGTTTTAATACCCATAGTGACGAAAAAGAATTTAGAAGCTCGTTTCATCTTACAAAGGTGATCGATTCTAATAATAAAACAGTTTTTGACATTTCATACGATGATACTGTTTTTAAAGAAAACAATTTGCAATACAACAAAACCAGAAATGAGTATGACAATGCTGCCCTGAATGCAATGAAATATGCTAACTGCTGGGGTGAAATTCCACCTATGGAATCAACAGTTATCAGCAATAATATTGTTACAACAAAGAAAATAAAAACGATTACTATAGCTGACAAAGCCATCATTGACTTTACATATCTTACGGGAAGAGATGACTATTCTACAAATTCAAGCACTCCATTCTTAAAGGAAATTCAATTAAAAAACATCAACCAATCTCTTGTGTCAAAGTTTACTTTAGATTATGACTATAACCAGATTATCGTCAAAAGAATGTTTTTGAAATCAATTGTTAAAAGTTATCCTAATCAAAGCAGTACAGAAAAACATGAATTTTATTACAAAAGAAACAGCCCTTCTGGTAATCCTTCTGTTTTTGGAAGGGATTTTTGGGGTTATTTTAACACTTTTAATTCAGATAATTGTAATGCACAGGATATTACATACATGAGGGATGCATCACCTAAAGTCAGCACCTATGATTTACTACAAAAGATTAAATATCCTACTAAAGGCTCTGGAATCTTTCTTTTTGAACCCAATCAATATTCTTTTTCAGGTAATGAGCCTATCAATGACTTTGCGGAAAACCCTGACAATAGTACTTTTGTAGAAACTGTACCTTATTATTTTAACAATAGTTCAAGCACGCAAAACATACCTGTTTCAACAGAAAAGAGGAAAATTATTGTATATCCCAGTATTGTTTTGGATAATGATTCCAGCAACTGGACGAGAACATTCCAGATTTCTAAAATTGTTAACGGGCAAAATATACCTATCGGATCAATCCATTGTATACTACCTGAAGCGAATTGTTGTAGAGAATTTATTTTAGAACCCAACACTCAATATGTATTTAGACGACATAATTTTGATTTAAATTATACTGGTACGGATAACATGACCGTAAACTATTATAGTTTCAATACGAATAATAAATTTCTGTATGGAGGAGGAAATAGAATTAAAAAAGTTGGATATTTTGATGGTGACATTTCCCAAGATTATTATGAAGCATCTGGTCAGAATATCACACCGAATAAAGAGAAAATATATAATTACAACCTTCCTTCTGATCGCTTTAGAAGCAGCGGATCTCTTGTTTTTGGGAAACCGAAGTTCGAAGAATATAGATTTGTAAAACAATCAGGAACAAAGTGCGAATTACCGCCTTACTCTTCTTCTCAGACTTATAGTCAGGATTATCAATACCTGTCGAAATTTATTATATCAAACCAGGAACAGGTATTCACACAAGGAAGCAGTGTAGGATATAAAAATGTGAAAATTACAGAAACCGGATTAGGATCTACAGAACAGATTTTCTCATCTCCTATTGATTATCCTGAAACGGAATTAATTACATACACCAAACCCTATTTACCTTCTAAAAATATTGATTACAAAAGAGGGCTTTTGCTGGAAGAAAGAATAAAAAATGAATCAGGAAGACTGCTTAATGAAACTATCAATACCTATTCATTTGAAAACTATGAAAAAACATACGGATACAGATTTAACAGACCGGATGGAATGCTGTTTCAGGGAAAACTAAAGCCCATTCATAATTATCAGGGATATCTTGCAGCACAGCAGATGACACAAACTGAAATTCTTGATTGCAGCAATTCTTTTTCTTGTAACTCTTTCTCTAAATTTCATTTATTAGGAACTTCTCCTGTCAATGATATCGATTTTTATCCACTAATATCTGCATACGGTTGGGCAAAACTCACCAATAAAACTACCAGAAATTATTTCTATGAAGGGACTACTCAAAAAGTGATGGAACAGAATGAAACTTTTGAATATAATAGTACCAATAAAATGATATCCGAGCATTGGGTTACTACGAGTGATGATAATAGTATCAAAACAAAGTATTACTATGATACCGATAACAATTCTATTTATTCCCAAAACCGCATCTCTGAAATCAAAAAAATAGAAACATTGAAGAATGATATTCTGGTCAATACCAAAGAAATAGATTATTCAAATACCTGGTCTGATAATGTATCTTATCTGCCAAAATTCATCAAAGAATCACACGGGAATAATCCTTTACAAACCCAATTAACCTATGATCAATATGATGATAAGGGAAATCTCTTGCAATATTCAACAAAGAATGGCATACCAACTTCTATTATCTGGGGATATCATAAAACGCAGCCTATTGCTAAAATCGAAGGCGCACTGTATGATAACATCAAAAACAATTCTTTAATCACCGCCATCATCAATGCCTCCAACGCCGATGCTGCAGATCCTGCCACCGAAAACAACCTGATTACCGCTTTGGATGCTCTTAGAAACGATATTAATTTTAAAAACTTTCAGATGGCAACCATTACCTATGATCCTTTGATCGGAGTAACTACCCTTACCCCACCATCAGGAATCAGGGAGATTTACAGGTATGACACAGCCAACAGACTTGAAAAAATTGTTGATGAAGAAGGAAAGATCCTGAAAGAAAACACTTACAACTACAAACCATAAAAACACAATGAAAAAACTTATTATCCCCATCAATATGCTGTTTGTAAGCGGTTTTTACCATGCACAGGCAACGAATACAGAAAACTATGTACAGACAAGAGTTTATCTTGAGCCTGTAGCTACATCAAGCTCTACAGCAAAACAAATACAAACCGTTCAGTATTTCGATGGTTTGGGAAGACCGAAACAGGTAGTCAATGTAAAAGCCTCTCCCACAGGAAAAGATGTTGTTACCCACATCGAGTACGATCAATACGGAAGACAGGTAAAAGACTTCTTGCCCATTCCGCAATCCAATACCTTAAACGGCGGAATCTATAACGCTCCGCTCTCCAACGCTCCCACCCAATATGGTTCGGAGAAAATATATGCTGAAAAAATTCTCGAAAGCTCGCCACTAAGCAGGATTTTCGAACAGAAGCAGGTAGGAAGTGCATGGAACAATAAACCCGTAAAATTTGAGTATGATGCCAACAGCATTGAAGATGCCGTTAAAAAATATACCACAGCGACTACAACAGTGAATGGTGCTACAAACTCTGTTCTCAGCCAGACTGTTAATTACGAGGCTAATAAACTATTAAAAAATAGTGTAACTGATGAAGACGGAAACAAAACCATTGAGTTTAAAAACGGAGAAGGACAGGTTTTATTAGTAAGAAAAGTATTAAGTCCTTCAGAAAAAGCAGATACATATTATGTGTATAATGAATATAATCAGCTTGTATTTGTAATCCCTCCTTTAGCCTCAAACTCAAATTTGTCTTTAACCTCTTTCGACAACCTTTGCTATCAATACCGTTACGACGAAACAAATCGTTTAGTAGAGAAAAAACTTCCCGGAAAAGGATGGGAATATATGGTGTATGATAAACAGGATCGTTTGGTACTTACCCAGGATGCGAATCTGAGAACGACTACCAATAATTTTGCCGCCAAAGGCTGGATGTTTACCAAATATGACGCATTTGGAAGGGTGGTTTATACCGGTTTCTTTTCCAATACAGCAACCAGAACGGCAATGCAGACCGCTATAAACAACATGACGGCTAATCCGGGAAACAATGAGGTGAGAAGTGAAACATCATTTAACCTGAACGGGATGGACGTGTTTTACACCAAGAATGCTTTTCCTACAGGAAGCATGAGAGTTTTAAGTATAAATTATTATGATACTTATCCTTCGTACAGCTTCAATCCTGCTTTTCCGGGGACAATTTACGGGAAAACCATTTTAACGGATAATGCAGCGACATTGGGGAAAAGTACCAAAAGCCTTCCGGTAATGACGTTGGTAAAGAATATTGAAGACGATAACTGGACGAAAAGCTACTCTTATTACGATACCAAAGGAAGACCTGTGGGAAGTCACTCCATCAATCATTTGGGAGGCTACACCAAAACCGAATCTGAGCTTGATTTTGCAGGAACCGTCTTGCAGAGCAAAACCTATCACAAAAGATTAACCACAGACACCGAAAAGGTAATCACCGAAACCTTCACTTACGATCACCAAAATCGACTGCTGACGCACAAGCATAAAATCGACAACAATGCTGAAGAAATCCTGGCTCAGAACACCTACAATGAGTTATCACAGTTGCAAACCAAAAAAGTAGGTGGAACGAATATCGCAACACCTCTACAAACCATAGATTATGAGTACAACATCCGTGGATGGATGACGAAGATCAACGACCCTAATAATCTTGGAAATGACCTTTTTGGGTATAAAATCAAATACCATCAGGTAGAAGGTTTAGTAACTCCGGACACTTCAGATACTGCTTTGCAGGTAAAACCCCGTTTTAACGGAAATATCGCAGAAATCGACTGGAAAACCTCTACACAGGAAAATGAGCCATTGAAAAGATATGGTTATGTTTACGATAATCTCAATCGTTTTTCGGCAGGATTTTATCAGGATGAAACAAACCCCTCTATCAGAGAGTATTACGAGAAAGCAACATACGACCTCAATGGAAACATCATGAGCATGAAAAGATCTGCTCAAAGATACGGCGCTACAGCGATGCTGATTGATGATCTTTCTTATCAGTATGAAAATGCGGGAGCAAGTAACCGTCTGCAAAAAATAACTGAAAGTGTACAAACCGGTGAAAGCTATCCCTATACATCATCGCCAACAGATATTGGGTATGATACCAACGGAAATATGACCTCTTTTCAGGATAAAGGCATTTCATCAATTCAATATAATTATTTAAATTTACCCAAGCAGATTACTCAGAACGGACAGGTAACCAATTATGTTTACCGTGCAGACGGAGTAAAAATAAAGAAGCTCTTTGGAACTGTAGAAACTCATTATCTGGATGGTTTTCAGTATAAATATACTCAGCCTTGGGAAGACGAATCGGGATCGACATCTGTTGCAGCAATGAAGTTAAGATTTCTTCCGACATCTGAAGGTTATTATGATGCTTTACTCAATCTGTATGTGTACAATTATGTAGATCACTTAGGAAACGTAAGACTAAGCTATGCAGATTCTGACCGTGACGGAAACATAAGAAGCCGTGATCAGAGAATTAGGGAATGCTCGGATGGAAATTGTATTGAATATTTTATTCCGGGAGAGATTGTTGCTAATAACAACTATTATCCTTTCGGGATGTTGTTTGATCATAATAATCAGGCAAATAGCTCGAATGCTTATAAAATGAAATATAATGGCAAAGAATTGCAAGAAACGGGAATGTATGACTATGGCGCAAGATTTTATATGCCGGATATTGGGAGATGGGGTGTTGTGGATCCGCTGGCGGAGAAATACCGAAGATGGTCAACTTATAATTATGCTGTGAACAATCCTATAAAATTTATTGACCCTGATGGACGTGGAGTTTATGATGTAATCATTAAAGGAAATAAATCACAAGAAACTTTGAAAGAACTTCGAAAATCTGTAAGCGGAGAATTGAAGTTAACAATGAACAATGAAACCGGAAAAGTAAAAGCAACTGCAATAAAAGGAAAAACACTTAGTGCTAAATCCCAAAAACTTTTAGATGCGACAACAGACAGTTCTATTCAAGTACAAATTGCAGCTACAGATGATAAACTTACTAAATCAAAATCTCCTAACATAGGAGTATTTGAAGATGCTATAGTAGGCTCAACAGAAGTAGATGGAAAGAAAGCTGTTACGACAAACCAATCGCTTAATCCAGAAGCTCTAAAGAAAATGGATGATAATGCTGATAAACCAGGTGCTACGACTTTACACGAAATATTAGAATCTTACATAGCAGGACTGATGGTTCAAAAATCTGGAATCTCTTCTGGAGGTTCTGCAACAGCAGGTTCTATATATGAAGCTGCTCATAATGAAACAGAAACTATTGCGCCACAGTCGGGAACTCCTTATTCTGATTTTACAGATAAGGACGGTAATGAATCTGAAAATATACCAGTGGGAGGTAAAGGAAAAATTTATATAAATGATGGCACAAAAAAGAAAGACATACTTTGGACTTATCCTTAAAAAACTATTTATGAAATATTTAATTACTATACTACTTTTATCTTTTGTAGTGAGTTGTTCTATCTTTAAGAAAAGATACACATACACAGAACCGAAAATACATACAAAAAAAGATTTTGACACAATATCACTAGCACAATATCAATTAATCAGGATTGATACCTCCACATACAAATATAACAATATCTTTTATGTTAAGAAAAATGATTCAATTTTTAAAATTGCTACTAAAAAAGAAATATTAAAACCTTGTGAACCTCTTATAAAAAATAAATTTTATTCACTTAAGTTAAAAGGAATTCGCCCTAAAGTAAATTATTTGGATTATGGTGGTGTAATGAGATATGGAAGGGAACCTGTTCGTTTCGAAAGAGATTCCGGTATTATCTGGAATATATATATTACGCCTTATATTCGAGGTGTGTGCTATCAAAATGACTGAGCAATCCTAAATGAAGAAGCTCTTTGGAACTGTAGAAACTCATTATCTGGATGGTTTTCAGTATAAATATACTCAGCCTTGGGAAGACGAATCGGGATCGACATCTGTTGCAGCAATGAAGTTAAGATTTCTTCCGACCTCGGAAGGTTATTATGATGCTTTGCTGAATTTGTATGTGTACAATTATGTTGATCATTTGGGAAATATAAGACTGAGCTATGCAGATTCTGACCGTGACGGAAGTATCAGAAGCCGTGATCAGAGAATTAGGGAATGCTCCGATGGAAATTGTATTGAGTATTTTATTCCGGGAGAGATTGTTGCTAATAATTCTTACTATCCTTTTGGGATGCTGTTTGATCATAATAATCAGGTTTATAGCTCGAATGCTTATAAATACAAGTACAACGGTAAAGAACTCCAGGAGACAGGGATGTATGATTATGGAGCAAGATTTTATATGCCCGATATTGGAAGATGGGGTGTTGTAGATCCATTAGCGGAGAAATATCGCAGATGGTCGCCATACAATTATGTAATGAATAATCCTATTAGATTTATTGACCCAGATGGAAGAGGTGTAGAAACAGTGAAGCCAACTAATGAAGCGTCTTTGAAAGCTATTCAAAATACTTTGCCTAAAGAAGACAGACAATTTGTAACACTTGATAAAGATGGAAATATTGATAGAGAAGTATTAAACTCTCATAAAAGTACCAGTGGTAACTATTCAAATTTATCAGAGTTAGTCAATTCTACAACAACTATTGAATATACTGTTGGTAATAGCGTTAGTTATTATGATAAAAACGGAAACTTTATCAAAGATGATGCTTCCGAAATACGATATGGAACCCCTGATAAAGGTATGCATATAAGAACAGGAGAAAGTGCTGATGTAATGGGAACAACCTTGGCACCATCGAATGATAAGAGAACGTCGGAGAAAGTCAAAACATCTACAAATAATAATTTACAAGTATATACTAATGGTAATTTAAGCGAAGAAGGACAAGCTCAAAATGCATCTCATGAATTAATAGGAGGACATGCTTTATTTTACATTAGAGGAGAAACTTGGGTACATCAAGTAAAAGGAAGTAAATGGGAAGGAGATACGCTAATAAGGATAGAAGGAAATACTAAATTAAAGGAATCAATTACTAAATCAATAGATGAAACAATAAATAACATGAAATGAGAATGAAATATAAAATATTTTTTTTGACATTTTTTTTTAATGTACTCTATATCAGTTCACAAAAAAAAGATGTTGAAATAAAAAAAGATACTTTAAAATATAATGTATCAGGGGAAAATTTTAACTATAAAAGAATTAAAATTAAAAACAATAGTAAAGACCAAATAGTATTTTG
This sequence comes from Chryseobacterium formosense, assembly GCF_900116415.1. Lineage (GTDB taxonomy): Bacteria > Bacteroidota > Bacteroidia > Flavobacteriales > Weeksellaceae > Chryseobacterium > Chryseobacterium formosense. The sequence continues at coordinate 663,367 of NZ_FPAP01000002.1, read as the reverse complement.
GATAACAAAAAATAAAGAAATTCCACAGAAATATTTTGGGATTAAAGGAGAATTTTCATTAAAAGAACTTTTAACTGAAAACAGTTTAGAAAATTTTAACACTCACCCTATTATTTTCTTAGATTTTATAAAAATAATAAAACCCAAAGAAGATTTTTATCTATTATATAATAATCACAATGAGCCATTTTTAAATATCTATAAAATAAAAGAACTCCCAATAGATATTTTATCTGCTATTAATTATGCTAGTAAAAATTATAAAGAGAGATTTTATCAGCAAAATATGATTTTTTTACCCGATTTATAAATCGGGTAATTCGTTCACAGCTACGCAACACTGAATGCATACCAGTATAAGTACAACGGCAAAGAACTCCAAGAGACAGGTATGTATGACTATGGAGCAAGATTCTATATGCCGGATATAGGAAGATGGGGTGTGGTGGATCCGCTGGCGGAGAAATATTTCGACAATTCAGGTTATGTTTATGTAATAAATAACCCATTACTATTTATTGACCCCGACGGTATGGAAATTAAAGGAGTTAATGAAGAATCAGCCAAAAGTTTTCATGAAGATATTAATCAAGTTTTTGCAGACTCTAAATTTGATGCTTTTAGATCGTTAATTACAAGAGGAAATAATAATAATAAAAAAAAATTCGATATAATAAATTCAGATAAATTTAAAGAAGCTACAAAAGATTTAACAGGTGATGATAAACTACTAACTGAAATTCTTGTTGGAGCAATTAATTCTGATAGAGACTTTGTAGTTGAATATTTTGATAGTGAAAACTCAAATATTTCTAATGAAGGACAGGAACTAATTAAAAATGATGCGGAGAAAAAATATGGTATTAGACCTGATGGTGAAATTAAAGGCACACATATTATGGCATTAGGAGGTGAAGGTCTATCAAAATCAACTGATAATGGTAGTCACAATTTTATTCATAGAAATGGAAATCATCTTGAAGAAAAAAGAAGCCTTACATCTTTTCACGAAATACTTGGACATGGAACCGCTCATGCTAAAGGGTTAACTGGAAATTCAAATCATGATAATGCTATTAGAGTAGAAAACTTGACAAGAAAAATACTCAAGATACAAACAATGAGAGATGGTACAAATCCTAGACATGCTGGAGGGCATAAGGTTCAAAATAACACAGGTAATCCAATTAAACTTTAAAACTTATGAGATATATAGTTGTTTATTTATTTATCATAATATCTAATAATATTTTTGGTCAAAATTTTAAAAATCAAAATTTTGTAAGAATTAATAACGAATTAACTCAAATAACTAATGGTAAAGATTTTTTTTTAATTCAATTAAGTGAGAAGAAAATTTTTGTAATAATTAAAGAAAATAAAAAGAAATATACAAAGCTAGTCTATGCATTAGAATCTTCAGGCTTTTTTTTAAACGAAGTTAGCTTTTTGAAAAGCGATAAAAAAATATTTGATTATAGTAATTATGAAAAGGGATATATAGATTCTAATTCATTATTTTATAATGATAAAAATGCCAATTTTGAAGGTTCATTCGTTTGTCTCGCATTAATTTCAAAAGATAAAAATTTAATAACAGAAATTAACATAACAACATTAGTTGATATTTTACCTTATGACAAAAAAATTCATGTTTATTTACTTAAAGTAATTGGAGCATTACCACCAAATAGCATTAATAAGTGATAATTAAATATTACAATTATAAGTACAACGGTAAGAACTCCAAGAGACGGGTATGTATGATTATGGAGCAAGATTTTACATGCCCGATATCGGAAGATGGGGTGTAATAGATCCGTTGGCGGAGAAGTATACAAGAATGTCTCCTTATACTTATGCAGGAAATAATCCCATCATGTTTGTTGATTATGATGGTAGAGATTTTGGGATGTACTTTGATTTTAAAGCAGGTACAGTAACAATTAAGGCACATTATTATACTACTAAAGATGGTTTAAATTCAGCAAATCTTGCAGTAAATAAATGGAATGAAGCTTCTAATAAATACAAATATGAGTATGAGACTTCTGATGGAAGATCAATTTCATTAAAAATCAATTTTGAATTAACGACTAGTGTTGTTGATGTAAAAGATGGTGAAGATAGAATTGTTGCATTAAATAATATAGTTAACAATGATACAACCGGAGAGGCAAATTCTTATAGACTTTTAAGTGATGAAAAAGTAGCAGATCCTAATGACAATGGTAGCGCATATAGAGACGTTGTCGTTATAAAAAGATCGCACGCAGAAAACGAGGAAACAGGTCCACATGAAATCGGTCATACTTTAGGATCTACTCATACTTCAAACGGTTTTTTAGCACCTTCTTCAAATAGTGAAGGAAGAAATTCTAGCTTACCAATGGAAGCCATTACAAATATAATGGGTACTATTAAGAGTACTCAAAGCGAACCTAATAAAGCAAAAGCTTCAATGGGCTCTTTAGGTCAAGCAACAATACATTTAATTAATGATAACTTAAAAAATGATAAAGACTACAAAAAGTTTAGAAATGGAACAGTCAAATTGGCTCAACCTTAATAGAAATATTTTAATATTTCTATTTGTCTGTGTAGCCTCACTCCTGTTTTCTCAAAATACTAAAGGCTTCTATCTCACAACAGAAATTTTATCAATTGAAAACCCCTTACTAATATCTGTTAAAGGCTTTAGAGGTCAATTTATAGTGAGTGAAAAAAATTTTAAAGAATCAAACAACTTAAAAAAATTATTAAGAGAAGAAAAAGCTTTTCTATATTTTGATGATAGTATGGGAATTAAATATTTTACGAATGTATGGACAGAGGCTAATATAAAAAAAATAGAATGTGATTGTTGTATAAAAACGGATTATATTGATATTAATAATATCCATGTAATTAAACTTTCCAAATATTTAAAATCATTTTATTTAGGTTTCACTAAAACACATTTCTATAATGAAAGTATTGTTGATGCAGAGAATTCAAAAACATATCTAAGGAATGATACTACATATAGAATGATTCTATTTCCAAAATGCGAATGATATTTAGGAGAGATATATTTACTGCTGCTTCCAAACGTTTCTATTATGTAATAATATATGATAATAAGCTATGCAGATTCAGATCATGACGGGAACATAAGAAGTCGTGATCAGAGAATCAGAGAATGTTCCGATGGAAATTGTATTGAATATTTTATTCCGGGAGAGATTGTATCCAATAACAACTATTATCCTTTCGGGATGTTGTTTGATCATAATAATCAGGCAAATAGCTCGAATGCTTATAAAATGAAATATAATGGCAAAGAATTGCAAGAAACGGGAATGTATGACTATGGCGCAAGATTTTATATGCCGGATATTGGTAGATGGCTGTCTATTGATCCGCTTACCGAAAAGATGAGAAGATTTAGTCCTTATAATTACGCTTGGGACAATCCGATTAGATTTATTGATCCGGATGGGATGTTTGCTACACCTCCGGATGATTATTTAGATGTTAATGGGAGATATTTAGGGAGTGATGGTGCTGCAACTAAAAATGTTAGAGTAATAAACAGAACTGACTGGAATACGATAAGCTCTGATAATGGAGGATCTTTGTCGGCTATTGCAACACAAGCTTTACAATCAAGCAGTTCTGTAGTTACAGTCAATAATAATCAAATAAATTCTGACATCAACAATGCTAATAATGAAACCATTGCTGATCAAAGTAAAGAAAGACAAGTTTTGGTAGGTTTAGAAGTTACACGCGGAGATATTCCAACAGCTCAAGTAACCTCTATAAGAGGAGAAGATGGGATAAAAGGTAACACGAAATTTTCAACAGAGCCGTTTTCTGACAATGCAGGAAATATTATAAAAGAAACATTTTTTGGAACTAATCTTATTGCTTTAACACAAATACATACACATGATGTTGTTGATGAACCAGGTAAAACAAATGGACCGGGAACATCATTGTATGATAAACAGACATCTAGTGATTTTAATATCCCTATACACGCAGTTGATTCTTATATGGGAGTACAGAAAAATGGAAATGCTATTCAAAGAGTTATGCCAAACGGAACAAAACAAAATGCAGGAACAACAAACAATAATACTATTGGACAAGATGCTTTAAGAATATATATTGATAAACAAAAAAGATAATAATGAAAAAAATTATATTAATATTAGTACTAAGCTTCTTTGTGAGCAATTGTAAAGCACAAAAAAATCCTTCAGATATAATCTATTTTTTACCAGCTTCTGTAAAAGAAATTCTCTATAAAGAAGTTCAAAAAACGGAGGAAAAGAAAAAAAACATCTTTTTTGTTTTAGACAAAGAGAACGAGGATACTTTTGTAATATACTTAAAAACAGATTACAATGAATCAGAAAAATTTTGGTTGAAGCATAGCAATAGATCTGTTTTTTTAGAAAAACAATTAATAATACCTCTTTATTTATCTATTGATCATATATTTTCTTATCCGGAAAAAGGTGAGAATGTTATTAAAAAGCTTGGAACGGACAAAGGTTTCAAGAGAGTTATAAGTATTCGAGACCACGGATTTCAAATAAGGTTTAAACGAAATGGTGAGATAGTTAAATAGAATCACTGAAGGATATTATGATGCTTTGCTGAATCTGTATGTGTACAATTATGTAGATCATTTAGGAAATATAAGACTAAGCTATGCAGATTCTGACCGTGACGGAAACATAAGAAGCCGTGATCAGAGAATTATGGAATGCTCGGATGGAAATTGTATTGAATATTTTATTCCGGGAGAAATAGTTGCTAATAACAATTATTATCCTTTCGGGATGCTGTTTGATCATAATGCACAGGCAAATAGCTCGAATGCTTATAAGTATAAGTACAACGGTAAGGAGTTACAAGAAACTGGTTTTTACGACTATGGATGGCGTCAATATATGCCCGATATCGGACGGTGGTTACAAATGGATCCATTGGCAGAGAGAGACAGAAGATGGTCACCATATAGATATGCATATGACAATCCATTAAGATTTATTGATCCTGACGGACTTTGGGAATTAGAAATAAAGCAAAGGGAGATAATGAAAAAAGGACAGGGTACAGGAAAGTTTGAAAACTACCTTGCTTTTGTTGCCCAAGAAGGAGATAATATAAATACTTTAGCTGAACAAACTGGATTAGACCTAGAACAGCTTCAAAAAGGTCTTGAAGGAGTTGAGATAAAAGAAGGTTCTAGTTTGGACAAATTAGGAATAGCAAGTGCTGATAAAATGATTGGAACAATAAACAAATATATAAACGACCAACGTAAAGCATTTGATTCTAACTGTTGGGGAACTTCTGTTTCAATGGGAAGAAGAGGGAGTGTAGATTTTAATGTTGATGGTAAGAATACAGGGACGATTCCAGATCCAAATAGAGCAGATGAAATTTTACAAGATGAATTTAAGCAAACTAATAATCCGTCCTTCGGAGATCTAAGACGATATGCCTATTCTGATGGCAATAAAAGATTAAGCAAAGAGTTTAATGATTATGGTTATAATATTGTCGATAGCGGAAATAAAGCAGGAGGAACTTCTCACTATGCAACTTACCTGCTAAATAATGGTGCTGGAACTGTTTATGTGTTTAGTAAAAATGGAGCAGGTGCAAGTGGAAAATGGGTAGTTACTCCTGAAAGACATATTACAGGAGACAACGGTTATGGAAATCCTACACCTATTGGTAGCGGTAGTCCTAATTACACTAAAAAATAATACTATTATGAAAATTAAAATTTTATTCATTCTTTTAATGATATGTAATTTAATAAACGCTCAATTACAGGGCATACAAACTTTCTTCAGAACAGATGAATCAGGAGAAAATGTAATTTTTAAGATAAAAAGCATAAAATATAGAACTGATTTTAAAACATTCTTCATGAAAGATAAAACCAATCTGATTGAAAATACAAATAATGACATTTTGCATTTTATGGTTTATAAAAAGAAATATTTATTTGTCGGATATTACCCAAATACACACGAGCAACAAATGTCTAGTATCGGGTATGAGATACGTTCATTAGAAAAGCTAAAAGTTATTGATTTGGAAAACCCTTCAAATAAATGGAATTATCAGTTTAATGGTAAAACAGCAATGGGGCTTATAAAAAGTTTCAATCCTAAAGACGGAGATATTGTTTACTGTAATCATATTAAGCCCATAAAAGACAAGTAAACCTTTCTCCCATACGATTTTCTTGTGGGAGGTAATGAGTAACCTCGCATTTATACAATTACAAGTACAACGGCAAACAACTGCAAGAGACGGGTATGTATGATTATGGAGCAAGATTTTATATGCCCGATATTGGTAGATGGGGTGTTGTAGATCCGTTAGCTGAAAAGATGACTCGTCATAGCCCTTATAATTATGCATTTAATAATCCGATTATGTTTATTTATCCTGATGGAAGAGAATCTACGATTTATACAGGACAAGCTGCGCAAGATATGGTAAGACAATTACAAAGTCAGATGCCTCCAGATGATCATTTTAATCAATTTGGGAAATATCTTTACACTGACAATAAGAAAACAAATAATATTGTTATAGATTTTCAAAATCCGATTACAGGTAGTTTGAATACAGCACCATGGTTATCAACGCAGCTAAAAGATTATAATTTTAATAAGGACAATGCTTTTATTTTAGCAAATATTGCAAATCATTATGCTAAAGAAGCGGGTGTAGACTTAAATAATCTTAAAGGAAATAGTACTTCTGTGGGAATTGCAGACTTTCATTTTGAAGCTGGTAAAATGGTAGGGAAAGTTTTTAGTTTTAATGGGGGTGAATATAATCCCGATGCTGTAATGCAAGCAAATTCAGATACCAATACAGTATCTTTAATGATTGGCAATGGACAGGTCTCGGATTTATACAATGACAAATATAATATGATTTCAGCATTAAGTCACGAAGGAGGTCAGGTAAGTCATATATCAATAAAATCTAAAATTAAAACAACATTAGATTTAGCAAAAGAGCATGTTCGTATATATGAACATCAAATAGCATCACCTATTTTCAAGAAAACAACTCCTGAATTCCAAAAATTAATGAAAAAAAATTATGGTAATGATAAATTTTATTATGAAAAATACAAGTAAAAATAATTTTGGTTTTTTACCATTGATGTTAGCCGTTTTTTTTATATCCTGTAAAAAGTCAATTTCTAAAAATGAAGAAGCAGTTTGTTCATTCCAAAATTTAATATGTGATTATACAAAAGATAGTATAAATATTAAAAATGTTGAGACTTTTCTATTATTTGGAAATCCTACAAATGATACAATCAAAATTTCCCTTAAAGATGTCCAAGAAAATTATAGACACGTGTACAAAAAAGATACATTTGAAATTAATTTTGAAGCGCTAACGCCGATTTCCGTACCACCCCATGACTCGCTTGGGCTACCTTGTATATCAGTAATTGGAAAAAAATTCAATAATGATGATCAAATTTTAAAAAAAGGATTTGAAATTGTTAATATCAAATCTCGTAAGATAATTTCTAATGCACCGGATTACAGATTAAAGCAATTACGAGAGTTTCAATTATATAAGAAATGGGGAAGAAAAAATGATAATTTAACTTTGTAAACAAGAACTCCTCGCTCTCGCACGCTTGTCTCGTGTGGGAGATAATAAGTAACCTTGTATTTTATGAGGTTACTTACAATTATAAGTACAATGGTAAAGAACTCCAAGAGACGGGGATGTATGATTATGGAGCAAGATTTTATATGCCCGATATTGGAAGGTGGGGAGTCGTGGATCCGCTGGCGGAAGTTAACAGAGCTTGGTCTCCATATCGTTATGCCTACAACAATCCAATACTTTTTATAGACCCAGATGGTAGATTAGAAGGAGATTTTATAAGTGAAGATGGTACATATTTAGGTAATGATGGAATTGATGATAAGAAAGTTTATGTTATAAAAACAACAAAAACTAGTTTTGATTCTGGTGCACCATCTCAAGGGATTTCTAATAAAGATAGGAAGGCCACAGAAAAATTCATTACTGAAAATTCAGGTAAGACTGATGCTTTTAAAACTAATAGTATTGCTTATGATAATAGTGTAGAAATAGAAGGCAGCTCAGATACAAGACAAGCAATGGTAAATATTGTAAACCAAGATGATGGAAAAGGAGGAACATCTGATGCTAATAATAGAGAATACGGTGGTAGAATCAAAAAAGATGGTACGGTTGTAGAAGCCCCTCCTGGAAGAGTTGGAAACCCAAGTAATGATACTGATGCAAATATTTCGATTGATATTTATTTTGCAAATCAGGTTACTTTTCATAGTCATCAAAGTGGCACATTGACCGAAGGAAAAATAACTAAATCGTGGCTACAAGCACCTTCTTACAAAGGAGGGGATATTCAAGGTGGACACAATAAAAGTGAGTATGTTTTCGGTAGAGGAGATGGTAATGTTTATATTTATAATAGTAAAGGAGTTCAAGCTACAATTCCACAAAAATATTTCGCAATTCCAAAGAAAAAATAATTATGAGAAGAATAATATTGTGCGTTTTTACAATAATTTTTACAAACTTTTTTTCACAGAGTAAAAGAGATAATGATTATAAAAAACTTATTGATTCAGCTCTTATACTAAAAGCTAATGACACATATAGATTTTATAATAAAGAACTAGAAAGAGAAGAAAAAGCTGATAATTGGAAGATATACTTACATAATTTTAAAAAAAAGATTAATAATATATATATTATTGATGAAAATCATTTACCTGTAAATTTGGAAAATGTAAAGACAGACATTCCTTTAAAAACTATAGATATAGAAAATCCAAAAAATAGAAGTGTAATAAAAAAAGGTCTGGATGCCTGGAAGATAATTCCCATTTTGTCAGAAAATGAATTAAAAATTAATATTATAGCTTTTAAAGTCACTTATAAACATAAGCTTTTGCAGTTTTCCAATGGTGGTGGCTCAACTATTATTTTTCAATATTCCTGTGAAGAAAAAAAATGGAAATTGATAAAAGAAAAGCATAAAGGAATATGATGAGTAATTTATCTGATAATGTTCAAATTAATTAGTCACAAATCCAACATTTAAATTTACCTAAGCAGATTACTCAGAACGGACAGGTAACCAATTATGTGTACCGTGGGAGTAAAAATGAAGAAGCTCTTTGGAACAGTGAAAACCAATTACCTTGATGGTTTTCAGTATAAGTTTACATATAGGTGGGAAGATGAGACCGGTAACACAACGACCCATGGGATGAAATTAAGAATCATTCCTACTTCTGAAGGATATTTTGATGCTCTTTTGGGTTTATATGTTTACAATTATGTTAATCATTTGGGAAATATAAGACTAAGCTATGCAGATTCTGACCGTGACGGAAACATAAGAAGCCGTGATCAGAGAATTAGGGAATGCTCCGATGGAAATTGTATTGAGTATTTTATTCCGGGAGAGATTGTTGCTAATAATTCTTACTATCCTTTTGGGATGTTGTTTGATCATAATAATCAGGTTTATAGCTCTAATGCTTATAAAATGAAATATAATGGAAAAGAATTGCAAGAAACGGGAATGTATGATTATGGAGCTAGATTCTATATGCCGGATATCGGGAGATGGGGTGTGGTTGACCCTCTTGCGGAAACTTCTAGACGTTGGTCACCTTATACTTATGCTTACAATAATCCGATTAGATTCATTGATCCGGATGGAATGCAAAACGAGGATATAATTGTTCCCGAAAAATATCAAAAAGTTGTAAATGGGTTACTTGCAAGTTCTTTTGGTGAAAAAAGCAAAGATTTTTCTTACGATTCAAATGGAAAATTACTGTTCAGTGGAGATATATCAAGTTTTAGTCCTGATGAAAAGAATGCTTTTAATGAGTTAAATAGCTTAATTACATCAAGTACCACGTATAATGTTGTAGTAGAAGAAAACTTTGAATATCAAGCAAAAAATGGTAAAACAGTTAAATTAAACACAGGAAACAGTGGTACTCAAGGAGATGCTGCTGTTTATCCTTCAGCAACTAAAAATGGAGAAGGGATTTTGGCTATTAATCCAAATTCAATACAAAGCGCACAAATAGATGTCACTTATACAGCAGATGGGGATCAAGTTCTTGTAAATCCAATGGACATTCTACAGAATGGAGGACTTGGACCAACAAAAACATTTTCACCATACGAAAATTTTTGGCATGGTATAGGTCATTTGCGAGCAGGAAGTGGGTCCGACCTGGGAAGAGCTATGGAAATTGAAAATTTAGGGGGTAAAATTTTTAAAAATGTCTCATACAATGCTGATGGCAGTATAAAGTCTGTTATACCAGCACCAATTCCACACAAAGCATATAATGCTCATCATCCTAAAAAAAAATAGAATAATGAAGTACACATTAATTTTTAGTATAATCTTCGGTATTTTACATTCTTGTACAATCCGAAAGAATATATTTAATTCTCAAACAGATTATTTAATTTATAATAATAGCAAGTATGCACCAATTCAAATTATTAAAAATAAGGAGATTATTGGTACAGCAAGTAAAAATTCGTTTACCATAAAAAATAATTCAAAAAATAAAATACTTATATTCTCTACAGTTTTAGAAAATGAAAGTATGTTTTACTCTAAAAGAAATATTACTGTAAAAAATAATATTTTACTGATTGATTCATTTTATAACAATTATATGGATGATGCCTCAAATAGTGGAATTAAAAAGTTTAATTTCATAGAAATACAACCTAATAATAAATTAGTTATAAATTATAATATTGATGATTTTAAAATCAACTTTAAACAAACAAAAAAAATACAATTACAATATTACTTTTTGGAAAAAAAATCTGACAGCTCGAATAATCTTCTTGAAGTACCCAAAGATGGATTAAAAGTAAAAACAGTTTTGTCCCGAATTGGCACAAAGTAATTGGGAAATGTATCAGAAGTGTTGGTTTCATTTATTAATTAATAAATCTCATTAAAAAGCAGTAACTATTGGGAGGTAATGAGTAACCTCACATTTATACAATTATAAGTATAACGGTAAGGAGTTGCAAGAGACTGGAATGTATGATTATGGAGCAAGATTTTATATGCCGGATATTGGTAGATGGGGTGTGGTAGATCCGCTAGCGGAAATATATAGAAGACATACACCATATAATTATACCATCAATAATCCTATAAGGTTTACTGATCCGGATGGAAGAACAATAAACGATCCACAGAGCAAAAAAGAAGCTGAACATACACAAATGGGACTTAATATGAGAAAAAGCCAACTAGAATTGCAAAGAAGTATGATTTATAGTTCAGCAACTGATAAAAACGGTAAGGTTTCTTTGAGTAAAGCTCAGAAAAAAGAAATAGGTAACATTAATTCAATGGTTAATGAAGTTAACAAGTCTATAAATGATATAAATGATATAAATGATATAACTGATATGATCCATGATAAAAATAATGATTATGTATTTAGTAATAAATCAGAGAATGGGGCTTTCCAGAAACCAAAAGAACTGGTGATGGGCAAATTACAGTATATTTTGATTCCTATGGTGATAAAGTTCATGAAGGTAGACATGGTGGTCAGATTGCTAGAAAAGAATATGACATTGACGGCATAGGTAGTGTAGTTTCTGGAAGTTTTGGGGCAAGTAAAGAAATAGATGCATATAAGGCTGAATTGTCTGCAGTTGGGCAAATTATATTTAAACCATATTTAGATTTGTCAGATCTAAACAATATATATAAAGTTGGGCTAACAGAAACAGTTACTGATATTAATCAATTAGACAATAGCTTTTTACAAAGATTAGTTGATAAACCTGGCTTAAATCAAAAATTAATATATCCACCAAAAACAGATAAAAATTATTATGCAAAATAATTGTATGTCATTGATTTCAATGCTATTATTAATTTCATTAATCTCATGTAAAAGTCAGAATTCAAAAATAGTCGGTAAAGAGTACATTTATGAAAATTCTAATAGAAAATTTTCTGTGAAAATAATAGACCACAAAAATCTTATCATAAATAATACTTACAATTGTACAGAGATTAGTGACAAGTTCAAAAATATTTCCTTAAATAAAAAATATAAAATAATTAAAAACAAAATAATAATCTTAAATCCAAATCAAGATATTGAAATACCTTATTTTGATAATTCAAACTGTACATTCCTTACAACAGAATTCAGGTCAAACGTAAAGCATTTTTATGATGGAAGAACTATTTATCCTGATGAATCCTTATATACATTTCCAAAAATTGATACACTAAATATTATTAATGATAGTATTTACTACTATAAAAAAACAAAAAATGGAAGCATTGGATTTGTTTTTAAACAAAAATCACATTTCTGATAGATTAACCCCGCTCCCGCACGATTGCATCGTGTGGCAGATAATAAAAAAACCTCGCAAATTGCGAGGTTAGTTATCAATATAAGTACAACGGTAAAGAACTCCAAGAGACGGGAATGTATGATTACGGAGCAAGATTCTATATGCCCGATATTGGAAGATGGGGTGTTGTGGATCCGCTGGCGGAGAAGATGACGAGACATAGCCCTTATAATTATGCACTTAATAATCCAATAAGATTTATTGATCCAGATGGGAAACAAAATAAGGATGTTATAATTACAGGAAGAGCTGCAGATGCTGCATTAAATGAATTGCAAAAAGCCGTTTCTTCTGAACTTACTTTAACCAAAGATAATAATGGAAAAGTTTCTTATAAACAAAATAATTCAAGTGGTAAACTATCTGCGGATGCGCAGCAATTAGTTAACGCTATTGATGATCATTCTGTAAATGTAAATGTGAAAGCTGAAAATACAAAAATAACAGAAGCAGAAAATTTATATATTGGAGGTGCTTTTTCTGGCAACAAAACACGTAATCTATTAAGTAGAGATGGAAGCTCTATGAGTGCTATAACAGAAACTGAGCAAGAGGTAAACCCAAAAGTTTTAGGGGCAATGAGTGATTATTTTGGGAAGCCAGGAACCGATATGTTACATGAAGTAACAGAATCATATCAAGGAGGAATAATAGCTAGAAAGCTCGGACATAATGCTGGTCCTCCGTCTGAAATGGATGGAGATAATCCTTTTAGCGTATATAATAGAGCTCACTATGGTGCAACACCTCAAACCACAGATGGTGTTCAAGCTAATTTTTTTTGATCAAAATGGAAATCCCACAAATATATTAACAAAGACAGGAAGAGCTGAATTTATAATAACTGATTCCACAAATGTTAAAGCTCCTTTAATTATTCAAACTTATCCTTAAAACATGAAAAAATATTTAATAATATTACTTCTATCAATAATTTCTTGTAATACAAAATCTAAACTTGTTACTGGTATTGAATATAGAATAATTAAAATAGATACAATTGAGAACATATATCTAATAAATGCTGAAAAGGCTGATATTAGTATTAAAAATACTAGTATTATTAAGATAGCATCTGCTAAAACTTCTGATAAATGTAAAAAAAGTAATTTACTAAAAGTAAATCAAATTTATAAATTTAACCTTGAATCTTTATACCCTAAAAACTTTGTTTCACATAACTATCTTAGAGGTATTACTTATAATGGAGTTTTTGTCCCTTTCGAAAAAAACATAAATTTTAAAAGAGATTTATTTATTACTAATGATGTAGAAGGCTTATGTTTCAAAAACTAAAACACAAAATATCGAAGAGGCTTTTTTAAGAACAGGTAGTTATAAAAATTACAAGTACAACGGGAAAGAACTGCAAGAGACGGGTATGTATGATTATGGAGCAAGATTCTATATGCCCGATATTGGTAGATGGGGTGTGGTAGATCCTCTGGCGGAGAAGTACCAACCGATAATGTATCAGAAGTGTTGGTTTCCTTTATTGATGGATGTTTAAGAAAATATCACTCTTAAAAACCTTAAAAAAGAGTAACAATTTAGTTACTCTTTTTATTTTTGAAAGAAATTTAACTATTCGGTCATGTTTCAGAGTTAGTGATATTGATTTTAAAAAACTCAAATTACCGGTTTTCAACACCCAATAAAATATAAATAATCAAAACAAGAGTAGACATTCCCTACTCTTATTTATTTTTACTGATAAAAACATATCTAAATGACTGAAGATCATTCCTCATGTATCAGAGTTAGTGATGCGAAAATGTGTAATTTCTGCCATTCAAAAAACATTATTAAAAACGGAACTACAAAAACAAAAAAGCAACAATATTTCTGCAAAAACTGCAACAGGAGATTTATAGAATTTTACAGTTATAAAGCTTATCACAGTAATATTAATTCAGATATTATCAAGTTTACAAAAGAGGGGTTGGGAATCAGAAGCATCGCCAGAATTTTAAATATTTCTACAACCACTTTATTTAAAAGAATTCTCAGTATTGCTAAAACAATTATTCCACCTAAAATCATATACGGACAATCTTATGAACTTGATGAGATGAGGATTTTTATCCGGAAAAAATCAAATCCGCAATGGCTTGTTTATGCAATTCATAAAAATACAAAGTCAATCATAGGGTTTAACATTGGAAAGAGAACAAATAAAACCTTAAATACTGTAATAAAAACTTTAATTCATTCAGAACCCGAAAAAATTTATACCGATAGGCTCAGAAACTATCGCTATTTAATTCCAAAAGAAATTCATAGTACCAAAAGATTTGGAACCAACTCTATCGAGAGAATGAATCTGAATATCAGAACAAATTTAAAGAGATTAAACAGAAGGACGATTTGTTTTAGTAAAAGTAATATCATTCTTCATTCAATCTTAAAAATATATTTTGGAGTAGCAGCTTTTTTCAATAATTCCTGTATTAAAAACTAACCCCCTGTTCAAAACTTTTCCTAACCTTCCTTTCAGAAAGATTTCCCGTTTATTAGATTTAAAATTTAATTAAAATTTTAAAATAATTATCAATTGTCGTAAAACTACGACAAAATATTTGCAGAAAACTTCTTAGCTTTATACAGATGGAAAACACATACACAAATGATGCCCAATTTCATAAAACACAAAGTCCGACCACAGGACAGCCTGGCTTCTTTAGCTTCCAGAATGCGGATGACTGAAGATGAACTGAAAGAATTTCACAACCATAATTGCGGAAAGATGGATAAACTATGGTTTACCAATCTCAGAGGCGTTGAATTCGTTTTGATTCCTACCCTTTTTATTTCTAAAGAAGAGCAGGAAATCCGCAAAAGCAAAATGTTACCGTCGAAAGAATATTTTAAAGGTTTTCATGCTTCAAAATATTTTGTTTCAGAAAAATTTGAAGAACCTCATAAAAAAGATTCGAACTTTAATTATTCCGTTAATCTCAACATTCAAAACAACAAACACGGTTTTGCAGCAGAGACTTCATTAGCAGATTTCAGAAAAAACGGAATCGCTTCGGATGACAAAGTTTCTTCGCTTTCTTTAGCCTGCATGAATAGCATCTACCCTATTCCGTACAATATTTCGCAAAAAGGGAAATTAGGATCTTTCTTGGATCATAAAAATTTAATAGAAAAATTCAGAAATAAAAGAGCTGATCTTGAAGATTTTTTTATTGGAGATATTTCCAAAAGTTATATCGATTGGTTTGTTGAAAAGTTAACTGATGAAAATTATTTTTTCAGGCAGATACAGTCCAGTTTATTGTATCAGACCTTATTTCCAAACTTGGAATGGTTTCATAAAAAAACAGGCTGGAAGGAAGCATTTTATATTTACAAGAATTCATTTCCTGTAGAATTCAATTTTCAGACTGAATTCACATTTGATGATCCTGATCTTGTTAAAACTAAAATAACCGGAACAAATTCAGAAAACTGCAGTCTCAGAGAACTGTTAAAAGGAATCCGAATTGAAAATGAAAATGCCAAAGATTACATCGATGCTGAAATTCAGATTCAATATTTCACCCATAAAATAACAAAACAATTATATGAAATAAAATCCTCTGTTGAAATCCTGCATCAAAACGAAGTATTTCAAAAGCACCATTTACACATAACACAAAATTAAGATGAAAACCTACCAAACACAACCAAACGACAGTTTCGCCTCTATTGCGAAAAAGTTTAATATTAAGGATGAAAATTTTCTCCAGACTTTCCATAATTTGAATTGTTCGGAAAGTGAAGTTGTTTACGACGAATTACCTTCAGGAACATTTATTTTAATTCCTGAAGACCCACAGTTTCTATGTGAAAATTCGGAATCTGATCTTGAACAGGATTGTATGAATGATAATTATGATTTTGAAGAAGAAACGCAATCTGATGATAAGTATCAGGAAAACGATGAAAAAGAAATTGACAATTCAGCCAACGAAAAGTCTGAAGAAGTTAAAGAATCAGAAAATTCTTCAAGCGAACACGACGGAAAATATTTCGTCATTCAAAAAGGAATGGTACAATGCAATCAAGGTTTTAAATTTCCGAAATTCAACGTAACCAGCCATCAAAAGCATTATTGGAACGATGCAGACGGACAAACCGATTATCTTGCCGTAACTGAAGATGATCTCCAACTCGACCCACCTACACAACCTTTCGGGCAATGCAAACTCAAACCAAGTTCCGGAGGCTATCTTCCCTGTACCTATGCTCCTGCCGGAAAATGGACAAAAACTTATGATAAAGTAAAAGTAATGGGCAAATGTTGTGTCACCGAACTATCTGAACTCATGTGCAGCACAGGCGGAAAAATCACCATTTTCAAACATGGTCAACAGTCAGAATTGGGAAAAAGAAATGTCGACAATGCTGATTCTAAAGAGCAGCAGGTGTATAATCCGGTGGTAGATTTTGAGGAGTTTAAGGAAAAAATAAAAGGTAACAATGAAGATGCCTGGTAAATAAAAAACATACTATCATGGAAAAAAAAGGCGTTTCACAAATTTCAGGAACCATAAAACCCGTTGCAGGAGAAAAATACACCTACCACGTTACCGGATGGTATCCTGATACAGAAGCAGAAAAAAGAAATCCCAAACTCGTAACCTGGGAACTCTTCAAACAGAGAAAAAATGGTAATTTTACAAGTACCAACATCAGGAAAAAAGGTATCAGCGAATTTACTTTTGGTGAAAAAGCAGTTGGCTCAGTATATAAACTGGAAGCCTATCTCTATGCTCCCGAGGGAGGCGGATTAATTATTCATCCACAACCCAGTAAAATCCCGATTATCAATAAGGTTGAATTGCTTTATATAGATGATACAAAAGGTACTACCTTTAGCTTCATGGAAAAGCTGAGAACAAAAGCCTACTGTACCAACATGCTTATGAAAGAGCTTACTTTCACCTTGTGGGAGGACGATATTCAAGGAAAAGGTCATAATCCTAAGAACAAGTTGATTCTGACCAAAAAAGCAAAAGTAGATAAAAACGGTGTAGCAGCTGCAGAATTTATGCTTACCCGCGCATTGATGCATAAAGCTATGCAGGGTGAAGCAGACTCTAAGCAATTAGAGTTTTATGTTACGGTAGAATACTATGCTAAAAAGAAACACACTACAGAGAATATACATATCAACAATCCTTTTCCTCCTATCAATGGAGAAATAAGAGAGTCGCCTGCTGAAGCTATCCCAAAAGCTAAAAATTCTCCTGCAGAACAGAAACCTCCGAGCATGAAAGAGGAAAAAGGAATTGGAGAAATTGCTGTAGATAAAGCAAAAGAGCTGTGGGATTGGTTGGAAGCCAAAGGTAGCATCTTAAAAGAACAAATTCCCACCGTGCAGAAGCCGGAAGGGAAATCGCCAGTGGTGGTGAAGGAGACAGACATATCAAAACCAACTTCTGAATGTTTTTGCAAAGAAAATCAATTTCGCTGGAGTAATAAGTTAAATTGTTCTGAACGTAAAAAAGTTTTGGAAGTTTGTGCAGAACTTTGGGGCGAAGATAATAAAAAACAAAAAGCTAGTGAACTGATGTCTGTAATGCATCTCGAAACTAACAAAACTTTTAATCCTGCTGCTGATAATGGCGCAG
This sequence comes from Chryseobacterium formosense, assembly GCF_900116415.1. Classification (GTDB taxonomy): domain Bacteria; phylum Bacteroidota; class Bacteroidia; order Flavobacteriales; family Weeksellaceae; genus Chryseobacterium; species Chryseobacterium formosense. The sequence goes on along the minus strand of NZ_FPAP01000002.1, from coordinate 645,248 downwards.
GCTATAGTGGATTAATTCAATTTAGCGATGAATCTGCAAAATCTGTCGGAACCACAAGAACGGCATTAAAAGAAATGACTTTTGTACAACAAATGGATTTTGTGAAAAAATATTTTTATGGAAAAAAAGATGTTTTGCACACAATGACTGATTTATATCTACTTGTTTTAAAACAAAATGCAGTAGGACACGGCAATGATAAAGATTATATTTTATTTGATGAAAGTGTAAATGTTCCAAACGTACCCTTCAACAAAAATAACCTTAGCAAAGAACCTTGGGTAACAAAATATGGATATTCAAGCAATCCTTCATTCATGAGAGAAAATGGTGAATATGAAAACAGAAGAAGCTTCAATTCATATTCCAAAGGAGTAATACAAAGAAGAGGATTTCCCAATGGGAAAACCTATGTTTGGGAAGTTACAGATGTGTTAACTAAAAACCATTATGATTTAGGTAATAATCAAAACTTTAATGGAACATGTGAAAACATTCCACAACAAACAAAACCATCTCTAAAAGGAAAAAGAGCCCCATGGATGGAAATCGTTTTAGATGAAGCTAAAAATTATGGCGGATATGATGAAGGAGACAATCCATTATCATCAAGAATTAAAAATGAATATTTTTCAATTCCAAATGAATACACAACAAAAGATACGGATCCTTCTTCTGTCTCTTGGTGTGCCGCATTTGCGAGTTGGTGCTTAAAAAAGGCAGGATATTCAAATCCTAGTACATGTAGAGCATTAGAGTTCAATCCTGATTATCTTCACGATGGAGCAAATAAACCAGACAGAGCATCAGGTATGAGAAAAATTTCCAAACCTGTATATGGCTGTATTGTTGTATGGAAAAATGTAAAAGGCGGTGGCGGACATGTTGCATTCCACTATGGCTACGAAACCAACGGTAATATTATTCCGTTAGGAGGTAATCAAGGTAGCAGTTTAAAATTTAGCAGTAGAAGTCCGAATGGGGACTATGATCAAAAAATAGTTGGATATTTCCTTCCAGAAAACTATGCAGATCATTCTGAAGATGAATTTACGGATGAAGAAAAGAAACTTAATCCTAAAACACTAAATAAAAGTAGTTTACTTAAAAAATCTAATGAAGAAATTAGTGGAAAAACAACCTAAAATATTATTATGAAAAAACATTTAGTATTTATAAGTACATTCATTCTTTTTCTAGCTTCTTGTGAAAAAGAAGCTATGAGTACACAAAAAAATAATCAAAAAAATCACGCTTCTATGGATAAGGAAATTATAACACTAAAAAAACAGTTGGAGAAAGGTGTAAAAGCAACGATTGGTGATGCAGTAGATTATCAGATAGAATATTCCGATGATGATCTTAAAATTGAAGAAAAACTTTTATCGGAAATTTTAGAAAAACATGGGTTTAAAAGTCTGAATAATGAAGAATTCAAAATCAAAATAAAATCTATATTCGCACGCGAAATAGATTATTCCTCAAATAAGGAATTTATCTATATTAATAATTTGAATAAATGTTCACGAGATCCCGTTTATTTCAGAAATAATGTAATAGATTTTGACGGTAACTTCATATATAAACAAAATAAATTTATAGCACCGCTACTCGTTATTCCAGAATTGATAGATTACGAAAAAAAATATCCCGAAATAATAAACTATGAAAAAATGCTTCCTGCAGAATATTTAAACAAAAATGGAGACAAAATAAAAATAAAAAAATGGGGAAATGAGAGTAATTTAATGCAGGAACGTAATCTAAATATTCAAACAATTGTCGCTAGAAACAAATACATGTTAAATGAAAGTAAGGCAGATTTCACTTGGTTGAAATTTCATGACAAATCATTTTTAGAGTCTTTAGTTAAAATGCATGGTTACTACAGTGATGAAGATTTAAACAAATTTGTATTAGAAAAAAATATTTTAAACATAGATGAATTGGGTAAAATTCTTTGGATTCAGAGATGTGATGGAAAATTCATTATTAATCAAAAGCTATTTGATGTAATTTCCCAGTCATCCGAAGAAGACAAAGCAAAATATTTAAATGCAATATCCGAGTACTTATCAAAAAAAGTAAATAGTAATAGTTCAGATTTTAATAACAAATTTTCGAATAAAGCTGAAGTATTAGGAAAAATAGCCTATTTCTGCTCTAAAGTTATTTCTAAAGAAAATAGATATTATGATTTTTTTAGCATTCTTGGAAGTGTTGATGGTGGTAAAAAATATGAAGAAGAATTCAAAAAAAATAATTTTTATGGCATTTCTGATTTCAAACAAATTTGGGAGGAGACAAAAACAGGTGGAATAGCCTATCCAAGAATGGAATAACAAGGGCTTGCCAAGCCGATTATCTTGCCGTAACAGAAGATGATTTACAGTTTGATCCACCTACACAACCTTTCGGGCTATGCAAACTCAAACCAAGTTCCGGCGGATATCTTCCCTGCACATATGCTCCTTCCGGAAAATGGACAAAAACTTATGATAAAGTAAAAGTAATGGGCAAATGTTGTGTCACCGAACTATCTGAACTCATGTGTTGCACAGGCGGAAAAATTACCATTTTCAAACATGGTCAACAGTCAGAATTGGGAAAAAGAAATGTCGACAATGCTGATTCTAAAGAGCAGCAGGTGTATAATCCGGTGGTAGATTTTGAGGAGTTTAAGGAAGAAATAAACGGAGAAGATCCTTTTGAAGTTGAATAATTAAAAACACAGCGTTATGAAAACCATAAAAGGAAGCACCAATCCCAAAGCAGAAGAAAAAACGTTCTATGAACTATCCGATTTTATTTATCAATTCGAAAATCCTTTGTTCGGAAAAAAAGAGAATGAAAAACATATCTGGACTTTATATAAGCAGGTAAACAACAAATGGAAACAAGTGTCAGGAAAAATAAAATATGGCGAGAAAGTTCCCTATACATTTGGTGAAAAAGCGGTAGGCATTTCATTTAAAATAGAAGTTCATACAGAAAGTAAGAATATTCTGAATAAGATTGAGAAAAAACTGACGGCAAGCTTAGTTGTTGTGCCCAGAACAAAACATGAACCTGTTATCGGAAGAGTCATTTTACTCAACCGGAATAATGCCGATGTAAACAAAGCCACATTCAACGAAAGCTTGAGCGCAGAAGCCCGGACTTCAAATCTGGTAGGAAAAGAAATAACTTTCTATCTTTGGGAGGAAGGAGCAACAGAAGAAAAAAAATATCAGAAACCCAAAACTGCAAAAGTTGACAAAAATGGTATTGCCAAAATAAAATTTAAACTATCAGAATATGCAACACCACAAACATGGATGAATTTTTTTTCAGGTAATGACAACACCACTAAAAAGTTTTTTGTAAGCGCATCCTATTTATCAAAGGAGAAAACAAATAAAACACCTGTTTCTGTAACAGAAGCACAGCAACAACAGCCACCGAAGCAACAAGCTGAAAAGAAAGAGGAATCTACTGGATTTATTGAAAAAGCTACCAATATTATTGCTGAAGGGATTGGGAAAATCGGAGATTATGTAGAAGAAAAAACGAGGACTGCGACGAGTGTGGGGAATAGTGATATTGATAAGAGTATAAAAAGTAAATGTTTTTGCAATAGAGATTTTGAAGAAAAGGATGTTCGACAGCTTGTAAAGCTTCTAAAAGGGAGTGAAACAATATGGGAAGGGCAAGCACTAAAAGGAGGTAAAAGAGCTGAATGTAATATACAGGATAAAAGCTTTGCAACACTCACTAAAGAATTAAACAGTGCTTTAAAAAAATACAATATTAATACCTGTGCTAAAAAAATGCATTTTCTTGCACAGGTTGCAGAAGAAACTGGAACTTTTGCACTGTCAGAAGAAACAAAAAGTGATTACCTATCAAGTCAGAGTATTTATAAAGGTCGAGGGCTATTACAACTTACTGGGGTAAGAACGAATCCAAAAGATTCAACTACACGTTTTGATAATCCTGGTCCTTATAAAGATTATGCAGATTATAAAGGGGATCAAAGCATTGTGCAAAAACCAGAAATAGTTGCCAATAACATACATTATTGTATAGATAGTGGAGCTTGGATTTGGAGTGTGAACAAAAAAATGCCTAAATCTCCATCTTCTGCTGTTGACAGGTGGGGAGACGAAACATCTGGAAAATCACTAAATGAGCTAGCGGTTTATGTTGATAAATATCTTGAACTTATTTCTGTATTGTTAAATGGTAGAAATAAGAATACAGGTATGCCAAATGGTTGGGAAAAGAGAAAAAGCAATTATAATTTACTGAAAACCGGATTCTTCATGTATGAAAAATATCATGGAAAAAACAGTAAATCTGTTACTTCTAAAGATATTATTACTTATCACATTTTTGCAAATGGTGAGATTGAAAGACATATCCCAAAAGCTATTAAATCAGGATATGAAAAAAAATATAAATATATATACCATGATAAAAATGAAAAAGAACATGAAATTTGTTTAGTTGACTGGTTAGAAATTGACAAAGTAAAACGCCAAAAACCAAACCCAACATCAATACCGAATGGATATATTTCTCATGAAGCGTTCAACATTTCAGGTGTAAACCAAAAGCATGTATATAAATATTCAGATGGGACAGTAATTGCATCAGGAGAAGCTGGTGAAGGTGGAGGATCAATAAAACTTAAATTTGTTAAGTCAGGGGGAAAAGCCATTATTGTAAAGATTCCAGACCCTTTAAACTATAATTCTGAAGATATAAAAATCAATCTATCATTCCAAAACACAATACGAAAATATATGGGAAGAGATCATTTCGCTGCATTAATAGGAGCTTTAGCAGAATGCGGTCTCCCTTTAGTTTCTGAAGGTTCTGCAATGAAAGACGGAACATGTTTTCCAAGTGTTTCGCATACCAATGGAGAAAGTATAGATTCAGATTATTATAACCTAGAAAATACGCAAAAATATATTAACGCAATGGCAAATTTTGGAATTACAACATTTTATTATAAACCAGGAATGAGGTTAAGAAAACCAACAAATGCAATAACATTTAGAGAAGATTCTCATCACAGAGCCCATTTGCATTGTGGAACATCAAAAATAAATATTAAAGAAATAAAAGAATAAGTATAATGAAAAAAATGTTTTTTTTAATCGTATGTATATTAACTATTAATATCTCATGTCAGAAAAAAAATGAGGTAAGCAATACTTCAAAATCCACTATTGATACATTGTATGAACCTCAGAAATCATTATACTTTGATAATGATAACATAAAAGATGAAGTGAAAGTTCAGGCGAAGAAAACTGATGATCTCTCAAGTTTTATACTTTCTTTACAACTATCATCTTTAAATAAAATAATTGAAATACCAGTATTCAACAATAGTATTTTATATAATAATATTGAATCAGATTATTTCTTGGGCGATCCTATAAGTAAAGATAAAATTATAGAACTTCGGATAGATTATGCAGATCAAATTACAAAACCTAATATTTCTGGTGAAAAGAAAAATTTAATTGAAAAAATTAAATTCAGATTTAATCCTAAAAATAGAAAAATACAAGTTATTGGATATGATCTCAGCTATTCGAAGGACAATAGGACCAAATATATTAAGTCGTTTAATTTTATCACAGGGAAATACTATTCTTCAGGTTATTTTAATAATGAAAAAAAGGATACATCAGGATGGGCATCAGAACTTCAGAACATCTATACAGAAAACTGGAATCGTGATTTTCTGAACAAGCTAATGTTGTATGGGGATGAAGTTGAATAGAAAATTATTTTTCAATAATTATTGCTGTATATAAAAATGAAATAAATTTTTAAACTTGTAAGTATTTTTTTTGAAAAATTTAGTGAATAATTGCTTTAATATGGGAAAGTCTTAGAAAGCAACTGCAAAATTCTGTATACCAAAACAATAAAAATGAGAAACACAAAATCCCTTTATTTTTTAGCATTTTCATGCTTATTTTCATGTAAAAAATATGAAAACGAAAATAATTTACAAAATCAAAATGCAGTTATTAAGAGTGATACAATTATAAATAGCTCAACTATTTTGCTGCTAACTCCAGATGATACAGAAATTATAGAACTCAAGAAAAAATATGGAGACGATGATTTTTATACAATTGCAGATGATGCCAATTACTATATTTCAGAAGTTAATAATGAACTTTCAAAAAAAATAAGTAAAACACATCATAAAATAATTAACTTTCAAAAAGAAAAATATGTTTTCAATAAAATTGCTCAAGAAAACAAATGGCTAATTATAGAGTATTCAGTAGGAAACAAACCTAAAATTTATTCTTTAGTAGATTATTATTTACGCTTAAACGGAGAAGAATCAGCCAACTCGGTAGAAAACAAAAATTTATTGTATTACGAAACAAACAATGATTTCTTTGTAAGGAATATTGATATTAACAAAGATGGATTTAAAGATAAAATTTTTTCAAACAAAAAAAATCTTGGAGATAATTTGATTTTATTCTTAAACAATGGAAAATCAGAATATAAACATATCATTAATTCTTACAATTTTTCACAAGACGGTGGATTTGTAATTGACGACATTATTCCAATCAATTCCCAATCTTCACAAGAAGTATTTTATATATCTACATATTTTGAAGGTTCAGACGGAGCAAGAAGAAACAATTATGTAGTATATGAAAATGGGAAATGGCTTCTCACAAAATCCATTTATATCACATCGAATTGGCGAGAAAATCCAAATATTGAATATTACTGTGAAGTGAAGCAAAATATAAATCTTATTGATAAAGATATAAGAGACAAACTTAAACCAATTCCAGATGAATCAATTAGGGATAAAGTTTGTGTAGAAAGAAATATTTCGGAAAATAATTTACAAAAATTCGAACAAGATGCCAAAAATGGAAATATTGACATTCAGAAATGTAAAAATATACTTAGTGAATTTCCTATTAATAAAGACAATATTTCTCAATATAACAATGCTGCTTTTTATTTACAACAAAAAAAATTATACAAAGAATCATATTTCTTATTAATTGAAATTTTAAAAAAAGATTCTTCTCGAGTAGTTGCTTATCTAAATTTAGCTGACGCATATTGGGGATTAAACAATATAGAAAAAGCAAAAGAAAGTTATCGAAAATATATTGAATTAATGAAAAGCCAGAAAAAAGATTTATTGAGAATTCCACAAAGAGTTTATGAAAGGATAAAGTAAAATTTATTTATGTCTTTTAATGAACAGTAACTCTACATCTGCTAGTGTAAGTAATATCTATAATCAGTGATCATGAAACATTTACAATTCATTTTCTTAGTAATTGTTATTACAGGATGTAAGAAAACTCTGAAATTGATGAAAAAAAGAAAATCAATTATTTCAGTTTACAGAAATTGGAAGTAAAGAAATGGTTACAACAAAATTTCCTCATCAATGGAAGATAGACCCTTATCAAAGCTCTGTTGCTATAAGTGAATCTGATATGATTAATGAGTCTATTTTAAATAAGTTAGACTATTTTGATAATGTTAAAGGAAAATTAGTGAAAAATAGAAATTATATTTCTTTTATAACAGAAAAAGGGATTCGACTGGATTCTACTTTTGTTGTAGATTCTATTTCCAATAAAAATCAATCATTTATTTACCTTAAAACATTTAAAACTATTGAAGATCCTAACTACGATTTTCCTCCAACGATACATCAAATAGATATTTTGATTTTCGAAAATTCGCAATTTTCAAAAAAAATAAATATTTACACAAAGAAAAGCTATCCGTTTGCAATTGATTTAAAACTTGGCTACTTTAATAAAGATGGAAATCTTTTTACAAAAGAATTCAAAACAGATGAAGAGAATACAATATTCACAAAAGAAGAACATTTTAAATTATCAAGTGATGGAATAATAACAAAGCAGAACTCAATAATAATTAAAGAAAATAAAGGTAGTCTTGTTAAACAAAATATATTAAAACAACCTAACCTTGTTGGTGCTTATAAAATTTATGCTCCTGCAATCAGTAATTCCAATGGAGAGGAAGTTTCTTTAGGATATTTTATTACGGTAAAATCTCCTGCAAAAGCAATTTTAAGCATTGATGCAAAATATTCTGAAGATTATGGCTGTGAAGGCGAATATGAATTAATAAATAATGAAAATATTATACATGCTTAAGGAAAGTGTGACCAAGATGATTTGGATGATTTTTATCTTAAATATGAAGATGGAAAATATTTCATTAAAAGCAAACGATTTTTAAATCAAGATTGGCAGGAACTCATGAAGGAATAAATTATGAAAAATTTAATATTTTATCTATCTATTTTAATATGCCTTTCGTGCAAAAAAAATAATTTAAAACAGGTCACTAATGAGCCCATAGTGAGCTTAAATGAAAATAATGAAAAAAAGAAAAACACAGAAGTATTATTAAAACTACCAATAGGAGAGAAAAAACTAATTGAATACAATTTTCCTAAAGAATGGAATAACCTACAAGAAATTGATGATGCAAATCCTGATTTTTCAATTGAGAAAACTTCAAAAAAAGGTTATGATTCTATATTTTATTTTATTGAAAAAAACACAGATGATTTTTTTAATTCTTTGAACTATAATAAAAAAGAGGTTATTGATGCTTCTAAAAAAGAGGTTGAAATTTTATTAAAACTTTATGATAGTTCAGTGGTACTAGATTCGGTTTATTATGCTGGAACTATATCAAAAACACCCAACTATATTGTTAAACTATATAAAAATGGGGATAAATACAAATCAATCTTAGGAAGTGGAAATGGAAAATCTTCTTTTAATTATTTATGTTTAGCAACATTTAATAATGAAGACGTTCTTATTGATTCTAAAATCATTTATTACAATAATTATGATGATATTCAAAGCTATAAAAGATTCTTTTATATTGATGAAAATTTAAAATTATATCTAAAAGATTTTACTGTAAATGAATTGAATACTGAAATTTTTTGTAAAACAAATATCGAAATAACTGAAAAAGGGTTCTTTAATAAAAAATAACAAGAATGAAAGCATATAAAATTATTTTTGTAAGCTGTTTGATTCTTGTGTTTTCTTGCAAAAATCATGACACAGTTCCAAAAGGAAAGACAAAATTTCAAGTTTCCAAATACAAAGAAATTCCTTCTAAATATATTGGTAAGTTCTCGGTTCAGACTGAAACTGAAGCCACTACCATCTATATCATACTACTTTACAATTAAAAAAATAAGGCTTTTCTAAAAACTAATACTTACCACGAACCAATTCGTTGTAATGGAAAATACAAAATTATTGATAAAGCTGATTACATCGAACTTTATTATGATGGAGAAGAATCAAACTGTAAATCTAAATACCCAGATTTTGAGATAAAAAAAGACAAAGAGATTTTTTTTATTAAAGGAGTTGGCAATGAAGCTGCATCAATTAATTGGCAGGAACTTAAAAAAGAATAAAAATTAAGCAATTAAAAAAAAATGATTGCTTCTACCATATAGAGAGGTAAAACCAAGCATTCGGATTTTAAACCAGTCTCAAGCACTCATTAAGTAAAAACCTATATTAGTTTTATTTAAAAAAGGTAAAAAATATTATGGATTTTCAGATGATATTTCTGAATCTGAAAATTTTGATAATGCAATACGTACGAAAAAATATACCACCATATTTTTTTTATAAAATTCAATAAATAAATATTTTTTTAAACACCAAGATGAATAATAAAAATATAAAGGGTTAATAATTAGTTATGAAATATTTACTACTCATTTTATTTACATTTACAATAGCTTCATGTTCACAACAACAAAAAAAAGAATTATCAATATCCACCAAACCAGACACTAGTGATTATAAAATTAAAATAAGTGATAATGATTTAATATTGACCCTTAATCATAAGCAAAAGGTCTATAAAAATTTAATTATGAGCGAAATGTTATTATCAACAGAATTGATTAAAGATAATAATGGATTCACTTTGGTTTATGAATCGAATGCATCAATAACAAAAATCAAAGAGAAATATGATTTTAAATATTCCGACAATGATATAAAATTGATTTCTAAAGAAATCATAAAGTTTGGGAAAGCAGGTGTAAGTCTAAATAAAATCTATATTGATGGTGATGATATGTCTCAAAAAACATATAATGATTTAGAATCTATTGGAAATAACCTGGTTGAAAATTTTAGTAACGAGCCTATCTGTTTTATTTACAACTCTAAAAATCAAACTTTTGGTAAGGTATATTTCAGACAATCAGCTGAAGACTTATTCATAAATTTTCCTCAGCATATAACTTTTAATCTTATTATTACTGATGCTGAATTAGCCAATAACGAAGCTTATCGATTAGAACAAATTAATGCCCATCAGGAATCTATATTTTTATTGAAGAATATTATTAAACAATATCCTGACAGAGTGGTTGCACATTTAAATTTAGCTGATAATTATTGGAAACTTAACAAAAAATCTGAAGCAAAAAATTCATATCAAAAGTATATCTTGCTAATGAAAAAGCAAAATAAGGATATTCAAAAAATTCCCTCGAGAGTTTTTGAGAGAACAAAATAATTTTCACCTACCTACTCCCCAACCCACCCCAAATAAATAGCAACCGGCATCATCGCCATAATGAACGGCACAACATATGCGAAAGCCGTTCCTGAAAATACGATTGTAGAATTATATTTCGCATGATTTATTCCTAAAGACTGAAAGGCACTCTTGAAACCATGAAGCAGATGCCAAAACAATAAAAAACATCCGAATACATATAAAACAACCTGAACCGGGTTCTGAAATTTTTCGATCATCATTTCATAAAGCGGAAGTTCTTCGCCGTGAATAAATTGGTTGGTTCGGTTGGGAATCCAGAAATTTGAAGTATGAATCATCAGAAACAAAAGCAGCAATGTGCCCAATAATGCCATGCTTCGGCTGTACCAGGTACTGTTTTTGGATGCTCCGTTTACTGCATAACGTACAGGTCGCGCTTTCTTATTCTGCCACCAGATCATAAATCCCTGAACAATGTGAATCAGAAAACCAATGATCAGAAACACCTCAATCGTCCTGATAACAGGATTGGTACCCATAAAATGGGCACCAATATTAAACGTTTTTCCTCCGTCATCAAAAAAGATCAAAGCATTTACACCGCAGTGTACAATCAGAAAACTGATCAGAAACAGACCAGTCGCTGCCATTACCACCTTTCTGCCGATAGAACTCGTCATAAAACGTCTGAAACCTTTTATAATAATCAATATTTATCTTTGGTTCTTTGGATCTGCAATCCAATCCTGGTATCTGATATTACTTTCAAAAACTGCTTTTTCCGGAACTAAAGTATCTTTTTCCAGAACTGCACCGAAATAAGGAGCCTCTTTTTCAATCGTAATCTCAGAAGGACGATTCATTACAGACAGATAATTTTCAATCCAATGATTCATTGGCATTCTTTCAGGACCTGCAATTTCAGAAATTCCAAGATTCGGTTTTTCTTCTACCGTTTTTGCTAAAAATGCAGCCACTTCTGAGCTTGCAATCGGCTGAACAAAAGCATCAGTTACAAACATTCCGTTTTCTTTTACGCTTGAAGCAGCAACACCGCCGGCAAATTCAAAAAACTGCGTCGCATGAACGATTGAATACGGAATTGATGATGAACCGATAAGCTCTTCCTGTACTTGTTTTGCTCTGAAATATCCGCTTGCGCTCAATTTTTGAGTTCCTACAACCGATAAAGCAATGTGATGTTTTACGTTCGCTTTTTTCTCGGCTTCCAAAAGGTTTGAAGTAGAGGTTTTGAAAAAATTCATCACATCATCATCCGCAAAAGACGGAGAATTAGAAACATCCACTACAACATCTGCATTTTCAAGTGCGTTATCCAGACCTTCGCCTGTTAATGTATTGACTCCTGTATTGGGTGATGCAACGATTACCTCATGTTTGTCTTTCAAAAGATTGGTAAGTTGTGATCCGATAAGACCCGTACCTCCGATAATTACTATTTTCATTGTTTTAATTTTTTTTAAATTAATAAAACAAAGGTCAGTAACTTGAGTCTGAAAAATCTTAAACTGGTTTAAGAACGAAAATTTTTGTTTAAAATAGCCAGCTCTTCAGTTGAAATTCCGATGTAGGAAGCAAAAACATCATCCGGAAAGCGTTTCACAAGATCAGGGTAATGCGTACAGAAATAATAATGAAAATCTTTCTTGCTCGTTACGGCATACGTTTTTTGCTTCTGTAATGCTGCACCATAAGCTCTCATGTGAATTTTATTAAAATAAATAGCCATAAAAGGAAAATCGAGCAACATCTCGTTGAATTTTTCTTTTTTAATAAATAAAACTTCCGTTTCCTCTAAAGCTGCAATACTAAAATGAGCTGCAGGAGCACCCAAGAAAGCGTTATATTCTGTCACCCACCAGTTTTCGATCGCAAAATGAATTGTATTTTTACTTCCTGAATGGTCTGTAAAATAAATCTGAAGGCAACCATTCAAAACAAAATAAAATTCATCCACCATATTTCCTTCTTTGATCAAAATATAATCTTTTGGAAAGCTCCGTTTTTCAAAATAAGGAAGCACTTTTTCAACCTCTTTTTCAAATGCAGGAACAAGTTTTACAATATGATGATACAACTGATTGGGCATAATTAATAGTTTTGTACAAGTTACGTTTTCTTGCATATAATAAAAATAAAGATGATAAAAAACATTTAGAATCATTCAAAATAATCAAATTTAAACTTTCTAACAAAATCTTTTTTAGCTACTTTTACTTCATAATATATAAACAATTTATGAGAAAAATATTACTTACAGGAATAGTGACTCTAGGCGGATTTCTTACTGCTCATGCACAATGTAAAACAGTAACTACTCTTGCGGAAAATTTTGATACGTGGAAAGATATCGACAAATGCTGGACTGCCCAATCAGGAAAAGCGATGCTTTACTCTAAAGATAAAAAAGTGACTTTTTATTCGATGACGAGCCCACGCGAAAACATGGTTTTGGTAACTCCGAAAATCAAAGCAGGAAATTATACATTAACGTTTGATATATCTGATAACGGAGGTGAAACAACAATAGAAGTTTTGTCATTAAACAACGCAGCCGACACAAAAGCTTCTGTTGTTGTAGCGAAAGCTTCGAAAATTACAGGCGACAAAAAAACAATCAATGTTTCTTTGAAAAAAGATGCGCATTTAGGCTTAAAAGTGATGCTGAATGGTATACACCAGGCTGTTTATATTGATAATTTATCTTTAAAACCAAAAAAATAAATTCTGTTTTTAAATATTTTTTGAAACGTAATAAAAAATAATACCGTTGCAATCAAGCAGCGGTTTTATTTTGAACATTAATATTTCACAAATATTACCGTTCTCTTTTCGATTAAAAAATCCTTTTTTCATACCTTTACCTCCACAATTTTTTTCAGATTTTGTCGGAACTCGATACAAATAACAGTCCGTTTCAGGTTTTCATTTCATTCAAAAAGTATTTGGATGTGCTGGAACATATCCGCTACAATGATCGTCTGGAATACCGGGCAAATTATGCAGAATCACTTATCGAGAGAACAAAAAACTTCAAAGAATTAAGAGAAGGTTTTCAGGATCTTTCGCTACTCGAAAAACATGACGACCTCATCAGACTCTTATTGGCAGACCTTTTCCCCACAGGTTTAACCCGAAACGAAATTAAAGCAGCCAGTATTCCGCTTGCCAATATTACCTTTAATTATACTGAAAGATTCAGAAATATTCTTAGCGACGCAGGAACCGATTTCGAAATCAAGTTCAGGGAAATTGATGACGATGAGTTTTATATTTTTTGTTGCTGTTTAATTTTGCAGGTGCATTTCAGCACAGATTTACGGGCAACCCTTCCACTTTACTATGACATTCCGAATAAGGATGGAATTATAAAACATTATAAAATCACGGTAAATTCAGATTTCACCGATGTTTATCCGGATAAAGACACCAAAATTCCCGACGAAGATACCGTAAATATGCTGCTTGAAAACATCGACGATATCAGATTGTGGAAAAAAAATTTCCCGCCTCAATCCTGGATTTTGAGCGGGTTTGCCATTATTTCACTTATCGATTGTACTTCTGAAGTTGCGTTATCTGATCTTAAATCTACACTCATTAAAGTTGATCTGGAACATCCTGCTCCAGACGAAAATTTAAAAGAAATTTTCAAATCTTATTTCGATGTTCCGGATCTGAATTTCGGCTTAATGCTTTTCAATAAAAAAGATAAAAAGCTTGAGCGGCTTCCGATCTACGAAAATGTTTTTACCAGTCATATTCTTGACTTCTGGCTTAATACTTTCGATGAAGAAATCCGAAAAACTGCTTTTGAAAACATAAACTATAATTCCAGGCCGATCGTGATTTCCGATATTGATAAAATGGACGAAGAGGTGAAAAATATGTCGTCTTTTGAAATTTTAAAAAATACAGGAATACGAAGTTTTATGGTCATTCCGATTATGAAAGATGGAGAATTGATGGCAATTATGGAATTTACCTCACCAATTGCCAATTCTTTAAATGGCCTGAAACTAAAGAAAATGGAATTTTTCACGGACATGATTCTCTTTTCACTCAACCGTTTCAGCTTTGAGAGAAACAATCAGATCGAAGCGATTATTCAGCGAGAATATACATCCATCCACGATTCTGTAGTCTGGAAATTCAGAAATGAAGCCGAGAAGTATTTCAACGCCTTTTTATCTAAGAAAATTTATACTTTAAAGCAGATTTCATTTAAAAATCTTACTCCGTTATTTGGTTTCTCAGATATTAGAGCTTCTTCGGAAAAACGTTTTAACCTGATGAAAGTTGACCTCAATCATCAGTTGGAATGTCTTTATGAGATCTTTACTTTAATCAATTCAGATTCCGAAAAATATCTTTTGGCATTAGAAATTTTTGAAAATGAACTGAATAACGAAATAAAAGCCGATACTGAACAACGATTTCAGCGCCTTCTTCGTGACGAAATTCACCCTTACCTTCAGGGAAAACTGGAAACCAGCGCAACCGAAGAAGTAAAGAATAAGATCAAAACGTATATTTCGCAGATCACTTTACAGAATCAGCTTTTTTACAATCAGCGCAGAAATTTAGATGAATCGATCACATTGGTCAACAGAAAACTGGCGGATGTTTTGGATAAAAGTCAGGTTCAGGCGCAGGAAATTTTCCCGCATTATTATGAGCGTTTCAAATCTGACGGTGTAGAGCACAATTTATATATCGGTCAGAATATTTCTCCCGATGCAGATTACTCTCAGAAAGATGTGCATCAGCTAAGATTCTGGCAATTGGAAACGGTCTGCAATATGGAAATTGAGTTTCAGATGTTTAAACAGAATCTTCCGATTCCTTTAGATATTGCCTCACTGATTTTTGTGTATAACGAAAAAGTAGACATCCGTTTCCGTATGGATGAAAAGCGTTTCGACATTGATGGCGCTCACAATTCTTACTATGAAATCATCAAAAAACGAATCGACAAAGCACATATCAAAAATTCTCAGGAAAGAATTACATCTCCCGGAAAAATCGCGATCGTTTATTTCGGTCTGGAAAATCAGAAAGAATATCTTCAGTACATCAATACGCTTCAAAAGAAAGGACTTTTAAAGAACGATGTTGAGTTTCTCAAAGTAGAAGATTTGCAGGGAATTTCGGGGTTGTTGGCAATAAGGGTTTCTTTGGCTTAAATAATAATTCTGTTTTAAAACAAAACAGTCATCCTTATAAAATACAACTTACCATTGCTCCATAAGAGCAAAATGTGTGTAGAAAATAAGATCGTATTATTGCGGTGCGCTCCGTAGGAGCGCTATGAAAAAACATTTCAAAAATTACAAAGTCAAAAACGCATATGCAAAAGACAGTACAGAAATCACAATTCCTGCCATAAAAATCTGATACGTCACCGAAAGAAGCTTATATTTTCTGTCTAAAACCTTTCCTAAAAAGTACAGGTCTTTCGTCAGAGAATCGTAAATATAATCACGATCCTTAATCAGATCTTTCATCGAATTATTAAAATCATCAAAAAGCATTTGCTGAAAATTTCCGAAAAACAGAAGATTTACCTTTCGGTCTGCAATATCCTGTTTTGTAAAATTGGTTTTCGTCACATTCGGTTTTGTCGAAAGAATCGCAAAAATAATTGTTAAAACACTTGAAATCAAAAGAAAAAATGTCGGAATAATCAAATGCGTATTTTTCGGAGCATCCAGCTTTGGAACCAAAACCGAAAGACAAACCGAAATAATAATCGCATTTACCGAAAGTAAAATATTCGCTTTACTGTCTGCAATATCACTCAATCTTGTGTGATTATTCAACGTGACTCTGAACAGAGTATCAACACTTCTATCCGATTTCTGATCTTTTTTATCTGAATCTTTCTTTGGTTTTTCTTCTTTATCCAATTTTTTTTCCAACTTTTTTACATTTTTCATTTTCAAAGGCTCCCAATGTTCTTTGGCGTAATCAGTAAAATATTTGTGTTTATTTTTCAGAAAATCCACATTCATTTCGTTCCACTCGTCATTTGAAAAGCACATTCCGCCTGTCAGTTCCCATTCTTTACGCAAAGCTTCCGCCGAATCATTGTAAAACGGACTTGCAAAGTGACTGAAATCAGCGTCCTTCATGATTTCCTCCAGTAAACCTTGAGGTTGGTGATATTTTTCGGTAGAAAGAATCAGCTTTGAAACCTCATCAATATATTCGTCTGAAAAGTTATCTTTCTTCAAAAATTCTCTCATGATAACCGCACTGCGCTTCTCATGACCTTCTGCATTGCAGTCGGTAAAGCCAACATCATGAAACCATAATGCCAATAACACTTTTTCTTTGTCTGTTTCAGAGATACTGGTATGTTTTATGATTTCATCTGCTTTCTGAACAGCGTATGTGGTATGAATAAAATTATGATAAAAGTAAACAGAAGATAGTTTATCTTTGAATAAGTTTTCAACATAATTTTTAGCTTTGTCTAAGATGCTCATCACAGAATTTTTCTTAATGTAAATGTATGAATTTATCCTTTAAATCTTATTTAAAAAAAATAGCTCCGGCAGGAAAAACACTTCTCCTTTCGGGACTTCTTTTATCTTGTGCTACCTACAACGTAAAAAAAGGTAAAAACTTACATGAGCTGCAGCAATCTGAAATAAAAACGGATAACGATTTTCAGATCTTCCTGGTTGGAGATGCCGGAAATGCGGAAGAAATTCAGGCTCAGCACACTTTGAATTTTCTTAAAAATAAGATTGATTCTGCCAACAGCAATTCGATGCTGATCTTTTTGGGTGACAACATCTACCCTCTCGGAATGCCAAAAGAAAGCGACAGTGGCTATCCTCTAGCCAAAGAAAAAATGGAAAACCAGCTTTCAATTACCAAAAATTTTAAAGGCAAAACATTGGTTATTCCAGGAAATCATGACTGGTATCACGGTTTAGACGGATTAAAAGCTCAGGAAGAATTTGTAAAATCTTATCTGAACGATAAAAAATCTTTTTTGCCTAAAAATTCCTGCCCGATTGATGATATTAATTTAACAAAAGACATTAAGCTCATCGTTATTGATTCTGAATGGGCTTTAATTAACTGGGATAAACAACCCGGAATCAACAAAGGCTGCGATATCAAAACCAGAGACGACCTTTACACCGAATTCAAAGATTTAATTACTAAAAATCAGGACAAAAGAATTATTGTTGCGCTTCATCATCCCGTAATCAGCTCGGGCGTTCATGCCGGTTTTAATACTGCAAAATCACATCTTTCAGCTTTTAACGGTAAAGTTCCAGTTCCCGGAGTCGCTACTGTTCTTACAACTTTAAGAAGTTCTTCCGGAGCAAGCATGGAAGACATCAGCAACAGACATTACGCAGATTTTGCCAACAGAATCAAGAGTATTGTTCAGGATAAAGAAAATGTAATTTTCGTTTCCGGGCACGATCATAATTTGCAATATCATGCAGACCGAAATATCAGACAAATCATTAGCGGAGCCGGCTCAAAAACCGACCCTTCAACGATTGTTGAGAAAACCGATTTCTCTTACGGCGGAAGCGGATTTGCTGTTTTAAATTTAAGAAAAGACCTCAGTTCAGACGTTGAATATTTTTCAACCAAAGATAATAAGCTAGAAAAACTGACACAGATTTCTGTTATTTCTAAACCAAAAATATTTGAAAATAATTTTCCAAGCTCACTTCCGGCAACATATACTTCTGCCGTTTACGCCGAGAAGATGACTCAAAAAGGGAAAATCTACCGCTGGCTTTGGGGAGAACATTACAGAAAATATTACTCACTTCCGATTAATGCGCAAACTAAAGATCTTTCTGACATGAATCCCGGTTATTCACCGGTACGAGAAGGTGGCGGAAATCAGTCGAACAGTTTACGTTTAAGAACCAATGACGGACAGGAATTTGTAATGCGCGGAATCAAGAAAAGTGCAGTTCGCTTTCTCAACGCACAAGCTTTTAAGAAAAATGATTTCGGAAACGAATTAAACAATACGTTCGCTGAACGATTTCTCCTCGATTTTTATACAACCAATCATCCTTTTACAGGTTTTGCAGTCAATAATATGATTGATAAGTTAGGAATTTTCCACAGCAATCCCGAATTATATTATATTCCGAAGCAAAAATCTTTAGGAAAATACAATGAAAACTATGGCGATGAATTATACATGATCGAAGAACGTTTTTCTTCTGACCCAAAAACTTTGCAATCGCTTGACAATGCTACAGATATTGTTTCAACTTCAGATGTTCTGAAAAATATGCGAAAAGACAGCAAATATTCTGTGGACCAGGCTTTGTACATCAGAGCCAGGATTTTTGATATGCTGATCGGAGATTGGGATCGCCACGAAGACCAATGGAAATGGGCTGAATATAAAGTCGGTAACAAAGTTATTTACAAACCGATTCCAAGAGACAGAGATCAGGCTTTCAGCAATTATGACGGTGCTGCTTTTTTCTTTATCATGAATATTCCGATGATTCGTCACATGAAATCTTTTAAAGATGAAATTAAAAATGTACGTTGGGTAAACATGGAACCTTATCCTTTAGATTTAATTTTCCTGAAAGGCTCTACGGAACAGGATTGGAGCAATCAGGCAAAATTTATTCAAAAAAATCTTACGGATACCGATATCGACAATGCCTTTAAAAATCTTCCGAAAGAAGTTCAGGACGAAACAATTGCCGATATTCAGAGAAAATTAAAGCTGAGAAAAGAGAAAATCGATGCAAATGCAGTTGAATATTATCACATTCTTCAGGAAAAAGTTCCATTGGTGGGTACTTTAGACAAAGATAAATTTGTTATCGTTAAAAATGAAAACTCCGTTGATGTAAAGCAATACAAAATCAATAAGGATAAAACTGAAGAGCTGGTCTTTGAGAAAAATTATGACGGCAAAAAAACAAAGGAACTTTGGATCTATGGTTTGGATGATGATGATATTTACGAAGTTTCGGGTGATGGGAAATCAAAGACCAACATTCGATTAATTGGCGGTTATAATCACGATGTTTATCAAGTTTCCAATGGAAGAAACGTTAAAATTTATGATTTTAAATCTCAGAAAAATACGTACGAAACCAAAGGAGCTTTAAAAAGAATTTCTGATGATTATAATGTGAATACCTATAACTGGAAACATCCGAAATATAATTTCTTTGCAGGGTATCCGAATGCGAATTTCAACCCTGATGACGGAGTAATTTTAGGGATTGTAGCAAACTATACCGTCAACAATTTCATTCGTGACCGCTTTACACAGAAACACAGCTTAAGCGCCAATTTATACACTGCAACTGGTGGGTTTAATCTTGGCTATAAAGGAGTTTTCAAAAAAGCAATTTTCGGTTGGGATGCAGGAATTGATGCTCTTTACACGACTCCACATTTTGCTCGAACATTTTTTGGTTTAGGAAACGAAAGCTTAAACGATGCGGATGAGGACAACAGAGATTATAACCGTGTGAGAATTTCGCAGATTAAATTTGCACCTTCCATTTCAAAAACAAGCTGGCTTAATCTGAAACATCAGTTTCAGTTAACTTTTGAAAATGCTAAAGTTCAGAGAAATGATGATCGTTTTGTAGCCGTTTCTCCCGATGTAAGACCTGAAGTTTTCAATAATCAACAGTTTGGAGGAGCAAATTACACGTTTAGCTTTAAAAATTTAGATAATAATGCTTTTCCTACGTTAGGCTTGGAATTAATTTTAAATGCAGGCTGGAAAACCAATTTACAGGATTTCGACAGAAATTTCGCAACATTCCAGGGAACGATGAATCTTTTTAAAAGAATTGATAAGCAGGGAAGATTTGTTTTTGCCAACTCAACGAATGCAATGATCATCAACAATAATAATTTTGAATTCTACCAAGCTGCAGCCATTGGCGGAAACAACGGAATGCGCGCTTATAGAAATGAAAGGTTTGCCGGAAAATCGTATTTGGTCAACAATGCAGAAGTCCGTTGGGATTTTGGTAGGGTGAAGAACAATATTGTTCCGACCAATATGGGGATCTTGGTAGGTTACGATTTGGGAAGAGTATGGATAGACAAAGAACAGTCTGACAAATGGCATCAAGGTGTTGGTGCAGGATTTTGGTTAAATCTTTTGGAATCTTTCTCTGCAAGACTAGATTATTTCATCGGTTCGGATGGAGGAAGAATTTCCGGCGGTGTGGGAATGAATTTTTAGAGAAGTCTAAAGAAAAGAATATCACAAAATAAAAAAAGAAAACCGAAATGGTTTTCTTTTTTATTTCTAATGAGATAATACTACTTGCCCGTCAGAATTATATTGATACGTCCATTCATTATATCCGTTTCCTGGCAAAATCTGAGGGTCATTTGGTAAATATTGAGTTGTATAAGATATCTTTCTGTAATTATTTTCTGACAAACTTTTCACGAAAAAATTTTCATTTAATAATGAAAGCTTTTTATACGGATTTTTAGCTGTATCAAAGTTCAAATAATCCGTTTTAGTCAGCTTAGTCTGAACATTTCCTGAAAGCTCTAGTTTTTCACTTTTAATCAGGTTTTTATTAGAATCAAAGAAATAGGTATCATAAGTATCCCAAGAGTACCATTTTGTATGAACCGATATTTTATTTGCTTCGTATGAATAGTTTTTAACTTGATAAATCTCGTTGTAATTATTATAAACTTCAGATTTAATCAATTTATTATTTTGCAATTTATGAACAATTTTCTTTACTCCATCATGCATTTCTGAATGTTCGACAACAACCTGATTAGGTAAGTAAGAGACACTTGTATATATATCGTTGGAAAAAAAATAAATATTAGAACCTCCCGAATTTACTTTATTTAATCTTCCGGTCATTCTTTTCAAAAGCCCATTTTCATAGAGAAATTTATAATTCCAATCTTGGTTTACATTTGTTATAATAGGAAGTTCGGCATAATAAACCCAAATCTTATCCGGTTGTAATTCCGAAGAATTATTTTGAGAAGTTTCTTCTTGTAAAATATCATCAGTTCCACTACATGAAATAACAGCGAAAGCAAGTAGAATATATAATAGTTTTTTCATAATTATTTTTAACAACTGCGAAAATAATCTATTATCAACTACAATCCAAAACGATAAACATTCCCACCTTCATTTTTATCCTTTTCATCGGCGATTAGCAGAGTTTTGTCATCCAAAAAAACAACTGCCTCTTTTTGTGAATTATGATCCAGAGAGATTTTCTGAATTTTAGCTGAATTAAAATCATTTGTTGTGAATCCGGAAAGAACATGAATATTCTTGTGCGTTAGAAGTACAATCTGATCTTTAGAATTAATCGCAGCTGAAGTAATAGCAGCATCATTAAAGCCACCTTCCAGTTTCAGCTTTCCTATTAATTTTGCTTCAAAATCACCTTCTTTATTTGGAATCTGGAAGACTAAAAAAGTTCCGTCAAATCCTTTGCTTCTGTTTTTTGTAAATAGATAAAAACTTCCGTCTCTTTCTACAAAAGCTTCACAATCGTACAGCAAGTTTGATTTTTTCGGTGGAAATTCGTTTTGTCCTTCGTAATGAAACTTCGTTGTCTGAACGACCTTTGTTGACGTTTGAGAACCGTTTTTCAAATCTAATTTTATAATGGAAAGATTCTGTCTGTCATTTTCATTATTTCCGAAATCTCCGATGTAGATATCTCCGTTTTTATCTTTTGTAATGTCTTCCCAGTCGTTGTTTTCTGTATTTTCTACCAAAACATCTGCAATAAGGTTTCCTTTTAAATCTAAACCATAGACTACATTTTTATTTCCTGCATCTTCAATTGCCCAAATAGTTTTTTGGTCTTGGGAAAGTGCAATTCCCGAAACTTCTTTTAGCTTTTTGGGAAGAGAAAACTCTGTCTTCAAGGCATCACTTTTTATTGCAGAATCCTGTGCTTTAGGATTGCAACTTAGTAAAAACAGGGCGAAAATATAGTTGAATTTCATAACTTCCTTTTTATTTAATATTCAAATTTAAACATTAAGTTATTTCAGTGGATAAGATTTTTTAAGTTTCAGATAAATCTGATTTAAGATGACTGATAATGAATATATTTTGATATTTCTTAAACTTCTCAATCATTACATAAATCTTAATGGCTTAAATATTTTTTACTTCTTCAATTTTTTAAACTGAAAAAAAGAAAATCTTACGCTTTTCTCCAGGTTATTGATGGTTTGCTGATGGTAGAGTAAGAATCCTGCTGATAAACCCATTAAACTTCCGATTACAGTATCGATCAGTCTTGCCTGCATTAATTCGGTAACATCATGATGAATGTGACTTCCGGTTTCTACCAGTAAAATTGTTAAGGGTGTAAGAAAAACAACTGCAAACCCATAATTTCTCACGATCATCAGTTCAACAACATATTGTAAAATCATAATAATAAAAATCATCACAATTTTTTCTGGATCAAAATAAAGAATAACAGAAGCCAAACCGAGACCTACGAAAGTTCCGATAATTCGATGGAGATTTCTTTGCCGTACATGCTCAAAATTTCTCCCTTGAATGATAGCAATTGTTGAAATGGAAATCCAATAGGTATTTTTAAATTCTAACAGATGCCCGATGATCAAAGTTAAGATCATAAAAACAGCGATTATCCCACTTTCTACGAACTTTGTATATCGTCTTTTCCTGAATGTTCTTCTGGGAAGATTGATGACCGCAGATTTCTCGACAAAAACAGAATAAATAAATGCAAATGAACAGGAAAGAATGGCGCCCATCGCAAAAAGACCGATCCTTGTAGGAATCAATTCGATATTAAACTGAAAATTACTCGCCATTGCCGCAACCATAATGAAAAAGAAATTTCCGGGAGGTGGAATTTTGTAATAATTTGTTATAAAATGTGAGAGAAAAGCCACAATTCCTAAGGCAAAGGCGGCAGAATAGATATTAAATCCCAAACATAAACTCACCGCAAATGAGAAAATCATTCCAAAGGAACAAACCGCAAGATGAATCATTCTTTGACTGATCGGAGCCTGCGTGAAGTAAAGAATCGTTAATGCTCCCAAACTTGAGAAGCTTCCAAAGTCAGGTTTTTCTATAAGCCAACCCAAAAGCAATGGCGTCCCGATGCACAAAGCCGCCAGTAAAGGAAAATGCCATTTCCTTTCTGTCTTTTTGATTTCAATGATGTACTGAAATCTGTTTTGCACAGGATGATTTACTTTCATTAATTTTTATCTTGAAGCTTTGCTTTTTCCCAAAACAGATCCATTTCCTCTAAAGTCATATCGGCTAATTTTAAATCTGCTTCAGCTGTAAGCTGTTCCATTTTCTGGAATCTTGAAATGAACTTTAAATTTGTTCTTTCTAATGCTGAATCAGGATTTATCCCTGAAATTCGGGCATAATTGATTAGTGAGAAAAACACATCGCCTAACTCCTGCTCTTTTTTGTCTAAATCGGTCTCCGCATGAAACTCCTGAATTTCTTCGTCTACTTTTTTCCACGCATCTTCAGCGTCGTGAAATTCAAAACCAATTCCTTTTACCTTATCCTGAATTCGGTATGCTTTTACCAAACTCGGCAAACCTTTAGGAACACCACCCAAAATAGATTTGTTGCCTTCTTTTAGTTTCAATTTTTCCCAGTTCTGCTTTACTTCTTCATCATCTTTCACTTCAACATCTCCATAAATATGAGGATGACGGAAAATCAGTTTTTCATTCAAAGAATTAATGACATCAGCAATATCAAAACTGCCTTTTTCGGAACCAATTTTAGCATAGAAAACCAAATGAAGCAAAACATCTCCCAATTCTTTTTTAATTTCCGTTAAATCTTCCTGTAAAAGCGCATCAGAAAGCTCGTAGGTTTCTTCTAACGTTAAATGACGTAACGTTTGAAGAGTCTGCTTCTGATCCCATGGACATTTTTCACGAAGATCATCCATAATATCTAAAAGTCTTCCGAAAGCTTCGAGTTTTTCCTGTTTGGTATTCATCTAATTGAGGTTGAGATTAAGGTTTAGGTTAAGAAGTACAAATTTACGGCAAATCTTCTGTATTGTTATTTTGTCTTGAAACAAAAAACCTCATCATTTCTGACAAGGTTTTTATATAATATTCAGGATATATTATCCCATTTTTCTGTGTGTACTTTTTGTAGCAGCTTTTGCTCCTGTACTTGCTTTTACTTTTGGAGCTGCAGGTTTTTCAGCTTTTGGAGCTTTTTTTGGAGCTTCTTTTTCAATGCTTACCTCTTCTGTAGCTTCTCCGTCAACAGTTTCAGGTTCTGCTTTTACAAAACTTTCAGGAGTGATGTAGCCTGCTTTGTGAAGAATGTTATACCATTGAGCTAATTTTTTGATGTCAGAATTATATACTCTTTCAGTATCATAATTTGGAAGAGATGCACCCATAAATTCTTTCAACTCATCTTCTGAAGATTTGTGAGAAAGCGCTTCTTTATAATCGTGGTTTTTAGCAATGTTTTCGAATACTTCAAACAAAGGAACTTCTTTATCAAAAGTAAACATGGCGATATTATCCAAAAGACTTACCTGGCTTGAATTCCCGATGCTCACCTTCTTTTTAGTAGTTACGTCCTCGATAATGAATCCGTTTTTCAATTGCGAAACCAACTTGTAAAGACCCGGCTTACCAGAAATCGAAATTATTTTTTCTAACAGCATAATTTTATTTTTTTAATTTTAGTAAAAGCTATAACGCTCTTTATAATAATATATTTCTTAGTTTAAATTATTTTGGAAATCTCATTTTATAACCTATTGAAACATCTCCCTGAGTGATTTTTGTGAGTTTTCCTTTCACCAACTTTTTCTTCAGCGCACTTAAATGATCGGTAAAAAGTGTTCCTTCAATATGATCATACTCATGCTGAATTACGCGGGCTCTAATATCGGAAAAAGTTTCTGTATGCTTTACAAAATTTTCGTCGTAATATTCAATAAGAATTGTACTCTTCCTTTTCACATCTTCTCTTACATCAGGAATTGAGAGACATCCTTCATTAAATTTCCATTCTTCACCAGATTCTTCAAGAATTTTTGCATTGATAAAAACTTTTTTAAAGTCCTTCAGTTCTTCAGCAATATCCTCATAATCCTCATCCTCCGCTAAAGGCGTCACATCTACGATAAACAATCTGATATCCAGACCAATCTGTGGTGCAGCCAAACCAATACCGTTTGCGCTGTACATGGTTTCAAACATATTATCGATCAGTTCCTGCAGATCCGGATAATTTTTGTCTATATCTTTTCCCGTTTTTCTTAAAACAGGATCTCCAAAAGCTCTAATTGGTAAAATCATCTTGTTCTTTGTTCTAAAAAATTCTGCAATATGATGGTTGCACTTACTTTATCTATTAATCCTTTCTGTTGTCTTTGTTTTTTACTTTTTCCGCTTTGGGAAATAAAAAATGAAGCCATTTTTGAGGTAAATCTCTCATCAAAACGATGAACTTCAACCTGCGGAAATTCTTTTTTAAAGTTTTCTATAAAACCTAAAATATCGGTTTCCACTTCCGAAATATTACCTTTTAAATCCGTAGGAAGACCTACAACAACTGCATCTACCTTATTTAAACTGAAATATTTTTTCAAAAAATCAATCAGAAAGTGGGTTTCCACAGTATCAAGACCGCTTGCAATAATCTGCATATCATCGGTTGCAGCGATACCACAACGCGCCTTTCCATAGTCTATTGCAATGATCTGTCCCATAAGTCTGCAAATTTAAGAAATTTTAGCCATTATATTCCTAACACAGTTTTTTTTATAAATCATAGTTTTTTACATTAATTTTTTTATAATTTTATATTACCTAAACCAAAGACTATGAAGCAATTGATTCTCGTAAGACATGCAAAAAGTGACTGGCCCGAAGAAACCAGCGACTTTGAAAGACCATTAGCAGATACCGGCTTACAGGATGCTTTAAAAATGTCTAAATTTCTTAAAAACCATAATATCGCGATTGATTATCTTGTTTCGAGCCCCGCTGTAAGGGCTTTGAATACCTGTAAAATTTTCAATCAGACCTATCATCTGAAATTTGGAACAGACGAAAAACTGTACAATCCTTCTGAAAATAATTTTCAGTCGGTTATTTATGATTTAAATGACGAACTGAATTCTGTTGCGTTTTTTTCTCACAACAACGGAATCTCCAACTTTGCCAATTCAATTTCTGAGGATATTTTCCATTTCCCTACCTGTGGTGTTGCCGGTTTTCAGATTGAATGTGACTCATGGTCGCAGTTTGACGGAGCCAATAAAAAATTGCTTTTCTTCTATGAGCCTGCGAAAATAAAAGTTTGACGTTAAGATTCCCCTCCTCTGGAGGGGTGGCGAAAATTCGTAAGAATTTTTGACGGGGTGGTTAAATATTTTTAAATTTTAAGTTTTGGCTAAAGCCAATTCGCATTACAAAGAAAAGACGGGCTAAAGCCCGTCCCTATTTGAATAAATATTTAAAAAAAATTATTTCCTCCTCAAATCCAAATCATCAAAATCGAAGCTGAAATCTGTCACATCAGAAATCGCTTTCATTTTTGCAGATTCTGCTTTTCCGTTTTCATCATAGCTAAAAGTAAGATATGCATTGGCATCGTAACTTCTATCATCCCATTTAATAATGAAAGTATTGTTTGAAAAAGGAAGAAGCTTCCCCTTCAGTCTTGGCGAATTTTTACAAGAAATTCTGTACGTATTTCCTTGTTGAATCACTTCAACATCTCCGAACCATTGATCATTGTATTTTCCGACAAACTGTTCTGGTTTTGGCTGCAGATTTTTTTCTTTTTTAAAAGCCTCAGATTTTGCAAAAGCTTCTTTCTTTTGCTTGTTGTAATCCGCTTCAACTTTCTGCATTCTGTCACCATAAGTTTTTAGCCAGTTTCTGTCGGCAACTCCTAAATAAGAATCTTTTACTGTATTGGTAATCGTACTGAAAGCTGCTCCGGACTGTTGATTCGTTAAAACCACAATCCCTAATTTCATATCAGGAATTAAGGTAAACTGAGTTACCGTTCCAATCAATCCACCAGTGTGCTGAATCTGCTTATGTCCTTTTACATCACTTAAAAACCAACCCAAACCGTATCCGTAAAAACTTGTGTCATAAGGATTTTTCATTGCCACACCGTCCGGAATCTGTAAACTCCAAAGCTGCTGAATATTTTTATCCGAAACCAATTTCTTTCCGTCTTTTGTTGTAAAATTATTCAGAAGACATTCTGCCCAAGTGGTCATGTCTTTAATGTTGCTCATAATTCCGCCTGCTGCATTTCCTGTTTCGTTCCAGTCGTGGGGAACGGCAATTGCTTTTCCGTCAACCGGCGCGTGTGCATCGATTTTATTCGAAATAGCTTTTGCTCTGTTATAACTCCCGAAACTTGAAGTCATTCCGACCGGCTTCATAATTCTCTGCTCAATAAAATCTGCCCAGCTTAATCCTGAAATTCTGGTAATCACTTCTCCTGCAACAATAAACATGATGTTGTTATAATCCAATGTCGTTCTGAACGGATTTTCAGGTTTTAAATATCTTACATTATGAACAATATCTTTTACCGTTAAATTTCCACCTTCAGGAAAAAACATCAAATCTCCTTGTCCGAGTCCTAATCCCGCTCTGTGGGTTACCAAATCTTTGATGGTCACATTTTGAGAAACATAAGGATCATACATTTGAAATTCAGGGATATATTTTGAAACTTTATCATCCCAGTTTAATTTACCTTCATCCGCCAAAATCGCTAAAGCAGTACAGGTAAACCCTTTTGAGTTGGAAGCAATACCTACCAAAGTGGTATCATCCATCGGTTGTTTCGTTGTCAAAGAACGCACCCCAAAACCTTTAGAATAAATTATTTTTCCGTCTTTAATAACACCAACCGAGATTCCGGGAACGTCGAAAGTTTTTAAGGTATTCTGAATTAATTCATCCAGTTTTTTTTCTTCAACCTGCGCATTCGCAATCCCTATTGTTAAAAGAAAAAGGAAAAAAGAAAGTTTCTTTTTCATATGTAAATATTTATTTTAAAAATTTTTTCAAATTTAATCAATTCAGTATTATTAAGTAAATTTGCGACTTGTTTAAACCGCAAAAGAAACAAAAGATTTTAGTGTACTATAAGATTTTCAAAAGTTCACAAAAAACAGCATCAATGATTTGTAAACTTTTGAAATACCATTCAATTATTTCCTTTGTCTCTTCTTTTGTGGTAAAAAAATTAAAAATGACTAAAATACTCCTTCTCTCCGATTCTCATTCTTATATGGATGACAGAATTTTAGATTATGCAAAACAAGCCGATGAAATTTGGCATTGCGGAGATTTTGGAAGTTTTGAAATCATTGAGCAACTTGAAAAAATCAAACCTTTAAAAGGAGTTTGGGGAAATATTGACAATGCAAAAATCCGTTCAGAATTTCCTGAAGTGAATCGTTTTTTTTGTGAAAAGGTAGAAGTTTTAATGATTCATATCGGTGGTTATCCGGGAAAATATACGCCTTTAGCCAAGAAAGAAATTTCTGAAAAAGCTCCGAAATTATTTATTTCAGGGCATTCTCATATTTTGAAAGCGATGTATGATGATAAAAACAAATTGCTTCATCTCAATCCCGGAGCTTGCGGAAAACAGGGATGGCATAAAATGAGAACGATGATGCAGTTTGTGATTGATGGTGAGGAAATAAAAGATTTGGCAGTCATTGAATTAGGGACAAAAGTTTAATTTTGAAACACAAATGCCACCAATATTTTTTCGCAAATAACACTAAAAAATTTGTGAAAAACTTGTGCTGAAAATTTGTGTAGATTAGTGTTTAAGATGTATGAAAATCGGCGATAAAGTTTCGGTAGTTGATGAAGATTTGAGTGGAGTTATCACTTCAGTCAATGTAAATATTGTCGTTTTCAAAGATGAATACGGATTCACTTATCAATATCCGAAAGAAAAACTGGTTCCGAAAAACGCTGAAATTTATGAAAATATTAAAATCGTAAAAAAAGCAGAACCGAAAAAAGTGATTTCTAAAAAGCATGACAAAAATCCGCTTGTTTTAGATTTACATTTCGAAAATCTGGTGAAAAACCCACATGATTACGATAGCTTTGAAAGATTATTCATTCAGAAGGAAAAACTCATTCAGACTATTAATTTTTGTAGAAAAAATCATTTGAAAAAACTTGAAATTGTTCACGGAATCGGTGACGGAACTCTGCAGCGAATGGTTTTTGATGTTCTCGAAAGCCAGACAGGTTTGGATTTTTACAATAAGGAAATACTTCATCATCAATCGGGTGCGGTAATGGTAGAATTTCACTAAATTTGCAACAATTGTAATATGAACGTACTAAATTTACTTTTTACCAAAGACGGACTGATTTACCAAATCACCAAAAACAAAAGTGTTTTGGAGGAAAAGTCTTATTTCGTAGACGAAGAATCGCCGAAGAATTTTATTTCAGGAAAACTTGAAGATGTTCTTCTAAAACAAAGGTATGACGAAGTTTCTGTAATTTCTGCACTGAATCATTTCACCTTGATGCCGGAAGGTTTTGAAGATCATGATTCCGGATATGACCTGATTGCTTTCAATGCGCCAGTTGATAAGGCTAACGAAGAACTGATGCTTTCTGTGAATAAGAAATTCAAAGTTCAGTTTTACTATACTTTTCCAAAAGAATTTTATCAGAAAATAAAAGATTTGTCGATTCCGGTAAGATTTAATTTTTCGGGAGAGAAGTTTTTGAACTCGATCAATAATAAAAACAATAAAGAAATTCACATCAATCTGTATCATAATCAATGTGAGTTTTTTGCAATATCCAATAAAAAAATCATCTTATATAACAATCTGGATGTAAATTCGGAGGTGGACTTTCTTTATTTCGTGATGTTTACGCTGAGCAAAATCGGTTTTGGAATTAACGAAACCAATTTCTACGTTTACGGCGAAACCACAGAAAACGAAACATTTATCTCTGAACTTCAGAAGTTTGTAAAAAATCTTAAAGTAGTGTATGATAACGTTCCGAATAAGAATTTTATCCTTAATTAACTCGAAAGAATAACAACACAAAGTTCACAAAGCTTTTTTTGAATATAGTTTTAAGTTCACTAAGCCATTTTATTTATATAAGAGCGCAGAGACAGACATAAATCTTATTTAGCTTAATAAAATCTTAATGAAAATAGAAAGAATTAATGCTTGAAATTCTTAATGTTTAGAAATTTTCCATCACCAAACATCTAACACCCAACATCTATGTACAGAATAATTTCCGGTAAATGGAAAGCAAAAAAAATAGCCGCTCCCAAAAATTTTGATGTAAGACCGACAACGGACTTTGCAAAAGAAGCACTTTTCAGTATTTTAGAAAATACTTACGATATGCAGTCGATTTCCGTTCTTGATCTTTTTGCAGGAATCGGTTCCATCACTTTAGAATTTGCGTCAAGAGGTTGCCAAGATATAACTTCGGTTGAAATGAATCCGAAACACACGTCTTTTATCAATTCTACAGCTTCAGATTTAGACATGAGTTTACAGATAAGTACCCAACGTGGCGACGTTTATGACTGGCTGAAGAAATTCAGAAATAATAAATCGTATGAGATCGTTTTTGCTGATGCTCCTTTTGAAACCGAAGAAAAAAAATATCAGGAACTGATTTCTTTGGTTTTAAATAATAAATATCTAAAACCAAACGGAGTTCTGATTGTAGAACACCAAAGCAGATTAAAACTGGATCACCCTAATTTTAAATATACCAGAAAATATGGAAATGTGAGCTTCAGTTTTTATGAACCCAATCAGGAAGCTGAGATTGAAGTTGAAACTGAAAACAAAGATACTACAGAATAAAAAAAAGACTCAATTGAGTCTTTTTTCGTTTTTATAAAACCTTATGTTCTAGATCTATTGATTTACCAAAGAATTTCTTGGAAATTTTCTCAAAGTTTTTAGTAATATCCGAAAGATAAAATTTGTAGGTCGGTTTCGGATTATTGTCATTCAGAAGGTGATATTTATCTAAAATAATCGTTAAATGATTTGCAACAATATTCGGTGAATCGATGACACGAACGCGGTTTCCGTAATATTGCTTTATTTCATCAATCAAAAGCGGATAATGGGTACAGCCCAGAATTAGCGTTTCAATATTCTTTAATTTAGCATTGCTCAGATAATTGTAAATGATAGAATGCGTGATCGGATGATTCTTGAAGCCTTCTTCAATCGCAGGAACCAAAAGCGGAGTCGCTAACTCATCAACTTTGATAAATTTATTGTGCTTACGAATGCTTTTCTTATAAAGTCCTGAATTTACAGTCGCTTTCGTCGCAATTACACCTACATTATTGTGAATTTCGTACGCTACTTTTTCAGCAACAGGGTTGATGACATCAATCACCGGAACTTTTCCGGCAACCGATTCCATTACTTCCTGCAAAGCGTTTGCTGTAGCGGTATTACAGGCAATGACAATCGCTTTACAATTTTGTTCTAAAAGGAAATTAGAAATTTTCGTAGAATATCCTATAATCGCTTCTTTCGATTTTTCCCCGTAAGGAAGGTGTTTTGTATCTCCAAAATAAATAAGGTCTTCATTCGGGAGAAGTCTTTTTATTTCTTTGGCAACCGTTAAACCACCTACTCCGCTATCGAAAATCCCGATAGGCTGCTTCGGCGAAAGATGCGAATAATCTTGTTTTTTAGTTTTCAAAAGCTTTGAAATTTAATACAAAAATACTTAAAGATTTTAAATTTGAGATTCGAGATTTGAGATTTTTAAACCTGGAACAAATCGGAGGCTATTCCGTCTGCCATAAACCAATGTTTTTCAGGAATTTTAAGATGATTATTATCAATTTTAAGAATTCCTTCTTCCATTTTATTTTGAATTTCTTTATTAAAGCGTTCCAGAATATTTTCTGAAAATTTTTGGTTTAAACTATCTAAGTCTACGCCCCAAACCGTTCTCAAGCCAATCATAATCATTTCGTTAAATTGGTCTTGTTGGGAAAGTACTTCCGTTTCCTTTGCTAAAATATTTGAATTCAGTTTCTTAATATATTGCTGATTATTGGCAACATTCCAGCTTCTGACATCAGTTCCGTTGTAAGAATGTGCGGAAGGACCAATTCCCAGATATTCCTGGTATTTCCAGTACGAAGAATTGTGTCTTGAATAAAATCCTGGCTTTGCAAAATTGGAAACTTCATAATGTTCAAAACCGTGGTCTTTCAGAAAATCGATCATATAATAAAACTCACGATTCTGTTCTTCTTCTTTTGGATTTAAAACCTTTCCTTTTGCAACCCAGTTTTCCAAAGCGGTTTTAGGTTCTACCGTTAAGGCATAAGAAGAAATATGCGGAATTTCAAGGGCAACGGTTTTATTTAAATTTTCTTTCCAGATTTCCAGATTGGAAGTTGGTGAACCGTAGATTAAATCGATGCTTAAATTTTCAAAGCCAAAATCCTGTGCTCTTTTAATCGAGCCTTCTGCTTCGGAAGCATTATGCGCACGATTCATCAGCTTTAAATCTTCATCAAAAAAACTCTGCGTTCCGATTGATAAACGATTGACAGGAGAATCTGATAATCCTTTCAGAAAATTTTTATCTAAATCATCAGGATTTGCTTCTAATGTAATTTCGATGTCATTCTTAAAATTAAAATATTTTAAAACTTCATCAATTAAAGATTTAATTTCATCCGCAGAAAGCACAGAAGGAGTTCCGCCACCGAAATAAAGCGATTGAATATTTTTATTCTGAAGCTCGTCTTTCCTCAGGAAAATTTCCTTTTTCATGGCATCCAGCATTTCATCTTTAAAATTCAAAGATGTAGAAAAATGAAAATTGCAGTAACTGCATTTCTGTTTGCAGAAAGGAATGTGAATGTAGATCATAAAAAAAGCCCTGAAAAATTTCAGAGCTCAAATTTATTTAAATTAAATTGATTAATATCTAAATCCTCTATGATTAATAAAGTTATCGAAGTTATAACCAAGACCAATCATGAAGCTGTTTCCTCCATACTCCTGAATGTCAGACATTCCAAGGTTGTAAGTAGCACCCACCATAAATTTGTTGAATCTTACTTTTACGATCGGAGAGATACTCAGCTGCTGATTATCAAATCTGTTCTGAACTCCTCTGTAGCTTACCCCAAAAGAAAAAGCGTTGATATCGTTTGAGAATGTAGCCATAAGGTTTAAGTCCATCATTCTCGTTGAGTTTGTATTCAAATTGATTAAAGCTGAAGGTGTGATTGCAATGTTGTCTGCAATTTTCCAGTCGTATCCTAAGTTTAAGAAGAATTTGATTGGAGACGGTTCGTAGTTGTTTACGATAGATTCGTCATTGCTTAAAGCAATATCATTCACAGAAACTCCCCCGAACAAACCTCTGTACGTCGCTGCCAAACCGAAGTTTGCATACGCCATAAAGATGTTGCTTTCGTTACCCTGAAGCAAAGGATCGTATCCGTCTTCTGTATTAATTTTAGAGTAATCAAAATTCATATTGTAGAAGTTCACACTTGTACCGAAAGAAAACTGATCCTGTCTTTCACCTTCGCTGCTAAGTGGAATAAAATAAGATGCTCCCGCTGTAATCCCTCCTGCTGAAATAGGACCGTTACTATCTCTGAAAACGGAGATACCCGCTCCCACTCTGTCAAAAATATTCGCGTTGATCCCCACAGATTGTACGTTTGGAGACTCGCTGAATTTTGAAAATTGTTGTTGATAGTTTAAGTTAAGCTGTACATAGTCCGTTTTACCGTATTGAGCAGGGTTGAACAGGAACTCACCATCCAAAAGATATTGTTGATAATATGGTAGTGATTCTTGTGCTTTGTATGCATTCGACAAAAGAGCTAAACATACGATAGCATATAGTTTTCTCATAACAAATCTTGATTTCAATTCAACAAATATAAAAAAATTCTCAATATATTTTTAGTTTTCTAAATAATTTCTCCATTTTTTTACAGCATCCGCCATATCTTTCGGCATTGGGCTCTCAAAATACAATTCCTTTTTAGTGGTTGGATGTATAAATCCTAAAGTATGAGCATGTAAAGCATGTCGTGGTAAAACCTCAAAAACATTTTTAATAAAACTCTTATACTTTGGCAGATTAACTCCTCTCAGAGCAACATTCCCTTCATATCTTTCATCATTAAATAAGGTATGACCGATATGTTTAAAATGCGCTCTGATCTGATGCGTTCTTCCGGTCTCAAGCTTACATTCTACCCAAGTCATGTATTTAAACCTTTCTAATACTTTATAATGAGTTACCGCATGTTTTCCCTGACTTCCGTCTGCATACGTGTACATCTGCATTCTGTTTTTCGGATGTCTTCCGATATGACCGGTAATCGTACCTTCATCGTCCTGTACATTCCCCCAAACAAAAGCCCAGTACAAACGTCTCGTTTTCCGATCGAAGAACTGTTTTGCAAGAAAACTCAGAGCATATTCTGTTTTTGCAATGACTAAAAGCCCGGAAGTATCTTTATCAATCCTATGAACCAATCCCACTCTGTCAAGATCAGATTTCTCACCGTTTTTCTGAAAATGAAACGCTAATGCATTGACCAAAGTTCCGTCCCAGTTTCCGAAACCGGGATGCACCACCATTCCGGGATCTTTATCTACAACGACAAGATCATCATCTTCGTATACGATATTAATAGGAATATCTTGTGGAATGATAACATTTTCCCTCGGCGGATGAGCCAATAAAACAGAAATCTGATCACCGGGCTTTACCTTGTAATTTTGTTTTACAGGATTTCCGTTGACGACAACATTTCCTGCACGGCAGGTTTGTGAAATTTTATTTCTCGAAGAATTCTGCCTAAAAATCATTAAAAACTTATCAATTCTTAATGGTTCCTGCTTAGGATCAACCGTAATATTAAAATGTTCATAAAGACCTTTATTTTCCTCATCAATATCAATTGAGTTATTGATGTCTAAAAATTCTTCGTCTAAAAAATCCTCATTATCTTCTGTCATTGTTACTTCTTTATATAAAAGGCTTCAACATTTAAAGTTGAAGCCTTTTATATTAAATTAAAAATTATATTATATAATTACCTTTTTAGCTTTAGGCTTATCTGTTGCGGGAGTTGTTGAATTTGCAGCAGGTTTCGTCTTATCATTTGTAGTCGCCGGTTTTGCTGAACCTGTACTTTGTTTTGCAGCATCAGTTCTAGGAACCTCTTTTTTCGGAGGACTTACCGGAGCAGGTGTCGGCTCATTCATTGGAGGATCCGGGAAATTCGGTACTTCTTCGTATCTGATTGGAGGCAGTGTTGTATCAACCTTCATTCTGTAAGTAGAATTTAAAATCTCAATTTTCCCACGCAGTTCTGCAGGTGTTTTCTTACTTGCCCAAAGATCGATCTGCATTCCCTGATCTCGTGTATCTCCTGCTGCAGGATCCTGGTAATAAATGATATCTGAATCATCATTGCCGCCATCTTCATGATCTACAAGACCAACTTCAAATAAATTTCTTGCAATTAAAGCTTTAGCTTCTTTTACCGTTAATCCTACCACATTCGGAACAGAAATATTTCTCAAAGGACCAGAACCTACAACAACATCCACCACAGAGAATCTTGGGATTTTTGTTCCCGGTTTAATAGAGTTTCCTTTAAATAAAATTCTTAAAACAGCATCTTTCTGAATGCTCGATTCAAAAATGGTGTCTCCTACCTTCAAACCTACCTGATCCAATCTTTGGAAAGCCAGACCCGAATATTTATTGATAACATCCGGCACAGCAACAGGAGCCCAGCTTTTAGGATTTACCATCAGCTGAATCGCTCTTCCGTCTTTCACACGTGAACCTTGTGAAGGATATACTTTCAAAACCTGAAGCGGTCTGTATTTAGGATTGTAAGCAGCACTGTCTACTTCATAATCAAGCCCTGCATCTTCTAATATTTTTACTGCGTCGTGCACAGATTTATTCACAACATTAGGAACAGGAATTTCCTGCCCATGATTGGTATGATACTCAAGCCAGCGGAAAGTAAGCCATACTAATCCCACAAAAATCCCTATCGCTACTAATAAATTGAGTAAAACTTTCCAATTGAAAAGTGATTTAAGCATACTTAAAAATACTTTAATTATAACGACAAAGATAATTAATAATTTTATATTGAAGTTTTTATTTGACAGAATTCATTTTTGCTTTCAAAAAATCCGAAATTCACTTATTTCAATATATAAATTGTTTAAATTTGCCTTAATTGATAATTTAATATGAGCAAAAAACACATTGCCGTAGTTATGGGAGGCTATTCTGACGAATACAAAGTTTCTCTGAAAAGCGGTCAGTTAATATACGATTCCTTAGACCGTGATCTGTACCATGTCTACAAGGTGGTTATCTTAAAAGACGAATGGTATTTTCTGGATGAAAACGAGAATAAAAAACCGATCAACAAAGGCGATTTTTCGGTTACACTAGACAATAACGAAAAATTAAAATTTGATGCTTGTTTCAACATTATTCACGGAACACCGGGTGAAAATGGGATTTTTCAGGCTTATTGGGATGCCATCGGACAGAAATATACCGGTTGTGATTTTTATCAAAGTGCATTAACATTCAATAAAAAAGATACTTTAGCGGTACTTTCGAAGTACGGAATTCCTTCTGCAAAAAGTGTTTATTTAAGAAAAGGTGAAAATATTAATGTTGATGAAATTATCGACAATCTAGGACTTCCAGTTTTTGTTAAACCCAATCAGTCTGGTTCTTCACTAGGAATTTCTAAGGTTAAAGAAAAATCGGAGATGATTGCTGCAACCGAAATTGCTTTTAAAGAAGATGATGAAATTTTAATTGAAAGTTTCCTGAACGGAATGGAGGTTTCTGTCGGAGTTATTGATTTTAAAGGTGAAACAATTGTTTTGGGAATTACTGAAATTGTTCCTAAAAACGAATTTTTCGATTATGAAGCGAAATATGAAGGAGCTTCTGAAGAAATTACTCCTGCAAGAATTGATGACGAAACAAGAATCAGAGTGGAAGAAATTGCAAAAAGAGCGTACAATTCTCTTGGAATGAGCGGTTTCTCAAGAAGTGAATTTATTCTAATGGATGGAATTCCTTATATGTTGGAAATGAATACCAATCCAGGATTTTCTCCTGCAAGTATTCTTCCGCAGCAGGCAAAAATCTACGGAATATCAATCAAAGACCTTTGTGGAAACGAGGTTGAGAAAGCTTTGAATAAATAGGAAGATGGATGTTGGAAGTTTTTTTACTTTACTTTCAACATTTATTTTAATTTAAATAAACTTTAGTTTCAAAAGGCAGCGTTTTCTTTAGAAGAATTTTAAACTCTGAACCTTAAACTTAAAAACCTTTCACGCATGAAAATTGCTGTTTTCCCGGGATCTTTTGACCCGATCACTTTAGGACATTACGATATTATAGAAAGAGCCGCCGCACTTTTTGATAAATTAATCATCGCCATCGGACAGAATTCACAGAAAAAATACATGTTCCCGCTAGAAAAAAGAATGGAATTCCTGCAAAATTCCGTTGCCGAATTTCCCAATGTGGAAGTCGATTTTTTCGAAGGTTTAACCGTGGATTACTGTTTTGAGAAAAATGCCCAGTTTATCATCCGCGGACTTAGAAATCCCGCCGATTTTGAATTCGAAAAGGCAATTGCGCATACCAACAGAACTTTAGCCCATAAAAAAATTGAAACCGTTTTCCTTCTTACTTCTTCCGGGAAATCTTTTATCAGCAGCAGCATCGTAAGGGAAATCATCAATCACGGCGGAGAATACGAACTTCTCGTTCCAGAATCAGTAAGAGTAGAAAAATAAGTAATAAGTAATTTGTAATGAGTAATTTTGCAAAAACACATTATGGATTACAATCAAATTTTCAGAGACAGAACTAAAAGATTTGCTGTAGAAATCATCAAATCTTTATCAGATATCCCATACTCAGATGCTGTATCAATAATCAGAAAACAAATTATAAGATCGGCAACATCTGTATCATCAAATTATAGAGCTGTTTGCAGAGCAAGATCGGATAAGGAGAAGTTTGCTAAAATCTGCATCGTAGTTGAAGAAATAGACGAGACTCAACATTGGCTGGAAATCATTGAAGAACTTCAATATGTTGAGCAAAATAAATTAGAACCATTAAAATCAGAATGTGAAGAATTGGTAAAAGTAATGACTACTTATAAATATAAATTATCTAAAATCTAATAAGTGGATTACTCATTACCAATTACTCATCATCGATAATAAATGCACGAACAGATCAATTTTGCCATAGAAATCTTGGGTACGATATCGTTTTCGATGTCGGGAAGTTTTGCGGCAATGCAGAAAAGATTAGATCCTTTCGGTGTTTTAATTATTGCTTTCGTAACTTCGGTTGGAGGCGGAACGGTGAGAGATCTCCTTCTTGACATCCCTGTTTTCTGGATGCACGATCTTCTGATGTGCGGCTTGATTTTGGTAACCAGCGTTTTTTCGATGGTCTTTAAATCAATCGAGAAAAATTTTAAGGTTACTTTATTTATTTTTGACAGTTTCGGTTTGGGATTGTTTACGATTATCGGAGTTCAGAAAGGTTTAAATTCAGATATTCATCCCTTAATTTGTATTGCATTGGGAACGATAACCGGATGTTTTGGTGGAATTATACGGGATATTTTATTAAACAGAATTCCTTTGATTTTCAGAAAAGAAATTTATGCGAGTGCCTGTATTATTGGCGGTTCGATCTTTTTATTATTGACAACTTTCACCGATCTTTCTTTTACAATTATCCAGATTTTTACAATTTTATTAATTGTTTCCATCAGAACGCTGGCTGTAAAATATCATTGGCAGATGCCAAAATTTTATGGTTATGAACAAAACTCAGAAATGTAATAAATCAACAAATAAGCTTATTTGATAAATAATTGCTATATTTAAGCAACTTAAATTATCAGGCTTATGAAAAATTCTACTATTTTTTACATTTTACTCATTAGTATTTTAGGGATTATTCCAACAAATGCTCAACAGGTAACAATTGGCACAGGTACAAACTCATGGTATTATTCACCAATAACTCGATTGTTTGAGAACGGGGCAAGCGAAACGATTTATGATGCTGCCGAAATAGGAACTACAGGAACCATTAATTCTATCGGATGGAATATTGTAAGCAGCGCTTATGCCGTAACTACGGGAAATGTGTCTATTTATATGAAAATGGCTACTCAAAGTACGATTTCAACACCTACTTCTACAACAGGGTATACATTAGTGTATTCAGGAAACGTTAATAATGATGTGGTGGGTTGGCAAAATATTACGCTGACCACACCTTTTCAATAT
Source organism: Chryseobacterium formosense (assembly GCF_900116415.1). Taxonomy (GTDB): domain Bacteria; phylum Bacteroidota; class Bacteroidia; order Flavobacteriales; family Weeksellaceae; genus Chryseobacterium; species Chryseobacterium formosense. The sequence continues at coordinate 605,172 of NZ_FPAP01000002.1, read as the reverse complement.
AATGATTCTACAAAAAACTTAATTGTTTTAGTTGTACATGCCTCAGGAAATTACACATTAGGTCCACCGAATTATTCTTATTCAAATGTACCTGATAAATCATCCTATTATTACAGTATATCCAATGCATGGAATGATACTAGAACAATGACTTCAACACCAAACAGAGCCAATATCCGATTAAATTTCAGCACATTAAGCACTGTAGAAATCGATGGAAAAAACGCTTTGAAATATTATCCTAACCCTGTAAAAGATATCTTTAATATATCTGGCAACCAAACAATCACTTCTTTAGAAATTTATAATTTGTCCGGACAAAACATATTAAATCAGAAATTCGACAACAAAGATATTTCCGTGAATTTATCAAGATTTACATCAGGAAATTATATTGCTAAAGTTATTTACAAAGACGGTTCTTCGAAAACAATAAAAGTTATAAAACAATAATTCATTTAACAAAAAAAATGGCAGAGAATATTCTCTGCCATTTATATTTTTCTAAAATTTCCCTCTGTTTCTCATATTCGGGTTATGCATATGCTTTTGCATCGTCGGCATTTTCAGCTGATCTTTCAGCATTTTGATTTGGTCGGCCATCATTCCGGCAGAATCCAGCCTTTTTGCTTCTTCAAGAAGTCTTTGTCCTTCCTGTTTTTTTCCTTTAGAAATTGCTCCTGCCGCAAGATTTAAAGTTGCCATTGCGCGGTCATGCTTCATATTCAAACCATATTCCAAAGCTTTTTTCATTAAAGGCTCAACCTTCGTCGGATGATCCTGTGCTAAAACCAAGCCTTGTAAATAATGGTAATATCCATATTGGTTCTTATGAAGCTCAGTTTTATAATTTTTAATATTATTCAAAAATTTCGAAGCTTTTATCATATCCTGCTTTCTCAATTGCCAGAATGCCAAAAGGATATTTTCATTCTTAAAAAATAAGAAAATTGGTAATACTGATAAAAGGAAAACTACGATTCCCCAACCTAAATTTCTGGTAAAAAACATCATGTAAAGACCTCCAAGAATCAAAAGTGCTGCAACTATGATTTTTATGTACTTGTTCATTATTAAATTTTAGAAGTGCAAAGATAAGAAATTTGGTTGTTAGTTATTAGTATGTTGACGGTTTCTCATTAAAATTCCACAAATTAAAAACGATCAACCAACAACTATTATCCTTCAATTCTTTCATACGTTTGAAAACAGAAATCATATTGATTTTTCTCGTCTTTTTCATGGCAGATTTCCTCTGTCATTTTCCAGATTTTGTGATCTATTTTAGGAAAATAAGTATCGGCTTCAAGGTTTGCTTTTACTAAAGTTACTTCAAGTCGGTCTGTAATCTCCATAGTTTGCTCATATATATTTCCGCCTCCGATAATAAAAATATTTTCGTCTATTTTTTTGGCAAATTTCACAGCTTCTTTAATGCTTCCTACAATTAAAATCCCTTCCTCAAACCAGTCTTTTTTTCTTGAAACAACAATATTGGTACGGTTGGGTAATGGTTTTCCAATGCTTTCATATGTTTTTCTTCCCATGATGATCGGATGCCCCGAAGTAAGATCTTTAAAATGTTTCAAATCTTTCGGAAGATGCCACAGAAGCTGATTATCAGAACCAATTTCGTTTTTTTCTCCCATTGCCACCACAATTGTTGTCATTCAATAAATTTTCTGCAAAATTAGCACTTAATTTGTATATTTGAGTAACACAAAAACATTAAAAAATTTTAAACGATGAAATCGTAACTACACATTTTCAAATACACATACTTGAAGATTAGCGATTGCATAAAACTATTAAAAACAATAAAAACTCACATATGAAAAACAAAGGCTGTATGAGCGCCGGAACGATCGGAATTGCTCTTATAATTATCGTAGGAATACTATTCTTCTGGGGAAAAAGCGGATATAATAAATTTGTAGATCAGGAACAGACGGTAGATGCAAAATGGTCTAACGTACAAACCGTTTATCAGAAAAGAGCCAACCTCATTCCGAATCTTGAAAGAACTGTAAAATCATATTCAAAATTCGAGCAGGAAACTTTGACTAAAGTTATTGAAGCCAGATCAAAAGCCACTTCAATCAACATCAACCCTACTAATCTTACTGAAGAAGACATGGCTAAATTTCAGGCTGCCCAAGGAGAATTAACGGGGGCTTTAAGCAGATTGATGGCGGTTGCAGAAGCTTATCCGAATTTGAAGGCAGATCAGCAGTACATCAATTTCCAGAGAGAATATATTGCTATTGAAAACAGCATCAGAACCGAAACGGTGTATTACAACAATGCAGCGAGAGACTACAATGTTTCGATCAAGCAATTCCCGAACAATATCTTGGCAAACTTTACCAATTTTAAGGAAAAACCTTTGTTTAAAGCACAGGCAGGAGCTGAAAACGCACCAAGCGTATTTACAGAATAATGAGCCGCTTTCTTACAGATCAGCAAATAGCTTCCCTTGTGGAAGCTATTCAGTCGGCAGAGCAACATTCTACCGGAGAAATCCGTGTACATATTGATTCTACTACAGATTCACAGTCTGCAGAAACTGCTTTTGAAGTTTTTAAAGAGCTGTGCAAAGACAAAACTGCAGAAAAAAATGCGGTTCTTTTTCATGTTAATTTTGAGAAAAAATACCTTACCATTATTGGTGATACCGGAATTCATGAGAAAGTGCATCAGTCGTACTGGGATCATCTGCACGATTATATCACTTCGGAATTTGCAAAAGGGCATTATTACCAAGCTTTGAAAAGCGGGATTCTTGAAACAGGTCTTGAATTAAAAAAATATTTTCCGATAACCGGAGAAAACCACAACGAATTACCCAATGAGATTACATTCTCTTAAAATATTTTTCACATTTCTATTAGTTTGCTGTTATGGTTTTTTATCAGCGCAATACACTATTCCCGAAAAACCAGCAGTTCTTTATCCTGTTTACGATGAAGCCAACCTTTTGACTCAGCAGGAAAAAGATGAACTGAACAAAAAGCTCATCAAATTTGCAGATTCTACTTCAACGGAAATTGAGGTAATCATTATTCCTTCCACAAAAGGCGAAGATGTAAATTTTCTGGCAACCATGTTTGGTGAAAAATGGGGAATCGGACAAAAAGATGTAGATAACGGAGTCGTTTTCCTGATTGCAAAAGATGACAGAACCATGTCTATTCAGCAAGGAAGAGCGGTTGAACAATATTTGACGGCTTCAGTTGCAGGACAGATTTTAGATTATATCGTTACACCGAATTTCAGGCAAGGAAGATGGTACGAAGGCATCAATGGTGGAACGAATGCTATTATGGAGGCTGTTCAGGGAAAGTTCAAACCTTTGGAAAACCATGAAAATGAAGGGGATTCAGGAGCTTTAAAATTAATTATCATTGCTTTTGTTATTTTTATTATTCTTGCGATTATTTTTGGCAATAGAGGTGGCGGTGATGATGATGGCGATATTATTTTAAGTCGTAGAGGAAGAAGAAATTATCCCGGTGGATTTTTCCCGTTCCCTTTTCCCGGAAGTTTTGGCGGTGGATTTGGTGGTGGAAGCTCTCGAGGCGGTGGAGGATTTGGAGGATTTGGAGGCGGCGGAAGTTTTGGAGGTGGTGGAGCTTCGGGTGGGTGGTAGAAAAATTAAAATGAAATTTTCAGTAACATCTATTCTTTTAAGCTTCACAACTTTATTACTTTCCATTAAAGTTAATCTGACAATTCTAAAAGATTATTGGTCGACAGACGGAAAAACTCAGGCGTTGTATGGACTTTTAGACTTAAAATATTCATACAAATATTACTTTTTAATTATCTCATTCATTTCATTATCATTTTTAATATTAGCTTTTAAAAACAAAGAATTAAATACATTTAAATATTCTGCGACTTGTATTTTAATGATTGGAATAATTTCAATATTTGTAAGTTTTTGGAAATGGTTTATTTAAAGTTTTAAAATATGAAATCTTCATTGAAAATATCATTAGGATTACTTTTAATTATACCTATTTTATCTTGCACAAAAAGAAATAAGCAAGAAAATATTTCTGAAATTAATAATTCTATAGTTTTTAAAGAAAACAGAAATATTGAAAATGCACAATTAGAATTAAAGAATGTTCTTTTAGAAAATGAGATCCTTACTGATAAAGTTATTTCAGATTCTCAAACTGCTGTTAAAATTGCTGAAGACATTCTTTTTAAAATTTACGGAGAAGAAAATATAGTTAAACAAAGACCATATAATGTAAATTATGTTGAAGATTACTATATAATTAATGGAACAATGCCCGCTGAAGTAGCAATCGGAGGAACATTCCTGATAATAATAAGTTCAAAAGACGGAAAAATAATTAAACTCACTCACGGAGAATAAATTTTAATTAAACTAAAAATTCCGCTTTTCTCTGATTAAAATTTCATTAAACCCGCCATAACCCTTCATATTTCACACAATTTTCATTATATTTACTGAAAACGGGTTTATGAAAAAAACGCTGGTGGTTTTTGCCCATCCCTATCTTGAACATTCCAATTCAAATGTAGAGATCATCAATTTCTATGTTCGTCATCAGCATTTTACCCTTCGCGATTTGTATGAAGAATATCCCGATTTTCATATTGCGGCATTTCGGGAGCGAAAAAGACTTCAGCAATACGATCGTTTTATTTTTCAGTTTCCCATCATCTGGTTCGGAATTCCACCTTTACTAAAACTATGGATTGATGAAGTTTTTGACCGAAACTGGGTAAAAGAAGGCGAAAATAATCCTCTCGAAAACAAAGAAGTTTTTATCGTTGTGACAACCGGTGGAAAAGAAAGGTCTTTTTCAAAAAACGGAACATACAAATACACGATTGAAGAAATCATCAGCGGATTGATTGTTTCTCTGAATGTTTTTAAAGCCAATATCAAAGACATTACAATCGTTTACGAAGCCAATAAACTATCAAAAAAAGAAATCATTTTACAGAAAAAGAAATTTGTCGAAATCCTGAATCAATAGCATGGAAACTACTTTAGCAATGAACACTTTATTATTTTTGGGCGTAGCCATTATTATGGTTCCGTTAGCAAGAAAATTGGGTTTAAGTTCAGTAATCGGCTATATTTTAGGTGGAATTATCATCGGACCGTACGTTTTAAAACTTACCGGAAAAGATGTGAACGACATTATGCACGCCAGTGAATTTGGAGTCATCATGCTTCTTTTTTTGGTCGGATTAGAATTAGAACCCAGGAAATTCTGGGAAATGCGGAAGAAGATTGTCGGACTCGGTTTGACGCAAATGGTTCTTACTATTTCCATTCTATTTCTTATTTTTATTTGGGCTGGCTGGAAAGTCGACAAATCAATTGCCATTGCCATGTGTTTTGCGTTATCGTCGACTGCTATTGTTTTGCAGACCTTACAGGAAAAAAACAATCTGAAAACTTTAGCCGGAGAAGTATCATTTTCTACGCTTTTATTTCAAGATATTGCTGTGATCCCGATTTTGGCAATCTTACCGATCATTGCAAATTATAAGGCTAGACATCACGATAATGAAGTTCAGGTTTTAATACAGACTCTTCCTGAATGGCTACAGTTTGCCACCGTAATTTTCGGAGTTGTTGTTCTAATTTTACTAGGAAGATATGTTTTCGTTCCATTTTTAAGATACGTTTCAAAAGCAGGAATGACAGAGTTACTAACTGCCTCTTCCCTATTTTTAGTGATCGGTGTTTCAGAACTAATGGTTGCCATTGGATTGTCTCCGGCTTTGGGAGCATTTTTAGCGGGTGTGATGTTGGCAAACAGTGAATTTCGTCATGAGCTTGAAGCACAGATCGACCCGTTCAAAGGACTTTTGCTTGCCGTATTTTTCGTGAGCGTCGGTTCCACGATGAATTTTAATGTTATTGCTCAGGATCCTGTATTCATTTTCAGTACCGTTTTTGTGGTTTTGGCAGTGAAATCTTTTGTCCTTTTTGCCATCGGAAAATTCTTTAAAATAGACACACCACAAAGTTTATTTTATGCTTTTGCTCTTTCTCAGGTAGGAGAATTTTCTTTCGTTTTAATTAATTATGCATCAGATTTATATCTTTTCAGCGCTGAAATGAACGCACAAATGATGGCAGTTACTGCTATTACCATGTGTATCACTCCTATTCTTTTAATTATTAATGATAAACTGATTACTCCGAAATTCATCAAAGAAATTCCTGAAGAAGAATCTGCCTTCAGTATTCTTGACGGTAATATTTCTCAGAAAAAAATCATTATCGTCGGTTTTGGTCATTTCGGAAGTACGGTTGGAAGACTTTTAAAAGCCAATAAAATTACCGCAACGGTTCTCGACAGAGATTCAGACCGTGTAAAATTATTGAGAAGCTATGGTTTTAAAGTATATTATGGAGATGCTACAAGAATTCCCATCTTAAGAGCTGCAGGAATTGAAGATGCCGAAATTCTGGTTTTATGTCTTGATGATCCCGATGACAATAAATTTATTGCAGAATTGGTTCGTGAACATTATCCGAAAGTGAAAATATTTGTTCGTGCTAAAAACAGAATCGATGCTTATGCTTATTTGGACAACGGAATCGATAATATTTACCGTGAAACTTTAGGAACCGCTGTTGATATGGCAGTGGATGTTCTCCACGAAACCGGAATGCGGAAATATGCTGCCCGCAGACTTGGGCAGAGATTTATGGCAATCGACAAAGCTTCTATCAGAAAACTGGCAAAATCAAAAGACGACGAAGAAATTCATCTTTTTACCACAAGAGAAATCCTCCAGCGAGAGGAGGATTTATTGGCTTATGATAATCTTAATTTAGAAAATAAAGATTGGGAAACTCAATCGACAGACGAAGAAGAGGATCAGGAGTAAAAAATTACTCCACAGTTACGCTTCCGCCGCTGCTTTCTTCTTTGCTTACCGTTGTCACATTTCCTTTTTTAATTCCTTTAACACTTGCTCCCGAAGAAGCATGACCTTCAAATTTAGAAGAGACACCGATTTCTACACTTGATGCACTTGATGCTTCAGCTTTTACATTTTCGGCAATTACCTCTTTAGCAGAAATCTCGCTTGATGAAGATGAATTAAGGGTTGCATTTTTAGTTTTTCCTGAAATGGTAACATCTGAAGCAGACGAAGCCTCGATATTCAGATTTACTGCCCATATTTCTCCTTTGAAACTTGCACTGCTTCCCGCATCAATATCCAGATCATTTGCTTCCAATTTACCTGAAATATGTGCTGCACTTGACACTTCAATATCCGTTTTGTCCTGTGTAAATTTATCTCTTACAATGATTGTTGCTGCAGAATTGGCTTCAATCTTGTTGAAATTTTTAGCATAAATTTTAGCTTTTACATTATTTGTATTCATTACACGAACTCCCGTTTTATAATGAATATGCAGTTCTCCTCCGTCATTATCAACCAAAACTTCATTAATAATATTTTCCGGTGCAGAAATCACGACTTTCTCAATATCCGACTTAATAATTTCAGCTTCAATGGCCTGGGAAACTTCAATTTCATCAAAATCTCCTTTAAATTCTTTTTGTTTTAAAGGCCCGTGATCTTTGTTGGTCACATCCGGAAGCCAGGTTGATTTTTCGTTTTTGTTCTCATTTTCTTTGCACGAAGAAAAAATAATTAATCCTGAAAAAAGTAAAATTGTTTGGTATTTCATATGTAAATTTTTGATTTTCTTTTAAGGAACATATGCAATCGCTTCACCTTCATCAGTGTTTCAGTACGAAAATTCATGGCGATTTCATTTTTGATGTTTAAAAGTTTAGTTTTTAATATCTTTATACTTTAATAACAACTAAATTATGAAATCTCTTACAACTGACAAGAAAAACAATTTTTAAAATCAAAAAGAGATTCTAAACTAAATTTAAATACCATAAAATCTGCTTATGAAAAATGTTTCATCAGTATTATTAATTTCTGCTTTGGCATTCAATTATTCCTGTACTACAACAATGAAAACAAACGACATAAAACAGGAAATCCCTGTTCCTGACGCATCACTTTCTTCGAATCCTTTCATGAAGAAAAGCAAACTTCAATATGAAGCTCCGGAGTTTGATAAAATTAAAAACGAACATTTCAAACCTGCTTTTGAATTTGGTTTAAAACAACACGATGCTGAAATTTTAAAAATCGCCAACAATCCTGAAGCTCCGACTTTTGAAAATACCATCGTTGCATTAGAAAAAAGTGGCGAAGTCCTGAAAAGAGCTGTCATTGTATTTTCAAATTTAACAAGTGCAAATACAAACCCTACTTTACAGGCTTTAGACGAAGAATATGCTCCGATTTTTGCCGCACATTCCGATAAAATGTATCTGAATGAAAATCTGTACAAAAGAATTAAATCTATTTCTGAAAACGGATTAGATTCTGAAAGCAAAAGATTAGTACAGTTTTATAAACAAAACTTTGAAATTGCGGGAGCTAATCTTTCAATGGCCGACAAAGAAAAACTGAAGCAGGTAAATCAGGAAATGGCATCTCTTTCTACACAGTATTCCAACAAATTATTGGAAGCAAGAAAGCAGGGCGGTGTTTTCTTCTCTGATGCAAAAGAATTAGACGGACTTTCTGCTGATGAAATTGCCGCCGCTGCAAGTGATGCTAAAAATGCAGGCAAAGAAGGTCAGTATTTATTGGCTTTACAAAATACGACACAGCAACCTCTCTTACAGAATCTTAAAAACAGAGCAACAAGAGAAAAATTATTCAAAGCTTCGTGGACGAGAGCTGAAAAAAGTGATGCTAATGACACAAGAGAAACGATTGAAAAATTAGCCAAATTAAGACTGAAGAAAGCTCAGATTTTAGGCAAAAAAAGTTTCGCAGAATGGAAATTGCAGGATCAGATGGCAAAAAATCCGGAAGCAGCAAAGAAATTGATGGATCAGATTGCAACGCCTGCTGTAGAAACTGCAAGGCGTGAAGCAAAAGATATTCAGGATCTGATTGACCAGCAAAAAGGCGGTTTCAAAGTAGAACCTTGGGATTGGAATTTTTATGCTGAACAGGTAAGAAAAGCTAAATATGATTTAGATGAAAATCAAATCAAGCCTTATTTCGAAATCACAACGGTTCTGGAAAAAGGAGTTTTCTTCGCTGCTGAAAAATTCTATGGATTGACCTTCAAAAAAAGAACTGATCTTCCTGTTTATCATTCTGATGTTGTAACGTATGAAGTTTTCGACCATAATGGAAAATCTATCGCCATTTATTACTTGGATTTCTACACGAGAGATTCTAAAAACGGTGGAGCATGGATGAGTAACTTCGTAGAACAATCTTATTTATTAGGTACAAAGCCAGTTATTGTAAACTGTTATAATTATCAAAAACCTGCCCCGGGAAAACCTTCCTTGATCAGCTATGACGATGTGACAACCATTTTCCATGAATTTGGTCACTCGATCCACGGGATGTTTGCGAGCCAGAAATATCCTTCTCTTTCAGGAACAAATGTACCGAGAGATTTTGTAGAGTTTCCATCTCAAATCAATGAACATTGGGCTTTAGATCCGGTAGTTTTGAAAAATTATGCACTTCATTACGAAACCAAGCAACCCATTCCACAAGCTTTGGTTGATAAAATTAAAAAAGCAGCGACTTTCAATCAGGGTTACATGACCACCGAATTGGTTTCTGCAGCAGCTTTGGATATGGATTGGCATACGGTAACGAATGAAAATCAATTAACTCCGGTTTTAGATTTCGAAAAACAATCGTTGGTAAATCACGGATTTACTTTAGCAACGGTTCCTCCGAGATATCATACTCCTTATTTCGCACACATTTGGGGTGGTGGTTATTCTGCAGGATATTACGCTTATTTATGGTCTGAAACATTGGATAACGACGCCTGGGAATGGATTAAAAATAATGGCGGATTAACTCGAGAAAATGGAGACCGTTTCAGAAAATATATTCTGTCTGTCGGAAATTCAGTTGATTTGAATCAGGCATTCAGAGATTTCACAGGACATGATCCAGATATTAAACCGTTGTTGAGAAACAGAGGGTTTATTAAATAAATTTTTAAAAGCATTCAATTTTTTGGATGCTTTTTTGTTTGAACACAAATGCGTTATACGAATGATTCCATATTCTCTCGCTGATTTTGCAGATAACGCAGATCTTAAAATATAGCGCAAACATCTGTGAAAATTTGTGAAATCTGTGGGAAAATATATTTCAGCTAAAGCCAGTTGGATTTACTATTTTGGTAAACGGAACTAAAGCCCGTTCCTATTGATATAAACTTTATGTCTTCTAATATATTCGTGAATTCGTGGTAAATAAGAAGTAATAATATTCGTGTACATTTGTGTTTCAAAAATCAAAGAAATGAACTGTCCATGCTGTTCGGGTAAAACCTATGAAAAATGTTGTAAACCTTATCATAACGGAGAAAAAAATGCACCAACCGCCGAAGCTTTGATGCGCTCTAGATTTTCAGCATTTGCCATTCCGAATGGAGAATATTTAATGGAAACAACTTCACCGGTAAAAAGACAATTTCACAACAAAAAAGATTTACAGGAATGGGGAGAAATCAATGAATGGACGAAACTGGAAATTGTAGACAAACCATCAATGAATAAAGTGGAATTCAAAGCGTATTACACCAATGAAGATGGAGAAAAACAAGTTCATCACGAATTATCTCAATTCAAAATGATTCAAAATCGTTGGTACTACGTAAGCGGAGAGTTTTTAGAATAATTGGAATTAGTTAATCGCAAGGCGCAAAAGAAGTTGAATTCTAAACTTTTTTAAGACGCAAAGATTTTATCAAAGACAAAATTCATTTCTAGTAATTTGAAATCTCTGATTTTAGCCTTATGTGTTCTAAAATATTTTCAAAAAATTTAAACCAAAAACTAATGTGACTTATGTGTTTAAAGTCTCCCACAGATTACTCAGATTTTCACAGATTAAAAATCACTTTTAAACCTTTTTTGAACTTCTGTTTTCAATCATTTAAACTATAAAAGTGTAAAACTTTTGTGACTTTTGTGGTTAAAAACAAAAAATATCCCACATTTCTGCAGGATATTTTAATATTGTATAGGAAGTTCTTAGTGACCTTCGTTTCCGTCAATTCCGTGAGCGTGACCGTGAGATAATTCCTCTTCAGTTGCAGGACGGGTATTTAAAACTTCAACCTGGAAATCCAAAACTTTCCCAGCCATTGGATGATTTAAATCTGCTACCACAACTTCCGGTGTAACTTCTACTACAAAAGCCTGGAAATTATTTCCCTGATTATCTGTCAATGGCAGAATAGCTCCAACTGGTGGAATTCCGGATTCTCCGAACATATCGATTGGTAATTGTGCAATCGCATCTTCCTGTTTTTCGCCATACGCTTCTTCTGGCTGAATAACGAAAGCTGCTGTATCGCCCGCTTTCAAACCGTGAATATTTTGCTCAAACTTAGGAATCATCATTCCCATTCCATATAAAAATGTAAGCGGATTTTCTTCTGTTGTCTCTTCTACAAGAACTTTAGATCCATCTTCTTCGATCGTGTGAAGAATATACTTTACAGCTACAACGTGATTGTTTTCGATTGTCATATTTTTTCTTTTTTTCGTGAATTTATCATCACGATTAACGGCACAAATATACTGTTTTTGAAATAATTGGTTTTAGAAACAAATTAATAAATCATCAAAAATCACCCTATATTATCTCTTTCCGCTTTCTTTTTCTGCCTTAAAACATAAAGGTATAAACTCTCTACTTTCGTTCTTGCCCAATCTGTTTTCCGCAAAAACTTTAGCGAAGAGCTGATGCTCGGATTATCTGTAAAACACTTAATATTAATTTGCTTCCCCAATTCCTCAAAACCATCATAATATTCTACCAGTTCTTCGAGAATAGCATCAAGTCTTTTTCCGTGAAGCGGGTCTTTAGATTGTTGTTCCATGGTGTAAAAATAGAGATAAAATTGTATTTAGTAACAAACAAGTCTGTTTTACCTTTATGTAAATCGCATTTGACTGCAAACAAGGTTGTTTTGAATTAATGAAAATATTCAATGCTATTCTGTTTTTTCTTTTGATTCTGTTTTATCTTTATTTTTAAGAATATTTTCTGCCATATCTTTAAAATTCTCAGTTTTCATAATCACAAGCTTATTATTCGAATTCCAGATACTGACATATTTTTTAGAAACAACAGTATAAGAATCCCAATTGGTAAGATTATAATAAAGCATCAATGTACAGATATCTGTGGGAGTAATGGTTAACCATTTTTCAATAACATGAGAGTGAACTCCACTTACGGTTTTTCCAACTTTTTCGTCATGGATATTGGTTGGTATCATAGAATTATGAAGTTTTTCAACATTTTTTACTTCATTTTTATTATTAAAAGTAAGCAAATAATCATTTCCGAAAACAATAACATTGTTTACAGATGGTCCGGTTAAAACATAAACCTTTTTAACATTTTTTCGAATGAGAGGAACAATATTAAAACTTGTATTCTGATAAGATTTAAAAATAGTATCTGTTTTAATTCTCGCCAAAGCATTCTGTCTGATAGAAAAATATTCTGCTTCAGTTGGTGTAAAATCTCGTTCTTTTAAATCTAAATTTGCGTCCTTTGGATTGTAATTTGTGGGAAAAGCGATTGTTGCAATAACCTTGTTTTCCTTTGAAAAGAAAATACACTTTGGAACCGATTCGTCTATGTAAGAAAAATATCCGCCTACATTTTCCATGTTCTCATAACTAGCCCTGAAAACATCCGTTCCATACCAACTTGCCATTTCACTGCGGTAAAGAGCAATTCCTTCTTCATTGATTTCATTTGAAAGCTTTTCTAAATTTTGTGCCTGAAACGATACTGCTAACAAAACAACAAGTACTGCTAAAATATTTTTCATGATAATTGTTTTTTCAAAAATAGGGAATAAGATTTTCATTGAAAAATTGTACTTTTTCTTTTTGCTTTTTTTACGTTTGAAGAATATTTTTCTTAAAAATTGAGCACCTAATTAAGTCACATTAATTTTTTCTCTATAAAGAATATATTAATTTAGCAAGACCAAATTTCTAAGTAAAATTTATCTAAAATAGAGTTGAGATGAGCAGGAATACCGACTCCAACAGAAAATTACACAAAAAAAAGATCGACAATAAAAAAAGGAAAATTCAGGAAGCCGAACTGAAAAGGAAAAACCGTTTGAAGGAAATGCGTGAAAATAGAAAAGAAAAATCAGACGAGAAGCAAGAAAACGAAGATTAATTACATGAAAATTCTACACACCGCCGATTGGCATTTAGGTAAACGTCTTGACCGTTTTTCCAGACTGGAAGAACAGGTTTTGGTGATGGAAGAAATTGTTCAGATTGCCGATGAACAGAATGTTGATTTAATTTTGATTGCCGGAGATTTGTTTGATAATTTTAATCCGGGTGTGGAAGCCATAGAACTTTTTTATAAAACCTTAAAGCGTTTATCTTTAAATGGAAAACGTCCAGTCATTGCTATCTCGGGAAATCATGATTCTCCAAACCTGATTGATGCACCCGACCCTTTAGCAAGAGAATGCGGCATTATTTTAATTGGTCATCCGAAGGCGACCGTTCAGCCTTTTGAACTCGAACATTTTAAAATTTCAAAATCTGCAGAAGGATTTATCGAAATGGAACTTCAACATCAGAATTTCCCCATCAGAATTCTTCACACGCCTTATGCCAATGAAATCCGTCTGAAAGAATATTTCGGAGAAGACAAAGAAGCTGAACTGAACAATGTTTTAGCTGAACATTGGAAGAAAAATGCAGATTATTTTTGTGATGAAAACGGAGTCAATCTTTTGATGACGCATTTGTATATGAATAAAAAAGGAGCTCCAATATTAGAAGAACCGGAAGGCGAAAAACCCATCAAAATCGGAAATGCAGACTTAGTTTTTTCTGATATTATTCCACCACAGATTCAATATACCGCGTTGGGGCATTTACATAATTTTCAGAATATCGGAACGGATGAAAAACCTGTAATTTATTCATCTTCTCCGCTTTGCTACAGCTTTAGTGAAGCAGGACAGACGAAATATATTTCCATTATTAATATCGAACCTAATCAACAAGTTTCGTTTGAAAAAATTGCTTTGCAAAACGGCAAAAAATTAGTCCGAAAAACATTTGATTCTATCGAAAATACAGTGGAATGGCTTAATGAAAATCCAAATACGTTGGTCGAACTGACTTTAGAAAGCGAAACTTTTTTAAGCGCTGATGAGAGAAAAAGGCTGTACCAATCGCATAGCGGAATTGTTCATCTGATTCCGAAGATAAAAAATCAGGAAACTGACGAAAATAATCTGAGTGAAATTAATCTCAATCAGGATATACAAACGTTGTTTAAAGATTATTTTAAATCTAAAAACGGTGGTCAGGAAGCGAATGAAGAACTCATTAATTTGTTTAATGAAATCGTTTCAAATAATTCGTAACTTAAAATTAAAAGGATTTTTTAACCGCAAAAGAGACAAAAGAAAATTTTGAAAATAAGTAAGTTAAAAGTTTATAAAATGTAAGAAACTTGGTTTTGCAAACTTTTGAATATCTGAGAAGCATCAAAATCTTTTGTTCCTTTTGCGGTTAAATAAAAACACTTATAAAAATGATTCCAATTCAATTGACTTTAGAAGGTCTGTATTCTTATCAGGAAAGGCAAAAAATCGATTTCGAAAATCTTACGGAAGCCGGACTTTTCGGCATTTTCGGTTCGGTCGGTTCCGGAAAATCTTCTATTTTGGAAGCCATTTCTTTTGCATTGTACGGTGAAACGGAACGCTTGAATGCAAGAGATAAGCGCACATACAATATGATGAATCTGAAATCAAACAAATCTTATATCGAGTTTGATTTTTTGAATTATGAAAATAAAAAATTCCGTGCGACGAGAGAATTCAGACGAAATTCTAAGAATTTTGAAGATGTAAAAACACCTACCGTTACTTTTTACGAATGGAAAAATGAAAACTGGATTCCTCTGGAACATTCTAATGCGGAGAAATTGGTTGGTTTGAGTTATGCGAATTTTAAGCGAACCATCATTATTCCTCAAGGTCAGTTTAAAGAATTTCTGGAGCTCGGCGCAACGGAACGAACGAATATGATGAAGGAAATTTTCGGTCTTCAACGGTTTGATCTGCAGAATAATGTTTCGGTTTTAAATACAAAAAACAGATCAGAACTCGATCAGCTGGAAGGTCAGTTAAAAGGTTTTGAAGAGGTCAACGAAGAGCAGATTTCAGCCCAGAAAGCAGAGTTAAAAACCGAACAGCAAAAGCTTGAAGAAGTACAGAAAGTTTTCAAAGAAACAGAAGAAAAATATGTAAAACTGAAAACCTTAAAAGATGATTTTGAGATGTTACATCAGAAAAAATCAGATTTTGAAAAACTGACTCAACAGAAATCTGAGATTGATATTTTAGAAACAAAGACAGAGCTTTACGATAGCGTTTTTAGGACTTTTACGCCTTTAATTTCTGAAAAAAATAAACTTGCTAAAGAAATTTCTGAACAGCAGAAAAGTAAAGAACAGCAGTTTAAAATTTTACAGGAAACTGAAGTTCAGTTTGAAAATACGAAGAATGAGCTTTCAGCAATTCAACCGAAATATGAAGCTTTACATCAGTCTAAAATTCAGGAAAATGATTTGAGTCTGATTCTTCAGATGCTTAAATTTTCGGATGAGATTGAAACTTTAAAAGAACGAACTAAAAAAGGCTCAGAAAAAGTAAAAGAAGTTGAAGCCAGCCAAAAATTAATTCAAAATAAGATTGAAGAACTTTCAAAAAATGCTGAACTTTTAAAGCCTAAAAAATTAGATTCCAATTTACTTTTAAATATCGGAAATTGGTTTTCAGAAAGGCAAAAATTAACCGAAACATTACAAATTCAAGCAGGAAAAATTGATTCAAAAAAACTTGAAACCCAAAAAATTCTTGATGAATTAAAACCATTTAAAATCAATCCTGAAACTTTTAAAAATGATTTTAAAACTCAGATTGAAACTTTAGAAAATCAAAGAAAAACAATTTCTGAAAAACGAAATCACCTTGAAGTTCAACAGAAACTGGCACATTTTGCCAACGAATTACATGACGGAGAATCCTGCCCGCTTTGTGGCGCTTTGGAACATCCGAATATTGTGCATTTTGATGATGTGAATTCAGAATTAAATGAAATTCAGAAGCAGATTGAGCAGCTTGAAATTCAAAAAGAACATATTCAGAAACAATTATTAGAAATCGAGAAAATCCTAGACCGGAAAAAGATTTTTGAAGAACAGTTGAAATCGGAAGAGGAAAGTTTAAAGCAGATCCAAAATAACATTGATGAGCATTTAAAAGGCTTTATCTGGGCAGCATTTAGTTCAGAAAATCAAAATGATTTCGAGGAAAAAAGACAGCAATCTTTTACTATTGAAAAACAAATTGATGAGCTGAATCGGCAAATTTCTTTGGAACAAAAAAATCTGGACAAAGAAAGGGAAAATCTCGACAGTTACAATAAGGCGTTGGAAAAATTCAGGCTTGATGAAGCAAAAAAAGAAGAGCAGATCAAAGCCAACGAAGGGAATTTAAAGGTTTTAGAATGGAGTAATTACAAGGAAAAAGTGATTGTTGATGTGGAAGAAATTTACACTAAACTTGCACATTCAAATCTTGAAACCGAGCAGAATTACAATCAATTAATCAAAGAAGAAAAAGAAATTTCGCCCAAATTAGCCGAACAAAAAACGATTGTTCATCAATTGGAAAAACGGATTTCTGAACTGGAAAAAGAAATTTCAGAGAATATAAATCAGATTGAAAAAGCTTTGTCTGAACAGCAATTCAGCACTTTGGAAGAGGTCCACCAAATTCTTGCTCAGGAAATCAATGTTCAGGAAATAAGAAATCAGATTCAGCAATTCAGAATTCAGTTTGAAACGTTGAAAAACAGTATTCTTGAATTGGAAAATAAGCTTAAAGATTTTTCATTTAACGATGAAGAATTTTCAGCCATTGAAAATCAGTTCAAAACTTTTGAAAATGATTTAAAAACTGCCAACGATTCTGTGGTAAAAATCGTAACAGAAATTGAAAGGCTTGAAAAAGAATTCAGGAAAAAAGAAAATCTTTTAAAGGATTTGGCGCAACTTCAGAAACGTGCAGAAAACCTGAAAATAATGACCAATCTCTTTAAGGGAGCTGGTTTTGTGCAATATGTTTCCTCAATTTATCTTCGTCAGTTATGTGACCATGCCAATGTTCGTTTTCATCGGATGACGAGAAATCAACTAAGTTTACAGTTGAACGAAAATAACGATTTTGAAATTATCGATTATCTGAATGAAGGCCGAAGCCGAAGTGTAAAAACGCTTTCCGGAGGACAGGCTTTTCAGGTTTCTTTGAGTCTTGCGTTGGCTTTGGCTGAGAGTGTTCAAACCAATGCACAATCGGAGAAAAATTTCTTTTTTATTGATGAAGGTTTTGGAACTCAGGATGTGGAATCGGTGAATATTGTGTTTGAAACGCTGATGAATCTTCAGAAAGAAAACCGAATTGTAGGAATTATTTCGCATGTGGAAGAATTGAAAGAGAAAATTCCGGTATCGCTGAATATTACGAAAGATGAGGAAAGGGGAAGTTTAATTGAGATTGTTTGATTTTTGACACAAACTTTTAATACATAAGTCACATTAGATTAGTTTTAATACTTGAAAATATTTTAGAACACATGAGTTGAAAATCAAAGATTTTCAATTTTTGTTTACATTTGAATCATTAAAAATTATCATGCAAAATTTACCCCTTATCTTAAAGCCTTCGAAAGTAAAAAGTATCATTCTTATTCTGGTAAGTATCGGTTTTGTTGCTTTAGGAATTTCATTGTTAGAAAAAAATATGCTGATTGCCGTGCTGAACATTGTTTTCTTCGGAATCTGTCTGCTTATTTTTATTATTAATCTCATTCCCGATTCTTCTTATTTGAAAATCGACGAAAGAGGAATCGAGATGAAAAACCTTTTCAGAACTACTTTTATTCCTTGGCAAGCTGTCAGTAGTTTTAGAACAAAGTATATTTTCGTTAATAAAATGGTGGTTTTTGATATCGACCAAAAGCTTTTGGAAAATTCTACCATGAAATCAAAAACAGGTGCTTTTCCTGATACATACGGAATGTCTGCACAAAAACTTGCAGACCTTCTGAATGAGTATAAAACTAGATTTGAGACAATCTAAATAAAAACTCCGCTGAAAATATTTTCAGCGGAGTTTTTATTTTATCTTACCTGTGGTGCAACTTTTTCACCAAACAGTTCAATAGACTTCATCATCACATCATTTGCAGGATCTCCAACGTCCATGTGACCGATAAATCTTGTAATTCCGAAAATCTCTTTCATATAATTGATTTTATCAGCAACTTCATTGGCATTCCCGATGAATAACGCACCTTCTTTTGCTCTTCCGCCTTCATACTGCATTTTCGTGTAAGGAGACCAACCTCTGGATTTTCCGATTCTATCCATTTGAGATTTATAATTATTAAAATATCCATCAACAACATTTTGGTCTTCACTTACAAAAGTATGTGAGTGAATCGCAATCTGCATTTCAGATTCGGGGTGACCCGCATTCAGATATTCCTGTTTGTAAAATTCAATTAAATTTTTAAACTGAATTGGCATTCCGCCAATAATAGCAACGACTAAGGGCATTCCCAGTTTTGCAGCACTTAAAACCGATTGCGGAGTTCCACCAACCGCTCTCCAGATGGAAAGTTTTCCGTTGTTTTTTGCTCTCGGATAAACCGTCTGATTCTGCATTGGGGCACGCAATTTACCCGTCCACGAAACGTTTTCTTGTGAATTTATTTTTAATAATAATTCTAATTTCTCATCGAATAATTCTTCGTAATCATTTAAAGAATACCCATACAAAGGAAAAGATTCGATGAAACTTCCACGACCGACAAAAATTTCTGCCCGACCATCAGAAATCAGATCTAGTGTTGAAAAATCTTCATACACTTTTACTGGTTCAGACGAACTTAAAACCGTAACCCCACTTGCCAATTTAATATTTTTGGTCACACTTGCTGCTGCAGCCAAAACCATTTCAGGCGAAGAAACTGCATAATCCGCGCGATGATGTTCTCCCATTGCAAAAACATCAATTCCGACCTCATCCATCAGTTTTACCTGTTCGATGATTTCACGGATTTTTATTCCTGCATCTTTATATTTTCCGGTATTTTGATCGAAACCCAAGTCGCCAAACATTCCTATTCCTAATTCCATATTGTTGATTTTTAGATAGGACAAAATTAGACGAATGAAAATTCAAAAGCATTGATGAATGATAAGAACGGAAGGAGCTTATTTTTGATTTCCTAAAAGACCAAAAAGTATCTTATCTCTAATCTCATCGGTAATTTCCGATGTAGATTCTATATTTCTTTTAAACCAGAAATAAGAATTATTTAAAGTATGAAGAATAAATCTTGTCGTAAAAGCAGGAGATCTCAGTTCCCAGTTTTGGGCTTCATAAATTTCAGAAATCAGTTGTTCAACTTCCTGCTGATAATTTTTTCTGAGTTCGACAAACTCGGGTAATCTTTCTTCAAGATGCTTCCATTCGTTGGAATAAATATGCGTTACATCGCGGTTTTTCAAAACAACCGATAAATGTTTTTCAATAAATAAATTAAGCTTTTCCTGAGCAGGAACTTTGGTATTTTTTACTTGCTGAAGCTCTTCAAAAAACTCGTTGGCTACTCCGAAACAAATCCATTCAAGAATTTCTTCTTTAGAACGAATATGAGCGTATAAAGATGCCGCTTTGATATTGAGTTTTGTAGCCAAATCTCTCACCGAGCTGCCCATATAACCTTTCTCTTTGAAAAGTTCTACAGCGACTTCGAGTATTTTGATCTGTTTTTCTTTTAGCTCCATCTGATAAAAGGCAAAAGTAATTATTTTGATTTTAATAATCTGATTTTCAAGAGATGATTTAAAACAAAGTTTAAGATGAATAATTTTAATTTTATTTAAACTGACGGTTATTCCACAAATTTTATTTGAATTTAATGAATTCGGAAATTTTGTCTTTATAAAATTGCACCAAAATTGAATATTTCGGAAATTTTGTCCACTATTTTTAAAAAATCAACAATTGAACACTTTTTGTGATAATCTCTTCGAATTAAATGATTGAATAGATTGAGGACATCAGAAATTAGAAAATCGGATTTAAAAATTAACATTTATTAGACTCTTATGGTCTGAAATCTGATGTCTAAAATCTAAATTTAAACCAAAGATTAAAGAATCAAAAAAACAAAATATGAACTTAAATCAATATACTGTAAAATCACAAGAAGCCATCCAGGCGGCACAACAAGTGGCAATGGAATTTGGCAATCAACAGATTGAACCTCAACATTTACTTGAAGGAATTTTTCAGGTAGATGAAAATATATCGCCTTTCTTATTAAAAAAATCTGAAGCAGATGCTACTTTGGTAAGAGAGCGCAACCGTGAAAATCTTGAAAAACTTCCTAAAGTACAGGGCGGAAATATTTACCTTTCACAATCTGCAAACAAAGTTTTGCTTGATGCTCCCAATATCGCTAAAAAAATGGGTGATGAATTTGTAACGATCGAACATCTTTGGCTTTCATTATTAGAAACCAGTTCAGAAGTTTCAAAAATGCTGAAAGATATGGGCGTCACGAAAAATCTTTTGGAAGGCGGAATTAAAGAATTAAGAAAAGGATCGAAGGCAACTTCTGCAAGTTCAGAAGAAACGTATCAATCCTTAAATAAATATGCTAAAAACTTTAACGAACTCGCTGCAGAAGGTAAACTTGATCCAGTAATCGGTCGTGATGAAGAAATCAGAAGAGTTTTGCAGATTCTTTCGAGAAGAACAAAAAATAATCCGATTCTGATTGGTGAACCCGGAGTTGGTAAAACCGCGATCGCTGAAGGAATTGCGCACAGAATTATCAGCGGAGATATTCCTGAAAATCTGATGGATAAAACTTTGTATTCATTAGATATGGGAGCCTTGATCGCCGGCGCAAAATATAAAGGAGAATTTGAGGAGCGTTTGAAATCGGTTGTAAATGAAGTGATCAAATCAGACGGACAAATCATTCTTTTCATCGACGAAATCCACACATTGGTTGGAGCCGGAGGCGGAGAAGGTGCGATGGATGCTGCGAATATTCTGAAACCTGCTTTAGCAAGAGGAGAATTAAGAGCCATCGGTGCAACGACTTTGAATGAATATCAAAAATATTTTGAAAAAGATAAAGCGTTAGAAAGACGTTTCCAGAAGGTGATGGTGGAAGAACCGGATACCGAATCAGCAATCTCCATTCTTCGTGGAATTAAAGATAAATATGAAGCTCACCACAAAGTAAGAATCAAAGATGAAGCGATTATTGCGGCGGTGGAAATGTCTCAAAGATATATTTCAGACCGATTTTTACCGGATAAAGCGATTGATTTGATTGACGAAGCTTCAGCTAAATTGAGAATGGAAATCAATTCAAAACCGGAAGAACTTGACGTTCTAGACAGAAAATTAATGCAGATGGAAATTGAATTGGCAGCCATTTCAAGAGAAGGAAATCAGACAAAAATCGATCATTTAATAGAAGATATTTCGAAAATTTCCGAGCAGAGAAATGAAATCAATGCAAAATGGTTGAAGGAAAAACAAAAATCTGAAGATTTAACTCAGATTAAAAAAGATATAGAATCTCTTAAATTAGAAGCAGAAAGAGCTTCAAGAGCAGGAGATTATGCAAAGGTAGCGGAAATTCAGTACGGAAAAATAAAGGAAAAAGAAGATGCTTTGCAAAAACTGGAATTGGAGATGCAAAACCATCAGAATGAATTAATTAAAGAAGAAGTAACTTCTGAGAACATTTCTGAAGTGATTGCAAAATGGACGGGAATTCCTGTTACAAAACTCCTTCAATCCGAAAGAGAAAAATTATTAAATCTTGAAACCGAACTTCATCACAGAGTTGTAGGTCAAGATGAAGCGATTACAGCCGTTGCAGATGCAATCCGAAGAAACAGAGCGGGATTAAGCGATGATAAAAAACCTATTGGTTCATTCTTATTTTTAGGAACAACCGGTGTCGGAAAAACCGAGCTGGCAAAAGCCTTAGCTGAGTTTCTATTCGATGACGAAAACAATATGACAAGAATTGATATGAGTGAATATCAGGAAAGACACAGCGTGTCTAGGCTTGTTGGTGCGCCTCCGGGATATGTGGGTTATGATGAAGGCGGGCAATTGACGGAAGCGGTAAGAAGAAGACCTTATTCTGTAGTGCTTTTAGATGAAATTGAAAAAGCGCATCCGGATGTTTTCAATACGCTGTTGCAGGTTTTGGATGATGGTCGTTTGACGGATAATAAAGGTAGAGTCGTGAATTTTAAGAATTCAATCATCATTATGACTTCGAATTTAGGTTCGCACCTTATTCAGGAAAATTTTGAAAATATTACCGATGAAAATCAGGATGAAATCGTTGACAAAACAAAAGATGAGGTCTTTGATTTATTGAAGCAGACATTGCGTCCGGAATTCTTAAATAGAATCGATGAGGTCGTATTGTTCCAGCCTTTAAGAAAAAAAGAAATCGGGAAAATTGTAACCTACCAGCTGAGAGGATTCAATGATATGCTGGCAAAACGAAATATCATTATGACTGCAACTCAGGACGCTGTAGATTATCTGATGAATAAAGGATATGATCCTGCTTTCGGGGCAAGACCGTTGAAGAGAGTTATTCAACAGGAAGTTTTAAATAAATTATCAAGAGAAATTTTAGCTGGAAAAGTAAATGACGGCGACAGAATCACTTTAGATTATTTCGAAGAAACAGGTTTGGTTTTCAGACCTGCTGAACAATAAGTAGTTTTTTTCATATATTATTTTTATGAATAGGTGTTGTAGAATAATCTGCAACACCTATTCTATTTATACAATCCGTAAATACACGGTTTTTTTCATCGGAAAAACACGATGTTGTGATGTAACATTTTTTTCAGAAATTTGCTATCCTAACTGAAACCTATTAGCATGAAAAGTGAATCAAAAGAAAACGGAAGAGAAAAAACTCCGCCGATGATAAGTTTGCTACCCACCACTTTGATCCAGAGTTTAGTAGACAACTATCACAACAATCAGCTGAGTTTTATTAATGAAAATCTAAGTGTTGAAGATGCACATTCCATCTGGTTTGATCTTCCCACACTGAAAAGTTTCATTGAAGATATTGAAGAACAAGCCGCCATAATAGATCCCAATGTAACAGATGCAGATCTGGGAATAAGATTTTACTATGCAGCCTACCCTGAGTTTCCGGTAGCGCCGGTACCTTCAGATTATGCTCTAAGACATACTTTAGTAATGATTCCTACAAAAAAAGAAGACGGTCTGAACTACGATTTCAATCCATGTGAAGAAGAAGGAAAATCATTGGCAATAAGGCCTGTTATGGCGCTGGCTCAAAATCACGGCAGCTTGGTTCCGCCAGATACATCAACTGTAGAGACTTATTAACATATTTTAGATGACTGACTTTCAAATGTTATTACAGAGTGGTATGAGATTAAGCGAAGGCATTGCTGCGCTGCTATCAATTTTGTACTACAAAAAAATTAAAGCAACCCATTATCGTTACTTTTCGTTTTTTCTCATTATTATTTTTTGTTGCGAAATATTCGGAAAATATGGTGGAGAATATATTTCGTATCCGAAAAATCTGTTTTACAATTATTTTGTAATTCCTTTAGAATTTATATTCCTTTATTGGTTGTATGCATATCAGTCGCTTAAAAAGAAATACTTATTCTGGGGATTTTCGCTGATGTTTGCTTTGGCTTATATTCCAAACGAGCTTTATTTTTTAAAGAATAAGCATATTTTCTCATTTAATTACACATTTGGGAGTCTCCTTCTGATGTTTTTAGTAATAATGGAATATTACAAACAGATTAACTCAGATAATATCCTGAATTTTGCCAAAAACAGAATGTTTTATATTAATCTTGGAGTAACTTTGTTTTATATTGGAACATTACCATTTTGGGCATTTTACTTCCAGTTGCTGGAGCATAGACCTATATGGAATCTTTATTTCAGCTATTTTCTGATGTCTGGAATTGTGATGTACCTGTTATTTGCAAGCTCTTTTATATGGGGAAAACAGAATTATTCTTAACCATTACACTGTTCAATGCTTTTTTTGCAATGTTTATCATTGCTGTAACGATTTATGTTCGAAAATACAAGCAACGAAAAATGGAATATCTGAGTGAAATTCAGCTTAAAAATGAAATTCATCAAAAAGAACTTTTGGCAACACAACTCGAAATTCAGCAGGCAACAATGCAGCAGATCGGGCGCGAACTTCATGACAATATCGGGCAGAAATTAACCTTAGCGAGCCTTTATACACAACAATTACTGTATGAAAATAAGGTTGCAGAAGAAAGTGAAAGAATAGATCAGGTTTCGCAAATTATCAATCAATCGTTGCAGGATTTGAGAAGTCTTTCTAAAACATTGACGGATGATAACATCAACCAGAAAGAAATTGTAACTTTAATTCAGGAAGAAGTAGACAATGCCAATATTCTGAAAAAATGCAAGATTCATTTTGAGCATAATTTTGATAATCTTGATCTGGATTTTGTTCACAAAAATGTTTTGTTGCGAATCACACAGGAATTTATTCAGAACAGCATTAAGCATTCGCAATGCGAAAACATTCTGATTACACTCAATACTTCTGAGGAAAACCTTTGGGAACTCAAAATAAAAGACGACGGAATTGGGTTTAATATAGATAACACCCTGTCAAATGGCATCGGTCTTACCAATATGAAAAACAGAGCCGCCATCATCGGAGCAGAATTTAGCCTGAAAAGTTTTGAAAGTAAAGGAACTTCCATTGAAATCAAATTAAAGAAACCACTATGAAAAAGACCATTTTAATTGTTGACGACCATATACTTATTGCCAAAGCGCTTCAGGGAATCATTGATAACTTCACAGGTTTTGAAGTCATTGATGTCGCGGAAAACGGTAAAGACCTCATCGAAAAATTTGAAAGTGGCGGCAAAATTCCCGATATAATCCTTCTCGACATCAGTATGCCGGTAATGGATGGTTTCGAAACGGCTTTATGGTTGAAAAATAATTATCCCGAAATCAAAGTAATGGCTCTCAGTATGCAGGGTGATGACAACAGTGTCATCAAAATGATTAAAAACGGAGCAAAGGGTTACCTTCTGAAAAACACCCATCCAAAAGATCTGGAAACGGCTCTTTCAAAGCTAAGCAGTGATGGTTTTTTTTATCCGGAATGGGCTTCTAAAATTATTTTTTCGAACATCAATAGTGATAAGACAAACGAAAAAGCAATAAAAATTTCAGAAAGAGAAAAAGAATTTCTTACCTATACTGTTACCGAACTCAGTTACAAAGAAATTGCAGAGAAAATGTGCTGCAGCCCAAGAACAGTTGAAAGCTACAGAGATCAGCTTTGTGAAAAGTTTGAACTGAAAACAAGGGTCGGTTTAGCTGTTTTTGCCATAAAAAATGGTTTTGCAGAATCTTAGATAACGTTTTTTTCAATCCTGAATATAAATTTCATATTTATAAGCATAAAAAAAGAAGCTTTTCAGCTTCTTTTTTATTTAGAAAATAATAGTCTTATTTAATACTTATCAATTCCACATCAAAAATAATAGTAGAACCCGGAGGAATTGCAGCACCTGCTCCACGGTCTCCATAAGCAAGATCTGAAGGAATATAGAATCTGTATTTAGAACCTTTGCTCATCAGCTGAATACCTTCTGTCCAACCCTTTATTACGCTACCAAGATTAATATCCATTGGGTTACCCCCGTTTTTATCGGTAGAATCGAAGACAGTTCCGTCCAAAAGTTTTCCGGTATACTTCACCTGTACTACATCTGTTGCTTTAGGCTTTGTTTTGCCGTCACCTTCCTGTAAAACTTCATACTGCAAACCTGTAGCGGTAGTTTTTACTTTAGGATTTGTTTTGTTTTTTGTAAGAAAACCCAACCCTTTTTTCTTATTTCCGTCTGCCTGTGCTAAAGCTTCAGATTGTTTTTTCTCATTTTGCTTCTGCATAAATTCCTGCATGAACGTATTCATTTCTTCAGCCGGCATCAGTTTCTTTGTTCCTGCCATCTCTTCTTTAATAGCCTGAGCCAAAAGATCTGCATCTACTTTGAAACCTTCCTGTTTCATATTCTGAGCGATATTCAGACCGATATAATACGAAGCTTTTTGGTCATCTGTATATTTGCTGTCACTCTTCCCTTCATTTTTCTGAGCGCAAGAAACGCTAAATATTGCCATGCAGAATAATGCAATAGTCTGTTTTTTCATTTGATCATTTTATAATTTATTATTAACGAATTTAATTATTGCTGCAAATCTATCATTAATTGCAGAAACTTCCCGTTGTTAAAATAAAATTCTATTAAATTTCATCAAAAAATCAAACTGATTATCATGAATGATTGTTAAAAAAAATAATTCTCAAATGTATATTTTGTCCGATAAAATCTACAATCTCTCCTGTTCCTCGGCTTTCTTAATAGCTTTGGTACTTTTCACGGATTGATTACCGAAATTATATTTAAGCGAAAAAGTAAAACCCTGCGTATCCTGATAATCTAAAAAATAATTATCCTGATTACCATATTTGGTACTGATTTTCTGTTGAGTAGATTTGAAAATATCATTAAAAATAAACGCAGCTTCCAGCTTTTTGTTGAAAAACTTCCTGTTCATCACAAAATAAGCAGACCATTGGCTGGAAATCCTGAATGTTCCCTGAATTGCCGGAGAATAATAGTTCTGCCCAATCTCCATTTTCCAATCTGAATTTTTGTCTAATGTAAAGCTCGTTGAAATATTCGAAACCCAGTTCCATACCTGATTTTTATTTAAAGCTCCATCCATTCCTGTAAAGTAATTCTCGTTATGCTCGAGATTTTGAGAAACAATTAAATTCCACCAGGGTTTAATCTCAAAATTTTTGTAAAGACTCATTCCGAAAGCCTCACCTTTTTCGATATTGGTGTAATAATAAATCAGGTTATTGTTCTCATGCTGCTGAAAAGAGATTTCCATTGACGGAAAAAGTTCTTTCCGGTAATAAAAATCAACATTCCAGTTTTTGAAAGAATAGGTAAGATTTAAATTATGAATAATCGTTGCTTTCAATTTCGGGTCGCCCTGATAATAGGAAAACAAATTATAATAAGATTTTGCAGGATTCAACCATGAATAAGACGGTCGGCTGATTCTTTTGCCATAAGAAAAGCCAAATTCATGCTTATTTTCAGTCGTATATTGTGCATAAAAAGTTGGGAATAAGCTCCAGTAATTATTTTTATTCACTTCATAAGGTTCTGAAACTACACCTTCCAGGTCGGTCATTTCAGCACGAAGTCCGCCTTTGAAATTCCATTTTCCAACATTATAAGCCAATGAGGTGTAGACGGAAAAATTGTGTTCTTTATAATCAAAAAGACTGCTTTTTTCAGGTCTGTACTGAAATCCTCCGTTTTCGTTATCAGAAAAATCAAGTTGACTGTCGGTTTTTACAAAACTATATTTCGTGCCCGATTCTAGTTCCAACTTATCACCCTTCCATTGATAATCAAATTGAGTAGAATAAAGCTGAACATCATTTTTATTATTCGTCATAAAATTAGTTTCTCGAGGGCTTTGGTTAGCAAAATTCAAATAAGTAAGAACGTTTTGATATTTTGTCGCATTATTTCCTGTAAAATAATTGATCCACGAAAGACTGCTTTTTTTATTCAATTTCCGGTCTACCTGAAAACTTAGAGAGTTATTAATTGTTCGCGAATGATGGTCATTAATTGTGGTGTAATCTGATTCTGCAACGTTTTGAGCATTATAAATTACAGTCGGAACATTATATACTCCAAAAGATTTTGGATTAAAATATCCCGAATAATTAAGATTTGCCGTCGTAAGACTGTCAATCTCATATTCAACATTAAAATTGACCGTATTCTGACTTTTAGCCTGATCTTTGCGATTCATCATACTGATCCAGGTTGTACCATTTTCAGGATAATTCACATACCCTATTTCTTCTCGATAATAAGTTCCCGTTCCGCGAAAATAACTTCCCATTACCGAAAGTTTATTTTTTTTATAGTATTGCGAAAGGCCTGCAACTCCTTTTGCATATTGTGTCTGAATGTATTTTGAAGAAAGAACGCCTCGATATCCTTCGATTTTATTTTTCTTCATCACAATGTTTAAAACAGCTCCGCCTTCAGCTTCATATTTTGCGGGCGGATTGGTAATAACTTCTACAGATTTCACGTCATCACCTTGTGTATTTTCAAGAAAATTTTTGAGCTCTTCACCCGACATCATCACTTTTTTATCATTGATGGTCACCAAAACCGAAGTTCCGCCTTTTACAGCCAAAATATCATTATTGATAGTAACCTGTGGTGTTTTTTTCAAGATTTCCCAGGCGTTAAGTGATGAAATATTGGAGTTTTCAACATTAAATTCCAGCCGGTCTACTTTTCTTTTAACCAAAGGTTTTTTCTTGAGTACAGTTACGCCTTCAATATCTTTCTGATTGCTCTTTAAAATGATATTTAAAATTTCATGATCCCTTTTAGCTTCAACTGATTTTTCAAATGAAAGATATTTTTCATCATTGATTTTTAGCTTAAATGTTTGTTCTGAAAGATTTTCAAATGAAAAATTTCCTTCGGGATTGGTGAATAAGCTTTTAATCAAAACATTTTCAGCACTGTACAACTCAACTTTCACAGAATCGAGTTTTTCTTTATAGGTATTAAAAACAGTTCCCGAAATTTTCTGCGACTGCGAAAAAGCAAAAACAGGAAAGAGAAGAAGTAAAAGATATTTATACATTTTTGTAAGTTTTAAGTTTAAATCAATTGTGTTTGATATTTTACTGGTACAAAAGTCTTTATTGAAACCGAGAATTTGGGTTAATGGAAGGTTAATGAGAGGTTAATGATAAAAGCGCATTTACTAATTATATATATTTGCCATAATGATTTCTAAGAGTAAATATCTGGTTTGGCTGTTTGCCGGTCTGTTCCTGCTTTTGCTGGGAATTCAGGTTTATTTCATGTACAAGACGTATCAGGTAAAAAAGCGTGAAATTTATAACGATGTACACAAAAAAATCACAACTTACATCGATAATTTAGAAGATCTGGGACAGCTTAGTCAACATGGAAGCAATGAGTCAAAAGACATTTTTGTAAAATTTACTCATCAGGAAATTACTAAAAAGGAACTTGTAGATTACTTTGAAAAGTATAAAAAGTCAACAAAAAATAATTTAAGTAATTACATCGACCAGAAATTTGAAAAAAATGATTACAAAGTTGCTATAAGAGTGGTTTATTTGTCGGTAATCTCTCTGCCCGACAGCACAAAATTGATTGATAAACCAATTGTACTTTACGAAACGAGAAATAAAGTTCTGAGGCCGGGAATTTCAGAAACTGGAAAATGGGAAACCTCATCCACCTCTACTTCAGACAAATCAGAAAAGCCTGAACGAAATGATTCTTTTATTGTAAAAAGTCAGACAGATTTTGAGATTTTAAATATCAATCACATTGTTTTTAAAGAACTCACTTTACTTATTTTATGCTGTATTGCTTTACTCTTAAGCGTATTGCTTTTATATATTTTCACAATTAAAAATTTGATTAAACAGCAAAAACAGGTTCAGGTTTTGCATGCCGTTGTCGACAATATTTCGCACGAATTCAAAACCCCAATTGCAACCCTTAAAATTGCTTCAAAAACATTAAAAAAGGAATATAATCAAGATATTTTCCCTTTAATCGACAGACAAATTTCGAGACTCGAGGATCTCATGCTGCAGCTTCATGCTGAAGAATCCGAAGATGAAAATCCATCAATACAACCAAAAGACTGGGATTTCTTCATAAAAGATTTGGCATTCACTTATCCTGAAGCTGATTTTGAAATGAATAATTCAGTTTCAACAGAGCTTCCGTTTGATAAAGAATTAATGGAAACGGTAATTAAAAATCTGTGCGAAAACAGTGTAAAATACGGAGCTTCAAAAATCAATGTTGATTTGAAAACGATTCAAAACAAATTTGAAATCAACATTTCAGACAACGGAAACGGAATCGAACAAAAAGAGCTGAAAAATATTTTCGAAAAATTCTACAGAATACAATCGAACAATATTCACAACAGCAAAGGTTTAGGTTTGGGTTTATTTTTTGTGAAGAAAATTATTGAAAAATATAGCGGTAAAATAGACGTTTTGAGTAAAGTAAAAGAAGGAACAACTTTTAAAATTTCTATTCCTTATGAAGATTAAAATTCTATTGGTAGAAGATGACTCAGACTTTGGGATGATTCTAAAACAGTATCTTGAGCTGGAAGATTTTGAAGTTTCATGGTTTCAGAATCCTGAAGATGTTGTATCAGTTCTAGAAACTGATTTTAATTTTCAAATTGGAATTTTAGACATTATGATGCCCAATATTGACGGCTTTTCTCTGGCAAAAATGATTTTAAAAGCTAAACCTGATTTTCCACTTTTGTTTTTAACCGCAAAAAATCAGAAAATCGATCGCTTGACCGGACTGAAAATCGGAGCCGATGATTATATTTCTAAACCTTGTGATCCTGAAGAATTAATTTTAAGAATCAAAAATATTTTAAAAAGAACAATAGTTTCAGAAAAAGTAACTCAATACAAAATCGGAACTTATATTTTGGATACGGAAAAGCTTCTGCTCATTCATCCTAAAGAGAAAATACGGTTGACCATCCGTGAAAATGAACTGCTGCTTTATCTTTTAAAATTCAATCATAAAACTATAAAACGTGACGATATTCTCGATAATCTTTGGGAAACCAACGATTATTTTACAGGAAGAAGCCTTGATGTTTTCATCAGTCGGTTGCGGAAATATTTCCAACATGATCCTGAAATAAAAATCCAATCCCTGCGAGGAATTGGATTTGAAATTGATTTTCCGGAGCAATAATTTTTTAAAACTGCAGCTCAGTCAAAACAGGGAAATGATCCGACGGATACAGCAGATTTTCTCTTCTGTCGTTGATGTGTCTGTGAGATTTTATTTTAAAACCTTTCACAAAAATATAGTCGATTCTTTCTTTCGGAACTTCGGTTACGTTGAAACCGGTGAACGTTGCAACAGGGCCGTAATGCTTAGTTTCTGATTTATAAAATGTGTCATCCAAATTTTTTGAAAGAATCTGTACAGG
This sequence comes from Chryseobacterium formosense, assembly GCF_900116415.1. Lineage (GTDB taxonomy): Bacteria > Bacteroidota > Bacteroidia > Flavobacteriales > Weeksellaceae > Chryseobacterium > Chryseobacterium formosense. The sequence continues at coordinate 573,704 of NZ_FPAP01000002.1, read as the reverse complement.
CTCTGTATCTTCCGTTAAATTGAAATCACCTGTTAAAGTCATTGGTAAGCTTTTCGGGTTCAATTCTTTCGCTTTTTTAAGAATTAAATCGGATGATTTTACTCTCGCCACATTTCCGATGTGGTCAAAATGAATATTCATCGCTAAAAATTCCTTCTTCGATTTTTTATCTTTAAAAATTGCCCACGAACAGATTCTGTTCAAAGCAGCATCCCAACCTTTTGATGGTTTTTCGGGTGTTTCAGACAACCAAAACGTTCCTGATTTTACGATTTGTAGTTTTTCTGTATCATAAAATATGGCAGAAAATTCTCCTTTTTCTTTTCCGTCTTCACGACCAACTCCTACGTAATCGTAATTTTTCAATCCGTTTTTAATATCTTTCATCTGTTCGGGAAGTGCTTCCTGAACCCCGAAATAATCAGGATGATAATACGTTAAAAGATCGAGTGCATCCTGTTTTCTGTTCGTCCAAGAGTTTTCTTTGTCAGAATCTACATTGAGTCTGATGTTGAACGACATTACTTTTAAATTCTGAGAAAAGCTCCACGCAAAGACAAGCATTAACAAAGCTGAAAATCTGAAATTCATTAGGGTTTAATTTTAATTGAATACAAAAATAAAACTTCTCTTTTACAGAGAAGCTTTATTGTGATGATTATATTGTAAATAATTTTCGAATTATACAGTTTAAATTTAATTCGACTTTTTCGCTTTAATCATAGCTTCCAAAGCATCCCACATTTCCTGCGGAATATCTTCGAGCATATTAAATTCTCCTGCTCCCTGAAGCCATTCTCCTCCATCAATTGTCACAACTTCACCATTCATATAAGCTGAATAATCAGAAACGAGATACGCAGCAAGATTTGCCAATTCCTGATGTTCTCCTACCCTTCTCAACGGAACTTTTTTTCTCATATCAAATTTTTCCTGCAAATCTCCCGGAAGCAATCTGTCCCAAGCTCCTTTTGTTGGGAAAGGTCCCGGAGCAATGGCGTTAAAGCGGATTCCGTACTTCGCCCATTCAACTGCTAAAGATCTTGTCATCGCCAAAACGCCTGCTTTTGCACAGGCAGAAGGAACGACATAAGCAGAACCCGTCCAAGCATACGTTGTAACAATATTTAAAACTGTTCCAGGAGTTTTAGAATCAATCCAATGTTTTCCGATGGAAAGTGTGCAGTTTTTTGTCCCTTTTAGAACAATATCTAATATAGAATCAAACGCAGAATGCGTCAATCTTTCGGTTGGTGAAATAAAATTTCCGGCTGCATTATTAAGTAAAATATCAATTTTTCCGAATTCTTTTATGGTAGCTTCTTTCATCGCTTCGACCTCATCCCAGTTTCTTACATCACAAGCAACGCAAAAAACTTTTCCGCCTGTTTCCGCCTCCAATTCTTTCGCAGTAACCTGAAGTTTTTCTAAATTTCTGGAAGTAATCACCACTTTTGCACCGAGTTCAAGAAAATATTTGGTCATTGCTTTTCCCAATCCGCTTCCGCCACCCGTTACAATAGCAACTTTATCTTTCAGAGCGTCTTCACGCAACATTGGCTGTGTATAAAGATTCATAATTTTATTTTTTCTTAAAAATAATAAATATTAAAACGTAATGCTCTAAAATAGATGTATAAATAATGCTGCAAATAATTGTTTTATTTTTTCACTTAAATATCCAAAAGAAATGATCGAGAAAAAGGGTGAGAAACTTTGTAGATTTTGAACATCTTAGGTTTTGTCTGTATGTAATTCTTTAATTTTTTTTACCGCAAAAGATTTTACAGTGCTAAAGGAATTCAAAAGTTTGCAAAAAATAAAATGGTAGAATTGTTTTTTTTAGATTCTTTAAAAGATGATAAACTTAGTGGATATTTTCAAATCATGAAAATAATGACTGCAACCCTAGCCTCGATTGCAGCATTTGTTTGAGCTCATTTTTTTGGTTCGGGGGCGCGGCTTCGCCGCGCCCCCGAACCAAAAAATTGCGAGTACGGAAAGCGAGAATTGCTCTTAGAAGCAATCGACATAGTCAAAATAGCTCCAAATAAAAATAAAACTGCCTGACAAAAATATTTGTCAGGCAGTTTTATATTGAACAAGATTAAATTAAAATTATTTCACAACTCCTTTGAAAGAAAGTGTTTTAGGAGTTTTGCTGTCACTTGTCGTAACATTTACCGTCTTCATAAATGCTCCAGCTGAAGCAGCATTATAACTTGCCTCAACGAAGCCCTTTTTTCCTGGCTGGATAGGAGTCTTTGTGTAATCTGCAGTTGTACATCCGCAAGATGGCGCTACATTTTCGATGATAATTGGTTTTGAACTGGTGTTTGTAAATTCAAATCTGATTAATTTTGGTTTTCCTTGAGGAATATTACCTACATCAATCGATTCTGATTTCCATGTAATTGCAGCTTTAACTGTTTTTACGATAGGATTCGGAGCTACAGGAAGTACATTTGCATAAAACGGAGAAAATGCCATAACTGCAAGAAGCGCTGTAATTTTTAAATTTTTCATAGTGTAAATTTTAAATCAAATATTATTTTTTGTTATAACAAATGTAGACATGAAAATGATTGTAAGTTGTTAACCGTTATCAAACATTTGTTAACGAGTTGTTAATGATAAAAAATTATAGATATTTTTGGATAATATTGCTTCTGAAAATGGAAATCAAGAAACTTAATATTGTTATAAGCCTTGGTCTGGTTGCTATCATCGGGATTTTGATAGCTCAGTTGTTATGGACCAAACAAGCCTATAATCTTGAGGACAGAAAATTCAATCAGAAAGTAAACATCGCTTTGATGGAGGTTGTCGAAAAGATGTCTGAAGGAAAAACCTCTTTTACGGAAAATCCGGTTCAGATTATTGCGAATGATTATTATGTGGTCAATATCAACAATGAATTTCACCCTTCGGTTTTAGAACATTATCTGAAAACGGAATTTACGAGATTCCAAATCAATACAGATTATGTTTATGCTTTATACAATTGCCACAGTGACCAGATGATTTATGGGAAATATATGACCCAACATCAGGAAGAACCGAGTGAAAAAGTAATTCAGTTTCCCAAACATAAAAATCTTACGTATTATTTTTCTATTCGTTTTCCTGATAAAACCACGTATCTTATCAGTTCGCTTCGTTTTTGGTATCTTCTGACTTTTGCGTTGATCATTATATTGTTGGTATATGTTTATTCGATCTATACCATTATTCAACAGAAGAAGTTTTCAGAATTACAGCGTGATTTTATTAATAACATGACGCATGAATTTAAAACTCCCCTTTCATCCATACTTTTAGCTTCAGAATCACTCAATAAACAGGAAATTGTACAGGAAAATCAAAAATTAAAAACATACACTTCAATCATCATCAATCAAAGTTTTAAACTGAATAATCATATCGAAAAGATATTGAATATTGCTAAAAATGATGTTTCAGGCTTGTCATTAAAACCACAAAAAATTATTTTGCTGCCTTTTATTGAGGAAATTGCTGAAAATATCAAGCAGAAAAATGAAAATGTATCAATCATAGTAAATATTGAAGATCATATTTCAGTTGTGGCAGACGAATTCCATTTTACCAATATTATTTTTAACCTGATTGAAAACTCCATCAAATATTGCGAAACAAAGCCGGAAATTATTATTTCTTCAGATAAAGATTCAAAAGGTTTATATTTAAAATTTAAAGACAACGGAATGGGAATTCCTGCGAAGAGCATCAATCACATTTTCGATAAATTCTATAGAGTTAATGCCAATAAAAGTGACGAAATCAATGGGTTTGGACTGGGTTTGTTTTATGTAAAGAAAGTGGTACAGCAGCATGGATGGAAAATTTTTGTCGAAAACAATACTGATAAAGGAATTACGGTTACTTTATTTATCCCGTTTTAATTAATTTGCGTCATAATGGAAAAATCTAAAATTTTATATGCAGAAGACGATCCAACCATCGCTTTCCTGATTCAGGACAGTCTGGAGAATTATTATGACATTGAACATCATTCTGACGGAAAATCAGCTTTTGAAGCCTTCGACTGTAAAGATTTTGACATCTGCCTATTAGACATTATGATGCCGGGAATGAACGGATTTGATTTGGCAGAACAGATACGGAATAAAAACTCAGAAGTTCCTATTATTTTCACCTCGGCAAAAGCACTGAAAGAAGACAGAATTAGAGGTTTAAAAATCGGAGCCGATGACTATCTGGTAAAACCTTTTAGCATCGAAGAATTAATTTTAAAAATTGAAGTTTTTCTAAAACGTTCAAAAAAAACAGAATCCGTTGCTCAAAAATATAAAGTTGGAAAATATGATTTTGATCCTAAAAATTATACTTTAAACGATTTCGAAAATATCATTACGCTTACTCAACGAGAATCTGATTTGCTTTTCTATTTTATCCGTCACAAAAATTCTGTTGTAAAAAGACAAGATATTTTAAAGGCAATCTGGGGCGACGATGATTATTTTATGGGGCGAAGTCTGGATGTGTTTATATCGAGATTACGCAAAATTTTTGCCGAAGAAAACAATATTGTGATTGAAAATATTCATGGGATTGGTTTCCGTTTTTCTGAGAAATAGCAATATTAATATTTGTTGGCAAATCGCAAAGGCGCAAAAATTTTAATTATTCGAATGTTTTTAAGACGCAAGAAAATCAAAGATTTCGGCAAAGAATTAGGTCAAAGATAAAATCCTTGCGTCTTAAAACGCACTGTTTTAATTAAAAATCTTTGCGCCTTTGCGAAGACCAAAAATCAATTTATTTTAAACAATAAAAAACGATAAACAATTATTGTTCAATTTTAAATAAATTTACTTTTCGAAAATATTCATCCATGAAAAGGTCAGGAACTTCCATTTTTCTATTTCTTTTATTTTTTGGTTTACATTTTAAAGCTCAAAAATTCGAAAAACTCTATCAATATGTCAATCCATTAATCGGAACAGAAAAAATGGGACACACTTATCCCGGAGCAACTGCACCTTTCGGAGCCATTCAACTCAGCCCTGAAACCGATACAATTTCTTATTCACTCAACGGAAAATACAACGGTGAAGTATATAAATACTGTGCCGGTTATCGATACGAAGACAAAACGATCGTAGGATTTAGTTCTACTCATTTCAGCGGAACAGGACATTCCGATTTAGGAGATTTCTTAGTAATGCCGACTGTTGGAAAATTACAACTCAATCCGGGAACAGCAACGAATCCTGAAAGCGGATACAGAAGCCGTTTTTCTCATCAAAACGAAACTGCAGAAGCCGGATATTACAAAGTAAAACTGGATGATTATCATATTTTGGCTGAATTGACTTCAACAACCAGAGTTGGAATTCACCGGTATACTTTTCCGAAATCTGATCAGGCTCATATCATTTTGGATCTGATGGCCGGAATTTACAATTATGATGGTAAAAACGTTTGGACTTACGTTCGTGTAGAAAACGGAAATACGATCACTGGTTACCGACAAACAAACGGTTGGGCAAGAACGAGAACGGTTTATTTTGCGATGAAATTTTCAAAACCATTTAAATCTTACGGTCAGAAAAACTTTGATGGGAAGCAGGTTTACAATGGCTTTTGGAGGAAATTCGATCAGACTAAAAACTTTCCGGAAATCGCAGGAAAAAATCTGAAAATGTATTTTGATTTTGACACCAATGAAAATGAAGCCATTGAAGTTAAGTTGGCAATTTCTCCGGTCAGTCAAATCAATGCTCTAGAAAATTTAGAAACAGAGGCAGGAAATCTATCGTTCGATCAGGTAAAAGCTCAAACTCAGGAAAACTGGAATAAAGAATTAAACAAAATCGTCATTAAAGGTTCAGAAACTGAAAAAACGAATTTTTATACGGCTATGTATCATACTTTTATCAATCCCACAACTTATAATGATGTGAACGGAGAATATAAAGGTTTAGATCAAAACATTCATACAGCAGAAAATTTTACAAATTATACGACTTTTTCACTTTGGGATACGTATCGTGCGCTTCATCCTTTCTTTAATATCATTCAGCCTAAAAGAAACGGAGATATGGTGAAATCGATGATGGCTCATTACGATCAGTTTTCCATGAAAATGTTACCAATTTGGTCGCATTATGCGAATGATAATTGGTGCATGAGTGGTTATCACAGCGTAAGTGTCGTTTCAGATGCGATTATAAAAGGAAATTACAACGGTGATGTAAAAGAAGCCTTGAAAGCATGTGTAGAAACAGCAAACAAAAGAGATTACGAAGGCATCGGGCAATATATTGATTTGGGATATATTCCTGCTGAAAAAAACGGAACTTCGGTTTCCAACACCCTGGAATATGCTTATGATGACTGGGCGATTGCTCAATTGGCAAAACATTTAGGTGAAACGGAAATTTACAATCAATTCATCAAACGTTCTGAAAACTGGAAAAATAATTTTGATAAATCTGTCGGATTTATGCGTCCTCGCTTGGCGGATGGAAGTTTTAAGAAAGATTTTAATGCTTTAAGCACTCACGGACAAGGGTTTATTGAAGGAAATTCTTGGAATTACAGCTTTTTTGTTCCTCAGAATCCGGATGAATTAATCCAATTAATGGGTGGAAAGAAAAAATTTGCTTCCAAACTGGATGAATTGTTCACCATGCATTTACCTGACGAATTTTTCGCAGATACAGAAGACATTACAAGAGAAGGAATTATCGGTGGGTACGTTCATGGAAACGAACCTGCACATCATGTAGCTTATTTCTACAATTGGGCAGGACAGCCTTGGAAAACACAGGCACAAATCAGACGGATTTTGGAAATGCAATACAAAGCAAGTCCGGATGGATTGGGCGGAAATGATGATGCGGGACAAATGAGTGCTTGGTATATTTTCAGTTCACTTGGCTTTTATCCTGTTGCTCCGGGTTCGGAAGATTACGCCATTGGAAGTCCGGCTATTGATCATGCAATTTTAAATTTGGAAAACGGAAAAACATTCGAAATTGAAGCCATCAATCAAAGTCCGAAGAATGTATATGTTCAGAAAGTTCTTTTAAATGGAAAGGAAATTAAAAATTTTACGCTGAAACATTCTGATATTATGAACGGCGGAAAATTGAGTTTTTATATGAGTTCTAAAGCGAAAAAATAATTTTGTTTAAACACAAACTACACAAATATTTTACACGAATTTTACAAAGAATTTATGTGTGGCTTGTCATTCAGAATGGAGCGAAAGCGGAGTGAAGAATCTATTCTTATATTACAGATTTTTCCTTCTTCGAAATGACAATAACGCTGATTTTTTCTCGCTGATTTTGCTGATTACGCAGATTGTTTTTTCAAAATAATTAAATCTTTAAATAAAAACCAATCCGTATTTTGCATACGACAATCTTCATTTTGCATACATTCTATTCTTAATTTCTGCGGAATTTTGTATCAATAAAATTTACGATATGAAATTAAATCAGGTAAAATTAGGAAGTCAGGGATTAATTATTCCCAATATTGGTTTGGGATGTATGGGAATGACAGGTTTTGGCGATGCCGACATGTACGGCAAAACTGATGAAACGGAAGCCATCGCAACCATTCATCGTTCTTTGGAACTGGGTGGAAATTTTCTCGACACTGCCGATTTGTATGGTCCTTTCAAAAACGAACAGCTCATTGCAAAAGCAATTGAAGGAAATCGAGACCAATACATTATTGCCACAAAATTCGGGTGGGAAATTGATGATAATGAACAAATCACGTGGAAAATCAATGGGACAAAAGATTATGTAAAAAAATCGGTTGAACGTTCTCTGAAAAATCTAAAAACAGACTACATCGACCTTTACTATATGCATCGTCTTGATAAAAATGTTCCGATTGAAGAAACCGTAGGAGCAATGAGCGATTTGGTAAAAGAAGGGAAAATCGGTTACATCGGTTTGTCGGAAGTTTCTTCTGAAACCGTGAAAAGAGCGCACGAAGTTCATCCGATTTCTGCAGTACAAAGTGAATATTCTATGTTTGAAAGAACGGTTGAAGAAAAAGGCGTCATCAAAACATTGAATGATTTGGGAATTGGTTTTGTAGCGTATTCTCCACTCGGAAGAGGATTTTTATCCGGAAATATTAAAAGCATTGACGATTTGCCGGAAAATGATTTCAGAAGAGGAATTCCGCGTTTTCAGGGAGAACATTTCCAAAAGAATATCGAATTGGTAGAAGCGATTGAAAATATGGCGAAAGAAAAAAATATCACGTCTTCACAATTGGCTTTGGCGTGGATTATCAGCAAAGGAATTGTACCAATTCCGGGAACAAAACGCAGAAAGTATGTTGAACAGAATATTGAAGCAAGTAAAATAGTTCTGAGTGAATCTGAGATTCAGAAGTTGGAAAGCATTGTACCTTTGGGAACGGATACGGGTGCACCTTATGACGAATTTAGTATGGGACTTTTAGATTATTAATCTTTTCTAAAATTAATTTATTTGCATTTTGTCATTCTGACGAAGGAAGAATCTCAACTTTATTTTTAGAGATTCTTCACTCCATTTCATTTCGTTCAGAATGACAATCCGCTTATAAACCTCATAGGTTTTTGAAACCTATGAGGTTTATATCTAAAACGTAATACGATTGCGCCCCGGCTTGAACGGAGCTCTTTTTGTGGAACAAAGTGGAGCAAAAAAGCGGGAGTGGAAGACGGAAATCAGCGCCATAAAAAATAAAAACTTTAATTCGATGAAGTTAAAATGGCTCTCAATAATTATTACCTTTACTATTTAGAATTTAGAATTTCAAATTATGAACACGATAAAATCTATTTCGGCTTTTCACAGGTTGCTTTCGCTTCCCGAACCAAAGCATCCGATGGTGAGTGTTGTGAATCTTTCGGAAAGTGTTTTCATTGAAGATGATATGTGGAAGGGATTTGTGAGCCGTTATTATTGCGTTGCTCTGAAACGAAATGCGACCGGAAAAATAAAATACGGACAGCAACATTACGATTATGATAAAGGTGTCCTGAGTTTTACGGCGCCGAACCAGGTGCAATATCTCGATTTGAAGACGATGGATTGTGAAAATACGGGCTACCTTTTGATTTTTCATGAGGATTTTCTGCTAAAACATTCTTTGGCGAATACGATTTCGTCTTACGGATTTTTCTCGTATGCCGTAAATGAGGCGTTGCATCTCTCTGAAGATGAGGAAAACGATTTACTTGAAATTTTAAATAAAATCGATAAAGAGTGCGCGCATATCGACCATCACACTCAGGAAATTATTTTGTCGCAAATTGAGTTGCTGTTGAATTATTCGAAGCGTTTTTATGAAAGACAATTTATTACCAGAAAAAGCGGGAATCATCAGCTTTTAACTAAATTTGAAACTTTTCTGAACAATTATTTTGATAAAGAATCTTCTGAGAAAGGTTTGTTGACCGTTCATCAAATTGCAGAAGCAATGAATCTTTCCCCGAACTATCTGAGTGACCTATTGCGCGTTCATACCGGACAAAACACGCAGCAACATATTCATGAAAAGCTGATTAGCAAAGCGAAAGAAAAACTTTCCACGACTGAATTATCGGTAAGTGAGATTGCGTATGAACTGGGATTTGAGCATTCTCAGTCTTTTTCGACGCTTTTTAAAAAGAAAACAAATATGTCGCCTTTAGAATTTCGGCAGTCTTTTAATTAATTCTTAAAATAAGCTCTCGCTGATTTTGCAGATTACGCAGATTTTTTTTAAACATGATTATCTGAGAAATCTGTAGGAAATAAAATAAAAGACTGCATTTTGGAATTTTTGATTATTAAAAATCTTCTTTAATCTTTCGCTTGTGTGTTTTTCCCCATTGTGAAAGCGCCATGATAACAGGCTTAAGCGTTCGGCTGTAATCCGTCGAAATATATTCTACCACAACCGGTGTTTGCTCGGCATGAACGACTCTTTTAACAAAACCATTTAATTCAAGATCTTTCAATTCGTTAGAAAGTACTCTTGCTGAAATCCCCTGAATATTTCTTTGTAATTCATTAAAACGAATATTCCCGCTTTCCTGCAGGACAATAATGATTTTCAGTTTCCATTTTCCACCGATCACATAAATTGCATCTTCAACAGAGGAAAGATTTTCGGAACATTTCTGAGCTGTTATAGGTTCTTCCAAAACTATCGTATTTTCCATAAACTTCATTTCTTAACTAACCCAAAGGTTACTACTAACCTTTTGTTTACTACTAACTTTTGATAAGCAAATGTACATAATTTTGCTGAAGAAATTTTAATTAAAAAAAATGAAATCGTAAACGAAGCGATTCCATACGACATTAAAAAAATAAATATTTATTTATGAAAAACATACTTCACATTATTTCAAGTCCAAGAGCTGAAATATCTGCAAGCAGAAAATTAGGAAATGCCGTTATCGAAAAAATTCAGGAAAAATATGCTGATGCTGTTGTAAAAGAACGCGACCTGACGAAAAATTTAGTTCCGCTTTTGGAGGAAGTTCACATCAATACTTTTTTCTCTCCGGCAGAAAGTCATTCTTCTGAACAAGCCGAAATTAATGAATATTCAACAGGACTAATTTCAGAATTGCAGGAAGCGGATATTATTGTTATTGATTCTCCGATGTACAATTTTTCAGTTCCGGCAACTTTAAGAGCTTATTTTGATTTTACTTCAAGAGCAGGATATACCTTTAAATATGATGAAAACGGACCGAAAGGTTTGTTGAATGACAAAAAGCTTTATATTGCTTTTACATCAGGAAATATTTATTCAGAAGGACCTTATCAGATTTATGACTCTAATGTTCCTTATATCAAAAATGTTTTTGGTTTCTATGGCGTTACAGACGTTAGCGTTTTCCGTGCGGAAGGTTTAGCAATTCCGGGGATTCAGGAAACTTCTTTGGAAAAGGCGATTGAGGGCATTACTATAGATTAATTTTTTTAAAGTGTTAGTGAAATTTATCCTTGTCAAGGTTTCGAGCCTTGACAAGGATTTTTTTAAGGTATTATTAAAAATGCTTCAAATTATTTCTCTCGCTGATCAACCAGATTCAGCAGATGATTGTGTTAAAAAATCTGCGTAATCAGCCAAATCTGCGAGAATAATGAATAAGTTTTGGCTAGATTGTCTTAAATAAAAAAACGGGCTTTAGCCCGTTCCTATTGATAATTTGTTTGTAATATTTATTCCTGAACTTCAAAAAGCAATCGCTCTCCGAATTTCTGTTCGTTTATTTTTCCGTTTTCGTAAACCAGATTTCCGTTGACAAAAGTGTGGGTTACTTTAGAATGAAACTCAGTTCCTTCCAACGGACTCCAACCACATTTGTAAAGAATATTTTCTTTTTCAACGGTCCAGTTTTCATTTAAATCAACCAAAACCAAATCTGCTTTGTAACCTTCTTTAATGAAACCTCGCTTTTCAATTCTGAACAAAATTGCAGGATTGTGAGCCATTTTTTCAACGATTCTTTCCAAAGAAATCTTTCCGTTTTTGTAATTCTCCAGCATCACCACCAAAGAATGCTGAACCAAAGGTGCTCCGGAAGGACATTTCGTATAAACATTCTGTTTTTCTTCCCAAGTATGTGGTGCATGATCGGTTGCAATCACATCAATTCTGTCATCCAGTAGCGCTTCCCAAAGTCCGTCTTTGTCTTTTTGAGTTTTTACTGCAGGATTCCATTTGATTAATCCGCCTTTTGTTTCGTAATCTTCATTCGTAAAAGTCAGGTGGTGAACGCAAACTTCCGCTGTAATTTTTTTATCTTTTAAAGGAATATCATTTCTGAAAAGCTCAGTCTCAATGGCTGTTGAAAGATGGAAAACGTGAAGTCTTGCTCCGGTTTTCTTTGCTAATTCGATTGCTTTTGAGGAAGACTTATAACAAGCCTCTTCACTTCTGATTAAATGATGAAATTTTACCGGAATATCTTCACCATATTCATCCAGATATTTTTGTGTATTGGCTCTGATTGTCGCTTCATCTTCACAGTGAACCGCAATCAGCATTTTGGTATTGCTGAAAATATTTTCTAAAGTTTCGGGATTGTCAACCAACATATTTCCAGTCGAAGAACCTAGAAATAATTTAATTCCGGGAACGTTTCTTGGATTTGTTTTTAATATTTCTTCCAGATTATCATTCGTTCCTCCCATCATAAAACCGTAATTGGCAAACGATTTTTGAGAAGCGATTTGATATTTATCAGCCAATAACTCCTGGGTAACCGCATTGGGAACAGTGTTTGGTTGTTCGATAAAACTAGTCGTTCCACCTGCAATTGCAGAGCGGGATTCAGATTCAATATCGCCTTTGTGCGTCAAACCCGGTTCACGAAAATGAACCTGGTCATCAATAATTCCAGGCAAAAGATATTTTCCGGAAGCATCGATTATCTGGTCTGCCTCTTCAGAAATATTAGGTTTTATTTTGGAAATCAAATCGTTTTCAATCAGAATATCGCTTTGAATAATCTTTCCTTCGTTGACGATCTGGGCATTTTTTATCAGGATTTTCATGTATTGCTTTAAAAAAATTAGATTGATATTGCACAAATTTAATATTTTCAAAAATGATTTTTAAGCATAACTCAGAAAATTGTGAATTCTAATATTTACATTTGCATTTTAAAAACCTGAAATTGTATAAAAAATTATTTGGACAAACTGCGGTTTACGGGCTCAGTTCGGTATTGGTAAGAATTTTCCCTTTTCTTATTGCACCTATTGTTACAAAAGCTTTCGGACCATCTGCTTCGTCACCATTCGTAGATTGGTATTCAATTGCCGGAGTTATCACCGTTTTTCTGACTCATGGGATGGAAACTTCTTTTTTCCGTTTTGCACAGGAAGGAGATATTGATAAAAAGACTTTAGTTTCTACGTGTGCCTTAAGTATTTTATCTGCTGGTTTTATTTATTTAATTCTTGGGTATGTATTCAGACAAGATTTAGCAAATGCTTTTGAAACTCCTGATCAGGTTAATTATCTTGTCATTTTCCTTTTTATGCTTTCGATCGATGCATTTGCAACAATTCCTTCGGCAATATTAAGACTTGAAGGCAAACCCGTTCAATATATGCTTTCAAAAGTAATCGGAGCTTTAGCATATTATTTTCTTGTTGTATTTTTTATAAAATGGCTTCCCAATTATCCAAATGGTATTTTAGGAATTAAATATGATCCTGAAATTGGTGTAGGCTACGTTTTCATTGCTAATTTGGTACAAAGTATCATAACATTACTTATTGTAGGAAAGGAATTTGTAAACTTCAGCTTTAAAAAGTTTGATTTTAATCTCTGGAAAAGAATTATGAATTATTCCTGGCCGGTAATGGTAGCAGGCTTGGCAGGAATTATCAATCAGACTTTAGACCGACAATTTTTGAAATTTGGGCTTCCCAAAGAAGAAGCAAAACATCAGATCGGAGTGTATGGTGCAGTTTATAAAATTGCAACCTTTATTACTGTTTTCAGACAGGCTTATCAATTGGGAATTGAGCCTTATTTTTTCTCAAGTTTTAAAGACAAAAACAATCATAAGACTTACGCTGTTCTGATGGATGTTTTTGTAATCTGTAACTGTCTTATTTATATTGGATTAATGGTCAATCTTCAATGGATTGCTGAAAGATATTTGGGAAATGCTCAGTATTTTGAAGGAATCGAAATCATTCCTCTTGTAATGCTGGGTGCATTGTTTTTAGGAATTTATCTTAATCTTTCGATTTGGTATAAACTTTCAGACCAGACAAGAGTGGGATTATACATTTCTCTGATTGGAGCAGCGATTACCATTTTTATCAACTTTACATTTATTCCCAAATACGGATATTGGGCAAGTGCTTTTGCAGCATTGATTACCTACACAAGTATGATGATTATTTCGTATTTTTGGGGGAGAGCACAGTATCCCATTCATTATAACATAAAAAAAATCCTTATTTACCTTTCATTATCTATAGCAATTTCTCTGGTTTCATTTTTGTATTTCAGAGAAAATTATTTTATCGGAAACGGTCTGTTTTTATTATTCATCGCATTTTTAGCGTATAATGAAAGAACGATGATCAACAAAATACTTAGAAAAAACTAAACATTAATATAAAAAATAACAATTATATATGAAAATTATTGTTCCGATGGCAGGAAAAGGCTCAAGATTGAGACCTCATACATTAACGGTTCCAAAGCCATTGATTCCTATTGCAGGAAAACCAATTGTACAGAGATTAGTAGAAGATATTGCTAAAGTTGCAGGAGAAAAAATAGATGAAGTAGCATTTATTATTGGAGATTTCGGAGCTGAAGTTGAAGCTTCTTTGATCAAAATTGCGGAAAATCTTGGTGCAAAAGCAAGCATTTATACTCAAGATATTGCATTGGGAACAGCACATGCTATAAAATGCGCCGAAGCTTCTATGACAGGAAATGTAGTGGTAGCTTTTGCAGACACTTTATTCAGAGCAGATTTTACTTTAGACACCAATTCTGACGGTGTAATATGGGTGAAAAAAGTAGATGATCCTTCTGCTTTTGGGGTTGTAAAGCTTGATGATTATGGCTTCATTACCGATTTTATAGAGAAACCACAGACGTTTATTTCAGATTTGGCAATTATCGGAATTTATTATTTTAATTCGGGTGAAAAACTGATGGATGAAATCAACCACATTATGGATAATGATATTAAAGTAAGTGGTGAATATCAGTTGACAACTGCCTTGGAAAATCTTCGTCAGAAAGGTGCAAAATTCTCTTTAGGAAAAGTAGACGACTGGATGGATTGCGGAAACAAAAATGCCACAGTAGAAACCAATGGTAAAATTTTAGAATACGAAAAAGATGAGTTCACAGAATTCCCTCAATCGGCTAATATTCAGAATTCTCTTATCATTCAGCCATGCTACATCGGTGAAGGCGTTGAAATTTCAAACTCTAAAATCGGACCTTATGTTTCTTTAGGAAAAGGTACAAAAGTGATTAATTCAAATATCGATAATTCTCTAATTCAGGAAAAAACGATTATTGACCACGGAAACCTATCCAACTCGATGATCGGAAGTTCGGCTCAGTATTTCGGAGTTGCAAGAGAGATTTCACTGGGAGACTTCTCAGTTTTAGATTTTTTATCGAAATAAATTTAAATAAATAACGTTGAGAAAAACCACACAATCCCATTTGTGTGGTTTGGCGTTAATATTGTAAAAGATTATTAAAATTTACATATGAGAAATTGGGCTATCTTATTGATGATCACACTCACCATTCTTTCCTGTAAAAGCAGAAAAGCACTCAACCAGAATTCTTCTAAAAATGACAGTATTCAGGTAGAAAATTCCGGCAATAAGAATGACCCGAAAGATGCCAAAAATATTCAGGATCGAATAACTTTCTATGAGAAAATACTTATTCATCCTAAATTCGATCATGTAAAAATAAACAGCAAAATCACGGCAAGCGATCTTAGAGTAAGTCCGCTGGATGCAACTATTTATATTGAAAATGATAAAAAAATCTGGGCAAACATTTCTTTCCTGATCATTCCTGCTGCAAGAGCGATAATTACCCCTGAAGGAATAAAGGCAATCGACCGATACAACAAAAACTACATTGATTCTGATTTTGATTATCTGAATAACCTTTTGAATGTAAATTTTATCGATTACAAAACACTAGAAAAACTCTTGATGGGTCGTACATTTCTACTTATTTCAAACAGCAATTCTAAGATTGTAAAAAATTCTGATGGCTATCAGCTCAGCTCAATCACCAATCAGAAAATCGTCACCAATGATGTAATTCGTGAATATAAAGTTGAAACGCAGTACACGAATGATTTTAATCTTACTTGGATAAAATTGCAGGATGTAAAATCCGATGATGCCATTGAAATCGTATATGAAAACTGGGAAACCTTTCCGAACGAGGTAAAACTCCCTAAAAATGTTAAAATAATTATAAAAGGCTCAAAATCCAGCCAAATTTTACTGGAAAACACGAAATTTGACTTTTCGAGGATGGAAACACCCTATTCAGTTCCAGCCAATTATAAGAAAATTGAGATTAAATGATTAAAAAAATTAGCTTTTTAATAGGTATTTTGCTGTTCGGATTACAATATGCCCAACAAAATAAGGAACAGTTACAAAAGCAAAATGCTGATCTAAAAAAACAGATCATTCAAATAAATTCAGATCTGGCAAAAACCAGAAATGAATCTAAATTATCAATATCATATTTAAATAACGTTAATAAAAAATTAGCGCTTAGAGAAAAGGTTTACAACAATACTCAGAAAGAAAAAAGATTTATTGAGGATGAGATTTATCTTCGTCAGCTTGAAATAAACCGTCAGAACCGAGAACTGGGAGTTTTAAGAAAAAACTACGCTCAGGTTTTGGTGAATGCTTATAAAAACAAAGGCGTTCAGAATAAAGTAACCTTCATTCTTTCATCAAAAAGTTTGGGTGAAGCGCTTAGAAGAGTGCAATATTTAAAACAATACTCTGATTATCAGGATAAAAAAGCAGCTGAAATCACCAATACTGCGGTAGAATTAAAGAAATCAGTAGAACAGAAAAAAAGATCGGCAGTGGAGAAAGAAAACCTTCTTGCTAATCAGAAGAAAGATTTAACGACTATTACCGTTGAACGTCAGCAAAAAGAACAGTTGGTAACAGAGTTCAAGAAAAACGAATCTAAACTAACTGGTGAGCTTAAGCAAAAACAATCTCAGTCTAAAGCTTTAGAAGGACAGATTAAAGCGATCATTGCTGAAGAGCTTAGAATTGCAAAAGCTGAAGAGGAAGCGAAAAAGAAAGCAGAAGCTGAAAAAATCCGTTTGGCAAAAATTGCTGCAGAAAGAGAAAAAGCAAGAATTGATGCTGAAGCGAAAGCGAAAGCTGAAGCATTAGAAAGAGAAAGAAAGCTAGCTGAAGTCGAGGCAAAAAAAGCATCAGAACTTGCTGCTAAACGCGAGGAAGAAGACAGAAAACGTACCGCTGAAGCTGCAAAAGCAGAAGCAAGCGCAAAAGATGAAGCCAGAAAAATAGCAGCAAAGAAAGCTCTGGATGAAGCTAATGAAAAGTCAAGAGAAGCAACAGAAAAACTGAAAGCCGCAAGAGATGCTGAAGCAGCATTAGCCAAGAAAAAAGAAGATGATAAAAAAGCTGCAGAATCGAAAGCGATGACCAATTTTGGGGTTTCTGCACCTTCCGCAGGAAGTAATTTTGCCGCGAACCGAGGCAGAATTTCAATGCCTGCTTCAGGAACGATTACGCACAGATTCGGAAAACAGCAGCATCCGGTCTTTAAAAATATTTGGGAAGAAAATAACGGAATCAAAATTTCCGTAGCGAAAGGAACTTCGGCAAGAGCGGTTTTCCCAGGAACCGTTTCGCAGGTAATTCCTTCTGCAGACGGTACTAAAACTGTGATGATTAAACATGGTGATTATTTTACCATTTATTCTAATCTTAGCAGCAATACCGTTTCAAAAAACCAGCAGGTTTCTGCAGGTACGATTGTAGGTAGTGTCGCACAGGATTTTGACGGCACTTACACTCTTGATTTCCAGATATGGAACGGAAGTCAGGCAGTTGACCCATTGGGTTGGGTTTCGTATTAAAAAAAGATTAACTTTGCAAAAAATTTAGAAATGAATACATTAACAATATTAGCCTTATCTTGGCAACACATCCTTATCGTTGCCATCATCCTTTTATTACTTTTCGGAGGTAAAAAAATCCCTGAATTGATGAGAGGTATGGGTTCCGGAATTAAAGAATTTAAGGACGCTATCAAAGAAGAAGAAAAACCGGGTTCAAAAACAACCGACAACAATTCTTCCAACAATAATCCAGCTAGCCACTAAAACTTCTTTATTTCAATGAATTTTACCGATACTGCCTGGAAAATCTTCAACCAGTCTATTGAAGATTATCATATATTAGACAGCGTTGAAACTCCTATTAAAAACCCGTTTGAAAGTGATACTTTGGAACGGATTTTGTATGCTAAAAACTGGATTGATACCGTTCAATGGCATTTGGAAGATATAATAAGAGATGAAAATATAGACCCTGTTGAAGCTCTTCAATTAAAAAGAACAATAGACGCATCAAATCAGAAAAGAACAGATTTGGTAGAGTTTATAGACAGCTGGTTTCTAGATAAATACAAAGATATTACTCCAAAATCTGACGCTAAGATTAATACTGAAACTCCAGCTTGGGCTGTCGACAGATTATCTATTTTAGCATTAAAGGTTTATCATATGTCGTTAGAAGCAAATCGCGAATCTGCTTCTGAAGAGCACCGTTATAATTGTCAGCAAAAATTAGACGTATTGCTTACCCAGAAAGAAGATCTATGTGCTTCAATCATTCAATTGCTTAATGATATTGAAAACGGTGATGTTAAGATGAAAGTGTACAAACAAATGAAAATGTACAACGATGAAAGTCTTAACCCAATCCTTTATCAAAAGGAGCAAAAATGAAACGACTATTTTTTCTTGGAATACTGTTAATAATCACTTCTTCATGTGCCACTGAAAAACTGAATATGTCACCTGTATCTGGTAGTTTTTCGAGTGACGCAAAAACTGAATCTGACAATAAAAGTATAAGCATAAACATTACAGAAAACGTTAATGCATCAGAAATCACGAATCTGATTTCTTCTTTTCCTAAATTTTCAAATCCGGCATTGAACGAAGAGACCAGTAATCTTAAATACACGCTCCAAAACTATCTTTATGCGATAGAATCCGGGAACAAAGCAGGAAAAAATAAAACAATCCGCAACTTAGAAAAATCTTATAAGAAAATTCAGAAGCTTAGAAAAAATCTTAAAAAAGACGAAGATGAGGTTCTAAACAGATATTTGGTAAGATTAAAAACAAACGTCACTGTAATAGAAGATTCCATAAACGGAAAAAAATAAACAATACAATTCAATGATAAAAATTCAGGCGGAAGCCAATGTTCCTACAGAACACGGTAATTTCCGAATGATAGCCTTCTCAGAAGATCAAAATGACTGGATGCCACACATGGCAATCGTTGCAGAAAATACTGATTTTTCTCAACCTGTCAATGTACGTTTTCACTCTGAGTGTATTACCGGAGAGGTTTTCCATTCTAAAAAATGTGAATGCGGACAACAGCTGGATGCAGCTATGAAATATATGCACGAGAATGGTGGTGTCATCATCTATCTTCGTCAGGAAGGAAGAAATATCGGGATCATCAATAAACTTAAAGCATATTCTCTACAGGAAAAGGGATTAGATACGGTACAGGCAAATTTAGAATTAGGCTTACCTGCAGACGACAGAAATTTTGGTATTGCCATTGAGATACTGAACCAGTTAAAAATTGAAAGCATCAATCTTTTAACCAACAATCCTGAAAAAGTAAAGTTTGTACAGGAAAGCAATATCAATTTAAACTCAAGAGTGCCTTTACAAATTCCGGCAAATGAGATCAGCAGAGGTTATCTTCAAACTAAAAAAGATTTTTTCGGTCATTTCTTAGATGACAATGAAAATTAATAAAATCAAAAGCTCCGAAACTAAGTTCCGGAGCTTTTTTGTTATAAAAATTTGAAAAGATATTCTTATTTTATTTTTACAACTTTTGAATCATCAATGTTGTAGTACTTAATAACAGCATTATAATCGCTATAATCTACTTTTGGCGCAGTTCCTTTATTTAAAAATCCTGCAGGAACCAGAACAATTCTAAAGGTTTGATTATTATAATATGCAGGAGTTGTAGTTACGTCATAAGTTCCGCTAAGATAAATCTGTACATCATTTTTTGTGAAATCAAAATCATAGTCTATTTCATTCCCGTTACTTAGATATATTGTTTTAGGAATCTGCTCCCAAATATCATTAGTTCCTGAAACAGCTTTTAGTCTATAAACTAAAACCATATCAGAATCCAGCATACCATAAGAAGTTAAAGATTGATTAATAAAATGTTGTTGAGTCGAACTATTATATTGAAAACTTCTTGTAATTTCTAAAACTCCGGAATATGTATCATTATCGACATACTGCACCTCATCATCATTGTTATCGCAGCTGTAAGTAAATAAACTCACAAAAGCAAGCATTAAAATTGGGAAAAACTTTCTCATTATATAAATTTTAAGATTATTATTATTGAATATGCCGAATCAAAACATATACCAAAAATTATAAAAACATTGTCACTCATCATTTTTTAATCGTATTTTTGTTCATATTCAATACATCATGAAGAAATTAGTTTTTAATTTTCTCTTAATTATAGCTTTTTCTGCTTCCGATCTTTCGGCGCAATATCAGCCTAAAGATATTTCCAGGGCAGATATTAAGAAAGCAAATCAATGGGTTGACCAGACTTACAACAGTCTTTCTCAGGACGAAAAATTGGGACAACTTTTTATTGTTGCACTGTACACCAATAAAGACGACAACCATATCAGCCAGGTGAGAAATATTGTCACAAATGATAAAATTGGCGGATTGATTTTAATGCAGGATGACGCAGCAAGAGAAATTAATCTCGTGAATGAATTTCAGCAGAAGTCTAAAGTTCCTTTAATGATCGGGATGGATGCAGAATGGGGATTGTACCAAAGAATCAATACCGCTCACAAATTTCCCTGGGCAATGACTTTAGGAGCTATCCAGGATAAGGATCTGATTTATCAAATGGCTGCAAAAATTGCGGAAGACTGCAAAAGAATGGGGATTAACTGGGATTTTGCGCCGGTTGTTGACGTAAACACAAATCCGAATAACCCAATTATCGGAAACAGAAGTTTCGGTTCTGAGGTTTCTAATGTAACACAATCTGCTCTATCTTACGCTAATGGTTTGCAGGACAACAATATTCTTGCTGCCATTAAACATTTTCCGGGGCATGGTGACACCAGTACAGATTCACACCTTGATCTTCCGGTGGTTTCTCACAGTTTAGAAAGATTAAATAAAATTGAGATTGCTCCTTTCAAAGCTTTAATGAATAAAGGAATTGGCGGTGTGATGGTTGCACACTTATACGTTCCAAGCCTTGAATCAGGAAAAGGAATTCCGGCTTCAGTATCAAAGAAGATTATCACAGATTTACTAAAAGATAAATTAGGATATAAAGGTTTAATTATAACCGACGCTCTAAACATGGGCGCTGTTGCCAACAAATACAAACCAGGTGAATTAGATGCTTTAGCTTTTAAAGCAGGAAATGACATTATGCTTTTTTCGCAAGGTGTTGCAGAAGGTAAAAAATTGATTCAAAAGGCGATTGATAAAGGTGAAATCTCTCAGTCAAGAGTTGAGGAAAGTGTAAAGAAGATTTTGTTAACTAAGTATTTTTTAGGTTTAAATCAATACAAACCAAAAAATCCTGACAATGTAATCTACGATATTAATAATGAGTCGCATACAAAACTGGTTCAAAATCTTTATGCTAATGCATTAACATTATTGAAAGACGAAAAAAAATTGCTTCCTTTAAATTCAAACACGACTTACTATTATGTTCCGCTGGAAGAAGCTCCTTATCAGACTTTTGCAAATCAGTTAAATATAAATTCAAAAATTATCATTAAAAAAGCTTCTGAAATCAATTCAATTCCTGCAAATTCTACGGTGATTGTTGGTTTCCATAAAGATAATTCTACAGCTTACAAACCTTACAAAATTTCATCAGAATCAAAAAAGATTTTAGCTGATCTGAGTAAAAATCAAAATGTGATTCTTAATGTCTTCGGAAGCGCTTATGCTTTAAAAGACATTGATATTTCTAAAGTTTCGACCGTTTTGGTTTCTTATGAGAGTAATGATGACTCGATGACAGCAACTGCAGATGCAATCAACGGAAAAACTAAAATTTCGGGGAGACTTCCCGTTTTAGTCAACGAAAAATTAAAACCAGGTATGGGAATCGATTTAAAAGTTTCCCACACAAAATAAATTGACATCAAATAAAAAATAAAAGATGAAAATAGGCATACTTTGCTACCCAACATACGGCGGAAGCGGAATCGTGGCAACAGAACTCGGAATGTCTTTGGCAAACAAAGGCTATGAAGTACACTTCATCAGTTCGGCACTTCCGGCTAGATTAGATATTACCAATCCAAATATTTTCTTCCACAAGGTTAATGTTCAGACCTACCCTCTTTTCCAATATCAGCCTTACGATATTGCATTAAGCTCGATGATTTACCGTGTTGTAAACCTTTATAAATTAGATTTACTTCATGCTCATTATGCCATTCCGTACGCTTATGCTGCTTTTACAGCCAAACAAATGCTGAAGGAAGACAATAATGATATTCCTTTGGTAACGACACTTCACGGAACAGACATCACTTTAGTTGGGCAACATCCGAGTTACAAACATGCGGTTGAGTTTTCGATTAATAAATCTGATGCGATTACATCTGTTTCTGAAAGTCTTAAAAAAGATACGCTGCAGTTTTTCAATATTAAAAAAGAGATTCAGGTGATTACCAATTTCATCGATAACTCTGAATTTGATGATTGTAATGAATGCCAGAGAACACAGTTTGCGAATCCTGACGAAAAAATATTGATTCACGTTTCCAATTTACGTCCTGTAAAGCGTGTAGAAGAAGTTCTTCAGATTTTTAAAAACGTTGAGAAAAAGGTTAAATCTAAACTGATTATCATCGGTGAAGGTCCCGATATGGAAAAAGTCAACCAGTTTTTGGAAGAAAATCCTGATTTAATTTCAAAGATCCGACTTTTAGGAAAGGTAAATGATCTGTACAGAATTCTTCAGCTTTCAGACGTCTTTTTACTTCCTTCCGAGCAGGAAAGTTTCGGTTTGGCAGCCTTGGAAGCAATGGCGGCAAATACTCCGGTAATCAGCTCAAATGCAGGCGGAATTCCAGAAGTGAACATTCAAGGAGAAACCGGTTTTTTAGCAGAAATCGGAAATGTAGAAGCGATGAGTAATTATTGTATTAAATTATTAAGCAATGATGAGCTTCTCAATCAGATGAAAGTCAATGCTAAAGAACAGGCCATCAGATTTGATCTGAAAAATATTCTTCCTATTTATGAAGATATGTATAAAACAACGATTGAGAATTTTAAAGGCGCGCTAACAAAAGCTTAAAACTTATTTAAATAAACAAAGAAATCAGGGCATTGGCTCTGATTTTTTTTGTTTTACTGAAAATTTAGGTTCGGCTCCTTCGGAGCCGGACCCTTTAGCAAAGAAATAATTGACAGCCGATTGGCGCGCTCCGTAGGAGCGCAACCTTTATAGAAAACCAATTATCACCACAAAACACGAGCTCCGGAGGTGCGACACAGAAACGTTATAAAGTTTAATCTCAACAAAAATAATTTTCACTAAATTAGTTGTCACACAAAATCACAGCTGATGAATGAAAAATTGCTTCAATACCTTTGGAACTTCAAAGTATTTATCCATTACAATTTTACAGATACCGAAGGAAATCCTGTTGAAATTTTAAATTTCGGAAAGTGGAACACCGATTCCGGTCCGGATTTTCTGATGGCAAAGATCAAGATTAAAAATGTTATTCTTGCTGGAAATATCGAGCTTCACGTAAAAGCTTCAGATTGGATTTTTCACAATCACACCAAAGATCCTGCTTATCAAAATATTATTCTACACGTAGTTTATAAGAATGATATTGACATAGAAGAATTTAAAAATCAGAATATTCCGACATTAGAATTGAAAGACCATATCGATAAGAATATTTTTGAGAAATATGAAAATCTGCTGAAAGAAAGTCAGTTTATTCCATGTGAAAAGATTTTCAGTACCAAGAAAATTCCAGTTCAATTTCACGAAGAAAATTTATTGAAAAAACTTGAGGAAAAATCAATAGAGATAGAAACCGATTTACAGCGCTATAAAAACAATTATGAAGCCGTATTATTTCACCATCTCGCCTACTCCTTTGGTCTGAAAGTCAACGCTTCTATTTTCAAGCAAATTGCAGAAAGTATTGACTTTACCTTTATCAACAAAATACGGCAAAACAAAACACAGCTTGAAGCTTTATTTTTCGGAGTTTCCGGATGGCTAGAAACCCCACAAGACCCACAAATACAGTTATGGAAAAGAGAATTTGATTTTATTAAAAACAAATACAATATTTCCGATGTTAAGATTTACCCTAAATTTCTAAGATTAAGACCTCCTAATTTCCCGACAATCAGATTATCACAACTCGCTGATCTGTATTTTCAGCATCAGAATATATTTGCTAAAATCATATCAGCACAGAATACAAATGGTTTAATTGAAATTTTTAAAGAAATAAAAGCATCAGAATATTGGGATAATCATTTTAATTTCGGAAAAACATCTCCTGCTAATCAAACAAAAACATTAACGAAAGATTTCATTGAACTGATTATTTTAAATACCATTTTACCAATAAAATTCACCTATCATAAGCATCAAAACGAAAACATCAATGATGAAATCCTTACTTTTTACAATGAAATTCAGGCTGAAAAGAATTCGGTTATTGCCCAATGGAAACAATTAGGCTTAAAAGTCAGAAACTCTTTAGAAAGCCAGAGTCTGATTTATCATTCTAAAAACTGTTGCGAAACGAAAAATTGCTTAAATTGCGGTATCGGATTTAAAATTTTAAAAGAATCGTAAATAATGTTTGATAATCTACGTCATAAAATGGAACGCGAATGGTTTGGTGTACTCACAAGAATGGGTGCTAAACTGGGAATTCCGGTTTCTAAACTGAGAGTTTTCTTCATTTATTCAACTTTTGCGACGGCAGGTTTTTTCTTTTTAATTTATCTCGGTTTGGCCTTTACACTTTGGATCAAAGATATTTTCATTACCAGAAGACCAAGCGTTTTTGACCTTTAACCATGGAATTTCTACAGATTACTTCACCCGATGATTATCGCGTGCAACAGATTTACAAATCCTACTCAACTTCTTTTCCGGAAGATGAAAGACGGGATTGGTATAAGTTTCTACAATTATTTGAGCATCCGAAAGTAAAAGTAATTTCGGTTTTGCATGATTCTGAAAACATCGGTTACCTCATCATTTGGGAATTGAGTAATCATATCTTTGTAGAGCATTTTGAAGTTTTTTCTCAATTCAGAAACCAAAAACTAGGTTCTCATATCACAGATTATTTGTTTAAAAATCATCCGAGAATTGTCTTAGAAATCGAACCTGAACATTTGAACGAAGATTCTAAACGACGTTTTTCGTTTTATCAAAGAAATGGCTTTAATCTCATTGATGAAATGTATGTACAGCCAAGTTACGGCGAAGGTAAAAACAGCCTTCAGCTTTGGCTTCTTGCTAATTATTTCCCGGAAAATTTAAAAGAAGTAAAAGACGAGATTTACGATATTGTTTATCATTAAATAAAACATTCATTTATTCTTTCGATTTCATATTTTCTTTAAGTCTTTCAACATAAACAGGAATCACCTCATCCAGACTAAACATCACTCCTGAAACATTTTTAGCTCGTACATATTTTCTCACATCCGGTTTAACAATAAAACTGAATTCCAAAAACTCTGAAATTTTCTCGGCCGGAACTCCATCTTTTACAAAATCTTCGTCAGCAATTCTCTTTCGGATCCAAGTAATATCTTTCTGTACATCTTCATACTTATACCATCTTTTCTGTCTTCTTGCTTTTCCGCTAATCAAATCATATACACCCTGAACATCAAGATTCCCGAGAGCTGCAGCAAATAAAACTCTTTTTATTTCAGCCGGAACTTCACGAGGTTTCTCTCCTGTTTTAGGCTTAGGCAAACCAATATTTTTTTGAAGCTGGTCTTTTTTATCAATTTTCGTAAGTCTTTTTGAGTCTTTGGACAGATCACCTGTTACAGAAACAATTTCTACTTCTTCAATTTCCTCAGGTATTCTTATCAGGACAACATTCATCGGAACATCTACATTATAAACCTTTCTGGAAACTCTTTCATAACCTTTTTTCACAAATCTGATCTCGTCTTTTTCTGATGCTTCAATCGAGAATTCCCCGGAAGAATTACTGTAAACGTTCTTATCATTAGTCATATTCACAACTAAAACTGAGGTTACTATCATATCATTCTCACTCATTATAGTCCCCGAAATTTTTTGCTGGCAGAAAAAAAGTGTCATAACATGAAAGAAAAATACCGCAAAAATATTTCTCTTCATTAGACTTATTTTTGAGTTTGTGGAGCTTTGTAAGAATCAATTCTCATAAGAACAGCATTCTGAAACCTTCTTAAATCGGCATCACTTACAAAACCATATTTCAGTATTTTTTGCCTTTCGAAACCTCCCGTAAGGATATAGGTAATAAAATGATGAATGAAAGGTTTTTCTATTTTTAAGTCTGCAAAATACTGATCTCCAAGAGCATAAGCCAGGTAATTAGACAAATCAAGGTCATCCCATTTATTTTTCACTTTTCCAATTGAAAAACCTTGTCCTTTTGGTTGTACAAATTCTCCTGGTCTTGCCGCTAAAATTCTCGGATCAGATTTTTGCTTGAGATAATTATTGATCTCCGCTTTTAGTTTTTCAACTTTTTTTGGTGGATTAAACGTTTTAGAATCAATCTTTAAATCTCCGCTGAGTCCTTTTTTTATTTCGACTTCAGCAATTAATTGAGCAGCTCTCGTCAACTGGACATTCATTGGCGATACTAAATTTTCTTTGGAGACTTTACGGTCAATTCTTTCATAGCCGCTTTTAAAAAAACGCAGAATATCACCCTCTCTCCCGGAAACCATAAAATGACCGTCTCTATTGGTAAGAACCTGTTCGTTAGTTCGTATATTAATAACTGTAACGGCTGGAACTTCGGTAAGGTCTTCTGAAGAGATCTTTCCAAAAATATAGCTTTGAGCATTAATTTGGATATAAAAAATGAATGATAAAATAAAGAGTAGTTTAAACTTCACAGATTATTGTTTTATGTAACAAAACTAAAGTTATTTTTTAATTCTGTTATAAGTTTAACCAGACTTAACGCGATTTAATATTTTTTTTGAATTTAAAGTTGAAAACTGTTAAAATATAGGCTCCGATTTGTTAAATTTTAAATTAAATTTTATCTAAATTGCATAAAATCTTTCGCTAAAAATGTCAAACTCTTATACAGTAATCAATGCATCGGCCGGTTCCGGTAAAACTTACGCTCTTGTACAGAGGCTTTTGATGATTTGTCTGAGATATCCCAATCAACAATCGTCAATAAGAAATATTTTGGCATTGACGTTTACAAACAAAGCCGCCAATGAAATGAAGGAGAGAATTCTTTCTTGGCTAAATAAATTTACAGCAGAGAATTACGTCGAAAACAACGATTTAAAAAACATCCAAAAAGCATTTGAAACAGAAGGCTTAAAAATAACCATTGATGAACTTCATTATCGTTCAAAAAAACTTTTAGATTATATCCTTCATAATTATTCGACCTTAAATATCGGAACGATTGACCGTTTTAATTCCCGATTGGTGCGAAGCTTTTCTTATGAGTTAGGTTTGGCTAAAAATTTTAATCTTGAAATTGATGCAGAGCCATTTTTAATTGAAGCAGTTGACAAAATGCTTGACCAGATTGGGGAAAATGAAAATATTTCCAATTCATTCATGGATTATGTAGATTACAGTCTGGAAAACAATGAGAGAATTAATCTTAATAAAAATCTATACGATTCAGCGAAAGAATTTGTAAAGGATATTCATTATGAACATCTGAAAGACAACAAAGAATTTGACGATGCGAATTATGAAAACATCAAAAACACATTAAGAAAAGAAATTACTTCCAATAAAAAACAATCATTGGAGCTTGCTTTAAGTTCGATTGATTTATTCAAATCCAGAAACATTGAAATTGAAGATTTTGCACAGGGAAAAAACGGATTGGGTGGATTCTTCCCAAAAGTGGTAGAATTTTATCAGAAAAAAAGACCTGGTTTCCCATTTCCAAGTTCGACAGAAGAATCTGTTGTTGAAAAATACAGAAAAGGAGCTGCTGCAAAATCAAAACATAAAGAATCCGAAATTTCAGAAATATTAGAACAGCTCTTGGAAAACAGAATGAAGCTGATTCTTTTATTCATCGAAACGCAAAAAAAAGAGAAAATTCTTTCCGCCTTGCTGCCTTTGAAAGTGAATAAAGACATTCAGGATGAGCTGAGAAAAATTGAAGAAGAAAATGATTTGGTTCTGCTTTCAAAATTTAATATTTTAATTAATGAAAATCTTAAAAATGAGCCTTCAGCTTTTATTTACGAAAAAGTAGGATCGCAGTTTCAGCATTATTTCTTTGACGAATTTCAGGATACTTCAGAATTACAATGGCAGAATTTTGTTCCATTGAGAGATCACAGTATTTCGACAGAAAACACTTCTTTTACCTTAGTGGGAGACCCGAAACAAAGTATTTACCGATTTCGAGGCGGTGAAAGCAAACTGATGCTGGATATCATTAATAAAAAAGAATTTGCACCGAGAGAAGCGGAATTATTAGTGTTAAAAGACAATTGGCGAAGTGCAAAAAATATTGTTCAGTTTAATAATGAACTGTATCATTTTCATTCTTTAAATCTTGAAGAAGAGCATCAGCATATTTTCGGAACCGATGGCGAACAAACCACAAAATCGGGTATTGAAGGACGTGTAAAGGTTAATCTTATTGAAAATCTAACCAATGAAGATTTTTATAACGATGTTTCTGAGAAAATGCAGAAAGATATTCAGGAATGTCTTGATAACGGATTCAGATTTTCAGATATTACGATTCTTTGTCGTGGAAATTTTGACATTTTCTCTTATTCGCAAAAATTAGGGAATCTGAAAGTCAATTATCATGGTGAAGAAACCAATATTAAAACGATTTCGGATAAAGGTTTAACCTTAGAATTATCGGATACCTTAAAGGCAATTGTGGAGTTTCTGAAATGGGAAACCAATCCGAAAAACAAACCTCATCTGATCATGATGATGTTTTACCTGAACCGACTCAAAAGAATCAGTATGCCGGATTTTACTTTAGGAATGAAAGAAATTCTGGCTTTGGAACAGCATGAAGAAATCATTCAGTTTATTGAAGAAAAATATCATGTAAAGCTTAAGCAAGACCATTTTCCGAAATTTAATCTTTATAATTTTATTGAATATTATATCAACGAATTTTCGATTGAAAATAAGGAGACCGACTTTCTGCTCAACTTCTTGGAAATGCTTTTCAATTTCACTCAGAATGCTGGAGCAAGCACAAAAGAATTCCTGAAATATTGGGACGAAGAAGCTTCCACGTACACCATTCAGGCTTCAGAAAATATTGACGCCATTCAGATTATGACGATTCACAAAGCAAAAGGACTTGAGTTTCCTGTTGTTTTCATTCCGATGATGAATAAAAACCGAGATTCTGAATTTACCAACTGGTTTGAAAATGATGAAAATTCGCCTTTAAAATCAGTCAACATCAATCAGTTTAATAAAAATCTTGAAGTCTACGACCAAGGTATCCAAAAATTTAACCTTGAAAACTCTTATAAGAATCTTGTCGACCGATTATGTCTGCAATATGTTGCAACAACGCGGCCTGTAGAACAGTTGTTTTTCTATCTTCAGAAACAGAATAAAACTTCAAATAATTTAGAAATTCTGGAATTTGTTCAGTCTAAAAACCTGCAGGATTTGGATGAATTCGACTTATACAAAACTCATCCTGAAATGCTGAAAAAACAGATCAGTCATAAAAATTCTGAGTTTAAAACCAAAAGTATTGAAAACCTAAGAAACGAACATGAAAATACAAGTTCGATAAAAATTGCAACACCATCAAAAAATTATCAGGTGAGAAACGAAAAAGTAAGAATCGGACTTTTCGTACACGAATTACTTTCAAAAATCAACACCGAAAAGGATATTGATAAAGTTTTGGAAACCTATGTTTTGGAAGGTCAGATTACGCTTGATGAAAAAGTAAATATTAAAGAAGACTTAAAAAAAATCATCGGCCAATACGCTGAATTCTTTGATGAAAAATGGAAAGTAATCAATGAAAAAGACATCATGATTTCGGAAAGAGGCATCAGCAGAATTTATCGTCCCGACAGAATTTTAAAAGGCGATGAAGGCTACATTATTGTCGATTTTAAAACCGGAATGGAGACCGAAAAGAACGACAAACAAATTGAAACCTATAAATCGGTTTTAGAAAATCTGGGAATGAAAGTGATTAAAACGCAGTTGATTTATTTGTAATTTGCTGTTTATATAAAGCTAAAAAATTTTCGGCGGCACCAAAGGTGCCGCCGAAAATTTTTTAATGATATTAAAAATAATTTACGCTGTTGGATCTCCCACAAAAACTCTTTTCGCCAATTCCTGGTCAAAAAGATATAATGCAGAAGGGTTATCAGAAACCATTTTAATTTTTGTTACATACTGAGAAGCACTCGCTTCCTCTTCTACCTGCTCGTTGATAAACCACTGCAAGAAAGAAGTTGTTGCAAAATCGCCTTCATCGTTAGCATTTTTCACAATGTTGAAAATACTTCTTGTCACTTTCTTTTCGTGCTCCAGAGCTTTTTCGAAAATATCGGTTGCGCTTTCAAAAGTGTGAGGCGGTTTTGGAATTTCTCCCAATACAATTTCGCCTCCGACATCGTTTAAGTAATCAAACATTTTATCGGCATGCATCAATTCTTCTTTGCTCTGCACTCTGAAGTAATTGGCAATTCCGTCAAGATCTTTTGCTGAAAACCAAGCAGACATCGAAAGATAATATTGAGCCGCATATTGCTCGTGTGCGATTTGTTCGTTTATTAACTGTGCAATTTTTTCACTTACCATAATAAAAATTTATACTCAAATTTACGGATTATCGGTCGAAAGGAAAAACAAACGCTTAAATTTAGATTTAGATTGAATACAAAAAGGGCAGAAAACTCTGCCCTTCCAACATTAAAAATCAAAATCATAAACCTCTCATCAGCTTATATAGAAGTTCCTGACTGTGTTTTCTTCATCATTCTTCTCTCTCCTTTCAGCCCTTTTTCTTTCATTATCGTTTTTCTTTCCTCCATCTTAGCTTTTCTTGAAGCCTGCCATTTATCATATTGGTCTGGAGACAAGATGTTCTTCATTTCATTATCCATCTGCTGTCTTTTTGCTTTCATCTGCTCCATTTTCGCCTGTCTTTCACCTCTGTTTTTTTCAAATTCAGCTTTCATATCTGCTTTACGCTTCTCCTGAAGATCTTTAATTTTTGCAACCTGAGATTCATTAAGGTTTAATTCTTTCTGCATTTCAGCCATTCTTTCTTGCTGCTTTTGTTCCATTTTTTTATGCATTTCCTCTCTATTGATTTTTTTATCCTGAGGATTTACCTGTTGTGCCATTGCAAAACTTCCTGTTACGATAAATGCTGCGGCTAGTACTAATTTTTTCATGTGTTTAAAATTATTAATTGGTTTCTTATATCTTTTTGATGCTGAATTTCACGAGAAGTTAAAAATGAATTTCATAATTTTTGTTAAATTTTATTATTAAATATTTAAACATTTTTAAAATAAAAAAGAGAGTAGATAATTAAACCTACTCTCACACCACTCAAATATAATATATGAAAACTAATTGCTAACTAAATTTCCTCTAAAGCCAGAACCTCTTCCTTCACCTCCCCTGTTTTGCTGTCTCGGCGAATTATTCTGAATTCTCGGACTTGAATTTTCATTTCTCGGCTGAGACCTGAATCCTCCGTTTCCGTTGTTTCTTGGTGAACTGTTTTCTACTCTCGGAGAAACTGTTCTCGGAGTTTCTGATCTGAATCCTCCATTATTTCCTGATCTCACTCCATTCTCATTTCTGAATCCTCCCGAATTGTTACTTCCGTTTCTGAATCCTGAGTTTCTTACAACATTCAAAGTAGGATTATCATTTCTTCTAAAGCTGTTTCTGTCTACTCTATAGATATTGATGTTTACATTTCTATATCTAGGAGTGACTCTGAATCTCGGAACATAATGCGTTCTTCTGTAATTCTGGAAATACACGATCGGGCTTGAGCCGTGATAATAATTATTCTGGAAAACCACAAAAACTCTTGGTCCTAAAATTCTTTCCATTGCATAGAATCTGTCATAATACCATCTGTCCGGATTGTATCTATAGAAGTTATTCCAAGCTGAAAAACTTGCGTAAAGATTATTCAGATATAAAATCTGGTCAATCTGCCATCGGTTTAATCTGTTCTGAACAAAAAACCCGTTCCAGTTGATATTGATAATACTCTGTCTGTAATCATTGTAATAACTCTGATAATAATCTGACGGATAATAATCTTGTGGATAATTGTAATAATAATCATCAGGGAAATAATTTCTATCATCCTCATCACTATAATATCCGTCGTTATTTCCGTAATATCCATCATTATCCCAACCCTTATTTGGATATTGCTGTGCAAACGTCAACGTTGCTAATCCAAGTGCAAATCCTATAAATATTTTTTTCATTTCGATAATCATTAATTGGTTAATGTAAGAATTCTCATTCCTGTCTTTTTGATGTAGATATAAAAAAGAAGTTAAATCCGGAGATAAAACTTCTTTCTAAAATATTTTTAAACAATTGATTTTCAATTAAATAATTTCAATTATTTTCTACCACTGTCTTTGATCCAATTTGAAATTTTATCATTAAAAGCTGAATTTTCAATTAAATTTTCGACGTTTAAATGCATTCTGTATCGCCAATAATGCGGAAACACTGCAGGATCGTTAATTCTTTCACTGTTCATATTGGGATTTGCAAGATTTTCATCAGTTGCCAGAAATTCCTGAATCGGAAAAATTGCCAGCATTGCATCATTGTAAAGATGCTGTTTCATGATGATTTCAGCCAAATATGGTTTCAAATCATCCGGCGCTTTTCCATATTGATTTAATTGTTGATTAAAATACGTTTGCCTTAAAACTTCATTTTCTTTCCACCATTGTCTAAGCGTGGAACTATCGTGAGAAGAAGCCGTAACAACATTCAGATAAGTTGCTTCTTTAGGATTGTAAAAAGAAAGATTTCCGGGAGGCATTCGTTGAACTTTTAGGGCAATAATTGCTAATTCATCCATCACTTCGGGAACACAATCAGGAACCAGACCCAAATCTTCACCACAAATCAACATATCTGTAGAACTCAAAATAGCAGGAAGTTTTTCCATTGCTTTTTCTTTCCAAAGATGATCTTGTCTTTTGTAAAAATAATCTTGATAAAGCTCGTAAATTGATTCTCTTTCCCAATCCGAAAGATATTGATACGATTCTGTCTTTAAAATATTGAATCTGGGATGATAAACCGTTTCACCATCCTTTTCTTCTGTTACAAACAAAACATTTGCACATAATGAAATGAGTTTTTCCGCAATTTCATCTTTGGGAAGTTTGCTGAAATGATCAGTAAGTTTTCTTTGTGTATCAAACTCTTCTTTAAACTGATAAGTTCCGTCTGGATTTTTAATCAAAAATTCTAATGCTCTGAAATTTTCTTCTCCAAAATATTTCCACAAAATCTGATCATTGGTGAAGGGTTTACAATATCGGTCAAAATCAAAAGGAATATGTCTTGCTTTAAATTCATCCAAAACCACAGGAATTGCCGGATAAAAATAACCTAAAATACCTTGAGTCGCAGAAATTGGCATTCTCCAGATTCGGAAAAAACCCAAAATATGGTCAATTCTCATCGCATCAAAATACTGTTCCAATGCTTTGAATCTATTTTTCCACCATTGATAATTATCATTCTTCATGGCTTCCCAATTGTAAGTTGGAAATTCCCAATTCTGCCCGATCTCTGTAAACTGATCAGGCGGAGCTCCAGCCTGAAAATCCATTCCGAACAATTCAGGTTCTGTCCAAGCTTCAACAGAATATCTATAAATTCCTATTGGCAAATCTCCTTTTAACGAAATTCCCAAACTGTGAACATATTCCACAGCATCTTTCAACTGTTTATGAAGTTGAAACTGCACCCAAGCATGAAGCATAGATGCATCATAATCTTTATTTTTAGCAGAGAAAAAGGGAGCAACTTTTCCTGCGATATATTTTTTGTGGGTTTTCCAAGTGTTGAAATTTGGGGTTTTATATTTATCTCTCAACACACAGAAAGCCGAATAAGGCAAAAGCCATTCTTCATTATCTTTTATAAATTTTTTAAAACTCCTGTCTTTATAAATGCTTTCTTTCTCAGTATTAAAAATGATTTTAAGATATTTCCATTTTGCGGAAATCATCTTTTCATAATCAACTAATTCAAGAGCATTCAGTTCATTTCTTTCAGCTTGATATTCATCAACTAAATCCTTCGGTAATTTAAAATCAAGATTTTCAATAGAAATATATTGCGGATGTAAAGCGTAGACAGAAACTGCGGCGTAAGGGTAAGAATCTGTCCATGAATAATTTGCCGTTGTATCATTAATTGGTAAAATCTGAATAATTCCTAAGGAAGTTTCATTTGCCCAATCTCCTAGTTTTTTAATATCTGAAAATTCACCGACACCAAAGCCATTTTCAGTTCTCAACGAAAATACCGGAACAGCAACTCCCGCATCATGATACATCTGATAAGACTTAAATTTAAAATAATGATCTACAACAATCTGCAAAACATCTTTCTGTGTATTCGGAACTGTTGATCGATTTGCACCACTTTCTATATCTACTATTTTTTGCTGTGCTTTATCAAAAATTGCATATTTATACTGAATCAACTGAACTTCCGGAATCTCAACCGAAGCCTCCCAAATTCCAAAATCTGTCTGGGAAAGATGAATGAAGTTTTCGTAGCTCCAGTTGCCTAATGAAGAGGTATTTCCCACAAGAACTATTTCCCAATCATGATTGTAAATGGGTGCTTCAATTCTGAATAAATGGGTGTGTTTTTTTAAACTCGGAAGTTTTTGCGGCTTTAGCTGAGTGAATTTATTTCGAAGAATTTTATTGTTCAGATAATTTTCGGGAAAATTTTTATTATTCCATTCATCAAAAATTAAAAATTCTTTATAGTTGTGTGGAAAATTTAAACCATGTTTTACGAATTCTTCCCGCAAAACATTTTTTCTGTCATCTGTAAGCTGATATTTATAATCTATTGATTTTGAAAAATAATCGACTTCACATTTCCACAAACCATTTTCGGTATGAAACATTGAGTGACTTCGAGGAGCTGAATCTTTTTCATCGATGATTAATTCTAATTTTTCGCCGGGTTTTGTATGATATTCTATATTAAAATATAATTTCATCTATGCATATTTTTCTTAAAAATACGTTTAAAAATTGAAAAACAAGTTGTTGTAATATCAAATATTCATTAAAAAACCTTTCCTCAAAGCTGAGAAAAGGTCTTAAAATATTATAAAAAAAGTCAGTTATTTTGTTACGAGGATTTTCTTTGAAAGTAATGTTTTCCCGGATTCTTCAGTAATATTCACCAAATACGCCCCGGTCACCAAATTTCTTAACTGAATCTGCTGATTAAGATTACCATCTTTTACTGAGAGATTGGAAGACATGACGGATTTTCCTGAAATATCAAAAATATTCACTTTAATATTTCCTTTCACCGATTTATCATTCACATTTACCGTTATTGTCTGATCCTCAACTTTTGTAGGATAAATATCTATATTCGCAAAAGTATTGTTTGCTGCAACTCTGTCATTTGCAAAATACTTACTCGCCAAATCATAAATGTGAAGACTTTGTTCTCCCGGAAGCTGTTTTGCTTCTAAACTATTGAGATTCAATTCATATAAAGCAGCACCTTTTGCGCTTGCCACAACAATATTCCCTTTTGAATTTACAGCTGCCCCGTTTACGGAATAGTTTTCAGGAAGACCTGTAATTTTCCCTACGAATTTAGCCTTTAGTTCTTTAGTTGAAACTTTAAACACATTTCCTGAAGCCGAAAAAACGTAGAAATTATTATCTGCATCAGCAATAATATCACCACCAAAACCCGTCTCCATTGCCGTAAACGAATTCTTACCATTGGAAGCATCATCTTTAATGATTCCAAGATCACTGACAGTGTATTGATCGTGTTTTTTGCTGATCTGAAGAAATTGCGTTCCTGCATTGTTGATCGCATAAATATTTCCGTCATATCCGGTTGCCATTCTCGTGATATGCGAATTGATGTCACAAGAACTAACTCTCGCAACTGTATTTTCGACCAAAGTAATTTCTTTTGTTTTCTGATTTAAAACATAAATATTGGATGAAAACATTGGCATATACACCAAATTGTTTCCTGAAGCATCAAATGCTAATGTCGCTAAAGTTGTTGCCTGAGAATTACTATAAGAATTCTTAACCTCTGTAATTGCCGATTTTCTCGCCTGTGAAATCACTTTTGCTTCTGAAGAAACACCAAAAATACTTTCTCCGGATGTTCCGTCTGAATTCATTGCACGAAAATCACTGAATTCAATTCCGGGAGAGTTTTTTCCTGTTAGTGCAAAAAAATCCTGCTGTGCGCTGATTGTGTTTCCAAGTAATAATAAGACAATAGGGAATAAATGTTTTTTCATAATAGGTAAGTTTTAATTTTTAATCATTTTAGTATGACTAAGTTACATAATTTTCGGATTGGATTATAATTTTTTTTAGGTTGAGATTAATATTTAAGTTAAAGATTGAAAATGGATTTCTCCTTCGTCGAAATGACAATTTATGCATAAAAAAACTCCCACAAAATGTGAGAGTCTAAAGTAAATATTTTTACGTTCTAATTCAAAACGTAAGAAGTTCCGTCTCTTCCGTCTTTTAATTCAATTCCTTCTGCTAAAAGCTTATCTCTGATCTGATCTGAAAGTTCAAAGTTTTTCGATTTTCTAGCCTGATTTCTCAGTTCAATTAAAACCTGCAAAGTTTGATCTAATTTTTGATTGTTATTCTCTTCCATATTCTGTAAACCTAAAACATCAAAAACAAAAGCATTTAAGGTAGATTTTAAATCTTCCAGATCTTGAGCTGAAATCGTTTCTTTATTTTCTTTTAATTTAAATATGAAACTGACAGCTTCAAAAAGATGCGAAATCAGAATCGGAGAATTGAAATCGTCCGTCAATGCGTCATAGCATTTCTGTTTCCAACCTTTCAAATCGAATGATGACAAATCCGAAAGCCGAAATTCATAATTCGAAACAATTTTCAAGGCTTCCATCAATCTGCTGAAACCTTTTTCACTTGCCAACATTGCTTCATTTGAAATATCTAAAACACTTCTGTAATGCGCCTGTAAAAAACAAAAACGAACGATCGCAGGATGAAATGATTTTTCGAAAAAATCATTTTCACCTGAAACCAACTGCATCGGCAAAATATAATTTCCTGTTGACTTACTCATACGCTGGGAATTCATTGTCAACATATTGGCATGCATCCAGTAATTTACCGGAGCGGTATCATTGCAAGCTTTCCCTTGTGCAATTTCACATTCGTGGTGTGGGAATTTCAAATCCATTCCACCTCCGTGAATATCAAAAGTTTCTCCAAGATATTTTGTACTCATCGCAGTACATTCTAGATGCCATCCCGGAAAACCTTCTCCCCAAGGCGAATTCCATCTCATAATATGTGCCGGAGAAGCTTTTTTCCACAATGCAAAATCCTGTGGATTTTTCTTTTCGCCTTGTCCGTCTAAATCACGGGTATTTGCGAAAAGTTCTTCTATATTTCTTTTTGATAATTCACCATAATTAAGACCTCTTGCGTTATATTCCAAAACATCGAAATAT
Organism: Chryseobacterium formosense; assembly: GCF_900116415.1. Lineage (GTDB taxonomy): Bacteria > Bacteroidota > Bacteroidia > Flavobacteriales > Weeksellaceae > Chryseobacterium > Chryseobacterium formosense. The sequence continues at coordinate 535,814 of NZ_FPAP01000002.1, read as the reverse complement.
ACAGAACCATTGCTTTCGTAAGCGAATCCTTTTTCGATTAATTTTTGAGTCAATTCAATTTGTTCAACGATATGCCCTGTTGCAGTCGGTTCGATATTCGGAGGCAATAAATTAAACATATCCAGAACTTTATGAAAATCGACGGTATATTTTTGTACGATTTCCATTGGTTCAAGTTTTTCCAAACGGGTTTGTTTTACGAAACGATCGTTATTCACATCTCCATCGTCTGTAAGATGGCCTGCATCGGTGATATTTCTTACATAACGAACTTTATAACCCAAATGCATCAAACTTCTATAGATAAAATCGAAAGAAAGGAAAGTTCGCACATTTCCCAAATGCACATTGCTGTAAACCGTTGGTCCACAAACGTACATTCCTACGTTTCCTTCTAAAATGGGTTTGAATATTTCTTTTTCTCCCGCAAGCGAGTTGTATATTTTTAATTGCATAATTTAATTCAAAGTTTAAGATTTAAGATTCAAAATTTTTATAAAGGTTTTTAACAACAAATAATTGTGGCTACAAAAATCTTATCTGAAACTTTTTTAAATTTTATCATTACTAAATAGCTTTTAAATGATGTTGTAAATGACCAATATAATCATTAATAATAAATTTTAAAGTGAAAATCTGAGATTCCGTTTTTGTCATATCACAAGTTCTTTGGAGAGCTTCGTCAGGAATATTTTCAACAGTATTTACTATCTGAAAATTCAAAAATTTCCATAAACTAATAATATCTGAAGTCGGAGTATTCTGATAATTCTGAGCTTTCACCCAAAAATTCTGATCATAAACAATATTCTCGTTTTCTTTATATTGAGTGATTACAAATCTTCTGATATTTGATAAAGCACTATCACAAAGATGACCTAAAATTTCTTTTTTCGACCATTTTTCAGGCAAAATTTTTGCTGACCATTCTTCTTCCGAAATATTTTCAAACCTTTGAAGTTCTTCGTTCACAATATTCTTGAGAATCTGATAATCCATACTTATATTCTCTTAATTAATAATCCAATTTCGCATGGCTTCCCACATAATGAAGGAATTCCTGTCTCGTAATCGGATTGGTTCTGAAAATACCACTCAATTCAGCCGTAATTGTTGAACTTGCAGTGTCTTTTATTCCTCTGCAATTTACGCAAAGGTGCTTTGCATCGATGATACAGGCAACATCTTTTGTTCCTAGAGCTTCTTTTAGCGCATTAACAATTTGCATCGTCAGTCTTTCCTGAACCTGTGGTCGCTTCGCATAATAATCGACGATTCTATTGATTTTTGATAATCCGATCACTTCACCGTTTGAAATGTATGCAACATGCGCTCTTCCAATGATCGGCAAAAAATGGTGTTCGCAGAATGAATATACTGTGATATCCTTTTCTACCAACATCTGGCGGTATTTATATTTATTTGAAAAGGTAGAAATTCCCGGTTTATTTTCAGGAAGAAGTCCGCCAAAGATCTCATTAACATACATTTTTGCGACTCTTTTTGGAGAATCTTTAAGAGAATCATCGGTCATATCAAGACCAAGCGTTTCCATAATTTCTGCAAAAAGTCCGGTAATTTTTTCTATTTTTTCTTCTGGTGATTTTTCAAAAGCATCATCTCGTATAGGCGTATGTTCTTTTCCTGTGAAAATATCATCGTCGTTATCGGTAAAATCAACCATTTTTTATTTATTTTGCAACAAAAATACGGATAAAATCTTTTCATGTATTTCAATTTATAATTAAAAATATTACCTTTCGGTTTTATACTGAGTAAAGAAGCTATGATTACTGTTGAAGAAGTTTTAGATACCCATCAAAAAAAGGAATTCCTCGATTTTCCGGCAAGACTTTATCAGTACGACAAAAACTACATCAGGCCTTTAGACAAAGACATCGAAAATATTTTCAACCCTGAAAAAAACAAATTTTATAAAGATGGCAAATGTGCAAGGTTTCTATTTAAAAATGATTCTAAAACAGTTGGAAAAGTAGCTGTTTTCATCAATAATTTATACGAACAAAGCCAACCAACCGGCGGAATAGGATTTTTTGATTGTATTAATGACCAAGAAACTGCCAATTTCATTTTTGATTATTGTAAAAACTGGCTTCAGGAAAAAGGAATAGAAGCGATGGATGGCCCGATCAACTTTGGAGAACGGGATAAATTTTGGGGTCTTGTAATTGAAGGTTTTATCGAACCATTATATGGAATGAATTACAATTTTCCGTATTACAAAGATCTTTTTGAAAACTACGGTTTTAAAGTTTATTTTGAACAGCTTTGTTTTTCGCGACCGATTTTTGCAGAGGTTTCCAGAGTTTTCACTGTGATGCATGCGAAACACAGCAAGAATCCTGAAATCTCCGCAAAACCAATGACTAAGGATAAACTGGAGAAATTTGCTAAAGATTTTACTGAAATTTATAATAAAGCCTGGGCTTCTCACGGAGAAGGAAAATGTATGGAAGAAGCTAAGGTTCTGAAAATGTTTAAAATGATGAAGCCTATCATTAATGAGCATATTTCATGGTTTGTATACGAAAATGAAAAACCTGTTGCCATGTGGATGAATCTTCCTGATACCAATCAATGGTTTAAATATTTAAACGGAAAATTTGGAATCTGGGAAAAGCTAAAATTTATTTGGATTAAAAGGTTTAAGAAAAACGAAAAAATGATCGGACTCGTTTTCGGAGTTGTTCCTGAATGGCAAAAAAAGGGTCTGGAAGGATATATGATCTGGGAGGGCACTCAACATTTAAGAAAACACACCGATTTTAAAGTCACAGAAATGCAGTGGATCGGTGATTTTAATCCGAAGATGATTAAAATTGCTGAAAATCTTGATACAACGGTGACGAGGAAATTGGCGACTTATCGTTATTTTTTTGACAGGAATAAGGAGTTTGAGAGGCACCCGATGTTATGATTTAAAGTTTCGGAGGCGGCAAAGCCGCCTCCGAAACTTTAAAATATCTAATAAAAAAGCCTTGTCTTTCGACAAAGCTTCAAATCAAATATAATTTTTACTTAATTAGAACAACTCTCCCGCTACCTTCTTAATATTATCACTTTTACCCATCGAGTAAAAATGTAAAACAGGGACTCCGAAATCCAGCAATTCTCTGCATTGATTGATGGCCCATTCGATTCCGATTTGTTTTACAGCTTCATTATTTTTTGCTTTCTCGACTTCATTAATTAAATCTTCCGGTAAATCAATTTTGAAAATTTGAGGTAAAATTTTTAAATGTTTTTTTGTCGCAATCGGCTTAATTCCAGGAATAATTGGAACGGTAATTCCCATTTCTCTAGCCTTAGTTACAAACTCAATGAATTTTTTATTATCAAAAAACATCTGCGTTACGATATAATCTGCACCTGCATCTACTTTTTGCTTCAACCATTTTAGATCATAATTCATTGAAGGAGCTTCCATGTGTTTTTCGGGATAACCAGCAACTCCAATACAGAATTTATTATGTTCTTCACATTCTTCATCCTGATTATGAAGATATTTCCCGCGTCCTAAATCATTAATTTGATGTACCAGATCCATTGCACTCGCATGACCTCCCTGAGTAGGTTCGAAATACTGATGCCCCTTCATCGCATCACCTCTCAAAGCCATGATATTATCAATTCCAAGATACATACAATCCACCAAAAGATATTCTGTTTCTTCTTTTGTAAACCCTCCGCAAAGCAAATGCGGAACAGTATCTACATTATATTTATGTTGAATTGCCGCACAAATCCCCAATGTCCCGGGACGCATTCTCGTAATGCGACGTTCCATCAAGCCATTTCCTTTATCAATGTAAATATATTCTTCCCTGGAAGTCGTCACATCAATGAATGGCGGTTTAAATTCCATCAAAGGGTCTATGTTCTTATATAAATCTTCAATCCCAATTCCTTTTTGTGGCGGAACAACTTCGAGGGAAAACAAAGTTTTTCCGTTTGCATTTTTTATGTGATCTGTAATCTTCATTTTATATTTTTGTTGCTTGTTGAGCGTTGTTAGTTGGTTTTGATGAAAAAAAATCAACCAATAAACTTTCAATCACGAGCTCTATTTGATAATTTGTTTTTAATATTTATTTTGAAGTTTGAGATTCGGCGGCGGCAAAGCCGCCGCCGAATCTCAAACTAAATTCCGTCAGCTAAATTAGGATTCAGCCATTTTCTGGCTTCCTGTAATGAAATTCCTTTTCTTTTTGAATAGTCTTTCAATTGGTCTTCTGCGATTTTTCCTAGCCCGAAATATTTTGCGTGCGGACTTCCAAAATAATATCCGGAAACAGCAGCGGTTGGGAACATGGCTAAACTTTCAGTTAAGTAAACTCCGATATTTTCTTCTACTTTTAAAAGATCCCAAATCGCATGTTTTTCTAAATGATCGGGACATGCCGGATATCCCGGAGCAGGACGGATTCCTTTGTATTTTTCGGCAATTAATTCTTCGTTGCTTAAATTTTCCTGATTGGCGTACCCCCAATATTCAGTTCTTACTTTTTTATGTAAAAATTCGGCGTAAGCTTCTGCAAAACGGTCGGCCAAAGCTTTTACCATGATGGCATTGTAATCGTCATTTGCTTTTTCATATTCCTCAGCCAATTCATCTGTTCCGAAACCTGTTGTTACACAGAAAGCTCCCATATAATCGGTTTTTCCTGAACTTTGAGGGGCAATAAAATCACTTAAAGCCAGATAATCTTTTCCTTTCGAACGTTGAGCCTGTTGTCTCAATGTCAGGAATTTCACTTTCTGTTTATCATTTTCATCGAAGATTAAAATATCATCCGTTTCATTAGAATTCGCTTTAAAAATTCCGAAAATAGCTTTTGCGGTTAGCAATTTTTCGTCTAAAATTCGATTTAATATAACTTGAGCATCTTTGAATAATTCTTTCGCCTGAGCTCCGACGACTTCATCTTCTAAAATGTTTGGGTATTTTCCGTGAAGATCCCAGCTTCTGAAAAACGGTGACCAGTCGATGAATGGTAACAATTCTCTCAAATCCTGATTTTCAAAAACTTGAATTCCTAATTGATTTGGTGTGAAAATTTCTTCATTTTCCCAATCGATTTTAAACTTATCTTTTCGGGCATCTTCAATCGAAACATAATCTTTATCAACCTGTCTGTTCAGAAACTTTTCTCTGAAATCTGAATAGTCACTTTTTAAATCTTCAACATATTCTTTATTTCTGTCACCCAACAATGAACTTACCACATTTACTGCTCTGGAGGCATCATTCACGTGAACAACTGCATTTTTATATTTCAAATCGATTTTCACGGCGGTATGCGCTTTTGAAGTTGTTGCACCACCGATTAACAAAGGAAAATCCAAATTTTGTCTTTCCAATTCTGAAGCGATGTAGACCATTTCGTCCAAACTAGGTGTAATCAATCCGCTCAAACCGATAACATCAACCTGATGATCAATCGCTGCCTGAATAATTTTTTCGGCAGGAACCATCACTCCCAAATCGACAATTTCGTAATTGTTACAACCCAAAACTACGCTCACAATATTTTTTCCAATATCATGAACGTCTCCTTTTACGGTTGCCATTAAAATTTTTCCGTTGGCTTTCTGCGTCTGATCTTTTTCAGCTTCGATAAATGGTTGTAGATAAGCCACCGCTTTTTTCATCACACGAGCTGACTTTACCACTTGTGGAAGGAACATTTTTCCGCTTCCAAACAAGTCACCGACAACGCCCATTCCGGTCATCAGATTAACTTCGATCACATGAAGAGGTTTCTCAGACTGTAGTCTTGCTTCTTCAACATCTTCTTCAATAAAACGATCGACCCCCTTTACTAATGAATGCGTAATTCTCTCCTGTAAAGGATGATTACGCCACTCCAGCTCTTCAACTTTCTCTTTTTTAACCGATTTATTTCGTTCCGAATAATCTAAAAGACGCTCTGTGGCATCTTCTCTTTTATCGAGAATTACATCTTCTACAAGCTCTAAAAGTTCTTTATTAATTTCATCATAAACTTCAAGCAATGCGGGATTCACAATTCCCATATTCATCCCCGCCTGAATAGCGTGATATAAGAAAACCGAGTGCATCGCTTCTCTCACCGTATCATTTCCTCGGAACGAGAAAGAAACATTAGAAACTCCCCCACTCACAGAAGCATAAGGAAGATTCTGGCGAACCCATCTCGTTGCCTCAATGAAATCGATTGCGTTTCTGCGGTGTTCATCCATCCCCGTTGCAACCGGGAAAATATTTAAATCGAAAATAATATCTTCGGCAGGAAAACGAACAACTTCCGTCAGTATTTTATAACTTCTTTCACAAATTTCGAGACGTCTTTCGTAGGTATCAGCTTGTCCGACCTCATCAAATGCCATGACGATTACTGCCGCACCATATCTCTTAACTGCTTTTGCCTGTTTGACAAACTCTTCTTCACCACCTTTTAAGCTGATGGAATTTACCACACATTTACCCTGTGCAACCTGTAATCCTGCCTCTAAAATCTCCCATTTTGACGAGTCGATCATCAAAGGAATTCTTGAAATATCAGGTTCAGAAGCAATTAAATTTAAAAATTTAATCATGGACGCTTTTCCATCGATCAATCCGTCGTCAAAATTGACATCAAGAATCTGAGCACCGCCATCTACCTGATCTCTTGCGATATCTAAAGCTTCAGAAAATTTCTCTTCTTTAATTAATCTTAAAAACTTTTTGGATCCGGCAACATTGGTTCTTTCACCAACATTGATAAAATTTGTTTCCGGAGTAATAATCAAAGGCTCAAGCCCCGATAATCTTAAATATTTCATCAAATTATTCTTCTAAAATAAAATATGCGTTATTCGCATTTTGCTTCAGCAAATCCACATGTTTGCCCAAAGCGGTGAAAATCGGAAACCTTTTGTACGCCAAATTATGTTCTTTGGCAAATTTTTCGATTTCCTCAGTAATTTCATTATAATATAAATAGCTGTAATTCGGGAATAAGTGATGGGCAACATGAAAGTTGAAATTTCCCAATACATTTCTCACAAACCAGTTATTTTCCTGTAAATCATTGGTTACTTCAAACTGATGTTGAAGCCAACTGAAAGGCAGTCCGTTTTTTTCATTCAATTTAGGAAAAGCATTATCAGGAAGCGGATGCAGAGGCAACAACACAAAAAGCGCAAAAATACTCGCTGCAATAACCTGTAAAAACCAAGCTTCTAAAGCCAAACCAATGGATACTTTAAAAAACAAAACCGGAACTGCAATCTGATAGAAAAAATAAAACAATTTAAAAGCAACCATTTTAATTTTTTCTTTTGTCGGAATTGCTCCCTGCGTTTTCAGAATCACCCTTTCATTATCGAAAAAATCTCTGAAATCACGGATAAACATCCAATTGAACAGATATAAAGGATACACCAGAAAGAAAAAGAAATGCTGGTATTTCTGAACACCTTTCGCTTTAATCCAGGGAACAATCAACAGAAGACCGCTCTGCTCGATGTCGGTATCCCAACCATCCACATTTGGATAAGCGTGATGCGCTGCAATATGTCTTTTTTTCCAGATGTAGGAATTTGCTCCTACAAAATCAAAAATCTGCAACACCAGACTGTTTAATTTTTTGCTTTTGTAAATATTGTTGTGAGCTGCTTCGTGAATTAAATTTAAATAAATCAAAACCAAAGAAATTCCCATCAGCACAAAACTCGAAATGTAAATCCACGGTTTATCTACATTAAAAAGCGCAAAAACATATAAACCAAAATAGACCAAAGGCAAAATAATGGCTTTGATCTGAATATAAAGATCCCTGTTTTCGGGAATGGCTTCCACACGCTGGTTCACTTTCTTTCTTAGTTCATTAAACAGTTTTGCATCCTCTGAATTTTTAAGGTAAATCGGTTTTTCCATTTTCTTTAAATTTTGTGTGATATTTAAAGTTAATATTAAAAACCGTTTCCTTTTTTACCAATTCAATAAAAAAAATCTATCAAATCAGACAAATTCATTCAATTTTCTTGGAGGATACTGTGCTACCAAATCAGCAATCGCTTTGATATGATCCGGCGTTGTTCCGCAACAACCTCCGATAATATTGATTAATCCTTTCTCCACGTATTCTTTGATCTGACCCGCCATATCTTCCGGTGTTTCATCATATTTCCCGAAAGCATTGGGAAGACCCGCATTAGGATACGCCGAAACGTGGAATTCTGAATTGTGAGCCAATGTTTCCAAATAGGGCGTCAACTGATTTGCCCCTAAAGCACAGTTGAAACCGACACTCAATAAATTCAGATGTGAAACCGAAATTAAAAATGCTTCTGCGGTTTGTCCGCTCAATGTTCTCCCTGAAGCATCGGTAATCGTTCCTGAAACCATGATCGGGATTTTGATTCCTCTTTCATCCTGAATTTCGTCGATTGCGAAAAGAGCTGCTTTTGCATTTAATGTATCAAAAATGGTTTCTACCAATAAAATATCTGAGCCTCCGTCTAATAAAGCCTCGCATTGTTGTTTATAAGCAACTCTCAATTCTTCAAAGGTGATGGCTCTGTACCCAGGATCGTTTACATCAGGACTCAAGCTTGCCGTTCTGTTGGTTGGTCCGATAGAACCTGCTACAAATCTTGGTTTGTCAGGATTCTGAACTATAAATTCATCACAAACTTTTCTTGCAATTTTTGCAGATTCATAATTTAGTTCGTAAACCAAATCTTCCATGTGGTAATCAGCCATCGCAATGGTTGTTCCTGAGAATGTATTGGTTTCAATGATGTCTGCTCCAGCTTCCAGGTATTTTTTATGAACTTCTTCAATTGCTTGAGGCTGTGTCAGCGAAAGTAGATCATTGTTTCCCTTCACCGGATGTTCCCAGTCTTTAAAACGATCACCGCGATAATCTTCTTCCTCGAATTTGTATCTCTGAAGCATCGTTCCCATTGCTCCGTCCAGAATTAAAATTCTTTCGGATAATGCTTTGTATAGTTGTTCTGAATTTTTCATTTTTATTTATTTTTCATCGTTGAATTAATGATTAATATCTTTTTCCATACGTTTCACATATGGCTATTGTTGTTGAACCCTTCGGGTTCGTTATTAATTTAATGCCTGTTTTAAATCTGCAATAATATCTTCTACATTTTCCAGACCTACCGAACAACGAACCAAACCTGCCGTAATTCCTACTTCATTTCTTTCTTCGTCTGATAATTTCGAGTGTGTTGTAGATGCAGGGTGCGTCACGATCGTTCTCGTGTCTCCCAAGTTTGCAGAAAGGGAACACATTTTAATTTTATCTAAAAAGTTCCTTCCGCCCTCAATTCCGCCTTTGATTTCAAATGCGACGATATTTCCGCCTAATTTCATCTGCTTTTTGGCAACTTCATAGCTTGGATGAGATGGCAGGAATGGATATTTCGTTAATTCTACATTCGGGTGGTTTTCTAAAAATTCAGCAACTTTTAAAGCATTTTCACAATGTTTTTCAACACGGATCGCCAAAGTTTCCAAACTTTTTGATAAAACCCAAGCGTTAAAAGGCGACATTGCCGGACCTGTATTTCTTGCAAACAGATAAATTTCACGAATCAGATCTTCTCTACCAACCGCTACTCCACCTAAAACACGACCCTGACCGTCGATCAACTTTGTTGCGGAGTGCACAACGATATCTGCTCCATATTTTATGGGCTGCTGTAGATATGGTGTTGCAAAACAATTATCAACAATGAAAATTAAATTATGTTTTTTTGCTATTTGTCCAAAAAATTCTAAATCCAAAACCTCAATCGCCGGATTGGTAGGCGTTTCCAGATATAAAATCTTTGTGTTGGGCTTAATATATTTTTCAACATTTTCGGAATCTCCGGCTTTGAAATAAGTTGTTTCAATATTCCATTTTGGGAAATATTTTGTGAACAATGTGTGCGTAGATCCGAAAACCGATTGGCAACTTACGATGTGATCACCTGCATTTAATAATGTTGCAAACGTTGAATAAATCGCTGCCATTCCCGTTGCGAAAGCATATCCTGCTTCTGCGCCTTCCATTTTTGCAATTTTATCGGTGAATTCTGTTACATTCGGGTTTGAAAAACGGCTGTATAAATTCTTTGATTTTTCTTCTGCAAAACTCGCTCTCATATCTTCCGCATCTTCAAAAACAAAGCTGGATGTCAAATACAATGGTGTAGAATGCTCGTCAAACTGCGTTCTTTCAGTTTGTGTTCTTATGGCAAGTGTTTCAAAGTTTAACAGTTGCTCGTTGCTAGTTTCTGGTTGAATGTTATCACTCATAAACTTATTTATCTTTTTAGAAACGCATCAATTTAACAATGATTTTTTCAAATTATTATATTGATACGTTACTATATTGTTATGTTTTTAATTTAATTTATTTGTTGATAGGATTGCATCCTATCCTTTATTAAATCGTCCCTTCGGGACTGTTTATATTTTAAAATTATTTCGTTTCGCTTACTCTTAAAATATCTCCGAAAACACCTCTTGCGGTAACCTTAGCTCCGGCTCCGGCTCCCATGATAACGATTGGATTTTCACCGTAACTTTCGGTATAAATTTCGAAGATTGAATCTGAACCTTTCAACTGTCCTAATGCTGAAGTTGCAGGAACAGAAACTAGTTTTACATCAAGCTCACCTTTGTCTTTTTGCAAATCTCCGTGAAGATCTCCAACGTACCTTAGAACATGACCCGATTCTTGGTTTTGCTTGATTTTTTGATATTCTTCATCCAGTTCATTCAGTCTTGTAAGGAATTCCGATTTTGAAACTGAAAGCAAACTTTCTGGAACTAAGTTTTGGATGTTGATATCGTCGAATTCATTAATTAAATCTAATTCTCTCGCCAAAATCAATAATTTTCTCGCCACATCGTTTCCTGATAAATCTTCTCTTGGATCTGGTTCTGTATATCCTTTTTCCAAAGCTTCGTTGATGATTGTTGAAAATTTATCATCTCTTAAAGAAAAATTATTGAAAACATAACTCAATGTTCCGGAAAAAACACCCTTGATTCTTGTGATATTTTCTCCTGAAAGATGTAATAATTTAATCGTATCAATTAGCGGCAAACCTGCTCCAACATTAGTTTCGTAAAGATAACGTCTGTTATTTTTGTTCAACGTATATCTTAGTTTACGGTATTCTTCGATCGGAAGTGTGTTAAAAATTTTGTTGGAAGAAACCAGATCGAAACCGTTCTCTGCCAACGTATGATAGTTATGTACAAAATCTTTACTCGCTGTATTATCAACAACAATCAGGTTTTCCAGTTGATTTTCTTTTGAGAATCTGATTAATTCATTGACACTTGACGGACTTTCGGCTGTCAAAACCTCATCGTTCCAGTTGTTATCAAAACCTTTCTTATTGAAAGCAATTTTTCTTGAATTGGCAACTGCTACCACTTTCAGATCAATTTTTTTGCGTCTTCTGATTTCTTCTGATGATTGTAAAACCTGCTCTATCAAAGTCTTTCCAACGTTACCGTGACCAATGATTGCTAAATGAACCGTTTTTGGTTTTTTAGAAATTTCAGACTCGATGATATTTTTCGCTTTTTCGTCCTGTGAAGATGTTACAACGATATTTACCCTTTTTTCTGCTGCAATTTGATTTAAAAGCAATGGAAAAACGTTATTTCTTGCCAGTTCCGCCAGAACTTTATTGAAATCTTCAGCAACAAAACCCAAAACCGACACGTTATTTATGCTGTAAATCTGAGAAACTTTCCCTGATTTTCTTTCTGCTTCAAATTCATCAATCAGACAATTTACTGCTTTTTCGGAATCGCTTTCCTGAACAAGAATAGAAATTCCGTTTTCGATGGCCTGTTGAGAAATTACTCCAACACTGATTCGCGCCAAAGTAAGCGCTTTGAAAATTCGTCCGTCAATCCCGATTTCTCCTAAGAAATCTTCCCCTTCAAATTTGATGATTGATCTGTTTTTTAAAAATTTTATTTCGTTAGCATTAATCTTACTCATTTTACAAAATATTTTTTATGATAGTATTTAATTGTTTATATTCCATTAAGAAGGCGTCGTGCCCGTGAATTGAGGTGATCTCGTGATAGAAAACATTTTCCTTTTTTTCTTTCAGCTTTTCAAAGCACATTCGGATTTCAGAAGCAGGAAAAAATAAATCAGTATCAACGGAGATCAAGTGCATTCGTGCCTGAATTTTCTCCAGATGATCTGCGTTGGCATTAATATTCATCAGCAAATGATTCATCAGCTTATAGGATTTCAAACTAAATCTTTCGTTTAAAGCGTTTCCGTGATAAATGAGCCAATCTTCAGATTCTAATCTATGTTTTTCCTGATTGTATTTGTTTTGAAATCTATCATTTAACGATTCCGGTGTTCGATAGCACAACATCGCATGAATTCTGGCTTTTTGTAATGGTTCATCATTTTGATTTAACAAAAATTTCTGAACCAGACATTGTGCATGAAGCCAATCGTGGGTTTTAAAATCGCAGGCAATGGGAATGAAAATTTCGGCAAGAGTTGGGTTTTTCACCAACATTTCCCAACCAATTCCGCCTCCTAAAGAACCTCCAATAATGGCATGTAAACTTTTAATATTTAAAATTTCAAGACCTTGTAAAAAGATATTTGCAATATCCGAAGGCGTGAAATCTTCGTAATCATCAATTAAAAAATCATCAAATCCGTTTCCGGGAATATTGAAACACAGAACTGTATATTGAGTCGTATCGATAACCTGATTGTCACCAATTAATTGTTTCCACCACCCTTTTTCTCCCGAAACATCTGAGTTTCCAGTTAGAGCATGATTAACTAAAATGATCGGTGAAGAAAACAAGTCTTTCCCGAAAAGCTGATAGCTCAACGGGATATGATATTCCTTTTGGGAATTTGTACGATACGAAAGATTAATATAGTTTAGTTCTGTTTTCAATTCTATTATACTTTTTGATAATACAATTGAAAATGCCACAGGAAATGGCTGAAAAGAACTTCAGTAAGTTATCTGTCCAAAATAATTTTGGTAGAACGTAGCACCTTCATTGCTTGCGCAAAGGGTTGCTAAGGTTTCACAGGGTCTAATCCCTCAACCTTTCTTGATAACATTTTCAATATTTGAATGATCGAATGGTGCAAAGATAGAACTTTTCTTTTAAAAAATTAAAAAAATTTAACAATCATCAAAAAACTTAATATTGGTAAGGTTTTGCAGGGTTTATTAAGAATTATTCAGATTTAAAAAATTGGAATTCGTTTTCAAAAAAATTAACTTAGCAATGAAAATAACCGGAAATGAATATCGAAAAGCAAAGATTACAAGATAAAGACTGGAAAAACTGGGGGCCTTATGTAAGCAACCGACAATGGGGAAATGTACGTGAAGATTACAGTCCGAACGGAAATGCATGGCATTTTGCAAACCACGATATTGCAGAAAGCCACACTTATCGATGGGGAGAGGAAGGTATTGCCGGAATTTCAGACACCAAACAGCTCTTTTGTTTTGCCCTTTCTTTTTGGAATAAAAAAGATAAAAGAATAAAAGAACGTTTTTTTGGATTGAGTAATCCGCAGGGAAACCACGGGGAAGACATTAAAGAAATTTTTTATTATCTAGATAATACACCAACTCACAGCTATATGAAAATGGTGTACAAATACCCTATTAATGAATTTCCGTACGATGATATTGTTGCTGAAAACGCAAGACGTTCGAAAAAAGAGCAGGAGTATGAATTGTTCGACACCGGAATTTTTGATAACGACGAATATTTTGACATCTTCATAGAATATTGTAAATCTGATGCTAACGATATTTTAATAAGAGTTACTGTCTGTAACCGGAGTGATAAAGCTGCTCCGATTGTTGTTTTGCCTACAACCTGGTACAGAAACAATTGGAAATGGGGTTATAACGAATACAAAGGTCAGGTAGAAGCCGGAAAAGATGGCTGTATTAATGTTTTGCATGACAGTGTTCCAATAAAAAAGTTTTATTCAAAAAATAAAAATGTAGAGCAGGTTTTCTGTGACAATGAAACCAATCATCCGAAGCTACATGGTACTCCAATTGCAGAAAACGCATACTACAAGGACGGAATTAATGATTATGTTACTCAACAAAAAAACACAATAAATCCCGAAAAAAGAGGAACAAAAGCTGCATTTATTATCGATGAAATGATTGAAGCACAGCAATCCGAAGTGTTTGAATTCCGATTGTCGCCTTATGATATGGATGACGCTTTTTATCAGTTTGACGATATTTTTAATGCAAGAATAAATGAAGCTAATGAATTTTACAGTGAAATTCAGCAGGATATCTACAATGATGATGAGAAAAATGTTCAGAGACAGGCTTTCGCAGGACTTTTATGGAATAAGCAATTCTATCATTATAATGTAGGAAAATGGCTGAATGGTGATCCTAATCATGAAGCTCCAAGAGATTTTAATAATTATGTGAGAAACACAGAGTGGGAGCATCTTCATAATAAAGACATCATTTCGATGCCCGATAAATGGGAATATCCTTGGTATGCGACTTGGGATTTGGCGTTTCATTGTGTTCCGTTTGCGATTATTGATGCTGAGTTTGCAAAAAACCAATTGCTTTTATTGACCAAAGAATGGTATATGCATCCGAACGGACAAATGCCTGCTTATGAATGGAATTTAAGTGACGTAAACCCTCCTGTTCATGCATGGTCATGCTTCCGGGTTTTTAAAATTGATGAAAAAACAAACGGAAAGCCCGATCTATTATTTTTAGAAAAAGTTTTTCAGAAATTATTGTTAAATTTCACTTGGTGGGTTAACCGAAAAGATAAAAACGGGAAAAATATTTTTGGCGGTGGTTTCCTCGGACTCGATAACATCGGTGCCTTTGACCGGAATATGGAGCTTAAAGATGGTGAACATCTCGAGCAAGCCGACGGAACAAGCTGGATGGCAATGTATGCGCTGAATATGATGCGAATAGCAATGGAACTTGCCCAATATTATCAGGTGTATGAAGATATGGCAATCAAATTCTTTGAACACTATCTTTATATTGCAGAAGCCATGGAAAATATGGGAGAAGGAAAAGAGGGACTCTGGAATGAAGAAGATGGTTTCTTCTACGATGTTTTACAGTTAGGAAACGGAGAAAGTGTTTCGTTACGATTGAGAAGTATTGTCGGTCTGATTCCTATGTTTGCTGTAGAGATTATTGATCATCATTTGCTTGATAAAATGCCAAATTTCCGTGAAAGAATGGAATGGGTTTTAAAAAATAAGCCAGAACTTACTTCCTTGGTTTCGCATTGGGAAGAAGAAGGAAGCGGAAGAAAACATTTGATGAGTATCCTCAGAAAAACAAGGCTAACTAAGGTTTTGAACCGAATGCTCGACGAAAAAGAATTCCTGAGTTCTTACGGAATTCGTGCGATGTCGAAAGTTTACGAAGAAAATCCATTTGTTTTTACTGTTCACGGAAACAAAAATGTGGTTTATTATACTCCTGCAGAAAGTGACAGCCGAATGTTTGGTGGAAACAGTAACTGGCGTGGTCCTATTTGGTTCCCGATCAATTTCCTGATTGTGGAAAGTTTACAGCGTTTTCATTTTTATTACGGAAACAGCTTAAAGGTGGAATTCCCGACCGGAAGTGGAGAAAAGAAAAATTTAGATGAAGTTGCTCAGAATATCAGCGGACGATTATGCTCCATTTTCATGAAAGACGAAAGCGGACAGCGTGCCTTTAACGGTGGGAATTACAAATTCAACTATGATGAGCATTTCAGAGATTATATTACTTTCTACGAATATTTCCACGGAGATAACGGAAGAGGCGTCGGAGCTTCGCATCAGACAGGATGGACTGCAACGGTGGCGAAACTTTTAAAACCCAGATTAGCATAAATATTTTTAATCACTATAAAATAAAGACCAGTAATTTCCTTTACTGGTCTTTTCTATTTTATCAAATAACTTACTTTTGAAAAATTTAATTAAATATTTATTAAATTTTACACCATAATCCCTTACAGTTATCAACCAATCATGTAAATTAGCACACAGAATTCAAATCAATAATTATTAACTATGAAAAGAAAATTACATTCTGTTTTTGTAACGGCTTCATTTGCTTTGTTTTTTAATCAGACAAATGCACAACAGTATCAAACTATGCCTGTACAAAGTGGCTTTAATGCAGACGTTATTGCCAACGGTGTCGGAACATCAGCAAGTTCTACGACGAACGATGTAGACGGAGTAAGCTATGTATTTGTATCTAAAGATTATAAACTTACAGCAGCCGACTCACCCCTTACTTACGGACTGCCTATAGGTGGATTGATTAATTCTGAAGTTGCAGCAACAACCGGATTATCTTATCAATTAGGTTCGTATTCAGGGAATAATTCGCTTCGTCTCAGCAATACCACAACTTCAGGAACCCTTGCTTTTACAACACCGATTCCTGCAATAAGCTTATATATGCTTGCAACGGGAGGAAGTGGAGCCGCAACAGTAGATGCCATTGTAAATTTTTCTGATGGGACAACACAACCCTTTACCGGAATTAGTATTTCTGATTGGTATGATGGCTCAAACTATGCCATTCGCGGAATCGGAAGAATTAATCTAAACAACAATAATCTGGAATCCGGAAACGGAACAAATCCGAGATTATACCAAATTTCAATGGCAATCAACAGTGCCAATCAGTCAAAAAACATTACAAGTATTACGATCACTAAAACAAGCACTGGAGGAAGTATTCCTAATATTTTTGCATTTTCAGCAGATGCTTACAATTCTTGCTTACCTCCTTCCAACATTACTGCTACTACAACACCCGTAAGTGCCATATTGAGCTGGACAGCACCAACAAGTGCTCCTTCTTCAGGATATGAGTATTATTACAACACCACAGGAACTCCGCCAAGTGCAACAACCTCACCTACGGGTTCGGTTTCTGCAGGTACAACTTCGGTACCTCTGAACGGTTTAGCAACCGGGCAGCTCCATTATTTCTGGGTAAGATCAAACTGTGGAACGACTAAAGGATTCTGGAAGATGATAACATTTACCCCAGGTCAGGTTACTGCAACTTTAACAACAGGTGATATCAGTACAGAATTTGCAGACAACGATCCGACAGCAACATCTACATCAGGTTGTCCCGGAACTTTATCTGTAACGATTCCTGCAGGTTATAAAATTTCATCTACAACCGTTGCTTATAAAATGACTGCAACAAATAATGCTTACATGTCTGAACAAAGAAGTATTTTGGTATGTACCACCAATAGTACAGCCGAATCTGCAATATCATCAGGTTCGGGAGGCACAGAGGGAACATATTCTTATGAAAGATCGGGCTTAACTCTGGCAAATAATCTTACGGGAACCGTTAATTTCCAAATGAATGCATGGAGAAAATGGGGAGATGAAAGTTTAGGCTGTGACACATCATTTAATAAAGTTGATAACAATACATGGAAAATAACCGTTACATTAGCTCCTGATAATTTATCAACAAATGAGGTAAAAACAGAGAAGAAAAATCTGATTTCTCCAAACCCTTTTAGTGAAACTATTACCATTAAAAATGCTGAAAAAGTGAAACAAATTGTGGTGACAGATCTTTCGGGAAGAAGCATCAGAACGATAAGCAATCCATCATCAGCAATTCAATTAGGAGATTTAAAATCAGGATTGTATATTTTAAATTTAACCATGACAGACGGAACATCTGAAAACGTGAAGGTCATTAAAAAATAATATCTAACCAATAATTATTAAAAAGGCTGTACATTTTTCAAATGTACAGCCTTTATTTTTATTTCATTTCATTTAAACCTTCTCTCCGTTTACAAAAACTTCATATCCAATCTCTACGGTTGGCTCCAAAGTTTTTGATACAGAACAATATTTATCGAAAGATAATTCTGATGCTTTCAAAGCTTTTTTAGGATCAATATTTCCTTCCAGTAAAAATTTCACCTTGATGGATTTGAATGGTTTCGCATCATCCACAGGAATTCTTTCACCTTCAACTTCTGCTTTAAAGTTGGTAATTTCCTGTCTCTGCTTTTTTAAAATTGAAACAACATCAATTCCGCTGCAACCAGCAACCGCCATTAAAACACTTTCCATTGGCGAAACGCCTTTTGCCCCAGGTTGAGAAGTATTATCCAGTAAAATTGAATTTCCCTGAGCGTTGGTACATTCAAATAAAAAATCGTCGTTGATTCTGTTTAAAGTAATTTTCATTTTGCTTATTGCTTGGTACAAAATTATAAAATCTTCAGTTAAGATTAAATTGTATTAGGTTTTATTCATAAATCAAACCCTGTGAATCCATCTCTTTTTTTTCTTCATTACTCATGGTTTCTCTTAAAACCTTTACGGTATAAGCTCCTTTCACCACATTCTTATCATAATACATCCAGTCTGAAAGATTATCAAGGTTTACAACAATCTCATCTCCAAGTTTAATATCAAGAGGATTTACCGGTTCATTCTGAATAATTCCACGGTATTTCCCGTTATCAAAAACAATATCTCCAATCCAGATATGTTCGCCGCCTTCCTGAGTATCAAACCTTTGTTTAATCGCAAAATTTGAGAAATCAGGGTTCTTACTTATCAGTGCCGGATGAAAATTGGTCTGAAAAGTTTTCTTTGCATTTTCAATAGCGGCATTCATTCCTGCATCTTCAGGCTGTACGAGCAAAACTTCAGGTTCACCGTCTCTCTGAATTCTTTCTCTTTTGTTCTCGCAGCTTACAATTATTAGCAAAATGACTGCAACAATAATTAATTTTCTCATCTGTTTTGTTTATAAAATTCCTCTTGCCTTGATCTCAAGATATTTATTAATCACCTCTACATTAAGATTTTCAGGTAGCGTGTACACAGAATAAATTCCATATTTTCTTAATTCCTGAATGATCAGTTTCTTTTCAAACTCAAATTTTTCGGCGATAATTTCGTCATAAATTTCCTGCATATTTTCGGGATTGGTATGAATGAGCTTCTGAATTTCGGTATTTTTAAAGAAAACAACAACCAGCAAGTGATTTTTGGCAATTCCACGAAGGTATTTCATTTGTCTGTTTAAACCATCCAACGTTTCAAAATTGGTAAAAAGCAAAACCAGACTTCGTTGATTAATTGAGTATTTTACATCCTGATACAACCGGTTGAAGTCGCTTTCAAAAAAATCAGTTTTAATATTGTATAAAGCTTCAGAAATTTTTCTTAGTTGCCCTGATTTGTTATCGGCCGCAACTTTGTTTTCAGCTCTTTTAGAAAAAGTCATCATTCCGGCACGGTCGCCTTTTTTGAGAATAATATGAGACAAAGCCATTGTTGCATTGATGGAATAATCGAGAAGACTTAAGCTGTTGAAAGGCATTTTCATCGTTCTTCCTTTATCAATCAGCATAAAAATACGCTGCGATTTTTCATCCTGAAACTGATTTACCATTAAACGATTTGTTTTTGAAGTGGCTTTCCAGTTTATCGTTCGAACATCGTCTCCGGGAATATATTCTTTAATCTGCTCAAATTCCATAGTGTGTCCCAATTTTCTGATTTTCTTGATTCTGCCTAAAAGAAATTCATTCTGGAGAGCCATCAGTTCGTACTTTCTCAAATGAATAAATGAAGGATATGAAGCCAGATTAGCATCTTTCTGAAATATAAATCTTTTAGAAACGAAACTTATCGGCGAAGAAGCATAAATATTTAACGCTCCAAAATGATATTCACCCCTTTCTTTCGGTTCTAAAAAATACTGAAACAAAATATTTTTCCCCGATTCAATTTCCTTTGTAATTAAAAAATCTCTTTTCTGAAACTGAAACGGAATTTCATCAATTACCTTTACATTAATTTTAAAAATGTAATTGTTTTTAATATCAATTTTTACTGCATTTTCATCACCATTTGATAGTTTTTCAGGTAAAATTCTCTGGGCCAAAACCGCATCTTTCATTCTGAAAACGAGCAAATAATCAACAAATACCGTTAGGAAAATCAACAATAAAAGTGAATGTCCTAAAATCATAAAAAACGGAAAGAAAAATGCCAAAACATAGAGCATTCCTACACCGATGAGTGCAAAGAAAAAACGTGTATTGATGTATAAGTTTTTCATATTTCAGATGGCAGATTTCTGTAGTTTAAACAAAATTATCTAGGAATTTCTATTCCTTCCAGAATTTGTCTGATAATTTCATCAGCAGTAAGACCTTCCATTTCTCTTTCAGGAGAAACAATTACTCTGTGTCTTAAAACTGCATAACTCGCTTCTTTAATATCTTCCGGTGTTACAAAATCCCTTCCTCTCAATGCAGCAAAAGCTTTGGAAGCCGTTAATAATGCTAAGCTGGCTCTTGGAGAAGCTCCTAAATACAGGAATTGATTTTCTCTTGTATTGATGATGATTTTAGCAATGTATTCAATCAGTTGAGACTCAACAATGATTTCTTTTACCAATTTTTGGTAGTGATTAAGCTGTTGTGCGGTGATAACTTTATTAACCGCCTCCGTTTTATCTTCTAATCTGTTGTCATGTTGGTTCTTGATAATCGCAACTTCCTGTTCAAGGGTCGGATAACCTACATTAATTTTAAATAAAAAACGGTCAAGCTGAGCTTCCGGAAGCCTATACGTTCCTTCATGCTCAATTGGGTTTTGGGTGGCGATTACAAGGAATGGTTCTTCCATTTCATAGCGTGTACCATCAATGGTAATCTGCTTTTCCTCCATTACCTCAAACAAAGCAGCCTGAGTTTTTGCCGGAGAACGGTTGATCTCATCAATCAGAATAAAGCTCGAGAAAATAGGACCTTTTTTAAATTCAAATTCTGAATTTTTCATACTGAAAACCGATGTTCCCAAAATATCGGAAGGCATCAAATCCGGCGTAAACTGGATTCTGCTGAAATCTACATCAATCGTTTTTGATAATAATTTTGCCGTAATCGTCTTCGCAACCCCGGGAACTCCTTCAATCAGAACGTGACCGTTGGAAAGCAAAGCAGCTAAAAGATGTTCAACCATATTTTCCTGACCGACAATTACTTTTGCGATTTCCGATTTTACTTTATTTAAATTCTCACGAAGATCGATCATATCAATTCTTGATTGAAATTCGTCCTGAGTTTTTTGTTCTTTATTTAGGTTGATCGAACTTTGAAATTCTACATTCTGTTCTTCGTTATTTTCCATATTGTTTTGTTTTTATTTTAGAAAAACTGTTTCGCTCCTACGGAGCTCACCTTTCACTTCTTCTTTTTCTACAAAGGTCAGACTCCTACGGAGTCTTCCGAAATCTCTATTTTAAAATATCGTCTAAAAGCTTGTTAATACGTGCCAAATCTTCTTTCATTACACTTGCATAAGGATCTTGCGCTCTCTTGATTAAATCAATGGCTTCGGTAATCATTTCTGCTGGTTTTCCGGTTTTTAACTGAAGTTTTTTCGCAAATTCGTCATCCAGATTCTGGGTATCAATCAAAAGATCAATTCTTACTTTATTTAAAAAATATTGTGCTTTTTTTGCCATCATATCATGGAAATCACCTTCCTGCAGATAAAGATTTCCGATACTTTTCACAAAATCAGCCGAAGTATTTTTTAGTGGTTCAATGATGGGAACAATTCTCTGCTTTCGTTTTATATTAAAGAAAATAAACAAAACCATTCCTCCTAAAAACACCCACCAAGCGTATTTCAAAGGCGGATTGGAAAGAATAAACCTCAACAGAAAACTAGATTCTCTGGTATTACTTTCAACAAACCACAAAGTCTCTTTATCTTCCAGGTAAGAAAAAACACTTTGAGCATATCTTACATTTCCAGACTTCAGCAGATAATAATTGGTCAGGAAAAGCGGTTCGCAATGCACGTAAACATTTCCTTTCCCGAAAGGTGCTTTGATAAAGTTTGCCTGGTCTTCATTATTTTCTTCAACGGTTTTTCCTAAAACCTGAACATTAGGTTTGATGTAAGAAAAACCTCTTCCTGATGGAAATTTATCTAGCTTAATAAAATCGTTCTGATATTTTTTATCGGTTAGCTTTAAAACATTTTGGTCTTCATAGGAAATTTTAGAACCATAAAAACCAATTGAATCTGAAACATTTTTAGGAAGCCGTGTTGCAATAATCATTGCATCGGAACCTTTGGAAACTTCATTTAAAATTTTCTTCCACGACTCTGGGTCGATTTCGCTTTCTATGACCAGAATATTGTGTGGTTTTCTACTTTTCTCAGTATAATAGTCATAAGGAGCAACATCAATTTTAGACAGCTTATTCTTAAAAAGATCTTTCACTTCTTTATTAAAAACGAAAAGCCCAAAAGGAGATTTCTGATTAACGTCGAAATTTTTGCGCCAGTCTGTAACTTCCTTTTTGTTTACTTCAAACAATGCAAGAATCACCATGATAATGATGAAAATAACAGCATATATTTTGAAAGTTTTATTCATTTTTAAAGAAGATTATTACGGTTTAAAACCCTGAAACTGGTTTTTAAATTTGTTGTAACTATTTTCGTCAATACTAAATTCTCCATACCAAACGTAATCGAAAATGTAGGAAAGATTATAAAAATCATTCTTCAGATGATTCGCTTTTAATTCAGAAACGTAGTCTTTGTTTGTCTTTTCAGGATTCCAGAGGATAAGTTTTTTATCGCTTAATTTTTTAAGACTATAAAGAAACTGATAACGTACTGCAGAACGGTAATCTCTGTCATTTTCAAACTTTGCAATGCTTTGCGGAAAATTGATTTCGTGGATATTTTCATGAAGCTCCTCATCATTGATTTCCACTTTCTTATTTTTCTTTCCGAAAAAGCTTAAACCATTATTATTAATTAAAAATTTAATAATAAAATACAATAGAAAACCAACCAAAACGATGGCAAAAAGTCTGATAACGACATTAGTAATCTGTGAAGAGGTTTCTAAGCTTGTATCCCCAAAAATCGCACGGATAAGCTGAATTATTTTGCGCTGAAGCTTTTCAAAAAATGATTCTCTTGGCTTTGAAGTCGTATAGTCGAACTCATTTCCTTTGTATCTCGAAGGGAGATTTTCTTTAAACTTTTTCGGGAAAACTTTGTTTTCTGTTTGAGGATTTGCTTTCAAAACAGAATCTGCAACATACATATTCTTGTAATGTGCAGTCACAACAGTATCTTCGATGTAAAAATCGTCTTCATAATCCTGAGCTTTAATCAACCCAAGATTCATTATTATTAATAAAAAAAGAAGAATTTTATTCATTGACGCCAATCGTTTCAATTTCTTCGAGTTCTACTTTCTGATGAAAATCTCTTCTGCTGTCATAGTACATCAATCCTGAATTGACATACAACAGATTTGAAAGGAAAAATGAAACTAATGTAGATACTCCGTACAATACAAAAATCAGCACCCCGAAACCACCTGTAAAAGGATTTTGCTCAAAATTTCCGTCAGGCGCAGTGGTAAAAAGATTCAACATGAAAAGTATCATCGGAATCATGGTAAAAATGGTGGTAATGACGTACAAAATAATCAACAGAACCAAAGTTGCACCCCAATATTTCCAGTAAGGCGATCCTTCCCTGTTATTTGCGTAAGAAAACTGAGAACGGATGGAATAGCTTAAACTTTCAAAAAAACCTCTGCTGCTGTTGAAATAATCAAACATTAAAAAGTTGATGATATTGATGACAACCGGGAAAACAAGCAGCAAAATAAAAAAACCTATAACGACAAAAATTAAAGCATAGGAAACCCCAACAATAATGGTTGCTAAAGGCATAACAATAAATATTAAACCTAATAAAAGTTTACCAATTTTACCTGAATTCTGCTTAAAATCCGCAAGAATATCATCCGTTTTAATGGTAGTTTGTCCGTCTGCAAGTCTTTTCATATAAAAAACCGGGAAAAGATAATTGACAATCATTAATGCCATAAAAAGCAAAAAAGTAACGATTCCAACCCCTATAAACATTCCCATATTATTCTCAAAATATGATTCGAAATAGTAGCTTTCACCGCTCATATTCGAACCAAAAATCTGCATAAATAATTCTCTGTAGCCGAAAATAAAAATGGCAACCATCACAATCATCAAAAGCCCGTTCAGCAGAATATAATTTTTGAAATAGTTTTTGCCGTATTGTTTGAAGAACGCAAAACTGTCACTAATAAACGCTCCGAAATCTCTTTTTTTATAAAATTGCATCATTGATATGTTTTTTTACTCTTCGGTTAACAATATGAGGATAGATAAAATAATAAAAGCCAATAATTCCGATACAGCCGAAAATAATGATCAGATTAAGAACCAACGGCATTTTTAGCGCATGTCTTGTCACATAACCTTCGATAATTCCGGCACAAATTGTAAATGGAATTGTGCTTAAAAATATTTTAAATGAATTTTTGAATCCGTTTTTAAATGAATTAAATCTTGAAAGCGTTTTTGGAAAAAGTATAGAAGTTCCCAAAATCAAACCACACATCCCTTCGACCACCATGCTGAAAATCTCAAACGCTCCGTGAAGCCAGATTCCTCTTGCACTGTCCCCCAAAGCTCCATGTTCGTAGAAAAAATACTGGAAAGTTCCTACCATAATAGAATTCTGCATCAAAAGATATAAAGTTCCAAGTCCGCAGGTAATTCCGTAGATATACAGTTTTGCGCCGACCAAAATATTGTTGAATGTAATTCCGATGGTACTTCCCCAAGTCGAGCCATCCTGATAAACACCGACTGCGTTTCCGTTTTTGATGTTTTCGATGGTCATATTCACATAACCTTCGCTCAGAATAAGATTGGCGAAATCTTTATCGTAAATCGCTGAAAGAACACCAATCAGCATAAAAAATATAAAGAATAGAAATGAATAAACAAGATACCTTCTGTATTCGTAAACAATAAGCGGGACTTCAGTTTTGAAGAAGTAAACCAGCCTGTTTTCTTCAACTCTTTTGGTTTTATAAATTTTCTGAAAGATCTGAGATGAAAGATGATTTAAATAAACAACAGTATTGCTTTTAGGATAATAAGTCTGTGCAAATGAAAGATCATTCACAAGGTTGATATACAGCGAAGACAGGTCATCAGGATTTTTTTTAATTTTCCCTTGAACAACCTGCTCAATTCCCAACCATTTTTCTTTATTTTGTTTAATGAAATAAACCTCTCTCATATTGTAAGGCTAAAATAATAAAAATTATGTCTCAAATTGCGATAAATACCTCTCAAAATGTAAATATTAATTTTATCACTGCAAGTATTGGAGAAAGGATTCTGGCATACATTATAGATGGTGCAATCAAAGTCGCATACATCATTGCCGCATTTTATATTTTCTTCAGTATTTTAAATTTGGGATACCTTTTAGATGGGCTGGATCAATGGTCTCAAATGGCTGTTTATATCGCCATTACACTTCCCGTTTCTATTTACCCTGTTGTTTTGGAAAGCCTGATGGAAGGTCAGACACCAGGAAAAAAACTAATGAAAATTCGGGTGGTGAAAATCGATGGTTATCAGGCAAGTTTCGGAGATTATCTGATCCGCTGGGTTTTCAGATTAATCGATACAACTTTTGCAGGAGTGGTGGGTTTAATTTCTATGATCGTTTCTAAAAATAATCAGAGATTGGGAGATATTGCTTCCGGAACAGCTGTTATTTCCCTAAAAAACAACATCAATATTTCTCACACAATTCTGGAAAATATTCACGAAGATTATATTCCCTCTTTTCCGCAGGTGATTGGTTTGAGTGATAATGATATGAGAATCATCAAAGACAATTATATAAAAGCACTTAGCGTAGATGACCGACAAGTCATTACAAAGCTTTCAGAAAAAATAAAAAGCATTCTTAAGCTTGAAATCGATCCTACAAAAATGACCGAAAGACAGTTTATTGGAATTATTATTAAAGATTATAATTATTACACCGGAAAAGACAGTTAATCGATCGTCGATTCTTTAGTTTTAAATCTGTTTAAATTTAAAAACTACTGCAGAAGAGACCAAATCCCGACACCAATTCCTGCATAAGCTGCAACCGTAATAATATCGGCGATGGGTTGTGAAAATCGTTTTTCAGCAATTCTCTCAGCATCGATCTGATCCTTGTGGAATTTCAGAACTTTATCTGGTTGACGAACCGGGTGCGCGACAAGACTGTCACTTTCCCAACGGTCAACAATTACTTTATAGCTCTTACCACCAACATCAATTCTTACATTTTTATTCGGTGCAAGTTTTTCCTTAACATTGATCGGAGCAGGTGTTGGTTGTACATCCTTCTGTCCCGGAGCAGTATTATTAGCAACTGCAGCATTATTTTTAGGATTTTGTTTATTGTCAATTGCCGGATCTACAGGTTTTTTCACCTGATAAGTATAACAACTTACAAGACACAATGATATAATGATAAGATAAAGATACTTTTGCATTGACCAAATTTAAGAATTAAACGGAATATTTGGCATTTTCTTTTAAAAAGATATAATTTTTAAAAATGAATTGTCCATTTACGTTTCCATTCTTGATTTAGATCAAAACTTTCACGGTGCAGTTTTTGTATTTTTAATTTCAATTAAAATATAAGCTATGAGATTCGAAAATAATAAATCAGGAAACGGCGGAGTTATCACCCTTAACAATGAAATCAAAGAAATCGGAAGATTGACTTACACTATTTTTCCCGAAGATCAGAAACTGATTATTTCATTCGTTTTGGTACATCCCGAATTTGAAGGTCGCGGGATGGGAAAGTTTTTAGTGGAAGAAGCCATTAAATTTTCAAGAGAAAACAATTGGAAAGTGTATCCACACTGTTCTTACGCAAGGGCAGTAATGAGAAGAATGAATGATGTGGAAGATATCTTTCTACAGAACTAAAACTTCATTCAGCAGAATATCTTCAATATCATCAGGATAATTGACCTTGAAATGAAGATCCGATGCTACCCATTTTTTAATTTCCTCCACATCTAAAATTTTAGAATTGGAAATTCCCATTTTATCCAAAGCTGCGGCGTTGCATTCCTGTTCATACTGATTGTGAATGGGAATGACAAACAGCTTTTTATCAATGAAAAGTGCTTCGGCAGGAGTTTCAAAACCTGCATTGCAAAGAATTCCGTCACAGTTTTCGAATGATTTTAAAAATTGTATTTCGTCAATAGGAAAAACCTCAACATTTTTTATTTTCACCTGAAGTTTACTGTATTTCGAAAAAATTTTCCATTCTACAGGAATTTCTCTTAAAACCTTAATGATATTTTCATCAGAAAAACTCGGAAGATAGACTACATAAAATCCCTTTTTATGAGGATTCAGGTTTCTGATTTTTCTTCTGATAACAGGTTTTTTAATTTGCGGATGATAATTTTCAAAATGAAAACCTATTTTCCGTTCACTCGGAACATAATATTTTAAAATTAATTCTCCCAAAAAATCTTTTTTTGAAGGTTTTGGGGTTTCTTTAAAACTCATCGAAGCCTGATGACTCAGCTCAATCATGTTTAAATTCTGCATTTTACAAGCCCAACCCGTCAAAGGTTCATAATCATTAATGATCAGATCATACCTGCTTAAATCGATATTTTTGATTGTTTTAAATGCTGCAAGAAAATTATTCCTGAAAAGAATTTTTTTATATGAAATTCCGCCTGTCTTGTTATAAAGCAAGGAAATACCCTGATGTTGAAAGTTAATCGGAAAATCAGCCTTTAATTGAGATTGATGGCCACTGATCAGCGTATCGACTGAAGCATATTTTTTAAGGATCGGAATAATTTCCTGTGCTCTTGCGACATGACCGTTTCCTGTCCCCTGAAATGCGTACAATACTTTCATACTAAGTAAACTGGGTTACAATTTTCAAAAGATCAGAATTGTTAATATCCTGAATTTCTTCAGATTCATCATCTTTCAGCAAATGTTTGTGGTCTTCGTAGTGAAAAATTTTCCATTCATTCTGGTCAAATTCTAAAGCCGATAAATTTTCAATCCAATCGCCGGAATTTAAATAAGTACATGAACCTTTTTTATTAACAACTTCCCGCATCTGTGGTTGATGAATGTGTCCACAAATCACATAATCATATCCGTTATCGATCGCTAATTCGGAGGCTGTTAATTCAAAATCGCCAATATATTTGACTGCCTTTTTCACATTATTCTTGATTTTTTTTGAAAATGAGTATTTTTCCTTACCCATTTTTTCTAAAAACCAATTGACAACATTATTGATGACAATGAGAAGATCATAGCCTTTTCCGCCCAGTTTTGCAATCCACTTTGAATGCTGAACCGATGCATCGAAGACATCCCCATGGAAGATCCACGTTTTTTTGTTATTAATATCCAGACAGAGTTTGTTGCAGACTTTCAGCTTACCCAATTCGAAATCGGTAAACTTCCTGAACATTTCATCGTGATTACCGGTAATATAGTAGACATTTGTGTTTTTAGTTGCAAATGAAATGATCTTTTTGATCACCTTCAAATGAGGCTTAGGAAAGTAAGATTTTTTGAACTGCCATATATCGATAATATCACCATTTAAAACTAATGTTTTTGGTTGAATAGAATTTAGATACCTTAGAAGCTCTTTAGCCTTACATCCGTAAGTTCCCAAATGTACATCCGAAATAACAACCAATTCAACGTTTCTTTTCATTTGCAGCAATTATCTTACTAATGATCAAAAGTGATCGCCATGTCAATTAGTATTTCTATTTACCAAGGATGGCGATTTCACAATTGATTCTTTTGCAAAGAAACTAATTGAAAATTAACTGTATATGAATGCTATATTATTTTTGTTGCTGTACTGTTTAAAAAAGCCACGAATACACAAATTTAATATCATTACATCTTTGAGTAAGGGTTATGATATTAATTCGTGTATTCGTGGCGATAAATTTCTCTCTGCCACAAACAGAGTTATTTTTTAAAGAGACTCTAAAAGCTCGTCTGTAATTTCCATATTGTGATAAACGTTTTGAACGTCATCATCTTCTTCGAAACGGTCAAGCATTTTCATATTTGCTTTAAACTGCTCTACCGTAACCTCTTTCGTATTGTTTGGAATTCTTTGCAACTCTGCACTTTTTGCTTCAATTCCAAGCTCATCCAATTTATGAGATAAAGAACCGAAATCTTCAAATGCAGTCGTGATCATTACTTCTTCCTCATCTTTTTCAACATCTTCAGCTCCTCCGTCGATCATTTCCATTTCGAAATCATCCCATTCCATTTTGATCTGAGCCAAATCGATTGTGAAAATCCCCTTTCTGTCGAAGATGAAAGCTAGTTCACCATTTTTACCAAGGTTTCCATCAAATTTATTGAAAACTGCCCTTACATTAGCTACAGTTCTTGTCGTGTTGTTTGTTGTACACTCTATAAAAAATGCAACACCACCTTGACCGTATCCTTCATAAGTGATCTCTTCGTAGTTTTCAGCATCAGCACCACTTGCTTTTTTGATCGCTCTTTCTACATTATCTTTTGGCATATTTGCACCCTTCGCATTCTGGATGCATCTTCTTAATGCCGGATTCGATTCCGGAT
This sequence comes from Chryseobacterium formosense, assembly GCF_900116415.1. GTDB lineage: Bacteria > Bacteroidota > Bacteroidia > Flavobacteriales > Weeksellaceae > Chryseobacterium > Chryseobacterium formosense. The sequence continues at coordinate 506,170 of NZ_FPAP01000002.1, read as the reverse complement.
CGGCTCCACCTGCTTTTACAGCTAATGCAATATCTTTTCCTATTTTAGAAAAAGTTTTGGCCATTTTATCCCAACGAGCCATTTTAGAAGCTTTTCTATATTCAAACGCTCTTCCCATTTTAGATTTAAATTTCGACAAAAATACTCAAAATCAACAACAAAAAAAATACCCCCGGAAACCGGAGGTATTTATTATTTAGAAAAATTAATTATTTTCTTTTTTTAGCTGGAGCTTTTTTCTTAGCTGGAGCTTTTTTAGTTGGTAAGTCAGACTTCTTGTAAGTTTCCCACTCTGATCCAGAGATCGCTCTTACAACAACTTTTCTGTCTGCTTGTCTTTCAGCATCAGAAGCTGTTTCAGGAACTGTAGCTTCTTGCTCACCAATACCGATAGATTTCAATACTGATCCGCTAACACCTCTAGCTTCTAAAGCAGCAACTACTGCCGCAGCTCTTTGTCTAGATAAGTTCAAGTTATAAGCTTCGCTACCTTTCTTATCAGTCATACCGATGATTACGAAATTCTGAGCAGGAGCGTCTTTAATAATCTTAGCAGCAGTCTCTAATTTACCATTAGATTCTGGTTTGATTGTAGCTTTGTTGAAGTCAAACAATAGATCTTTGAATTCTCTTGTAATAACTACATCAATTGGTTCTACTGGTGCTGGAGGAGGACATCCGTTGTGTTCTGGAACACCAGGAACTGTAGGACATGCATCATCTTTATCTAAGATACCATCACCGTCTGTATCTGGCCAAGGACATCCGTTGTTTTCTGCAGGACCTGCAACTGATGGACAAGCGTCATCTTTGTCGATTACACCATCACCATCTGTATCTGGCCAAGGACATCCGTTGTTTTCAACCGGACCTGCAACTTCTGGACACTGATCGTCTTTATCTGGAACACCGTCACCATCTGTATCAGGACATCCCTGAAATTCTGGTAAACCTGGTGTATCTGGACATAAATCGTCTTTATCTAAGATACCATCCTTATCTCTGTCTCTGTTTCCGAATCTAAAGTTCAAAGAAGCAGAAGCTTGCCAGAAGTTAGCATAAGTAGCTTTATCACCTGGAGTTGAAACATAGTCTCCCTGAACACCTAAACCAAAGTTTTTAGTCAACCAGAAGTTAACACCAGCACCAGTTGAAACAGTGAAATGATTAGCTTTTCCTTGCTCATTTCCGTTTTCTCCGTTTCCATTATCAACTCCGTTAACATCAGTTCTTGGGAAAGAAAGAGATGTATAGTCATGTCTTAAATAGTTAGCACCTACTCTTAAATAAGGATCGAACCAAGATTCTTCATTCCAAAGTAGGCCTGCTGCTTTAGCCTGGAAACCAAGACCTGTCATCAACATGAATTCTTTACCCATATTGAATCTCTGGTTTTCAACATTACCTACAGTAGTTTGCCAGTCGATAACTAAACCTTTACCGATGTTTCTAGCAACTGTTAATTTAGATAATGGAGGTGTAATTGAGAAGTTGTCCATATTGAACATAGTCTTCGTCAAATTAGAAGCAGAGAAGGTATTGCTAAAATTACCCGCTTGTGCTTTATGGTTTTCCGCATGAGCACCAACTCCGATCATCCACGGATTGTTGGTCGTCTGTGCGAAAACAGTAGAGGCAACCGTAAGCGCCAATGCTGAAATTCCTAATTTTAGATTTTTCATAGAATTAAATGATTAAATAATTGATATTGCAAAATAAATATAATTTTTCTTTATAAACAAAGTTTTCAGGATGATTTTTAACTTTTCTTTAATATTCTATCGAGGTTTCGTTTATTTTCTCTATCTTTTATGGCCTCCCTTTTATCAAAGAGTTTTTTACCTCTTCCTAAAGCGATAATAATTTTAGCTTTGCCTCTTTCATTAATATAAAGTTTTAAAGGAATAATTGTATTTCCTGCATCCTTAAGCTTTTTTTCAAATTTTAACAATTCTCTTTTGTGCAAGAGCAACTTCCGTTCCCTTTTTGTTTTATGATTATAAAAAGTTCCCAATTTGTATTCATCAATCATCATATTAATGACGTATAATTCCCCTTCAATAAACTGGCAAAAAGACTCTGTGATCGATGCCTTAGACATACGAAGAGATTTGATTTCCGTACCTGTCAAAACCATTCCGGCTTCTATTTCTTCGAGAATTTCATATTCAAAGCGTGCTCTTTTATTTAATATTCTGACTGTTTTTTCAATCTTCATTATTCTTAAATTTTGTTATTAAAAATACAAAATTTGCTTTCATATAAAAACTTGAGTATTACAATATTATCATTTACCCAAATTCTTTTCGTATTTTTGCGCAAATTTACAAAACTATATGTTAACAGTATCTAACTTATCTTTACAATTCGGGAAAAGAGTTCTTTTTGACGAGGTAAACATTATGTTTACGAAAGGAAACTGCTACGGGATTATCGGAGCAAATGGTGCAGGAAAGTCTACATTCCTTAAAATATTAACAGGAAAACAAGACCCAACAACAGGACACGTATCTTTGGAACCTGGAAAAAGAATGTCAGTTCTTGAGCAGGATCACTTTGCTTATGACCAATATACTGTTCTTGAAGCGGTTTTGAGAGGTAATAAAAAATTATTCGAGATAAAAGAGGAGATGGACGCGCTGTATGCCAAGGAAGACTTCTCTGATGAAGACGGGATTAAAGCAGGTGAACTAGGTGTAATCTACGACGAAATGGGAGGATGGACCGCAGAATCTGATGCTCAAACCATGCTTTCAAACGTTGGTATTACAGATGATATGCACTGGCAAATGATGAGCGAGCTTGAAAACAAAGACAAGGTAAAAGTTCTTTTGGCTCAGGCGCTTTTCGGAAATCCTGATGTACTTATTCTGGATGAACCTACGAACGACCTTGATATTGACACTATTTCTTGGTTGGAAGATTTCTTGGCAGACTATGAAAACACGGTAATCGTTGTATCTCACGACCGTCACTTCTTAGATACAGTTTGTACGCACATCGGTGACTTGGATTATGCTAAATTAAATCTTTATACGGGTAACTACTCTTTCTGGTACCAAGCTTCTCAGTTAGCAACAAGACAAAGAGCTCAGGCTAATAAAAAAGCGGAAGAAAAGAAGAAAGAACTTCAGGACTTCATCGCTAGATTTAGCTCAAACGTTGCAAAAGCTAAACAGGCAACTGCAAGAAAGAAAATGATCGATAAATTGAACATCGATGATATTAAACCTTCTTCTAGAAGGTATCCGGCAATTATTTTCGAAATTGAAAGAGAGGTTGGAGATCAGATCTTAGATGTGAAAGGTCTTGAGAAAACAAAAGACGGAGAGTTATTATTTTCAAACATCGATTTAAATCTAAAAAAAGGTGATAAAGTTGCTGTAATTTCTAAAAACTCTTTGGCAATTACAGAATTTTTCGAAATCTTGGCCGGAAATACAGAAGCAGACAAAGGAACTGTTGCTTGGGGAGTTACTACAAACCAATCTCACATGCCTTTGGACAATACAAACTTCTTCCAGGAAGACTTAAGCTTGGTAGATTGGTTGAGACAATTCACGAAAAACGATGAAGAGCGTCACGAAGAATTCGTAAGAGGATTCTTAGGAAGAATGCTATTCTCCGGTGATGAAGCGTTGAAATCTTGTAAAGTACTTTCAGGAGGTGAAAAAATGAGATGTATGTTCAGCAGAATGATGCTTCAGAAAGCAAACGTTCTTTTATTAGACGAACCTACCAATCACTTAGACCTGGAAAGCATCACAACGCTGAACAACTCACTGTCGAACTTTAAAGGAAATCTTTTATTGGCTTCTCATGACCACGAAATGCTTTCAACAGTCTGTAACAGAATCATCGAGCTTACTCCAAACGGAATCATCGACAGAGAGATGACATACGATGAATATCTTGCTGATAAAAAAGTAAAAGAATTAAGAGAAAAAATGTACGCTTAATTTCAACAAACATTTAAACTTATTAAACAGAAACTCCTCAAAATTAATTTTGAGGAGTTTCTGTTTAATTATAAAAATTCTATTATTTCGTTAGCTTAGTCTTAGGCAAAGAAACTGTTCCGGGATCTTTCCAAAGACCATCTTTTTCAGCTCTTTTCTTAATCGCTTCAGCTCTTTTGTTGCTGTCCGGATGCGAATTAAACATTTTCTGGAATTTAGACTGTGTACTTCCTTCTGAAAGTAGTGCCAGTTTCTTAAATGCCGTATACGCCCCAACAACATTATAGTTATTAGATTTCATAAAATCATAAGAATAATCATCAGCTTGATTTTCCTGTTTTTTACTGTGTGAAGCATCCAGAAAAGCATTTGCCATTTTCCCTACCTGGCTTTCAGATAAATTGGCAACCGTAGACGAAGCAGATGAAGCAGCATCCAACGCAGCAGCTTTCAGATAAGCAGACTTTATGGCATCTTTTGTATCTTCATTTTTTACGTGACCGATTTCGTGCCCTATTACTGCAAGCAATTCGTCATCCGTCATGATATCCATCAATGAAGAAAAGACACGTACACTTCCATCTGCACAAGCAAAAGCATTGATGTCGGAAACTTTGTAAACTTTATAATTTAAGTTTAATCCGTCCTGAGATTTGTGTTTTGCAAAAAGCTTGTTTAGTCTTACCGTATAAGGATCTTTCGGACCAGCAACTGGATTATTCTTATCCATATAATCTACCGATTCTTTGGATAATTTTACAGCATCCGCATTAGAGAAAGTGAGTGCAGAAGCACCTTTAGAAACCACACCGGCAGCTTTTCCCAGATTAATCTTTTGAGCATTAACAGCCATTGAAGCACCAATGAAAAGTGCAGAAACCAGTATTTTTTTCATATTATATAATTTGTGGAACAAAGATAAACAATTCGGAAAAAAGACTTTTATCGGGATGTAGAATTTATTCTATAATTCATAAAGACTTTTATCATATCATCTAAAAATTAATTGTCTTCCTGCACAGATTGAAATATATTAAAGCATAAATTTCCAATAGCTTTTCAAATAAATTTTACCTATTTTTGTGACATGAGTCAAAAATGGATTTATAAACCCGAACCTGATGAAGAGATTGTTGATGGATTGAGTTCGTCGCTTGGTTTTGGAACTTTTGAGTCCAAATTATTGGTTCTAAGGGGAATCGACAATTACCAGAAGGCGAGAGAATTTTTCAAGCCCAACATGAATGATATTCACAGTCCTTTTCTGATGGCCGATATGCAAAAAGCCGTAGAGCGCATTGCCACTGCTATTGAAAACGGAGAGAAAATATTAATCTACGGAGATTATGATGTAGACGGCACTACCGCTGTCGCATTAATGTATCTTTATTTAAGAAAAATCGTTCATAAAAAATATCTAGATTTTTATATTCCCGACAGAAATTCCGAAGGTTACGGAATTTCAACGGAAGGAATAGATTTCGCCAAAGAAAATGGCTTTACACTCATCATTGCCTTAGACTGCGGTATCAAGGCTTTAGATATGATTAATTATGCCAAAAGCAAAGATATTGAATTCATTATCTGTGATCACCATTTACCAGGTGATGAAATTCCTGATGCAACCGCGGTTTTAGACCCTAAAAGAAGCGACTGCAGATATCCTTTCAAAGAACTTTCAGGTTGTGGTGTAGGTTTTAAACTTTGCCAGGGTCTGAACACCATTTATAAAATTCCTGAACAGGAGCTTTTTGAGCTAACTGATCTTTTAGCTATTTCAATTGCTGCCGATATTGTTTCAATGACCGGGGAAAACAGAGTTTTGGCTAAAATGGGCTTAAAAATGCTCAGAAAAACCCGAAATATGGGACTGAGACTTCTCATCCCGGAAGATAAACTTTCTCATTTTGAAATTTCGAATATTGTATTTGAAATTGCTCCGAAAATTAACGCTGCAGGAAGAATTTCGCATGGAAAAGCCGCTGTAGAATTAATGGTTTCAGACAACCTGAAACACGCTCACCAAATTGTAGACGACATCATGAATCTCAACGATGAACGTCGTGAACTGGACATGAACTCTACCCTTTCTGCGTTAAACCAGATTATTGAATCTCACCAGGAAACAAAGTTTTCTACGATTGTTTATCATCCTGAATGGAACAAAGGCGTCATTGGAATTGTTGCTTCCAGATTAATAGAAACACACTACAAACCAACTTTGGTTTTCACTGACGGAAACAACGGTGAAATGGTTGCTTCTGCAAGATCCGTTTCGGATTTTGATGTACATGAAGCGTTGGATCTGTGTTCTGAATATTTCCTGAAATTCGGAGGTCATCACGCTGCTGCAGGTCTTTCAATGGAAAAATCGAAATTTGAAGATTTTAAAATTAAGTTTGAAAAAATCGTTGCCGAGAAAATAAAAGACCATCAAAAAGAACCTTCAATTACGGTTGACTGCGATGTTGACATTGATGAAATCAACAGAGATTTTATTAATTTCCACAGGAAACTTGCTCCTTTCGGACCTCACAATATGAAGCCCAATCTGGTTTTAAAAAATCAGAAAATTTCCGGCTATCTAAAAACGATGGGAAAAGATAACAATCACCTGAAATTTTACATCAAACAGGAATCTACCGGAAGAAATATCGAGTGTGTCGGTTTTAAACTTGGCCAATACGCCGATGATTTCAGAACCAAAAGTTTCGATATCGCATTTACTCTCGAAGAAAATCATTGGAAAGGAAATGTAACGCATTGTTTGAATATCAAAGATGTGAAGTTTCATTCTGATGAAAGCGGGGTGTTGAAAGATGGAAGTTTTTAAACCCGTGCACTTTGTGAAAAATCTTAGTGAACATCGTGGTAAAAAATAATGAAAATGAAAAAAATCGGTTTATTCTTCGGATCATTTAATCCAATCCATATCGGACATTTGATATTGGCTAATTATATCCTGGAAAATTCGGATATGAATGAGCTTTGGTTCGTGGTAAGTCCTCAGAATCCATTTAAAGAAAAAAAATCATTATTAAATGATCACAATCGTCTCGACATGGTAGAATTGGCGCTCAAGAATTATCCGCAAATGCGTGCTTCCAATGTCGAATTTTCTCTTCCAACACCGAGCTATACAATTGATACTTTAACCTATCTTAAAGAGAAACATCCTGATTATTCTTTTAGTCTCATCATGGGTGAAGACAATCTGAAGAGTCTCCATAAATGGAAAAACTATGAAATTCTTCTGAAAAATCATCACATTATTGTTTATCCTAGAGTCTTTGAAGGTGAAAAGAAAGATTCGGATTATCTTCAGCATGAAAACATTTCATTAATCAAAGCACCTGTTATCGAACTATCGGCAACTGAAATCAGAAATATGATTATGCTGGGTAAAAATGTAAGACCAATGCTGCCTCCGGAAGTTTTCGAGTATCTGGACGGAAGTAGTTTTTACAAATAATAGTTGTTAGTTGTTAGTTGTTAGTTGTTAGTTGTTAGTCAAAATTAAGATTTAATGTAATGGAGTTTCTCGAAAATCTTTTCTCAAAATATTCTCAGGAAAAAATCATCAGATGGTTTAAGCAGATCTGTTTAGCGGAGGCAATTTCCTGGTTTTTCTTGTTTACAGCGATGATCTGGATCAGGGTTGAGCCTGAAAGCATTTTCGCCATTATTTATATCAGTACGATCGGAAGTATTCACGGATTATTTTTCACGTTATACCTTTTATTCGTGCCTTCTACTAGAAAAATTTATTCCTGGGACGACGAAGACAGCATTTTTGCTTTGATTGCTGCTTTTTTCCCTTTTGCCACTATTTGGATCGATAAAAAACTTGCTCGTTTCGACAGAGAATAAAAAAAGAGGCTTTCTTACGGCCTCTCTTTTGTTACGATTTACATCTATTAATTATCTCTAATAACATGTCCTGTCACACTTAATGTATGTGAACCTGCTGTATTGGTATAAGTTCCGTTTATTGTAAAATCAATGTATTGTCCTACCGCTCCATAATTGCTTATTTGCATTGTAAGATTATTTCCGTTAGCATTTATAAGTCCTCCCGAAGATTCCAAACTAAAATTAGAGGTATAAGTTCCAACTCCAGGCACGTTTTGAGAGTTCAGATAAAAACCTCCTGCCGCACTTTGTGAACTTACATAAAATCCTATCGTTGGAGCCGGAGTCTGTGAATTTCCACCAGCAATTATTGGAGAAACAAAATATTTAACAGCCTGTGTATCTGTTTGACTCGTAATAAATTCTGTCACAGCAGTGCAAATAGTAAGATTACCCAAACTTGTAGTAGGAGAAGTTGCCGTAAAATTAATATCTCCTGTTGTCTGAAGACTATTGAAATCTGTACCTACAAATTTCAATTGCTGAAGTAATTTTTTTTAATAATTTTTGTAACAAAATATCTGCTTTAGTTGTCTTATTGTATATAAACTTGGAAGTAGTAAAATTTTAAAAACATTTTTATTAACTGATAAACAATCAGTTATAATTTTAATAAAAACATTTTCACTACTTTGTATTGCAAGATACTTAATTTATTACATATCTTTGCAATGTAAATTAATAACAAATACAAGCATCTAAACTTAAAATATAACAATTATGAAAACTCAAATATTTATAGCAGCACTTTTCTTAAGCGGATTTACATTTGCACAAGAGAAAAAAAATGACTCGGTAAAGACCCAGAAAATTGAGGAAGTTGTAATGACGAAGCAGGTTTTCAAAAAACAGAGCGATCGTTTTGTTTATGATGTAGCTGCATCTCCTGTTACAAAAGGAAATACAACTTTTGATCTTTTAAGACAGACACCGCTTCTTTCAACTACGGATGACAAGACTCTTAAAATCGCAGGAAAAAACAATGCTCTGATCTACATAAACGGCAGAAAATCTAATATGGATGCTGAATCTCTTGCTCAGTTTCTAAAAAACACTCCTGCCGAAAACATTCAGAAAATTGAAGTAATCACTGTTCCCGGAAGTGAGTTTCAGGTGGAAGCTTCAGACGGAATCATCAATATTGTTCTGAAAAAGAAAATGAGTGACGGTTTGAACGGAAATATGAGAATGTCTAATTCTCAGAATAAATACAATGGTAGCTCTGCAAGTTTTTCTGCAAACTATAGAAAAGACAAGCTGGGAATAAGTGCAAATCTTTACGGTGGCGATAATATTCAGGCGCAACATTATGTTTTGAGAAACGGTAATGATTTATCTTCCAACGAATCTACGGGGAATATTGATGATCCAAACCAATACATCGGGGGTTATCTGAATTTTGATTATCAATTAACCGAAAAAAGCAATTTAGCACTATCCTGGAACTCGAATGCCAACAAAAGCTATAATTCTACGGTTAATTTATTCAATACCATTAAATCTTTTGACACAGAATCACAGTCTTATATAACCAATTATACCAACTCAAGAAATAGAGAAGATGCTCGTTCGTATAATAATTCTGTTAATTTAAATTACGAATTGAAAACCGATTCTCTGGGAAGTAAATTGAATGTAAATGCGGCTTATCTTAATTACAGGAGATTTCAGTTTACAGACAATAAAACTTATTTCGCAGATGCTATGGGAAATGATAAAAATTTGAGTCAAACCATTTATCAAAATCTTCCACAAATCATCAATAACTTTTCGGGTACTGTAGATTATATTCAGAAGTTTAAAAATGACTTTACCGTTTCAATCGGAGGAAACTTTAATAAAACTAAAACCGATAACGATACCCAAAACGACACTTTCATAGAAGGAGAACCTACTGAGTCTGCACCAAACCATTTCATCTATGATGAAAACATTTATGGTATGTATCTTACATTAGAGAAGAAGTTTTCGGATAAATTTTCCGGGAAAATCGGAACAAGATATGAGATTACAAACAGCTTGGGAACATCTGACAATGCAGCTGAGGAATATAGAAGAATCGAAAGAAATTACAACAATGTGCTTCCTTATTTAAGTTTAAATTATGCAATTAACGATAAAAATAATATTTCGTACGCATTTTCCAGCAGAATGAGAAGACCAAGCTTCTGGGAACTGAATCCGGTGAGAAATATTCTTACTGAAGACAATTATACCCAAAATAATCCTTTTGTAAAAGCATCTTCAACCTATAATCAGGAATTGACTTATATGTTTAAAAATTCTTATTTCCTGATTGTAAATCATTCATTATTCAAAGATGTTATTACGCAGGTTCCACTTCAAAGAGACATTTTAAAAGACAGAAGAGATGCGAACGGAAATCCTGTTATTGATCCTATAACCAATCTTCCGATAAAAGATTCTTATAAACAACTACGATACATCCGTACGAATTTTGGTGACAAACAGGAAATGTCTGTAATGTTGGGAATGCAGAAAACATTCTTTAATCAATATTTAACTACAAATTTTAATATCGGAGTTCAGAGAAATGTAAATAATGGTAGCTTAAGCGTTGACCCTACTTCCGGAGATGTTTTCCCTTTGTATGAAAACAAAATAAGTTCTACAAGTATCCTTATTCAAACCAACAACACGATCCGTTTAGACAAAAAGAAAACCTGGTTTTTAGGTGTAAATTATTTCTTTGTCGACAAGCAGCAAATCGAATTGGGAATGCTTAAAAACCTGATGAGTTTAGATTTAAGCATCAAGAAAAACTGGAACGACTGGACATTTGCTTTAAACTTAAATGATGTTTTAAGAACAAACATTGTGGAAATTGAAGATTACCAAGCCAACGGAAATTACAACTATGTAAGAAACGACCAGTTCAGAAGAGGCGGAACTTTCAGCATTACGTACAACTTCGGAAACCAAAAAGTGAAGAAAGTAAGAAACATTGAGGGCGCTTCAGACGACATCAAAAGCAGAACGAGATAACATTCATCATTTTCATATATATATTTATTTTGTACAAAACCCGCTGAGAGATTGCGGGTTTTATTATTTTTATGGTTATGAAAAAATATGTGTTTCTTTTATTTATACTGACAATATTTTTAAGTTGTAATGATAAGAATATTACATTTAAAGACGGAGTTTCTTTTAAAATTGAAGAAAACATATCTTATGGTGAAAATACTTCACAAAAGCTTGATTTTTACTTACCCCAAAACAAGGATTCAATAAAAGGTATTTTTGTACTCATTCACGGAGGTGGTTGGAAAGCCGGAGATAAATCTAATCTCACCTATTTTACACTTTCATTGATGGAAAAATTTCCCGACTATGCTTTTGCAAATATTAATTACAGATTGGCAGATGATCATTCTTTCATTCTTCCGACACAAACAGATGATATCGACAATGCTTTAGAATTATTAGCCAAAAAATCTGAAGAATTAAAGCTAAACCCAAAATTTATTTTGATAGGCAACAGCGCAGGTGCACATTTATCAATGCTATATGCTTATAATAGAATTTTTGAAAGCAAGCATAGAACCAATGTAAAAGCGGTAGTAAACATTGTAGGCCCTGCAGATTTAACTCATCCTGATTTCCGAAATTATTCTGACTATTCTTTTGTTGAAAAAAAGATGATAGATGCAACACAACCTACACCTACCGATATTACAAACATAGATATTCCCAATCCTGTTTTTTGGATTAATGAAAACACTCCCGCAACAATTTCATTTTATGGAAACAACGATCAGGTCATCCCTTTATCACAAAAGAAAATTTTAGATTCTGTTTTAAATAAGAATAAAGTTGTCAACCAGTCATTTGAGTTTCCCGGAGGTCATCTTGACTGGGATAACGAGAAAAATGCTCCTATCATAATTAACAGAATTGATGAATTTCTAAAACATACCAAATAAAAAAACGCCTTGGAGGTTCCCAAAGCGTTGTAGAATTAATCATTAAGATTTATTATGGTATTTAGATAAATTAAGAATTTGCAAGCAAATTTAAGCAATGTGCTTAAGAAATTTTATATTCACCTTAATCTCCCTTAACTCCTTAATAAATCTTAATGGTTCAAATTAATTATTCAGACTTCACGACTTCTGTTCTTTCTGAAATTCCGTTGGCATTGAACGCTTCAATCTGGAAATAATAAGAATCTACTCTATCTGCTCCCGTAAAGAAATATTCGTTTTTTCCGTAAACCATAATGCTTCCATATAATTTATCAGGAGATTTCCCCCAATAAATCACATATCCGTCTGCTTCAGAATTCTGTTGCCATTTCATCCAAATGCTTCTTCTTTCACCATACTTTTTAGCATCAGCTCTTAACGGAACAAATCCCTGTACTTTTCCGGGTTTTATTCCCGCCCCTTTTCCAAAAACCCTAAAACCACTTAATGCAAATTTTCCTGTCGGCATTTTGAGGTTTTCCATTTTTAAATATCTTGCTTCAGCAGGTTTTTCTAATTCTATATAGTCGTGAGGTACGTCTTTGGTATTTTTGCTTTTGTCGACAATGACCTTCCATTTTTTGCCGTCATTTGAACCATAGATTTTATACTGATGCATTTTCCCTTCTGTTTTTCCCATAAACTCAGCATCCTGATCTGCATAATTAATCTGAATGGCATTAATGGTAGAAACTTCACCCAAATCAGTCTGAAACCATTCTCCGGAATTCCCTGATTTGGCACTCCAATATGTTTTAATATCCTCGTCTACTGCAAAATTGGAATGATACCCTCCTAAAGTTGATGAAACCTGAACCGGTTTATTATAATTCAGCAACATCCAGCCCGTGAAAAGCCCTTTTGAAAAATCTTTCCCTTGAGCAAACTGAGGTAGTAAAGTTGGATAATCTCCGTAAGCGGTGTTGGTGTACATCACATCGTCTTTATCGAAACCTGCAGGCCAGATTCCCAAACGTCTTTCGAAATTATTTTTAGTGGAAATAAAAATGGTTGAAACGTGCCACCAGTTTTTAAAATTATCTTCAAATGTTGCCCCGTGCCCCGCTCCTCTTGCAAAACCTCCCGGTTTATAGGAAAACGGATTGTGCTGTTGGTATTCGTAGCCTTCCAAAGGATTTTTTGATACATAAACACCATCAGAATATCCGCTGAACTCTGTTGCAGGAGCTCCGTATTGCATATAGTATTTGTCTTTGTACTTCGTTACCCAAGCTCCTTCTACAAAAGGCTGCAGAAAAACGTTGTCATTATACTCACCGAATCTTTCCCAGCCATGATCTTCAGGTTTTAGTCTTAAAATAGGTTTTACAAAACCTTCAGATTGTAGATTTTTTACTTTAACCTCTGTTCCCAAAAGCGGCCATTCATTACTTGATCCCCAATATAAGAAGAGTTTGTTCTTATCTTCGTCATAATGAAAAGCAGGATCCCAAGCTCCGACTTTTAATGTATCGACAGCAATTTTCCAGTCATCTTTTGTAGGGTTCGTAGATTTCCAGATCGGAAAATCCTGTTCCCAGGTTGAGCCATAAACGTATAAAGTATCTTTCATTGCCCAAACTGCGGGGGCGTTCAAGTCGTGGGTATATTTATTATCTCGAAGGAATTTTCTTTTCACAAAAGTCCAGTCGAGCATATTATCACTGTGCCAATATCCTTCCTGGTTGGTCGAAAAAAGAAAAAGTTTTTTCTTGAAATTTACAATCACTGGATCCGCCGTTGCACGGTGTTTTCCCTGCTTCGAAAAAACTTCAAAAGGGGTATAACCGTAATCGATATTGATTGGATTGCAATAGGTTTTTTGCTGAGAAAAAGAGAATGCTGAAATCAAAATTCCCAGACTTATAGATAACTTTTTTATCATAACAACATTTTTCACTTGTACAAAGTTAGTCGAATTTTTGGAAGGTTGTTTGATAATGAATCAATAAAAAACTCCTATCAAAGTTTTGATAAGAGCTCTGTTATTTTTAAAATTTATTATATTATTTCTTAGGTAAGAAAACTTCCGCCAACATACAACGTGCACTTCCGCCTCCGTTTACCTCAATTGTATTTAAATCTGAATAAATAATCTCACAATATTTTTTAATATTAGAAACCTGATCCTGATTTAATGATTGATAAGCAGTCTGGCTCATGACCAAAAACTTTTCGCCTTCTTGATTTTGAACCTGAAGCATATTTCCTGCAAACTGCTGCATCTGCTCTTCAGAGATTTCGATGATTTCTTTTCCTGAATTTTTTATTGTTTCGGTTACTTTGCTTCTTTCCAATTCATTATCGATGCAATCAAGGCAAATGACCACAAATTTATCGGCAACACACATCATCACATTGGTGTGGTAAATCGGAAGTCTTTCTTCTCCTACCGTCTGAAAAGAGTGGAAAACAACCGGGGTAAATCCGTATTTAGAACAAAACTCTCTGAAAAGATTTTCATCTAATCTTAAAGAAACCGAACCGTAAGCAATTTTATTGTCGTGGTCAAAAATCATACTTCCTGTTCCTTCAAGAAAATGTCCCTGAATTTCCGGTAACGACCAATCATCAATTTCAGCAACCTCAAAACCCTGATTTTTTATTGTCTCAATAATATCTTCTCTTCGCTCCACTCTTCTGTTGGAAGCAAACATCGGATATAGAACTACTTTTCCATCCTTATGAAAGCTTACCCAGTTATTTGGGAAAATAGAATCCGGAGTATGGGGATCGATGGTATCTTTTATGGTAATGACATTAATTCCTTTACTTTTCAGTTTCTCAACAAAGATTTTGAATTCCGCCAAAGCTTTTGACTGAATATCCGCACCTTTTTGTTCTACCTGAAAATAATTGTTTTCTGCCGTTTCTGCATTGTAACCGAATGCGATTGGCTCTATCATTAATACTGTATCTGTTGTTTGCATTTTGTTTTGTTTAATATTCTTCTTTTATTAAAAACGTGTGAATTGGGAAAGATAGAAGTTCAGGATTCTGTGAAAGATTAATTCTATATTTTTTTCCTGAATTCGTTTCAGCTTCTACTTCCAAATCTTTAAAATATTTTAAGTTTCTTCCGTTTCTTGTCATTGACTTGGATGTTCTTACAAGTTCATTTTTCACATCTGTTGATGCGGAATAATCACCTATAATTTTGGCAACCCCATTCATATTAAAATCTAACTGCCCATAGATCATTTCTTCATCTTCTTCTATACTATATGTATCAAAATTATCTGTAAAGTTTTTCGCCCATTTTATACTAAATAATATCGATGAAGAATAGCTTTGTAAATAATTAAATGAAGAATTTCTCTTGACAGAGTAAGTATTGCCACAAGTCCTTACTCTATTCATATTTTTTCTATAAACCAAAGTTCCATCTTTCAGTTTATAAGTATCTTTATTGGGAAACTTTCGGCTCAGCCGTTTTCCTTTTCCGTCATATTTTATTTCTTCCCACAAAACCCATTCATTAAAGGAGTTTTGATAATTTTTATAAATAATTTTTTCTTTTACATTCTCGTTTTCATCGTAGAAAATCTCTCTGAAAGGAACAGAAGCATATTCTAATTTTTCACTGATCATCTTTCCCAATTTTTTTTGAATGGTTAAGGCAGAATCATTTTCGATTTTTATATTTTGATGGTCGGGATAATTTTCAAAATGATACTTCGTTACTTTATAATCTTTCTGTAAAATGGAATCTATGATATAATAATCAGCAAATACTTCTTTTTTTACTTCAGTTTGATTAAAATATTTCTTGTTCCAAATTTTCCCATTTTGATATGTTCCTTTGTAACCTAAATCAAAATTTTCTTTATTAAAGAAATATTTTATTCTGAAAACATTTAAAGAATCATTCTTATTCTTATCAAAACTATAAGTTTCTTTCTCTTCATAAGAGAGGTTATTGAAGATAATTTTTGACCACTGACTGTAAAACTCTATTCCGTTTTCATCAACTGACCTTGAAATTCCATTGATAAAATTATCTTGAAAGTTTAATCTAAATTTTTGCTTCTGTTTATTTCGAAAAGAATTTATAGAAAACAATCGATTTTGATTATCAAATATAAAATAAACTTCATTTAAAGAGTCTTTTGCAACAATCGAATTATCCGAGATCACTTCAACAGTTCGTAAAACTTCATCTCCTTTTTTAAGCTTTAAGATTTTAATCTTATTTTCTTTTAAACTTCTAATATCTCCATATAAAACTTCAGCCCAGTTCAGTTTTTGCTGGGAATAAGTTTTAATTATAGATAACAGAAGAAAAAATAAAACTAATTTTCTCAATAGGTTTTAAAATTTTTAATCTCTAATCAAAGGCATTGTAGAACAACGTAAAAGCCCACCCATTTTAGAAATCTCTCTATATGGAATTTCTTCAACAGTCATTCCCCATTCGTTTCTTAGATGATTATTCATTCTTGTGAAGGTTTTATCAGACACCACCACTTCCGGAGAAATCGAGAAAATATTCGGAACCATTTCAAACATTTCTTCAGCAGTAACGTGGAAACAGTTTTCTTCTCCAAAAATATCGATGATTAAATTATAATCACTTTCATCCACAAAACCATCTTTATAAATGATGCATTTATCTTTTCCAATCGGATTGAATGTACAGTCTAAATGTAAAATCCCTTCGTAAGGAATCTTATCATTTTTCTTTAGTTCTAAATCGATAATTCTCTTTTTCGGAAAATATTCTTTCAGAATTTCGATCGCATATTCGTTGGTTCTTGCCGTTTTATAGTTTCTGTAATCTTCGCTGAAACAAGTTCCGATGAACAGGAAATCATTCCAGACGATAACGTCACCACCTTCAATATGTGCAGTTTCGGGAAGGTTGATAATTTTTCTCCACGCAACTTCTTCGAAAACTTCTTTGTAAGCTTCTTGTTCGTCTGCTCTGTCTGCAATCACATTAGAAATAATCATTTTATCGTCAATCACAAAAGCGACATCCCTTGCAAAAACCTGATTGTAATCCTGAATAATATCCGGACGGAAAACCTGAACATCATATTTTTTTAAAACGGCTTCAAAAGCATTCATTTCGTTGATAATATCCTCTTCTTTAGGATACATATTGTGCTCTATCGTGTAATATGACTTTGCATCATAACTTTCTTCTAGTGTAGGAACTGCTCCCATAGAATTGGGCTGTCCGAGAACCACCGATCTTAGCCTTCCTGTTTCGTTTTTAATATTTAATTTCATATATAATGAGAATTAAGCAAATATAATCAAACGATAGTGAAGAGAAAAGCTTTTTATTTAGCCTAAATTAAGGAGTTTTTAAATAGTTTTGAAAATTAAAGAATCTTCACTAATTTCATCTGATGATCTATAAAATTTCAGATAGAATTAATGATAATACTAACAATTGTAAGGACAAAATCTTTATTAAATTTCTAAATATTTTTAATTTGGATAATTGATACAATGTTCAACTTCAGGCAATGGTAAGCAAAGAATTTTGGATCTTCAATTTTTTAAGTTAAACAAGGGCTTAAACTTAAAGAAATACAATATATTTTAAATTGTGTCAGATTTGACAATCTTACTTTTATTACACTTTAACAACAAACAAAAAAATCCCAAAGCAAAAACTTTGGGACTTCGATTTTATAAAAAACAGTATTATCTGTTTGAGATATCGATATAATCTCTTTTTTGAGCGCCTTGGTAAACCTGTCTTGGTCTTCCGATTGGGTCCCCTTTCAATCTCATTTCTTTCCACTGAGCAATCCAGCCCGGAAGTCTTCCCAATGCGAACATTACGGTAAACATTTCTGTAGGAATTCCTAATGCTCTGTAGATGATTCCAGAATAGAAATCTACGTTTGGATATAATTTTCTTTCGATGAAGTATTCGTCTTCAAGAGCTACTTTTTCTAATTGCATTGCAATATCTAAAGCTTTGTCTTCAATTCCTAAAGCAGCCAATAAATCGTCAGCAGCTTTCTTGATGATTTTTGCTCTTGGATCGAAGTTTTTGTAAACTCTGTGACCAAAGCCCATCAAACGGAAGCTATCGTTTTTGTCTTTAGCTTTAGCAACCCATTTGTTTACGTCTCCACCGTCTTTTTCGATCAATTCAAGCATTTCGATCACTGCCTGGTTTGCACCACCGTGAAGTGGGCCCCAAAGTGCAGAAATACCCGCAGAAACAGATGCAAAAAGACCTGTATGAGCAGAGCCTACCATTCTTACTGTAGATGTAGAACAGTTTTGCTCATGGTCTGCGTGAAGAATTAATAATTTATCTAAAGCTTCAGTTACCACAGGGTTGATTTCAAACTCTTCGTTTGGTAATCTGAAAGCCATTTTATAGAAGTTTTCTACATAATTTAAGCTGTTGTCACCGTGGTTAAGCGGTAAACCTAAAGTTTTTCTGTACGTCCAAGCTGCAAGGTGAGCAAATTTAGCAATCAACAATTCTGCAGCAAGATCCATTTCTTCTTTAGAATTTACGTTAACAGCCTTTGGATTGAAAGCCGTTAAAGCGGAAGTTAAAGTCGATAAAACTCCCATTGGGTGAGCAGAACGAGGGAAAGCATCGATGATTTTTTTCATCTCCTCTGCTACGAAATTATATTTTTTGATATTACCGTTAAAGGTATTGAATTGTTCTGTAGTTGGTAATTCACCATGTAACAACAGGTACATTACTTCTGTGAAGTTAGATTTTTCAGCAATCTGCTCGATAGGGTATCCTCTGTAGAATAATTCTCCCTGATCCCCATCTAAATAAGTGATGTCGCTAAGTGTAGCTCCGGTATTTTTGTAACCTAAATCTAACGTGATTAAACCTGTTTGGTCTCTTAATTTTGAAATATCGATCCCTCTGTCTCCGATAGTGCTATCCAAGATTGGATATTCATACGAATTACCTGCGTAATTCAATATTACTTTGTTGTCTGACATTATTTATTTATTTTGTTTCTAAATATACTACTAATTATAAAATACGGCAAACTAAAATTATCGCTTGCCGTTATTTATAAATTCGATTAATTATCTTTTGATTTTAAAAGCATCCAACCCCGGGAAAACCGCAGTTTCACCTAAAGCTTCTTCGATTCTCAACAATTGGTTGTATTTTGCCATTCTGTCTGATCTTGAAGCAGATCCTGTTTTGATCTGACCGCAGTTCATTGCAACTGCTAAGTCAGCGATTGTAGAATCTTCAGTTTCTCCCGATCTGTGAGACATTACTGAAGTGAACTTGTTGTGCTGAGCCATTTGTACCGCTGCCATTGTTTCAGAAAGAGAACCAATTTGATTCACTTTAACCAAAATTGAATTGGCGATTCCTTCTTTTACTCCTCTTGACAATCTTTCAACATTTGTTACGAATAAATCGTCACCTACCAACTGTACTCTGTCACCGATTTTATCTGTTAACATTTTCCAACCTTCCCAGTCATTCTCCTGCATACCGTCTTCAATAGAGATGATTGGGTATTTATTTGCCAATTCAGCCAAGTAAGAAACCTGCTCACTGCTTGAGAACTGAGGTGCATCAGCAGTCTGGAATTTTCTGTAATCATAAATTCCATCCTTATAAAATTCTGAAGCAGCACAGTCTAATGCGATCATTACATCATCACCCGGCTTGTAACCCGCTTTTTCGATAGCCTGAAGCAAAGTATCCAAAGCATCTTCAGTTCCTTTGAAAGTTGGTGCAAAACCTCCTTCGTCACCCACCGCAGTAGAAAGACCTCTTGAATGAAGAATAGATTTAAGGTTGTGGAAAATTTCAGTTCCTTTTCTCAAAGCGTGAGAGAAAGAATCTGCTTTTACCGGCATTACCATAAATTCCTGGAAAGCAATCGGCGCATCTGAGTGAGAACCACCATTGATTACGTTCATCATCGGAACAGGAAGTGTATTTGCATTTACACCACCCACATATTTGTATAAAGGTAATTTTAATTCTGTTGCTGCAGCTTTTGCAGCAGCCAAAGAAACTCCCAAAATAGCATTAGCTCCCAAATTCCCTTTGTTGTTTGATCCGTCTAAATCAATCATGATCTGATCGATCAAATTCTGATCAAAAACAGGAAGACCCACCAATTCCGGTGCAATTACTTCTCTTACATTTTCTACAGCCTTAGAAACACCTTTCCCCATCCATTCTGAACCACCATCACGCAATTCAACTGCTTCATGCTCTCCTGTAGACGCACCGGAAGGAACTGCTGCACGACCCATCGCACCGCTTTCCGTAAATACATCAACTTCAACTGTAGGATTTCCTCTTGAATCCAAAATTTGTCTCGCTTCTATGTAAGAAATGTAACTCATTTTTGTTTATTTTATAGTTTAGACAAATTTAGTCAAAATTTAACTTTTTTCAATAAAATACGCATTTAGATTGTTGAAATATGAGTTAAATTTTAGTTAATTTTACGAGTATTAATATTCATTTAAAACAATAAAAATCTAAAATAATATGATTAAAAAAATTATCGCATTATGCATGCTTTCGTCTTTGGTTATTGCCTGCAAAAAAGAAGGCAACAAAGGGGTGGTGAAATCTGATTCTGCGAATACAGAAATTCTTGCCGACAACGGAACTGTTGATTCTACTATTGCCTACAACGTGAGTGTAAACGGTACAAAAACAGTGAAGACAGACTTCGTATATCAGGCGATAGACGGAAGCCCGGTAAAAGTCGTTTTTAATTATGATCCTAATAACAGAACGGTTTCTATAAGAAATAACAATAAAACTTTTGTGCTTGACAAGACAGAAGCAAAGCCTAATCAAACTACGTACGAAAAAGAAGACATGAAAGCGGTTGTAAAAGGTGACAGCTTAATTTTACATCAGGGTGAAAACATCATTGAACTTGTAAAGACTAAAATTTAATATAAATATTTTAAATTTTAAGGATTCCCGAAAAGGATAGTAAAACAAAAAACCGCTCAGAAATCTGAACGGTTTTTTTTATATCTGTAAGAATATTATTCTCCAGCTTTTTCTTCTGTAGAATCAGTAGCTTCAGCTTTTGGCTCTTCTACTTTTTCTTCTACTACAGGAGCTTCAGCAACTACAGCTTCTTTTTTAGTAGCCGTTGTTGATCTTCTGCTTCTTCTTGTAGTCTTCTTCTCTTCAGCATTAGGATTGTAAAGCTCGTTGAAGTCTACCAACTCGATAAGAGCAGTATCTGCAGCATCACCAGGTCTGAAACCAGTCTTGATGATTCTTGTATAACCACCGTTTCTTTCAGCGATTTTCGGAGCTACAGTTCTGAATAATTCAGTAACCGCTTCTTTATTTTGAAGATATGCAAAAACAATTCTTCTGTTGTGTGTAGTATCTTCTTTTGCTTTTGTTAATAGAGGCTCAACATATACTCTCAAAGCTTTAGCTTTAGCAACAGTAGTGTTGATTCTTTTATGCTCAATTAGAGAACAAGCCATATTAGAAAGTAAAGCGCTTCTGTGAGAAGCCGTTCTTCCTAAGTGATTGAATTTTTTACCGTGTCTCATTATTATTTAATTATCAGCGTCTAATTTATATTTTGCAACGTCGAAACCGAAGTTAAGACCTTTTGAATGCACCAATTCTTCTAGTTCTGTCAAAGATTTTTTACCAAAATTTCTGAATTTCATCAAATCAGACTTACTGTAAGAAACAAGCTCACCAAGAGTTTCTACTTCAGCTGCTTTCAGACAGTTTAGGGCTCTTACAGAAAGATCCATATCTGCTAATTTAGACTTAAGTAATTGTCTTGTATGAAGAGT
Organism: Chryseobacterium formosense; assembly: GCF_900116415.1. Taxonomy (GTDB): domain Bacteria; phylum Bacteroidota; class Bacteroidia; order Flavobacteriales; family Weeksellaceae; genus Chryseobacterium; species Chryseobacterium formosense. Next base: position 484,536 of record NZ_FPAP01000002.1, on the reverse strand, counting down.
TTCTTCATCGTACTGGATAGATGCTTTCACGGCTTCAGTCTCCAAAGTGATTCTCTCATCAGAGAACAACATGAAGTGATAAATTAATATCTTCGAAGCTTCAGTTAAAGCATTCTGAGGGCTGATGGAACCATCAGTTTCTATATCTAATACAAGTTTTTCGTAGTCTGTTTTTTGCTCTACACGGTAATTTTCAATACTATACTGTACTTTTTTAATCGGCGTAAAGATAGAGTCGATAGCAATAGTTCCTACAGGAGCATTGTTTGACTTGTTTTGTTCAGACGGCACATACCCTCTTCCCTTTTCTATATTAAACGTAATTTCAAAAGTAACATCAGAGTTTTGGTTGCAGATTACCAACTCAGGATTCAAGATTTCAAATCCGTTGATAGACTGTCCCAAATCTCCTGCAGTAACCACAGTTTTACCTGAAACTTTAGCAACAACCTGCTCAGAAGCCTGGTTTTCTGTTGTAGCTTTTAGTCTTACCTGCTTAAGGTTAAGAATAATTTCGGTAACGTCTTCGATTACTCCAGGGATAGTTGAAAATTCGTGCTCTACACCTTCTATTTTGATAGATGAAATAGCGTATCCTTCCAGAGAAGAAAGCAACACTCTTCTCAAAGCATTACCGATTGTAAGCCCGAAACCTGGTTCTAAAGGACGAAATTCGAATTGACCTTTAAATTCATCAGAGTTAAGTAGAATTACTTTATCGGGTTTTATGAATTGTAAAATTGCCATATTATTGGGTTGAGCAAAAAATTGATTAAAAAATTATTTAGAGTAAAGTTCGACGATAAGCTGTTCCTTGATGTCTTCCGGGATTTGGATTCTTTCAGGAGCCGATACGAAAGTACCTTCTTTTTTCTCGTCGTTGAATTGTAACCACTCATAGTTTGCTTTTGATGCCAAAGCATCAGCAACAACGTCAAGAGACTTAGATTTTTCTCTTACAGCGATTACATCACCAGCTTTTACTAAATAAGATGGAATGTTAAGGATTTCTCCGTTCACAGTAATGTGTCTGTGAGAAGTCAATTGTCTTGCAGCAGATCGTGTTTTAGCAAAACCTAATCTGTAAACAACGTTATCCAATCTTGATTCGCAAAGTTGCAAAAGAACTTCACCGGTAACACCTTTACTTCTGTGTGCTTTGTCGAATAGATTAGCAAACTGTCTTTCTAAAATACCATAAGTATATTTAGCTTTTTGTTTTTCAGCTAACTGAACTGCATATTCTGATTTCTTAGCACCTCTTCTTTTGTTAGGACCATGTTGTCCTGGCGGTTGGTTTTTTCTTTTTTCGAAGTTTTTATCATCTCCGTAGATTGCAGCACCAAACTTTCTAGCAATCTTAGTTTTAGGTCCAATATATCTTGCCATAATGGGTAAATTCTAAAAATTAAACTCTTCTTCTTTTTGGTGGTCTACATCCATTGTGAGGCATAGGAGTCACATCAATGATTTCACTAACTTCAATTCCTGAATTGTGAATTGTTCTGATTGCAGATTCTCTACCTGCACCAGGACCTTTCACATACACCTTTACTCTTCTAAGACCAGCTTCGTGAGCAACAGTAGAGCAATTTTCAGCTGCCATTTGAGCAGCAAATGGAGTATTCTTTTTAGAACCTCTGAAACCCATTTTACCGGCAGAAGCCCAAGAGATAACCTCTCCGTTTTTATTTGTTAAAGAAATGATGATGTTATTGAAAGAAGCCTGAATATGTGCTTCACCAATAGCCTCAACTTTTACTTTTCTTTTTTTAACTACTTTTGTTTGTTTTGCCATAATTCCTAACGATTATTTACTAGCTTTTTTCTTGTTAGCAACTGTTTTTCTCTTTCCTTTACGGGTTCTAGAGTTGTTTTTCGTTCTCTGGCCTCTTAAAGGTAATCCAAGTCTGTGACGTATTCCTCGTTGGCATCCTATGTCCATCAATCTCTTGATGTTCAATTGCACTTCAGATCTAAGCTCTCCCTCAACTTTGATGTTTTCTGAGATATAAGTTCTGATTGCAGCCAATTCATCGTCATTCCATTCGTTGACTTTCTTGTCTTCGCTGATACCGGCAGCTTTAAGGATTTCAGAAGAAGTACTTCTTCCAACTCCGTAGATGTAAGTTAAACCGATAACGCCTCTTTTGTTTTTTGGTAAATCAATACCTGAAATTCTCGCCATAATTTAATTTTAGCCTTGTCTTTGTTTAAATTTTGGGTTTTTCTTGTTGATTACAAACAGAACGCCTTTTCTGCGAACGATTTTGCAATCAGCACTTCTTTTTTTAATTGATGCTCTAACTTTCATTTGAAAATATTTATTTTTTAATAAGAACAAATGGAATCTTTCGACTTCACCTGAAAATATTTATTTTTAACAATAGCCAAATGGAAACCATAAGAATCCATTTGGCATTTTGTTTTAATATCTAAATGTAATTCTCCCCTTCGAAAGATCGTAAGGAGACATTTCTAATTTTACCTTATCACCAGGTAAAAGTTTAATGTAATGCATACGCATTTTACCAGAGATATGAGCAATAAGCACATGCCCATTTTCTAGCTCTACACGGAACTGAGCGTTCGAAAGTGCTTCCGTTATAACGCCGTCTTGTTCAATATGTTTTTGTTTTGCCATAAATTAATATCCAGTCGATCTTGATAATTTAGACTGCATTAAGCCATCATAATGATGATTCAGCAGATAAGTATTGATCTGTTGAACAGTATCTAATACTACCCCAACCATAATCAGCAACGAAGTTCCCCCGAAAAATAAGGCGAACGCATCTGTCTGAACCAGACTTCCATGCACTATTGCTGGAAGGACTGCAAAGATAGATAAAAATATTGCACCTGGCAAGGTAATTTTTGATAAAATATCATCTAAATAATCAGCGGTCTCTTTACCTGGTCTTACTTTCGGTACCAAACCTCCGTTTCTCTTAAGATCATCGGCCATCTGGTTTACCGGAATTGTAATTGCGGTATAGAAAAATGAAAAGATAATAATCAATAAAGCAAACAATACATTGTATTGCCAGCTGAATACATTTTTGAAACCTGCAAGAAAAGTATTTGACTCGTCGAATTTAGTCAGCAAACCAGGTACGAACATCAATGCCTGAGCAAAGATAATCGGCATTACACCTGCTGCGTTTACTTTCAACGGGATCCACTGTCTTGCTCCCTGCATAAGATTTCTGTTTACACCTCCTCTAGCCTGAGCTCTGCTTACATACTGAATAGGGATTTTTCTTACCGCAACAGATAATACTACTGCTAAAAGAACCACCAACATCCAGAATATTACTTCAACAAGGATCATGATTGAACCCAATCCTCCTTTTCCGTTTTGTACTGCGATCTCCTGTACAAATGCTTCCGGTAATCTTGAAAGAATTCCTACCATAATTAAGATAGAAATACCGTTCCCGATACCTTTGTCGGTGATTTTCTCACCCAACCACATTGCAAATACAGATCCCGCCACCAAGATTACAATACTTGGTAACCAGAACATAATCGAATTAGGGTCTACAAAATATGCAGACTGGAACTGAGCATAAGGTAAGAACAACTGGGTAATAGAAGTTAAGTAAGAAGGCGCCTGTACAAGACAAACTCCGATCGTTAACCATCTAGTAATCTGATTCAGTGTATTTCTACCCGATTCTCCGTCTTTCTGAAGTTTCTGAAGATAAGGAATAGCCATCCCCATCAACTGAACAATAATAGAAGCAGAAATGTAAGGCATGATACCTAACGCCATTACGGAAGCGTGGCTGAAAGCTCCCCCCGTAAACGACGAAAGCAAGCCAAGGAGACCTGCTCCTTGCTTGTTACCGCCTTGATTTTTATAATGCTCTAAGAGATCTCCCACCTCTGCAAGGTTAATTGCAGGAAGAGAGATAAAAGATGCGAATCTATACACAAGGATAATACCTAAAGTGAAAAGAATTTTATCTCTAAGTTCTTTAAGGCTCCAAATATTTTTGAGGGTTTGTATAAATTCTTTCATTAGTAATTGTTATAAGGTAATTGCTTTTCCACCTGCTTTAGCGATAAGCTCTTCAGCAGATTTAGTGAATTTGTCAGCAGAAATTGAAACCGCAGATTTCAACTCACCTCTCCCCATAATTTTCACTAATTCGTTTTTAGTGATTAATCCGTTCTCGATCATAACTTCTCTTGTAATATCTCCTGTAATAGATTTATTTTCAATTAAAGTTTGAATCGTATCAAGATTAATACCTCTAAACTCTTTTCTGTTTACGTTTTTGAATCCGAATTTCGGTAATCTTCTCTGTAAAGGCATCTGACCTCCTTCAAAACCGATTTTCTGAGAATAACCAGCTCTTGCTTTCTGACCTTTGTGACCTTTTGTTGAAGTACCACCTTTTCCGCTACCTTGTCCTCTACCAATTCTTTTTGAATTGAAAGTAGATCCTGCAGCTGGCTTTATGTTGTTTAAATTCATTTTAAAATTATTTTAAAAATTATTTTTGAACTTCAAGTAAGTGACTAACTGCAGCTATCATTCCTAAGATAGAAGGAGTAGCTTCGTGTTCTACAACTTGGTGAAGTTTCTTAAATCCTAATGCTTCAAGCGTTCTCTTTTGGGTTTTTGTTCTACCAATAGCGCTTCTTACTTGCTTTACTTTGATTGTTGCCATTGTTTTAAATATTAACCGTTAAACACTTTAGTTAGAGAAACTCCTCTCATTCTTGCGATTTCTTCTGGTCTTCTGATGTCTAACAATGCTTTGAAAGTTGCCTTTACCACATTGTGAGGGTTTGAAGATCCTTTAGATTTTGAAAGGATATCGTGAATACCAGCAGATTCTAGTACTGCTCTTACCGCACCACCTGCGATAAGCCCTGTACCGTGAGAAGCAGGTCTCAAGAAGATATCTGCACCACCGTATCTAGCAGTAGTCTGGTGAGGAATCGTATGGTTCATTACAGGAACTTTTACTAAGTTTTTCTTAGCATCTTCTACAGCCTTAGCGATAGCAGAAGCAACTTCCTTAGATTTTCCTAAACCAAAACCGATAGTTCCAGCTTCGTCTCCTACAACAACAATTGCAGAAAATCCGAAAGCTCTACCTCCTTTAGTTACTTTTGTTACTCTATTAACAGCTACGAGACGATCTTTAAGTTCTAATCCTCCCGGTTTTACTCTTTCTATATTATCTAGTCCTAACATATTTCCGAAATTTAATGATTAGAATTTAAGTCCTCCTTCTCTCGCACCGTCAGCTAGAGCTTTTACTCTACCGTGGTATACGAATCCGTTTCTATCAAATACAATATTTTCAATTCCTGCAGCAATAGCTTTAGCAGCGATTGCTTTACCTACAGCAGCAGAAACTTCACTTTTTGTTCCGTTAGCATCTACCCCCTTCTCTCTTGAAGAAGCTGATACTAAAGTTTTACCGTCTTTATCGTTGATTAACTGAGCGTAAATTTCCTTATTACTCTTATATACAGATAATCTTGGCAATTCAGAAGATCCAGAGATTTTTCCTCTTACTCTTCTTTTTATTCTGATTCTTTTTTCTAATTTACTTAGTGCCATTTTCTTAATTTTTATTAAGCAGATTTACCAGCTTTACGTCTAACAATTTCTCCTACGAATCTTACCCCTTTTCCTTTGTATGGTTCAGGTTTTCTGAAAGATCTGATCTTTGCAGCTACCATTCCTAGAAGTTGGTTATCGTGAGACGTCAAAGTAATAATTGGGTTTTTACCTTTTTCAGTCAATGTATCAACTTTCACTTCGTTTGGAAGTTCTAGAACGATACCGTGAGAGAATCCTAAAGCTAACTCAAGTTTTTGACCTGCGTGTGAAGCTCTGTATCCTACTCCTACTAATTCTAGTTTCTTTTCGAAACCTGTATTAACACCAACAATCATGTTGTTGATCAACGCTCTGTATAAACCGTGAAGCGCTCTGTGTTGTTTAGCATCAGATGGTCTGTTAACGTTAAGCTGACCGTCGTTTTGCTCAATTGTGATTCCTTCTGTAAGCTCCTGAGAAAGTTCTCCTTTAGGACCTTTTACTGTTACAACCCCTTCTTTTTCAGTGATTGTAATACCAGCAGGAATCGTTATAATTGCTTTACCAATTCTTGACATTTTCCTTTGATTAAAAATTAATAAACATAGCAGATTACTTCACCGCCAACTTTCTCTTCTCTAGCTTTCTTGTCAGTCATTACTCCTTTAGAAGTAGAGATGATAGAAATACCCAAACCGTTTAGTACTCTTGGAAGTTCTCCTGAACCTTTGTACTGTCTCAAACCTGGTCTAGAAGCTCTTTGGATAGACTTGATAGCTGGTTTGTTGGTTTGCTTGTCGTACTTTAAAGCGATTTTGATGTTTCCTTGAACAGCGTTGTCTTCAAACTTGTAGTTTAAGATATACCCTTGATCAAATAAAATCTTTGTAATCTCCTTTTTGATTTTCGATGCAGGAATTTCCACCACTTTGTGGCCTGCGCTTTGTGCGTTCCTTACTCTAGTTAGGAAATCTGAAATTGGATCTGTTACCATTTTTCTATTTAAATTATTGGTTAAAGAACAACCAGTTTTGAAAAGACTTGAAGATTAAAATATCAGACTTCAGAAAACTTCGGTCTGATATTTTTATTCTTTAGTATCTCGACAACTTAATTGTTCCGATTTTTTAATTAGTAATTAATTACCAACTAGCTTTTTTAACTCCCGGGATAAGACCGTTGTTTGCCATTTCTCTGAAAGTTACTCTGGAAATACCAAACGTTCTCATATATCCTCTTGGTCTACCTGTCAACTTACATCTGTTGTGTAATCTTACAGGAGAAGCATTTTTAGGTAATTTTTGAAGTCCTTCGTAATCACCTGCTTCTTTAAGAGCTTTTCTTTTGTCAGCGTATTTAGCAACTAGTGCTTCTCTTTTGCGCTCACGCGCTTTCATTGATTCTTTAGCCATTTCTTAGTTCTTTTTAAATGGTAAACCGAAGTGAGTTAATAATGCTTTAGCTTCTTTGTCTGTTTTCGCAGTAGTAACGAAAGTAATGTCCATCCCTTGGATTTTCTTTACTTTGTCGATTACGATTTCAGGGAAGATAATCTGCTCAGTAATACCTAAGTTATAATTACCTCTACCATCGAAACCTTCAGCTTTAATACCAGAGAAATCTCTAATACGTGGCAAAGCAGAAGAAGTAAGTCTGTCTAAGAATTCGTACATTTTGTTTGCTCTAAGAGTTACCTTAGCACCTACAGGCATACCTTTTCTTAATTTGAAAGCAGCTTCATCTTTCTTAGAGATAGTACCAACAGCCTTTTGACCAGTGATATTTGTAAGTTCTTCTACAGCATAATCGATGATTTTTTTATCAGCAGTAGCGTCTCCTAAACCTTGAGATAAGATAATTTTCTCAAGTCTTGGTACCTGCATTACTGATTTGTATCCGAATTCTTCCATCATTGCTGGAACAATCGTTTCTTTATATGCTTTTTTGGGTCTTGCTATATATTCCATGTGTTATTTAAAATTATAAAGTTTCACCCGTTTTTTTGTTGATTCTTACTTTCTTATCTCCTTCGATTTTGTAACCTACTTTGATAGCTTTACCGTCTTTACCAACTAAAGCTACGTTTGAGATATGAATAGAAGCTTCCTTCTCAGTGATTCCTCCTTGAGGGTTAGAAGCTGAAGGCTTAACGTGTTTTTTAACGATGTTAAGTCCTGCAACGATAACTCTAGGGTCTCTTCCTTCTTTTTTGATCACTTCAATAACTTCACCTGTACCACCTTTAAGACCTTTCTTACCTGTAGTTACGATGACGTTATCTCCTCTTTTTATTTTTAACTTTGACATTTTTTTAAAATTTTAAATATTAAAGTACTTCAGGAGCTAATGAAATGATTTTCATATATTCTTTGTCTCTCAACTCACGAGCAACCGGTCCGAAAACACGTGTTCCTCTCATTTCTCCTGCTGCGTTTAGCAATACACAAGCATTGTCTTCGAATTTGATGTATGAACCATCTTTTCTTCTTACTGCTTTTTTAGTTCTTACTACTACAGCTTTAGATACCTGACCTTTTTTAGCGTTTCCTGATGGTGTAGAATCTTTGATCGTAACAACGATTTTATCACCAACTGAAGCATATCTTCTTCTGGTTCCTCCCAGAACTCTGATAACCAATACTTCTTTAGCACCTGTGTTATCAGCAACTTTTAATCTTGATTCTGTTTGTAACATTATTACTTAGCTTTTTCAATGATTCTTACTAATCTCCATCTCTTGCTCTTGCTCAAAGGTCTAGTTTCAGAAATAAGAACTGTATCTCCTTCGTTGCATTCGTTGTTTTCGTCGTGTGCAGTATATTTTTTCGTTTTCAAAACGAATTTACCGTACATCGGGTGTTTTACTCTTGTAGTCTCGCTAACAACAATAGTTTTTTCCATTTTATTACTGGAAACCACTCCGATTCTTTCTTTTCTTAAATTTCTATCCATTGTAAAATGAAATTATTGTTTGTTAGTTAACTCAGTGTTTAATCTTGCGATTGTCTTTCTCAAATCTCTGATTTGGATTGGATTTTCAAGTGGACTGATTTTGTGAGCTAATTTCATTTTCGTGAATTCAGCTTTAGCTTCAGCCAATTTAGCTTGAACATCTTCAAGGCTTAGATTTTTAATTTCAGCTTGTTTCATTATATTCAGAGATTAAAGAGGTTTAACAAAATCGTTCGCAACTATAAATTTGGTAACTACCGGTAATTTTTGTGCAGCAAGTCTTAAAGCTTCCTTCGCGATATCGTAAGGTACACCTCCGATTTCGAACATAATTTTACCTGGTTTTACTACAGCTACCCAATATTCCACAGCACCTTTACCTTTACCCATACGTACTTCCGCTGGTTTTTTGGTAATTGGCTTATCCGGGAAGATTTTGATCCATAGTTGACCTTCTCTCTTCATATATCTTGTCGCAGCGATACGAGCTGCTTCAATTTGTCTTGCCGTGATCCAAGCTCCTTCTGTAGCTTTGATTCCGAAAGTACCATAAGCAAGTTGATTACCTCTTTGAGCAATCCCCTTCATTTTCATCTTATGAACTCTACGGAATTTGGTTCTTTTTGGTTGTAACATAAATTTCTAAATTTTAGATTTTAGATTTTAGATTTTAGATTTTTCTATTTTAAAAAAGTAACGGTAATTTAAAATTCAAAATTTCTATCTAAAATTTTAGTTATTGTTGTTATTATTTCTTCTTGGTTTTCTATCACCACCTCTGTCATTTCTCTCTCCTCTACCTCCAGCTGGTGTTTTTTTCTGTTGTCCTACTAATGGAGAAAGTTCTCTTTTACCGTAAACTTCACCTTTCATAATCCAAACTTTTACCCCTAACTTTCCGTATTGAGTAAGAGCTTCACCGATATGGTAATCGATATCTGCTCTGAAAGTAGACAATGGAATTCTTCCGTCTTTGAAAGACTCAGATCTTGCCATTTCAGCTCCGTTCAATCTACCAGAGATTTGAACTTTGATACCTTCAGCACCCATTCTCATTGTAGAAGCGATTGCCATCTTCACAGCTCTTCTGTAAGAGATTCTGTTTTCGATTTGCTTTGCAATGCTGTCTGCAACCAATACTGCATCAAGCTCAGGTCTTTTGATTTCGAAGATGTTGATCTGAATATCCTTTTTAGTCAATTTTTTCAACTCTTCTTTCAATTTATCAACTTCCTGACCTCCTTTACCGATGATTAATCCCGGTCTAGCAGTAGTAATTGTAACTGTCACTAATTTTAGTGTTCTTTCAATATAGATTTTTGAAATTCCACCTTTAGATAATCTTGCTTCAAGGTATCTTCTGATTTTGTAGTCTTCCGCGATTCTGTCTCCATAATCGTTTCCGCCAAACCAGTTAGAATCCCATCCTCTGATGATACCTAATCTGTTACCAATTGGATTTGTCTTCTGTCCCATACCTTGATTATTTTTCTTTTGTACCTAAGATTAGTGTAATGTGGTTTGATCTTTTTCTGATTCTGTACCCTCTACCTTGTGGAGCTGGTCTTAGTCTCTTCAATTGTCTTGCACTGTCTACAAAAATTTCTTTTACGATAAGGTTTGCTTCTTCAATATCAGCACCTTCGTTTTTAGTTTGCCAGTTTGCCATTGCAGAAAGTAAAACTTTCTCCAATTTGTTTGACGCATCTTTTTTAGAATATTTTAGAATGCTTAAAGCTTTTTCTACTTCTACTCCTCTGATGATATCAGCTACTAATCTCATTTTTCTTGGAGAAGACGGGCAATCATTGTGTAACGCTTTCGCTACATCCTGATTTGTTAATTTACGTGCTAATGCACTTTCTCTTTTTCTTGATCCCATGATTATCTGCTTCCTTTGTTTTTGTTACCACCATGACCTCTGAAAGATCTTGTTGGAGAAAATTCGCCTAACTTGTGACCAACCATGTTTTCTGTAACGTAAACCGGGATAAAAGATTTCCCGTTGTGTACAGCGATAGTTTGTCCTACGAAGTCCGGAGAAATCATTGATGCTCTAGACCAAGTTTTGATAACAGTTTTCTTATTAGCCTCTATATTTGCCTGAACCTTCTTATCTAAAGTATGATGAATGAACGGTCCTTTCTTAAGTGATCTTGCCATAATTATTTTCTTTTAGATACGATGTAACGGTTAGACACTTTGTTTTTCTTTCTAGTTTTGTAACCTTTAGACGGCATACCGTTTCTAGATCTTGGGTGACCTCCAGAAGAACGTCCTTCACCACCTCCCATTGGGTGATCTACAGGGTTCATTACTACCGCTCTTGTTCTTGGTCTTCTACCTAACCATCTGCTTCTACCAGCCTTACCTGACACAGTTAATTGGTGATCAGAGTTAGAAACTGAACCGATCATTGCCATACATTCAGTAAGGATCATTCTAGATTCTCCTGAAGGCAATTTGATGATAGCATATTTCCCGTCTCTTGAAGTAAGTTGAGCTGAAGAACCAGCACTTCTTGCTAAAATTGCACCTTGACCAGGCTTCATTTCAACACAAGAAATTACAGTACCCAATGGAATGTTTTTCAATTTCATTGCGTTACCTACATTTGGCTCTACGCTTTCTCCTGAAACTACTTTCTGATCTACTTTGATACCGTTTGGAGCGATGATATATCTCTTCTCTCCGTCTGCGTACTCTAATAAAGCGATAAATGCAGTTCTGTTTGGATCGTATTCTACAGATTTTACAGTTGCTTCAACGTTTGCTTTGTTTCTTTTGAAGTCAATAATTCTGTATTTCTTTTTGTGTCCACCGCCGGTGTAACGCATGGTCATTTTACCAGTTTGGTTACGTCCACCTGACTTTTTAATACCAACGGTTAGAGATTTCTCTGGTTTGTTGGTAGTAATTTCCTCAAAATTGTTTACAATTCTGAATCTCTGTCCCGGGGTGATAGGTTTTAATTTTCTAACAGACATTACTATTATTTATAATTAATAATTAATTTACAGCAAAAATATCGATAACCTCACCTTCAACAAGCTTGATTACCGCTTTTTTCAATTTGTTTGTCTTTCCTACTTGAAGACCTTTTTTAGTGTATTTCGAAGAAACCTTCGGAGCATAAATCATTGTGTTAACGTCTGCTACTTTTACACCATAAGCTGCTTCAACAGCTTTTTTAATCTGGATTTTATTCGCCTTAGTATCTACCAAGAAAGAATAAGAACCTCTTAAATCTGTAAGGTAATTAGCCTTTTCTGAGATAACTGGTTTAATGATAATAGACATGATTTATTTCTTTAAATTTTCCTGGAATTTTTCTACTGCACCTTCGAAGAACACAACTTCACCTGCATTTACAATATCGTAAGAACTTACTTCGTTGAAGTTCATTACTTTAGTTTTAGGTAAGTTTCTTGAAGATAAATACACATTCTTGTTAGCTTCAGGAAGAATAAACAAAGATTTTTTACCGTTCAATGCCAAAGCATCCAATAATGTAATGAAATCTTTAGTTTTAGGAGCGTTTAAGCTCATATCTTCTAAAACTCTAATGCTGTTATCTCTCATTTTCTGAGAAAGAACAGATTTTTTAGCTAATCTCTTAAGAGCTTTGTTCAATTTGAATCTGTAGTCTCTTGGCTTAGGTCCGAATACTCTACCTCCACCTCTGAAAGTTGGAGATTTAATATCACCATATCTAGCAGATCCAGATCCTTTTTGCTTCTTAAGTTTTTTAGTAGAAGCAGTAATTTCGCTTCTTTCTTTTGATTTATGAGTTCCTTGTCTCTGTGCTGCAAGGTACTGCTTCACTTCTAAGTAAACCGCGTGCTGATTTGGCTCAATTCCGAATACTGTTTCGTCTAGAGTTACTTTTCTTCCGGTCTCTTTTCCTGATGTATTTAATACTACTAGTTCCATTTTCTGATAATTACATAAGAATTTTTAGCTCCCGGAACAGCACCTTTTACTACTAAAAGATTTTGTTCTTGATCCACTTTTAATACTTGAAGGTTTTGTACAGTTACCTGCTTACCTCCCATTCTTCCAGCCATTCTCATCCCTTTGAATACTCTTGAAGGGTCAGATCCAGCACCGATAGAACCTGGAGCTCTAAGTCTGTTGTGCTGACCATGAGTTGCCTGCATTACACCTCCAAATCCGTGTCTTTTAACAACACCCTGGAAGCCTTTACCTTTTGAAGTTCCTGTTACGTCAACATATTCCCCTTCAGAGAACAAATCAACTTTTACTTCTTCTCCTACTTTTACTTCGTCTACGAATTCTCTGTAGAATTCTACCAACTTAGCTTTAGGAGCTGAACCAGCCTTTTTGAAATGACCAGCTAACGCTTTACCAACGTTCTTCTCACTCTTGTCATCGAAACCTAATTGAACTGACTTATAACCGTCTTTTTCAATGGTTCTGACCTGTAAAACCGAGCACGGACCAGCTTGAATAACTGTACAAGGAATATTCTTTCCTTCTTCGTTAAACAAAGATGTCATACCGATTTTTTTACCAATAATACCTGACATTATTTATATAATATGTTATAAAATTTTCTTGGGTTCACTGTCATTTTTCGGGCACTCAAGTAATTACTAAGTTTGAATTTAGGCATACTCCTCCCCTAAAATGAGTGTGCAAATTTATGAATAAAATTTAATTTGACAAATATTTCATGTAAAATATTTTGATTTTTAATCATTTAGCAGATTTGCATCATTTTTGAAATGAATTTCTTCTGAATAATTTTTTAATTTTGAGAAAAAAGATCTATGAAAGCTATTTTCACCATCATCATGTTCTGCTTCAGTGCAGCATTATTTTCACAGACCCAAATTCCTTTTACAGGAAAGAGAGATTTTAATATCGAAGACGGAGCAAGTGGTTCCGGAACACCGGCTTATTATCTTGATGTAAAGAAAAACGGAAACGTGCATTTCGGTTTTCTGCAGATTAATCAGGCAGACGGAAAAGAAACAAAAGAAGAAATTAATGCCGGGAAATACAATCCAAACGTAATGAAGGTACATTTCAAAACCTATAACGAAACCTTCTACGTTAAATTTAACAAAGAAAAAATCTATCTTACCGACGAAAAAGGAAATATAAAAAAGTCTGATGATTGTTGTCCCGTTTCCGAAATGGCAGAAATCAATTGCTCATGTGAAAGTATTCTTTACAAATAATGAAAGCCATATCTTACCTTTTAGTTTTTCTATTTATTATTTCGTGCACCAAACAAGAAAAACATCCCTACACATTTTATTACTGGAAGACGAATCTCAAATTTAACAATATAGAGAAAGATGTTCTAACCAAAGCCAATGTTCCTTTTTTGTACACAAGATTTTTTGATGTTGATAAAGTAGACGGAAAATTTGAACCCGTTGCCGTCATTATCAAAGACAAAAGTTTTGACACAGAAAAAGAAATTGTTCCTACCGTTTTCATAACCAACCGAAGTTTTATTAATATACATAAAGAAGAAATATCGTTTCTGGCAAAAAAAGTAAATGATTTAATCAAAAAGAAAATTGCAGATTACCATCTTAAAGTTAATCAGGAAATACAAATTGATTGCGACTGGACGGCAGGAACAAGAGACGACTATTTTGAATTTTTAAAACAGTTGAAAAAAATTTCCGGCAAACAAATTAGCTGCACTTTGCGACTTCATCAGGTAAAAGACAAAAACCTCACAGGAATTCCGCCCGTTGAAAAAGTATATCTGATGTGCTACTCCACTTCTTCGCCTTTGGAAAATTCAGATAAAAATTCAATTTTAGACTTGAATATTCTGAAATCTTATTTATCAAAACTGGAAGGCTATCCGATTAAAAAGATTGAAGTTGCACTTCCGATTTATTCATGGGGAATTGTGACTAATCATTTAGGAAAACATAAACTAATCAATGCACTTTCTACAAAAGACTTAAATAACCGTGATTTCAAAAAGATTTCCGACAATGAGGTTGAAATTTTGAAAGACGGATTTTATTTTGGGAATTTCCTCAATAAAGGTTTCAAAATTAAAGTTGAAGAAATATCTGAGGAACAGCTTGAAAATGCCATTCAGTTTTTAGATAAAAAAATCGACACTTATAACATTATATATTATCAATTAGATAGTAAATTTGTGGAAGGACGGATTTTCTGATGGAAGTTGGAAGACAGATGCTGGAAGTTCCAGATTCGAATAAAAAACCTGTGCAAATTCTGTGAAACCTGTGGGAATTAAAATTTAAAAACAAAACACCTAAATCAATATGAAAAAGTATATTTTAAGCATTGCTGTCGCTTCGCTTTTCTTTACGAAAACTGAAGCTTGCGCCTGGTCCGATCCCGACCATGATTATTTCAATCTTTTCACGCAAAGCATCATCAAAGACAAGTCTTATCTTCCTTTTTTACATAATTATTCATCAAGATTTTATACCGATTTTAAGTCTTCACAAATTCCTGATGAAAATATTGAATCATGGAGAAAATTTTTCGGCAATCAGATGAGCTATGCTGAAACCGACTATCTTGTGAACAAAATCAGCCTGAATGATCTGAATGCTTTAAAAAAAGGAAACCCTAATAATCAGCTTTTAAAAAAAATAGGAACTGGCTTTTATGCTAAATACAGAGAAGCGGTAGATTATTTAATTGAAGCTAAATATCTCGAGCCTTACATGAGAATCAATTTTGTGGAAGGTGCAGATTCTTTTTATTATCGGGAAAATGAAAATGATAAAAATGCGACGCAATTAGATTACAACAAAACCATTTCCGCATTAACTTCGTTATACAATGCAGCGAAAAATCCTGAAATCAAGCAACGTTACGGTTATCAGTTGGTGAGATTTAATCATTATACCAGAAATTATGATGCGGCAGTTCAGGCTTTCAAAACCTATGTTCAGCCGATCAAATTAAAGGGTGCACCTTATTATATGGCGCTTGACCAGTTAGCCGGAGCTCAGAGAGGACTTCAATTGGGAAATGAGGCCAACTGGAATTTCTTTCAGGTTTTTATGAACTCAAAAAGCCGTAAAGAATCTTCTTTTGTTTCGATGAAACTTTCGGATTCTGCTTCTTTTAACAACATTATGAAAAGAGCAGGAACGAATGAAGAGAAAAATATGGCATATTTTCTTTTGGGGTATGAAGATTTTACCAATCCGATTCCGATGATGGAAAAAATGTATGAAGTCGACCCGAATTCTGAAATTCTGAAAGTGATGGCTGCAAGAAGCATTAATGAGCTGGAAAGAAATTATCTTCCGACTTATTATTATGCTTCAAAAGATTCTAACAAGACTTCGGATAAAAAAGACAGCAATTCTACCGCTCAGAAAACTGAAGTTAAGAAAAAAGAACTGAGTTTCTGGCAGAAAATCGTTCTCTTCTTTAAAAATCTTTTTGGTGGAAAAAAATCTGACAAGGCGAACAGTAAAGCCGATCAAAGTAATGACGAGCTGTTTGAAAATCCGGACAGAATTCCGACGTTTGTTAAAAACAATTCTTATTACTGGTCTGAAGATCAAAATCAGAAAGATTTTATCGATGACCTCGAAAAATTCACAGCTAAAACTAAAGAGAAGTCTAAAGATGAATATTGGCAGATTGCCGATGCCTATTTAAAGTTCCTTAAAAAAGATTATGAAGAAAGCAGTGATATTTTAGCAGACATCAAAACCAACAATCCGGAATATCTTGAAGAAATCAAGCGCATGAAGGTTCTGAATGACATTGTTTCCCAACCTAAGATCGACGCAGAGTATGAAGATCATCTGATGAAAGATTATGCTGAATATTTTATTGAAAAAGAACCTGTAAAAAAAGACAGCACGGAAATTACCGAATACGATTATTATGGTGAAGCTCCATCGACTGCCGAATTTCTGAAAGATGTTTTGGCAAACCGTTATTTTCTGCAGGGTGAAGACGGAAAATCTTTCCTGATGAATAATAAACTTTCCGACTTAAAATACAATCCGAATTCAAGCTTGGTAAAAAGTGTTGAAGAGTTTTACAGAAAACCAGATAAGACCCAGTTTGAGCAGCAAATTATTGCTAAAAATCTTGATAATGTAGGAAATATTGATGCATTCTTTGCCGACATTTATGGTGACCGAGCGATGAGAATGGCAGATTTTAATAAAGCTAAAGCTTATTATCAAAAGGCATTAAAATTTTCAGGAATTCCTAGAGAGAACTATGAAAGATACAATCCTGAAACCGGAAATTACGAAAAGCTGGTTTATGACGGAAGTAATTATGATGGCTACAACAATATCCCGAATCTTGTTTTTGGTCATAATGTTTGGGAGAGTTTCCAAAGTCCTGATGAACAAAGTATGAAAGCTGATGATTATTCTGCCTTCCCTTTTATCAAACCCAAAATGAATAAACTTGAATTAGCCGATGCTTTGATTCAGCTTAAAAAAATTGGAACCGGAAAAGATGCAAAAGCCGCTAAAGCAAATCAGCTTATCGGAAATGTAATGTACAACACCTCAATTCTCGGATATTACAGACAGCTTTTTGTAATGGATGTCGATAACAGCAATGGAGGTAAATATGATTTTTGGGCAACGGAAAGACAAAATCCGTATCAGTATTATTATAAAAATTTCACCTACACGACTTTCATTGAACCGGATAATTTTGATTTGGCCATCAATTATTATAAAAAAGCATTTGACCTGGCTGCCGACAGAGAACAGAAAGCGAGAATACTTTTCCAGATGGCGAGTGCAGAACAAGGGAAATATTATCAGTATGAAGCCAAGCATCAAGCCAATATCGATTATGCCGATCCGAAATGGTCTGAGAAAAACGACGCTCACGAAAAACAAATGGGCGACCTGAAAAATCAGAAATACCGAACGTATTTTACCCAACTGAAATCTCAGTTTTCAAATACCGAAACGGCGAGGGAGCTTTTGGGAAGCTGTACTTATTTCGATTATTTTATGAAGAAATAGTTTTTAAATAAAAAAAGGAATCATTACGATTCCTTTTTTTGTTCCTGTTTCAGAAGCCATTCCTCATGTTTCTTTTTGAAAAAGTCATGCTTATAATCCTGGTTTCTTTTCGCGGCATCAATGGAATGTGAAGCGTGAATATCTTCATCATCTTCTGCAAAATCTGCCAGTTTTTCGTAATAACAATGTAACTGATCGAGCTCTTTTTCTGTAAGATCTTCTATATCTACGATACGGTTGCTTGCTTTTTCGTTGGCTGCAATCAGTTCATTGAGTTTAATCTGAATGGCCTTAGAATCTTTATTCTGGGATTTCTGTATCAGGAAAACCATGAGAAAAGTAATGATCGTCGTTCCTGTATTGATAACCAGTTGCCAGGTTTCAGAATAATTAAAAACCGGACCGGTAACGGCCCAAATCACTACTATAGCAGTTGCACTGATGAATGCATAAGAGCTTCCTGTAAATTTGGTTGCCCAATTGGAAAATCTTTCGAAAATGCTTTTATCTGACTTACTCATTTATCTTAATTTATTCAAATGTAGATAAAAAAACTCTGCCAAAATTGACAGAGTTTTTATTAAATTTTGATTAGTTGGAGTAATACCCATTACCATTTATCTCCGTAGTGCTTGAGGTAACATACCAGTTGAAACCATCTGAAATATATGTTCTGCTTCCCTTTTGTAAAGTATAGGAGGCTTCTCCCAAATATTCACCTGTTTCAGTGATATGGTAAATATTTGCACCACCTGTTACATTAAGAGTTACAGGAGCTAAGGAACTGGTAACAATAATTGTATAGATCCTTCCTTTAGCCAGATTAGGATTTGGCAATGAAAAGACAGGATTGGTAGTTACAAAACCATCTCCCATTACAATGGTATTCTGGCTAACTCCAAAACCGCTTGTAGGAAGTGTTGTATCAACATCTATTGCTACCGCTAAAGAAGATGTAGTCAGTTGGGTGGATGTGGAATTAGGATCAACTAATGGTGTTAAACTCAATCTTCCTCTATGCCACATCCCTGCATTAATATCAGTGGACTGAATAGAATATCTCGATGTCTGTGTTCCGGCTGTCAAAGATCCTATATAAAGACCTGTAGTACTTGTTATACTTCCGGAGTTCACAATATTACTCATATCTATCCCTCTATAGTTTGTAATTGAAGCTCCCAAAGCATTTGAATTTCTAACAAGCAATCCTGTCGCTGAGCCTGCCGTTCCCGTATCATTGGAAAATCCTATAATACCTCCTGTAAGCGTTCCTATATTGGCAGAAGATCTGCCTATTGCATTGATTGCGGATAAGATCCCGTTACTTGCATTTTTGTTTTCTGATACTGCATTAATAGCATTGGTATTGGAATAGCTATTTAAAGCTGGAGATTGTGATACAGCATTTACTGTAAGCACATTATTATTTTTGGCAGTACCTGTATATGAAAAGGTACTCTGAAATAAACTCTGAATATTATTTGCATTAGTAGTAGCCGACTGTAGAGTCTGATCTGAAATAAAACCGGTAACATCATAATTCTGGCCCCCTATACTCTTGGCTGATGTTGTAGGAGTATTATTTAATTTAAAATGTACCGGCACGGAAGGAGACGCATCCGCTATTCCAATATTCCCATTATTCAATACAGTAAATGTTTCTGCTCCTGATGTATTATTAATTTCTAAAGATTTTGTATCCGAAGCAGTTGTGAGTATATCCAGAGTTGCTGAGGGCGAAGTCGTATTAATCCCAACCTGCGCGAA
Organism: Chryseobacterium formosense; assembly: GCF_900116415.1. Taxonomy (GTDB): domain Bacteria; phylum Bacteroidota; class Bacteroidia; order Flavobacteriales; family Weeksellaceae; genus Chryseobacterium; species Chryseobacterium formosense. The sequence goes on along the minus strand of NZ_FPAP01000002.1, from coordinate 465,252 downwards.
AGCTATTATTGGTAATGAGGTAAGTACACACGTACTTAGTGATAATATTTTTTTTTTCATCTATTAATTTTTTTGTTAATTATATTTATGTTTTTAGATTAATTCTTTACAAATAAGTCTCATTAATAATTTGATTAAAAGCCTCTAAGGGGAATAGGCTTTGTTAACAATTATATTATTACGGCTATTTGAAGAATTAGTTTTGCGAAAATAAAATTTAATTTCCATCTATACAAATTTTATGCATATTTTTAAAATAATTAATAAAAAAAATAACACATTAACTAATTTATAATAAAAAAACTATATAAAAGCATATATAAAAATAATTCGAAATCAATTAATATTTAAAAAAAATAAATCATTATGTGGCATATATAAATAAAAAACTCCGCCGAATTCAGCAGAGTTAATTTCTATTTTTCAGGATATTTGATGGCTTTATCTATTTCGATGGGATTGTTGGTTTTACGGATGTTCTCCTGTACTTTTTCCGACAATTCTTTCAGCTGATCAGGACTTTTCACTTCAATCCCCATCACCATAAAACGGGCAGTAGGATCTGTATTGTTTTTAATATGTTCTTTAAATTCATGCAGCGGATCATTGTAATGATCGAGCATGATTTTTTTCAGCTTGCTCTCCGGGATTCTAACAGGTTTCTGACCTCCAAAGTTCTCTAAAATGCCAAGAGTTTCGTATGTTTTATTTAGTTTATAACTTTTAACCAGTGAAAATTTAAAATTATTTTTATCATCATAAATTTCGAAAATCATCCCCGGTAAGCCACGGAATTTATAAGGTCCTTCATTCAGGGCAATATCTTTAGTAAACCATGCAGTCCAGTTTCTGCCACCAAATCTGGCGGTTGCTTTTTGTAAAGAATAAATTCCGGAAGTTTTGGTTTCGTTTTGGAGATTCCAATTGATCTTATCTTGAGTCTCAACAGAAAACATATTCTGCAAAACGATATAATTTACATTAATATCAGAATTTCTCTTTCTTGTGACTGCAGGTGTATCATCCCAGATCACATGGTTTTGCCCTTTGGTTTTGTTTGTTGAATCTGTAAGCACAAAATCGTAATTATAAAATTTTACATCTTCCGGGTTTACATCCAAAACCATACTTGTTTTTCGGGAATCGGTATTGGTGGAATCCATCTTGTAATGATATTCATAGATGAACCGATGTGTTTGTCCGGATAATGTGATGCTTATCAACAGTAAAAGTATTAATATATTTTTCATGTCAGTTATTTTCAGCAAAGATATAAATTAAATAGAACCTTGCAATACATAATACTATTTATTTGAAAAATAAAAAAAATCCCTTTTCTGTCGAAAAGGGAAAAATAAAATCACGCTATAATAACTCAACTTATTCTAAATTCATTTGAAGAATTGAAGTTGGGAAAAAAATTAAGTCAACAAAATTTATGGCTTCCAAAAACTCCAAACTGTTCCGTTAAAAACGGCCAGCTGCTTATTGGCAGTATCATAAATAATCATTCCTGCAGCAGGATTTTTAACATTCAGGTGTGGAAGTGTAGTTTTAGGCAAAATCATAGCTTTATCAGCATCTGTAAGCACCAGAATTCCGGGAGTAGCATCTATTGCTGCATTCGTTCCAATGGCAACTTTTGCGTTGGTTAGTTCCGTTTTAGAATCTTGCAAAATTGTATTTGCCGTTCCGTTTGTATCTACGCTCAGGTCAAACCAAGAACCGTTTGTTCTATACTTCACTTTATGATCGGTAACGTCATATATGATAGTTCCGTCTACTGCGCCGGTAACTCCCGCTGCTGTTGTAACCCAAGGTAAAACCATACCTTTATTATCCGTTTCAAATTCTAAAGAGACAGAAGTATTAGTAACACTGCCTTTACCAATAGCCACTTGCGAAAAACTACAGGCATATATTGTTGATAATATGAATATGAATATTTTTTTCATTGTCTTAGATTTAAATAAAATTTTTAATTCAATAATTTCACTATTGAGGACAAGCCTGAGTAGTCATACAATACCAAGCGAAAGAAGTTCCTCCATCTTTAGAAGTATAAACTTTCAAACATTTGTTTGTGATGTCATATACCATCATTCCTTCAACAAAATTGGCTGCAGAAATTCCTGTGGGTACATCCGGAGTAGCCGGGTTATTGTCTGCGTTCGCAAAAGCTACTCTATTTACAACAAAACCTTTTGTTTTTGCTTCTAAAACTGTCCATGCGCTTTGTCTTACCATTGGCCAATTATCACTTTCTGCGCCTGCTCTTCCTAAAGCGGTAATACCGTGCTTGGCAGGATATGTATTTCCATCTGTGACAGCGGGCTTATAACAGAAACATGAATTAACAGCTGCATTTGAGGAATCACCTACCGTTTGACCACCACCTATAATAGTGGGGATTCCGCTGGCGTTTACTGTATTACCCAAATTTTGATTATTCGCAGTAGATCCTGACCCTACCGATACCGTTCCCGTTGCTGTCACAAGTTGTGAAGAGGTAATAGCTCCCCCTCCTTCTATAGCATCCAAGCAACCGTCATTATCACTATCTAAGTCTAAATAATCATCAAACCCATCTCCATCGGTATCTTTTTCACAAGTTAGAATACTTACATCCCTCACCAAAACATCATCGCCAGATACTCCCGTTCCTGAAACTGTTGAAAGGAATTCAATTACTGTACTGGTTGTAGTGGGTGTAAATACGAAGCTTTTAGTAACAAAAACCAAATTACCTCCCGCTTCCGCTGTTATCGATGCAGCTGTTTGACTGTAATAATTAATTCCACCAATAGAAAAATTTAATGTATTTTCTTTGGGCTCACTTGAAACTGCCATTACACGAAAAGTAAGTGTGTAAGTTTTATTTATTTCCAAACCTGTAACAGTCTGTGTCAGTAAAGAGGTGCCGGAAGTATCATTACTAGATTCTGCCGCAAAACCGGAACTTTTTACCCAACCATTTACAGTCCCGCTTCTTGTCCAGCCTGTCCAGTCTGCTACCGTAGCGGTTCCAAAATTACCATTGACAACTTTTTCTACGCTGTTGCATTCATTGGTATCTAAAATACCATCATTATCATCGTCTAAATCACAAAAATTCAAAACACCGTCAGCGTCACTATCCAAAACACCACACATGCCAATGGGTTGTCCACAAAGTGTGCTGTTTAATATTACATTTACATATCTTGTTACACAGGCACTCCAAGTTATCTTGCATGTATATGTTCCGTTATTAGATGCCGAATAATTAGCAAATGTATAAGTGCGCGTATTTGAAATGACATTCCCTAATGAATCTGTCCATTCATAAGCTGCTCCAGCGTAATGAGGCATCGATAAAGTATATGGAGAACCTACACAAGGCTGGCTTGTATTATTTGCGGCCAAAGTACCCATTGTTTTTACTTGAACAGATGACGCTGCATTAGTACCACAAGAATCTAATAAATTGACCTCATAAATAGTATTTGCAATTAAGTTATTGATCTGTATGCTTGAACTTGAGGTGTTAATTGTGGTATACGCTGAACCGGAACCCTGAACTCTATATGTTACTGTATATGGAGCTACGCCAATTAAGTCAATGTAAGCTGATCCTGTGGAAAGTGGATTACCGGATGCATCTTCACAAATAACACCGACTGCAGAAGTAATTGAGGCTCCAGATGATTGACTACTGATAACGACCGTACTACCAGGAATAAAGTAATATTTTGATGGCATATCACAAGGGCGTATAGCTAATCTTGTTGTATAAGTTCCTGGTGCGATATTATTAAAATTACCAATAGCATCTGAGGCTACAACAACTCCTGAACTATTTAATAATTCAACAATCGACGGATACGCCCCGTCATAAACACGCACAGAACTAATATTCCCTCCGCTATTACATGTAGAAACCGCTGTAGACATGAGACTTTGATCTAAAACATCTGTATTATTTTCTATTGTAAAAGTTCCTGTATGAGATGTACCACAACTAGTGTACGAAACCGTATAAGTTCCTATTGCTAAATTAGTCCACCCCCAGTATTGATTGTCCACACGTATCGCTTGTACTCCGACATTGGATGGCCCGGAAGTAATAGTTACAACAGCATTATCTGCATCTGGAAAATAACCTGAAATAGCAATGACTCCTTGTGTTGTTCCCGTTTGAGTAAGCGCCATTGCACCACCTTCACATTTCCATTTTGTTTTTTGATATAATGTTAAAACCGGCTGTCCTGCAGCTGCGGGATTATTTACTATTTTCGTTACAGATCCTGAAGGGGAACAAGAGTTATAAACAATAATCGTATAAGTGTCAAGAGGAAGCCCTGACAAAGTCCATGTGGCTCCATTGAAGTTTGAAGTTGTATGTACAGTAACACCAGATGAATTTTTCACCTCAATTAGAAGAGGGAAATTCCAATAATATTGTTCAGAAAAATCAATAGATAAGGTTTCAGTTTCACTAATTCCACAGCCACTAGTGGTAGCTGTCGGTATAAAATTTAAAAATTCCGGATTTCCACCCGTTAGATTGGAAAGATTGTGTGTGTAACTTACCGATGCTCCACATGCATTAGTTGCAGTCACATAATAGATATGGGATGTATTTTCAGTATACGTAAAAGGATTACCTGCAGTATAGACACCATCAAAAAGTACCGCACCAGAAGCATTTCCGGATTGTATTTTCAATTTGATGCCTGTTGGCATTAAATCTGATTCACTTAAACTACCCCCAGTTGAATGGTTATAAGCATACCAAATAGAACCTTGCACCTGATTGGAACCGCATATTTTTTTTGATCTCCAATAAAATCTAACAGGATCTTGGTTGGGGGAAATAGTTCTCGAAAAAGTACTGAAACCTCCACAAGAATCTTTGATACGGATTTGATATGTACCAAATGAAGATACATTTTTAGAGGGACTGGCAGAATATGAACTTAATGTATCATCATACCCTGAATTATTATTTAAAATGATCGAATATTGATAAGGAGCAGTTCCTCCAGTAACGCCATTCACCGTTATCGTTCCTCCTGGAGTAAAATTAGTGCAAACATTCGAAACTGAAATGTTTGCATTACTTATGGGTACATAATTATCTGTAACCGTAATATTAGTATTATTAGAATATACAATACTATTATCAATTGTACATACGATTTTTACCTGATAGTCTATACCAGGCTGTAAATTTGTAAATGTATGTGGGCTTGTAGGAGCAATTACTGATTGTAATATTGTTCCTCCTTTCAATAACTGAATAGTTGTATTTGCCACATTGCTAAAAGCAGCTGTGATTTTGCCATTTCCCGCGCAGGTATTTGCTGTTGTAGAAATAGTTGCCGTGACACTGCCTGTGGAGGCACATTGCCCACTAACTTGTATGCTAAAAACCATCAATAAAGGGATTAGCAGAAGAAAAAAGTTTTTTTTCATTGCGTTTAAAATTTGATTAGTTGTCTTTTTATTTTTTTATAATCTGTTGTATAATTTGTTTTCCTTCTTTCAATAAAATTTTAACCAGATAATTTCCACTAGTAAATTCACTGACATCAATTGTTTTATCATAAGATGCTTTTAGGAACTTACCATCTGTACTGTATATCTGAACATTGCAGATTATTTTATCTGTCATAATGTTTAAAACATCTCTTACCGGGTTCGGACAAATAATAACTTCATCTGTTACTAAATGATCAGAAACACCCAAAATAAATACTGTTGATGTTGTAATTTTCACATCATCTATCAACAAAGCAGAAGCTTCCTGCGTAATACATCGAATACCTACTCTAATCGTTTGGTCTGAGTAGGCATCCAAATTATAGATGAAATTCCTCCAATTATTATCGATGTTGAGGTTTTGGGTAACCTGTTGAAAGGGAGGAGTATTTATAATTGTAAAATCATTAGAAGTAACGGGATTTCCTGTACCTAAGTAAACACCTATCTGAAATTTCTCATCCCCATAAGAACTAGAAAGACTTTTGAGATATAGTGAAATTTGATTATTCGAAGATCCTAAAGTAACTGGAGGAGTTATAAGCCAATCGTCGTTTCCCTGAAAAGACTGTACCATCTTCCCAGCCCAGCAAGCAGCATATTTCTGCCCACTTCTTGGATTAAAATTTCGTATATCTCCTGTAGCACCCGTAAAATCATTTGTTGCGTTAGATTGTGAAAAATTAAAAATCTGGTATGACATTTTTGCACCAGCATTTGGCCAGGTTGCTACCCAATTTAATGGTGGAGAAGGATTACCACCAATTGTTGTAGTTGTATTGAGTTGATCTAAATCAAGATTCGTCCATTGTCCAAAATTGGTAATGGTAAAATCTGGGTAGCTTTCAAAATCCTCATTTAGTAGTACAGTCTGTGCATGATTATAGCTAAATAATACAAGTAAAACGAATAGAGATAATTTCATATTTCCTTAACTTCTTTTAATAACGCCTCCCTTTCTTTGTTAAGAAGAACTGTTTATTCTCAAGATCTCATTGTTCATTCATGAATATTCTAAAGAATTAAAATAAATTCTCAGCAAATAACCCAATACCAACTTGAAAAATAAAAGATAAAACAATCTTAAAATGATTGCTTTATAGTGTAATCATAATTGTATGATATGGCGACAAAGATATTCCGGTCTATCTTTTAAAAAAGAAAGAATGCTTATGATTATCACTTCAAATGTGCCTAAAATACACGCAAACAGTACTTCAGGTACACTTCAAAAAGACATTTTCAGGAGTTTTTTTAAGAAAAAAAGGATTTTGAAATGATAGACTATTAAAAATCAGAAAACCAACTGTTAATATTTTTAATATCTTCGGGAAGATTAAGCTTTTTGCGAAGTCGGTATTTTTTGCTTTCAACAGTCCTTATAGAAATATCTTTTGCCTGAGCAATTTCTTTGGTATTGAAATCAAGCTTAATCAAAGCACAATACTCAAGGTCTGACATTGAAAGATTAGGACTGATCGACAGAAGTTTTTTATTGAAATAAGGGAATACTTCTAAAAATTTCAAATAGAAAGACTCATCGTTATTCCGAGCTAAGTCTATTAAGTATTTAATTTGTTCAGCATCAATATTTTTTAGAGGATGTTTATCAGTATCTTCTATAATATCTGCATTGTTGTCGCCAATAATATTCTTTTGCTTGCTTTCAAAAGTATTGACTGTTTTTTTATTTTTTAATTTAAACCTAAGATATAATCCTAATGCAATACTTAATACTATCATAAGCCCTGCTAAAATATACAGTTCCAGCTGAGATTCTTTTTTTTCTTCTTTATTATTTTCAATACTTACTTTTTCAACATTTGATTTTTTTTCTAGTTCGATTTTCTCATTGAGTTTTCTGCTTAGATTCAAATAATAAGTTGATTTCTCAAAATTTTTCAAATCTTTATAAGGAGAAGCTATAGCCGGATATAAGAAAACCAATTCCGTATAATACTCAGATTTTTCTGCAAGCACAATCGCTTTTTGAAAATAGTCTATAGACTTTTCTAAATGGGCTTTTTTATATTCTACTTCACCTAGGAATCTGTAAACAGGCACAATGTATCTTGTATCTTTTTCATTAAGCAAAAGTTTTTCAGCTTCTGCAAAATATTTTGTTGCATCTTCATACCTGCCTGCGTATAATAAACTTGCACCATTCACTCGGGCATATTGTGCTACCAATCTGTTTCTTTTGGGATTATTAGTACTAATCATTTTAGCTTCTACATATGCCCTATCAACGTAATAATATAATGAATCTAAATTATTTTTGTTCTCAGCCGAAAGCTCTTCAAATACACTTCCTATATCATTAAAAATTGAAGCCCTCATAATATACATTTTATCCTTATCCGATATTTTAGTACTTAGAGAAAGTGCAAGATTCAATTTTTCTCTGGCTTCTTTATAAAATCCTAAATGGATTAAATATTTCGCTTTATAGTCTATTAAAGAAACTAGTTTCTGTGTATCATTTAGCTTTTCTGCAAGTTGTATAGCTTCAGGAATCTTACTATCAGCATCTTTCAACTGATTGGTATTGAAGTCAGTTTCAATTATTTTTTTAAGAGCGATTAACTGACCTCGCTCGTAATTATTTTTTTTAGAATTGATGTATACATCATTCGACAGTTGTAAGATTTTTTTATGCCCTAAATTAACAAACGCATCATTATCCTCAAGTATCTTACAAAGGCTGTCAATTTTTTTTATTGTTAATTTTTGGGAGAAACAATTAGTTGTTATACAAACTAAAAGAAATATAATGAAAAAATTTTGATACTTAAAAATCATTGTAAATGTGTTTTATAGACTTATATGAGTAGATATATTCAATTTTCGAAAACCGTTATTTTCGATAAGCATCCTACTCAAATATAAGGAATAATTCTTCAGAAAACACAAAAAAAGCATTTATTAACAACTGATTACAAAGAACTTACACATTATACTGACTATATATTAAATTCTTAATAATTATTCTGAATAATAATTTACATAGAATATTTTTTAAACAAAAAAATCCCTCTTCTTTCGAAAAGGGATTTATATTAAGATGATAAGCCCAAAGGCTCAATTATCACACTTTAATTTCTACGTCAACTCCTGAAGGAAGTTCTAATTTCATTAGAGCATCTACAGTTTTAGAAGAAGAAGAGTAGATATCCATCAATCTCTTGTGAGCTGATAATTGGAACTGCTCTCTAGCTTTCTTGTTTACGTGCGGAGATCTCAACACTGTGAAGATTCTCTTGTTCGTTGGCAATGGAATAGGACCGTTTACAACAGCACCAGTAGCCTTTACCGTTTTTACGATTTTCTCAGCAGACTTGTCTACCAAGTTGTAATCGTAAGATTTAAGTTTTATTCTGATTCTTTGTGACATTTCTTGTACTTTAAAAAATTAACCTTTTGCTTTTGCGATGATATCGTCAGCAACGTTTTGAGGAGTAGCTTGGTATTTCTCTAATTCCATAGAAGAAGTAGCTCTTCCTGATGAAAGTGTTCTTAGAGTCGTAACATATCCAAACATTTCAGAAAGTGGAACTGAACCTTTGATAACAACAGCACCGTTCTTTTCTTCCTGACCACTGATCGTACCTCTTCTCTTGTTAAGGTCACCAATGATGTTACCCATATATTCTTCTGGAGTTACAACCTCCAATTTCATAATAGGCTCCATAATTACTGGTTTAGCAGCACGTCCCGCTTCTTTGAATCCTAATTTTGCAGCCATTTCAAAAGAAAGAGCATCAGAATCCACCGCGTGGAAAGATCCATCTTTAAGAGTAACTTTAATACCTTCAACTTCGAAACCAGCCAATGGACCGTTCTTCATTGCAGCTTTAAAGCCTTTTTCAATTGCAGGAACAAATTCTCTAGGAACGTTACCACCTTTGATCTCATTGATGAATTCTAAACCAACTTTACCTTCGTCAGCAGGTCCTAGTTCAAATACAATATCAGCAAATTTACCTTTACCACCAGACTGCTTTTTGTAAACTTCTCTGTGGCTGGCAACTTTTGTTAAGTTTTCTTTGTACTCTACCTGAGGTTGTCCTTGGTTTACTTCAACCTTGAATTCTCTCTTCATACGGTCTACAATGATATCTAAGTGAAGCTCACCCATACCAGAGATGATCGTTTGTCCAGAAGCTTCGTCAGTTCTTACCGTAAACGTAGGATCTTCTTCAGCCAATTTAGCTAGAGCGTTACCCATTTTATCCTGGTCAGCTTTAGTTTTAGGCTCAACAGCGATACCAATTACCGGATCAGGGAAAACCATAGATTCAAGAACGATTGGGTTTTTCTCGTCACACATTGTATCACCAGTTTTGATAGACTTGAAACCTACCGCTGCACCAATATCTCCAGCTTCAATATATTCTACTGGATTTTGCTTGTTAGCGTGCATCTGATAGATTCTTGAGATTCTTTCTTTATCTCCTGAACGAGTGTTCAAGATATAAGAACCTGCATCTAGTCTTCCAGAGTAAGCTCTGAAGAATGCTAATCTTCCCACGAACGGGTCAGTAGCAATTTTAAATGCTAATGCTGCGAAAGGCTCATCTACAGATGGCTTTCTTGTGATTTCAGCATCAGTTCTTGGGTCAGTACCTTTGATATCATCTTTATCCAATGGAGAAGGCAAATATTTACATACTGCATCCAACATAAACTGTACTCCTTTGTTCTTAAATGAAGAACCACAAGTCATTGGGATAATAGATAAGTCGATAGTAGCAGCTCTCAATGCAGCATTGATTTCTTCTTCTGTAATTGAATCCGGATCTTCAAAGAATTTCTCCATCAAAGTTTCGTCATACTCAGAAACAGCTTCTACTAATTTCTCTCTGTATTCAAGAACTTCATCCTTCATATCTTCCGGAATTGGAACTACCTCGAAAGTAGCACCTTGTCCAGCTTCATCCCAGATGATCGCTCTGTTTTTAATTAAGTCAACTACACCTTTGAAATCTTCTTCAGCACCGATTGGTAAAACGATTGGAACTGCATTTGATCCTAACATATCTTTAACCTGGTTTACCACGTTAAGGAAGTCAGCACCTTGTCTGTCCATTTTGTTTACGAATCCCATTCTCGCAACTTTGTAGTTGTCAGCAAGTCTCCAGTTTGTTTCCGACTGAGGCTCTACCCCATCTACTGCAGAGAATAAGAATACCAATCCATCCAATACTCTCAAAGATCTGTTTACTTCTACTGTGAAGTCAACGTGTCCCGGTGTATCGATGATGTTGAAGTGGTAAGGTTTAGTTTCTGGTAAAGCTTTTCCTTGATCTGTTGGAAAGTTCCAAGAACAAGTAGTCGCAGCAGAAGTAATAGTAATACCTCTTTCTGCTTCCTGCTCCATCCAGTCCATTGTAGAAGCACCATCGTGAACCTCTCCAATTTTGTGGTTTACCCCTGTATAGAATAAAATTCTTTCTGTAGTGGTAGTTTTACCTGCATCAATGTGCGCAGCAATACCAATATTTCTTGTAAATTTAAGATCTCTACCCATTTCAGATTAGAATTTAAAGTGTGAGAAAGCTTTGTTAGCTTCCGCCATTTTGTGAGTATCAGATTTCTTTTTGAAAGCTGCACCTTCTTCTCTTGAAGCAGCTACAACTTCATTAGCCAATTTCAAAGCCATAGACTTATCATTTCTCTTTTTAGAGTAGCTAATTAACCATTTCATTGCCATAGAAATTTTTCTATCCGCTCTGATTGGCATAGGAATCTGGAAGTTAGCTCCACCTACTCTTCTAGAACGTACTTCTACGTGAGGCATAACGTTTGTTAATGCATCTTTCCAAATTTCAAGGGCTGTTTTTTCAGTTTCTCCTTTTTTAGTTTCTACGATATCCAATGCATCATAGAATATTTTGAATGCGATTGACTTCTTACCGTCAAGCATTAGGTTGTTTACGAATCTAGTTACCAATTGATCATTAAACTTTGGATCTGGTAACAACGGTCTTTTTTTCGCTTTTGTCTTTCTCATTGTTTCTGTACCTTATTTAATGATTATTTTTTCTTTCCTTTTGCAGGTGCAGCAGCAGCTTGTCCTGGTTTAGGTCTCTTAGCTCCGTACTTAGATCTTCTCTGAGTTCTACCATTAACTCCAGCAGTATCTAATGCACCTCTTACGATGTGATAACGAACTCCTGGTAAATCTTTTACTCTCCCCCCGCGTACCAATACTATCGAGTGCTCTTGAAGATTATGTCCTTCGCCCGGGATATAGGCATTAACTTCTTTACCGTTTGAAAGTCTTACCCTTGCAACTTTTCTAAGTGCAGAGTTAGGTTTCTTAGGAGTGGTAGTATATACTCTCGTACATACACCTCGTCTTTGTGGACAAGAATCAAGGGCAGCCGATTTACTCTTCTTGGTAAGTGCGACTCTTCCTTTTCTAACTAATTGTTGAATAGTAGGCATTTAATTGCTTTTATTTTAGGGTGCAAAAGTAATAATAATTTTTTAATCTACAAGTAGTTATAAATAAATATTGCCCTGATTTAAAATTTATTTAATCTCAAAATGGCATTGTGATTGATAACAACATAAATATTCTTTCATGAAAATAGTTTTAAACTATCAATTTTAAAGAGCCTTCAGCGAGAAGCTCCGTAAATTTGTTACCATAAAAAATAAACTTATGAAAAATGCAAACATTATCGGCCTAAATGAAGCCGACTGCAAAAACATTTCAGAAAAACTGAATGTACTTTTAGCTAACTATTCTGTTTTTTATCAAAACACAAGAGGCTCACACTGGAATATTAAAGGAGAACAATTCTTTACCCTACATCCAAAATTCGAAGAGCTCTATAACAGCTTAGTTTTAAAAATTGACGAAATCGCAGAAAGAATTCTGACTTTAGGAGCAACTCCTGCCCACAATTATTCAGAATACCTTACCGTTTCTACCATTAAAGAAAGCAAAGAAGTAAACGATGGCAATAAAAGTGTTGAGATCATTTTAAACTCTTTTAAAGTGGTGATCGATTTACAGAGAGAACTTTTAGATATTACAGACAAAGCAGGAGATGAAGGAACAAACTCTCAGATGAGCGATTACATCACAGAGCAGGAAAAAGAAGTGTGGATGTACAATTCATATCTTGGGAAATAATACCACAGTAAAATTTACATTATTTCAAAAATCGTCTTACATTTAGACGATTTTTATTTTTAAATATTTAAATTTGCGTTAAAATTACACAATATGCAAAACATTCGCCTTAACTCTATTCTCGACAACGATTTCTATAAAATCACGATGCAAAACGCCGTGGTAAAATTGTTCCCAAGCCAGATCGTAAAATATGAATTTATCAATCGCGGGAAACATCATTTTCCGGAAGGATTTGATCACGCACTAAGAGAAATTGTCAATAAAATGGCAGAACTTAAACTTACTAAAGATGAGAAAAAATTTTTAGCAAAAACCTGTCCTTATTTAGATTTACCCTATTTAGATTTTCTTGAAGGGTACCATTATGATCCGTCTGAAGTAAAAATAGTGCAAACCGGGAATGATCTTTCAGTGACCGTTGAAGGACTTTGGTACAGAACAATTCTTTGGGAAGTTCCGTTATTGGCTTTAATCAGTGAGCTCCATTACGAAATGAATCACATGGAAAGAGACTCCAATGAAGTGGTGATGAGCAAAACTCTTGAGAAAGCAGATTCTTTAAATAAATTGGGCGTTACTTTCGCAGAATTTGGAACCCGAAGAAGACATTCCCACAAAGTACAAAACCTAGTCATGGAAGCCTTGACACAGAAAAAGGAATCTACTTTTATTGGAAGCTCAAATGTACATTTCGCAATGAAATACAGTGTAAAACCAATCGGGACTCATGCGCACGAATGGTTTATGTTTCATGCTGCAGAATATGGGTTTAAAATGGCGAACGAATTAGCTTTAGAACACTGGGTAGATGTTTACCGGGGTGATTTGGGAGTCGCTCTTTCAGATACTTATACAACCGATGTTTTTTTCCAGCAGTTTGATAAAAAATTTGCAAAACTGTTTGATGGAGTTCGTCATGACAGTGGTGATCCTCTGGAATTTGCAGACAAAACGATTGCCCACTATCAGCGTCACGGCATTAATCCTTTATTTAAATACATTATTTTCTCAGATGCTTTAAATCTTGAAAAAGTAGAAGAAATTACTTCATACTGCAAAGGAAAAATCGGTGTTTCATTCGGAATAGGGACGAATCTCACTAATGATGTCGGTTTAAAACCAATGAATATCGTTATGAAATTAATTGGCGTTCAGGCTCCGAACAAAGAATGGATTCCTACCGTAAAACTTTCGGATGAGCACGGAAAATACACCGGCGATCCGAAAATGATTGAACTGGCAAAAGAATTTTTAAGAATTAAAGATTAAATATTTCAACACGATGAAAAATATATTGCTATTTGCTGTGACTTCGTTTCTTTTTAATTCTTGTCTAGTCTACAAAAAAGGCGAAGACGGAAAACCTGGAACTCCCGGGAAAAACGGAAATTCTTCCGATCAAAAAAATGCATACAATCAAAAATTAGCAGATTCTTTAGGCGCAGATCAATATGGCATGAAAGGATATACCATCGTCATGCTTACAACCGGAACTGCAAAAATTGATGACAAAAAAAAGCAGAACTGATGAAAGGCCACATGGAAAACATCGGTAAACTAGCCAAAGAAGGAAAGATTACCGTTGCCGGTCCGTTTTTAGAAAAAAATCAGCGTGATTACCGCGGAATGTTTATTTTCAATACAAAATCAAAAGATGAAGCAGAATCTTGGGTAAAAACAGATCCTGCCGTTGCTGCAGGAATTTTCAGTTATGAAATATTTTCGTGGTATGGTTCCGCAGCTTTACCGTTGTATCTGAAACATCATGATGAAATTTCTAAAGAGAATCCTTAATAATATACCTCGCAAATCTGTGAGGTTTTTTCTTATCTTTAATTAAAACTAAAACCCAATGAAAACCATCGAAGAAGTTCTGAAAAAATTAGACGAAATTATCGTTTGGAGCAAAGCCAATCAAAGTCCGGTCGGGTATTTTGCTTGTACTTACAGAATTATGACCGCACAGGTTTTAAAAGGAATTCAGCAGAAAAAATTTGAAGACAATCCAAGAATGACACAACTCGACATTGCTTTCGCAAGTCGTTATCTGGAAGCGTGGGAAAACTATTCGACCGGTAAAAAATGCAGCAATTCGTGGTATTTAGCTTTTGAAGCAGCTAAAAACAAAGATCTTCTCATTCTGCAGCATATTTTTCTGGGCATCAATGCGCACATCAATTTAGATCTAGGAATTTCAGCCGCATCGATTATGCCGTATCGAAAAATCAACCCTCTTAAAAATGATTTTGAAAGAATTAATTCGGTAATTGCTTCGATAAATCAGAATGTTCAGGATTCATTAAATAAAATATGTTATCCGGTACATCTTATCGACAAACTTTCCAGCGGTAAGGATAATGCTGTTTTAGATTTTGCCATTTCAAAAGCCAGAGATACTTCCTGGGCAACTGCAGTTATTGCTTCCAGCACTCCTAATTTCCTGAAAGATTCGGTTATCAATATCGTAGATTATGCAGCGGCAAAAGTGGCTTCACAGATTTTAAATCCTAAACTACTTTCATCAGCTTTAGCCAAAGAACTGAGAAAATGCGAGAGTAATAATGTCGTGAAAAATATTGAGATTTTAGAACAGACAAAAACGATTTAATTCTTCAGATATTACGATAAACCATAAATAAAATCATTCTTTGTTTTGTAATTTTGAAAAATGGAAATCACCTATCTCATCATTGGATGTTTTGCCGGAGGAATCATCGGCACTGTCATTGTTTATTTTGTGTTGAAATCAAATATGGTTTCAAGAAATTCTTATGATGAACTGAATCATACAAATATTAAATCTAATGCAAATTTAGAAAATTCAAATCTTAAAATTCAGGATTTAGAGCAAATTATTATAAACGAAAAAGACAATACTCTTCAGCTATCTGATCTTTTAAATGATTTGAAAAGTGAGTTTGCAAAAGTTTCTGCAGAAAATACTTTTCTTAAAGCCCAAAAAGAAGAATCAAAAAAAATTCAGGAAGAGGGTAAACTGCAATTTGAAAATCTGGCAAATAAAATTTTAGAGGAAAAAACGGAAAAATTTACTACATTAAATCAAAACAACCTCAAAAATATTCTTGAGCCTTTTCAGGAGAAAATCAACGATCTGAAAAATAAAGTTAATGAAGCTTACGAAAAAGAAAACAAGGAAAGATTCTCATTAGGCGAAAGAGTTAAAGAACTTGCTTTGCTTAATCAGCAGATTTCTGATGATGCTAAAAAATTAACCAAAGCTTTAAAAGGAGAAAGCAAAACCCAGGGAAATTGGGGCGAAATGATTCTTGAAAGCATTCTTGAAAAATCAGGGCTGGTAAAAGGCAGAGAATATTTTCTGGAGCATGAACTTCGCGATGAAGATAATAAAGCTTTGTTTTCGGAGTTTTCAGGTAAAAAAATGCGACCTGATGCTGTTGTAAAATATCCGGACGAAAGAAATGTGATCATCGATTCTAAAGTTTCTCTCACTGCTTTTACAGAATTGGTTGATGAAACCGATCAGGATGTTTATATGATCAAACTGAATCAGCACTTGTCTTCCATAAAAAACCACATCAATCAACTAAGCCAGAAAGCATATGACGATTACGGCAAATCTTTGGACTTTGTGATGATGTTTATTCCGAGTGAGCCAGCTTATATTGCCGCAATGCAAGCCGATCAAAATCTCTGGAATTTTGCTTACGACAGACGTATTTTATTATTAAACCCAAGCAATCTGATCACTTCCTTAAAACTGATTGCCGATCTTTGGAAACGCGAGTATCAAAACAAAAACTCCATGGAAATAGCAGAAAGAGGAGCAAAACTGTATGATAAATTTGTAGGTTTCATAGAAAATTTAGAAAAAGTAGGAAAAAATCTGGATCAGGCAAAAAATGTATATAATGATGCGTATGGTCAATTATATTCAGGTAGAGATAACTTAATCAAACAAGCGGAAAGAATGAAAGAACTTGGAATTAAAAATAAAAAAGAACTTCCGCAAAGCCTGACCGATCATTTGGATAATACTATTGGAGATTAAATCTTCTTTGACAATTGATTTTGAATAGCAGTATTCTATTATTATCGATAAATTATTTTTAAAAAGTTATTTTTGCATCAATTATCATTCATAATTGATCAATCATGGTTATCGAGAGTTTCCAGAACGAAAAAATAAAATATATTACCAAACTTTTAACGGACAACCGCTTCAGAAAAAAATCTGAAGTTTTCGTTGTGGAAGGACAACAGGAAAATGAGAGAGCCCAAAAATACAGTTTCGAAGCTCTTGAGTTTTTCCTTTGCGAAAGTATTTTCAAAGGAGAAATTCCAAAACAAAAAACTCATTTTGTAAGCGAGAAAATCTACGAGAAAATTGCTTATCGCGGAACTTCAGAAGGCATCATCGGCGTTTACAAAACAAAAGAAGCAAGTCTGAACTCATTTAAACCAAAAGAAAACTCCACGATAATCATCGTTGAAGGAGTAGAAAAACCCGGAAATCTCGGTGCAATCTTAAGAAGTTGTGAAGCTTTCGGAATCGATGCATTGATCGTTGCAGACGGAAAAACCGATTTCTATAATCCAAACGTAATCCGGTCAAGTGTTGGTTGCCTTTTCGGAATGGAAATTTTTCAGGCTGAGAATAATGAGGTGTATGAATTCCTACTAAAAAACAGTTTCAGTATTTACACTACCATTATGGATGAAACTGCAGAAGATCTCTTTAAAAGAGACTTCAAAAAACGTTCTGCTGTCTTATTTGGTACAGAACATTCAGGTTTAAGCGATTTCTGGTATGAAAAGGGACAAAACACCTTGATCCCGATGAGCGGAAGCATTGATTCATTAAACCTAAGCAATGCAGTAGCAATTACCTGCTATGAATCTTTGAAGCAGAAGAAACAATAATCTTTAGATTATCAGACATAAAAAAAACCGTCTCGCTGAGCGAAACGGTTCTTTTATTTTCAGTCGTAACTGATTAGTGCTTAACTGCAGTTTTAGCAGAATCAGCAGCAGCTTTAACTTCAGTTTTAGCTGAATCAGCAGTAGCAGTGATAGAATCTTTAGCAGCACCTGCAGTAGAATCGATATCAGCAACAATTGAATCTTTGTTAGCTTCGATTGAATCAGTTGAAGTTGTAGCTTCACCTTTCTTACAAGCAACTAAAGAGATAGCAGCGATAGCAGCTACGAATAATGACTTTTTCATAATAAATTAAATTTAATTTTGTTAATATTGTTTTTTAAAATCTTTTTCTCTGTTCGGTTATTTGAACAAGACAAAGGTATAGCAGATAGAAAATTTGTTTATGAAAAATAATTGTAATACCTTTGTAAAACAGTTTTACAAATAAACATTACTGACAATCAAAAACTTAACTACTTTTTAAATAGTGACAGATTTAGACCTTTTACATTTTGAGCAGCTCAAAAAGGACGTTCAAGCTCAATACTTGAAAGAATACACCCCTTCTTATGATGAAATATCTAAGTGGAAAGGCATTGATATCATTTACTTTCAGGAAGACCTTCGAAAAAAAGCGAAAGGAAACATCAGTGAAAAGTCTTTTTACACTTATTTCAAATCTTCTCCGGTTACAAAACTTCCGCGTATTGACATGCTCAATTTATTGAGCATTTATGCGGGTTACGACTCTTGGTATGAATTTAAAAAGACCCATCTTTTTGCAGGGGAACTACTCAAAGATGAAGACAAAATAACTGATGAAGAAGCGAGTCAACTTCAAAATATTGTTTCAGAAGTAAACATTGCAGATTCGGATGAAATAAAGCCTCAAAACAGCGTTTCTGACGCGCCAAAATTAAATGATTTACAAAAAAACAATACTGAAAATCAATATATTAACAAAAATTCAGACAATTCTGAAATCGCTCAAAAAACACTGATAAAAAACCCTAAAAAGAACTATCAAAAAACAGCTTGGATTACTGCAACAGCAATTTTTGTAACGCTTTTAGGCCTTTTAGGATTTAAAGATGAAATTTTTCAGAAAACTTATGTGTATTGTTTTACTGACGCCGATAGAAATTTAAGCGTACAAAGAGATATCGAAATAAAAGTAATTAAAGAAAATGAATCTCCGATTTTATACAGAATAAAACCGGGAGAATGCTTCAGATATCCTACCAAGGACAAAACATTGAAAATGCAAATAAGTTCTACGACTTATGAAAATCTTGAAATTAACAGAAATCTTGAAAATGCCCCTGAAGAAGAAACAATAGAACTAAAGCCTGATGATTATAAAATGGCTCTTTATTATTTCTCTATAAAAGATATTAACGGGGAAAATTCGGAACAGCTTATTAAACAAAAAAGAAAACAGCTGGAAAGCCTCATCAGTAATAATGCCGTCATTACTCAGGTATACGACAGCGATATTTACGGACTCGAAACTTTAGACAAAGAAGACTATATTACTCTGGTAACCACACCTACAACATCATTAAAGAACCTTAACGTTATCGAAATGATAAAAGCGAAGGGGAAAATTGTATCTATCAAATTTAAAATCTCAAGCCATGAAAACAATAAATAACATTTTGTTTTTGACGATACTCTTAGGAATCATCATGATTGCATGCAAAAAAGAGGAAACCAACAGCATCAGCGATCTTGAAAAACTTAGAAATACTGAAAACATAAGTGTTCAGATGGACAGCGCACAGGCAATAAATGCCATAACCATGCAAAAAGTGCAGGATGTGCTTGATCTGTCAACGCTTTACCTTTCCGGAAACAAGAATACCGAAATCGACACCGCTATATATTCTAAAATTGAAAAATATTTTCAAAAATCGGATTCAGTAACATTCCAGGGGCTTTTTAAAGAACTTGAAAGCCTGAAAGTAAAGAAAGTAAAAGTGAGTAACATTAATGTCTTTAAATCGATTAAAGATAAAGATACTCTGGACTATGCCAAATTTAATGTAGAATATATTGGCGACAAAAACAAACCAATCGGAAACTTCGAAAGAAGTGCACAATATACTTTGGTTTCTAAAGCAAAAGAAAAAAATAAAGAATTCAAGTTTTACTTTATTAAATTTTATTCGGATGCTCCCGAAAAAGACAGCACTTCTGTTGGCGTAACAAGATAATCAAGCGGAATATCATTTTCCCAGACATCATCGATATTTTCATCGGGGTTAAAATAATTAACTCCGATTTTTTTTGTCTCTTTTGAAATAGTTTCGAAAAATCCATCATAAAAACCTTTGCCATAGCCTACCCTATTTCCATTTCTATCAGCATAAAGTAATGGAGTAACTACATAATGAAAATCTAAAACCCCTGAATCTTTATTAGAAGTCGGCTCAGAAATCTGCCAATCATTAATTTCATATTTTGTATCTGCAAAAATCTCAACGGAGATTAGTTTAGTATCAACAATTTTGGGAACAAAAACTCTGATATTTCTACTTAAAAAGTAATCGATAAAAATATGAGTGTTGATTTCTTTAAACTTTTCAATAGGAATAAAAATGTGGATTTTCTCTCCTGAAGAGTGTTTAAAGTAATCAATGAAATTTTTAAAAATCTCATTCGACAATTGAAAAATCTCATTTACAGTTAATGATTTTCTTTTTCCCAAATACTTTTTTCTGAGTTCAGACTTTTTCATCATCAAATTTATAAAAAAGATAGCGCTCCTACGGAGCGCCATTATGTTAAACTGCAAAATAATACACAGATAAAACTCTTACGGAGTTTTCAACCTTGTTATTATGATATTAATCTAAAATCTTGTATATTTTATCTGACAAACGAACTCTGAAAGGAAGTTCAAACGTAATCTGATCACCAACTTTAGCAGTATTGCTGAATTCACCATCAACAAAAATCTGATTTATTGTAATCTCCTGCTCTCCTGTGGTCGGACCTGAAATTAATACTTTATCTCCTACAGATAATTCATTATTTTCTATTAAAAACTGTGCAATTTTCGATTTTGAGTAATAATGTTCCGCTTTACCGATCAAAGCTTTCTTAACTTTTCTTTTTTGACGAATATCTTTTGTCTCAGCTATTGTTGCTTTTGCCAAAGTCTGTGTTGAAAGCTCTCCGGAATTTTTATATTTCAAAGCTTCAGATTTTCCTTTTCTGAACACTTTATTACCAACCTGAAGACCTTTTCTTTTGGCAACCTGTTCTTCCCAAGGTAAATGAATGGTTTCCAGACATTCTGTAGAACAAGTATTTTCCATCGCCGCTTTACATTCGTCACACTGGATAAACAATAAATGACAGGCATCATTTGCACAGTTCGTATGGTTGTCGCAGGGTTTTCCGCATTGGTGACACTGAGAAATAATATCGTCTGTAATTCTTTCTCCTAAACGGTGATCGAATACAAAGTTTTTTCCGATGAATTTACTTTCAATATTTTCTTCTTTAATCTGGCGGGTATATTCAATAATTCCGCCCTCTAATTGGTAAACATTTTTAAAGCCCTGATGTTTGAAGTAAGCACTTGCTTTTTCACAACGTATTCCGCCGGTACAATACATCAAAAGATTTTTATCTTCTTTAAAATCCTGTAATTGCTCATTGATAATTGGCAAACTTTCTCTGAAGTTTTCTACATCGGGCGTAATTGCTCCTTCAAAATGCCCCACTTCACTTTCGTAGTGGTTTCTGAAATCTACAACAATCGTATTCGGGTCTTCCAACATATCGTTGAATTCCTGAGCTTTCAGGTGAATTCCTTTATTGGTAACATCAAAAGTTTCGTCATTCAAACCATCGGCAACGATTTTATGTCTGACTTTTATTGTTAATTTTAAAAAAGAGTGATTATCCTGCTCAACGGCAACATTCAGACGAATACCTCTCATGAAGTCATACTCTTCTAAAGTATTTCGAAATGCCTCAAAATTGTCTGCAGGAACACTCATTTGAGCATTAATTCCTTCATGGGCAACATAAATACGACCCAACGCATCAAGTGCATTCCAGGCTATAAATAAATTGTCGCGAAATTTTTTGGGATCTTCAATTTTGGCATACGCATAGAAAGACAATGTAAGACGTTCCTTACCAGCTTCATCAATAAGTTGAGCTCTTTCTTCTGCGCTTAAGGTGTTGTACAGTTGCATGCTATAAACGTTTTAAGTGAGAAAAATAATTCTGCAAATATAGCTAAATTTTAAAAAAGTTTAAAATGAGAAAGATCACTAGATCGGTGAAGGCATAAATTTTGACATTATGAATTACAATTTAACCTTTTGTCTGTTTTGCATATCTATAATATGACATTTTGTCTTTAATAATTTTTTAAGCAGTGTTAAACTACCACTATAATTATGACATAAACTATAAAATGGTATAATTGTCGTTAAATTTTAGTTAAAAATGAAACACTTAAGATTATTTACATACTTATTTAGCATTAAATTTGTGTAAGATAAAAAATAACAATTCAAACAAACAAAGAAGACATACAATGAAGAGTACATTTAAAAAACTATTACCATTTGCTGTAGTTGGAGTGCTTTCAGGAGCAACGACTGTCGGCGTACAACAATATTTAGGTTCTGATTCAAACAGTTCAGACCAATCTTATTTTACAAAATCTACCAACGCATCTTTTGTCGGAATGAATTCTGCAGCAGTGGGTGATGATTTTGTAAAAGCAGCCAAAACTACGGTTCCGGCGGTCGTAACCATCAAAAATTACCAGAGCAGAGCAACAAGCAGAGCTTCCGAGCAGGATCTTTTCGATTTCTTCTTTGGCGATCCGTTTGGAGGAAGAGGTCAGCAAAGACAAAGACAGCAGCAACAGGCTCCGGACAACATGCCTTCCGGATTAGGTTCAGGGGTAATTATTTCTCCTGATGGATATATTATTTCAAACAACCACGTTGTGGCAGGAGCAAATAAGCTTGAAGTAGTTTTAAGCAATAAGAAATCATACATCGCAACTTTGGTAGGAACCGATCCAAATACAGATATTTCATTATTAAAAATTGAAGAGAAAGGTTTACCTTATTTAAATTTTGCCAATTCTGATAATGTGGAAGTAGGACAATGGGTTTTAGCAGTAGGTAACCCGCTAGGTTTAAATTCAACCGTTACTGCGGGAATTATTTCAGCTAAAGGAAGAGGAATCGGAATTTTAGGCGGACAGGGTAAAGCAACAAATCCTATTGAAAGCTTTATTCAGACCGATGCTGCAATTAACCCAGGAAACTCCGGGGGAGCTTTGGTAAATGTAAATGGTGATCTTATCGGAATCAACTCTGCAATCTCATCAACCAACGGATATTACCAAGGTTACGGGTTTGCAGTTCCTGCGAATTTAGCAAGAAAAATCATTGAAGATATTAAGAAGTTTGGTATTGTACAAAGAGGTTTCCTGGGTGTAACTACTTTAGATCTTTCCAACGACCAAATGGTTGCAGCTTACAATAAAGATCAGAAAGCTACATTAAAAGCAGGTTCGGGAATGTTTGTAACCGGATTCTCTGAAAACAGCGGTGCTGAAGACGGAGGTATCAAAAAAGGTGATATCATTACAAAAATCGATACGTACAACATTACAGATTTTGCAGATCTTTCTGCTGCCATCGGAAGTAAAAGACCAGGAGATAAAGTACAGGTTACTTATCTGAGAAATGGTAAAGAAAATATAACAACCGTTACGTTGAAAGATCAAAAAGGAGGAACTTCTACAAGAACAAAAGCAGATCTTAGTGTAAGTGAAAAAATCGGAGCTGAGTTCGATCCGTTAAATGAAAAATTCAAAACTGATTACGGCTTAAACAGCGGTGTTGTAGCGAAGAACGTATCTGAAGGAAGTGAGATGGCTAAAATCGGTATCGTTGATAATTATATCGTGATTGAGATCAACGGCAAGCCAGTTAATTCTCAAAAAGATGTTGAAAAAATCTTAGAAAGCTATAAAGGAAATGTACAGGTAAAATTCGTAGATGACTACGGAAGAATTTATACAAAAGGATTCAAAATGCCTAACTAAACAAAAAAGATCATACAACAAAAACGCTGCAGATTCTGCAGCGTTTTTTTATGTTTAAAAATAATAGTTTAATTATTTTGATTATTCATCTTTTCAGCAATTCTTCTCTTTTTATTTCTTTCATAAATTACCTCAACGATCTTACCTCCCATCCATGCAAACGGAAAAAAGACAAGAAATATAGATATTTTATAAAATGTAGGATGATAGGGAAATATAATCACGTCCAACATTGCAATAAAAAGCATAATAAAACCAATAAGAATTGCATAAGCTACCTTTGCAAATTTTACAATCAAGGCAGTAACAACTCCTCCCACAGTAGTTCCCAAACCTGAAATAAACAGCAAAAATCCAAAAAAGGCATCATTATTTTTCATGCTTTCTAAAAATCTCTGCCAATGCTCAAACGGAGCAAATGCTTCAAAGGTTACCCACTGCGGAAAAACTCTTATACCAAGAGTGATTATAAGCCCTGCAATCACAAGACCTACCAAAACTGCAAATGTATTTCTTATAAAGCTCATTAATCCTGATGTGCGATCATAGAAATTTCGATATCAACATTCTTTGGAAGACAAGAAACCTGTACGGTTTCACGAGCAGGATAGCTTTCAGCATCAAGATATGATGCATAAATATCATTCATCACAGCAAAATCATCCATACTTTTAAGGAAGATGCTCGCTTTTACAACATTTTTAAAGGTCATTCCGGCTTCTGTAAGAATCGCCTCCAAATTTTTCATAACCTGATGCGTTTCTTTTTCGATACCTTCTACCAATTTACCTGTTGCAGGATCTACAGGAATCTGACCAGAAATATACAAAACTCCGTTTGCAAGATTTGCTTGTGAGTACGGTCCGATCGCTGCAGGAGCATTTACTGTGTTGATTGTCTTTTTCATTATATAGATTTATTATTTCTAAAAAATATCTTGTAATACACTGCTTATCATGAAATATTAAACAATTTAATGATAAGTCATTCGATTTTTACTTCGGCTGCAAAGATAAAATTTATATTCTAAAATCAACATGACTTTAGAAAGGTGCATTCGGTTGGGTGAAACTTCTGTCTTTATACTTTAATGCATCACTTAGTATATTCGCTTTAATTCCGATAAAGAAGTCATACACTTTGTACTGACCGAAAGGAACCCAGTTGAAATTGATAGTAAAACTTCGCTGGTCTCTCGAGAAACCGATTCTTGTATAAGCCAGTTCTTTGGTCACCATATCGTAGTGTGTACTTCCGTTGATATTCCAGTACGGAGTTAATTTAATACTACCATCTAAACCGATCGACGCCATTTTGGTCGCCGTTCGTGAAAGCGATCTTGAATATTGGTAATTGGCATTCACATTTAAAGTCCATGCCTGTTCAAAATGAGCGTAATTATCATCATCAAAGAAGTAATTTTCGTTTCTGATTTCTCCTTTTTGAGAATAGATTTTAGAATAATCTTTTTTCTCTCCAAACAGTTCGTTACTTAAAGGATAAGAAACCTGCACATTGAATCCCTGTACACTGAAGTGACCAAAATCCTCTGTTCTGATACCGGTATCTTCTCCCGGCGCAAACAATATTTTGTACGGATCGATTGTTAAGCTTGTATTGACACTTAATTTGTTATCAAAGAAAGAAGACTGTCCGTTAACAGAAATAATTGACCAAGGATGTGTTTTTGCAGCAAAGTTGTAATTACCGCTGATGTTCAGGGATTCAAAAATTTTCATTTTTTTCACTCCTGTAGAATCACTTTTAGATCTTACTTTCATTTCAACATTGTTTCCGATGTTGTAGTTCAAAGCACCGACCATACCGGTTGTGGGTGATCCTACAATTCCTTTATCAAAAATAGAATACGGCGTCAACGCTCCGTTCGCGTTGTAATAATTTCTGAAATAACCGAATTGTTCCCCACCGAAATCAGGAGAATAAGTAAATCCGATGCTCGGAGTCATCATATGTCTTATTGCCTGTATTGCTGATCCTTTTTTAAAATTGGCCTGTCCGTAAAGCTGGGTCTGAACACTTGCTGTTGTTGAAAAAATACTATATCCTGCTATTTTTTTATTGATTTGATCTACCTCAACATTCTGAATAGGGTCGTAAAATTTCGTCAGCGTTTTTGTGGTTAGGGCATTGTCAATCGTTGCTCCCAAACTGAAGGTGAAATATTTTGCAAAAGTAGTATTCGTTCCTAAAGCAATATTATTTTTAAGGCCGGTCTGCATTTTATCCCACATTTCGTTGGTAAACAAACCACCTTCTTCCATGCTTACAAAGTTGGATAGATTTAAACCTGTATTCACGGTGATATTTTCCAAAAGACCTGTTCTTACGCCCGTTTTAGACTTAAATAAATAAAACTGGTTGATGGCAACGTTCATTTGCGGAAGACGCAAATCGGATAATCCGGTAGCAAAATTCTGAGAATAAGAAGCCGTTCCTGTAATGGTTGCAGGAAGCTTCAGGAACCTTTTCGTTAAAGTAAGTGTTGAGTTTTGCTGAGTTCTCAAAACACTCTGATCCATAATATAATTATTGTTAACCGTATTATTGTAGAATGTCTGGCTCGTCATATCCACCGAAGCAGAAAAGGTAAGAAACGGGTTCGCTTTTGCATCCTGAGTATGTCTCCATGCGATTCTGTAAGTTCCTGTTTTACTGTAATTATCCAGACCTTTAATTCCTCGTACGGTACTTCCGATATCTGCTGAGAAATTACCCGTATATCTGTATTTTTTAAGATAATTCATTTCAGGTCTTAAGTTCCAGCTCCCTTTTGTATAAATATCGGCAAGAACTTTAAGGTCAAAATGCTCTCCTATCGGCTGATAATATCCAATTCCGTTCAGGAAAAAGCCCACATCCTGTCTTTCCCCAAAACTCGGGATCAAAATACCTGCAGATCTTTTGCTTGAAAAAGGCAATATCGCAAATGGCAAAACCAATGGAGTCGGAACGTCTTCAATATACATCTGCGACGGCCCTACAATCAAAGATGAGCTATTTTTACCCTTCTGCATTTTAATATAAGATGCCAAAAGGTGATAATCGGGTCTTGTATCTTTTTTTTCTATGTAGTAAGAATCGGTAGTAAATTCTGCATGACGCATTACAAAAACAGAATCGTTGTATTTTTTGGTTTTATCGGCAACAATAAGACCTTCACTTTCTTCTGTTCTTGCATCGTAGGCTATTGCTTCCCTTGTTTTTGTATTGTAATTAAAGCTTTTTACCTCATACTTTTTCCCACCCTGATTCACTTGTGCCAATTCAACAATATTCCCTAAAGAATCCTGCTTTCCGCGTGCGAAAATCAGACTTTTCTCTTCATCTATGGAGATGTAATCGGCATCAATCTGCATATCCTGATACTTCACCTGAGCATTTTTGTTCAGATAAATCATCTTTTTCTGCACATCGCGTCGCTTGTCATCGGCTTTTGTATAAAGAATATCCTGCAGAGATTCTTTAGGCACAGCTATGGTATCTTTTTTGGAAATAGTATCATTAATTATCGTAGCTTCTTTCAGTTTCTCAGGATTTTTCTGTGCTAAAAAACTGTTAAAAATTAGGATAATTAAAATTTGTAATATATTTTTGAAGACGGTTTTGTCCAATTTTATTCTGTATAATTTGGCTCAAAATTAATATAATTTTTAAAACTGTAAGATGTACAAACTAAATTTTAGAATAATTTTAGCATTTCTACTCATATTCTCCTCTACATTTATTTTCGCACAAAAAAAATTCACGGTCGTTTTGGATGCAGGTCACGGAGGAAGTGATAACGGAGCTAATAGAAATTATCCGGACATTGGTCTTGTTCAGGAAAAACATGTTACCTTGGCAATTGTTCTGAAATTAGGGGCAATGCTTGAAAAAAACAAAGATTTTAAAGTTATTTACACCCGAAAAATTGACGAATATCCTTCATTGACTGACAGAACCAATACAGCTAACAGAAGCAAGGCAGATCTTTTCATTTCGGTTCACGTAAATTCTTCACCAAGCCGATCGGCAACTGCAAGAGGAACCGAGACTTTCGTACAGGGACCGGCACAGAACAGAGAAAACCTTGAAGTAGCAAAACAGGAAAACAACGTAATCTATCTTGATGAAAAAGATAAGGAAACGTTTGCTTCTTATGATCCTTCTTCACCAGAATCTCTTATCGCTCTAAAACTTCAGCAAAGTAAATATCTTGAAAACAGCCTGATTGTGGGAAGTTTTGTTGAAGAAAATTTTGAAAAAACAGGACGTTTTTCAAGAGGTGTGAAGCAGGAAAACCTTCACATCCTGAGAAGAAGTGCGATGCCATCTATCCTTATTGAAACCGGATTTGTGAATAATTATGAAGATGCAGCTTTTTTAAATTCAGAAAAAGGGCAACAGGAAACTGCAGAAAATATTTACAAAGCGATTATTGATTATAAAAAAGCAATTGATAGAAAAGGAGGCGTGCAAATTGTCACCAAAAAGCCCGAACCTGAAAAACCGGCAGAAGTAGCATTGAAAAATGATTTCAGAATTCTACTGATGACCATGCCTGTAAAATACAATAACGGCGACCCTGAACTAAAAGGTCTGAATTATGTTCTTACCATTAAAGAAAACGGACTGTACAAATATTATTACAGTGTTACCAATATGGCTTCTATAAAAGACATTAATCTTAAAACGGCTAAAGATGCAGGATTCCGAAATGCATATGCAGTAGGATTTATGCCAAATCAGAAATTAAGTATTGGATACTACAACATTGAAGTCTATACAGGAAAAGATAAACTGAGCAGCAATTCTTATATTCTGCAGACCCTGAAAGATGTGGAAAGAAATAAATCAAACGGCATGTTCTATTACACCTACGGAAAAGTTTTCACTTTGGAAGACGCCGTGAAACTTCAGAAAGAACTGGAAGACAAAGGAATAAAAAACACCGTTATTCAGAAGAATTTTAAATAAAGGTTATGATTTTGAAGTTTGAAAGTAAATTCATACTTTTGCAACCTCAAAATTTGGCCTATTCGTCTAGTGGTCAGGACTCAAGGTTTTCATCCTTGCAACAGGAGTTCGATTCTCCTATAGGCTACTTACCAAAACAAAAAAGCTCTCTCTTCAGAGGGCTTTTTGTCTATAATTATCTTTAATATATTTTAAAACTACATTCTTAATAAGCTTTATAAAATTCAAACCTCTGAAATTTATCTTTCCTGTAAACTTTAAATTTTAGGCTATTCGCTTCTTTAGAAATTGAATCTCCTACTTTAATATTATATGGCAAAATTCCGGTTGAGTCAACCTGTAATCCGTTTTCTAAATAAAATTCAGTAGTTCTTAACTGCCAATTACTTCTGCCTACCACTTTTGAATTCACTTTCTCGCGGGAAAATCTGGCGTAATTATAATTGGCATAAACCAGATATACGCTAATAGCTATGACAGCAATAATAAGAGGTAAAAACTTGATATACTTTTTATTCATAATATTTTTCTAAACAGACTAATAAATGCAACAAATTTATTCTTTCTTACTGAGATCTCTTCTGATTTTTGAAGGTTGAAATAATTACCTAAAATTATTTGCATAATAATCAGAACATTAAATAATCAGATTCCGTATTCGGGTCAATCAATAAAGAATTGAAATCACGATATCTCTGCCTGAAAAATATTCCCTAAATTTGCGTTTCTTCTCATTTCAACTCACTTCTAAAATCTAAGCCGGTGAATATTCATAATAAAAAAAAGTTTCTGAGCTTTTTGAAGTTTAAAAGAGACTTTCAAAAGTATGGGCTCGAAAAAGCACGCAGCTACGAGCTCATCCTTCACTGGTTAAACAACAGACTTAGCCGAAATCAATTCCTGGTTTTATCCGGAATTCTCGTAGGCTGCACCGCAGGTTTGGCAGGAGTAATCCTGAAAACTCTGGTTCACAATATTCATTATTTTATTACTACCAAAGTTCATTTTGAATATCAGATCTTATTCTACATTATATTTCCGTTCTTAGGAATTGTTCTTACCACTTTGGTTGTTCTTACAATCTTTAAAGGACAAGACAGAAAAGGCATCGGAGCAATTTTATATGAAATAGCACAAAACTCAAGCATTGTATCTTCAGTAAAAATGTACTCTCAGATTATCCAAAGCGCCATTACAGTGAGCTTTGGTGGTTCCGCAGGTCTTGAAAGCCCGATCGCCGTTACAGGAGCTGCCATTGGTTCCAATTATGCACAGACATACCGTTTAAGCTATAAAGAAAGAACACTTTTGCTTGCTGCAGGCGCAACAGCAGGAATTGCTTCAGCTTTTAATGCGCCGATTGCAGGAATCATGTTTGCTTTTGAAATTTTATTGACCGGTGTTGTGTTTACCGATTTCATTCCTTTGGTCGTTGCAGCGGTCTGCGGAAGTTTACTGTCCCGGATTTTACTTCAGGAAGATGTGCTTTTCAGGTTTTATACAAGAGAAGCTTTTAATTATCTCAACGTTCCTTATTATTTGATTTTAGGAATTTTCAGTGGTTTGTACGCAAGATATTTTGTGGTGATTTCCCAAAAGGTTGAACATTTTATTAAAAAGTTAAAACTATCCCGTTTAAGAAAAGCAATGTTTGGCGGTGCAGTTTTATCGTTATTATGTGTGCTTTTTCCGCCTCTTTTCGGAGAAGGTTATGATACCGTAAAAGCTTTTACCAATGGAAACACGCATTCCATCATAGAAAATAGTTTGTTCAGATATTTTGAGATCAAAAATTTTACGATCATCATTTTCTTGGTTTTGGTTTTAATATTAAAAGCTTTTGCTACTTCTTTCACTATTTTCAGTGGCGGAAACGGTGGTAATTTTGCACCTTCCCTCTTTGCAGGCGGTACTGTCGGATATTTATTTGCGATTATTTGCCAACAATTAGGTTTTGAAAACGTTCCGGTTACCAATCTTGTCCTGGTCGGAATGGCAGGAACGATGAGCGGTGTGATGTACGCTCCTCTCACGGCTATTTTTCTAATTGCAGAATCCAGTTTTGGTTACGATCTGTTTATTCCGCTGATGATTGTTTCAATTATGGCATATTTAATTGCTAAATGGTTCTCTCCTATTTCGCCAGAATTAAAATCATTAGCCGATCAGGGAAAAATTTTCACCAACAAACATGATGAAAATTTATTATTTACTTTAAAAACCGAAGATTTTATCGACCGATATTCGCAAGCGGTTTCAGAGAATGCCCCAATTACAGAACTGTTTGAACTGGTAAAAAATGGCAACAAGAATATTTTTGCAGTTGTTGATGATCAAAAAACTTTAAGAGGAATCTTAACATTGGATGATATACGACCTTATCTGTTTACAAACGATGAAGTTTCGGCAACGATTATTCAGATCATGAAAACGCCTCCGGCAATTATTCATCCGGAAAATCAGCCATTGGAAATTCTTAAAATGTTTGATGATACCGCCGTGTGGAATTTACCCGTAGTAAATGATAAAAACCAATTCATCGGATTTATTTCAAAATCAACAATTCTTATGAGCTACAGAGAATTGTTAAGAGATTATTCATCATAATATTCAGCTTTTATAAGGCTTAAATTCTTCTCAACACTATCTTTTTACAACCGAAATCTTGGATTGATCGGTAATTTTTTCTTATATTTAAAGAACAACTTACTTTTATGAAAAATCCTGCACTTTTAATTTTCCTTTTATTATTCCTTATAAACTGCGATAACAAAGAAAAATCCAATGAATTAATGCAGAGAGAACAGCAATTATTGGATAAAGAAAAATTGTTTGCCCAAAAGGAAGCAGAATATCAATCTCTTCTGAAAATGAGAGACAGTATTTTCAATCAGCAACATTCGGATTCCATCAAAATTGTAAAATGGCCCGATGAAATTGCCGGAGTCTGGACCGGAAAAGTAATCTGTACAGAATCCAACTGCAGCGATTACGTTGTCGGAGATCAGCGTACCGATACCTGGGAATTCGCCAGCGATTCCATCCAACTGTTTAGCAAAATCATCAACAACAACAATCTGGTACGTTTATATTCCGGAAAATTTGAAAATAACGAAATCAAACTTAATTTTAAAACAGATTCCACTGCAAAAAAACAAGTGGATATGAATGTCCTTCTGAATGATATTTCAGACACCAAAATGAAAGGGGTAAGAACTATTGCTGTAGACAATTGTATGGCAAAATTCTCCGTTGAACTGATTCGCTCTAAAAAATAAGCACAAATGACTTTACTAAGCATACACAACCTAAGTCTTCCCATCGAAGATCCGGTACTGAAGTTTCTCTTGGTGCTCATCATTATTTTGGCAGCACCACTTTTACTCAATAAAATAAAAGTTCCACATTTATTAGGCCTGATTATCGCAGGAGCCGTAATCGGACCAAACGGTTTCAATGTTTTGTCGAGAGATAGCAGCATTGTAGTAACGGGAACTACCGGCTTACTGTACATCATGTTTTTGGCAGGTCTGGAAATCGACATGGGAGATTTCAAGAAAAACAAATGGAAAAGCCTCACTTTCGGTTTGTACACATTCATCGTTCCTTTTGTTTTGGGCTATTTAGGTGGAATTTACATTTTAGATTTTTCGATTTTAACCTCAATACTTTTTGCAAGTTTATTTTCATCACATACATTGATCGCCTATCCTTTGGTCAGTAAATTAGGGATCGCTAAAAATTCCGCGGTCAACATTACGGTGGGCGGAACCATGATCACAGATGTTTTGGCACTTTTGGTGCTTGCGATTATCGTAGGAATGTCTCAGGGTGATGTGGGAACAGAATTCTGGGTGAAACTTTCAGTGTCATTTATCGTTTTTGCTTTAGTCGTTTTATTGATTTTTCCCATTATTGGAAGATGGTTTTTCAAAAAAGTTGATGATAAAATATCACAGTATATTTTTGTATTGGTGATGATTTATCTTGCTGCTTTACTGGCAGAATTTGCAGGCGTTGAAGCAATTATCGGAGCTTTCTTTGCCGGATTGGCTTTGAACAGACTCATTCCGCATACTTCTTCATTAATGAATCGTGTAGAATTTGTCGGGAACGCCATATTTATCCCATTTTTCCTGATCAGTGTGGGAATGCTGATCGATTTTAAAGTATTTTTTAAAAGCTGGGAAACCCTGGAAGTTGCAGCGATCATGCTTACTGCATCTATCGGAGGAAAATACCTTTCCGCAGTTGCTACTCAGAAAACATTCAGACTTTCCAAAGAAGAAGGAAGACTTATTTTCGGGCTCAGTTCGGCTTCGGCAGCAGCAACTTTAGCTTCTGTAATGGTTGGATATAATATTATTCTTTCTGAAACCGAAACAGGAGAGCCCATCAGATTGCTTAACGAGCATGTGCTTAATGGAAGTATTTTGTTGATTCTCGTCTCTTGTACTATTTCATCATTTATTTCGATGTCTAATGCACAGAAAATTGCAGAGCAGGACAATGAAGAAACCATTTCCGGAAACAGCCATGAACAGGAAAACATTCTTTTAGCGTTAAACTATGAAGCAACGGTCGAAAGAATGGTGAATCTGGGAACTTTAATTAAAGCCCATTCGAATACAGAAAATCTATTTGCCTTAAATGTTATTAATGAAGATAAAAACGAGTCTTCAGTAAAAAATGCGGAAAAACTGCTTCACCTCGCAACTGACACGGGTGCTGCAGCTGATGTAAAAATTCAGCCATTAAAAAGATATGACAACGATGTGATCAACGGTGTCAACAATGTTATTAAAGAACAAAACATTACCGATCTCATTATTGCTCTCGAAGATGAAAAAGGCTTTTCTCCATCTTTTGCATTTAATCTTTACAACGGGTATCTGCAGAGTGAAGATGTGAATGTTCTCGTATATCATGCTGCCCAACCTTTATCGACAATAAAAAAATATGCAGTTATGCTTCCTGAAAATGCTCATCAGGAAGCAGGATTCTTCCATGCGCTTCTAAGAGTCTGGAATATTGCCCGAAATTCCGGAGCGACCATTACCTTCTACGCTTCTGAAAATATTCTGAATATTTTGCAGAGAATCATAAAAAAAGCCAATATAGAAGCAGAATTCATCATCATGAATACCTGGAAAGACGGTGAAAAAACAGCAACAGAGCTAAAAACAGACGAAGCACTGATCGTTTTCATGGCAAGAAGGGGAATGAAATCTTATATTCCACAAATGCGCCGTATTCCAGAATTGCTCAACAGGTATTTACTAGATAAAAACTACCTTCTCATTTTTCCTTTTTCCGAGTTTGACACAACCAGTTCTGAAAAAAGATCTGTAGGCAATCATGATGATTTCATGGAAATTGGAAACGTGATCAAGAGAATTTTTAAGTAATTTTAAATTAGATTTTGTTTAGCATTCGAAAAATATTACTTTTGCAAAAGTTTTGAATGACTTTTGCGGGTCATTAAAATCAGAATTGGTAAAAATTATATTTCATTATTTGAAGAGTACTTATTACCATACTCTCAGAACTACCAAATTTTTTATCATGCCGAATTTAAAAATTCAAGAAGCGAAACTGCTTTTTAATAAAATTCGCTCAAACCCGAAAGGATATGATTTAAAAACTAGTACGGAAGGGATCACAGGCAAGGATGATAAAATTAGTTTCAAACT
Organism: Chryseobacterium formosense; assembly: GCF_900116415.1. Classification (GTDB taxonomy): domain Bacteria; phylum Bacteroidota; class Bacteroidia; order Flavobacteriales; family Weeksellaceae; genus Chryseobacterium; species Chryseobacterium formosense. Next base: position 430,912 of record NZ_FPAP01000002.1, on the reverse strand, counting down.
CTACAGGAGCGGAGAGAAAAGTATTTTTGAAGTAACCATCGACGGACTTACTTTTTCCAACTCTACGGGAGAATGGAATAATGCAATAATTATGTTGGAAAATATCATCCACAAAATAGAAAACGAAACTGAAAATATTAGAGTACAACAAGCCCTGGACAAGCTTAAAAAGTACCTTTCAGAAGAAAACTAAAAATATTTTAAAATAATCAAAAATAAATTTGGTGGGTAACGAAAAAGTCTATACATTTGCACTCACATTTAAACGATATGGCTAATCATAAATCAGCACTTAAGAGAATAAGACAAAACGAAGTTAGAAAAGTTCGTAACAGATACTATCACAAGACTGCTAGAACAGCAATGAAAGTCTTGAGAAATGAAGAAAACAAAGCAGCTGCATCTGAGCAATTGCCTAAAGTTATCGCTTTATTGGATAAATTAGCTAAGAAAAACATTATCCACAAAAACAAAGCGGCTAACTTGAAAAGTAAGTTGACTAAGCACGTTAATAAATTAGCGTAATTATATAGTTGGCCCGTTCGTCTATCGGTTAGGACCTCAGATTTTCATTCTGGTAAGAGGGGTTCGATTCCCCTACGGGCTACTAAATTTTAATTATTACTAACCGAATAATTAAATAAGAGTTGAAACTTATAAAAACAAAAACTAACCCTACAGATTTATTTGTAGTTTGGTAGATGGCCCGTTCGTCTATCGGTTAGGACCTCAGATTTTCATTCTGGTAAGAGGGGTTCGATTCCCCTACGGGCTACAAAAGAGATTTCAAATTTTGAAATCTCTTTTTCGTTTTAATTATGGTTAAAAATCATAAATTAAACCTATTTGGTAAAACTTTAATACTATATCTTTGCAATTCATCAGATGATATGATGTTCTGATTATGCAGATTCAAAGAAAGACTTTAGCGGAAGAAGTAGCAGAGAGATTGATCGAAGGAATTTCCAACGATGAATATGGTATTGGTGAAAAACTTCCGACAGAACCTGAACTGATGAAAATCTACGGTGTTGGTCGTTCAAGTATTCGTGAAGCTATTAAAATTTTGTCCATTAAAGGTATTTTGAATGTACTGCAAGGTGTAGGAACTTTTGTAATTTCTAAAAATGCTGAAGAGTCTTTAGAAGCGCAAATGAATAAAGCGGAAATTAAAGACGTTCAGGAAGTCCGTTCTCTTCTCGATTCGAAAATTGCGGCAAAAGCAGCAATAAGCCGAAACGAAAAAGATTTAAAAAACATAAAAAAATACTTAGAACTCCGAGCTCAGTTTGCAGAAGCTAATCAAGCTTCAGAATGCTATGAAGCTGATGCCAATTTTCATCTTGCTATTGCAGAAGCTTGCGGAAATAAACTTTTAAAAGAGATTTACAAGATCGCTACGAAACATATTATGAGTTCGTTTCAGACGAAGCATGATAACAATACCGAATCATTTAAAATTTCTCAAAAAATACATACAGAGCTTTATCAGTGTATTTCAGGTCAGGATTCAGATAAAGCGTCTGTTATTGCACAAAAAATTGTTGATCAAACCTACTAAAAATTTTTAATAAAATTCATCAGATGATATGATGAATATGATTTAATATTATGGAAAATATAAGTACCAAGACCATTGACACAACCAAAATTGTTTATCCGATTTTGTTTATGATCAGTTTTTCTCATTTCTTAAATGACTTAATTCAATCTACAATTCCGTCATTGTATCCTATTCTAAAAGGAGAATTCAGATTATCATTCGCACAGATCGGAATTATCACATTGGTTTTCCAACTTACAGCATCTATTCTACAACCTTTTGTAGGAATTTATACCGATAAAAAACCAAATCCGAGATCTTTGGCCATCGGAATGGGATTATCTATGGCAGGTCTACTTTTATTGGCGGCGGCTCATGAATATTATGTGATTTTAATTTCGGTTGCATTAATCGGAATGGGTTCATCTATATTTCATCCTGAAGCTTCAAGAGTGGCGCAAATGGCATCGGGCGGACAAAAAGGTTTGGCGCAGTCCATTTTTCAGGTTGGTGGAAATTCGGGAAGTGCTATCGGACCATTGTTGGTTGCCTTAATTATTCTTCCTTTGGGACAAGGTTATGTAGGGTTATTTGCAATCGCAGCATTCATTGGAATCATCGTCTTATGGAGGATCGGGAATTGGTATTCAGAAAGATTATCATCAAGAAAATCATCAAAACATCCGAGTGATGTTATTGAAATACAATTATCAAGAAAAAAAGTTTTGTTTTCTATCAGCGTTTTATTGGCTTTGGTATTTTCGAAATACATTTATCTGGCTTCAATGACGAATTATTTTACATTTTTCCTGATTGACAAATTCCATGTATCTGTACAGGATTCTCAGCTTTATTTGTTCATTTTCTTGGCTGCAGTTGCCGTAGGAACCATTTTAGGCGGAAAACTCGGCGACAAATACGGCAGAAAAAAAATCATCTGGATTTCTATTCTGGGAGCTGCACCATTTACCCTGTGTCTTCCCTACCTACCACTATTCTGGACAATTATTTTTGCTGTTTTAATAGGATTAATTATTGCTTCAGCTTTTTCGGCGATATTAGTTTATGCAACAGATTTGATGCCTAATAAAATCGGCTTGGTTGCCGGATTGTTCTTCGGATTTATGTTTGGAATGGGCGGAATTGGATCTGCCATTTTAGGAGCAGTTGCAGACGATACGAGTATTGAATATGTATTTAAAATCTGTGCATTCTTGCCGTTAATGGGTATTATTACTGCATTTTTACCCAATATAAAAGGAAACAAAAAATAATATTTCTGAAAATAATTAGAATATTAGGTGTAAAATATGCGTTTGAATCAGCTTATCCTAAAATTCTATTAAATTTTCATTGTAAATTTTTTAAGTTGAAATTTTAATAGAAAGTCTGCTGAATGGAACCATTCAATCTTAACCACAAAAGTTTGCACGGCTCGAAGTACCTGCTTTGTCATTCCGTAGGAATCTAAGCGGAGTTTTTAAAATCATAACGTGAAAATCTTTGTTGAGATTCCTACTGAATGACAACTACACGATAATTTTAAAACAAATGCAAAACTTCTGTGATTTAAACAAGATTTGAAAAAATAACTTAAAAACCGGTGGTTTGAAAATAGGTTTCGGACAGAAAAAATACGCCGTTTCGTAAAGAAAATTTGAATTTGAAAAGAAAGCGTTTTCTGTTTTAGTGATTTCGGTAATTTCAGGAAGAACGTAGATGTCGAGAAGTTTCTGCCCTGAATTTTTTGTTTTGTGTAAAGGTGAAGAATCTGTATTGGTTGTTTTGGATAATTCTTTTGCTAAATAACATTTTCCGTTACAGTGGAGATTCACATTTTTTCCTGTTGACACACAATTCTACGCTGATGCATTGATAATTTACAGCATACTCCACCAACGGAAACAGAGGTCTGAAAACCGTAAAAAAGGTGAGAAATATGCTGCAAATTAGGTTGAAAAGATTATTTTTTGCTTAAAGCTTCGTCGTATCTTCTGCTGATTTCTTTCCAGTTGGTTACATTCCAGATCGCAGTAAGATAATCTGCTCTTTTGTTCTGATATTTCAGGTAATAAGCGTGCTCCCAAACGTCGATTCCGAAGATTGGTGTACCTTTTTCTTCCACAACATCCATCAAAGGATTGTCTTGATTTGGCGTAGAAGAAACGAACAATTTTCCGTTTTTATCTACAGAAAGCCAAGCCCAGCCAGAACCGAAACGGTCTGCTCCCGCTTTTGCCATTTTTTCTTTGAAAGCATCCATACTTCCGAAAGTATCGTTGATGGCTTTTGCCAAGTTTGCAGAAGGTTTTGTGTCTTTTTGTGGGGTTAAAACAGTCCAGAATAATTCGTGATTGTAGTGACCACCTGCGTTATTTCTTACCGCCATTGGTAAAGTTCCTGCTTTTGAAAGAATCTGAAACAACGTCTGTTTTTCCTGTGGAGTTCCTGCAATTGCTTTATTCAAATTGGCAACATAAGCTGCTGCATGTTTTGAATAGTGAATTTCCATAGTCTGTGCATCTACATTTCCTTCCAATGCATTGTAAGCATACGGCAAAGGCGTTTGCTTGAACTGTGCAAACGCAAACTGCGCCGCGAAAACCGCACTTAGTGCAGCGATTTTAAAAATCTTCATAACTTTTTGTTTATATGGTTGAACATTTATTTTTTTGTTGCTGGAAGTGGGGTGATGGAAGATGGAAGTTTACAGCCGGGTACTATAACTTCCCGCTCCCCTCTTCCCTTTTATTAATCTTTCAATAATTTTTTAACATCCTCAATTAAGATCTCTCGGTCGGGATGATATTTGCCGTTTAATTTAGGCAATGTTCCTTCTTTGTCTTCATAATTCAATCCTGAATAATATAGAATCGGCATATTTTCTTTGTTGTAGCGGCAACGTATATTTCCTTCCTGATCGACAAGTGCGATCATTCCGCTGTGGTTGAGATTTTCACTTTCGTCTTCTTTGTCTCCGACATAAATATCAAACTGGTCAGCCAGATTTCCAATGTAATCCCGGTTTCCTGTTAAAAAATGCCAGTTCGGAGATTTTGCTCCAATCTTTTTGGCATGTTGCTTCAAAAGTTCGGGAGTATCATTTTCCGGATCGATGCTGATGGAGATGATACCGAAATCGGGACTGTTGATCTCATCTTCAATAAATCTCATATTGGTATTCATTACCGGACAAATCGTCGGACACTTGCTGAAGAAAAATTCAACTAAATATACTTTTCCCAACATATCTTTACTGGTAATTTTTTTGTTATTCTGATCCGTCAGTTCAAAATCAGGAACCTTCATCACCGTATAAAGATTGTTTTTAAAATAGCTCATCCCAATCCCAATTCCCACAAACAGCAAAGCAATTACCACAATCGGAATAATGATTTTGCTTTTCGTATTGTTTTGCTTTTTATTTTTGGGCATACTTCTCAGGATTTTTTTTGAATTCGTCTCTGCACATTGAACTGCAAAAACCGTACGTTTTTCCTTTATAAACTGCCGTATCTTTCATATCGGCTTCCGTTGGCATATTACAAATCGGGTCTACCGCATTCGCAAACTTCACTTTTGGGGTAGTTGTTTTTGTAGGAGTATTTTTCTTTTTATGCTTTACTTTCGGGGTTTCCTGAGCACAGGCTAATAATGAAACAGATAAAAATGCTGTTAATAAAATCTTTGATTTCATTTTATTTTAAATTGAAATTAATAATTGCGTTGAATTAAATAAGTGCTTTTTAAACTAAATTTAATGTTGAAATTATTTTAACGCTAGGTTCGCAAAGTTTTTTGTAGACTTGATGTTTATTCGTTCGCAAAGGCGTTATACTCAGCAAATGATAGCTAAGTTATTTCAATATTAGATAAACTAAACATTTAGTTTAAATACATTTTAAGCTAAAGGAGGATGGAATATTCGGGAGAAATATTCTGAAGTATGAGAATCAATATAATCCGAATTAGTTTTTTTTAATTGAATATTTGATTGAGAAAATTCTGAGAAAGAGAGAATTTCGTGAGACAAAAACACATCCAGGCCTGCAATTTTTACATTCTGAGAATTGCTGGATTGCTTTTCTGTTTTTGCCAATTCTTTTCCGACATAACATTTTCCTTTACAGTTGGAATCTGCTACATTTCTGTTTTCACAAAGATTTTTTACGATATAATCATAGTTAATTACATAGTTTAACATCGGCAAAACAGGACGTATTGCAATGGTAAAAACGATGAAAAACGATATGAAAAATTTCAAGTATCAAATCTTTAGCACAAATATAGTGTAGAAAATTGAGTTGAGCGGTAATTTATGATGAAAGTCAGGTGAGATGGGTAAGTTGGAAGTAGGGAGTTAGGAGATGGAAGTTTTTTTGTTTCCACGGATTACACGGATTTGCACAGATGTTTGTGTTGATTATTTTTAAATCTGCGTAATCAGCAAAATCTGCGAGAGATAAGGTTTTGGCTAAAGCCAATTGAAATTATCTTCTTTTTAGGCGGGATAAAAACCTACCCCTATTGAATGAGAGAGCAAGCACAAAATCTGTAACCTGCTCGTAAGCTTCCAGCAACCAGCTTCTAACTTCCCGCCCCTTAAAACTTCATTCTCTGAATTCTTACCGCATTTAAAATTGCCAGTAAAGCTACACCGACATCCGCAAAAACGGCTTCCCACATCGTTGCCAAACCTCCCGCTCCAAGAGCAATAACAATACCTTTTACAGCAAATGCCAAGATAATATTCTGCCAGACAATTTTTCGGGTTTGTTTTCCGATATTGATTGCCATTGGAATTTTCATAGGTTTATCATCCTGAATAACGATATCCGCAGTTTCAATGGTAGCATCACTTCCTAATCCGCCCATTGCAATTCCGACATCACTTAAGGCAACAACAGGAGCATCATTGATTCCGTCCCCAACAAAAGCTACTGACTGATTTTTTGCTTTTAATTCTTTTACTTTATTGACTTTATCTTCGGGAAGCAAATCGCCATATGCATTTTCGATTCCTAATGTTTTAGCAACAAAGTCTACGACGGAAGTTTTGTCGCCGCTTAACATTGTTGTTTTTACATTCAGAGATTTAAGCTTATTAATGGTTTGTTTTGCATCTTCCTTTATCGAATCTGCAATCGTGAGATAACCGACAAACTTTTTATCGTAAGCAATTGCTATTAAGGTGTAGACGATATTTTCGGCATTTACATCATAGGAAATATTGAACTGTTTTATTAGCTTTAAGTTTCCGACCAATAATTCTTTTCCGTTAATTTCGGCTTTCAGACCTTGTCCTGCAATTTCTTCCACATTTTTCAGCTCAATAGAATGGTCGATTTCGCCTGCAAAATCATGAATGGCTGTTGCAATGGGATGTGTTGTTTTGCTTTCCAGAACATTGACCCATTTTAAAATTTCATCTTTATTAAAACCATCATTAAAATGGACTTCCTGAACTTTAAACACGCCTTCCGTCATTGTTCCGGTTTTATCCATGACCACATTTTGTATGTTGGCGAGAATGTCTAAAAAATTACTTCCCTTAATTAAAATTCCATTTCGGCTTCCCGCTCCGATTCCTCCAAAATAACCAAGCGGGATAGAAATAACCAATGCACACGGACAGGAAATCACCAGGAATACCAAGGCCCGGTACAACCAACTTTTAAACTGATAATCTTCAACGAAAAAATACGGTAAGAAAGTAATTCCGATGGCAAGAAATACAACGATTGGCGTATAAATTTTCGCAAATTTCCTGATGAATAATTCTGTAGGCGCTTTTTGAGATGTTGCGTTTTGAACAAGCTCCAGTATTTTACTCAGCTTACTGTCTTTATATGCCGCCGTCACTTTTACCTGACTCATTGAATTCAGATTAATCATTCCGGCTAAAACGGTTTCGCCTTTTACTTTTGTATCAGGTTTGCTTTCTCCAGTCAATGCTGATGTATTGAATGAAGCTTTTTCGGATAATAATTCGCCATCCAATCCTAATTTTTCACCAGATTTCAACTGAATAATTTCTCCGATATTCACCGATTTTGCTTTTGCCACTTTTGGTTGTCCGTTTTCCAAAACTGTCACCTCATCAGGACGCTGGTCTAAAAGTAATTTAATGTTTGTCTTTGCTTTCGTTACTGCCATTGCCTGAAAAACTTCACCCACAGAATAAAACAACATTACCGCAACTCCTTCCGGATATTCACCGATGGCAAAAGCACCGACTGTTGCGATTCCCATCAGGAAAAACTCAGAAAAGACATCGCCATTTTTAATGCTTTCAAAAGCTTCTTTTAAAACGGGCAACCCAACCGGAACGTAGGCTATTAAATACCAGAAAAGACGAAACCATCCGTTAAACCAAGTGTTTTCTATAAAATTATCGAAACTAATTCCAATCAGCAATAAGACAAAAGAAATAATCGCCGGAAGAAACAGCCGGAAAACAGACTGATTTTCCACATCATGAGAATGCTCATGGTCGTGGTCTTCGTGATGATGATTGTGCTCTTTTTTAGGTTTTGTACTGCAACATTCTTCCATAACTTTAATTTTAGTCAAAATTAAGCCAAACCCGAATGCAATGCTATTGCAAACTTTCAAGACAGCTTTCACAGATTCCTTTTGCGAAAAGCCTTATTTCATCGATTCTGAAATTAGTCTGAATATTTTGCGGAAAGGAAATATCTTCTTTACAGGTCGTCTGTTTACAGATTTTACAGTAGAAATGAAGATGCCAATCTTTGTGCGTACTTTCATCGCAACCGTCATGGCAAAGCTTGTATTTAGTCGTTGTATTTTCCTGAATGCTGTGCACGATTCCTTTTTCTTCGAAAGTTTTCAAAGTTCGGTAGATTGTGGTTCTATCGGCATTTTCAAAATGATTTTCGATTTCAGACAAAGAAAGAGCTGCTTCCTGAGAACTTAGAAAGTCATACACCAAAATCCTCATGCTTGTGGGTTTGGTGTTTTTGTCGATGAGTTTGTTTTCGATGTCTGTTTTCATCAGGAAAATTTTTAACGTTCTTATCTCAAATTTAGCTTTTTTAAATGTTTTCTCTCTGATTTACCGCAAACTTCTTTAAACTTTTTATTTAACCACAAAAGAGACAAAAGTTTCAAATGCTTTATTTAAAGTTAATAAATAATAAGACAATAGCTTTTTTAAAATCTCTCACTTTTCTCTTTTAAGGATTTTACTTATCTAAATAATCTTTTGTACATTTTTTGTGGTTAATTTAAAGATAGTTTACCAAAACATTTCATTAAAGCAAAAAAGCCGCTACAGAATGCAACGACTTTCTTGAAAAATTAAAACTAAACTATAAATTCGGATTATTCTCGCTCTCTTTCTGCGGAATCGAGAATAGATAATATCTGCTGTTCGGAGCAAAAGCCGATTGGTCAGGAAAAGCAAAGATGGTGTGACCTCTGCCGTTTACTGTTTTTACTGTTCCATCGGGAATGGTAACCTGCACTTGTATCGCCTGTCCGTTTGTATTGGTATAAGGTTTTCTTACAACCGTTCCCTGCGTTCTGATGATATCCGACAAAGAGAACCCTTCCCCGAATAATTCTTTTCTTCTTTCGATTAAAACTTCTTTAATGACATCATTTTGTGCTAAAGAACCGCTGTAAACATTTGCATTTCTGGCAGATTTTAGTTGATTTAAAACTGTAACCGCATTCGAAACATTTCCATTTCTGGCTTCCGCTTCCGCTTCAATTAAATACATTTCAGCCGCTCTCATGTAAACGATATCGGCAATTAAATTGGCTTTAAATTTAAACTTAGCATATCTCAGCAAACCTTCTCTTCCAGGAAGCCCGTCCCATGAAAACAATGAATAACGAATATCATTGGTATCAAACAAATCTTTGAAATAAGGGTCTGCCATGAAGCTGTAATAATAACTTCCCGACGAAGAAACGTCTAAAAAATGGAATGCATAACTCTCACCCGATTGCTCCTGCGTTTGTCCGTGACCCCAAATCCATTCTCCGTTGCTGATATCGTTGAAACCTTCTTTATATTTTTCAGGTGCCATTAAAGCGTAACCGTTTCTTGCAATTTTTGCAGAAGCTGCCGCATTTGCCCAATCTCCTGTGTTTAAATACACTCTTGCCAACAAGCCGTTCACGACTGATCTGTCGATTTTATCTTTATTGTTTCTTGAATAATTCTGAAGCAATTGATCAGCATCCGTCAAATCACTTTTTATTAAAATATACATTTCTTCCAGACTTGCTCTTTTCTTTCCTACGGAATTAGTCGTGGTAGGCTCTGTATAAATCGGAGCCGTTAAAGTATTTTTATCTTTCAAATAACTGAACTGATAAAAGCTCGCCAGATTTAAATAACAAAAAGCTCTCAACGCTTTTGCCTGACCTTTTACCTGATTTTTCTTTTCCACACTTCCTTCTGCATCATCGATTCTCGCAATAACATTGTTCATATTATTAATCGTGGAATACAATAAACTCCAGATAAACAGAGGTCGACTTCCTGCATTATTGACCAAATCTGTGAAAGCATAAGCTGCCGGAAACCCGTATTTGTTGGTTAAAACCGCCACATCACTTCCCATAGCGTCACTCGTTCTTAATACTGTTGAATAACCGATGTTCGCATACGTTGTTCCGTCATCATTAAATTTCGCCCAAGTTCCGTTGATTACCGTTTCTGCGCTTTCTGCCGTTTTAAAAACCTCTTCTTCACTCGCCTGGTTGGTCGGAGCCGTTTCCAAATCGTTTTCACAGCTTACTGAAGCGAATGCTGTGATTAAAGCAAAAGATAAATATTTTAATTTTTTCATTGTTTTTTCATTTAAATGTTAAAGCGTTGCCTGTAAACCGAAAGTGATTGTTCTCATCGCAGGATAACGGTAATACGTTGTTCCGTCAAGGGTCTGTTCAGGATCCATTCCTTTGTGCTTGTAGAAGGTTAAAAGATTTTCTCCCTGTACATACAATCTGAATTTTTTCACGCCCCATCTTTCAAAATATTCAGTTGGAAGCGTGTAACCTAAGCTCATATTTTTCACTCTTGCATACGTCCCGGAATATAAAAATCTTGACGATGCTGAAGTCCAGTTGTTGGTCGTTGTACTCAAAGCAGGAACGTCTGTGTAAGGATTTTCGGGTGTCCATCGGTTCAGCATTTCTGAACTCCAAGCTCTTCCTGCAGCACTTCCGTTATGCATAATCATCGTGTAGTCGGTATCTAAAATTTTACCACCGATACTAAAAGTCACCAATGTTGAAAAATCAAAGTTTTTATACGCTAAACTTGTCGTGAAACCTCCCATTACTTTTGGAAGTGATGAGCCTTGCAACGTTTTTGTAGCTTTTGCATATTCCGAAGTCGTTCCTTCTACCGTATTTCCGTTGGCATCTGTTGTGATTGTTTTCCAAAGCGGGTTTCCATTGCTTGGATCTACTCCTGCCCACTCAGGAATGAAGAAATCATAGATGGAACCTCCGACTTGCAACAATTTCGTTCCACTTACGATGGAACCTTTTGGAAGTTTGGTAATTTTGTTATTTAAAGTGCTTAAATTAAGGTCAATATTCCATTCAAAATCTTTCGTTTTAATGGGAGTTGTGAATAATGAAAACTCAAAACCTGTATTTTTCAATTCTCCAATATTTGCCTGGAATCCGCTGAATCCCAATGACGGAGCTAAAGGCATATCAAATAGAAGATCCTGGCTTTTTCTTTGGAAATATTCGACGTTACCTTTAATTCGGTTGTTTAAAATTGCAAATTCCAATCCTACATTTAGGTTTAAATTCGTTTCCCATTTCAAATCTGGCGTTGGTAATTTACTTGCAACCGTTCCGCCCTCACCTAAATTATTAAAGAAAGCATACAAACTCTGGTACGCATAATAGGTACTCAACTTATCATTTCCCTGACCTCCGTAACTTGCACGAAGTGTTAACTGATTAAAGAAATTCAGTTTTCTGATAAAATCTTCGTTGGAAGCTTTCCAGGAACCACCGACTGACCAGAATGTTCCCCATCTGTTCTCAGGAGAAAATCTGGAAGAACCATCTGCTCTTACCGATCCGGAAACGAAATATTTGTTCTGATAATCATATTCCGCTTTTCCTAAATAACTTAACAAACCTAATTTATCACTGTTCCCACTGAAACTTCCTAACAAAGCTGCAGCATCCGGCTCATAATAATAAGGCAGTGAAAATTGGCTTCTGTTCCCTGAAATCGTCTGGTATTCGTAATGATAAAATTCCTGACCACCCAAAACATTGAGGTGATGCTGCCCGAATTTTTTATCGTAGGTTAAAATATTACTCGTCGTATAAGAAAGCGTTCTCGAATTGGCTTTGGTGACAGAACCTCCGATTTCAGAACCTTCACCCAATAAAGGATTGGTATAATAATGACCGTTATAATTCAACAAATCAACTGAAAAATTAGTTCTGAATTTCAGTTCAGGCAGGAAAATAAATTCTGCAAAACCTTTTCCTGAGAAGTTATCTTCACGGTTTTCGTTCTTGTCTAAAGGTAAAGTCGCTGCTGCATTTTGATTCTGTAAAGCACTTGTCGGGCGGTATTTTCCGAAATCATAGATGTAATTTCCACCTGCATCCAATTTGTAGCTTCCATCCGAATTTCTTTCATAATAAGGATAAAATGACGGAATCACTCTCGCCGCATTGATGATATTGTCCGTTCTGGAATCTGATGAAGGCGGTGCTTCCTGAAGACTGTTGGTATAGGCTAAATTTGCTCCGACATTCAACCATTTTTTCACTTCAGAATTGATTTTTAATCTTGAGCTGTATTTTCTGAAACCAGAACCAATAGCAATTCCTTTATCATCGAGATATCCTAAAGAGAAGAAATAATTGCTTTTTTCGTTACCTCCGCTGAAATCCAAATCTACCTGATTTCGAGAGGCAACTCGTTGTAAAATATCTCTCCAGTCGTCATTCCACAACGGAGTTGCACCCGATAAAAGCCTTCCATCTGTACCAACCGGTTTTGCATAATTTGAACCGTAAGGATTAATGCCTAAAGCATTAACCAAGTTATCGGTCGCCATCTGCGCAGCCTGCTGAGAAGAAACCTGACTTGATTTATAGCCGTTCCTCAAAGCTTCCCAATACAACTGGAAATACTGGTCTGTATTTACCTGTTCATAATCTTTTACCGCTCGGCTCGAGAAACCCTGGCTTATATTGAAGTTTACCCTTGCCTCGCCTTTTTTACCGGATTTTGTGGTAACAATAATGACACCATTTGCTCCTCTGGAACCGTATAATGAACTCGCCGTCGCATCTTTCAAAACACTGATTGACTCAATATCGTTTGGGCTTATAGAATTGATATTTCCGTCAAAAGGCATTCCGTCAACCACGAATAATGGGTTGCTTGATGCACTTACAGAACCGATTCCACGGATTCTGATGGAAGCTGTAGAACCCGGCTGCCCCGAAGAACTTACCGCCTGAAGACCGGGCACCTGCCCTTCCAAAGCTTTTGTGATATTGGTAACGGGTCTGTTGTTGATTTTTTCGCTCGAAATTGTTGCTACAGAACCTGTATAACTTGTTTTCTTAGCTTTTCCGTAAGCCACTACTACCACTTCATCAATCTCTTTTTCCCGAAGAGTGTCTTTTTTAGTTTCCTGTCCGTTCACATTCGCAATTCCAAAGAAAAATGCGGCAACTGGTGGAATCCAAATTTTAGAATTAATTAAATTTTTGCTAATCATAATCCATTTTATTTACTGCTAATTAAATTTTGACCTTTTATAGAAAAGACAGCAAACGGCATCAATAATCATGATTAACACTTTGCTCATCTTTCCTTTTTCAAGGCTGAATGTAACACCTTGCACAGTGCAGGTTGTTAAGATTTCATAGGGTCAGTTCCCTCCATCTTTCTTTATAAGCCGTTGCAAATCTAAAAACAAAAAGTCTACAAAACAAGTAGACTTTAAAATTTTGAATATAAATTTTATAAAAATTAACGTAATTTTATTTTAAAAACATCAATTATAGACAGTTATAAAAAATATTAAATTTTCAAATATGAGAAATATCATTAAAAATAATGTAATGATAAAATTGAGATTTAAATGTAATTTAGATTATCATTAAAAAAAATTTAAATACCTTAATATATTTTTAAAAGTTCCCGATACATTTTTCTTCATTTCATTTCGAAAAACACTCGAACTGACGGAAAAACTTTTTAATTTTATAGGATGAAAGTTTTAATAGTAAACGGCCCGAATCTGAACTTGCTGGGAACAAGAGAACCAGAGATTTACGGAACTACTTCAATGGAAGATTATCTGGAAAATTTAAAATCTGAATTTCCTTCCTATGAGATTCAATATTATCAATCGAATATTGAAGGAGAATTGATTAACAGACTCCAGCATGATGATTTTGATGCGTTGGTTATTAATCCCGGAGCTTTTACGCATTATTCTTATGCGATTGCGGATTGTTTAAAGAATATTCAGAAGCCGAAAGTGGAAGTTCACATCAGCAATATTTATAAAAGAGAAGAGTTTCGGCAGAAATCTGTGACAGCAACAAATACCGATGCAGTATTATCAGGTTTTGGAATGGAGGGATATCGATTGGCTATTTTGAGTTTGAAGTAATTCCCACAGATATCACGGATTTACACAGATGATTGCGTAAAACTTTCTCTTGCAGATTTTAGGGATTACGCAGATTACTTCATGATAAAATAAAAAAAGGCTCATCAAATTGATGAGCCTTTCTTCACTATTTCTAAATGGTCTGTTCCTGCAATTGAGGACCAGAAGCAATCAGCTTTTTGGCTTCGTCATTACCGCAGTACTGCTCGAAGTTTTTGATATATTTTGCAGCAAGATCTTTTGCTTTTTCTTCCCATTCTGCAACATCACTGTAGGTTTCTCTTGGATCAAGAATACCTTCAGAAACATTTGGCAATGTCTTCGGAATCTCAAGATTCATAATTGGAAGAGTAGTTTTCTCAGCATTTTCGATTGATCCGTCGATGATCGCATCAATAATTGCTCTTGTATCTTTTAATGAAATTCTCTTTCCGGTACCGTTCCAACCTGTATTTACCAAATACGCTTTTGCACCGTGCTCTTTCATTTTCCCGATTAATGTTTTAGAATACATTGTTGGGTGCAATGTAAGGAATGCTTCCCCAAAAGCCGGAGAGAACGATGGTTCAGGTTCTGTAATTCCTCTCTCTGTACCTGCTAATTTTGAAGTATATCCGCAAAGGAAGTGGTATTGAGCCTGATCTTCATCTAAAATTGAAACCGGAGGCAACACTCCGAAAGCATCAGCAGAAAGATAAACAATCTTGCTCGCATGACCAGCTTTTGAAGGCAAAACGATTTTGTTGATATGGTAGATCGGGTAAGAAACTCTCGTATTTTCTGTGATAGAACCATCAGTATAATCGGCAATACCGTTATTTACAACAACATTTTCAAGAAGCGCATCTCTCTTGATGGCTCTAAAAATATCCGGTTCTTTTTCTGCTGACAAATCAATTACTTTAGCATAACATCCACCTTCATAGTTGAAAACTCCGTTGTTATCCCAACCGTGCTCATCGTCTCCAATTAAATATCTTTTAGGATCTGCAGACAAAGTTGTTTTTCCCGTCCCTGAAAGTCCGAAGAAAAGAGCAACATCTCCCTCCTCACCGACGTTTGCAGAACAGTGCATTGAAGCCATACCTTTTAATGGAAGGTAATAATTCATCATTGCAAACATTCCTTTTTTCATTTCTCCACCATACCAAGTTCCTCCGATAATCTGCAGTTTTTGAGTAAGGTTGAACATCACAAAATTTTCAGAATTTAATTCCTGCTCTTCCCAGTTTGGATTGGTTGTTTTTGAACCATTGATCACTGTGAAATCCGGCTCACCGTAATTTTCTAAATCGTAATGAGAAGGTCTGATAAACATATTCGTAACGAAATGCGCCTGCCACGCAACTTCCACGATAAATCTTACTTTAAGTCTTGTATCTTCGTTTGTACCGCAAAATGTATCGACAACATAGATTTTTTTGGCATTAGAAAGTTGATTTAAAACTAAATCTTTACAAGATTCGAAAACTTCGGGAGTTGTTGGTAAATTTACTTTACCATCCCAGAAAATAGTATCTTTCGTTACATCATCCTGTACAATATACCTGTCTTTAGGCGAGCGACCTGTGAAAATTCCTGTTTTTACAGAAACTGCACCCGATTCTGTAAGTTCAGCTTTTTCAAAACCCTGATTTTCAGGCGAAACTTCCGCTTGATATAATTCTTCGTATGAAGGATTATAAATTAATTCGTAATCTCCTTTAATCCCTAATTTTTGTAAATCCTGGATGATTCTGGCGTTTTTCATTTTACTTATATTTTCTTTTTGCTTTTTGTCGGTTTAACATAATTAATATTAACTATTTGTTAAACTTCGATAAATATAAACATATAAGCGAAAATGGCAAATAAAAAATGATTTAATTAATCAATTGACTAACAATCAATTAAACCATCCCATTCGAAAATTGTTGTAAAACCTTTTCCCCAAAAATAGTCTTCAAAGCCTTCAAATTTTGCACTCATTACAAAATCTCCGCCCCAAGCGCCTAAACTTTTGACAAATTTTGCACAATCTGCAAAAAAAAGTGATTTAACTGTAGGAATTTTAATAAAATCGGAAATATTTTGTTCATGTAACATTATTAGTTCAGAAAATTTATCTAATTCATTACACATTAAAATATTTCTTGTGAGATCAGAAAATTCATCAATCAGATTTTGAGACTTTAATTTTGACTTGTAAAGATTGATTGCTTCACGGCTATCCTGTTTTTGATTAAGATGAATAAAAATCAGTTCATTTTTAAAACTTGGGTTGAAATCTACTTTCTCAAAATGTATTTCAGGTTTATTCTGAAATAATACTGCAGATTTCGCATGCGCAACAGCAATATCGTACCCGCTTCCACCCAAACTCATTGAATTCAAATGAAAAGGGTCAATTTGCGCCCACTCTGCCAAATTATTCATTAAAGTAGAGCTGCTTCCCAAACCGTAATCTGGAGGAAACTGAAGGTTTGTTTTTAAAAGATAGGTCGTTGTATTTTTAAATTTAGTTTCAGAAAGATTCTGAACATTTTGGAGAGTTTTCAGAATAAACTCTGCGCTTGAAGTAATATTGGTCTCTAAAATCTGCCAGTTTTTGTAATCAATGACAACTTTTAACCATAATTTGTTTTGATGATAAGCTTCCCAGAAAACGATTGATTTTCCGTCATGCTTTTCTTCAAAAAAAAACTCCTGTCCTAGCTTTGTGGGTACAGCAAGGACAAGAGCTCCGTCTACAGCGAAATATTCTGAAGTAAGCATCAGCTTTCCCGGTGAATAAATTTCGCCCATTGTATTGTAATTTAGATTGCAGAAGCAGAAGCTACTTCGCTATCAATTTTCTTGATTAATCCCTGAAGTGTTTTTCCGGGACCTACTTCTACGAAATTAGTTGCTCCGTCTTTGATCATATTCTGAACAGACTGTGTCCATTTCACAGGACCTGTCAACTGAGCGATAAGATTCGCTTTAATCTGATCAGGATCTGTAACAGCAGTTGTCGTGATATTCTGATAAACAGGAATTGTTGCGTTTCTGAATTTTGTGTTCTCAATAGCAGTTGCCAATCTTTCCTGTGCAGGTTGCATTAATGGTGAATGGAAAGCTCCGTTTACCGGTAAAAGCAATGCTCTTTTTGCGCCTGCTTCTTTTAATTTTGCGCAAGCTTCTTCTACTGCAGCCGTTTCTCCGGAAATCACCAATTGCCCGGGACAGTTGTAATTTGCAGGAACAACAACTCCACTGATTGATGCACAGATTTCTTCTACTTTAGCATCATCCAATCCTAAAATTGCAGCCATCGAGCTCGGATTGGCATCACAAGCAGCCTGCATTGCTTTTGCTCTTTCAGAAACCAGTTTCAAACCGTCATCGAAAGATAAAACTCCGTTTGCCACTAATGCAGAAAATTCTCCTAAAGAGTGCCCAGCAACCATTTCTGCACCAAGACCATTTACAGCTTTCAGCGCAGCAACAGAATGTATAAAGATTGAAGGTTGTGTAACTTCAGTTTTTTTAAGATCTTCATCTGTCCCGCTAAACATAAGGGAAAGAATATCGAAACCTAAAATTTCATTGGCAGATTCCATCAGATCTTTGATGTCTTTACGGGAATCGTACAACTCTTTTCCCATACCTACAAACTGTGATCCCTGCCCAGGAAATACAAGTGCTTTCATTTATTTATTTAAAAATTAATACAAATATTTAGTTTAATATACCGTTCCTGAAAATTAAGGAACCAATCTGATCACACGGAAACCAGTGTTTACATAAGCTCCGTTTGATTTAGATTTTACAAATTCAAACTTGGTAGCAAGCTGGGTCTGAACTTTATTGATCTGTTTAAAGATTTCGCCTTTTTTGTTTTCTCTTGTCAACATATCGTTAACAACGTCGAAACCAATTACAGCATATTTGCCAGGAACTTTACAATATTTTGCTTTATAAGCCGCTAAAATTTCTTTTTCAAAATTGCCATCCGTGTTAATCTTTCTGTCCATCAGATAAACAAGACTTGCCTGACTTAGTTCGTCAACTTTTTTCTCGAAGCTCGGAACAGCATACATACTGAAGGCTTTCACACCCTGAACTTCTTTAGACAAAGCAATAACTTTACTAGAAAAAGCTTCCCCTACTGTATCATTATCGCTTGCTAAAATGGCAATAACGGGAGCAGACTGACCTGTCATCATATTTTGATCCAACTGAATATCAGAAGCAGACGATACAATACTTACCTGTGCATTTTTAACATTTTTTTCAAGACTAGACTTCAGATAATTCGCATTATCTTTTTTCGAATCTGCAAGAATATATATTTTCTGATCAGAATAAACCGATTTTACTTCTTCCGCAATTTTATCGGCATACGTCTGGTCGTTTGTTTCAACGATAATCAGGTTGCTGTAGTTGTATAATTCCGGAGAGTTTGCAAAAGGAGCAACCACAGGAATTTTCTGAGTTTTTGTAAAATCTAAGAGATCAATCACATTTGACTTGAAAAATGGCCCGATAATTAAATCGGTATTATTTGGATTGATTTGAGACAAAGAACTCTTGAATGAATCTTCATTTCCTGAATCAACAATTTTTATATCTAATTTTTGTCCACCAGCAGCATTCCTTTCAATCGCTAGTTTAGCACCTGTAAGAAAATCGGTTGCCATAGCACGATATTGTGTTTGCCCTGTATTGTAACCGAAAGGTAACATTAGAACCACACTTAAAGCATCACCATTCTTTTTAATGTATGCTGCGTCAAGTTTTCTGATCTTTAAAACCATTCCGGCTTTTAAACCTTTTGCTAAATCGGGATTTAATGCAATCAGTTCATCAATGCTAACCCCAAATTTATTGACGATTGAAAAAACAGTATCTCCTGATTCTACAGTGTAAGTAGCATATTCATCCTGACCTGAGTGGGAATTCGAAGCTGAAGATCTTTCGTTTCCTGAATCAATTTTCGTTTTAGTATTTGATGCAGAAGCAGTTTCCACAGGCGCTGTTTCAACAGGTTTTGTTGTAGCTACAGTTTGATTTCCGCCATATTTTTTTATGCTTTCAAGAGGCAACGTGATTTCGTCACCGATTTTGGTGTGAGAATCCAGATCAGGATTTAATTTTCTTAGATCCGTTTCAGAAATTCTGTATTGTTTTGTAATACCGTAAATAGTTTGTTTTGGCTGAAGAATAATTTTACCTGTCTGTGCAGAAGTAGTTGTAACAGGTGTTTTTGTAGTGGAATTACTACCCCCTTTTACATTAACAACATCACCAATGGCAAGTTTTCCTTCTTTAACTTTAGGATTTAACTTGAATAGCTCATCTACAGAAATTCCGTATTTCTTAGAAATATTGTATGGAGTATCCCCTTTTATAACCGTGTGTGTTTTCTGAGCAGATAAGCCCAAAAACATACATAAACCAGATAGTACAAAAAACCTCTTAATCATTTTCGATATTATAAGTTACAAAAATACTTCTTTAAAATTAAATGGCAACAATTATTAATTTTGAATCTTCCACAACCATTTCTTCCAGACAAAATTCTATCCACGAATAGCCTAAGTCTGCAAAAAACACAGAGAAATTAAAAATTCTTTCCTGCCATGTTTTAGAAGGATGGACGTCTAAAAATAAATTTTCAAGACGCTCCAATAATTCGCTTTGCTTGATTTTCTCAGCTCTAAGAAGCCTCTTTTTCATTCTTTCGAAAGACTTTAGCTGTCTTACTTCTTCAGCTTTTACCAGATTTCCAAAAGATTGCTCTGTCGTTTCAGCTACATTTTTCAATTCTGAAAACTGTCTCGTGAGAAGATTTTCTTTTTCATTAAGCAAATTAAGAATTTCATTGTTATCTAAAATCTTATTATTGGTAATTTTAGTGAAATTCTGGAAGAAATCTTCCATTTTTAAATCCAGCTTAGCCATTTTACCCAACGTTTTTTCTTTTAAAAACAACATTGAGTTTCTGGGAATTAAAATAGGAAAAGGTAAATTTATTTCAGAAAAATAATCTTTCAGTTCCAGCCAATACATGATCTCAGCATTTCCTCCGATATAAGCAAGGTTTGGCAAAACCGTTTCCTGATAAACAGGACGCATCAATGCATTCGGGCTGAATTTTTCCGGAAAGTTTTCAAGCTCAGTCAGAATTTCTTCTTCGGTAAACTGAATATTTTTATCGACCACAAAATATTTTTCACCGTCAAAATCTATCCGGTCTCTGGTTTCAGAAAGATAAAAAAGATTTATTTCCCGAGGATTCACCTGAACTTTACTGTATTTCTCAGTCAGAAAATCTACTTTCGCTTTTGAATTTTGATGTAAGCTGAAATTTTGAAGCTCATCTTTAAAAACATCTTTCATCTGATTTTTCAAAGCTTTTGAATCGCCGTCTAAAATTAACAGACCAAAGTCACTAAACAATCGGTTTACAAGCGTCTGAATTGCTTCCGTTAAAGTATTTCCGGTTTTATACGCTTCTTTCAGCATTAAAATCAGTTCAGTTCCGAAAATAGAATCTTTGAATTCTTTTTCAAATTCTGAAATGAAAAAGGTATCATTGATTTGAATTCTTCCTACAGCACTTCCGGATTTCTCGTTGATCTCGTAGTAATTATTCTCTGTTTTAAAATGATTAATCTCAGCAAAATCATGATCTTCAGAAGCCATCCAATATACCGGAATAAAATTAAAGTCCGGAAAATTCTGCTGTAAATATGAGCAGGTTTTTATCGTCTGGAGAATCTTATATACGAAAAACACAGGTCCTGAAAAAAGATTCAGCTGATGTCCAGTTGTTATCGTAAATGTATTTTTTTGTTTTAAATTCTCTAAATTTTCTGATTGTTTTTTTGAAATCGTAAAATCAGAAAGCTGAGATTTAAGGGTCTCAACGAGAATTTCTCTTTTCTCTGATGAGAAAGAATTTTGTTTTGAATGAATTTGTCTTGCAAAATTTTCTAACGAAAAAGTATAGTTTTCGAAACCTTCTATCTGATGATTCAGAAAATCTTTTACCAGTTGCGGTATGCTTTCAATCTCGTTAAATGCTATTTTATTTATTGTTTTCAACCTGATTTTATTTTAGTTGAACAGATACCAAACAATTCCTATATTCAGTCTGAAATCGTAGACCGGATAATGTGGAAATGCATAAGCTTTATTATGAGAAATAAGTGTTCCCATTTGTTGTCCTTCGATGAAGAAAAACATTTTTTTCACTTTCATATTAAAGTAAAGATCTGCAATCGGCTGTCCACCGATCGAGAATGAGTCTGCGCTTGGCAAAATATATTCGTTAAGAATCGGAAAATATTCTCTCGTTGCAAATTCTGAAAAGTAATACACTTTTACACCTGCCTGAATTTCCGCTGCATTTTTGAAAGCTTTAGACTGGAAAAACAAATTGGCTCTTCCAATTATAGAAGGCATTGGAAGCAAATCTTTATTGGTTAAAGCATTTTGAAACTGTAATCTTGTATTTAAATGAAACTTGCCATAGCTGAATGTAGCATCACCACCGATCTGAGAAATATTTAAAGAACTTGCGCTTTGTCTTGGCATTGCAGCCATATCAAAATACGTATAGTTCTCAATTCTAAAATAGTTGGCAAACAATTCGGTCTTGAACCATTTCAGATTTAAACTTCCTCCCACTTCCATAACCGACTGGTTTTTTGCGTCAGAAAGAAAGTAGTTATAATTATTGTAAACAGAGGTATTTGCAAGGTAATTAAATGACGGATAAGCACTTTGGAAATTCAGTTTTGCATTGACAAAATAATCTTTTATAGGCTCAAATTTCACATTGTTTGTCGATTTGAGATAATCTCCGAACTGACTTCCTTTAGATATTTCTAAAAATGAATTTACCTGGAACTTATCAAATAGTTTAATCTGAAGATTTCCTACCGCTCCTAATCTGTTTTCTTTAATCTCATTTGGAATTTCTAGAACCGGCAAAGTAATATCGGTAACTCCGAATTTTAACATCTGATATCTAATTCCTGCATCTAATTTGAATTTTTCATTATCAAAAACCAAAATTAATGTGTTACTAAAATTGTTTGAGTATTTTTTAGTTTGAAGTGGGAATCCGTTTACTAATTCTGCAGCTGTTGAATACCAATATTCTTCAGGCGCATCCTGACCATAATAATATTTGTTTCCCTGATTAAAAAGGGTATGTCTTATTCTAAAAGGAAATTTTTCAGAATTGAAAGGTGTAAACTGATGACTTAAATAATATCTTCTGTATGAAAATTGCGAACTTGAAGATGCTAAATTAACTTGCGCATTCTGCCTGTTCCTGAACTGTCTGTTCCCAGACTGAAAGAGATCATCGTTAATAATTCCTCCATTTTCCTGATTGTTTACGTTTTGATGAAGGTAGTGCGCAAACAATTCGTAGTTTCCGCTTTTTGAAGTATAATGACCGGAAAATAAAGTATTGTTATTTGAAGCTAGAGAATTTCTATAAAATCCCTGCGAACGCAATCCCATATAATCAAGCGAAAAATTGAATCTTTTACCAATATTTTGGGTGTATGTAGACTGCAAAGCAGCACCATTTCTCATTGCCGTATGATAGATAAAAGCAGCGGTAGGTGTTTTTACATCATAATATTTTACATCGTTAATTCCTAAAATTCCGTACGACTTGTTTGTAGGAAGTAATGCCAGATTCTGTTCAGCATTCATTTCATAAGACAAAGGATTAAATCCAGAACCAATATTCGCAAACTGTACCCTTCCGAAATCATCTCTGTTGTTGTACTGCGAAAAAATATACGTTTTATTAAACGTCATCGCTGTATCAAAAACTTTCTTTTCAGAAAACTGTGTCTGATACTGATAATCATTAATAGTCGGTTTAAAAATCTTTAAAGAATCTTTTGTTCCGGAATCAATGATCAGTGTATCTTTCATTTTCTTCTCCAACATATTGGAGTCAGTCTTGTTGACAATAACCTGAGCTTTAAAAAAAGAGGCAAGAAAAAATATGATGAGAAAAGGGTATTTCATTTATTTTTATTGTAAGGCAAAAATAAGAAATAAAAGGAAATAAAAAACCCCGTCGTGAGACAGGGTTTATATTAATAGTAAAATTTACTTATTAGTTGAGAGGTGGCCAATTACCATTTGATTTAGTCAAAGTAGTTGTAGCATATTCTCCATATGAAGTTGTCCACTTAAATGTTAATTTATTACCATTTACAACAACATCAGAAATAGACCAAGTATCACCATATTGTATATTAGCTCCGGTAAAAGAAAGAGTATTACACAGATCTACAAGTCTAATTCCAGTTGAAGCAGGTGCATAACCTGACCATTTTGAATAAGCTCCAAAGCTAGAATCAGAAATTGAATAAATACCATCGCCCACTTGCTGCAAAATTACATTACCTGTTATAGGTCCTGGTACAACAGCTAATCCAGGAGCGAACGCATTAACCGTAGAATATTGATAAGTTCCTGCTAAAGCAGATGGACAACTAAATTTAACTAAAACTTCTTGATTAAACGTTGCACTCTTAAGCGTAGAAGATTTTACATTAAAAACTACCTCCTTCTTAGCAGCAGCAGCAGCAGGATTTACATTAATAACAAAATCACCAAGTACAGAACCACTTTTCAAAACATCAGTACCTTCAACAATTGTAAAATCTGTTCCAAGTACAGCGGTTGATTTTGCAGAGTTTAAAACTAACTCAACAGTATGATCTCCCGAAACAGCCTTTGTAACTCCGTAAGTAACTTTCGCATTACCACTTGGTGCAGTCTGATCTTTTCTGTCGAAATGAAGTAATGAATCACCTTCATAAGTTAGATTCTCATGTTCTTCACAAGAGTTTACAAAAAACACTGTAAGAACAATACTAAAAAAAGCTAAAAATATCTTTTTCATATTTCTTTCAATTAAAAATTATTTAAATTAATATCCCGGATTTTGTTGGATAATTTTATTTACATTAATCTCAACTTGTGGTATAGGCAATGCCCATTTGAAACTATTTAAAGGCAAGTTAGTAGGATTTGCACCTGGATAGATTGCACTAGAATAACTATAATCTGCCGGATGTCTATCAATACCTTGGCCAGCTAAAGTTCCTAATCTTTTTAGGTCTATAAAACGATAACCTTCGTATGAGAACTCAATTCTTCTTTCATTTAAAATACCTGCCCATGCTTGTGATGCTGAAGAATAAACAGGCGCAGCTTGTGCCGCTCCAAAACGCGCATCTCTAATTGATTTTACATTCGCAGCTGCTGCAGCAAGGTTAAGATTTGCAGCGTCCGCATAAGCTTCAGCTCTTATCAAATACATTTCTGAAAGTCGCATAATTTTAAAATCATTATTATTTGTATTAGACGCTGTAGTTGCCCATGTAGTAGTACCTGACGCAGTACCACCGTGCTTATTAATAATAATCTTGTCTGTATTTCTAATATCTGTAGATGTCAAATATGTCTGATCAATAATAGAAGAAGGTGCTATGTTTACATTAGCTCTTACATCACCCAAAGTTGCTACATCAGAACCTGGTAAATTCGTAGGATTTAACACATTATGCAATGATCTACTCATTTCATAGAATGGAGAACCTGCTAAGTTTGGCTGTAAAGAAACCCACCCATTGTGAAGATTACTAGCTTGAGCATTTTGCACTGGAGTTCTCCTTAATTTGAAAATCACCTCTGCATTAATTGGCTGATTATCTGAAAAGAATACTTGTCTATATTGTGTCGGGTTAGCCAGAACTAAACCCGAATTAATTACCTGAGTCGCATATGTCAACGCATTGCTATAATCACCTTTGTAAGCATAAGCTCTCGCTTTAAGACCTCTTGCAAAAATTTCATTAGCCGTAACATTACTAAATGCAGTTGGATTCGCTGTAAATAAAGAAATAGCAGTATCTAAATCACTATGAATAAAAGCGTAAAAAGCACCATTTGTAGCTCTAGGATTCTGGCTTTCTGTACTAGTAAAAACTCTATCAGAAATGATTGCAGCTAAAGCATTATTGTCTTTCATATCTGTTGTAAAATAAGCCAATAGTCTTAAATGACAATACGCTCTCATTGTTAAAGCCTGTGCTTTTATTCTTGCAATCACCTGTGCATCAGCAGCATTAGAAGGAACAATAATATCAGCATATTTAATAACTCTATTTATTCTCGCTAAAGCAGCATAAGAATTTGCCCAAATATTCTGTGGAAGACTTGATCCAGGATTCATCAAAAATACATAATCATCACCTACTCCTTGACCACCATTACCGAAACCTATACTGACCTCATCAGTAAAGACTGAAACATCAACAGCTTCAGACCTTGAAGATATATTTGCATAAGCAGAATTCATTAAATTCCCAAGGTCAGTACTTGTTTTAAGTGCAACCTCTTCTGTAAGTTGACCTGGTGTATATGGTTCTAAAAGATCATTATCGCAAGAGACAAAAAGCGTTCCTGCACTTAGTAATACTAATTTTATATAATTTTTCATATTTTTCTAATTTATTAAAATTTAACATCAAAACCTACTGTAAACATTCTAGCGCTTGGATATTGAAGTTGATCACTTACTCTTGGACTTTCGGCATCAAAACCTCTCCATTTTGACCAAGTTACTAAATTTTCTGCCTGTAAAGATATACTCAAATCATTTATAAATGTTCCTTCCAAGAATTTCTTAGGAATTCTATAACCTATCTGAACATTTCTTAATCTCAAATAAGACGCATCTGTTAAGAAACGGTCAGAACTTTCACTAAGCCCTCTGTTAGATGCAGTAAGTGAAGGAATATTAGAACCGGTATTAGTAGGAGTCCACGCATTTAGTAAATCTTTGGATACATTGAAAACTCCAATATTATCTGGATCATAGGCACCGTCTAGATCCCAATCCATTCTATAAATTCCGCCAACATACGTAAATAATGTTGTAGCAAAGAATCCTTTATAATCTAAATCAAATCCAAAGCCTCCTTGATATTTAGGTAAATGATTGTATTTTGCCAACCTTCTATCTGCATTTACTGGATTCTCTGTTGCATTTCCATTTGCATCCTCAAATAACAAATTACCATTAGAAGGATTTACCCCCAAATAATGAAATTGATAATATAAGAAAGGTAGCTCACCATTCCTAATTCTAGTTTGGCTCGTGCTTCCCTCAGCAATCTCCCCTCCTGCTCTTGCAATATCTGATACTTCCTGATTGTTAATTGATCCATTACCATTAATGGTTAATCTGAAATTCTCATTTTTAATTAAGTCATACGCTAAAAGCAATTCAAATCCCTGATTTTGGAGTGTAATATCAGTATTACGACTAATTGAAGTTGTACCAACTATCGGAGCTATTTGATCAACATAGTACATGTCTAGGGTTTTTTTATTGTAAAAGTCAAAAGATCCACGTAGTTTTCTGTTAAAAAACTCGAAATCAGCACCAACATTATACGTTTTTGTAGTTTCCCATCTCAAATCGGCGTCTCCGAAAGCAATTCCTAACCCTAAACCACCATTATAGGTATTATTAACTGGAGTATAGATGTCTAAAAACCCTGGAGGCAAAATACCTGCAAAAGGAGAACCATCTACAATCCTCTGATTACCTACCGTTCCATAAGAACCTCTAATTTTGAACATATTTACAAATTCTAAGTTCTTCATGAAAGCCTCTTGATCTAGATTCCAACGTCCACCCACTGACCAGAATGTACCCCATGTACTGTTGCTTCCAAATCTAGATGAACCATCTCTTCTAATAGAGGCAACTACACCATATTTTCTGTCAAAATCATAATCAAATGATCCAATATAAGAGATTAGATTATATTTAATTTTTGAAGTAGAAACTGTAGGCACATAAAAATCATTGGCTGAAGTATCTATAATGTAACCTGTTCCAACTCCTGGCACAAAAGTATTAGGATTTAGACCTCTTTGAACCTGATTATTGGCTTCAAATTGAGAGAAATTATATTCCATGGCACCAGAAATACCGAATGAATGCTTACCAAAAGACTTTTTGTAATCAGCCTGAATAAGTTCATTAAGGATGAAGGTTTGGTTGTTGATAAATTGTTCTCTTCCATTAAACGCTCCGCCGTTAAGTGAAGAAACGCCTACTGTTGGGGAGAATAATAAAGCATTTAAACTATTAGGACCTTCAATTAAAAAATTCTGTCTCTGCAACTGAGCTTGAGCATTCAATCTATTTCTCACAGTAAGACCATCCAACAACTTATATGACAATTCAGAAGTAGCATCAATTCTAGTTTCATTGAATTTATTGTACGAATTTTTTAATTTATCAATCAAAAACAAGGGACTAAGTCTTAATGTTCCATCTGCAATATAATCTGCAAATAATTGTCCAGATGTAGTATATTGATTAGGACTGATGTATGGTGCTGATTGTAAAGCTCCTAAAATTGGGTTTTGGTTCACCCCTGCAGTACCAGTACTTGGCTGATCAGAATTTTTTGACAACCCTACTGCCATACCTACATAATAGTTGAATTTACCATTATCGCTTTTACCCGTAACATTTGATCTAAATGTGAATCTCTTTAAATAAGTATCAGAAAGAATACCATCTTGATCTACGTAACCTGCAGAAAAATAACTAGAAAAATTCTTAGCTGACTTCTCAACATTAACATTATGCGATGTCATTAAACCTGGTCTAAAAAAGTAGCCCAACCAATCAGTATCTACAGCATTAGCTTCTATCATTGCCGGAGTCATTGAAGCTCCCGGACCAGAACCTTTCATTCTCTCTAATGTTAGCAATTGCTTGGCATCAGAATATCTATATCGATTATTCTGCATAAAGGACAAACCAGTCTGAGCATTATATCTCACACTAAGTCTTGAGCCACCCATTTTACCTCTTTTGGTAGTTATAACAATAACCCCATTGGATCCTCTGTTTCCATATTCTGAAATTGACGCAGCATCTTTTAAAACCTCGAAGGTCTCTATATCGTACGGATTGATCGATCTGAAATTATCCGCATTAGATGGAAAACCGTCAATCACATACAAAGGATCTGTATTACCCGTAAGAGTACCAACACCTCTAATAATAACCGTTGGCTTTGCTCCAGGCTGACCAGTTCCTGTGGAAATATTTACCCCAGCTAACTGACCCTGTACAGCATTTAGTACGTTAGTCTGCCCTCTGGTTTCAATCAAATCATTGTCAATTTTTTGAGTAGCTGTAACCGCAGTTCTTTTAGTAACCGTTCGGATACCTTGCTGCACTACTACCTCCTCTATTTGAGTGGTTTTTAATGTATCTTTTTGTTGTGCATCAATAATTTGCCCTAAAAAAAACAAAGCGCCTACGCTTAGTACCTTAAATTTCACATTCATATTAACAAATTTTAATATTATTTGGTGCAAATATGTTAAAAAAAATTAACATCACCAAATTTAATTTCTATTTTATGATAAGTAAGATTATATTAACTATAAAACTAACAATGATTATGTTTTTATATTGCATATACAATTGCAAATCTCCCATATATTATAATTATCAATAAAATTAATTCTTCCAAAATCCAAAAAGTTTTAACATAAATTTATTTTCAAAAAAAAACAGTTTAGTAAATACTAAACTGTTTTTTTTGACTTATCTTCAACTCTAATCTAAAATTAGATTTTTATAAATTTAAAACTTTGGCTTTTGTTTTTCTTATCAGAGTATATAAGCATATAATTCCCCTTTACCAAATCCTTTACAGAAATTTTGCCATTTTTAATAATTTCTTTTCTCAATAATTTACCAGATGCATCTAATAATACTATAGTTGCTTCTTGTCCGTTATTATTAATAAAATTAATCCAATCATTGGCTGGGTTAGGATAAATTTTAATTTCATTTTCTTTCGGTAAAATATTATTTGTCCCTAATGTACCAATATTACCACCACTAGCAATTAATGAAAAATTCTGTGTCATATTTGTCAAAGAACCTTTGTGAGTAACTGATATAGTATATGTATCTGCGACGCCTGGTATATCCACTCGTTCGAAATTATCTGTATTATTAGCAGAAATATTTGTTGCCGGGCTAGTGGGAGCTGTCATGCCTTGCAATTTCCACGGATAATATACAGTTCCATTAGATGATGTTACCTTTACATCGAGATCATTTACTAAATATTTTGTAGGGGGATCTATTTCAGAACTGTTGGGAGTTCCGTACATAGGATCCGTCCATGAAATAGATATTCTCAATGGCTGTGTTCCGTTTGTAATTATTGACTTTGTAAAAGTGGCTCCGTTTGCTAATGTATTCTCTTCAATGATAGTTCTTCCGGAGCTAAGATTCTTATCTCTTATCACTTTAGCTGCATTTTCTGCATTGATAAGCCCCCAACCGAACGCGTAATCCGGCCCAGGGTTATTCCCAGCTTCATCTGCTGTATGCATCACTAAACCTTTTACAGTCGCTGCCTTCATATAATTTGAATACAATAAGTTGTAATATTGTTGCAATAAAACAACTACACCTGTAACCCCAGGTGCTGCCATTGATGTTCCAGACTTAAAACCTGTACTAGAATCGGATGTTGATGTTGTTGAAAAAACATTAACACCTTTCATTGAAATTTCCGGTTTAATTCTACCATCATCGGTTGGGCCATAGCTACTAAAACTAGACATAATAACACTACTACTTCCAGTATAAACGGGAACCTCCTGTACAGCTGCAACAGTCAAAACATTTTTACCTATAGCATCTCCAGAAATAATATCATATCCTGATTTAGCCGACGCCTGTGTTGAATACGGAGGAGTAGTTATATTCCTACTATTCCCAGCGGCAAAGACCGGTAGATAAAAAGGATTGTTAAAACATAATTCATCAATAAGTTTTGCATCTTGTGAGTAGGCGCCTAGATACCACAGTTGACTATCTGTAGTTAAATCAGGACCATAAGAGTGATTGGAAACTAATAGTCCATTAGAAGCTTCGCTTTGCATTTCACTTAGGTCATTAGTCCAGTTATAAGAATTAAGCGAAGCGTTAAATGCTAGACCTCGAACTAAGGGATTAACTCCAGTCGCTGCAATTGTACCAGCCACATGTGTACCATGATCTGACATTGCTCCTCCATCTACTACATTAACCTTTGAAAATAATCCCTGCAAAAATTCCTGATGGGAAGCGCGTACAACTCCTCCATCCCAAATCCCTGCGGTCATATTTTGACCTTGAATATTTAGCCCTAAACTACCACCATTATATAGTCTATTTGCTCTCGCTGTAATTGCTGCTCCTTCATTGTAAGTTGAAACATAATAGACATCACCATTAGCAGAAACATCTTTTATTTCTTTCACGCCTGACTCCCCAAACTTAACAATTCTTTGATCATCTGGATGTTGTTCTAAATAGTTTGCAACGCGAAGTAATCTTTCGTCTTCATAATTCTTCAATTCAATTTTTAATCTTTCATTACCATTATGATTTGATTGGGAAGCAATAATCTCTTTCTCTTTAGAAGTTTGTGAATAATATAATGCAGGTAAAAGCATTAATAAAAAATATTTTTTTTTCATTTTTAATTTAAATTATTTTTTTGTATTAAAAAATTGATTTATAAACAAATCAGTATAATCTATTCAATTTGTAAAATTGTTAAAAAAAAACCAATTACACAAATATTAATTGGTTTAACACATTATATACAACAAAATCTACCATATATTAAATATGTGGTAGATTATTTCAATATATTATCACTTTTAAATTGAACTAAGTTCCTATTAAGATTGTTGAAATAGAGATAAAATTATTATTTGATCTAATTCTTATTTAAATAACTAACAAGTTTTTTTAAATCATCTTCTTTATCAAACTTAATTTTATTCTCTTTAAAGAATACGTTTAATACATCTTTTTTGTCTGGAAACTGTGCAATAATTTCTTTCTGATTTCGAGGTTTTTTAATATAACCTTTATCATTTTTGATATAAAAAATAGGATCTAGCAATTTAAAGTGTGCTGGTTCCTCAGTTGAATAACTATTAGAAGCAGGTTTTGTGTCTATAAAAATGGTTTTTACCTTTTTGTAAAGTGCTACTTTACCATTTACAATTTCATAAAAATATCCGCTTAGCTCATCATTTGTTTCAAGATTAACTATAGTTTGCTTTGGGGTTTCTATTTCAATTCTTGAGAATAATGTTTCTTTGGGTAAAACCATTATACTTCCATTTCTCTCAAATTCAATTTGATCAGCATAGCTATTATATCTTACAGCTATTTTTTCATAATTTTCTGCAATTTTTGCCATCGAAAAATTCACATTAACATATGGTGAACCTGCAACTTCACTATAAGTTAAAGACTTACCTGTTCTTGTGTTTACCATAGCTGAAAGAGCAGTTCCTTGAGAAAAAGCATCTCTGGTTAAAATCACATTTTGTGCAAAACCATAACTTGAATAGATTACTAGAATACTTAAGATTATCTTTTTCATTTTTTATATTTTATATTTTATATTTTATATTTTATATTTTATATTTTATATTTTATATTTTATATAACAAAAATACAAATTAAATTCATTCATGCTAGATATATTTGATTTATAAATACCATTTACCAATATTATAAAAAGGTTTTTCTACTTTTGTCATAAAACATAAAAAACGATACTGTTAAAAATACAACCGATTTTTCAAGCCACAAAGCTTCTGATCCAATATTCTTTAACATAGATTATTCGGTTTAAGCCAAAAACTGCCCGCATCAAAGATGCGGGCAGTTTTTAATATATACAAAATTAAATTACTTCAATTTTTTCTTCACAGCAACCTCTTCGTATACTTCAAGAATGTCGCCCTGTTCAATATCATTATACCCTTTAAGGTTCAGACCACATTCGTAGCCTTTCGTTACTTCTTTTACGTCGTCTTTGAAACGCTTCAAGCTTTCAAGCTCACCGTCGAATTTCACGATACCGTCTCTCAGTAATCTTACTTTAGACTGTCTTGTTACTTTTCCGGTAAGAACCATACAACCTGCAATCGTTCCGACTTTAGAAATCTTGAATACTTCACGGATCTCAACGTTACCGATTACCTGCTCCTGAATTTCCGGAGAAAGCATTCCCTCCATTGCTTCTTTCACTTCATCGATTGCTTTATAGATTACAGAATACGTTCTGATCTCAATTTCTTCACGGTCAGCAAGATCTTTCGCATTTGCTCCGGCTCTTACGTTGAATCCGATGATAATCGCGTCAGATGCTGCCGCTAAGTTGATATCAGATTCAGTGATCTGTCCAACACCTGAGTGAAGGATTTTCACGCTGATTTCTTCTGTTGATAATCTCTGTAACTGATCAGAAAGTGCTTCTACAGAACCATCCACATCACCTTTAAGGATAATGTTCAATTCTTTGAATTCACCTAAAGCAATACGTCTACCCAATTCTTCAAGTGTCGTATGCTTCTTAGTTCTGATCGATAATTCTCTCTGTAACTGCTCTCTCTTATTCGCAATAGCTTTACCTTCACTTTCGTCAGCATAAACACGGAATTTATCACCTGCTGTAGGCGCTCCGTCCAATCCTAAGATCGTTGCCGGAATTGAAGGACCCGCTTCTTCAAGGTTTTTCCCTCTTTCATCCAGTAAAGCTTTTACTTTCCCGTGGTTTTTACCTGCTACTACATAATCACCAACTTTTAAAGTTCCGGTTTGCACCAACATTGTCGCTACATACCCTCTTCCTTTATCTAAAGATGCTTCAATAACAACTCCGTTTGCTGTACGTTCAGGATTAGCTTTCAGTTCTAACATTTCAGCCTGAAGTAATACTTTCTCTAATAAAAGATCCATATTATTACCCATTTTCGCTGAAATTTCCTGAGCCTGAACATTTCCACCCCATTCTTCGACCAAAATATTCATTCCGGAAAGTTGCTGACGGATGTTGTCAGGATTTGCATTCGGTTTATCTACTTTGTTGATGGCAATAATCATCGGTACACCTGCAGCCTGAGCGTGAGAAATTGCTTCTTTCGTCTGAGGCATCACATCATCATCGGCAGCAATCACAATAATTGCAATATCGGTAACCTGGGCACCTCTCGCTCTCATTGCGGTAAAGGCTTCGTGACCCGGTGTATCTAAGAATGTAATTCTCTGACCATTTTCCAGCTTCACATTGTAAGCTCCGATGTGCTGAGTAATTCCTCCAGATTCACCAGCGATAACGTTGGTTTTTCTGATGTAATCCAGCAATGAGGTTTTACCGTGGTCAACGTGTCCCATTACGGTAACAATCGGTGCTCTCGGTAATAAGCTTTCTTCAGTATCTACTTCATCTTCAGAGTCTGTATCTTCAAGATCAGCATCGGAGAATTCGATCTTATAACCAAATTCATCTGTTACCAATAATAAAGTATCTGCTTCCAATCTCTGATTCATCGTAACCATTACTCCTAAGGAGAAACAAGCAGAGATAACTTCTGTAGGAGAAACGTTCATTAAACTTGCCAATTCACCAACAGTGATGAATTCAGTTACTTTCAGCGTTCTGTCTGCAGCATCCATTTCCTGCTGACGCTCATCCTGCTCTCTACGGAAAGTTCTTTTATCTTTTCTATGCTTAGAAGATTTAGATTTACCTCCTTTATTGGTAAGCTTCTCTAAAGTTTCCTTGATCTGATTTTTAACTTGCTCGTCAGTTAATTCAACAGGCATTGTTCTTTGTCCCGGTCTGTTACCACCTTGACCGCCTCTGTTGAAGCCAGGTCTGTTTCCACCCTGACCACCTTGTCCCGGTGGACGGTTGCCTTGGTTGTTGTTTCCAAAACGGTTTCCACCGCCTTGTCCACCCTGACCGCCTGGACGATTTCCACCTTGGCCTCCCTGACCTGGTGGACGGTTACCCTGACCACCTTGTCCTTGAGGACGGTTTCCTTGACCACCTTGCTGATTGTTTCCACCTTGTTGGTTGTTCCCAGTATTCTGGTTCGGACCGCCCGGTTTCTCAATTCTCTTTCTTTTCTTTTTCGCTCCCGGACCTGGTTTTGGTGCAAACTGAGTTAAATCAATTTTTTCACCGACAATTTTAGGCCCGTCTAGCTTTTGGTAAACAGTTTCTATTTTCTGAGGTTCCTGAGATTCTTCAGGTGCAGTTTCAGGTTTAGCTTCCTGTACTTTTTCTGCAGGTTTTTCAACCGGTTTCGGAGTTTCTTTCACCGGTTCAGCTGGTTTTACCTCAGCTTTTACCTCTTCTGTTTTTGGTTTATCTTTTTTTGCAGGTCTGTTTCTGTTTCCTTCTATCTGAGAAAGATCAATTTTATCCAGAACCTTAAATTCCTGTTTTTCAGGAGTTGCTTTTACTTCAGAAACCGGTGCAACCTCTTCTTTCTTCACCTCTTCTTTTACCTCCTTCACTTCTTCTTTCTTTTCTTCTACCGGAGCAGGTGCAGGAGTTGGTTCTTCTGCAACAGGTTCAGATTTTTTAGGCTCAAGATCTATTTTACCTAAAATTCTGGTTTCTGGTTTTGTATTAGCTTTAGCTCTTATTACTTCAGGGGCTTTTTTCTCTTCCATTTCCAGTTTTTCTTCCGGAACTTTAGAAATCACCACCTCATGGGAAGCTTTACGCTGCTCACCATCTTTGGCAAACTCAGCTTCCAATGCAGAATATGCCGCTTCTTCTAATTGAGCGTTAGGATTGTTTTCAACCACGAAGTCTTTAGACTGTAAAAATTCTACCAGTCTGGACATCGAAATGTTGAATTCCTTAACCGCTTTATTTAATCTAATTTTTGGCATCTATATTATTTACTGTTTTTTTTAATTCTTAAAATTAAAGTATTCTTTTTTACTGTTTATTAAAATTTATTTCTAAATATTAATCTTCAAATTCCTCTCTCAATATACGTTTCACGTCTTCTATGGTTTCCTCTTCAAGATCTACCATATTCAGAAGACTTTCCGTATCTTTATCCAACACCGATTTTGCAGTGGTAAGACCCACTTTCTTGAACTCATCCAAAATCCATTGTTCGATATCATCATTAAACTCTCTCAAGTCTACGTCATCATCTTCACTTGCTTCTCTGTATACATCAATTTCGTACCCAGACAACCATGAAGCCAGTCTGATGTTTTGTCCTTGCTTACCGATAACTTTAGAAATCTCTTCAACCGGAGTATACACCAAAGCATAATTGGTCTCTTCGTTGATGTCAATTTTATTGATGGTAACATTACCTAAAGCTCTCTTCACCATAATCTCAGGGTTTTTAGACCACTGGATCACATCTATATTTTCGTTTCTTAATTCTCTTACAACACCGTGAATTCTAGAACCTTTTACTCCGACACAAGCTCCTACCGGATCGATTCTGTCGTCATAAGCATCCACAGCTATTTTCGCTTTTTCACCAGGAATTCTCACTGCTTTTTTAAGCATAATTGTTCCGTCCTGGATTTCAGGAATTTCTAATTCCAATAATTTCTCCAAGAATTTCGGAGCTGTTCTTGAAATAATGATCTGTGGTTTTGAACCTTTAAAATCAACTGTTTCAACAATCGCTCTGATGTTTTCTCCTTTTTTGAAGAAATCTGAAGGGATCTGATTTTCTTTAGGCAAGATAAATTCGTTTCCTTCATCATCCAATAAGATCACATGTTTGTGACGGATGTGGTGAATTTCACCAATTACGATCTCTCCGATTCGGTCTCTGAACTGATCGTACAACATTGCGTTGTTATGCTCCTGCAATTTTGTTGCTAAAATCTGTTTCAGCGTCAAAATATTTCTTCTTCCTAACTGAGCAACCGGAATTTCCATGGTAAAATCTTCACCAACTTCAAAAGTCGGATCAATTTTTTTGGCTTCTGTAATTTCAATTTCAAGATCATCATCTTCAGACATTTCGTCTTCCACGATGGTTTTATTTAAAAATATCTGAAAATCTCCTTTATCAGGATTTACAATCACATCAAAGTGATCATCAGAATCAAATCTTTTTCTTAGCAAAGTTTTTAGAGAATCTTCAATGATCGCCATAAGATCAATTTTACTGATCCCTTTTTCGTCTTTAAAATCACCAAAGGATTCAATCAACGCTATATTATCCATGTATCTTTTTTTCTTTTTAAAATTTAAGTACTACCAATGCTTTCTTTATTTCAGAGTAAGGAATTTCTTTTTCCTCCTCCACATCTACTTTACCTTTACCTACTTCTTTCGGTTTTCGGTAACGCAGTACAAGAGTGACTTTTTCGTCGTCTACTTTTGCCAGTTCGCCTTCGATTTTTGTTGAATCATTAAGCAAAACCTCAATTTCTCTTCCGATATTTTTCTGAAACTGTCTCGGAATCGAAAGCGGCTCGCTTAATCCTGCAGACATTACCTGAAGGCTGAAATCGTGCTCTTCACGATCCATATTAAACTCAATGGCACGGCTCGCATCAAGACAATCCTGCACAGAAACACCGTTGTCTCCATCAAGAATCACGGTGATGTCATCTCCTGCAGAAATCTTTAAATCAATAAGAAACAAATCTTTTCTTGTTTCCAGGAAATCATTTAATAATGTTTCAATATTTTTTCTAAACTCCATATTCTATCATGATTTACCAGTACGAAAAAAGGCTTTCTCTTCGAAGCCTTCTCATTTTTTTCCGTAAATCTTATGCAAATATACTACAATTTTATAAAATACACAAACCTGGTTCATAATCAATAAAATAAGTTTCTTAATAAGATTTACGCTTCCATAATAAATTAATGTTCAGAAAAATCAAAATTTTTAAGCTTACCTTTTGCAAGTTATTATTGATTTAAAAATACAATGAAACAATTTTTAGTATTTTTGTCTCGAATTTTATAAAAACATATATTTTGAATATAACAATAGTAGGAACAGGCTATGTGGGTTTGGTAACAGGAACTACCCTTGCAGAGCTTGGCAATTCGGTTTATTGTGTTGACATCGATGAAAAAAAAGTAGAAGGAATGAAAAACGGCATCGTACCTATTTACGAGCCGAACCTTGAAGAAATGTTCCTGAGAAATATCCAATCCGAAAGGTTATTTTTCACTACCAATTTAAAAGAAGCTTTAGATAAAAGTGAGGTTGTATATCTTGCTCTTCCTACTCCACCCGGAGAAGATGGCTCGGCGGATCTTTCTTATGTACTGAAAGTAGCCAATGATATTGGTGAAATGATGACAGAGTATAAAGTGGTTGTCAACAAAAGTACAGTTCCCGTAGGAACAGCCGACAGAGTAAGAGAAACAATTTCCTCAAAAACAACTATCGATTTCGATGTAGTTTCTAATCCTGAATTTTTGAGAGAAGGTTTTGCCGTAGAAGACTCTATGAATCCTGCAAGAGTGGTTGTAGGATCCAGCTCTGATAAAGCAAAAGATATTATGGCAAAAATTTATCAGCCATTTACGAATACAGGAATTCCTATTATCTTTATGGATGAAAAATCGTCTGAGCTTACAAAATATGCATCCAACTCATTCTTAGCTGTAAAAATTACTTTCATGAATGAAATTGCCAATTATTGCGAAAAAGTTGGTGCTGATGTAGATAAAGTAAGATTAGGAATGGGCAGTGACGACAGAATTGGCCATCGATTTTTATTTCCGGGAATCGGATATGGTGGAAGCTGTTTTCCTAAAGACGTAAAAGCTCTTATTAAATCCGGAAAAAATGATGATTTTGACTTTCAGATTCTTCAGGCTACAGAAAAAGTAAACATTTCACAAAAAGTAATTCTGGTTTCGGAGATTGAAAAATATTTCGGAGGCAACATTAAAGGAAAGAAAATTGCGATATGGGGATTAGCTTTTAAAGCCAATACAGATGACATCAGAGAAGCATCTTCTCTTGATAATATTGCTCTTCTTTTAGAAAAAGGAGCTGAGATTGTCGCTTATGATCTTATCGCCGAAGAAAATGTAAAAAAATTGTTAGGTGACAAAATATCTTATGCCAATACCATGTATGATGCATTAGAGGGATCGGATGCCTTATTTATTGCTACAGAATGGCCAGAATTTAAAAATCCTAATTTTGATCTGATGGCTAAAAAGATGAACAATAAAGCTATTTTTGACGGAAGAAACATGTTCCCGCTTGAAGTTCCGCAGCAGAAAGGATTTTTCTATAAATCGATAGGAAGGAAAACTGTTGGGGAAGAGACAAGATAAAAGTAAAAAGATCCAAGTAAAAGGTTCAGTTTATAAAGTAATTAAATAAATGCCAAAAGCCAGAAGCCAGCGGCCACTAGCATAAAAATATGAAAAACATTATCATTACCGGCGGAGCCGGATTTATCGGTTCCCATGTTGTAAGAGAGTTCGTGAAGAATAATCCGGAATCTACCATCATTAACCTTGATGCTCTGACCTATGCCGGAAATCTTGAAAACTTAAAGGATATCGAAAATGAGCCGAATTATGTTTTCGAAAAAGCAGATATTACAAAACCTGAAGAGCTAAGAAAAATCTTCGAAAAATATAATCCGGATGCTGTCATTCATTTGGCTGCGGAAAGTCATGTTGACAGAAGCATTACTGATCCGATGGCATTTATCAATACCAATGTTAACGGAACGGCAAATCTTTTAAATCTATGCAAAGAATTCTGGACGTTAAACCCGGATCATACGCATGGAAGATTCCCTAATGAAAAAAGAACAAATCTTTTCTACCACGTTTCTACAGACGAAGTGTACGGAAGCTTAGGTGAAACAGGATTCTTTTTAGAAACCACTTCTTATGATCCTCAATCTCCGTATTCAGCTTCAAAAGCAGCTTCAGACCACTTGGTAAGAGCATATGGAAACACTTATGGGATGCCTTTTATTGTATCTAATTGCTCAAACAATTACGGTCCGAATCACTTTCCTGAAAAGCTGATTCCTCTTTGTATCTTTAATATTATTAATGAAAAGCCACTGCCTATTTATGGTGACGGAAAATATACAAGAGACTGGCTATTCGTCATTGATCACGCAAAAGCGATTCATCAGATTTTTAACGAAGCTAAAACGGGAGAAACTTATAATATCGGAGGGTTTAATGAATGGCAGAATATTGATCTGGTAAAAGAATTGATCAAACAGATGGATGAAAAGCTCGGAAATCCTGCAGGTCATTCTGAAAAGCTGATTACGTATGTAAAAGACAGACCGGGTCATGACAAACGTTATGCAATTGATGCAACAAAATTGAATTCTGAGTTGGGTTGGAAACCTTCTGTTACTTTCGAACAGGGTCTCGCTAAAACAATAGATTGGTTCTTAGAAAACAAAGAATGGCTGGAGAATGTAACCAGCGGCGATTATCAGAAATACTACGAAAAACAATACAACTAATAACACAAAAGATGAAAGGTATTATTTTAGCCGGAGGTTCCGGAACAAGACTTTATCCTCTTACCATCGCTGTAAGCAAGCAATTAATGCCTGTTTATGACAAACCGATGATCTATTATCCGCTTTCCACATTGCTTTTAGCAGGAATTAAAGATATTCTGATCATTACCACTCCGCACGATCAAGCCGGATTCATCAAACTTTTAGGTGACGGTTCGCAGATCGGTTGTAATATTGAGTACGTGGTACAGCCAAGTCCGGACGGATTAGCACAGGCTTTCATCCTGGGTGAACAGTTTATCGGAAACGACGCAGCAGCACTCGTTCTAGGAGATAATATTTTCTATGGTTCTGAAATGGGAACTTTATTGAAAAATAAGACCAATCCTGATGGCGGGGTTGTTTTTGCATATCACGTTTCAGATCCCGAGAGATATGGTGTTGTGGAATTTGATGATAATTTTAAAGCAGTTTCTATTGAAGAAAAACCCTTGAAGCCAAAATCAAATTATGCAGTTCCGGGATTGTATTTTTATGATAACGAAGTTGTAGAAATCGCTAAAAACATTCAGCCTTCGCCAAGAGGTGAGCTGGAAATTACCGATGTAAACAATGTCTATTTAAATAAAGGAAAATTGGAAGTCGGTGTTCTAGACAGGGGAACAGCCTGGCTGGATACGGGAACTTTCGATTCTTTAAATGATGCTTCAGAATTCGTAAGCGTTATTGAAAAAAGACAGGGCTTTAAGATCGGATGCATTGAAGAAATCGCTTTCAGAAACGGCTTCATTAATGAAGAAAAGCTTTTGGAGACTGCCGTGAAATACGGAAAAAGCGGTTACGGTGAATACCTGAAGAAGCTTGTTAATAAATAAAAAGAAATAACATCAAATATAAAAAAGCTACTGATCTGTGATCATTAGCTTTTTTGTTGAAAGATAAAATATTAATATATTAGCTATGTTTTTGCCTGAATATGAAGATTTCATGATTCAGAAGACTGCCAATCAATTAATTATTTTAAATTTGCAAAAAATTCCCCACAAATGAATGAACCACAACAGAAGTGGACAGAAACCATTGAGTCTGGTCACTCTTTATTCCAGCTCAATCTGAAAGAAGTCTGGCGATACAGAGACCTGGTTTTAATGTTTGTAAAAAGAGACTTTATTTCTTCTTTTAAACAGACCATCCTAGGCCCGCTTTGGTTTTTTATAAATCCTATCCTTACAACCCTTGTTTTTACCTTGGTTTTCGGAGGTATCGCAAATCTGCCGACAGACGGGATTCCGCCAATATTATTTTACCTTGCAGGAAATACACTTTGGGGATACTTCAGCACCACGATGCTCAGCGTTTCAAATGTGTTTACAGGGAATGCGGGAATTTTCGGGAAAGTTTATTTTCCCAGACTGGTAACGCCAATTTCTTCCATTATTTCGAGTTTCATGCGTTTAGGCATACAACTGGTATTATTTTGGATTGTTTTGGGATATTATATGTTTAAAGGTGAGGTACATCCCAATTCATGGGCTTTCTCATTCCCTATTCTGATTATTTTTCTTGCTATATTTTCTTTAGGCTTAGGAATGATATTTTCTTCACTTACTACTAAATACAGAGACTTGTCTTTGTTACTCGGTTTTGGAGTAAGTTTGTTTATGTGGCTTACACCAGTTATTTTGCCAACCTCATTGGTAAAACAAAAACTGGGAAGCTATGGATTTTTAGCTGACCTTAATCCTTTAACACCTATTTTTGAATGTTTTAAATATGGCTTTATAGGATCTGGAGATTTCAGCATGCCGCGACTACTGATGAGCTTTGCTTTTATCATTGTAATACTTTTTGCAGGAATTGTGGTCTTCAACAAATCAGAAAAATCTTTTATAGACACGGTATAATATGAATACTAAGTGATTATTACATTTCATCTTAAAATCACTGCCTCATATTATTTTGAATCTTAAACTTTTTTAAACATTAAACAAAAAAAACACATGCTTGCATTAAAAGCTGAAAATATATCAAAACAATACCGTCTCGGTCAGGTAGGAACAGGAACATTAACCCACGATTTAAACCGATTCTGGCATAAAGTAAGAGGAAAAGAAGATCCTTATCTGATGATTGGTGAATCCAACGACAGATCAGCGAAAGGAAGTTCAGAATATGTTTGGTCGCTTCGTGACATCAATTTCGAAATTGAACAAGGCGATGCAGTAGGAATTATCGGCAGAAACGGAGCCGGAAAATCTACTCTTCTAAAACTATTGAGCAAAGTTACAAAACCAACAACAGGAAAAATTTATACAAACGGAAGAATTGCCTCTCTTCTTGAGGTAGGGACAGGTTTTCATCCGGAAATGACGGGTCGTGAAAACGTTTACCTCAACGGAGCTATTCTGGGAATGACCAAAAAAGAAATCAGCAGAAAATTTGATGAAATTGTTGATTTTTCGGGCGTAGAAAGATATATTGATACTCCGGTAAAAAGATACTCTTCCGGAATGTATGTACGTTTGGCGTTCGCAGTAGCTGCACATTTAGAATCTGAAATTCTTATTGTAGATGAGGTTCTGGCCGTAGGAGACGCTGAATTTCAGAAAAAATGTCTTGGTAAAATGGGTGATGTCACCAAAGGTGAGGGAAGAACGATTTTGTTTGTAAGTCACAACTTACCGAGCATTCTACAACTTTGCCAAAAAGGAATTATGCTGGAAAACGGTCTTTTAAAAGGCAGCTCGGACATTAAATCAATCATCAGTCTGTATACACATAATTCAGACAGTGAAAACATAATACCAAATTCCCACAAAAACATTTATCTGAAAGATTTCAAATCGTATCGTAAAGGAAATGATGATTCCGAAAATTTACAGACCATGCAGGATGGAGTTTTGGAGTTCCGCATAAAGTCGAATAAAAATATCAAAAATATTAAAATAGGAATTGGGTTTAATGACGATTTGGGGAACAGGCTATTCACCCCTTTTTCAGGTCATTTTCAGCAAACTTTTGATCTATCATCAGGTGAAAATATCATATTTTGTGAAATACCAAGCTTCCCTCTGAAATCAGGAAAATACAATTGCGAAATATACATTGGTGATAATTCCGAAACCCACGATTATTACGATAAAGGACTGAAAATCAACGTGAAAGATAATTTTGAGCAAGAAAAACCCGATTATTCGCAAGGATATTTCACTATAAACCAAACTTGGACAAATGAAAGAAAATAATATTATTGAAGAATTGTTCTGTACAAACTTCGAACTAAGAAACCTATCCGATCTTCTCGTTTACGGAAAAGCAGAAAGATGGGTATATGGTTTCATGCTAAAAAAATATGAAGACGAGCATTTAAACAGATATAAATATGCGCTTCAATATGTGAAAAACAAAAAAGTTTTGGATGTTGCCTCAGGTTGTGGGTACGGAACTTATCTTTTAGCAACAGAGGGAGAGGCAGATTCGGTTGTAGGAGTCGACCTGAGTGAAGATGCTATACGATATGGCGAACACAGATATGGTCACACGAATATTACAAGAATAGTCGAAGATGGCACAAAATACAAAGACGAAACCCCTTTTGATGTTATCATAAGCTTTGAAACCATAGAACATGTTCCCAATTATCTTGATTTCATTAATAATCTTTACGAAAATTTAGCTGATGACGGGATGTTATTAATTTCTACCCCTATCACAAAAGTCACGAATACGGCACCCAATAATCCTTATCACGTCATTGAATGGAATTTCTACGATTTTCATAAGCTATTCGAATCAAAATTTGAAATTGTTGAAGTGATTCTTCAGGAAATTAAAATTGTAGGAGAAAGAAAGCGAAAAGAATACAATCTCAAAAACAGGATATTAAACAGAATATCCAAAGAAAATATATTGCAGATTCACGGTAAACCTATCGAGAAGTTTACCAACCAGTATGATTTAAACCAGTGCAATGAAGGTTACCAAACTCTTGTACTGAAAAAGATTAAAGCCTGATAAGTTCCCATCAGCGTTTTATCTTATTTAAATTAAAAAATTTATATCATAATACATGAATGATGCAACTCACAATAATGAAAAAACAATTGCCGTAGACAGAAGAAATAACTTTGACTTTATTAGATTAATATTAGCATCCGGAGTTATAATTTCCCACTCATTCCCTTTAACCGGAAAAAAAGAATTGCTTCTGCATTATTCTCATGATCAGATTGATTTGGGGCGATTTGCTGTAGAATGTTTTTTTGCAATGAGTGGTTATCTCATTTTTCAAAGTTTAGAAAGGAGTAAAACTATCCTAAGCTATTTATGGAAAAGAATTTTAAGACTTTTTCCTGCATTAGTAGTTCTGCTTCTGTTTACAATGCTTATTTTACCTTTCGTTTATGAGGGAAGAAATATATTTGATGAAAAATCTTATTGGAGCTACTTTCCAAATGTACTATCATTATACAGAGTACAATACAATGTTGATGGAGTATTTACTCATAATCCGTATCCCGGCGCAATTAACGGAAGTTTATGGTCTTTAAGCTACGAATTCAGTCTTTATCTCTTTCTGCTTTTGTTATTCCCTTTCAAGAAACGCTCAGGTTTCGTTAAAGCTGTACTTATATTGACTTTTACCGTATCGTACTTACTTTTACAATTTAAACCTCTATTTCTGAGCTTTTTGTTCGAT
The DNA here is from genome assembly GCF_900116415.1 of Chryseobacterium formosense. GTDB lineage: Bacteria > Bacteroidota > Bacteroidia > Flavobacteriales > Weeksellaceae > Chryseobacterium > Chryseobacterium formosense. The sequence continues at coordinate 386,609 of NZ_FPAP01000002.1, read as the reverse complement.
CAATTTTTATTAACAAGTCAATTATCATATAAATTGGCAAGTTTTTTCGTTGCTGGCTCAATACTGAGTTTTTTAAACTTTAAAAAGTTTAATACATTATTTGTACGCATGTCTTTATCTTGCATATTGATCACTTCAATATTCTTCAATCTGTATGAAGCTATAACTCCATTGGCACTGCCGATTTTAATTATTATGTTATCTAAACTAAATACTTCACCTGTAAATTTAATAGGAAAAGTAATTGGAGATATTTCTTATGGTGTTTATATTTATGGCTTTTTCATACAACAATTGCTGATGTATTTTTTTAATTTAAATACTATATTGCTAATGATAACAGGTCTTTTCGTAACTTACATTTTAGCATTTTTATCTTGGCGTTATATTGAAAGCCCGAGTCTAAAATTTAAAAACTTATTCTAAATCAAAAAAAATGTCTAAGCTTGCCATTGTCATACCTTATTATAAAATAGATTTTTTTGAACAAACCATAAAGTCTGTTGCTACACAGACCAATAAAGATTTTGTTATCTATATTGGGAATGATGCAAGTCCTGAGAATCCGCATCCAATTATTCAGCAATATTTTGACCCAACAGAATACAAATATTATAATTATACTGAAAATCTGGGTGGCAAGAATCTGGTGCTACAATGGGAAAGAATATTAGAAAATGTAAAAGAAGACTGGTTTCAGATCTTGGGAGATGATGATGTTTTAGGAGATAATTTCGTTGAAGAATTTTATAAATCTGTCGATTATTGCGATTCTCACAAGATTTATTGTATGAAGACAATACATCACCATATTGATGAAAACAATGAAACCATTAAGATTAATGACTATAATACAGACACTATTGCTGCCGAAAAATTTTTCATAAATAAATATTCAGGTAAAGTAAATAGCAGTTTATCAGAAAACATATTTCGGACAGATAAATATCACAAACATCGATTTGAAAAAATTCCGTTGGCTTGGGGAAGCGACGACATTGCAATTCTATCTTTCTCAGATTATGGTGAAATATATTATAATCGTGCCACTCATGTAAAGGTAAGAATCTCAGAGATCAGTATATCCGGTGCTCAACACCTGAATCAGTTAAAAGATAATGCTTATAATAAATTTCGTGAAAAATTTATCCTCCATCATTCTAAAACCTTTCCGTTAGAATTTGTAAGTCAGGTTATCTATCAATATTTATGGCATTGCTATAGTAACAAGCAAAAAGCCAATTATTCAATTGCTAATTATTACCTCAAAAAGTTCAAATTCATTCTTTTTGCAAAGACCTTAAAAAAAATACATTATGTAAATTCACTTTAGGCCTTACAAATTATTTTTAAATTTATGTAAACTTAAATTGATCAAATAATACATCGAATATACTCTCTAAGTAAGCACATAAAGCCCCAATACGCCCTCCTAAATGCAAGATTTTTAATATATTTGCTTTAAAAACACAATTTATGCCTCATCCCTTAGTTTCCATAATTATTCCCTGTTACAATCAAGACCAGTATCTTGATATGTGCTTGCAGTCTGTAAGCGACCAAACTTATCAAAATTGGGAATGTATTATTGTAAATGATGGTTCTACTGATAGTACAGGGGAAATAGCCGAAAATTGGGTGCAAAAAGATGGCAGATTTCTATATATAAAGCATGATAATCGTGGGGTTGCCCACTCCAGAAATGCCGGTCTGAAAAAAGCTACCGGGCAATGGATTCAATTTCTTGATGGCGACGATCTGCTTTTACCCACAAAGCTTGAAGAATCATTAAAATTTAAAGATGATTTCAACTTTATCTACACCGATTTTCAACATCTAAAGGCCGATAAAATTGAAGAACCTTTCTGCAATTTAAAAGATCACACTTTAAATATTGAGGCATTACTCAAGTATTGGGATCAAGGATTAAATATCCCGATACATACCCCGATTATAAAAAAGGAAATCATCGATAATCTGTATTTTAATGAGAAATTTCAATTGCATGAGGATTGGCTGTTTTGGGTAGAATTGCTAAAGAATTCTGAGGTAAAGATAAAATTCATAGATCAGTATTTGACGTTATACCGGATTCATCCGAATAACAGCAGCGGCAAATCGGAAGTTTTAGCGGCTAATCAGATTGCTGTTTACGATTTTGCATATTCAAATATCCTTGATGATGGTCAGCGTAAAATTTTATTCAGACGATTTTTAGAAGATTACTATATCGTTTTAGATAAAAAAAACCTCTACGCAAAATTTCATTATAAAATTATTAACTCCAGGTATTTTAAATTTAAATCGTATATAAATAAGTTAACTACACTTTTTAAAAGATAATTTAATTGCCGGTAAAACTCTATTATGCCACTAGTTTCAGTCATCATTCCCAACTATAATCATGCGCCCTATCTTAAGGAGCGTATTGATTCTGTATTAAATCAAACGTTTCAGGACTTTGAGCTTATTATATTGGATGACTTATCGCTTGATAACAGTAGAGAAGTTATAGAACAATATAAAAATCACCCCAACGTCTCTCATATAATTTACAATGAAGAAAATTCGGGTTCCACATTCAGACAATGGCAAAAAGGCATCGAACTTGCCAAAGGAGAATGGATTTGGATTGCGGAAAGTGATGATTGGTGTGAACCTACACTTTTGCAAAACCTATTGGCACCAACGACTGACAATAAAAATATTGGAATTTCGCACTGTCAGTCCATTTTTTACAATACCGAAAAAAACACATTTTACCCGCATATTTGCACAGATTCAATCTCTGAAATAATTGATAAAAACGAATATATAGAGAAAAAGCTCCTTCCTTTTAATCAACTCGTTAATGCAAGTATGGCAATTTTTAAAAAAGAGCTGTATTACCAGATTTCTGATGAATATAAAAATTATAGACTCGCCGGAGACTGGATTTTTTGGGCAGAAATGAGCCGCTTACAGGATGTTGCCATTTGTGGAAAGTTTTTAAATTATTTCAGACAACATTCAGTAAAAGTTTCATTCAATGTCAAAAAAACAGGGCAAAGTTATATTGAAGAACTTAGATCTATTCAGTATTTCAGAAATAAGCTTGGGGTGAGTGAAATTGTGTACGAAGATGCAATTACAAAACAGTATATGAGATTTCGGTATGACAAATTCCCTGTAGAAGATGGTGTAAGAGAAAAAACCAACATTTTATTTACCGAATTATTCACAAAAAATATAAAAAAGAAGGTACAAAAACAGGTTCTTTTAGATAAAATACAGTATAAATATGTAGCAAAGCTACTTAACTTATTTTCGTAGCAAATGGAAAAATTTGATAAATATAAATCAAAAGTAAACTGGGGAGAAGGAGCAGAAAACCTTGAGCCTATTCCGAAAATCATTTGGTCATTTTGGGACACCCATAGTGATTCAGAATTGGTAGATTTATGCATCACCCAATTTAAAAAACTCGTTCCCAATTTTGAGCTCATCATACTGAACACAAAAAATGTAAAAAATTATCTTCCCGATATTCTCCCTGTAAGAAAAGATCTCCCTTTTGTAAATTATACTGATCTTGTAAGACTTGAAATTCTTAAAAAAAACGGCGGAATATGGATAGATATCAGTACAATTCTTACTGAAAACTTATCGTGGGTTTATGATCTTAAAGAAAATTTAAAATACGATCTATTGGGTTTCTACTCAGATTTTTGTACGACAGATATGCAGAATCCTATTCTGGAAAGTTGGTTTCTGGCGACACCAAAAAACAACAAGTTTGTTTCTGCATGGCACCAGGAATTTTTCGCCTGCTACACCTCTCCGCAACCTTATGAGTTTTTTAAAGATATAAAAAACAACAAAGATGAAATTCAAAACATCGGCGATCTTGCGGACTATCTCATTATTTATCTTGCGGCAATCTCTGTCATGAAAAAAAATAAAGATTTCAGAATAAGCATGATTTCTGCTAATGAAGTGGGACATTATTTCTCTTTCAGATTAAAAAGCAGCTATCAGCAGCTTGCTGATATTTTTTTAAAAAAAGCGAGCCCAAATCATGTCCCAACGCTCATAAAATTTACAGGAAACCAAAGAAATTATTTAGACAGAGAAATATTTCTGGGAAGATACCACCGAAATGCTTTTCTCTTTTCAATAACCGGTGGCGCTTTTCCGTATCACAAAATTGTAAAGCATGAGATAAATTATATCAAATTCATTTTAAGAAATTTGAAAAATAAATATCTGAAGTAGCATTTATATTAAAAAAAACAATCATCAAAAAATTCTTCTCAATAAATTTATAAACATCATAACAGCTCATATGAAAATTGGTTTTTACAGCTCAATGCCGCTTGACAACAAAGCAAACTGGTCCGGAACCATGTTCAAGATGTATGAGCAGATTTTATTACTGGGTTACGAAGTAGAATGGATTCCGCAACAGCTACTAAATGAAAATGAAATCGCTAAACTTAATAAGATCCATCAACTGTTTTACAAGATTTTCAATCGCGGTTACAATACTAAAGTTAATTTTTTTTCTTCTAAAAAGTTAGGAAAAAAGATAACAAACCTTCTCAAAACAAAGAAATTTGATTTGCTCTTCGTGCCAACATACCTCAACGATTTTGCGTTTGTAAATACCGATACTCCTATTATCTATCTGAATGATGCCAATGTTGCACAATTGCTGAACTATTATCCATACTATTCAGGTTTCGGCTGGCTTTCTAAATGGGAAACAAAAAGGATTGAAAAGAGGATGCTTGAGAAAAGTTCAATTAATATTTTCTCTTCCGAATGGGCAGCCAACTATGCCGTGAATCATTACGGAATTAATCATGATAAAGTGAAGGTTTTAAAATTCGGCGCCAATCTGGCGGTGCCTGATTTTTTGAATTTCAATGAAAGCAAAGGTGAAGATATTGTTTTCTTATTTCTCGCTGTAGATTGGGAAAGGAAAAGAGGAAATCTTGCTTATGAAGCAGTAAAAATCCTACATCAAAAAGGCTATTCGGTTAAACTGCAAATCATTGGCTGCAACCCGAAAATTCAGGATGAATGGGTAAACATTATACCCTATCTCAACAAAAATTTTCCGGATGATTTAGCAAAAATTCAGACGCATCTTTTACAGTCTCACTTTTTACTTGTTCCTACAAAAGCAGATTGTACACCTATTGCATTTTGTGAGGCTGCAGGATATGGCTTGCCTGTAATTTCAACCGATACGGGAGGTGTTTCCGCGCATGTTGAAAATGGCAAAACGGGCTTGCTTCTTCCACAAAATTCTTCTCCTGAAGATTATGCCGATGCTATTGAAAATATACTTACAAGTAAGGAAAAAATAAAGGCGATGTCTATTGCTTCAAGAGAAAAGTATATTCAGGAACTGAATTGGCAAGTATGGAGACAAAGGCTAGAACAAATAATTATAAAACACTAGATGAAATATTTAAAAGGACTGGATACATTAAGAGCCCTTGCCGCCCTCATTGTAGTTTGGAGCCATATTGAACTCATCAAAGAGCAGCATAATGTATCCCGTACAGATTTTATGCTGTTTCCTGATGCCCATTTTTCTGTGACACTTTTCTTTGTTTTAAGTGGTTTTTTGATAACCTATTTATTAATTCAGGAGATTGATAAGCACAAGACAATATTTTTAAAAAAATTTTATATAAGACGAATACTTAGAATATGGCCTCTCTATTACCTTATTATTTTTCTTTCATTTTTCTTATTCTCTACTGATATACCTAGAAGAACTATTATACTTTGCTTAACTATTTTTCCAAATGTTCCGCCTGCCCTTAATTCGTCATGGCCAAACAGCCCGCAAATATGGTCATTAGGAGTAGAAGAACAATTTTATTTATTTTGGCCTTTTGCGGTATTGTTTTTTTTACGAAAAGGGTTTATCAAGTATTGTTCTTTATTTATTATATTTTTTACATTTTTTCCGCATTTGTTTAATTATATTAATGAGCATACGTTTCATCATGAGAAATTATATTCTTTTGTGCAGAAGTTTTTTCATCAGACTAAATTTAATTGTATGGCGTATGGAGGATTATTGGGTTTTTTATTGGCTAAGAAAAATCCTTTTATCAGGATTTTTCAGAACAAAATCATTTCAATCATAAGTATAGTCATCCCAATTTCTGCTTGGTTTATTAATGTAAGATTCGGGACATTTTCAGATGAAATCTATGCTCTCATGTTTGGTTTTACGATTCTTTCTGTTGTTCTCAATCCCTTTTTTGATGTGGATAATCCTTTAACTAAATTTCTAGGTAAGATTTCATACGGCCTTTATATGTATCATTGGATGATTATCTTGTTAGTTATTAAGCTTACATATCCGCTGATTAATCACAGTATGTACAATATATTCGTTTACATATTATCGTTTGGACTGACTATATTAGTTTCCTGGATATCTTATATATCCTACGAAAAGTTTTTCCTTAATATGAAAAAAACTTAAATTTGATTGATATGCCTTCTATTCTTTTCATTTACAAAAATCAAGTTCTCGGAGAGCCGTTTGTAGAACAGTTTATAAAAAACAGCTATGATTTGGAAATTTTATTTAAGGATAAACTCTATTACAATCAATTTAGTATATGGCAAAAAATAGTGAATATTTTTTATAGAAATGTTTTAAAAAACAACTCTTACCCCATTACTGCGAACCATGCGAATTTTGAAAAATACTGCAAAAGAAGCCTTAAACAGCTCGGGAATGATCATTTCGATTACTGTGTGGTCATCCGTGGAGATTTGGTTCCTGAATTTGTATTGAAAAAGGCAAGAAAAATAAGCGACAAGATGGTCGATTTTCAACTGGATGGGATTTCTGTATCTAAAAAGATCTTATCGTACCGAAATTATTTTGATGAAATTTTTGTTTTTGATAAAAATGATATAAAAGATAATCCGGGTTACCATCTAAAATTTATCACCAATTGTTTTTTTGGAAAAGACAATACGGATTATATGGCAGAGTATGATTTTTTCTATATTGGGCAGTACCTCGCAGATAGACATCAAAAAATCACCAATCTGTTTACCTATCTTGATGAGAATACCATTAAAACAAACCCTCTTATCTATCTCAATACCGACAGAAGCTACGTCAATACCGACTCCAGAATCAAAAACCTTATCGATGGAACCTCTTATCAGGAAAACCTTGACATGGTAAAAAAATCATCTATTCTTATCGATTTGAAAAGGGATGAACACAGCGGACTTTCACTTCGTTTTTTTGAAGCCCTTAAATACCGAAAGAAAATGATCACCAATAACCCGACGGTAAAAGAATACGATTTTTACCACCCGGATAATATTTTCGTAACAGATTTCAACAACTTCGACAGACTATCAGACTTTCTTACAAAACCTTACAGACCTATTGATCATGAAATTACAGATCAATATGAATTCGAAAACTGGATCAAAAAACTACTTGCTTAGGTAATATAAAAAGATGTTTGGGATAGAAATATCTTTCAGAATTCTCAGCAAGCGGTTGGGTATACTGTGTGAAAATGTAAAATAATTTTTAAGCGCTTTTATTTTGATTTCCTTTGGCACATCAGAAGCAGTAAGCTCCGACCAATAAATCAGCGAGTAATTGACCGATTTTTTGAAATTTTCCCAGTATTTTGCAGACAAGCCATCTTCAAGATAGTCTCCCGTATAGATGGATTTTCCAAAATAATAAAATGAATAGTTTTTAGACATTCTGTTCAATACTAAAGATTCCGGGCAAAATTTCTCGCCTTCAATGACCGGAAACGGAAATTTCTTCGCCACTGACGTTTTCAGGCAAACCGCCATTTCTTCATTGTACCCATATTTGTAAGTAAAATCTAAAGAAGAGCATTCCATACTTTTGCCGTCAAACGTTCTTTTTATAACAGTTTGATTAGGATAGGATTTCAGACCTACCAAGCCTGCGTTATCCGTTCTCAATACATTTTTGCTTTCTTGAGCTAATATTTCCAGACTATCATCGGGCAAAAAATCATCGCTGTCTACTGTAAAAAACCAGTCACCTTTTGCCTCTCGCAACCCGAAATTGATCGCAATATGCTTACCCTGATTCTTTTGTTTATAATAACAAATCGTAATTCTACCATCCTTGATAAAAGAACCTATCAATTCTTCAGTATGATCTGTAGAACCATCATCTACAACCAGCCATTCAAAATCTTTACAAGATTGCCGAAGAAGACTTTTGTAAAGATTTTCAATGATATAAGCTCTGTTGTAAGTGGGTGTAAAAACGGTAAACAGCATCTTGAATTTATTTAGGGAAAATTAAAGAATAAAAAGGTGATTTTTTAGCATATTTTTCGAACAACAGTCCGTCGATTCTTTTTTCCATCCACGGTTTCTCCTTTCCTACGTAATGGTAGATGTAAAACCAATTGTCCTTTTTACTGATCCCGAACAATTCTTTTAGATTCTCCAGAAAAATTCTTTTTGAAGTTATCGTGTAAGCCTTGGTCATATTATATTTACTGGAGACCATCTTTACTCCTCCGTTTCTGGACAAAACCGAATTCAGAATATCCTGGTCCTGCAATAATGGCTTTTTAATCTCTTCAATTGCATTGAAAAATTTCTCTGTAATTTCGATTTCGTGCATTTTCTTGAGGTTATAAAGCATAACTCCTGCATTAAAATATAACGTAGGATCGGGCATTTTCAGATATTCCTGAAAATATTCTCTTGTAAAAACCTCATCGTTCCCCGCTTTCACTTTATCTACAATGAACGGACTTGGGCTGCAGATCGCAAGCTTATCATCAAAATCCATGACCGCCAATTCAGAAATATCTGCATCTACGATCAGATCACTATCCAGATACAAAATTCTTTTGTAATTTTTAAACAATTGGGGAATATAAAACCTGTAATAAGTACTTACAGTCATATAAGAATTCAGATAAAATTTTCCTGCATCGAAATCTTCTAAAATGATGAATTTTATAGAAAAATTGCTGAATTTTGAAATTTGTTTTTCGGCTAATGCCTTATTTTCATTACTGATGTATTCACTGATAATATTAATTTCATATTGGCAGTTTTTATTTTGATTTACAAGCAGGGAAGCAATAACCACACTGGTATATTTAAAATAAAAATCATCGCAGGTGAATACAATGGGAAGGAAATTCATCATTTAAATTTTTAACAAAAATAGGAAGAAATTCATTATAAAATTAATCTTACTATATTTGCCAAAATCATTTTTCGGTTTCAGAAAATGTATTTTGCGACAGAGGTGTTTAAAATCATTTAAAAGCACGACAACTCTGGAGCTTTGATGAAAAACTTTATTTCCCAAAAAATCTCCGAATGAAGATTGACCAACTTACTTTCACCCGATTTGTAGCAGCGATTGCTATTGTTGCTTATCACTTTGGAAGACCACTTAATATTTTTTCTCATCCTTTGGTCAGCAAAATTCTCACACAGGCAAATATTGGGGTTAGCTTTTTTTTTATTTTATCCGGATTCGTTATGATTATTGCTTATGGGAGCAAAAAAAATATTGATTCTTATTCTTACCTCAAAAACAGATTCTCAAGAATCTATCCTCTGTACCTGTTTGCAATACTACTTATGCTTATTTTGCAGACTTTTGATGCAAAAGAAGATTTTGTTTTTTCCGATTTGCTTTTAAATGTTTTAATGTTGCAGGCCTGGTTTCCGGAAAAAGTTTTCACGGTCAATCTTACAGGATGGTCATTATCCGTAGAATTTTTATTCTATGCAATATTTCCATTAATGTTCAATTTTTTTTACCAAAAATATAAATTGAAACAGTTGGTAATACCCGTTTTTTTGATTTGGTTTTTTACACAGGTCTTTCTTTTTTGTGCTATAAATGGTAATTGGATAATCATCAATGAATCTGTTACAAAAAGGTTTCTTCTCTATTTTCCGCTTATGCATATTAATCAGTTTCTTGCAGGGAATCTTGCAGGACTGTTTTTCATACAGCATTTAAAGAACAGATCCGGCAATTATGACTGGATAATTACATTGTTATTTTGCCTTATTCCATTAGCGCTTATTTTCCGTCCCGAATATTTGAATTACCATGATGGCTTATTAGCTTTGATTTTTATACCATTGATTATTTTCATATCGTTAAATACCGGGATAATCACAAAAATTTTCAGCAAGAAAATTTTCGTATTTTTAGGAGAGATAAGTTATGGAATTTATATATTACAGATACCTGTGTTTGGTTTTACAGAATATGCCTTACAAAGGCTAAGGATTTTTGGAGATCTGAAACTATTTTTATGTGGCGTGACAGCATTGTTGTTTTTTTCTGCTCTCAGCTATCTGTTTATAGAAAAACCACTCCGTGAAAAAATAAAAAAAATAAACTTTTCTATTAGATAAAAAATGATTGGAACTTTGCTGTATAGACTGGGACGTGCGTGGGCAATTCTGAAAGGAGATGCTTTTGCCGTCAACAAAAAAAAGAGAAAACCTTTTAGAAATATTCCATTCTCAGATACGGATAATGAATTTATCAATTCCCTAAGTATAGAATTTTTATTTTCTGAATTTGGAGAACAAAGAGTAAACGGCGGTGGCGCAGATTTTCAAAATAACGAATCCAGATTAGACCCATCTCTCAGAACTTTAAAAGAATACTTTCCAAATGCAAAATATACTGTGTATTCTGACTTTGATCTGAAAATTGATGGTGTAAACCTCATCAAAACCAATTCTCCTGTTATCAATCCTGAGCATGAAAGATACGGATACAGAACTGCAGACTACTTTAAATTTCTATCTCTTACGCAGTCAGATGCAGACTTCAAATGTGTATTGGATTCTGATATGGAAGTGGTTTCCAGCGACATTATAGCACTGATTTATCTTACCAGAAAATTTGGATTTTGTGTTCCTGATAATGACAGACAGTTATTAAGACAGGATATGATTTGGTCTAAAGATGCAAAACCAATAGAAGATGAGAGCTTAGGACTTGGGCATTCTTACAACCAAAGCCCAATGACACTCTGGAAAAATGATGAAAGAGGCAATATTTTCTATAAAACCTGTGCCGAAACTATGAAAAACGATCCTTCGAGATCTTCTTTAGTCATGTGGAAAACTGCATGGAAAACAGGAATTTACCCATACATCCTGCCAAAACAATGGTGCCTCTGTGAAGGTAATGAAGGTTTGGGAGAAGAGGTAATATTACATGTAGGGCACAAGAAGATAAAGGAGTTTTATAAAAAGTAAATTTACCTCACTCTGATTCTGGCCTTACATGATCATTGTGCTCAGATAAACATGAAACGCATGAAAATTAATTTGAAATTTATTTTTATTTTCCTTCTGATATTAATATACCTTATTCAGGGAATACAATATCTGCTTTACATACCAAATAAACTCGATTATTTTGATGCAGAATTACTGATTAATTATTCCGCAGGTTTTATCAGAAGAGGATTATTGGGAGAAATCTTCATCTGGCTACATGAAATCACAGGTATGAATCTGCTTGCGATCACGAAATATTTCAGTATTATAACTTATGCTCTTTTGATAGCATATTTTATTTATAATTTTACTAAAAAAAACATCTCCCTTTTTTTTCTGCTTCTGCCTTCAGGCTTGTTTTTTTTACTTTTAGATAACAGAATAAGACTAAAAGACAGCTTGCTTTTATTACTCATTATCCTTTGCTGTAAAATAATTAAGCTGGCAAAAAACAATATCTTCACTAAGCTGCTGCTTTTAAGTTTAGTTTTATCTGTAGGGATCTTATTGCATGAAATGATATTTTTTTATACGGTTCCGTTTTTATTAATTTACTTGTATTCAATAAAAAAAACACCTCTGAAAAATGTATGGAACTTCCTTTTCATCATTCCTGTTTTTACTTTTTTAATTGTGATTTTTAGTCATGGATTTGTTGGAGCAGGAGATATTATTTTTGAAAATATTAAAAGCTATCTTCCTGAAAATAGTTATACAAAAGACTTACCAACACCACTATTTTACATTAATTCTAGTGCGAAAAATATTATTTTCATCAACTTTTCTGCGTACAGTCTAGGATTCTCTCGTGGGATATTATATCTTCAATATTTTGCTTCGCTTATCTTTGTGATTGTAAGATACAATGACTTTAGAAATATAAATGTTTTTATTTTCAAGAAAGACAATGGCTCTTTGAGCAGTTCCTTTCTTGCCACAACTTTTTTACTACAACTTTTTTGTGCAATACCACTCTATTTCATTGCTATGGATTGGCAAAGATTCATATTTTTTGCTTTGATCAGCAGCTTTATATATACTTATGAATTGGGTGGAGAAATTGGTTACATAAAAAAGTTTCATTTTAAAATAGACAGTTTTATTGCAAAATATATAGCACCAAGAAATGAAGCTTTAACTATCTTTGTATCAACAGTATTGTTTGTTCCGCATTTGAAATTAGGAAATATAGATTATCTATTTACAAATGGATACTTGATGATATTTAATTATGCCACAAAAATACTATTCTCAATTACAACACTATGATTATCGGAAAAGGACTTATTGCGTCACTATTTACAAATAACGACAGAGAAAATATTGTTTTCTTTGCATCCGGAGTATCAAATTCATTAGAAACAAGAGCTGAGGAGTTTTTACGAGAAGAAAATCTGATAAAAAATACAATTGCAGAAAATAAGGAAAAGACATTTGTTTATTTCTCTACCTGCAGCATTTATGATTCTTCAAAAACAGGCAGTGACTATGTACTCCACAAATTGAAAATGGAGCAGCTCATAAAAAAACTATGCCCAAAATTTCTTATTTTAAGAGTAAGCAATGCAGTGGGCAAAGGAGGAAATCCCAATTTACTGATCAATTACATTATACGGGCCGTCCACAACAACGAAACCATAAATGTTCACACAAAAGCAACCCGCAACCTCATCGATGTTGATGATATTAAAAATGTTACTTTTGCTCTCATTGATAGCCAGAAATTAAACAGAGTTGTAAATGTTGCTTACATCAAAAATTATTCGATTATTGAAATCCTTGAAATCATAGAACAGTTTTACAGCAAAAAAGTAGATATAAATCTCCTTAGAAGCGGTTCGGGATATGACATTAATATTCCGGATATTGAACAATATTTTATTGAAAATAATCTAAATAATAAGGAAAACTATCTTAAAAAAATACTAGAAAAATATTACCTGTAATATAATTAGTGCCCCTCCATCCAGATTCCGAGAACCAATAGCGACCAATGCTTATAATTGTAGTTGAGCTGCTTCTGAACTTCACCAAAATTCAGTTTTGTAAAGATTTTAGAAGACGGATTTTGTAAAATATCTTTCGTCAGTTTTTCCATTTCAGGAATTCTCAGCCAATCTGCAATAGGAGCACCGAAACCTTGTTTTTTCTTGTTCAGAATATTTGAGGTAAGCAGGTCTCCAAAAGCCTCTCTCAGAATGATTTTGGTTTGATTGGCATTCACCTTATATTCAGCAGGAAGCGCAGAGCAAAATTCCACCAGATTTTTGTCTAAAAATGGGGTTCTCAGTTCAATAGAGTGCATCATGGCAATACGGTCGTCTTTCACCATATAATCTCCTGGAATAATGTTGGTGAGATCCATCTTCATGCAGGTATTCAGGTCGTTTTTATCTAAATCGAATGCATAAGAATGTTCATATTTTGAAATGGAATTTAACAGCTGTGAAGTTTCCCCATGAGAAAAATTATTATGGACTTTCCCTTTCTGATAAGAAACAATATCCGGAAACTTGGCTCTGAAAACCTTATCTAGAAAATATTGTCTTGATTTTTCAAATCCCAGCTTTTCGGTGATTACAGAACCTGCTTTATAAAAAGGTAAAAGCGAAAAATTTGCACTACCCTTTTCAAGAATTTCTTTCTCTTTCTGATACCATTTGTAACCGCCAAACAATTCGTCACCCGCATTTCCTGTGATCACAACCGTCATGTTTTTAGCTGCTTCTTTACAGATGGTGTATGTTGCAAGGATGGCTGTATCTGCAAGCGGTTCATCCATTTTTTTCAAAACTTCAACGAGAGTTTTAGAAATTTCTGAGGTTTCCAACGCTACTTCTTTATGGTCAGTTTTATATTTTTCAGCAATACTTCTTGCATCGGGCATCTCATCCAAATCTCCTTCATACCGAAATCCCAATGTCGTTAAATTTTCATTTTTCTGCGAAGAAAGTGCAACTAATGTTCCTGAATCTAGTCCGCCACTGAGAAAAGCACCCACTTTCACATCTGCAACCAATTGTTTTTTAACAGATTTTTCAACTAAATTTTTAAATTCAGATACAGCTTCCTCTTCGGATATTTGTAATTTATTCTGAGGGAAATTCCAGTATTGAGAGATTTCAATTTTGCCATTTTTGTAAATCAGCTGATGAGCAGGTGGTAAAACATTAATATTTTTATAAATACTCTGTTGACTTCCAACATACATATGTCTTAGAAAATGATAAATCGCCTCATCATTCAATTCTTCATCAACAAGACCTGTTGCTAAGATCGCTTTGATCTCAGAAGCAAAAATAAACTCACCATTCTTACCGATAGCATAATAGAAAGGCTTTTCACCAAAACGGTCTCTTGCACAAAACAACTGCTGCTGATCTTCGTCCCAAATTGCAAATGCAAACATTCCGTTGAGATATTCCGGCAGTCTGGTTTGATATTTTTTAAAAAGGGATAATATAACTTCCGTGTCGGTATTGCTCTGAAAAGGATAATCTTTTAAATCCTTTTTTAATTCGCGGTAACCATAAATCTCACCGTTAAAAACAATACATTCATTTTTAGTATCGGAATACATCGGTTGATGCCCATCTTCTGACAAATCTACAATTGCCAGTCTTCTGAAGCCTAAAAAGCAGTTATTAAAATATTCGTGTCCTTCATCATCGGGTCCCCGATGAATAATAGAACTGGTCATATTTTTAAGAGTTTCTTTGTAGAAATCTTCCTCAAGAATATTTTTTTTTACAATTCCTGCAATGCCACACATGTATTTATATTAAGAAACAAATCTAACATTATTTTATGAAAATCTATTCGTAATTCTATGCTAAGACGTTAATAATTTGTCGTTTAATCAATAATATCTGAAAAATATTTTTCAGATATTTGCAAATTATGCAAGACTATCCTTTAATATCGGTCATTACAACCTATTACAATTCAGTACAACTGGGTGATTTTGTAAAATCTTCCATGAATTGCCTTTTGAATCAGACTTATTCGAACATAGAATTCATCTGTGTAAATGATGGTTCTTTAGATTCTACTTTAGAAGAGCTGCTTTATTTTGAAAAGCAGGATTCCAGGGTAAAAGTCTATACAAAAGAAAATCAAAAGTATGCACAATATTCTAAAGCCTATGGGCAAGATAGGGCATCCGGAGAGTTTATTTTCTTGTTTGATCATGATGATCTCATTGAACTGGATACTATTGAAAAATGTTTTAATACTTTCTCCCAATCGCCCGATTTAGATATTGTTACTCCGATTGTCGACACAAGATTTACATCCGGGGAACTGAAATATATGATTAATCTCGACATTCGTTTTGAGAATCACACTCAATTTATTTCTAGAAAAATCTCTGGTGAAGAAGCAATAAAAAAAACGGTTGGCAAATATGATATTCACATCAGAGGATTATACCGCAAGGAAGTTTTCAAATCTCATTCATTCAGGTTTACAGAACCTCTTCTAAATGCAGATGAAATAGTAGAAAGAATGATTTTCGAAAACGCAAAGTTTATCGGCAGTTGTGATGCTGTATATACGCATTACATACACCCGGATTCTTCTGCTAAAATGCCATCTGTAAAAAAAATAGATATTGTAAGAACCGATGTTTTATTGAGAAACATTTTTATAGAGAAAAAGATTTACGAAGAAAGAAAATCTATCTTTGAGCTTACTGCATACCGGAACTTTGTAAACGGTCTTAAGACATATCATTATTTTTTTAAAAGCATGACTGCGGAGCAACAATCATTTCAGAAGCAAAGACTGCTTCAATCCTATTCTGAGCTTGATAAAGAAAATGTTCTATCTCAGTTTTCAGGTGTTACAAAAATGTACAATTCAATCCTGCTTTCCAGCTTTTCTCTGATCTCTGCTTTTTATAAATTTAAAAACTAAAATTATCGTTCAAACCTCCAGACAAATAATTTTGCAGAAAGATCTGCAGGAATGTTTTGAAAGAAATTTTTCTTTTTGATGTCAGCATTAAAATCAGAATCGAAGTAATCTGCTATTGTCAATTTTGTAAGTTTCTGCATTCTTGAAATATTTACGCCTAAATAATCTTTATCTTTCAGTGCTTTCCACTGCATGATGAGAACCATTTCTTTGAACAGAATAATCTTCTTTTTAATCATTTTTTTCAACGCTACATTTTGTTCCTTATCATAAGCTTTGGTAAAATATTCCAAAATGGTTAAGAAGTTTTCGAAATTCTTCTTCGTTCTGTTAAAAATTACAGATTCGCCGTGCAGATAATAAAGATAAGTAATGTTATCAATGATTGATAAAGTATCTGTTTTCAGAAGAAGATCAAAAAACCACAACTCATCTTGTGCAAATAATCCCGGTACAAAATAAATTTCATGATCAACAATAAAGTCTCGTTTGATTAATTTGTTCCAGGATGATGAAGGAAAACCGCCATTACTGTAAACAGAAAAAATCTCAAGTCTGTTATTATAATATTTTTTATCTGCCGTCGTAGGAAAACCGAAATCTTTCGTTGTATTATCAAAAGTATTGATCCATCGGTTTTGCGAAATCGTGATTTGTGCATCAGTTTTCAAAGCATTATCAACAAGCAGCGCAATGCAGTCTTCTGTGATCTCATCATCGCTATCTAGAAAATAAATATATTCTCCTGCAGATGCTTTGATCCCGGTATTTCGCACCACAGAAAGTCCAGAGTTTTTTTGATGCTCATGAATTTTAATATTCAGATTGGGATTTTCCTGTACAAATTTGTTGATGAAAGCCATACTGTTATCAGGAGTACAATCATTTACCAGAATAATTTCGAGGTTTTTATAGATTTGATTTTTAACAGATTCAAGACATCGAAGAATGTATTTCTCACATTTAAAAACAGGAATATTAATACTGACTAATGGTTGATTGGGTATCATCAAGTTGTTTTTGCTTTTAATTATTGCAAAACTATAAAGAATATTTAATACTTTTGAAAAAACAATTTGGATGAGAAAGGTTTTAGGTCGATTTTTCATAAAATTAAGAAATTTCGCAAATAGTTGCATTGATGCCCAAAATCGCGAGCTTTTTTTTACTGATAAAAGCATCGTAGATTCTTCCTTCAAACTGGGTTCGAATAATTTTTTAGATATTTCCGATGACGCAGAATTCCGGTTCGGAAAGAATGTAACGATCAATCATTCTAATTTTATTACTGTTAAAAATAATGCTAAATTTTCCATCGGTGATGGAACCTACATTACCCGAGCTACAATTTCATGTCTTGGAGAAATTGAAATCGGGGAAAACTGTATTTTAGGTGAGGGCATGAAAATTTTCGACCATAATCATCAATATACAAAAGAGCCCTTTTCGGTTTCGAAAACAGATTTCAATATCGGAAAGGTAAAAATAGGAAACAACGTGTGGACAGGCACCAATGTTATCATTTTAAAAGATGTAACCATAGGTGACAATGTTATTTTAGGAGCAGGATGTGTGATTCATAAAGATGTGCCCAGCAATTCCATCATCATCAATAAACAAGATCAAAAAAACATTTCTCTAAACAACTAATATATCACAGAATGCTCTTTTCAATTCTCATAGCCCATTACAATCATTACGAATACTTTAAAGAGTGCTATAAAAGCATTCTCAATCAGAGCTATCATAATTTTGAAATTATTATCGTTGACGATTGCTCTACGGATGGTTCTTACGAAAAAGTCATGCAGCTTACGAAAGACGATGATAAAGTAAAGCTTTTTCAAAATGAAAATAATAGAGGGGTTGGTTTTACTAAAAGACGTTGTATAGAACTAGCTTCCGGAGAAATTTGTGGATTTTTAGATCCTGATGATGCACTTGCTGAAAATGCGCTTCAACTCAGCATAGAAAATCACCATAAAGACAATATTGCAACCTATTCGAAATTTTATTTATGCAATAATGAGTTAAAGCCTCTCCGTATATTTCAACATTCACGTGCCGTAAAAAATGGTAGAAAATCTTTTTTTAATATTTTTCTGGAGGTAAACCACTTTTTTACATTTAAAAAAGCTGCCTATAACAAAACTGAAGGTATTAATACCGAGCTCACTTCTGCTGTTGATCAGGATTTGTACTTAAAGCTCTATGAAGTCGGACACATAACGTTCATTAACACTCCTCTTTATTATTATCGATTGCATGATAAAGGCGTATCTCAGGAATCTTCAAAGAAAGAGAAACTAAATAACAATTGGCATCAAGTCATTTTAGATGCTGCCAAAAGAAGAAATCTTGAAAAGATTTTTCATAGAAAAATAAAAGATATTGACAATCTACCCAATTTTCTTAAAGAAAAACAGAATAACTTTTTAACTAAAATTCTTAGAAAATTTTCATAACTAAAAGCCAATAACAGAAAATATATAGACCAGTCTGTAGATTAGAATATTTATATTACTTAAGATTACTTCATCGCTACAAGTATGTTCTTGAAGATATCGAAATTTATTAGTTATAAAGAATATCTTTTTGTAAAACACAAAAGAAAAAGATTAACAATACTTATATTTGTCTTTTAAAGATTAATTTTAAAATACACAAATGTCCCAAAAAATAAAAGTTCTATTCTATCACCGTTCCATGGAAATGGGAGGTGTAGAGCGAGTAATTCTGGATCTTTTTCAAAATTTACCACAAGAATTATTCGATATTACGTTGCTTCTCAATACTTTTCAGGGTGAGCTCAGGAATGAAATCCCCCCTCACATTAAAGTGACCAGTGTTCAGAAAGGCAGAGAAGACATGAGTGCCAAAAAGCCGATCAGATTCTTTCAATTGGTAAAAAGAGCCATTATATTGTGGTATTACAGAAAAAATCCTAAGGCACTTTATAATAAATATATCAAAACAGATTTTGACATAGAAGTTGCATCAGGATATACCGATTTTGATTCTGTTTTGAATAGCCCGATGAAAGCAAGAAAAGTAGCTTGGTTTCACACCGATGTCTCTTATGACCCCGATCAGAAACGCGTCATGCATCGGATTACCAGTCTTAAAAAATTCGATTGGGTAATTTTCGGATCCCGGCAGACAAGAGACATCATCAAAGAATTATACAATATAGAATATCCAAACAGTTCTGTCATTTACAATGCTATAAAAATTGAAGAAGCAAGAAAAAAATCTTTAGAGTTTCCTGTATCTTACAATCAAAGACCGGTTTTTTCTTCGATGGGAAGGTTGCATGTTCGGAAAAACTATCATACCCTTATGAAAGTTCACAAAAGACTTTTAGATGAAGGATATAATCATTCTATTGCAGTAATTGGCGGTGGTACAGAAATGGAAAATCTGAAAAATCAAGCAAAAGATCTTGGTGTAGAAAAATCTTACCTTCTTTTGGATTCGCAAATTAACCCTTATCCCTATATAAAAAATTCAGACTATTTTATATTTCCTTCTGAATCTGAATCTTATCCGTTAACCATCGGAGAGGTTATGGGTCTTGAGATCCCAACAATCAGCACAAATGTGGGCGGTATACCTGAGATGATTGAACACAACTATGATGGTTTACTTGTAGAACCGACCGAAGAATCCATATATCAAGGGATGAAACTTTTTCTGACCGATAATGAACTTGTTGAGAAAATAAAACGCAACGCTACAGTTTCTGTATCAAAATTTGATAACGATCAAATCTACCGGCAAGTAACATCCGTTTTCGAAAAACAATACAAGCTGAAACAATAATGAAGCCTTTAGTTACAATCCTCACCCCTACTTATAACCGTGCTCATACGCTGCCTCGGGTTTTCGACTCTTTACAGAGACAGACTTTCAAGGATTTTGAATGGCTTATTATAGATGATGGGTCTACAGATGACACCAATCTATTGGTAAAACAATTTCAGGAAAAGGCAGATTTCCGAATCCGGTATTATCATCAGGAAAACCAGCACAAGTTTATAACATTTTTCAGAGGAATTGAACTTTCTGAAGGAACCTATTTTTCACCTCTCGATTCAGACGATGCATTATTAGATGATGCCTTAGAAGTGCTTGTAGAAAAATGGAAAGAAATCAATGATAAACAAAATATTGTTTTTGTCTCTTCTCTTTGTCAGGATCAAAATGGAAAAATTGTTGGGGATAAATTCCCTGAAGAACCTCTTATTTGCAGTATATTTGATATGCGTTACAAATACAATGTAAAGGGAGATAAATGGGGAATGGGAAAGGTTGAAATTTATAAAAAAATGGAACTTAATCTTGAAAAACTTAGCGGTAAAGGTTTTATCCCTGAAGGCGTTTTTCAATTTCAGTTTGACACTCTGGGATTTCATTATTGTATCAATAAAATAAGCCGTATCTATTACAGAGATGAAAACGACGAGCAATCTCTCGCCAACCAGTTTTATGATAAAAAAAATGCATTTGGACTTGCAGAAAATTACAAAGCTTTTTTGAATACCTATAGTTCAAAATTGTGGGCTCATCCTGTACCCATCTTTAGAAATCTTGGAGGATATTTAAAGTTTTCGGCAACTGATCAAAGAGGTTTCAAAAAAACAATTTCTGAACTCAAATCTTTTCCTGTAAAAGTATTAGCTACTCTGCTCTATCCTGTGTCAAAATTAATTTAATGAAAAATATTTTTTTATTTTCAGAACATTAATCTGCCGCCTATTAAAGATAAATTAATTAAAAGAGTATAAATTTTAAATTAATGTCACAAAAAAAGAAAATCCTCATCCGTATTGGTTCTCTTCGTCACGGTGGTGCAGAAAAAGTTCTGATTAACTTTCTCAAAAATCTCCCCGAAAACAAATACGAAATAGACCTACTGATTAATCTATACACAGGTATGTACATCAAGGAAGTTCCGTCATGGGTCAATCTACATTACCTGCTTAAAGGGGAAATGATCACCACAAACAAACCTAATGAAATTCCGGTGAAAGCATTCAGGGTACTTTATCAGAAAATGTTTTTGTGGTTTCCGTGGCTTCTTTATCGATTTGTGCTGAAAAATAAAAAATATGATGTGGAAATAGCTGCTATTCACGGAATGTATAAAGAGCTTCTTTCCAGCCCGCAAAAAGATTCAAAAAAGATCATTTGGATACAGAACGATATCTTTAATCTAAAGGAATATACTCCGGATGCAATCAGGCAGTTTTTCAAATTTGATAAAATATTGGTCATTTCCAATAAACTGAAAGAGGAAATGCAGAAAGTTGCTCAAAGTGAAAAGGAGAAACAAGCAGTTATTAAAATTTTTAATCCAATAGATAAGGATGATACCTTAAAGAAAGCGAATACAATAATTAACGATTATCCTTTTTCCGACACTACTCCAACTTTTATTACGATCGGAACAGTTTACCCCCAAAAAGGTTACGACAGGCTTCTGGATGTACATAAAAAACTGATAGATGAAGGATTAAAACATCAGATCATTATTATTGGTGACGGTTTTGATTTTGAAAACATCAGAACAAAGCTGAATGATCTGAGTATCACAGAAACCGTTAAAATGCTCGGTTTCAGAGATAACCCCTACCCTTATCTTAAAAAAGCAGATTTTTATATCATGTCTTCAAGACATGAGGGCTTTCCAACAATAATTGCTGAAGCTTTAATTTTAAACAAACCTATTGTATCTACCGATGTTTCAGGAATAAAAGATCTTCTCCAGGATGGAAAGCTGGGAATTATCACGCCAAACTCTGAAACCGGAATTTACGAAGGCATGAAAAAGATTTTGAACAATCAAGAACTTGCAGATCACTACAGAAAAGAAATAGCTTCAGCTGAACTTCCTTTCGTGCTGCAGAAATCTGTCGCACATCTTCAGGAAATTATTGATAACCTTTAAAAGCAGTGAAATGAGTTATACAATTATTCAGAAAGATTTTTATCGGGAAAGCGGAAAATGGCTTTCAACATTTCAGATTTGGAAGAAATGCCTTAATCCGAATCTTCATTTTATTTATATTTTCAGAAAAACCCAAAAATATAATAAGACGCCATTTTTAGGCTTGTATTGGAGAATTGTTTTGAGACATTTCCAGATCAAATACGGCTTTCAGATTTACCCTGAAACAGAAATCGGGGAAGGTTTTTATCTCGGACATTGGGGGAGTTTAGTGATTAATCCCAAAGCAAAAATTGGTAAAAACTGCAATATTGCTCAGGGAGTTACAATAGGACAACAAAACCGCGGGAAAAATGTAGGCTATCCGGTAATCGGAGATGAGGTCTGGATAGGTCCGAACGCCGTAATTGTAGGAAAAATAACTATCGGAAACAACGTTCTAGTCGCTCCGAATGCATACGTCAATTTTGATGTTCCTGAAAATTCGATTGTAGCCGGAAATCCTGCAAACATATTCCCTAACGAAAATGCCACAGATGGTTATATAAATAATAAGATTTAAAGCTGAATTTTATCATATCTTTATCTTTATTAAACTTTGTTAAAAATGCTTGATAATTCAGTAAAATTAATATTTTTGTATAATTATTGATTCAGTCTATTGAATTTGAAAATAATTTAAACGAAATAAATAATTATAATCTTTAAAATTTAATTAATGAAGAATTCGTACGAAGTTATTTTCGAAAACAACAGAAAATGGGTAGAATCTAAATTAGCAGACAATCCGCATTTCTTTGAGGATCTTGCCAAAACTCAGCATCCTGAGTATCTTTACATAGGATGTTCAGACAGCAGGGCCACGGCAGAAGAACTGATGGGAGCCAAACCGGGTGAAGTTTTTGTTCACAGAAACATTGCCAATGTTGTCAACACTTTGGATATGAGTTCCACTGCGGTGATACAATACGCAGTAGAGCATCTGAAAGTGAAACACATTATCGTTTGCGGACATTACAACTGCGGTGGTGTGAAAGCAGCGATGACGTCTCAGGATTTAGGACTTTTAAATCCGTGGCTGAGAAACATTCGTGATGTGTACAGACTGCATCAGGCTGAATTAGATTCTATCGATGATGAAAGCAAACGTTATGACAGGCTTGTGGAACTGAATGTTCAGGAGCAGTGCATCAACGTTATTAAAATGGCTTGTGTACAGGAACGGTATATCTTAGAAGAATATCCTATTGTTCACGGCTGGGTTTTCGACCTTAGAACGGGTAAAATTATTGATCTGGAGATCGACTTTGAAGAGATCCTAAAAGACATTCAAAAGATCTATAATCTTACAAGTTCAGATTGGGTTATGAGCAGAAAGACGAAATAATCTTTCTAAAAAATTTGAGTGAAATGAAATTCTGGAGTATCATTACATTACTGTTTATCATCAACTTTACAGCTTTGCCAAGCATCGCTGCGATTTGTGGATGGAAATTACAGAGAACTAATGTAATTCTGAACGAAGAAGAAACACACTCTCATTATTCATCATTTACCGTTTACGAGAAGACTTTACCCAAAACTCTGAACGTACATGATTTTCTGAAGTTTTTCGAACCAGATCTCGAGCGCAGATCCTTTGTATTGATTGATGACTCTGGTCATCTTTCGCCATTTCTCACCATATTTTCTCCACCTCCGGAAGCTTAATTTTTCACAGACCAAAATAAATATTCATATCAGATTCTGATGTTGAATAGATGTCTTTTTAAATTAATTTCCAATTTTATTACTGGTGATTTTAATTAATATTTTAATTAAGGTCAATCGGTTACACTAAGTATTTTTCGCTGTCATGAAAAAAACAAATTCATTATTTGAAGGAATCAAGGAGAATTTCCCTTCAGGCCTCGTTGTATTTTTAGTAGCTCTTCCTTTATGTTTAGGAATTGCTTTAGCATCCGGTGCACCACCGTTATCCGGCATTATCGCAGGTATTGTAGGTGGTTTGGTTATCGGCTCAATCAGTAACTCAAATATTTCGGTTTCGGGACCTGCTGCAGGTCTTACGGCCATTGTTTTAACAGCAATTACCGATTTGGGGGCTTTTGAGCTGTTTCTTTGCGCAGGTATTATTGCTGGTGTTATCCAGCTGATTTTAGGCTTTATAAGAGCAGGAAGCATTTCCAATTATTTTCCAAATAATGTGATTGAAGGAATGCTTGCGGCAATCGGAATCATTATTATTTTAAAACAAATTCCGCATGCTTTAGGTTTTGACAAAGATTATGAAGGCCATGAATCTATTTTTGATAACGGTTTAAATTTTAATTATTTTTCAGAACTTTTTGGAGCGATTCATCCGGGAGCAATAATTGTAACCGTTGTGTCAATTGCTTTACTTTTAGCCTGGGATAAAGTTTTATTCCTAAAAAGAATGAAAATGCTTCCCGGAGCTTTAGTGGCCGTTGTTGTCGGAATTTTACTGAATGAATTATTCAAATTATCAGGAAGTTCATTAGCAATCGGTAAAGAGCATTTGGTTTCCTTACCGGTTCCGCAAAGTCTTGACGATTTTAAAAATCTTGTTACCCTACCCGATTTTAATGGTTTTACCAATGTGAAAGTCTGGATTGCGGGTGCAACGATTGCCATTGTCGCATCCATTGAAACATTACTTTGTATTGAAGCTTCAGATCGACTGGATGTCCAGAGAAGAATTACCGATACCAATTTAGAATTAAAAGCTCAGGGAATCGGGAATCTTGTAAGCTCATTTATCGGCGGATTACCAATGACATCAGTTGTAGTAAGAAGTTCTGCTAATGCAAATGCGGGAGCGACTTCAAAGATTTCAGCGATGATTCATGGATTTCTATTGTTGATTTGTGTGTTGACAATTCCTGTGATTCTGAATTTAATTCCTTTGGCAACCCTTGCAGCGGTTTTACTTTTGGTAGGATATAAACTGGCAAAACCGGCAACATTCAAGCATTTCTGGCATTTGGGGAAATTCCAGTTCATTCCGTTTGTGGCTACCGTTGTTGCAATTGTAGCAACCGATTTGCTGAAAGGAGTAGGAATTGGTTTAGCAATATCAGTGTTCTATATCTTACAGGGAAATATGAAGCGTGCTTATTATTTAAGCCGTGAAAAACTGAGCGATGCAGACGGAATTACGATAAAATTGGCTGAAGAAGTATCTTTCCTTAACAAAGCAGCCATTAAAAAGACATTGAAAAACATTAAATCTAACTCTACGGTAACGATTGATGCGAGAGGAACATCATATATCGCAACAGATGTACTGGAAATGATTCAGGATTTTGCCAACATCCGGGCGAAAGAAGAAGATATTAATGTGGAACTATTAGGCTTCAAAACTTCGTATAAAGATTACGAAACCGATGAAGACTCTCACATCGTCATTACCCATAAAAGAGCAATGTAAGCTCAAATAATTTTTTATAACTTTAATTTTAAATAATAATTCAAAATAATAAATTCATATGAAAGCACATACATCAGAAACCCAGTCGACGATTACACCGGAAAAAGCATTAGACTTTTTAAAAGAAGGAAATCAGAGATTTGTAAATAATTTGAAGGCAAACAGAGATCTTTTGGAGCAGGTAAATGCTACCCGTGAAGGTCAGTGGCCATTTGCAGTAGTTTTAAGCTGTATCGACAGCCGTACTTCTGCAGAACTTATTTTTGATCAGGGATTGGGAGATGTTTTCAGTATCAGAATTGCAGGAAACTTTGTAAATCAGGATATTTTAGGATCAATGGAATTTGGCTGTAACGTAGCCGGTTCTAAATTGGTTGTTGTTTTAGGTCACACAAAATGCGGAGCTTTAAAAGGCGGATTAGATGCGGCCAAAATCGAAGGAATGGGTATGGATAACTTGAACCATTTAATTGATCATTTTGACCCCATCATTAAAACCATTATAAAAGATGGAGAAGAGCGTACTTCTGCAAATGCAGATCTTCTTGAAAGACTGAATCAGCACAATGTAAAAAATGCAATTGACGATATCCGTAAGCAAAGCTCTACTTTGAAAAGACTTGAAGAAGAAGGTAAGATCAAGATTGTCGGAGCAAACTATGACGTTGAAACCGGCGTTGTAACCTGGCTATAAAACAAACATTTATCTTTCATAACAGTTGGGGCGGAAGCAAAGCTTCCGCCCCAACTTATTTTTATTTACCGTTAAAAGCAGACATCGTATTGTTAATCCCTGCAAAAACAAAGGACAAACAGGCTTTCGAAAATTTCTCGATTCTTTCAGGCAGCTTTTCAGTTTCTTCTTCATTCCAGGTTCCTAAGACGTAATCTACTTGTTTTCCTTCAGAAAATTCGGCAGAGATCCCAAAACGCAGTCTTGCATAATTCTGGGTCTGCAAAACCTCTTGAATATTTTTAAGACCATTGTGGCCGGCATCAGAACCTTTCATTTTCATCCTTAAAGTTCCGAACGGCAATGCAAGATCATCCGTAACGATCATTACATTTTCTAAAGGAATATTTTCTTTCTGCATCCAGTATTTTACGGCATTTCCAGAAAGATTCATATACGTATCAGGCTTCAGAACCAATACTTTTCTTCCTTTATATTTCCCTTCAGCCATCCAGCCGAAATTTGTTGTATTGAATGATGATTCTAAAGTTTCTGCAATTTTTTCAGCGACTTTAAAACCTATATTGTGACGTGTATTTTCATATTCCGGACCTTTGTTTCCAAGACCTACAATTAAATATTTCATGAGAAATTTTTGCAAAATTAAGGGTTCTGAAATAAAAAACTCAACCCGATAAGGATTGAGTTTTAAAATATTTTAAAAAACTAATTTTTAATTATAATGGTTTGTAGAAGTAATTCACTCCGAATCCCTGAATCATATATGTCTGCGGATCATATTTATAATTCGTAGAGATTACGATTGGTGTAGGAACCGGGTCTGTCATATCAGTAACAGAAACTCTTCTTGGGCTGTTTGGTGACAACATCAAGCTTCTGTCATCATTGATATTGGTTGAGATAAGCACTGAAACCTTGTATTCAAACGGTAAAAGTGTATAACCGTTGATCTGAGAATCGTAGTTTGTAAATCCGAAATCATATTTTTCTACAGCTGGCTCAAATACTGTTCCGTTTGTAATCAGTTTACCCACTTCTTTTGAAACTGTAGAAACATTATCTCCTAAGTAAGAATAAGCAGCTTTTGTATAATCTGTGTATTCAAAAGGTACAATATCTTTCCCTCTTTTCATTACAATTGATGCTAATTTTGCAGTTGTAGCACTGTACGTAAGATTATATATTGCTTTTGTCTTTTCGTAAAGAGCATAAGGTCCTACTGTTGCAGGAGGAACAGGTGCTAATCTTCTGTAAACAGATCTGTTCTCAGAGATTAATGTAAGTCTTCCTAAATTTCCGTAAGTATATTGTTGAGTATAAGAAATACTGTCTGTATCTAATACACCGTCATTATCAAGATCAAGAAAACCGTTAAATGTTATTTTACTGATTTTATCACCACTCCATTCTACATTGGTTACAGAACCTTTTTCTGTAAGAACTTTCGTAAGAAGCAGACCGCTGTACTGGTACTCAGCAATTGTTCCGAAGTCGGTAATCTCTCTTGAAAGAGCTCTCGGACCAATTAAACCTGTATTGTCATTAAGATCCAAAAGCGGATCTCCTTCTTCATTGGTCATATCTTTACAAGAGTTCACTGAAGAAAACCCTGCGATGATTAAAATAAAATAGAAAAATCGTTTCATTTCTAAAGGGGGATTATTTATTTTTCCACAAATATAATTTTTTTTTGTATAAAAATCATGTTTTTATTAATATTCCCATAAAACTAATAACAAAATTCTGGTTATAACGCCTTATAGATATACTTCTGTGCCTGTGTCTGATCCGAAACAGGATAATTTTGAGTATCGTACAAATAAGTATAAGCACCAGGAATTACCTGACCTGGTATACCCGGAACAGGAGAAGGATATACGATATTAAAACTTTTAAGATTATTAGCAGATAATGAAGGAAAATTAATTGGATGTAGCAAACTCCACATTACAAAAAATGTTTTTGGCAGTGTTGTATAAGGATTAATTTTATCGTCATAAGAAGTGTAATCATATGTTGTAGTTAATACCGTAGCAGATAAATCCGGAACACCAGCCGCATTCGTAATTCCCGACTCACTAACCATTTTTGTAAGATTATCTCCGCTATTTGTAAGATTATAATTGATGAAATGAGTGTAAGTGCTTCCAGATTTTTTCTTCTCTACAATTTTCGTTATCTTTCCAGAACCATCGTATGTATAAGTGTATTCACTGTTGAAACTCGGCATTGTTCCCAACATTGTTTGACAAGTCGTGTAATTGATTTTTCCTCCTGAATCATAAGTAATATTGAAATCATATGATAAAGTATTCGCCGGAGCACCGTTAACTTCTTGCGCAAACTTTACTCTTGTAACTTTTCCCGAAGTATAGGTAACTGTTCCGACTAAGAATGAAGTAGGACCACTCGCTTCCTTGAAAATTGCTTTTTCAAGAACATTTCCATTGGTTACAAATTCCTGATTTGTCACACTATTCACATTTATTTTATGTAAAATTCGCGGTCCTGTAATTGAAGGAGCACTTCCTCCTCCACCGCTTCCGCCCGGATTATTGGGATTGTTTAAAGTATTATTGATAGGATCAGCCGTAGTATTATCGCAAGAAAGCATAAAGCCAAGAAGTATAGCAGATATTCCTGTTAAAAATTTGTTTCTGGTCATAGCATTTTTAATTATTTCCTGGCAAATATAAATTATTTTCAACATTATAGAGCTTTTTCTGAAGTTTTAACAAAAAAAGTCAGCTTAAAGTATATTCAAGCTGACTTTATAAATTTATTTGATAAAAAATTAAACTCCTAAAATAGATTTCAGCAACACATTCACCTCATCTACATTCTTCACTTTGTCTTTCCGCATCATGAGATTATTTCCTTCTTTTCCAGCCTTTTCTTTCAATTGAGCCTGTGCAGGATTTCGGGTTAAATAGGTAATAATATGCCTGAATTTCTCTGTCTGGTAAAACTTATCCTGTGGATTACCTGGGAAATAACCTAAGAAAATTCCGTTTTTCATGACAATTTTTTCGAAACCAATGGCTGCAGCAAGCCATTTTAAGGCGACACTTTTTAGTAAGTTAATCGCTTCTTCAGGCAAAGTTCCGAAACGGTCTTTTAATTCGGCTTCAAATTTCTGCAGATCTTTTTCATTATCAATTTCCGCTAATTTCTGATAAAGTAGCAATCTTTCTTCCGTACTGGAAACATAAGAATCAGGTAACATCAATTCCAAATCGGTATCAATATTCACTTCTTTCACAGATTTGAATAATTTCTGACGGTCTTCTTCATTTTCAAAAAGATTTTCGAAGTTTTCGTCATCTTTTAATTCTTCCAATGCTTCCTGCATCAGTTTTTGATAGGTTTCAAAACCCATTTCATTGATAAATCCGCTTTGCTCACCACCCAATAGATCTCCTGCGCCACGAATCTCCAAATCTTTCATGGCGATCTGGAAACCGCTTCCAAGATCTGAAAACTGTTCGATGGCTTCCAGCCTTTTTCTTGCATCGGCAGTCATCATATCAAACGGTGGTGTAATCAGATAACAGAATGCTTTTCTGTTACTTCGTCCTACTCTTCCTCTCATCTGGTGAAGATCTGCCATTCCGAAACGTTGCGCATCATTAATGAAAATCGTATTTGCATTCGGAACGTCTACTCCACTTTCTACAATCGTTGTGGAAACCAAAACATCATATTTACCTTCCATGAAATCCAAAACGTTTTGCTCAAGCTGTTTTCCATCCATTTGCCCATGACCTGTAATCACTTTTGCATCAGGAACCAGCCTCTGAATCAAGCCTGCAATATCTTTCAGATTTTCAACCCTGTTGTTGATAAAATAAACCTGTCCGTCTCGCTGTAATTCATAAGAAACCGCATCACGAATCAGCTCTTCATTAAAACCGACAATCTGGGTTTCTACAGGCTGTCTGTTTGGCGGTGGTGTTTTGATTACCGACAAATCTCTTGCTGCCATCAAAGAAAACTGTAATGTCCTCGGAATCGGTGTTGCGGTTAAAGTAAGGGTATCAATGTTTGTTTTTAAAGTTTTCAGCTTATCTTTTACAGACACCCCAAATTTATGCTCTTCATCAATAATCAATAAACCTAAATCTTTAAATTTAATTTTATCTGAAGCTAATTGATGGGTTCCGATTACAATATCAACTTTTCCGGTTTTTAAACCTTCAATGGTTTCATTCTTTTGTTTTGCGGTTCTGAAACGGTTCAGGTAAGAAATCGTTACAGGAAAATCTTTAAGCCTGTCTTTAAAACTTCTGAAATGCTGAAATGCCAAAATCGTGGTAGGAACCAAAACAGCAACCTGCTTTCCGTCCGTAGCCGCTTTAAATGCAGCGCGTATCGCAACTTCGGTTTTACCGAAACCAACGTCTCCGCAAACCAGTCGATCCATCACTGTTTCGGCTTCCATATCGGTTTTCACGTCAATCGTAGCTTTTTCCTGATCCGGCGTATCTTCATAGACGAAACTCGCTTCCAACTCATTTTGTAAATAAGAATCTGGCGTGAAAGCAAAGCCTTTTGCCGTTTTTCTTTCGGCATATAATTTAATTAAGTCGAAAGCAATCTGCTTAACTTTTGCTTTGGTTTTCTGTTTTAAAGATTTCCAGGTTGGTGAACCGAGCTTGCTCAGAACAATTTCTTTTCCGTCGGGACCATTATATTTCGAGATTTTATGAAGCGAATGAATACTTACATACAACAAATCACCATTTTTATAAGTAAGTTTAAAACATTCCTGAATTTTCCCGTCGTTGTTTACTTTTACCAATCCCATGAATTTACCAATCCCGTGATCGATATGAGCAATGTAATCGCCCACTTTCAGAGACATCAGATCTTTCAAAGTCAACTGCTCAGATTTTGCAAAAGCGTTTTTGGCTTTATATCTTTGGTAACGGTCAAAAATCTGATGATCGGTATACACCAAAATTTTATGATCCGGATCTACAAAACCTTCATGTAGTTCAGATTTAAAACTTTTAAAAGCAGTCTGATGACCAAGCTCTTCAAAAATAGATTCTAATCTGTCTTTTTGCTTATCGGTAGAAAAAGAAATCCACAGATCAAAACCTTCTTCTTTTTTCTCCTGCAAATCTTCAATCAATAACTGAAAATTTTTATGGAAAGAAGGCTGAGTTGTCTGATTAAGCTTAATTTCCACCGACTTGATTTCTTCAATTCCGACAGCGCTGAAATCAATAGTTTTGAACTTCTTATAATCAAATAGAAATTCCTGATCAGAAATAAATAATTCCTGCGGTGTTCTATGCGCAATATCTTTGTTTAAACCATCGTACTTTTCTAATGCCTTTTCATAAAAAGCACGAAGCTTCTGCAAACCGACAATTCCGTTTTTTGAAACGATCATACTGTCTTCAGGTAAGATTTCGAGCAACGAAACCTTTATGCCCGAAACCGAAAAATTCATATTCGAAACCAGCTGAAATTCGTCTACTTTGTCCACCGAAAGCTGAGTTTCAATATCAAAAGTTTTAATATTTTCAACTTCATTCCCGAAGAAAGTAATGCGGTAAGGCTTTTCATTAGAATAAGAAAACACGTCAACAATTCCGCCACGTACAGAAAATTCTCCCGGTTCGGAAACAAAATCGGTGTGATGAAACTGATAATGATTCAGCAGTTCATCTACAAAATCAAAATCGAGCTGATCTCCAGTTTTTATATGATGAGAAATTGCTTTAAAATCTTCCTTTTTCAGAACTTTTTC
The DNA here is from genome assembly GCF_900116415.1 of Chryseobacterium formosense. GTDB lineage: Bacteria > Bacteroidota > Bacteroidia > Flavobacteriales > Weeksellaceae > Chryseobacterium > Chryseobacterium formosense. Next base: position 354,517 of record NZ_FPAP01000002.1, on the reverse strand, counting down.
AGACAGTGCCCCGATGTAAGCAACAATTACTTTCGGAGATTTTTCTGAATTTATTTTGTTTAAAACTTCCGTTCGCAATACCAGATTTGCATTCTGCGTTTTTTCAACCTGATAAGGCTCCATATGGGTTGCCGGAAAATAAAGTACATTTTCTTTCCCAAGAAGATCTTCCAATTCGCTGTTTACATACAATGCTTCTTCTTTGTCATCAACAAGAAAAAGCAGGTTTTTTTTATAACTAAGGAAAAGTTCGGCTGTGAAAACCGAAGCTGAAGAACCCGCACTTCCTTTTACAGAAAGATGCGGCTGAGTATCAATTTGTGAGAAAATTTCTTTTCCATATTCATTTTTAAGCAAATCGGGAAGAAAATTTTCGCTGATATTTTTTAACTGCATAAATAATGTAGATATAAACGACAAAAGCGATTTCGGGATAATTCCGAAACCGTTTAACTATGCCAAAGATACGTTATTTTTTATTTTTAACCTTTTAGGTCAAATCAATCAAATTTCAACCCAAAAATGCAATTCTCTTAATTTTTAGAAAAATTTGTTTAAAAAAAGTTAAAATTATTCGCAATTTCAATTTGGGCACAATCTTTGGAAATTCAATTGTCACAAACCAAAAAATAATATTATGAAAAATGTATTCAAAATTTTAGGGGTATTCGTACTTCTTTTCACGGCCTTCTCACTTTCATCATGTAATAACGATGATGATCCTGCAGACAACGACTTCTTTGCAGGAACTTACAAAGGAAGTATCGCTTATACTGATAATGACAATGATATTTCTACTGATAACGGGGAAGTTTTTGTCACAAAAATCGCAAGTGGAACTAAGTACAACTTCAGATTCTCAAACGGAATTCCCGATCTGAATGGTCTTGAATTTGAAAAACAAGGTGATAACACTTTGGTGATGGTAAATTCTAATGCATTGGTATATGTGAGAATCGACAATAATGAATTGAAAATGCTCTATACCGCAGATGGTAAAACCTGGAGAGCAAACTGTACAAGATAATATAATAATAACTCATTCATATGTTGCCCGTTTCCTTTTTTGGAGGCGGGTTTTTATTTGGAATTAATTGGAATTTAAGAATTTATAAAATTTAGTTAAGTTTTGATAAACGAATTTTTGTAATGAGTTTTTCCTTACATTTACTTAATTAAAATAAGACAAATGAAAAAATTTCTTACGGCAATGTCCATCATTTTAGGATTGGGATTTGCAACTGCTCAACAAGCTGTTCCGGCTACAAAAAGCTCAGCAGCAAAAACTGCAACAACAACGAAACCAATGAAAGCGGTCGAAACAAAAGCAGTAAAACCAGCACAAAAACTGAAAAAAGACGGAACTCCCGACAAAAGATACAAAGAAAACAAAATGCTGAAGAAAGACGGAACGCCCGATAAAAGGTATAAACAAAACAAATAACAACATATAGTTGTCATTCATAATCAAATTTCAATAAACCGATGCCTAGGATCATCGGTTTTTTTATTCAAATATTTTCTCTGGATTCTATACTTATTTATAAATTTGAACCATGTTAAACTTTCTAAAGAAAAATGCGGCGTTGATTTGGGCAAAAAAACATGTTCAAAAAGCAGAAGAATTCAAGAAAAATGCAGAAAAAAATCAGGACGAACTATTGTTATCTCTTGTTGATACGGCTAAAAAAACTCTTTTTGGAAGAACGTACGATTTTGAAAACATACAGTCTGTAAAAGATTTTCAGGGGAAAGTTCCTGTTGCAGATTATGAAGATCTGAAACCTTATGTCGAGAAAGTAAAACGTGGACAGCGCGATATTCTCTGGATAGAAACTCCCGAATATTTTGCCAAAACTTCAGGAACAACTTCCGGTTCAAAATACATCCCGATTTCTAAAGAAGGAATGCCATTTCAGGTGAAGGGAGCTCAGAGCGCACTTTTCCATTATATTGCTAAAAAAAACAATGCCGATTTTGTTGGCGGGAAAATGATCTTTCTACAGGGAAGTCCTGAGCTTGAAGAAGTTTTTGGTGTAAAAACCGGCAGACTTTCAGGAATTGTAGCCCATCACATCCCAAATTATCTTCAGAAAAACCGTTTGCCAAGCTGGGAAACCAATATGATTGAAGACTGGGAAACTAAAGTCGATAAAATCGTAGAAGAAACTGAGAGAGAAAACATGACGCTGATTTCAGGAATTCCGCCCTGGCTGATCATGTATTTTGAAAAGCTGATCGAAAAAAACGGTAAAAAAATCAAGCAGATTTTCCCAAATCTTCAACTTATCGTTACAGGTGGTGTAAATTATGAACCTTATCGCGATAAAATGGAAGAACTTTTAGGCGGAAAAGTAGACATTGTACAGACATTTCCGGCTTCGGAGGGTTTTTTTGCGTTTCAGGACGATTATACCAAAGAAGGTTTGCTACTTTTAACGAATCACGGAATTTTCTATGAATTTATCCCTTTAGAACAATACGGAAAACCAGATGCACAGAGATTAACTTTAAAAGATGTTGAGCTTAATAAAGATTATGCTTTAATCTTAACAACCAACTCAGGTTTATGGGCCTATTCGATTGGTGATGTTGTACGGTTTATTGATAAAAATCCGCACAGAATTCTGGTAAGTGGAAGAACGAAACATTTCACATCGGCTTTTGGTGAGCACGTGATTGCTTTTGAAGTGGAAGAAGCTATAAAATCGACTGTCGAAAAGTTTCCGGCTCAGATTACTGAATTCCATTTGGCTCCAGAAGTGAATCCTGAAGAAGGTTTGCCTTATCACGAGTGGTTTATTGAGTTTGAAAAAGAGCCTGAAAATTTAGATTTATTTAAAAACGAACTGGATGATCAGCTTAGAAAACGCAACACCTATTATGACGATCTGATTTCCGGAAATATTCTGCAGAAACTTCATATTACAAGACTTCAGAAAAATGCTTTTCAGGAATATGCGAAAGCACAAGGAAAACTGGGTGGACAAAACAAAATCCCAAGACTCGCAAACGACAGAAAAATTGCAGATTTATTGAAAGTCTATAAAAAATAAAAAACACCAAAAATCACTTATCATGAAAAGTATTTTATCTGTCTTAATCATCATCTTAGTTACTTCCTGTAGTTCTTTGAAATATAGTGCTGCTAAAAATCCCGACAATTATACAAATATAAAAGCCGGAAATAAATATACGTTTCTTCAGGCTGACGGAAGCAAAATTCCGATGGTCATTACTTCCATTTCTAAAGACAGCATTATTGGAACCAGAAAAAATGAAAGAATCTTCATTGCAAAAAACAATATTACAGAGATAAGAAAAGACAAAACAGCAATTGCAGTTGTTGCAACCGCCGGAGGAATTGCCTCTTTAACGACTTTGGTTGTCGTAATGATAAAAGCTACAGATGTTGTAGCCGATACTGCTGCTGCATTTGGAAGTGGCGCAAATTAATTAAGCTAAATTATCTTTTAAATATAAAATTGTCTCATTTTAGATTAAAATCTTATAAAAAAATATGAGATTTTCTTTTTAATGAAAACGTATATTCAAAAAAAATTATAAATTTGGAAAACTAAAAAAATATAATGAAAGCATCTGTACTTTTAAAAACATCATTATTAACGTCTTTATTTGTAATTTCATCTTGTGCAACAACAAAGTACAGCGAAGATATTGCGCAGAATAACTACTCAACTCTTCAGGCAGGAAAAATCTATGTGGTAACTCCGAGAGATGGTTCAAAAAAACAAAAATTTCTTTTCCGTAATATAGATGGTGACAACCTGATCGGAACTGCAGGAAAAAAAGACAGTACAGAAGTAATCATCCCAAAATCTAATGTAGCTTCTGTAAAAGACAGATCAAAAGCAAGAGTTGCAGGAGGTGCCGTTTTGATTGGAGCTGCAGGTGCTGCTGCGATTGTAATCAGTTCTTTGAGAGCAGACTAAAATAGACAAAATCTTTCAGGTGGTATTTTATTTATCATTTGAAAATTAAAATACAGATAGCCTTAAATGAATATTTAAGGCTATTTTTGCGCATGATTTCTTTATTGCCGCTCAAAACATTACAAAATGTTGAATTCAGAAATCTTCTTACGGGAAGATTTTTTATTGTTTTAGCCTTCAGAATGCTTGCTACTTTACTCGGATGGTGGGTGTATCAGTTGACAAAAGATCCTTTTTCGATCGGGCTTATCGGCCTTTCTGAAGTAATTCCGGCGGTAAGCTGTGCTTTGTATGCAGGTCATGTGATTGATATGAATGAAAAGAAAAGACTACTTCTGATCTGCAATTACGTGTATGTTTTTCTGATCAGTTTATTGATGATTCCTGCATTTTTTGATGTGGAACTTCATTTCACAGGGCACGAAATTACTTATTTTATTTACGGAGTCATTTTCTTTACGGGAATTGCACGAGCTTTTATCGGACCAATTGTTCCTTCCATGATTCCTAAAATTGTTGAAAAAATAAATCTTCCGAGCGCTATTACATTAAATCAGGCAACATTTTTGGTTTCATCCGTGTGCGGTCATGCTGTTGGAGGATTTTTAATTGGTTTTTTTGGCGTTAAATGGACATTAATGGTGATCATTTCACTTTTAGTTGTCGCTTCAGTATTTTTCTGGCAACTTAAACCTCAGTTTTCGGAGTACAAAAAAGAAGAAATCAAAGTAATGGAAAGTATGCGTGAAGGAATTTCTTATATTTTTAAAACTAAAGAAATTCTGGGAGCGCTTTGTCTGGATATGTTTGCGGTACTTTTCGGAGGAGCAGTTGCCATGATTCCTGTGTTTGCAACCGATATTTTAAAATCGGGAGCAGAAGGTTTCGGTTTTCTGAATGCGGCTTCAGATATTGGCTCGATGATCATCATTACCACCCTATCATTAGTACCGTTAAGAAAAAATCAAGGCAAAATATTATTGGCTGTGGTTGCCGGTTTCGGATTGTGCATTATCGGTTTCGGACTGTCGCATTATTATTGGCTTTCATTCATGTTCTTGGTTTTAAGCGGAATGCTGGATGGAATTTCTGTGGTTATTCGAGGAACAATTGTTCAACTGAAGACTCCGGATCATATTCGCGGAAGAGTTTTAAGTGTCAATTCAATTTTCATCATGTCGAGCAACGAGATGGGGCAATTTGAAAGCGGATTGATGGCCAAGCTTTTAGGAGTCGTGAGATCGGTCGTTTTTGGTGGCAGCATGACTGTTTTGATCGCCCTTATTGTAGGAACCACCAATCCTAAATTAAGAAGAATGCAATATTAATCGTTCCCAAACGTTATGTAAGAATATGCAATGAAAATTAATTTAAGATTAATAATTTCTTTACATTTGTATTAAAAATATTTCAAGAATGAAAAAATTTCTACTCATTTTTTTAATGATTATTTCCCAAACTGTCTTTAGCCAGTCGAGCTCAGATTGTGGAGGAACGATACAGGTTTGTGGAAATTCACCTATTTCCTTTACCCCAACAGGACCGGGAGATATATTAGAAGACCTGGGAGGCTGCCTTAGCGATGATGAGAATTTCTCAGTATGGTACACTTTCACAGCTGCAACATCAGGAACCTTAACATTTGTAATTAATCCTAATGTTTTTACAGATGATTATGACTGGGCTGTATATGGCCCGGATAAAGCATGTAATAATTTAGGGACACCCATTAGATGTAATTATTCCGGCGCTGACGGACCAACAGGTCTGAATATGACCAGTACAAATACCACTGCAGACGGAGGAGGTCCGCTTTTCTGTCAATATCTGGATGTAATTGCAGGTCAGACTTATCATTTAGTTATTGATAACTTTTTATCAAGTGCTAACGGATTTCAACTAGTCTGGGGAGGAACAGCAACATTGGTATCACCTTTTAATTCTGCATTTCAGCCTTATCCGTTTATTCCGCCGGGAGATGCAGGACCTACTCCTACTTCACCAAATGAAGTAATTGTTTGTAATGAACCACCGACTTTTGATTTTAACACATTATCAGCAGGTATTCTTAATAACAACCCGAATTTCGTAGTGAGTTATTATAAAAATTCTAATGATGCACTTAACGGAAACAATCCGATCTTAGGAGTATTGCCTGTAAACACAACCGATGTTTATTACTATGTAATCACTTATTCTGATCCTAGTGCACCTGGTGGAGCGATAAGCAAATGCAGGCTTCCGGGAACATTCAAATTTGTTCAGCGTGCCATCAATGTTGTGGATGCTACTTTAACATCTTGTAACAACAATAATGCAGGAACAGCAATGTTTGATCTAACCACAGCAAATGTAATTAATGATCCTACTGTTGTAAAAAAATACTATCCGTCATTAGCAGATTTGAATAATAACACGAACGAAATTACAAACCCTTATCAATACGTATCTGCTGTAGGCTCTGTTTTTGTTTTGGTAACTTCACCATACGGATGTACTGATATTGCTGAGATTAAGCTGAATTTTTATCCTGAAATTATCGTAACAGAAGCTACTCTGAGAGCATGTTTTATAGAGGGAACTCCTACAATGGGAGAATTTAATCTAAATGAAGCCATCGTAAACAATCAGTCGGGAATGACTAAAAAATATTACCCTTCTGTACAGGACGCTATTGATCAAACCAATGAAATAACACCACCGCAACCTTATATTGCTCCGAATGGTGTTGTTTATGTGAGAGTATCAAATGCAGAAGGATGTTACAATATTGCTAAAATTAATATAATCGTAATTCCTCCGGTTTATTCAACTGTGCTTGAAGATAAAATCATCTGCGCAGAAGACACAACAACACTGGATGCAGGTCCCGGATTTGATGCTTATGAATGGAGCAACGGTGAAACGACGCAAACAATTTCAAATGTAGGACTGGGTACATATTGGGTTAAGCTAAAAACAGGTGACTGTACTGCTAAACAAGAAGTAAAAGTATTTGCATCTGAACAGCCTGTTGTATCAAATATTGAAGTTTCTAACAGCACAATCACGGTACAGGTAATTGGTGGAGCTCCTGCTTACAAATATTCGATTGACAATGTTAACTGGCAGGATTCTAATGTTTTCACAAATATTACAAGAGGAGATCACACGATTTATGTAAAAGACAGTTATGATTGTAACCCGATTGAAATTACTGTTGTTGTTCCTAATATTACCAATGTAATTACTCCAAACGGAGATGGAGTAAATGACTTCATCGATTATTCGGCTTTATCTAATAAGCAGAATTTAGTGTTGAGTATTTTCGACCGATACGGAACGAAAATTTTCCAAGCCGATAAATCCAATGGTTACAAATGGGACGGCTCTGCTAATGGAGGCAAGAAAGCTCCTACAGGAAACTACTGGTATTCTGTAACATGGAACGAAAATAATAAAAACAAAACCCCAATAAAATTCTCAGGATGGGTTTTAGTAAAAAACAGAGAATAAAATAAATAATACAATTATAAAAGCCACTCTTCAGTGGCTTTTTTTTGATTTTACATAATAATTAATCTGTTTAAGCATATTTTTGTTAAATTTGTATTTAAAATCATTTAGAAAATGAGAAAATTATTACTCTTTTTTATTTTAATAACATCACAATTATACTACTCACAATCCGACTGTGTTTCAGCAATGCCAGTCTGTGGTAATTCTGACATTTCTTATACCTCGGATGGGCCGGGTCTTGTTGATGAAGACCTGATGGGTTGTTTATCCTCTGATGAGAATCACTCAACTTGGTACACCTTTACAGTCGCAACTTCAGGAACATTGACTTTTGTAATAAATCCTAATGTATTTGCGACAGATTACGACTTCGGGGTGTATGGACCAAACCAAACCTGTGGCGCATTAAGCCCACCAATACGTTGTAACTACGACGGTAGTGATGGCCCAACAGGATTGTCACTTACCCTATCTCCGACCGGACCTAGTGCTGTTGACACCATGAGTCCTTATATGGATGTAATCGCAGGAGAAACCTACTATCTGGTTATTGATAACTGGGATGGTTCAACAAACGGATTCTCTCTTACTTGGGGAGGTACAGCCACTTTAACGTCAGCTTTCAATGATCCGACTTTGACTCCTAATCCATTTATTACTCCGGGAGTTCCAAATGCCACTAATCCGGCGCAGCCTAATGAAATTTTAAAATGTGCACTTCCAATGTCATTTGATTTCACCACTCTTTCGGCAGGAATTCTTAATGGAAATCCAAACTTTTCAGTAACTTATCACGATGAGACAAATGATGCAGTTACCGGAAACAACCCTCTAACAACCGCAGTTGTAGACGGGACAACTATTTACTATTACCGATTAAAATATACTGATCCCACAAGTCCGACGAATCCTATTAACGGATGTTTTGTAACCGGAAAATTTAAATTCAAACAAGGAAATATCGTAGCTAAAGATGCTACATTAAAGGCTTGTAACAACAATGGAGCCGGTACAGGCACATTTAACCTTACAACAGCAGATGTATTTGCTGATGCTACTGCTATCAAGAAATATTATCCTACACTGGCAGATCTGAATGCAGGTACGAATGAGATTACGAATTTCACAGCATACGTGTCTGCTCCAAAAACAATTTATGTAAAAGTTACTTCTGTTGAAGGATGTACGGATGATTCTACGATTACATTAAGTTTTCACCCCGTTGTTGTTCTTACACCTGCGTTTTTAGAATCTTGCTTTATTGAGGGAGACATTACAAAAGCATCATTTGACCTTACTCAGGCTAATGTAACTTCTCAAACAGGAATTACAAAAAGATTCTTTATATCCGAAGCTAATGCTTTAGCCGGAACAAATGAAATTATTCCCGCTAACAATTACATTACATCAAATACAGACGTATACGTAAGAGTAACAAACGAAAACGGATGTTTTGCCATTACAAAAATTAATTTAAAAGTTTTACCACCGGTAAAATCTTCAGTTCTTAAAGATAAAACGATCTGTTTTGAAGATAAAACAACTTTAGATGCAGGAGGAGGTTTTGACGGATACGAATGGAGCACCGGAGCTACAACACAATCTATTACTGGAGTTGGCGTAGGAGCTTATTGGGTTAAATTAAAAACAGGAAAATGTTTCACGCTTCAGCAAGTAAATGTATATCCTTCGCAACAACCTGTCATTGCAAGTCTTGATATCAACAATAATACAATTACAGTAAATGCATCAGGAGGTTCTGCTCCTTACCAATATTCTTTAGATGGAACAAACTGGCAGGATTCAAATGTATTTACAGGTTTACCAAGAGGGGAAAATAAAATTTTCTTAAAAGATTCTTATGACTGTAATCCGACCGAAATCCAGATTACTGTACCTAATCTAGTGAATGCAATTACTCCGAACGGAGATAACGTAAATGACGAAGTTGATTATTCAGCTTTAGCTTATAAAAAGAATCTTGTATTTACAGTTTACAACAGATACGGAAATAAGATCTATGAAGCTGATAAAATAAGAAATTTCAAATGGAACGGTACTTCAGGAGGTAAAAAAATCCCTACAGGAACTTACTGGTATACCATTACATGGAATGAAAATGACAAAAACAGTACACCTACTAAATACGACGGTTGGGTACTTGTAAAAAACAGAGAATAGCACATTTTTCATAATAATAAGATCACCTCAGAAATGGGGTGATTTTTTTATTAACATAAAATAACTGCCTTCATTACTCGTATTTTAAGAGTTATCAACAATAATTCTTAATTACTCTTTTCAGATTATTTTCTAAAAAAACTATCTTTGCAATATGGCGCAGAAAGAAACACTATCATCTCTTACACAAGGAAACTTTGCAAGAGAATTGTCGATTGCAGATGGAAAAATGCCTCCCAATGCAGTAGATTTCGAACGATTGGTAATCGGTACTTTTTTAATTGACAAAAAAGGGCTCGACCATTCTATCGACCTGCTTACTCCGGAAGTTTTTTATGATCCGAGACATTCTGTAATTTTTTCTACCATATTAAAATTATACGAAGCCAATCAGCCTGTTGACATCATGACGATCATTCAGGATTTAAAAAAGACAGATAAACTCAATCAGGCAGGTGGTGACCATTATATTATTGAGCTTACAATGGGTGTAAGTTCATCAGCCCACATCGAATATCACGTTCGTGTCATTCTTGAAAAATATATTTTGAGAAGCTTGATTAATGTTTCAGCCAACGTTATCGATTCTTCATACAAAGAGTCAACAGATGTTTTTGAACTTTTAGATAAAGCCGAGCAGTCTTTTTTTGAAATTACCAACGGAACCATTAAAAAAGGATTCGATACCGCCAATTCATTGGTAAAACAAGCAATTGATACGATTAAATCTTTAAAAGATAAGGAAGGACTTTCCGGAGTTCCGTCAGGATTCCGAGATGTAGACAAAGAAACCGGAGGCTGGCAAAATTCCGATCTCATCATTATTGCTGCACGTCCTGCGATGGGGAAAACAGCATTTATCCTTTCAATGGCCAGAAATATTGCCGTTGAGTACAAAATCCCGATGGCATTGTTCTCTCTCGAGATGGCATCGGTACAATTAATTACCAGAATGATTGCCTCCGAGACAAGAATTTCTTCAGAAAAATTAAGAAAAGGAACGCTGGATGACGAAGAATGGCAGAGATTATTCTCCAATGTATCTGAACTTGAAAATGCACCTCTATATATTGACGAAACCCCTTCACTTTCCATCTTCGACTTCAGAGCAAAATGCCGAAGACTGGTTATGCAGCATGGCGTAAGACTGATCATGGTCGATTATCTTCAGCTAATGACCGCAGGAGGAGGCGGAAAAGGAAGTGGAAACCGTGAACAGGAAATTTCGATGATTTCCCGTTCATTAAAAGCCATTGCAAAAGAATTGAACGTTCCTGTAATTGCACTTTCGCAGCTGTCAAGAAGTGTGGAAACGCGTCCCGGAAAAAGACCTCAACTTTCAGATCTAAGGGAATCGGGAGCGATTGAGCAGGATGCGGATATTGTATCATTTATTTTCAGACCCGAATATTATAAAATTACGGTTTGGGATAATGATGAAGACGGAGCAGAAACCTCTACAGAAAACCAGGCAGAATTGATCATTGCAAAACACAGAAATGGTGCAACTGCAGATGTAAGATTATCTTTCCTGAAGCATTTTGCAAAATTTGGGAATATTGAAGAGGCAACCAACGGAATGGGGTACAATTCTTCTTTTGGAGAGCCAAGTGGTTTCGAAAAAATTAAAACAACCATTCAACCGGGAGCAGCATTCGATCTTCCGGACAGTTCTAAACTTTCAGGATCTTCGATGAATGATTTTGACGATGAAGAAGATTTTCCTTTTTAATATTTAGGTTAAGGTAAAATTTAATCTAAATAATAATTAACCTAAGCCTTAGCCTCAACCTCAATGCGAATAGAAATATACACAGATGGAGCCTGCAGCGGAAACCCCGGAAAAGGAGGTTATGGAATCCTAATGCGTGTTCCCGAAAAAAATTATCAGAAAACATTCTCTAAAGGATTCAGAAAAACAACCAACAACCGAATGGAACTTTTGGCCGTGATTACTGCTTTGGAAAAACTGAAATCTACGGAGAATGACATTCATGTTTTTACCGACAGCAAATATGTTTCTGATGCCATTAACCAAAACTGGATCTCCGGTTGGATAAAACGAGGCTGGAAAAATGTGAAAAACCCCGATCTCTGGAAGAGATTTGTAGCATTATACAATCTGCACAATCCTAAAATGCATTGGATAAAAGGCCATGCAGGACATTTTGAAAACGAGCTTTGCGATAAGCTTGCAGTTGCTGCTGCAAATTCAGAAAACCTCGAAATAGACACTTATTTCGAAGGTACTGAAAACAATTCTTTATTTTGAATAAGACTAAAATCTCAGTTATCATATTCAACTTTTCGTTATCATTGATATTTTTTATTACAAAATAATCAAACTTTTTTACAAAATTAACAGCATTTACATATTTATTGGTTCAGATTTAATATCTTTACGCGTCTAATTAAAGTATGCTAATAAATGAATAAAAAACTACTGTTTTATTTTACCCTTTTTGTACTTTGTATTTCCGGGAAATTATCTTCCCAAACTTATCAACTCACAGGAGTGCCAATTAACACAACTGGCTGGACAATGGTTTCTCCAACAGTTGTAGGAACCGGAGGTGATTTTATTCAGTTAACTCCCGATACAAATAATCAATCTGGGTCGATCAGACTTAATGATCCCATCAACCTGAAATATTGCGACAAATGGAGGGTTGAATTCGATTTCAGAATGGACTCTAACCAAACCGCCAACGGAGATGGTATTGCTTTCTGGTATCTGGCAAATCCTCCTGTAGCAAGTGTTCTGGGATCCGGTCTTGGAGTTTCTCAGAATGCAATCGGTCTCATTGTAGGATTTGATACGTACAACAACACAACCACGGCAGTAATGAGCAAGGTACATGTTGCTTACGGGCAGGTACAAAACACAACCGATAACAATAATGTAGAGTTTTTTAATACTCCGGGAAGTTCTTTTCATTCCCCGGATATGAATACGACCCTGCCTTTTCAGGGAACTAATTATAAGCACGTTGAAGTTACAGCTCAGGTAAACACTTCGATACCAAATACCTGGAATATAAAAATCACAATAGACGGAAACCTTATCTGCGATCAGCCTTTTACTGCATCAGGAACAGCCGCAGCAATGACTAACGGATATTTTGGCTTCTCAGCTTCTACCGGAGGAAACAGATCCAGACATTCTATCAAAAATGTTAAAATTTATACTGATAAAGTAAGTCTACTAAATCCGACTGCCACACAGAGTTATTGCCCAAATCCTACTACAGGATACGGAACAGTTAATTTAACCTCTTTTAATTCTCAGTTTGTTGCAAACCCTGCAAACTATACATTTACCTATATGGTGGGAGGCGTACCCGTTTCTAATGCAACAAATTTTCAGTTTAATGCAAATACAACTGTAAATGTAATCATCAGGGATAATGCATCGATTCTTTGCGACAACCCCGATGGAAAGATTTTATTGACGCTATCTCCATTTACGGCAAATAATGTCAATCTCTATGCTTGCAATAATAATGGAGCTACAACCGCAACTTATGATCTTTCAGCGGCTAATGTGACAGCTGTTCCCGGAGTTACTAAAAAATATTATAAAACTCTTGCTGATCTTAACGCAAATACAAATGAGATCACCAACTACACTTCCTACATTTCTGGACCCGGAAAAGTGTATGTAAAGGTTACAACACCACAAGGTTGTACCGGAAACGCTGAGATCACACTGATTTTCCATCCGTTGCCAGTATCTACTGATGCCGTACTCGAATCTTGTTTTATTGAAAATGCTACCAATACAGCTTTGTTTGATCTTACAACGGCAAATGTTTCAAATGAAGCAGGCATTACTAAGAAGTTTTACACCTCATTATCCAACGCATTAAGCGGAACGAATGAAATTATTCCTGCAACAACACATATTTCAGGATCAACAGAAGTTTTTGTAAGGATCACAGGAACAAACGGATGTTTTATTATTAAAAAAATTACGCTAAAGGTATTACCTCCCGTTAAATCATCTATTTTAAAAGATAAAATCATTTGTATTGATGAAAGAACAACGTTGGATGCAGGTCCTGGATTTGACGGATATGAATGGAGCACGGGAGCTACAACATCATCTATTACAAATGTTGCAGTAGGAAACTATTGGGTTCTTTTAAAAACAGGAAAATGCTATACTTTACAGAATGTAAATGTAAAAAAAGCAAATACTCCTGTGATTTCTACTATCGATATTGCTAACAATACAATCACTGTAAATGTTTCAGGAGGAACAGCACCTTATAAGTTTTCATTAGACGGTCTCAACTGGCAGGACTCTAATGTATTTACCGGGCTTCCAAGAGGCGAAGTAAAAGTTTTTGTAAAAGATTATTACAATTGCCAACCTACCGAAGTTCAGATTACAGTACCGAATCTTATTAACGCAATCACGCCAAACGGAGATAATGTAAATGACTTCATCGATTACAGCGCTCTTGCTTATAAGAAAAATCTTGTCTTTACAGTATATGACAGATACGGAAACATGAAATATCAGGCTGACAAATTTAGAAATTACACCTGGGACGGAACTTCCGGAGGTAAAAAATTGTCAACAAGTACTTACTGGTACACCATCACATGGACTGAAAGCGACAATACACAGACCAAATACAATGGCTGGGTATTGGTAAAAAACAGAGAATAATTTATACTAAGCACCACTATATCTATGTGGTGCTTTTTAAATTTTGAATTTCTCAACCCTATTATTAAAAACATAGCTTTTAATAATGACTCATGATGTACTCTATTGCTACTTCTAAGCTTTAGATCTCACTATTTAAAATAAAAAAACCGATAATTTTACCAAACAATAAATCTCTAAGTTAAAAATGAAGAAAGTTTTACTCCTCAGTTTTTTGTTCGTTTTATCAATCATCAACTCAGATTTTACAGCACAAACTTACCAGCTTACCGGAACCCCTGTTATTAATACCACAGGATGGGATATTGTTCCGTCAGCTTCTGCAACAAGTGATTTTGTACAGCTTACAGCAGACCAGACCAGCCAGTTTGGTGCTATTAAACTGTCCAACCCGATCAACCTAAAATATTGCGATAAATGGAAAGTTGAATTTGATTTCAGAATTGACGGAAACGGAACAACCTCTTACGGAAGAGGTGATGGTCTTACATTCTGGTATCTATCCAATCCTCCTACAGGATTTACTACCGGTGGCGGACTTGGAATTCCTGCCAACGCAAACGGATTAATGGTTGCATTTGATATATTCAATAACAGTACGGAAGGACAAATGAGTAAGGTTCACCTTCTTTATGGGACGAATAATGTTCCTGCCGGAAGTCCGAACATCGAGTATAACATGACTGCAAACAGCACCTTTCATTCACCGGATCTGAACCCTACACAACCTTTCGTGGGAGCAACTTACAAACACGTGGAAGTAAATGGAGAAGTAGATCCTGCTAATATTAACAATTGGAAAATTCAGATAAGAATAGACGGCGTTATAATTGTAGACGATTCTTTTGCTCCTTCGGGCGGTGCAATCGGTATGACACAGGGATATTTCGGTTTTTCTGCAGGTACTGGAGCAGCAAGCGCGAGACATTCAATAAAAAATGCGAAGATTTTCATCGATAAAGTTCCAATTCTACAGTCTACAATTACACCTTTTGTTTGTACAAACCCGGCAACCGGAAATGGCTTTATTGATTTAACATCTTATGCAAATCAGTTTGTAAATAATCCTTCAAATTACATCATCACTTATTATGTATTAGGAAATCCTACTCCAATTGCTTTCCCGAACAATTTTCAATATTCAGGAAATACAACAATTACAGTGGTGGTAAAAGATCCTACTTCTACACTTTGTGATAATGGTGACGGCAGAATTGTGTTAAATCCGAGCCCTTTTGCCGCAGATGATGCTACAATAACCGCTTGTAATAACAATAATGAAGGGCTGGCTTACTTCGACCTTAGCACCGCCGCAGTCACCACACAACCCGGGGTAACGAAAAAGTATTACCCTACTTTGGCAAATTTAAATGCAGGTACGGGAGAAATTCTGAACTGGTCAAATTACCCTTCAGCAGCCGGAGGTACCGTACACGTGAAAGTTACTACCTCACAAGGATGTACGGATAATGCAGTTATTACATTAAACCACTATCCTGTAGTTACGGTAAATGACGCCACTTTAAGAAGCTGCTTCCTTGAAAACAATGTTTCGATGGGAACATTCAATCTAACCAATGCACCTGTAACAACGCAGACAGGGGTTACAAAAAATTACTATCCGTCTTTACAGGATGCCATTAATGGAACCAATGAGATTACACCTCCGCAACCATACACTGCTCCAAGCGGTGTTGTTTACATCAAAGTAACCGATGCAAACGGATGTTATGCAATTGCTAAAGTGACACTGACTGTCATCCCACCGGTTTATTCAGAAATCTTAAAAGATAAGATTATTTGCATCGAAGATAAAACCACATTGGATGCAGGTACAGGATTCGATGCTTACGAATGGAGCACAGGAGAAACCACACAGACAATTTCGAATGTTGGTGTAGGAACATATTGGGTAAAGCTGAAAACAGGAGATTGTACGGTGAAGCAAGATGTAAAAATATTTGCATCAGAACAGCCAGTCATTACATCAGTTGACGTATCTGCTACAACAATTACAGTGTATGCAAACGGCGGAACACCAGTTTACCAATATTCTTTGGATAATGTAAACTGGCAGGCCTCTAATATGTTTACCAATATCTCAAGAGGAATTCATAAGGTTTTTGTAAAAGATGCTTACGATTGTGAACCTATGGTAGTAGATGTAACGGTACCAAACATCATCAATGTAATTACACCAAACGGCGATGGTCGCAATGATGTCGTAGACTATTCTGCTTTGGGCAATAAGCTTAATTTAGTCTTTAACATTTACGATCGTTACGGAGCAAAACTTCATCAAGGAGACAAAACCAATCAGTATAAATGGGACGGAACCGCAAACGGAAGAAAAGTTCCTACAGGAAGCTACTGGTATTCTGTAACGTGGAATGAAAACAACAAAACCAAAACTCCTGTAAAACTTACAGGTTGGATTATGGTAAAAAACAGAGAATAATTTTTTTTCATACTATACTTAATTTTTTTGAATCACTTCCTTCGGGGAGTGATTTTTTATTTAGAAAATTTACAAATAGATATTTTACTTAAAACAACCTTTATTCGGCATCAATTCTTAAATTTGTCTTATGAATTATTTGGAAGCTTTAAGCAGAAGATATTCTGTAAAAAAATTTAATCCTGATTTTATTATTCCTCAGGAAGCTCTTCTCAGCATTTTAGAGTCTGGAAAACTGGCGGCAAGCTCTTTGGGATTGCAACCTTACAAAATATTGGTGGTAGAAAGCAAAGAGATGAAAGAAAAACTGATTCCGGCATTTTACAATCCATCGCAGATTTCCACCTGTTCACATTTGGTAGTCATTGTTTCAAAAAAACTGATTGAAGAAAATTATATCAATGGCTATTTCAATCACATTTCCGAAGTACGAAATATTGAACTCGGGAAGCTTGATCTTTTTAAAAACAGCATCAATCAGCACGTCAGCCAGAAAACCGAAGACGAACTTTTCAACTGGGCAGAAAAACAATCTTACATTGTTTTAGCCAATCTGATGTATGCTGCAGCTATAGAAAATATCGACACTTGCCCGATGGAAGGTTTCAGACAGGATTTAATTGAAGAGATTTTGGATATTGATCATGATAGAGAAAAAGTGACTGTTACATTGGCTTTAGGTTATCGTTCTGAAGAAGATCATTTCCAACACATGAAAAAAGTAAGAAAACCAAACGAAAAATTGTTTAAATTTATTTAATATTTAGACAATTGTCTTAAAGCAAAACTATGATAAAAGCGGATGTATTAGTGATTGGTTCCGGGATTTCCGGATTATCTTATGCCATAAAAGTTTCCGAACAGTTTCCCGATGCCAAAATAATCATTGTAACAAAATCTGACGAAGACGAAAGCAATACCAAATATGCACAAGGCGGTTTAGCTGTCGTTACCGATTTGAAAAATGATAATTTTCAGAAGCATATCGACGATACGATGAGAGCCGGAGACGGCGAAAGCAAGCTTGATGTTGT
Source organism: Chryseobacterium formosense (assembly GCF_900116415.1). Taxonomy (GTDB): domain Bacteria; phylum Bacteroidota; class Bacteroidia; order Flavobacteriales; family Weeksellaceae; genus Chryseobacterium; species Chryseobacterium formosense. Next base: position 336,715 of record NZ_FPAP01000002.1, on the reverse strand, counting down.
TGAAATGGTTGTGAAAGAAGCACCTGCAAGATTTAACGAAATCGTTGAATGGGGCGCAAATTTCGACATGAAAAACGGAAAATTTGCCTTAGGAAGAGAAGGCGGTCATACCGAAAACAGAATTGTACATCACAAAGACATCACCGGTTTTGAAATCGAAAGAGCCTTACTCGAAACCGCAAAAAGCAGCCCCAATATTGAAATTCTCGATCATCACTACGTGATCGACATTATCACACAACACCATGTTCCGGGAAAAGAACTGAATGAAGGCGAAATCAACTGTTACGGAGCTTATATTTTAGATGAAAAATCTAAATCTATCAAAAAAATTACTTCCAAAATTACTTTAGCAGCAACAGGCGGAGCAGGACATGTTTATAAAAACACCACCAATCCGACCATTGCAACCGGAGACGGAATTGCTTTCGTAGCCCGTGCAAAAGGTAAAGTAACCAATATGCAGTATTATCAATTTCATCCGACAGCTTTATACAGCAAAATCGATGGAATGTTGTTTTTAATTTCCGAAGCAGTTCGTGGCGACGGCGCAAAATTAAGAACCAAAAGAGGCGAAAAATTCATGCATAAATACGATGAAAGAGAAGAATTAGCTTCAAGAGACATCGTTGCAAGAGCCATTGATGCCGAAATGAAAATCACAGGAGACGAATATGTCGGCTTGGATTGCAGAGAAATGGATCATGAAAAATTTTTAGAGCATTTTCCGAATATTTATAAAAAATGTAAAGATGAAGGAGTTGATCCTTTTACCCAACTGATTCCTGTAGTTCCGGCTTGCCATTATCTGATGGGCGGAATTGAAACCGATAAAGACGGACAATCTTCTATCAATAATCTATTTGCCGTTGGTGAATGTACAAACTCAGGATTACACGGAGCGAACAGATTGGCCTCCAACTCATTATTGGAAGGTCTTGTTTTCGGTCACAACGCTGCAATGAAAACGGTAGAATTATTAAAAGAAAACAACTTCAATTTTGATGATCTAAAAGCTGTTCCGGAATGGAATGAAGAAGGAATGAAAATCATCGATGAAATGGTCATCGTTTCTTACCTCAGAAAACAGCTTCAGGAAATGATGAGCGATCTTGTAGGAATTGTGAGAAGCAACCGAAGACTGAAAATGGCACTTCAGAAACATGCAGAAATTGCAGCTGCCGTTGATGAAATTTACCACTACTCTATTCTTTCGCCCCAACTTTCAGAATTAAGAAATTTAACAACCGTTGCGCATCTGATCATTACCCAATCAATGGAAATGACTCAAAATAAAGGTGCATTTTACAACAAAGATTTAGTTCAGGCATAATTGATTATTATTAAAAAATCCTAAAAACGTCAGATTTAGAATTTATATTAAATTTGAATATGCTACAAAAAAGCAATGAACAATATATCCGTTGGATTTTAGATTTAAAACAAAAAATTCAGCAAAGCCAGATCAAAGCCGCCATTCAGGTGAATTCTGCTCTGATAGAAATGTATTGGGATTTAGGAAAGGAAATTTCCGAACGAAATTTTGAGAATACGTATGGCTCCGGCTTCTTTTCACAATTAAGTAAAGATTTACGTACAGAATTTCCTGAAATAAAAGGTTTTTCTGAAAGCAATTTAAAATACTGCAAACGATTCTATCTGTTTTATAATCAAGACAATGAAAATCGTCACCAACTTGGTGACGATTTATTAGAAAGTCTTTTTTTAATTCCTTGGAGGCATCATGTAGAAATATTAACTAAATGTAAAAACACTCAAGAAGCTCATTTTTATATCAAAAAAACCATAGAAAATGGTTGGAGCAGAGCAGTTTTATTGAATATGATCTCCGGTAATCTTATTGAAAGCCAAGGAAAAGCAATTAATAATTTTTCAAAGACATTGCCTGATTACGAAAGCGATCTGATCCGTGAAACATTGAAAGACCCATATATTTTTGATTTCATCAATATTACAGAGAACTATAAAGAAAGGGAATTAGAAAATGCTCTGACAGAAAATATCTCTAAGTTCCTGATAGAATTGGGAAACGGCTTTGCATTTGTAGGAAAACAGGTTGAAATTTCTATTGGCAACCAATCTTTTTTTATTGATCTACTATTTTATCATATTAAACTAAAAAGATATGTAGTAATAGAACTGAAAACCGGGCATTTTGAACCTGAATTTGCCGGAAAGCTTAATTTCTATGTGACCGCTGTTGATAAACAATTGCGAGATGAAAACGACAATGCAACAGTTGGGATGATCATCTGTAAAGACAAAAATGAAATTATTGCAGAATATTCTCTAACTGATCTTCACAAGCCATTAGGAATTTCTTCCTATGAGCTGAAAAAAGTATTACCCGAAAACCTTAAATCTCATCTTCCGTCAATAGAAGAAGTCGAAAACGAATTAAAAAAATTACAATAATGTAATCGTCGTGATTCATAAACACAAAAGCAATTAAAAAGCTGCGATTACGCATGACCTTAAAAAATCTCCACATATGAAAAGACCAAGCTACGCCACAGATAAAGTTTTAAAACAATTCATCAAAAATGCTTTGGAAGAAGACATTCAGGATGGCGATCATTCTACATTGTCTACAATTCCTAAAGATTTACAGCAAAGTGCAAAGCTTCTAGTAAAAGAAAACTGCATTTTGGCAGGAGTTGAACTGGCGGAAATCATTTTCAAAACCTTCGATAAAAATCTGAAAATAGAGAATTTCATCAAAGACGGTGAAATGGCAAAAGTTGGCGACATTGCTTTTATCGTTACAGGAAGTGCAAGATCAATTCTTTCAACAGAAAGGCTGGTTCTTAATTGCATGCAAAGGATGAGCGGTATTGCTACCTTAACCCATGATTGGGATTCGAGATTAATTGGTTCAAAAACAAAACTTTTAGACACCAGAAAAACGACTCCGAATTTTAGGGTTTGCGAAAAATGGGCAGTCGCAATCGGCGGCGGAACCAATCACCGATACGGACTTTACGATATGATTATGCTGAAAGACAACCATATTGATTATAACGGAAGCATTACCAATGCTGTAAAAATGGCAAAAGATTATGTGAAGAAATCGAAGAAAAAACTCAAAATCGAAGTCGAAACAAGAAATCTCGAAGAAGTACAGGAAGCCATCAATGCAAAGGTCGACAGAATCATGCTTGACAATATGGATGTTGCTACAATGGCTAAAGCCATTAAACTAATTAATGGTTCTTGCGAAAGTGAGGCGTCTGGTGGAATTACAAGAGATCAATTGAAGGATATTGCTGCTACCGGAGTCACTTATATCTCTGCTGGAGCATTGACTCATTCTGCAGAAAATATAGATTTAAGCTTAAAAGCTGCTATGTAATACATTATATTTTTAATAAAAACATATGTATTTTATTAAAAATTAAATAATATGATTTTTTCACTGTAAAATTGATTATTTTCAATTATTGTTGATTTTCAATTAGTTACATGTTATTTGTAATCAATAAAAATTAACATTAAGTTAATAATAGTTAAAGTTTATTTGTCGAATTTTGCATAAAATTTAATTCTAACTATTACTTACGATTATGAAATTAATCAACAAATCGATGCTAACTGCGATAATTACATTATCAACAGCTAGTGTTTATTATGCACAACAGGTTCAGGATACAGCTGACACCAGGTCAAAAGATATTGAAGCTGTTGTTCTTACAGGTGTTGCCGATATCGCTAAAGATAGAAAAACACCGGTTGCAGTTTCTACAATTAAAGAAGCACAAATCGTTGAAAGATTAGGGAATCAGGAATTCCCTGAAATTTTGAAATCCACGCCTTCAATCTACGCTGCAAAAGGCGGAGGAGGTTTCGGTGATGGTCGTATGAATATCCGTGGTTTTGATACCAACAACCAAGCTGTAATGATTAATGGTGTTCCTGTAAACGGAATGGAAGATGGTGCAGTTTATTGGAGTAACTGGTTAGGATTATCAGACGTTACATCTGCAATGCAGGTGCAAAGAGGTTTAGGATCTTCAAAATTAGCCATTGCTTCTGTAGGAGGAACGACAAATATCATTACAAGAGCAGCAGACAAGAAAAAAGAAGGAAACGTATTCTTAGGAGTTGGTAATGATGGCTACTTAAAGACTCTATTTTCTTATAATACAGGTAAATCTGCAAAAGGTTGGTCAACTTCATTCTTAATGGCTAGAACTGCAGGAGCAACTTATATTGACGGATCTGATTTCGAAGCTTACAACTATTATTTTGCTTTAGGTTATCAGCCAAACGAAAAGCATGATTTCCAATTTACATTTACAGGCGCACCACAATGGCATATGCAGAACTTCCAAAGTTCAATTGCAAACTTCATTAAATATGGTGAAAATGGTGAGCCAAACAGAAGATACAATTCAAACTGGGGATATATGAATGGAGATATCATGTCTCAATCAATCAATTTCTACAGCAAACCGGTTGCATCAGTTAACTGGGATTGGAAAATTTCTGAAAGATCAAAATTATCTTCAGTTCTTTACGGATCTTGGGGAAGAGGAGGTGGAACAGGTGTTATTGGAAGTATCAATGGTACAAACATCAACAGCTTACCTAAAACAGCCGATGGTTTGATTAGATTCGATGATATCCAAGCATGGAACCAAGGACAAAATGTAATTTGGGATCCTGCAGTAGCAAATAACACTGGTATCAACAAAATAAATGCAACTCCAGGTGTAGCAACCAGAAACAATGGATTAGCAAGAAGAGCTAGTATCAATTCACACGATTGGTATGGTTTATTATCAAACTTTCAACACAAATTCAATGAAAACTGGAATTTCTCAGGAGGAATTGATTTAAGATATTATTATGGTTATCATCCAGGTGTTTTAACAGATCTTTGGGGGAATAACAGGTATATTGAAAAAGATGATATGAACAATCCTGGAGGATATGATGTTACTCTTGTACAAAGTCCTACTCCTTCTGCAAATCCTTTCGTAAAAACAGTTAAGGACAAAGGCCAGATTGTTTACAGAAACTATGACGGTGAAGTATTGTGGGGAGGACTTTTCGGACAAATTGAATATTCAAAAGATAAAGTTTCTGCGTTCGTTCAAGGATCGGTTTCAGAACAAGGATATAAAAGAATTGACAACTGGTTGAAGGATGGTGTTATTCAACAGGGACAAGCTGTTACACAAAAAACAGACACTAAATTTCTTTTTGGATTTAACGTGAAAGCTGGAGTTAACTATAATATTGACGATCAACACAATGTTTTTGCAAATGTTGGTTATTATGCTAAACAGCCACTTTTCAATTCTGTTTTCAACTCACCGCTTGCTCCTGCAACGAGTACAAACCCTGCTGTAAATAGTCCCGATGGAAGAGCAACTGGAAACCAGCAAATTGTGAATCCGTTATTAACTAACGAGAAAATTGCTTCAGCAGAATTAGGTTACGGATTCAGAAGCAGAATCTTTAATGCAAACGTAAACCTTTACTATACATCTTGGAAAGACAGATACCAAAGATTTACAAATTTACCAGGTATTCCTATCAATCCGGCGTTACCAGCAACAGGAACAAATGTTTATAACAGACCTTTTGCTAATTTAACAGGAATTCAGGAAATCCACATGGGAGCAGAATTTGAAGGAACTTTAAAAGTTACAGATTATTTATCTTTCAACGGAATGTTTTCAATAGGAAATTGGGAATATAAAGGAAACCCAACAGGAACATTATATGACGAAAACGGAACTCCTATTACTTTTAATGGCAATGCAGAAGTAAGTTTTGCCTTAGACGGAGTGAAAGTTTCTGATGCGGCTCAAACGACAGCTGCTTTAGGATTTACATTAAAACCAGTTAAACAATTAAGTATTTTTAGTAACTGGAATTATTATAGCAACTATTACGGTTTAATCAATTTTGCTGATGTATATGTAAAAGCTGATGGAACAACTACAAACAACGGACGTAAAGGAGCTTTAGAATATCCAAGCTATAACTTGTTTGATCTAGGTTTATCTTATACATTTGATTTAGGTAAAAACCAAAGATTAGTTCTTACAGGTAACGTTTATAACTTATTTGATACCACATACATTTCTGACGGAAAATCTTCTACACACGTTAAAGATTTAGCAGATTTTACTACAACTTCGACAGGTACAGCTCAGCAAAAGTATGACGCTTATATTAATAACCCAGCTAACTTCTACAAAGGTTTAGACACAAATAATACTGTTTACTTCGGATTCGGTAGAACTTGGGCAGCTTCTGTTGCGTTTAAATTCTAATAATTTACAACTTATTACATATCAAATCCCGGCTTTATCGCTGGGATTTTTTATATTTGTATACTTTAAAAATAGAAAAAATAGAAGTATGGATTTTTACAAAATTTTAATCAATGCTCATAAAGGGTTTGCTTATCTTGAACTCCTTTTGGTGGCCTTATTCATTATTGCACTTTTGGCAACCATGTTTGGTTTCAGTGGGAAAGTAAATAAATTCCTAAAGAAAACAACCCTGTTCACCATGATCTTCTTTCATATTCAGTTTTTGTTAGGGATTGTACTGTGGTTTACCTCTCCGGCTGTAAAAGCGGCTTTAGATTCTGTAACACTGATGAGCAACGCTTATTCAAGATTTCAATATGTAGAACATCCAGCTTCAATGCTTATTGCTGCAATTTTGATGACCATCATCAATAAAAAAGTAAAATCTAATGATACCATTTCTTTAGGAATCGTATTTATGGGATTGATTGCGGTAGCATTATTCGGATATGCATTTCCGTGGGCAAGAGTCTTCGGAGCTTAATTTATATTAACTTAATTTTTTAAAACAACAATGAAAGTAGCTGTAGTAGGTTCAACAGGAATGGTTGGACAGGTTATGCTTAAAGTTCTCGAAGAGAGAAACTTCCCTATCACCGAACTAATTCCGGTAGCATCGGAAAAATCTATTGGCAAGAAGGTGAAGTATAAACAGGAAGAATTCACCATTGTAAGCATGAACGACGCTATAGCTGCCAAACCTGAAATAGCAATTTTCTCAGCAGGGGGCGGAACATCTTTAGAATTCGCACCTCTTTTCGCTGAAGCTGGAACAACTGTAATCGACAATTCTTCCGCATGGAGAATGGATCCTACAAAAAAACTGGTAGTTCCTGAAATTAACGCTGATGTATTAACGAAAGAAGACAAGATCATTGCAAATCCAAACTGTTCTACCATTCAGTTGGTCATGGTTTTAGGTCCGTTGAATAAAAAATACGATCTTAAAAGAGTAATCGTTTCCACTTATCAGTCCGTAACAGGAACGGGTAAAGCGGCAGTTGATCAGCTTAATGCAGAAATCAAAGGTGAGGATGCTGAAAAAGTTTATCCTTATCAGATCTTCAAAAATGCATTGCCGCACTGTGATGTTTTTGCAGATGACGATTACACAAAAGAAGAGATAAAATTAATGAAAGAGCCTAAGAAAATTTTAGGCGATGACACATTTAATTTAACGGCAACCGCAGTAAGAGTTCCGGTTCAGGGAGGACATTCTGAAAGTGTGAATATTGAATTTGAAAACGAATTTGATCTTGACGAAGTAAGAAAAATCTTATCTGAAACTCCGGGAGTTGTGGTAATGGATAACGTAAAAAACAACGAATATCCGATGCCTTTATATTCAGAAGGAAAAGACGAAGTTTTTGTCGGAAGAATCCGAAGAGATCTCTCCCAGCCAAAAACACTCAACCTTTGGATTGTGGCAGACAATCTGCGAAAAGGCGCTGCAACAAACGCAGTACAGATCGCAGAATACTTGGTAGAAAACAACTTAGTATAAACTAACAAAAAGAAAAAGAGTCTCCAAAAGAGATTCTTTTTTTTATCGAATAATTATTTTAGTTGGTAGAATTTGTTTGGTAGTTGATGGCTAAAACAAGTCCCGAAGGGACGGCTTACTAAAGGATAGGATAAAATCCTATCAACTGAAAAAATATCTCAGATATTTGCCTTAAAAATTCTTAAACCTTAAAAGACCTTAATAGTTCAGAAATTTTTTAAAGAAAGTAATGATTACAAAGAAAATAAATAAAGACAAAGTAGGTTTCCAGAAGCTCATTGCAGTTTTCGGAATCATTCTTTTTGTCGGAAAAATTATCGCCTGGAAACTCACCGATTCCGATGCCGTATTTTCTGATGCCATGGAAAGTATCGTGAATGTGATCAGTGCTTTTATGGGTTTATATTCATTGCATCTAGCCTCAAAACCAAAAGATGAAGACCATCCTTACGGGCACGGAAAAGTAGAATTTGTAACTTCAGGTATCGAAGGAGCACTCATCGCCATCGCCGGAATTATGATCATCTACGAAGGCATCAACAGTTTGGTTACAGGAAAAGTTCTGAGCGAATTAGACTGGGGAATTGCCATCATTGCCGCAACAGCCATTATCAATTATATTTTAGGCTATATCTCCATCAAAAAAGGTGAAAAAGAAAATTCTTTAGTATTAATTTCTTCCGGAAAACACTTACAATCCGACACCATTACAACATTGGGAGTCGTCATCAGTTTAATAATTGTCTACTTTAGCAAGATCTACTGGATCGATTCTGTCGTAGCCCTATTATTCGGATTCTATATCATTTTTATCGGTTATAAAATTGTTCGAAAATCGCTTCGCGGAATTATGGACGAACAGGATCCGGAACTTTTAAACAACATCATAGACCTTTTAGAAAAAAACAGAAAAACAGAATGGATAGACATTCACAACATGAAAATCCAGCAGTTTGGCTCTTCCCTTCACATCGATGCACACATCACACTACCCTATTATTACAGCCTTCGTGAAGCCCATCAGGAAATGGAAAACGTCATTATTTTACTGGCAAAAAATACAAAAAGGACCGTAGAATTCAATTTCCATATGGATGATTGTAAAACCATTTCATGTCCTGTTTGCCAGATCATGAATTGTCCCGTCCGCGAACTCCCATTTGTAAAACGGGTAAAATGGACTCCCGCAAACGTAACAAGCATAGATAAACATACAGTCTGAGAGTTTTCAGGAGCTATTTCCGGCTTTCGCTACTCGCTTTTTCTTTGGATTTCAGCGCGGCGGCAAAGCCGCCGCGCTGAAATCCAAAGAAAAGAGCTCAGACATGCCGCTCAATCCGGGCTAATCAAAAACACAAAGATTATACAGGAAATGCAAAACTTCTATAAAAGTTAGCAGTGCTTTTATGAGCTTAAAAAAATTTTGGATTAGTCTTCAATATTTCTTACCAACATTTGCTTTCGATAATAGAACAACGGAACAATAAGAAGAAGTATCAAAGGCTGTATCACAAACCTTCTCATATAAAAAGAAAAAAGAAACCCGATCTCGAATTTTGTTGAAATACAGTAAAGATAAATAGGGAAAGTAATGGCAAAAACAATACATATTAATGCAGCTCCCTGTAAAGTCCAGTTTTTATTTTTAAAAATAAAATGAATGACAATACTTGAAAATAAAAGATTCAATATAAATCGGAACAAATGACTTATAATTAAACGTCCCCATTCAAAATCAGGATATGCTGCCTGTTTATCTGCTTCGTAAAAATAATTCAGGAAAGGATCATAAAAGATGCGGTCTTCAAAAACTCTCACCGAGATAAGACCTGCAACACCCAAAAGCACTAATATCCAGCTTAAGACTTTCATTTTTTTAATGCGAAAAATTTAATCCAGACCAGCCAAAGCACAACCACTGTTCCGTAAATCACAGCAGGAAATACATAGTCATGCGTCATTTTACCATACTTTGAATAATCACTGTACACAATATTAAGCCCTGCAATTCTCAAAACATTCATAATGTAAAGTATCAAAAGACCAATCGCTACAAAAACGAAAGTTTTAGTTCCTTTATAAAAAGCAAAGACAAAAGAGACAAAGAGAATCATTACAGAAATAGCATTGCAACCTTCTACCATTCTGGTAACGAAGCCTGTTTTTACATGAAACCATATCTGTTGTTTAGGTACATCGTCGTAAAGAGCCGAAGGAAAACCCATTGAGTTTTGCAAAAACATCACCTGATTTGCAATCATTCTGGAAAAAGGATCCAAACCAGATTCTTTAAAACTGTTAAGATAAAACTGATACGCAAACAGCAACACCAGGTAAATGATGATGAAGCGCAACAATATTCCTAAAACAGGCTTAAAGTCTTTTAACATGTTGCAAATATAACAATTCGTATGTAAATCACTATATTTGTTGGCATATTATGACTTCAGAAGACGTAAAAATATTTTTTGAAAATTATTTTGGTGAAAAATCTGTTGAATTTATCACTTTAGCTCAAAGCGGTTCTGCAAGAGTAAATTTTCTGGCTGAAAACCGCAACGCAAAATACATCATTACCTGTAACGACAATATTCCGGAAAACGAAAGTTTTCTCTATTATTCGAATGTATTTTCTGATTTACAACTCAATACTCCGGTCATGTATTATATTTCTGATGACCGAAAAATGTATATTCAGGAATATTTAGGTAAAAAGACACTCTCAGAAATTATTGCTGAAGAAGGATTGTCGGATAGGGTAAAACTATTGGTAAAAGAGACACTCAGAAAACTTTTTGAACTTCAGACAAAAACCGAAGGTAAAATAGATTTCAAAAAAACTTTCGAATATGAAAGTTACGACGAACTTCCCATTATCCATGATCTTTATTATTTCAAAAATTTTGTGGCTGATGTTCTGGAAATGGAATATCACAAATCTACCTTGCTGAAAGAGTTCAAAAAAATCGCTGACCTCATCGAAAATCTCGAACCGAAGGGAATCATGATCCGTGATTTTCAGGCTCGGAATATTATGGTAAATGATAACGATGAAGTTTCATTTATCGATTATCAGTCGGCAATGAAAGGTCCTCTGATGTACGATGTAATTTCTTTTCTGTTTCAGGCTAAAGCCAATTTTCCGGAAGATTTTAAAAATGAAATGCTTGAATTTTATATTCAGCAGTTTGAAAATACAGAGATTCAAAATCAACTAAAAAATTCGGTGAAACCAGTTCAGATGATGAGATTTCTGCAGGTTTTGGGAGCTTATGGTTTCCGCGGACTGATTCAAAGGAAGCAACATTTTATTTCAAGCATCGAAAAAGGCATTCAGAATATTACAGATTTTGCTGAAAATTGGGAAGAAATCATGAACTTCCCTGAGCTGAAAAAAGTGATTGGGCAATTGAATTTGGAGAAAACAAAATTGAAAATTGAGGAAATATTAAACAATTAATTTTAAAACACGCTTTGTCATTCCGTAGGAATCTCAACCCTTTAAATGGAATAAAAATATTTAGATTCCTACGGAATGACAAAACTGTGAAAATTTAAATATTCAAAAAAAGTAAATAAAAAACATGCTACACATAGACATCCACAGTTTTTCATATAAAAAAGGAGGAATTCCTAAAGATGAAACCGGAAACGGCGGCGGTTTTACATTCGACTGCCGTGGGATTTTAAATCCGGGAAGAGTGGAAGAATATAAAATCCAGACCGGAAACGACATCGGCGTGCAGGAGTATCTGGAAACGAAAACCGATATGCCCAAGTTTTTAGAATTAATTAAAAGTCTAGTTTCTATCAATATCGATAATTACTTGGGAAGAGGTTTTGAAAATCTCCAAATCAATTTCGGTTGTACGGGTGGACAACACAGATCGGTATATTCGGCCATAAAAATTGCTCATTTTATTGAAGAAAAATATGGTGATAAAGTAGAAATCAGCCTTCATCACGATGAACAGCATCAACTTAATAATAAGCAATAAGTAATGTGTAATAAGTGATATTTTTAATATCGTTATTAATATTTATTCTCATGAATTACTCATTATCAATTACCCATTACCTATAATTATGAAGGCATTAATTTTTGCGGCAGGAAAAGGAACCCGTTTGAAACCTTTTACCGATCATCATCCGAAAGCTTTGGCCAAAGTAAACGGAATTCCGCTTTTAGAGAGGAATATCAATTATCTTAAAGCTTTCGGAATCACTGATTTCGTGATCAACATTCATCATTTTGGAGATCAGATTGTTCGTTTTTTAAAAGAAAACAACAACTTCGGCTGTAAGATTGAAATCTCCGATGAATCTAATGAACTTCTGGAAACCGGAGGCGGCCTGATTTTTGCTAAAGAATTCCTCAATCATGGAGAAGATTTCCTGATCATGAACGCTGATATTCTGACGAATATCAACATCAATGATTTTGTGAAATACCATAAAGAAATTAAAGATTTTGTTACCTTAGCGGTTTCAGACAGAGAAAGTTCGAGAAAACTGCTGTTTAATGATGATTTGGTTTTACGTGGATGGCTCAATGTACAAACCGGCGAACAGCGTCTTGCAGAATTCAACAAGGGATTCAGACCTCTTGCTTTTAGCGGAGTGCACTGCATCAATCCAGTGATTTTTGATAAGATTAAAAGAACGGGAAAATTTTCTGTGATGGAAGAATATCTGGATCTGATGCAGACCGAAAAAATTCATGGCTTTGTGCATGAAAGCATTTTAGTAGATGTAGGAAGACCGGAATCTGTGATTGAAGCAGAGAAATATTTTAAATAATTTAGGATGAGCATTGAAGGAATACGAGACGAAAGTATAGAAAATACAGAACCGGATATCAACGAAACAAAGCTGCACAACAGTCTACGTGAAAAAACCTGGGACGAAACCATTACCAAAGACAGCTGGATGGTTTTCAAAGTAATGGCGGAATTTGTAGACGGCTACGAAAAGATGGCAAAAATAGGACCTTGTGTTTCTATTTTCGGTTCAGCAAGACTAAAGCCTGAAAGCAAATATTACCAGATGGCGGTAGAAATTGCCGAAAAAATTACGAAAATTGGTTTCGGAGTGATTACAGGAGGCGGTCCCGGAATTATGGAAGCCGGAAATAAAGGCGCTTTCAACGCTCAGGGAAAATCAATCGGATTAAATATCGACCTACCTTTTGAACAACACTTTAATCCTTACATCAATAAGATGTACTCATTGAATTTTGATTATTTCTTTGTAAGGAAGGTAATGTTCGTAAAATATTCGCAGGGCTTTATCGTGATGCCGGGTGGGTTTGGCACCCTAGATGAGTTTACAGAAGCGCTTACGCTAATTCAGACCAACAAAATAGGACGTTTTCCGATTGTTCTGGTTGGTACAGAATTCTGGAGTGGTTTACTCGACTGGTTTAAAGAAACTTTACTTCATGAAGGAATGATCTCTGCAGACGATCTTGATCTTTACCGTGTGGTAGATACCGCTGATGAAGCAGTTGCACACATTAAGGCTTTTTATGACAAATATTCTGTAAACGTTAATTTTTAATTGGCACTAAATTTGACCCAATCTATTTAGCAAAATGCTGTAAATTTATAAATTGAGATGAAAAAAATTTTATATGTATCGAGTATTTTTACATTTTTAATAATGATGAGCTTCACGGTTTTTGACTTCTTTTCTTCGATGACGAAGGTTGACTATGTCGACGGAAGCAAAACACTGAAGTTTACAACGAAGATGAATACCAGTCATATTTCTGATGCTATAAAGATCAACAGAAATACTGCCGGTTTTGAAGCCGAAGTAAAAAAATATGTAAATAGTAACTTTGACGTATTTGTAAATGGTTCTCCCAAGAATTTAACATTCACCGGAAGTCAGGTAAGCGGAGAAACAGTTTGGGTATATTTTGAAACAGGAGGTGTTTCTGACATCAACAGTCTAAAAATAAAGAACACGATACTTTTAAGCGCATTTCCTAAGCAGATTAATCTTGTGAATATTGCTTATAAAGGAAATCTGAAAACGATGAATTTTCAGCGCGGAAAAGAGGTAAATGAGGTTTCTTTCTAAAAGAATTTTAATTTAAATTATATAACAACCATTGCTTTTGCAGTGGTTTTTTTATTTTAATATCCGAATAGATTTAATTTTAATATTTTTAATTAAATGTAGCGCTCCTACGGAGCGCAATGTAAATGCATTCTTAATTTTTCTACACAGATATTGCTCCGATGGAGCAAGGAATATTATACTTTAGACAATCAAAAATAAATACATTGTGCATTTACCCATTTATACCAAAAAAGACGAACATTTCTGTCCGTCTTTTTTATTTTACAAGTATCAATTATTATTGACCTTTAATTTTGAAATCATCAACTTCCCATGTTGCCGCTGCAGAAGATGTTGAAGTATATTTAAATGCTATTCTTACATTTTTACCTAAGAACGCTGATAAGTCTACATTTCCTGAGCTTACCCAATCTCCGAATGCTGCTGTATTTGTATCAAGAGCAGCAGGTAAAGCAACCCAAGTCGTTGTAGCAGGGTTTCCTGTGTAATTTTCTGTAGCATAAACCTGAAGAGCAGGTCCTGAGTATCTCACGTCAGTTGTGAAGCTTACAGCAGCCTTTGTTTTTCCTGCTAAACTTACTGTTTTTGAGATCAGCCAATCTTCATTTGCTACACTTCCCAATGGAGCACTCATTACTGCATAGTAATTGGTTCCGTTACCTTGGTTAGAAGTATTCCAAATCTGAGTACCTGCAACGTTTACGGTCGTCCAGTCTGTACCAAAACCACCTGCAGCAAAATCATCTTTGTATAATACAGGAAGTGGTGTGTAAACTGAACCATCACATCTTGGATCATCCAAATCTGCACCCAAAACATCAGTAATCCATAGCTGATAAGTACCATTAAAAATACTTAGAATACCATAAACATCTCCTTTTCCACCTTCGATTACCTGACCTGCAAAATCTGCGAAATTACTGGTTCTCAATATAACTTTGTTACCTGAACAGTCTTCTAAAGTTCTGTTGGTAACCGCTCCTGATGCGTACACTTTTTCTAAATCTCCAGCGATAAACTGAAGGTTTTTAATTTTAATCCATCTACCTACATCTGCAGCAGTAAATTGGTTAATCATTTTCTCAGTAGAAGTAACTGCAGTAATTGGTTTTTTAGAATCAAAGAAATATTTATAGACATCAGCTTCTGCAATTCTACCAACTGCTCCACTGAATGGAGTTCCCAACTGAATTTCGCCTGAAACAGCTCCTACATATAAGTTTTTAAGTTTTACATAAACTTCTTTACCTACAACAAATCTAGGATCGTTGAACATATCAGCTTTATCGATATTAATTCTGATACCTCCTGTTGCATCTTCAACATAGATATATTTGAAAAGGTTACCTGATTTATCGTTTGCCGTTACTTTAGCTTTAAGAACAAAATCACCTGTAATCAATGTAAGTGGACTTGTTGCCAATTGCTTAACTTCAGCAACTGTTTTCTGAGTTAATCCGTTATCACTGTACTCACAAGGGTTTGATGCAATACCGTCGATTCTCGGGAATTTAGTCATCTCAAGATCAGTAACCTTGTTGATGTACATTTGGTAAGTGCTATTGAATTTGCTGTAAATACCAACAAATTTACCGTTTCCTGAAGGAAGAATCTGATTGGCAAATGATGCATAACCACTGTTTCTTACAACTCTAGTTGTCGTTGTTGTATTATCTCTGATGATTCTGTCCACAGTAACACCATTGGGAGCAAAGTTTGTACATAAGATTCTGTTGTCGAATTCTGCATTATCCATCTGAATCAAACATCCGATATATTGATCGTTTGCAGAAACCATCTGTAAAGAAGTCATTTTCTTAGGAACAATATTTTCTCTGATCGAACATGATCTGAAAATTCTTGCCGGCACAAGTTTCTCAGGAATTCTAGATACGGAAGTTGCCGGTGTTTCAGTTCCGGTTTTTACGCCTAACTGAACAACTCCACCATAAGTTCCTAAAGCCAAACCGGCCAATTTAATATAGATCTTAGATCCCTGAGGATAGTTTGTATAATTACTTACCGCATCTACGCTAATTACGAAACCTTGTGTAGGATTTTCAGCCTTATCTTGAATATAAATTGTCTTATAGATATTTCCCGTTTCATCAGTAGAAGAAACATATCCTTCAACAATATCAGTGGAATTGTCTGGAAAAACAAAAGCAGCAGTTGCAGTAGGAGCAAATTTAGCTCTCAGTTGAGTAAGCGTCATTGTAGCAGTAAGATCTGCACACTGATAACCATCAAGGTTTGGCTCATCATATTTATCATCATGCACACAACCTGTAATTACAAGTGCAGCAAAGATTGCGAAAATATATTTTAAAATTGAATTATATTTTTTCATTATTACTTTGTTTTAGAATCTTAAATAAACATTTGTAAAGAACGTAATTCCTCTGTCATACCAAAGTTTTGGTCCAAAATGAGGTGTTTCTCTTTGAGACTCCTCAAGAAGTTGCGGGAAATTAGCCGCTCTACCTTGTTCGAAACCACCCGTTACATAATTTCTATTATTCAGAATATTATTTACAGATACACTGATTCCCATTCTGTATTTGCCGATTAGGAAAGATTTTCCGGCATTGGCATTTAACATGAACTGATCATCAAATTTAGTTTGCGCCGTCAATTGCTGAATCAACTCAGGACTTGCGCCTGCATATGTATCATTTGTTCCCGGATCTGTATACATTGAAGCTGTTTTATTTAATGCTGAAAAATCAAGATACTGATCCATTAAATAATTTGCAGATGCACCTACCCACCAATATTTAGGTGAATTGTATTTTAAACCAAATGAAAATGCTTTTTGTGGAGTTCCAGCTACTTTATAATCTTTGATGTTTGCCTTACCATAGCTTCTGAAATCATTTAAATCATCAAATGAGTACACATCTGGACGGTTTGTATATTTATATTCACCAATACTTGCAACCCCTGTTGCGTTTAATGTTGGGGTAATTTTCACATCAAAACCAAGTTCTGCGCCTATATATCTCTTATCAACACCTGTCATCGCTTCATTAATTAAGGTATTCATAGACCCTGTTTGATCAGCTACTACGGCATAATATCTTGAAATTTCTGTAGAATTACTTACTGTTGTATAATAACCTGATAATCTTAATTTAAGAATCTGACCTCTCATGATATAGCTTAAATCATTAGAGTTGATAATTTGATTTTTAACTCCTGGAGTTAAATAATCTACAGCTCTAGGATTAATGTATAATTCATTTAAAGTCGGAGCTAAGCTAAAGAATGCCCCATTATAAACAATAAAGTTCTTACCATTGATTTTGTAAGTCACTTTCCCTTTTAAACCTGCATCTAAAGCATCATAGATTGCACTTTTGCCTTTAGAATTATTTTGTAAAATTAAAATACCGCTTTTGTAATCTCCTTCTCTCTGGGATTCAGAATAAGAACTGAAAATAGATGCTACGATATTAAATTTATTGAAATCGACCTCTGATGAAATATTTAATGAGTAATGATTTTTAGTTAGCTCATAAGAATATTGTGTTCTGTCACCAACTTTCACAGTAAAGTTAGGATCATCTACATTGTACTGTACATCATTGTTAAAAGCATTTCGGTTAAATGCAAAATCTGCACCTAATAAATCTTTTATCCTTCTAAAGTTATCAGACTTCAAATTCTGATAATTAAAGTTGATATTTAATTTCCAATTATCTTTTAGTCTTGTATCAAAGTGAGATGCAAAATTGAAAGTTTTATCTCTATTTACGTCCTCCACCAAAGTATAAACAGCTCTTTTTCCTTTTATTGTTTTTGGAGTTCCATCCGGATTTATACCAATTGTATAAGTTTCGACAGGAATGTTGTTATTTTGAGAATATAAACTCGTCCAGTCAATTTGAGACTTCTCTCTAAATTCATCAGCTGTTACAAGTCCATAACTTGGTAGATTCCTATAATAGGTTGGGTTCGGATCTTTTCCGCGGAACCAGTCTAATCTGCTTCTTGCATCACTTCCGATTTGGTACGAAACCGTATTTGTCCAGTTTGAGTTTTTACCGATTTTTAAATAATCAGTAAGCATAAACATCGGTTCAAATACTTTTCTGATTCTTGAATTTCTTTTCTCACCATCTTGCCATCCCCAATATGAATTGTAGTCTTTACCCATGATGTCGTAAACTTCCTGAGTATTCGGTGAATTTGAAGCTCTGTATGTAGGGGAACCGAAACCAGTAAAGTTAATAGAGTGTCTTTCGCTGAATTTTTTCTCAACCGATGCAAAATATGCATAAGCATCCTGATAAACTCCATCAATAATTGCCTGATCTCCCCATCTTCTGCTTCCTGAAACAGTAAACGCCCAACCATTTTTACTCATTCCGGAAGAATACGTTGCCATTGCTCTGTGTAAGTAACTTCTGTTCGTGAATGAATACGCTAATGAAGTCTGTTTTCTGTAAGAAGATGCTCTTGTATTATAATAAACCACACCTCCCAAATTACCAAACGTATATTCTGAAGGAGTAATGTTATCTACATTTTCGTAAGGATATCTTGTCACGTCGTTCAAACCACCCCAGTTGCTGAAATCGATTCTTCCGTCATCATTTTTAGACATAGAAACCCCGTTGAATAAAACATCTTCAAAACGATTGTCTACCCCTCTCGGTCTGAACCAGTAAGCTCCCAATTCAAAAGCCGAAACATTTTGAAATGCATCTCTACCTGAACTCAAAAGCCCTACTGTAGGTTGCATTGCAGAACCTCCGTCTTCTGTATCGTTTGCAGAATCATCAATCACAACAACTCCGGCATCGCTTCCTAAACTGTTATTAAGAACAATCACACCTAAGTCTTTTCTTTTCTCATCAGCAGTTACATCAAACTCTACAATCTTAGATTCGAAGTTCGGTTTTGCAACGGTAATAAGATAATGTCCTGGCTTTAAATCTACAAACTGGAAGTAACCGATTTTGTCTGCAGTTACATCATCAACAGATTGTTCAAGATCAACCTCTGCTCTCTCTACAGGCTTACCATCCTGACCTTTAACATACGCATAAACAGTAGTTTGTGCATAGTAATAGGATGCAGGTAATAGTGTAAACAAAGAGATTAGGGATAGTTTTTTAATCATAATAAACTTATTTTTTACACCTTCTTTATTTAAGGGGCAACAAATTTAGGATTATTTTCATTAACTCAAACATTTTCTGCATTTTATTCTATTAAATATTCTTAACAAGTAAATGATATCCTAAAAAAACAGCTTCTTTATGATTGAAATCAAAAAACAGTTATTAAGATTAATTTAATATTTTATTGATGTAAATTGTGTAATTTTACCCCCTCAATTTTTTGAATATTACGATAACATGAAAAAATTCGCACTCATAATTGCAGTTTTCTGCTTTACACTTGGTTTTTCTCAGCAAAAACAGGTAAAAAGAGCGGCAGTAGCTTTTTTAAATGTAGAAAACCTTTGGGACACTATTGTTTCTGCAGATTATATTGACGGAACAGTACCGTTCTCAAATCCTAAATTCCATAGAAGTGTTCCGATTGATTCTCTTAAATATTTAGAAACTACTGAAGATTACAAAGGAGAATGGAGCAACGAACTTTTAGTAGGAAAAAAAGTTATCCGTCATCAGATTTTAGCAGATGATTTTACTGCAAATAGTAAAAAAAGATGGGGCACAAAATACTACAACCAGAAATTAGCGAACGAAGCAAAAGTAATTTCTGAGCTTGGCAGACAATATACGAATGATAATCCTGCAATCTGCGGTCTTATAGAAGTTGAAAACAGACAGGTAATTGAAGATCTTATAAAGCAGCCTGTTTTAGCAAAAAGCAATTATGGTATTGTACACTATAACTCTTATGATGCAAGAGGAATCGATATTGCTCTTATATATCAGAAAAACAGATTTGTTCTACAGAATTCTTATACCAAAGAAATCAAAGTATACAATGAAGATGGCAAAAGACAATATACAAGAGATGTTTTGGTAGCAATTGGCCTTTTAGACGGAGAAAAAATTGCCGTGTTTATGAATCACTGGCCTTCAAGAAGTGGTGGTGAAGCAGCTTCCCAACCAAGAAGAAATGCAGCTGCGGCAGTTTTAAAAGGCGAAATGGATAAATTATCTGCAGACTACCCTGGAATTAAACTAATTTCCATGGGTGATTATAATGATGATCCTGTAAGTCCGAGTTTGAAAAAATATCTTGGCGCAGTAGAAAGCCCCGAAGATTTATCTGATAAAAAACCATACTATAATTTGATGTATAAGCTTTACAAAGCTGGTGTTGCATCTTTAGCTTACAGAGATGCCCCGAATTTATTTGATCAGATTATTGTTTCCCAGAATCTGTATTCAAAAGAAAAGCTTACCCCAGCTTATACCATTTTTAAAGCAGAGATCTATGCGCCTTCTTATCTTGTTAATAAAGAAGGACAATGGAAAGGATACCCTCTTCGTTCTTGGGATGGCGACCGATTCACAGGAGGTTACAGCGATCACTTTCCCGCTGTTTCGGTTCTTCAGAAAGAATACATCAAAAAATAACAACAAAGGCACTCTATTTGGAGTGCTTTTTTCGTATAAAATCATTAACTTCGTATAAAATCACTAATTATGAAAAATTTTTTCGTTCTAATAGTTTTGATCATTATTCCATTAAAATTATTTGCGCAAAACAATCCTACAAACAACAAGCAAGATTATGTAATAAAAGCTGAGAAAAATGATGATGGAGAATGGGATTTAATTGTTATTGACACAGAATTCTATTACTTTATAAACTCAATAGCACGACCAATAAATTATTACCAAGAGTCTTACTTAAAAAGTAGAAATGCTTCGCTGGTTAATATATGGAATTCTTATTACCGTACCGGCAAGTATCGTGATATAATTGAGTCCTTAATAGATTATAATCCAAAAGAAAACTATGGAATTAAATTCGAGTATAAATTATATCAGATTTTTGTTTATGTTCATTGGAAGTATAAATTGAGGCTAAATGGAATTCAATCAAGCGATGTATTCGGTTAACAAAAAAAGGTTCAGAAAATTCTGAACCTTTTTTATTGTTTATTACAAATGAAGATTATTTGTTGAATAATTCTTCTACTTTATCCCAGTTTACAACATCGAAGAATGCTGTAACATAATCAGGTCTTCTGTTTTGGTAGTTTAAATAATAAGCATGCTCCCAAACATCCAATCCTAAAACCGGAGTTCCTTTTGTATCAGCAACCGGCATTAAAGGATTATCTTGGTTCGGAGTAGAAGTTACAGAAACCGATCCGTCTTCATTTTTTACCAACCAAGCCCATCCTGAACCGAATCTTGTTTTTGCAGCATCAGAAAAATCATTTTTGAATTTTTCGAAACCACCATAATTGTCTATAGCGGTTTTTACACCTCCTACAGGCTCTTTGCTTCCACCAGGAGTTAAAATTTCCCAGAATAGCGTGTGGTTGAAGTGACCTCCACCATTATTTCTTACAGCAGGTTTTTCAACACCTGTTCTGCAGATTTCTTCAATCGACAATCCGTCAAGATCAGTTCCTTCGATTGCTTTATTTAAATTGTCAACATACGCTTGGTGATGTTTTGAATGGTGAATCTCCATTGTTTTTGCATCAATTGTCGGCTCTAAAGCTTCGTAAGCATATCCTAATTTTGGTAATTCGAATGACATAAGTTTTATTTTTAATGTTATGATTCAAATTTAGCCAATATTCAAGCCAACTTCAAAAATTACGGATTATTTTAATAAATCTTTAACATTGATAATAACAAAAACTTCGGCAAAACATATTTATGATCGTTGTTTAGTTAAATTTAAATCAATTTAGAGTTAATATCATGTTTAAATTTATTTTTACTAATTATAATTTTAAACAAACAAAAAGCAGCCAAAATATGACTGCTTTGTATTTATATCTGAAATCAATAAGATTATTTATTCATCGACATCAAAAACTCTTCGTTATTTAGAGTTCCTCTGATATTTTTGTTTACAAATTCCATTGCTTCAATAGGATTCATTTCAGAAAGATACTTTCTTAAAATCCACATTCTCTGCGCAGTAACTTCATCCATTAATAAATCATCACGACGGGTACTTGAAGAAACCAAGTCGATTGCAGGATAAATTCTTCTGTTGGCAATTTTTCTGTCCAATTGAAGCTCCATGTTTCCGGTACCTTTGAATTCCTCAAAAATAACTTCATCCATTTTAGAACCTGTGTCAATTAAAGCGGTTGCAATAATCGTTAAAGATCCGCCACCTTCAATTTTTCTCGCCGCTCCGAAGAATCTTTTCGGTTTGTGAAGTGCATTGGCATCAACACCACCAGAAAGTACTTTTCCGGAAGCCGGAGTCACTGTATTGTAAGCTCTGGCTAATCTTGTAATAGAATCCAAAAGAATCACTACATCATGACCACACTCTACCATTCTCTGAGCCTTTGCCAATACCAGATTCGCAACTTTTACGTGCTTATCAGCAGCTTCATCAAAAGTAGAGGCAATAACTTCTGCATTTACGCTTCTTTCCATGTCGGTAACTTCTTCCGGACGTTCGTCTATCAAAAGAACCATCATATAGACTTCAGGATGATTGGCTGCAATAGAATTGGCAATATCTTTCAGCAACATTGTTTTACCGGTCTTCGGCTGTGCAACAATCATCGCTCTTTGTCCTTTCCCGATAGGTGCAAATAAATCTACAATTCTTGTTGACATTGTAGAATTATCTCCTGATAAATTAAATTTCTCTTCAGGAAATAATGGAGTAAGATATTCAAAAGCAACACGATCTTTGATATAAGCTAAATCGCGGCCGTTCACCTCAGTTGGCTTTAATAATGAGAAATATTTTTCTCCTTCTTTCGGAAGTCTTACAATTCCTCTTACAGTATCACCTGTTTTTAATCCGAAATTTCGGATCTGAGCTGTAGAAACATACACGTCATCCGGTGAAGAAATATAACTAAAATCTGACGAACGTAAGAATCCGTAATTATCTGGTAATATTTCTAAAACACCTTCAATACTAACCAATCCGTCGAAACTGAATTCTTTTTTCTGTTCCTGCGGTTCTTCCTGTCTTTCAGATCTTTCAGCATGTTGCGGTCTGTTCTGATTTTGGTTAGGATTCTGGTTATTATTTTGATTTCGGTTTTGGTTTTGAGAATTTCCACTGTTTTGCTGTGGATGGTTTTGACCTTTCTGATTTTGTTGTGGTTGACCTTGCGGTCTTTTCGGTCTTTCTTCTTTTGCCTGAACTGGCTGAGAATCTGTATTCGTAGGAAGTTCAATTGTTCCTGTTGCTTCAATTTCGCTGGCTGCTGCAGGAGGTGAAATTCTTTTTCTTTTCTGTTTGTTGTTTGAAGGGGCAGGTTTTTCTTCGGTAGTTTCCTGTGTTGTCTCTGCTTTTACTTCTTCAATAGGCGTTTGTTCTGTTTTGGCAGCTTCCGGCTCCGGATTTGGCTGATCTTCTTTCGTTTCGGTTTCAGCCTTTGGTTTGGTAGTTTTTTTAGGAGCAGGTTTTTTAGCAACAGGCTTTGTCACCTTTTCAGCGGGCTTTTCATCCGCGCTTGCAGCTGCTGTTACTTCTGTGGTATTGAAATAATCTTTTGTAACTTTAGGGTTGGATGCCTGAAAATCAAGAATAGCAAAGATCTTATCATTTTCATTGCTGTTTCTTGCAACCTTAACGCCCAAATCCTTTAAGATTTTAGTCAATTCCGTTACGGATTTTGACCTTAACGTTTCTATGTTAAACATATTTAATGTAAAAATGTAATTAGTTGTGAGTAAGAAAAGTAAGTCCGGTGACTTTTGTTTTCAAGTACATTGTATATTGCAAATCTACACTTATTTTTGAATTGTGCAAAATTTATGTTATTTTTGCTACTGAATTTAAAATTCTATGTTACAAAGGATACAGACTATATGGATTTTACTGTCTGTTTTAGCAGCAGTTTTCCTTTTTATTACAGGACAGGATGTGGAGGTTTTCGGAGGCATTCCGGTGATTCAAGTTGCCTCAGTCGTTTTGGTTTTGGCAGGAGCATTCAGTCTGTTTAGCTTTAACAACAGAAAAAGACAAATCTTGCTGAATAATTTCAGCATTATTATAAACGCTTTGTTGATTGGTGTATTGGCGTACTGGTTACAAAACTTATCCGGAGGAATAGATTTTCCTGAGAAGGGTATTGAGCCGGTTTTCCCATTGATTGCGATAATCTGTTTGTTTTTGGCAAACATTTATATCAAAAAAGATGAGAGGCTCGTAAAATCTGTAGACAGACTTCGATAACCTTACAACGATTTTTTGAGTGAGAACAGCTTCTTTTTAGGAGCTGTTTTTTTATTCCCCACAGATTTTCACAGATGGCTTTGCGTAAAAATCTTTTTAAGTATTTGGATCAGTGACAATTTGGTCAAACAAATTAAATTGCCACGAATAACATTTAAAAAATCACAATAAATAATTCGTGCATTCGTGGCAATTTTTATTTTCAAGAATTCCCGCAAAATCTTTTGGAATTAAATATTTTAACGGTTCTGCAACATTTCACACAAACTTGCGACACATTCAATTAATAATTATTGAATAACCATAATCCTAATGACCTAAGGATTTAGTTTTCTTTGCTGAGTGAAACGCCTTTGCGAACCCATAAAACAGTTCGTAGTTTAAAAAAACTTTGTGAACTTTGCGTTAAAATAAGCACTGTGACCGATAGTCGATAACCAAAATATTAAATCAAAGAAATAATACAATTTAAATATGAAAAAGCTAATCTATCTTTCCCTATCACTTTTTACAGCTTCAGCTTTTGCACAGGATGTTTCCGAAGAAAGAGTAAAAACCGTGATTTCAACGTTGTCTTCAGACGAAATGAAAGGCCGTGAAATAGGAACTCCCGAAAACGATAAGGCAGCAGAATACATTGCACAGCTTTTCAAAGAAAACAATCTTGAATATTGCACAGGAAATTCTTACCTCGTTCCTTTTAATTACAAAGGAAAAACAGCTTACAATGTTTGTGGGATTAAAAAAGGAAATTCAGAGAAATTTTTAGGATTTTCAGGACACTTCGATCATATCGGAATGAGCAAAAAATCCGGAGACAACATTTACAACGGTGCAGATGACGACGCAAGCGGAATCACAACTTTGGTAGGAATTGCCGATTATTTTAAAAGTAAAACTCCTGAATTTTCTATGGTTTTCATGGCATTCAATGGGGAAGAAAAAGGAATGTTGGGTTCACAGGCTATTTCTGAAGATAAAAAATTAGACCCTATTTATAACAACCTTTCTGCTTTGTTTAATTTTGAAATGGTGGCTACAGAAGCAGAATTTGGCGAAAATACTGTTTTCATTACAGGTGACGAATTTTCAGATCTTGATGAACTGTTTAACCAAAATGCCGTAAACGGTTTAAAAATCCATCCTGATCCTTATGCGAAGCAGCAGCTGTTTTACAGATCGGATAACGTAAGCTTTGTGAAGAAAAAAATTATTGCACATTCTATTTCTACTGCAGATATGAGCAAAATAAAGCATTATCATCAGGCAAATGACGATATGAGCATCGTAAATTCCGAAAACATGACGCAGATTATCAACAATTTTGCCAAAACTTTAGAGAAATTGAACCCTGAAAATTTCAATCCTAAGTATAGTGATAAAGTAAAATTCAATTAAGAACGTCTTATCTTTAAATTTCCTTATTTTTGTAAGATTAATCTAAAATTTAATGAGTTATTATAAACGAGCGATAGACAACATACTTCCGTACAAAAAATCTATTGCGATTGGTATTTTCTTTAATATTCTTTACGCCCTGTTCAATATTATTGCCATGCTTTTTTTCATGCCTGTATTGAATATCCTTTTTGATAAAGAAGCAAAGAAAGTCAGTTCACAGCCGGTGTACGAAGGTATCACCAAAGCCGGATCATTTTTAAAAGATAGTTTTAATTATTACATTCAGCAACTGCAGATAGAAAAAGGTCCTGAATATATTCTTTTGATTACCTGCATCCTGTTTATCTCTATGTTTTTCCTGAGAAATATCTTCAGCTACTTTTCAGAGTTTTACCTTACATTTTCAAGAACAGGTGTTTCCAGGGATTTCAGAATTAAACTTCATGATAAAATTTTAGATTTACCGGTTTCGTTTTTTACGAATTCCAGAAAAGGAGATGTTTTTGCGAGAATCACCTCCGATGTTGGTGAAGTCGAGGGCAACATTCTCAACAGTTTAATCGACATTATACGTTCCCCGATTGTGATTATTATTACAATGGGCTATCTTTTATATTCCAACTTTGAGCTGACTATTTTCACCTTGATCGTTTTTCCGATTATGGGTACCATCATTTCAATGATCGGGAAAAGCCTTAAACGAGATACAGGAGAAGCACAAAACGAATTGGGAAAAATGTACTCTTTTGTAGATGAAACTTTAGTAGGCCTTAAAATTATTAAAATCTTTGACGCATCCCCTCAAATCAAGAAAAGGTTTGATGATGTCCTGAATAGAATAAGATTTCTTTCTTTACGTCTTTTTAAGAAGAAAGCTTTAGCTTCGCCTGTAAGTGAGCTTTTGGGGGCAGTCACCATCGGTATGATTGTGTATTTCGGCGGAAGATTAGCGATTCAGGGGAAAGGTTTATCCGGAAGTGAGTTTATTACTTATATTGCCTTATTCTATACCATTTTACAACCTTTAAAAGCGCTTTCGTCTGCAATTTCGAATATTCAGAAAGGTGAAGTTTCCGCAAAAAGAATTTTTGAAATTCTAGATGCAGATTATCATATCAAGGAGATAGAAGGAGCAAAGGAAATCAACGGTTTCGACCATAATGTAGAGTTTAAAAACATCACTTTTGGGTATGAAGAAAGAGATGTCCTGAAAGACTTTTCACTTACGATTCCCAAAGGTAAAACTGTGGCATTAGTAGGACAAAGTGGTAGCGGAAAAAGTACAATTGCCAATCTTATCACCCGTTTTTATGATGTAGACCAGGGAGAAATTCTTGTAGACGGAGAAAATATTAAAAATATAAAACTATCCAACTACATAAAACTGTTTGGATTGGTTACCCAAGACAATATTTTGTTTAATGATTCCATCAGAAATAATATTTCGCTCGGAATACCGAATGCAACTTTAGAACAGGTTCAAAATGCCGCAAAAGTTGCCAATGCTCATGATTTCATTATGGATCTTCCTGATCAGTACGATACTAATATCGGTGAGGCCGGAGGAAAACTTTCAGGAGGTCAGAAGCAGAGAATTTCCATTGCAAGAGCCGTTCTTAAAAATCCGCCGATTATGATTTTAGATGAAGCAACTTCTGCTTTGGATACGGAATCAGAGAAATTCGTGCAGGAAGCTTTGGAAAAAATGATGGAAAACCGTACTTCACTTGTGATCGCACACCGACTTTCAACTATCCAGAAAGCAGATTGGATTGTGGTGATGGAAAAAGGGAAAATCGTTGAGCAGGGAAGCCATCATGAATTGATCGCTCGCGGAGGAACTTATCGAAAATTGGTTGAGCTTCAGAATTTTGACTAATATATTTTAAATCTAATTTGAAATGAATCCCATACAAGAGTACTTCTACAGAATCGATGAGCCTGAAAGAAGTACTCTTTTGTTTTTGAGAAAAAAGATCTTAGAATCGGATACCGAAAATATTACCGAAACTTTAAGTTTTGGGTTGCCCTTTTTTAAATTTAAAAAGAAAATGCTGTGTTACCTATATTACAGCAAGAAACACAAAAAACATTACATTAGTTTCTATCACGGCGACCGATTAGATCACCCTTTGCTCATCAGCGAAGGCAGAAAGAAGTTTAAAATCCTTTTAATTGACGAAAGTGAGGATTTGCCGGTTGATTTAATTTTAAATCTGATCACAGAGGTAAAACAGTACATTAAATAAAAAAGAGAAACCAAAATTGGCTTCTCTTCTTTTTATGGAAATGTTGAAAATTATTTCTTGATTATTTTATGTTTAAACTGCAGGCCTCCTTCCAAAGTAATATCCAGCAAATAGCCTCCTTTCGGATAAGCAGTAAGATCAACTCTCGAATCTTTTACTTCATCCAATCTTTTCCCATCCAAAGAATAAACGACAATATTTTTCACCTTTTGATCAGATTTAATATTTACAAAATCTGCAGTAGGATTCGGAAAAACAGAAACATCAACCGTCGAAAGATCTTTTACCGACAACATCTGATTCGTACTCTGCATATACATCGAAAGCACAATTCTACCATCCTGCCCCTGAAATACCGCAGTAGGAACTTCATATTTTATGGTATGATTTCCCGCTGCAAGTGAAGTAGATGTAAAGCTTCTGATAGGGACAGAATCTCCGGGACACCAGTTGTTCCATGATGTCCACCAAAGTGTGGTTTTTACAGTTGTTCCATAGATACCATTTCCCTGCGTATTGTACATTCTGTAAGGTTCACAAGATTTTCCTCCCGGAGTAAATGTTAAAACCTGAGCATTATCTAAATAAACAAAATTTTGTCTTCTCACATACTCTTCACCGCCAGAATTAGCTCCATGAGGTGTCGTAACAATGAAAAACTTAGCGTTGTCTGTACTTTGATTCAAGCTAAAATTCACCAGTCTTACCGTTTCTCCCGGTTGATCTGTACTATTGTAATTATTAAGCTCATTTGAATCTAAAAGAGGAAGCAGATTATTATAAGAATTTGTGATAGTGGGATCATTCGATGTAACAAAATCCAGCGTACCTTCGAAAACATCATTTCTTCCCGCACAACCTACAACTTGTGTATTTGCAGTATATGGAACACCAAAGACATCAAGCTCTACATAGATATCGTAAGTATTTCTAATGGCAGTGTTGCTAAACACAGCGTATAGATTATCCAATTCATAAGTATAAGGAACAGAAGTCGGAGAAATATTTTTATTCATGAAAGGAGTAATATACCTTCCGATTTCGATTCTTTTTACTCCGGTGTCACTTAATGTGTAAGTCAATTGATTTTTTGGAACCAGCGCAATATGTACCCCTCCAATTCTGTCATAATTATCACACAATGCACCAATCGTTACATTCATGGTAATTTTATTCTGAAATGAATTCAGTTCTGCATCCGTTAATTTTTTAGCATATCTGTAATTTGCCAACCGGATTGTATTGGCAGGAACGGGATTAGAAACATTTGCTGCATAACCGTCATAAAAAACAATTTGAGAAAATACATTGATTGTTGTTTGTGCAGCTGTTTTGCTTAAACCTGCCAAGATCATTAAAGGAAGTAGAATTTTTTTCATTTAAATATTAAATTGTCGATTTCAGGCAAAACTACAACTAATAAGAACAATTAAAAAGACAAAAGTATTAAATGAGTATCAAAACATCAAAGAATTTAAATTTAAAGTAAATTTTTATTAAAGATAATCTATTACCTACTTCAATCTGTCAACAATCAAAACAACAGATGTATATAGAGTTTTTACATTTTAATCATTAAAAAAGCCGTTCCTTCCGAAACAGCTCTTATGATATAATATTTTAAAAGTATTAATCTCTCATTTTAGCAATAACATCAACACCTCCTTTCGTTTTATCACCAATTTTGCAGATAATTTCTGTATCCAAAGGAAGGAAAATATCCATTCTTGAACCGAATTTGATGAAACCAAACTCATGTCCTGCTTTGGCTGCATCGCCTTCATTACAATAGAAAACAATTCTTCTGGCAACATATCCTGCAATCTGTCTGAAAACCACTTTATGATGAGTTAAGCTTTCTACAGCAACCGTTGTTCTTTCATTCTCTGTAGAAGATTTTTCATGCCATGCAACCAAATATTTTCCCGGATGATATTTCTTGTAAATCACATTTCCGGAAACCGGATATCTACAGATGTGAACATTCAAGGGAGACATAAAGATAGAAACCTGAATGGCTTTTCCTTTGATAAATTCATCCTCCTCTACTTCTTTAATCATAACTACTTTTCCGTCAACCGGAGCGATCACATTCTCCACATGATCCTGAATATCACGATTTGGAACTCTGAAGAACCAGAATACCAAGCTATAAATAACCAATAACGGGATAATGATCAGAAGCGACCACATTTCAAGGAAATAAATAGATACCGCTACAATAATAGCAAAAAGTATTGTTGCAACCGTAATCGTTCCTTTCGATTCCTTATGTAATTTCATGAGTTTAAATAAATTTTTCTATAATAAAGTACAAATATACGACAGGAACGCAGATTAAAAAACTATCGAGCCTGTCTAATACGCCACCGTGCCCCGGAATGATGTTTCCGCTGTCTTTTACCCCGAAATTTCTTTTCAATTGACTTTCAACCAAATCCCCCAAAGGAGCAAATGCAGCAATTAGAAAACCGACAATCATCCAGTTTCCACGAAGCTGTGGTTGATATTGCTCAACGAAATAAGATAAAACCAAAGTTAAAACAACTCCTCCAATGTAACCTTCCCATGTTTTCTTAGGTGAAATTTTAGGAGCCATTTTATGCTTTCCGAAAAACTTACCAACCAAATATGCAAAAGTATCGCTGCTCCAAATCAGTAAGAATAAGAAGATAACTTCCAGTGAAAATGTATTTTCGTAGGATGAATATTTAGGCAAACCTAATGCAAACGAAAATGGTAAGGCAACGTAGATTACTGTAAAAATAAGCTTTCCGCTGTCTAAATAAAGTTCGTTTGAAAATTTAAATAAAGTAACAACGGCAATCAACGTTAAAGAAAGCGCCAAGATTTCCCATAATCTGAAATCAAAATAAAATCCGTGTTGAAAATATCTTTTGGAGAATAAATAAAAAACAAAAACGACTAAGGGAAATACAACCCATTTTTCATAGCTGTCGCCAAACTTCATGATCTTCATGCATTCCCAGGTTCCAACCAATAAAAGCAGGCTGATTAAACCATAATAAAGATATTGCTGCTGAACAAGACCGGGAGAAACTGTATCTAAAAGCTGTGCTCCGAAAGGAGTTGTACAAAGAAAAATAACTGCTACATAAACAATCCCCGAAAGCGTTCTCTGAATAAGATTTTTGTCCAAAATTTATAGTTTAGAAATCGAGGCTAATCTTCCAGCAATAGCAAGAACAGCTTCGTATTATTGTTAGCAGCAGGATCCAGCTTAGAATGGTTTCCACTGATTGAAGTAAGATTTTTGATATTTCCGGTACGTTTTATCTTTCCCATTGCATCGTTCAGATTATTGACAATCTGAGAAACGTTTGCCATGATGATAATTTTCTCCGGAAGTCTTGAAGAGTGATAATGCAGAATATTATTGTGCGAAAGCATGATTCTTCCGTCATATGCAATAAGATATTCGCAGGTGATAAAGGCAGCATCATTGCGTGATTCTAATTCAGGAGTATAATTTGTTTTAACAACATTTAAAAATCCCTGCAAATCT
The DNA here is from genome assembly GCF_900116415.1 of Chryseobacterium formosense. Classification (GTDB taxonomy): domain Bacteria; phylum Bacteroidota; class Bacteroidia; order Flavobacteriales; family Weeksellaceae; genus Chryseobacterium; species Chryseobacterium formosense. The sequence goes on along the minus strand of NZ_FPAP01000002.1, from coordinate 305,260 downwards.
TTATCACAACAGAACACAGAATTGATCCCTTCGATTTTCAAAATCTGATTTAAAGTCTGCAGCGCTTCTGCCTCATCTGCACAATAGTTGAAAAAGCCACCTGAATGCGTAAATAATTGCGCAAACTTATAATCGAGATCTGCATTTTTCAGCGAATCTCCAAGCTTTTCCAGACTTTGTTTTTCTTCTGGTTCGGGCTGGTTGGTAAGTTTGCTTACAATCTTTTTAAATAAACTCAACTTAGTATATTTTAGTCAACTTTATACAAAAATAGAAAATATAATTATAATTCGTCTAAGAATATAGTTTTAAATCACAAAAAACCCGACAAATAAATCTTTGTCGGGTTTTATATGAAAATGCTGATGCAAATTTAGATTTGTGTAGAACTTTCAGGAGCCTGAATTTCGTTGTCTTTAACATCTTCAGACGGCTGTTCTCCTATAACTTCTTTATCCGGAATTGTGTTGGTTACCGGTTTTTCTGTCAACTCAGGATCCCACGCTCTTTTCCCGAAGATTTCTTCAAGATCTTCACGGAAAATTACCTCTTTTTCTAACAGCTTACTTGCCAAAGCATCAAGCTTATCTTTATTATCAGTCAGGATCTGAATCGCTCTGTCGTATTGATTTTCGATAATACCTTTGATCTCAATATCAATTTTCTTAGCGGTTTCTTCGGAATAAGGTTTTCCGAATGAATATTCAGACTGGCCTGAGCTGTCATAGTAAGAAATATTACCAATATTCGGACTCAAACCATAAATTGTAACCATCGCCTGAGCTCTCTTCGTTACGCTTTCCAAATCAGAAAGTGCTCCTGTAGATATATTGTTGAAAATCACCTGTTCTGCTGCTCTACCTCCCAAAGTTGCACACATTTCGTCCAGCATCTGTTCAGTAGTCGTCAATTGTCTTTCTTCCGGAAGATACCAAGCCGCTCCTAAAGAACGTCCTCTCGGAACAATTGTTACTTTCAACAATGGCGAAGCGTGTTCTACCAACCATGAAATTGTTGCATGACCTGCTTCGTGATAAGCAACCCTTCTCTTTTCAGAAGGCTTGATTGCTTTATTCTTCTTCTCAAGACCGCCAATAATTCTGTCTACAGCATCAAGGAAATCTTGTTTTGTTACCGATTCATGATTATTTCTTGCCGCAATTAAAGCTGCTTCATTACAAACATTTGCAATATCTGCTCCACTGAAACCAGGTGTCTGTTTTGCCAAAAACTCTCTGTCTACCGTTCCGTCTAATTTGATTTTGTTTAAATGAACATCAAAAATCTGTCTTCTCTCATGAAGTTCCGGAAGGTCTACATAAATCGAACGGTCAAAACGACCCGCTCTCATCAAAGCTTTATCTAAAATATCTGCTCTGTTGGTTGCGGCCATTACAATCACGTTGGTATCGGTTCCGAAACCATCCATTTCTGTAAGAAGCTGGTTCAGGGTATTTTCTCTTTCGTCGTTTCCGCCTGAGAAATTATTTTTACCTCTCGCTCTACCAATGGCATCGATCTCATCAATAAAGATAATTGCAGGAGATTTAGCTTTAGCCTGAGCAAAAAGATCTCTCACTCTTGAAGCACCTACTCCAACAAACATTTCAACAAAATCTGAACCGGAAAGTGAGAAGAAAGGAACTTTCGCTTCACCTGCAACCGCTTTTGCCAATAAGGTTTTACCGGTTCCCGGAGGACCAACCAAAAGTACACCTTTAGGAATTTTACCTCCCAGTTTTGTATATTTTTCTGAGTTCTTCAAGAAATCTACAACTTCCTGAACTTCCTCTTTAGCACCTTCTAAACCAGCAACATCCTTAAATGTTGTCTGAATTCTTTCTTTTTCGTCAAAAAGTTTAGCTTTAGACTTACCAATTGAGAAAATCTGTCCTCCAGGACCACCTCCACTTCCCATTTTTCTGAAAAGAATGAAGTAGAACAATCCCAAGATTGCAATCCAGATTAATGCCTGAATAAGAATACTCATCAAAGGACTTTCACCTTCCGCATAATCCTTGGTTGTTTTGATTGCAGGATTTTCAGCTTTTAGCGTTTCAAACTTTGCTAAGAACAACTGCAAATCACCATATTTCAGTGTAAAATCTGCTTTTGGAGTCATTCCCAGTGACGGAAACAGAGCCGGACTTTTATCTTGAGTTTTTACTGTTTCTGTTTTTGCATTTTGTGTTAAATAAACCTCAGCATTCTGCTTTTGCTTGTCTATTAACACTTTCTGGATTTTCCCAGCCTGCATTTCTTTGAAAAAGCTGTCTTCATCAATAGATTTTGCCCCACTGTCACCTAAAGAAGTGGTGACAAAGAATAGCAAAAGAGCTATGATCATAATGGGGAAAAACCAGTTAAATCCTTTATTATTCATCTATTACTTTTAAAATTTATATTTCATTTTCTATTTTGGTAATTTTTGCATCTCCCCAAAGTTCTTCGATATCGTAATATTCACGAGTCTGTTTCTGGAAAATATGCACCACCACCGAAACGTAATCTACCAAAACCCACATTGCGTTTTCGGTACCTTCTACGTGCCAAGGTCTTTCTTTTAGTTCGTTTCTCACTTTTTTCTCTACACTTCCTGCCAATGCATTTACCTGTGTATTAGAATTTCCGCTACATATTACGAAAGTTTCTGCCACAGAATTTTCAATTTTAGAAAGATCGAAGATCATAATATCTTCTCCCTTTACATCCTGTATGGCTTCAACGATTTTATCTAATAATTCTTGTTTTTCTGCTGTTTTATTCATTAAAAAATACTATAATCTGCAAATTTATTGTTTTTCTTTTACTTTAGCCTTACTTTTAGCCTTTTAAAGTCTTAAAGTTTTCTTAAATGAGTGAGCTGTTTTACCGCACCGAGTGTTCTTCTACTAATGACGAAATACCTCAGCTTTTACTTTATCCGCAGTCAAATTTTGTGGGTTTGTATACTTTTAACCAGACAAAAGGAAAAGGGCAGTACGGAAACACCTGGAAATCAGCTATCGGGCAAAATTTAGCTTACACATTGGCTGTAAAAACAGAGTCGGTTACTCATTCCGATTTTATGTTCAATTATTATACCGCAATCGCAGTACAAAGCTATCTTGCCAATTTGACTGAAAAGATAGTGAAAATAAAGTGGCCGAATGATATAATTCTGAAAAATAAAAAGGTCGTCGGAATTCTGATCGAAAAAAAGAGAATCAACAACGAAAACTATTTCATCATCGGAATCGGAATTAATATTCTCCAGGAAAAATTTGATGAAATAAATAATGCCGGATCACTTCTAACCCAAACGGGAAATCGATTTGAACTCAAAAAATTTACGGAAGAATTTCATGATTATTTAATTGAGAAACTCAATAATATTCCGGTTGAAAAGGATATTTTAGAGCAATTTAATTTAAATTTATTCAGAAAAGATGAAATTTCTGTTTTTGAACTGGAAAATTCAAGACAAAATGGCATCATCAAAAATGCTGACGAAAACGGCAGACTTTGGATCGATCTGGAAAAATCAGGTCTAAAATCTTTTTATCACAAAGAAATAAAACTCCTTTACTGATTGGCTCGTTTTAAGTATAAAAATAAGGTAATCGGTAAAAACACAATATTGGGAAGCCACATAGCGAGCGCAGGTGGCAAAACTTTATTTTCTGATACAACCTTTAGGGCTTCGAATGAAAATACAAAAACAAAGGCTAAGGAAATACCAATTGCAAGGTTGATCCCCAATCCTCCTCTTTTCTTCTGAGACGAAAGCGAAAGTGCTAGAAAAGTCAAAATAATAATTGAAACCGGCATTGAAGTACGCTGATGAAACTCATTGAGGTGAGAATTCAGGTTACTGTTCCCTTTATCTTTTTCGCGTTCTATGAATTTAATCAGCTCCGGCGTTGTTTTATTTTGTCCTAAAAGTTCGTTTGGGAAAAGTTCTTCAGGATCTTGTCCGTAATCTTTTTTCAGTTCAAAACCTTGCCCGAGTTTTTCAGAATCGTCTTTATTAATTGTTTTTTCGAGATAGCTATTCAGCATAAAGCTTTTTTTAGCCTGTTGCCAATACACGTCTGTGGATTTCAGTTCATAAACAAGCTTTCGGTTCTTATCAAATTTCTGATACAGGAAACCATAGCCTCTTTTTTCCTGCTTATTCCAGGAATTGATGAAAATATATTCTGTTTTACTCAATTGCGCCGCAACAGGAGCCGTTCCTAAAATTTTCTCTTTATTGGTGGCATTATAAGTATATGCTTCTAGCTGGTTTTTCTTAATATTAGCCCACGGTAAAACAAAATGATTGACTACCAAAGAAATAACCGCAATAAAAAGAGAAGTCAAAAAATAAGGTCTCGCAAACCTGTGAAAGCTTGCTCCACTGCTTATAATGGCGACAATTTCGGTATTATTTGCCATTCTCGAGGTGAAATAAATTACCGATATGAAAACAAGAATAGACAAAAATGTCACCACAAGATTGATAATCCAAAATGGGTAAAAATGAACTAAGAAATAATTCAGATCTAATTTCGGATCGATTGCCGTAGCTCTCTCGATACGCGGAATTTTCTGCTGAACATCAATAACCAAAACCACAATAGACAGCAATATCAACATGAAACTAAAAGTTCCAAGGTATTTTTTTACGATATATCCGTCTACTATTTTAAGCATTTTGTCTTAAATATTTTTTACAGTCTTTGTCTTAGTACAGGTACAACAGATTCTTTCCACTGATAGAAATCTCCCGCTAAGATATGTTCTCTCGCCACTTTTACCAAATCTAAGTAAAATGCAAGATTATGGATTGATGCAATTTGTTTTGCCAAATATTCTTTAGATACAAATAAATGACGCAGATACGCTTTTGAATATTCCTGATCAACAAAACTCGTCCCAAATTCGTCCAACGGAGAAAAATCTTTCTTCCATTTTTCATTTTTCATATTCATCACGCCTTGCCAAGTGAAAAGCATTGCATTACGGGCATTTCTTGTCGGCATTACACAATCCATCATATCGATTCCGAGACCGATAGATTCTAAAATATTCCATGGAGTTCCCACTCCCATCAAATATCTCGGTTTATCTTTCGGTAAAATATCGGTGACCTCATCGGTAATTCTGTACATTTCTTCTTCAGGCTCACCTACAGAAAGCCCGCCTATTGCATTTCCTTCAGCTCCTGCTTCAGCAATAACTTCAGCCGAAATTTTTCTTAAATCTGAATAAGTAGAACCTTGAACGATTGGGAAAAATCTTTGCTTATGACCATATAATTCAGGGTTTTCTGCATTCCAGTCGATGCATCTTTTTAACCAGCGATGCGTCATTTCCATTGAAAGTTTCACCTGATTGTAATCGCAAGGATACGCAACACATTCATCAAAAGCCATAAAAATATCGGCTCCGATCTGTCGTTGAATCTCCATAGACTTCTCCGGAGTAAATAAATGATAGCTTCCGTCGATGTGAGATTTGAATTTCACTCCTTCTTCAGACATTTTTCTGCTACCTGACAGCGAAAACACTTGAAAACCTCCTGAATCGGTAAGAATCGGAAGATCCCAATTCATAAATTTATGTAAGCCTCCTGCTGCTTCCATCACCTCCATTCCCGGACGAAGATAAAGATGATAGGTATTTCCCAAAATGATCTGAGCTTTAATATCATCTTTTATTTCTCTCTGATGAACGGTTTTCACACTTGCAACAGTTCCTACAGGCATAAATATCGGTGTCTGAACCGTTCCGTGATCGGTGGATAAAACTCCCGCTCTGGCTTTTCCTTCTGAGGTTTTTTCTATATTAAAAAAATTCATTCTTTTACATTTTAGCTTCTTTTAGGATCGAGAAGCATTACTTCATTATCGTCTTTCAAGTTTGGGTAATTCTGTCGTTTTAATTTCGGTATTACCTTTTATTTTCTTTTCAGACTTCGGGTCTTTTTCTATAATAATTTTCTGAGCATCATTCAAAATCGCCTCCATTTTCTGTTTCACGATATAATATCGGTAACTTGCTACAAAATCGTCGGTTTTTACATTGTGGGTTTTCAGAATAAATCTTGTTCCGCTTTCTAAATTTGTTCCCGGATATAAATTAATGACCTGATCATTAATCGCCATATCGGCAATAATTTCCGACATTTTGGTCTTATCGATCAGATTTTTTGGTTTGTCTACATATTCGCTGCAGGAAACAAAAAACAAAAAGATCAAAAAACAAATCAGCTTTTTCATAACCTGTTGATCATTGATTTCCATTTTAAATTTAAAACTCCAAACACTGCTTCATGAATAATTCCGCCGTTCATTTTACTTTCACCTAAAATTCTGTTGGTAAAAATAATAGGAACTTCTACAATTTTGAAGCCTTTCTTGAAAGTTCTGAATTTCATCTCAATCTGAAAACCGTATCCTTTTAATTTAACATTCTCTAAACCTATTTCTTCTAAAACTCTTCTCGAAAAACATACAAAACCTGCAGTTGTATCGTGAATAGGAAGTCCCAAAATAAATCTTACATATTTTGAAGCAAAATAGGAGAGCAAAACTCTTCCCATTGGCCAGTTTACTACATTTACTCCTTTAGAATAACGTGAACCTACTGCCATATCTGCATTTTTGCAGGCTTCGAAAAGTTTGGGCAAATCTTTCGGATCATGTGAAAAGTCGGCATCCATCTCAAAAATATAATCATAATTATTTTGAAGTGCCCATTTAAAACCATGAATATATGCCTTTCCTAAACCGTCTTTAATGTGTCTTATGGAAATATGAAGGTTGTGAGGAAACTTTTTCTGAAGTTCTTTTACGATGTCGGCTGTTTTGTCTGGCGAAGAATCGTCTACCACCAGAATGTGAAACTCTTCTTCCAATGCAAAAACAGCGGAAATTATAGCTTCTATATTTTCCTTTTCGTTATAGGTCGGAATTATGACGAGTTTTTTCATTTCAGTTTGCAAAGATAGTTTATTTAAGTTTTTTATTTTATACAAAATAATCTATAATTTTGCAAAAAATTTCCTTTGCCATTATTACAATCTTTCAAAAACGAAGTAAGAATACCTGAAAATAATGATTGGGTAGTTTTTATCCTTATAGGATGTCTTTTTTTATACATCTTTATGATGAATATCGTGGAGCGCGAGGCCAATCTGAAAGATTTTCTTCTTCAGAAATATTATGATGCAAGCAATAATCTTCCGAGTTGGATCATTACTTCTGTGGTTACTATTTTAAGCTTAAGTGTTTTGGTCTCCCAATATGTTCCGATCATCCCGAAATATATTGCCGAATTTCAGCCTTTCGGATATCAACTGAATAAAATCGGCTATACTATAATTATCATTTCGCTTTTTTATTTTGTAAGAACAGCTTTAGGATTTTTATTTTTCCAATCGATAGGTGACGGAAAAAAATGGAGTATTTTTTATTTTACCTCCACCAAATTTCACTTCATCCTTTCAGTTTTACTCATTATTTTGTGTGTAACCCACTACTATTTCCCGATAGACAGAAATAGTGCATTTATTTATTATTTGTGTTTTTTCTGTTTTGTATTCATTTTCAAGGTATTTTTCTATTTGTTTCACAGAAACAACATCTTACCACAAAAATGGTATTATAAATTTTTGTATATTTGCACCCTCCAAATTGCACCGCTGATGATGCTTTGGAAGTTATTATTTATTTAATAAAAGTACATGATGAGAATAAAGTCAATATTGGTTTCTCAACCAGCACCTAGTGAGTCTTCTCCATATTTGGAAATTGCGAAGAAGGAAAAAATAAAGATTGACTTCCGCCCTTTTATCCACGTCGAAGGAGTAGACAACAAAGAACTTAGAACACAAAAGATAGATCTCACACAATATACAGGTATAATTTTTACCAGTAAAAATGCGATTGATCATTACTTCAGACTTGCTGAAGAACTGAGGTTTTCTGTACCAGACACAATGAGATACATTTGTCAGTCTGAGGCAATTGCCAACTATCTTCAGAAGCATATTGTGTATAGAAAAAGAAAGATCAGCTTCGGCGAAAAAAACTTCGCAGATCTTTTGCCGCTTTTCAAGAAATTTCCTTCCGAAAAATACTTGCTACCTTCTTCAGATGTTTTGAGTCCGGATATCCCGAAAACTCTGGATGCAGCAAATATCGAATGGACGAGAGCAATCATGTACAGAACGGTTTGCAGTGATCTGACAGACATCAACATCAAAGATTATGATATGTTGATTTTCTTCAGTCCGCAAGGAATTAAATCGCTACAGCAAAACTTCCCCGACTTCAAACAGGAAGAAACTAAAATCGGAGTTTTTGGTCCTACAACTTCCGCAGCAGCAGAAGACGCAGGCTTAAAAGTAGATTTAATGGCGCCAACAAAAGAAACCCCTTCAATGACTATGGCATTGGAAAAATATATCAAAGCTCTTCATAAATAGACTTTAAGTATATCTATAAAAACAGCCGTCTTTTCATTAATAAGAAAAGATGGTTTTTTTTTAATTAAATTTGAACAAGAATTAACATTAGATGGAAGCTCCCAAGGCAAAAAAAATAGAAAAAACACTCGAAATTCACGGCGACAGAAGAACAGACAATTATTTCTGGATGAATGAAAGAGAAAATCCCGAAGTAAGAAAATATCTTGAAGAAGAAAATGCGTACAGCGAATTTGTGATGAAAGACACAGAGCAGCTTCAGGAAGAACTTTTCGAGGAGATGAAGGCCAGATATAAAAAAGATGACGAGTCTTTGCCTTATTTTTTCAACGAATTCTGGTACTATGTACGTTACGAAGAAGCAAAAGAATATCCCATTTTCTGCAGAAAGTATAAAACTCTTGAAAGTGAAGAAGAAATTGTTCTTGATGTAAACATTCTTGCAGAAGGAGAAGATTTTTTTGAGGTGGCGAATGTTGCAGTAAGCCCTAATAACGAATTAGCTTCTTTCTCTTCTGATGACGTAGGAAGAAGAATTTATAATTTAAATTTTAAAAATTTAAAAACAGGAGAAATTCTTCAAGACAAAATTGAAAATACAACCGGAAAAGCAGTTTGGGCAAACGATAACGAACATATTTTCTACATCAGAAAAGACGAAAGTCTCCGCGCTTACAAGGTTTACAGACACAAACTCGGAACTGAAACTTCAGAAGATATTCTAATTTTCCATGAGAAAGACGAAACGTTTGACGTGAATGTTTTCAAAACGAAATCGATGGAATATATTTTCATGGCGAGTTCGAGCACCATTTCAGATGAGCATCATTTTATCCCTGCAGATAATGTTTTTGCAGAATGGAAAGTGATTCAGCCAAGAATTGATGATCTGGAATATTCTGTGGAACATTATGAAGATGAATTTTATATCATTACCAATGCAGACGACGCTACCAATTTCAAAATTGTAAAGACAAAAATCGACAACTGCGGAATGGAAAACTGGGTGGATGTAATTCCGCACCGAGAAAAAGTGTTACTGGAAGGTTTCGAAATTTTCAGAAACTATCTGGTTCTTGAAGAAAGAGAAGAAGGTTTGCTCCAGATAAAAATCATTGACGAAAAAACTCAGGAATCTTATTATTTACCTTTTTCTGATCCTACTTACACGGCTTATATCGGTGTAAATCTTGAATTTGATACAGAAGTTCTGCGTTATGGCTATACTTCTTTGACACAACCCAGCTCGACCTACGAATACAACATGAAAGAAAAAACCACCACACTTCTGAAACAGCAGGAAGTTTTGGGCGGAAAATTCTTTGTTGAAAATTATATTTCTGAAAGAATCTGGGCCGATTCTAGAGATGGGGAAGCAAAAATCCCTATTTCTCTGGTTTATCATAAAGACACCAAAAAATCTGCGGAAACCCCGGTTCTTTTGTATGGCTACGGAAGTTACGGGCACACTGTTGATGCGAGTTTTTCTAATGTGAGATTGTCGATTCTCGACAGAGGATTTATTTATGCAATTGCTCACATTCGTGGCGGAGAATATTTGGGAAGAGAATGGTATGAAGACGGAAAAATGCTGTTCAAAAAAAATACATTCTACGATTTTATAGATGCCGGAAAACATTTGATTAAAGAAAACTACACCTCTTCACGACATTTATATGCAATGGGTGGAAGTGCAGGAGGATTATTGGTTGGAGCTGTAATGAATTACGAACCTACTCTATTCAACGGAATTGTAGCACAGGTTCCTTTTGTAGATGTAGTTTCTACAATGTTGGACGAAACAATTCCTTTGACAACCGGGGAATATGACGAATGGGGAAATCCGAATGATGAAGAATATTACCATTACATGAAAGAGTACTCACCGTATGACAATGTTGAAGCAAAAGACTATCCTAATATTCTGATCACAACAGGATTTCACGATTCTCAGGTGCAATATTGGGAACCGGCAAAATGGACGGCAAAATTGAGAGAATTAAAAACAGATAACAATATTTTAATTTTCAAAACCGATATGAGTTCCGGACACGGCGGCGCAAGCGGAAGATTTGAATCTTTAAAAGAAGATGCTTTGGAATTTGCGTTTTTACTTAAACTTGAAAAATAATGTGTTGGATGCTAGGTGCAGGAAGCTTGATGTAAATTTTCAATTTATTTCGTCCATCACCCAACATCCATCATCCAACAAAAAAAAGAAATGATTAACGAAACAGAATATTGGCAAAAAGTAGAACAATTTTTCATTGAAAATTTTGACACTGAAAAAAATGCACCGATAGAAACCTATTTGTTTCTTATTGGTCTTCAGGAATTAGGAAGCGGGAAACAGAAATACACAAAAGATGATAAAGTAAACCTGATTCACATTGCAGTGTGCAGACTGTTAGAACCTTTTGGATATTATAAATTTTCGCATTATGATGATGACGGATATCCCCATTTTACTCAGCTGGAAGAACTTCCCGAGCTAAGACCTAATGAACAGCAAATTCTGATGAAAAAAGCAATCATTCAGTATTTTCAGGATGAAGAGCTAATTTGAGAATTAGATAATTTGAAAATCAATTATAAAAAAATGGAGAGTACATTTACTTTCCATTTTTCTTTATACATTTTGCAATTTAATTTTCAAATTAGCATACTCTCAAATTTTCAATTACTGAAAATTTCTTCCAGCTGGTTCAAACCCATTTTAAAACCTTCTTCAAAACCCATCTCCAACTGTTTTTTCATATCTTCTTCTGACTGAAAATGCATATTGACAGAAACTTTCGTTCCTTCTTCTACTCCTGTAAAACCAATAAGCCATTGGGTTTGCGGAAAATTTTTATCGATATTCCCGTTTTCATCGCAGAAAGCATCAATCCCATCAAAACTTCTGTGCTCATTGATTTCTCCGTATTTTACAAGAGAAAAAACTTTCTCACCTTTCGGTCCGTTCATTGAGTAAAGCCAGACTCCACCTTCTTCAAAATTCAGATTTTCAGTCTCACATTTCCAGGGTTTTGGAGCCCACCACAGGTCTAAAAGTTCTGGTTTTGTAAAATAATTCCACACTTTGGATACATCAGCATTATAAATTTTCATTACATAGATGCTTTTCGATTCGAAATCCTGATTAAATACAATTTTTGAGTTCATAACAAATGGTTTTTAGTTAATAAATATCGTAGTTTCATTAAGAAAAGTGGTCACAGTTTATAATAAAATGTTAAAAAGACTATTTTTAAGAAAAAATATACAATATTTTGGCGTGTTTTTTGTTTACCAAATCTTAAAATGTTTAATTTTAACATTCACAATTTTAATTTTCTTATTCAATGAACAACAAATTCATCCCGATAATCTCGGTCTTTATGACAATTTCGCTTATTGTCTTTGTCACACTGCAGTTTTATTGGCTTAAAAATTATTACGTTGCATTGGAACAGGAATTTTCCAACAAAGTTTATTCCGCTTTGGAAAATACTTCAAAAAACATTGCTGAAATTGAAGTAGATAAACTTTTTAATGAAAATTACGCAAATTTAAGAGATAATGTAAAAGCAAATAAAGATAAGCCATCTCTTACAACAATTCAGCAGACTCAGGATTCCGGAACTCAGAAATCTATTGTTTATTATCGAAATATTATTGAGACAACCCAGCTTCCCATTTCAAAAAGAGGCGATTCTCTTCTTTTAACGAAAATGTACACTGATGATGCAGCATATAAAATTAAAAGAGATACTTCTCAACGTGAACTTTTAACGACAGAAATCAATCAGGATATTGAAAGTGGTGATTATAATTTTAAAGAATTCCTAAAGGTAAATGGAAATAACTTACCCTTAACTAAGCGAGTTGATCCTACAGTTCTTGATTCTGTGATTACCAAAGAACTCAGAATGAAAGGCATTACTGCAGAATTCGGATATGGAATAACAGACAAAAACAATAAGCTGACGAATATTGTTAATAAGGTTTTTAAGGAGAAAAAAGATACCAATTCTTATTCTTATCCTTTATTCACAGACACAAAAGACCGTACTTTATATACACTGGCTTTAGTTTTTCCTAAAAAAGAATATTCTTTAGCGATGAATAACTGGCCTATGCTTTTAGGAACATTTCTTTCATTGTTGACGATTTTGGGAATTTACATCATTTCCATTAATTATATGATGAGGCAGAAAAAACTGGCGGAAGTGAAAACTGATTTCATCAACAATATGTCACATGAGTTCAAAACACCTTTAGCAACCATTTCGGTAGCTACAGATTCTTTGGCAAATGATAAAATTGCGACCAATCCTGATAAGGTTAAATATTATTCAAACCTCATCAAACAGGAAAACTTGAGGATGAAAAAACAGGTTGAGAATGTTCTTAATATGTCTAAACTTGAACGAAATGAGGTAGAACTCTTCCTTAAAGAAACCAATGTGAGGGAATTAATTAAAAAGACAACAGAATCTTTCAACCTTATCATTCAGCAGCGAAACGGAATATTGACGGAGGAGTTCAATGCAACCCATTATATTTTTAAGATTGATGAATTCCATATTTCAAATATGCTTGTCAACCTTTTGGATAATGCTAATAAATACTCACCGGAAACACCGGAAATCAGCATTAAAACCAAAAATGAAGGAAACTGGTACGTATTGGAGATTGCAGATAAAGGAATGGGAATGGAAACCCAGAACAAAACCAAGATTTTTGAAAAATTCTTCCGGGAAGAAACCGGGAATATTCACAATGTGAAAGGACAAGGCTTGGGGCTTTCTTACGTTAAGAAAATTGTAGAGCTTCACAAAGGACAGATTATTGTAGAATCGCAAAAAGATCAGGGAAGCAAATTCATTATCAAGCTTCCGATGGCATAAAATTTTAAGCAAATAATAAATATAAAACATATGAGCAACAGAATATTATTAGTAGAAGATGACCAGAGTTTCGGTGCAGTACTGAAAGATTATCTTACCATAAACAACTTTGAAGTTACGCTTGCGGTAGACGGAGAACAGGGTTTGAAAGAATTTACAGAAAACGAATTCGACATCTGTATTTTCGATGTCATGATGCCGAAAAAAGACGGATTTTCATTGGCAGAAGACGTGAAAAAAATCGATAAAAACACACCGATTATTTTCCTTACGGCAAGAAATATGAGAGAAGACATCCTGAAAGGTTATCAGTTGGGAGCAGACGATTATATTACAAAACCGTTTGATACAGAATTACTTTTATACAAAATCAAGGCAATTCTTCAGAGAAGCTCTACTTTAGAAAATGAGGAGCAGGAGCAATTCAAAATCAGCAATATTTTCTTCGATTCTATGTTGAGACAGTTGAGAGTAGGTGATAATGAATACAAACTTTCGCCAAAAGAAAATGAACTTTTAAAATTACTTTGTCTTCACAGAAATGATTTTATGCCTAGAGATTTAGCATTGAGAAAAATCTGGAAAAAAGAAAACTATTTCACCGCAAGAAGTATGGATGTTTACATTGCTAAACTTAGAAAACTTCTTAAAGATGATGAAGGATTAGAGATCATCAATGTTCACGGTGAAGGTTTCAGACTTTTAGTGAAAAACTAAAAAGAATATTATACATTCAAACAAAATTCAAAAATTAGCAAAACAATACAAAATGTTTTGCTAATTTTGTTTTTTATGAAGAAAATTAATATGAAAAATTTACTTTTAGGACTTCTTGCAACTTCACTTGTTGCTGTTTCATGTAAAAAAGACGAAAAACCAACATATTTAAAAGACGATGCCGGAACTCAGCCTAACGTTGCGATCAACACTCCCAAAGCTTCATTAATTGATCAGGCAGGAATAACATCAAACGTTCAGGCAGGATCTACGATGGTTACCTCATCGGGAATGAATCCGCCTCACGGACAACCTGGCCACCGATGTGATATTCCTGTAGGACAACCTTTGAATGGAGCTCCTGCTCCTGCAAACACACAAAACATTCAGGTAAACGGAAATGCTCCGATCCAGATCGATCCAAATTCTATGAGTCCCGGAACAGTAACCACAACAAGCACTGCAACTCCTCAAAAAACAGCTCCCGGAATGAATCCGCCACACGGACAGCCGGGTCACAGATGCGATATTCCTGTCGGACAGCCTTTAAATAGCAAACCTGCAGCACAACCTGCCCCTCAAAATGTTCAGGTACAAGCGCCGCAACCAACTCCTACTCCGCAACCAGCAGTGGCCAATACTGGTCCGAAGCCAAAGCTTAATCCTGCTCATGGCGAACCTTGGCATGATTGTGCTAAACAAGTTGGAGCTCCACTTTAAATATTTTTTGTAAATTTGCCTCGTGAAGCCAATACAAATTTTAGTCATTATCTTTTGTCTGGGAATTTTTCTGATTCCTAAGGATAATTTCTATGCCCAGGCTTCACAGGAAAACTGCTGCAAAACAGAATCGAATATCAATTCGTGCTGTGAAAAAGATCACAGCGATCACAATTCACAAGACAGCAAAAAAGACCACAAATCATGCAATGACGACTGTTGCTCGTTCTGTATGACCTGCCATACTTTTGTTGAAAATCATTTTGCAAAAGACAACTTTTGGCAAATTTCCTCTTTCGAAAATATTCTAAAAATACAGGTTCAGTACTCTGATCCTTACATTTCAAACGGTTTAAAAGAAATCTGGCAACCGCCAAAACTAGGTTAATTAAACAAAATGCAGCAATGTATAAGTTGAACAATCTACCATTGGTTGTTAAACTTTTACATGATTAGCTTGTTACTTTAAATTCAATTAATCTAAATTTTTAAACAAAATGAAATTATATATTACCAAGATTATTCTTGGAACATTATTCCTGTTAAATACATTTATATCTGCTCAAACCCTTTCCAAAAATCAGTTTCAGGTAAAAGGAAACTGCGAGATGTGTAAAGACAGAATAGAAACTGCGGCAAAAAATGCAGGAGCGAAATCAGCAAACTATTCTATTGATTCCCAAACTCTGACTATAGAAACTGTCGACGATAAATCAGCAGATATTATTCTTAAAAAAGTAGCGGAAGCGGGGCATGACAATGAAAAGTTCAAAGCATCAGACGAAACGTACGATAAACTTCCGGGATGTTGTCATTATGAAAGAGATTCTAAAACGGTCTCAACAATTGAAAATCATGACCAACATCAAAAAAATGAGAATGAATTTTATGTAAAAGGAAACTGCGGTTCTTGTAAAGCCAGAATTGAAAAAGCAGCAAAAGAGTCCGGAGCAGATTTTGCAGAATGGAATGCAGAAAAACAAACAGTTACTTTAAAATTTGATACTGTAAAAACTTCTGCCGACAAGATTTTAAAGAAAATTGCAGATGTCGGTCATGACAATGAAAAATTCAAAGCACCGGATTCGGTTTACAAAAATCTTCCCGGTTGTTGTCTTTATGACAGAGAAATTGGGTTTGGTGAAAAAAATCCAAAAGTGCATTATGAAGAAGAAACAAAAAAGGAAGATCATAGCAAGCACAATCATGACAGTGAAGAAGATCATTCAGCAAATGAAAATTCCGGAGAAAAAAACATTGAACAGGTAAATATTATAGGTTCAAAAGCGGCTACTTCAATCAGTAAGAAAGATGCAGGGCTGATTTTTAATATTGATAAAAAAGAGCTATTAAAAGCGGCATGCTGTAATTTATCTGAAAGTTTTGAAACGAACGCAACCGTTGATGTATCTTTCAGCAATGCGGTAACCGGAACAAAACAACTGAAAATGTTAGGTTTGGATCAAAAATATACAAGCTTAACCAAAGAATTGTTACCTGAAATCCGAGGACTGGCTTCAGCATATGGATTAAACTTTATTCCCGGAAGATGGATTGAAAGCATTCAATTAACAAAAGGTGGAAGTACAGTGACAAACGGATACGAAAGTATTACCGGGCAAATCAATACCGAATTAATCAAGCATGCTGAAAAATCTGAAACTTCATTAAACCTTTTTGCAGATTTTAATGGTAGAGCCGAAGCCAATATTACCCACGTAGAGCCTATTAATGACCATTGGACGCAAACATTTCTGCTTCACGGTAACGGAACCTTCGGAGATACTGACATGAATGATGACACTTTTCTTGACAGACCAAAAGGAACTCAGATCAATGCTGCTTACTTGTTAAATTTTAATGACTTGGAGCATTCCGGGTTTGGTTCGCACTTCGGAATTAACTTTTTAAAAGACGAAAGGACTTCGGGGCAAATCGGATTTGATAAAAATTTAAGCCAGAAAGAGCAGTCACTTTACGGTGTCGGAATTGATATTTCAAGGTTTCAGGTATGGAATAAAACAGGATATGTTTTCAAAGGAAAACCTTACCAGAGTTTAGGCTGGATGAACCAATATGTTTATCATCAGCAGGACAGCTTTTTCGGCTTAAGAAATTATGCAGGAAAACAGCATACTTATTATTCCAACTTGATTTTTGAGAGTATTTTAGGAAATACTAATCATAAGTACAAAGCCGGAGCAAGCTTCATGTATGACGGTTATGAAGAAGATTATTTAACCAATAATTTTAAAAGAAACGAAATCGTTCCCGGAGCTTTTGCAGAATATACTTTAACAGGTTTAAAATATACTTTGGTTACCGGAGCAAGAGTTGATTTCCACAATTTGGCAGGAACTCAGTTTACACCAAGGTTGAACTTTAAATATGATTTTACACCACAGACTATTTTGAGACTTTCAGCAGGAAGAGGTTTCAGAACAGCCAATGTTTTTGCGGAAAGTCAGCAATATTTTGCATCGAACCGCTCGATTCAGGTTTTGCAAAATGGTGGTAATATTTATGGTTTAAAACCCGAAGTTGCCTGGAATTATGGAGCAAGTTTACAACAGGAATTCAAACTTTTCGGAAGAAAATCTACGATTGTTGCTGACTTTTTCAGAACAGATTTCCAGGATCAGGTCTTGGTGGATTTAGATCGCTCACCTCAGCAACTGACTTTCTATAATCTGGATGGAAAATCTTTCGCTAATTCTTTCCAAACGCAGTGGGATTTTACGCCATTCAAAAATTTTGAAGTAAGATTAGCGTATAAATATTACGATGTTCAGGCGGATTATCTGGATGGAAGACGTGAAGTTCCTTTTATGGCGAAGAACAGAGGTTTTGTAAATCTAGCCTACTCTACCAACAAAAATAATAAAGGAGGATTCTGGAGCTTTGATACGACTTTGAATTTAGTTGGAAAACAAAGACTTCCGAATACTTCAACCAATCCGGCAGAATTTCAATTACCAACCTATTCTGAGTCTTACGCTGTGTTGAATGCACAGATTTCAAGGAATTTTAATCAAAAAATAAGAGCGTATCTTGGTGGGGAAAACCTAACTTCTTACTATCAGAAAAATGCGATTGTAGATTTTAAAAATCCTTTCGGAAATTATTTTGATGGCGGAATGGTGTATGCGCCGATTATGAAAGCTAATCTTTATGTTGGATTGGATGTAACATTTTAAGTTTGAGAGCTTGAGTGATTTTCAAATGATTTCATTCTCAAATTTTCAAATTAAAAAGCATGGTTTCCAATAATTTAATAATTGGGAATCGTGCTTTTTTGTATCTTTAACATAAAGTAAATGAATGTCACAGCCGCTTATTTTCGAAGACAATTATAAGAAACTGGGTTTGGAAAATTTTTCAGAAAAAAATCTGGAAACAATTAACGGAAACAAATTTAAATATGATATTAAAGTATTCTTTGTTCCGGCAAACTATGAACTTTCTGTAGACTTCAATCACTTTACCACAACCAAACCTACTTTATTTTTCCTGACCAATCAGCATTTAAAAATTGAAACAGGAAAAGAAAATGCAACACTTTTATATTATAACCGCGATTTTTATTGTATTCAAATTCATGATAAGGAAGTGGCTTGTGACGGACTGCTTTTTCATAATGTTTTTGAAATTCCTTTTTAGAGCTTGATGAAGAAGAAAGTTTCATCATTAAAAGTTTATTTCAAAGTATCAGAGACGAGCTGGAATGGAAAGATTCTTCCGCTGAAGAAATGATCCGAACTTACGTGAAACAAATCATCATCCGCGCCACAAGAAAATGGAAAAAACAAAATCTCGATAATGACGAGATAAAAATTCCAAGCAATGAACTCGACGTTTTCCGCGATTTCAGCCGACATCTGGAAATTCATTTCAGACAAAAACATAATGTAGCCGATTATGCAGACCTGCTTCATATGGCTCCGAAAACATTAACCCATAAATTCAAAAGTTTAAATCTTGAATCCCCAAATCAGTTTATCATCAACAGAATTCTACTGGAAGCCAAAAGACTTTTATTTTATACCGATAAACCTGTGAAAGAGATTGCTTATGATTTAGGTTATGAGGATCCGGCTTATTTTAACCGCCTTTTTACCAATAAAATCGGAAGCACTCCCACCAATTTCAAGAAAAATTACACTTCGGGAAAAAAGTACAATATTTAATCCTTTTTATCTAATGCTTTGGAATAATATCTGCCATACATTTGTAACATCAAAACAAAACAACATTAAACAATTAAATACAAAAAATTATGAAACGCAACGCAACAGCCGTTTGGAACGGTAACATCAAAGAAGGGAACGGACACATCACTACTCAAAGTACAACTTTAAACCAAACTCAATATTCTTTCAACAGCCGTTTTGCAGATGGTGTAGGAACAAATCCTGAAGAATTATTGGCAGCCGCTCATGCAGGATGTTTCACCATGAAATTGAGCGCAGAACTTTCCCAGGCTGGTTATACTCCTGAAGAACTGACTACAAAATCGGTAATCACTTTAGATCCGAACATCGGAAAAATTACAAAGTCTGAATTGACATTAACGGCAAAAGTTCCTGGAATTTCAGAAGAAGAGTTTCAAAAGTATGCTAAAATCGCTGAAGAAGGTTGTCCCGTAAGTGCGGCATTCAACTTTGAAATTACTTTGGAAGCTACTTTGGCTAACTAAGAATTTAAAGTACAAAGTTTGTCATTCCGGTAGAAATCTAAGCAAAAATCTTTACAATTATATTTCTAATAATTCTTCCTAAATTCCTACAGAATGACAAAACTAATGGATAAAATAATGATGAAGCAATCATCAATAGGAACGGGCTAAAGCCCGTTTTTTCATTAAACACATTCAATTGCCTTCAGCCAAAAACTTTAAAAACCAAGATTCAGTTATTAATCTTAATGTTTTAATTCAATAGATTCAACAAATAATATTGAATTTAAAATAAAATATACCGAACGGTATATTTTGTATATTTGTATCATAATTAATTGATAAAATGTCAAAAGCAGAAAAGACAAAACAATTTATTATCGAGAAAACAGCGACTTTGTTCAACAGCAAAGGCTATCTTGCGACGACATTATCTGATATTTCTCAGGCAACAGGTTTGACGAAGGGAAGCATTTATGGAAATTTTGCCAATAAAGATGAATTAGCCATTGAAGTTTATAAATACAATTCGAGCTTATTAAGCAAAAATATGTCACGTTCTTTCAGTGATGAATTTCCGAAAACTCTAGACAAACTTCATGCTTTTGTTGATTTCTACAAAAAAAACTGGCGTTCAGTTTTTTCAAACGGAGGTTGCCCGTTATTGAATGCGGCGACAGAATCCGATGATACATTTCCAAATCTTCAACATCAGGTGAAAAAATCTTTTGAAGAATGGGCAGGAAAGGTTTCTGCAGTTATTATTCAAGGTCAGAAAAATGGAGAATTAAATGGAAAAGCAAATGCAGAAGAATATGCATCTATTTTCATTATGCTTCTTGAAGGCGGAATTCTATTATCCAAAACAACGGGAGATGAGAAATTTTTAAACCTTGCTTTAAACAAAATCACTCAGATGATTGATAATGAATTAAATATTCTTCCATCATAAACTTCACAATTATGGAAACAAAAAAAGTGGCAATTGTAGGATACAACAGAATTCCGTTTGCCAGAATGAACACCGCTTACGCAGACAAAGGAAACCAGGATTTACTGCTTTCCGCGCTCAATGGATTAATCAACAACTATAATCTTAAAGGAAAGCTTTTAGGCGAAGTTGCCGGAGGAGCAACAATCAAACACATTTCCGAGAGCAATCTCATCAGGGAAACTGTTATGAACACTTCTCTCGATCCTGGAACTCCTGCGTGTGATTTGCAACAAGCTTGCGACACAGGAATTGAAGCCGCTGTTTACATTGGAAATAAAATTGCTTTAGGTCAAATTGAAAGCGGGATTGCTTGTGGCGTTGAAGCAATGAGCAATATCCCTTTTGAAACTTCATCAAGATTAAGAAAAGCTTTAATAAAAGCCAATAAAGAAAAATCTGTTTTTGGAAAAATAAAACAATTATTAAGTCCAAAATTAAAAGATTGGATGCCGATTCCCTATAAAGGACAAGAACCAAAAACTGGTCTGGTCATGGGCGGACACACAGAAATTACGGCAAAACATTATCAGATTTCACGAGAAGAACAGGATGAACTGGCTTTTAAAAGTCATCAAAATATGGCAAAAGCTTATGACGAAGGTTTTTTTGATGATATGATTACACCCGCTTTTGGTTTAGATAAAGACAATAATCTTCGCCGAGACACAAGTTTAGAGAAATTAGCCACATTAAAACCCGCTTTTGATAAACAAAACGGCACATTGACAGCCGGAAATTCAACACCATTTACCGATGGGGCATCTGCAGTTTTATTGGCAAGTGAAGAATGGGCAAAAGCGAATAATTTACCGATTTTAGCCTATATTACCTTTTCCGAGGTTGCAGGAATTGAATATGTTGAAAATCAACAAAATTTATTACTTGCTCCCGTTTTTGCCGCCGACAGAATGTTGAAAAAAGCAGAAATGAATTTGGAAGATTTTGATTATTATGAAATCCATGAAGCTTTTGCTGCACAGGTTTTAGCAACTTTAAAAATCTGGGAAAATGATGATTTGGCTAAAAAATTCGGACTGGAAAAAGCATTAGGAAAAGTCGACAGAAATAAATTAAATGTAAAAGGCGGAAGTCTTGCCGTTGCACATCCTTTCGCAGCAACTGGCGGAAGAATCATCGGAACATTAGCGAAAATTTTACACGAAAAAGGAAGCGGAAAAGGATTCATTTCCATTTGTGCCGCTCGTGGACAAGGGGTAACGATGATTTTAGAAAAATAAAAATATGGATAGAATAGCACAACTAAAGAAATTTATAGGGAAAGAATTTACGGAGTCTCCGTCGCCTTTTATGAAATGGCTCAACCCGATCGTTGTTTCTGTGGAAGAAGGTCAGTTGGAATTTCAATATACCGTAAGGCCGGAATGGCTGAATCCCATGGGAAATCTTCACGGCGGAGTTACTGCCGCGATTTTCGACGATGTAATTGGAGCCACCATGTTTTCTTTAAATGAAAAAACTTTCATCGTAACCGTAAATAATAGCATCGATTATTTTTCAACTGCAAAAGAAAATGATAATATTGTAGCCGAAACTAAAATCATCAAAAGAGGGAAGCAATTTGTAAACGCGCAATGCGAAATCTGGAACGCAGACAAAACACGCTTAATCGCTAGAGGAACCTCTAATTTATTCAAAATCAACAATTAAATGAAAAGAGTTGTCATTACAGGTCTTGGCGCAGTGACGCCTTTGGGAAATACAGTCGAAGAATTTTGGCAAAACAGCATCAATGGAGTGAGTGGTGCCAATAAAATAACTCATTTCGATACAGAAAAATTTAAAGTGCATTTTGCCTGTGAGGTTAAAAATTTTGATCCGAAACTTCATTTAACGCATAATGAAATCAAAAGAAGTGATCTTTTTTCACAATATGCTATGTATTCTACAGCAGAAGCTTTGAAAGATTCGGGGCTGGAGCTGGAAACTATGGATCCGTTTGATATTGGTGTAATCTGGGGAACAGGACAGGGCGGAATGATCACTTTCGAAAATGAAGTGAATGATTTTGCAAAAGGAGACGGAACTCCGCGGTTCAATCCGTTTTTCGTTCCTAAATTCATTGCAAATATGGCTTCAGGAATGATTTCCATGAAATATGGGCTTCAGGGAATTAATTACACTACGATTTCTGCCTGTGCAACAGGAAATACTGCTTTGATGGATGCCTTCAATTATATTCGTCTTGGAAAAGCGAAAGTAATTATCAGCGGAGGTTCGGAAGCCGCGATTACAGAAGCTTCTATCGGAGGTTTCTCGAGTATGAAAGCGATGTCTACAAGAAATGATGATTTTGGAACGGCAAGCCGACCTTACGATGCTGACAGAGACGGTTTTGTTATGGGTGAAGGAGCAGGTTCTTTAATTTTGGAAGAATACGAACATGCAAAGGGAAGAGGTGCAAAAATCTATGCAGAATTGGTAGGAGCAGCGATGACAGCCGATGCGTATCACATGACTGCACCTCATCCAGACGGAGTCGGAGCAATAAAAGCGATGCAATTGGCTTTAAAAGAAGCCGAAATTAATGTAGAAGACATTGACTACATCAATCCTCATGCAACCTCTACTCCATTGGGAGATTTGGTTGAATTGAATGGAATCACGAAATTATTTAAAGGAAATAAAAATCTCGACATCAGTGCTACAAAGTCCATGACCGGGCATTTGCTAGGTGCTGCTGGAGCTGCAGAAGCGATTCTTTCGATTAAAGCGATTGAAAACGGAATTATTCCGCCAACGATTAATCTTCATAAAATAGATGAAAATATTCCTAAAGATATCAATATTGTTTTTGGGGAAGCAAAGGAAAAGAATATCAATTTTGCCTTAAGTAATGCTTTCGGATTTGGAGGGCATAATGCGACTTTGGTTTTTAAGAAGTTTTCTTAATCTCTTAAATTTAAAATAAATATCTCGCAGATTTAACTGATAACGCAGATTTATTATATACGCAAACATCTGGTAAATCAGCATAATCTGCGGGAGAAAAATATAGATTCTTCCTTCGTCAGAATGACAATCCAGATGGAAATTCTCAAAAAATTCAGTACAAATAAAAAAAAGCAGTCATCGACTGCTTTTCGTTTTATGCTTCTTTCAACCA
This sequence comes from Chryseobacterium formosense, assembly GCF_900116415.1. Classification (GTDB taxonomy): domain Bacteria; phylum Bacteroidota; class Bacteroidia; order Flavobacteriales; family Weeksellaceae; genus Chryseobacterium; species Chryseobacterium formosense. Next base: position 281,683 of record NZ_FPAP01000002.1, on the reverse strand, counting down.
TTCCGAAGATGAAAGATAATTCTGATCGGGATAATAAATAAAAAGAACATTCTTCCCTTTGATTGTATTGATAATCGGTTCAGCTAAAGCTCTCGGAACAGCAGGACACCCCCAGCTTCTTCCGATTCTTTTGTGAGCTGCGGCAAATTCTTCACTTACATAATCTGCGCCATGCATTACAACCGCTCTTTGTAAAGCCGCATCATTAAAACCTTTGTCCATACCTAAAAGTTTCAGTGAATATCCGTTACCACCTTCGTATGTTACATCCGTAACATAGAAACCAAGGCTACTTTGGTAAGAACTTTCTGTATTAGAAAAATTCATTGCAAATTCTTCTCCTGTATTTTTCCCATGAGCAACCAGTGAGTTGAACAAAACTTTTTTCTCATTCATATCGATTACCCAAAGCCTTTTGGTATTGGATGACATTGAGAAATCACAAACCGTTAGTAAATGTGCGCTTTCATCTAATTTTCCCGCTTTTTTAAGATTATTAAATCCTAAAATTGCTTTAGAAAAAACATCAAAATTAAGCTTATGATCTGTTTCGAATAATATAGAATTGTAAAGTTCTTCAGAAGAACTCATTTCTTTGGTATCTTTTTTGGATGTACTGACAGCAACGGTTTTTGTTTCATTTGAGATGGTAACATCTTTTTTCAATTCGGTTTTTTCACCAGAAAAATGGAAAGAAGTCGTGACCATATAAACAATGCCCAATAGGCTATAAAATCCTTTCATAAATATTATGTTAAATTCAAATTGCGGTTACAAATTTATAAAATCATAATTATCAACATGTTAAATATGAAAAAGTTTAACTCAATTTAAGAAACTTTAACTCACCCTATTTCAATTTTCTGAATCAGGAACAAATTCCAGACTTACAGAATTCATACAGTATCTTGCGCCGGTCGGAGCCGGTCCGTCATTAAAAACATGGCCCAAATGAGAATCACAACGCTTGCAAACAACTTCAATTCTTTCCATACCGTGAGATGAATCACGGTGATACGCTACTCCATTTTTATCGGCTTCAAAAAAGCTTGGCCAACCGCAGCTGCTCATAAATTTTTGGTTAGAACGGAAAAGATGATTACCACAAACCGCACAGTAATATTCTCCCAATTCATCAAACTCATTATATTTTCCAGTAAAAGGTCTTTCGGTCGCTGCTTCTCTTGCAATAGCATATAAGTCTGGAGAAAGAATTTTGAACCATTCGTCATTGGAAACATTTAGTTTTGTACTGTCAGTTCTTGAGTAATATGGATTATTTTTTGCTTCGTTTTGCATAGAATTTTGTTTAAAACAGATTAAGTATTGAAAAATTTAACCACAAAAGTCACAAAAGTTTAAATTTCTTAAAAATGAGAGATCACAAAATGTAAAATTATTGTAAACTTTTCAGATGAATTTTTTCAACTTAAATTTTCAATGCAATTCTTTTGTGACTTTTGTGGTTAAAACAAACAACCAAATTTAGTAAATTTGAGAATATGAATGACGAATCGAAACGAAAACAGCTTAGAAAATATAAAGCTTTTGCCACAGGACTTTTTGTTTTGATGGCGATTATATTTATTGTAACTACTATTCTTCAAAAAACTCATGAGTCACATTGGATTGGTTATGTTCGAGCATTTTCCGAAGCTGCAATGGTCGGGGCTTTAGCAGATTGGTTTGCAGTGACTGCACTTTTCCGTCATCCGCTTGGCTTACCGATTCCGCACACCAATCTTATTGAAAACAGTAAACAAAAACTCGGTGACAACCTGGGAAACTTCGTGGTTTCTAATTTTCTTTCACCTCAAACCATTCGTCCTTATATTCAGAAGCTTAAAATTTCAGGGTTTGTGGGAGAATGGCTTGGAAAGGAGAAAAATCAGGAAGTTTTAATTAAAAATTTATCTGATATCATTCTAGATATTCTAAATAAACTCGATGATTCTGAAGTAAGTCATTTTATAAGCAACAAGGTCTCTGAAATGACCGATAACATTAAACTCAATGCTATTCTCGGAAATGGAATCAACTATCTTTTAGACAAAAACGACCATCAGAAAATCATTACCAATCTTTCAAAACAGATCAAAGATTATATTATCGAAAACGATGAAATGATTCAGGATAGAGTAAAGAAAGGGAGTTATTCTTTTATTCCTTCATTTGTTGATAATAAGATTGCCGATAAAATTGCGAGCGGACTTTCAGATTTTTTTAAAGAAGTTGAAGAAGATCCGAATCACGAAATCCGCGATTTAATTACCAAAAAAATCTATGAATTTTCCCATGATTTAAAAGAAGATCCGAAATGGAATGACGAGTTTAAAACCATTAAAAATGACCTTTTAAAAAATGATAAATTAGCTGAATATTCAACAGACATCTGGACTTCCATTAAAAAAACACTGATGGAAGAACTTCAAAATGATGATTCTACGTTAAAAATATATCTCTCAAAAAATCTGAATGAATTTTCTCAAAATTTAAAAACCGACGAAAATCTTCAAAATAAAATCGATCATTGGGTGAGAGTGACTGCTTATAAATACATTTTAAGAAACACACATCAAGCTTCAACATTAATAAGCTCGACTGTTGGAAATTGGCAGGGAAAAGAGTTGAGCCAGAAACTGGAACTGGAAGTTGGAAAAGATTTACAATTTATTCGTGTGAACGGAACTTTAGTCGGTGGATTGGTTGGGCTAATTATTTATACGATTTCGCATTTTTTCATTTAAGATAATCTCACGCAGATTGGGCAAATTTAGCAGATAAATTAACTTTAAATCTGCCATATCTGCTAAATCAGCGAGACAAAAAAAGCAAAACCTCATCGATTTTGCTTTCCAATATGTTTTAAATAAAAATTATCTAGAAATTCTACTTGCTCTGGTCAAAATCTCCTGATTAATATCGTTTATTAATTGCGGACCCTCGTAAATAAACCCGGTATAAAGCTGAACCAAACTTGCACCTGCATCCAGTTTTTCAATCGCATCTTTTGCAGAATGAATTCCGCCAACTCCAATAATCGGGAATGCTCTGTTGCTTTTATCCGAAAGATATTTAATCATTTTTGTACTTCTCTCACGAATAGGTTTTCCGCTTAAGCCACCGTTTCCGATTTGTTCTAAAACTTCCGGCGATGTTTTCAGACCTTCTCTGTTTACCGATGTATTTGAAACTACAATGCCATCAATTTTTGTTTCAGCAATCAGTTCAATAATTTCATCTAATTGATTGTTATTCAAATCCGGAGCAATTTTTAATAAAATTGGTTTTTGTACAGACTTTGATTGGTTGATTTTCTTTACTTCTGTAATTAGTTCTCTCAAATATTCGACATCTTCCAGTTTTGCGTGGCTTCCAACGTTTGGACAGCTTACATTCAGAACGAAATAATCTACGTAAGGATGCAGACCGTCGAAACAATCCAGGTAATCCTGTGTATAATTTTCCGGCGTTGTATTGGTATTTTTTCCGATGTTTCCGCCAATGATAATTTTTCCTTTGTTGCCTTTCAGTTTTTCAATTGCGGCTTCCAAACCTTCATTGTTGAAACCCATTCTATTGATGATTCCGCCATCTTCAATTAAACGGAACAATCTTTTCTTAGGATTTCCAGCCTGAGCTTTTGGCGTTACCGTTCCGATTTCCACAAATCCGAAGCCTAAGTCGCCTAATTCGTTAAATAAAACCGCATTTTTATCAAAACCGGCAGCCAACCCTACAGGATTTTTAAATTTTAAGCCGAAAACTTCTCTTTCAAGACGCTTGTCAACAAGAGGTTTTGGAAGGAATAATTTTGTAAGAAACCCGAAATTTTTGAGCATTGAAAAAGTAAAGTGGTGTACTTCTTCGGGATCAAATTTGAAAAGAATCGGGCGAATGAGCGATTTGTACATTGAAAAAAAGTTTTACAAAAATACTCATTTTAAAATTAATGGTTTATTGATGTGTGATAGTTTTTATAAAACACAAGTTTCACAAATGTTTTCGCCAATGAACACAAATCTTGCTTGATCTGTTAAATCAAAGAGGTATTTCCAGAGTTTGTCATTCTGCAGGAATCTAAGCTCGAATTATTTATATCATATCTAATACTATGTTTAGATGCTTTCAGCATGACCAACTGTATACTGATGGAAATTAAGAATAAGCACTCAAATCGAAATTCAAAATATTTCCCACCCTTTTAAAATCATCATCTATCGCAGCATTTACCGTAATTTTCTCGTTAGAAACAGGATGATTAAAACTCAATTGATGCGCATGAAGCGTCATTTTGTTGACGCCAAATGTTTGAAGCCATAATTTATTCTGTTTGTTGCAACCATGTTTTCGGCAGCCTAAAATTGGATGCAAAATATGTTTAAAATGCTTTCTCAACTGATGAAATCGTCCCGTTTCAGGGATAGCTTCTACCAAACAATATCTCGAGGTCTGATGTTTTAAAAAAGGTAAATCTATTTCTGATGTCTGCAAACGACGGTAATACGTAATTGCATTCTGCTTGACTTCATTTTCATTCACCAAATCATAGTCGATCGTTTCTTCTTCTTTTGCCCAACCCCGGAGAATGGCGATGTATTTTTTTTCAACCAGTTTTTCCTCAAATTGAGTGCTCATCATTCTCAGTGTATCTTTATCTAAAGTGAACAACAAGACACCCGAAGTTTTTCGATCTAATCGATGTACCGGATAAACTTTCTGCCCGATCTGCTTTCTCAATTCCTGGATGGCATATGTATCGGCTTCTCCGGAATAAAAAGATTTGTGAACCAACAATCCGCTGGGTTTGTTGATGGCAATTAAATGTTCGTCCTGATAAAGAATTTCTAACATTTTGCAAAACTAAATATAATTAGTTCTACAACTCTCTTTTAAAAGTATAAATAATACCATAAAAAGTTCCTCCATAATCTCTGCTTTCTGCAGTTACCAATTCCCAGCCCTCATTTCCATGCTGGTTTAAAACTTTATCAATTTCAGCTGGTTCATATCTGGTTCCCCAAAATCCTTTAGGTTCAATAATCACTGTTTTATACTCGAATCTTTTTTTCATAATGATTTTTAATTTTAAAAGTACAATAAATTCTATGAGTTTAAATCTAACGGGTTTTTGATTTGCGCAGATTGAGGCTAAATTTAAATTATGCTAAACCTCATAGGTTTTTGAAACCTATGAGGTTTATTTTTATTTAACGCACTTCTGTCAATAGCCCTGATTGCAGCGGCATCCTTTTGTGATGAGGAACGAAGAGCAAAAGATATAGCGGAAAGCAGGTTCCTGGCTACTAAAAATCTGCAACGCAAAAACTTCCAGCATCCCGCTTCCTACTTCCTGCTTTTTCACTATTTTTGCAGTCAAGACGAAAAATTTATGGCAAAGCAAGAAGATGTTTTCAAGAAAGTGATTTCTCACGCTAAAGAATATGGTTTTATTTTCCCTTCGAGTGAGATTTACGATGGTTTATCTGCAGTTTATGACTACGGACAAAACGGTGCAGAACTGAAAAATAATATCAAACAATACTGGTGGAAAGCGATGGTACAGCTTAACGAAAATATTGTGGGTATTGATTCGGCAATTCTGATGCACCCTACAACTTGGAAAGCTTCAGGCCACGTTGATGCATTCAACGATCCTTTGATTGACAATAAAGATTCTAAAAAACGTTTCAGAGCAGATGTTTTGGTGGAAGACTATTGTGCAAAAATTGAAGATAAAGAGAACAAGGAAATCGAAAAAGCAGCGAAAAGATTTGGGGAGGCTTTTGATAAAGAACAGTTTGTTGCAACGAATCCGAAAATTTTGGAATACAGAGCAAAAAGAGAACAAATTCTTTCAAGGTTGGCAAAATCTCTTGAAAAAGAAGACCTTGCCGATGTAAAAGCTTTAATTGAAGAATTAGAAATCGCTGATCCTGACACCGGTTCGAAAAACTGGACGGAAGTAAGACAATTCAACTTAATGTTCGGAACTAAATTGGGTGCTTCTGCAGATTCTGCGATGGATCTTTATTTGAGACCGGAAACTGCTCAGGGTATTTTCGTTAACTTTTTAAATGTTCAGAAAACATCCCGTCACAGACTTCCTTTCGGTATCGCACAAATCGGTAAAGCATTTAGAAATGAAATTGTTGCAAGACAGTTTATTTTCAGAATGCGTGAATTCGAACAAATGGAAATGCAATTTTTTGTAGCTCCGGGAACTGAACTTGAATTCTACGAACAGTGGAAACAAAAACGTCTGAACTGGCATAAAGCGTTAGGTTTAGGTGATGAAAATTACAGATTCCACGATCATGAGAAATTGGCGCACTATGCAAATGCTGCAGCTGATATTGAGTTTAATTTCCCGTTTGGATTTAAAGAACTGGAAGGTATCCACTCAAGAACGGATTTCGATTTAAAAGCGCATGAAGAATTCTCAGGAAGAAAACTTCAGTTCTTCGACCCTGAAAGAAATGAAAACTATGTTCCTTATGTGGTGGAAACTTCTGTAGGTTTAGATCGATTATTCCTTTCTATATTCTCTCATTGTTTAAAAGACGAGACGTTAGAAGACGGTTCAGAAAGAACAGTTTTATCTTTACCACCAGCTTTAGCACCAATTAAAGCGGCGATTCTTCCGTTAATGAAGAAAGACGGTTTGGCAGAATATGCAGAAAATATTTTCAATGATTTAAAATACGATTTCAATTTATTCTACGAAGAAAAAGATGCGATAGGAAAACGTTACAGAAGACAGGATGCGATAGGTACACCATATTGTATCACCATCGACCACGATTCTTTGACAGATCACACTGTGACGATCAGAGACAGAGATACCATGGTTCAGGAAAGAGTTCCTGTTTCGGAATTGAGAAGAATAATCGATGAGAAAACAAGTTTCAGAAATTTACTTTCTAAAATATAGATCGAAAGCCTTGAGAAATCAGGGCTTTTTTGTTGTTTAATTATTTCTTAAGTTTTGGCTAAAGCCAATCTGCAAACATTTTTATTAGAGCGGACTAAAGTCCGCCCCTATTGAATAAATCTCGAGAAAAATGCAACCTAAAATATTTTCTTCGGCATATTTAAACTATCCTTTAATTCATTACATTTGGATTCAAATAATAACTATGAAGAAAATCTCTCTTTTAATGTTTGGATTTATCCAGACATTTGCTTTTTCCCAAACTCAGGATTTAGCCTCTTTAGCTTCAGGACAAAACATCGGAATGAATGCACTTTTTGACACCAAAGACAATTTATATGGCTATGTTTCGATGTATTCTTTAGGCAAAACCGATAAAAAAACTCAGAAATTCGAATATGTACTTTTAGATAAAAACCTTAACCAGGTTGCCAATAAAGAATTCGAGGCGAATATGTTGGTCGCTAATTATCACGGATATGTAGATTTTAAAGGTCAGATTATTCTGCAGCCTTCCGATTTTAATTATTTGCAGGCTTTGGCTAAAGATGCAACACGACCTGTTTCTATGGTTATTGATCCTAAAACCAATACGATAAAGCCGAAAGTTTATTATGATTACCAGGAAAACGGAACTTTCGTAGAAATTACACAGCCAAAATCATTTAAAGAAGAAAGAAAAGAAACCCGTGCGGAGAAAAAAGACAAAGGATACAACTATCTTTCTTCCGTAGCAGAAATTAAAGAAGGCGGTTATCTTGCAATAGAACTGAATGATTACGGAAAATACGTCAATAAAAACAGCCTGATCAGATTTGATGAAAACAAGAAGCAAATGTGGCGATACAGCTACAATACTGACGGAAGCAAAAAGGTATTTTCAGACCTTACTATTCTTGAAAGAGACGAAAATTTTCTTTACGGAATTCTGAGAAAAGTAAATGACGACGACAAGACTTTCTCGGTTCTTGTCATTGACATGAAGACCGGAAAAGAAGTTTCTAATAAGCCATTAACCGGACTTTCCCCTGAAACCATCTACAATATTGACGCTTTATATTCAAGCGGTCGAAAAATTGATAATGATAAAACGTTCGATGACAAAGTTGTTTATTTAGGCAGAAATTACGAAAAAGGAGATAAAGGTTTTGCCCGTTTGATGCTTGATAAGAAAAGTTATAATGTAGATTTGAAAACAATCAGTTACAAACCCGACCTTTCAGCTCATATTCCTAAGCTCAGTGCAGACGGAGGTGTAGAAAACGGATATTTTCTCCAGACAAAAGACGTCTATTTTATGAGTGACGGAAGTGTCGGAATTCTGTCTGAAAAATTCAAGCCTGAAGGACAATACAGCGCTCCTAAAACGACGGATTTAGTTTATATTAATACTGATAAAGATTTTAAAGTAAAAGATGTTCAGGTTTTTGAAAAAGCAAAATCAAAATGGGTAAACAGCGATTATCTATTTTCACAATATCTGAATGACGGAAAAGATGTTGTATTTTTCTTCAGAGATTATCAAAAAGATCAGGTAACCAAAGAAAAAAAATGGAATCTCTTCATCAATACCGTTGTTGACGGAAAATTCAAGCAGGAAGTTATTCCTATTTCTGAGAAAGACAATTACACCGTTATTCCTTATGTTGCCAAAGAAGGATTTATTCTTTTGAGAGAAATAAACGAAAAAGAAAAGTTCAATAAGGTTCGTTTGGAAAGACTGAATTATTAATTAAAACTAAAATTGAAGCATAAAAAAGTCTAGCAGATTTGAAATTTGTTAGGCTTTTTTCTTTTCAAAAATCTATGAAATCTGCGGGAAATAAAATTACTTACGATTCTTTCTGATAATATTCCGCAATATTTTTTATTTCATCCAGACTTAAATTCCACATAAAATTAAGAAACTGCTGATAACTTTCACTCTGGTTTTTGGGGTCTACTCTATCCAGATAACGGTTTAAATTATAATTTTTTCGTGCCTCATAAATTTTAGCAAAACATTTTCCCAACCAGCTTTTATAATATTTTTCTTCTTCGCCGTCCTGTAAAAACTGCAGGCTTGCGTAAATTCCGACTCCATAATCTTCCGAATGATAAAAATTGGGCAGGGTTTCCATTCTTGCAATTTTCTCAAGAACAGCGTACGACTCGGATGCTTTTTCATCTTTTAGTTCAGCTTGCAATTCAGGGAAAAGTTTTTTGAGATTGGTAATTCTTAAGGCAATTTCCGGATGAGATTTCAAAGAATCTTTATTTAGTTTATCGTTAAAATTATTGTAATTATACAGGGAAAAATCTTCTTTTTTAAGCCATTTGTCTTTGAATTCCTGATTCGGAAGTCCGAAATACTTTTTATATGTCTCTATCTTTAATGTTCTCGGCGAAATCGTATCAAAATCTTCCAGTCTTTTTAAGGTATTGATAAATTCATTTTTCTTAAAATCACTGTTTTTAAAAACGGCATATCCCAAAGAATCCGCCTGCATTTCCTGTTTCCGGTTTTCTGCACCTTTCCTGTAAATCCTGTTTTTTAAAACATTAAAAGCTCTCTGATTACGGTTTTCTTTAGCTGATTTAATGTCCTGAACCACCAATTTATCCAGCTGATCCTGATTGATAAGATTCAGGAAGCTTTTCATCGTGTGTTCTGTAATTTTATGCCCTAATTCATGCGAAATTACGGCGGCTAGCTGGTCATCGTTATTCAGCCAGTTGAAAAGTCCCATATTGATCACAAAAGTTCCGTCTGCAAAACAGTAAGCGTTTGGTGTGTTGTCTTTTGCAATAAGGATTTTTAAATTTTGTGGAATCTGAGGATTGTTTTTTCTCAAACGCTCCAACAGATTTTTCACTTTTGCATCGAAAACAGAGTTGAAAACAAAGTCTTTATTCTTAACTTGTTTTTCAAAGTTTTTCCCGACCTCTTTATAGATTTTAGACAACTCGATGCCCGTTTTCCCTGAATATTGTGTTTTGAGATTTTTTATTAGAAGCTCATTGTTGACCGAGTAATTTTTAATAAAATCTTTTCGTTGAATATAATCTGCAGTATCAATGGTTTTGTACACCTGAGCGGAACAAATCACCGAAAAAGAAAGCAGTAAAAAAAAGAGGTATTTTTTTATCATAATCATTCAATAATCACAAAAATAATTCATTTGATAATACATCTATTTTATTTTTAAAATTATTTTAAATTTGTTTAAGACCAACTGCCTATGATCATTCTTGTTTACATCGCCACATTTTTAGTTGCTGTAGCGGTGATTTTTTATTTTTTAGGATATTCTTATCTCTTCAGCGGTATTTCAAAAACCTATTTACGAGGAAGAATGAGTGCCAATATCGATGATGGAAAACTGTTTCGCAGCAATATCATTCACACGTCGAAACCTGTTCTTTGGGATGAGCATCCTGATTACAACAAAAAAGATTTACCTAAAAATATTACTGATGACCTTCTTCATTCCAATACTGCGTCATTTCTTGTCGTGAAAGACGGGAAATTACTTCACGAGCAATATTGGAAGGATTACAATAAACTTTCTAAAACCAATTCTTTTTCAATGGCAAAAGCAGTAACTGTAATGCTCTTGGGAAAGGCTTTAGAGGAAGGAAAAATCGAAAATATTGATCATAAATTTTCTGAATACTACGAAGAATTTAAAAACAAACCTTTCGGAAGAGATCTCACCTTAAAGAATCTTGCTCAGATGGAATCGGGGCTTGATTGGGATGAAAATTATAACAATCCTTTTCTTCCCAATGCAAAAGCTTATTATGGAAGAAGTCTCATTAAGGCTACATTTTCGAGAAGATTTAAAGAAAAACCGGGTGAAAGATTTGAATATCAAAGCGGCTCAACCCAGCTTTTAGGATTTGCGGTAAAAAAGGCAGTCAATCAATCTTTATCGAGCTATTTATCTCAAAAATTCTGGATTCCGATGGGAATGGAGCAAAATGCAGAATGGAGCGTCGATGAAAGCGGAATGGAAAAAACATATTGCTGTATTCACTCCAATTCAAGAGATTTTGCAAAACTCGGGCAGTTATTTTTGAATGACGGAAAAGTGGGAGATGAGCAAATTTTAAATTTAGATTTTATAGAAAAAATGCGAACGCCTACCCAAAAATCCGGAGAAATTTACGGGATGGGATTTTGGATCAATCATGATAATCCGATTAAACATTATTATTTCTTAGGTTTGCAAGGACAATATATCATCATGATTCCGGAGCACAAAATGGTTATTGTGAGAACCGGAAGTCATATGAACAATCCTAAAAACGACAGAGGAAGACCGGATCAGGTGAAGTTTTTGGTGAATGAAACGGTGAAGTTGTTTGCTTAAAAAGGCTAAGGTTTAGGCTAAGGTTGAGTTTGAGAATATTTTTTGAACCATTAAGTTTAATTAAGATTTAAGATGATTTAAGGATTTCTAAAGAAATTTATTAAGTAGGTCTGAATTTAGATTGATCTGAATCTTAAAAAAGCCTTACAAACTAAAAATCATAATGTTTAAACTTCATTTAAAGTAAAAACATGGAAAAATACAATCCTTTAGTGGATGAATATATTGAGAAGTCTGCAGATTTTGCGAAACCGATTTTAAATTATCTCCGGGAAATTGTTCATGAGGTTTGTCCGGATGCGGAAGAAGCGATCAAATGGAAGTTCCCGACGTTTATGTACAAAGGAAAAATTCTTTGTTCGACTGTTTCGTTTAAACAATATTGCAGCATGGGATTCTGGCTACATGATGAAATGACAACGATAAAAAATCTTGAAACTGACGCCGAAAAAACCAATATGTTCAGCTTAGGAAAGATTACCAGGCTGGAAGATTTGCCATCCAAACCTCAGCTTAAAAAAATTATTCTCGAAGCTGTGGAACTTACCGATATGGGAGTGACGATGAAAAAAGCTCCCCCTTCAAAAGTTGAAATCGAAGTTCCCGATTATTTTCATAACGTTTTAGATCAAAACAAAAAAGCATTGGAAATTTTTCAAAAATCATCGCCTTCTTTCAGAAAAGAATACATCAATTGGATTATTGATGCTAAAACTGAAGCTACCCGAAATAAAAGAATCGAACAGGCAATAGAATGGATTTCCGAAGGAAAAGGCAGGAATTGGAAATATGAGAAAAAGAAGTGATTGGGCTGGAAGTTTACAAGATTGAAACAATTTTAATTTTAAACTAAATTTTTAGTGGAATCTGAAATTAGCTTCCGGTAGCGTATTATTTTTAAGGAAAGCTTCGTATTCCGGAGATAATTGAGCCCGTCCCCAAGTATTTTTTCCACTCATGCTTCCGAGGCGCACTTTATCTTTACCATACTTTTTATTCATTGCATCCATTGCTCTCATCACTGGCAAATGTTGATTTTGAGTATCTTCTTCAAATAAATTAATCAATCTCTGGTCTTCAGGTACAAAATCATTGACAATGACTCCTGCTTTTTTATAATGAAAACCTTCTTCAAAAATAGATTCAAACAAATCGTTTACAACCCTTCCAATAAGAATTGAGGAGTTTGTCGGATTGGGTAGGATCTGAGTTCTAGCATTTCTGTATTCTGGTAAATCTTTCCGGAAACGGTTGGTCTGTACAAAAACTGTAACCATTTTACAACAGGTATTTTGTTTTCTTAGCCTTTCAGAACAATACATTCCGAAAGTTTCCACACGTTCACGAACCTCTTCTTTTTTGGTAAGCATCTGCATAAAGCTTCTCGTCACCGCAATAGATTTTTTGGGTGATGGTGAATCTAATTCCAACTGACGAATTCCTTTCAGCTCGTTGATCATTCTTACCCCGTGAATTCCCATGACTTTCCGCACCCACATTTCCGGTTTTTGAAGCAGATCCCATGCTTTGTGAACACCATTGTCATGCATTTTTATGGCAAGCCTTCTCCCGATTCCCCAAACATCACCAATTTCTAACCATTTTAAGGCCTTTTCTATTTTTTCGGGAGTATCTAAAGCAAAAACTCCGTTGAATCTTTCAGGATCTTTTTTTACAATTCTGTTTGCAATCTTACACAACGTTTTCGTTGGAGCAATACCAATACTTACGGGAATCTTGGCCTTATTTTTAATTTCTTCTTTTAATTGAATACAGTAATTAAAAATATCAACATATTTAAAACTTGTAAGATCCAGAAAAAGTTCATCAATACTGTAAACCTCATAATCCTTTTCTCCAACATAAGATTTTGAAATTTCGATAACCTCCTGGCTTTTAAAATTATACAGTTCGAATTTTGCAGAGAAACACTTTACATCATGCTTTTTAAAAAGCTCTTTATATTTAAACGCCGGAGCTGCCATCGGAATTCCTAAATCTTTGGCTTCCTTGCTTCTCGACACAACACATCCGTCGTTGTTGGAAAGCACAACAACAGGCTTATTTTCAAGTTCCGGATTGAGCGTTCGCTCACAGGAAACAAAGAAATTATTGCAGTCGACTAAAGCATACATGGAGTAAAAATTGCTGTTTTAAAATACAAATCTATAACTTTAAAATAGAATATTATGTTTAATCAAAAACTTTAACATTGACATTATTAATTTAAAAATCAACCAGTTATATAACTTTAAATACGTCAAGATTTGTCGTATTAATGTATTAATCAGCATCTTGAAAAAATGTATTTTTTAATTTAAAAATGGTGATTTTTATTTTTGAACACGTCAAGTTTTGGCGCAACATACCTCTACATTTGTTTCAGAAAAAAATTAAAAATTATGGATAAAGTAACCCAACAAAGAATTGAGAAATTGCATCCTTTTGTAAGAGAGGAAGTAAAACAAATTATTAAAGAATGCGATGCAGCATTAACAGGAAAAGCCAAGATCAGAATTACCCAGGGATTGCGAAGTTTTGAGGAACAGGAAAAACTGTACGCCATCGGAAGAGTGACTTCAGGAAAAAAAGTAACCAATGCAAAAGCAGGACAAAGCATTCACAATTACGGTTTGGCAGTCGATATGTGCTTAATTATTGACGGAAAAACAGCAAGTTGGGACACTGCAAAAGATTGGGACAACGACAAAATTGCCGACTGGTACGAATGTGTGAAAATTTTCGCAAAACATGGTTGGGACTGGGGTGGAAACTGGAAAACATTTAAAGACCTTCCGCATTTCGAGAAGAAGAATTTTCCGACTAAAAAGGGGTTGGTAAAAACGAGTTGGAGAGCGCTTTCTAAGCTGAAAAGGGATAAGGATGGATATGTGATATTTGAAAAATAATTTATCATAATTTATTTAACACGTCAAGTTCTGTCGCTTCCCGCTCCTATCTTTACTCTACCAAAATAACAGTAGAAAAATGAAAAAAACAACCCTACTTTCTTTAGATGGAGGCGGAATAAGAGGTATCATAACTTGTATTATTTTACGCTACATAGAAGAGCAGCTGCAGATTCATGATAAACCGGGCGCAAAGCTTGGTGATTATTTTGATCTGGTTGCAGGAAGCAGCACGGGAGCATTGATTGCGGCAATTATTTTGTGTCCCGACGAACACCGAAAAGCAAAATATTCCATTCAGAAAGGTTTGGAATTGTATTCCGAAAAAGGTGGTGATATATTTCAGGTCTCTTTTTGGGAAAGACTGATTAATCCTTATGGGCTTTTCAATGAAAAAATCTCTCAGGAAGCTTTAGAAAAAAACCTGAATGATTTTTTTGGTAATTTAGAATTAAAAGAACTGATAAAACCCTGTTTAATAACAAGTTATGACATAGAAAACCGAAGAGCAAAATTATTTAATTCATGGAAAGCCAGCTTAATCACAGATAATTTTTATGTGAAAGATGTTTGCAGAGCGACTTCGGCTGCTCCAACTTACTTTACGCCGGTTCAGATCAAATCGATGTATGGACAGATTTTCAGTTTAATTGACGGTGGAATGTTTGCCAATAATCCGGCACTTTGTGCCTATGCTGAAGCCAGAAAAATTCCTTTTGCTGAAGTTCTGAAAAACCACCAAAAGGCCAATCATCCCACGGTAAAAGACATGATCATTGTTTCTATCGGGACCGGAATAGAATCTAAAAGTTATTCATTCAAAAAGCTGGAAAAAGCCGGAAAAATAGGTTGGGTAACTCCGATTATCGATATTCTGATGTCTGCCAATGCAGAAACAGTAGATTATCAGCTTTGTCAGATGTTTCAGACTTTGGGAGCACGAAACCAAAAAAATTACTATCGTATCAATCCGTCTCTGAAAAATGCTTCTCCTGCAATGGATAATGTAAGAAGATCCAATATTGAAAACCTGATTCAGGCAGGATTAAGCTATATTGACGACAACAGAGAAACTTTAAATCAAATTGTACAAAAGCTGATCAGAAACAAAATATAAGCTTTTTAACTTATAAATGACAAATATAAGCTAATTCAATTATATTCATCATTTGTAAGCTGTTTACTTAATTAAAAAGATTTTTTAAACACTGAAAAAACACGTCGACTTTTGTCGCTCCGCTCTCCTACTTTTGTAGTATAAACAAAGACAAAAAAACAAAATCTTAAACTTTTAAACACTTTATCATTCAACATTTCTTTATGCTGAACAGCAAGAATTATATTCAAAAAACAACTAATTTTTTAAAGCACAAAAACATGGAAACACCCAATCACAATTCCGATATAATCATCAATGATGATCTCTACACCATTAACTGGAGCGATATTGAAAACACCGAAATCGACTACGAAAATTATCTTGATGACATTGAAAACTTCTTCAGGGAAGATTTTGAAAGTGATGTTTTAGAAGAGGATTTTTACAATTAAAATATACAATAAAATTAAAACACGTCAAGTTCTGTCGCTCATCAAGAGTACCTTTGAAGTATCAATAAAAACACAAAACAATCATAAATCTTTCCTGACAAAATTCTGAATTCGACTTCTAAAAAAAGTCTGAACAGCCAGAAATACGTCTAAAAACTAACAGTTAAAAAAATACAAAATGACTTTCTCTATTAAAAAGAAAGGTGGATATCTTTTGCCGGAAACCACCTTAAAAAATAAGGCTGAAACTGAAGTTACTCTAATAAAAAGAGGCTTCGAAATTTTAATCTTAAAAGCAAACAAATTTATAAAAATGAAATCAAAAGAAGAATTAAAAAAATTATTCGAAAATGGTGACAAACCTACACAGGAAGATTTCTGGGAATGGCAAGACTCCTATTGGCACAAAGATGAAAAACTTCCTACAGAAGCTGCGGGTATCTATAAAATAAAAGGCTCTATTGCAGACTTAGCAGCTCTTAATGCTATTACAGGTATGTCAGAAGGAGATGTTTACAATATTATTGATAGTGGAGATAATTACGTTTATGTTTCTGATATTGACAATACAGGTGTAGCTGGTTGGGATAAACTATCAAGTGTTGTCGACTTTAGTAATGTAGTCATGAAGACAGGAGATCAATTTATAGAAGGTGAAAAAACATTTGATACAGCACCATTTATTCCAAATGCTATTGAGACAGATCAAGCTATGAGCTTAGGTCAATTATATGGGACAGGTTTATGGAGTCTTGATGCTCCTTCAACCACTAACTTAAATGCTATTGATAGAACTTGTTTTTTAAGAATTAATGTTAATACATTAAACAGACCGTTTGATAATGGAACTGTTTTAACTCAAATGCATCAAGAGAATCAACAAACTCAAATAGCTATTGATTTGCTTACCGGTGAAATTTGGACAAGAGCAAAAAATAATAATTTAGGTTGGTCTGATTGGAAAAAATCAGGAACAGGTAATTTTTTACCATTATCAGGAGGTGCTTTAACCGGAGGTGGAGTTATTGAAGATAGCGCTAATATTATTATAAAACAAAATGATAATGGTATAGATGTTAAGGGAATTAGTTGGAATAATAAAAATGGATCAGGTACTCCTATTTCAGGAATAGGATCATTCACTAATAATGGTGATTTTGTTTATCATTATGTAGGTTGGAGTTCAACTCCTTGGGAAGAAACAAATTGCTTTTATGTTTCAGAAGATGAGTTGAAATGGAAGAACCAAGATGTAATGCAAGATTTACAAAATGTTTTAAATAAGGGTAGTTATGCTGAATCTTCTGATGGAAATAGTTTAGTCACTATAGCTCCTGAACAGGTTTATTTTAATATCAGTTTTAACGATGGCCAATATAATAGGTCTGTTATTGAGCAATCTCAATCTTATATTAATTTTGGATATGCTCAGACAAAAGATGAGGTTGATTCAGATGGAGTAACACCTATTCAAGTAAATTATGATAGAAATATTATTTTAAATGAAAATGGTATTATGTTATCAGATGGAATGGATGCTGATAGACAACAAACAAAGGTTCATTTAGATAAAGTTAATCGTAATTTTAAAATTGAACATAGAGTAAATAAGAATTTTGGTATAGGTGATCCGATTGATGCTATCAATAAAATAGAGATACTTCCTGATGCAATGTCTTTTGGTTTATTTAGTCCTGAACAAGAAACTAATTATGCTTATAACACATCTGTGAACTTAGAAGGTGGCGGAGGTATTAATTTATATTCAAGTTATAGAGATTTAACAGAGGGTACACCAACACCATTTTATAGAAAAACTGCATTAATATTAGACCCTATAGCACAATCTTTAGAAGCTTTTTTTGATAATGGGGTTGGTGATGTTCCAGTTGTAACAAAAATAACATCTAAAGGTATTACTTCAAATACTGATTTTTCAAATACTATGAGTAACCTTGATTTTGTACAAAGAAAATTTGTTGTTGATAAAATTAATAATTTGATAAATCAAATTAATTCAGGTGTTCATCCAATACCAAATATTTCTTAATAAATATATAAATCAAGCCACTCTTAATTGAGTAGCTTATAAACTTTAATACGAAACCACTTGTATTAAAAATTAAAGGTATAGATACTATTATTAAGTGTCTTAAACCTGTTAATGATAGTACTTATATAGATAGTATTAATAAGGCTTTTAATTATCTAGATATTTCTCAAGCTTCTATTGTTGTAAGGAATATTTGTGATACAGGATTTATACTTCCTGTCAAGTATTATTTACTCAAAACGAGAGTTTTGACTCTACGTTTCTCATCAATTGATAGAAACATTCTTGATTTAAGTAATAGCGCTAATCATACGTTTTGCCTACTACTTCACTTTACTCCTCATTACAACTAACATACTGCACTAAAAACAAATAATTATATAAAAATTTTAACCCTAGACTATTATGTCAACAAATACTTCAGCAAAAGCAGTTCCTTTTACTGTTGCAGAATCCTTGATTGGAGAAGGAATTATTAATTATAAATCAACAAATAATATGAACACAAATAACAACGCATCACAAACACTTTTCAGATTTGTAAGCTTAAGAAACCCTCAACTTACAGAAACTAAAGTTGATAATTTAGGATTTATCCATAGACCAAAAGATTTAGACAGCGCTTTTGACAGTCAGGTTTCTGAAACAGATTCTGCAATAGCAAAATTCCAGGCAATGGAACGTGCGGCAAAAGAATTTATTCCAACCGGATTTGCCAATGAAGCACAGATTGAATCTGGTGTTTTTGCAGAATCCCTAAAATTAGGAAGAAAGATTGCTAAAAAACATGAACTTACTGACCAGGATAAAAACAATGCTGTTAGTTTATATGACGCTACTTCACCGGAACATTATAAAGCTTTATGGGATAATCTGATGTTCCAAACCGTCATGCAGAGCGATTTCTACGTAAAAGAAGCAATTATTTATATTTTAAAAGCAATTCACTTTGGTTATGTTTGTCAGTTACAGGCAACGGATGAACTTAAAAAAATCAATGGGGAAGATTTAATTGCCAAATCATTGGAAGCAAAAGTAGTTCTTCCGTTAAGATTTTTCGGTGACGGAACAGATAATTCAGGGTCAACAATTATTACCAACAGAGCTTTTACAGTAGGTAGATCAGCAGTTGGTCTTGAAGATCCCATCAATGCCGAACAACTTCCAATGGCTGTTCAGGAACAACTGAAAGCAGAAGGAGAAAAAATATCCGAATTATCGGCTGCAGATTTAGAAAAACAAGGCTTAGAAAAACTAAAAGCAGAGCTTGAGAAAGTTCAAAAGTGGTATTATAAGATGAAAGACAAAGCTTATGATACTGCCTATAAAGATTACCTGGATCTTTATCAGTCTGAAATTGATGAATACAACCGAAAATATGCGGAAATCGAGGCCAGGATTACTGAAGAAATGTCTGAAGAGGAAATCCGTGCTTTATTTGCAGCTCTGGAAGAATTACAAGTACCCCCTTTTACTTTTGAATACAGAGATGAGCTGAATTTTGAAGACTTTAAAGCTAAGCTATCGACAGAATCTTTAAAAATGTTTGTTAATCATTTCACAGATGCAGATGGAAAAGAATTAGACTTTTCATCGATCGGTGTGATTTCCGACAGGCAGTTACAGGTAGGAGAAGCTATTGTTTCTATGGATAAGGAGTATGATACGTATTCGGAAGTATTTGAAGAATTAACAGAAAGACTAAGCGCGCAAACAAAAATTTTGTTTGAAAAAACACCTCTTAATGAAAAAGTATATGCCAATTTAGGCGGAGCGCTAATTCCCGTAAATGATTTCAGTACGTCGTCAAATACAATCTCAAGAACCTATTATCTTCAGGCTAATCAGCAGGCTGCTTCTAATTCTTATGTAACATTCTATTATCAGGCCGAAAGTAATTCTTGGGGCACAGCTTCTGCAAAAATCGACGCCATTACAGACTACGGTTCTCATCAAGAAACATATTCAAACATCACTGTTTCCGGAGGCAAAGTAACTTTCCCTTTGATGTTACTCAACAAGTTTGGGAAAGTCATCAGAAACTTAAAAATTAAAATATTCTTTAATAATGGAGAAGAAGCCAATCTTGAATTTTTAGGCGTAACGATGGGACAGCCTTACACCGGAATTCTCTATACCGAAAGAGTAAAACAGGAAATCGAAAATCCTTCCGAGCCGGGAACCACTCCAAAACCGGGAACTTTTATTCCAAAACATTTTGGTGTGAAAAGATTAGGAATTGCGGATTATTTAAAGGTAGAGCAGAGTATTCATGCCTATGTTCCCGGAGAAGTTTCCAATATCGAAAACGTTATGGCTAGTGAATTGCGTCACAAGTCGTCAGTCTCAAGGGATTATTCCGAAATTACCGATACAACTTCAGAGTCTATCGAAACCGAAAAGATTTCCGATACTACAAAGGCCGAAAGAAATGAAATGCAGACTGAAGTTGCCAAAGAAATTGATAAACAACAGAGCATTACTGCAAGTACAAATTTCAGCTACAATACTGGTGTATATAAATTTGACATTGGAGGTGGTTACGCGAACAATACGGCTCAGCATGACAGCACAAGACAAGCCGTTGCCAAATCTCAGGAAATTACCGAGCGTGCAATGGAAAGAGTTCTTACCAAAATCAATAAAGAACGTGTTCAGAAAATCATTAAAGAATATACCGAAACCAATGTTCATGAATTTGATAACCGCGGAAAGGTAACGGATACCAACAATCCTGATGCTGCACAACCAAAACACATTACCGGAGTTTACAGATGGGTAGATAAAAAGATGAAGAATCAAATCTACAATTATGGTAAACGTACCATGTTTGAATTTATGATTCCGGAACCGGCAAGACTTCACAAATTGGCGACTTTTGTAACCAAAGAAAATATCAAAGAACCTATTGACCCTAGAAAAGCAGAAGGGATCTGGAAAATGACCGATTCTAAATCGGCAACCGAACAGCAAATAAAATACTGGGCAGATTATTATGGGGTAACCATAACCCAATTGCCTGAATCCAGTATCATTTATACTGCGGAAACCGGACAGCAGAATCTCGATAATAGTGCAGCCCCAAGAACTTTAAACCTTACGATCCCTACTAATTACAAAGGTTACGAAGCTTATATTACCTATGCATTTTATAATAGATTCAAGAAGAATTCTTCTCAGCTTACCATAGATAATTTAAAAGGAGGCTTTTTAACTTTCGAAAACCACAACAGAGAAGGCTGGCTGCGAAGCAATCAGACAATTACAGGAATTAATGTGGTTGGAAACTATGCAATGCAGTACGCCGGTAGTAATGGAACAACTGAAATGTCGTTCGTCGTAAAAATTAAATGTACACTATCGGATGCTTTTATGGCTGCGTGGAAGCAGGAAAACTTCGACAACATTATTAAAGCCTATGAAACAGCTTATGCCGATTTCTTGGTGAAGCAGAAAGAAGCCGAAGAAAAAGCGAAAGAGGAAAAGACAAATAATGAAGAAATGCTTGGTAATTTTTACCGTGAGATGGAATCTGTTATTCTGAAACACAACTGTATCGCTTATTTATTGCAGGATTATTTAAATACATTGGGACAATCTTACACAGATGGTGATCAAATGAGTAACTTTCAAGTAATCTTAGGGGAAAATCTTGAGCAGTATGCTGCGCTGGCAAAGTTTATGGAGCAGGCTTTTGAATGGGAAATTATGGATTACACATTCTATCCGTACTATTGGGGTGACAGGAAAAAATGGCAGGAAATGTATCTTTCGCAAAGTACAGATCCGTTATTCAGAAACTTCTTACAGGCAGGTATGGCAAGAGTAATTGTTACCGTAAAACCCGGTTTCGAAGATGCTGTTCAGTTCTTTATGACCACCGGAAGAATATGGAATGGCGGTGAAGTTCCTGTCATCGGAGATCCGATGTATATGTCTATCGTGGATGAAATGAGACAGCCAGCGGGAGAGCCTCAAGGTAAATTCTGGATTTCGAGAATTCCAACTACTTTGACAATTTTACAGGCAGAATCTGTAGGACTAAAAGTAGATCCTGACCAGCCTTTACCAATTTTTGTTGAGGAACATCCTGAGAATTGTGAAAATCCGAAGGAATTGGAAGGTGAGACTTCTTTTAGTTTGGATGATATCAGATTAGAAGGAACGGGTGATGATAAAACAACACTTGGATAAAATTAATTTTTATGAAATGGTGGTTTACTGCCACCATTTCTATTTTAACTTTAAAAATTTATAAAATGAGTATAATAAAAAAGTTAGGAATTTCTAAAATAAAAACATTGGAGTTAAATAATATAGGAAAAGATGTTAATGAAATTTATGAAATAAAAAAGATAAAGCTTGTAACTGCTTTAGAAGATGGAAGCGCAAATGATGGAAAAAAAATAAATACTCAAAAAGGGATGATTAATGGCAAAAATTACACCTTTGAAGTTGAAGAATATATTGGGAAAAGAACAACGGAATTAACATCTATTAAATGGGAAATTACTTATAATGATTTTGATACAGGAGAAATAATAAGTTTACCAATTCAAGCCAGAGGAGAACGAATAACCGTAAATATGGGAAATTTAGAATCTTGTGGAAGATTTTTGTATATTCGTGCTTACATTAAAGATAAAAACAATAATGCTTTTTTAAAAATTTGGAAACACAATAGGTTTAGATGGTTTGATCAAATCTTTTTCGAAACAGATTTAGGAAATAGAATAGAAGCATGGAAAATAGATCAGAGAGGAACTTCCTTGTGTGGTATGGCATGCTTATTTTATCTTTTAGCTAAGGAGAATTATGTGGATTATAAAAAAATTTGTAGAGACCTTTTTAGAAAAGGAGAAGCTACATATAATAATTATACTATAAAACCAAGCAAAGAATTATTAGAAAAAAAAATTGACAAAGACGGATTTCCAGAAAAAACAAATATGTCTATCGTGGACTATATTACTTTAGCTGGAATAAGAAATACCGATAATCCTTCCTATAAAGGAGGAGATGAAGATGTTCAAGCAATTAATTGGCCTAAAACAATGATAGCTCTTTCAGAAAAGTTTTTAGGATATCAAGATGTAGGAGAAAATGGGTCTGAGAGATATATTAAAAGATTAAATCACAATCAAAGTGAAATCACAAATATTATTCATGATGTTAATAAACAAATTAAAGATGGTTATCGTTTAATGTTAATGGTAGATTCTGATTTAATTAATGACGATATTGACTTTCAAGGTTTTGATTATCATTGGATAGTATTAGAGAGTGAAATTAATGGAGAATTTGAAATATTAAATCAAAATGGTCAATTAGAATATTTGGTTGATTTTTTTGCTTATTCATATGGAACTAATCCTTTTGACAGAAGGGACACTGTTAAAGATAAAAATGGAAATGACAGGAAAAATCCTAATAAAGGATTTCTTAAATCTCCTATTTCTCGAAGTCACTTTATTAAGAATTATTACGGTTATATAAAAGTTAAATAATATGAAAAGAAAGTTTATAATAATTTTAGTAATTATAATTTTAGCAATAATTAGTTGCTATATTTATATTGCCTATAGAAATCAAGAAAATAAACATGAAAAAATCATTTGTGATTGTAGATTGAAGGGAATATATATCACGAAAGACTTTGCAACATTTAGTTTAAATAAAGAAAAAACTGATGTTATTTTTGCCGGAAAAAAAATAGAATATGAGAAAAAATCTTATGGCAAAGGATTTATATTATCTATAGAAATGTTATTTAATAAATCTATAAAAGATACTCTTTTTATAAAAGATAATAGCAAAACTATTAAAATATATGATTTTGATGTAGACACACTAATTATAAATAAGAAACAAGGAATTATATGTGACTTAAAAGAATTAACTATAGATGGCAAAAAACAATCTGCAAGAAGTTTAATTATTTTAGATTAAAATGGGAAGCATCTCCCCCCGCTGCCGCACGATTCCATCGTGTGGCTTTTTATTTTAAATTCCAACTACTCAGATTATATTATTTTTTACCTTTATAAAAACATACAATGATGAGCAGAAATTACAAATTTCATAATCCTGAAGGTTTATATTTCATAAGTTTTGCCGTTGTAGGTTGGTTAGATGTATTTATCCGAAATGAATACAAAGAAATTCTTTTAGAGAGTTTAAGATTTTGCCAAAAGAATAAAGGTATGGAAATTCACGCATAGTGTATCATGTCAAGCCATGTACACTTGGTTTTTCGAAGTATCAATGGTCAGAAACCAGAACTTTTGATCGGTGATTTAAAGAGATTTACAAGCAAAGCAATTATAAAAGCTATTAAAGAAAGCAAAAAAGAATTTTTATTAGATTTTTTCTAAGAGAAGCTGCAAAAATTTCCAATGTAAAACAAGATGACGTTATTGTTTTTAGAATGTTAGGATTCTGATATGACTGACCACACGAAAGGATTCGTGCGATAGCGGGGATACTGACTTTATAATGGAAGAAATTTTAACTATTATATTACAAAATGATATTACAGAAAAAACCTTACATAAAATGAAAAAATTCTTGCTTTTACTTGTAATTGTGTTTTTAAGTTCATGCGAAAAAGAAGTACACCCTATTATTGATTCTGATCTTAAATCAATTGACCAAATCAGACAATTAGAACTATATGAATATGATAAAATTGGTAATGATAAAAATGGGGATAAAACTATTTTTTTCTCTAATGTCAAACCTGATTATATTTTAAAGGGCAGAAAAGATTACCCTTTAGGTAGGTTAAAAAGTTATTCATCTAAAAATTCAGAAGTATTAAAATATTTTGACCAAGAGCTTAAAAATGAGTTTATTTACTATCAATTTCGAAATGATTCATTAATATCGAGGCTATATATTATTGATAATTTTTTAAAAGAAAATGTGCAAGTTATAAAACTTAATAAAGTAAAGAAAATTCTTGATTCTTTGAAAATTAATTACAGTTCAACGGGCTCGTATGAAAACTTGCTTAGAAATAAATTCAACTATAAAACGCCTACAACAGATGATGTTTTTTTAATTAACAATAAATATCCGGCAATAATACATGCAACACCAAAATTATTTTATATAGAAGTTTTTTACAATAAGAATGATAATTTTAACTCGATTTGGTCATTAGAAAATTAAATAGAAGCTGTTACTCTCCTCTCCGCTGCCGCACGATTGTATCGTGTGGCTTTTTTAGAACCAGATAACCCTAGTTTAAATATAAAATATCCCGAAGAATATATTTATCCTGTAGGCGATGGAAAGCAAAAGGATCTGAAAACATATTATGAACTGCTTAAAAAAATGGCAGAGCATGGCTGGGTAAACAAAGATGGCAAATTAATAACATATCCTAACCTTATTGATGAACAAAGTCATTATAATATTTCATCAGAAATGAACAGCTATCTTATGAGGAATTTTATACATTTATCAGCGAATTTCAATGCACCTTTAGCAGATGCATTAGATCATTATAATTTTGTTTATGCCAACGTACCCCACTTTACTGATGAAAAAGAATTTAAAAATCCACCTTACAAAAGAGAATACTACACACCTGTTTTGGCTGCTTATGATAAGTCTTAGCCTATTACAATCTTGCAACAAAAAAAAATACAGATGGGAGGCGGGTATTTCGGCTCCCAAGTACTATCCTGTAGCAGATGTTAGAGTGGGTTTTGAAAATGCTGGAAATGGAAGCCTTACAAGCCTTGATCCAGGTTGGGGACAAACTTATGGAAGTG
This sequence comes from Chryseobacterium formosense, assembly GCF_900116415.1. GTDB lineage: Bacteria > Bacteroidota > Bacteroidia > Flavobacteriales > Weeksellaceae > Chryseobacterium > Chryseobacterium formosense. The sequence continues at coordinate 256,100 of NZ_FPAP01000002.1, read as the reverse complement.
TTGTAGGAGAGAAATGGAAAAGTGTCCCAAAGGAAGTACTTATTCATTATGCTAGCGGAGCGGAGAATTATACTTATGAAGGAAAAGTCCTGCTCCCACAAGAAAAGATAAGAGATTTGTTTAATGAATATAATCTGGATGACGAAGATAACTCGGGACATTTGGTGGTCGGTATGGCACCTGGAGGCTGGATACGGGTTTGGTTTCAAACCATAGACAGAAAAGCTAATGATTTAGTAAATATAGAAGTGATAAAGGCAAAGCTAAAAGGAAGCTACGATGATACTGCTGATGAACGCTATAAAGTAAAGAATTTTGAGAACTGGGGAAAATACTACATCTACTGGCAAAACCACGGGATTCCTTACGAAGCATGGGCAAATAATGAAAAGGAATATGATATGTATTTTGATTTTAATAAAAAAAAATATAATAAAGTAGTATTTAGTTATATTTCTTCTGATGGTTCATATTATCAAGGACAGCAAGGTAAAGGAGAAATAAAAGTACATCAAAAACTTCCAGTTCAATTTGAGCAAATCGCGTGGTTAAGCAAATTAGGAAATTCTTATAATTGTAAAGTACCTATGCCTAGAAATTTTAAAAAGTATATTGAGCAAAAAAAATTAAAAGAAATAAAATTATTGTTGGAAATAGAAAATGATGATGAACATGCAATAATATATCTGATTTCGAACAATGTAAAAGAAAAAATAGTAAGATTCAAGAATAAACAACCTACACGAAAAGAAAGTAAAGATGTTGATTTTGATTATGCTACAGAAGTAGAATACTTCATACTATAAGTTTTTCAGACACTATCCCACGAAGTGTGTAAATTAAAATATAAGGCTTGGATTTTATAATCTGAGCCTTTTTATATAGAAACGCTTAGTTTTAAATATTTTAGATATGAAAGCCTCCGTTACCCCCTGCTACCGCTCGATTATATCGCCCCCGCTGCCGCACGATTGCATCGTGTGGCTTTTTATTTTACAAACTCTCTCAAAAGTTTTATCTTTAATAAAAACATAAAGATGAGCAGAAATTACAAATTCCATAATCCTGAAGGATTATATTTCATAAGTTTTGCCGTCGTCGGTTGGCTGGATGTATTTATCAGAAATGAGTACAAAGAAATTCTTTTAGAAAGTTTAAGATTTTGCCAAAAGAATAAAGGTATGGAAATTCATGCATGGTGTATCATGTCAAGCCATGTACACTTGATTTTTCGAAGTATCAATGGTCAGAAATCAGAACTTATGATCGGTGATTTCAAAAGATTTACAAGCAAGGCAATTGTTAAGGCTATTAAAGAAAATCCTAGAGAAAGCAGAAAAGAATTTCTTTTAAACTTCTTTCTCAAAGAAGGCTCAAAAAGTTCGAATGTAAACCAATATCAATTTTGGAGACATGACAATAAACCTATTGAGTTGTGGAGCAATCATGTAATCAACCAAAAGATTAATTATGTCCATCAAAACCCTGTAGAAGCGGGCTTGGTTTTTCGTGCAGAAGATTACAGATATAGCAGTGCTTTAGATTATTCCGATGAAAAAGGACTTTTGGATGACGTTGTGGTTTTTAGAATGTTTGATTTCTAAGATGACTGACAACACGAAAGGATTCGTGCGGCAGCGGGGGTCGAGGAATTTGAAGCAGGATGGAAAGCTCTTCAAGAAGCAATACAAGAAGGTAAAATTACAGCTGAGAATGCATTGGATTATATATATGATGTACTGCCATATTTTAATCACCATATAGTAAACAATGAACTTAAAATGATTTCTGATTCGAATTGCGTGAATGTAGTTCAAAAGTAATAGAATATTTGGAAACAGGTAAAATATCTCAAGCATTACATTCAAGAGGACAAGATGTTAAAGTTTTAGAGGAAATATTTGGAGGTAAATTTTCTTCGCCTGTTAAAATTCAAGATATTCGAACTATTGATATACCCGAAGGTGAAATTGGAATAATGTATATTTATAAACAAGGATTTAAGCATGGGCACGTTTTCATTGTTATTAAAATAAATAACAGACTCATTCTTCTTAATGGTCAAAAAGGAATAATGCAAACTTTTGAAAAAGCTGAATTTATAGAATATTTAAAAATAAAATAAATAGATATGTTAACAGATAATAAAATGCTAGACATAGCAAATAAGTACATCAACGAAATAGGTCAGGAGATAAATATTGAACTTGAAATTCCTAATGATTTTATTAAGAAGAGTTATGGAAATATTTATGATTATGTTGCCAAAGATTCTACGAAGCATCGTTTAGCAGGTAATGGTCCTTTTCTTGTAAAAAATGATGTAGGAACAGTAATTCAATTTGGAACATCAGATGATATAGAATACTATATACAAGGTTATGAGGATGGTACATGGGAACCAAGTTCTAATGGTGTTTGGGATCCTAATTAATCGAACTCTTAATAGTTAACAGTAAACTTCAAAGCACGGATTTTCACTCTGTGCTTTTTATATTGAACTTTTAGAGAAAAGAGTCTAATAACCATTATAAGCATATTACCAACAATTCTTCTGATTTTGAAAAATTAAATATTCTTTTTATAGAGAATGCAGATAAAGAAATAGCTGTACTCTATAAAGGGAAAAAATTCTTTCATGCAAATTCAGCTAGTAGGACGGGTAAATTTTTAGATTATCTTTACAAAAAAGCTGGAGGTAATATTGCAAAGCTGGAAGATGAGATGAGCCGTCTTGCAGGAATGGCAGAAAATCTTCCTTCACGTATTAGTATGACAGCAGAGGAGTTTGAAGCAGGATGGAAAGCTCTTCAGGAAGCAATAATTGAAGGTAAAATTACCGCTGAAAATGCACTGGATTATATTTATGAAGTACTACCATACTTTAATCATCATGTGGTAAATGGAAAAGTTGTAATGATTTCTAATACTAACTGTGTAAATGTGGTAAAAAAAGTTGTAGAATACTTGAAAACTGGTAAGATATCAAGTGCTTTACACTCTGAAGGACAAGAAGTCGAGTTGTTAGAAGAAATTTATGGCAGTAAATTTACTGAAATAACTGAAATAGGAGACCTAAAAGGAACAAATGGAATGCAAGATGGAGAAATAGGAGTTATCTATCCCTACAATACCAGCTCTAAAACTATTATAGGTCATGTTTTTAATATTGTTAAGAAAAATAACAGGTTGATTCTGCCTGATGGACAGTTTGGAGTATTAGCCAAGACAGGAGATTATAAATATTTTGAATATCTAAAAGTAAAATAAGATTATGTTAAATAATGAAAAAATGGATAAAATCGCAGAAAGATATGTAAAAAAGATATCTGAAAATATAAACGTAGAGTTAATTATTCCCAACGATGTTATAATTGATAAATCTTATGGAAGAATTTATTTTTATGGAGCTAAGGATTACAAGAAACATCGATTAGCAGGAAACGGACCTTTTCTTGTTAGAAATGATACAGGTATTGTTATTCCGTTTGGCACTGCTATGGATGTTGATTACTATATTAAAGGATATGAGGATGGCACTTGGAAACCTGCATCATATGGTGTTTGGGATCCTAATTAATAGAACTCTTAATAGTTAACAGTAAACTTCAAAGCACAGATTTTGAATCTGTGCTTTTTATATTGAACTTTTAAAGAAAAAAACTATTCAAACACTATAAAATCTTACCGAATAATCTTCTGATTTTGAGAACTCTTTGTAGAGAATGCAGAGAAAAAGATTGGCTTAATCTACAAAGGAAAAATGTTTTTTTCTGCGAGTGAAGTAGCAACTCAAAATTTTATTAATCCCCCGCTGCCGCACGATTCCATCGTGTGGCTTTTTATTTTAAATTCCAACTACTCAGATTATATTATTTTTTACCTTTATAAAAACATACAATGATGAGCAGAAATTACAAATTTCATAATCCTGAAGGTTTATACTTCATAAGTTTTGCCGTAGTGGGCTGGCTTGATGTATTTACCCGAAATGATTACAAAGAAATTCTTTTAGAGAGTTTAAGATTTTGCCAAAAGAATAAAGGTATGGAAATATACACCAAATATAGTTCTCAAAAACTTCCCCATCATCTTGAAGAATATTTTAGCGTAAAACTTATCCACAAAAACAAAACACGACATCATTTGTCGCAGTAAGCTCCTATATTTGTTTTATAAAATTCAGGCATGAAAAAAGATTTTTACCTTACGAGATATGCACTAATCATCAAAAAATTAGAGAGCGCTCCGGCTACCTATTCCCAGCTGGAAGATTATCTTCTGAACTCTTTTGAGTTTCAGGATGCAGATATCAAAAGCTACTCTATTCGAACTTTACAGAGAGATATTCGTGAGATTTCCAATCTTTTTAATCTTTCCATTCACAACAAGAAAAAGGGTGACAACCGTTATTATATCGAAAGCCGCCCGATGATGGAAGTGGATGAGTACAATCAGAAATTGCTGGAGTCTTTCCAGGTAAGCAATGCCTTAAACAATCATCCCGATTTCGCCAATTACATCTTTTTTGAAAGCCGAAAACCAAGCGGAGCAGAAAATTTTTATGATTTGTTCTTTGCCATCCGCAATAAAAGAATTGTTTTGTTTGAACATTACAACTACAAAAACAAACTGATGACTTCCCGAAAAGTTCATCCTTTAGCCTTGAAAGAATCCAAAGACCGATGGTATCTTATTGCGATTGACACCAAAGACAAAGCACTGAAATCTTTCGGTTTAGACCGGATTAATTATCTGGATGTGACGCCTCAGAAATTCAGAGAAAAGTACAAATACAATTTCAGGGAGCATTTCAAAAATGCTTTCGGAGTGATGAATCTTACCGAACAAAACCCACAGAAAATCGTCTTGAAATGTAGCCGTCATCAGGGCGAATACATCAGAAGTTTTCCTTTGCACCAGTCACAAACAGAAACAAAAGAAACACCTGAAGAGATTTATTTTGAATTTTTCCTGCATCCTACGTACGATTTTATGCAGGAAATTTTATCGTATGGGAAAGAAGTAAGAGTCTTAGAACCGATAAATTTAGTTGAAGACATTAAAAAACATTTGCAGGAATCACTGAATAATTATTTTGAATCGTAAAATCAAATCTGTTTTTGCATCTTTTTTGATTACATTTACATATAATTAGAATCCGTTGAAAGCTTTATACCTGTTTTTGATTTTTGTCTCGACATTTTGTTTTTCCCAACAGACCGAGGAATTCAGAATGGTAAAACATTATTATAATCAACATAGAACTTCGCTTAATAATGAGTTCAAGAAGAAATTCGATGCAGAAAGTAATCCGCTGTACAAATCAGCAGTGAAGAATGACTTTCTTTTCTTTATGAAAAAAATGGACAGTATTGAAAATGTCGCCCTCATTGCAGCTTTATTAAAGGTTAAAAACCTTGAAGACGTCAAGAGATTAAAACCTGCACAAACTAATAATCAACAGAGCGCTGAATTTTCTAAAACGATTGACAAAACAGCCGATTATCCCGGCGGAATTAATGCTTTAAGAAAAGAAATTGCCCAGCTTTTTTACGGAGACGGAGTATATTCTGAATCAGGAAATGTAAAAACGAATGTTGGTTTTATTGTTGAAAAAGACGGAACCATCAGTAACGTAAAAGCAGAAGGTGATAATTTTACATTTAACCGACAGGCTGAAATAGCAGTCTACTCAATTTCTGAAAAATTCTCCCCTGCTTACATCAACGGAACTCCTGTCAGATACAAATTCAGGCTTCCTTTAGCACTGAATTTCGAATAAATTTATACTTAAATTAATCTCAAAAAATAATTATTGAAAAGCTTAGTTTTGTACTAAGCTTTTATTTTTATGTTTACCGACGAATATTTTATGAAAATGGCTTTGCGGGAAGCCGAATCAGCTTTTGAGAAAGATGAGGTTCCTATTGGCTGTGTAGTGGTTTCAAACGATCGTGTGATTGCAAGATCGCATAATCTCACCGAAACATTAAATGATGTTACCGCACATGCTGAAATGCAGGCTATAACTTCTGCTGCCAATTTTTTAGGAGGAAAATACCTTGTCAACTGTACCCTGTATGTGACTTTAGAACCATGTGTAATGTGTTCCGGAGCACTTTCCTGGGCACAGATTTCGAAAGTTGTCATCGGCGCAAGAGACGAACAGCGTGGATTTATCAATAAAAATCTTTCCCTTCATCCTAAAACAGAAATTGTTACCGGAATAATGGAAAACGAGTGCTCTTCTATCGTAAAAGAGTTTTTTAAATCGAAAAGGTAGGTTAAAGCTAAGGTTGAGGTTGAGACTAAAATATCCAATAAGATTTTCATTAACCTTAATCTTTGCCTCAATCTCAATTACAAATCTTTTCCTAAGAAATACAAACCTTTCAGCGTGTGAAGGCGGTCTGCGATATGAATTTTTTCGGTTAGAGGTTTGTAAACATGGGAAACACCGCCTGTTGCAATGACAAAGCAGTCATCCTGAACCTCATCATTAATCCGATCGATAAAGCCTTCTACCATTCCGAGGAAGCCGTAAACCATACCGCTTTGCATACAGGTAACTGTATCTAAACCTAAAACAGATTTCGGTTTTACCAGTTCAATTTCAGGTAACTGAGCGGTCTGACTGATCAATGAATTTAAAGAAGTTATAATTCCCGGCGCAATAATAACGCCCATTGTTTCGCCATCTTCGGCGACACAACTTGCGGTAAGCGCAGTTCCGAAATCTAAAATAATTTTCTTTCTTCCGGGATACATATTGTGAGCCGCAACCAGATTGGCATAAATATCGGTTCCCATCTGTTTCGATTTTGCCACAACTTCAGAAGGTGTAGTACGGTCTACCATAACAGGCATAATTCCGTGGATTTTTCTGATCGCTGAAGTAATTTCTCTCGTTAATTGCGGAACTACAGAACCTACAATTATCTTTTTAATATCCTGGGGATTAATTTTATAAGTCTGATACAGAATCAGCATCTGACCGTGAAGCTCATCGGCAGTACGATAAGGCTTTGTATTGATAATCCACGAAATATCACAGTTATCATCATCAAAAAGACCAAATCTGATATTGCTGTTTCCAACATTGATTACGATAGAATTCATAGACATATTTTTCAGCCGGAAATTCATCAGAATTCGATAATAAAGATGAATATCCTATTAATTTTTCAAGGGTAAAAATAATACTTTTCTTTAAAAATATCCTTTCAATATTAATGAAAATGGTTTATACTTGTTATAGATTTATTTAGATCAAACTAATATGAAAAAACTCTTTGCACTCATTCTTATTATTCAGTCTTTATCTGTATTTGGGCAGAAAATATTTAAAGATGAAAACGATAAAATCATTTCAGAAGAAATTTACAACAATCGTAAACTTATACAAGGAGGGTTTAAAGCCTGCAATGATTCTTTACAAATCTGTAAAATTATCATTAACAGGTCAGAAGAGGGAAGCGTAGAATCTGAAAAAATACTAACTGATTTACAAAATTTACTAAATATAAAATTAGAAAAAAATCAACCGACGATTATCACATTTCACCCTGGAAAAGACTATTGCAATTCTTCAGGAACATCAACAGCAACAAGCCAATATTTGTGGCACAAAGAAAAAGAAGAACTTTTGGATAAAATAAAAAAATCAAATTTTCTGTATGTCTATAAAAATAATACAAATATAAAAACGATTAAAAAGCTAAAGTGGTTTAAAGATCCTAAAAACATTATTGAGAATACTTTTTTCCGATATCACTATCCTTGCAGCAGCTATGTGATTATTTATAACAATAAGTATAGAAGTTATTTTGGAGAATTTTCTCAAACGCAGGTTTACAATGATTTGCAGGAAATCATTAAATAAATAATCTCGCAAATTAAAAATATCAAAATGAAAAAATTTTTAGTTCTCATCATTATAAGTCAGTTTACTTTTGTATTCTCACAAAAAAACATAAAAATGTATCCCGAGAGAAATGGTGATACACTCACTTATTATGCAGACAATCAGGAAATATATCCAGTTTCTCTGGTTTTCAATGGTCAGCCGGAAGTGGAGAACTTAAAAAAGCCGGAGCTATATAAGATAACACAAGTAATTCCCGCAAAAACAACAAAATATAAGGTCACTTATTTTGTGGTAAATGACAAGAAAAAAGGCTGGAAACTAAAGAAAATGCCAAATTACAAAAGCTACAAGGGAGATATCACCATAAAAAACTACGACAAAAATTATGTCTACGATCTGCCTTTTCGCAAGGGAAAAGCACTTTGGATTCACCAAGGTTATAACGGCAGTTTTTCTCATCAAAATGAAAATTCTTTAGACTTTATCATGCCTGAAGGAACCGAGGTTTTGGCGGCACGCGAAGGTATGGTCATTGATATTGTTCAAAATAATAATCAAAGCTGCCCGACGAGAAACTGCGCTCCTTACGGCAATTATATTTCAATCTTGCATTCTGACGGAACGATTGCTGAATATTTTCATCTTCAACAAAATGGTGCACAAGTAAAAGTTGGAGAAACGGTAACTAAAAGTCAGCCCATCGCATGGAGCGGGAATACAGGCTGGAGCAGCGGTCCTCATTTGCATTTCGTCACTTTTCTTCCGAGTGCAACTGCAGATAAAAACCGACTTACGGTAAAAACGCTGTTTAAAACCGGACACGGAGATAAGACTGAATATTTAGAAGAGGGAAAATCGTATGCGAGAGGGTATTAATTTCAAAAATTGAATTTTAATTTTCTTGCTAACGTAAAAGAATTTTACTTTTTAAATTCTTTTTTACTATTTATCAGTAACTGATATAGCTCATCAAAGTTGATGGCTAAAGAGTTAGCAGACATACAAAGTGGCGTATTATGATATTTAAAACTAGTTTTAAGTGATTTTCGTTTTAACCAATGATTTGTTGAATTAATATAATAAGATGGATTTTTAAGCAAAACAAGAATAAAATTTCCATTATTAATTTTTACAATTTTGATATCTCTTATGTCTTTCCATGGGATAAATCCCAAACCAAAAATACTTGTATTATCAATAATACCTTTTTCATTAATGATTAATCCCGGATTTTTATTAAACAATCTGATAAATAATATGATTAATGCAAAACCGAAGAAAATAACGAATAGAAGTCCTGCTAAAAAACGAAAGAAAGGTCTCATTATCCAAGAGTGCCTATTGGAATAGTTGATTGATTGTGGTTCGTAAATAATTAACAACAATCCTAAAGCAACAAATAACAAAGCCCCTAAACACAATAAGCCGATTTTCACTTTACTTAATGGAATTTCAATCTGTTGTGACTCATTATTAATATCCATAAAATATTTGTTTATGTATTAAAAAAGCTTCCGAATTATCAGAAGCTTATATTATTAAAAGAAAAAGAATTAATAATTATCCTCTTCTCCTTTCATTTTTTCAGCGTTTTCGGCCATAATTACTGCATCAATCATCTCTGAAATATCACCATTCATGTAGGCATCAAGATTGTACATCGACTTGTTGATTCTGTGGTCGGTAACTCTTCCTTGTGGATAATTGTATGTTTTAATCTTAGCAGAACGGTCACCGGTAGAAACCATCGATTTACGCTGTGCAGCAATATCTCCCTGAACTTTCTGCAATTCGATGTCGTATAGTTTGGTTCTCAACATTTCCATTGCCAGTTCACGGTTTGCGAGCTGAGAACGAGCCTGCTGACAAACAACCACCATTCCTGAAGGTTTGTGTGTTAACTGAACCTTAGTTTCAACCTTGTTTACGTTCTGACCTCCTGCTCCACCTGAACGTGAAGTCTGCATCTCAATATCGGCAGGATTTAATTCAAAATCAACTTCTTCAGCTTCGGGAAGAACCGCAATCGTAATTGCTGAGGTATGAACTCTACCCTGAGATTCAGTTTCCGGAACACGCTGTACACGGTGAACCCCGGATTCGAACTTCATCACTCCGTAAACGCCCTCTCCTTCCACTTTCATGATGAGTTCTTTATATCCTTTTGCCGCTTCGTTGGAGTCGGTCACTTCATGTCTCCAACCTTTCGTTTTGAAATACATAGTGTACATTCTGTAGACATCTTCCACGAAAATCGCCGCTTCGTCTCCTCCAGTTCCGGCACGAAGTTCCACAATAACGTTTTTATCGTCGGCAGGATCTTTAGGAATCAAAAGAACTTTAAGCTCATCTTCAAGACCGGGAATTTTTTCTAAAGCTTCATTTTTTTCGATTTTTGCCAATTCAACAAAATCTTTATCCGAACCGTCTGCAATGATTTCGTCTGACTCTTCGATTGTATCTAAAGCTCCTTTATATTGATCGTAAACTCTTACAATTTTTCCCAAATCACTATATTCTTTGTTTAAAGAAGAATATCTTTTCTGGTCTGAAATGACATCAGGCTGAATAATAAGATCGGCAACCTCATTATATCTCTGTTTTATCGCTTCTAATTTTGGAATTAATGATTTAGACATATTAAAAATTTAGTTGGCAAAGATACGGAATTGGCAACGAAGAACAAAAGCTCAATTTCATGACTTTAGATCTCTGATTTTATTTGTTTTAAACTAAAAATAAAAGCTCATGCAAAACACATGAGCCTTTGGTGTAAAAAAATTAATAATATGAATCAATTATTATAAATGGTTATTAGTTTTTAATGATTTTCTTCGAAACTTTTTGCCCGCCCTTCAATTGCAATTCAACGATGTAAATTCCTTTCTGAAGGGACTGCATATTGATCTGATTATTAATAAATTGCACATCCATTCTCTGGCCTACCATACTCGTAACATTTATTTTTTCAACCTCAGAATCTGTTTTGATATTTAAAATTCCATTGGTCGGGTTCGGATAAATTCCTAATGTTATTTTTTTAATATCGGAAGTTCCTAAACCGCTTGTTATTTCTTTGATACATCTCACAGAAGAACCTTGCCCTCTCGGTGCTCCCGCTGATGGATTTCCAATAGTAGTACCTACATATAAATATTTAGCTCCCAATCCTGTAGTAGTTGAACTCCAGAAATAGCCTCTCTGTCCCACAAATTCAAAACTACCATTTGTAAATGAACGGTTACCTCCCGCCGGAAGCTTAAGTTTACTTGCGTATGCTGTTGCCGGATTGTTTATTCCTTCTGCATTTTTAGTGGCTGTCCAATCGGCCTGGGTTGGCATTTTCCAATCTGAGCCTACAATTTTACAAGGATCTGCTCCGTTTGTTGAGGTAATAGAATTAGAATTTGCTGTCCATTGATCATTAAGATCATTTCCTCCCCACCAAGATCCTAAAATAAAAGAAGCCGAATTATTCAAACCAACCGGAGTGTTTGGTGAAGGCTCATTAGAGGTTGCTGAATTTCGATTTTGATGACCGTCATCCCATCTTCCCCACTGGAAAAGATCTCCATAAGAATCGGCATCTGTCATAGAAGTTGCAACCTGTAAGCTTCCCAAATTTTGCTGAAGCCAAACTTTACCATCTGCACCTCTTACTGTTGTGTAAGTAACTTGCTGACCTTTGTATGTAAAAGTTACGCAGCCTGTATCTCCAGGATTAGTTCCCGGATCAGCATTATTGCACGCAGGAGTTGTATTTGCTAGTTGAATCTTTTTCACTCTTACTCCGTTTTGAGAATACGTAAGAACCAGAGTATTGTTTACGGCATCATATTGCAAATCATTGTAAGTAGCTGTTCCATCAGAAACAAAGTCTCCTCCGAAAGTTTCCCACGTATTGTTTGTAGAGTTATATTGATAAACCGTATTTTTTCCGCCATTTATAATCCATCCGCTTGCTACAGCATACAATTTTCCTGAAGGCGTTACTGCGATGGAAACATTATACAAATCATTTGAAATCCCGAAATCTGCATTACCAACCTGAACCCAGTTTGTACCGTCGAATTTCTTTACGTTTAATCTTCTGTTGTTTGATGCCGGAGAAGAATAAACCACATAAATTGTATTATCGGCTCCTAATGCAAAGTCTGCCGTCGAATTTACTCCTTCAGTAAATGTGCTTCCCACATTTGCACCTCCGACCAATGACCATTGATCAGATGAAGTAGCAGTTGCTGAGTTTTCAAATACTTTTACACCTGAAGAAATTCCACAAACATATACTTTCCCGTTAGTTCCAACAATCATTTCTGAAAAAGCCGGCGTACCGAAACCTGTAGCTCCAACCTGTTCCCATGCATTATTTACATATCGTTTTACCGAGCCTGATTCTGAATTTGAGTAAACGAAAAGGGTGTTGTTATTCGGAGAAACTGCTGAAGCCTGATAATTAATTGTCGCTGTGAATGGCTTTGCATATGATGTCCATGTATTTCCGTCAAATTTTCTTACTTCCATCCCGGAATTCGGATAACCGTCCTGATTGGTGTAAAAAACATTTCCTGAAGAATCTGTGGATAAAGAATTAAATGTTGCCGTTCCTGTAGTAATTCCGGCATTTCCGCCAACATAAGACCAAGAGGTTCCGTTAAATTTCTGTACAGAACCCTTTTGAACAGAAACATCATAATAAGATATATAATAGTTTCCCTGTGTATCGATGGCAAGATTATTATAGCTGCTCGTTCCCGCAGAAATATTTCCTGCAGAGCCTACATCAACCCATTGCTGCGCATTGAGCGAACTTATCGCCATTGTAAGAATTCCAATCCCTACTCCTATTCCTTTTACTTTAGATTGTAGATTAATAAACATAAAATTATTTTTATTTATTCTAAATTTAATTTAATTTTGCGCAAAATTAGTCTGCCCGATCATTCTATACTTATCATTTTCAAACTTTCATTTATCGGATGCAGATTTTTCTACTTGAGTATTATGAAACAAAACCGAGTAATAAGATGAATGAAACAAAAAGAAGCTTACTCTTTGAATCTGAAGACATTAAAGTAGTCTATTATGAAGATACAGTAACAGAAAAATATCTGAAATCAAATTTTATTGAGGGAGAATCGAGCTTTAATCTGCTTTTTTTACTAAGCCCGAATATCAATTTGCAGGCTTCAGATTGTGATACGAATTTCATGTTTAAAAAAAACCAGTACATCCTTCATTATTCGTCATCGGAAAACCGTGCGGAATTATGGACGGAAAATCAGGAAGCTCTAAAATATTTTCAGATTCAGGTAAATTATCAGTATGTATTTGATTTAATTGAACCACAATCTAACCTTGAAAGTGCAGAAATTCTTGAAAACATGAAGAATAACAATTTTATTTTTCTTCATAAAGAAACTCCGCCACTTATGACCGTAGAAATGCATATGATCTTAAAGGAAATTTCCGGTTATTCTAAAAAAGGGGTTATGCAGAAGCTTTTTATTGAAGCTAAAATCATTAAGCTTTTAATTTTAATTTTTGAGCAGTTTAATGAAAAGGATATTGCAGAAGATTTATCTAAAACTCCGGAAACCATTAAGAAATTTTTAGATGAAAACTATCACAGGAATTTGAAAATTGAAGAAATTTCCAGAATTATAGGGATTAATCAGAATAAATTGAGAAAAGAATTTAAAGAGCATTATCATACAACCATCGTCGATTATATTTCGGAACTCAGAATGCTGAAAGCCAAGAAAATGATTGTCAACAATAAAGTGATGATTAAAGAAATTGCAATAGAATGCGGCTATGAATATGTACAGAATTTCACCCGCGCTTTCAAAAAAAAGTTTGGTGTTTCTCCTGAAAAGCTGAGGTTAGGATAAAAAAGAAAAACCACCAAAATTACTTTTAGTGGTTTCATATATGTTGTTTTGCTTTGATATTACTTTCCCGGAATTCATGTGGGAAAGCAATGACAATCAATTAATGATGTCCGTGATCGTGACCGTGGCTATCGTGTAAGAAAGGACCGTGACCTTTTGGAGCACTGTAAATAACCTCAACTCCTTCCTGCTCTGTCAAAAGCTTGCTTCTGATTTGTTCAGGATCGAAAGGTTTTACTTTACCAAAATATTCTTTTAAACCTTCTGTTAACCACATTGGAATGACCAATCCGAAAAACATAAAGATACACCAGAATCCTACAAGGAACATTGTAATGAAATAGATTGTCCAAAGGAACTGATAAAACGGCCAAAATGCTGATAAAATCATTTTTTTTTCTTAAAGATTAGGGCAAAAATAAAACATTTTTCCTTTTCAGGCAAAAGATAGAAGCTGATTTTTGCTATTTATTTTAAATTTAAACTAATTAATGCGCAAGATTTGCGAAGAAGTCATTCCCTTTATCATCTGTAATGATAAATGCAGGAAAGTCTTTTACCTCAATCTTTCTTACTGCTTCCATTCCTAATTCAGGAAAATCAACAACCTCAACAGACAGAATATTATCTTTTGCCAAAATTGCAGCCGGACCTCCGATCGAACCGATGTAGAAACCTCCATATTTTTTACAAGCATTGGTTACATCAGCCGTTCTGTTTCCTTTTGCCAACATCACCATACTTCCGCCGTGGCTTTGGAATTCGTCTACATAAACATCCATCCTACCCGCAGTCGTAGGTCCGAAACTTCCTGAAGCCATTCCTTCCGGAGTTTTTGCCGGTCCTGCGTAATAAATCGGATGATTTTTAAAATATTCAGGCATAGGTTGTCCTGCATCCAATAATTCTTTGATTTTTGCGTGAGCAATATCTCTTGCAACAATTAAAGTTCCGTTTAATTTTAATCTTGTTTTGATTGGATATTTTGAAAGTTCAGCCAAAATTTCAGGCATTGGTTTATTCAAATCAATTTCAACCGCTTCTTCCAAATGTGGCGGCGTTGCAGGTAAAAATCTTTTCGGATCCTGTTCCAATTGCTCTAAGAAAATACCTTCTTTGGTAATTTTTCCTTTAATATTTCTATCTGCCGAACAAGAAACACCCATTCCGACAGGACAAGAAGCTGCGTGACGAGGAAGTCTGATTACTCGAACGTCGTGCGTTAAATATTTCCCGCCAAACTGCGCTCCTATCTCACTTTCCTGGCAAATTTTCTGAACTTTTGCTTCCCATTCCAAATCTCTGAATGCTTGTCCGGCTTCATTTCCTTCCGTTGGAAGATTATCGTAATATTTTGCAGATGCTTTTTTCACCGCAGCCAAATTTGCTTCCGCAGAAGTTCCACCAATAACCAAAGCCAAGTGATAAGGCGGACAAGCTGCAGTTCCTAAATCTGAAATTCTCTCTCTTACAAAGGCTTCCAAAGATTTTTCGTTCAGTAAAGATTTAGTTTTTTGATACAAGAAAGTTTTGTTTGCTGAGCCTCCTCCTTTTGTTAAGAATAAAAACTCGTAATAATCTCCTTTTTTAGCATAAATATCAATCTGTGCGGGAAGATTTGAACCAGAATTTTTTTCATCAAACATTGTCAAAGGAACGACCTGAGAATATCTTAAGTTTCGCTTTTGATAGGTATTGTAAATTCCTTTGCTTAAATATTCTCCGTCATCAACACCCGTATAAACATTTTCTCCTTTTTTACCCATTACAATAGCTGTTCCTGTATCCTGACAAGAAGGCAAAGCGCCTTCCGCAGCTACTGCAGCATTTTGCAATAAATTATAAGCAACGAATCTGTCATTATCAGTCGCTTCAGGATCATCAATAATTCTTCTCAGACTTTCCAAGTGTGAAGAACGAAGCATAAAAGAAACATCCGCCATCGCCTCTTCTGCAAGAAGCTCAAGACCTTTCGGATCTACGGTTAAAATTTCCCTTTCGCCATGTTTTTCAACCTTTACATAATCTGAAGTCAATTTTTTATAAACCGTATCATCTTTCAAAATCGGATACGGATCCTGATATCTAAAATCCATTTTACTTTTTTATTTTCAATGCAAAAATACAGCTTACGCAAAAAAACATGAGCAAAATCAATGACTTAAATACGTATTTATAATGATTATAAATTGTGAGTGTTTTTAGCATTGTTTAACTTTAGAGAAACTTTTTAAACCGCAAAAGTCACAAAAGCTTTTAAACACATTAGATTCTTTAAGTTTAATAAAAATCGCAATAAAGAACACATTAGTTTTTGAAAATCTTCGATTTTCAGTTTTGTGGACTTAAAACATTCATGTATGCAACTTAAAACTAAAGCAAATTCTTTTGTGCCTTTTGTGGTTAAATTAAAACTAAACAGAAACAAATATTTCAATCACAATGAATTACAGAATAGAAAAAGACACCATGGGTGAAGTGCAGGTTCCTGCTGATAAATTTTGGGGCGCACAAACAGAACGTTCAAGAAACAATTTTAAAATTGGTCCGGAAGGTTCTATGCCGCACGAAATTATCGAAGCTTTTGCTTATTTAAAAAAAGCGGCAGCATTTACCAATACCGATTTAGGAGTTCTTTCCGCTGAAAAAAGAGACATGATCGGAAAAGTCTGCGACGAAATCTTAGAAGGAAAGCTGAATGACCAATTTCCTTTAGTGATCTGGCAAACCGGTTCAGGAACTCAATCCAACATGAACGTGAATGAAGTGATCGCGAACCGTTCTCATTTCAATGCAGGCGGAAACTTAGGTGACAAAACGGAAGTTCATCCGAATGATGATGTGAATAAATCTCAATCATCAAACGACACCTATCCAACCGCAATGCATATCGCAGCTTATAAGAAAGTGGTTGAAGTAACCATTCCGGCAGTTGAGAAACTAAAAAATACGTTGAACGAAAAAGCTGTTGCATTTAAAGACATTGTAAAAATCGGAAGAACGCATTTGATGGACGCCACGCCTTTAACTTTAGGACAGGAATTTTCAGGATATGTTGCTCAATTGAATTACGGAATTAAAGCTTTAAAAAACACATTACCTCATCTTTCCGAATTGGCTTTGGGGGGGACTGCGGTTGGGACAGGTTTGAATACTCCTCAAGGCTATGACGTAAAAGTTGCGGAGTATATCTCGAAATTCACAAACCTTCCTTTCGTAACGGCAGAAAATAAATTTGAAGCTTTGGCTGCTCACGACGCAATTGTAGAATCTCACGGCGCTTTAAAACAATTAGCGGTTTCTTTATATAAAATTGCTCAGGATATCAGATTGATGGCTTCAGGACCACGTTCAGGAATCGGGGAAATTCATATTCCTGAAAATGAGCCAGGTTCATCAATCATGCCGGGAAAAGTAAATCCTACCCAAAATGAAGCGATGACGATGGTTTGCGCACAGGTCTTAGGAAACGATACGACCATTTCTTTTGCGGGAACACAGGGAAATTATGAATTGAATGTTTTTAAACCGGTGATGGCTTATAATTTCTTACAATCTGCTCAATTAATTGCTGATGCTTGTATTTCATTTAATGATCATTGCGCAGTAGGAATCGAGCCGAATCACGAGAGAATCAAAGAATTGGTTGATAAATCTCTGATGTTGGTAACTGCATTGAATACTCATATCGGTTACGAAAATGCTGCAAAAATCGCAAAAACCGCTCACAAAAACGGAACAACATTAAAGGAAGAAGCTTTAAATCTTGGTCTTTTAACGGCTGAACAGTTTGAAGAGTGGGTAAAACCTGAAGATATGGTGGGAAGCTTGAAATAATATTCCACGACATAAAACAAAACACTCCGTAGAAAATTCTGCGGAGTGTTTTGTTTGTTAATGTGAATGTTGATATGCATATCTCAATTATTGTACCAAATTATATTATATGTCATTTTTATTATGAATTTTATTCTTGAAAAATTTTATTGCTTCTTTTATATTCTGGTCAGACATATAGTCTTCAAAATTATCCTGTTTTGAAATCTCAACATCCGGAGGTATCTGAGCATAATAATTTTTATTCCGATCGCAATCATACCCATTACTCAATGACATAAATCCACCAAAAGGAAGCGTTACAATAAAATTTGATGTAGTTTTACCCATTGTTTTTTCGCCAATAAAAACAGTATTAACTCTCCCTTTAAACGCTAATGCTGTAATTTCTCCCGAACTTGCCGTTAATCCACCTATAAGTACTGCAACTTTGGCTTCATCTAAAAGCTCTCCTTTTGGTTTTATATTAGACGGATTTTTATTTCCCTGATCGTATGCGCCTTTATTGAGCCTCGTCCAATCAGCACGTTTTTTATCTTCATCCAGCATTCCCCAAACTACATTATCTCCCAGCAAATCATAAAGAGCCAACAACATCGGCGCAGAGTTTCCACCGCTATTGAAACGAAGATCAACAATCCATCCCTCCAGATTATTATTGGTTTTCAATTCTGCAATTTTGTCATACATAAGCTGTGCTGTTTTATTTATATATTCATTACTGAAATCATCCGATGATATATTGGGCATTAAGATGTAACCATATTTTCCATCTAAAACCTGAGCTTCAAATTTCGGCTTGGCATTAAACTTCTTCATCCATTGCTCACTGAAATTATCCCATGGGATATTTGTTTTCATCCCATACGTTTTCTCCTGATAAGACACAACCGAATGATTGGCATTAACTTTTTCAAATAAAACTTTAACTTCAGATAAAGATCCCTTAAAATCTTTTGCAGATTCTAAGTTTTGAAATGTCTCAGTCTTTAACTTCTTCCAATCGTAATCTTTTTTGTATAAGTAAGCAACTTCGAAAGCTTTAAAGATTTTATCGTAAAATATTTTTGTGCTGTCCCGCGATGTCTTTAGCTTTTGTGCATTCCCCTTGAAAACAATGCAGAATATGCCGATCAGTAATAAAATCTTCTTCATCTTCAAACGTAATAAATTACCATCCTAAAGCCACTCCGAAAACCAGAGCCTTGTCGTTTTCAAAATAAGA
This sequence comes from Chryseobacterium formosense, assembly GCF_900116415.1. Lineage (GTDB taxonomy): Bacteria > Bacteroidota > Bacteroidia > Flavobacteriales > Weeksellaceae > Chryseobacterium > Chryseobacterium formosense. The sequence goes on along the minus strand of NZ_FPAP01000002.1, from coordinate 237,274 downwards.
ATCTTTGAAGAAATTGCTGAAATCTTTTTTTACGAAAAGAGAAATATTGTCATAAGAAAGCGTTACCTGAGCTCCGTAAACAAAAGGATTTACCTGATAATTTGAGCGATCTCTGAAACCCTGGCTGTCTTCTTTCACAATATTGTTCGTAGCCATTTTAATTCCGCCGTAAACGTTTGCACCAACTCTGAAACCATCTGAATAAGGCCTGTACTGAACATCCATTCCGGCACTTTTCAGCTTTGAAAAATTATATTGAAAACCTAAAGGAATCATCAGATAACCTGTTCTTAATTTCGATTTATCAAGACTTCCTTCATATTTAGTAAGAAAAACATCTCCGTTTTGTTTTGCAAAAACCATATTATTATCCGTACGAACTGTTCTCCAGGAAAAGCCTAAACCTGAAATTAATCCCCACGGACTGGTTCTGCCAAACTGATAATTAAATTTTAAACCAAATTCAAAGTTATTGGCGTAACCTAAGTTTTTATCTAAATCATTATCCGGTTTATCATTCGTTAAAGTCATAACTCCGTAAGAAATATAAGGATCAAAGCTTTTTTTAGACTGAAACTTTTTCAACAGTTTTTCTTTTAATTCTTCATTTGAAGTGACATCAGAATTCAAAAGAGAATATCTTACCTGTTTTTGAATCACCTGATCCAAATCAAATCCCAAAGCTTCAATTCTTGTATCTATTTTTTGAGAATACGTATCTGCAATCTGAGCTTTTTGCTTATCAAACTCAGCTTTGTCAAGATTTTTTTCCTGAAGAAACCTCAGTTCGGTTTCCATCTGTGTTTTTTCTTCCTGAATGATTTCGTTGATTTTCGAAGCGTATTCTTCAACTTTCTCCTTCACAATCGGGCTTACCGTAGTATCTTCTTTTGGCTGAAGATTCAGGCTAAATGTTTTTCTTTGTGCATTCATTGAGGTCGCAACAAGGCACAACATTCCTGTGATGATAAATTTCTTGATCATATTTTTATTTTTTTAAATTTAAAATTGGGTTATTTCGTATTGAGGTCGATGGTCGCTACATTGCTCCCATCCTTCGATTTATCGATGACATCTTTATGCTCTACAGAAAAAAGCAGCGTTGAAGGATCAACATATCTTTTTTTCTTCTGAACCTTTACAGAATCGGATTTTGCCATGATTTTCGCCGGCTGATTCTGAATGATCTGAGAAGCAATTTCAGAAGGGTTTTCTTTAATTAATGGAAGATCATTTTTTATAAGAATTTCTTTTTCTATTTTTAATTCAGTTGGCGAATTATTAGTCTGAGTAAATCTCTCTTCCTTTTGCTTTTGAATAATTTCCTGAGAATTTATTTTCTCCGGCTGTATTTCAGCATCCTGTTCTTTCACAGAAGGCTTTTTTCCTGTTTCAGCGATTTGCACCGTAGATTCAGTATCATTATTTAAGAACAAAACCGCTCCTAAACCGAATAGCAAAACAAAACAAGCAGCCAGTAAAACCCAGTTAAGATTTGATTTTTTGGGTTGGATATTTTCAGTTTGAGCCTGAATATCTGCCCATAAATCTCTTGAAGGAGCAATTTCTCTTTCGTCGATCTGTTTTTTTATCTGGTATTCAAAATTATCTTTATACGAGTTCATTTTTCAGTTTTTTTTGTTGTTGAAAGTAAATCTTTCTTAATTTTTCTTTAGCTCTGAAGAGTTGTGTTTTGCTTACAGCCAAAGAAATATTCAGTGTGTCTGCTATTTCCTGATGCGAGTATTCTTCAATCACATAAAGGTTGAAAACCATTCGGTACGCATCCGGAAGCTGATCGAGAAGTTCCTGTGCATTAAAATCAAAATCTACAGGCTCTTCGCGTAAATCTTCCAGAACAGAAGCATGAACGTCGTCGAGATAAAAAACCGTTTTGCGGCTTTTGATAAAATTGAGGCATTCGTTAACCACAATTTTTCTCGCCCAACCTTCGAAATTTCCTTCACCACGAAAGCTTTCGATATGTTTAAAAATCTTACAGAATGCTTTGATCACGCAGTCTTCGGCCTGATACAAATCGCTGACATAACTTTTTGCCACACTCAGGAATTTTTTTACACTCTGATCATAAAAGATTTTCTGCGCAGCCGGATCCTGCCTTTTGAGGCGGCTCAGCAAATCTTCTTTTTTATTATTAAACAAAAGCTTCATGGTTTATTCTGTTTGACTTCGTCGAATCTTCGATTTCTATAGTAAAGACAGTAAAAGTTTAAAATGGTTACAGAAAATTTTATTTTTTTGTTTAAACCAATATAACCAACTGAAAATGAATGTTATATTTTTTTTAAATTATTATCCTAATACAACTCAATTTATTATTTATCAAAAAACATCGGGCTATACCCGATGCTGTATGATGTCGCCACCTTGTGCTCTTTTAAAAATCTTAGATTGATGAGGTTTCTTCAGAAATAATTTCGGTCTTTCCAGAGTTAACCTGATCTTCAAAATATTTTTCAAGCTGACGTAAAGTTTCAGGCGTTGTTTGGATATCCTGAACAACTTCACCTTTGTTTACGACAACAATTCTGTTACAAACTTCTGTGGTGTGCGCAAGATCATGGCTTGAAATTAAAAACGTTACTCCGTTTTCCTTGGCAAAATCACGGATCATATTTTTTAATTTGATTTGTGTGGATGGATCTAGGTTGGCAAAAGGTTCGTCTAAAATAATGATATCCGGCTTACCAATTAATGCGCCGATAATGCCGACTTTTTTCTGGTTTCCTTTAGATAAATCTCTTACATATTTTCCGGAATTGATGATTTCGCCGTTAAACAAATCATGGAACTGCTTTAAAAATTCATCCACAGAAGCTTTATTCTGCCCTCTCAGTTCGCCGATAAAATAGAAATATTCTTCGGGAGTAAGATATCCAATTAAAAAAGTTTCATCGATAAAAGCAGAAACTTTGTTTTTCCAAGCTTCAGATTCGTTTACTTTGATATTTTCAACACTCACAAAACCTGTTGTCGGCTGTATCAAATCGAGCATTAAACTGAAAAGCGTTGTCTTTCCGGCTCCGTTGTTTCCAACCAAACCGAAGGTTTCGCCTTTGGTAATTTCTAAATTTTCTATATTAAGAACGGTTGCGTTCCCGTATGTTTTCTTTAAATTTTGTATTGTGATCATTGTTTTGATTTTAATTTTGTTGTTTGTTTTTAACGCAATGTTCGCAAAGATTTATTTCATTTTAACAGTGAATATTTTCGGTCGCAAAGGCGTTACACTCAGCAAAGACATGAATAGTTTATCAACAAAAATACTTATTCACTTTTGCCTTTTATCTTGGCTCTTCAAAAATTAATCTTTCTTAAAAGCCTCAATCGTGCTGTATTTTTCGGTTTTATATTTTTTAATAATAATATCGAAGATTTTTTCACGGAGAAGAAAGCCAATTAATCCTAAAACACCAATCGTCACAACTGCTGCAGGAATACCAAAAAGTTTTTCCGTCACACCATAAACTACCATTGGTAAGATCATTTTAGGAATCATTAAAATAAAAGCCTTGAAGCTAAGTGTATTTTTTTGACCGACTCTTTTTTCTTTAGCATTAAGATCAATCAAGTTTTTATTATAAGCACCGGACCAAAGCGTAAATTGTGAGTTCACTCCAATATTGTACAATCCTGCCGCAAAAAATGCGAAGTAAACATTCCAACCGAAATATGCGTAAAATAAGGCGATAATTATAGAGATTGCCGTAACAATATTCATCAGCCACCATTTTGCCTTTAGATATTCTTTGTAAGGAACATTCTGCGTCATCATCAAAGGATAATAAGCGCTGTCAAATGCAGGAACTCTTTGTCCGAAAGTAAACTGAAAACCTCCCGTTACGAAAAGTCCCATAAACATCATCATTGTGGGCGTGCTGTATATTTCGCTGGTAAACATCAGTAAACCATAGAATACGAACATAAAACTTCCTATTAAAACGCCTTTCGTTACTTTATTACGCTTCAACATCTTAATATCATTATTGATAAAAGTTCCGATAGCACCATATTTATTCAGGAAAGCAATGTTTTCGGTTTTCCCGATTTCTTTTTTAGCTTCGAGACCTTCATCAAGATAAAATCCTTTTCGGATGTAATTGTAGGTTACCTTCCAAAGACCTGCGAAAAGCATCACAGGAACTACCGCAAAATAAGGTCGCTCGTAAAGATTATAGAAAAACTTTTCGGAGTAAGATAAAACCGGAACAATATCATAATAATTCAAAGCAGATAAAGCGGCAATAACAACGCCTACCCCAATCGCTACATTCTCTTTATCATTAAATAAAAGATTGAGAAAATTATTCAGATAAAACATTGATGAAACTCCTACAAACCAAGTAAAAATCCCCAGAAAACCATATCCGTTAAAGGCTAAAATTCCGCAAAATGTTATAATAAATATTGAATTAAACCAACTCAGCGGCGTGAGAAATGTTTTAATCAAAGTGTAATTGACCACCACTTTTTTGGGAATATTAAGTGTAAGAAAAGGCTTGATATTCTGCGTCGGAATCTGCTGAATCATGTATTTGAAAACCAAATCGATTACCCAGCCAATAATCAGAAAACGTGAAATAATTTTCAACGGATCCTCCTTCATTTCTTCCTGTACATAGTAATACGCAATGAAAGACATCATGGCAAGCCAAAAAATAAAGAAACAAATCCCGATAATTCTGAAAATCTTCATCGCCAGATTAATCCCGACTGAAGATCCTCTAAAAAAACTTTTCCACTCCAGCTTCAAAAATCTTTTAAACATAGTTTACTTTTTAAATATTAGTAAAGATAATGGTTTAAATGTTACAGAATTTGTCACTATTAAAGGGAATATTTATTTTATCCGCTCTGAATTGAATTTAAACAAAATCCCCAAAGAAAAGTCTTCGGGGATTTTAGATTTATTTAAAACTTCATTACTTCACTTCAACAAAATTATCTTCAGAATTCACATCTGCCATTCTTTCGCTTGGGTCTATTCCTAAAGCGCTTATCTGAGATTTGTTGTAAGGAATCGTAAACGTGTATTCTTTCTGTATCCACGGCCAGTATTTTAAAGTAGTAAATTCTCCGAAAGCATCTTTGGTTTTCCAGGTATGCGTCATATTTAAAGGAATCTGGTAATTCACGATTTTGTTATCCGCAGTAATTACAGAGAAGTCAATCGGCATAGGAACTTGACCATTATTTATCAAAGTTATCGTTGTTGACTTATCACCATACTGAACATCTTTAATTCCGTAATCGATTGTTTTAGTCGTATTAATCCAATAATGATGAAACCATTTCAAATCCATGCCTGAAACTTTCTGTGCGATGTGTAGGAAATCTCTGTCTGTAGGATGTTTCATGCTCCATTCTTTGAAATACTCAGTCATAATTTTAGACAAATTTTCTTCTCCGACAATGTACCCCAATTGCACCAAGTACAATTCTCCTTTCACGTAACTTGCGTAGGAATATGCCGAACCGTTGTCATGATGATCACCCAACCAAACCGCAGGTTCTTCAATTCCCTTTTTCAGAAACTTTCTGTACGCATCAAGTTTTTCAACGAAAGCATTCGGTCTGTTATCTTTTGGTGGAAACAACTGATGCATTACGTAGCTTTCAGCATAACTTGTAAAACCTTCATCCATCCAAGGTCTTGTCGGTTCGTTGGTCGCCAACATTTGCTGATACCACGAGTGAGAACCTTCATGCACCATTAATCCCATTAAATCCTCAAGATTTTTTGCTTCACCCAGAATCATGGTACACATTCCGTATTCCATTCCGCCATCGCCACCCTGGATAAATGCGTAAGAAGGATAGGCATATTTCCCGAATTTAGAATTCATGATTTGGAAATATCTGGTTACGTAAGGTTTTGCTTCACCCCAATATTTAGTTTTATCGTTTTTCTGATACACAAAATACACTTTCGGACCTTCTGAAACCTCAAAGCTTTCTACCGAATAATCACGGTCTGCAGCCCAGGCAAAGTCGAGCATATTTTTAGCTTTCCATTTCCAGGTTGCTTTATTTTGGTCTGTTTTAATCTGTGCTGAAGCATCATAACCTTTTACTTCAGTCGGATTTAAAAGCGTTCCTCCCGCTCCGACAATATAATCTTTGTTGATTTTAATTGTCACATCAAAATCCGCAAACGGTGCATGAAATTCTCTACCGATGTAATCGAAAGTTGCCCATCCGTCGTAATCATATTCAGCAATTTTAGGATACCATTGCGTCATTGTCATATCAACACCTTCACGGTTATTTCTTCCGCTACGTCTAATTTGTTGAGGAATTACCGCATCCCATTCCATAGTGAAAGTTGTTTTTGAACGAGGTTTCATCGGCTTATCCAAATACACTTTCATTACGGTTTCCTGGATTTCGAATTTCAGGTTTTTTCCGTTTTGCTTAATCCAGTGAATGTTTTGAGCTCCTTCTTCGTTTTTCGGAATAGATGCCAATCTTGAAATTCCGTCTTTCTGTAATCTGGAATCCCCGTTTTTTCCCTGACTTGCCACTCTTTGATCCATCATGGAATTTGGTTTAAAAGCATTCCAGTATAAATGGAAATACACCACATCGAGCTCGTCGGGCGAACTGTTTTGGTATTTTAAAGTCTGTGTCCCTTTGTAAGTAAATTCTTCTGCATTGACGTCGATATCCATTTTATATTGTGCAGCCTGCTGATAATAGGCTTTTTGCTGAGCCTGAAACTGCGAAATAACAAACGTAAAAAGGATGATTAACGATTTTTTCATTGATAAATTTTATTTGTCTAAAGGTAGGTAATTTTTGAAAAAGCCTCAAATATGAAGCTTTGAAGATGTTTTTCGTTGGGGTTTAGATATAGCTTTCATGTAATGGTTAAATTAGATTCCCACAGATTTCACTGATTTTCACAGATGATTGCGTAAAAGAATCGGTGCAATCTTGAGAATATTTAAACACAAATTTACAAATGAAAGGTACAAACAGATCCTAATAATTTTGTGTAATTGGTGAAAAATATTAGTGCTATTCTTGTTTAGACAAGATCAATTTTTTAATTAAAGTAATCTGACCTAAATGATAATAACAATGCTCAATCATTCCGTCGATATTCCTTAAGTAAGTTCCGTATTTTTGATCAACAAAAACTTCATTCATCTTAGAATCCGGCATTTGTTCTAATAAAGAAGCGAATTTTTCGGCATCATCCCAAAGCTTGTTCAATAATTCCTCCCATTGTTTTTGAGATTCAATCGGAGGAAGATCAAAGCTGAACTGATCTCTGATTTCCAGATCGCCACCTTCAAACACATTGATCAATCCTGCAATATAATAATCAATATGAAAAGCAAGCATTGCGACGGTATTTAAAGAACCAATCTTTGTGGTTACCTGTTCCCAAGTCACATCAGAAAGCTGATCTTTAAAATTGGTATTGGCAATCCATTTCCCATCCAGCAAAACTTCTCTGAATCTTTTGGCTAATTGTGATGTTGTGCTCATTTGTTTTTATTTTTTTAAAGATAACTATTTTTGTTCTCCCACAGATTTCACAAATTTTCACAGATGGTTGTTTATAGGAATTGTATAATCTTGAGAATTTTTAAACACAAGTTTCACAAATGAAAAAGCACAAATGAACACTATTACTTTGTGCTATTCGTGAAAAACATTTGCGCTATTTGTGGTTAAAATAAAAACCTCAAATGAAAACATTCGAGGTTTATATTTAGTTAAAAATCAAATTATTTCTTAGCAGAAACTTCTTTTGCTCCGCTTTGTAAAATTTTCTCAAGGATTTTTAATGTAATCAGATAGGTTGGTTTTACTCCGGTTAATCCCAAACCTCCTGAAGATAGCGTAGAACCTGTTTCCAAAGGATTATCTGATGCGTAATAAGCATACATCACAAATAGATCCGGGGAAATATGGTGTCTGATTTTAGAAGCTACCTGAATTGCTTTCTGATAATGCGCCCCTTCCATTTCAAGCCCGATTGCCTTCCACGAAGTATTCATAAAATACTGAAGAATATCTCTGTTTTGCAGTGATGTTCCCAAAACGGTAATCATCGGACCTTCGAAAGCCTGTAATTCATCATCAACGAAATCTTCTTTTTTAAGGGCATTTTCAAACGGATAATTGTCGGCTGTTCCTTCAAAAATATGCGAAGTAGGAATCATAATATCGCCTTTTCCACCGGCAAGAATTCCCGCCTTACCCATAATGGAAACCGATTTTACTTTCATCATATACACTTCACCTTTTTGCTCGAATGGTCTTAAAAGCTCATCCATCACCTCAAAAGCCTGTTCTCCAAAAGCGTAATCAAAAACCATGATTACATCTTCTCCCGCGAATTTCACTCCGCTAAATGGTGTATTTTTAAGATCAACCTTGCTTAAATCAATGATCTGAACATCAATATTACTTCCGCTTCTATCATCAATATAAATCAAACCTTCTTCCAACGCATATTTTAAAACCTTATCACGAAGATCTTTTTTATTAGAAATTTCCTGGTAAAGTTTATAGTCAACATCTTTAGTCTGTTTTTTCTTTAGAGCGTCATTGGCAAACAGCATATTTTTTACCGAATGCATATTGGCAGATATGATGTGTAAAGGACGCATATGAAGGTCGTTTTCAAATAAAACTTCTTTCACCTTATTTGCCCATTTTTCTCCGAAATAGTGATGTCCTACTCTTTCTTTCAGGATTGCACTGAAATGAATTTCTCTTTCACGGCTCTGCTTTGCATCTTCCAGACTTACTTTCCCTAAATGATAGATGATTTTAAACAATCTGTCCGGGTTTTCATCATCGCCAAAAGTGTTATAAGCATTTAACGTTTCATCAAAAGTTCTTCCGATTAATGAAGACAAATGAATCAATGCCACCTCTTTTTCTCTTCTGCTGAATTTTTTCTCGCCTTTCACTACTTCTTCTATGATTTTGAAAGCTCTTGTCGGCTTCCAGTTTTCATCCTGAATAAATGCGAGGTTACGAATTTTATCTGCTTCTATAAATAAAAAAGTAAGGTGGGTAAGAATATCGTAGATTTCGGAACGCCCCAAAAGAACTTCAATGTTCATCTGATGTTCGTCGATTCTGTAACAGTTTCTTCTTCTCTTTTTAGGAACGATCGGCTCAAAACTTCCTTTATCAAAACCTTCATCTGATGTAAGATGAATGAAAGCACATTCTTCAATACCTTCTGGAAGTCTGTCTAAAACATACATCAAACCATCCAATTCCAATTTACTTGGAATGCTCATGGTACCGTAAATTTCCGGATTGATCGTCTTCAACAAACTTCTAATGCTTTCTCCCGAAACTCCGCTTGGCTTGAAAAAACCTCTATAAAACAAATGTCTCATAGATATGTATAGTCTTTCAATTGCCTCGGTGGTTTCTCTTGCTCTAGAATTTGTCATATATTTAAAATTTTTATAAAAAGTCTCGCAAGTTACGAAAAATATTTTTAATATTTTAATACACTAATTTTCAGCAACTTGCTGTTTAATCTAAAAACCTAGTTAATAGATTAAATGGTTTTTAAAATTAATACTTATCGGAATATGTAAAAAGAAATTAAGAATAAGTTTTATTCATATTTAATCTAACCTTTCCAACTTTTTTATTTCATCTTTAATTTTATCGAAACTCACTTTCTCTATCGTTTTCATTAATTTTCGATTCATGTAAAGTTGTAAAGTGTAGTTATTATTCTCAGTAGGCGTAATAAGAATTCCGTCTTTTGGTTTTCCTTCTGCGTCGGTTTGAACACCTGTTATAATTTCGTTTTCATCAGTTTCTTCCATGAATTTGTTTGAAACAAATTTTTCAGACAAATCGTTAAAACTTACCTGAATATTTGATGATTCTTTAACAAGCATATACACTTTGTAAAATAATTCCGTTCCTTCGCTAGACTCGACAGACTCATCAGCTAGGTCTACTTTTGTCGCAAAAATTTTCCCGTCTTGCTCCCGATAAAGAATTAATCCTTCTTTATATTTTGATTCTAAATACTCTTTTCTTGTCGAATCAACAAGTTCCCCGTCGATAGAAAGCTGTTTATTGAAAGTATTCCCTGATTGTTCGATTTTAATCTCAGCTTTTTTGTTCGCCTGCATATCTTTGATTTCAATTACATTCCCTTTCAACTCAAAATGTATTCTGTTAAAATAATGCATGGCAAACAAATCCCAGTCGAAACTTTTCAACACGCCATTTTTCCAATATCTTGAAATGAACTGCTTTTCATTGAGCTTATATTCGACACCATCAAAAATTTCCCCGCCTTTATAAGTTGATTTTATATCATATAATTGATGTTGATAATTATCCATATTTTTCAGATAATCATTGGAATACTGAAATTTTCGGATTCCATTTTCAAAATAATCAACTTGTTTAAACTCGCGATCATCTTCCGTTTCAAAATAGCCGGAGAAAGGTTTTCCGTTTTTCAAAATCCCTTCATAAAATTCCTGTGGCTTATCTGAAATGGTGAAAGAATAATTTTTGACTTTTGTTAAAACCCCGTTTTCATAAATTTTCTGCTTTTGAATTCCTTCTTTATTATATCGATTTTTAAAATAGGTTTCTTCAGCAAGGTTTCCATTTTTGTAAATGATTGCTTTTTCGTCACTAACTAAAGTCCCATTATAAGGTACATTATTTTTATATTCTAATGTTCCGGTAATTTCGCCTTTATCATAAAAAGTTGTGATCCCATGAAGCTTATCATCTTTCATCATGTAGGTCTTTTCTAGATTTTCCAATCGGTAACCAAATACTTTTTGCAGACCAGTCTTTTTGAAATTGTCAACATTGATCAATTCATAATCATCGGAACGATCATCAAGTTGCAAAACAAAAGTTCCGTTAAAAGGCTTTCCGTCTTTGTAAATGCCTTTTGCAACGATTTGCTTTTCTTCATCGAAAACCACTGCTTCACCATCTTTTAAACCGTTGACGTAATTTAAATTCACGATAAACGCACCTGCATTTGCATCAAAATTTCCTTGAAAAGGCTCATTTTCTTTATAAATTCTTTTACTTTTTAATTTTCCGTTCTCATCATAAACCATTTCTTCGCCATCTTTCCAACCATCTTTATACAAAGTTTCTGTTGAAATTTTTCCGTTCGGGAAATATGAAAAAGTCTTCCCTGATCTTAATTTACCTGCGTATTTTATAATGGTTTTAACTTCGGTTGCAAAGTTATTCTGGAGATAGTACTCATAATCTAATCCATTTGTAATATCATTTCCATAATCGTAAAAGTTAGCCTCATTCAAAGATTGAATTAATTTTCCCGTCTTGTCGTAATTTCTCTGTTCAATAGATTTATAATAACCCCCGTCAATGGCAAAAACTGTTTCCTGAGCAATTTGTTTTGAATTTGCCCAAAATATTTTCTCAGTAACTGCTTTTCTATTTTTGATTTTTTTTGAAGAATTTTTCACTTCCCCTATTGGTTCTAAAAGCGCAATAGTTTGCGGCTCAACTCCTCTTGTTTGAGGAATTGGCGGCGGCGGTGGAACAACCATCAAATCTTCACCATCATTATGAGCTCCTTTATCTAACGAAGAAACTTCCTGAATTTTCTCATTATAATCATAATCATCATTGTTTTTTATTCTTTCAAAACTTCCGCTTTCAGGTTTTCCTTTTACATAAATTCCTTTCATTAAAACAGTTCCGTCTGTACTATAAATTACAGTTTCACCATCTTTTACCCCATTTTTATACTGAACTTTCTTTCGGATTTTGCCATTGGGATAATAATATAATAAGGTAAGATTTTTAGTTTCATTTCTATATTGTTTAAAATTCTCGTCATTTCCGTTTTCATCATACCAAACAATATCTCCTACATAGGCATTTTCATTATTCTTTAAAGTATATCCTTCAAACTGTGGTATTCCGTTCATATAAAAATCCTGGAGCAAAACCAATTCGCCCAACTCTTTTTGCGGCATTAATCTATAATAAGAAGCATTGGATTTTGCAGTCACCTTCCATTCTTTATCATAATATATCGGTTCAGATTTTTGAGAAAATGCTGTTATAAACAGAAGAAAAGAAATAATACATATCGATTTTTTAATCATACAATTTGGATTTATTCAAAAGTAAGAATTCTTAATCATAAATTTAAAATAATAAAATCAAAGCCAATTCAAAGCCACCCCCATAAAATCAAGAGGGTGTTTTCATCTTAAAATTATATTTATTTACAAATTATCATAAAAAACATAGGGGTAATTAATTTTTGTTTCAATTTTTTCGTAAATTTGCCCCGTAAAATCAAACCCAATATGTCGACTTTAAGATTCAAAGCGTTAGAAACTTTACCATTTAAGGACTTTAGAAAAGATAATTCTATCGAAGTTCCTGTAAAATTGTCAGAATTATTCTGTCAAAATGTTTTCTCAGAAGAAACAATGAGAGAATATTTAACGAAAGAAGCATTCCAATCTATTTTGGATGCGATGAAAAAAGGAACTCAAATCCAAAGACACATTGCAGACCAAGTTGCTGTTGCAATGAAAGACTGGGCAATGAGCAAAGGTGTAACACACTACACACACTGGTTTCAACCTTTGACAGGATCTACTGCAGAAAAGCACGATTCTTTCTTCACTCCAATTGAAGGCGGAAGAGCGATCGAAAGATTCAGCGGAAATTTATTGATTCAGCAGGAGCCGGATGCATCTTCTTTCCCGAATGGTGGTATCAGAAACACTTTCGAAGCGAGAGGTTATACAGCTTGGGATCCTACTTCTCCGGCATTCATTATGGGAACTACATTGTGTATTCCTTCAATTTTCATTTCTTACACAGGAGAAACTTTAGATTATAAAGCACCTCTTTTAAGAGCATTGAACGCTGTAGACGAAGCTGCAACAAACGTAATGCAGTATTTTGACAAAAATGTAACGAAAGTAACTCCTACTTTAGGTTGGGAGCAAGAATATTTTTTGGTTGATTCAGCTTTGTATCAATCACGTCCGGATTTAGTTTTAACAGGTAAAACTTTGCTTGGACACTCTCCAGCAAAAGGACAGCAGCTTGATGACCACTATTTTGGTTCAATTCCTACAAGAGTAATGAACTTCATGAAAGAGTTGGAAGTTGAATGTATGAAATTGGGTATTCCAGTTACGACAAGACACAACGAAGTAGCTCCAAACCAATTTGAATTAGCTCCAATGTTTGAAGAAGTAAACGTTGCGGTAGACCACAACTCTTTGTTGATGGACGTAATGGCAAGAATTGCTCACAGACACCATTTCCATATTTTATTCCACGAAAAGCCATTCGCGGGAGTAAACGGAAGCGGAAAGCACAACAACTGGTCTTTAGCAACCGATACAGGTGAAAACCTTTTAAGCCCGGGAAAAAATCCTAAGAAAAACTTACAGTTCTTAACGTTCTTCGTGAATACAATTAAAGCAGTTCACGAATATGCGGATCTTTTAAGAGCAAGTATTGCTTCTGCAAGTAACGACCACAGATTAGGTGCAAACGAAGCTCCACCGGCAATTATTTCTGTATTTATCGGAAGCCAGTTGTTCAGAGTTTTGGAAGAGCTTGAAAAAGTAACGGAAGGAAAACTTTCACCAGACGAAAAAACAGATTTAAAGCTAAATGTAGTTGGAAAAATTCCTGAAATTCTGTTGGATAACACTGACAGAAACAGAACTTCTCCTTTCGCATTTACAGGAAATAAATTCGAGATCAGAGCAGTAGGTTCTGCAGCAAACTGTGCTGAGTCGATGACAGTAATGAACACGATTGCAGCAAAACAATTAAACGATTTCAAAAAAGAAGTTGATGCTTTAATTGAAACTGGTCTTAAAAAAGACGAAGCAATCTTCAATGTATTGAGAGAATACATCAAGCAGTGTAAAAACATCATGTTTGAAGGTGACGGATATTCTGATGACTGGGCTAAAGAAGCTAAAAAGAGAGGGTTGAACAATTTGAAAACGACTCCGGAAGCTCTTAAGCAGGAAATGGATAAAAAATTCCTGGATCTTTACGAAGAAATCGGAGTTTTCACTCACAGAGAAGTTGAGGCAAGAAACGAAATCAAATTAGAAAAATATTCTACCGTAATTGATATTGAAGCAAGAGTTTTAAGTGATATCGCAAGAAACCACATTATTCCTTCCGCTTTAAAATATCAGAACAGATTAATTGAAAACGTAAAAGGTCTTAAAGAAATCTTCGGAGATAAAGAATTCAAAACTTTAGCGAAAGAACAAATGAGTTTGATCACCAATATTTCTGAAAATGTTTCAAAGATTAAACTGGGTGTTGAAGATTTAATTAAAGCAAGAGAAGCAGCAAAAGCTGTAACCAATAGTCAGACCCAGGCAGAAGATTACTGTACGAAAGTTATCCCATTATTTGAAGGAATCAGAGAGGCTTCTGATGACCTTGAAATGATGGTTGACGATGAGCTTTGGCCACTGACTAAATATAGAGAAATGTTATTTACAAGATAACATCTGTAAAGTTCCATATTAGTGAAGGTTCCCTGGTTTTCCGGGGAACTTTTTTTATAATTTCTTAATAGTATTTTTAAGAATCACAAAAATTATAAAATCCGATGAATAAAGGAAAGTGGAATTATTTTGTTAAAAAATCTTAATAAAAAAAACCGCTCATTCACCAAAAAAGGGAGTTCGCGGTTTGTTTTTCTTTAACATAACGATACATTATGTTAAAATGTGTTAAATCAAGAACCTGATAATAATCATATCGAGGCTCTTTTAGCTGGAATATCTACTTTTGTAATGCTTTAGAGAAATAAATATACCTTTTTAACACGGATAATCAAATTTATATGAAGAAAAGAGTTTTGTTTTATTTAGTTGCTTTCGTTTCTACAATATCACTACAATCATGCGTAACAAATTACGTAGTTTCAAAACCGGCAACTTACACTAAAGAATACAAAACAGATGCCAAACTTACTGCTATCGACACTCAGTTGGAGAAAGATAAAAAATTGCTAATCAGCTCTTTTGTATCTGAAAAAGCAGTTGCGCTATCTAACGCAAAAAATTCTTTAAAAAATTCTGAAATCGCAAAAGCGATCAAACATAATAAGACCATTGATAACATTTTAGCAGAAGCAGCAACTTATCTTGGAACGCCTTACAGATACGGAGGAACAACAAGAAACGGAATCGACTGTTCAGCATTTGTATTATCAGTTTTCGGTGCAGCAGCAGGTCTTACTTTGCCAAGAGTTGCAGCATCTCAATCTCAGGAAGGAGAAAGTGTTGAGAAAGAAAATCTTCAGAAAGGTGATCTTATTTTCTTTTCTCACGGTAGAAGAATCTCTCACGTAGGAATCGTGGAAGACGTTACAGAAGAAGGAGAAGTAAAGTTTATTCATGCGGCAACGTCGAAAGGAGTAATGGTCTCGTCACTGAATGATTCTTACTGGGGACCTAAATTCAGATTCGCAAAAAGGGTGATCAACGAAAACGGAGAGAACTACAATAATTTAGCATCCGTAAATTAGTCTTAAATAATTGATTGATATTAAAAATGAAGCCATCTTATTTGATGGCTTTAATTTTTGTACTTCATGACAGCTGAGATTAGCTATTTTTATCGATTTCTATATCAAGTTGACGCAAGAGACCATGAACTTCAGAAAGTGAAAATTTGGTCTTCTTTAGCTTGTTTAAAGCCGGATTTATGGTATAGTTGAAAGAAGTTCTTAAATCTGCTTTTTCAAGACTGGTACGGTCGAAAATTGCACCACTGAGATCACATCCTGAGAACACAGCATTCATAAGGTCAGCTTCAGAAAAATCAACCTCAATTAATTTTGAATTTTTAAATATTGTTTTTCGGATTGTTGATTGATAAAATACAGAATTGTTTAAGACACAACCTTCGAATTTAAATGACATTCCAAATTCATTACAATCATTAAAAGCCATTCCGAACATTTTACAGTCTTTAAAAACAGCCTCACGAAAAGCAGTTCCCACAAGTTTTGTCATGCTTACATTACATTCTATAAACTCGCAGTCAGTAAATTTAAATTCGGAAAGATTTACGTATTCAAAATTACAGTTTCGGAAAGTGCAGTTCTCGTATTCGCCTAAATCTAAAAGTTTCTGAGTAAAATCAATGTTTTCGAAATTTTCGTCAATGATATAGACTTCTCTCATAGTATTATTTGATTTTTAGAAATATATCTCGCTGATTTGGGAAATTGCGCAGATTCAAATGAAAAAGATTTGAAGAATGGCTTTAAACTTCCATCACCCAACTTACCTCTTCCAGCTTTATACCAAACTGTTTTTATCAGCGTGATTGAGTTTAAAGAAAATAAAAGTCAGGATCGAAAAGGCAAGTAATGAACTTCCACCATAACTGAAATATGGTAAAGGAATACCAACTGTCGGGAAAAGTCCCATAACCATCCCTAAATTGATTGAAAAGTGCATCAACAGGATCGAAGCAAAGCAATAGCCGAAAACCCTGTTAAATATCGATTTCTGTTTCTCTGCGAGGTAATAGATTCGACCGATGTAAATCATGTAACAAAAGACCAAAACGGCGCTTCCGACGAATCCCCATTCTTCTCCAACTGTACAAAATATATAATCGGTTTCCTGTTCAGGAACAAATTTACCTTGAGTAACAGAGCCTTCACGAAATCCTTTTCCAAACATTCCGCCGGAACCGATGGCTGTTTTAGAGTACAGTAAATTATACCCTGAAGTATCACGGAATTCTTTTTCTCCTTTATACAAAACCTCAACACGCTCTTGTTGGTGCTTAGGAAGTTTTTCGAAAATAACCGGTGAAATAAATGACAATGCCGCCAAGAGAAGAACAATACCTACTCCCGGTAAAAGTGTATAAATATTTTTACGGAGAAAAGCTGCATTAAAAGCAAACCACAATCCGCCAATGATAATGATAAAAGTTGTGAAATACCAAAGACTCCATTTTAAGGGATCATTCAGGTAATTAGCAATTAAAAATACAGCTCCAAAAAGACCTCCGATAAGGAAAAGCTTTCCCGAAAGACCTTCTCTGTATAAAGCAATGAAAAAAGCCGTAAAAACAAGTAACGAGCCAACATCGGGAATTGACAGCACCACTACGGCAGGAATACCAATAATGGCCAAAACCGTTATTAATGACCTTGTATCTTTAAGATTAAACTCGGTTCTCGAAACATAGCTTGCCAACATCAACGCTGTCCCGATCTTTGAGAATTCTACAGGCTGCATCGTAAAGCTTCCGAATTTATACCAGTTTTTCTGACCGAGAATTTCCGTTCCGAAAACATGAAGACCGGCAAGCATCAAAACTCCTCCGATATAAATAATTCCAGCCATGTTTTCGAAAAACTTGCTTCTGCTGACAAAAATAATGATGCCAACAAAGAGAGAAATTCCGAAGAAAATAAGTTGTTTTTTACCTAAAGCCTCATCAACACTGTAAATATTCGCAATAGCGAAAACGCAAAGCAAAAAGTACAATCCAAGCCCAAGTTTGTCTACTCCTTCTGTCCACTTCATGGTTTCTTAGGTTTTTGGGGGTTAGAATTCATTTTCTTTTGCAGTGCTTCTTTCTTTTTCTTAATCAGATTTAAGCTGTCCTGAATTCTTTTTAGCTTCAGCGAATCCGGTTTTGGTTCTACATACAAACCTTTTCTCTTTAAATCAGCAATCCACTGTCTTTTGTATTCAGGCATGAAACTCGACGTAATCATTTTTTTGTAAAGATGCTCACGTTTTAAGTCTCCTGTAATATATTTTTCAGCAATAACCGTACAAGCCGGACCCGCCCAGGTTGCTCCAAAACCTGCGTGTTCCATGACAGCAACCACAACAATTTTCGGCTTATCAGCAGGAGCAATCAATACAAAAATAGAGTTATCTTTTCCTTGCGGAACCTGCGCTGTTCCCGTTTTTGCTAACTGTGTGAAATCTTTAGACATTAGGCCTCTCGCAGTTCCACGTAGAACAACGGCTTCCATTCCTTTTAAAACAGGACCAAAATGTTTCGGATCTACTAAAGTTTTATGTTTAACCTTAAATCTGGGATCAGGATTTGGCTTCCCGTCAATCGCTTTTACGATGTGAGGCGTGTAATACCATCCACGGTTTGCAATCGCACCAACATAATTTGCCAACTGAATAGGCGTTACTAAAACATCTCCCTGCCCCATTCCGTTATAAATAGCTCCGGTTGACATTTCATCCCAGTTTTTATAATCTTTTTTGGTAGAACCGCTTGCTTTAATAATGGCTTTAAATCTCCTTTCGTAAAAATCTCCGGAAGGAATTCTGCCTTTTGCACCAACAGCAAAATCGTTATTCAAAAATTCTCCTACTCCAAAGCTGCTCATGATTTTTTTCCATTCATCAACTCCTTTTGAAGGATTTCCCGGATATTTTTTAATAATGGCAATAAATGCATACGTAAAGAAACAGTTACTGGAAACCTGAATAGAAGGAATCAGCGGATCTGCTCCACCATGACCTTTAATTCTTTTACCTTTATAATAGAAACCTCCGCCACATGGGAAAATTGTATTTTCATCCATCACGCCCATCTGCATTGCTGCTAAAGCAGTCAGCAATTTGAAAGTAGATCCGGGTGGATAGCCCGCCTGTAAAGAACGGTCGAAAGTCGGTTTATTTTCATAGATCGTATCTTTCGATAAAGCATATAAATTTTTTGATTTATAAGGGCCGGTAAAAAGATTCGGATCAATATCCGGTCCGGTCGCTGCAACCAGAACTTCACCATTATTTGGATCTAAAGCGACAACAGCACCGTGCTTATTCACCAACATTTCTTCGGCCATTCTCTGAAGATCGTAATCAATCGTCAGAGTGATATCTTTTCCGGTAATTACGTCTTTGTCTAACGAACCGTTTTTATAAGGGCCAACATTTCTAAGCTTAATATCTTTCTGAATATATTTTACCCCTTTCACCCCACGAAGCTCTTTTTCGTAAGCCTTTTCTACACCCGTTTTACCGATGAGGTCACCGGGAAGGTAATAGGTAGAATCTTTTTTGATTTCCCTGTCGTTCACCTCACTTGTATAGCCCAAAAGATTTCCGGAAGTTGACACTTCATATTGTCTTTGCGGACGCTGAACAATACTGAATGCCGGATATTTAAATATAATTTCCTGAACTCTTGCAATCTCCTCCCTGCTCAGATCTTTAAAAAAAGTCATCGGGGTGAGCTTGGAATAATATTTTTCCTTTTTAATAAGCTTAATCTTATTGATAAATTCTGGTTTTGAAATCTTCATTAAATTACAGAAAGCCAGCGTATCAAAATCAGGTTTCATCAATGCCTGAGTGAAAGAAATTTCGTAAGCAGGCTGATTTCCCACCAGAATTTTACCGTTTCTGTCGAAAATAACTCCGCGCTGAGGAATTACATATTCAGTTTTAATAGACGTGTTGGCTGCGTTAAGTGCATAACGGTCTGTAAACAGCTGCAAATAAGAAAGCCTTGCTACAAAAATAAGAGCAATGACAATGAGAACGGTTAAGATTTTTATATGGCGTGCGTTCAAACTTTCTGTTTGATTTTAAAGATTAATGCGTAAACAATGATAAATATAAAGGAAATTACACTAGTTACCAACACATTAAGTAAGATTTCAAAAATTCTGCTGAATTTGAAAAACTCGATATACTGCACCAAAAGCTGATGCATGAAGATACTTGAAAACAGAAAGAGTAAAAACTGCGTCCATTGCAGAGACTGGAACGAAAAGAAATCTGTAGAAGTATCTGTAGACGTACGGAAAATCAACGTACGGAAATAAGCAATTACTGTAGTTGCCAAGGCATTGATTCCCCATGTACCCAGAAAACCATCTACGGAAAGCCCAATTAAAAAACTCAGAGCTAAGAACTGAAATTTATTTCTGAAAAAAGGATAAAACATGACAAAAACCGGATATAGAACCGGAGTAAATTTACCAAACAGCGTAATTCTGTTCAATACAAAAACTTGTAATGCCACCAAAAAAGCCATGATCAAAAGATCTGTAAATATCGTTCTGCTAATCATTTTCTTTTTTTATTACAGCTTGCATCGTGTCCTGAATCTTCTGAACCTCAGCTTTTTTAAGATTTTTAACAACGAAAACTTTATTTAAAGCTCCCATTTTTTCGCTTAATTCAACTGAAATATCCCAAAATCCTGTTTTATTGTCTACGGAATATCCTGCAACAGTTCCGATCATTACCCCTTTAGGAAATATCGCCGATTTTCCGTCGGTTTCTATGGTGTCGCCAATTTTCAGGGAAACATATTTTGGCACATCCGCCAAATGCATGACCCGAGAATTATCTCCTCTCCACGTAAGAGTTCCGAAATATCCTGAATTTTTAAGGGCAGCATTAATCCTGATTTTATTTACACTTAAAACGGATTGTACCAAAGCATAACTATCGGTAGAATTAATCACAATCCCGGCAATCCCTTTCGGAGCCATTACGCCCATCTGAGGATACACTCCGTCTCTTCTGCCTCGGTTGATTGTAAAATAGTTGTTTCTTCTGTTGATGCTGTTGAAAACAATTTCACCATCAACAAAAGTATAGATTTGTCCGCCTCCTAAAGTATCGTGAACTTTTCTGAATACGGGATTTGCAGCACCTTGCTTTCCGTAAAGCTGTACCATTAAAGATTTGTTCTGTGCAACAAGATCTTCGTTTACCTGTTTTAGTTTAAGATAAGAAACTCCTTCATCAATCCCTCCCGAAACCCAGGAGTTGAAAGCCGCAGTTTGCCCGGCCAACCACGATTGCTGCATGGCATTTTTAGAGAATATCAAAATGAGAGCAATAATTTGCAGGAAAATAAAGAATACGAAAAGAGCATTCTTCGAAAATAATCTCAGCAAAAATCCCATTCAGATAAAGGTCGTAAAAAGTTAGAATTATTTAATTAAGAAATTGAATTTATCCATATTCTTAAGGGCAATACCCGTTCCGCGAACAACAGCTCTCAAAGGATCTTCTGCTACGAATACAGGAAGACCTGTCTTTTTGTGTAATCTGTCTGCAAGACCTCTTAACAAAGCACCACCACCTGCAAGATAAATACCTGTTTTGTAAATATCTGCTGCCAATTCCGGCGGCGTAAGAGAAAGGGTTTCCATTACAGAATCTTCAATTCTGATAATTGATTTATCTAAAGCTCTTGCGATTTCCTTATAACCAACCATAATTTCTTTTGGTTTACCAGTGATAAGGTCTCTTCCTTGTACCGGAATATCATCGATATCTACATCAAGATCTTCAACAGCAGAACCTACTTCGATTTTCACTCTTTCAGCTGTTCTTTCTCCGATATATAAATTGTGGTGTGTTCTTAAGAAATAAGCAATATCATTGGTGAATACATCACCTGCAATTTTCACAGATTTATCACAAACGATACCTCCTAAAGCAACAACAGCGATTTCGGTAGTACCACCACCTATATCGATAATCATATTTCCTTCAGGTTTCTGTACATCAATACCAACTCCGATTGCAGCTGCCATTGGCTCGTAAATCAGGCGTACTTCTTTTGCGTTTACTTTCTGAGCAGAATCTCTTACCGCTCTTTTTTCAACTTCAGTAATTCCTGAAGGAATACAGATCACAATTCTTAAAGCAGGCTGAATGAATTTACCTTTAATTCCTGGAATTTTTTTGATAAATTCTTTAATCATGTGCTCAGAAGCATGAAAATCTGCAATTACTCCATCTTTTAACGGACGGATAGTTTTAATATCTTCATGGGTTTTACCCTGCATATGTTTAGCCTGCTCACCGACCGCAATAGGTCTGCCGGTGGAACGTTCAATTGCGACAATTGAAGGCTGGTCTATAACAATCTTATTATTATGTATGATAAGCGTGTTGGCAGTACCAAGGTCTATCGCAATCTCTTGCGTAAACATATCGAATAAACTCATAATTTCTGCTTGATTTAAGTTTACAAAGATATAAAATTCACAGTAGTAAAAAATAATTAACAAGAGATAATTTGGTTAAATTTTTATTAAAATTTACAAAGTACACAACCCTAACTGTTTCTATTTTTACCCATTCTAAATTTAGGTTTAAAATGGATTTTCATAGCTTTTTACGATAATTATCATACAGACTATCACAAGCTGCATCCATAAAAATTGCTTAAATTTGCGACTGCTTATGATACAGTATTCTAATATACATCAGACAACAAATTTCGCCGTATTATCGATCAGCTATGAGAAAGCTGATGTAGAGACGAGAGGGAAATTTGCATTTTTTGATGAAAACATCAAAAACTTTGTCACCCGAATTCATGATGAAAATTTAGGGGATGCTTTTGTGGTTTCTACATGCAACAGGACCGAAATTTACACCACTACTTCAAACTATCTTTTTGTAGCTGAAGAATATTGCAAAACAATCGGGGTGAATTTGTCAGATTTTCTTCAGTTTGCCAATATTTTAACAAAGGAAGAAGCTTTAAATCATTTATTCAGGGTTGCAGCAGGCTTGGAAAGCCAGATCATAGGTGATTTTGAAATTATAGGACAAATTAAGAAAGCGTATGCACGTTTTAAAAAAGAAAGACAAAATTCGAATCCTTTTTTAGAACGATCTATTAATTCTGCTATTCAGATTTCAAAAAAAATAAAGAATGAAACCGGAATTTCAAACGGGGCGGCTTCTGTTTCGTATGCGGCGGTTCATTATATTTTAAATAATCAGAAAAGAATTACCGAAAAAAACATCCTTCTTCTGGGTGTTGGAGAAATCGGACAAAATACGGTAGAAAATTTAGTAAAACACGTTTACCAGCCTAAGATAAAAATTGCCAACCGAACTCAGGAAAAAGCAGCCAAGATCTCCGAGAAATACAATATTCCCAACATCGATTATCATGACTTTGAAAAGGAATTAGAAAATACAGATATTCTCATCGTTGCAACCGGAGCGAAAACGCCGATCATCAACAAATCACATTTAAAAAACGGAAAAGAAATTCTGATTATTGATCTTTCGATTCCGCATAATGTTGATAAAAATGTTTCGGAAGTTGAAAATGCTACTTTAATTGATGTGGATGAACTTTCAAAACAAATTCAGGAAACCATTCAGCAGCGTGAAAAAGAAATCCCAAAAGCGGAACTCATTATTAAAGAAATGACCAAAGATTTTCTGGAATGGGAGAAAAAGCGAAAACTGGCTCCGAACATCCATCATTTCAAAGCTGTTCTTAAAAATATGGAACGTAATGAAATGCACAATTTCTACAGAAAAAATAAATACATCAACATCAACGACATGGAACTTTCTGATAAGATGATTCAGAAGATTACCAACCGTTTTGCAAAATATATTATCGACAACCCTTTGAAAGCCGAAGAAATTAGTAAATTAATGCACGAAATTTTAGTTGAACAACCCAATAACGAATTCAATGAAAAGCATTAGAATAGGAACCCGAAATTCAGCACTTGCACTTTGGCAGGCAAGAGAAGTTGCAAGACATTTGCAGAATCTAAACCATCTTACCGAGATTGTCCCGATTGTTTCTTCAGGCGATAAAAATCTTAATCAACCATTGTATTCATTAGGAATTACAGGAGTTTTCACAAGAGATTTAGATATTGCTTTGCTCAACGACGAGATCGATATCGCCGTACATTCGCTAAAGGATGTTCCGACAAAACTTCCGGAAAACATCGAAATCATTTCTTATCTCGAAAGAGATCATCCACAAGATGTTTTGATCAGAAGAAAATCGGCAATGAATAAAGAATTTCATGAGCTTAAATTGGCAACAAGCAGTTTAAGAAGACGAGCTTTTTGGTCTAAACATTATCCCGATACCGAGTTTTTTGACATCCGAGGAAATATACAAACCAGACTTCAGAAGCTGGAAGAGCAGGATTTTGATGCGACTATTTTATCTCTTGCCGGAATCAAGAGAATGAAAATGGATATCGATTACGAATTTATTCCGTTTATGATTCCTGCACCTTCACAAGGCGTGGTTGCAGTTGCGGGACATTCTGACAAAAAAGAAATCAACGACATTCTGAAACAGATTTCCCATAAAGAAACCCAGGCTTGTGTAGAAATGGAAAGAAATTTCCTGAGCACTTTGGAAGGGGGCTGTACTGCACCCATTGGAGCTTTTGCCGAAAAAATTGAAAATCAGATCAGATTTAAAGCGGCACTTTGCTCATTAGACGGGAAAAACTACATCGCAACCGATGAAAGTTTTGAGTATAACGAAGTAGAAAATTTTGGGGAAAAATTTGCCAATGTTGTTCTTGAAAACGGTGGAAAGGAATTGATGACCGAGATTAAAAGTCAGATTTAAGGTTTAGGTTTAAGCAAAATTAAGATTTATCCGAATCTTAACATTTCTTTATGTTTAAAGTACCTTCATGTTTAAAATTAATTTTTGAACTTTACAAAACTGTTTTCAATTCTAAATTTTAAGCCGATGAGAAAGTACTTTTCAATACTCATTTTTCTGTTTTTTGTTTTCACAGCGAATGCCCAAAATCAGTTTGCGCAAAAACTATCTGATGCAGCTTTGAGTTTAACACGAGATAAAGTCACTTATGATCCTGCGTATGTTTCGATTAAATATCCCAATGGTGATGTTGCTGCAGATAAAGGCGTTTGTACTGATGTGATCATCAGAGCTTACAGAAAACTTGGAATTGATTTGCAAAAAGAAGTACATGAAGATATGAAGAAAAACTTTTCTAAATATCCTAAAAAATTCGGTTTGAAAAAACCAGACACCAATATTGATCATAGGAGAGTTCCCAATCTGCAAGTTTTTTTTGCCAAATTCGGGAAATCAAAATCAACAGAAACCAAGCCCGAATTATATGTTCCCGGAGATATTGTAACCTGGCTTCTTCCCGGAAATTTAACGCACATCGGAATTGTAGTTAATAAAAAATCTGCAGACGGAAAAAGATATTTAATCGTTCATAATATCGGTGCCGGACAAGTTCTTGAAGACTGCTTGTTTAAATTTGATATTACCGGACATTATCAATATTCAAAATAATTCATGATGAAGAAGATAATTTTTGTTCTTTTTTTATTGATTTTAAATGTAAGCTTTGCACAGAATTCAGGTTTAAAAATTATTGAAAAACCCATTAATTATTCTGCAGAACGAATAGCTTTAAGTTTAGAATACCTGAAAGACCACCACGGTCTGAATCAAAAAAACCCGACCATTACTCCCAAAATGATTGTTTTGCATTACACTGCAGGTGGAACGGTCGAAAGCAATTTTAAATATTTCAATAAAACACATCTTGAAAGCGCAAGAAATACATTAAAAAAACAAAGTACTTTAAATGTTTCTTCGCAATTCATCATCGATCGCGACGGAACTATTTATCAATTGATGGAACCAACACAATTTGCAAGACATACGATTGGTTTAAATTATTGTGCTATCGGAGTTGAAAATATCGGAAGCAAAAAGCAACCTTTAACCGAAAAGCAGGTTGAAGCCAATGCACAACTGGTAAGATATTTAACTCAAAAGTATAAGATTGAATATCTCATCGGTCATTCAGAGTACGGAGTTTTCAGAAATTCTAAATTATGGAAGGAGTCTGACCCAAATTATTTTACCGGAAAAGAAGATCCCGGAAAAGACTTCATGAATAAAGTTAGACAGCAAGTTTCTGATTTAAAATTAAAAGATAAGCCAGCTAATTAGTTTTATAAAAGCGATAAAAAAGATTCAATATTTATTTTATAAATAATGAAGTTAACGACCACTTTGTCATTCCGTAGGAATCTCAGCAAAGCATTTAACATAAAATGTTTAGATTCCTACGGAATGACAAATAAACTGCTAAAAAAATAATGAAAATTTTATTTACCAAAATTTTAGACCCAAAATACATCTCCGAAAAATTAGGAAATGATATTTCGGTTGAATACATAGAGGTAATAAAAACAAAATCACTTTACGTAAGAAGTTTTGATTTAAAAAACAGCTCTCTTATTTTCACAAGCTCAAATGGGGTGAAATCTTTTTTTGAAAACGGTTTCAAGCCAAATGAAGATTTCACAGCCAAAAACTATAATAAAATCTATTGCGTTGGCGAAAAAACCAAAAGAGAACTTCGCAAAAACGGGTTTGGAACTTTTAAGGTGTTGAAAAATGCGGAAACGCTCTCTCAGTTCATTATTGAAAACTGCGTTCACGAAAAATTCATTCATTTTTGCGGAAATTTGGCAATTGATGTTTTGGATAATGAACTTCCGCTGCAGAATATTCAGTATAAAAAAGTCACAGTTTATCAAACAGAAGAGCTAAATCCCACGATACATGAAAAATATCATGCAATAGTTTTTTTTAGCCCAAGCGGAGTTCGTAGTTTTGCGAAAAATAATTCTTTGGAAAATGTAATCCTTTTTTCAATCGGAGAAACCACTTCCAAAGAACTAAAAAGACATACAAAATCAGAGATTTTCACGAGTAAAGAAAACACTCTGGCAAACCTGTTGTCGGTCATAAAAGAAACTTTAATGAAAATTAAACCTTAAGGAACACCGACAAGCATCAACTAAAATTATGATTAAAAACGACCTATATTTAAAAGCACTTCGTGGAGAAACCGTAGAAAGACCACCGGTTTGGATGATGAGACAGGCAGGAAGATATTTACCTGAATTCATTGCACTTCGTGATCAATATGACTTTTTTACGAGATGTCAGACTCCGGAACTGGCTTCTGAAATCACGGTACAGCCGATCAGAAGATTTCCTTTGGATGCAGCGATTTTGTTCTCTGATATTTTGGTAGTTCCTCAGGCGATGGGAATTGATTTCAAAATGAAAGAATCTGTCGGACCTTGGCTGGATAACCCGATCCGAACGATGGAAGATGTGAAGAATGTTGTTGTTCCCGATGTGAATGATACTTTAGGTTACGTTTTTGATGCGATTGAGCTTACTTTACAGAAATTAGACAACGAAATTCCTTTGATTGGTTTTGCGGGTTCTCCGTGGACGATTCTTTGCTATTGCGTAGAAGGAAAAGGAAGCAAAGCTTTTGATATTGCTAAATCTTTTTGTTTTCAGCAACCGGAAGCGGCGCATTTACTACTTCAGAAAATCACCGACACAACGATTGCTTATTTGAAAAGAAAAGTTGAAAAAGGAGTTTCTGCGGTTCAGGTTTTTGATTCTTGGGGCGGAATGCTTTCTCCGGCAGATTATCAGGAATTTTCATGGCAATATATCAATCAGATTGTTGAAGCATTGAGTCCGTTGACGCATGTGGTGGTTTTCGGAAAAGGATGCTGGTTTGCTTTGGATGACATGACAAAATCTAAAGCTTCAGCTTTGGGAGTTGACTGGACGGTGAGTCCGGAAATGGCAAGAAAGCTGACAAACAATTCAGTAACGTTACAAGGAAACTTTGATCCTGCAAGATTACATTCAAGCCCTGAAACCATCAAAAAAATGGTAACGGAAATGATCAACCGTTTCGGAAAAGATAAATACATCGCCAATTTAGGACACGGAATTTTACCTAATATTCCGGTGGAAAATGCGGAAGCGTTTATCAGAGCGGTGGTGGATTGGAAACCGAATGTTGAATTTTAATTCTCGCCGTTTTTGTGGATAATGCAGATTTTAAAATCAATTAAAATAAAATCCCTTTCAGCTATTTGAAAGGGATTTTTAATTCTAAATTTATTTTTATACATTTGATTATCAAATATTTTCTACAATGGACATTCAATCAAGAAAATTAGAATTCATACAGGATTTCCTTAAGCTTCAAAGTGAAGAAGTGATTGCTCAGTTTGAAAAATTACTAAAAAAAACCAAAAATATTGAAGAAGAAAATAAGCTCAAGGCATTAACTGTTGAAGAAATGAATGAAAGAATTTCTAAATCAGAGAGTGATTTTGAAAACAACAAGTTTAAAACAACTTCAGAACTTCTTTCAAAATATTCAAATTGAAATACAAAGTTATTTGGTCGGAATTTTCTGAAAAGCAGATTGATGAAATTTTCAATTATTACGAAAACACCTCGAAAAGTCATCAAGTTGCATTAAAAATTATAACCAGAATTCTTTTAGCACCTGAAAAATTAATCCATAACCCTAAAATTGGGCAAAGAGAATTGTTTTTAGAAAACAGAAGCATTCAATATCATTATATTGTAGAATCAAATTACAAAATAATTTATTCTATTGATGAAGGAAACAAGCACATTAAAATTGCTGATGTCTTTGATACAAGACAAAATCTGGAAAAGATAGAACGGGAAAAATAAAAAAAATTTCAATTGGTTTTAGAAAAAGATTTTATTTATTATCTTTTAATTCAGATATTCTAAAATATTTTTCTTTTCAAGTTTAAATTCCTTCCCCGATTCAGTCTGGAATGTTATCATTTGACTATCGTCTATCACTTTTTTAACCTGACAAAAAGTATCGCCATTTATTTTATCGGTAATAATATTATTTACTTTGAGAATCTTGTCACCCACATTCAATTCTGACAATTGTGGAATTTTTAGTTTATTCACAACAATCAAATGATCATCAACAGGTGCAAAAGCAACTCCGAAACTATTGTAATCAGGAGTTTTATTTAAATTGTGAAGAATAATATTTTTAGAAATAAAATCTAATTCAACAAGAAAATTTTCCATAAATTTTGTACCGATCAGATTTCGAGAATCAGTGCTGCTGTCAACAATCTGCTTTCCAAGAAATTTGTTACGTATCTCTGCATTCATCATATCAAGCTGCCTTTCGCCTTTACTCACACTACTTAAAGATTGTGACAAAAGCCCTTCAAAAATCAAAAAATCATCGTCTTTTACTAATTGATAAGATTTTGGATCCAACGAAAAGCCAGAACCTGCTCCCGTGTCAAAAAACATGTTAAAATTATGTTTTTTTATCTTAACACTAATTGTGGGAACATGGGTAAAATATTCTTCAGAAAATGGAATTGAAACGGATTGAACTGAATCTTCCAATAACTTATCTGAAACAACAATTGTTTTAGCTATAAAGTCAATTCGCCAAACTTTATTATTCATCATATTCGCTCCGAAAATTCCACTGATTTTTTTACATGCACGAGAATTCATCCAACTTATATCAGCGAATGAAAAATTTATATTTTTAAATTTTAAATCTGCAACTTTCAGTTCATCAGTTGAGAAGACATCCATTTTAGATTTAGAGTTATTTGCATCTGTAGCTTCAAAAATAATATTAGCTTTATTTTCGTTTAACGAACCTTGGAGTTCATTAGATATTATTGTTAAAGCACCCGTATCAAAAACAAAATTGTGCTTCTTATTTTTAATATCAACATTAATGATTATTTTCCCGTCGATATAATCAAAAGGGATGGTTACAGCACTTACAAACAAAGGGAAAATTAAAAATGCAAAAGCATAAAGGTTTTTATATTTCATCATAGCATAAAAAAATAAAGACTGCCTCATAGAAACAGTCTGTTAATTATTAAGAAAGCATTCTTTGTGCTTTTTTCACACCTTCTACAAGCAAATCGATTTCATTAAATGTATTATAGACCGCAAAACTTGCCCGAACTGTTCCTGCGATATTAAAGAAATCCATGATTGGCTGTGTACAGTGATGCCCCGTTCTTACCGCAACGCCCATTTTATCAAGAATCATCCCTACATCGGAAGAAATACCGATTCCTTCGAGATTAAAGGAAACTACACCCGTTCTATGAGCTTTTTCGCCGTATACTTTTAAACCTTCAATTTCTAAAAGTTGTTTCTGAGCATATTCCAACAAAGCATTTTCGTGATTCTGAATATTCTGTTGTCCTATTTTTTTAATGAAATCAACCGCTGCTCCTAAAGCAATATTTCCACCAACATTTGGAGTTCCCGCTTCATATTTAAAAGGTAAGCCTGCGTAAGTTGTACCGTCAAACGAACAAACCGCAATCATTTCTCCTCCACCGTGGAAAGGCGGCAAATTTTCAAGAATTTCCTGTTTTCCGTATAAAATCCCGGTTCCCATCGGAGCGTACATTTTATGCCCTGAAAACACAAAGAAATCACAGTCTAGTTTCTGAACATCAATGGTAAAATGTGGAGCAGACTGTGCGCCATCGATAACGATATATGCATCCGAATTGGCTCTTGTCTTAGCAATAATTTCTTCAACAGGATTTACAATTCCCAAAGCATTGGAAACCTGATTTACGGATACTACTTTCGTTTTTTCACTTAAAAACTCGTCTAAATAATCCAACTGTAAGATCCCGTTTTCATCAATTGGGATCACCCTTAATTTTGCTCCTGTTCTTTCACAAAGCAATTGCCATGGAACAATATTGGAGTGATGTTCAAGGTAAGAAATGATGATCTCATCGTCTTTTTTTAATCTTGAAGTTAAAATATAGGAGATGAGGTTTAATCCTTCCGTTGTTCCTTTGGTGAAAATAACTTCAAAATCATGTTTAGCATTGATGAACTTTTGGATTTTTCTCCTTGAAAGTTCCATTTCTTCGGTTGCCAACTGACTTAAAGTATGAATTCCGCGATGCACATTTGCATTGAGTTCTTTATAATATTTTTCCCAAACCTCTAAAACTGAGTTCGGTTTCTGAGATGTCGCTGCATTATCTAAGTAAACCAAAGGTTTACCGTTCACTTCCTGATTTAATATAGAAAACTGACTTCTGATTTCCTGAATGTCAAACATTTATTAAAATTTTAATTAAAACGTTCTTTATTTAGAACCCATCAAATTTACGGCTTTTTTTCGGATTCTTGTTTGATGGTGATTGTTGGGAGCTGATAGAAAGATTCGATGGATTAGATGAACTTATTTTAATTATTTTTAACGCTAAGAATGGAAAATTATATTATAGATTTTTAATCGTAAACTTAAAATTTAATACTATTAGGGACGCAAAGTTTTTCTAACTACTATATTTTTAGTTTCACAAAGCCGTTTGACTACGTCGAATCTTCGATTTCACTTATAAAAAGACACTGAAATGTTTAAACTGATAACGTTTGCTTTTAATCATAAAAAAACCTGCCAAAAAATTGACAGGTTCTATATTTTAAATAAGAAATTCTTATTCTGCTGAAGCTTCAGCTGCTTCTGGAGCCGCTCCTTCTTCAGTTGCAACTTCTTCATCCTCATCATCATCCTGTGCTGCTGCACCACCTTTCATTGCATTTCTAGACATCTTAACAGCCACAACAACTGCGTTGTCAGGGTGCATGAAAGAATATCCTTCTGTTTTGATGCTACCTACATAAAGTTTGTTACCAATTTTCAATGGAGTAACATCTACAACTACCTCATCAGGTAAGTTTGCAGGGATTGCTTTTACTTTTAGTTTTCTGAAAGACTGACGTAGAACACCACCAGCTACAACACCTTTAGAACGACCAGTAATTCTTACAGGAACCTCCATAATTACAGGCTTATCATCTGATAATCTGTAGAAGTCTGCGTGAATAATTTTGTCTGTAATTGGGTGGAACTGAATATCCTGAAGAACAGCCGGAATAGTTTGTCCGTCAACCTCAATAGATACCGTGTGTGCTTCAGGAGTATATACCAAACCTTTGAACGCTTTCTCTTCTGCAGAGAAGTTCAATGGCTCACCACCTCCGTAAACAACACAAGGAACTAATTCAGCATCACGTAAAGCTTTTGTAGACTTTTTGCCCACGCTTTCTCTTTTTGTACCTTGAATTGTAATAGATTTCATTTATAAAAAATTTAAAAAATTGTTTTCAATTTAATTTGCAACAAATTAATTATCAATTAGATAACAAACTTACTACTGATTGATTGATGCTCGTGCACCATCTTCATCACATCTGCAAATAATGGGGCGCAAGATAGCACTTTTATTTTAGATGACAAATTAGTTTTTACAGGAATTGAGTCAGTTACAATAACTTCCAATAATTTTGAGTTCTCAATATTGTCGTAAGCCTTTCCTGAAAGCACTCCGTGAGTAGCCATTGCTCTTACAGATTTTGCTCCTTTTTCCATCAATATATCTGCAGCTTTGCAAAGTGTACCCGCAGTATCGATCATATCGTCGATAAGAATAACGTTTTTCCCTTCAACATCCCCGATAAGGAACATTTCTTCTACAACGTTTGCTTTTTTTCTTTCTTTGTAAGCAATTACAACATCAGCGCCAATGTGACCTGCATAATTTTTCGCTCTTTTCGCACCTCCCATATCCGGAGAAGCAATGGTAAGATTATCAAGGTTAAGGTTTTTGATGTAATCAACGAAAATAGTAGAAGCATACAAATGATCCACAGGAATTTCGAAGAATCCCTGAATCTGATCTGCATGCAAATCCATCGTCATTACTCTTGTTGCACCTGCAGCGGTTAAAAGATTTGCAACCAGTTTAGCCCCGATTGGTGCTCTTGGCTTGTCTTTTCTGTCTTGTCTTGCCAAACCGAAATATGGAAGTACGACAGTAATACTTTTCGCAGAAGCTCTTTTCGAAGCGTCAATCATTAGAAGCAACTCTAAAAGATTGTCTGCAGGCGGGAATGTCGACCCGATAAGGAAAACTCTTCCTCCTCTTACAGATTCGTCTAAAACAGGCTCAAACTCTCCGTCGCTAAACTCCTGAAAGTTGATTTTTCCTAATTCTTTCCCATAATGTTGGGCAATTTTTTCTGCAAGATCCTTACTCGTTCTTGTAGAAAACAGATAACTTAACTGATCGGCCATTTTTACTTTTTAAAGATTTTGCAAATTTAAAAAAAAACCACAAGAATCAATCCTGTGGTTTCTAAGTTTTTATATCTCCTGAATATTAAGGGAATGTTACCCCTGAATATTTATTCGGATCTACCTGTGGTAAAGTAGATTTGTATTTCGCATTAATTGATTTGATAAATTCATTCGCAACAATAGCATAACCTCTGCCGGTAAGGTGCACTCCGTCTAAAGAGAATGTTCCGCCGGTTACGAAAGTAGCAGTATATTTCACACCATTCCACGAAATTCCTGATTTGGAATTCAATTCTGTCATTTTAGCATTCATATCAACAAAAGCAAGCCCTTTTGATTCTGCCAAACTTTTTATTGTTGCGTTATAAGAAGTAGTAGCTGTTATAACTTTTGCCGCTTCAGCTTCCGTTAACACCAATTTATCTTCCAAAGGAACTGAAGTACCTCCACCAGCTTGAGGCGTAAGCACTGCACTTGCCGTTAGTAAGATATAATCTTTTGCTGTCGTTTGTCTGTACTTTGGTAATCCAGGAACCGTTGACAAATCTTTATCTGCAATAACAGCTCCGTTGGCTACAGCTCCTGCTGTGAATTTGATTAGTCTTTTCTGATATTCCGCATCGTTGATTGCTCCTAAAGATTTAGCCTGCGCCAACCCTGCATTATAAGCAGCATACCCTCCATTTAACTGAGCAACTTGCGCATCCGTAAGATTTGTAAGCGGCATTGCCGGAACTCTTGTGAAAAACGGAACGCTTGTTACGTTAGGAATATTTGCTACGATCCCTTTTCTGGTAGTTCCGGAAGGGAAAACCGTGTTGACTAAAGCAGTATAAGTATTTGTAAAACCTACTCCTACAGCTCCGTCTACCGGAGTAATAGGATTCGAACCATCTCCACCTGTCGTTGCGTATCCTAGTACATCATTATTCCCGATCCATAAAGAAACAAAAGTAGGATTCTGAGCCAATGCATCACCAACAACCGAAGCTGTAGTAGACGAAGCAAATCGTACAAAGTAAGGATTCGCAAGACCTAAAGAAAGACCAGCAGGATTACCATATCCAGGCGCAAGTAAATGAGAGGTTTTAGCTCCGGGTACACCCATGTTTTGATATGGCCCACCTGATTTAACATCGTCTAAGGCCGCAGCAGGCGCATTTGCAACGGGGCTTAATGCTCCGTTAACCATTTTCAATTCAAGTTTCCCTGGAAATCCCGGCAAACCAATAAATCCTCCAACGTTATTTGGCATTAATGGCTGCTTAAATTCTCCACCTCCTGCAAGTTTCATCTGCATAGCGATCATACTTGGAAAAGATTCATTTTGTCCACCTGAATAAAGTGTACCATCTCTGTAGCCCGAAGTAAGCGAATTTCCCAAAGAAATAAATTTCGAGAAATCTGCCTCACCTTTCGTTACGACTATATCCTGTACATCAGTATCAAAATCTGTTTCGCAGCTTGTTGTAAAAAGAAGTGCAGAAACAGCGATTGTAGATATTATTATTTTTTTCATAATTTAAATTTAAAAAGCATTATACGATAAACCAAGACCAAAATAGAACGCTTTTGCTTTCGCTTGGCCGTAGAATCCTAAATAGTCATTTTTCACATCTCTGCTTTGTGGCATTACGTAACCACCTGCAACATCAACTCCGAATTTATTAAACTTAAAGCCTAAACCTCCTGTTAAAACAAAAGAATCGAAAGAAGGCGTCTCAGGAATAAAGTCTTCATCAGAATACGGAGATTCATCATAATAAGCACCCAAACGACCAAAAATCATATTACTGAACGCATACTGAGTTCCCAATCTTACCGTTTTTGAATTTTTAAAATTCTTTGGCGCAACCAAAACCGTAGGATCTGCCTGATTTCCAATCGGAGCATTAGCAAAATCTAAAGTCAACTGACTGTATCTTTCCCAACCATGATAGTTAAAATCGGCAGAAATTAGCCATTTTGGTGTTACCTTATAGGTCATACCGATTGTATATTCTTCAACTAAAGGTAAAGTTGCTGTAAACGCATCCTGTCCGTTTGCATTCAGACCTAAAAGTCCGTTTACCGTAGTCTGAGCAGGAACTCTGAAAGTTGCAGTTCCTTTTTTAGCTTTCATATCAACCGGTGAACGATATGCAATACTCAGATCAAATTTAGGATCCGGTCGGAAATAGAAACCAAAACCATAACCATGACCTGTTGCTTTATCATCATTAATATTAACCGTTCCGCCAAATTGAGTTACCGCTTTATCCCAGTCTACTTTTCCTGTAGCATAAATATAACTTGCTCCGAAAGACAACCAGTCTGCCATTTTCACAGAAACCATCGGCTGGAAATAAAAGCTTTTTAGCTCAAGCTTCTGCACCATTTCTCTTCCTTCCCAATCGTATGGATATTGAATTGTACTTCCGAAAGGCGTAGAAAAACTGAAACCAATTGATAATTTATCAATCGGCTTGTAGGCAATCGCCGCATAAATCGGGGTACCGATAGGATTATCTGTTTCTGTACTGTTTAAAGTGTTTAGATTCTGAAAAGTAACTTTATTACTTGCTCCGAAGCCTCCTGCAACAACACTCAGTTTAGAAGGAATGAATGACATACCTGCCGGATTAAAGAATGCAACACTCGCATCTTCAGCATGAGCACTGGTGTGCGCCATTGCCAATTGCTTCACCCCCTGCAAAGAAACTCTAAAGCCTCCTGCGTAAGACAAAACTCCAGCCAATAAAGCAGTTGATACTAATATTTTTTTCATAGACTATTATTATATACCCAAATATAAAATTATTTTAGATACACCTGTTAATAAATCTTAATATTTTAAACTAAGCGCCAAAAGAAAACTATGTTTAAAATAACATTCAATACATAAAATACAATATCTTTTTGAATTACAAACAATTAAACATCAAAAAATCACACATTAATGATGATGTTTAATATTAAACAAATTCAAAAATTAATATTTAGTACATTTGGAATTGTATAAAGATAAAAATCAATAAATTTGCAAGATTAAACAAATTATAATATGAGTTGTGGATGTAAAACATCCGGCGATTCTGCACATTCTTGCGGAACTAAATCTGCGAATGGCTGTGAAAGTGTAAATACCTGCGGTAATAGTTATAAATTAAGTGTTTTCGATTGGCTGTCTGACGTACAAAATCCTGCGCAAACCAGGTGTGATTTTGTAGAAGTTAGATTTAAAAATGACAGAAAATCGTTTTTTAAGAATGTCAATAACATTCCTTTACATATAGGTAGCGTAGTAACAGTAGAATCGAGTCCGGGACATGATGTAGGGGTAGTAAGCCTCACAGGGGAATTGGTAAAAATTCAGATGAAGAAGAAAAGATCTTCAGAAGACAATGCCCTCAAAATATATAGATTAGCCAACCAAAAAGATATTGAGGTTTGGCAGGAAGCAAGAAAAAAAGAAGAAAATGTAAAAATTGAGGCTCGAAAAATTTCGCATCGATTAGGTCTTGAGATGAAGATAACCGATGTTGAATATCAAGGTGATTCTTCTAAAGTTACATTTTACTACACTGCCGATAATCGCGTGGATTTCAGAATGTTGATTAAAGAATTTGCGGGAGCTTTCCGCACAAAAATCGACATGAAACAGATTGGCTTCAGACAGGAAGCGGCAAAAGTTGGAGGTATCGGTTCATGCGGAAGAGAACTTTGCTGTTCAACATGGCTTACTGATTTCAGATCGGTAAACACCAATGTTGCAAGATACCAGCAACTAAGCATTAATCCTCAGAAATTAGCCGGACAATGTGGTAAACTGAAATGTTGTCTGAACTACGAATTAGACAGTTATCTTGATGCGTTAAGTCATTTTCCGTCTTCATCAACCGTTCTTGACACCGAAAAAGGTCGGGCGTTTTGTATAAAAATCGATGTTTTCAAAAAGAAAATGTGGTTTGCATATGTTGACAGCTCAATGGCTTGGTACGATTTCGATGTAGATTTGGTTAAAAAACTGATTTCAAAAAATAAAAGAGGTGAAAAAACGTTACCTCTCGAAGATTTGAAACAGCCAGAACTTTCTCTGCAAACTGTAGATTTAATTCAGGAAAACAGTGTTGACCGTTTTGAAAAGAAAAGAGGTTTCAATAAAAACAGAAACCAAAACCAGAATTCAAATCAAAATAGACCGAACAACAATCAAAATCCGGGACAAAAAAAGAACAGACCGGACAGAAACGATAAACCGGAGAGAACTGACAAGGGTGAAAGACAGGACAGACCGATGAGATCTGAAAAACCTCAGAAACCAAATCAGAATAATAATCTGAAACCCCAAAAAGAACAACAGCCAAAACCACACTTGGAAAAAGTGGACGCTGTAAATAATGATGCTGAGAAAAAACCTCAAAATCAACAACCCAAAAAGAAGTTCAAAAAGAAATTCCCTCCAAAAAAAGATAATAATGCATAAAATCTCAGGATTTTTTCTCCTTATTTTTTTGGTAAGCTGCAATGCTTCCGAAGAAAATGTTGTGATGAACAATGTTGATAACAAATGGGATAAGAAGACCGAACAAAAATTTAATCTTGAAATTTCGGATCCGCAAAATCCTAAAAATCTTATATTTGTTGTAAGAAACAACAACGAATATCCTTACAGCAATATAAGGTTCATTGTAAATCTTACTGATCCTAAAACCAAAGCCAGGCAAACCGATACATTGAATTATGTTTTGGCAAAACCAAATGGAGAATGGCTGGGAACAGGATTTGGAGAAGTAAAAGAGACTTTATTTCAGTATAAACTGAATTATAAATTTCCTGAAAAAGGCAATTATGAAATTTCTGTTGCTCAGGCAATGAGAAATGATAATCTTCCGGGAATAGAAGATTTAGGAATAAAAGTAGAAACGGCAAAAACCGTAAGTACAAATGGAACAAAATAAGCAAAATACAGGAAACAAGGGAAAAACGTTCCCGCTTCCTCCTAAAAAGAACCAAAAAATCACAGCATGGAAGAGGTGGGTGAAATTCATCTGGATCGGTCTTATTGCTGTGGTTTTAGGAATTTCAGGACTTTTCTTTGCGGTTTCCCAAGGTTTTCTTGGTGAAATGCCCGATGTAAAAGAACTTGAAAACCCGGATATTTATGTTGCCTCTGAAATTTATTCTTCAGACGGTGTTCTTTTAGGTAAATTCGAAAAAGAAAAAACTCAGCCGGTTACATATAAAGATTTGCCTCCTTATTTAATCTATGCCCTTCAGGCAAAAGAAGATGAGCGTTTCAAAGAACATTCAGGGATTGATCTAAAATCAATTTTAAGAGCTGTAAGATATGGTGGCGACCGAGGTGGAGGTTCTACCATTACACAACAGTTAGCAAAACTCTTGTTTACAAAAGAGCCATCAAGAAATCCAGTAAAAAGAGCTATTCAGAAGCTTAAAGAGTGGGTTGTGGCAGTTAGTCTTGAAAAAAGATATACAAAAGAGGAAATCATCACATTGTATTTCAATAAATTTGATTTTACTTACAACGCAAATGGTGTCGAAATGGCATCAAAAATTTATTTCAATAAATCGACAACACAGTTGACACTTCCTGAAGCTGCTGTATTTGTATCAATGTTGGAAGCTCCAATAGCAAACAACCCATTGAGGAATCCAGACCGAGCTAAAAGAAGAAGAGATGTCGTATTATCTCAAATGCTTGAGACAGGTTACATAGATCAGTCAACTTATGATAAGGCTGTTGCTACACCTATTACTACAGATTATCATCCAATTAAAAATATCACTGATGACTACTCTGCATATTATAAGTTTTATTTGAAAAAGGAAATAGACACCTATCTTAAAGATTACGAAAAAGAAACAGGGAAACCTTTAAATCTTTTTAAAGATGGTTTAAAAATATATGTTACGCTGGATTCTAAAATGCAGAAATATGCCGAAGAATCAATCAAAGAACATTTAACAGATCTTCAGAAAAGATTTGATGCAGAACAAAGAGGTAGAAAAAACAGGCCTTTTTATTACCTAAATGATCAACAGGCACACAATGTAATGATGCAGGCCGTAAAAAGAACAGGTCGTTACAAACAGTTGAGTAGAGCCGGAGTTTCTGAAGATTCAATTATGATGGAATTCAAAAAGCCTATAAAAATGTCAAGATTTACATGGGCCGGAGAAGAAGAAGTTGAGATGAGTCCGTGGGATTCTATCAGATACCATAAACAAATTGCACAGGCTGGTTTAATGTCTATGGTTCCCGGAACAGGTGAAATTAAAGCTTGGGTTGGAGGAATTGATTGGCAACACTTCCAATATGATCACATCAAACAAGGAAAAAGACAGGTTGGTTCAACCTTCAAACCTTTCGTTTATGCGACTGCGATTATGAAATTAGGCTTAACACCTTGTTCAACAATCTCAAACGCAAGCTTCAATAAAGGAAGTTACCATGTTCCTGGAAGAGGCGGAATGTTGACATTAAAAGACGCTTTAGCACATTCTCAAAACCCTGTAGCACTAAGACTGGCTGAAATGTCAGGAACGCAAAGTGTTATTCAAACGGCGAGAGACTTAGGGGTTACTGAAGAAATTTCCACAAGTCTACCGATGGCTTTAGGGGCTTCAGATATTACCATTTACGAAATGGTTGGAGCTTACAGCACATTTGCCAACTACGGAAATTACAACAAACCGGAAATGATCTGGAGAATTGAAGACGTAAACGGAAGAGTTATAAAAGAAGTCATTTCTGAACCTAAAGAAGTAATGAACCCTAATTACGCTTACACCATGATTGAATTGATGAAGGGTGTTGCACAATACGGAACTGCATCAGGTGAATTAGGAAGAAAAGGAATATCTAAAGCGGTAGAAATTGCCGGTAAAACGGGAACAACCCAGAATAATTCCGACGGTTGGTTTATGGGAATTGTACCTAAACTTGCAACCGGAGCTTGGGTTGGTTGGGAAGACAGAGCAACACACTTCTGGGGAACCGGTGAAGGACAAGGAGCAAAAATGGCGCTTCCGATCTGGGCAATTTTCATGAAGAAAGTCTGGGCCGATAAAAGCTTAAAAATATCTCCTGACGATAAATTCGTAAAACCTCTCGACTGGAAAGACGGATGCAGTAATCTTCAGGGACTTGGTGGCGGATACGGCGACGACGGCGGGCTTCAGACCATTGATGATCTGAAAAACCCTCGCCCTGCAGAAACAGGACCGAAGAACAATTCCGGTAAGAAAGAAGACAACGTCAATGAACATCTGAACACCAGTGAAGATATTGACTTTAACAAATAAAATTCTTTATAATAATCATAAGACCTTTCAATTACTGAAGGGTCTTTTTTGTTTTCTGTTTTAATATCTTTGAAACATGAATATTGATCAAATTACTCAGCCTTTTATTGACATGTTTCCAGGTGATTTTTCAGGAAATCCAATGCAGAGAAATACGCCTAAAGTTCTTTTTTCGACAGTAAATCCTGTTGGCTTTGACAACCCAAAACTGGTTGCATTTAATCAAAAATTTTCAGAAGAAATAGGATTGGGAAAATTTCAAGAAAGTGACATTAATTTTTTAGCAGCAACAAATTTATTTGAAAAAATAAAGACTTACGCAACGGCTTATGCAGGACATCAGTTCGGAAACTGGGCAGGCCAGTTAGGAGACGGCAGAGCCATTCTTGCCGGAGAAATCACCAATGAAAGCGGTAAAAAAAACGAAATTCAATGGAAAGGTGCGGGAGCAACTCCTTATTCCCGTCATGCGGACGGAAGAGCTGTTCTAAGATCTTCTGTTCGGGAATATCTGATGAGTGAAGCAATGCATCATTTAGGAATTCCTACAACCAGAGCTTTGAGTTTAGCATTTACAGGAGAAAGTGTGGTTCGCGACATTATGTACAGCGGAGATCCTCAGGAAGAAAAAGGCGCAGTAATCATTAGAACTGCTGAAAGTTTTCTCCGTTTTGGTCATTTTGAACTGATGTCTGCCCAAAAAGAAATTAACACATTAATTGATCTTACCGATTTCACTATTGAAAATTATTTTAAAGATATTAAACCTGAAGGCGAACAAAAATACCAGGCGTTTTTCACTGAGGTTTGCAAGAGAACAGCCGATTTAATGGTTGAATGGTTCAGAGTTGGATTTGTACATGGGGTGATGAATACAGACAATATGTCGATTTTAGGTTTAACGATTGACTACGGACCTTATTCGATGATGGATGAATATGATTTAAATTTCACACCAAATACCACGGATCTTCCGGGAAGAAGATATGCTTTCGGAAAGCAGGGGCAAATATCGCAATGGAATCTCTGGCAATTGGCAAATGCGCTTTTTCCTTTGATAAAAGATGAAAAATTTCTGGAAGAAACATTAAATAATTATGGTAATTATTTTTGGGAAGCTCATGATACAATGCTGTGCAGAAAATTTGGTTTTGATGAGCTAAAGAAAGATGACGAAGAATTTTTCACAAATTGGCAAGCTTTAATGCAGGAGTTACAGTTGGATTACACTTTGTTCTTTAATCAATTGGAAAAGCTTGATGAAAATTCTGATATTAAACATCTTTTTTCATCAGTTTCGTATGGATTTTTAGACGAATCAAAAACTCAAAAACTTGAACATTTTATTTCATCTTACGAGTCGAGATTACGAGAAAATAAAATTTCGAAAAAAGAATCTTTAGATTTAATGAAGAAAACTAATCCTAAATTTATCCTGAGAAACTACCTTTTGTACGAATGTATTGAAGAAATCAACAACGGAAAAACTGAAATGCTAGAAAAACTTACCAAGGCTTTGGAAAATCCATATGAAGAAATATTTCCTGAATTATCTATAAAAAGACCATCAGGATATGATGATGTTTCAGGATGCTCGATGTTGTCTTGTAGTTCATAAATATATCTAACCCACCTTTTCAGGTGGGTTTTTTATTTTACTTTTGCAAAAAATAAATTAGTGTCATTCAAATCTAAATTTTTAAACTTTTTTAAGATCGTTTTTCCGTCTTCATGGGCAGAATTCGGCTTATTTGTACTCTTTATTCTCGCTTACGGAATTTTCGGAACTTATTTAGCACAGCATTACCGCATTATTTTTGATGCAAGAATTCCTTGGGATGGGTATTTTAGTTTCGACAATAAAGCCATCGTTATGAGCGGCGGAAGCTTTGAAAGACACCCACTCTCCTATTATTTTTTCAACTGGATCCGTGAATTGGCATTTTATATTTCAGGTGGAAAAACAGGAAGCAATTTCAGACTAACATTGGCTTGGCTGAGCAACATCACAATCAGTTTAAGTTTAATTCAGATTTTTAAATATTTAAAAAATATTATTCAGCTTCCTTTAGGTTTAAATATTCTGATTGTAGCTTTTTTCAGTATTTTTTCAACGAACATTTTGCTTTCTTTCACTCCGGAAACGTATACTTACACTCTATTTTTATTGGTTTTATTTAATTATTATACCGCAATAAAATTTAAAAAAGATCAAAAAATAGCCGGTTCAGCTTTAGTGTTAGCAGGAATTACCGTTGGTGGATTAACGGTTACCAATATTATTAAAGTTTTTATTCCCATCGCGTTTGAAAAAGGCCTTTTTAAAAGCTGGAAAAAATTTGGGAATGCCGTTTTCAGAGTTTCACTTACCTGCGTGGCTTTTATTGCGCTTTATCTTTACCGAATTGATTTTAAATACTCAAATATTCTGTCAAAATCAGGCGAACAATACGAGAAATTCTCTAATGTAAAATCTACTCCGACATGGGATATGATTTACTCTTACTTTTTTGGTGGCAGTATTCTTTTCCCCAGTTTCTTTATCCGTGAAAAGCACAATATGAAAGGTTTTTATTACAAAGCACTTTTCATGGATGTTTACACTTCAATCGTTCCTTATATTTTTATAGGATTACTTTTAATTTTAATATTCTGGAGCTATTTCAGAAATTTTAAAAACAAGCTTGCTCAGATTGTAATGCTTTCTATGTTTGTTGACATTTTAATTCATTGTGTTTTGAGATTCGGGCTTCACACGTCATACATTTATGGCGGTCATTTTGTTTTTGCATTCCCGATTATGTTGGGCTGGCTGTTTTTTTCTTACCGAAATTCTCCGAAGATGGTATCTTTATTAACAGTTTTACTTGGTATAATGTTCACTTTCTTGCTTTTCAATAATTATGTAAGAATGTGGGAATTTTATGATTTTGTAAATCAATATTACAGATAAAAAAGGCTGAGAAAATTTATTCTCAGCCTTTAATTTTTTATTTAAACTAACTATTTTGCCTCTGCACAGAAAACTCTGTACTGTATTGGCAAAGCAGATTTGAAATATTCTTTCACACGCGCCAAATCACCTGCTGCACTTTGTTTTGAGAAATAACTTCCTGCAAGAATTTTATAGTTTGGTCTTAACGAAGCATCTACTTCAACCTTCAGATTTGGAAATCTTTTTCTGAAATAAGCTTTCACTTCATTTGCTTCATCATTACTTTTTACCGTGGTAATCTGAATTTTATATCCTAAAATTTTAGGATTTTTTCTACA
Organism: Chryseobacterium formosense; assembly: GCF_900116415.1. Classification (GTDB taxonomy): domain Bacteria; phylum Bacteroidota; class Bacteroidia; order Flavobacteriales; family Weeksellaceae; genus Chryseobacterium; species Chryseobacterium formosense. The sequence goes on along the minus strand of NZ_FPAP01000002.1, from coordinate 193,845 downwards.
GATCTCCGCATTGGTCAGTTCTCTGCTCGGAACATAAATTTTTGTCGGTTTAGCTGGTTCATCGTCATCATTTCCTGACGAGAATTTAGTTGATGCTGCCTTCGCACAACGATCTTCTATTGCTTCCAAAGCCTCATTTACACGAGAATCCATAGTAATCGTAAGTTCTGTACCCGAAAGTGTGTCTTTTTTCACAACCTGCTGTGCTTCAATTGTATAAAAACCAAAAAAAGATAAAGCCGAAAATATTTTGATGAAATTTCTCATTTAAACTTGTTTCAGCAAATTTATAATAAATAAAAAAAACCAGCAAACGCAGTTATTTAGAATAGTTACAAATTAAACACATATGACATTTTACCTTTTGTTAAAGCCGTTAAATTCTTCTTAAAAATATTATTTTTGCGGAATTGATTACACATTCAATATTTACTAACATAAGATAATTTAAATGATTAGTTGGAGAAAGCATTATAAAAAAGGGCTGATTGCGATAGGTTTATTGCTATCAACAAGTGCTTCAATTTACGGGCAAGACGGCGATCCTAAAAATGGTGAGAAACTTTTTAAGGCAAACTGTACGGCATGTCACGCTTTAGACAAACAGGTAGTAGGACCGGCACTGAAAGGTGTGGTAGACAGACTGAAAACTGAGCAGGGACTTGACACAGACTGGCTTCACAAGTGGATTAAAGACAACAAAGCACTTAGAGCCTCGGGCGATAAGTATGCAAATGAAGTATTTGAAAAGTTTAATAAGACTGAAATGCAGGTCTTTCCTAATCTTGCAGATAAGGATATCGACGATATTTTAGCTTATACAACAAACCCTCCTGTTGAAGAGCCTAAAGCTGATGCTAAAGCAACTACAGAAAACACGGTTGCAGCACCGCAAAACAACAATACAACTTCTAGTATTGTAATCATTTCACTTATTGCTATTGCTGGTTTATTGGTTTGGATCTTAATCAAACTAAGACAATTGGTAAAATTGGGTCAGTCAGAAGATTTGGCAGGACTTAATGAAACAAGGGTTAAATCTTTCAGCGAAATCTATGCAAAATACCATTATATCGGAAAAGGATTGCTTGCAATTCTTGCTATTTTAGCAACTTACGGTATCTGGAACTGGATCATGTGGATCGGTGTTTATAAAGGTTATAAGCCGGAACAGCCTATCTACTTCTCTCACAAAATTCACGCTGGAGAACAGAAAATCGACTGTCAGCTTTGTCACTCAAGTGCTAAATACGGTAAAGTATCTGAAATTCCTTCGATGAACGTTTGTATGAACTGTCACAGAACAATTTCTGAATACAATGCAGATCACTACATGGAACCAGGAAAAGACAAAGCATTCTATGACGGAGAAATCCAGAAAATATATGCTGCTACAGGATGGGATCCCGCGAAACAACAATATACAGGTAAAACAACTCCTGTAGAATGGACAAGAATCCACAACATGCCTGATTTCGTTTACTTCAACCACTCTCAACACGTAGTTGCAGGTGAACAAGCTATCATCAACTCATTCAACAAGAAAAATCCTGACAATAAAATCGACGTAGTTTGTAAAGCTTGTCACGGAAAAATCGATACAATGAATGTTGTACAAATGGCAAACGACTTCACTATGGGATGGTGTATCGAATGTCACAGAACAACTGAAGTTGATATGAACAACGGTTATAATAAAGAATACTTCAAAAATCTACACGAAAAGCTTAAAAAGCAATACCCGAAAGATGGTGGTAAGATCACTGTAGATGCAATTGGAGGTCTTGAGTGTGGTAAATGTCATTATTAATAACTAAAAAATTAGAAGTATAAATGGCTTCAAACAAAATACAATTTAGAAGTATTCACGAACTTAAAGACCCTGCCTTAAACGGTAAGCTGGCTCTTAAAGAGTTCCAAGAAGAAATTCCGGTAGAAGATTTCCTAGAAGGTGCCGAAAAAACTGACGGTACATCCAGAAGAGATTTCCTAAAACTATTAGGTTTCTCTACAGCAGCAGTAACTTTGGCTGCGTGTGAAGCACCGGTAATCAAAACGATTCCTTATGTAGTAAAACCTCACGATATTATTCCTGGAGTTCCAAACTACTACGCTTCAACATATTTTGACGGTTTCGACTTTGCAAGTGTTTTAGTAAAAACAAGAGAAGGTAGACCCATCAAAATCGATCCGAACCCGGCAGCTGGAGATTTAGGTAAAACTAATGCAAGAGCTCAGGCGGCGGTACTTTCTCTTTACGATAACGATAAAGTAAAGCAGCCAAAACTTGACGGGAAAGACGAAACTTTCGATAAAGTAGATGATTTCGTTTTGAAAGGATTAAACGAAGCTCAGGCTTCAGGTAAAAAGATTGTTCTTTTATCTCAGTCTTTCGCTTCTCCTACATTCAAAAAACTTTTTGCTGAATTTAAAGCAAAATATCCTACCGCTGAATTGGTAACTTATGATGCTTTCCCTTATTCTGCAGCATTAGATGCAGCTCAGGAAGTATTCGGAACAAGAGCTTTACCTGTTTATGACCTTAAAGGTTCTGAATTGGTGGTAGCTTTCCACGCTGATTTCTTAGGAGATTACAATGCTGCAAGCTTAGAAACTTCTTATACAGCAGCAAGAGTTCCGGGAGCAACGATGTTGAGACACATTCAGGTTGAATCTAATATGTCTTTAACAGGTGCAAACGCTGACTCAAGAATCAGATTAAAGCCAAGTTCAGTAAACAAAACTTTGGTTGAAGTTTACAATGCAATCGTTGGAGGTGGTTCTTCAGATAAAATTGCTAACGAAATCGCTAAAGAATTACAGGCTAAAGGCAGCAAAGCTGTTGTTTTTGCTGATGGTTCTAAAGGAGCACAGGTTTTAGCACATTTAATTAACCAAAAATTAGGTTCAGTAGCTTTCACTGGTAAAGCAAACTTCCTTAAAGAATTTGATAAAGCAAGATTTCAGGAATTTTTAGGATGGGTAAATGGTGGACAAGTTGGAGTATTGATTACAAACAACGTAGACCCTATTTATTCTCACCACAAAGGTCAGGATTTCAAAAAAGCGATTGCTAAAGTTCCTTATGTAATTGCGGTTACAGATAAAAAGAACGAAATGTATAAAGCAGCGAAAGCTGTAATTCCTGTAGCAAACTGGCTAGAATCTTGGGGTGATATGGAACCTCAGACAGGTGTTTATACATTAATGCAGCCAACGATCCAGAAAATCTACAAATCAAGACAGATTGAAGAATCTCTATTGGTTTGGAAAAATGGAAAAAACAACGCTGCAAACAATTATTATGATTATTTAAAAGCTAATTCGGCTTCTGTTTTAGGTGGAACAACTTTCAACAAAGCTTTATATAATGGTGTGGTAGCTTCTACTAATGCAACAACATTATCTTATTCTGGCGGAAATGCTCAGCTGGCTATTGCAGAATTAGCAAACTTCAAAGCTTCAGATTTAGAATTAGTTCTTTATACTAAGACTTCAATCGGAGACGGAACTCAGGCAAACAACCCTTGGTTGCAGGAATTACCAGATCCTTTGACAAGAATGTCTTGGGACAATTACCTTACAATTTCTCCTAAAGATGCTGAAAGATTAGGAATAGAAAATGATCTTAACGCAAGAATGCAGTTGGATGGCTCTATTGTAAATCTTACCGTAAACGGAGTGAAAATAGAAAATGTACCTGTATTCATTCAGCCGGGACAAGCTGACGGATCTGTCGGTCTTGCTTTAGGATATGGTAAAAAAGATTCAGGAGCAACTGCAGATACTGGGGTAAATGCTTATCCTTTATTTGATGGTTCAAACTTAGTCGTTTCAAATGTTTCAATTGAAAAGACAGGGGAAGATCATGAGTTTGCAGGTATTCAGCTTCAGAATACATTAATGGGTCGTTATGATATTGCTAAAGAAGTTCCTTTGGCTGAATTTATCAACGTACCATTTGATGATGAGCACAAAGGTTGGAACAAACCATTGGAATATCACACAATTAGTGGAGCTCTTCCAGCTGGTAAAATTGACCTTTGGGATGCATTTGATGATACAGACGGACCTCACTTCAACTTATCTGTTGACTTGAACTCTTGTACTGGTTGTGGAGCATGTATCATTGCTTGTCAGGCAGAAAACAACGTTCCTGTTGTAGGTAAAGAAGAGATCAGAATGTCTAGAGATATGTATTGGTTGAGAATCGACCGCTACTATTCTTCTACTCAGAAAGTGACAACTTACGACGGATTAAAAGAAGGAATGGCAGTTCCTGAATTATACGGAAGTGGTGTTTTAGGGATCGAGGGAGCTTTAGAAAACCCTGCGGATAACCCGGATGTAATCTTCCAGCCGGTAATGTGTCAGCACTGTAACCATGCTCCATGTGAAACGGTTTGTCCGGTTGCGGCAACTTCACACGGTAAGCAAGGTCAAAACCACATGGCTTACAACAGATGTATCGGTACAAGATATTGTGCAAACAACTGTCCGTACAAAGTAAGACGTTTCAACTGGTTCACTTATAACTTGAACGATCGTTTCGATTTCAACATGAATAACGATCTTGGAAGAATGGTTCTTAACCCGGATGTTGTTGTAAGAACTAGAGGGGTTATGGAGAAATGTTCTATGTGTATCCAAATGACTCAGGCAACAATTCTTGAGGCTAAAAAGGAGAACAGAATAGTGAAGGACGGAGAGTTCCAAGTAGCATGTGCGAAAGCTTGTTCTACAGGTTCGCTTCAGTTCGGAGACATGAATGACAAAGAATCTACCGTTAGAAAATTGTATTCTAACAATAGAAGATATCATTTACTTGAAGAGATCGGAACAAAACCAAATGTGTTCTATCACACTAAAGTAAGAAACAGAGTAGAAAAATAAAGTTTAAATAATAAATAGGTAAAAAATGTCAGGACATTACGAAGCTCCGATAAGGGAACCTCTAATTATTGGTCACAAAACTTATCACGATATCACAGAAGATATTGCACGACCTATCGAAGAAAGAGCAGGTAAATTATGGTGGATTTCACTATACGCAGCCTTAGTTCTATTCATCTATGGATTCGGATGTATCGCTTATACGATCGGGACAGGTATTGGAGCATGGGGGCTTAACAGAACTATTAACTGGGGTTGGGATATTACCAACTTCGTATGGTGGGTTGGTATCGGTCACGCCGGAACACTAATCTCAGCAGTATTATTATTATTTAGACAGAGATGGAGAATGTCTGTAAACAGATCTGCAGAGGCGATGACGATCTTTGCGGTTGTACAGGCAGCAATCTTCCCGGTAATTCATATGGGTAGAGTTTGGGTAGGATATTGGGTATTCCCATTACCAAACCAGTTTGGTTCTCTTTGGGGGAACTTCAACTCTCCTCTACTTTGGGACGTATTTGCGATCTCTACGTATTTCTCGGTATCAACTGTATTCTGGTTTATGGGTCTTATCCCTGACTTTGCAATGATCAGAGATAGAGCAAAAACTCCTTGGACCAAGAAAATTTATACATTCCTTGCATTCGGTTGGGGTGGTAAAGCAAAACACTGGCAAAGATTCGAAGAACTTTCTTTGGTTCTTGCAGGTTTGGCAACTCCACTTGTATTCTCAGTACACACTACCGTATCTTTTGACTTCGCAACTTCGGTTATTAAAGGATGGCACTCTACAATCTACCCTCCTTACTTCGTTGCCGGCGCGATCTTCTCAGGATTTGCAATGGTACAGACCTTATTGTTAGTTGCAAGAAAAGTTTGTCACCTTGAAGATTACATCACCATGTATCATATCGAAATTATGAACATCGTAATCATTCTAACTGGTGGTATGGTAACTGTGGCATATGCAACTGAATATTTCATCGGATGGTACTCTGGTTCAAGATACGAAGACTTTACTTATCTTTCTCCGGGTGCTGCTGTTGGACCTTACTGGTGGGCATTCTGGTCATTGATTATCTGTAACCTTGTGGTTCCTGCTTCTTTCTGGTTCAAGAGACTTAGAACGAATATTATCTGGACGTTCATCGTTGCATTAATCATCAACATTGGTATGTGGTTTGAACGTTTCGATATCATCGTAATCAACCTTTCAAGAGATTACTTACCAGGATCTTGGACAATGTTTAAACCAACCATTATCGACGTAGGTGTATATTTAGGAACAATCGGATTCTTCTCTGTATTATTCTTATTGTACGCAAGAACATTCCCTGTAATTGCACAGGCCGAATTAAAATCGATTTTGAAAATCTCAGGTGAAACTTATAAAGCAAAAGAAGGAGATGAGCACCACTAAAATTGTATACGGACTTTATGCTGACGACGACGATTTAATGAACGGCGTTAAAGCATTCAACGATAAAGGAATCGCTATTAACGAAGTTTATACTCCGTTTCCGGTTCACGGACTTGACAAAGCTTTAGGTTTAAAGAAAACAAGAATTTCTGACGCTGCTTTTATTTATGCTTTATATGGTGTGAGTATCGGTGCTACAGTTACCTGGTACGTAATGAACCACGACTGGCCTCAGAATATCGGTGGTAAACCGGCTTTTGACTGGGCACACAATATGCCTGCATTCGTAGTTCCAATGTTTGAATTAATGGTATTCTGTGCAGCACACATGATGTCTTTAACTTTCTTGGTTAGAAACAAAATGTATCCGGGTGCACCGGCTCAGAATCCGGATCCGAGAACTACTGATGATAAATTCCTTATGGAATTCGTAACTGAAGATGTAGAATCTGTAAAACAGTTACTAATAGAAACAGGAGTAGAAGAAATAACCGTTAAAGATGCTTAAAATGAAGAAAAATATTTTAAAAATTACAGCGGTTTTAGGTTTAACTACAGTTTTACTTAATTCTTGCGGACCGAATGAAAATGCACCTTTAGTTTACTTTCCGGATATGTATTTCCCAGTGGCATACGATCCTTTGATGAAAGCTCAGGATGCCTATTCAGATCATGAAAATGAAATTCCTGCATTCGTAAAAAATAACGGTGCAACTGGTCTTTCTCCTGTAGAAGGTTCAGTAGCTCAAAATAAAGATGGTGTATTTGAGGAAAGCAAACTTCCAAAAACACCTGACGAGTACAACGCTGGTTATGATGCTTCAAAAGCAATCACGGCATCTCCGTTGAATCCTGCAAATTCTGCAAAAGATATTGAGAGAGGTAAAATGCTTTTTGATCGTACTTGTTCAGCTTGCCACGGAACTGGCGGTGACGGTCAGGGACCAATTGTACAGAGCGGAGCTTATTCTGGTGTACCAAATTATGCAGACAGAGAAATCACTGTAGGATCTGTACATTATGTATTAACAAACGGTAGAAACGCAATGGGATCATACGCTGGTCAACTAAACGCTGGAGACAGATGGAGAGTTGCCATGTATGTAATCAATACGTTTAAGAAAAGTGCAGCTCCGGCTCCTGCAGCTGCTGCAGCAACAACAGAGACTACCGAAACTAAAAAATAAGAAAAGAAATGTATAGTTTTTCACCAAAATTAAAATCAACTTCTATAATCCTTCTTGTTGTAGGTTTAGTTCTGTTTGCTGTCGGATTCTTTATGAATAAAGGAATTTCTACAGAAAAAATCGAACATATGATGGAAGCTTTACATGCTTCTGGTCATAATGCTCCTACTCACTCAAGCGAAATGACAGGTCCACAAGATCATCAGGCGCATTTGGAACATGCTACTTTGCAGGTTCACAATCAGCCATTAGCATCAATTCACTTTGTAGCAGTATTCTTCTTCGGAGTTAGCTGTTGTGTATTGTTCTTCTACTGTATTCAGCACGCAGCTCATGCAGGATGGCCAATTATTATTACAAGAGTAATGGAAGCTATTGCTTCATATATTCCTTGGGGTGGTGCTATTTTGATCATCATTATGATTCTCAATATCACGCACAATGGTCACCTTTTCCATTGGATGGATCCTGAGTTGACAGACCCTGAATCTGGTCACTTCGACGTAATCTTATTCGAAAAGAAAAGATTCTTAAACATTCCTTTCTATGCAATCAGAACAATTATCTACGTTGTAGGTGCTTCGTTCTTCGCTTGGAAACTTAAGGCAATGTCTAAAAAAGTTGACGAAACAAAATCAAGATTAGATTATCAGTTCCTTTACAGATGGGCGGTAGGATATATTGCATTCTTCGGATTTGCATCTGCAGCTTGGGCTTGGGATTGGTTGATGTCTATTGATCCACACTGGTATTCTACAATGTATATTTGGTATTCAATGGTTAGCTGCCTTTCAAGTGGTATTGCGGTTATCATTTTATTAAGTGTTTTCCTTAAGAAAAATGGTTTCTTGCCACAGTTCAATGACAACCACTTACACGATTTAGGAGTTTTCCTTTTCGCTACAAGTATGCTTTGGACGTACACATGGTTTGCTCAGTTCATGCTTTACTGGTATGCAAACGTTCCGGAAGAGGTAAACTATTTCTTCGGAAGATTCGAGCACTACTCTTCCACTTTCTTACCAATGCTTATTGTAAACTTCTTATTACCATTATTGGTTTTAGTGAGCAGCAGCATCAAGAGAAACTACAAAGTAGTAACGGTGATGGCAATTGTTGTAATTTTAGGACACATCTTAGATTACTTCAATATGGTAATGCCGGGAACAGTAGGACCTTACTGGAATACTCCTGAAGTATTATTATTAGTTCTAGGTTCTATCTTATTTGTGGCTGGATTATTTATGTTAACGGTGCTTTCAGCATTAACTAAACTAAAACTAATTCCTACAGGGAACCCTTATCTACACGAATCTGAAATTTATGAGTATCCTTTCTAAGGACTTGTAACAAAATAATCTTAAAAGAGACTGATTTTTATATTCAGTCTCTTTTTTTTGCATTAATCTCAATTTAAAAAATAAAACAGGCAACCTTTTCGAAATTTTGTTGTCTTAATAATAGATATAAAATAACTAACTTTTCAAACTAATTTAAAAACCATGAAAAAAACGTATCTGTTAAGCTTCCTATTTATCATTCTATTCTGTTTGTTCAATGCACAGACCATTAGTTTTGTTTCTGAAAAAACCGGACAGCCACTACCAAAAGTTGTGGTCTTCGGAAAAGACGGAAATATTCTGGCGACTTCCGATATCGACGGAAAAATTGAAAAGTCCTCTCTAAATGCTGATCAGGAAAAATTTCAGCTGGTTTATGATAATATTGCTATTGCAAAACTTTCATTTGATGAAATTAGTAAAGATGTTGTAAAGCTGAATGATCGTGTAAAAGACATTGAAGCGGTAGTCATTAAAAACAGTAAACCTGCAAAATATGTTTTTGTAAAAGGAAATTTTAATGCTTATGTAACCGTAAATGGTAAACTGAATTGCTATGTAGACGGAATTGCAACTTATATTTTTGATAATAAAACTAAGAAACTAAAAAGCAAAAATATAGAACAATACAGAGTATTCAGATTAGAAAATCCATCAACAGACAGAAAGCAAACAAGTCTTTTGGATTACAACGCATTTTTAGATCTTCCACAACTTCCGAATGTCGGAAATATTGATGAATACAAAAACAGAAAAGCAACCATCAAAGAACTTAAAGGAAATACAAAAGATGAAATAGAGATCAGCGGTTCAGCGTTACAGGAAAAAGAAATGGCTCTTTTCGGCTACAGACTTTATGATATTAAGGCTTTGATTAATCATTCTTACGAAAAAGGCTCTAAAAAAGATTTGAGAGATTTCTTAGAATCCAACGAAATTGGTTACATTAAATTCAAACATAAAAGCGAACCAGATTATAATCAGCTTATTTCTTACAAAAACTTTTATCCTACCGAATTAGATTTCCGTGATGATAATGATGTTGAAGGAAAAGTTAAACTCAATAAAGATAACAGTAATTATTCTTCAAATTATTGGCAGGATTCTTCTTTCCCGAATATGCAGGCTATTTTTGCTTCATTTTTTAAAGAAGATTTAAAAGAAAAAGAAAACAAAAAATAAAAAATCTGTATTAATAAAGGTTTTACTAAATTTGCCATAAACCATTATTAAAATGAAAAAGTTTTCTTTGCTACTCATGTTCAGCCTGTTACTTTTTACGTCATGTAAAAAAGACAGCGTAGATGCAACTACAACCCAGACTTTACAGTCGAGTATCAACGATATGGCATCTAGTCTTACCACCATTAAGCAGATCAAATTCAACGAAGCGCTTTATATTCTGAAGACTTTCGGAGTAGAAGCAGAAGGTGATGTAAACGAATTGAAGGCTCTCGGCCAATTGATCAACGGTAAAAAAGTTCCGGAAATTTTGTCTCTGGCAGATCAGGTAGCACAGCAAAACGGCATCGAATGGGCAAGTACAGCACCTCCTTCATTAGGTGAAATGAATATTTTCGGTGACGAAAAAGCAAAAGAAAGCGATCCGAATGATGTAAGAGCAAGCTCACTGAGCATCCTTACAAGACTTGGCGGTGATACCGGAAACGGACCGACTTCCATTCAGATTGTACCAAGATTGGTTGACAATGCAGGAAATCCTATTGCATTCACAGGTGCGGCTTTAGAAACCACTTTAGAAGTTTTCAGTAACGGAGTGAAACTCTCTACAGCAAAAAACCTGATGCAGGATAACAATTTCAAAGGTTTCAGTCTTAAATTCTCATCTTTATTAGCCTCAAAAATATTTGACAATAAAATAGATGTTACTGTTTCTGTAAAAACTGCAGCCAAAACTTTTAAAATGTCTAAAATCGGTCTGGATGTAAATCCTTCAGCATTGAAAGTTCCTGAAGCACCAAAAACAGATTCTACAATGGTTACTCAGGATCCTGCGGTAATCGATCCGAATAATCCTGTTCCTCCGACTACAGATCCTAATACAACAACTCCGGCTCAGCCGAAGCAGCCGACAGCAGACCCCAAAGCTACTGTAAACAAGTTTTTAAATAATGTAAGTTCTCAGAATTTAAAAGCAGCATTCGATGCATCAAGCAACCCAAGTTGGGGAAGCTATGAGTCGTTTTCAAATCCTACTTCAGGTTTTGGAGCGATTAAAAACGTAAGCGTAAAAAATGTATCGACAAATGCTTCAACAGCAAATTCATCCATCGTCAATGCAACCTATGATGTAACGGACAAAAACGGGAGAACAACTTCTTTGAAAGCAACATTTGGACTTAAAAATGTAAACGGAGAGTGGAAAATCTCAAGTTATAAGATCAATCCTTAAAATATGGCATCGCAGGAACTCATCTCAAAACTTGAAGCAACAATAGAAAATATCCCTGACTTTCCGATTCCGGGAATTCAGTTTAAAGATATCTCACCGATTTTTCTTGATCCTAAATTGTATGAAGAAGTCATTGAAGATCTGGTAAAGTTCAGCAAAGGAAAAGTAGATGCAGTCTGCGGAATCGAAAGCCGTGGTTATCTTTTCGGGATTGCAATTGCTGTCGCTTTAGAAGTGCCTTTTATTTTAATCCGAAAAAAAGGAAAACTTCCGCCACCAATCATTTCAGAAAAATATGATTTGGAATACGGTAGCGCCGAAATAGAAACCCGGGAAGGTCACATCAAAAAAGGACAGCGAATTTTAATTCATGACGATCTTCTGGCAACCGGCGGAACAACAGAAGCTGCTGCAAAATTAGTTGAGAAGCAAGGAGCAAAAGTCGTTCAGTTCAGCTTTTTAATTGGTTTAAAAGATCTGAAAGGTGATGAAAAACTGAAAAAATTCAATGCAGAAATTTATCACACTTTAGAATATTAAATAAAAGATATTCAACTTAAGAAAGAGACGGAATAAAATTTAAATCAACAAATTAATATTGATAATAAAGAAGATTTTTAAATCTTTCATGAGCATTTATCAATAATCCTGCAAAGTATTTTGTAAATCACTCAGAAACAATTAAATTTGCAGTTCAATTTTTTAAAAATTTATGGCAAAATTGGGAAAGAATGCTCAAAATGAGCAAGAAGGCAAAGAAACAGTGGAATTCTTTAAAGACCTTGACAGAGAGGCTTTAAACACAGAAAGATTCCTTGAAAAATATCAAAAACCATTAAGTATCACTTTTGGAGTTTTGGTTTTGGGAGTTTTAGGATTTTTCGGATACCAACAGTTTGTGGTTGCTCCAAAAAATGCTGAAGCCGTAAAAACATATCTTGCTGCACAAAAAAACCTTACTGAAGGTAAAGATAAAGAAGCTTTAGGCGGAAAATCTGCTGCAAACCCAGGATTCTTGGGAACGTATAACGAATATTCTTCTACCAAAGTGGGTAAACTTTCTGCTTATAATGCAGGTTTGCTTAAATTTAAAGAAGGAAAATTCCAGGAAGCTTATGATCTTTTAGATAAATTTTCTTCAGACAACAAAACTTTAATGGCAATGAAGTTTGGAGTAATGGCAGATGCAAAATCTGGTCTTAATAAGAATGACGAGGCTTTAGCATTATTAGACAAAGCTGCTTCAGCATCTGAAGATCCTTACACTACCTATTATTTCACAAGAAAAGCAGGTATTGTAGCATTAGGAATGAAGAAAAATGCAGAAGCTAAAAAATACTTTACAACCATCGACGAAAAATATCAGGATTACGACAACGGAATGTCTGATTCTTATATCGAAATGTCTAAATATTTAAATTAAAACATGGCAACAGTTAATCTTTCAGATTACAAGCCACTTAATATTACCAATGCCGAAGATTTTTCTATCGGCATTGTTTTTTCTGAGTGGAATGATTTTGTAACCTACAATCTGCGTGACGCAGCTTTGGAAATTCTTGAAAAAGAAGGTGTAAAAGCTGAAAACATAAAACAATTTTCCGTTCCCGGAGCATTTGAACTCAACTATGCGAGTATGCAGCTTTGTAAGGAGCGAAAATACGATGCTGTAATTGCAATCGGATGCGTTATCAGAGGAGAAACTCCACATTTTGATTTCGTTTGCGATGCCGTTGCACAGGGAATTAAAGACTGCAATATTTTAACAGATACTCCGACTATTTTCTGCGTTCTAACAGATGATACCAAAGAACAGTCTATCGCAAGAAGCGGCGGTAACTTGGGCAATAAAGGTGTTGAAGCAGCAGTAACTGCTTTAAGCATGATTAATTTCAAAAGAAATCTTTCCGACAAAAAAGGAAATATCGGCTTTGGAAATTCTCAAAACAAATAATTTCTGATTCAATAAAATTTTTAACTTTACTTTAAAAATTACAAATTATGAAATGGACTGACGACAGAAGCGGTAACGTAGACGACAGACGTGGTTCCGGAAGTGGCGGCGCAATTGTAGGCGGCGGATTGGGAACAATTATTATCGCAGCAATTGTATTTTTCCTTGGTGGTGATCCATCAGCGATTCTTTCTTCGGGTGGCGGAAGCACACAACAGACTGAACAAAGAGAGCTCACTCAGGGTGAATTGCAGGTAGGTGAATTTATCAAAATGATTACTGCCGAAAACGAAGAAACCTGGGCTAAAATTTTCAAAGACAACGGAATGCAGTACAGACCTGCAAAAGTTGTTCTGTTTAAAACCGCTACACAATCAGGATGCGGTACAGCTCAGTCTGCAATGGGACCGTTTTATTGTCCTGCAGATCAGTCAGTTTATATGGATATGAGCTTTTTCGAAGAACTTCAAAATAGATTTGGTGCCAAAGTGACAGAATTTACAGTTGCTTATGTAATGGCTCATGAAATGGGGCATCACGTTCAAAATCTTTTGGGAACTTTAGATAAAACAGACCAACTGAGAAGAAGCGGAAAATACTCGGAAGCTCAATTGAATCAGGTTTCTGTAGCTACAGAACTTCAGGCAGATTTTTATGCCGGGCTTTGGGCTAGATATTCCAATGAAAGAGAGCATTTTCTTGAGCCCGGAGATTTGGAATCTGCCGTAAATGCAGCTGAAGCTGTAGGTGATGACAATATTCAGGAAAGATCACAAGGATATGTAAATCAAGAAAGCTTTACACACGGTTCATCCGCACAGCGTAAAGAATGGTTCATGAAAGGATATAATTCCGGAGACATTAAGCAGGGCGATACTTTCAGCCAGCTTTTAAGATAAAACAAAAAACCTGAAGAAAATCTTCAGGTTTTTTGTTTATTTCAGTTCAATAGGATTGCTGTTATTCTTAGCCTCCTCTTTTACTCTTTCTTCCATTCTTTTTCTCATGTCGGCCGGATTCTGATTTCCACCTCCATTACGGTTTCTCGGTGGATTGATTCCGCCGCTTCCTCGCTGACTGTTCATAAAAGCAGTAGGATCTGACTTATATTTTTCCTGTTGTTTAACGTAGTCTGTACGTTTTACTTTCATCACATTTCCAAAAGAATTCATTTCAGGAAAATCAGCGATTTTATAATTTTTCATTAAATCAAAAGAATAATCTCCGGTGGAGTCTTCTGCTTTCACAACTAAACCGGGAAGTCCGCTGAATTTATATGGTCCATCCTGATAAGGAAGATCTGTTGTAAACCAAGCCGTCCATTTTCTTCCACCAAAATCGGTTTCCGCTTTCTGCACTTTGTACTCACCTATTTTTGTGGTTTCAGATAAAATTTTCCAGTTTAAAGGGCGATCTTCTTCGTAAGTATAAATATCTCTTCCGATTCTGTCTTTATAAATTGTTTTCTGATCTTTTTTATTCTTTTCTACGGAATAATTAATTACAGATCGTAAACTTTCCATCTGATTTCTATTAAATCCTCTTGCTCCGCCACTCTGGAAGTTGTTACGCATCACAGAATCCCTTTTGATCCTGTTTTCAGAATAAAACATAGATTTGTCTGCCGAAATGTCTAAATAGGCATTCTCAGTCTTAATATCATTTTTATCTTCTGCATTTGGCTTCATAGTGACCTGATATACAAATCTGTTGGTCTGCGCAAAAGTAATCTGCGCTAATAGTACCATAGCAAAAACGCCAATTTTTTTCATTATTTCTCTGATTTATAGTTTTGATTTTAAATTATAATCAAAGTTAAACCATCGATGATAAAAATTGATAAAATAAAAACACCGATTTTTATATACTGATTATTGTTCGTATTTTTGCATGATAAATCATTCTAAATAAATACAATGATAAAGGTTTCAGATCAGGCAAAGGTAAAAGCGATTCAACTGATGACAGAAGATGGCTTTAACCCTGCTGAAGATTATATAAGAGTTGGGGTAAAAAGCGGTGGTTGTTCAGGATTAGAGTATATGTTGGGCTTCGATAATAAGCAAAACGAAACAGACCAGATTTTTGAAGATAACGGTATTAAAATCGTTGTCGAAAAAAAATCTATACTTTACTTGGCGGGTACTACTTTAGAATATTCCGGAGGTTTGAATGGAAAAGGATTTGTTTTTAACAATCCGAATGCTGCCAGAACATGTGGTTGTGGCGAAAGTTTTAGCTTATAATTAGACGTTAGAAATTAGATTGAACTTAATATCTAATTTCTGACCTCTAAAATCTATTAAAATGAGTAAATATACTGAAGACGATTTACGCGTCGATTTAGAAAATAAAAAATATGAATTTGGTTGGGAAACCAAGATCGATTACGAAGATTTCCCAACTGGTTTAAATGAGGATATTGTCCGTGCTATTTCGGCAAAAAAAGAAGAGCCGGAATGGATGACAGAATGGCGTCTTGAATCTTACAGAATCTGGTTGAAAATGACCGAGCCAACTTGGGCAAACATTAAATACGAAAAACCGGATTTTCAGGCGATCAAATATTATGCTGCGCCAAAAGCAAAGCCGGAATTAGAAAGTCTGGACGAAGTTGACCCGGAATTGTTGGCAACTTTTGCAAAACTCGGAATCAACATCGAAGAACAGAAAAGACTTTCAGGTGTTGCTGTTGATATTGTAATAGATTCAGTTTCTGTAAAAACAACATTTCAAGATACATTGGCAGAAAAAGGAATTATTTTCTGTTCGATTTCTGAAGCCATTAAAAATCACCCTGATTTAGTAAGAAAATATCTTGGTAAAGTAGTTCCGAGAGGAGATAACTTTTATGCAGCATTGAATTCCGCAGTATTTTCTGACGGAAGTTTCTGCTATATTCCAAAAGGGGTGAGATGTCCGATGGAATTATCAACATATTTCCGTATCAATCAAGCAGGAACGGGTCAGTTTGAAAGAACGCTTGTTATTGCAGATGAAGGAAGTTATGTATCTTACCTTGAGGGTTGTACAGCTCCGTCGAGAGATGAAAATCAGCTTCACGCTGCTGTTGTAGAGTTAATTGCAATGGACAATGCTGAAATTAAATATTCTACCGTTCAGAACTGGTATCCAGGAAATGAAGAAGGAAAAGGTGGAGTTTTCAATTTCGTAACCAAAAGAGGACTTTGTGAGTATAAAGCAAAAATATCTTGGACTCAGGTTGAAACCGGTTCTGCCGTAACTTGGAAATATCCTTCTTGTATCTTAAAAGGTGATAGTTCAATCGGTGAGTTCTACTCTATCGCTGTAACCAATAATCATCAGTATGCCGATACCGGAACAAAGATGATTCACATCGGAAAGAATACAAAATCAACGATTATTTCTAAAGGAATTTCTGCAGGAAAATCTCAAAACTCATACAGAGGACAAGTAAAAGTAATGCCTTCTGCAAAAGGGGCTAGAAACTTCTCACAATGTGACTCATTATTGATGGGTAACGAATGTGGGGCACATACTTTCCCTTATATCGAGATTAAAGATCCAACTGCACAGTTAGAACATGAAGCTACAACTTCAAAAATTGGTGAAGACCAGATTTTCTACTGTAACCAAAGAGGTATCGATACGGAAAGAGCAATCGCTTTAATTGTAAATGGATTCAGTAAAGAAGTTTTAAATAAACTTCCAATGGAATTTGCCATTGAAGCTCAGAAATTATTGGAGATTTCTTTGGAAGGAAGTGTAGGATAAGACTTCGACTCCGCTTAGTCTGACACGTTTTTGTCATTCTGAACGAAATAAAATGGAGTGAAGAATCTTCTATAAAAAAAAATCTTATTCGTCGAAAAGGCAACATAAATTAAAAAAGTTTTAAACATATATAATGCTTAATATTAAAAACTTACACGCCAGAATTGAAGATGGCGCTCAAATTTTAAAAGGTATCAATCTTGAAATAAAGCCGGGTGAAGTTCACGCAATCATGGGACCAAACGGAGCCGGAAAATCTACTCTTTCATCTGTAATTGCAGGAAAAGAAGATTACGAAGTTACTGAAGGTGAAATCCTTTTTCAAGGTGAAAACATCATCGAAGATGCTCCTGAAGAAAGAGCTCACAAAGGTATCTTCCTTTCTTTTCAATATCCGGTAGAAATTCCGGGAGTTTCTGTGACAAATTTCATTAAAGCTGCTTTAAACGAAAACAGAAAAGCAAATGGTTTGGAAGATATGCCTGCAAAAGAAATGTTGGCAATGATTCGTGAGAAGTCTGAGCAATTAGGAATAAAAAAAGATTTCCTTTCAAGATCATTAAACGAAGGTTTCTCGGGTGGTGAGAAAAAAAGAAATGAGATTTTTCAGATGATGATGCTGAATCCTAAATTAGCTATTTTGGATGAAACAGATTCAGGATTAGATATCGACGCATTGAGAATCGTTGCAGATGGTGTAAACACTTTCAAAAACGAAGGAAATGCCGTTCTGTTGATTACGCACTACCAAAGATTATTGAATTACATTCAGCCAGATTTTGTACACGTTTTAGCGAACGGAAAAATCATCAAAACTGGCGACAAATCTTTAGCATTAGAACTGGAAGCAAAAGGTTACGACTGGCTTCTAAATTAATTTAAAGATTAAAAGCATTTAAATATTTAAAAAATTAAACGCAATATTTGTCATTCCGTAGGAATCTAAACTTTTTACGAAGGCAAAATAACCGTTCAAATAATGAGTTTAAACGAACAAATTTTAAATAATCACAGCGAATTTCTTAGTACCCTTCGTCACCGTTTTTTAGATGAAACGAGAGTTGAAGCATTAGGGAAATTTGTTAAACTTGGTTTTCCTACAAAGAAAGACGAAGAATATAAATATACCAACATTAAGGAAATCATCGAGAAAGATTATAATTTTTTCCCGAAAGAAAGCCACAATATCACCAAAGAACAGCTTGATGAGCTGCATTTTGGAGAAGAAAATTTTGACTGGATTGTCTTTGTAAACGGCCAGCTTCATAAAGAGCTTTCTAAGATTTCTATTGAAAATGCAGAATTTTTATCATTCAATTATGCTTTGAATGATGAGAATCATAAAGATGTTTTCGACAAATATTTTAATACGATTGTTGCAAAAGATTTAGCTTTTACAAATTTAAATCAAGCGTATTGCAAATACGGATTTTTCCTGAAGGTGCCTAAAAATGTTGTGATTGAAAAGCCAATCCACATTTTTTATCTATCTCAAAATCAGGAAGAAAATACGTTCTACAATACAAGGAATTTATTGATCGTAGAAGACGGCGCAAAAGTAGAAGTAATTGAAAGTCACCACAATTTTGACGAAACGTATGTTTTCACGAATTCTGTGACGGAGATTTTTACGTATCCGAATGCAAAAGCAGATTGGCATAAACTTCAGAACGACAATGATACTTCGTATTTGGTAGATCATACTTTTGCAAAACAGGAAAGAGATAGTTTAACGACGGTAAACACCTTCTCTTTTGGTGGAAAAATTGTGAGAAATAATTTAGATTTCATTCAGAATGGGTCGAATATCAATTCTTTCATGAACGGAATCACCATTATCGGAAAAGATCAGTTGGTAGATCATCATACAGCGGTTCATCACAATCAGCCAAACTGCGAAAGTTACCAAAATTATAAAGGTATTTTTAAAGATAAATCTCACGGAGTTTTCAACGGAAAAGTATTCGTAGATAAGATTGCTCAGAAAACTAACGCCTATCAGCAAAACAACAACGTTCTTTTGAGTGAAGGTGCTACTATTGATACAAAGCCTCAGTTAGAGATTTTCGCAGACGATGTGAAGTGTTCTCATGGTTGTACTGTTGGTCAGCTTAACGAAGACGCTTTATTCTATCTGAGAGCAAGAGGAATTTCTAAAAAAGAAGCTCAGGCTTTATTGTTATTTGCCTTTGCAAACGACGCAATGCAGAATATCGACATTGAGCCATTGAAAGAAAAAATTTCAAAGCTTCTGACAGAAAAACTGGAAGTAAATATTGAATTTTAAGAATAGGTATATATAAAATGATAGGGCGGTCACAAAAGTGATCGCCCTATTGTTTTTAATTATTTCAACCAGGATTGGTTCTCTTTTTTCTCAGATCGTTTCACTCCGTTATCAATATTATAAGCAAAACCCACCCCTAGAGTCTGCTTCAGCTGTGTTTTCTGAATCTGGTTATGATCGTACAATACATCAACCGTTATATTAGAAGAAATAAACCTGTTGATTTTCATATTTAAAACAGCTCCGTAAGAAAGCACAAGTCTTTCAGGATGATCCAAATAATTTGAGAAAACAGACGCCGTGTTGGTCAGGTTAATATTCTCCATGATTTTTAGTTTGTAAATCGCTGTTCCCAAAAAACCAAATTGAAACAACATAGAATCGCCATCGGTCTTTAAACCATAAGTTCCCGCTTTTTGCAATTCTTTATCCAAAACAAAAGTCATTCTTGCATTGGCAGGCCTTAAAGTCATTGTAAAATTATCATTTGGGCGATAAGTCACCCCGAGACCGACATTTACATAACCTGGTGCCATAAAATTCGAAATTTTTGCTGCTTCAGGATTATTTCCGTCTTCATAACCGGGTGCAAACTGTGACTGTAAATTGGCTCCTGCAGATAAATACCAGTTTTTTACAAATTCTTTTCCAAAGTTGGTCGAAAGATTAATAACATCCTGAGTTTTTCGGGTACCTACTCCTTGTGTATTGTTTTGTCCGTATCCGAGAACGATAATATTTTCCCAAAGATATTTTCCTTTTTCATAGGTCATATTATAGTTTACTCCGGCAAGCCACCCAACATTATTGGCTCCACCGCCGACCCAGTTTGAAAAGGAAGCCTGGTTGAGCATTAAAGTATTCTGAGCCTGAATAGACCATGTTTTTGTAGTATCTGCAACGGCAGTTTCTTTATTTGCTTCTTGGGAAAAAGCAAAAACTCCCCAAAAGAAAGAAATGGGTAATAAAATTTTTTTCATAACTAATATATTTAATATGTCTGTCTTAAAATCAAACACAGTTAATACAAATAAATAACATTTATGCTTATCTAAAGGTATCAAAGATATAATTAATCACAAATTAAAACCAGTTTCATTAAAAAAAATATAATTTTAAGGATAAAAAAAAGTAATTCAGATCTGAATTACTTTCGATATTATTTTTTATTTCTTTAACCAGAATTGATTATCTTTTCTATCCGATCTTTTCACTCCGTTATCAATATTGTATGCAAAACCAATCCCTAAAGTCTGCTTAAGCTGCGTTTTTTGAATCTGATTATGATCATACATTAGATCCAAGGTTACTATTGATGAAACAAACCTGTTGATTTTCATATTCAGGAGCATATTGTAAGACAAAACCATATGATCAGGTTTATCAAGATAATTTGAGAATATTGATCCCGTATTTGTCATTTCAATATTTTCCATCAGCTTAACTTTATAAATTGCAGAACCCAAAAAACCAAGCTGCATCAGGAAAAAATCTCCATCTGCTTTTAATCCGTAACTACCCGCAAACTGTAATTCTTTATCGAGAACAAATGTAAATCTTCCGTTGGCCGGTCGTAGAGTAACAGTAAGATTTTCATTTGGTCTGTAAGTAATACCCAAACCGGCATTCACATAACCCGGCGCCATGAAATTTGATATTTTCTTTGCTTCCGGATTATTTCCGTCTTCAAAACCACCTGAAAACTGAGAGAGCAAACTGGCTCCCGCAGAAACATACCAACTTTTTGAAAACTGTCTCCCATAGTTTGTAGAAACATTAATTACATCCTGTGTTTTTCTTGTTCCGATGCCCTTTGTGGTATTTTGACCGTAATTTAAAATAATAATGTTTTCCCAGAGGTTGCGCTCTTTCTCATACGTAAGATTATAATTAGCACTGGCCAGCCAACCGACATTATTGGCGCCACCACCTACCCAGTTTGAGAAGGCCGCCTGATTAAACATGACGCTGTTTTTGGCAAGTATAGACCAGTGTCTTGGTTTTTTAATGGTATCAACTGCAGCAGAATCGCTGATAATGACCTGAGAAAATGCACTGAAACTTAAGTACATGAAAAACAATACAAAAACCTTTTTCATTAAACCGTTTTTTTCCATACAACAAATAATATATACTCTTGAATTCTATTTCTGAAGGATATTTACATTCAATTAAACCCAAATTTATTACTTTTTGTCGCAAAAGGCAACCGCAAAGTAAAATCATCGCCAAAATTTCCGAAATTTATACTTGGCTTTTGATTTGACAGCTTATCTCTATGATTAAAAACATAATTCATAAAAAAGCAGTTTTTGCACCACTTATCATGCTGGCTGCGATGTGGTTTGGATATTTTCTTCAAACGCAGGGATTTTTCTCTAGTTGCTTTGGTGCGATCATTCCGCTTTTACCGGAAGGCTTGCTCGGAATTATAACTTCTCCTCTTTTACACGGAAGTATTGATCATATCGTGGGAAATTCAATCCCGATTGCAGTTCTGATGTTCTTACTGTACCAATTTTACAATGAAGTGGCTACAAAAGTATTTATTATGGGTTGGCTAAGTACAGGACTTTTGCTTTGGCTACTTCCTCCGATTGATATGATGACCGGAGAATATCTTTATACCTGTACCATTGGAGCAAGCGGCGTTGTATATGTTCTGGCTTTTTTCCTTTTTTTCAGCGGTGTCTTTAGATGGAATATGAAGCTTCTTACCATCTCGCTTTTAGTCGTACTTTATTATGGAAGTTTAATTTGGGGAATGTTTCCTGAAGAATTGTTTTACAATCTTGAAGAACCGAGCAAAATCTCATGGCAGGCGCATTTATCAGGCGCTTTAATGGGAAGTGCGATGGCTTATATTTTTAAAAGTTCAGGTGAGAAAAAGAAAAAATTTATCTGGGAATTTCCTAATTATTACAGTGAAAAAGATGATAAGCTTTGGCAGGAATATAAAGAAAATCATCCCGATGATTTCTTAGAACTTCCTCATAAAAAAAGAGACGACATTTGGGATCATCTTGAAGAATTACGAAGAAAATAAAACTTAAATTCTGTACATTTGAGTAAAATAAAAACGCAAATGTACACCGAAGAGCAACTCTATTCTATCGCCTTACGTAAGTGCAGCCTGATCGGCGATATTACATTCAATAAATTAGTAAGAACTTTTGGCAGTGCTAAAACAGTTTGGGAAACACCTAAGAAAGAACTAAACAAAACCGACGGGATCGGCAAAAAGATCGTTGTAGACATCGGAAATCCTGAACATCTGAAGTTTGCCGAAAAAGAAATTCTCTTTTGTGAAAAAAATTCTGTTCAGATCAAGCTCCGTCATCAGAATGAGCTTCCGGATTTATTAAATGAATGTGATGATGCTCCTGCAATTCTTTATCAAAAGGGAAATTTTAATTACGATTTAAAAGCGGTAAGTATTGTCGGAACACGAAATATTACTTCTTATGGCAAAAAATTTATTGAAGACTTTTTTACAGAAACCAAAGATTACAGATTTCAATCTGTAAGCGGATTGGCTTTAGGCGTAGATAAGGAAGCTCACGACTTTTCTATTCAGAACAAAATCCCTACGGTTGGTGTTTTAGCTCATGGGTTTCACACATTTTACCCGTCAAAAAATAAAAAACTTTCAGAAAAAATACTCGAAGAAAACGGCGTTTTACTCACTGAGTTTAATTCTTCACAAAAACCCGACCGCGAAAACTTTATCCAGAGAAACAGAATCGTTGCCGGACTTTCGCCTTCGACAATCGTTGTAGAAACTGCTTTTGGTGGTGGCTCAATTTCTACAGCAACCTTTGCCAACGGTTATAATCGGGAAGTTTATGCGCTTCCAGGAAAAATCACTGATAAATATAGCCAAGGCTGTAATCATTTAATTTTACAAAATAAAGCGACTGCCATTTCGACCATAAAAGATTTAATAGATTTATTAGGCTTTAATCAATCTTCACACAAAATTGAAGAGCTATTTCCTTCAAGCGAAATAAACATTCAATTGACTGAAAATCAATCACTAGTATATGAAATAATTATTAAGAATCCTAGCATCAATTTAGATGAATTAATCCAGAAAATGGATCTCTCATCACACAAAATATTGCCGATAATTCTTGAACTCGAGCTTTTAGGGAGAGTAAAATCACTTTCCGGGAGACAATTTGTTGCGATTTAAGAATTAACGATTTCTTAATATTTCATTATTTCACATATAACATTTAATTTTTAATAAAATTTAAACAAAAATTATCAGTTTAATAATATTACGGCGCATTATTATTCAATTTTCCATAAATAATAAATGAGCTATTGTGAATCTTGAAAAAAAAATTAAATTTGTTGACATAATATTCAACCCTACCTAATATGGAACAATATAATATTGACCAGAAAATTCAGGAGTTTATTGCAAAAATAGAAGCAAAGAACCCGAATGAACCGGAATTTTTACAGGCAGTAAAAGAAGTTGCCGTAACTGTAATTCCGTTTATTTTGACAAGAAAAGAATATACAGGCATGAAGCTGCTTGAAAGAATGGCTGAAGCTGAAAGAATTATTATTTTCAGAGTTCCATGGGTAGATGACAAAGGTGAAATTCAGGTAAACAGAGGTTTCAGAATTCAGATGAACTCTGCAATCGGACCTTACAAAGGAGGAATTCGTTTCCATCCAACTGTAAACTTGTCAGTTCTTAAATTTTTAGCATTCGAACAAGTGTTCAAAAACTCTTTGACTACACTTCCAATGGGTGGTGGTAAAGGAGGTTCAGACTTCGATCCGCAAGGTAAGTCTGATATGGAAGTAATGCGTTTTTGCCAGGCTTTCATGACGGAATTGTGCAAGCACATCGGTCCTGAAACAGACGTTCCTGCAGGAGACATCGGTGTTGGAGCGAGAGAAATCGGATATTTATTCGGTCAGTACAAAAAAATCAGAAACGAATTTACAGGAGTTCTTACTGGGAAAGGTCTTGCTTACGGAGGCTCATTAATCCGTCCTGAAGCGACTGGTTACGGTGTTGTATACTTCGCTGAGCAAATGCTGAAAACAATCGGACAGACTTTCAAAGATAAAACAGTAACGGTTTCAGGTTTCGGAAACGTAGCTTGGGGAGTTATCAAAAAAATAAATGAATTGGGAGGAAAAGTTGTTACTATTTCCGGACCAGACGGTTATATTTATGATAAAGACGGAATCGATGGTGAAAAAATCGATTACTTGTTAGAATTAAGATCTTCAGGAAACAATAGAGCTGAAGATTATGCTAAAAAATATCCATCAGCAGAATTCCATGCAGGAAAACGTCCTTGGGAAATAAAATGTGACGTTGCGATTCCTTCTGCAACCCAGAATGAATTAGACCTTGAAGATGCTAAAAGATTGGTTGAAAACGGTTGCGTTTGCGTAACTGAAGCAGCAAATATGCCTTCAACGCTTGATGCCATCAACTATTTCCTAGAGAACAAAGTATTATTCTCTCCAGGAAAAGCTTCAAATGCAGGTGGTGTTGCAACCTCCGGTTTAGAGATGACTCAGAATTCAATCAGACTAAACTGGACTTCAGAAGAAGTTGATGCAAGATTAAAAGAGATCATGATCGGAATCCACAAAGCTTGTAGAGACTACGGTAAAGAGGAAGACGGCTATGTAAACTACGTAAAAGGTGCAAATATTGCCGGCTTCGTAAAAGTAGCAGAGGCAATGTTAGCTCAAGGAGTGGTATAAAAATATAAGGCCGGGAAAATTTCCCGGCCTTTTTCATAAAGCCTGTTCCCGGGGTTTAAATGGGAAAAAAGTAATAGTGAAAGTGAAAGCATTGAATGTCCAGTTCAATGCTTTTTTTTACGTTCAAATTCATCTATTTTGACTTTTTAACAGGAGTTGACGGCGTTGTGGTAGTACCCGCTCCCGATCCTGTCATCGGTGTAGTAACACCCGTATTTACAGTTCCGCTAGTATTTAGACTTCCTGTAGTTCCAATGTTGACTGTTCCCGGAGATGAAACTTTATTATCGATAATGCCCGTACTTAGGGGAAGCGTTCCGTTTGGGGTTGCTGAGTTAACCGCTCCGTTGTTCATCGTGTCTAAATTACTGTTCATCATTCCATTGAGATTGTTCCCTGTGCTTAATTGATTATTATTTAATGCTTTCACATCTGAATTAAGATTTCCTCTGGGAATAATCGTTCCCTTCTCAGTTGTTGTTGGTGTTGTAACAGTCGTTGAACCTGTCTTTCTATTCTGAGGCGATGTTTGCGCTGAAACAGCAAAGATACCTCCTATTGCAAAAATTGCTAAAATTAATTTTTTCATAAAATAATATTTTGTTGGTAATGAATAGTATACAAATAACATACAACTCAATTATCAACGAGTGACATTAACATTTTTTATGAGTTTCGATAATTAAAGATGACTTTCTTTAGAAGGATAAAAATGCATGAAGAAAAATCATTGAATGTACTATTCAATACTTTTTTTATTTTTATTAAAACATTTGCAATGAAAAATACATTCAATAATTTTGAAGAATATTTTCTTCTTTTCCCGGAAGAAGTACAGAAAAAACTTGAAGTTTTGAGAAAAACAATTCATTCTCAAGACCATGATTTTGAAGAATATATAGGTTATCAAATGCCTGCTTTTAAATATAAAGACAAACCTCTGGTTTACTTCGCCGCCTACAAAAATCACATTGGTTTTTATCCGCTTCCCGAAGCTTTAAAAGAGTTTGAAAACGATTTTATTGAAAGAAAATACAAGTATTCAAAAGGAGCCGTACAGTTTCCTTTAAAGGAGGAACTACCTTTGGAACTGATCGGGAAAATGGTACAGTTTAGGATTTCAGAGATAAATGAAAATTTTTGAAGTTGGAGCGGCTCCGGAGGAGCCAAACATTTGTAGAAGAAGCAAATTCAACATTTAAAGAGCTTCGTAGGAGCGACACGTTTTTAAAATTAAAATTTCAGAACTTCGAGTGACAAAATTATTTATTTAAATTCTTCATCATACTTTCCACAAACTCAAATGCAGCCGGACAAATCACTGTATTTTTTATCATTAAATGATTAATCTGATAAATCTTTTTTCGGTCTGTATGTGGATATTCCCGACACGCTTTCGGGCGCACATCGTAAATCGAACAGGTATTATCAGAATTCAGAAAAAAACACGGAAGATTCTGCAAAACTTTGTCGTTTTCTTCATCAACACGTAGAAATTTTGCTTCAAAATCAGCTTGTTTCATCCGGAGGTGTTTTGAAATTCTCTCGATGTCTTTTTCGGTATAAAGCGGACCGGTTGTTTTACAGCAATTGGCACATTGAAGACAATCTATTTTCTCAAAAACTTCTTCATGGGTTTCCTGAACAACATAATCGAGGTTTTTAGGAGGCTTCTTTTTTAAACCTTCTAAGAATTTTTTATGCTCTTTCTGCTTTTGTAGAGCTTGTTTTTTGTATGCTTCTAAATCCATTATGCTTTTTCCATATCAAAAGCCGGAAGTTCGACTTTCTGATATTCATTAATTTTATCAAGATCCAAAATAGTTGAATCCTTCTCTTTATCCGGATAGTACATTGTACTGAATTTTGCTCCGTAGATAATCTCACGCGAAACATATGATGATCTTTGTACCACCGTATTTGAAAATACTTCATCAAATGCACGTACATGAACGATAATTTCAATATTTGTATTTTTAAAATCATCTTCAGAAAATCCGAAAAAAGGAGAGTTCTCATCAATTTTATGTACGATCGTCCAATTCAGAGCTAGGGTATTAATTTTACTTAAATGAGTTTCCAACCTGTAAAAATTGCTCTTCAGTGTTTCTCCTTCATTAATTTCGATTGCTGCCGAAAGCGTAACATCTGCATCCGTTAACGCATTATTTTTATAAGGCGCCAATCTGAACATCAGTGCAGTAACATCCTGAAAAGGAGCAATCAAAGCAATATCCGAAAATCTGAGATAAGCTCTCGGTCTTGAAAATCTACCATAAAACAAACCTGTAGCAATGGCAAAGGTAAGCAATCCTAAAAATGCCTCAAAAGTAGCCACTAAACTTGCCAAAAACCCGATCGGAGCAATTCTTCCGTAACCTACCGTGGTAAAGGTTTGGGAGCTGAAGAAAAAAACATCTATGAATTCATTCATCGGATCGCTTTTATCGATTCCGGTAAGATGCTCTACGCCGATCAGATAATAAATACATGCAAAAATGAGATTGATGAAAATATACATCACCACCAGATAAGTGATAAAGCGAAATGATGATAAATTCAGCATCGTATGATACCAACTGAGCCTGTTGAAAACATTCACTCCTCTTCTTCTCACATTCGGGAGACCGTCTTTATTGATAAACCTTCCGGATGCACGACTTCCAAAACCGCTGTTTTCTGTGTTTTCCTGTGTAATTCTCTTTCTGAAACCTCTTGCCATAATTATTTAAATCATTTTGTGTTTTATTTAATTTTAATAGGTCAATATTTTGCAAAGATAAAATATTGTTTTTATGAATCTTATCAATCTTATGGAGTTCTTTAAGATTTGAAATTACCCTAAATTTGATGTATTATTTTAAGCTTAAAATTAAAAAAAATCCCTATGAAACATTTAGAATCAAGAGAAGATATAGAACTGTTAGTCAATTCATTTTATACAAAAGTAGTTAAAGATGAAACAATTGGTTTTTTCTTCAAAGACATCGTAAAAGTAGATTGGGACAAACATTTACCAAAGATGTATTCTTTTTGGGAAACCATTTTATTCGGACAAATGAGCTACAAAGGAAATCCGATGGCAGTACATTTCCCGATCAACCGGACGGAAGCGATGGAAAAAAGACATTTCGAACAATGGCTTAAACTCTGGAAGCAGACGATTGAAGAAAACTTCACAGGTCAGAATGCATCAATGGCGATCACAAAATCTGAAAATATTGCTAACCTGATGGCATATAAAATGGAAATGGCAAGAAAACTCTAGCATTTCGAGTTCCAAGTTTAAAATTTAAAGTTATGGCACAATCACTGTGAAAATATAAGCTGCCAAATTCACGAGCAGAACGGTTCCGTAAAGGATATTTGTTTTTCCCCTGCTTAAAGATAACATGACGATAAAAACAGATAAGCTGAGAAGGATAATATCTTTTTTATCTAAGCCTAAAACAAGCGGAATATCATACATGATACAAACCACAGAAACCGCCGGAATACTTAATCCGATACTTGCCAAAGCTGAACCTAATGCCAAATTCAAGCTCGATTGAATCTGATTATTCCTTGCCGCTCTGATTGCCGCTAAACCTTCGGGTAAAAGAATGACAGCTGCAATAATCACCCCAACCAAAGACTTTGGCGCGCCAACACTCTGAACCATATCTTCAATGGTTTTTGAAAGCCCTTTCGCCATCAAAACCACAATAACCAAACAAATTACCAGAAAGAAAAAACTAAAAATCGCCTGACTTTTATTCGGAATATAATGCTCTTCACCACTTTCTTCATCAGGAACGATAAAGTAGTTTCTGTGTCTTACGGTCTGAACCATCAGAAAAACCCCGTAAATTACTAAACAGGCAATCGATACAAAAATCAGTTGAGCATCGTTATAAAATGGTCCGTTTACGCTTGAAGTGAAATTAGGAAGCACCAGAGTAATCACCAGAATCGAAACAATACTTACCAAATAAGTTGTCGCTGAAGTTCTTGCAAAAAACTGTTCGTAATACTTTACACCACCCACCAAAACACAGATTCCGATAATTCCGTTGAGAATGATCATAACGGCGGCAAAAACAGTATCTCTGGCTAAAGTTATAGCTTGTTCACCTCCTGCAACCATCAGAGAAATAATCAAAGCAACTTCAATAATGGTAATACAGAGCGCCAAAATAATTGTTCCGTAGGGTTCTCCGACTTTATGGGCAACAACTTCAGCATGATGCACTGCAGACAACACACTGCCCGTTAAAAGAATTCCTGCAATAACATCGTAGATGACACCAGTTCCCATCAAATTGAGGAAGTAATAAATTACCGCCAAAACAGGAAAAACGTACGTATAATGTAAAAAGTCTTTAAGCTTCATAAGTGTTCCTAAAATACAAAAAATCTATGAAATTTACAATCTTAAAAGAAAATATTAATCAAATTTTAATGACACCACAGCACAAAATCCTGAAAATCGGTGAGCATATGAAGGAGCAATCCGATGCCGATCAATCTTAAATTTCCTTTAAAAAATAGCAGCAAAAAATACACCGCAATGGCATAATAAGAATGTAGAAAATGAAAACCGATGCTCATTCTATCCGGATCAAAAACCGGATCAGCAAACAAATGATCGAGATCAACAAGCATCGTTGCCAACAGAATAAGATATGCTTTTTTCCATTGTTTGCGGTAAAAAACAAAGGCAATTACCACCGGAAAAGCCAAATGGAGAAAATAATGCGTACATGTTTTAAGTAAAGCAATTTCAGGAGGACACATTTTATCTGAGTATTAAAGGATACTGGTCTTTTTTAAACTTAATTTTTACGGAATAATCCAGATTTTTGTTTCCGTAGAAAATGTATTCAATTGTATTGAAAAATTTCTTATCCGAATCACTCAGTGTTTTAAACGATGAATACAATAAAGCATTATTTTTAATGAAAATAAAATTTTGTTTTCTGTTCTCATTTAATTTTATTGGACTTTGTGTAGATTTTATTGAAATCTGGTTTTCAGTCTTACTAATCAAATTAGGTTGAAACGGAATTACCGTGAATTGATTTTGATCGTTAATCCATTTTTTGCTTTGAAAATAATTCCAGGTTTTATCCGGATCTGACGTTTGCATAAGAATATGATAATTCGGCTGAATGATTTTCTGATAACTGATTTTTTCAATTTCATTAAAATTATCATCATAACCATAGCTGATAATCGTATCGTTGACTTGAGCTAATTCCGCTCTTATTCTCAAATGATTAACCGATACAGAATCATTTAAATCTTTGTTAAAAACTGAAGCTATTTTTTTTACATTTTCTTCATTTAGTTCAGTCTCTAAAAATTGAGCTTTTGTCAGCAGATCAGAAATAAGTGATGAAAAATCTGTTTTGTTTTGCTCATTTTTAATTTCAATTTCATCATCATTAATGAAAATTGAAAAATTCTGAGTTCGCAATTCAGAAATAAAAGAAATACTTCCTAATCCATCATTTACAAAAGAATCTGCATTTAGCTTTTTATTTTTGAATGTTTCAGAAAGTGGTTTGCCAATATTTTTAATATTTAAATCTGAAGTTCCTACGATACATTTTTCGCCTTCAATCTTAATGAAAAGCTGATTGTTTTTAAACTTATCTTTTCCTGCATTGACAAACTTCCGGTTTTTTAAAAAAGCTGACAATTTTGCTTTATCATTGATTTCCAAAACACAATACCATTCAGAAACTTTGGTATCTTTAAGATGAAAAACCTGTATAAAATCGGGAATTTCTAATCCGGAATCTGAAACGGAAATTTTGTTTTTATCTTTTTTTCCGTCCTCAAACCACTTTGAAGGATGAGCCAGAAAGCTGAAAATATATTGTCTTGTTGCTTTTTTTACATCAACCAAAATCAGAATGTCTGCATTTTCGGGAATATATTTTAAGTTTTTATCTTTATAAAAAAACAAAAAATACGTACCGACCGAAAGCAGAATTGCGATGATAAAAACAATATATTTTTTCTTCATGAATTTCCGGTAAATAAATATTTTGGCTAAAGCCAATTTTGACTATAAATAATGTAAAACGGGCTAAAGCCCGTTCCTGTTGAACTTTACAAAGTAGCCGATGATTTGTGAGTAAGAGACGTTTTATAAATTTCATCAAACAAATCGAAGAAATACATCAGACTATTTTCAGAATCGGTTTTAATATTGTAATTCATTTCAGTCTGAATACTTTGTCCATTCACTTCTGTTTTAAAATACATTTCACCGACATATTTTTTCAGAATATCAAGTGTTGTTTTTTCAGATTTGCTTTTAAATTCTTTATCCAGACCAATCAAAAGCTTCTGAATGTTTAATCTTCCTGATAAAGGATATTTTGCAGAATCTTTCATCCATTGCTTAGATACATCCGATTGATTTTGCACTTTGATATTGTCTTTGGACGTTGTAAGATATACCACTCCGTCTTTTACGGTGAAGAAGATCTGATCAAGATATCCGTCTTTATTTTTTTCGTCTTTAAAAGTCAGAAAGTCGCCATCTTTAGAGAATTTTTTAGACATTTCTTTGTTGCTGACCAACATATCGAAAATACGTTTCCAATAGCCTTCATTTTCGGTGGCAAATGCAAAAGTAAAGTCGGGAACCATCACGTCTTTGGTTTTCTTTACTTCTTTTTCATTGTAACTGTCGTCGTAATCGTAATCGGTGTATTCTACATTTTTAGATTTCAATTCGTTCAGAACAAAAATTCCGTTTCCGGGAGCGATTTTAGCAATTGCTTCTTCATCCAGAGCAATCTTCATGGTTTCAACAATCAGCTCCAGTTCTTTCTGATATTCAGCTTCTCCCGCTTCTTTTATCATGCTGTACATCATATCGAAATATTTGTAGCCATTGATGTTCATGACGTAGTAACCCACGCTTTTATCGTTGATAAGTGCAGCCAGTTTTTTATTCTTTTTTCCTTTATAAACCTCAGAAATACTCTTTTGGGTTGCTTCATTTTTATGCTGATAATGATTAACCATTCTTACTTTATCCTTATCAAAATAAAGGTTGTAAGCAGAGTTGGAATTATACATTTTACCTAAAAGACTACTGAAATTAAAACCTTTGTAAAGCTGTCTGTAAATTCCCTGATTGAAAATTTTCTCATAATCTGCATAAATAAAAGCATCCGAATTGCCGTCTCTAAAGCTCAGCATATCTTTCGGAACTTCAAGGTTTAAATTTGAACTGAAATATCGGTCAAAAGAATCTTCTGCCAGTTTTTTTACGATTTTGAATTTTTCGATATTCAGCGAATCCATTTCTTTTTGATAAATGGAATCGGGAGCATACGGTTCTGCCTCATAATAATCATCCTGTGAAATGGGTGGCGGCATCACTTCAACTTTCGGAGCATAGGTAGAATCCTCTATTGCTTCAGCCGGTTCTATCTTTTCTTCAGGATATTTGTGATGTTTTTGCAGGTATTTAATATCTTTTTGAATTCTCAAAATCTCCGTATTATTATCTTTGATATTTTGCTTTAAATAACCAACTTCATCTTTCAGATATTCAATCTCTTCTTTATAATCAAAAGGTTTCACTTCTTCAGCATAAGCACCATCAATTGCTGCTGTAGCCGCACTATCAATAGCAACATCTGTACTATCTACAGCATATACACCTTCATCCCATCTATAAGGTTTCTGATAACTGATCATGCTTAAAACGGCACGATTTTCATTCCAGGCTACGAAGATGTCATTATCCAAATCAACATACGAATACTTATTTTTTCGGGTAACTTCCTGTCCTTTTTTCTTCACAGAATTAATGAACTCCTGAAATTTTTCTTTATTGTCTAAAGTAAAATGCGTGTTGTAAGACTTTACAGAATCATTAACCGTTGCATAATGATACTGAATCGCATCATATTTAATTCCTGTCTTGGAATAATCGTTCCACGACGCTTTTTTCTCTTTTTCGTTAATCTGTTTCAAAAACGGATTGAATTTCTCCCAGTTGATTTTTGAATTCAGCTGTTTTCCGTTGATTTCCATATAAAAAACAGCATTTTGAGGGATTTTCATATCGTTTTGAGCGAAAACGGCTGTAAAACCCAAAAGTAGAATGGTAATGATTTGTGTTTTAAAAAAAAGAGTTTTCATATTCAGTTTGGTTATTATTGAAGGATAATATTGTTTTGAGTCTGCTTTTTCTGAAGGATAAAATCTAAAATACTTCCGTCGAGTTTCAAAGCTTTTTTATTGGGAGCTATTTGATAAGCAGTGTTCGATTGCGATTTAATCGTATTCTCAAACTGCATAATGGATGTGTATTTTGCTCCGTTGAAAACCTCTTTGTCTGCAGAGCTCAGTTTATCGTAATCACTTTTAAAAGTATTGATCTTGTTTCTCGTGAAAGATTTTGCCGCTAAATTCTGACTGTAAATTTTCGTCGGGATCATTTTGCCTAAAATATTCTTTGCCTTCAGTTGTTCCAATCCGGCATTAATGTTTTCAATTTTTCTGAAATTACAGCTTAATTTGATGATATAATTATCAAAATCCATCGAAGTTTTCACATTGGAAATTCCGGGTGTTGTTTTAAAAATTCTTGCAGCTTCGTTGATCTTGCTTTCAATCTCAGCTTTTTTCGGAACTTTTTTACCATTAATAGTTTCCATTTTTGAAATGGAAGCCAATCTTGTTTTGCTCTTGCTTGCATTTAGAATTAATGAATATTCTCCGCTTCCATCGGCTTTTACATTGATTTTATCTAAAATATCAAAACAGCTCGTCAGAAGAAATAAAGGAATCAGCAGGAAAATCTGCCTGAAGTATGTTTTCATAAGTTGGTGTTGATCAACAAATTTACTTATTTTTAGTTTGAGCGCTATCAAAAGTGAAATCAATCATGTTTATATTTAAATTCTTCCTTTCAGATAATCCTGGCGCAAATCTTCGTCTAATTTTTCGATAGCGTAACGAAGACACGTTCTCGGCATTTCTTTGTAGTATCGATTAAGATAAGAGATCAATTCGGCTTCATTTTTATTTCCCATTTCTCTCAAAAGCCAGCCATTTGCTTTGTGCATCAAATCATGAGGATGATGAAGATTCTGTGTTACAAATTCCTTCGTCAGTTCAAACAAACCTTTTTTAATGTAATACATCGTCCCGACAATCGCCACTCTTTTGAACCACATTTTTTCGGAAAAAGCTAAATCTCTCAACAGGTTTTCTTTCTGATTTTCAAAAGCATACCGGCCTAAAATCTTGTAACAGCTTGTATCAACCAAATCCCAGTTATTAACGAAATCCAGATTTTTCAGATAGAAATTAATGATCTCTTCTTTCAGCGCTAGATCTTTCGTTTTTTCAAACTTGTGAATCAGCATAATCAAAGCCGTTAAACGATGTTCGTGATACGGAGAAGACAATAACTCGCACAATTCATTTAAAGAAATTTTAGCATAATATTCTTTAGCAACCGCCCTTTGATCAGGAACTTTTACCCCTAAAAACAAATCGCCTTCACCGTATTCTCCTTTTCCGGTTTTGAAAAACTTAGGAAAAAAAGCTGCTTTTTCGGGAATGGACAAAACAGCTAATGATTCTTTGATTTCCTTTAGAATATTATTTGTCATCTTTGTAAAGATCTTTATGATGAGTGGTTTTTACAAAAAATAAATCCTGTCCGTTTTTGTAAATATTGAGCCAGGAACCATCAGGTAAAACCTTAGTTGTGAAGGTTATTCCTCTGGCAAAAACTTTAGAAGTTTCCAGAGCAGCCATCTGATCTGAAAAATTAGTCACTACGAGTGGTGATATGTCTAGTTTTCCCGTTCCGCTATTTTTTATTGTTTCTAATAAAAGTTGATATTGGCTGAAATGAAAATCACCCTTGTTTTCATCTTTTATTATATAATATAATTTTTGAAGATCTAGTAAAAGTTCTTTGTTTAAAGGATTTTTTTGATATAGGTCTTTTGCTTTCTCTAAAACTTCAGCTGCTTTTTTAAATGAAATATTTCTGTTTGAAAACTTGGTAACTTCATCAAGAATATCATTAAACTCTGACCTTTTAAAACCATAGTCTACATAATTATTTCCGTAATAAATATAATTGAGCTGCTCCTGATTCAATGACTTTGGATCTGTTTTAAAAATCTCCAAATTATCGTAGTAAAATTTTTTAGGATCATTTGTCACATCCGCTTTTATGTTTTCAATATTGACCTGTGAAAAGCAAAAACTAAAAGACAACAACAGGAAAAACAGCAGCTTTTTCATACCTTATTTATATTGACTGACAAACAATTAATGACTTTCTTCTAAAGCAATACTTTCGAGCTCTTTTTCTTCATCAGCAATCTTTTTCGGATTGGCTACTTTTGCAATCGTAAGACCCTGAACAACAATAGAAAATACAACTACACAATAAGTAATACTTAAAATAGCATTACTATACTCATTCTTCGGAATAGACATTGCCAACGCGATAGAAACACCACCCCGGATTCCGCCCCAGAATAAAACTTTTATCGTTTGCGGACTGAACCTTGTTCTGAATGACATAAACTTCGTCGGTCCCCAAATCGAAATAAATCTTGCAATTAAAACCACAATAATTGCGACAATTCCTGGAACGATGTAATGGTTCAGATCTTTAATCATCAACAATTCGAATCCGATGAAGAGAAATAAAACGGCATTCAAAATTTCGTCGATCAACTCCCAGAATTTAATCAAGTAATCCTGGGTGATGGATTTCATTTTAAATTTAACATTAAAATTACCCATAAATAATCCGGCTGCAACCATCGTCAACGGTCCCGAAACATGCATCTGTCTTGCGACAAGATAACCTCCCATCACAACAGCAAGCGTAACCAAAACCGAGATAATATAATCATCGACTTCACGCATTAATCTGGAAGTAACATATCCTAATACAACTCCCAGTAACAAACCTCCTCCCGCTTCTTTTGCTAACAGAATTCCAATACTTTCAATTCCTAAATCAACCTCATTTCCGATCGCCAACTGCAGAACAACCGTAAAAACAACTACCGCCATACCGTCATTAAATAATGACTCTCCGGCAATTTTTGTCTCTAATGACTTTGATACATTTGCCTGTTTTAAAACACTTAAAACCGCAACCGGATCCGTAGGAGAAATTAAAGCTCCGAAAACCAGACAGTAAATGAACGGAATATGCAATCCTATAAACGGAAGCAAATAAAACATCCCAAAACCTACTATAAAAGTCGAAATAATAACTCCCGCCGTCGAAAATATGAGAACCGGCCGGAATTGCTCCTTCAAATCGTTGATATTAATATGAATTCCTCCCGCAAAGAGCAGAAAATTCAACATTGCGCCCATCAAGACTTCAGTAAAATCAATACCGCTCATCAGATCATGCAAATGCGTAAAAGTTTTCGGAAGAAATTTTTCGCCAAACAGTACAAGAATGATAGAAACTACGATTGCAATGACCATGATCCCGATGGTACTCGGAAGTTTTAAAAATCTGTAATTGATATAGGCGAAAATAGATGCTAATACGATTAACGCTGAAAATGAATAGTATAACTCCAAAACTAAGTTTTTTTTAAAAAAATTTAAAAGTCCATATAGAGAACTTTGATATATAATGTGTTGCTGTCTTTTGTCCAGACATCAATCACCGAATCTTTATAAGTTGTTGAATGTCTGGAATAATCCTGACCGACATTCATAATATTGAGAAAAATATATTCGTCACCAACAGAATTGACAACAAAAGCTGTTTTTTCAGACTTTCCGTCTCCGGAAGTTTTTATGGCGTTGGTCAGAAGTCTTAATTGCGAAAGATGATGTACAAAATCATCTACTTTTTTGGTCTGATCGTATGCTCTGAGCAAAATAAGAATCACATCAAGATTGGTAGGATCTTTTATGTAAAGAACCTTTCCTTTTTTAATACATTCTTCAAAATCACCTGCTTTAAATGCTTCTGCAAGTTCCTTAAAATCATTATCTAAAGTCGAAATTTTATCATTTCTGAAATTTCTGCCATAATACAAATGACGGGCTTCAATGCTGTCTAAAGATTTAGGCATTCCTTTAAACTTAAAAATCAGCTTTTCGTAGTTGTAATTTGACTTTGGATTATTAAGATTTCTCTCAATTTCCTTGAAATCAAGTTTTTGGCTGAATCCTAAAAAAGGAATGACGAGGATAAGAAATAAGAATTTTAATCTCATTCTTCTTTATTTTCGTTTTCCTCTTCATCATTATCGAAATATTCAAAAAGGAAATCGTTGTAGGGAAATCTGGAAATGTGAATTTTCATCACCTCATCATAGATCAGTTTTTTCATTTCCGGGAAATTTTCTTTCGTTAAAGCCGAAATGAAAACTGCAGGATGTTTGGATTTTGCCATCCATGTTTTTTTCCATTCTTCCAGTGAAACATTTTTCTTTGTACTTGGTGTAAGATCATCATCGTCTTTCTTTTCATAGCTGAAATCATCGATTTTGTTGAAAACCATGATCATCGGTTTCTGATGTGCATTGATTTCCATTAAAATCTGATTCACCGATTCGATGTGGTCTTCAAAACTTTCGTGAGAAATATCAACAACGTGAATAAGAAGATCGGCCTCACGAACCTCATCCAGCGTCGATTTGAAAGACTCCACCAACTGCGTAGGCAATTTTCTGATGAAACCAACCGTATCGGTCAAAAGAAAGGGTAAGTTTCCGATAACAACTTTTCTCACGGTGGTATCTAAAGTTGCGAACAATTTATTTTCAGCAAAAACCTCAGACTTGGATAAGGCATTCATTAAAGTAGATTTTCCTACGTTGGTATATCCTACCAAAGCGGCACGAACGACTTTTCCGCGGTTATTTCTCTGAGTTGCCATCTGTTTGTCGATGGTTTTTAGCTTATCTTTCAACAAGGTAATTCTGTCACGGATGATCCTTCTATCGGTTTCGATTTCTGTTTCACCGGGTCCGCGCATCCCGATTCCCCCTTTCTGTCTTTCAAGGTGGGTCCACATTCTGGTCAATCTCGGAAGCAAATATTGGTATTGCGCCAGTTCGACCTGGGTTCTTGCGTAAGAAGTCTGCGCTCTTTGGGCAAAAATATCAAGAATAAGATTGGTTCTGTCTAAGATTTTCACCTCAACTTCTCTTTCAATATTTTTGAGCTGAGAAGGAGACAATTCGTCATCAAAAATAATGGTTCCTATCTCGTTTTCTTTGACGTATTCTTTTATTTCCAGAATTTTCCCGCTTCCTACAAAAGTCTTGGAATCCGGTTGGGTTAATTTCTGAGTAAAACGACGATCTACAGTAGCTCCCGCAGTGTAAGCGAGAAACTCAAGTTCATCCATATATTCTGTCAGTTTATCTTCATCCTGTTGCTGCGTCACAACCCCCACCAAAACTGCTCTTTCGTAATTATGTTGCTTCTTTTCTAACATTAAAATCTATATAATTTATGAGATTTACAAGATAACATTTTTAAACATTAAATGCAAACTGAGATCCAAAAACAGGAAAAACACCTTTTCAAATTCAGTTTTTTACCTCTTACCTATCTGCTGCATTCACCACTACCTTTACATTGTAAAAAATTCATTTACAGAGACTAATCTCAAAAACAATTTTTAATAACCTAAAATAAATAACATGAAAAGAATTTTTACCTACTGTTTCTTTTTGATTCCCGGGATCTGCTTTCATATCAATGCCCAGAAAGCAGTTCTTGCCACAGGATCAGATGCAACAGGAAGCAACGGCTCTCTTTCTTACAGTGTCGGACAAATCGATTACTACAACAAAGGAAGCAATAGCCAGATTATGGAAGGCGTGCAACAGGCATATGAAATCACCACCCTTTCCACCACCGAAACTTCGGCAGCAGACAAAAATGACATTTTATTGTACCCGAATCCTTTCAAAGACTTTGTTTTTTTGGATTTCACTACAAACGATTACAAAAATTCCGAATATCAGCTATTTGATTCTTCAGGGAAACTTTTAAAAGAAGAAAAAATAAAAGATTCCAAATCGGAATTTAATTTCTCATCACTTCCATCTGCCATGTACATCATCAGAGTAAACAAGGATGGAAAAAACATCAAAACATTTAAAATAATTAAAAAATAATACCATGAAAAAAATTTTACTATCCGTAGGAATTTTATTGGGCTGTCATTTGGTTTCAGCTCAGGCTCCGGAAAAAATGAGTTATCAGGCAGTAGTGCGAAATAGCTCCGGACAATTATTAACCAACCAGAATATTGGTGTAAAAATAAGCGTGCTTCAGGGATCACCCGCAGGAGCTGCAGTTTATTCTGAAAGATTAACAGGAACTACCAATACGAACGGACTTATCAGTCTTGAAATAGGTTCAGGAACGGTTCTTTCAGGTACTTTTTCAACGATTAACTGGCCATCAGGAAATTATTATCTGAAAACAGAAACCGATCCTACAGGCGGAACGAACTATACGATTGCAGGAACCAGTCAATTATTAAGCGTTCCATATGCAATGTATGCAAAATCTGCAGGAAGTTCAGGCGGAAGTTTCACGCTACCTTACACTGCTACTGTAAATAATGCGGCAACTTTGTTTGCTATAACCAATGATGGCGACGGAACTTCTTTGGAAGGAACTAATAATGCAACCACATCAAATGTGGCTTCTGTAAGGGGAATTGTAAGCAATACAGCTCCGGGCGGATTTTCTTCTGGTGTTCGCGGAATTAATAATGGAACAGGTGGTTTGGGAATCGGAGTTTACGGATCACAGGGCGGAAGCGGATGGGGAGTTTACGGTACAACGCCAACCGGATTGGGAATTTATGGAAATGCGACAGGCGCAGGAACGGGAGTTTATGCTAACAGTAATTCAGGAACAGGGTTAACATCTACGAGTACAAATGGTATCGCAGCTTCTCTTTCCATATTTAATAATTCAAATAACAATAATGTTCTTAATGCCAATACAGTAGGAAACGGAACAGTAGTAAATGTCTCCACAACCGGAAACGGACATGGAATTGTGAGTTCAACAGGAAGCGGTTTTGCAGTACACGGTACAACCAGCGCCCAAACTTCCGCAGGTATCATTGGGGACAATAACAGCGCAGGAGAAGCGGTGGTAGGAAGAACTACGAGCGATATTGCAGGAGCAGTAGTAGGAAGAAATGATGGCGGTGGTTATGGAGTGAGAGGCTTTTTAGCTACAAATACAACAGGAACAGGAGTCGGAGTTTTTGGCCAGGTTGGTATTAATAGCAGTAAAGGTCGTGCCGGAAGATTCGAAAACCTGAATGCAAACAATGACAAAAATACTTTTGAAGTTGAAACCAACGGAAACGGAAACATCCCGGATAACACAAATGGTAATGCTTCATCTTTTTTAGTAAACAACACAAATAGCGTCGCAGCAGCAGTAAGAGGAGAAGTAAAAACAATTTTCGGAAATTTTGGTGCAGCAGGAATATTTGGTGTTTCTTCAGGAACAGGAGGTTTTGCCGGATTATTTCATGCTTCCAATACATCAGGAAACGGGAATGCATTGGTTGCCATTACCGATGGAAATGGAGATGCAATAAAAGCTAATGCCGGGAAAGACGGAGATGCTATCGAAGCAAATGTTGATGGAAACGGAAGGGCACTATATGCCTGGACACCCACATTCAGCACAGGAAAAGCAGCAGAATTTAAAAACTTTAACACCTCCAATACAAGCGATGCTATTACAGTCTCAACCGTTGGTAACGGTATTGCAGGAAATTTTAAAGTAGACAGAACGACAGGAACTTCTGCTGCCGTAAAAGGTGAAGTAAATTCTCAGTTTGCCAATTTCGGAACAGCAGGAGTTTACGGAATTTCTTCAGGAACCGGAGGATATGCAGGATTATTTCACGCAAGCAACACTTCCGGAAACGGACCTGCATTACTTGCAATAGCTGACGGAAACGGAAACGGAATTACCGCCAATGCATCAAATGGAGGTGATGGCGTAGAAGCAACTGTAGACGGATCTGGTAATGCTATTTACGGATGGGTTCCTAATTTCGCAACAGGTAGAGCTGCAAGATTTACGAATTTTAATACGGCAAACACCAATCCGGTAATTACTGCTGAGCAGCGTAGCGGAGGAAGCATTGCGGTTTTCAGAGCAGGCAGCACCCCGGCAAACGTAGCCCGTATAGACGCTACCGGAAAAGGGTTTTTCAACGGAGGAACCCAGAACAGTGGAGCTGACCTAGCAGAAGCTTTTGATGTTGTAGGAAACTCTTCAGAATACGAACCGGGCGATATTTTAATTATTTCAACAGATTCAGACAGAACCGTTGAAAAATCTTCGAAACCTTATTCTAATCTTGTAGCCGGAGTTTATGCTACAAAACCCGGAGTTCTTCTTACCGAAGAAAACATTGAATCAGAATTAATCGGAAAAGTTCCGATGGGCGTAATCGGTGTAATTCCTACTAAAGTTTGTCTGGAAGGAGGAAAAATAAAAAGAGGTGATCTTATTGTTACTTCATCCCAATCCGGAGTCGCCATGAAAGCCAACCTTAAAAAAGTAAAAATCGGACAGGTAATCGGAAAAGCCCTTCAGGATTATGACCAAAACGGAATCGGTAAAATCAAAATATTAGTAAACATTAAATAACCATCTCATGAAATCACTATATATCATCGCATTATTTACGCTAAGTATAAATGCATACGCTCAGGATTCAAAACAAAAAACAGAATTGCAAGAAGCTTCCCACCTTAAAGAATCAAAAGAGTTTGAAGCCAAAATGATGAAAGAAGCACAAGCAAGATCAGCAGAAAAAAGATCGACAACATTGGCATCCGAACAAGGACTTGAAGTAAAAAACAAACCGGCCGCAACACAATCTCCAGCAAATAATTCTAACAAGGTACTGCCAAATACGGCATCACTGGAAGAAATTTTAGCAACAATTCCTGGTCGGGAAAGCAGAAAAAACAGAGTAACAACTAATACAAAATCCACTGTCGCAGGAATACCCAATACCGCAACATTGGAAGAAATAAAAAAAACAATTCCTAAAAACTAATATCCAATTTTTTAATTTTGATAAGGCCTACAGTAATGCGGGCTTTATCTTTTTTAATCCCAATCTGCTGCAAGAAACTTCATTTCATTGCCTTTTTCATCGTACAAAGTAAGAAAATGACCTTCGATCTTATAATGTGTCATTGTTTCAAAGGCTTTTACAAATTTATTCTCAAGCTCCATTTCCTGACAAGCCATTAAAGTGCTTCCTACTCCTGAAATTTTCACATTATTTTTAGATTTAAATTCAGAATTAAAAAACATTCTGTTGCAGCCCATAAATGCAGTTCCTCTTATTTTTCCGTCTTTCATTTCTGCGGTGAGATTAATTTCAGCCTTATTTTTCATAAGCTGTTCTTTCGTAAACGTATCAAAAGAAACCATCATCCATTGTCTTTGGATATGGTGATCTTTTAAATTCGCCGAGGAGCAGTTTGAGACCATTAGTACGCAAATAACTCCAATAAATATTGATAAAAACTTATTCATAAGGCACAGATACCCATTTTCGTACCATTTAAACTTTAAATAACGTAAAAATTAGTAAATTAGCCCCACTAAAATTATTTTAAAAAATGAAAAGAATATTTTTACTATTCACTTTCTTACTAGGCTTTGCCCAAATGAGGGCAGACGAAGGGATGTGGCTGTTGATGCTCATCAAACGACTTAATGGTGTTGATATGCAGAAAGAAGGTCTGCATCTTACTCCTGAAGAAATTTATTCTGTAAACAACTCTAGCTTAAAGGATGCAATCGTGAGTTTTGGAGGATTCTGTACAGGAGAGATCGTTTCTGACAAAGGTTTGATCTTTACAAACCACCACTGTGGTTACGGTGCTGTTGCTGCGGCTTCAACTCCCGAAAAAGATTACCTGAAGAATGGTTTCTGGGCAATGAAAGACAAAGATGAGTTTAATGCTAAAGATCTTTATGTAAGATTTTTGGTAAGAATGGATGATGCTACACAAAGAATCAATTCAAAATTAAACGAAAATATGTCTGGTGCAGACAGAAAAGCTGTGATTGAAGCTGAAACGAAAGCAATTCAGACAGAAAATTCTGAGAACGGAAAATACACTGTCGTAGTAAAAGATTTCTTCAACGGAAACGAATTCTACTATTTCGTTTATCAGGATTATAAAGATATCAGATTGGTAGGTGCACCGCCATCATCAATCGGAAAATTCGGTGGTGATACAGACAACTGGGAGTGGCCAAGACATACCGGAGATTTTACAGTATTCAGAGTTTATGCTGATGCAGCAGGAAACCCGGCAGAATTCAAGCCTACAAACGTTCCTTTGAAGCCGAAGCATTTCTTGCCTGTTTCTCTTAAGGGGATCAAACCTGGTGACTTCTCAATGATTTTAGGATATCCGGGAAGAACAAACCGTTATCTGACTTCTTACGGTATTGATCAAATGGTGACTAAAGATTATCCGGCTTGGGTAGAAGCTTCTAAAATGGCAATGGATGTTATGAAGAAGTTTATGGATAAGGATAAAGCAACCCAGCTTAATTATGCTTCTCAGTATGCAAGCGTTGCGAACTACTGGAAAAACAGACAGGGAACAAT
Source organism: Chryseobacterium formosense (assembly GCF_900116415.1). Lineage (GTDB taxonomy): Bacteria > Bacteroidota > Bacteroidia > Flavobacteriales > Weeksellaceae > Chryseobacterium > Chryseobacterium formosense. Next base: position 150,174 of record NZ_FPAP01000002.1, on the reverse strand, counting down.
TGATGCTGTTGAAAAAAACGGAACAATTGCCGATAAAAGAGAGATCGAGAACAGATACAAAGAGTGGTCTTATCAGCCGGGTAATGAAATGTATGATGGTGTTTTAGAACAAATTCAAACGTATTATCAACAGGTTTCAGACAGAAATACAGAAAGAAACTACGCTTCTATATTAACAAGAAATGCAAAGTACATTTCTATCGCTTACCAGCTTGCTCCAATGTTGGATTCTTATGCGAAACAGGATTTGGCAGGAAGATTAGCCATGAAATCTAAATTGGAAGATGCTGTAAAAAACACTTACGAAAACATCAATACTGAGCTTGAAGGAGAAATGCTGAATTCTTTGGTAAATCTTTATCAGACTAAAGTAAACAAAGACGTTGCTTCACCTACTTTAATGTCTTTGGATGCTAAAAATCTTTCTACAGTAGCTTATGCTTCTTTATTTGCCAACAAAACATCGGTAAGCAATTACATTGCAAACCCTGACCGTTTGAAACTTGATTCTGACCCGCTTTTAAAAATCGCAAAAGGTATTTCTGCAGATCAGAAAGCTTCTGGTGAGAAATTTATAAAAGTTGATGATAATTTTGCTAAAAACAACCGTCTTTTCTTAGCTGGTTTAATGAAAGCAATGCCGGAAAAGAAATTCTATCCTGATGCAAACTCTACCATGAGATTAACATATGGAACGGTGGCAACTTTACCAATCAGAACCGACAGAAACTACTTCGGAATTACTGATAATTATTATACAGACATGACAGGTCTTGTAGGAAAATACAAAGCAGGTGACGAAGAATTTGATCTTCCGCAAAGAGTAATTGCTCTTCACAATGCTAAAGACTACGGTATGTATGCAGACAAAGCAGGATATATGCCCGTAAACTTCCTTTCAGACAACGATATTACAGGGGGTAACTCTGGTTCTCCGGTAATCGATGCAGACGGAAACCTTATCGGTATTGCATTTGACGGAAATAGTGAAGCTTTAAGTGGAGACATCGTCTTCGAAGAAGAATGGCAGAAAACGATCAACGTTGACATCCGTTTCGTACTTTGGACGATCGACAAATATGCAGGTGCAAGAAGATTGGTAGATGAATTGAAATTGGTAAAGGATGAAAATACTCCTGCTGATACAGGTGCATCAAAAATCAGAACTGCTGCTCCGGCAAAGAAAAAGAAATAATTTTTCTTACATAAAATCAGAAACCGCAGAATAAAATTCTGCGGTTTTTTTAGTATTATTAATAGAAGATTAAAATAAAATCTTAAGATAAATCTGTGTTTAAATAAATCGGTAATTATTTCAAATGCTTTTTATCAGACATTCCAAAACTCCCGATCCAGACTTCTGTACTGTATCGCTTCGGAAATATGGTGTGACTGAATATTTTCACTCTCTTCGAGATCAGCAATCGTTCGTGCAACTTTTAGAATTCTGTCATAAGCTCTTGCCGACAGATTCAGTTTTTCCATCGCTGTTTTGATGAGACTGAATGAAGTATCATCGAGTTCACAAAACTGTTCGATTTCTTTCGATCCCATTTGAGCGTTATAACTGATCTTCAAATCTTTATATCGTTCATTCTGAATCTCACGCGCAACCAAAACCCTTCTACGGATATCTTCGCTTTTCTCACCTTTTCGTTTTTCAGCTAATTGTTCAAACTCTACCTTCTGAACTTCTACATGAATATCAATCCGGTCTAAAAGAGGTCCCGAAAGTTTATTCATGTACCGCTGCATTTCAAATAATGACGAAGTATTGTTGGGATCGTCCGGGAAATATCCGCTCGGACTGGGATTCATCGATGCAACCAGCATAAAGCTGGAAGGATAGTTTACCGTAAATTTTGCTCTTGAAATGGTCACTTCACGATCTTCCAAAGGCTGTCTCATGACCTCGAGAACCGTTCGCTTAAATTCAGGCATTTCGTCTAAGAATAAAACACCATTATGAGCTAAAGAAATTTCTCCCGGTTGAGGATAACTTCCACCACCGACAAGTGCCACATCAGAAATGGTGTGATGAGGTGAACGAAACGGGCGAACAGTCATTAAAGACGTTTCTGCTCCCATTTTTCCCGCAACAGAATGTATTTTGGTGGTTTCCAACGCCTCTTTTAAAGTCAAAGGTGGCAAAATACTTGGAACTCTTTTTGCCAGCATCGTTTTTCCGCTTCCGGGTGGGCCGATGAGAATGATGTTGTGACCACCTGCTGCCGCAACCTCCATTGCTCTTTTTGCCGTCTCCTGACCTTTTACTTCAGAAAAATCAAAAGGGAAAAGATTGACTTTATCCTGGAACTCTTTTCTGGTATCTAAAACAACTTTTTCAAGAGGTTTTCCTTCATTAAAGAAATCAATAACCTCTTTGATATTTTCAACACCATAAACGTCGAGATTATTAACAATTGCTGCTTCCCTTGTGTTCTGTTTTGGCAAAATAATTCCTTTAAAACCTTCTTCACGAGCCTGGATTGCAATAGGAAGAACACCTTTTATGGGCTGAAGACTTCCGTCGAGAGAAAGCTCTCCCATAATGATGTAATCATGAACATTTTCAGCCACAATTTGGTCTGAAGCAATTAGGATTCCGATCGCAATGCTCAGATCATAAGATGAACCTTCTTTCCGCAGATCTGCGGGAGCCATGTTGATGGTTATTTTTTTTCCGGGGATTTTGTAGCCTACATTTTTGAGGGCAGCAGAAATTCTGTAACTGCTTTCTTTGATCGCATTATCGGGTAAACCTACGAGATGATACCCTACTCCGCCGGTATCGATGTTTACTTCTATTGTGATGGTCTGTGCCGACACGCCATAGATGGCACTTCCGTAAATTTTAATCAGCATATTTGTGTTTTGTGTAAAATTAATAATTTTTTTCATTCAACAATAAAAAAATCGGCACAGAAAAACTGCACCGATCAGAGGTATAAAAATGGATGAAAAAAGGATATTATTTTTTAATAAATTTATTTCTGTAGACCTTTCCTTCAACGCTTTTAGAAACAATCATATAAGTTCCCGGAACGAGACTGCTTACATCGATCGCTTTATCAGGAGCATGGTCTTTTATTTGTCTGATCAGCTTACCAGACATGTCGATAAGGGAAATTTCTTTATAAGCTTTATCCGAAGTTTTGCCAATGTACAGAAGTTGTGTTGTAGGATTAGGATAGATGCTCAAATTATTTTCAGGCTTTTTGGTTTCACCTGTTCCAAGATTACAGAAACTCCAGCCACCGAAATTAAGTGTAATGAAAGCGAATGAACTTAACATTTCACACTGATCCGGGCAATATTCTGTACAGGCATAGAAACCAAACTGTCCGCTGGTTGTTGCCTGATAAACATCTCCGTTAGCGCCGGGAATGGCACATGGCTCGTTCGGTGAAGGCGGATTGCTGGATGGTATACATTTGAACCACGTATGATTTCCGTATAAAACTGGAAAACCATTTTCAAGCTGTACCGATGCGCCGTCACAAACGTTATACTCTCCGGGAGCAGTTTCTTCGAAAGTTCCGGGAGTGAAATTGGCAATCATAAAGGGAAGACCATACGCATAACCATCGGCGAGAATAGGGGCGCTTTCTGCTGTACAGTCACCTTCTGAAACCTGGACTTTGAAATAATAAAGCATATCTGTTGTCCCATTAATGGTAAGACTTTGAGAAGTTGCTCCCGAAACGGCAACCCAAGGATTTGTATTAGGGGTCTGCCAATCCCACTCTTGTTTGTACCATTGATAACTACTGTAGGTCTGGGAAACGGTAAGTGTTTCTGTTTCTGTGTTGCAGAATACTACTTTGTCCGGAAACATCGTCCCGAGTCTCGGACTGGTAACCGTCGGATTGCACTGTGCATTTAGATGTAAAAGGTTTAAAAGTAAAACCGTAAGAAAAATTAGTTTTGTTTTCATATTAAAATATATTTAGGTGATTAACTATTTTCAGTCAATGGTAAGACGAAGCCCGAATTTTACATTAAAATTGAAAGGTTTGTCTTTATAAACTGTATTTATTGTACTGTTATCCTTAAAATGATATCCAACTCCGGGTTCTGCATACACTCCGATTTTATCAACGATCTTAAACTGAAGTCCTACCGCGCTGTTTACTGAAAATTGCAAGGGTTTTTTATCAATTTCTTCATTGGTTTCTTCCTTTACCTCGTTGTTGACAATGTATTTTGTCTTAATATCTGCCGAAACAGCCTTTTCTGCTAATGCACCTGCCGTTACATACCCTGTAAATCTTCCTTTTTTGATCACATTGTAATTAACCTGTACCGGAATGCCGATGTAATGAACAGACTGATCGCTTTTTATGTAATCAGATTCGCTGCCCGAACGGAGCTCTGTAGAAAGTTTTGTGTAATTGATTCCCGTTCCGATTCCCCATTTTTTTCCTAAATTTCGATAAACAGAAAGCCCGAATGTTACCGGAATTTTATGTTTAATTCTTGCATCAATGGGCTTATCCTGATTAGCCAATAGAATTGCGGTTAGCGGATTATCCTGATAACCGGCCGTCCAGATTTCGTCACTCAGGCTCATGCTTGCTCCGTTTAAAGTGGCATATCCGGGAAACTGCTCGGCTGAGTATTGTGAAGTGCTTCCTGTAAGCATTCCCAACATCCAGGCTTTTTTTGTACGCTTTTTGACAAGTTCTTTTTTCTCAGTTTTTTCGTCTTTAGAAATGAGCGCTTTAGTTTCTTCGAAAATAGTTTCAGGATTAAAATCCGCAGCAACTAAATCATGTCTCGCAATCGAAAGATTCGGAAAAAACAAACCGTTATCCAATTGATTTTCAGAAATATTACTCCTAAACGGCTTTAAAATTTCCTGCTGATATTTTTCAATCTTATCTAAAAAATCTGAAGTTCCAAAATTCTTTTTTGAACCCGAAATTATTGGTTCTGAGTAACTAAGATTCTTATTTTCTGAAATATTATTGGAAAGCCGATTGTTTAAAAGCTGATTTGATATGTCTGCTTTTTCCTGTTTTTTTGCTACTATTGATACATTATTCTTTTTATAAATCTCAGAAAGCTTTACCCCTCCAAAGATGATAAAAGCCAAAACAGCCGCAGCTCCGCTCACTTTATAGAATAAATTCTTTAAACCCTTTTCAGACACAACTTTTTTTTGAGCTTTGATTTCGCTTACTGGAAGCATCAGTTTATCCTGATCATCATCAAACAATTCTTTTCTGATATCATCCCACAAACCTTCGGGAGGCTCTTCGGTGTGATCCTCCATTTTATTGCGCATCCTATTAAACCACTCTTTACTCATATTGCGCTATTTTTAGTCGTTTATATTCTTTGATTTTCTGAGCTAAAGTCACTCGTGCTCTGTGAAACTGTGAGGCAGAAGAGTTTTCTGCGATCCCCAAAACCTCTGCAATTTCTTTATGGCTTTTTTCTTCAAACACAAAAAGATTAAAAACCGTCCGGTAGCCTTCAGGAAGAGATCTTATCATTTCCATAATTACTGCTTCAGGAATCTGCTGAAGATCAGGCTCTTCATCCACCGTCATATCCGGAAGCTCAGAATCATCAACAAAGTTTTTAAAATCAGAATTTTGCTTCAGGAATGTTAAAGATTCATTCACCACAATTCTGCTCATCCATGCTCTGAGCGAGCCGTTTCCTCGATACTGAAAACTTTCAATGGAACGGAACATTTTTATAAAACTATTTTGCAAAACATCATGAACGTTATCTTTATCAAGAATATAACGTGAGCAGACATACGTAAGATTTCCGGAATAAACTTCGAAAAGTTCCTTCCAGGCAGCCTCTTCCTTCAGGAGAAGACGATCGATTAAAATCTGCTCTTTGTTTAATTCCATTTAGACTCACACCGTAAGCCAAGCTTACATCATGCAAAAATAGGCTGCCTTTTATTAATCACAGCCTATCTCTACCAATAACCATTTAATTCTTCAGACAATACGGAAAATCATATTTAATAATTTCAAATGGGCTTACTGCTGCCCCGTCTACCGTAATTTTTTCTGCAACGATACCAAAGCGAAGAGACCAGTCTTGTCCCACAAAATATCCTTTCTGTTTTCCGGCAAGTGTTATCACTGTATTCTTTATCGTTCCGTCAACAGGAATTTCAAGATTTAGAATTTTGGGTGAAAAAGTAAGCTCTACCGTATTGTTATTTAAGTTTAATTTCGAAGTATAATTCAGCTTGTATTCTATTTTCCCCATCTCTGCCAAAGCTGTTTCTACCTTCACTGGATTTTTTACAACAGCCTGCACAATTTCCTTTACCGGAAAATCTTTGAAAATGATCACCGAATCTTTTGCCATAAATTCATTAATTTTCTCTGTTCCGGTATTTCCTTGTGATACAATTTGCTTTGCTTTGTAATTTCCGTTAACGTCTGTCACTGCAACCGGAGTGGGTTCGTAATTATCGTCGCAGGAAGTCAACATTAAAGCTAACATGATTAAAACTGTTTTAAGTACCATTAATTTTTTCATTTCTTAATTTGTTCGTTAAACATTTCTTTTTTGAGTACTCAATGAATAAATAACAATTCTGAAAAATCCTGCATGAAAAATTTAAAAAAAATAAACTCATAAAACTAATTAACTGATAATCAGCTGTAAAAACTTATACATTAAAATCATTTTTAGCTTTTTTTAAAATTTTGATACATTTGTTATCACAGACATCCTTTAAGACACTTATTATTTATTTATGAGCATAAAACCTGAAATTTCCTGGGCAGATTTTGAAAAATTAGACATCAGAAGCGGAACGATCATTTCGGTAAATGATTTTGAAAAAGCAAGAAACCCGTCTTATCAGCTGGAAATCGATTTTGGAGATCTTGGAATCAGAAAATCGGCTGCGCAGATCACGTCATTGTACAGTAAAGAAGATTTAGTTGGAAAACAGATTTTGGCCGTGGTTAATTTCCCTAAAAAGCAGATTGCCAATTTTTTCAGTGAATGTCTGGTTTTGGGAGTTTATGGTGAAAATCATAAAGATGTTACACTTCTAAGCCCTTCGTTGCCCGTGAAAAACGGTCTTCAGGTAGGATGATTTAAATTTAATTCTAAAAAAAATACGCAAATGATACAAAATATTCCTTTAGAAAAAGTTTTATTTCTTGATATTGAAACAGTTCCACAATACGGAACGTGGGAAGAGCTTTCTGAAAATGAACGAATGCTTTGGGATAAAAAGACGAGATACCAACGGAAAGATGAGATTTCTGCCGAAGATTTTTACGAAAGAGCAGGAATTATGGCTGAATTTGGAAAAATCATCTGCATCACGATCGGAATGCTCGAAAAAAACGATACTTTAAAAATAAAAAGCTTCGCAGATCACGATGAAAAAAAATTGCTGATAGAGTTTGGTGAGATTTTCAACAGCACGAGGCTTCGCGATGTAATTCTTTGCGCCCACAACGGAAAAGAATTTGATTTCCCTTGGATTGCAAGACGTTTTCTGATCAACGGAATGCTCCCTCCTACTCCTTTTCAGATGTTTGGGAAGAAACCTTGGGAAATTCCGCACATCGACACGATGGAATTGTGGAAATTCGGTGACTACAAAAGCTTTGTTTCTCTGGAATTGCTGGCTCATGTTTTCGGAATTCCTACTCCGAAAGATGACATCGACGGATCAATGGTTTCATCAATCTACTACATAGAAAAAGACTTGCAGCGAATAGTTGACTATTGTGAAAAAGATGTCTTAACTTTGGCAAATATTTTCAGACGGATGCGTCAGGAAGATTTATTACAGAGAAATATCAATTTAGATTAAAAAATACCGCTTGACGGTAAGTAAAACGATAAAATGAAATTTACAGACGACCAGATTGCCGATATAGGAGAAGAGATTATAGGAGTATTAAAAACGGTGTATGATCCGGAAATTCCGGTGGATATTTATGAATTAGGGTTAATTTATGACGTACAGATTTCTGATGAAGCCGATGTAAACATCATCATGACCTTAACAACACCAAACTGCCCGGTTGCCGAAACTTTACCTCAGGAAGTAAAAGATAAAGTGAAAGCAGTAGAAAACGTAAAAGAAGTTGAGCTGGAACTCACTTTTGAACCAAGCTGGAACAAAGATATGATGAGCGAAGAAGCAAAATTCGAGCTGGGAATGCTTTAAGATAATGCCCACAATTAAATACAAAAAAGCTTTATGATATGTTCATAAAGCTTTTTTTTGTGTAGATATGATTGTAATTAGATTATTTTTTATTCAAAAATATTGTTACGCTTTAGTTTTATTTCCTGATACAAAACAGAACCATTATAAAATACAAAAAACCTCGCAATTTGCGAGGTTTTTTTGTTATCTACCACACGATATGATCGTGTGAGAGCGAGGAAATATTATCCTCCCCTTAATTGCTCTGCACTTCCAAGACCTTCCCTAAAGCAACTTCTTTTGGAAATATTCCAATTCTAAACTCAACACCTTTTTTTATTCTATTTACTAAAAAATCTCTTTCTACTAAATTTATCTTAACAATTTCAGTTTTACCTATATCAATATTTTTATTTTGAACTTGAATTTCGGAAAACGTAGAAATTACATCATTAGGAATCCAAAAAGATAATCTAATAGAATTATTAATCGGAAAATTGAAACTTTCTCTCGCTGTTTCCAAAAAAATAATTTCTACAATTAAAATTAATTCTTTCATTCAACTTTTTTTTCATTCCAAAGAACAAATCCATTTCTTTCAATTGTTAATGAATCAATAATTTTGTGAAAAGCAATGTCAACATTTCCTTCTATCACTTCATTTATACAATCATAATCTGGTTCAAAAATCATAACCCATTTTTTTTGTGTTTTAGTTAATAAATGTAATAGATTCAGCAATATATTATTCTCTTCTGGAATTTTTTTATCAACAGAAAGTTCATTTATCAAACTTTCAAATCCGTCAATAATTGAAATACATTGCCATTGCTCTCTTTGAAAATTATTTGGTAACAAGGATGTGATATGTTCAGGAACATTTGACTTTGTTAGTTTAAAGTAATGAAACCATGCTTCTTCCTCACCCTGGGGAAATTTTTCTCCCTGCCATTCATAAACAGGTTGTTCAAACTTAAATGTTGTAACGCTTGACTCTATTGGTAATAAAAATTCGAAACCTATGTCCATAATATTATTATTATTTTTTAAGGAAATGATACAGCTTTGCCATATTGCCAATTCTTTCCATTGAAATTGAAAACATGCTGATGTGGATTTGGGTGTACCAAAGGACGTCCGTGTGTCGTCCAATCCACTCTACTCCAAGGAACTATTTTCCCGTTTGCCAAAGGCCAAGAACCGCCGGTAAATGTTGCAGACTGTCTGTACAGAATACCATCACTACCTATTTTACCTCCTAAAGTTGTATGTGGATAATTACCAGCAAGTGGGCTGGGTAATGGAATATCCCAGCCTCCTACTTTGTGCTGAGCCAATGGTGTCTTGGGAATATACATTCCACCTTTAGCAGCATTTAAAGCTTTTAAACCTCCAGTGTTTCCACTTCTGGTAATCATTAATGCCGCTAAAATATAATTTGAATTTCCATCACTATTGGCAGCAAGCATCATTCCTCCAACTTCCCAAATACCCAATGGATCACCTGCACCTCCAATCATTTTTATAGGACCATCGTGGCAATGTCCGCAATTTCGGTACCATTCTCTTTGTTGCTCTTGAAATGCCTGATTAGAGTTCCATCGTTCCATAAATGCGTTATGATGATTTTGCACCTCTATTCCCCAAAATATACTACTGCTCCCCAGCATAAGAGGAGCTAATCGTATTTCACCTTGGACATCGCCGCCACCGCCGCCGCCATAGCCAACTCCAACACTTGCTAAAAGACTACTGGTATAGCTTGCACCCCAATTGATGTCATTACCATCATAGTCCATAGAGCTTCCTCCATCACTGGTAAAGCCCATTCCTGTATTATACCAGGTTGTTCCTGATGGAGAGTTCCATAGATTGTCAATAAACGATTGAGATAACATTCCCGTAGGATCGTTATACATCAACGGGTTGTTATTGGCGTAATGATAAGGCGATAAATGTGTCGTGTACTCCGCCAGCGGATCTACAACACCCCATCTTCCAAGATCCGGCATATAGAACCTTGCACCATAATCATACATGCCAATTTCTTCCTGCATTTCTTTGCCATTATAACTGTATTTATAGTCGCTAAATGCATGTCCCGGAATATCGTGCTTCAACCCAAATGCATAATAGTCATTTTGCTGTACTATGACCGCTGTATTGTTATCTTTTGCAAAGCTTACCCTCACGTTACCTAAATGATCGCTGTAGTGGTAAATATAGCGATTATTTACATAATCATAATACCCTTCGGAAGTACCAAAAAACTGTAATCCGTTAGAAACCCCAATCAGACCTGATTCATTATTATACTGAAAGCCATCAATGTATTCTGTTGTTGTAAAAGCGTCAGCTCTGTTTCTTCCAAAGAAGTATTGATGTACTTTTTTAATCTTTGTACCGTCTGCACGATAAGAATATTTTATATTCTTGTAAACGTCCCCATTCGTTCGTGTTACAAAATTATTAAACTTGATATAATTGGGAAGATCGAGATCATTATACTTGATTTCTAAAATACCTTTGTCTACATGATTGGTCATGTTGCCGTTAAAATCATAGGTTATGGTGTTTCCTGAAGTATCGGGATAACCATAATAATTGTTCTTGTTGTCGATTACCGATACAAGCCTGTTGGTATTCTGGTAATTGTAAACCAGGTCGTCGATCTCTTCGGCAAGACCACTATAACCCTTTTGGTTTCTTTTAAGACCCATAATGTTGCCGTTGGCATCATAATTCATCGTCTCATTAAAGAAATTATTCTGAGGAACGGTTGAATTGGGTTCCTGATATAAAGCCGCAGTTAATCGGTTGTAAGCATCATATTGATAGCTGTATTTTTTTAATACATCTTCTGCAGAATCTTTCCATATCATCTCGGTAATGTTCCCGTTGTAGTTGGCTTGTGCTACCGAAGCATTCGAAGTCGATGCAAACTTTAGTTCATATCCGAAAAGCTTAGAGCCTAAATTCTCAGGATCATTCACTTTTGTGATCATACCCCGTATATTGTACGTATAATCGATGCTTTGCAAGTTATTGCCAACTTTTTTATTGGTAACCTGTCCCAAATCGTTATAGGTATAATCTGAAAGCAGCTCTTCAGCATTGCCGTTTACTTGATGGTAATGCTGCTTTACCCTGAACTGATCATCATATACAAACCTTTCTTTGATCACCACTTCAGAAGGATCTGCGTTGGTCTTTTTATGATAGGTATTGGCTTTTAAAACTACCCCCGAAAAATCGAGCTGTTTCTCGGTATTGGTATACCCTCCCAAATGGTTGATGCTTCTGCTTCCTACAGGTCTCAGCAGTGCATCGTACCAGATATGCGAAGCAGACCAGCTGTCATCATCCAGGTTTTTTATATACGAACTGGTAGGCATCGATTTCAGACTTCTTATACTGCTTACCCCGTTGCTGGAAAAACTTTGTGCTCCGTTGATCATACTAAACTCCAATACATTAGTAGTCGGAGGATAAAAATCTAATCCAAGACCACTTGTAGGATAAGTATCATAATAATTAACCGAGTACGGTACAAAGGCGGCAGAAGGATAAGCGGTATTGGTATAGAAGATCTCCTGGCCGTTTAAGGTAAATGACGATGTATTTCTGCTTTCATTATTCAGTCCTTTCGCATTGGCGTTTGCCTGTTCTTCTAATCTCGTTCCTCCAGTAAACTTCCCCGTATAAGCAACTCTTCCAAACTTGTCATACCGCGTAAAAAGCCATCGGTTGGGTTGTTCAGGATTGTTTTTCATGTTTGCATCCTGAGCAGCAACCACACGGTTTTGCTGGTCGTAGACCATATATTCCCAGCCTTTCCCGGGAAGCTTTTTCTCTACCTGCCTGAAGCGGTTGTCATACACGTACTGGTAGCATAGTTCATTCAGTATTTGCGGGTTTACGGTATTCCCGTTTTGAGTGATCTGCTGGTCGGCTTTTGGGGAGATCACAAAAGCAAGCTGGTTGTAAACATTGTACACATAGTAGGTATCCAGTTTTTCCGAGTTGCTTTCTTTTCTCAGCAATACGGTTTGCCCCTCAGAGTTTTTGAATTCAACAGTTACCTTGCCGTCTTCATCAGTGACCACGTTTTTAATCAGCTGGTTGGGTGAATAAAATGAAACATCGGTAATGCTCGTCGTTAAGGTAGCGTTTGCCCATGAAACTGAGGTATTATACCTTTTCACCTGATCGGGTTGTTGATTGGTAAGATACTGCATCTTGGCAGTATGTCCTGAAGACATTGCCCATTCTGATCCCGGATTCGCGACTTCAAGAACCCTTGCCAGAGGCGAAGCTTCAATCTTCTGTTCCGAAAACGCATTGGCAACACCATAATAGCTGTTGACATCGGTTTCGGTTGTGTTGTGTACTGCATAATTGGATGTTGCTACAGGAATAGGCAGAAGTGATTTCGACTGTCTTCCGGACTGGTCATAAATGACGGGTGCCACAAGGTCTTTTCCCGAAGGAGTTGCTTTTACCTGTACCACTTCTTTGGCTCTTCCCAAGCCGTCAAAATACTGTACGGTTTCTGTTTTTTTGCTTCCGTCAGCTGAAAGGTAGGTTTTCGTATAAATATAGTTTTCGTTGCTTGGGAGTGACTGCGCATAGATGCAATGAACCGCAAGCAATAAAAAAGAAATGATTATTTTTTTCATGATTGTGCTTAGTTTTTGTAATTGTACAAATGCTCTTTTACCGTGTTTCCGTTCACGTCCACTACCTTCAGAAGCCTGTTGAAGGAATCATACTTGTAGAATTCCATAAGCCCGTTCGGTGGTATGGTTGTCGTGATTCCTACCAACGGATTATAGGTATAGCAGGTTACCATAAAATTCCTCAAAGCAGGGTCATTCTTAAAAGTATTTAGAGCCGCAATAAGCGCCTGTTCTTTTGACTCTTCCTGGGCTGAAGTTGCATTGGCATCTTCATTCGAAGCATTGACAATTGCGGTAATAAGATTCGAAGGAATATCCGATAGTTTGGCTCCCTCTATTTTAGCAATCGGAAGGGTTTTGTTGTACCCGTAAATAATTGTTGTTGGCACACCTTCCCCTGAGGCATCATCAATTACAACTGTAAATTGAATTAGATTTCCTTGATTGTCATAATTATCATTTCTGATATGTGAGATTGTGCTATTATCATAAGAATTTTTTGAAATTATGGATGTTGGATATAAGCTGTTGTTAGCAAATTTTGTTTCTAGAGAAGATATCTCTGTACCATTTCTTTTCTCTGTGGTTTTAATAACAAGTCCTTTCATGTTTGAATCCCATAGATGTTGATATTCGTTAGTTTGCCCCTGCAATACCAGACCTGTAGGATAAAACAATGTTTTTTCGTTCATTTGCCCATCTGAAGATGTTGCGGTCACCTTTAGTAATTTATAATTTCCTCTAGAATTATTAAATTCTTGATCAACTTTATTGGTTAAAACTTGAGAGCTATTATGAATTCTATCGTAAACAATTTTTCTTTTAATAATACCTGGACGAACATAACCAATACTAGATTTGATTGGTGTAGTACCACTTTGATCTAATAAATCATACTCGTAATCGGTACTGTGAACAATTTGATTACTATTATTATAAATTTCAGTCTTACTTTCAAGCCCACCTTTTGTAATATTATAATAGTGCTTTAGATCAAAAATTTCACCAGCAACTGTATATTGGGTATTAGGATAGTCCGCCGGAGTCTTTAAATAATGTCGGACAAAACCATCTGTACTAGAGTCTGTCACTGTTATATTTTTATATACAATGTATTCAGATGTTCCAAAGTCATCAACATAACTTTCATTTTGAATTTTAGTACCACTCGGATTAGTACTGACATCAAAATTATTATATTGATAAGTTACTGTTTTTGTAGGAGTTGAATTTGTTGATGAAACATAAGTTTTAATACTTCCGATTCTAAGTCCATCACCATATCCAATATTTAAAAAAGGAGGGCTTTCTGTAATTAGTTCTGAAGTAATAAAATTTCCTTTTATTGTACCTGAGCTTATAAATTGTATTGTATAATTACCTGGGTAAATATCTACATATCCCTGAGTATTATACTCATACGGACTTTCGGTAACTCCACATCTTACTAAATTAATATCGCCATTATTTATAGTAAAATTTGCTATCAAATTAGGTTGTGAAGGATTTGGAGTAGAACCATCTCCAGGATCTGTATCAAGGCCGCCACCGGGAAGAGGTTGTATTTGGCGATAAGGTTCTGCTGTAAATATATAATAAAACCTTTTCTTTTTTGTCGGGTCACCTGGTATATTCCAGATTACAGTATTTGCTTGATTAGTATTGTAAGTAAATACATCTCGCTGTTCTACATGCTGGATGTATGGGTCTATGTACTCCTTTAGTGCTTGTGTGTAGTTATCAGAAGATTTATCATAAAAAAACTCATTTGGCTCAAAATTATATTCGGTTACACCGCCAGTAGGCATAATGATTTTCTTTAAAACTCCAACAATTCTTTCTTTTGGATAGATTGTATAGTAATCTTGATGATAATAACATGAAAATGCACCAGAAGCAGGTGGTATATTGTCGGGGAGTGGCATCGTATTATACACAAAACTTGTAATTTCCAAAACATTGGATTGAACAATAGGATCTACTTTCTTGAGCTGTTTAAGTGTTCTTTTTGATATGTGTGAATTTAAGAAGTCACTCAATTCATATAGAAAATCATATTTTGTAATAGTTTTTCCTGTAATCGTCTTCAGCGAAATACTACTTATTGAATATGGATCATTAAGGGTTTGTTCTAAAGAATGATCTAAAAAGTAAGTAATGTTAATACTTCCGTTACCAGGGCTGTCAATCTTTTTTAGTTTACAACTCTGATAAAATAAAACATTTGTATTTTCATAATATCTATTATCCTTTTGATATTCATATTTTAGTAACTCTACACCGCTCGGACTTTTAATACTACTTAGGAAAAAAGCAGATCTATACAGTTTGTTGTTTTCTGAATAAAGGTTTTGGCTGTAATCACTGAAAATAAACTTATACCCCTTGTCGTCTGTTACTATAAAGCTATCTACAATTAAAGTAGAATTATTATCAGTTCTAGTATAATCTATTTTAACATTATTTACTCCTGTATCGTATATTACAAAAGAATTATTGTTTCGATTAATCGTAAACTTTCCATTCAACCCATTCGGTAGGGAATAATAATAAATATCATCAAATGTATTTTGGGTATAGTTTCCGGTTTGAGAATTATCGAACCTCTCATCTAAACCAGATACAATTAATCTGCTAATAACACCACCAGAGAACAATGTCCATCCTAATCCCACTTGATTTATAAATTCTCCTTCAGAAGCAGTATTAGGGTTGTACGATAATGTTAAGTTTTCAGAAATATTTTTGTCTGTACTGGAAATACTTACAATTGGCAGAGTTATATTTGGTAAGCCCGTTGCCAAGGCAACAGGGGTTTCTTGATATTTAGCAATTGATGAGACAGAGGGAACAGGATTTGAAAAGTCACCATAGCTTATTTGTTGTTGTGCAAACAAATTTGAAAACACACCAATTAAAGCTAATAACCCACTAATTAATACTTTTTTAATTTCTATTTTCATATTTGTTTTTTTATTTTTTTATCAATTTCGCATTCGCAGTTTGGTTATCATCAGTCTTCACAGTTATTAAATAAGCTCCCTGAATTAAATTCTGGGTATTGATCTTAGTTACCTTATTTTTGGTTTTCAGGCTTTGTAATTGTCTTCCACCCATATCATACAGCGTGATATCCGCTTCCTTAAACTCAAACCCTATTTCCACATAACAGTAATCGCTCACCGGGTTCGGATAGATTTTCATATCCTGCTTTTCGATCAACTGATCGATCTGACTGTCTCCCAATTTCACAATCTTCCAGTTTTCTTTGCCTAATTCTTCGGCACTTGTTCCCGCCAATACAATCGAGCCGTCTTTATTCATCTTCAGATCAGATAACCTTTCCTCCTTCTTCCTCGATTCTCCTTTTACATGTTTTCTCCACTGCTCATTGCCGTCATTGTCAATATAGAGCATCCAGAAAGTTTCGTCATCAGCTTCAATTTTTCCTTCTGCCTGAGTATAGCCACCCAGTAAAATGCCTTTGGTTGATGGTTGTCGGTTATCTGTTGATGGTTTTCCGGTGATCACATTCATGCCCATCAGAATATCACGGTTTTTGAAATTGTAGGATTTCTGCCACTGTTCGTCACCTTTGGTATTTAGTGAAATTAGCCAAAGATCTGTTCCTTCTTCTATTCCCACCGTTTTGTTGCCTGATCTTTCAGATCTAGATTCTCCGCCAATAATATAACCAGAAGAAGTAAATGCCATTGTTCTTACATGGTCATCTCCTTTACCTCCGAAGTTCCTTTCCCATTCTACCTTTCCGTCATTGTTAAGCTTAACAATCCAGTAATCGCCTTCTCCATAATTCTCGGTAGATTTGGGATAACGGGATACGGGATTCGGGTTTTCTGATGATGAATTTTTAGCTGTCGCTCCGGAACCCGTACCACGGATCTCGGAACTCCTCGAATAAATTCCAAGCAAAGCTCCGCCATCGGGAGTGGGAATCATCTTTTCAACTTCATCAAGACCTTTTCCACCCAATATCGATTCCGATAACAATTTCCCATTTTTGTCTAATCTTGAAACGATCACATCTTTCGAACCGAAACCATTTGTAGCATTCTGAATATTTCCGGCTACCATAAATCCTAAATCTGCGGTCTGAATCACCGATCTTGCTTCTTCATCCTGTGATGTTCCCAGTGTTTTCTGCCAAAGCTCATCTCCGAATTCATTAATTCTGATTAGCCAGATATCCGATCCGCCTTTGAAACATCTTTTTTGTCTAATCCTTTCGACGAATAAGAAGTCCCGGCAAGTAAAAACCCGCCTTCCTGCGTAGACATGGTTGCTGAAAGAAAATCGTGGTTCTCTCCTGAGAAATACTTTTCCCAGACTTCTTCGCCCTGTTGATTGAGTTTCACCAAATGGAAATCGTACCCGTTGTTTTGTTTTGAGGTAGAAGATAAACTTCCAGCACCGAGCTTCCCGCTTCCAGCCTGAATAGAACTTCCTGTAATAAGGTATTGCTGATCTACGGTAGTGGTGACTTGAGAAAGAAAATCCTGTGTCGAAGATTTGATATCTTTCTGCCATACCACTTCCTGAGAATACAATACAGCAGTTGTGCATATAAGAAATGCACTCATGTAGAGTTTTTTCATGATTTGTTTTTAATGATATTTAAGTTTAAATTTTATAGAAATCTTTTAAATCCTAAAAATGATCTAAAGATTAGGGAATAGTCTCTTTTGCATAACGAAAAAATGCGTCTGTTGAAGGTTAATAGTTTTATTCATCTTTGTTCATCATATTTTGTGTTTGGTTTAATTCTACAAATCTAAAATATTTTAAATTTACTTCAAAATAATTCACTGTACTTTTTCTCATAATCTATTGACTATTAGTTAATAATACAAATATAATCCTATGCAGCGACAAAACTTGTCGTATGTCAATCCTATTATTATTATTATTATTATTATTATTATTATTATTATTATTATTATTATTATTATTATTATTATTATTATTATTATTATTATTATTATTATTATTATTATTATTATATATACAAACATTGAAATATTTAATAAAAGGAATTCAAGTCAGTAGTTTTAACAGTCTTGTATAAAAAAACCTTCCAAAATCTGGAAGGTTTTAAATTTTTATAAAATTTAATTTTACTTCTGCTTCCCTGCCCACAACTCCATTTTTCTGTTTAAAACATCCAATGGAAGACATCCCTGACTTAGAATCTCATCATGGAAACTTGCAAGACTGAATTTTGTGCCTAAATCTTTTTGATATTTTTCTCTTAATTCTCTGATTCTTAATGACCCGATTTTATATCCTAAAGCCTGTCCCGGCATTGCCATATATCGTTCTACTTCTGCAGTTGCACCGGCTTCATCATAGGCAATATTATTTAAGAAATAAGTAATTGCTTCTTCCCTGCTCATTTTTCCCGAGTGAATTCCGGTATCTACAACCAGTCTTACCGCTCTCAGCATCTGATCGCTTAAGTATCCCATTTTTTGATAAGGATCGGTGTACAGCCCAAACTCCGGACCTAAAGTTTCGCAATAATGTGCCCAACCTTCACCATAAGCTCCGAACCAGCCAAATCTCATAAACTTTGGAAGCTTTATATTTTCCTGCTGTAAAGAAACCTGATAATGATGTCCAGGAATTGCTTCGTGTAAAAACAAAGATTCCATCCCGGAAGTCACGTTGAATTTCGTAGGATCAGGAATCGGCATGTAGAAAATTCCCGGTCTTTTTCCGTCCGGAGTTCCCTGAATATATTCTGCACTTGCGCTGGCTTCACGGAATTTTTCGGTTTGTCTGATCTCAAACTTGGTTTTCGGAGTTACACTGAACATGGTTTTCAGCTTCGGAGTTATTTTAGCTAAAATCCCGTTAAAACCATCCAAAACCTCCTTTGAAGTTTTGTAAGGCATTGCTTTCGTATCGTTTTTCACAGAACTAATAAACTGCTCAAGCGTTCTGCTAAAGCCAACCTGCTGTTTTACTTTTTCCATTTCGCCACGAAGCATAGCAACCTGCTGTAATCCTATTTTATTGATTTCATCGGGAGTTTTATCGGTTGTTGTCCAGCTTTTAGCATAAAATTTATAGATATTGTCACCGTTTGGCAAGGCATTGTAACCATCTGTTTCTCTGGATTTAGGCAAATATTCTTTCTCCAGAAAATCTCCCATTTTTGTATAGGCAGGAATTATATTTTTTACAATAGCTTCCTGATACAGTTTGGTGAATTTTTCTTTCTGCTCTTTAGAAAAATCTTTCGGGAAGTTCTTTATCGGTCCCGCAAAAATATTTTTATCAAAGTCGGAAGTCGTAATTTCTTCAGCTCTCATCTGGGGAATCATTTTGATCACCAGCTTTCGAGGAAGAACCATTTTATTGTTGATCCCTTCACGGAAATTTTCTGTAGCAGCAGTCATCCATTCAGGAAATTTCTCCATTCTTTTGAGCCAGTCTTCATAATCTTTTTCTGTATTAAAGGGCTGACTTCCCTGTCCGCTTCCGTAAAGAGGAAAATTCAATGGTAATCCTGTAAACTGACTGAACGGAATATATTCAGGATGATAAGCATATGCTTCAATTTTGTCTTTTAATGTATAATCTAAAACATCATAAATTACTTTATCTTCGTCTGAAAGACCTTTGTAATCTACATTTTCAAGCTGCTTCTGCACAGAATTGTAAAAGGCAATTTCTCCGGAAATAAAATCTTTATCAATATTAATCGGGAGCTGATCATTATATCGTAAATCTCCCTGCGAAGTGGCTTCCAAAGGATAAAGCTTTAAATACTGCTCATAATAATTAGCCGCAATAGAATCAATATTCGTAGGTGTAACTTTAGTAAGTGGTGAATCCGTTTTCTTACAGGATACAATACCTGCAGCCAATCCAAGTCCGAGAATTGCTTTTAAAATAATATTCTTCATATATCTTGATAACTTATTTTTCTTAAATTTAATATTGCATAAAAAACAAAAATACTAATATTGGGACTTTGAATCTGTTATTAATTCAGATTTTAGTAAAAATAGTTTTGAAAATAGTTTTCACATTCGTACAATTTTTTATCTTTGCTTAAAACGTTTAACAATCATAGTATTACAAGTTCTTTTTTAGGAAATAATGAAAGGGATTTTAAAAATTTACCATCCGGACGAAACTCTAAAATACAATATAAAAAGCACTTACTGCAAGGCTGTTTATAGCAATCAAAAACACTTTTTGGAAGTAGAAGTCATTACAGACGACGGTTTGGACCATGTGGATGACGATTCGTTACAATATAATTTTCCTCAGCTTTCGCTTGAAGTAATTGAATTTCCGATAGATTCTGCAGAAATTGAGGGTAAAACATTTGAAATCAATGATTCTGAAGACGAGGTTTACACCGAAGTAAACCTGTTTGATGATGAAGATGCTTTCATTTATGATAATGAACTCTGCTTTGAGAAAAATGAGCAGGATGAACTTCAGGTCGTATGGAAAGGAACGATTGATGATTTTTACACTGGTTCAGAGACTCCGCTTCCGTTCAGACTTAAGTGCGAATTTAAGCAAGACGAGATCGAAGTAGACGAAGATTAGTCTTCATCGTCATATAAAACACTAAATTTCTTTTCAAATACTCTTTTGGAAAGAAATTTGCTTTTTTGTGACATTATTAAATTTTGGGATGTATTTTTTAAGCTTATTTTAAGATATGAATTGATAATATTCCACTATTTTTGTCGTTTAAAACCATTATAAAATAACAATTAATGCTGTTAACGGAACTTACTCAGATTTTATTTGCACAGGCAGCTGTACCTGTTGTACCTGTAGAAAAGCTTGAATTTTCTTTTTGGGATATCCTTTTCCATGGTGGTATTTTTGCTAAAATAGTAATGATTACCGTTCTTACGATCGGGGTTTTGTCTGTCTATCTTTTCTTTGAAAGATTTTTCTTCATCCGAAGAATGGCTTCAAAAACAGATTCTAATTTCATGAATAACATTGAAGATTTCATAAGAGACGGCAAGATAGAAGCCGCAGCAGATTATTGTAAAACCCAGAACTCTCCGGAATCAAGAATCCTGGAAAAAGGAATTTCAAGATTAGGAAGACCTGTTTCTGATATTGTAAGCGCAATGGAATCTCAGGCTCAGATTGAGGTGGCAAATATGGAGAAAAACATGAATCTTTTGGCTGTAGTTCCGAGTATTGCACCGATGTTGGGACTTTTAGGTACCGTTATCGGGATGATTATTGCATTTTTCGATTTATCACATGCAGAAGGTGCTTTCTCTCCCAAAACTCTTTCTGAAGGTATTTATACCGCTTTAGGACAAACTGCGGTAGGTTTGGCAGTAGCAATTCCGGCTAACTTTTTTTACAACCTTTTATTAACCAAGATTGATAAGTTTGTATTAAGAGCTCAGAATATTTCCGGTGAATTTTTAGACATCATTAATAAACCTTTATAATTATCTGCATCAATGAAAATCCAGAGAAGAAATAAGGCACACCCGGAATTCAGTTTAGCAGCGATGACAGACGTTATCTTGCTGATGCTGATTTTCTTTATGATTACCTCTTCAGCAGCTAATCAGAGTGCAATTGATGTAAAGCTGCCGCAAACCGGAAGTATAGATAATAATATCCCGAATCCGATGACGGTAAGCGTAAAACCGGACGGATCTTATTATGTAAATGATAAACCTGTAAGCAGAGAATTGGTAGAGCAAACAATCGTGAATGATCTTCAGAGTAAATCTGCGAAGTCATTTACAATCAGAGCTGATGAAAGTACCATGCATAAAGATGTTGTTTTTTTAATGGAAATTGCAGAAAAGCATAAATTCAATATTGCGATTGCAACGGTAAAAGAATAATCAGTATATATTGCCACGAATACACGAATAAAAACCAGTGCATTTGTTGTGAACTATAAAACGTTTTAAATATAATTTAAGACAATTAAAATGAGAGATTATACAATAAATAGAGACGAAGAAAATAAAGATAAGATAAAAAGTGCAGTACTTTCTATCATCATATGGTCTGCTATTTTGTTGTTTGTTTTCATTTATAAAATGACTCCCACCGAGCAGCCTAAAGAACCTGAAGTCATTACCACCATGCTGGTAAATTTTGGTGACAACCGAAACGGCTCGGGAATTGAAGAACCTGCAAATCAGGAAGGAAGTCTGGCTGCAAAAGCTATAGAAACCTCACCTGAGCCGGTTGAGAACACTGTTTCTGAACCTAAGACTGTAATCACTCCTGATCCGAAACCTGAATCAAAAAAAACAGAGGTTAAAGACAAAATCATCACCGGAACCAATACGAAGATTACTGCTCCTAAAAAAGAAGATTCAAAAACAAATAAGAAATCAACGGCGAGCTCTACGACAAAAAGCACAAAAAGTTCTGCAACAACAGCCAATTCCAAAACCGGAAATGGTGACGGAAAAGGAAATGCTGCGATCGGAAATCTTATCAAAGGTCGTGGTACGAAAGCAGGAAGCCAGGGAACAGGTGACGGAATCGGAAATAACGGCGACCCTTTAGGTGGTGACGGAAATGGCGACAGCAAAATCGGAATCGACAGAAGATTGATTGGCTATATTCCCGGAACGATGGGAAGAGGCGGTGCACAACCAAGTCACAATTGTTCGGCTGGTGGATCAATCACCATAGCTTATACTGTAGATAAAGCCGGAAATATTGTTTCAGCAAGACGTTCAGGAGGAATTTCTGATCCATGCATCGTTTCTACTTCTATTGGCTGGGTAAAGAAATATGTAAAAGCTGAAAAAGCCAATGTTTCTTCTACAGGAACTTACAATATTACATTCTAAATATAAAAGCACTTTATTGAAGTGCTTTTTTTATTTCGTTAATTCTATTGATAATGGGAAGCGCAAAAATTCCGCTGGTCTGTAAATAAAATTCGTAGAATGTTTTTGACTTATCTAAAAAATCTCTGTTTGCTTCTACCTTTCCGTTATAATAGAAAAGATTTCCGAGCATTTCGTAGTAATCTTTATGATCTCTTTCCTGTCTTTCTTTCACAATTTCAATGATATCTTCTTTTGATTTTGCTGAAAGTTCTTTAAAATCAAATTTAAAAATGTCTTTCATTAAAGAATCGAAATCCAGGTCTTTCTGCATCAAACTTTCTTCAGGTTTGTCTAAAATTAGTTTTTCTAATGCTTGAGTTAACTGACGTATCAATCTTAGAGTGAATTCTTTATCGGTAATCATAAGTTGGTTTAGAGTTTTATGTTTAATATTTTAATTCAGAATCATTTTAATTCTTAAAGGTATTTCAAATCTTGAATTCTAAATCTTGAATTTTGAATAATGCCGGTTTAAGCAAAAAACAAATACGCCAACACAATAGAAGTAATAATCCCCACCAAATCTGCCAAAAGCATAGCAATTACGGTATATCTCGTATTTTTCACGGCTACAGCTCCAAAATAAACCGCAATCACGTAAAACGTCGTATCTGAGCTTCCCTGAAGAACTGCTGCCAATTTCCCCTGGAAACTGTCTGCTCCGAAAGTTGCCATCGTATCCACCATCATTCCTCTTGCTCCGGAACCGGATAAAGGTTTAATTAAAGCAGTCGGAAGTCCGTCAACAAAACGAGCGTCTAAATTGGCTGAATAAGCTACCCATTTCATACCGTCAATAATCACTTCAAAAACTCCTGAAGTTCTCAAAAGCGAAATGGCAATCAGCATTCCGACCAAATATGGAATAATCTTCACACAGGTTGTGAAACCTTCTTTTGCTCCTTCAATAAAAGCATCAAAGACATTTATTTTTTTATAAACGGCACCGAGAACAATTCCTAAGAAAATAAAAAGAATCAAACCATTGCTTAAAACTTTACTGAAATCATCCAGTTCATCTTTGCTCAATTGAACCAAATAAACCACCAAAAGTCCGATGATTGCTGAAATTCCACCAACATAAGCGATAACAATCGGTCTTAAGAGATTAATTTTTTGGTATAGTGAAACGATAATCATTGCAGCTAAAGTCGCCGCAAACGTGGCAATCATACAAGGAAGAAAAATATCAGTAGGAGTTTTTGAACCCATCGAAGCTCTGATGGCAATAATAGAAACCGGAATCAGGGTCATTCCTCCTGCATGAAGGCAGAGAAACATAATCTGCGAATTGCTTGCGGTATCTTTGTTTGGATTTAAAGTCTGTAAACTTTCCATGGCTTTTAATCCGAAAGGCGTTGCTGCATTATCTAAACCTAAGAGATTAGCGCTGAAATTCATCAGCATATGTCCGAAAGAAGGATGGTTTTTGGGAATCTCAGGAAATAATTTTGAGAAAAAAGGCTGAATCAACCGACTTAATAAATTGATTCCTCCTGCTTTTTCAGCAATACTCATGAAACCCATAAATAAGGTCATAATACCAATCAAACCGAGACAGATTTTCACAGCAGTTTCCGAAGTTCCGATTACTCCATCTGCTTCCTGAACACGATAAACGTTGACATTTTGTTTTAGAGAATCGGTTTTATAATGAATCCTGTTGTCCGCAAAATCGTTTTTCTTCATCAAACTGTCTCTCACTATCGGAGAAAGCGAGTTTATATTCTGAGTGGCAATCTGCACCGTATCTCCTCCTTTCCCAACCACCATGTCGTTGAAAATAGTTTTATAATGGCTTGAAGAAATATATTTTATACTTGCAATCGCAATGGCAATGATAATGAAAGCCGACCAAATTCTGCTGAGAACCATCTGATTAAATTAATTGTTTAAACTTAGTTAAAAAAAATTGAGATTACAAAAAGTGATGAAATATAAATTAATTTGAAAAAAGAAATTTATAGTAAGTTTGTCATCCCGTAGAATCTAACTGCTATTGTAAATTATTCTTCCAAATAAACCAAATGCCCGTCAAAATCATCATCCAAATTTTTCAAAACCTTTGCATTGGCAGTTTTCTTTTGTAATTCATCAATAAAAAAACTTTTCTCAAAGAACTGGCGGTGAATTCCGGGAAGAATTTCCATGAAATAGTCCATGCCGATTTTGTTGTTGTGAAGATCCATCTTGGTTTCCAAGGGTTCATTCGGAAATAATTCTTCGTGCAGATCTGTAATTTTTTTACAAAAGTCTAATGCTTTTTCAGGCGATGATATTTTGCAGCAATACATCATAATCAGGCAACACCAAAGCGCATGTCTGAAAGCGTTTCCTTCGCCGTTTTTGGAGGCTGTTTTGGGATAAAGTTTCTGAGCAATCGAAAAAGCTTTTACCGTTGCATAAAAACTTAAAACCGAAAAAATAGGATGCGGCAATACTGCTGATAAGAGCCTGAGTATTTTTTTTAAACTCATGCTTCGTATCGTATTGAAAATCACTTTAAAAGTCCTCATAATTTGCTGTTGGCAATTGGCTTTTTTACTATTGGCTAAAATCGGCCTACAAAATTTAATTTAAATTACTGAAAACATTGAAACAAAAATCTCTCCCAAATTGAGAGAGATGATCTGTTTTTTTAGTTAAAATTTAAGCCTTTGCAGCCAAAAGATTTACTGTTTTAGAAACTTTATCTTTTATTTCGGTTCTTTTCACAATAAAATCTACGAAACCTTTATCCTGCAAGAATTCTGAAGTCTGGAAACCTTCCGGTAAATCTCTACCGATAGTTTCACGGATAACCCTAGGTCCTGCAAATCCGATCAAAGCTTTTGGTTCTGCCATAATTACATCCGCAGTCATTGCGAAAGAAGCAGTAATTCCACCAAAAGTAGGATCACAAAGGTAAGCGATGTATAAAAGTCCTGCTTCTGAAAGTTGCGCTAACTTAGACTGAACTTTTGCAAGCTGCATCAAAGAGTAGGTTGCTTCCTGCATTCTTGCTCCACCGGATTGGCAGATGATCATGTAAGGAAGTCTTTTTTCGATACAGTAATCTACTGCTCTTCTGATTTTTTCACCCATTACCGAGCCTAAAGATCCGCCAATGAACGCAAAATCCATACAAGAAACCACCATTTCAGCTCCGTTTACAGTTCCTACTGCATTTCTGATAGAATCTGTAAGTTTTGTTTTTGCTTTTACTTCTTTTAAACGGTCTGTATATGATTTAGTATCTTTAAAATTAAGGATATCAATACTTTCAACATTCGCATCAAGCTCAGTGAATTTTCCTTCGTCGAAAAGAATGTCGAAAAACTCGGCACTTCCTATTCTTACGTGAAATCCGTCTTCAGGAGAAACATAGTTGTTTTTCTTCAGTTCTTCATGCTCCACAACTTTTCCTGATGGAGTCTGATGCCAAAGACCTTTTGGTACATCTTTTTTCTCATCCGTAGAAGTGGTAATATTTTGTGCTTTTCTTTTAAACCAGTCGAATGCCATATTGTTGATTTGAAATTGCTGATTTGAAATTTGAAATTCGGGCTTGTAGATAAGATTTTTATCTCAGACAATATTAAATTTCAAATCTCAAATTAATTTATTTTAAAGTATTTACGTTATTTAAATCTTCAAATGCCTGAACCAATCTCTTAGAGAATGTTTCTTCCCCTTTTCTTACCCATACTCTTGGGTCATAGAATTTTTTGTTTGGTTTTTCTTCTCCTTCCGGGTTACCGATCTGAGTTTTCAGGTATTCGATATTTTCTGTCATATAATCTCTGATTCCTTCTGTATAAGCAAACTGAAGATCAGTATCGATATTCATCTTAATTACCCCATAATCAATCGCTTCTCTGATTTCTTCTAAAGTAGAACCTGAACCACCGTGGAATACAAAATTGATTGGTTTCTCAGCAGTTCCGAATTTCTCCTGAACAAATTTCTGAGAGTTATCTAAGATTTTCGGAGTTAAAACTACATTACCCGGCTTATAAACTCCGTGTACGTTTCCGAAAGCAGCTGCAATCGTGAAGTTATCAGAAACAGCTTTTAATTTTTCATACGTATAAGCTACATCTTCAGGCTGAGTGTATAATAAAGAGTTGTCTACACCAGAATTATCTACACCGTCTTCTTCCCCACCTGTAACACCGATCTCCACTTCTAAAGTCATCTGCATTTTTGCCATTCTTTCGAAATATTTTGCAGAGATCTCAAGGTTTTCTTCCAAAGGTTCTTCAGAAAGATCAAGCATGTGAGACGAGTAAAGAGATTTACCGGTCCGCTTGTAAAACTCTTCACTTGCATCAAGCAATCCGTCGATCCAAGGCAATAATTTTTTTGCCGCGTGGTCTGTGTGAAGAATTACCGTTGCTCCGTAAGCTTCAGCCAAAGTATGAATGTGTTTAGCTCCTGCGATACCTCCTACAATAGCAGACTTCTGAGCATCATTACTCAATCCTTTTCCTGCGTTGAAAGAAGCTCCACCGTTAGAAAACTGAATGATTACCGGTGAATTTAGTTTCGCCGCAGTTTCCATAACAGCATTTACGTTACTAGAACCAATAACGTTTACTGCAGGTAATGCAAATTTGTTTTCTTTTGCATACTGGAAAATATCTGTAACTAACTGACCTGTGGCAACTCCTGCCGGAAAAATTCTGCTCATATTTTAGCTTTTATATAATATTAGGGTATTTTTTTAAAAATTCTTGTAAAGGTAATGATTTTTGAGAAATTATTAATTTCTTTTATCTCTGCCCCAAAGCAGCTTCTGACGGATGGTTTCATAGAAGCTTAAATTATTAGGCTGCACCAGTAAAATCTGGAAATCGGCTTTTTTAATAACAATTTCTTTATCGGTTTCGATGTGAATTAACCTTGAGTCTAATGATAGAGAATATTGAGGAACTCTGCTTTCAACTTTAAATTTAATCTCCACTTTATCGTTTACCACCAAAGGTCTTACGTTAAGATTATGAGGTGCGATCGGGGTGATGACAAAATTTTCGTTGTTTGGCGAGATAATCGGACCACCACAACTTAGAGAATAAGCCGTTGAACCAGTCGGTGTAGAAACGATAACACCGTCTCCCCAAAAGACATTTAAAAATTCATTGTTAATATAGGAATCTACTGTCACCATCGAAGTTGTTTCTTTTCTCGAAATGGTAACATCATTTAAAGCATAAGGAAAAAAATCTTCCAGCTCCGGCGAAACCACCTGAATTACGGAACGTCGACTTGTTTTTACATCACCTTTTAAAATAGAATCTAACTCTTTAAAGGCTTCTTCTTTCGTAAAGCTCGCCAAAAATCCCAATCTTCCGGTATTTACACCGACAATAGGAATTTCCAAATCTTCAATAAATGTTAATGAATTTACAATCGTTCCATCGCCACCAAAAGTGAAGAAAAGATCTACTTTTTTCTCAATAAGATCCTGTTTGTTGGCAAAAGTCTCAAATATTTTTGAAAACTGCAGTGCTTCAGCCATTTCATCAAACAAAACCGATTTTACGCCTCTGCTTTCCAGTTCAGAAATAAATTTACTTAAATATAAAAAAGTATCAAGATCTTTTTTCTGAGAATATATGGCTGCCTTCATATTAGATTTCTATAAATTTTTGTAAAAAGCCGAATCGGTCTTTAAACATATCGGTCTTTTCGTCAGAATAGTATTTTTCAACAATTCTGTAGTCGTATCTGTCGAATGTTGCATCAATGGAAGCAAGATTTTCATTGCTGATTTTTATCGTTACCTGAATAGCTTCATCAGACATCAGGCTAATAAACCCACCATAAAATTTAGAGTTGTTGCTCTCAATAATATTGGCAATTTCGGTCATAGAATATCTTCTTGCCGGAACCTCAACCGTCAAGGTTGCGCCCGATTCAGAAAATAAAGGATAAAGTGAAAGATTCTGGAAGACATCATCACAACCAATATAACCCAAATATTTTTCGTTTTTATTAATAACAGGAATTACGTTGGTATTAAAAGTATAAAACAGACGAATACTGTCCATAATATTATTATCTTCCAAAATTGCAAAACGCTCAATCTGATGTTCGAGGTTTTTTAGAGTACCCTCTTCTTCAAAAAGAAAATCTTTAGCGATCGCTCCGTAAAAGTGATGGGATTTTTTGATGAAAATATGCGTATATCCAAAAGCGTCTAGCATTTCTCTAGCCGATTCAATAGAGTCAGTAAGATGAAAACACGGAAAATCTTTTGAGATATAGTCCTTGATAAACATTGTGCTAATTTATAAAAAATTAAACGAATCATTTCCTTAAAAACATTCTTTTTTTTGATGAAATAAAAAATTCAGTCAAAAAAATTTGTTGACACACAAAAAAAACGTATCTTTGTCGCCTTTCATTTTTACTTTTTATTAGATTTATTTCAAACTGCACTGTCTTTTAGACATATGCAGTTTTTTTATTTTAGGGCTTTTTCAATCTCTTTTAAATTTAAATTGAAGTTTACTAGCAATAGTTTTTTATTTTACACCTAACGCTTTTGCAAACTCCCACATTACGATTCCGCCACAAACACTTACATTTAAAGAATGCTTTGTTCCCAATTGCGGAATTTCAAGAAATGTATCAATATTCGTTAATGCTTCATCGCTGATTCCTTCTACTTCGTTTCCTAAAATCACTACATATTTTTTAGCACTATCAATGGTAAAATCTGAAATCATTTTACTGTTTGAAGTCTGCTCTATTCCTAAAATTTCAAAACCCTGGCTTTTCAAATCGTTAATCGTAACATTAATGTCTGCTTCATGCGACCAATCTACACTTTCTGTTGCTCCCAATGCAGCTTTGTGAATTTCACGATGTGGCGGTTGAGGCGTAATTCCGCATAAAATAATTTTTTGAACTAAAAAAGCATCTGCCGTTCTGAACGTTGCGCCCACATTGTGCATACTTCTGATATTGTCTAAAACAACAACCAATGGTATTTTCTCAACTTTTTTAAATGTTTCTACATCGATTCTATTCAGTTCTTCTAACTTTAATTTATGTACCAAAATAATTTATTTCTTATTATAATTTACGAATTCTTCTTTACTTATGGATTTGATTTTCCATTAAATATTTCAATATGCATCTGTGTAAATCTGTACAATCTGTGGGAGTTTTTGCCCACGGATAGCACAGATTTATACAGGTTTTTTTAACACAATTGAATCTTTTACTTTTTTGCACCCATAATCTGATGAACATTTTTCTCGATATTCTGAGCAATGGTTTCCATCGGAATATCATTTTCATCATTATTAAAAGGATCTTCAATTTCTTCGGCAATCAGTTCGAGACTCATCAAGACGTAATATACAAAAACCGTCAGCGGAATCATAAACAATCCAAGATTGATTACGTAGGCAATCGGTAATGCTAAAACGTACAAAATGATAAATTTCTTAATGAACGAAGAGTAAGAATAGGGAATCGGTGTATTTTTAATTCTTTCACATCCACCGCAAACATCCAGAAAACCTGAAATCTGAGTATCTAAATACAGCATTTCAACATCCGAAATTTTTCCTTCTTTTTTAAGCTGATGCAATTTGTGAGTGAGATGAATAATCATATCGGTCGGCCCGTGACTTCTCAATGATTTTTCAATTTCAGAATAATCTTCATCCAAAGCGAGCCTTGTTGATTCCTGCGAAAGGTGTTTGGCTAAAAAGTGTGGGAAATATTTTAAATATCTCGCAATTTGGTCTGCAGACTGCCTGTCATCGGCAAGAATAATATTGATTTTTATTGCAAAATTTCTTGTATCATTTACCAGTTTTCCCCAAAGTTTTCTTCCTTCCCACCATCTGTCGTAAGCGGTATTCGTTCTGAAAACCAGCAGCAAAGACAAAACAAAACCAAGCAGAGAATGAATCATTCCTACATTGCTGACCTTCGATTTTGAAGTCAGATGAAGATATTCGATTTCCAAATACTGTACCCCGAAAGAATACACCGCCATCAAAATCATGCTTGGGAAAAGGATTTTCATGGTATCGCTTTTGTGTAAGCTGACCAGGATTTTCAGGAAATGTTTGGTATTGTAAACTCTCATGCTTTGCGTGTCTTCTGCAAAGATAAATTTTTATAAAATTCAAAAAAACACTATTTTTATTTCGCATTAAAATAAAAACGCATGATATTAGAAAACGTAGACGTTGTCACTGATATAAGCAAGGAAGAATTTCAGGAAAACTACTTTAAAAAACAAAAACCACTTCTCATCAAAAACTACTCTCAAAGATGGGACGCTTTTGATAAATGGAATTTTGATTTTATTAAAGAAAAAGCCGGCGAACAGGAAGTTCCTTTGTACGACAACAAACCTGCAGATTCTAAAAAAAGCTCAGATGCTCCGGTCACCAAAATGAAAATGAAAGATTATATCGATACGATAAAATCTAACCCTTCAGACCTTAGAATTTTCTTCTATATCATCACAGACCGTCTTCCGGAATTATTAAAAAATTTCACCTATCCCGATTTGGGAATTAAATTTTTCAAAAGACTTCCTACTTTATTTTTTGGTGGAAGTGAGGCTCATGTTTTAATGCATTATGATGTTGATTTGGGAGATTTTATGCATTTCCATTTTGAAGGAAAGAAAAGAATCCTGCTTTTTGACCAGAAACAGTCGAAGTTTTTATATAAAGTTCCCTTGTCAGTTCATACGATTTACGATGTAGATTACGAAAATCCGGATTACGAAAAGTTCCCTGCTTTAAAATATGCCAAAGGTTACGAAATTTTCATGGAACACGGCGATGCCCTTTTTATTCCAGGTGCTTTTTGGCATTTCAACCGGTATCTGGAGCCTGGCTTTTCGATGTCTTTAAGAGCTTTGCCCAATAAACCTAAAATTTTTGCAAATATGCTGTACCATGTTTTCATCATGCGATATACGGATAAAATTCTGCGTAAACTTTTTAAAGGAAAATGGGTAGATCACAAACAGAAGTGGGCATATGAAAAAGCTGCGGAAGCTTTGGCTAAATTTGAGAGAAAGAAGATGAAAAATTAAAATCCCACAGATGACACAGATTTTCACAGATTGTTTTTCTACGAATACACTAATTTTTTATCCTTAAATTTTACATTAAAACAATTATTTGTGCATTCGTGACAATTTATTAAAGGTAAATACTATTCTCAATCATCCGTGAAAATCTGTGCAATCTGTGGGAGATTTTCGAATAACCAATTTGCCTCAAGGATTTTATTTCCTATTTTTACCAACCCAATTTTAAGACAATTTTTTAATGGCAAAGGCGACGAAGAAAGAAACCCCGTTAATGACGCAGTATAATACCATCAAGGCGAAATATCCTGATGCGCTTTTACTTTTCAGGGTGGGAGATTTCTATGAAACTTTCGGGCAGGATGCCATCAGAGCTTCTCAGGTTTTGGGAATTGTTTTAACAAAAAGAGCCAACGGAGAAGGTCATATCGAATTGGCTGGATTTCCGCATCATTCGGTAGATTCTTATTTGCCAAAATTGGTGAGAGCAGGACTTCGTGTTGCGATTTGCGACCAGTTGGAAGATCCAAAAATGGTCAAAGGAATTGTAAAACGTGGCGTTACCGAGTTGGTAACTCCAGGAGTTACGTTCAATGACCAGGTTTTAAGTTCAAAAAAGAATAATTTTCTTCTTTCGCTTCATAAAGAAAAAGAAAAATACGGAATTGCTTTAGTCGATGTTTCTACCGGAGAATTTTTAGTCAGTGAAGGAAATCTCGATAAACTACTTCATATTGTTAATACGTTTGACCCGAGTGAGATTATTTATCAGAGAAGCGTTCAGATTCCGGATCAGCTTAAAAATAAAAATGTTTTCAAGCTTGAAGACTGGGCCTATCAGTATAATTTTGCTTACGAAAAACTGACAAATCAATTTAAAACCAATTCATTAAAAGGTTTTGGTGTTGAAGGTTTAAATTTAGCGATTACTGCTGCAGGAGCTATTTTCGCTTATCTTGTTGAAGACACACATCACAATTTACTGGCGCACATTACCAAAATTCAGATTATTCCGCAGGAAGATTATCTGATGATGGATCATTTTACGCTGAGAAACTTAGAAATCGTTTATCCGAGCCATCCGAAAGGAAAATCGCTTTTGGATATTATCGATAAAACTTCTACCCCAATGGGCGGAAGATTGTTGCGAAGACGAATTATTCTTCCTTTAAAATCGGTTGATGAAATTTCAAGACGACTTTCGCTGATTGATTTTTTGAACGAGAAAGATCATCTTAAATATGAGATTTCAGAATTGTTAAAATCAATTTCAGATTTAGACCGATTGATGGGAAAACTGGCGGCGGAAAAAATTTCACCGAAAGAATTAGGTTATTTACGTCAAAGTTTAATAAATATTCAGAAAATTAAAGGATTGCTTCATCCTCATGCCGATGTTTTGGCGTGGCTTGAACCGTTAAATAATTTAGATGAACTAATTGCTCTTCTTGAAAATCACTTGAATGAAGAACTTCCGGTAAATCTTGCCAAAGGAAATGTGATTAAAGAAAGCATTTCTGAAGAACTTGACCGATTAAGAGGACTTCAATCTAAAGGTCGTGGATTTTTGGATGACATGTGCCAAAGAGAAATCGAAAGAACAGGAATTACCAGTTTAAAAATAGATTTTAACAATGTTTTCGGATATTTTATTGAAGTAAGAAATACTCATAAAGATAAAGTTCCGTCCGACTGGCTGAGAAAACAGACGTTGGTTAACGCCGAACGTTATATTACCGAAGAATTAAAGGAATACGAAAACCAAATTCTGGGAGCTGAAGAAAAAATCAGTGTTCTGGAAAATCAGTTGTACAGAAAGGTTTGTTCCGAAACGATGATTTACATCGACAGGATTCAGGAAAACTCGAATATTATTGCACAGCTTGATGTTGCAGTTGGCTTGTCTGAACTAGCCGTTTCTGAAAGTTACACAAAACCTGTTTTAACGGAGACTTTTGCCATTGATTTAAAAGAAGCTAGACACCCGATCATTGAAAATGCACTTCCTTTAGGCGAAAAATATATTCCGAATGATATTTTCTTAGATAAAGATTCTCAACAGATTATCATGGTTACCGGACCCAACATGGCAGGTAAATCGGCAATTCTTCGTCAGACTGCAATTGTTTGTCTTCTGGCTCAGATCGGAAGTTTTGTTCCTGCAAAACACGCTGAAATAGGCGTTTTAGATAAAATCTTTACGAGAGTTGGCGCAAGCGATAATATTTCCGCTGGCGAATCAACTTTTATGGTGGAAATGAATGAGGCAGCAAATATTCTGAATAATATTTCTGAACGAAGCCTGATTTTATTAGACGAAATCGGTCGTGGAACTTCCACTTACGACGGGGTTTCCATCGCTTGGGCGATTGCGGAATATCTTCATCAGCATCCGACTCAGGCAAAGACTTTGTTTGCAACCCACTATCACGAGTTGAATGAAATGACCGTGAATTTCGAACGTGTGAAAAATTTCCATGTTTCTATTCAGGAAAACAAAGGGAATATTATTTTCTTAAGAAAGTTGGTTCCGGGCGGAAGTGAGCACAGTTTCGGTATTCACGTAGCAAAACTGGCGGGAATGCCTTCAAAAGTGGTCAACAGAGCCAATGAAATTCTGAAAACTTTGGAAGCAAGCCGAACTCAGGGTAGCTCTTCAGAAACTATCAAAAGAGTGACTGAAGAAAACATGCAACTGTCTTTCTTTCAGTTAGACGATCCTGTTTTGGAAAACATCAGAGAAGAATTAACGAAAATCGACATCAATACTTTGACGCCGATTGAAGCGTTGATGAAGCTGAACTCGATTAAAAAGATGATTGGAGGGTAAGATTAGCTGATATTAATTGTTAAAGGAATTCTATATCGGCTTCATACTGTTTCGCCTTTAATTTTTCCGGGCATCCATTTTTCTTTAATGCTGCGAACTGCTTTTTTTACTTCTGCATTAAATTTTTCATTTGAACCGGTAACTTTCAAATCAGTCATACTTCCATCTCTTTCTATCACGAAACTAATGAGTCCTTTGAGAGTATTTTCTCCATTTTCAGACCGAAAAGAATCCAAAACAATTGCATTTTGAAATTTAGTTCTAAAAGCTAAAACTCCATCAGGAAAATCAGGCATCTGATCTGGATTTTCATAAATTGCCAAAACATCGACGGACGTATTGGAATTATTATAAATAGGATATTTACTTGTTGTAGGTGGTGGCGGTGAGGGAGAATTTGTATTTTGTCCAAAAGCAATTCCACTTAGAAGTAAAGAAATTATTAAAATGAAATTTTCCATGATCAAATTTAATCAAAAAATAAAAATCGACGCCAAAATCTGACATCGATCGAAGTAATTTTCTTAATTGTATTTTTTGCTTTTCAGAGGAAAGTAGAATAAATACCGCACTGCTTGTCCGTTCAATTTTGCGGGTTTCCAACGTATAAACATTCTTTTCACTCCCAATTCTGCTTCTTCAGCGTGTTTTTTGTTTTTCGAAACCGCAGCGACATTTCTTACATATCCGTTTTTTTCCACGATAAAGTAAAGTCGTATATCTACTTTTTCATTGTTTTTAAGGTCTAATGTTTCTATATTTTCGAAATATTTTTTCTTGAAAGCCATCATTCCACCCGGAAATTCAGGGATTGTGTCTGCTTTTGTAACCACCTGTTTTAGGTCTAATTTACTTTTAACAATATTATAATCAGGCAGGGCTGAAACATCGGGAACGAAATTCTCAACAACATTTTTTGTGTCTTTTTCCTGAGCAAATGCAAATGATGTGAAAAACAAACCAAGCAATAAAACTGCTTTCTTCATTAAATTTAATTTTTATTTAAGACTGATTCTAAAATTCTTCAGAGGTAAAATATATGTTTTGAGGGCAGCAAACTTAATACCAATTGCGATCGAAATTTTCATTATTGCTAAATACAAGCTTCCATCAGAAGAATTATGATGGTATTTTCTTTTTTTAATAATAAAAATACAATGTTCTTATTAAATTATGACCAATCATATTGCTTAATAAAACAATTAACAAAGTTTAACAGCATTATTTTAATTGTTTAGATATTCATTCCCTAATTTTGAGTATGAAGAAAATTTTTAGTGTAATCGTGTTGATTTTCGGGGTTTCTTTAGGTTTCTCTCAGGAAAATACTCCTCCTTATCAGGAAATTCCTACTCAGAATGAGAAAAGGGTAATAATCAACGACATTCCGATGATTAAATACGAATTGCTTGAACAGAAAATTAAAGAAGAAAAAGATGTTTTTCTGGTGCTCAATTTCTGGTCTACGACCTGTGCTCCATGTGTGAAAGAGCTACCGGATTTCATAGAAGTTAATGATAAACTTAAAGCAAATCCTAAGTTTAAAATGCTTTTGGTTTCTTTAGATCGCGCAAAAGATAAAGAACGCGTTATTCAGTTTATTAAAAACAAAACCCTGACCGCAGAAGTTGTTTTACTGGATGATATTAAAAGAATGAACACCTGGATTCCTAAATTTGAAAAAAACTGGGACGGAAATATCCCGGTAACTATTTTCTACAAAAACGGAGAAAAAATACATTTCAACGACGGTGAAATGAGCAAAGAAGATCTAGAAAATATTATTGTTAAAAATTTAAACTAAACAAAATACTATGAAAAATTTCAAAATTTTAATGACCGCATTTATCGTCGGACTTGGATTACTGAGTTTTACAAAAATCAACAGCGATAAAAATGAAGAGCCAAAATCTAAAACGGCTTCTGCGAAAGGTTATGAAGTTGGTGATGAAGCAACAGATTTTAAGCTGAAAAATACAGACGGAAAAATGGTTTCTTTAAGTGATTTTAAAAAAGCTAAAGGTTTCATCGTGGTTTTTACGTGCAACCATTGTCCGTATGCAAAAAAATACGAAGACAGAATTGTGGCTCTCGACAAGAAATATAAATCTCAGGGTTATCCTGTGATTGCAATCAATCCGAATGATCCGAATGTACAGCCAGAAGACAGTTACCAAAAAATGATCGAAAGAGCCAAAGAAAAGGGTTTTACATTTCCTTATCTGGTAGATGAAGGTCAGAAAATTTATCCTCAATACGGCGCTACAAAAACCCCACATGTATTTGTTCTTCAGAAAGAAGGCTCAAAAAACATCGTAAAATACATCGGTGCAATTGATAATAATTACGAAGATCCGAATGATGTTTCCGAACGTTATGCAGAAGACGCAGTGGATGCATTACTTAAAAATGAATCGGTAAAAATGACGAAAACCGTAGCAATCGGCTGTACGATCAAAGCGAAAAAATAATTATATTTTAGCATATAAAAGTAATTGGGCGGACTTTAGTCCGCTCTTTTTTAACACAAAAATCAAAGGCTTTAGCCAAAATTAATCTGATGAAATTTAAATTTAACCTAAAATATTTCCTTTTATCCATTCTGATTTTTTTCATTGAGGTACTCATTGCCACCGTTTTAAAAGATAATTTTTTTATTCGGGCTTATCTGGGAGACGTTATTGTTGTCATGCTCCTTTATACTTTAGTAAAAAGTTTTTTCGTCACCGATGACATAAAACTTATTCTCGGAATCTTTGCATTTTCGTGTATTGTAGAATTCGCTCAGTTTTTCAATATTGCAGAAAAATTAGGCTTCCAACCGGGAAGCATGGTGTATATCGTGATCGGAAATTCTTTTTCGTGGATTGATATTTTATGTTATGCGGTGGGATGTTTATTGCTTTATATTTCAACTAAAATCACATCTAATTAAAAACAATGTCAGTCAGATATATTTTACTGCTTTGCATTTTCTTTTGCTCATGCTCAAAACAAAATTCTGAACAAATTTTTGGAACATACACATCCCCTGAAAATAGTAGTATAAATCGATTAAAATACGGTTCTTTAGTACTGCAATTGACATTAAAATTAAACAAGAACAACACCTATGAATATTCAACCTGCGCACAAAAAGAAACAGGATGATGGTCATTAAATAACAATCAGTTAAGATTATTTTGTGAAGAAAAGAAATTTATTGCAGATAGCCTTAATTATAATGAAAAATATAAAAAAGGAACTATCTGCGATTCCCTACAAGTTTTCTCTTACGAAGAAGGAAAACTGCACAGAACTATTAAGATTCTAAACAAAAATCACAAGATACTCTTATTCAAGCAAAAATAAGCGCACATCAGATCATTACCTCCCAAAAGAATCATATTTATCTTCCGCATATTTTATAAAACGGTTCAGCAAGGCTACATTATCTTTTTCCATAGGAGAAAGTTCACTGTCGACATTGCTTGAAACCGGAATATACCAGTCGGTTTGCTCAAAAAAGTATCTGTAAGTCGGCTTTTTGAATGCATACCCATGTCTTGCAAAAACTGCATTCTTTATGATTTCCATATCGAGTTTGCGTAGGTTTTTGAGATCTTTCTCAGTCAGCTTTTGCTTGGAAGCATTGATTTTGAATACGGCATCAGAAGCAATTCTGTTTTTAGATTCGGTATAAGTTTCAGTTTTTCCGGTTTCCTCGTCAGTATATTTTTCTTTAAAATCTTTAGGATTTTCCCAGTCGATCAGGTCAGAATTTTCATCCAGCATAAAATTCGGATTGTAAACGAATTCTTTTTTGATCAGCTTTAAATTTTTCAAAGGGGCTTTTACTGCGGTCTTGTTAAAAGCCGTCCATTTTCCGGTAATGCTGTCGTTTTTAAGCTTGATCTCAAATCTTCCGTCAGTTTTATCATTTCCGGGCTCATCAAGGATAAAAGATTGTGTAGATTCATTAAAAACACCACGAAAAGGTCTTTGGTTGCCATTCACAATACTTTGTCCGTAAACGCTGTCTTTGGTAATACGATTGATCTTCAGAGAAAGTTTTTTATAAACATCACCTTCATATTCTTCACCAAATTCAGGGGTAATCATTTCCTTTCCTGCAAAATCACCCATATAAATTCCGTAATATTCTTTATGAACTTCAGGCACAACGGCTGAATCTTTTTTGGCGACTAAACTATCTTTGGATTTTTCTTCTGTTGACGCATCTTTTTTACAGCTTGTGAAACCGAACGCCACTAAAGTGAGTAACGTGAATTTTAAAATTTTCATATAAATTAAATGTGCTTTTTTGTGATTAAATATTCTATTAAAATAATGTTGGGTACCCAACCGAGCCAGGCAATAATCTGGTAAACATCCATCGGATTCGGGTGGAATAAATATACAATAATTACCTTCCACATTCTTAATGTAATAGCAGAAATTGTGAGTGCGAAACTTCGCCACATCCATTGTTTGTGTCCGCTGAATTTTTTTTGTCGTGCTAATTGGTACGCCTTAAATGTCGAAAACCACCACAAACAGCCCAAAATTACGAACGAAATTTTAGAAAGTAAGCCACCGTTTGCAAAAATCCCCATATAAATTCCAGATGGAGCAGCGAAAATCAGAATAAAAAAAATATAAATTTTTCCAGCGTTTCTATGGAAGTTTTTTAATCCGTAATCTTTTCTGATAATCGCTAAAAAACCCGTCAATAAAACAAAAATACTTGTATAAACATGAGTGTAAAAAAAGTAAAGATATTCCGATCTGTGCTCTACTTCGGTTTGCTTTATCATTAAAAAACTCACATCGCTTTTCAATGGAATATATTCTAATGTGATTTTCAGCATGAGCCAAAAGAAATATCCGAACCCTAGAATGAGAAGGATTTTTAAAATATTCTGGATATTTTTTTTAGCTGAAAACATTATTATTAATCAATTAAAGCGGCAAATGGAATTTGAAACCAATATTTTATGGGTTCTGAGTCGTATGTTGCAGGTTTCCACTTAATCTTTACAGATTTTATTGCATTTTCTACTTCTTTATTAAAATCATCATTGTTCCCATATACCGTAATGTTTTCTATATTACCTTGAGTA
Source organism: Chryseobacterium formosense (assembly GCF_900116415.1). Lineage (GTDB taxonomy): Bacteria > Bacteroidota > Bacteroidia > Flavobacteriales > Weeksellaceae > Chryseobacterium > Chryseobacterium formosense. The sequence continues at coordinate 110,460 of NZ_FPAP01000002.1, read as the reverse complement.
TTAACTGCAAACTTGGCTGATGAGCTGACTTTTCCACTTGCGTTTTTTATTTTTTTAATGTTGATTTTTTGTGCAACTTTCCCTCTGAATTCGTTAATTCCACCGGGAAAAGAAGGTGGAGTATCGGCTTCTGGAACATATCTTTCTTTCGAAGATTCTTTTTCTGAAGATGTTGCTTTCCTTCCTTCTTGTACTTGAGAGAAAGCGAACGTAAATCCTAGAAATAAGATGAGCGTTAAATTTTTCTTCATATTTTTAGTTTAAATTATTTAAATCCTGTGCAATCAGCCAAGCCTCACTCCAGCAAGCCTGAAAATTAAATCCACCTGTAACCGCGTCAATATTCAACACCTCTCCGGCGACATAAAAATTAGGCAAAATTTTCGAAGACATATTTTTAAAGTTAATTTCTTTTAAATCAACACCTCCTGCAGTTACAAACTCATCTTTATAAGTCGATTTCCCAGTTACATTGAATTTCTTTTTACATAAATTTTCTAAAATTTTCTGCATTTCTTTTCCGGAAATCTGTGCAACCTGTTTATTCAAATCTATATTGGAAACCTCCAAAACTCTTTGCCAAAAACGATTCGTTACCTCAAAAATTTTCGATTGCCCGATTGTTTTCTTCGGATTTGTCTGTTTAAAGTTCTGAAATAATTCTTCCGCTTCATCCATATCTTTTGAAATAAAATTTACTTCAATTTCAAAATTATATTTCACTTTGGCTAAATTAATCGCTTCCCAAGCCGAAATTTTCAAAATCGCCGGTCCCGAAAGTCCCCAATGCGTAATCAATAACGGTCCGCTTTCTTCTGTTTTTAGTTTCGGAATAGAAGTTTCTGCCATTTCAAAGCTTGTTCCCAACAAATCTTTCAGCAAAGGATCTTTGATATTAAATGTAAAAAGAGAAGGAACCAGATCAATGATTTTATGACCTAAATTTTCAATCATTTTCAATGATTTTGGCGAACTTCCGGTGGTATAAATAACAAAATCGGCTTCGAAGTCCCCCAGACTTGTTTTTACCAGATATTTTTCATCAAGCTTTTCAATTTCTTTTACGGAACATTTTGTTTTCACTTCAACATTTTTTTTCTGAATTTCATTGAGAAAAGTATTGATGATCGTCTGTGAAGAATTACTTTCCGGAAATATTCTGTTATCGTTTTCAATCTTCAACGAAATTTTTCGGTTTTCGAACCACTCCATTGTATCTCCCGGTTGAAATTTAGTAAACACACTCAATAATTCCTTATTTCCACGAGGATAAAACTGAATCAGCTCTTTCGGATCAAAGCAGGCATGAGTAACATTGCATCTTCCGCCCCCTGAAATTTTCACTTTCTGAAGAACATCAGAATTCTGTTCAAGAATGGTGATTTTATATTTCTTTTCGTCAAGATTGGCTGCACAGAAAAATCCGGCTGCTCCACCTCCGATAATGATAATTTGCTTCATAATTTTATTAACCGAAGGCACAAAATTTTTTTTAGATTTTTAAATATTTCAAAAGAACAAAAATGAATTGTGAAAATTGATTATTCTTTTTTTAATTCAAAGCTTTTATGCAACGGATTATTTTTGCAAAATTACAATTTTTATAAACCATCTTATTTAAGTAATTTTGTGACCATAAATCAACGACTCAGGCACATTCCTTTTTTGAACTTTAATCTGATAAATTTCAGCTTTATCATGTATTAATTAAACTTTTGTGACTTTTGTGGTTTAAAATAAATTTAAAATGACATTCTACCATACTTTTGAAGTTCGCTGGAGCGATCTTGATGCCAATAAACATCTTGCCAATTCATCTTACGTGCAATATTGTGCGCAAACGAGAATGGCTTTTATGAAAAAAGAAAAAATGGGTGTTACCCAAATGAGCCGATGGGGAATTGGTCCGGTGATTATGCATGAAAGATTTTCATTTTTTAAGGAAATATTCGCAGATCAAAAAGTAATTGTAAGTTTAGAGATCGATGGTTGTGCAGAAGATGCTTCGATTTATCGTTTTGTACATAAGTTTTACCTTCCGGATGGTTCGCACTGTGCAACTTCAGAAGCAACCGGAGTCTGGATTGATACCATGCTGAGAAAAATGACTTCTCCGCCGGATGATGTTGTAGAAGCGATGAACAAATACAAAACTGCGGAAACTATCTTGATGACAAGAGAAGATTTTAAGAAGCTTCCTTTCCGTCCTGAGAATATTGACCCGGCAGTTTTTAATCAATAAATGATCATTGATAAACGATGATCGATTGTAGTCATCATTAATCAATTATCAACAATCAATTATAATTTAGCGTATGTTTGAAGATAAAAACCCAGAATTAACACCCATTTCCAAATTAGGAGAATTTGGTTTAATAAAACATCTTACAGAATTTTTTCCTTTATCCAATGAGTCTTCGGAGCTTGGAGTCGGCGATGATGCTGCAATTATTAATCCTGATAATAAGAAAGTCGTTTTAACGACGGATGTTCTTGCGGAAGGAGTTCATTTTAATTTAGGCTATGTTCCTTTGAAACATTTAGGTTACAAAGCTGTTGTGGTAAATCTTAGCGATATTGCAGCCATGAATGCAACGCCAACTCAGATTTTAGTTTCTTTGGCTGTTTCCAACCGTTTTCCAGTGGAAGCTTTGGAAGAATTGTATGCTGGAATTCAAACAGCCTGCGGAAGATACAAAGTAGACTTAATCGGCGGAGATACAACGAGTTCCAATGCCGGTTTGGTAATGAGCATTACTGCTGTCGGAATTGAAAATGAAGAAAATATTGTCAGAAGAAGTACCGCAAAACCAAACGATTTATTAGTCGTAACCGGAGATTTAGGTGGCGCTTATATGGGGCTTCAGATTTTGGAAAGAGAACATGCCGTTTTCTTAGCCAATCCGGATATGCAGCCTGAAATGGAAGGTTTCGATTACATTTTGGAAAGACAATTAAAACCTGAAGCAAGAACCGATGTAAAAGGAATTTTGGAACAATTGGATATCAAACCAACTTCGATGATTGATATTTCTGACGGTTTGGCTTCTGAAATACTGCATCTTTCTGATCAGTCTAATGTAGGTTTCAGATTATATGAAGAGAAAATCCCGTTGGATAATCTTACAATTTCTACGGCAGATGATTTTAATTTAAATCCAGTAATGACCGCATTAAGCGGTGGCGAAGATTACGAATTGCTGTTTACGATTTCTCCCAACGATTTCGATAAAATAAAAAATCACCCGGATTTTACCATTATTGGCCATGCAGTTGAAAAAGAAGATGGAAATTTCATGGTGGCAAGAGGCTCTAATCAATTGGTCGCTTTAACGGCACAAGGTTGGGATGCTTTTTTAGGCAATCAGCCAAACGGATAAAATTTTATTTAATTTTAAATATTGTGAAACCACTGCTTTTTTGTAGTGGTTTTTTGTTAATTTTAAATTTATGGATGAAAAGAATGATTTAAATGTTCAATGTTATTGTTGTGGATACTTTACACTATCTGAAAGAAGACATTTTGAAATCTGTGATGTCTGTTTTTGGGAAGACGACGGAGTGTTTGATCCACTTGAAGAAAGTGGTCCAAATCATATGACCTTGGAAGAAGGAAGAGAAAATTTTAAAAATTTTGGTGCTTGTGAGGAACGGTTCGTAGAAAATGTGGTAGAAAACCCTGAAAGTAAATATAGAAAAGGTGATTTATAAAATAGAAGTCATCAAAAAGCCGGAAATCACAAAGAAGACATCAACCCCGATAAACCACCGGGAAGCAAGGAAGAATTTAAATGAAATATAAAAACCAAAAGAAAAGCAAGCGCTCTTATCCCCTGAATGTCTTTTCTAAACTGCATTGATATTTTTGATAGTCACAAATATAGGATATAATATTTAGCTTAAATTTAATGAAATCATATAAATTTACTTTGTTCTGTTTTAAATAAAAATCCAACTCAAAAAAGAGCTGGATTCAATTTTATTTAAGTGAAAATCTATGCTTTTACAATATTCACAATCACCTCAACGGCTTTTTCCATACTTTCCAGCGCCACATATTCGTAAGGTCCGTGGAAGTTGATTCCGCCCGCAAAAATATTCGGACAAGGCAATCCCATGTAAGAAAGCTGTGCTCCGTCTGTTCCGCCTCTGATGGCTTTGATTTTAGGCTCAATTCCCGCTTCTTTCATTGCTTTTGCAGCAAGATCTACAATATGCATTTTCCCTTCAAACTGCTGCTTCATATTGCGGTATTGTTCTTTGATTTCAACCTCTGCCGTTCCTTCGCCATGTTTTTCGTTGAATTCAGCAACTTTCTGTGCCATGAATTTTTTTCTCGCTTCAAATTTCTCTTCATCATGATCACGGATGATGTATTGCAGTTTGCATTCAGAAACATCAGACGCAATATCCATTAAATGATAAAAACCATCAAAACCTTTCGTGGTAGAAGGTGTTTCGTTTGCAGGAAGAGATTGAATGAATTCTGCTGCCAAAAGACTTGCATTCACCATTTTTCCAAAGGCATAGCCCGGATGAACACTCAATCCGTGGATTTTTACCACTGCTCCCGCTGCGTTGAAATTTTCGTATTCCAATTCTCCAACTTCTCCACCGTCCATTGTGTAAGCGAATTCAGCTCCGAATTTTGCAACGTCAAATTTATGGGCTCCTCTTCCGATTTCTTCATCAGGAGTAAATCCAACAGCGATTCTTCCGTGTTTGATTTCAGGATGGGCAATCAGATATTCCGCTGCCGTTACAATTTCTGCACAACCCGCTTTATCATCTGCGCCAAGAAGAGTGTTTCCGTCAGTTGTAATCAATGTCTGACCGATATATTTTTTTAAACTTTCAAATTTTGAAGGAGATAAAGTAAATCCTGTTGTCTGATTTAATACTAAATCATTACCATCATAATTTTTCCAAACCTGTGGTTTTACATTTTCTCCACTGAAGTCCGGTGAAGTATCATAATGTGAGATGAATCCAATCGTTGACTGATTATCATTTTCCAGATTAGAAGGAACGTAACCCATGATGTAACCGTTATCATCAATCGATACATTTTCCAGACCGATCGTTTTCAGCTCCTCAACAATATAATTGGCGATATCCCATTGTCTTTCAGTAGAAGGTGTAGCTTCGCTTTCTGCATCACTTGTCGAATATATTTTTACATAGCTGAGAAAACGGTTCAGCAGTTTTTCTCTCCACATTGCGTTGAATTCTATTGTACTCATTTTAATATCATAAATTTTAACAAAGTTACTGATTTTGGTAGTGACTGTAAATTATTGTCGTTAAATAGTAGAGATTGAAATTTTAAATCACAAATAATTTACTGATTCTCAGTTTAATATTAGCTTTGTTTTCTTCAGAACTAAATAGTTTAGTTTTATTATATTTGAGAAAATCAAAAAGTAAAATGTTTCTTACCGAATGTCCTAGAGACGCAATGCAGGGTTGGGATGAATTTATTCCTACCACAAAAAAAATAGATTACATCAATTCGCTGATGGAAGTGGGTTTCGATGTCTTGGATTGTGTGAGTTTTGTTTCTCCGAAAGCTATTCCGCAAATGGCAGATTCTGCAGAAGTGGCAGAAAATATCGATAAATCTCTTTCGAATACGAAAGTTTCTGCCATCATCGGAAATTTCCGTGGTGCAGAGAAAGCATTAAAACACCAGTCTGTAGATATTTTGGGGTTTCCCTTCTCTATTTCTGAAACTTTTCAGCACAGAAATACCAATAAGAATCAGGAAGAAGCTTTTGATGATGTTGTAAAAATCCTTGAACTTACCAAAGCTGAAAACAGAGAGTTTAACCTTTATTTTTCAATGGCATTTGGAAATCCTTACGGCGAAGTATGGAAATGGGAAGATGTTGATTTCTGGGCGAAACGTTTTTCGGAAATAGGCATAAAAAACATTCTTCTGTCTGATACAACTGGCGTGGCAACTCCTGAAAAAATTACACTTCTTTTTGAGAAAATCCCATCAAGCTACCCTGAAATGAATTTTGGTGCTCATTTTCATAACCGCTACGAAGATTCTTATTCTAAACTTAAAGCTGCTTATGATCAGGGTTGCAGAAGATTTGATTCTGCTATCAAAGGAATCGGCGGTTGTCCGATGGCAAAAGATGATCTGGTAGGAAATATGCCGACCGAACAGGTAATCAATTTTATGAGCGTAGAAAAAGCGGAACATAATTTGAATCTGCTCAATTTCGAAAGTTCTTATAACAGAGCGAAAGATATTTTTCACTTTTAGGTTATGAAAAAATTTTATTTACTCATTTTAATCTTAACCTACTCAACTCTTTTTTCTCAGAAAGTTTTAAAGCTATTTAATGAGCAGAATTTTGATGAAATCATTAAACTGGAAAAAGATAGTGAAAATTTAAGCGGAGAGGAACTGTACTATTTAGGCTATGCTTTTTTTAGTAAAGAAAATGATCTGAAAGCTGTAGAATATTATGATAAAGCCTTAGCAAAAAAATTTGATAATGCTATTTTGTATTTCCAAAAAGGTTATTCACAAATGTTTTTAAAACAATATGATCCGGCTTTAGATAACATAAATATTGCAATTTCAAAATCTCCTCTTGCTGAATTTTATGTTGAAAAAGCGCGAATATATACAATAAAGCAAGATCTTTCCAATGAAGAGAAAACATATATTGAAGGGCTTCAAAATTCCAAATTGAAAGATGACAAATGGTATCTTGAATTAATAAAGAACGCCGGGAATTTTTATTACGCACAAGTTAAAAATTTCCCAAAATCTGAAAAGATATATTTTGATGGAATAACTGCGTATCCCGATGAGTATATTCTATATGAAAAGTTGATTAAAGCTTTAAATGCTCAAAATAAATTTACTGAGGCAAATAAGATTTTTGATCAGATGAAAGGCCTTTATTTTGAGAAAAAACTGCCTGAAGACAATATGAAATTTAAAAATCTAGTCGTTGATGAATTTCAGTGGAATAATCAATGGATAAATGTTTATAAATCTTTTGAGAAACCTCAAAAAACGCTTGAATCAATTTATAAAGTATATTTGATTGATAAGACCGGAGAAAAAATTGAACGCAAATTTAATATTGAAAAAACGCTTCAGATAGAAAAAACAGATGCAGAATTTGTGATATGTGAAGAATCTAATGAAGGACATACAACTTACCCAATAGGATTTAAAAACGACAGTTTTACTTTAGAAGATTTACGGATTCAAATAAAAAAAATTTTAGAAAAAACTAAAAAATAAATAAAATGACTTCAAAAATAATATATATAGGAAATCTAAGATGTTCTGCTGAACATTTACAGTCTGGAACCATCATTGAAAGCGATGCTCCAACAGACAACCACGGCAAAGGTGAAAAGTTTTCACCTACAGATTTGTGTGCAACTTCTTTAGCAGAATGTGCATTGACAACCATTGCGATTTTAGGAAAGGAAAAAAATATTAATATTGAAGGAGCGTATTGCAATCTTCAGAAAATTATGGCTCCGAATCCGAGAAGAATTGCTGAAATTTTCTGTGAATTTGTATTTCCTGATCAGTTTACGGAAGAGGAAAAAGATTTTATTGAAGCCACGGCACATAATTGTCCTGTTGCAAAAAGTCTGCATCCGGACCTGAAACAGATCTTTACTTTTTCTTATGAATAACAATTAGCGCAGAGATTTCTGCGTTTTTTATTTAGTTTAATATGCAGCCCATTATTTCAATACAACAATTTAAAAATCTTCCCCCCGAAAACCTCATTATCCTTGATGCAAGAGTCGGCAAAGATGCCTATGAAAATTACTTAATTAATCACATTAAAGGAGCTAGATTCATTGACTTGAATAAGGATTTAGCCGGAACTGTTGAAAATCTTGCTTTTGGCGGAAGACATCCGCTTCCAAAAATTGAAAAATTTTCAGAAACAGTTTCTATTCTTGGTATTTCGGAAACTTCCCATATTATAATTTATGATAATAAAAATGGTTCAAATGCTGCAGCAAGAGCCTGGTGGATGCTGAAATCTTTTGGTTTAAAAAATATTCAGGTTTTGGATGGCGGAATTCAAAGTGCAGAAAAGGAAGCTGTAGAGTTTTCAAATGGGGAAGAAAACTTTCAAAAGTCAGAATTAATTAAAAACCATCAATGGATTTTACCTTTATTCACCTTAGAAGATGTCGAAAATGAATTATTGAGCAATACAGCAACTGTTATTGATGTGCGAGATGCGTATCGTTTCAGAGGAGAATCTGAACCCATTGATTTGGTTGCAGGACATATCCCGGGAACAATTAATATTCCTTTTTCAGAAAACTTAGATGAAAAAGGGAACTTTCTAAAACCAGAGATTTTAAAAGAAAAATACTCTTCCTTTTTTCAAAATAATTCTAAAAAAATAATTATTCACTGCGGATCAGGAGTTACAGCATGTCATACAATTCTCGCATTAAGCTACGCAGGATTTGACACCGTAGGTTTATATGTTGGTTCGTGGAGCGAATGGAGCCGAAGAGAAGGCAAAGCAATTATCACAGAAATTAATATTCTGCGAACTTTTTAAATCTTCTCAAACATCATTTTAGTTATAAAATCCTTCTCCCCTTTTCCTCTTGCAGGCGAATATTCTCTACCGTAAAAGATAATCTGGAGATGAAGCTTATTCCATACCTCTTCCTTCCAGATGCTTTTGGCGTCTCTTTCGGTTTCTACGACGTTTTTACCGGAAGTGAGCTTCCATTGAGTCATTAATCTGTGAATGTGCGTATCGACCGGAAAAGCAGGAAATCCGAAACCCTGACTCATTACTACAGAAGCTGTTTTGTGGCCAACTCCGGGAAGCGCTTCAAGCTCTTCATAAGTTTGAGGCACTACTCCATTATGCCTTTCCAGAAGAAGCTCTGCCATTCTTTTCAGGTTTTTGGCTTTCGTATTAGAAAGTCCGATTTCTTTAATCAGTTCTTTGATCTGATATTCTTCCAGTTTCGCCATTCTTTGCGGTGTTCCGGCAACAGCAAAAAGTTCGGGGGTAACCTGATTAACTTTCTTGTCAGTTGTCTGTGCAGAAAGAGCAACGGCAACCATTAAAGTATAAGGATCTGTATGATCTAAAGGAATAGGAACTTCAGGATAAAGTTTCTCCAATTCTGTCTGAACAAGTTTAGCTCTTTGCTTTTTTGTCATTTAACCACTAAATTTGAACAAAAATAAGTCATTATGCTGAAAGTTGGAGATAAACTGCCACAATTTGAAGGAAAAAACCAAGACGGAGAAGCCATTAATTCTAAGAGTTTAATCGGAAAAAAACTGGTGATATTCTTTTATCCGCAAGCCAGTACGCCGACCTGTACTGTAGAAGCCTGTAATCTGAGCGATAATTACTCGCAATTGGAAAAAGCAGGATTTCAGCTTTTGGGGATAAGTGGTGATACGGTGAAAAAGCAGAAAAACTTCCACAGTAAATTTGCTTTTCCTTATGATCTGATTGCTGATGAAAACCGTGATATTATCGAAAAGTTTGGAGTTTGGCAAGAGAAAAAAACGTTCGGAAAAACCTATATGGGAATCGTAAGAACCACTTTTATTTTTGATGAAAAAGGAATCTGTACAAGAGTGATTGAGAAAGTAACTTCAAAAATGGCAGCTGCGCAAATTTTGGAAGAATAGTTGTTGTCTGACATTCTTAATGAAAAAAAGTGTAGTGAAGAATCTATTTTAAACTTAGATTCTTCCTTCGTCAGAATGACAAATAGATCTGAAAATCATTCTGTTTCGTAATACATCAATTCTTCAGAGTCTTCGGGAATGGTGACCATTCTCTGGAATTTTAAGCCTAATCTTTCGATTAATTTTTGAGAAGAAAGATTGTCTTTTGTAGTAATGGCTGAAATTTTCTTTAAACCAAACTCGTCCATCCCAATAGATTTTATTTTTTGGGCCGCTTCAAACATTAAACCTTTCCCTTCGAATCTCTCCAGAACAGAAAAACCAATATCCACTACATCCAGTCCTTCTCTTTCGAAGATTCCTACTCCTCCTATTTTTTGATTTCCTTCCTTTAAAATGATTAAATAATTTCCGAAACCAAGTTTTTCGAATTGTGGTAAGAATTTAAATTTAATGTAATTTTCAGCATCAGAAAGAGACTTAATGTTGCGATTGCCTATATACTTAATGAAATTAGGCATATTGTAAAGCTCAAAAATAAGATCTGCATCATCCACAGACATGGGACGAATCAAAAGCCTTTCGGTTTCGTAAAAGTTATTTTCTTTTTTTGACAGGTTGCTTTTTAGGCTCATCTTTAGGTTCTTCTTTCTTTTCTATTTTTAAAAGCCGCGGGTTATTGGGACATTTTTTTGTATAAACTTCCATATACGGCCCGTTGTCTTTTACAATAGAAATTACACCTGTAGACTTGTTAACCGTTAAAGTATAATGGGTCTTCTGATAAGGACACTCTTTCGAAGTGATCTTTCCCAAGTCCAAATAATAATTCGACGCATCTTCGTAATAATTTGCCGCAACATCCACAAACTGCTCATCGATCATATAGCCTTCCAAAACCGCAGATAAGGCAGCTTCTTCCACATTATCAGCTTTACCCATAAAGTCTTTAAGATCTTTAATTTCGGTGATATAACTGATTTTTCCGCCAACAGAATACACAATATAATAAAAGCTTTCTTCTCCCGGTCTCAGATTGAAACCGGCGAACTGCGGGACATACTCTTTTTTGGTTCCGGAAATTTTCACTTCTTTATTTTTACCGTAACTGTTGTGAACAAGCACCCAGAAATCAATCTTATTGTCGGGTATTATTTTAGACATAACGCCATCAATATTTGAGAATTTTTTCTTGTCTTGGGAAAAAACAGAAATTCCCAAAAACAGAAAAACAAAAAGAAAAACAGGGTTCATACTTTTTTTCATAGCTCAAATTGTGGCAGAATTTATGCCGATATTTACATATATTTTTCGCCTTTTTTCAGACTTTTCAGATCCAAAACATAGTCTTTGATCTGCTGATCGTGTTCTCTCGGGCAGATTAACAAAACCTTGTCTGTATCTACAACGATAAAATCTTTCAAGCCGTCTATAACGACCGCCTTAGTATTTTTTACATGAACGATATTTCCTGTCGAATCGTATGTAAGAGCCGTTTTTATATTGATGGCATTCTCGTTTTCGTCTCTTTCGCTGTTCTCGAAAACGGAAGTCCATGTTCCAAGATCGCTCCAACCCAAATCTGCAGGAATAACGTAAACATTCTTCGCTTTTTCTAAAATCCCGTTGTCGATTGAAATTTTCTGAATTTTAGGATAAATCAATTCTATACAGCTTATTTCAGCTTCAGCATTGTACTCGCAAGCGGTAAACTGCTGCGTCATATCCGGAAGGAAAGTTTCGAAAGCTTTGTGAATAGAATTTACATTCCAGATAAAAATTCCTGCATTCCAAAGAAAATCGCCGCTTTCTAAGAAACTTTTAGCAATTTCGAGAATTGGTTTTTCTGTGAACGTTTTAACCTTATAATATTCGGAATTTTTCTTTTCAACAAATTGAATGTAGCCATATCCTGTATCTGGTCTTGTAGGTGTAATCCCCAAAGTAACCAGATAGTCCTGCGAAGAAGCAAGAGAAAACGCCAATTCAACTTTTTCCAGGAAAACATCTTCTTTTAAGATCAAATGATCTGCAGGAAGCACAATCATCGTTGCATTCGGATTGATTTCTGCAATCTTATTCGCCATGTAAAGATTACATGCCGCCGTATTTTTCATCAACGGTTCACCCACAATATTCTGCTCCGGAATTTCCGGCAATTGCTGATGAGACAAGGCTACATATTCTTTGTTGGTGATGACAAATATATTTTCGCTTGGAATGCTTTTGCTGATTCTATCATAGGTTTGCTGGATCATGGTGCGACCCGTACCTAAGATATCCTGAAATTGTTTTGGGAACTTCTGCGTGCTTAATGGCCAGAATCTACTGCCGATTCCTCCTGCCATAATCACACAGTATTTATCTGATATTGACATATTTAACTACATTTTTTCACTCTCGCCAAAGGTTTGAAAGAATACTTCCTCCCTGTAGCCAGATTCATACAAAGATAGTTTTTTTTGATCAGACCTTCTAATAAATACGTTTGGTTTCTGTAAACGAATTGGTCTCCTTTCGAGAGTTCTTCAATATATTGAAGATTATCATCATGATTTTCAATATGAAAATACTTTACCAGATCCGGACTTGCCATAAAATTGGCTTTCGGAGAATGTGAAAATTTAATAATAATCGGCTTTAAATCTTCTTCGTAAACATTGAGACTTTCAAGCAACATTTCCCTGAAAGTAAGCTTCCATTCATTTCCGTGGGGTGAAATTCTTCGTCCGTATTTTTCGAAGGCAATAAGATGAGCCAATTCATGTGTCAGCACAAAGAAAAAAAGCTGTGGAGCTAATGTGGAATTGATCGTAATCTCATGCGAATTATCACGGAGTTTACGGTAATCTCCAAGCTTTGAATTGCGGTTTTTAGTAACTTTTATATGAATATAATAATCTGAAAACCATTTTCTTAAGTACGAAAGTGTATTTTGTGGTAAATATTTTTCTAAGGACTGAATAGACATTTTACAAACTTAAAGGAATTCCCGCATAGAAATTCAATAATTTAAGACTGAAAACATAATTATATTTTGCCTGCTCCACTGAACCTTGAGCATTTGCATAGTTGTTTCGCGCAATATTCAGATCATAAATGGTGGTACGACCTGCAGCATAACTTTTATCTGCAAAATCCATTGCCAGTTTTGTACTTTTCTCGGCTTCAACAGCAGAAAGATACACCTCATAATTGGCATCCACATCAAACTGAGCCTGCTGAACATTTTGTCTTACAGCCTGTTTTTGTTGCTCTAAAGAGTTCTTAGCAATATTTTCATTGATTTTTGACTGCTCTACCTGAAGTTTAGTAATTCCTTTGTTGAAGATCGGAATGTTTAAACTCAATCCTCCTTGTTGCCCAAAATTATCTTTATACTGCTGGAAAAAAGTAGGCTCTTTTGTTGCATTTCCAAATTGGTCATATCCTGAATAACTCGTATTTAACAAATTATTGTAAAAAGTTCCTACACCTACACTTGCCGTTAATGTTGGCCAAAATGCAGTTCTTGTAACTTCAGTCTGTGCCTCTGCAGATTTTATTCTGCTTTCTGCAGCTTTAATCTGAGGCTGACTGTCATAAGCCGTATTGAGAACTTGATCCACGGAAATCAACTGTGGAGCAAGCTGTTCGGAAATTTCAACATCTTCTACATCAAAATCTTTATATTCTTTTAGCTGAAGCAATTGTGCCAACGCAAATAAACTTCTGTCAACGTTGATTTCTGCGGTTTTTAAATTTTGTTTTTCTCTTGCCCAAGCTGCTTCTGCTTCTGCAACAATTGTTTGGGCCGTTGTTCCTACTTCTGTTGTAATTTTTGCTCTGTCGAATTGTTTTTTGGCATTTTCGGTGGCACTTTGCGCAATTTTTACAATTTCCTTATTCAGTAAAGTTGTTAAGTATTGTCTTGCTATTTGCAGCGAAATATCGTTTTTAATCGTTTCAATATCGTACTGACTCGCTTCTACATCATACTGGGTTTTTCTGATTGTTTTTTCGAGTCTTCCGTTATTGTAAATCAGAATATCTGCACTGACATTCGCATTATTGCTGAATCTGTCGTTCCGGATACTTCCTGTTCCCAAAGAAGCCTGCCCGAAACTTACATTATTCCCCATATTTGCACTTACCGAAGGCAGATAATTTTTCTGTGCAATTTTAAGATTGGAATCCTGAATTTGTTTTGAATATTCATTCTGAATCACCTGAAGGTTGTGCTGCACAGCATAATCTACACATTCACGCAAAGACCATTTCTCCTGTGCGTTCATTCCCGCAAAGGCTAATCCTAAAACAACCGTCAAAACTTTTTTCATAAGGAAATATTTATGTTTTCAAGCATTTTTTAAACCTTCATCTTTTCGATTTAGTGCAATTTAAATTTGCTTTTTCACCATTAGACGTTGAGATTGTAAAAAAGTTACAGATTTAGAAAATTATTGTTTTATTTTAATGAAAGTTTTGAGAATTTTGCGACATGACAAACGAACAATATCAGGAAGCTGTAGAATGGCTTTTCGTTCAGGCTCCGAACTATCAGATTGATGGGCTGAAAGCTTATAAACCGGGGTTAGACAACATAAAAAGACTTTGCGATTTTTTTGGAAATCCACAAGATAAAATAAAGTGCATTCATATCGGTGGAACCAACGGAAAAGGTTCTACGAGCAACATACTTTCTTCGGTTCTTCAGGAAGCAGGTTACAAAACCGGTTTATATAACTCACCCCATCTTATTGATTTTACGGAACGCATTAAAGTAAATGGTAAAAATTGCAATAAGGAGTTTGTTTACAATTTCATTCAAAAATTAAAAAATCTTCCGGAAGATATTCTTCCGTCATTTTTTGAATTTACCACCATTATGGCGTTTGAATATTTTTATCAGCAAAATGTAGACTTTGCCATTATTGAAGTAGGGTTAGGTGGAAGATTGGATTCAACCAATATTATCACTCCTCTCGTTTCGGCGATTACCAACGTACAGTTGGATCACCAAAATATTTTAGGAAACACCATTGAAGAAATTGCAGGAGAAAAAGCTGGAATTATCAAAAATAACATTCCTATCATTTCCGGAGATGAAAATGAAGTGGTAAAAAACATCATCAAAGCGAAAGCCGATAAAGAAAACGCTCTATTTATCGACGCTACTCTATTGAATACTGATTTAAAATCTGATTTAAAAGGAAATTATCAGGCGAAAAACATAAAAGTTGTTTTAGCCTTAATTGAAGAATTAAAAAAATTAAATTTTATAATTTCTAACGAAAATATACAATCAGGACTTTTATCCGTTCACAAAAACACCGGATTCATCGGCCGTTGGTTTGAATTTTCTCAACATCCTTTGACGATTTGCGATACAGGACACAATCAGGCAGGTCTTGAATATGTCTTTTCACAATTAAATTCTATTGAAAAGCATAAACATATTGTTTTAGGCTTCGTGAATGACAAAAAAATCGATGACGTGATGACACTACTTCCCGAAAATTCTGAGTTTTATTTTGCAAAACCATCGATCAACAGAGGAAGACATCCCGAAGATTATGAAGATTTGCTGATTAACGCAAAAATTTCTTATAAAATTTTCGATTCCGTGCAGGAAGCCTATCTTTCTGCAAAACAAGAATGTACAAATGAAGAAATGATTTTTATCGGCGGAAGCAACTTTGTAGTGGGAGATTTTTTAGAAAAAAATTTGGAGATAATCAAATAAGTTGTATATTTGCACCACTCTAAACGAGAAAACAAGTATAGAGGGTTCTTAGCTCAGTTGGTTCAGAGCATCTGGTTTACACCCAGAGGGTCGGGGGTTCGAATCCCTCAGGACCCACAGAAAAGGAAACGAAACCTTTCAAAAAAATTCGGGTTCTTAGCTCAGTTGGTTCAGAGCATCTGGTTTACACCCAGAGGGTCGGGGGTTCGAATCCCTCAGGACCCACAAAAATCTCTCAGAAATCTGAGAGATTTTTTTATTTTAAATTATTTCATTTTTCTTAGCAGTAAAGCAAGCTTATACAGATCAAAGTATTTGAGATTGGGATTTTTAGACCGTAAATTTTTCATCATCCTATTTTCCATGAGATTGTAAATAAACAAAAATAAACTTCTCATTTTAAGATTCACAATATTTTTAGCAACTTTATAAACTTTAATATCATTAATAAACCTTTCATTTCCCGGATCTTGAGAAAGCTGAAAAAGAGAATCTATTGCTGTTTTTGTTTTACTTAAAAAAACTTCATTAGAAGTATCATCAAAATGTATTACCGGGTTTTGAATGGCTAAAAATTTCATCTTCGCAAATTCAAGAGTTTTAGCAAATACAAAATCTTCATATCCGTAGTTTTTTAAGTCTTCATTAAAGGGAAATTTCTCAAATACCTCTCTTTTAATTATAAAATTGACCGTTTTTAAAAGTTCTAAATCAGATGATCTTTCAACAGAAAAAATTTCTTTATCAACAGAATATCGATTTCGTAAAGTTTGGGAATAAGCCGGATCTATTTTGAAGTTACCATATATAACCTCAACTCCTTTATCTTTCGCTATTTCCTTTAAATAATTAGCTAAAAAGTAATTGTTGTCTATTTGAACATCACAATCGAGAAAAAGCAGGTAATTGCTTCTTGTATGTTTTAAAAATAAATTCCTGATTCTTGATCTTCCAATATTTTTTTCAAGAAAAACAAACTGTTCTACCTGATCCTGAAGTTCATTGTTTATTTCTATAAAATTACCGTCTGAAGCATCATCGATTAGAATAATTTCGGCATCAATTTTTTGATCATGTATTTCCTTTTTAAGTTCAAAAACCAGACTTCTAACATCAAAATTATAAACGGGAATACAGACAGAAATTTTCATCTGTTAGATTTTATCGATGATTTGCTGTACATTGATTTCTTCCAGACAAGCCCAATCTCCACGATAGCATTCTTTATCTCCAAAAACCGAACAAGGTCTGCAGGTAAGATCTTTAATCTGTACAACATCCTCTTCACTTTGTCCGAATCCTAAAAATCCGGCATAAGGATGAGTAGCTCCCCAAACAGAAACACATCTTGTTCCTACAATACTGGCTAAATGCATATTAGCTGAATCCATCGAAATCATTACTTCAAGTTGCGCAATCCTGTTAAGTTCTTCAGAAAGATTCAGTTTTCCTGCCAAACTTTTTGTATTCGGAATTTGTTGTTCCCAACTTTCAAGCGTTTCGGTTTCTTTTTTTCCGCCTCCGAAGAAATAAATGGTGTTTTTTTGTGCTAAAATTTTCACCAGCTCAAAGGACTTTTCGAGAGGAAGCATTTTGCCTTTATGCTGAGCAAATGGCGCAAAACCGATTCCTGATTTTTGAGTTGATTTTGGTCTCAACTGATGTGAAAGTTCAACTTTAAAACCCATATCTCGAAAAACATCTGCATAACGTTCCACTGTTTTTTTAAGCTGAAATTTTTCAATATTCCAGACATTGGTAAGATTTTCTTTTTCTTCTTTGCCTTTATTGATTTTAAAAACTTTCAACCCTTTTCTTACATAAATTTTATCTAAAATTTTTGAACGGATAACATCATGTAAATCAGCAACATAATCAGGTCTATATTGTTTAAGTAATTCTTTTCCCAAACGTCTTATCCCAAGAAAACCTTTATACTCATCAAGATCAATCCCATGGAATATAACATTCGGAATATCAGCGAATAAGCTCTCAAAATTATTCCGGGAGACCATCACGATTTCCACATCAGGATTTTGCTCTAAAAATTCGCGGAAAACCGGCACCGTCATAGCGACGTCACCAAAAGCGGAAAAACGGTATGCTAAAATTCTGGTCACAACTAAGATTTCAGTTGATATGCAACAGCATAAAATTTAATTTGCTTAGTCATCGCCATCAAACCATTGGCTCTGGAAGGTGATAAAAATTCCTGCAACCCGATTTCTGAAATGAATTCAAAATCAGAATCAAGAATTTCCTTGGTAGAATGACCGCTGTAAATACTTACTAAGAGAGAAACGATCCCTTTTGGTAGAATACCGTCTGAATCGGCATTGAAAAACAGTTTTCCATCTTTAAATTCAGCATCGATCCAAACTTTACTTTGGCAACCTTTGATTAAATTTTCATCGGTTTTTTTGTCATCAGATAAACCTTTCAGTTCTTTACCAAGATCAATAATATATTCATACTTCTGCTCCCAGTCTTCCAAAAAGGCAAATTCGTCGATTATTTCCTGCTGTTTTTCTTTAATGGTCATTCTAAACAATTAATTTCCGCAAAGATACTAAATTTAGAAATTTAAATTTTTGCTGGAAATATTCAAAACATTAAGATTTTGAAAGCTTTAAGTTGAATTATGAAAAATCAAATAGATTTTTTAAGTCTGAAAATAAACTTAATCAATAATTTTCTGAGACGCTTTTTCAAAAACATCGAGTAATTTTACTTCTTCATTTTCCCAGCAAAAATGAGATGCCGCTTTTTCAAGTTCCGGCTGATAATTTTTTCTGCCTTTATCTAAAACTTTTCGAATGGCTGCAGCAATTGTTTCAGGTTGATGATTCTCAATAATTTCTCCTACATCAAACTGATTTCTGATATTTACCATTTCCGGTAAACTTGCCATGAT
Source organism: Chryseobacterium formosense (assembly GCF_900116415.1). Lineage (GTDB taxonomy): Bacteria > Bacteroidota > Bacteroidia > Flavobacteriales > Weeksellaceae > Chryseobacterium > Chryseobacterium formosense. The sequence continues at coordinate 92,139 of NZ_FPAP01000002.1, read as the reverse complement.
TAAAGGAACCCGCGCCTGAATGCAATCTAAAACTTTATTGGGAAGCGAATAAAGATAACTTTCACCCCCATTTTCCTCGATACTCATTCCAAGATCTGCAGTTAAGGTAATTTTTCTCAAATCTTCAGGCAATAATTTTCCTAAAAATTCAACTTTATCCTGAAGGTTTTCTTTAATCACTAAATCTTCGTATTCTTTTTTTCTCGGCCCATCACCGGCGATTTTAAAAATAATATGATCTAAATGATGCATTGCCAAAATGGCTTTATCAATTCCGCGAAAAGGATTGATGGCACCTTGGTATAAAAGTATTTTTGGGTGATTATCCGCAATTTCAGTATTAAAATCTATTTTTCTCGGAGCATTTTGTACAATAACCGGCTGAATACCATATTTATTCTGAAACCATTTACCATAACTTCCGCTTGCCGTCATCATGAATGTCAGTTTCGGAACTATTTTATCCTGTAAATATCGCCACAGTTTCTGCGACATTTTTCCCTGAACAGCGGGCATTTCAGAAAAAATCTCATGACTGTCGAAAACCAAAGGAATTTTATATTTTTTTGAAATGAGATAATTTGGCAGAAGTGCATCCAAATCATTGGCATGAAGAATAACATTTTTATTTTCCTTCACTTTTCCGTACAATTCCCAATACAATTTCCAGTTAAATTCAAAATAAGCGGTTTTTAAAGTCTTAGAAACAAGAGGAATTCTTGAAAATTGATAAGGCCGTTCCATCTTTTCTGCGCCACCCCAATTATTTCCAATCAAGTCAATTTCATAGCCGTTTTCATGCAAAGTTTGGCATACTTTCTCGATTCTCTGGTCTGTGTAAAGGTTGCTGAATGCGGAAGTAATGATTTTCTTTCGGCTCATTATTTTTTCTTTGCTGTCACTAAATGATATACCTGTACAAAGCAAATAATGGCATTCGGAATGATAACCGGCCAAAGCATTCCGTTTAAAAACCCGTAGGTTACAAAACAGATGCAGCCGATCAAATTGACAATCCTTATTTTGGTTAAATCCTTTAGAATAAAACTTAAAACAATAAAAACTGAAGCGGCATAACCGATATAATTGACCATCTCGGGACTCATGAGAAATATTTGAGGAAGACAAACTTAGTCATTTTCAATAAGATAAAAAACTATTTTCTGCCATAAAGTCATTATTTGTTTTTTGGTAAAATATTTGTAATTTAGATTGTGAATATAAAGCAATTCTGCTTTTATTCTAATGAGTTACATTATGGATTATAAGTTTTCACAAGGTTTGAGCCAGGTGTTCAAACAAAGCAAAAGCGAAGCTAAAAGGCTGAAAAGTGAATTTCTTAATACAGAACATCTACTTTTAGGTATTATAAAAACAGAAAACTCTGCGAAAGAAATCCTTCAAAACCTCAATGCGGACTTAACACAAATCAGAAGAAAAATTGAAACTTTAAATACAGCAAGTCTAAATCCTATTTCTGAAGAGGTTACCAATATTTCGTTCACGAAAATGGCAGACCATGCCATAAAACGTTCTGAACTTGAGTGCAGACAATACAAAAGCAGTGAAATTAATACCGTTCACCTGCTTTTAGGCATTCTTTATAAATATGAAGACCCTACTTCGAATATTTTGGGAGCTTATGATATCGACTATGAAGGAGTTTCAAGAGAATATCAAACGATGCTCAAAAATTCCGGACAGGCGCCACAGAATTCTGCTTACGATGACGATGACGACAGAGAAGAATTTGAGCAGATGAGAAAACCGACAGGAAATCTGGGTTCTGCAAAAAGCAAAACGCCTACTTTAGATAATTTTGGTAGGGATTTGACTTCTTTGGCAAGAGACGGAAAATTAGATCCTGTGATCGGTCGTGAGAAAGAAATTGAAAGAGTTTCTCAGATTTTATCCAGAAGAAAGAAAAACAATCCTTTGTTGATTGGTGAACCGGGTGTTGGTAAATCTGCCATCGCTGAAGGTTTGGCATTAAGAATTCAGCAGAAAAAAGTTTCAAGAGTTCTTTTTGGTAAAAGAGTAATCACTTTGGATTTGGCGAGTTTGGTTGCCGGAACAAAATACCGTGGTCAGTTTGAAGAAAGAATGAAAGCCATCATGACGGAACTTGAAAAAAACCGTGATGTCATTTTGTTTATCGATGAGCTGCATACCATTGTTGGTGCGGGAAGTTCTACAGGAAGTTTAGATGCTTCAAATATGTTCAAACCTGCTTTGGCAAGAGGTGAAATTCAATGCATCGGAGCGACTACTTTGGATGAGTACCGTCAATATATCGAGAAAGACGGTGCTTTAGAGAGAAGATTCCAGAAAGTAATGGTGGAACCGACTTCTATCGATGAAACGATTCAGATTTTGAATCAGATTAAAGACAAATATGAAGAGCATCACAATGTTGTTTATACAGACGAAGCTATTGCTGCCTGTGTGAATTTAACATCAAGATATATTACAGACCGTTTCTTACCAGACAAAGCAATTGATGCAATGGATGAAGCCGGATCCCGTGTTTATATTAAAAACATGAAAGTTCCTACTGCCATCATTGATTTCGAAAAGAAAATTGAAGATATCAAAGAGTTAAAGCAAAAAGCGGTAAAAGCTCAGGATTATCTTGAGGCTAGAAAGCTGAAAGATGAGGAAGAACGTCTTCAGATGGAGCTTAATTCGGCGCAAGATCAGTGGGATAAAGATGTAAAAGAGAAAAAAGAAACCGTTTCGGAAGAAAATGTAGCAGAAGTTGTTTCAATGATGAGCGGTGTTCCTGTAACGAAAGTTGGTAAAAATGAGCTTGATAAATTAGCGAAAATGGATGACCAACTGAATGGAAAAGTAATCGGTCAGGAAGACGCAGTGAAAAAAGTTGTGAAAGCAATTCAAAGAAACAGAGCCGGACTGAAAGATCCTAACAGACCTATCGGAACATTCATTTTCTTAGGAACAACTGGTGTCGGTAAAACTGAGCTGGCAAAAGTCATGGCAAGAGAACTCTTCGATTCTGACGAAGCTTTGATCAGAATTGATATGAGTGAATATATGGAGAAATTCGCTGTTTCAAGATTGGTTGGTGCGCCTCCGGGATACGTTGGATACGAAGAAGGTGGACAATTAACAGAAGCAGTAAGAAGAAAACCTTATGCTGTAGTTCTTTTGGATGAGATTGAAAAAGCGCATCCGGATGTATTCAATATTTTACTTCAGATTTTAGATGAAGGTCACGTTACGGATAGTTTAGGTAGAAAAATTGACTTTAGAAATACAATCATCATTCTTACTTCAAACATCGGAACGAGAGATATTAAAGACTTCGGAGATGGTGTAGGGTTTGGAACGAATGCGAAGAAAACAAATTCAGATTCAAGAGCGAGAAGTACTATTGAAAATGCCCTTAAAAAAGCGTTTGCGCCGGAATTCCTGAACAGAATTGACGACATTGTAATCTTCAACTCTCTTGAGCAAAACGATATTAAGAAAATTATCGATCTTGAATTGACTAAACTTTACGGAAGACTTGAAAAATTAGGTTATAAAGTTGAATTAACAACTGAAGCTAAAGATTTCATCTCTGAAAAAGGTTGGGATAAAGATTTTGGAGCACGACCATTGAAAAGAGCTATTCAGAAATATATTGAAGATTTATTGGCAGAAATGTTGGTAAACAAGCAATTAACTGAAGGCGAAACCGTCACCTTAGATCTAAATGACGCTAAAGACGGATTGGAAGGAAAAACTTCGAAGCCAAAAAAATCGGCAGAAAAGTCACAGTCTTAAAATAATAATTGATTATAAATGAAAAGCATCGGGAGTTTTCTCGATGCTTTTTTATTTTATCTCACACAATTTCCGAAGATAATTGAGAGTAATTTTAAACTTATAAACCAACAACAAACCCAATACTCGGAACAAGTCCATTGGCAAAAATACTATTGTTCTCTTTATATAAAACATTGTACATTATACCGAGCTGCAGAAAAGAATTATTTCCGATTCTCTGTAAATAGCCACCCCCTAAATACAAAGCCGTTTCTTCATCACTTGCTTTAAAGTCGTAATATTTGTCTTTATAGTTGATGAAAAAATGTTGCAGATTTCCGCTTACATAAAAAGACCTTGCGAAATAGTAGTTCACAAAAGGACCAACTCCAAACATGGTAGAATTATAAAAATCCGACGTCTGCCACATTACCGTTCCTGTTACTCCGGCTTCTAAATCATCGGTAAGCCTGTAACCGACACGAGGTGAAGCCTGTAGATTAAACATCGAATTGCTTCCGAAACCGAAGCCGATTCCTCCACCGAAGGTCCAACGGGTATTGTTTTCTTCAGTTGTTCCTACTGCAATCTGAGAAAATGAAAGTCCTGATATAAGAATGAGTGAAGCAATAAACAGTTTTTTCATATGATAATTTTTTGTTTGGTTAAATTTTAGGTGATTTTAAAACAATCGTTTTTATCAATCCCTAAAATTATCATTTTTTTTGCGAATAGGATTATTGTAATTTTGCGTCTCAACTAAGAACTCCCGTTAAGAGTTTCGTAAAATTGAATATATGAAAGTAGTAGTAGGTCTCTCAGGAGGCGTAGATTCGAGTGTTACAGCATATTTGCTGCAGCAGCAAGGGCACGAAGTCGTGGCTCTTTTTATGAGAAACTGGAATGACGCATCGGTCACTTTGGAAGATGAATGTCCGTGGATTGAAGACAGCAATGATGCATTGATGGTTGCTCAAAAGCTCGGAATTCCTTTTCAGGTGATTGATATGAGCGAACTTTACAAAGAAAGAATCGTTGATTATATGTTTGACGAATATCAGAAAGGAAGAACTCCGAATCCTGATGTTTTGTGCAATAGAGAAGTGAAATTTGATGTTTTTATGAAAACGGCGATGTCATTGGGTGCAGATAAAGTCGCAACCGGACATTATGCAAGAGTAGATTCTACTTTCGATGAAAATGGAAAAGAAATCTTCCATCTTTTGGCCGGAAAAGACAATAATAAAGATCAGTCTTACTTTTTATGTCAGTTGAGCCAGGATCAATTGTCTAAAGCTTTATTTCCGATTGGAGAACTCACGAAGCCCGAAGTAAGAGAAATTGCCAGAAAAATGGAATTGGTAACCGCTGATAAAAAAGATTCTCAGGGATTATGTTTTATCGGAAAAGTAAGTTTACCGCAGTTTTTACAACAACAATTGGTTCCGAAAGAAGGTGAAATTGTAGAAATTTTCAAAGATTCTCCCCTTTTTGCTCAGGAAACTCCGGAATTTTCTTCAAAAAAGGAAGAGTTGGAATATTTAAGCAGAAAAATCAATTATAAAAAAACTGACGGAAAAGTAATAGGAAAACATCAAGGAGCCCAATTTTTCACGATCGGACAAAGCAAGGGACTTGGAATAGGCGGACATAAAGAAAGCTGTTTTATCGTCTCAAGAGATATGGAAAACAACATCATCTTTGTTGGCGAAGGTCACAGTTTTCCTGGATTACATAAAAAAGCGTTGAAAATCGATAATTCTGAATTGCATTGGGTACGAGAAGATCTTAGATTACAAAATGGAGAATCAATGGAAGTAATGGCAAGATTCCGTTACAGACAGGCTTTGGATAAGGCAACGATTTATCAGTTTGAAAATGCATTCTACATGGAATTTGAAAAACCACAATCTGCAATTGCCGAAGGACAGTTTGCAGCTTGGTATATTGATGATGAACTGATTGGAAGTGGCGTGATTTCATAAATAAAAAAGACCTTTTCAGGTCTTTTTTTGTGTTCATAATCTAGAAATCTGTTGGGAATTCTGATAATTAATTATCAAGATTTTAATTAAAACTATGAACCTTCAACATTTTCAGCCAAAGCAAAATTCGGCTCAGAATCGTTAGAAATTTTATTGTCTCCTCCAATGATTTCTTTTCTATGTTTTATTCCCCAATCTGTCAGATTATTTATGATTGTCTGCAGAGATTTACCATGCGCTGTAAGTTCATATTGTACTGTTATAGGTTGAGTATCTAAAACCGTTCGTTTAATTAATTTATTGATTTCCAGCTCTTTCAATTCCTTGCTCAGCATTTTATTAGAAATCCCTACTACGTCGTTGAGGATATCAGAAAATCTTCTCTTATTATAATAGCAAATTGATGAAATAATGGATATTTTCCATTTCCCGCTCAATACATCCATCGAGTCCTGTACGGCCATCATTTCTTTTTTATGACCATCTGTTTTTAAGGGTTGACAACTCATAGGTGGTTACTTTTATGTTACAACGTTACTTCGTTGTTACTGTTACTTTTCGTTACAAAGTTACCAAAATAAATTTATATATAATAATTTTGTCTCAGAATTTTAAAACAGATAAGAACGATGGACAAATTGAAAAATAAAGTAGCTTTAGTTACTGGCGCTTCAAAAGGAATAGGAGCATCAATCGCTAAATATTTTGCAGCAGAAGGCGCAAAAGTAGTAGTAAACTACGCTTCGAGTAAAGAAGATGCAGATAAAGTTGTGAATGAGATTACCAACAATGGCGGAACTGCAATGGCTGTGCAGGGCGATGTCTCGAAAGAAACTGATGTCATCAGACTTTTTGACGAAATCAAAAATGCTTTTGGCACACTGGATATTTTAGTAAACAACGCCGGAATTTATAATTATGAACCTATCGAACAGGTAACCGCTGAAACATTTCATCAGCAATTCAACATTAATGTTTTAGGATCTGTTTTTGCGATTCAGTCGGCATTAAAATTATTTGGTGAAAAAGGAGGAAACATCATCAATATCAGTTCAGGAGCGAGCCGTTCTCCGTTGCCAACAGGTTCGGTGTATTCTGCTACGAAAACGGCGTTAGATGCTTTTACAGTTGCGCTTTCAAAAGAGTTTTCAGGAAGAAATATCCGCATCAATTCTATATTGCCGGGTGTTGTAGAAACAGAAGGATCTCACAGCGCAGGTTTTATCGGAAGTGAATTTGAAGCAAAACTTATATCTACAACTCCACTCGGACGAACCGGACAGCCGGAAGATATTGCAAAAGTGGCTGTATTTATTGCTTCGGACGATGCAGGATGGATTACCGGTGAACAGATCGCCGTTTCAGGAGGAATTTTTGGCTTATAATTAATGTAATAAAAATGAACAGATTAAAAAATAAAGTAACCGTTGTTACAGGTGGAAACAGCGGTATCGGATTTGGGATTGCAGAAGCTTTTAAAAACGAAGGAGCAGTTGGCACTATTACCGGAAGAAATAAAGCAACTCTGAATAATTCTGTTGAAGCTTTGGGCACAGATTTTATAGGTATTGTAGGAGATGTCACGAATCTTGATGATTTAGAAAACACTTTTAGACACACCTTCGAAAAGTTTGGTAAAATAGATGTATTGGTCGTCAATGCAGGAGGCGTAGTAGATGGTGTAGCGATGGGTACAATTGACCAGGTTACAGAAGAGAGCTACGATAAATATATGGATTTAAATTTAAAAAGTTCCTATTTCACGGTCCAAAAATCACTTCCATACCTTAACGACGGAGCTTCGGTTATTTTGATTGGTTCCAGTGCTGCTCATCGTGCTGCACCCGGAATGGCGATTTATTCGGCGGCAAAAGCAGCAATAATATCATTGGCAAAAGGCTTATCTTTAGATTTACTTCCACGAAAAATAAGAGTGAATGCCCTTTCTCCCGGTTCTATTGACACACCGGTTTTCGGGAAAATGGTACCGGAAGAACATTTGGATCAGGTGAAACAAACCTGGATAGATATTACACCCATCGGAAGACAGGGATTGCCTTCTGATATCGGAAATGCTGCTGTATTTTTAGCGTCAGATGAATCATCTTTTATTGTAGGAACAGAAATTCTTTCGGATGGTGGTCTTACAAATATTAGTTTAATGAAATAAATTCATCAGATTAAATATTCATTTATAATAAGGTTTGCAATATTTCCGGACTTTTATTTGTTGTAACATATTTAAGATTGTGATACTTACCTGATAAATAACAATAAAAAACATCATTATGAAAACTTTTTTGAAAAATCAGTACGCTTATGTAAATCAGGTTTTAATTGCAGTAGTATCTGCTGTTTTAGGATACAATCTTTATCAGGAAATTGTACATCCTGAGAATTCGAGATTAACGATAAGTATCATTCTTGTGGTTCTAACTTATATCTTAGTTGAAAAATATGGTTATAAGCCGGAAAAGGAAATTGAAAAATAATTATCGCTAGAGGTTTGAAGAAATTCAGACCTCTTTTTTATTCTAATTTACCAACCAATCTTTAAAATCCTTCACCCGTTCGCGGCTTACTGTAATTTCTTCCTGCGGCTGGAAGTTGAGCTCCACTTTATAATTGGGTGAAGTATGAATATTTTTGATGTAATCCGAATTAATAATAAACTGTCTGTTTGCACGGAAAAACTTCTTATCATCAAGCACATCTGTCAATTCATCTAAAGTGAAATCTGAAGGATAAGCTCTGTCCTGAGTCTGCAGATAAACGATTTTATTTTCGCTGTAAAAACAGCTGATTTCGTGGGTTTGAACAATTTTCAGATTATATCCGATCTTTACCAGAATTCTTGAAAGTGTAGTTCTTTCTTTTTTAATGATCTGTTTAATATCATCCGAATTTACCGACTGATCTGAAGGAAGAAATGATTTAAACTTTTCAATCGCGCCCGAAAGATCTTCATCCATAATGGGTTTCAGAAGATAGTCGATGCTGTTGAGTTTAAAAGCTTTCAAAGTGTATTGATCGAAAGCTGTGGTGTAAATGATAAACGATTTCGTAGAAATTTTCTCGAAGATATCAAACGAAAGACCATCTCCCAAAACGATGTCCGAAAAAATGAGCTGTGGATGTTCGTTTTCAGAAAACCAGGCAATCCCCTCTTCCACCGATTCTATTTTCGCAAGCACTTCAATGTCAGGAAATTCGTTCAGCATTCTTTCCAGTTTTCTTGCAGCGGGTTTTTCGTCTTCGATAATGACCGTTTTTATCATTGAGCTTTGGTTTTAGTTTTATTCCGAAATAAAAATAATTAAATCTTTTCAGTTTTAAAAATTAATCGGCTTTTTGGTCTTCTTAAGTTCTTCTTCAATGATTTCGTTTTCCCATTCAGCATCAAAAACAAAAAGTTTTACGGCTTTTACAGCTAAAATAATTCCCCAAACCGTCAAAATAATAGATCCGCTAAATATTGATTAAGACAAATCTCCGCTTTTCATGAGTCTTCTGAAAAATATGAACAAGGCAACGATTCCAAACCACATACAGTTTTTGTAGAATGATTTCAGTTCTTTTACTCTTTTTTGTGCGCTGTTATAATTCATGATAATAAGTTTTTATTGATGATTAATTAAAGTGATTTTGAATTCTTTCTTTCCGCCTCCATCAATTCTTTTATTTTCTTTTCTTCCCAATCTTTTCCGATCCCGAAAGTGTTTACGGCGTGTGCTGCAATTCCGATTCCCCAACCCAACATTGGCCAGTAAAACCATAGATGATTTGGTGATGTTAAAAAATTTAAAATAATTAAAAAAGGAATGACCATACAGTAAGAAGTAAGATTTCCGTAAAAACCTTTAAGGTCTCTTACTCTTTTTGCGGCTCTTTCGTACGCTAAATTTTCTTTGTTGAATGATAAATTTTCCATGATGTTTTGTTTTAGAATTATTATTTGTTTGTTTTCTTGAGTCAAATTTAAGTCGATAACAATGCTCGATTCAACTATATATGACTGAGCTGTAATTTTTCAATACTGAACAGTAAAAATCCCGACTCAATTGAAATCGGGATTTGCTTCTAAATATCATTTAATTTTCAGATAAGAATAAGTTTTATCATTCTTCTTTATTTTTCTCCATGAACTCCCGGATTTTCTTTTCTTCCCAACGTTTTGCAAAATCGAAACGTGGCAAAAAAACAAATAAAGCATGCGCTAAAAGTCCGATTCCCCAAAAAATGGCTGTGAAGAAGTTTTTAAACTGAAAATAGCTTTCATTGGGAGCCAAATTGCTGTAATTAAAGAAGGCAATCATGATATTTACTCCCACATAAGAAAAGAGATGTCCGTAAAAACCCCGCAGTCTTTCGACCTGTTTCTTAGCTTGCTGATAATGAATATCGTTTTCGTCAAATTTTTCCATGATGTTTGTTTTTTTGTTTGTCCATAATTTCCTGAATCTTCTTTTCCTGCCAAGATTGCCCGATCCCAAAAACCTGAAATGCATGGGAAGCAACCCCGATTCCCCATCCTAAAAGCGGCCACCAAAACCAATGATACTTATTTTGAGTATAAAGATTCACAAAAATTAAAAAAGGAATGATGATGCAATATGAGGTAAGGTTTGCATAAAAACTTTTAATCTCTTTTACACGTTTTCGAGCTCTTAGATAGGCTTTGTTTTCATCTTCTTTATTCAAAACAAGATTTGGCTTCTCATTAAGAATAGGAATTTTTACTTTAAAATAGTCTTCAGACTTTTCAATAAAAACATTCTTTTTTGTGAGTAAAGAATACCGCTGAACAATATTTGCCAAACCTATTCCCGCACTTTCTTTGATCTGCTCGCGAATCTGCAGGTTATTTTCAATGCATAAAGTATCGCCTTCCGTAAAAATTTTGATCACCAAAGGCTTTGAAGAAGTTGCTAAGTTGTGTTTAATGCAATTCTCCAAAAGCAACTGCAAAGAAAGCGGAACTACAAATCTTTTCAGGCTTTCTTTATCCACATTAAAATCGAAATTCACGCTGTCCTCAAATCGCGTTTTCAGAAGATCGCAGTAGATTTTTGCAAATTCAATTTCATCCTCAACCGTAACAAGTTCTTTATCTTTCTGCTCGAGAACATACCGGTAAATCTTTGACATGGAAGCGGTAAACTTCTGAGCCTGAACAGGATTTTCGTCGATCAGCGAACTTAAAACATTTAAAGAATTAAACAAAAAATGAGGATCGAGCTGGTTTTTTAAACTTTCAAACTGGGCATTTGCTGATTTTGCAATTAATTTCTGCTCTACAACTTCTTTTTTAGACGTTTTTTTCAATTCGTCCATAAAACCTTTTGCATGAAGAAAAGCAGAGATCAGAAGCGCCACATTGATGGTAAACCAATTGATAAAATTGTATCTGCCCGTAAAATACTCTTCTGTTGTCGCCGCTTTCTGAAAAACAACAAAATTTATGTAATTACAGAAATAAACCAGAATAATATTAGCAATCAGAATAACGACAATGCTGATAATTCCTCTTTTAGTCGTTGCTTCAGACCATGGAAACTTTTTGTTGAGATAATCGTTTATCAAGCCGTTTCCTGCACCCAGAACAAACGAGTACATGAAAGAAATGAGAATGGTCAGCATGAAATTTTCGAACGTTTTCTCATTTGTAAATGCAAAAAAGAAAAACATCGATGTTCCTAGAGATATCCACGCTAAGGTTATAAAATTCTTCCGTTTCATAATGGGTTTCCGGCTTAAATAAGCATTAATAGAAAGGTTATTGCAGACAAAAATAGATATTTATTTTTCCGCAGGCAGACTCAGGAAATATTCAGCTTCCGATTTTCCCCAATTCGGATCTAAAGACGTTTTTGGTTTAAATGAATTGAACTTCTCTAAAGCAGATTGAAATAACTCCATTCCTTTCTTTTTACTTCCGCCAAACTGTTCAGGTGTGAAATATACGTCTTCGGCTTTAATCAAAGTTACTCTCGGGTTTTGAGGATTTAGCTGTTCGGCTTTCTTCAGTGTTTCATCTGCCTTCGTTCCGAAAGTCATGTATCTTTCCATCGGATTTACCATCATTTTCAGAGAGTAAATCATTTTTTGAAGAAGATAAATCTCAGAATTATTTTTATCGGCTTCTTCAGCCTGATCTACAAATTTCTGAGCCTGATCTGCAACAGCGTCAAGTTCGCTCATTTTATTTTCTCGCATTAAAACTCTTCCCTTCTGAATGTGTGAAAACGCAGCGTAATAGCTCGGTTGCCATTTCCCTTTTTCTTTATCTGCAATTCTCTGGAAGTCGTTTGCTAAAGCATTGAAGTCTTCGGGCGTTTTACAGGCTTCAATTTTGTCAATTTTTTCGGTCATTACTTTTTCGTACTGATTCTGTGCAAAAGCAGTTAAGCTAAACATACTTAAAGCAAAACTTAAAATTAATTTTTTCATGATTTTTAAAATTTTATTGTTTGATATTTATAATTTTTAAACGCAAAGTGCGCAAAGATTTTATTTAAATAAATGAGGATATCTTTCGTTCGCAAAGGCGTTTCACTCAGCTATGACCAGAATTGTTTTTAAGTGATTTATTAAAAGAAAATGTGTTCTTATCAACGTTATTATTTTAGCTAAACTAATGTGACTCATGTGTCAAAAAGCTTTTGTTACTTTTGACTTCGTCTAATCTGCGATTTGCGATTAAAGTAAATTTAAAGGTTATTGTTAATCGCATCCTCTGTTTTATCGACCCCAAAGCTGATAAACATTCCTACAAAAACAAAGGTATTCACCGGCGGAACAATGGCTGATCTGAAATTTCCGTCACTTGAAAAGTTGTATCCGTAAATATTTTTTCTTCCTAAGACATTCGAAACACTCAATACCAGAACGGTAAATGCCTTCGCATCTTTTTTACCGATATTCGGAAGATAATTAAAGCTTAAATTGAGTGAGCTGAAATCTTTTAAACTTCCTTCATTTCGAATGATATTCTCTCCATTATCAGAAATAATATCATAATAAGGTCGTCCTTTAGCATAATTGAATGAAAGATTGGTCTGGAATTTCATTTCAGGGAAAAATCTTTTGGCAACCACCGACAATGTATGCTGCGATGCAAAACCCGGTTTTAAAGGCATCGGATAATTCATAAAATCTCTTTCGGAATCGAGGTACGAATAGCTTACCCAGTAATCAATATTTTTAATGGTCTTCTTATCTCTCCAAAACAGCTCTGCTCCTTTTGCATAGCCATCACCATTATTGTTAACAGCAGTTTGTACAGGTTGATATTGTCCGGGAATATTGGCAATATTCTGTACCTTGATTAGATCATTGTATTTTTTATAAAATGCCTCCAATCTCAGACTTCTGCCTTCCGCAGTTTTCTGAACCTGAAAAATATAATGCTGTGACTGCTGGAAATCTAATTGTGCCGCAGAATTGATGTATCTGCTTTCAGGATTTTGATAAAAAATTCCGTAAGCAAATGAGGTTGTCCAGTCTTTAGCCAAACGATATGCGAGTGCAAATCGTGGAGCAAAATTGCTTTCTTTCAGATAAGAAGAATATTCTGCTCTGGCTCCGATCTTTGCCGAAAATCTGTTGCTGAAACCAAGATCTGTCTCCACAAAAGCCGAAGAAATCAAATCTCTGTAACCTTTGTTTACATCTTCGATCGAAAGCTCTTCATTCGCATAATTGAGTTCAAAACCTCCTCTCACTGCGCTTATTCTATTCATCTTTCTCTCTAAAACAGTTTTAAAATTAAGATAATTCCCATCGTTCAGTAATCTTGTAGGAACAGACTGAACCTCATCTGTTTGGGTTGAAAAATTCAGGTCTGAACGGTTGAAAGAATATGAACTTCCGACATTGAGAAGATATCTTCCTAACTTTTGTCTGAATGAAAGGTTATGAAATGTATTTTTACCTCTCAGTTTTACCAAAGAATATTGTGAATCTGGATCTAAACCAGGAGTTTTCACTCCCATTGCATCGGTATTGAACATTCCGTAATATTTCAGCACACCGCCGGATTTTGTTTTAATTCTAAAATTAAAATCACCATTGAAACCGCTCGGAGCTTCATTAAAATCAGTATTAAAATTAAAAACTTCCTGCATCAGTTTTAAGTTCGAATATCCTGCACTCGCTCCGAAAGAAAATGTTTTATCATCATTTACTCTTTGAAGGGCGACATTCAAAAATATAGGAGAAACGCCAAAATCGTAAGAGCTTTGATCAGGGAAATCTACACTTTCAAGCATTAAGGCTCCGGAAAGGGCTTGTCCGTAAAGCGCAGAATATCCACCACTGGAAAATACATTTCCTTTAAATAAAGACGTATTCAGACGGTCACGGCCTGCAATTCCGGGAACAGAATTGGAGAAATAGTTATTAACCAAGCTTCCGTCCATAAAAATCTTGGCTTCAGTTCCGGTTCCTCCACGGATGAAAAGCCCTTCTGTCTCGCCGACTTTCTGAACACCGGGAAGATAGGTAAGGTAAGAAGAAATCTGCGCATCCGAACCAGCCGTTGTATAAACATCCAGCGGACTGATAATTGCCGACCTGTTTTTGTCACTGGCTTCGATAGAACCCGCCGTTATCACCACAGCATCGATTTCGTTTACCTGTTCTTTTAAATCTATATTGATATTTAAATCCTGATCCGATATTGTTATATTTTTTTCAGAACCAATGTACTTAGTGTGCGAAAATATAAGCGTGTGATTTCCTTTTTCAGAAGTTTCAAAAGTAAAAAAACCTTCTTTATTGGTAGTTGCACCATCATAAGTATCTTTCAGAGTAACATCTACTGCGCTGATTCCTTTATTTTTGTAACTTACTCTGCCCGTAATTTTCACGTTCTGAGAAAAATGCAGAACGCAGACAAAAAGGGTAAAAAAGCAAAGATTTTTAGAATAAATGGTCTTCATGGCTGTTTATTTGCTTACAAATCTATATCTAAAACTTTATTCTTTAAGTTTTTTGTGACTGAACGGTAGATTTGTATGACTGAGCAGTATTTTTTAATTTTAGATAAATAACACTAGAATATTAATCACTAAAATATTATTAAAATGAAATCAACAAAGCTTTTACTTCTTGCAGGATGCACATTATTTGCTGTTTCCTGCTCTACATCAAAAACGTACAACATCATCGCAAAAAGCGGAACAGAAACCGGCGGAACAGCAAAATTTACCCAAGATGGAAATGAAGTAATTCTAAATCTTGACGTGACCAAGCTTACACCGGGAATTCACGCAGTACATATTCACGAGAAAGGAGATTGCTCTGCTCCCGATGCAGCATCTGCAGGAGGACACTGGAATCCCGGAAGCCACAATCATGGAAAATGGGGCGAAAATCAATTCCACATGGGCGATATCGGAAATCTTGAAGCTGATAAAGACGGGAATGCAAAACTCACTTTTAAAACCGATAAATGGTGTCTTGATTGCGTGGAAGAAAGCAAAAACATTATCGGAAAAGGGTTAATCATACATGCCGATAAAGATGATTTCCAGACCCAGCCAACAGGAAATGCAGGCGGAAGAGTGGGCTGTATTGAGATTAAATAGATTTATTTTACCGCAAAAGAGCAAAAGAAATTCTTGATAAAAGAAAGATTACTAAGTCACAAAATAGAAACTAATTCTTTTTGTAAATTTTTAGTTTACTAAAGAGGTACTAAAATCTTTTTTGCTTTTGCAATAAAAAATAATCCACATAAAATTTAAGCACAAAAAAACCACTAATTTTCGTTAGTGGTTTTTTCTTTTATTAATAAGTTTTTATTGCTTCACTTTCATGTCTGCAATTATATTCATCGCTTCCTGAAGATAGGTATCTTTTCTCAGGTTTTTTACCCACATTTCAGATTTCTTTTTGAAAACCTCATCCTTTTTCTCTCTTTCGATTTCTGCAGGGAACATAGCAAACTTCAATCCGTTATCATACTTCGTAAGCTTTTTGAATTTTTCAATCTGAGCTTTTCTCTGCTTCATCAATTCATTAAACTTATTGATATTTAATGTAATGCTTTCTTCCTTATCCAGCTGCTCTCTCCATTGTGCAGACTCCAATAACAATTGATAGTTTGCATTCTTAGCCATTCTGTCGTTGCTTGCTTTTTCTAAAGCTTTCACATCAAAATAATTTACTTTCTGGAAATTAGCACTCGGAATTTTATCCCATGCCAAAGCAAAATCGTCGTATCTCTCACCAATTTCTGCATACGTGAAGAAATCTTTCATCTGAATATCAGAAACAATTCCTTTTCTCTGGTTTGATTCTCCTGTAACTCTGTAGAATTTCTGAATCGTCAGTTTTAAAGAACCGAAATCATCTTCCGTATTTAAGAATCTGTTCAGATCAACAAAAGTCTGTACTGTACCTTTACCGTAAGATTGAGGAGACCCAACAATTACCGCTCTTCCGTAATCCTGCATTGCACCTGCCAAAATTTCTGATGCTGAAGCTGAAATCTCGTTCTGCATAATCACTAAAGGTCCGGTCCAGATCGGAGTTTCCTGCTTGTTTTTCAACGTCTGGATTTTTCCGTTACTATCTTTTACCTGTACATAAGGACCTGCATTCATAAACAATCCCATAATATCCCCAACTTCTGTCAACGAACCACCTCCGTTATTCCTAAGGTCTAAAACAACCCCCTCAATTCCTTCAGCTTTTAATTTGATAATTTCGTTTTTGATGTCATCAGAAGCATTTCTTCCTTTTTCATCTTCAAAATCGGCGTTGAATCCTGGTAAGTTGATAAATCCGTATTTTTTTCCGTTGGGAGAATTTACGATAATACTTTTCGCAAAAGTGTCTTCAATAGCTACTTCTTCACGAATCATCGTCACTTCTATAATCGTTTTATCTTTTTTCTGAACCGTTAACGTAACCGGAGTTCCTTTTTCTCCTCTTATTAATCGAACGGCCTCATCAGAAAGCATTCCTACTACATTTACCGCTTCTTCATTCGGTTTAGACTTTACTTTCAAAATTTTATCGCCGTCGGATAGTTTTTTAGATTTCCAGGCAGGAGCCCCAATTGAAAGTGCACCTAGATAAAGGTTGCCTTTTTTCTCCTGAATGATTGCACCGATTCCTATTACTTTTCCTTTAAACTGAGTATCAAAATCTTCTTTGTCTTTTGGAGAATAATAGTTGGTATGTGGATCAAAAACTTCTGTATAGGCATTCATATACACCGAGAACCAATCCATTTTCTTTCTCTTCTTAAATCTCGTAAAAGTTTCTTTCACCAAATCTTTTACCTCATCCGTTGCTTTTGTAAGCTTTTGCTGAGGCGAAAGAATTTCCAGTTTTATGGTATCTTTTAATTTAAATTTCTGTACAGAATCTTTCTTCTCTTTTTGAGCTTCTTCTTTGCTGGTCATCGATTCAATTTCCTGAAGGATATTGTATTTGATAAATTTTTTCCACTCATTATATTGTTCCTTTTGGTCTGCAGGAACTTTTTTAATTTTAGATTCAAGAATAAGGGTTTCATCTTCTTCCAGATTGATCGGTTTGCTGAAGATTTCCTGTGTCATCTTATCTATTTCATCCACTCTCTGGTACAATCGGTCTACTGTAAGTTTATAAAACTGCAGATCACCCTGATTGATATAATCGTCAAGCTTTGTTTCATGCTTGCCAAATTCGTTCATATCCGACTGCAGAAAATATCTTTTTCCCGGATCAATCATTTCAAAATAATGCTTGTAAACATCTTTTGAATAAGCGTCATTAATAGGTTTTGGGCTGTAATGTAAGTATGAAAGAGTGTTTTTAACGCTCACCATTATCGTCTGCATTTTTTCGTCATCATTTTTAGGCGAATTGAAACAAAACATAAGACTTGTTAATGGAATAAAGAGTAAAAATTTATTTAGTTTAAAATTTTTCCACATAAATCTTTAGAGTATAAAATATTATTTAATAAAAATGGTTTGCCAATAAGTCTCTAAAACTCAACGGCTGTTACAAACTATCAAATTTAATACCTTATTTAGAAATAACCGTTAAATTTCAGTTTTTTTTAATAATAAAACATATGAAACGGTAATCCTTTGATTATCTGTACAAAATTTTGTTGACCATAAATTAAATTGAAGCTGTTTTTAGAGCAATGCTTTATTCATATATTTGTTAAAATTAAATATACAATATGGAAAAACCCCTAATTCTGGTTACAAATGACGATGGAATCACGGCTCCGGGTATCAGAAACTTAGTAGAATTTATGAATGAAATTGGAGAAGTTATTGTGGTAGCTCCCAATTCGCCTCAAAGCGGAAAAGGTCATGCCATTACGATCAACTCTACATTAAGCTATGAAGAAGTGCATTTAGACGGTCCTCAAAGAGATTTTTCGTGCAGCGGAACTCCGGTTGACTGTGTGAAAATGGCTTTGGATAAAATACTTCCCAGAAGACCGGATATTGTGGTTTCCGGAATTAATCATGGCGCCAATTCTTCGATTAATGTAATTTATTCGGGAACGATGTCTGCAGCCGTAGAAGGCGGTGTAGAAGGTCTTCCTTCAATTGGGTTCTCACTTTTAGACTTCAGCTGGGAAGCAGATTTTACGCAGGCAAAAGAATACATTCAAAATATTGTCAGAAAAACTTTGGAAAATCCAATGCCTAAAGGTGTCGTTTTAAATGTAAACATTCCTAAACTTTTGAAAGAAGAAATAAAAGGGGTGAAAATCTGCAAGCAGGCTCATGCAAAATGGGAAGAAAGCTTTGATGAAAGAATCAACCCTCATGGTAAAAAATATTACTGGCTTACCGGTTATTTCAACAATATGGATGAATCTGAAGATGCAGACGAAACAGCTTTGGCAAACGGATATATCTCAATTGTACCTGTAAAGTTTGATATGACCGCTTACGAATATATGAATACACTTCGTGAAGTAATGGATTTTGAATAATGTACGGAAAATTAGATAACCCTGTATATCACTCACTTAATGAATATCATAAAAATTTTTGCTTAAACTTCGGAGATTCTAAGTTTTATAATCCTGAAGTTGCTGCTTTTGGAGAATCATTAAACGTTGCAAAAGAAAATAACATCACAGACTATGCAAAGATCTGTGATGATTTTCTTATTTTCGGAGCAAAACCTGAGTTAGGAGAATTTAAAACAGAAATGTCTCAGCTTGTTTGTGATCAATATGTTTTGGAAAACAAAATTGAGCTTGATTATACTGAAGAAATTGTTGAACTTCAACATGAAAACCATGAAGAATTATTGGTTTTTGTTAAAAAGTTTTATCCGCATTATTTCAAAAGCAGAACTCCGGAATTAGGACGATATTTCGGTATTTTTAAAGATGAAAAACTTGTTGCTGTAACAGGTCAGAGAATGCAGATGAATGATATGACAGAAGTAAGTGCCGTCATTACAGACCCAGATTATCTGGGAAAAGGCTTTGCCAAGCAATTGGTCGCATTTGTATCCAATACAATATTCGAAGATGGCAAAACACCTTTCCTTCATGTTGCAGAAAATAATCTCGGAGCAAAGAAACTTTATGAAAAACTAGGCTTTGATTTGAGAGGTAAAATAAATTTATGGGGTGTGAAAAGATAATTTTCATACCCTATTTTATCTAAAACAAAACTTTATCATCTTTCCTCAGTTCTTCCAAATATTTAACCTTATCATCCCTGTAAAAGAGATTCATCGTCTCAAACGGAATAAGTTTTAAGTCTTTACTGACGATGTGAACGCAGGATTTTTTCACAGCACGAACATCAAAATCATGAGCATCCATAAAATTCATGATAATAATTCTGAAAAGATTATCATAATCTAAATTCGGAGCCGAAACTTCAGGAAGACAGCACAATAACTGATTTACTTTAGGCTGAACTTTATCCACAGAAATTCCCGTACTGAAAATATCAAGAAGTTGCATCTGCAATCCGGTATCCTGTTCATAAACAATGGTATTTCTGGTTTCATTATTCAGCAAATCTGCGGGATTGATGTATCTCGTCAAAGGAATGGTTTCCCCTTCCAGTTTTAAAATATAACCCATCGCCAAAGCATCCGGATTACACGGGACGGGAATAATGTCATCGCCATTCAAAAGCGGAAACTGGTTTAAAATTTCCTGTCTTACTTCCGTCAATGTAATTTTTTCATGCGCAGAGTCTTCTCTGTTTCTTCCCGCAATTTCTACAGGCTGAAAGGTAATTCCGCGGACGCATTTCTGTTTTAAAGCAAAATCAATGATCTTACCGATTTCATCAATATTTTTATCTTTCTGAAGAACGATAACAAGCGTTGTAGAAAGATTTAAAGCATTCAATTTCTCCAAAGCCTTCATTCTCACATCCGTCAAATCTTTACCTCTGAAATCTTGTAAAACTTCAGGTTTAAAAGAATCAAACTGAAGATAAATTTCAAATTCCGGTGCATAAGTCGCTAGTTTTTCCGCAAAACCTGGGTCATTGGCAATTCTTACTCCATTGGTATTCAGCATCAAATGTTTGATCGGTTTCGACTTGGCAATATCCATGATTTTAAAAAACTCAGGATGGATGGTCGGTTCGCCTCCACTAATCTGGACAACATCCGGTTCACCTTCATTTTTAACAATGATATCAAACATCGCTTCAATTTCTTCCAAAGTTCTGTGACTTCCGTAATGTGGCGAAGACATCGCATAACAGGTCGGACAAGTAAGATTGCACCGATCCGTCACTTCCACAATCGAAAGACAGCTATGTTGCTCATGATCAACACACAAACCACAATCGTAAGGACAGCCGTATTCTACATCGGTTCCGAAATGTACAGGTATTTCTGAGGCTTTATTGTAGTTTCTGATATTTTTGTAATATTGAACATCAGAAGCAATTTTAGTCTTAAAAAATCCATGATCAGGGCATCTTTTAGTCATGAAAACCGTTTCATCTTCAATGATAATCTTTGCTCCTACCCTTTTCAGACATTCCGGGCAAAGACTGATCGTATAATCGTAATAAGTATAATTTCGTACCGGCATAATTTTGATTTACATTCCACCACAAACAAAACCGCTTATCAAACCACCGATAAGCATTGATATCAGAACAGTTTTCCAAAACTGACCTGTTGAAAATTTCTTTGTATTGTCCCATTCATAAATGACTTTTGTAATCGCCCCAATCACCAACGAAACAACGAAAAGCACAATGGCAATGATTCCGATAATCATTATCACAAGACCTTCCAAACCACCGACTTCAAGTAAGGTTAAAAATTTCATGATTTGATATTTAAAGTGAAGTTACAGATTTTATTTTTCTCAGTTTCAAGAAATAATAAATAATTACGCCAATACAAACCAACTGTATCGTTCCTAAATTTCCTATTATTTCTATTTTGGGTTTAATAAAATCCAACATCAATCTAAAGCTGAAATAGCTCAGCATAAATAATTGAAAAACAAAACCTGAAGGATATTTATTTTTATTCTGAGCAGCCTTTAAAATGATCCATAAAATAATGAGAAAAACAATTTCGTACAAAGCGACAGGGTGTCTCAGATATTCATCGCCCAAATGCATCCCGAAAATAAAATCTGTGGGAATTCCGTACGTTTCTTCATGAACTCCAGTCAGAAAACACCCAATTCTACCAATAATCATTGCCAAGATCAGAGGAAAAACAATTAAATCTCCCGTACTTTCTTTGTGACCGACAATTTTTTTTGCCCATTCCACCCCTATCAATCCAAAAGCCAAACCTCCAACAATGGTATTATTTGTCCAAAATCTTTTAAAGTTGAAATTTTCGAATAATGTGTACGGATTTTCAAGATTTCCGATGAGCTTTGAACCGATTAAAGCTCCTGCCGTTGCTCCAATTAATACCGCTGCAGAAGTATTGAAGGACAGTTTTTCTTTTGATTTCCTTTTTAAATAAAAATAATACCGCATCCCGATGAAAATCCCGATGGTTTCAAAAATAGGATGCGCCAAAATCGTTTTACCAAAAATCTGAAAAGTAACGGGAAAATCCATGAAACCAAAAATAGGATATTTCAAATGATGATAAAACAGATTTTGTGAATAAATTTCCCACAGATTTGCACAGATGATTGTGATAAATCTATTTTCTATGTCTTTGCTTTTTCTTCTTTCTTCCTAATCTTTTTTCATTACTGTTACTCTTAAAAATTCTCTTTATTACTTTTTCAATTAATTGATGATTCAAACTAATAGCATATAAAACTTGTACAATTATCTCTAAATTTTCCATAGGTCTAAATATTTTATTTAAATTATAATTCAAAGTTCAACGTTATAATTTTTGTATTAATCGTGTGCGCTCTTAATTATCGAAATTCTTGTATTCTTATAAGTTCTCATCTATTTACAAAATCAATTCTTTTTGGGATTCCTAAAAATCTTTTGCTTAATTTTAAGTAAAATAATTTTCCAAAATATGCGTATAGAATATGATATAAAACTGGGATTCAAAGACGTAATGTTCAGACCCAAACGTTCAACATTAAAGTCCCGCTCTGAAGTAAATCTTGAAAGAGAATTCACCTTCAGACATACCAAAAAAAAATGGACAGGAACTCCCATCATTGCCGCCAATATGGATACAGTCGGAACTTTCGAAATGGCTGCTGAATTAGCAAAAGATAAGATCATCACGGCTATTCACAAACACTACACTCCGGAAGAATGGAGCAACTTTTTAAATAATCAACCTGAAGAAATTCATCAGTATATTGCTTTGAGCACCGGAACCGGAAAATCTGATGAGGAGAAAATAAAAACCATCCTCGAAAAGCACCCAAAAATCGAGTTTCTCTGTATAGATGTTGCCAATGGTTATTCTGAGCATTTCGTTGAATTTGTGAAGAAAGCAAGAACAAATTTCCCCGATAAAATTATTATGGCAGGAAATGTCGTAACCGGAGAAATGGTGGAAGAGCTTCTTTTAGTCGGTGCAGATATTATTAAAGTCGGAATCGGGCCAGGTTCGGTTTGTACAACGAGAGTAAAAACCGGAGTTGGTTATCCGCAACTTTCTGCCATTATTGAATGTGCCGATGCAGCGCATGGTTTGAAAGGCCACATCATTGCAGACGGAGGCTGTAAAGTTCCCGGAGATGTTGCCAAAGCTTTTGGAGGCGGAGCTGATTTTGTGATGTTGGGCGGAATGTTTGCCGGTCATGACGAAAGCGGAGGCGAAATGGTGGAAGAAAACGGTAAAAAATTCAAACTCTTCTACGGAATGAGTTCTAAGACTGCAATGGATAAACATTCAGGAGGTGTGGCAGAATACAGAGCTTCAGAAGGTAAAACCGTGAAGGTTGCTTACAAAGGTTCTGTTTCAGAAACTGTGAAAGATATTTTGGGTGGTGTTCGCTCAACCTGCACTTATGTAGGAGCTTCCACATTGAAAGAATTGTCAAAAAGAACGACTTTTATCAGAGTTCAGGAACAGGAAAATCAAGTTTTTAATAGTTAAATTTCGTTAAAACCTTTTTTGCTTCATTTTACAGCAATAATTTTTAACCATATGCAAAACTCCCTGTTTAAAGCATTACCCGAACTAGAGGGCTAATTGAGGGGCTGTATTTTTGCATTTTTTTTCAAATTTCTGTCTATTTGCATTGTTCAATTCAGAGTTCAGAACACAAATGATGAAAAAAGAATCTCCGGATATTTTGGCCTGTAGGGTTTAAAAGTGTCCGGATTTTTTTTCTTTTAGATTGAACTTCTTCTTCCAAATATTCTTACATTTATTAAGAATTCAATGGCATAAAAATTGCCTTTAATATTCCCTTACATTACAATCAACAATTTGAAAATTAACTGTTTGTTTTAACAATTAGTTTTTGCTGTCTTATTGTATTAATAAAAAACACAAATCAATTGAAAATAATATATTTTTTCTCCATCAGGCTCGTGCTGATTATGATTCTCTGGTCATGTTTTTTTCATGCGCAGAATACAAATTCTAGCTTAGAAGCAGATCGGCTTATAAAAAGCACAGAACAGTTTTATATAACCGGAAAATCAAATAATGTTTTAAATTATTCAGAAAAGATCATTAAGCTTTCGCAGAAATCCCAGTATGAGAAAGGATTATCATACGGATATTTTTATCTTGCTTCCTATTATTATGATCAGGCCAAATTTAAACAAAGTATTGATTATGCTAAACAAGCACAAAAATATTCTGATTACCTGGAAACGGACGAAACGCATTCAGCCCGAATTTCTTCATTATTAGGCAGTAATTATCTGCTTTTAGAGCTTTATACTCTCTCTTTTAAGCATTATCGGAAAGCACTGGAGATTTTAGACGGTAAAAAACAGAAAACTCCCACAGATTTACTTACTGAAAGTGCTGCATATTCTAACCTGAGCTATATTTATGAGAACATCAATAAGCCGGATTCTATGTTCTATTTTTTGCAAAAAGAAAATAAGATTCTGAAAACAATTGATTTTAAAGATGATTATGTTCAAAATGGCTGCTCCTGTTTGGGATATGGAAATTATTATCTGAAACAAAATAAGATCGATTCTGCAAAGAATTATTACAACAAATCATTGGAATATTTTAAGGAGAATGAACATCCTTGTAAAATTGAATCATTGATGGGTTTGGGAAATCTTTATGCTTCACAGAAAAACTATTCCGAAGCTCAAAAATTTTACGATCAGGCTTTAAAAAACTTCGATCACAATAATTTCCCAGATATTCTGAGCGAACTGTACAGGAAAATTGCCGAGCTTAAAATCTCACAGGGAATTTCCGGTGAAGCAAAATATTACCAGGATCTCTATCTTAAAATACATAATGAGCTCGATGAAAGAATGAAGAAAGAACGTGATTTCGCTCTTAATCAGGTTATGAGAGAAGAAAAAATAAAGCATGATGAGGAAGTAAAAAATACCTGGAGAACAACATTCATTATCATTTCTTTACTTATCATCATCACAGGTTTCATCATTTATCTTTTAAAAAAATCAAAGCATAAAACTCAAAAAACAATTGAAATAACCGAAAAACTTATCAAAGAAAAAGAACTGCAGGAACAGGAATCTAACAAACTGAAACAGCAGCTTAATGAAGCTTTTGATGAAATAATACAACTCGCAAAAGACAATAATCCTTCGTTTTACACCAGATTTCAGGAAGTTTATCCGAAATTTCAGGCTAAAATGCTCAAACTAAATGAAGCTTTTAAACCCAGCGAACTTACTTTTGCAGCATACATCTATTTAGGTTTTACGACAAAAGAGATTGCAGATTATACCTTCAAAGCGGTAAAAACTATTGAGAATAACCGTTATAACTTCAGAAAAAAAATCAATCTTTCCCCAGAAAAAGATCTTCAGATCTGGTTGAGAAATTACATCGATGCAGAATAAAAAATCCCTCTCATAAGCTTTATGAGAGGGATCGAATATTTAGCTTAAATCTTATTAAGTCAACATTCCACCGTCAACATTTAAAACCTGACCGGAAATATAAGATGACATTTCACTCCCTAAGAATACACATGCATTTGCCACGTCTTCAGGTTGTCCTCCTCTTTTTAAAGGAATACCTTCTCTCCATCCCTGAACTGTTTTTTCGTCTAAAGCAGCTGTCATTTCAGTCTCAATAAACCCCGGAGCAATTGCGTTGCAACGGATGTTTCTTGAACCCAGCTCCAAAGCAATAGATTTGGTAAAACCAATTACACCAGCTTTTGAAGCTGCATAATTTGCCTGTCCTGCATTTCCTTTTACTCCCACTACAGAAGTCATATTGATGATAGAACCTGATTTTGCCTTCATCATTGGCTTAATTACCGCCTTTGTAAGGTTGAATACAGAATCTAAATTTACTTTGATAATGGTATCCCAATCTTCTTTAGACATTCTCATCAGAAGATTATCCTTCGTAATACCTGCATTGTTTACCAGAATATCAATTTTACCAAATTCAGCCATTACATCATCTACCAATTTTTGCGCTGCATCGTAATCTGAAGCATCAGACTGATAACCTTTAATTTGAGTTACAGAACTTAAAGCAGTTTCCAATTCTTTCGCTTTATCTACAGATCCGGCGTAAGTAAAAGCCACTTTTGCACCTTGCTGGGCAAAAATTTCGGCAATACCTTTTCCGATTCCTCTTGTAGCTCCGGTAATTAGCGCTACTTTTCCTTCTAATAGTTTCATATAATGATTATTTATTTTAAAAATTGAGTGTAATAAATAAATTATTCGGTTTGCAAATATAGATAATTTGTCTTTGCGAATTTTAAATTCACAAACTAAAGGTTTTCTAAAACATTACTTTGTCTTCGGAAGAACTAAAGTCAATAACTTCCGACTCTTTGTCTTTTGTAAGGGTAAGTTTTTTGTTATCTGCAGAATATTTATCATAAACCACCTCTTTAAGGGGCTCATTTTTGAGATTGGTAACTCCAAACTTATCTCCTTTTTGTACTACAACTTCATCTCCGGAAAGAAAACTTACGATATCATCGTAGATAAAAGGAACAATTTCTTTTCCCTCCTCATCAAGCATTCCGTAAAGATTTTCTTTATTTTTACAGATAATGGCAGGGTAAAACTGAAATGGCTTTATGGAAACAATATCTTTAATCGGCGTATAAGATTTATCTTTCGGCGAAAATTTATAATACGTTTCTTCTTTTTTAACAATGACATTATTAAAAAAGATTTTCTCAATCTGAAAGCCATCTTTCAAAACACTTTCAAAGTTTTTATCTAAAAGCTTCTCTTCATTGTCTTTGCTTACAAAAACATAATCTTCACCTTTTATTTTAAAACTTTCTACAACGTCGTATTCTTTTGGCAAAATCACCTCACCACTCACTTTAATAACAGCAATTTTAGGATTTTTATAATCTTTAAGCGTCTTAAAATTACCATTAAATAAATGATTCACATAATGATATTCGGTAGGGAAAACTTTTTTTTGTGTTTTATCAAAGACACTTACTTTATTATCTTTAATAAGGTAAATATAATTTCTCCCTACATAAGCCTGTTCGTAAATGTTTTCTGCTAAAACCTGCTCATTTTCATCTACAATCCCATACTTATTCCTGGCAATATCTTTCGTTATTAAAAAAGGAAAACCATTAATATCTTCAATGTAATGATCTGAAAACTGACTGACTGTTTTACCATCAATATCAACCACTTCTCCGGTTTTGGTTCCTGTATTTAAATATACTTTTCCTTTGTAAAATCTCAGGTTTTCTTTGAACTCTCTTTCAGAAACCTGTTGTCCGTCAAAATTATAAATAAACCAAAGTTTATCTCTTTTAATGAAAAATCTGCTTTCGTTCGCAAATTCTATTTTATCCTGAAAAGGGATAATTTCTTTTCCGTTGTAGTCGTAAACACCGTCTTTTCCATCTCGTGATACAATTAAACGGTCTTTATTTTCCCAGGTTTTATATTTAAATTTATCTAATGGGATCAACTGATTTCCCTTAGCATCAATCAAAGCCGTTTTTCCGATGGCATCTCCATCTTTTACTTGCAGAATGAATCTGTCTTTCGAGAGTCGGAGAATTTCACTTTTAAAAGGATAATTAAATGAAATATTTCCCAAAGAATCTATGATGGAAGATGATGAAATTTTAGCGTCAGATACAATACCATACCCTTTAGAATATGAATGTACTTCTTTTCCAAGCTGTTTAGATAAAAGAATTTCTTTGTATTGATTAGTTTGTGCAGAAAAAAAGCCGGACAGAAGTATAAAAATAAGTTTTTTCAATGAAATTATTTTACAGAATTATTGACAATTAAAACAATCTCACCTTTTAAAGTTTTACTTTTAGAAAATTCTATTAATTCATTGATTGTTCCTCTCTTGGTTTCTTCAAATTTTTTGGAAATCTCCCGGCTTAAGCTTGCTTTTGTTTCTTCGCCGAAAAATTCTTTGATTTGCTCTAAAGTTGTATTGATCTTGTGTGGACTTTCATACAAAACAATTGTTTTTTTCTCTTCAGCCAATTGTTTAAGCTTCGTTTGTCTGCCTTTTTTCTGCGGAAGAAAACCTGCAAAAAGAAATTCGTTATTGGGTAATCCGGAAACCACCAAAGCCGGAATCAAAGCTGTTGCACCGGGAAGACAAATCATTTCAAGATCATGATCTGCTCCTGCTTTTGCCAGCAAATAACCGGGATCTGAAATTCCTGGCGTTCCTGCATCGGTTATAATGGCGATATTCTGACCATTTTTCAGGTCAGCAATCACTTTTTCTGTCGCCTGATGTTCGTTGTAAAGATGATAAGATTTTAGAGGTTTCGAAATCTCAAAATGTTTCAGAAGAATTCCCGAAGTTCTCGTGTCTTCACACAAAATATAATCTACTTCTTTCAGCGTATTAATCGCTCTGAAAGTCATATCTTCAAGATTTCCGACGGGTGTCGGAACAAAATACAGTATACCGCTCATTAATTCAAATATTTGAATCCAAACAAGCCTTTATCATAAAACACATTTATGGTATCCCCATGTTTTAATT
Source organism: Chryseobacterium formosense (assembly GCF_900116415.1). Taxonomy (GTDB): domain Bacteria; phylum Bacteroidota; class Bacteroidia; order Flavobacteriales; family Weeksellaceae; genus Chryseobacterium; species Chryseobacterium formosense. The sequence continues at coordinate 63,823 of NZ_FPAP01000002.1, read as the reverse complement.
GTGATAAAGATTTTTGTTGGTTCATTTTTCTTTTTCTATCTATTTTCTCTGTAAAACTATCATCGAAAATAAATTCTTCGTTAGTCTTATTGCTAAGTGAAATTATTTTATCGTGATTAAAAACCTGATAAACAACCTTTTTCTTTTCAACAGATTTTATCTGATTTAAAAATAAAGTTTGCGTTGTAATAAAATGATTGAGCCAAACATAACCAACTATTAAAAAAAATATGGTTGCAAGAACAAATCCTCCTATTGCTTCTTTACTTTTTTCAATTTTGAAAAATCCGAATAGTAAAAAGAAAATAATAATTACAAGATAAATTTTCCAAAAATGATTATTTGCAAAATATTCAATGTCACTTTTTAGATAAATTGACTTAATAAAAGGCTTTTCAACAAAACTGTAAATAGAAAAAATAACAATAAAAATACTATAAAACAGAATCCTTCTAAGTTTTATTTGTTTTCCGAAAATTGTTATCGTTTTATTCATTTAAGTTTTTACGCGAACTTATTTTCTACCAAAATCCACAGTCTCTGTGCGTATTCATCCACTTTATCCCAGCTTTTTGCGTAATAAAGATCACTTAGATATTCTTTTGCTTCTTCCAGATTTCTGCAGCTGTTCAGTTCCGTCATGGCATTATTTAAATCCGATTGACTCCCGCCAAACAAAACTTTTGTAAATGCAATTCTGTCGTTTAGATCTAGTCTGAATTCTGGTCTTAGCTTTTCAGCCTCCATAAAATCTGTAGGAATATTTGTTTTAATCAAACTTCCGGTGTCTTCTTTTACCACAGGAATTTCAACTTTTTCATGCGGAGTTTCTCTTTCCAAAGGATCATCATCAAACAAAGTCTGAATATTTTTTAACCCTCTGATATTCGCTAATTTTATCTTTTTTTCCTGACGATATGCTTCCATGTTTTCAAAGCTTTCGTCTGATTTAAGATTTTCCTGGTCTATTTCAGCCTCCGGTTTTTCTATTTCAACAATCTTTCTTCTTTCTGAGTCTTCAGCTTTTAAATCCGTTTTCTCACCAACAATTTCAGCTTCTGAATCTTTTTTTATTTCGGTTAAAATTGCTTCTACATTAGAGTTTTCAGTGATTATTTCTTCCTGATTATGGTTGAATTCATTAGACTGATATTCGGTTTCGGTTTCTTCAATCAGAATTTCATCTTCATTTTGTTCAACCTCAAAAATATCTTCTATAACTTCTTTTTCTTCAGAAAGAATCTCATTTTCAGCAATTTGATTTAACTGATCATTGAAAACCTCTTCCTCTTCAGTAACCGGCTGATCAAAAATATTTTCATCAAGATCATCATCATTTTCGGGCTGAGAATCTTCCAAAATGCGCTCTTCATCTACAAAACTCAGAACCTGATCCGTATTTTCCGGTTCTTCGTCCTCATCAATTTCATTTAACTGATTATTGAAAACGGCCTCTTCTTCAAGTTGCAAATGATCAGAAATCTCGTCCGAAACAAAATTCACATCCGCTTCAGGCTGGTTTTCTTCTGCGAGGTTTACCATATTTTCATGAAAATCACTTTCGATGATTTCAGTCAGTTGATGGTCAAAAATGGCTTCCTGTTCTTCTGTAGAAATTTCATTATCTGTTTCCGGATAATTTTCACCAATTTCATTTAGTTCATTGTTAAAAATAGCTTCTTCCTCAGTTACAGGCTCATCATTCAGCAATGCATTATCAGAAAAACCGATATTTTCGCCGTTGTAATGCTCCAGATTTTTGTGAAGCAATTTTAAAAAAGAAGTTTTTTCAGCGAGATCATTAATCAGATCATGCTTTGAAATCAGCTCGTCAACATTGTTTATTTTGCCCAAAATATCTAATAGATTTCTGGATTCAAAAAAAATCTTTTCCTGTAAATCTTGAATGTTCTGCATCGTAGATTCTTGTTAAAATTTGCTTACTTTTGAGGTTAAAATATTACGGCTAATTTAACAAATGTTTTTAGAAAATACAATTAATCATTCCAAACAAAGCGGTTGGATGGAAGTTATTTGTGGCTCAATGTTTTCCGGAAAAACCGAAGAGTTGATCCGAAGGCTGAGAAGAGCAGAAATGGCGGGGCAGAATGTGGAAATTTTTAAACCAAAAATAGATGTGCGATATTCTGATGAGGACGTAATTTCTCATAATCAGAATAAAATTCGCAGCACCCCGGTGGAAAATCCTAATGAAATACTGCTGTTGGCTTCCAATTGCGATGTTGTGGGAATTGATGAAGCTCAATTTTTTGATGAAGGCATTGTAGATGTAGCCAATCAATTGGCAAACAGCGGAATCAGAGTGGTAATTGCCGGCCTCGATATGGATTTTTTGGGAAGACCTTTCGGACCGATGCCTAATTTGATGGCGACTGCAGAATATGTTACCAAAGTTCATGCGATTTGCAGAAGAACAGGAAATCTTGCTAATTATTCAATGAGAACTTCCGCAGGAAAAGATCTTGTAGAACTCGGAGAAACAGAATCTTACGATGCTGTAAGCCGAAGAGTTTTTGTGGATGAAGTTTTGAATAAAAAAGAGGATTAATATCATATTTATTTTTAATTTTGTTTAAAATTTAATAGTAAAAACTCTCAAAAAATGATATTAGAAATCAAAAATTATATAAAAATCAGCAATTCTATTGATGAGATTTTGAAAAATTCGCCCTTCAAGTTGAAATATATCATTGAAAAAAGCGGGATTTCTGAGCCTACATTTTTTAGAAAAATGAAAGAGAAAAAATTTCTTCCGGAAGAGTTGTTGAAGATTGCAGAAATTATTGAGCCGGAAAAAAATTCTAAAGATGATATTTTGAATGCTATTCGAGAAGGAATTGAAGACGTAAAAAACGGAAGAATTACGGAGCATTCGATTGTAATGAATGAAGCAAAAGAAAGAATTGCAAAAAAGAAAAATGTACATTTTTTGGACAAATAGAGCCAAATCAGATTTGGAAATTCTGGAAGATTTTCTCATTGAAAATTGGGGCTTTGATGTTTTGGAGGATTTTTATGAAATTTTAGAAAGAAAAATATCTTTACTTGAAAATGGAAATCTTATTCACCAAAAATATGAAGACACGGAATTTCATAAACTATTGGTAACAAAGCACAACTCTATCATTTACGAAATTTCAGGAAATCAAATAAATCTTTTGAACATGATCAACAATTTCAGAAATCCCGATTCTAATTATAACTTAATTACAGAAAAGTAGTTTATGAACTACACTATAAATCAAATCGCAGAAATCACCAATTCAAAAGTTATTGGAGACAGAAGTTTAATGATCAAAAACATTGCTTTTGACAGCAGAATTATTTATTCTACTAAAAATACTGCGTTTATTGCCATCAATACTCATAAAAATTCAGGGGAAAAATTTATTGAATCTGCTATTGACAGAGGAATCAATGTTATTATTTCTGAACATCAATTCCCGCAATTTGAAAATATAACTTGGATTATTGTTGAAAATTCGGTGGAGTTTCTTCAAAAATTATCCAAGTTTCATTTCGAAAATTCTCATTTAAAATCGATCGGAATTACGGGAAGTAATGGAAAAACTATTTTAAAAGAATGGTTGTATCAATGCCTTTGGAACGAATTTCCTACGGTAAAAAGTCCGAAAAGTTTTAATTCTCAAATCGGTCTTCCGCTTTCTCTGCTTCAGATAAATGATTCTCACGAACTTGGAATTTTTGAAGTCGGGATTTCCAAACCAAACGAAATGGAAAAACTGGAAACTATTTTCCATCCGCAAATTGGTTTGCTTACGCATATCGGAACTGCTCACTTGGCGAATTTTAAATCGGAAGACGAGTTGATTGATGAAAAAATTAAACTCTTCAAAGATTCCGAAGTTATCATTTACAACGGTGACAATTTATCGGTTGATAAAAAAGTAAGAGAATTATATTCTGATAAAAAATTAATCTCTTACGGTTTCAAAGATTACAACCACGTTTACTTTAAAAACAATATCTCGAAAAACGAAGACGTTGTTGTACAATATTTTGATGAAGAAATATCTTTTCCCGCTCATCAAAGAGACGAAGCGACGTTAACTAATGCTTTGGCGCTTTTAACAGTTTTAAAGGAGTTAGGAGTCGAAAATAAAAAGATCGTCGAGAAAATCAACGCTCTGAAGGCCGTTGAAATGAGGCTTGAAGCGATTGAAGGAATTAAGAGTAATATTGTGATTAATGATTCTTTCAATCTTGACCTCGATTCTCTGAAAACTGCTCTTCAATTTTTAAATGAATACAATAAACCGAAGAAATCTTTGGTGTTAACAGATATTGTTGGAGTCAATTCAAATTCTAAAGAACTGTATGAGGAAGTTTCGGATTTGGTAAATGAACAAAAATTTGATTCTGTTTTCCTGATCGGCGATGAAATATCAAAATTTAGTGAATTATTTAAAGCTAAAACTTTTACTTTTATTAATACTCAGGAATTAGTTGACAGTAAACATCTTACTGAACTTGAAAATCAGATCATATTACTAAAAGGGGCAAGAAAATTTGAGATTGAAAAGCTTAAAGACATTCTTGAACTCAGAAAGCACGACACTGTTTTAGAAATTAACCTCAATGCAATCCTTCATAACATCAATTATCATAAATCTTTACTGAAGCCAACCACAAAAATGATGGCCATGGTAAAAGCAAACTCATATGGCTTAGGAAGTTATGAGATTTCAGAATTTTTACAGCATCATCACATCGATTATTTGGGAGTAGCTTTTGTGGATGAAGGAGTTGAACTTCGAAAAAAAGGAATTACCGTTCCTATTGTTGTCATGAATCCGGAGCAACACAGTTATGAAACGGTGATTGAATATAATTTAGAACCTGAAATTTACAGTTTCCGTGTTTTGGAATTATTTTATCAGGCAGTTCAGAAATCGGGTTATGATAAAAATTATCCTATTCATATCAAATTGGAGACAGGAATGCATCGTCTTGGTTTTAAGGAATATGAATTGGATCAATTAAGCCAGACTTTAGATCATAAAAATTTAAAAGTTCAAAGTATTTTCAGCCATCTTTCGTCTTCAGATATACCGGAAGAAAAAGAATTTACTTTAAATCAGCTAAAAACTTTTGAAAAAAATTCAACCTATTTAATAGAAAAATTGGGATACACTCCTATCCGTCATATTTTAAATTCATCAGGAATTACCAGCTATACCGATCATCAATATGATATGGTAAGAATCGGGATCGGAATGTTAGGAGAATCACCAAATAGTGAAATACAAAAGCAACTGCATTCTGTTGTAAGCTTTAAAACCGTAATTTCACAAATTTCTGTTGTAGACAATGGAGAATCTGTAGGGTATAGCCGTAGATTTAAAGCAGATCATAAAACAAAAATCGCCACCATTCCTGTAGGATATGCCGACGGAATTCCGAGATTAATTGGAAACCAGATAGGAAATGTGGGAATTAATAAAACTCTCGCTCCGATTGTCGGTAGCATTTGTATGGACATGATGATGATTAAAGTAGACGATGTTCCCAATGTAAAAGAAGGCGATACGGTAACTGTTTTTAATGCTAAACCAAGCTTAAAAGAATTCGCAGAATACTGCAAAACGATAACCTATGAAGTTCTAACCTCCATTTCGCCACGTGTGAAACGGATTTATGTAAAAGATTAGCCTATGAGAAAGCTCCTGATCCTATTATTTGCATTCCAATTACTTCTGATACAGTCACAGGTAAAAAAGAATCTTGTGATTCCGAAAAATCCAAGAATCGGGCTTTCACTGGCAGGTGGCGGAGCAAAAGGTTTTTCTCACGTCGGCGTTCTCAAAGTATTAGATTCTTTAGGGGTTAAAGTCGATTATATTTCAGGAACAAGTATGGGTGCTATTGTCGGAGGTTTGTATGCGTCTGGTTATTCCGGGAAAGAAATCGAAAAAATTGTAATGGATACTGATTTCTATTCATTGATACGTGATCCAAAATCAAGAAAAGAAAGTACTTTTTTCAATAAATCAGTCGATAAATATCTTTTTTCAATTCCTCTGAAAAACGGAAAAATAACCCTTCCCTCTTCCATCAGCTCCGGACAAAAGAATGTCTATCTTTTAAAAGAATTATTTAAAAACGTTTCAAGCGTTAATGATTTTTCAAAACTGCCAATTCCTTTCATGTGCATCGCCACAAATCTCGAAAGCGGAAATATGGAAATTTTTGAAAAAGGAGATTTGGTACAGTCTATCATGGCAAGTTCGGCATTTCCTTCTTTAATGGATCCTGTGAAGATTGGCGACAGTATTTATATTGATGGAGCAATGACGGTAAATTATCCTTCAAAGCCATTAAAAGAAAAAGGAATTGATATTGTAATTGGGGTCGACCTGAATCAGGATCTTTCAAAAAGAGAAGATTTAAATAACATTATAGCAATATTAAACCAGGTAATTGATTTCGGAATTCAAAAAGATACCAGAAGACAATATAAATATACGGATATCAACATTAAGCCCAATCTAACCGGAATGACAGCAACAAGCTACGATGACAAGAAAAAAATTCTGGATAGCGGTTATGTTGAAGGGCTGAAGTATGCGGCAATTCTGGATCAACTCCCTAAACGTGAATTTGACCGTCTTAGACAGCCCATAAATCAAATTTATTCTAATGTTTATAAGATTGATAGCATTTCGATAGAAGGAGGCCGTATTTACGGTAAAAACTATGTTCTCGGTAAAATGGGACTGCGTCTTCCATCCATGCAGACATACGGAAGTATCAACAAAGGTTTAGACAAACTTATTGCTACAAACAACTATCGATTCATCAATTACGACATTGTTACAGAAAATAATTTTAATTACCTTAAATTATATGTTACCGAAGATGAAGCAAGACATTTTCTGAAAGTCGGTTTGCATTATGATGAAATTTTCAAAACTGGTCTTCTGTTAAATTATTCAGCAAAAAGATTGTTATTTAAAAATTCAAACTTATCCTTAGATGTTGTTGTCGGAGATAAGCCGAGATATTATTTAAACTATTTTATTGATAATGGCTACATTCCTGGCTTTGGTATTTACTCTTCCGGAATGAGTTTCGATTTGAGAGGAAATGATAATATAAGCATAGATAAGTGGCAGTGGTTACGAAACGAAGCTTATATACAATCTGTATGGAAAGATAAATTTGCAATCGGAGCAGGAATCAGTCATGATTATTTTGAAGCAGATATGAATGGTTTAAATAAAAGATACAACCGCTTTCTGAATCCGTACGTATTTTTAAAAAGCGATACCCAAAATGACCGCGATTTTCCAACCAGAGGATTTTATCTAAACGCTGAAGGTAAAGTGATCGATCTTCTCAAATCTGAAGTCGACAAACGTCTTATCCAAGTAAAAACTGATGTAAGAATTAATTTACCACTTATCAGAAAGCTGAGCTATCATTTAAATCTTTATGGCGGAATTACAATTGGAGAAAATCTGCCACAGTTCTACCAGTACAGATTGGGTGGAATTTTTGAGCAGAATATTATCAACTTTCACAATTTTGCAGGATTTTATTTCGCTCAGCTTAATACCAATAATGTGGTCTTGATTTCAAACGATCTGCAATTCAAATTTTATAAAAACTTATTCCTGAGCGGTAATTTTTCTTTTGCCAACCTTTCAAACGATATTACTTTCGAAGATGCGGTAAAGGTTAATTATAGCTCATTGGGAGCAACTATAGGCTACAGATCTCCGTTTGGACAGATCAAATTCAATTTCAGCCATTCACTAAAAAACAATCAAAAAAGCATATTCAGTGTTATTTTAGGACACTGGTTTTAATACAATGATACAATTCTTTTACGAAAACTTACCCGAATCTGTAAATACAGACTACAAAACATGGCTGGAAGAAATTATTCTTTCAGAAGGAAAAAAAGTCGGCGAAATCAATTATATCTTCTGTGACGACGAATATTTATTAAAAGTAAATCAGGATTATTTACAGCACGATTACTATACCGATATCATTACATTCGACTATGTTAAAGGCAAAACAATAAGCGGCGAGATTTTCGTATCTTTGCAGCGCATTTCAGACAACGCTTCTACCCTTTCCAAAAATTTCGAAGAAGAACTGAGAAGAGTTTTGGCTCACGGTATTCTTCATCTTAGCGGATATAAAGATAAAACCGAGGAAGAAGAAAAGTTGATGCGAAGCAAAGAAGATTTTTATTTAGCAAAATACAATTAAGTTTTATTTTTTTAGAAGCTTAATCCCGCTCTCCGCACTCGCTATTTTCTTTTTTTCAAAAAGAAAATAAGCTCAAACAATTGCTGCGATCGGGGCTAAAAACACAGCATATAGGCGATTATAGCCTATAATTTACAATAATGTTTCACGTGAAACATTTATAAAAAAGATTAAAATTTAAGGCTTAAAATAAGCAATAAAGAAATGATTTCAGAAATATATGACGTAATTGTAGTTGGTGCCGGTCACGCAGGATGTGAAGCAGCAGCTGCAGCAGCCAATTTGGGTTCAAAAACGCTGCTTGTTACAATGAACATGCAGACTATTGGACAGATGAGCTGCAACCCTGCAATGGGAGGAATTGCAAAAGGACAAATTGTACGAGAAATCGATGCAATGGGAGGATATTCAGGAATAATAGCAGATAAATCTGCTATACAATTCAAGATGCTTAATCTTTCCAAAGGTCCTGCAATGTGGTCTCCAAGAACTCAAAATGACAGAATGCTTTTTGCAGAAGAATGGCGTTTAGCATTAGAAAACACCCCGAACCTGGATTTCTTTCAGGATATGGTAAAACAGCTTATTATCGAAAACGGTAAAGCTGCAGGAGTTGTAACTTCATTAGGAATCGAGATCAGATCAAAATCTGTAGTTCTTACAAACGGAACATTTCTGAATGGTCTTATACACGTTGGCGACAAGCAATTAGGCGGTGGAAGAATGGGTGAACCGAGAGCTTTTGGCATCACCGAACAATTGGTTTCTTTGGGTTTTGAAGCAGGAAGAATGAAGACCGGTACTCCACCGAGAGTAGATGGAAGAAGCCTTGACTATTCCAAAATGGAAGAACAAAAAGGAGATGAAAACCCTCAAAAATTCAGCTATTTAGACACACCTAAATTAACCAAACAATTAAGCTGTCACATCGTTTACACTAACGAAACAGTTCATGATATTTTACGTGAGGGATTCGACAGAAGCCCTATGTTTAATGGTACAATCCAAAGTTTAGGTCCAAGATATTGTCCAAGTATTGAGGATAAAATCAATCGTTTTGCTGAAAGAAACAGACATCAGCTTTTCGTAGAACCTGAAGGTTGGAAAACAGTAGAAATCTATGTCAATGGGTTCAGTTCTTCACTTCCTGAAGATGTTCAGATTAAAGCAATGAAACATATCCCTGGATTCGAAAATGTAAAAGTGTTTCGTCCTGGATATGCCATTGAATACGATTACTTCCCTCCTACCCAATTAAAGCATACCTTAGAAACAAAATTAGTAGATAATTTATATTTCGCAGGTCAAATTAATGGTACAACTGGATATGAAGAAGCAGCAGGACAAGGTTTAATTGCAGGAATCAATGCTCACAATAAAGTAAAAGAAAAGGAAGAATTTATTCTCAACAGAGACGAAGCATATATCGGCGTTTTAGTAGATGATTTAATTACAAAAGGAACTGAAGAACCGTACAGAATGTTTACTTCCAGAGCAGAATATAGGCTTCTTTTAAGACAGGATAATGCAGATATAAGGTTAACGGAAAAAGCTTTTGAACTTGGTTTAGCAAAAGAAGAAAGATTAAAAAGAGTTCAGGAGAAGGTAGCTAAAAGCCAGGAACTTGAGACCTTTTTACGAGAAACTTCTTTAAAACCTGGAGTTATTAATCCTATTTTAGAAAGCATAGAAAGTAATCCGGTAGATCAGGCCTACAGAGCATCTCAGTTCCTAACAAGACCAAATATTACCTTAGAAAAATTAGATAATATCGATGTTATAAAAGAATTTACTTCTCAATTTGATGACGAAGTAAGAGAACAGGCAGAGGTAAATATTAAATACAAAGGCTATATCGAAAAGGAAAAAGAAAATGTAGCAAAACTAAATCGTCTAGAAAATGTAAAGATTCCGGAAGATTTTGATTATTTAAAAATATCAAGTTTATCTGCGGAAGCAAAACAAAAAATGAATAATGTAAGACCAAAAACAGTAGCTCAAGCTGGTAGAATAAGTGGTGTTTCTCCTGCCGATATCAACGTTTTATTGGTCTATTTAGGACGATAATTAAGAGATGTTTCACGTGAAACATAGAAACAATTTGAATAAAGTTAATTGAAATTTGAGGCTGAAAACAGCTTCAAATTTCATTTTAAATTAAGATATAAATAATGAAAATTAAAGATCATTTTCTTTCACAGGAAATTTTTGAGATTAAAGAAACGGAAACAGAAGGTGTTTTCAAAACTACCCCTATTCCATCCAATATTTCAAAATATTATGAAAGTGAAGATTACATTTCTCATCATCAGGACTCAGGAAGTTTGAAAGAAAAACTTTATAAATTCTTACAATCTTTCAATTTACAGTATAAAAAAACAATTCTTTTAGACAGAATTAAAAAAGGTTCAAGAGTTTTAGATTACGGATGTGGTGCAGGAGAATTTGTAAAATACATAGAAAACGATTTCGAAACTTTCGGGTTTGAGCCAAATTCTAATGCCAGAAATGCAGCAAAAAATAAGATTTCAAAAGCTACAGTTTTAGATAATATCAACACTATTGACGATCAAAGTTTAGATGCCATTACACTCTGGCATGTCTTCGAGCACGTGGAAAATCAAGATGAAATGCTTGAAATCTTTAACAAAAAATTAAAAGAAAAAGGATTACTCATTATCGCTGTTCCGAACCCCACTTCTTACGACGCAAAACATTATCAAGAATATTGGGCAGCTTATGATGTACCAAGACACGTCTATCATTTTTCAAAAAAAGGAATGGAAAATCTGATCTCGAAGAAACCAAATTGGAAAATGAGAAAAATTAAACCTCTGGTTTTAGATTCATACTACATCTCTATGTTGAGCGAAAAATATAAAAAATCTCCTCTTTTTTTGCTAAAAGCTACCATCTACGGAACGATTTCTAACGTAAAAGCACTTTTTTCGAACGAATTTTCAAGTTTGATCTATATTATCGAGAAAAAGTAGAAAATCGATTTTTGAACCGTTTCTAAAGGTCAATTTTCAGTATTATTAGAAGAAAAACTATAAACTCAGGAATTTTTCTTGAGTTTTTCTTTTTTTACTCTACCCTACTTTCTAATTTTCACATGAAATTTTACAACGAATGATGAAATAATCTTTAGCACAAGAATTACTATTCATAGAAAATTTAGCAAAAGGAAAAAAATATTATTAAAAAAATGCAAATTCTAAAAAAATAAAATTTAAGGCATGTCAAATTGAATCCTTATAAAAGTAAGCTAAAAATTAACAAACAATTTTTGATAATAAATACAAGCTAAAAATTGAAAAGTTGAAAAGTTGAAAAAAGTAAAAATTTCAAACTGAAAAAGTAAATTCATTTAGAAATACTATATTCTTATCTTAAAATTTAAATTATATATCAAGTATTGAAAAATTTCTATTTCTCGATTTTAAATATATTTCTAAGGGTCATTTTTTCGATTAAATTTTAAAAATTAAATTTTGAGAAATGTGTCCATAAAAAAGTCCGCTGAGTTTTTCAGCAGACTTTAATTTTCAAAAAATAAAATGTTTAATTATTAATTGCGGCAACCCCTGGAAGTTCTAAACCTTCAAGACTTTCAAGCATCGCACCACCTCCGGTAGAAACATAGCTTACTTTGTCGCCATAACCAAATTGTTTTACAAAAGCAACACTATCTCCACCTCCTACTAAAGAAAATGCACCTTGTTTTGTAGCTTCCGCAATACTGTCACCTAAAGCAATGGTACCTGCAGCAAAGTTTGACATTTCGAAAACTCCTATAGGACCGTTCCACAAAATTGTTCTTGAATCTAGTAATACATCATTGAACTGATCTCTGGATTTCGAACCTGCATCAAGACCCATCCAACCTTCAGGAATTGAATAAATATCAACTTCTTTTCTATCTGCGTCATTACTGAAACTCTCTGCAATGATCGTATCAGAAGGAAGATATACTTTTACATTATGCTGTTTTGCTTTACCCAGGATTTCTAAAGCTAAAGGTAATTTATCTTCTTCTACTAATGAAGTTCCGATTTTACCTCCAAGAGCTTTAATAAATGTAAAAGCCATTCCGCCACCAATAATTAAATTGTCGATAGCAGGTAAAATATTTTCTATAATGGTAATTTTAGTTGAAACTTTAGATCCTCCAAGTATTGCAGTTACAGGTCTTTCTCCTGATTTTAATACTTTATCAATAGCTTTAAGTTCATTAGCCATCAGTAAACCGAAATATTTAGTTGAAGGAAAATATTTAGCAATTACTGCTGTAGAAGCGTGTGCTCTGTGAGCGGTACCAAAAGCGTCGTTCACGTAAGCATCTGCCAATTTAGAAAGTTTTTCTGCAAAAGCTTCATCGCCTTTTTCTTCTTCATTATGAAAACGTAGATTCTCCAACAAAAGGATTTCTCCTACTTTAAGTTCAGAAGCAGCCTGTTCTGCCTTCTCTCCTACACATTCTTCAACAAACTTTACTTCCTTACCTAATACATTAGAAACTTCTTCTACAATATGTTTAAGCGAAAATTCATCTTTAGCTTCTCCATTTGGTCTTCCCAAGTGAGCCATTAGAATTACATAACCTCCGTCTTTAAGAATTTTGTCAACAGTAGGTTTTACCGCAACTATTCTTGTATTGTCTGTAACTTTCAGCTGGTCATCCTGCGGAACATTAAAATCCACTCTTACAAGAGCTTTCTTTCCGTTAAAATTGAAATTATTGATTGTTTTCATATGCACTTTTATGTTATTTCTACACGATTATGAAATTGCTTTCTGCAAAACAGTTTAGTAAACCGTTGAACACTTCAATTTCATAAATTCTTTTTGATTTTTGTTTCACAAATGTAAGATTTTAAAGTTTCGCAAAAAATCGAAACCTCCAAAAGTTTTCAGAATTTTCCTGACAAACCCACCACTCACTAATCAACACTATTTTCTTTTTTTTAAAAATAAAGAGTGAATACTGTTGTTGAGTATTGTGAGTTTCGGGGATAACTTTAATGTTAAAACTTCATAACATATAATTTATTTGCAATTCATATTTAATTCACAAAATAAAACGCTGTAAATCTGATTTTTCGATGAGTTACTAACAAATATTGATAACTTTTCCACGATGTCGAATATGAATAACCGATTTATGGAGAAACTAAAGAATTCTCCGATAAAAGTTTTTGAAAATTTTTGTCCGAATATTTGGAAGCAATTTTCATTAATAAATTTTCGGATGATAAAAAACATTATTTTCAACAAAGTTTTCCACACTTATTCACAATGCTTTTAACATTTTGTTAGAATTTAATTAACAATTATTAGAATAATACCTTATCAATTATAGTTTAATGAAAATCAATGCTTTATGCTTTAAATAACCTTTTTTAAGTTATTTTTGAAAAAAATATTATTTGAATTGAATAATTGAAAATTCTTCAGAAATCCGGATTATTTAAAAAAAGTTTGAAAAAATCAGTTTTAATAAACCTTAAGCAATAAAGAAAATTAAAATAAGATTTACCGTAACTTTGTAATAGTAAATAAAGTAAAAATGAAAAGAAAAATTGCTATTGCATGTGATCACGCCGGTTTTGAATACAAAGAAATCTTGAAAAAATATCTTGAAGAAAACTTCGAGGTTCAGGATTTCGGAACTTTCTCTACAGATTCGGTTGATTATCCGGATTTTGTACATCCCGCTGCAACTTCAGTTGAAAACGGAGAAAACGAATTGGGAATTCTGATCTGCGGAAGCGGAAACGGCGTTCAGATCACAGCCAACAAACATCAGAAAATAAGATGTGCATTGTGTTGGATGCCGGAAATTGCTGTATTGGCAAGACAGCATAATGATGCCAATATGATTTCAATACCCGCAAGATTCATTGCAAAAGAGGTCGCTATAGAAATTGCAAATAAATTTCTTTCTACTAATTTTGAAGGTGGAAGACACCAAAACAGAGTTGATAAAATTGCATTTTGCTAAATTTGTAAAGGCTTGTAAATCAAATTACGAGCCTTGTTTATTTTTTATTTCATATATTTGCATTGTCCAACAGAATTTACCATACTGTTGATTCCTTTTGAAAATTTAAGATGCTTTATCAGAGTTCATCATAAAATTTTTTCTCTCCTTCTCCATATTTATTATAAATTTATACAAAAACTAAGTTTTGCGTTGTAAACAATAATGCTTAGAATAGAAACTCATAATGCTTGAAAATTCTCAAATACAATTTATTTCTGAAATTAAAAATAAAGTAAGAAATGCCCAGTACGAAGCAATGAAGGCGGTAAACGTTGCTTTGATCAATCTGTATTGGGAAATTGGAATGTCTATTTCAGAAAATCAGAATCAATTTAAATTTGAAATTTCAGATAAAGAGTATTTTATTGATTTGCTTCTTTTTCATAGACGGTTACAATGTTAGAATTAAAGATCGGTGAATTTTTACCTGAGTATAAAGGCAAAATGGAATTCTATTTGAATCTGCTTAATGATAAAATAAAATTACCTCACGAGAATGAAGCAATCGGAATTATTATCTGTAAAAGTAAAGACAGAACTGTTGTAGAATATTTATTAAAATCCAGTAATTTGCCGATAGGAATTACAACCTATTCAACGTCGGAAAAATTACCAAAAGATTATCAAAATTATTACCAAACACAAAAGAATTATCAGAAAAATTTGATAATTATATTAAAAATTTAAAAGAAAAAAATGCCAAAAAAGAAAAAATATATAAGTCAGAAAAACGACCATAAACTTATGGAAATCGGTAAGCTGATTATGAGGTTTATGAATCAGAACCAAACAAAATTATACAATTACAAGCAAATCTCAGACGGAATTGATTACAAAAATCCCCGACAGAGAGAAATGGTGATTCAGGCTTTGCATAAATTATTAGCAAACCAAAGAATTAAAGAAACCGAGAAAGGTAAATTCAGCATCAATCTTAATATTGCAGGAACTTTAACAGGAACCATCGATTTCAACCAGAGTGGAAATGCCTACGTAACGGTAGAAAATCTGAAAGATGATATTTTCATTCATTCAAAAAATGTGAAAGATGCTTTGCAGGGCGATAAAGTTTTAATTGTTACCTATAATTTTAAAGGTAAAAAGCTGGAAGGTTCTGTTTTAGAAGTTTTAGAAAGAAAACGTTCAGAATTTGTGGGAACTTTCCAATTGGTTCAGCATAAGGAATTCGGATTTGTGGTTTGTGATAAAAAGACCATCAATACCGATATTTTTATTCCAAAAGGAAAAATAAACGGAGCAGAAAACGGAAATAAAGTTGTTGTAAAAATGACCGAATGGAAACCGGGAGATAAAAATCCTGAAGGAGAAATTTTACAGGTTTTAGGAAATCCGGGAGAGCATGAAACCGAGATTCACTCTATTCTCGCAGAATACGGTTTACCGTACGAATTCCCGGAAGAAGTAGAAAGAGATGCCGACAAAATTGACCGCAGAATTACCGATGAAGAAGCTGCAAAGCGTTGGGATATGCGTGATGTTTTAACCTTTACGATTGACCCTAAGGATGCAAAAGATTTTGATGATGCTCTATCAATGAGAAAGCTGGAAAACGGAAACTGGGAAGTCGGGGTTCACATTGCAGACGTTTCTCATTATGTGGTTCCGGGAACTATTCTCGATGATGAAGCCTATGAAAGAGCGACTTCAGTTTATTTAGTCGACCGAGTTGTACCGATGCTTCCGGAAGTTTTGAGTAATGATGTTTGTTCGCTTCGTCCAAATGAAGATAAATATACATTCTCCGCAGTTTTTGAATTGAATGATAAAGCAGAAATTCAGAAACAGTGGTTTGGAAGAACAGTTATTCATTCCGACAGAAGATTCACATATGAAGAAGCTCAGGAAAGAATTGAGACCAAAGAAGGAGATTTGCAGGAAGAAATCAATGTTTTGGACAGATTGGCCAAAATTATGCGTGGTGAACGCATCAAAAACGGTGCAATTACGTTTGACAGAAGCGAAGTTCGATTCAATTTAGATGAAAACAATCAGCCGATTGGTGTTTATTTTAAAATCAGCAAAGATTCAAATCATTTGATTGAAGAATTTATGTTGTTGGCAAATAAAAAAGTTTCTGAATTTGTATCATTAAAAAAAGGAAGTCCAAACGGAAATACTTTTATTTACAGAATTCACGACGATCCGGATCCTGCAAAACTGGAAGCTTTGAGAGATTTTGTCTCTACTTTCGGATATAAAATGGACCTGGCAAATACCAAAAAAGTTGCGGAATCTTTAAATACTTTATTGAAAGATGTAAAAGGAAAAGGCGAAGAAAATATGATTGAAACTCTGGCGATGCGAAGTATGAGTAAAGCGGTCTATTCTACAGAACCGATTGGTCACTACGGTTTAGGATTCGATTATTATTCGCATTTCACCTCTCCTATCCGTCGTTATCCGGATTTGCTTGCCCATAGATTATTGCAGCATTATCTGGATGGAGGAAAATCTCCCGACAGAAATGAATTGGAAGAAAAAGCAAAACACTGCAGCGCAATGGAGCGTTTGGCCGCTGATGCAGAAAGAGATTCTATCAAATTTATGCAGGTGAAATTCATGGAAAAACATTTGGGAGAAACTTTCACTGGTGTTATTTCCGGAGTTGCCGAATTTGGTTTCTGGGTTGAAATTCCGGAAAATGGCGCAGAAGGTTTAATTAAACTTCGCGATTTGATGGATGATTCTTACACCTATGACAAAGCTACTCACGCAGTTTACGGTAACCGTACAGGAAATCGTTATCAGTTGGGAGATCAGGTTCAGATTAAAGTGGTAAAAGCCAATTTGATTGCAAAACAACTTGATTTTAAGATTGTTGAATAGAATTTTATAATTTTAAATATTAAAGATCACATTTTGTGGTCTTTTTTTATTTAAATTAGAATTAAAACAATAACCTTTTTAAACCTCAATAAAAATATAATCTTTAAATTTGGATTTGAAACAAATTTTTAATGTTTGAACTCATATTTTCTGCCATTGGTTTAGGCTTTATGCTGAGTCTCGTTTTTATCGGGCCCATTTTTTTCCTGTTGATCGAAACCAGCTTTACAAGAGGACCTAAACATGCTTTAGCGCTCGATTTTGGTGTCATTACGGCAGATTTGCTTTGTATTATTGCGGCGTATTATGCCAGTGCAGATATTGTACAGCTTATTGATAAACATCCAGGTTTTTACAGAATTACTTCCATCCTTATTCTCACATACGGAATAATCATGTTGATTACAAAAACCAAAATGCATATGCCCGGTGAAGAAAAACTGATCAGTCAGAATTACTTTAAAACATTTCTAAACGGGTTTTTATTAAACCTTCTGAATGTTGGGGTCATTCTTTTTTGGTTGGTAACGGTAATTGGTGTGAGAAATCAATATCCCGATACAGAAAGTGTTATTTTCTATCTGGGAATTGTAATTGCCACTTATCTTGCGATTGATTTTCTTAAAATATTTTTGGCAAAGCAGTTTCACGACAGGCTGACTCAAAGGTTAGCAAATAATATCAGAAAAGGTGTTGGTGTCGTATTGATTATTTTCAGTTTTTTTATCTTCTTACAGAGTTTTAAAATGTTTAATCAATTCGATAAACAACTTGAAGAAGCCGAGAAAAAAGAAGTAAAATTTAAAAAAACAAATGGAAAAAATATTCCCGAAACCACTAAAGAAAGGCGATAAAATAGCCATTATTTCCCCTGCTGGTTCAGTAGAACCTACTCAACTGGAAAAAGGTATAGAAATGATTAAATCTAAAGGTTATGAACCCGTTTTAGGTGAAAATCTTTATACCAAATTTTCAAATGGCTATAATTATGCTGGAACCGAAACAGAAAGGTTAAAAGATATGAACTGGGCCTTAAATGACAACGAAATCTCTGCAGTCTGGGCTTCAAGAGGTGGTTATGGCTGTCAACATTTATTGGAAAGTTTAAACTTAAAAGAATTCAGCAAAAATCCGAAATGGTATATCGGATATTCTGACAACACAGTTATTCAAAGTTATTTGCTGAAAAAAGGTTTTGCTTCCATTCACGGACAAACCATCAAAACTTCAAGTTTTGGAGTGACTGAAGAAAGTTATGATTTGCTTTTCGATATTTTAAAGGGTAAAAAGCCAAATTATAGCTTAAAATCGTATCAATTTAATAAAAAAGGGAATGTTCAAGGAGAATTGATTGGAGGGAATTTAGCATTAGTTTATGCGCTTTTAGGAACTAAATATTCATTTGATTTTAAAGATAAAATTTTATTTATTGAAGATATTGGCGAAAATTTCTATGCTTTAGACCGAATGATAATGAGTCTCGAATTAGCCGGAGTTTTCAATAAAATTAAAGGATTAATAGTCGGCGGAATGACCAATATGGGCGATGAAAAAGAGAATAAGCAATACGAAGAAAGCTTTGATGAATTTGCCTATAAACTGATTTCAGACAGAATTTCAAAGTATGATTTTCCTGTGATTTTTGGTTTCCCAAATGGTCATATTAAAGACAATCGACCTTTGATTATTGGAGCTGAAATTAAGGTAAAGGTCGAGGATAAGGTAAAGATTGAGTTTTAATCTACTCTAAAACTCTCCCACTCTAAAACTCAAAAAATGGCGGATCACAACGAACTTGGAAAAGAAGCAGAAAATCTTGCCGCAGATTATTTAATTAAAAACGGCTATAAAATTCTTGTGCGAAATTTTAGATTCAAGAAAAATGAAGTAGATATCATTGCCGAAAAAGATAATCAGATTATAGTGGTCGAAGTAAAAGCCAGATCTACAGATTTTTTCATTCTTCCTCAAGAAGCGGTTACAAAAGGTAAAATCAAATCTATTGTTTCGGCGGCGAATCATTTTATGGAAGAATTTAATAAAAATCAGGAAGTAAGATTTGATATTATTTCTGTTCTTCCTGACGAAAAAAGAAATTTAAACATAGAGCATATTGAGAATGCATTTGAGGCATTTGATGCAAATTAGCTTCTTTCTTTTGGCAGCAAACTATTAGTTTTTAATACACAAAAAAAGCCAGATGCTAAAAAGCTAATGGCAAAATCAAAATTATGAAAACAATACTCATCACCGGAGCAACTTCCGGAATAGGAAAAGCAACAGCAGAACTCTTAGCAAAACAGGGAAACAGAATTATTATTTGCGGAAGACGTGCTGAGGTTTTAGAGAAGGTAAAAAATGAATTATCAGCTTTAACCGAAATATTTAGTTTAAATTTTGATGTTCGAAATTTAGAAGAAGTTGAAAATGCTGTTTCATCACTTCCTGAAGAATGGAAAAATATTGATGTTCTTATTAATAATGCAGGAAATGCGCATGGTTTAGAGCCTCTTTCAGCAGGAAGTACAAATGATTGGGATAATATGATTGACGGAAATGTAAAAGGTCTTTTATACGTTTCAAAAACGCTGATTCCGATGATGAAAGAAAGAAGTTCAGGACAGATTATCAATATCAGTTCGGTTGCTGCAAGACAGACTTATGCGAATGGAGTTGTGTATTGTGCCACCAAAAAAGCTGTTGATGTAATTTCTGAAGGAATGAGAATCGAATTGACAGAATTTGGAATTCGTGTAACCAACATTCAACCGGGAGCTGTAGAAACCGATTTCTCATTGATTAGATTTAAAGGAGACCAGGAAAGAGCAGCGACCGTTTATGCCGGTTACGAAGCTTTGAAAGCTGAAGATATTGCCGATGCAATTGCGTATTGCATTAATGCCCCGCAACACGTTACGGTTTCGGATATGACAATTTATCCGAGTGCTCAAAGTGAACCGAGAACGATTTACAGAAAAGGATAATTTCAATTTGAAAATGAAACTCTTCCCACTTTTATTTTTCTTTTGCTGTATTCTTGGATATTCCCAGGCTTATTCAAAACAACAAAAACAATTGCTGTCTCTAACCAAAAAGCTGGATTCTTTGATGCAGAATAATGATTCTAAAATCTTAAATTTGTTTGAATCAAATGTTTCATTCGGTCATTCCAATGGATGGATTCAGAATCTGGATGATTTCAAAAAAGATTTATCGTCCAAAAAAGTGGTTTATAAAGAAATCAAACAGACCGAAGTTTCTGAGATCAAGAAGTTCAAGAATACTTTCAGTATCAGAAGAAAAATAAAAGTTTCAGGATTATATAAAAATGAAGACTTTGAAATGAATTTATCGCTGCTTGAGATTTGGATTAGAAACAAATCAGCGTGGAAATTGTGGAGTCGGCAAAGTGTGGAAATAATGCCATAAATTTGCACAGTAAAAGTAAAAGCTAGAATTGCTGTTTAAAATTTAATTTAAAAATGAAAATATTATATCTCGAAACTTCCTCCAAAAACTGTTCGGTAGCTATTTCTGATGGCGAGAAACTTTTGTGCGTTTGTGAAGAAGTTTCAGAAAATTATAAACAAAGCGAATCGCTGCATACATTTGTCGAATGGGCTTTAGAAGGCGCAAAATTGACCATGAAAGATATCGAAGCGGTTTCTTTGGGAAAAGGCCCTGGTTCTTATACTGGTTTAAGAATTGGTGCGGCTTCGGCAAAAGGTTTTTGTTACGGCTTAAAAATCCCTTTAGTAGCGGTTAATTCTATGGAAAGCATGATAGAGCCGTTTTTAGGGCAAAATTTTGATTATATCATCACTTTAGTCGACGCAAGAAGAATGGAGGTTTATACGGCCGTTTATGATGGCCAGACAGGAACTGAGATCTCGGCAACCGAAGCAAAAATTTTAGATGAAAATGCTTTCGAAGAATTTAAAGATAAAAAAGTTCTTTTTGTTGGCGATGGTGCATTAAAAACAAAAGATATTGTACAGCTTCCCAATGCTGAATTTAATGCAGACATCTACCCTTCTGCAAAATATTTGGTAAAGAAAACTTTAGAGAAAATAGAAAAAAAAGAGTTTGAAGATATTGCTTATTTCGAGCCCTTCTATCTAAAAGATTTTCATGGAGTAAAGAAAAAACAAAAAAGCGAAGAGTAAATCTTCGCTTTTCTTTTATTTATTCATCGGCTTTGCTTCAACAGGAGCTTCGAGTTTTTGCATCTGAGCGCCCTTTTTCATGTTATTGTTATTCTGAGGATTATTGTTCATCATCTGACTGTTATTATTCATCTGCATCTGATTATTCCCCGGAGCAATATTATTCTGATTATTTTGAGGAATATTTGTTGGTTTACCAGGTCCGTTGAACGGGCTGTTCTGAACCGCATTTCCTTTATTGTCTGTTGCCTTGAATGCCAAATCGCTTTTCAAATAATTAAGCATTTCTTTAGCTTTTAAACCTTCCGGAGTTTTGGCGTAGTTGAGAACAATCTGCTCAAGCTGAAGAATCATTACTTCCTTTCCGCTTGTTTTTCCGGCATTGAATGCATTCAGGAGATTCAGTTTCGGAATCATGGCATCTTTCGGATATTTAAGAATCACCTGATCTATTTTCCCCTGACTTTCCGTAAATTTTTCAGATTCGTAGAGTGCATAAGCCATTTTGTATTCGTTTTCAACTTCTTCTGACGATTTTACAAAAGAGTTATTCTTAGGATTTCTTACGAATTCTGCATAAGAAGTATAAGGATAATCGGTCAGTAAAATCTGCTTCGCTCTCGCTGCAATCTGCGGATTTTTCTCATAATTCATTGCAAAGATTTCATATAAAGCCTGCAACATTACTTTTTCTTCAGGTTTTACGTCTACCAGATCATACAATGTTTTTGTAGCTAAAGCAGTATTGGTAAAATAGTTCTGATACATGATTCCAAGTCCCAAAGAAGCGGTATCTCTGTCTTTTTTAAGCTGAGATAATTTTCCTGCATCAGATGGTATTTGTTCGATATAATAAGAAGGTTCAAAACGTCGCGGGTTGGGTGCAGAAGTTATTCCCAATGCTTCGTTTTTCATATCTTCAATCGTAGCCATTTTTTTAGAATAGCGCCAGTTATCAACCAAAGCACGATCTCCCCAAACCTGCTTAAATGTTGATGTACCTTTGCTTACCGTTCCTGTATTGCCGAAATAAAAACCTTTTTGCGCCACTCCGAAATCTTCAAAAGAATTTCCGCTGTTGGCAAATAAAGAATTGGCATTGTAATCTCCGGTATCAAAACCTTTGCTTCTCTCGGCACGTCTTCTCTCAAGTTCTTCTTTTTCTTCTTTGATTTTTAGTTTCTCAATATATTTTGCAAAATAATCAGTTTTCTGTGGCTCTGTCATTTTTGCCAATGTAAGAATACTGTCATTTTTCTTGATTAAATAATAGTTTTTTGAGATCTTTTTAATGTAATTCGACTGATCCTGCAACAAAATTTTTGAAGGTTGGTACGTCATTGAAGCCAATGCCGAATCATAGTAAGCTCCTGCTCCGATGTAATCGTTTCGGTCTAAATAATCTCTCCCGATTTCATAATAAGTCAAACCTCTCACCTGCGGATCAGAAACCTTCTCAAGCAATGATTTTCTGAAAAACTCCTGGCCTTCTTTCTTCTTCCCGGCTTTGGTAGCCATTAAACCTAAGGCATAATAAAACTCATTTTTTCTGGAACCATACGTTCCTTTTTTACTTATATTTTCAAGATAATCTTTTGCCCCTTCATAATTTCCTCTTCCATTAAAGGTTTTAGCAATCTCGATCTGTGATTTTACTTCAAATTCAAAATCATTCGCATATTTGTAAGCGGCCACAAAGCTTTCTCTGGCTAATTCTGATCTCCCCAATTCCTGTAAAACCTGACCTCTCAAAAAAGCAATTCTACTTTTCAGTTTTCTGTTACCATTTAATTCAAAAGCACGGTCCAGCTCTTTTACAGAAGCTTCTTTTTTACCCTGATCCAAAAGAGATTCTGCATAATAAATACTCAGCAGTTTCTCATGATCTTTGCTTAATTTTTCACTTTTCACCTTATCAAAAATCTCATCCGATTTGTGATAATTTTTAATCTGTGAATAAGCCAAAGCTTCATAAATATGAGCTAAAGGAAGCCTTTTGTCTTCCTTCATGTGGGTGAAAACGTAATTCAGTGCATCCAGTGCTTTCACGGCTTTACCCTGATAAATTCTTGATTGTGCTAAAATGATATAAGCATCAAAAATCACTTTATTTTTCTCCTCCCCTTTTCTGATGACAGAATATTTATTGATAGCTTTTAAGGCTTTTGCTTCTGCGATTTCCAAAACGGTTGCTCCTTTTGCAGCTTCCGGATTGTTGGCATCCTGAGGCATATTTCCGGGCATTCCGGGACCATTTGAAGGCATTCCAGGACCGGTTCTGCCAGATTGTTGCGATCGGTTTACTTCCGCCATTTTCATTGAGTTTTCGGCAAAAGCAGCAGACTGCCCCAAATCACTTCCTAAAGGCTGTTCTTCGTATGTCAGAATAGGAATATATGGCGCATAAAAATTGTCTTTATGGGCTTTATCTCTGTCTGTAAATTCACTGTTCAATGCGTCTTTTGCATTAAAAAGTGTATTATAATATGTTGAAAATCCTTTTAAAAACTTAGATCTCGCCTCCGGCTTTTTCACTTTCGTGCTGCAGGAAACGACAACGATTGCGGCTAAAAGGAGTAATATATTCTTTTTCATTATTTCAATATAACTCGCTAATTTACTTTTTATTATCAGCAGTTTGATGATTTTGTAAAAATAATAAAATTTTATTTTGAAAATATTTAGATTTCCTTCAAAATTTTATAGACCAAATGAGTGGGCAATCCCATGATGGTATAAAAGCTTCCGTTGATCTTTTTGATTTTCGACATTCCGAGCCATTCCTGAACTCCGTAGCTTCCTGCCTTATCGAAAGGTTTGTAATTTTTAATGTAAAAATCAATTTCCTCATCCAAAATTTCATCAAATTCTACATCGGCAACATCAGTTTCTGTAATGGTTTTATCTAATGTTTTAATCGTAATTCCGGTGTAAACCTGATGTGTTTTTCCGGATAATGACTGAAGCATTTCTTTGGCTTCATTTTCGTCTTTCGGTTTTCCGAGAAATTTATTATCATTTGCAACAACCGTATCGGCAGTCAGTAAAACTTCTCCCTCTAAAAGATTTCTGAACGCATTAGCTTTTAATTCAGATAAATACGCTGCAGCCTCTCCTACTTTTATATTTTCCGGTAAAATTTCTTCACAATCGATTTTTACAACTTCAAAATCAAACCCTAAGTTTAACAACAGTTCTTTCCTTCTCGGAGATTGCGATGCTAATAATATTTTCATCATTAAATTTTAAACAGATTGCGTATTATCATCGTGCCATTTCCCCTGAACTTTCATTACCTGTTCGATGACATCACGTACTGCTCCACTTCCACCTTTGATCTGAGAAATGTAATCTGCAATTCCTTTGATCTCAGGAACGGCATTTTCAGGACAGGTTGCAATCGCCGAATTCTGCATCATATGAAAATCCGGTAAATCGTCTCCCATGGTAAGAATCTGCTCGTTTTTAAGCTTATATTTTTTCTTAAAATCTTCATAATCTACCATCTTATCATGCGATTTTGCATAATAATCCTGAATTCCGAGATAACTGATACGGTGTCTCACCATTTCATCATTTCCACCGGTAATAACGCCAATGAGATAGTCGTTTTTTAAAGCTTTTACAACAGCATAACCATCCAGAACGTTCATTACACGGCTCATATTTCCACCGGGCATCAGATAAACGCTTCCGTCTGTGAAAACACCATCTACATCAAATACAAATGCTTTTATATCTTTTAATTTCTCTTTATAACTCATTTTAATTAATGATTGATCAATGATAATTGATGAATGATAAAAAATTCAAGTCAATCGCATTCACTAATCGCATTTTATTTTTATTAATACTAATTTTAATCAAGATTATACGTAAGTCTTACGGTAATTCTCGCTGATTTTTCCTTGCTGGAAGTATCAAAATTTCCTCCATAGCTGTCTTCATCAGTAGAACCTTTCGCCGTAATCTGAAAAACACCCATCGAAGCATCTTTTAGTTTTCCTAAATCTCCGTCGGCACTTTTTACAATTTTTTCGGCTCTTTCTTTGGCATCTTTTGAGCCCTGTTCTATCAAACTGTGCTTTAAAGAAGAAAGATCAGAATACGTATATTGTGCTGAAGACGGCTCAAACTGAACACCATTGTTGATGAGTTCTGCAGTTTTATCAATAACGCTTTCAATTTTCTTCATCAAAGCCGGATTTTTCTTCGCTCTGAAAAACACGCTCTGAGTAGCTTTATAGCCATCAAAAATATCTTCAGATTTTTCTGATCCGTCTGCTTCTTTTGTGGTAACGGTACGATAAGACCTTGAGAAATTAACCCCGCCAAAAGCAAATTCACCAGCTTTGAAACCTTTACTGTAGAAAAAAGCTTTTACTTTTTCTTTATCCTGCGAGATTAAATTATAGGCTTCTTTGGCATCCATCGCACTGGCGTCGAAACTTCCGCCCCAACTTATTTCGTCTGAAATAAAATCCTTAGAACCAAGACCAGTAACGGATATGGTGTCCTGTTTTAAGTTTCTGTTTTTAAAGCTTGAACCTAACACAAAAGCGGTAATAACGATGGCTGCTCCGATGATGAGGGAACGAATGATATTTGTATTCATTTTTTCTGTTTTCCTCAAAGTTAAAACTTTATGGCAATTGATACATTTTTTTAATCGACTGATTCATCGTTTTATAAATCTCAAGACTTTCGTCCTGCAATAATTGCTCGTGTAACTCAAGAACTCTTTTGTCGTTTCTCACAGCTGGTCCGGTTTGTGCAGATTTTGGTTCAATTTCATGAATTTTCTGAACGGTTTCATCAATTAATGGTAAAAAATAATCAAACGGGATTTTCTGAGCATCTGAAATTTCTTTCGCTCTCGAAAAAAGATGATTCACAAAATTGCAGGCGAAAACTGCTGTTAAATGAATATATTTTCTCTTTTCGTGCGTACTTTCCATTACATTTTCTGAAATTTTTGAGGCTAAATCGATTAGGATTTTTTGATCTTCTGTATTTTCAGCTTCAACAAAAAAAGGTATTTTTGTATAGTCTAAATCTTTCGATTTTGAAAAGGTCTGTAAAGGATAAAAACTTGATTTTCTGTACTCTCCTACCAAAACTTCTTTAGGAAGAGATCCTGAAGTATGAGCAACCAGACTATTTTTTTTAGAAATTATTTTAGAAACATCTTCTACAGAATTGTCACTTACGCAGATAAAATATAAATCTGCATCTTCCAGTTTTTCTGTTGAAAAAGGAATATTTAATTCTGAAGAAATTTTTTGAAGTTCATTCTCATTTCTACCAAAGATTTGGGCTAAAGAAATACCATTCTGAACGAATGCTTTTGCCAGATGATAGGCAACATTTCCGGATCCGATAATGACTGTTTGCATTGAACAAAGATAAATATTTTGATTGGGTGATGGAAGTCAGACGATGGATGTTTTTTTAACTTTTAATAATAAGAACCCAAATTATAGCACAAAAATTGAATAAGTAATTTAACTTTTAAATATTTTTGTAATCAAAACCAATGAAAGCATCTTATGAAGATTAAGGACGCGGAAATTATTGCGCTGATGCAAGACCCACGAACACTTGAAAAAGGTATTCGTGTGCTGATGGATGCTTATCAAAGCAGATTATATTGGCATATTCGACGTATTATTGTAGATGCAGATCTAGCTCAGGATACTTTGCAGGAAACCTTCATCAAAGCGTACCAGAATTTTCATCAGTTCAAAAATGACAGTCAGCTGTACACCTGGCTTTACAGAATTGCAACCAATGAAGCGTTGCAGCAGATTAATAAGCTTAAGAAAATGCAGAAGACCGACGAAGATCCTGAATATTATATGCAGAATCTGGTTGCCGATAACACCGAAGGTGATGCGGAAGAAATACAAATTTTTCTGCAAAAAGCGATACAAAGTCTGCCTGAAAAACAGAAGCTGGTATTTATGATGCGGTATTATGATGATTTACCTTACGAAGAAATATCTCAGATTGTAGATATGTCGGTGGGGACATTAAAAACAAATTATCATTATGCCAAACAAAAAATAGAAGAATATATCAAAGAGAATTACGAAAGATAATTTTTGAGAAAACAAGAAATGGAAAATTTTGATCTGGATAATTTAGAACGCAAAAACATCTATAAAGTTCCTGAGAATCTTTTTGAAAGCATTCAGGAAAACGTGTTGGGCGGAGTGAAAGATTTTGATCTGGAAAAATTAGAACGTAAAAATATTTACAAAGTTCCTGAAAATATGTTTGAAACGATTCAGGATAGAGTTCTAAGCGGAGTGCAGAGTTTTGATTTGGATAAATTGGAACGCAAAAACATATATAAAATTCCTGAAGGTGTTTTTGAAACTGTTCAGGAAAATGTATTGAATGAAATAAAAGCTGAGAAAAAAGCGCCAATTTTTAAACTGAATTGGGGATATGCAATTGCAGCGTCTGTAGCTCTTATTTTTGGAGTGACTTTTGTTTATAATTCAAATTCTCCGGTAAATGGAGATTCGGTTAATCGTTATGCTAATAACAGAGAAGTTCCAAAAAAAGAAAGTCAAATAGCTTACGAAACTTTAGCATCAGATTTAACTTCTGTTGAAAATGCTAATCAAACAGTTGAAAGTCAGATGAATATAAAGCCTGTTGTTTCTCAGGTAGTGAATAATAATTCTGAAAATCAGAATAAAAAATCGGTAAAAGCAGCAAATGACGTTCATATGAATGAATATCTTGAATCTCTTACCAATTCTGAAATCGCCGAGTTAGCCAATAACTCGAGTCAGGATGTTTATTTGGACTTATATAATTAAAAAGAAGATGAAAAAAATATTATTTACACTTTTTATAATTTCAGGGTTTGGCTTGAATGCCCAGGTCAAGGATTATGACTGGAAGAAAATGAGTCCGGAAAAGAGGAAAGAGGTGATAAATAGTATGTCACCGGATGAAAGAAAAGCTCTTCTTACTGAATTCAGAAATAAAATGGTTGTCGATATGCTGGAAGTTTCACCGCAGGATAAAGCAGAGTTTACTTCTATTTACAATGAATATTTGGATGATCAGAAGAAAATAAAAAGCCAGTTTGATTCTAATTTTGATCCGGAGAAACTTAATGAAGAAGAAGCGAAAGTAAAACTTCAGCAAAGTTTTGATTTAGGACAAAAATTGTTGGATAATAAAAAGAGATATGCTGAAAAGATGCAGACCGTTATTCCTTGTCAGAAAGTATTGAAACTTTTCAATTCTGAAGCCATGATGAGAGATAAAATGAATGAAAAGAAATCTCATGATGGGAAGAGAAATTCTCCCAGACCGAAGCAAAACCCATAATAGTTTATTTTTTTAATGTTGGACGACTCTTGCAATTTATTGTGAGGGTCGTTTAATTTTAGAATATTAATATCAATTAAAATATTTAATGATTTCTTACTTTTGTGAAAATTCGATTATGAAAAAAATATTTTTCTTCTTGTTTGCAACACTTTTTATGAATGCTCAGAAAACTGAGACAATAAAACTTTCGCAGTCAGTTAAAAGCAAAAAAATTAATTATAAAAATTTTACGGTAATTGATCAAAGAGAAAATAAAGAAATTGGCTCTGTAATGTACCATAAAGACCAGGTAAATATAGCGTTTGAAAATAATGCAGTCAAAGATTTCCAGGATTGGTTTTACAGTGATAATCCTGTAAAAGGAAATGACGAATTAGTTCTTTTGATTGAAAATATAAAAGTTTCTGAAGATAAACAAGAGAAGTTCTCAATAGGAAAACTTGAAGTCCGCGCAAGCACATTTCTTAAAAAAGAGGACGGATATCATTTATTATACCGAAAAGACACCGTTGCAACAGTTTCTTCTCGCGTGACGCCGTATCTTGCTCAAAGTCTTGCTAAAAAAATCAGTCTTACGTTTTCGGAATTATTAAAAGGTTCTTATAATGCAAAACCTTGGGAGATTACGATTTCTCAGGAGGAACTTCAAAATTATGAAACCATTTTAAAAGATACACTTGAAATTTATAAAGCAGATCATCTAAAAGAAGGTGTTTATAAAGACTATTACAGCTTCTTTACTCACCATCCTGAACATGGCTTTATCATTGAAACCAATAGTAAAGGAATCGTTACCAAAGCAGTAAATGGAGAAGAGAAAATGCCAATTAGAAATTTTTATGCTTTTGTATATAATGGAGTTCCGTATAAAGTAATTCCGGTAGGGTATACTGAAATTTTCAGGGATGAACTGGGGCTTTTTATTGAAGTTAAAAAAGAAGAACTTTTCCCGGAATCTAATTCTTCGTTTATGATGGTTGGCGGCGGTATTGCGGGATTAATAGGAAGTGTGGTTGCTAATGTGGCAATCGTGGCAATTGATGCCAAAGCTGCAAAAAAGAGAAAGGCAATGGCAGGAACTGAAGTTTCACTTGATCCTTTAACCGGACATTATATATTACCAGAGAATTTTGGTAAATCTAAATAAGTATCCAAGAAAAACATTTTACCTCTTTTTTTCAATTTAAATCAACAGAATAAATGGTGTTTATCACTAAAAATTAAAAATGAAATTCTCCTGCATTTTTTTATCTTTGCAAATTACATAGTTCTTAAATGAAAAACATACGAAATTTTTGCATAATCGCCCATATTGACCACGGTAAATCTACTTTGGCAGACCGTCTTTTGGAGTATACCAATACGGTGACTCAAAGAGAGTTACAATCTCAGACGCTTGATGATATGGATTTGGAAAAAGAACGTGGGATTACGATAAAATCTCACGCCATCCAGATGGATTATGAGCTTAATGGCGAAAAATATATTTTGAATCTTATCGATACACCGGGACACGTAGATTTTTCTTACGAAGTTTCTCGTTCTATTGCAGCTTGTGAAGGAGCACTTTTAATTGTTGATGCTGCGCAAAGCATTCAGGCACAAACGATTAGTAATTTATATTTAGCTTTAGAAAACGACTTGGAAATTATTCCGATTCTTAATAAAATAGATCTTCCATCTGCTAATCCTGAAGAAGTTACCGACGAAATCATGGGACTTTTAGGCTGTAAATACGAAGATGTTCTTCGTGTTTCCGGGAAAACTGGTGAAGGTGTTCATGAGTTGCTTGAGGAGATTGTAAAAAGAGTTCCGCCACCGGTTGGTGATCCTGAAGCACCACTTCAGGCATTGATTTTCGATTCTGTTTATAACCCTTTTAGAGGAATTGAAGCTTATTTCAAAATTGTAAATGGAAGTATTTCCAAAAACGAAAAGATCAAATTTTTCGCAACCGGAAAAGAATATGGAGCTGATGAAGTCGGAACTTTAAAACTAAAGCAGGTTCCAAAGAAAACAATTGAATGTGGAGATGTAGGTTATCTTATTTCGGGGATTAAAGACGCCCGTGAAGTAAAAGTAGGAGATACGATTACCTCTTTTGTAAACCCTGCAGATGCACCAATTGATGGATTTGAGGAAGTTAAACCAATGGTTTTTGCGGGTATTTATCCTATCGAATCTGAAGATTTTGAGGAATTAAGATTTTCTCTTGAAAAATTAAGATTAAATGACGCTTCTTTGGTTTTCGAACCGGAAAGTTCTGCGGCTCTTGGTTTTGGTTTCCGTTGCGGATTCTTAGGAATGCTTCACATGGAAATCGTTCAGGAACGTTTGGAAAGAGAATTTAATATGAACGTTATTACGACCGTTCCCAACGTTTCGTACCACGGATATTCTAAAAAAGAGCCCGAAACTGCAATTTTAATCAACAACCCATCTGAAATGATTGATCCTAATCTTTTAGACAGAGTTGAAGAACCTTATATTAAAGCTTCGATCATTACAAAATCTGACTTTGTTGGAGCCGTAATGACGCTTTGTATTGAGAAAAGAGGAGAGATTGTAAACCAAAGTTATTTAACGGCAGATAGAGTGGAATTAACATTCAATATGCCTTTAGCAGAAGTTGTTTTTGACTTTTACGATCGTTTGAAATCAATTTCTAAAGGTTATGCATCATTCGATTATTCACCAATTGGGATGCGTTCTTCTAAGTTGGTTAAAATGGATATTCTGATTAATGGTGACATGGTGGATGCGCTTTCTTCATTGATTCACGATTCTAATGCTTATTACATTGGTAAAAAAATGTGTGAGAAACTTCGTGAACTGATTCCGAGACAGCAGTTTGACATTGCAGTTCAGGCAGCTTTGGGAGCGAAAGTTATTGCAAGAGAAACCATTAAGGCTTTAAGAAAAGATGTTACCGCAAAATGTTATGGAGGAGATATTTCCAGAAAGAGAAAACTTTTGGAAAAACAGAAAGAGGGTAAGAAGAAGATGAAGCAAATTGGTAGAGTAGAGGTTCCGCAATCGGCATTTATGGCTGTATTGAAGCTTAATGATTAAGTAAAAGAGTCAGGTAAAAGGCAAAAAATAAAAGTAAAATCCGCAGAGATTTCTGCGGATTTTTTTGTTTTAGAGTATTTATTTTCTGGTAAATTTTATTTCCATTGTTTTAAACTCTTTTCCGGTCTTCGGATCTGGACCAAACATTTCTATTTTTTGGGTGTTATCATCAACGAAAGTGAAAACTTCTCTTACATTACAATCTTTTCCGGGTCTTGAAGGATCGGTCATTTTTCCTTTAAATTCAATAGATTTTGAGGATGAGTTCCAATCGCCTTCCATATTCATAATTCCGGTACCCATATTGTCGATCCAGGTGCTTACAAACTTCTTTTTAGAATTGTCATATCCCAGAATACTTACTCCTTCAAAAGGCATTCCCATCATATTCCCTTTGTGTGTGCTCATTTGATAGCGACCGTCGAACATCATTTTGTTTGTCGCTTCAGATTTGCTAGTCATTGGTTGTGCGCCATCTTCCATCCACATAGTAGTTTCTCCGTTCCAATTTCCGTCGGCTTTAGCAATCATTTTCTGCATTTCTCCAGGAGTTGCATAATCCATCCATGCTTTGGTTGCGGTTGCCGAATCTACGGGTTTCCATTCGTCGTTGGTTAAAGAATCTTTTTTGTCAGAATTTTTCATATCCACTTTTACCTTGTCACAGGCAATGAATAGAGTAGCGGTGCAGAATGCAAGAAATAATTTTTTCATAATAGTTTAGTTTTAAGTTAGTTATTAATGAAAATAAATATAATGAATTTTTGAATAGAGTGAATTATTTTTTATTTGACAGCAAAAAGAGACAGATTAATTTTAAAGATCAGAATTAAAACAATATTTTTGTGTATTCGTAACGCAAATTAATATTATGGAGTCTCCAAAAAAATTACAGGATATAAAAGTTGCTGTAGACGCAGTTATTTTCGGATATTTTGATAAAAAAGATCTTCAGCTTTTGTTGATTAAAAGAAATATTGAACCTTTCAAAGGAGGTTGGGCGCTTCCCGGCGGATTGGTTTTGGATGATGAAAACCTCGATGATGCTGTAAAAAGGGAGCTCCACGAAGAAGCGGGCATAAAACCCGATTTTTTGGAACAACTCTATACTTTTGGTAATGTTGGTCGCGATCCGCGAAATAGAGTGGTTTCTATCGCTTATCTGGGACTTGTTAACCCTTCTTATCATGAACTGTTTGCGGATTCTGATGCGGAAGATGCGCAATGGTTCAGTGTAAACCAGCTGCCTAAATTAGCTTTTGATCATCAGACAATTATTGATATTGCATTAAAAAGACTTCGTACAAAAATCCAATATCAACCCATTGGTTTCAACCTCTTGAGTGAAGAATTTGCTTTTTCAGACCTTGAAAATCTTTATAAAACAATCGTTGGTAAAGAAATAGACCGTCGAAATTTCCGTAAAAAGATTATGAGTTATGATCTGTTGAATGAAACCAATAATCTTAAAAAAGAAGGCAGCGGCAGACCTGGGAAATTATTCACTTTTAATCAGGAAAAATATAAAGAATTGGAAGAGGAAGGCTTTTATTTTGAAATAAAATAGCTTTTTTTAAACATTAATTTCATGAATATTACACAAATTTTCAATAATATTTTTTGCGTTACTGTCATTCAGAATGAAGCGAAGCGGAATGAAGAATCTATTTTCATATTTTTAGATTCTTCCTTCGTCAGAATGACAAACTTTGTGAATAAATCTTAGATACAATTCAGAATTTCAACATCAATAGGAACAGACTTTAGTCCGTTTTCAATTCAAAATACATCAAATTGGCTTTAGCCAAAACATAGAAAATAATCAAAATTGTATCATTTGTGAAAAACATTTGTGTCATTTGTGTTTACATAAAATAAATTTTAATTACAGAAAATCAATCGATTAAATAATTTAGTGTAAAATTAACGCAAATAAATTTGGATGATAAAATCATATTCTTTTAAATTTGTGTAAAAATAACACAATATGAAATATACATTACAAAATACAATTGAAAAGTTTCAGAAAAAAGAGACGTTGAATTTCCTGTTCTTTTGGGGACACACGGTAAAAGATGAAATTACAAAAGCATGTTTCAGTCAATGGTTTCCGTTTGAGTTTCACGAAAATGGAATTGTTTATAAAACTGCTGAACATTATATGATGGCCGGAAAAGCGAAATTATTTAATGATATGGAAATTTTAGAGAAAATTCTAAATGCAGCAACTCCAAATCAAGCCAAAAGCTTAGGAAGAAAAGTCAAAAACTTTGATCCTCAATTTTGGGATGATCATAAATATGAAATCGTAAAACAGGGAAATTTATTAAAGTTCTCTCAAAATAAAGGTTTTAAAGAATTTTTACTCTCTACAGAAGATAAAATTTTAGTAGAAGCCAGTCCTTATGACAAAATCTGGGGAATCGGAATGCTCGAAACAGATAGACAAGCCGAAAATCCTCAGCAATGGAATGGTGAAAATCTTCTGGGATTTGCTTTAATGGAAGTAAGAGACGAATTGAGGGGATAAAAACACAAAGCATTAATTATGAAAACAAAAACACTTTTCAGACCAGTCGGAGAAAAAGAAATGATTTTAATAATCGAAAGCAATTACAAAAAATTTCCTCCAAGACTAGAATGGCAACCGATTTTCTATCCCGTTTTGAACGAAGACTATGCCTCCGAAATTGCCGAAAAATGGAATACAAGAGATGAAGCAGGAAATTATCTTGGTTTTGTAACAAAATTTGAAGTGTTGGAAGATGAAGTAAATAAATATCCAACGCAAAATGTTGGCGCAAAAAATCATAATGAATTGTGGATTCCTTCTGAAGATTTAGAAAAATTTAATCAGGCAATTGTAGGAAAAATTGATGTGACAAAAGTATTTATTGGAGATAATTTTAAAAATCCTGCAAATCCGGATGTAGAAAACTTATTATTAAGTATTAAAAAACTAACGATGACAAATAAAGGAATGGCAAAAGATACATTAGAAATCCTAGCCAAAAAATATTATATAAACGAAGACAACGAAAAAATAAATATAGAAAACGAACTGGAAATCTGTAAAAAAGAAACTGTTTTGTTTTCATCTGAACAGCTTTCGGAAATGACAGCAAATAAGCTTCCGAAAACAGATTTTGAAACAAAATTTGAAACTTGGAGCTGCAGTTCTTTAAAAGCGATTTTACGATTGGCTGAAGAAGAAAATCAGGAGAAAATCATGTGTCTGAATTTCGCATCAGCAAAAAATCCGGGCGGAGGTTTTATCAATGGAGCAGAAGCTCAGGAAGAGAGTTTGGCGAGAACTTCAGGTCTTCATGACAG
Organism: Chryseobacterium formosense; assembly: GCF_900116415.1. Classification (GTDB taxonomy): domain Bacteria; phylum Bacteroidota; class Bacteroidia; order Flavobacteriales; family Weeksellaceae; genus Chryseobacterium; species Chryseobacterium formosense. The sequence continues at coordinate 28,738 of NZ_FPAP01000002.1, read as the reverse complement.
TTTATTGCAAGGATGGGAATATTATGAAACCCATCGCGCAATGGAATCTTGTTTTTACACAGATATGATGATTTACAGTCCGAAAGTTCCGGTTTTCAGAAAAGATAAAGGTGAATTGCTGACAAAACCTGTTTTGTGCAATTTTATAACTTCTCCTGCGGAAAATGCGGGTGTTGTAAAAAGACAGGAACCTGAAAGAGCAGACGAAATTTTCGGAGCAATGGATTTGAGAATGGATAAAATGCTCGCTTTAGCTTTAAACCAGGGAAATGAAACATTGATTTTAGGAGCTTGGGGATGTGGAGTTTTCAAAAATGATCCGAAAGAAATTGCAGAATTGTTCAAAAAACATCTTCATGGGAAATATAAAAATAAATTTAAAAGAGTGGTTTTTGCGGTTCTCACTAAAAAGGAAGAAATGATAAAGCCATTCGAAGAAATAGGATGAGACTTAAATTAAAAAAATATAAAGAACAACTACAAGATTGGCCTCAAAAGGGACATCACATCATGGCTCAATATGATGATGAGAAAATAATTGTTTATCAGTCATACCGAAAAGAAATTGGTGAATTTGCTGTTAAAAATCAATATTTCGGAGGAGCATTTAGTCTTGAAAGAATGACTTGGATCAAACCTAATTTTCTGTGGATGATGTACCGAAACGGATGGGGAAGAAAAGAAGGACAGGAATATGTTTTGGCAATTCATTTAAAAATGGATGCTTTTAAAAAGTACTTAGAAAATGCCGTTTATTCTTCTTACAACGAAAGGTTGGAATTATCAAGAGAAGAATGGCAAAATCAGGTAAAAGAATCATCTGCGAGATTGCAATGGGATCCGGATCATGATCCTTTCGGTAATAAATTGGAGAGAAGAGCGATACAAATCGGGTTGAGAAATGATTTCATCAAATCTTTTGCTCAGGAAGATATTGTTTTAATTGAAAGTATTTCAGATTTCGTGAAAGAACAGCATGAATTTGTTTTAAATGATGACTTGGATAATTTGTTGATTCCTGAAGAAAAACCATTACGATTCGATGAGGGTGATTTAAACAGGAAGCTGAGATTGAATGAAAACTAATTACAATGAAAATTGAATTAATAAAAGGCGACATCACCAAAATAAAAGCAGACGCAATCGTCAATGCTGCCAATTCATCTTTATTGGGAGGTGGCGGTGTTGATGGAGCAATTCACCGAGCAGGTGGAAAGCAAATTTTAGATGAATGTATTGAAATTAGAAATAAACAGGGAAAATGTAAAACAGGAGAAGTGGTCATAACAACAGCCGGAAATTTGCCTGCAAAATATGTTATTCACACGGTTGGCCCGATTTGGAATGGAGATGAAGAAAAATGTTCGAAACTTTTGGCGAATTGCTATAAAAATTCATTAAAACTGGCAGAAAGCGTTGATGTTAAAAGCATTGCTTTTCCAAATATCAGTACGGGAGTTTATAAATTTCCAAAGGAATTGGCTGCCAAAATTGCTGTTAATGAAGTACAGAATTTTCAGTCAGAAATTATTGAAAAAGTTGTTTTTGTCTGTTTTGATGATGAAAATGAATTCATTTATAGAGAACTTTTAAAAATTTAAAAACCATGAAAAAACTCATACTTTTAGCAACATTTATCCCGATTTCCTACCTTTTTTCTCAGGAAAAAGATTCGATCAGGGATATTCAGGAGGTGGTGATTCAGAGTGAAGCGGGAAGATTGCAGGCGGTGAATTTTCATAATATCAATCCTGCTAAAAGTATTCGAAATGTAGGGAAGGAGCCCTCTTTTTTATTGTCAGAATCTGTTCCGTCGGTCACGGCTTATTCGGATACGGGTGGAAATAATGGCTATTCTTACTATAGAATTCGTGGGATCGATCAGACGAGAATCAATGTTTCGATGGATGGAGCGTCGATGAATGAGCCGGAAGATCAGGGTTCTTATTTTTCGAATTATCCGGATATTTTTAATTCTTTTGATAAAATTCAAATTCAGAAAGGAGTTGGTTTATCAAAGAACGGAACAGCGAGTTATGGCGGAAGCATTCAGTTGTTTTCTCCTGATTTAAAAGAAAAAAATCTTGAATTCGGAGCAAATTATGGTGCATATAACTCATTGAGAGTATATGGAAAATACACTTCAGGAATTAAAAATGAAATGGGAATTCATGTGAGATTATCCGAAATTTATTCAGATGGTTACAAGTATAATTCCTCTAATCATGGACAGTCTGCGTTTATCAGCGGTGGGATTTTTAAAGAAAAAAGTATCTGGAAATTCAATGCTTTGATGGGAAATCAGAGAAACGAACTGGCTTGGTTAGGCGTTACTCAGGAACAGATAGATAAAGATCCGCGAACAAATGGAAATCGTGACGAAAAAGATCGTTTTTTCCAGACGTTTCTGCAGGTTTTAAATCAGACAAAATTGAGCGAATCTTCTTCTCTTCAAAGCAGTATTCATTATACGCATTTGAATGGAAATTATGATTTTAACTGGAATAACTTCATCGGATTACCGGAAAACGGAGAAATTTACAATTATGCTTTTAATTCAAATTTCTTGGGATTTTACACCAATTTTCAGAATAAATTTAAAAACGGGAAAATTGTCGCAGGAATTAATGGAAATGTATACCACAGAAATCACACAGGAAGCGAGATTTCCTTGGGAGAATTGTACAGAAATACAGGGTATAAAAATGATGTAAGTGTTTTTGCTCAGGGAGAATTCAAAGTTGGAAAGTGGGTTTTTTCCGGAGATATTCAATACAGATTTGCAGATTTCAGATATAAAGGAGATCTTGAAATGAATAAGCTGGAGTGGAATTTCTTTAATCCAAAAGTTGGTGTTAATTATTTGATAGATAACCATTCAAATGTATTTTTCAGTTTGGGAAGAGTAGGAAGAGAACCGACCAGAAATGATATTTTTATGGGAAATGATAACTTAATGCTGGATGAAAATAATCAGTTGGCTCTTGGAACAGTTACGCCTGAATATGTAACTGATTATGAGTTAGGTTACCGTTTTAATAAACAAAAAATAAAATTGGAATTTAATGTCTTTTACATGGATTTTAAGGATGAAATTGTATTAAACGGAAACTTCGGACCCAACGGATTGGCGTTGACCAATAAAGTTGATAAAAGTTACAGATTGGGAGCAGAAGTTTCATTCAATTATCAGATTAATGAACATTGGAATTTGAAAAATAACTCGTCTTTTGTGTATTCAAGAATTAAAGAAGAAAATGTTTCGTTTAGTCCGGTATTGACGCCAAAATTTATTGTAAATCAGGAAGTAAACTATACATTGAAGAATCTTACGATTAATGTAACTTCCAGATTTCAGGACAGTTCGTACATGGATTTTTCAAACACGGCAAAACTTCCATCTTATGTAATTTTGAATTCCGGAGTTTTGTATGACTGGAATCAATGGCAAATAGGATTTTTTGTGAATAATATAACGGACAGACGATATTATAATTACGGTTACACAGAAGCAGATGGCACAGGAAAGTATTTTATTCAGATGCCGAGAAATTATATGGCTTCTTTAAAATTTAAAGTTTTTTAAAATGAAAGGTTTTGTATTTGGTAAATTTTATCCGTTTCATATCGGTCATCAAAAAATGATCGAATTTGCACTTGAAAAAGGAGATGTAACGGTTTTAGTTTGTGCAGAAGAAAATGAAAAAATCGACGGAAATATCCGAAAGCAATGGATAAAAGATACTTTTTCTGAGAATAAAAATCTTAACGTAAAAATATTCAATTACAGTGAAAAAGATTTTCCGAATTCATCAGTTTCAGATTGGGAAATTTCAAAGAAGTGGAGTGAGGTTTTTAATGAGTATTTTAAAGAAGAAAACTTTCTGGTAACATCTGAGGAATATGGCGAAATGCTTTCTGTGATTATGGATGTTGACCATTTTATGTTTGATGAAAACAGGGAAAGTATTCAGATTTCAGCTTCAGAAATCCGCGAAAATTTATTTGAAAACTGGAGTTATCTTCCGTTATCCGTTCAGAAATATTTTGCATTAAAAGTTGTTTTTTTAGGAACAGAATCAACGGGAAAAACGGTTATGACGAATAAACTTTCCGAATATTTTAAAGCAAATAAAGTGTCGGAAGCGGGAAGAGATTTAATTCAAAATTCTAAGAAATTCGAATTTGAAAATCTTGAAAAAGTCTACACAGAACACGCCAATCGAATTGAAAAAGTGGATCATAAAGAAAGTTTCTTAACCTTAATTGATACTGATGTTCACATTACGAAATCGTACGCTGAATTTATTTTTGGGAGGAAATTAAACGTTCCGGAAGAAATTATTGAGAAAAATAAAGCCGATTTATATCTTTATTTGACAAAAGATGCAGAATATATTCAGGACGGAACCCGCCTTGAATTTGAAGAAAGAAACCTTTTAGATCAAAGTCATCGAAAGGTTTTAGTAGAAAATAAGATTAATTTTCTCGAAGTTTCCGGAACTTGGGAAGAAAGAGAAAAAATGGTGATTGAAAACATCAAAAAGTTAATTTTGAAAAGACAAATGATATTCAAAGTATAAGAGATTAAGCTTATTTCTTTGCTGAGTGTAACGCCTTTGCGAACGAAAAATATACAGAATAATGGTAAAAAAATTCTTTGCGAGCCTTGCGTTAAAAACAATTAAAAACAACAACAAATGAAAAAATTAACCATATTAACCGGCGCAGGAATCAGTGCCGAAAGCGGAATAAAAACCTTCAGAGACGGAGATGGTCTTTGGGAAAATCATAATATAACAGATGTTGCAAGTCCGGAAGGATGGCGAAAAGACAGAGCTTTGGTATTGGAATTTTACAATCAGAGACGTCGCCAACTTCATGAAGTGAAACCAAATGATGCACACAAATTAATTGCCGATTTAGAAGAACATTTTGAGGTTCAGATTATCACACAAAATATCGATGATCTTCATGAAAGAGCGGGTTCTGCGAATATCCTTCATTTGCATGGAGAATTATTCAAATCTTGTTCATGCAACAATAAAAATCTGATTTACGAACAGAAAGACGATATCAGCATCGGGGATAAAGCGGAAGACGGCGCTCAATTGCGACCTTTTATCGTTTGGTTTGGTGAAGATGTTCCTTTGATGTATGAAGCTTCAAAAAAAGCGAAAGAAGCAGATATTTTTCTGGTAATTGGAACTTCTTTGCAGGTTTATCCGGCTGCAGGATTGCTTCATGATATTAAGGATGATTGTCTTTTAATTGTAATTAATCCCAACGAAACAGGTTTCGGATACGGACAAAGAGCGGTCGTAATGAAAGAAACCGCAACAAAAGGAATGCAATTATTGTATGATAAATTAGTAAATCTTGCCTAATGAAAAATACTGTAAAAGCAGGAGTTTTCGGAGTTTGCATTGGCGATGCTTTGGGCGTTCCGGTGGAATTCAGAAGCAGGGAACAATTAAAACGTTCACCAGTTACAAAAATGAGAGCTTTAGGAACACATCATCAACCTGCGGGAACCTGGAGTGATGATGGTTCTTTAACATTATGTCTTGCAGACAGCCTTTGTAATGGATATAATTTGGAAGACATGGCTTTGAAGTTTTTACAGTGGTACAATGCGGAAATTTGGACACCACACGGAAGAGTTTTCGATATTGGAATAGCAACTTCACAAGCCATCCATAGAATTAGCAAAGGAACTTCTCCTACTTTATGTGGTGGAACAAGTGAGTTTGATAATGGGAATGGTTCTTTAATGAGAATTTTACCGTTATTATTTTATATTAAAGATTTTTCTATTGAGAAACGTTTTGATATTACAAAAGATGTTTCCAAGATTACACACGGACACATTCGTTCTGCTTTGGCTTGCTTTATTTATTTGGAGTTGGTTTTGGAAGTTTTAAAAGGGAAAGATAAATGGGAAGCATACAAAACAATGCAGAAAACAGTTCGAAACTTTTTGGATCATAATCCTGTTTGCTCTCAAAATGAAATGGATAAATTTCATCGAATTTTAGAATTAAAAGTGGGTAAATATGATTTGGCTCCGTTACATACTTTAGAGGAAGAAGAAATAAGTTCATCGGGATACGTACTTTCAAGTTTAGAAGCCTCAATCTGGTGTTTTCTAAATTCTGAAAGTTATTCTGAAGCAGTTTTGAAAGCCGTTAATTTAGGAGAAGATACCGATACAACCGGAGCAATTACGGGTGGAATTGCCGGAATTTATTATGGTTTTGAAAATATTCCTGAGGAGTGGGTTGAGGTTTTAGCAAGGAAAAAGGATATTGAAAAGCTGTGTGAAAAATTGGATGAAAAATTAATGAAATAAAAAAACACAAACCATGACCGAACAACAAAAGAAGAAGATAAGCAAATTCCTAAGCTATGTTCTCAGACATCATCCCGAATCGATAGGGTTGAATCTGGATGAAAACGGTTGGGCAAATGTTGATGAATTGATCACAAAATCAAAAAGAGATTCTTATCAAGGATTTACTTTTGAAGAACTGGATGAAATTGTGCAGACCAATTCTAAAAAACGATTTGCTTTTAATGAAGATAAAACTAAAATCAGAGCAAGTCAGGGACATTCTATCAATATTAATTTAGCTTTAATTCCGCAACAACCGCCGGAATTTCTCTATCACGGAACGGCTCAGAATAATATCTATTCCATTTTAGAAAAAGGGATTGAAAAAAGAAGCCGGCAACACGTTCATTTAAGCATAGATAAAGAAACGGCAACGAATGTTGGAATGCGCCACGGAAAACCAATTATTATCACCATTTCAACAGAAAAAATGTTTGAAGACGGAATTCTGTTTTATCTTTCTGAAAACAATGTTTGGCTGACAGATTTTGTGGATGCAAAATACATTTCAAAGTAAATGAAAAGAACATTAGCGATAGGTGACATTCACGGAGGAAGCCGCTGAAATATCTTCTCTAAAATGGGGAAGATATTTTTAGTGTAAAAATCTGCACAATCAGCAAAATCTGCGAGAACAAAATTATACATGAATTTTGTCATTCCGTAGGAATTTCGACGATTACTCCAAAATAGCATAGATTCCACGCTCCACTTCGTTTCGCTCTGAATGACAAACTTTGTGTTTGTCAAGCACTTTTACAAACCTTTACGAAATTAAAATGATTTCAGGTGTATTTACCTTATCAATTCGGGTGTTTTTCCTCTGATTTTTATGATTTTATAGAGTGAAATTTGCTTTAGAAAAAACCAATAAAAATCACAGCTATGGCAACTAAAAAGCAATTTTTCGTTTCATTGGAAGGAGTAGACCTTTCAGACGAACAGTTAAAAAACATCGACAGAGGAATTCAGAATGTAGTGCTTTCCGAACTTTCGAAATTGGATAATTCGCAGGCTTTCGGAGCACACAGAAATTTCAAAGAATTTTTGAGACCTTTAAGAGTGAAAGATTGGTTTCCCTGGGGAATTATCATTTTCAAGCCTGGGGTAGCAATCGACAAGCAGATTCTGGATATTCAGAGCCAGATGAAAGGCTATGGAATCTGAATTTAATTCTTCAAAAAAAATGTGTCCCAGTTATCTCGGGAAAGTTGGGGCACAGCTTTTTGGAGTCGTCAATAAAGACGGAAAGGTACAGTTTATCACACCTCTCGCTGTCACAGAAGATTTTATTGAGCAAAATGAAAACCTTGAACAGAGATTTCGATTTACCGGAAAGTGTGTAGAAAAGGGTTGTGCTCAGTGGAATAATGAAGAATCTAAATGCTCTTTATCTCGGAAAGTTCAGAATTTAGACTTAAACAAAAATAAGGAATTATCCTATTGCCCGATTCGGTCTCAGTGCAGATGGTTTTCTCAGGATGGGAATGATGCCTGTTTTTCTTGCAATGAAATTACCAGAAATATGGAGGAATTATTAGTAAGCAGAATGCATTAATAAAATATAAAAGTAAAAACCACGCATGACGCGTGGTTTTTTTGTTATTGTTTTTGCAAAAAAGTTATTGTTTAATGATCTTTACAATAAGCTCGGAATTATTTATTCGAACTAAATAAGCTCCTGTGGTTAAAGAAGAAATGTTAGTTTGTTTGTTTTCAAATTTTCCTTCTCTTACAAGTTGTCCAGACATGTTATAAATCTGATAATAGTAATCTTTATCATCTTTTGCATCAATGTGCAGAATGTCTCTCACAGGATTAGGATACAAAGCTAATTTTTCTGCTTTTACTTTTTCTTCAATCACTTCTTTTGTGAAAGCGGTCTTAGCCTGACCACCTGTGTTTGGAGCTACAGGAATACCAGGTAAAGGACCTCTTGTCGTTCCGTTATCTTCCTGCTTTACACATCTGCAATTCATTGCTGCGTAAGGATCTACATCTGTATATTTCACAAGGATTCTGGAGAATCTGTCGAAGTTCATATAAGTGCCTCTTCCGGTAAGGTTTTGTTGTAAATTGGCATACCAGATTCCGCCTGGAATACCAGGAACATTAGGATCAATTTCACTGGTTAAAGATGCCGTATATAATACAGTTCTTTTGCCTCGGATATAGCCCTTTGGATAATTGCCAGTATTGTACAGACTATTATTAAATATAAAACCTACCGTTCTACCATAAGGATTCGTTCCTGATGGGATGTGAGAAATAACCGATCCGTAATAGCCTATTTCAGAACCGCCAACAGGTTGACCGTCACTGCCTGAATAAGCAATATACTCCGGATTGTTTTTCAAACTCCAAGGCGAAGATTTTGTAGGACTTGTTCCGGTCTCTGGTATTCTCCATCCGCTTGGACAAGGGTCAAAAACAGATTTCTTTTCGCCAACGCCCCATCTTTCAGCATATAAACCATGATAATTAGTATCAAATAACCAGTCGGAACCAAGAATATAATTAATATCTGTACGGGTTGGATATTTTACATTCGGCATCATAAACTTTAGCGGATTTGCTACAGAATATCCAAGTATTTTTTCTATTCTTACATCTATTTTATCAGCTGTATTAATGCTGCTCTTGTAAGTGTCATAGTTCACTACATTTCCAGAAATATAGCTAGCTTCTGTCAAAGTAGAATATGTAACAATACCATTATTGGTACTGCCGGTAAATACATTAAATTTAGAAAGAAGTGGTGCTACATTAGTGAATGTTGGTAAAGGGTCTTTTCTTCCCCATTGGTAATGTAATCCCTGAGAATTATTTAACTGAAGCATTTCCGCTGCCGATTTTGAATAAGAAGTTGGTGTAGTGTCAATGGCTCCTAAGTTTCTATCCATAATCGTGGTTTTCATGATTGTACCATACGGCGTATAATTCACATAATTATCTGTGGTTATAGGCGTATCATTTACATACGTAACAGAATTAATGGGAGTATTTGTCACCCAGATATGCCAGCTCCAGTATGCGGGATTAGTGATAGAGCCATTATGTAATGTAACAACAGCATTTCCAGCCTTATTTGCATTTATTTTTACATTTATATTAGCATCTTTTGAAGACGGGTTATCAATGGTTAATTGAGTGATTAAACCGTTATTATCTGTCCAAAGTACGTTCGCTTTTAAATCATTAAAGCTTGATGGATTTAAAATTTGAGTATTTCCTAAATAATTGCTCTGCGCAGAGAAAGCCTTGCTTACCGGGATTGAAATGATCTGATCTGTACCAGATTTTGTAATCATGTAACTATTTGGATTATCTAATCCTGTTTTATATGTTTCAGTTTCACTGAAAAACTTAGTTTGGAAATCATAGTTGTTTTTTACAAACAGAGGATCTTTTATACATCTACAGGCGTGTGCATCATTTGTTGGATAGTCGTCTGCGGGTTTGTAGCTGTACAAACCATACACATTCGGATAGTTGGCTGCGTCAGGCTGATAATTATTAGCAATCTGATCTGCAGAAGGAATTAATCTCAGGGCACCTGCTATTGATGAAATATCTCCAAAAGTAGTCATCGTTGAGGTCCATAAATAGGTTTCAAGTTGGTCTGTAAATGTTGCTTTCGTATGATATCTGCCATCGCCGCTTTTTCCTCTTCCAATCCATCCTGTTCCCGGGAATATACCGATGTTGTTGCCCGCTACATTAGTCATGTCAAAACCATATTGAGGATATACTTTTATGCCAGCAAGATATGGTTTTAAGTTAGACAGTCCCGGAGGAATATTTGATTGTACTCCATTTAAAGCTGAAAGAGGGCTGCTTACTTTAGGTCCAAAAGGCGTAAAGTCCATTCTTACATTTTTGGTTGACGAAGCAACCAATGCCGATGGAAGTCTCCATCTGTTCGGACATGGGTCATAAGATGATTTATTTCTATAAGGTTGCGGAACTGAAATATCTGTTGCCTGTATTCCTAAAGAATTATCTGACCATAAATTTGTTTTGCTTAGTTCATTGATCTGTAATCCCGTAACCTGCCCGAACCAGTTATAATAATATGGAACACCTGATATAGTGCTATATACAGCTGGTGTTGTAGTTCCGTCATCAGCTACATAGATCAGACTCAAAGGATTTTTTACAGATTCTCTGATATTTTCTTTTATTTCTGCAGTTGATTTATTAATGAATTTTATTAAACTATTAAAGTTTTTATAATCATTAAATGGACTGTTCGAATACTTTAGTCTTGCCGCTGCATCATCATAAACAACCTTTCCTATGCTTCCCGTTATCTGGTAGAAACTTGCGTCATTATTTGTCAGTGAAGGGAAAGGGTCTTTTCTTCCCCATTGGTACATCAATCCGCCGCTTCTGTTCCAACCATCCCCATTCAAAGTTCCGCCAAGAGCGCCAAGATTTCTATCCATCCAACCCCAATCAGAATTCGGAATCGTTTCTATCGTACCATCGCTGAGTTCTCTTTTTATATCATCATAACTTTTATAGGTTGAACCATTTGTCGGATCATCGGTTACCCAAACATGCCACGACCAATATACAACTCCGTCTATTTTGTATGTAATAACGGCGTTTCCTTCTTTTACTTTGTTTACAGGAATTTTTATCTCTGCATTTTCTCCGCTGCCAACAATATCCAAAGCATAGTTTTCTTTAGATTTTATAAGCCCCATATTGTCTTCCCACAAAACATCGGCAGATATTACACCTGAAGGAATGGTGCTTCCTTTCATGTAATTTCCGTTTCTCCACATTTCGTAAGCTTTTTTCACAGGAATATACAATCCGTCTACATTGTTACCATCTTTATCTTTACCCGTGAAAACATAGCTGTTTGGTGCTTTTGTCCAGTCGACAGCATCGGGTTGTGCTCCCGGATTGATGGTGATACAAGCTGCGGTATCAGGATTTACAGTATTACCAAAAACCCCTACATAATTAATAAACTTATTGATTTCAGTTTCAATTTCAGATAATGGTCTTGAAGTACCGTTCCAAGCCGGAGTTACCTGTCTGTTTCTGATTGCCCCGACTCCGTAAAGGGAAGCTTGTGAAGTATCTCCTAAAAAGAAATTTTCGGATCCGGGACCTCTGTCTTTATTGTTTAAAGGTGGATAACCGTAATCATTAGCTGTACTATAGTTACTCATTGCGTTAATAGTAACATAGCTTCCATTGGCTTTGTACACTCTTAGCCCTGTAACTTTACTAATAACGATTACTACAGGTTCTTGGTCTGTAATTACATTATTAAGTTGTTCGGTGATATAATTATAAAGATTAAAATACCTATTTACTAAAGCAGTGGGATTTTTAAAATCTAAATATCCTCTACCCGCTTGTTCGCCACCTTCTTCCGGAGGCATTATCCAATTACTAAAATTAATGAAAAACCCGGCATTCGAAAATTTTCCTGCAAACATATATACGGGATCATGATAAGAATATTCCCATGGGCTTGTATCGCTTCCCTGATAAATATATTTCTGAGAACTTGCGATGGTAGCTAAATTGTTCGGGTTGGTAATATTTATAACTGGTGCATCAGGATTTGACGTATCCAATGTACCGTTTGCATTGATTGATAAAGCAATGTTATCAAGTTTTTTTGCTAAATGCTGAGAAGTTACCCTGTCTTTTACATTTGCAACCGTTCCATTGGGGTTTAATACAATGGTTCCGTTGGTTTTTGGGGTAAACAAATATGTATAATCATTTTCATCCAGCTGACATTTTCCGGTTGTATAGTCAGACTGTTTGTAATGTGATACCGTTTTTTGCCAGATGATTGACGACCAGTTTGAAAGACTTGAATTAGAACTTAGTTCAATCTTGATGTTTTGTAAACTTGCAGCAGATGCAGGTAATTCAAATGTTGCCGTTAAATTTTGGCTAAATGTATTGGCCGCGATAAATGTTTTGTGCCATACCGGAATCCAGTTTCCGACAGCATCTTTGTACTTTATCGTAACCACGACGTGATCAGAAGTTACTGGTTTGTTGAAATTACCTTTTATCACAACAGCACCCTTTTGATTAGCTGTTTGCGTAACTTCAATATTCGGGTCGAGATCCACTATATTCTGAGAATAAATGGGGATGTGTGCAAGACCCAAAACCAAAAATAGAAATTTTAAAATAGATTTTTTTTTCATTTCATAATGTGTTTTTAGAGTTAATAATTTTTAGATATATTTAATAGATAGACTATTAGACTTATTGTAAAAAAGATTAATTTTATACAAAGATTAACCTTTTGGTCTAACTTTACAATAAGTAAAAAAAATATGACTACTACACACACAAATGATAATTCAAATCCTTGTCCTGTACAAAGGCTTTTGAAGCTTTTCTCCGGTAAGCTAAAACCTGAAATTTTTCTTCTAGCTACAAAATCTTCGCTGAGGTTTAATACTTTGTTGCGTGAAATAAATGGTGCAAATAAACAATCTTTGGCGATTGCATTGAAAGATCTGACAGAAGCTGAAGTGCTGGAGAAAATCGTGATCAGAAAGAAACCTCTCCACATTGAATATTACCTTACCGAAAAAGGCAAATCGATTATACCGCTGTTTGAGAAACTGGAAGAAATATTATAGGCCTTCCCACTACAGAAAGGCCTTATTTAAACATTTTGTTTTTTGTTTGAAACTATCTTTTTGGCAAGCCTTTTTTCAGTGCATAGTTGGCTCTTTCTACAGCTTTTTTCTCTTTCCAGTCCATGTATTTCTTTTTGAACTGACCTTTCATGATATTATCGAAATTTCTCTGAACGGTGAGATTCCACAGAGAATTGGCTTTTACGGCCCACGATTTGTCCCATGCGCGAAGTGACAGAGAGAAACTTCCGTCAAGATATTTCATCCAGTGCCACCATCCGGTTGGCATAAATAAAGTGTCGCCATGCTCCAGAAAACATTCAATTCCTTCCACACCATCCAGTGCCGGAAATTTTTCAAAGTCAGGATTAGAAATATCAAAATCTTCTAATGCATAAGTTGCATAAGGCAATTTGTACAATCTTTCTTTCCATTTGTATTCGAATAGCAATACGTGCTTTCTCCCATTAAAATGAGTATGGAAAATATGGGCTAAGTCTATGTCGTAATGAAGAAATGTTACAGAACCTTTTCCACCAAAAAACATGGAAGGATATTTATCGAGAAATCCACCCATAAGATCCGAAGGAGAAATATAATCTTCAAGAAGCTTATTGGCGCGTTTTATAGGATCAAAAAAGAAAATACGCAAATCGGTAGGTTCTCTCTGGATCAAATCGATATAATCTGCAAATTTCATTTCCGTAGTAGGAGTATTGATGGGTGCAGCCGGATCTGCCTTTGCACTGTCATATAGAGGAACCACTACGTCTCCTACCACTTCCTTCACATATTCCATTGTCCATTTCTGATATGCCGGCCATTTTCTTGCCATATTTTTGATGACAACAGGCTTTCTTGGCTTCAGATATTTTTCAAAGAACTCTTCTTTTGTAATATCGTCTACAATATCTATCGGTTTGAGGATAACTCCCATTCTTGTAAAAATTTATGTTACAAAATTATTAAATATTTAAATACAGTATCTTCTTTAAGATATTTTTAATCTATGATGTTCATCACGTTTTTATTCAGTCGAAATAAACATAGCTTTTACCTTATAATTCAAGGATTTTTAGTAATTAAAATTTAAATAAACATTGAAAAAAATATTCATTAAATGGTGATTTTTTATTTGCTTTTGAATATTGATGTTAAAATTTGCTCTTCAAAAGTTAAATTTTACAAAAGAAGCGTAATGATATTTGTTTTTATAACTATGTTTGTAGTGATAATTTTTTAAATTTAACTATTCCTGAAAATTTATATCTCTATAAAGTGTAACAAAAAACATTAATAAATAACTAATTACTCAAATAATAAATTATGAAAGGAAAAATTTACCTCTTTCTGATGATTTTTTTCTCTGCAATAGTTTTTGCACAAAAAACAGTTTCCGGGAAGATTACTGATGAAGACGGCATTGCGATTCCAAGCGCAAGTGTAACGATTGAGGAACCAGGGAAAGATGCGATTCTTGCATACGGAATTACCAATTCTAAAGGTGAATACAAAGTAACATTTACTTCTGCAGAATCTAATGTGGACTTAAAAGTGAAGGCGTTCAACCAAAAACCAATCATTAAACAGATCAGCAATAGCGATCAGACTTTAACATTCAAAATGCAGTCTGAAGCAACCGAAATCAAAGAGGTGCAGCTGAAAACAAAAATGATTACTTCAAGAGGTGACACCATCGCCTACGACCTGAAAGCTTTCGACAGCAAAAGCGACCGTACTTTAGCCGATGTGATGAAAAAAATTCCGGGGATTGAAGTAAATGCAGACGGATCTATCCTTTATCAGGGAAATGCAATTAATAAATTTTATGTCAACGGAAAAGATTTAATGGAAGGAGGGTATGGAACCATCAACAACTCCCTGCCTAAAGATGCCGTACAAAAAGTTGAGGTTTTAGAAAATCACCAACCCGTAAAAATGTTGCAGGGAAAGATTCCTTCTGATGCGGCAGCGATAAATATTAAACTTAAAAACTCTGTTACCATGACCGGTCGAGGCGAAGTCGGCACTGGTTTCGGCGATCCATGGCTTTGGAATGTGAAACTTACACCTATGTTTTTCGGACAAAAAAGTCAGTGGGTAGCCAACTACAAGACCAACAATATGGGAGAGCAGGTAGAAAATGAAGGTAATATTATAGGCTTCGGAAGTTCTTGGGAAGGAAGAAGAGGAAATGCTGCACAAAATGATTGGCTAAACGTAGAAAATGCAAATACACCTAATCTTCCGGTAAGAAGATATTTATTTAACAATGTGCATTATCTATCAGCAAACTATCTTACCAATATTGATAATAAAAAAGAATGGGAGTTTAAAGCTAACGCTAATTACACCAATAACAGTGTTGAAAGAGAAGATAATGTGCAAACAGTGTACGCACCAACACAGGATCAAGCTGGCTCGACTATTACAACTTCAACAAGAAATAATTTTTACACGGATAAATTAAAAGGAGAATTAATTTTCACTAAAAATGCAAAAAAAGGGTTCTTCAAAAATACAACGACTTTTTCGCAGTTCTGGAATGCAGATAGGGCAGTTGCTACGAGAGTTGGAAGAATAGGTGATCAATCTTTGCAATCTCCAACTTCTTCTTTTCAAAACTCATTGAGCACCATTATTCCGTGGAAAGAGAAAATGGTAAATTTAAAATCATACATAAATTATCAAGATGACAACCAGACTTTGAGCATTTCACCTGCAAATTATCTGCAGTTACCTTTACCATATTTACTTCCTAAGACAAATCCAACTGATCCGGACCAATATGCAACGATAAATTTTGCTCCCGGAACGAGAGCGGTACAAGATTTCAGAATAAAAACACTAGATACTTCTCATTCGGCTAACATCAGTTTTACAAAAAAGGGATGGACTTTTACTCCGGAAGTAGGATTTGATTATTCAACCAATAAATTAAATACGAATTTTGACGGTTTAGCAGTTCAAGATCCTCTTATTCCAACCGTTGCCCCACCAGATTTCGCAAGCTCTTTGTATGAAAATAATCTTGAATTTACAGAAATAGTACCTTCAGCTTCACTTGGTATTAATTATAAAAATGATGCATGGAGCTTATTTGCAAATTTACCCGTGAATTTTAATAGCATTAAAGCTCAAGATGATGTAAGAGGAGTTTCAAAATCGTTAAGCAAAACAACATTTACTCCAAATGCTTTTGTGCAATATAATTTTGCTTCTTTTTGGAAAGCAAGTCTTACCGGAAACATCAGCAATAATTTTGGAGATATACAAACTGCTTATGCAGGTTATATGTTGCTGAGTCCCGCAGGATTTAATGTAATGGATGCAAATAATCCGATCCCTGAAATTAATACAAAGACTGCAGGCTCACGAATAGAATACAGAAATCCTCTGAATAACTTATTTTTTAATTTAAATTACAGAATAAGCGATACAAAACGAAACCTATTGTCTTCTCCGGTTTTAGATCCTACTACAGGATTTACTTTGATTCAATACAGAAATCAGGATAATACTTCAACAAGCAATAGCTTTAGCGGTGAAATTGGAAAGTATTTTCCTAAGTTTAAAACTAATTTATCAGTTAACTATAGAAATTCGGATACTGTTTCTGATGCGTTTTTTAACAATATTCAATATGAAAGCCAAAACAATAATCAATCTTATGGTTTGAAATTTAATAACACTTATTTTAGCTGGATGAGTATTGACTATAATGTAAGTTTTTCTAGAAACAAGCAGGAGAATGTTGGTCTCCCTAATGGAGGAAGATTGGCTACAAATAAAGGATTTAATCATAATCTTGCGGCATTTCTTTATCCATTAGAAAATCATACAATTGGGTTTGCTTGGGATCAGGTAAATTCTAGTGATGGTACACGAAAGTTTGATAATGCATTTTTTGATCTTTCATACCAGTTTTCGTGGGCAAAAAAGAAAATTGACTTTGAATTGAAATGGATGAATATAGCCAATCGTAAAGTTTTTGAAACGTATGATATTTTAGCATCTCAGAATGCAGTAAGATATACAACCATGCAACTTCGACCAAGCCAGGTCATGTTTACCGTAAAATTCAATTTTAAATAAATATTGAAAAACCAATCTCAGCGAGATTGGTTTTTTGTTTTTAATCTTTTTAAAAATTTGGATGATCTGCAGTCGGGCCATAGCTTCCGGGAAGATCAATATCATTCAGCCTGTAATAAACTCCCAGCTGTGCTCTATGATGGGTAATTTGGTTTAAACTGTGGCGAATCGCTTCATATTTTGTCCAGGAAGCCAGTTCGTGACCGTCATTTTTTAATGCCCATCTTGGCTCAAGATCTTGCTCTGAAGCTTTTTCCAATGCTTCTTCACTAGCTTTATAGTTTTCATCCAAAACCTGAAGCAATTCGTTTTTTGTCGTTAAAACTTTAGGTTCCATTCCGCTTTTGGCAAAATCAAGTTCAGAAGTATTCAGCATAAATCCTGCCCAGCCAAAAACTTCCGTAATGTGGGTGGCAAGATGCATCATTTTCATGCTTTTCGAATGTGGAGCATATTCATTTTTGTCATCAGGATAGATTTCTAAAAATCTTTTTGTTGTCTGATACTCAGCTTTCAGCTCGTCTCTTAGTTGTTTTAAAGTGTCCATATATTTTGTTTTTAGGTAAGCTTAAAATTAAAACTTTTAGAAGAGCTAAAAACTTTTATTAATAAAAATTTGAAAAATTCTGTAACAAAAACACACCATTGCGAACTAATAGTATAAACCCTTTAGAAAATGAAAAATATATTTTCAATAGTATTGATCGCCGTTTTTGCAATGGCAAATGCGCAGGAAACAGCAAACCGTTTCTTTTACGAATTAACGTATGCCCCAAATAAAGATTCTTTAGAAAAAAAGAATAAGGAGATGATGATCTTGGATATTACAAAAGATAAATCTATTTACAGAGATTATCTTGCGGTTTCTCAGGATTCTATTCTGAAAGTTGAGGTTGAAGCAATGCAGAAAGCAGGAACTTTCAAAGATCTTTCAAAATCTATAAAACAACCGAAGTTCTCGCATACCATTACAAAAACTTATCCTGCAATGGATATTTCTTATGCAGACTATATTCTTCAGGATAAAGTAAGTTATAAAGACGATAAGCCTTTTGAATGGAAAATTTTAGGAGATAAAGCTAAAATTGGAGAATATAATGCACAAAAAGCGACAACTACTTATGGTGGAAGAAACTGGGTGGCTTGGTTTACTACGGATGTTCCATTCCAGGATGGACCGTATAAATTTAAAGGATTACCGGGACTGATTGTAAAAGTGGAAGATGATGCGAAAAATTATTCATGGGAGCTTAAAGGAAACAAAAAAATTGCCAATTACGAACCCGAAAGTTATGGCGAAAAGCTGATGAAGCAGTTTGGGCAGGGGAAAAATAATCTTGAAGTAAACAGAGATAAATTCGAAACTATGTATGCTGCTTATAAAAAAGATCCTTTCGGAAGCATAAGATCACAGATGGCAATGATTCCTGCTGATGCAAAAATGCCGGATGGAACTTCGATTTCTCAGATGATGAGAGATGCTGAAGACAGACTAAAAAAACAACTAAAAGAAAACAATAATTCTATTGAGCTAAATGCAGCAGCAGAAAACAAAAAGAAAAAATAACATTCATATCAACTAAACTATATTTAAAATAAACCCAAATCCAGTAATGTGTTTGGGTTTATTTTTATTAATACTTAAATATATTGTAAATCTAACTGCCTTTAAATATGAAAACTAGCGTTATTTAGATTAAATTTAAATAACTATATTTGCAGTCACAAAAAATCAAGGGTCTTGAAGGATATTCAATCAAATACATTAAGCAGCTTCCCGAAAAATATAATCGGGAAAATCGTGGGTTATGAAAATGATGGACTGAAAATGCCTGCCAAAATTATAGAAATGGGACTTCTTCCGGACACACTTTTTAAAATTTTGTATCAGGCTCCTTTTGGCGGACCGCTTTATGTAGAATTTGGTGAAGAAAAAAGCCGTATTGCCTTGCGTAAAGAAGAAGGAGATTTTATCATTGTAGAAGATTTGATTAATGCAGGAAAATAACAACAAACAGATCCTTTTAGTAGGAAATCCGAATGTAGGAAAATCTACCGTTTTTAATGCGCTGTCCAACAAAAAGCAGAAAACGGGAAATTATGCAGGCGTTACAGTATCGAGTCATTCAGGGAATTATTCATATAAAAATGAAGAGGTTGAGATTGTAGATCTTCCCGGTTCTTACAGCATCTATCCGAGTTCTGAAGATGAGGCTATTTTTTCTAAATTTCTTATCGACGGGCAAAAAAACTATTCCGGAGTGGTTTATATTCTGGAAGCATTAAGTTTGAAAAGAGGCTTGTTGTTGTTTCAACAGATTCAGGATTTGGGAATTCCTATGATTTTGGTTTTAAATCAAATCGATCAGGCGGAAAGAAGAGGTATTCATATTGATGTAGAAAAACTTTCTCAGGCGTTAAACATAAAAGTCATTCAGACGAATGCAAAAGAACAGATAGGAATAGAAGCGATTAAAGAAGCGGTTTTCAACAACGAATTTATGACTTCTGAAAAAGCCGGCTTTGAAATTCCTGTAGAACATAAAAATCTTCTTAAAACAGATTCAGAGCATGATTATCACGCATGGATCAATCTTACTCTTGGTAAAGATTCAGATTCTGAATCAAAAAATATAGTTCCGAAAAGACTTCAGGTTCAGGAAACCGTGAGACGTTACCAGAATGCAGACAAGATTTTAGCAAATGTTATTACTAAAAAAGCTCAGTTTAAAGAACTTTTGACCGAAAAATTAGATAAAGTTCTGGTTCATAAATTCTGGGGATATGTTGTTTTCTTATTTATCCTTTTAATTATTTTCCAGTGCGTTTATTTCTTGGCAGAATATCCGATGAACTGGATTGATGAAGCTTTTGCGTGGCTTTCTGAATTTTCATCAACACATCTTCCTGAAGGTCCTATCAATTCATTGGTTTCACAAGGAATTATTCCTGGTTTAGGCGGAATTATCATCTTTGCCCCACAAATCGGAATTTTATTGTATTTTCTTTATTTACTGGAAGATTCAGGATATATGGCGAGAGTTGTTTTCCTGATGGACAGAATTTTAAGACCATTCGGACTAAACGGAAAAAGCATCGTACCATTGGTTTCTGGGACAGCCTGTGCAATTCCGGCGGTAATTTCAACAAGAAATATTGAAAATTTAAAGGAACGATTGCTTACGATTTTGGTAACACCGTTCATGACTTGTTCTGCAAGACTTCCTGTTTATAGCATTATCATTGGTCTTATTATTTCCGATGCCACCATATTTGGAATTCAATACAAAGCGTTAGTTCTTTTGGGAATGTATCTTTTAGGATTTTTTGTAGCTTTATTATCTGCAGCCATTCTTAAAAACTTTATTAAAGAAGACGGTAAAACATATCTTGTGATGGATTTGCCGACGTATAAAAAACCACTTTTCGGGTACGATTTTAAATTGGTTTTAGGGAAAGTCTGGGATTTTATTACTGGAGCAGGAAAAATTATTTTTATCGTAAGTATTATCATTTGGGTTTTAAGTTATTTCGGGCCGAAACAAAATCCTGATGAGGTAGTTGCAACTGATGTTGAATTAGACCATTCGTATTTAGCAAGAATGGGGAAATTTATCGAGCCGGCTATCGAACCTCTTGGTTATGACTGGAAAATGGGAGTGGGAATTCTTACAAGTTTCGTCGCAAGAGAGGTTTTCGTAGGAACGATGTCTACTTTATACAGCTTGGATGATGATGCTCCGGAAGGAAAAGTAATCGATAAGATGAGACAGGATGTAAAACCGAACGGCGAAAAGGTCTTCAACTTTGCAACAGGGGTTTCGGTATTGTTGTTTTACGCATTTGCAATGCAGTGTGTTTCTACACTTGCAGTAGTCTACAGAGAAACCAAAAGCTGGAAATGGACTGGTTTTCAGGTAGCAATGATGACCGGTTTGGCATATTTTGTGTCGATGTTTGTTTATCAAATCTTAAAATAATGAGTACATCATTAATTTTTCAATATGTAATTGTCGCACTTGTGGTTGCATTTGCCTGTTATTCGCTTTTTAAGCTGCTCAGGAAAAACTTTGCGCCCAAGAAGTTTAGTTCTAAAAGATCTGCCTGCGATAAAGATTGTGGATGTTCGTAGAATCTGAATAATTTGTAGTAATTTAACCCTGATTTTAAACAAATTTGCTTGATTAAACGCGTCATACTTTTTTGCATAAGTCTCCTATTTCTGAGTGTAAACGCACAGAATAAAGCAGATTCTGCAACAATTATTTCCTACGCAGATAAAGTGATGATTCGTGCTAATTTTGATACGAATGTAGAAAATTACACTTTTTCTGAAGGTGATGAAGAAAATTTAAACGAAACCATACTTTCCATCAATAACAAAACAAAGGCATCGTTATCTATAGATTACAAGATCATAAGTGCAACTTTATCTTTCACTCCCCGATTTTTTCCGGGAAATAATGACGACGAAAGAAAAGGAAACAGCTCTTATACCAATTTCAGTTTTAGATTTTTTCCTCAAAGATTTGTACAAACCCTATATTATAAAAATGTAAAAGGATTTTATGTCGAAAATATGCAGGATCTTCTTCCGGGGTGGCAAAAAGATACAGATCCTTATATTAAATTTCCGGATTTAAGGGTTCAGACTTTTGGCGGCTCTACAGCCTATATTTTAAACAACGATTTTTCGTTGAAAAACCTATATACACAAGGGGAATGGCAGAAAAATAGCAAAGGAAGCTGGGTTCCGTTTTTAGATTATGATTTTACAATTTTCAGCAATACGATTAATGGTTTGAAAAGCAAAGAATATCAATACAATTTCGGAGCAAACATCGGATATTTTTACAATTGGGTGATTGCCGAAAAGGTAAATATTGCACCATACTTAACCATAGGTTTCGGCGGAAAATTTACAAGTTTCAAAGATACTTTGGAAAACGGAACAATGGGCCCAAAACAAAATGAGCAATATATAACGGCAAAAGGATCGGGAGGTTTACACGTAGGATATAATTCTGATCGATTTTTATTTGGAGGGAAGCTGAATTTTAATGCTACGGCTTATGATGAAAAAGAAAACTCTACCGTAGAAAACAACAATACTTATGGGCTTCTGTACATAGGTTACCGCTTTCCGCCTCCCAAAGTTGTTGAAAGAAATTATAAAAAAATTCAGAAAAAGATTCCAATCTTATAAGTTGGTTGTCTTTTCAGTATCTTTGCAAACTGAAAATTAAACTAAAAATAATCTACACTTTTTGAATTATTAAAAATAAAAATGCACTTTGCATAATCTTAATAATCAGAAAAATAAAATTTAAACAAAATGTCATTAATAAAAAGTATTTCGGGAATTCGCGGAACGATTGGTGGTAAAGTTGGTGATAATTTAACACCGCTTGATGTTGTGAAATTTGCGTCAGCTTTCGGAACCTGGCTTCAGAATAATAAAAATAAAAAAGATTTAACTTTAATTATTGGTCGTGATGCAAGAATCTCGGGCTCGATGGTTAATTCTTTGGTTACTGCAACATTGCAGGGATTAGGAATTAATGTAATCGATTTGGGACTTTCTACAACTCCGACTGTTGAGGTAATGGTTCCTGAATTGAATGCAGATGGCGGAATAATCTTAACCGCTTCTCACAACCCGAAACAATGGAATGCTTTAAAATTATTAAATGACAAAGGAGAATTCATCAGCGGAGAAAATGGTGCTGAAGTTTTAGCTTTGGCTGAAAGCGAAGATTTCAACTATGCCGATGTAGATGATTTGGGTTCTTACGAAACCAGAGAAGATGCTTTTGATATTCATATTCAGCAGATTTTAGATTTACCAATGGTAGATGTTGATGCCATTAAAGCTAAAAAATATAAAATTGTTCTGGATGCCGTAAATTCTACAGGCGGAATTGCCATTCCGATGCTTTTAGATAAATTAGGTTGTGAAACGGTAAAATTATACTGCGAACCAAACGGACAATTTCCTCATAATCCTGAACCTTTGAAAGAGCATTTAGGAGATATTTGTGAACTTGTAAAGAAAGAAAATGCAGATTTTGGCGTTGTTGTAGATCCGGATGTTGACAGATTGGCTCTTATTGACGAAAAAGGCGAAATGTTTGGCGAAGAATATACTTTGGTTGCTGTTGCAGATTATTTGTTGAAAAATAAAAATGGAGTAGCGATTTCAAACCTTTCTTCAAGCCGTGCTTTGAGGGATGTAGCGAAGACTCATAACTCAGAATATTTTGCAAGTGCAGTAGGAGAAGTGAATGTAGTGAATTTAATGAAAGAAAAAAATGCTGTAATTGGTGGTGAAGGAAACGGTGGAATTATCTATCCTGACCTTCATTATGGAAGAGATTCTTTGGTTGGTGTTGCTTTATTTTTAACGCATTTGGCAAAAGAAAACAAAACAGTTTCAGAACTAAGAGCTGGTTATCCAAGTTATTTCATGGGTAAAAAGAAAATAGAGCTGACTCCGGAGATTGATGTAGATTCTCTTTTAACTAAAATGGAAAAAGAGTATCAAAATGAAGAGGTTTCTACGGTAGACGGCGTAAAAATAGATTTTGAAAACAACTGGGTTCATTTGAGAAAATCGAATACAGAACCGATTATCAGAATTTATACAGAGGCTAAATCTCAGGAAGAAGCCGACAAACTGGGTGATGATATGATTGCGAAAATCAGAAGTTTGATTTAAATAAATTTTATAACTTTAAATAAAAGATTGCAAGATGGACATTAATTTAGAACTTCAAACTAAAAAGCTAGAGTTGATACATTGGCTTTCTTCTATCGATGATTTAAGGATAATAGATAAGATTTCGAAAATCAGAAAAGAAGAGAAATCTTGGTGGAACGATATTTCTGATGCCGAAAAAAAAATGATTGAAGACGGTTTGAAAGATATAGAAGACGGAAATATTGTTTCTCATGAAGATTTTTTGAAATCTTACGGTAAATGATTAAGATAGAATGGACGAAAAAAGCATTACGCGAGTTTGATTTAATCTATAAATTTTGGATAGAGCACAATAAATCAAACCTCTGATTTTAGAAAATTTCTCTGTGACCTATAAACTAGTGAAAAATAAAATTCAAATAATCTCTTTTTTCGATAACAGAAGAAATCAAAATGAAATTTAAATTCATTAACTTTAATAAAAATTAATGACACTTTAATCAATAAAATTAAAGAGATTTGGTTTTTTAATAATTAATAAAAATTGTTTTACAATGTTAGTAAGGAATTTTTAACGTTGTAAATACACAGAAGAAGATATTGGAAGAATACTTTGGAAATGAACTGGTAAAAAAGTTCGAGGAAATGATGGAAAACAATGATGAATTCTACTTTGATACAGAAGAGTTAGAAGATGTTATTGTTTATTATTTGGAGCTTGGGGATTTTAATTATGCCGACATGGCGGTCAATTACGGTCTTAAACTCCATCCCAATTCTTTAGACATCAAAATAAAAAAACTTGAAGTTCTACTGGAGTGGGAAGATTATAATACGGCGAAGGAATTAATCGATGAGTTAAAAGGTTCTTCTATGGAGAATACAGACTTTTTGGTTTGCTACGCCAAGTATTATTCGAATCTTGGAAATCCTAAAAAATCCATTGAAATCTGCAAAAAAGCCCTGGAATTGCAGGAAGAGGAAAACTTCCTCAATAATTTTATTGCAGACGAATATGTGAACCTGGGAGATCCTTTTAACGCTCTTAAACATTATCAGCAAGCACTTAAACACGATCCAATGGATGAATATTCTTTGGAAAATGCAATGGTCTGCTTCAATGATTTGAATAAGGGTGAAGAGGCAATTGCTTTTCTGAATGCATATCTAGATGATTTTCCGTATTCAGAAATTGCATGGAGCGAGTATGGACAATATTACTTCAACAGAAAAAATTACGAAGAAGCCATTAAAGGTTTCGATTATATGTTGGCGATAAATTCCAGCTCAGTTGGAGTTTATGCGAGCAAAGCAGCTTGTTATGAAGCTTTAAACCAATATAAAAAAGCGATTGAAGTATATGAAGAAATGCTTGAATTGGAATATACTAAAGCATTTACATTTTACAAAATCGGATTGTGCTATAAAGCTTTAAAGCAACCGATTGTAGCTTTAAATTCTTTCCAGAAATCATTGAGAGAAGACCCGCAGTTTTATCTTGCCATGATGGAGCAGTCTTATCTTTATGAAGAAATGGGCGGAATGCCGGAAGCTTTACATTTCGCAAAAGAAGCAACTTTGCTGAATGACAGCAACCTTGATTATCAGAAAAGATTGGCATTTTTGTTCATCGATTCCGGTAAGTTTGAAGAAAGTCTTTCTTGCCTGAAGAAACTGGTAGACGCAGAACCTTCAAGGTTTTACAATTGGTACGCTTATTCTGAAGTTTTGATGTTGGTTGGCGAATATGAAGAAGCCGTGACGGTTTTAAATATAGCTTTAAAGCATCATTACAGAGCGGAATTGTTTTATCAGCTGAGTAACTGCTATTTTAATTTGAGAAACAATGAAAAAGGCAGTGAATCTCTGGAAAAAGCTTTAGAATTAGATCCTTCATTAATCAGTGATATGCAGAAAAAATATCCTTACATCAAAGATGAAGTGAAAAAAGCTAAAGCAAAGGTTAAGAAGAAAAATCTTTAGGCTGGAAGCTGGGTGACGGAAATTTGAAGTTTTAAATTGTCACTCTTCAGCATACATTAAATAATAAAATCCTGCAGCGATGCGGGATTTTTGTTTTTCTTTGCTGGATGAAATCGAAGATTCGACGAAGTCAAAAGCCTTTGCGAACGAAAAATATTTTCCAAATGATTAGTATACTTTGTGTTCGTTGCGTTTAAATAAATTATCTTACTTTTTAACTACAGTTTTAGCTCTTAAAAAGATCAATCCGGCAATAATGACACTTGCTCCTGCAAACTGTAAAGAAGTCAGTTTTTCGCCATCTAAAAGACCCCAGATAATTGCGACAATCGGCATTAGCAAGGTAACCGTAGAAGCAAATAGCGGAGTAGAAACTTTCAACAGTCGGTAATTCATCATCATCGCCAATCCGGTTCCGAAAATAGAAAGAAGGCTTACAAACCCTAATCCTATCATATTTTCTCGGTTAAACGTAAATGTGGAAATAAAACCTGTCGATACCAATGAAATAAGCGACGGTAAAAACAAGACAAAAGAAAATACAAATGCCGATAAAACAGTTGATGAAACATCCATCAGCTTCGATTTTACCGTTGTTGTACTGATTGCGTAACACAAAGTTGCTAAAAGCAGCAAAAGAATTGGGAATAATTTAAATTGTGCTCCGTCATCACCGCCAAAAGCCAATAAACAAACTCCCGTAAAGCTTATAATAACTCCTGTAATCTGTCGTTGTGTTGTTTCAAATTTCCAGGCTAAAGCACCTACAATAATCACAAAAATCGGCATCATCGAATTGATAATTCCTGCAATAGTACTGCTGATTTCGGTTTCTGCAATAGGAAAGAGGAACATCGGGATGAAATTTCCTGTAAAAGCAGCCAAAATAAGCCATTTCAGATGTTTCTTGGGGAAAAGCTTATATTTTGAAATCGCAACGGGCATTAAAATGATTCCGGCAATCAAAACCCTTAATGCACCAACTTGATACGGAGTGAAATGTTCTAAGGATTTTTTAATTAAAATAAATGAAGAGCCCCAGATTAAACTCAGTAAAATCAGAAGAAGCCATTTTTCTTTATCTGCGTTCATTGTTTTCGTGTAAAATTTTCAAAAAATCTTTTTTAGGAATCATTCTCGCTCCCAGACTTTCTAAATGATCGGTGTGAGACTGGCAATCAATCAATTTAAATTCGTTTTTATGCGTTTCTACAAAATGGATAAATCCTGCTTTGGAAGCATTGCTTACTTTCGAAAACATACTTTCGCCACAGAAAACTTTTCCGATTTGTAAGCCGTACAATCCGCCGACAAGTTCATCGTTTTGCCAGACTTCCACACTTCTTGCAACGCCATATTGATGAAGGGTAATAAAAGTTTCCATTAACTCATCAGAAAGCCAGGTTCCTTCCTGTCCTTTACGGTTGATCTCACGACAACTTTTGATGACTTCGCTGAAATTCTGGTTTTCGGTAACGGTAAAAACTTTTTTATTTAAAATTTTTCTCATCGATTTTGAAACCTTCAGTTCATCAGGAAACAGTACAAATCTAGGATCGGGACACCACCACAGAATTTCATCACCCGGATCAAACCATGGAAAAATTCCGTTCCGATAAGCAAACCAGATTCTTTCCAACGATAGATCTCCGCCGAAAGCAATGATACCTTCGTGACCGTCATATTGAGCAGGATCGGGAAATGAAATTTCGTTTTCGTCTAATCGAACCATGTAGAGGAAAAAAAATCCTACTTT
This sequence comes from Chryseobacterium formosense, assembly GCF_900116415.1. Classification (GTDB taxonomy): domain Bacteria; phylum Bacteroidota; class Bacteroidia; order Flavobacteriales; family Weeksellaceae; genus Chryseobacterium; species Chryseobacterium formosense. The sequence goes on along the minus strand of NZ_FPAP01000002.1, from coordinate 1,172 downwards.
CAAAAAGCAGGATTGTTATTTGATTTATTTTTAATTAAAATGGCAAATCATCATCATCGTCACCTGCAAAAGGATTCTCGTTGGATACCGGAGAAGCAGATTGAGACGGAGCAGCTTGTGTAGGCTCTGATGCATTATCAGAAACTTTTTCTACTCTCCACCCTGTAATAGAGTTGAAATATTTAGTTTCTCCCTGTGGTGAAACCCATTCTCTTCCTCTGATGTTGATTCCTACCTTCACATTTTCTCCTTCTTTTAAAGAATCCAGCAAATTTATTTTATCCTGTAAAAATTCGATGTTGATTGGCTGCGGATACTGCTCTTGTGTAAGAATAACCATTTCTCTTTTTTGGAAACCACTCGCAAATGTTTGAACATCAGTGATTTTCTTTACTGTTCCTTGTAATTCCATATCGTAAATATTATCGGTGTAAAAGTAGTAAAATGAAATTTAAAAAAAATGGTTTCAAATAAATTTTGCAAAAAATTAATTTTTTTTCGGAAAATGCTTGGAAGTAAAGAAAATTGCCCTATATTTGCACTCACAAAAACGAAACAAGTTCTTTAAAATAACTCAATAATAATGCGGATGTGGTGTAATTGGTAGCCACGCCAGACTTAGGATCTGGTGCCGTGAGGCGTGGGGGTTCGAGTCCCTTCATCCGCACTACGATTGCGAAAATAGCTCAGCTGGTAGAGCACAACCTTGCCAAGGTTGGGGTCGCGGGTTCGAATCCCGTTTTTCGCTCCACACCATGCCCTGGTGGTGGAATTGGTAGACACGCAGGACTTAAAATCCTGTATCCGCAAGGATGTACGGGTTCAAGTCCCGTCTGGGGTACTCTAAATCCTCTGGAACTTCTGTTTCAGAGGATTTTTTGTTTTTAAGATAACCGATTTCTTTATTATTGGTGCTTTTCAAATATCACCAATCTTTTTTTACTGTTTTCAACCTTATTTTTTCAGTATAACATATTTCAGACACGACGAGTTCTGTCGCTGCACAGGATTACATTTGTATTATTGACTAATAGTCAATAGATTATGAGAAAAAGTACAGTGAATTATTTTGAAGTAAATTTAAAATATTTTAGATTTGCAGAATTAAACCAAACACAAAATATGATGAACAAAGATGAATAAAACTATTAACCTTCAACAGACGCATTTTT
>NZ_FPAP01000001.1 GCF_900116415.1 Chryseobacterium formosense | reverse complement strand
AATGCAACCGTAGAAAAAAGCGAAATGAAAAACGCGCCGTTGCACAAATTTTTTGTGGATGCTTTAAAAGATATTTATTACGCTGAAGATGCCATTGTAAAAGCTCTCGAAAACATGCAGGAAGCGGCCACGACCGAAGAACTTAAAGATGCCTTCGAAGATCATCAGCTGCAGACTAAAAAACACATCAGCAGACTCGAAAAAGTATTCAAGTCGATCGGTGAAACGCCGGAAAAGAAAAAATGTGATGCCATTGAAGGAATTATCAAAGAAGGTCAGGAAGTCATCAAATCTACAGAAGAAGGTACTATGACTCGTGACGCCGCCCTGATTATTGCTGCCCAAAAAGTAGAGCATTACGAGATCGCAACATACGGTGGTCTTGTACAGTTAGCCATTACAATGGGGCACGATAAAGCTGCAGACCTTCTGGAGAGAACACTCGAGGAAGAAGAAGATACAGATTACAATCTTACTGAAATCGCCGAAACGTACATCAATTTCGAAGCAGAGCAGGAAGATTAATTTTCATACAGCCATACGGCAGACTTTGTCGTGTGGCTTTTTATGTTTTTAAAATTTAAAACAGATACCTATGGATCATAATAACAAATACGCACTGATTACCGGTGCAAGCAGCGGCATAGGTTACGAACTGGCGAAACGTTTAGCTAAAGAAGGTTACAACCTTGTCATTGTCGGGCGTAATCATGATGCACTTAGAGATCGTGCAAATGAATTTAAACATTTTGGAATTAATGTCATTACGTTGGCAAAAAACTTATTCAATACTGAAGATGCTTATTCATTATATGCCGATTTGAAACAAAGCAATATCAGTCCTGAAATTCTCGTTAACGACGCAGGACAGGGTTTATATGGGAAATTTCAGGATACCGAAATTCACCGTGAAATCGATATTGTGAATTTAAATATCGCTTCAGTTTTGATTTTAACCAAATTATTTCTGAAAGATCGCCTTCCTCAAAACTCGGGAAAGATCTTGAATCTCGCATCCATTGCGAGCAAAGCACCCGGCCCGTGGCATTCTGTATATCATGGGACAAAAGCTTTTATTCTTTCATGGTCTGAAGCAATCCGTGAAGAGCTGAAAGATACAGGAATTACGGTAACCGCACTGCTTCCGGGGCCTACAGATACCGATTTTTTCAACAAAGCCGACATGAACCGCAGCAAAATAATGGAAGACAAAGAAAACTTTTCTACACCGGAAGAAGTTGCTGAAGATGGGTTTAAAGCTTTAATGAATGGGGATGATAAAATTATTTCCGGATTGAGAAATAAACTTACCGTTGCTATGACGAACCTTGCATCAGACAGTATGGCTGCATACCGAATGAGCGAAATGCAGAAGCCTTCTGATGAAGATTAAATTTAGTTTAAAAATTAAAAAAATAGAAAGATGTTTAGAGACGGAGCAAGAAAAAGTATCTGGCAGGAAGAAATTAAAAGATTTTCTTCAGATGATCAGATTATAAATGATAAAATATTCGATGTTATTATTGTAGGTGGCGGAATTACCGGACTTTCCACAGCATTGCAATTGCAAAAGCGAGGTCAAAAGTGTCTGTTGATAGAAGCTTCCAACATAGGTTTCGGAACAACGGGCGGAACAACCGCTCACCTCAATACGTTTTTCGATACTACTTTCGATGAAGCGATCAGTGATTTCGGTGAAGAGAACGCAAAACTTTTAGCTGAGGTCGGAAAAGAAGCCATACAAATTATTCAGAATAATATTTCTGAGCATAATATCGACTGCGATTTTGAGAAAAAAACATGCTATATTTTTGCTTTGGACGAAAAACAGAATAAAAAGCTGGAAAAAATGATCGAAGGTTCAGAAAAGGTGGGTATAGAAATGAAATTCTGCAACGGAGTTTCGTTTCCGGTTTCATTTGTAAGTGTTGCTTCGGTTCCGGATCAGGCACAGTTCCATCCGATAAAATATATCAAAAATCTTGCGGAAGTTTTCATTGCTTTAGGCGGAATAATTTTGGAAGATTGTACCGCTTTAAGCCATTCTGAAGAAAATGACCAAGTATCGGTAGAAACTTCAAAAGGTTTGTTTAAAGCTAAAAATTTAGTGTACGCAACCCACATTCCGCCCGGTGTGAATGTTCTTCATATGATGGCGGCACCTTACCGAAGTTATGCCATCGCTTTCGAAATTGAGGAAAACAAATATTCTGAAGACTTGATGTATGATCTTTATGATCCTTACCGATATTACAGAACACAGCTTATTGACGGCAAAAAACTACTGATTGCCGGTGGTGAAGATCACAAAACCGGCCATGAAAAAGATACCGGAAAATGTTTTTCGAACCTTGAAAATTATATAAGAGAATATTTTAATGTGGGTGCATCAGCTTATAGCTGGTCTAGCCAATATTACGAACCGGTCGACGGAATGCCATACATCGGAAAACTTCCTGGAAGCAAAGGAAATATTTACGCTGCAACAGGTTTTCGTGGCAACGGAATGATTTTCGGAACCATCAGTTCTCAGGTAATCTCAGATTTAATTATAGAACATACAAGCAAATACGAAAAGCTTTTCGATCCCGGAAGAATCAAACCTGTGGCAGGGTTTGCTAGTTTCATAAAAGAAAATTCAAGCTCTGCAGCAGACTTTGTGAAAGATAAATTATTTAAAGAAAAAATAAACAGTCTAGCAGAACTGAATGACGGTGAAGCAAAAGTAGTGAAATACGAAGGCGAATCATATGCAATTTATAAAGAAACCGAGGGTAAAACGCATATTCTGAAAAGTACCTGTCCGCATACGTATTGCGATGTACATTGGAATAGTGCAGAAAAAAGCTGGGATTGCCCATGTCACGGTTCAAGGTTTGCGGTAAACGGAAGATTGCTTACCGCGCCGTCTACTGAAGGTTTACAGAGAATACGATTTAATGAAAATGGAGAAGAAGAAAATATTTAAAACAGGTTTTTTCCATAACAACAGTTTAGGAATTATCTTATTCGGTTTGATGGTTTTATGCCTGATTGGTCAGTTTTTTACTGGTTTTAAAACAGAAAATAAAGAACTGACGGAATTGGGGCAACCTTCTTTGAGCTTTAGTGATTACTTTAAAAGCGGACATTTTATACAGGCAACATTCGAAAACTGGGAAAGTGAATTTCTTCAGATGATGCTGTATGTACTTCTTACAATTTCATTAAGGCAGAAAGGTTCCAGTGAATCAAAATCACTAACAGAACCTGAAGAGGTTGATAAAGAACCCAAACCTCATCCCAATGCTCCATGGCCTGTAAAAAAGGGAGGGATTTATCTTAAAATTTATAAACATTCCTTATCTTCAGCATTTGCAATTTTGTTTCTCACGAGCTTTGTGCTACATTTCTATGGAAGCTTTAAAGATGAAAATACAGAAAAAATAATGAAAGGTGAATCTCCGCTACGGTGGTACGATTATCTTTCGGAATCCCGATTCTGGTTTGAGTCTTTACAAAACTGGCAGAGCGAATTTCTGGCAGTTTTCTCGTTGGTGGTTTTGTCGATCTGGCTGAGAGAAAAAGGTTCACCAGAATCTAAACCTGTTGATATGCCGAATGATGAAACTCCTTAATTTTTAACATTTATATTGATGACATGAAACCTAAAAATATTCCCGGAGTTCCCCAGCATTTTAAAGGAAGCTTTCACGATACGGAAAGTACGGTTGAAATAGAAAAAAATGAAGAAATAGAAGCGAAATACAATGTATTGAAACAACGGCTTTTTGCAATTAACAACTGGAGAAGATATTGCCCGGAAAGCACAACCGATTTTAAACTTTATGATGCTTCAGGAGAAATGGTTGAGCGATTACCAAAAACAGGAGATTATATCAGAATTGATATTCCTGGTCCCGGAGGAAGCGAAGGAAGATCTTTCGACTGGGTTCAGATCATCATGATCGATGCCGATTTTTCTGATCGGTTAATGATCCAGTGCAGACCATCCACTGATCCGAAAAAAAAGAATACTAGGAAAATTGCTCACTTTTATTCAAATGCCGCAACATCAACATTTATTGTTTCAAAACAAAATAATATTTTAAAAGCTGGAATTTACGGAAGAAATGAATACCCCAACCTGAAATCAGGTTTTTTCAACAGCCTCCGAAATTTGCTGATTGCAATCGGGGGAATGGTCGGATTTTCAAAAATCCAATGGAAATGTCTCGTAAATGGACTGGTGAAATTTGAGTAATTAATAATTAAGTTTGATCTTAAAACTGTAAGTTAAACGGTCCTTCAAAGTATGTATCATAAGAATCTACAAGATTTCCTTTCAGATCATAAACTCCGATTGTGATATTTTGTTTAGAAAGATTCATTTCTTTTTCCGGGAAAGTAATGCTGATCGTTCCTTTTGCGATCTTATCTTTTTCTACCGTAATTTTGCTTGAACCGCTGTAAATAATTTCACCATGAGCAGGCTCAATCACTTTTATGGTAAGTGTTTTTTTATCGTTTGACTTATTCAGAAAAGTATAGCTATAGGTATTTGTGATAAGCCCGTCCCGTACGAAAAATGTACTTCCGGCCGGTTTGATGAATTTGGCTTCCAGGTCACCACGATTGTAGATTAGAAAGCCTAAAAACATTTGCAGTGCAACCAACAAAATCATGAAAGCTTTCATTCTTCCGGTAAATTGGGTTGGTTTTTCAGTTTCAATTTCTTTTTCAGAAGCGTATCGTATCAAACCTTTCGGTAGACCTACCTTCACCATCACCTCATCACAGGCATCAATACATGCTGTACAATTTACACATTCAAGCTGTTGACCGTCTCTGATGTCAATTCCGGTCGGGCAAACCACCACACATTGAAAGCAATCTATACAATCGCCTTTTCCTACCGCTCTACGGTCTTCACCTTTTCTCCATTTTGCTCTGTTTTCGCCACGCTTGTAATCATAAAAAACATTGATGGTTTCTTTATCAATTAAAACTCCCTGCAATCTTCCATAAGGACAAACCAAAGTACATACCTGCTCTCTGAACCATGCAAAAACAAAGTAAAAAGCAGCTGTAAAAAGCATGATTACAATAAAATTCGTTGGATGTGCAAACGGGCCTTCAGCAACAGTTTTGAAAACTTCTTCGTAACCAACGATTACCATCATCATAAAGTGCGTGAAAACTAATGACAGTAAAAAGAAGATCGTCCATTTTAATGATTTTTTCCAGATTTTTTCGGCATTCCATTCTTGTCGGTCGAGTTTCATCTGTTTATTTCGGTCACCTTCTATAGCAAATTCTATCTTTCTGAAAACACTTTCAAGGAAAATGGTTTGCGGACAGATCCAGCCACAAAAAATTCTGCCGAAAGCAATCGTAAATATGATGATGCACACCAATCCTACAATAGCTCCTAAGGTCAGCAAAAAGAAATCCTGAGGATAAAAAGGCTGTCCGGCTATGAAAAACTCTCTGTCAATCACATTCAGCAACAGAAAAGGATTGCCATTAATCTTAATAAAAGGAACAATAAGATAAATAGCTAAAAGAATATAAGCAACAATCGTCCTGTAATTGGTGTATTTTCCTTTTGGTTTTTTAGGGAAAACCCATTTTCTTTTTCCCGACTGTTCCATCGTACCGATTGAGTCGCGGTATGTTTCGGGATCCAAAACCTGCCCCTGCCCGCCACGGATTTCTGTATTTTCTGCTAAAGACATAGTAAAAATATGTTGAATGTTTTGTGAATTGTTATCTAGCTATAATTTACAATTTTAAGACCAATAGTGTTTTTTTTCAGATTCAATGAGAGTTCGTGCTCTTCTTTTGCCAATCTGCCATCGGCAACTGGTAAATAAGCACTTTCAAGAAATTTCTTCGTGTAATCTTTATCGCAGGGAATGTCCACTGGGATGCATGATGTCAGTTTGGAAATCGCTGCACTGATCTTTTTCTGATTTTTCCGTGTCCCAATATGGTAAATCCAGCAGGACCAGTATTTACTGGAATATTCCTTTTTCTTGCAGCATCAATGATCATGGAAGTTGTTGGACCTTCGTTATACTTCAGATGAACTGTATTAACCTTTTGCAGAGCCTCAAAAAATGTGATAGTAATCTTATCCTCGCAAAGCGCCTGAATAATTTCCTGCACCAATCTTAAAGATTCCATACCGACTTCTTCGAGCTTATACTCAAACACTCCGTAAAATATGCCAGGCGCCGGCTCAGTTATATGATGATAAACGGATGATCCTTGTAAAATTGCAGCAAGGTTCACGGTATAATCCAACAAGCAGAGTCCGAATTCATTACAGTAGGGCTCAATCCGATAATTGGAAAGAAAGTAATCCATGATCGCCTGTCGCTTTTTATTGTCTACTTGCGTCAATGCAGAAGGCTCGTATTTAATAATAAGAAGACGATGGTGAACGCATGACCACATGTTTGGGCCACGCATTATTCTGATTTCATTTTTGACCATATCAATAATTGTTATGAGAATAAATATTTTCTTAAAAGTTGATAACAATACTGATGAACTGTTTTACACTGTAAACAGGATTATTATTCGAAATAAGAATATATATATTGTACTGGATCAAGGTTTTTTAATAAAGGCTCTCTGAAGGGTAAAGAACTAACCTCTTTTAAGCCATTCTTTGCAGAACTCATGTACTCCTTTAAGAGATTCCATTCTATCTTTTGGTTGCTTGCGAATTGCTTTCGGTTCTTTGCGCCGAATCTGCAGACGGGATGTTCTGAATTGCAGCGTTCTGAGATTGCTTATTCAAACTATCTGTTGATATTGACGAAGAGTTATTAGTGGGAATGCTTTTGTTGTCAGAGGCAGATACCGAATCACTATTATTTGAAGCGTTAGTGGATTTGTCTTTTTTGCAGCTGCTCACTGTGAAAGTGACAACAATTATTGATGTTATAATAAATTTCATAAATATTTCTTTTGGTGTATGCAAAGTTATTGTTGTTAACACAATTAGATTATGACTTAGAGCATACTTAGAATGCATTATTGTATTATTTAAATGGATTATATGCTATAAAAATTTTCGTCTGTCAATTCTGTATTTACCTTTGCGGCTGCAAGATTGCCGGTAAAAATAGCTTGGGAAATTGTACGCATCGCTGTGCAATTGTCGCCACAGGCGTATATGCCCGGAACAGTAGTTTGTTGCGAATGATCAACCTTAATGAGTCCATTATTGGTAAGCTCGATTGCTAAGAAATTTGTCAATACAGAATGTTGAGCACAAGCGGGAGAATTGTAAAGGACGTCAATTTTTATTTGATGACCATCCGTAAAATTGACAGCCTCTATTTGCCCTTTATTGTGCACCAATTTTTCAACAGATGTCTCGATAATCGGCACATTATTCTTTTTTAACAGGTTTAGCTGTTTTTGATCTAATTCTGCTGGGCCGTCTGTCAGAATTATAACTTCATTGGTTAAATTCTTAACAATCGCTGTCATATTTATGGCAGCTTCTCCGTTAGCTAAGATTGCAGTCCGCTTACCGCGATATTCGTAACCATGGCAGTAAGGGCAATGAATCGCGGAAATTCCCCAACAGGAATGAAAGCCGTCAATACTCGGTAAATGATCCTTTATACCGGTGGCGTATATTAACTTACTTGCTCTAAATATTTCTTTAGCCATTGTAGTAACCTTAAAGCCATCTTCTCGTTTTTCTATAGAGACCGCAAGGTCATATATTAGTTTAACGTTGGAATATTTAGATAATTTTGTTCTTGCCGTCTCTATTATTGCCAGCGGGCTCTCGCCATCGTTTGTAAGAAAATTTTGTGACGATCTCGCATTTCGGTTACAGGGTTGTGCATAGTCAATAATTAAGACTTTTCTTAACATACGGCCAAGCGTCAGTGCTGCGGAAAGACCTGAAAAGCTTCCTCCGATGATAATAACTTCATGATCTTTGTTTTTCATATGTATAGATTTATGGTGTAGATTTGAAACTCAATATTATATGGCATAAGAAATTGCATCTGGTACTATTTGGGCTAGGATTACTTAAATTGATTTAAGAGCATTCAATTTTTAGTAATTGTGAAGCAACTATTGGCTGTGTATTATCATTTCGTAAGGAATACGTATATTCATAGATATCAAGGTTATATAGGTCAGTAAAGTTTTTTCTAAATGTACAATCGAATAACTTGTCAGGTTATGATTTACAGCATATAGATGAAATTTTCTGTACTTTTTACAGCAATTGGATTGTCGTGATATTTAAGGCGACAACAAAGTGCAGCTGAATTTTACTTAGGAGCAGGTTCTGATGTTCCTTAATATTACAATCTTGTTTTAAAAGCAGAACAGCACTGTCCGCTTTATGAAATGTTCTCTTTATGATTTAGATCTTAACGTGTTAATTTATAATGCGTTGTATTTTTGAAGTGACTATGATTTGCATAATCTTAGCTGATGTAAATGATAACTAAAAAATAATATTTTATATTTTACCATTCACAAAATTTAATCAACCCCATTGTACCCGATAAACCGGATCCATCGGCGGCCAATGCCCTACAGGAAGGTTTAGGCGGACAGTTCGGTGAAATGCGCACAATATTGCAGTACTTGTTTCAAAGTTTTAACTTCCGTGGAAAGGCAACACCGTATATGGATTTAATTCAAGGCGCTGGTATTGAGGAAATTTCTCACCTAGAACTTATTACCAAAACCATTTCGCAATTATTAGACGGTTCTCCGAGATATTAAGGAGGCAAATATGAAACTCCCAGCAAAGGAGGAAGCGCTGATCTTGATATGGCGAAGGAACAGCAAAATCCGCATCATTATATTGTAGGTCCTCAAGCAGCTCTGCCTGTTGATGCTGCCGGAAATCCTTGGAGCGGTAGTTATGTGCACAATCATGGAAATCTTGTTCTTGATCTGATGGATAATCTAGTATTAGAAGCTACCGGAAGAATTCACAAATGCAGGATTTATCAGATGATCACAAACAAAACCTTACGTGCAACTGTGGCTTTTCTTATTGTTCGTGATGAAGCTCACCAAGCAGCTTTCGCAAAAGCTTTAGAAACACTGGGCGTCGACTGGGCCAAAGCATTACCAGTATCGAAATTTGATTCTTCACAATTTCCCGAAGTAAAAAGGCTTATGGATCTGGGTCTACATCGAGAGCAGTATACTTTTCGAATGGACGGATCATTAATGGAACAAATTTTTAGCGGCCCATCTCCATTTAACGATGGTACGCAACTTACCACGCTTAAAAAACCTCGAGAATCTTTTCCAATACCGCAGGCACCTGAGCGTCCTGAGAAATTTGCACCTGGTTTGGATGAAGAGTTGCAGGCATTAGCAGATGCTTTCACGGAATTTAAGGAGTCAGGAGGAAAAATCGACCAGAACATTGGTTTTAACAGGAGCAAAGATGAATAGTAGTTGCCTCAATAATGTTTAGCCGCTATTAGATAAAACACTTGAAACGCCCATATTTTTTAGGGGTATTTTATATGAATTATTTTGAGGAGTAACGTAAGTTTCATAGTAATAATTGAAGAGATAATTTGCAACGGTTGATTTGTATCATATGGAGATTGCATTTAACTTCAATGGCTCAAACCATTTACTTAGTAGTTTCTTATAATAATGTTTTAACTTTATTTTTAATGTCTTGATAACTTGTAGCGGGGAGCAGGTTTGGTAAAACTTCAATGAACGTACTTTACTGCTGATTGATTTGACTAATTTATTATGCAGCTTATCACATCGATGCGGTTAGGAATTTTCTAGCTTCTGTACTGCTTTTAGAAGACTTCGAATTTGTCAATGTTTATATAGTAATTTTTTTAAATGCATTTTATTAATTGAATTATCCGAATTCGGTGATCATTAAATATCCATTTTAAATTACATAAGTTTAAGATGGCAACCTGAAATTGACAGCCTTTACAATGCTATCCGTTGCGTTCAACATGCTGAAATGGCAAAGTGCTTTCGAAAGAATATACCTGGTAAATTTCAACTCTGTCTATGATTGAAATCACACCCTATTTTTGTGGTTTATTGTAACTTAGGTCCAGATCACAGCCAGTCTTTATTACTTCTTAAGAATATGAAAAAAAATTTTAAAAGGTTGACAGACCTTACTACATGTTTCGTCAAATATTTAACTGCATTTATTGGGACCAGCTTTTTGATAAATATTATGGCTCTTGTATTTCATGGCGCAGCAACCTTGAAGATTTTTATTAACATCTGTACGACGATTGTGACTTTTCTCATGATTTTTCGTATTCAGAAGGTTCAAAATAGGATTCTAATGAAGACGTACAGCTTGATGACCTCATCTCTTCAGATGAGAAAACAGGTAATTGGTTAATATGGAAGTTTTTTAGCGAAGCGTAATCCGATCAGTTGCATAGAACATTCACGGATTTAGAAGTTGTCTGAAAAAAAGCTTGCTTAACACTAGAAATAAGAAACAACAATTAAATTATGCATGATAATGAATGAAAGTTCAAACAATACTGTTTATCCCGATGCACCGGCTTCGAAGACACTATCTCAGTTTATTGTCGAACGGGACGATCTATTTACGTACATAGGAATGCATCTTTTGTGTGCTGGTGAATCCATTTCTACTGCAGAAAGTGTGACTTCCGGCTTTATTCAGTTTTCCTTTTCTCAAATAAAAGATGCCTCGCAATTCTATAGAGGAGGAATGACTGTCTACACTTTGGAAGAAAAGGTTAGCCTTCTGAAAGTAGATCAGGACGAAGCCTATTACTGCGATTGTGTTTCAAGCAATATTGCTGAGACGATGGCTTTAAACGTAGCGAAAATATATAAAACCGATTGGTCCATTGCGATTACTGGATATGCTACCCCGGTCGAAAAATCAGGCGGTAAACTATTTGCCTATTTTTCAATCGCATATCATGGGAAAATACTGATTAGTGAAAAACTTGATCTGCTTTGCGGGACCGAATCTGTGAATGCACAGCTATATTATACCGATTCGATTTTAAAGTGTTTAAGATTGGAACTTGGTAAACAAAAACTACCTGATCACTGAGTCGACGAAAAAATCGTATTGAGAAATTACAGAAGCCTAAAGCAACTGCAACAACAAAATTTACATTTCCACATAGAAATGGAGGATATCTGACCTTATCTGAAATTCTCACTGCATCAGCAGAAATGATCATTAATGTAAATGGCGAAAATTAAGGGGATTTTTAGAATCCATAAAGACTTAGAAGGGGAGTGGACAGAGGATTTCGATTATCAATTGGTAAATATGATTAGTTGATAGGAGCTGATGTCTACGAAATAATGCGAAATATTAGATTAATTGCACGTCTGTAAAGTCTTTCCCAGCATTGTTGCTACGGACTAAAATCAAAGCATTTGAAATAATTATTTATCATTATGATCTGAGTCATGAGCACGACAAAATTTAAAACATAGCTTTGAGAACATTAAATAATAAAACTGAATTTGAGCAGATTGTTCTATCTTAAACAACAGTTATCCTATTGTTCGAAAGACTTAGAAGTCCACAGTCAATTTATCTCTTAGCAGAAGCGGCTGCAAAGAAATTTTATACGGAAAAATTTAACAATTGTAGACTGAATAACGCTACATCTAAACCAAATTACAAACATGCAAACAATTATTGGAAAGAATAGCAAATACCTACTTTTAAAGAAAGTATACGAACTTGCGTATACCTAGATGCTAGAAACAATCAAGGTTATAAAAAAAGACGTATAGAGGAAATTCTAAATTTCAAAGAGGAAAGAAAGTTGTTACATCTGAAAACTACGACTATAATAGATACTACAAGAATATAGCGTACTATGATCAATTATCTTCCTAGAGTTATGATGCGGTGTTTTTACACTTTGAAATTCGGGCCAAAAGTAACTTAAATGAATTAACAATAAGTAAGATTATTATTCACTATTAATGCCAAAAATAGTATATGGTTATTGATGTTAAACTCCTTTTATCGTATGAAAGTGAAGAGCTAACAATAGCAGCAGATGAAATAGTTTTTCATGAAGGTTCACAATCTGATCATTACTACCAAATCAAAAGTGGCAGTGTTAAATTGGTAAACTCTTTTTCTGGTGCATAATTTACCCATGCATATGCATATAAAGGGGACAGTCTAGGCGAGGAATTTCTTCTATCCAACCACCCTTTTTCTTACACCGCTATCGCAAGAAAAAATACTGTTGTTTTTCGTTTGTCCAGAAATAAGTTCTTGCAGATAATCCATAAATACCCCGATGCACAGTTTAATCTATTGCAAATAATGGCTGCGCGGATGCGCTATAAGAATATTATGATGTATGCAATAGCATCATTGGCACCTAGTCAAAAGATACTTGCCTTTTTAAAACTTTACAAGGAATTTAAATATTACCCCGGTTCACTTCCGTACGAAATTCCTTTTACTCGTCAGGAAATTGCTAATATGATAGGTATAAGTGTCGAAACAGTTATCCGAAACATAAAGGAATTGGAGAAAAATGGTGAGTTAAAAATCATCAAACGAAAAATTTTTATATAGACAGTAATTTATAAGATTGATTTTGTCTAATTGTTGGAATTGCTGAAATTTTTTTATCGTAAGATTGGAGTGCTAGAGTAGGTAATATTTTTATAATTTTAGAAGATTATCGATTTTCCATGTGTGATAAATATTATGAATGGTATCGCTAATCTATCTTATTGATTTCATTCAAGTAGTTTCCGATATGAAAATCAATACTTTCCTCCATCGGAATAAAATCATATTGTAATTCATTCATCAGTTTTTTATTGGAATGCTTTGGAAAAGAAGTCAGAAACTCTATATTGGGTTTCGTCAACATTCTGAGTTCTGGAAATAGTCTGCCTAAAAATATTCTAGAAAAACGACCAATCAACAATATGTTTTTTGAAAGGATAAAGGGATCTAGTTTATTAATATTTTTATTTATAAATTGATGTAATTCTACATATTTTTTGTTTTCAGATACCAAAATGAAGCGTTCTCCAAATTTATTTTTCTCCATCAAAGCAATCGCTATCTTAGCAACATCTCTAACATCAACACAACCAGTTCCGCCGGAATAGGTGTACTTGCTATTAATCAATTGTGTTAAAAGCTGACCGCTACTGTCATCCCAATTTCCACTTCCTATAATCATTCCCGGGTAGATCATTATGGTTCTAAGTCCAGTTTTGACTGCTTTTAAAACCATCAGCTCTGCCTTATACTTTGCAGCAGCATAGAGCGTTGCCTTTTTTAAATTGATATATTCTGAATTTTCACTGATGATTTGATCCTTCTTAGTAGTGAAAATAGCGGCAGAACTTACATATAGAAATTTCGTAATGTTTGCTTGTATGGCTGCTTTCAGTATGTTTTTTGTTCCTTCAATATTAATCTTACTGATTTCATCCTCATCCTTCGGGTCATAACTTACTTTTGCCGCACAGTGGTATATTTCTTCGATTCCGATGAGCTTTTTTTCAATACTTCTAAAATCATTTAATTCTAAATCAATCCAATGAATTTTGCCGAAAAGCATTTCGCCATCTCTGGTATAATATATAAAGGATTTTTTAACGTCTTCGGTGTCACTTGAAGATCGCTTTGCAGCATAAACCGTTTTTCCTTTTCGTAAGCTCAAGAACAATAACTCGTCCTAAAATTCCTGTAGCTCCTGTAACCAAAATCATCGGCTGATTATTTTGTAGTTATCCAGGCATTCATGTATTCCCGGTTCATTCTTGCAATGTTATCAAGTGATATATTTTTTGGGCATTCTACTTCACAGGCACCGATAACAGAGCAATTTCCAAATCCTTCGTCATCCATTGCTTTTACCATATTGAGCACTCTTCTTTTAGCTTCAACTTTTCCTTGTGGGAGCAATGCAAAATGTGAAACTTTAGCACCTACAAAAAGCATCGCAGCACCATTAGGGCAACAGGCAACACAGGCTCCGCAGCTTATACATGCAGCGGCGTCCATTGCCTTATCTGCATCTTCTTTGGGAACAGCAATCGCATTGGCATCTAAAGTATTTCCCGAAGTATTAATAGAAATAAATCCGCCTGCAGCCATAATTCTGTCAAATGAACTGCGGTCGGTGATCAAATCTTTAATCACGGGGAAAGCAACACTTCGCCAAGGCTCAATGACAATAGTTTGCCCATCAGTAAACATTCTCATATGGAGCTGACAGGTCGTAATTCCGGTATCTGGACCGTGAGCGCGACCATTAATGTAGAGAGAACACATTCCGCAGATTCCTTCCCGACAATCGTGGTCGAAGGCTATTGGTTCATTTTCTTGGGCGATAAGCTGCTCATTGAGTATATCAAGCATTTCAAGAAATGATGAATCTGTGGAAATATCAGATACTTTGTAGATTTCAAATTTCCCTTTTGTTTTTGAGTTTTTCTGTCTCCAGATTTTTAAAGTGAGATTTAAATTTTTTCGTGCATTCATATCGTATAATTTGGTGATGTTTAAAGATAAACTAAAATTTATAGTAATTTTTATGACTAATCTCATAAGTGACGATTATAACCAAATTTTCAATCTTGTCAGTCATAACGAAGATGCGTTCTTTTAAAAAAAATTTATCATCTCCTTTATGAATCACGTCATAAAAGCTAGAAAAATATAATATTACTTTTGATATGATTATTTATCACAATAGAGGTTTACTAATTGGACTCTTCTATACTAGGAAGGGTTCAATTTTTTTAATAAAAATGAACACCGGTGGTCTTCTGGTACATTACTTTTCTCCAGTTTCTGTTCCGAGAAAAATATTTTTGCTGAGGTCTATTTTACAATTGTCTGTTAGAATATGAACTTTTAAATTTTCGACGTAAATTGGGAAGCCTTTTTGTACTGTTTCAATATTTGTCTGCCTGATATTTTCAGGATCGAGCATCCAGACCATTCCGGAACCTCTGCAAGTTGCAAGATGACCGCCTTCAATGACAAGCGCTGTATCTTCTCCTAAGCCTATTCCCCAACATTCACTGTTAAGAATCACAGCATGGGCAAGTCTCCCAAATCTCGCGCGGTGCACAAAATGAGTGTCGACAATACAATTTTCAAGAAATCCTAATCCGTTGTAAAGCTCAATATCATGTTCTAAAATAGCTTCACCGTTCACGGCTTCGAGAATTACGACTTTAGGTATGCACATTGCACCTGCACTTGTTCCCGCAATCGTAAAACCTTGTTCATTTTTATATTTATCTTTCAATAAATCTGTGATTACTGACTGTTCTAATGCTTTGCAGATTCTTTCCTGGTCTCCACCTGTAAAAAATATAGTTTTCGCATTTTTTATCCGCTGAAAATGAAAATCGGAATGAACCTGATCGTCACATATATCCAGAAAGTCAAAATTTGAGTATCCTATTTCCTTAAAAGTTTTACCATACGTTTCTTTCATATCTTCGGGATCAGATGTAGCAGTAGTGATCACCTCAATACGGTCTTCTTTAGAATTTACTAAAAGCCTAAGAATTTCTTTTGGTGAAAAATTATTGTTTTTTTGCTTCATTTCCAGATCGCTTCCGTCTTTATCTTCTTTGCCGCCGATAATGATTATTCTTCCTTTGGGCATCATTTTTTAAGTGTTATAGTTAATTAATATTATTTCTGCTTTAAAATTTAAATTATTCAAAAACCTGTGGCTTGATACTTTCGCTAGTATTAGGTTCAATAGTGCATCTTAAGGACATGTATATGTCCTTTAAGAGTTCTGAAATATAATTTTAGTCAGATTATCATTTTTTCAGGAGAAATAATCTCAAGGTAATCTTTCATGCACAATAGTAAATTTTCAAAAAACTTACTGTTACAATTGATTTGGCATTTACTATCATTTCTTCTATTAAATCATGGCAGATGATCACAACTTTCCCTTTGGCTCCATAACAACTATTCATTATCGCTTTTCCGATCAGCATTATCGCTTCCCGAATGTAAAGTGTCTGATACTTCATAGAGGGTTTTAATCGTATCAGATTTTCGATCGTTGACGGTTTGCCTTTTGTTTTCGTGGTCGGTGTACTGAGTTTCTGATTTTTTACAGGCAGCTACAAGAAATAGTGCCCCGAATACTAATGCTAACTTTTTCATATGGTTTGATTTGGCAATTCCAAACTTAGGGACAAAGTGTAAAAAAATGTTATGATGTTGATCATAGATATTAAAATTAATTCAATTATATTCTGGCATGGTTGCTTTGTATCTTTAGTTTATGATCTGAAGAAGTAAAGACTTAGTGTAACGTTAGTGCTTATTGTAAAGGTTCAAATTTGTATTTAGATAAACATTTACGTATCTGATCTGGCATGTTTTTCAAAATGTTAATATAAAATCCATTAGCTGACTTTTTTTTGGTGCTATGTATTCAGAATAGAGTATGGCATGATACGAGACTCTCCAAATTACTTCCATGATTACAATCATATATTAAAAGAGAACTATTTAATAGTTTTGGATAGTGATTATAATTTGATAGTAGTGTGACGGAGGATATTCGATGGAATATTCTCCTTTTTTATATACGAAACTACATCCAATTATATATTGTTGAGTGTGATTAAGGTCATAATATGTAAACAATTTCTTTGTCTAAATTGTTCTTAACTAAATCACATTAATATATGGACTATTTATTATGTTTCAGCCACCTTTCGTGGAATTTTGTCTATCAGCGACCTCAGCATCTTCTTACCAGATTTTCCAAAGAATATCAGGTTTTTTATTTTGAAGAGCCTAAAATAGGAGATTGCGACCGATATATTATTAATATTCAGGATAATGTTTACATTGTTGAACTGATTGTAAGCAATTTTGATGATATGGCTAAGGAAAAACTTCAGGGGCTTGTCAGTCAGGTTCTCCAGGAATATGAGATCAATACTTATCTGGTTTGGTACTATACTCCAATGGCACTGCAGTTTACTTATGCTCTTAAACCTGAAGTTATTATTTATGATTCTATGGATGAGTTATCTGCATTCAGGTTTGCTCCGCCTCAGCTCTTACAGCTTGAGGAAGAGTTATTCAGAAAAGCAGATGTCGTTTTTACTGGCGGAAATTCGCTATACAACGCAAAAAAGCATAGGCATCAAAATATTCATTCCATGCCGAGCAGTATCGATAAATCACATTTTGAGCAGGCACGAGGTATTCTCGATGATCCCCAAGATCAAGCATCCATTGGTTATCCAAGAATGGGATTTTTTGGAGTCATCGATGAAAGGTTTGATACCGACCTTTTAAGGAATGTTGCCTTCCACCGTCCAGAATGGCAGTTTGTTATGATTGGGCCTGTTGTTAAAATAGATCCTGAAATACTTCCAAAAGCACCCAATATCCATTATCTTGGTCCAAAAACGTATGCTGAACTTCCGTCATATATTTCTCATTGGGATATTGCATTATTGCTGTTTGCACTTAATGAATCTACCGAATTTATAAGCCCAACCAAGACACCTGAATATCTTGCAGCTGGAAAACCAGTTATTTCAACAGCCATTCGGGATGTCGTTTATCCTTATGGGAATGCGGCATTAATCAAGATTATTGATGATGCTGAATCTTTCATCACAGAAGCTGAAAGTATTCTTATAGATGAAGATAAAGATTATTGGTTGCGTACGGTTGACCATTTTCTGGAAGATGAATCGTGGGACAATACATATGATAAGATGAATACATTGATTAATAAAGTGAAAATGAACAATCTAATTAAACACATCAACCATGTATAACTTTTTAATCGTTGGCTGCGGATTTGCAGGAGCTGTGTTGGCAGAACGTCTTGCAGAAGAAGGAAAAAAGGTTTTAATCATAGACAAAAGAAACCATATTGGCGGAAATGCTTACGATTATTATAACGAAGAAGGTATCTTGGTTCATAAATACGGGCCTCATATTTTTCACACCAATTCTGAGGAGGTGTTCAGATACCTTAGCCGATTTACAGAGTGGCGTCCGTACGAACATCGTGTATTGGGAAGTGTTGACGGTTGTTTGGTGCCCATTCCAATAAACTTAACGACAATTAATAAGTTATATGGAGTAAACCTTTCATCCGATGAGGTTACAGAATTTCTTGAAGCAAGATGCGAAAACAGAAAGCCAGTTCTCACTTCAGAAGATGTAGTCGTAAACGCTGTTGGTAAAGAACTTTACGAAAAGTTTTTTAAAGGATATACCAAAAAACAGTGGGATCTGGATCCGTCTGAACTTGATGCATCCGTAACAGCGCGTGTTCCAACCCGTACGAATTGTGACGACCGGTACTTTACCGATACTTTTCAGGCCATGCCAAAACATGGATACACCGCAATGTTTACCAAAATGCTTTCACATCCGAATATCAGTATTATGCTTCAGACCGATTTCAGAGATATCGTAGAACTCATTCCTTTCGAAAGAATCATTTATACCGGGCCAATTGATTGTTATTTTGATTACTGTTACGGAAAACTGCCTTACCGTTCCATTGATTTCAGGTTTGAAACTTTACATCAAGAAACTTACCAGCCGACAGGAACCGTCAACTATCCGATGTCTAATCTGTATACAAGAATCACAGAATTTAAATATCTGACGGGTCAAAAATCAGATAAAACAACTCTTGTGTATGAATATCCTACAGCAGAAGGAGATCCATATTATCCAATTCCGAGAAAACAGAATCAGGAAATTTACAATCAGTATAAGAAATTAGCAGAAGAAACTGAAAACGTTTATTTTACGGGTCGACTTGGAACCTACAAATATTACAATATGGATCAGGTAGTAGCGCAGTCTCTGGCATTATTTCGTAAAATTATGAAAAGCGAAGTCCATGTATAGAGAATATTTTTTTGATAAAAAAATAAATCCTTTTGATAGCTTTTTGATGGCAGGTTTCGAATGTGCCGACCATCAGAATGCTTTTGGTGATAGAGTGGATCTATACAGAGCTTCTGGACATGATATTTACTTAGCAGATGATTATGAACTATTATCAAAATTCCATATAAAAACAGTGCGGGAAGGAATTCGTTGGAGCAGTGTGGAAACTATACCTTATCAATACGACTGGACTGAAGTCGAAAATATAATTAGGGTTTCGCAGGAAAAAGGCATTCAGGTCATTTGGGATATCTGTCATTTTGGGTATCCAGATGATCTTACGCCGTTGCATCCGATGTTTGCCCGTAGGTTTAGTCACCTCTGTAGTGAGTTCGTAAAGAAAGCCAGAAGCATTATTCCCATTAATCAGCCATTAATTGTAACACCTATCAATGAGGTCAGTTTCATTTCGTGGCTTGGAGGAGATGTGAGGGGAACTTCTCCTTACTGCATAGGGCAAGGATGGGAAGTAAAATATGCTCTGATGAAAGCATATATTGAAGGCATTGAAATGATGAAAATGATAGATTCATCTCTCAGAATTATGGTTACCGAGCCACTTATTAATATTGTAAGCAATAGTCAGGATCCTTTAGATATATTGAAAGCAGATAAAAGAAATATAGAACAGTTTCAGGTACATGATATCCTGTCGGGAGCTATTTGTCCGGAACTTCGAGGTAAACCTGAATATTTGGATTTAATAGGAGTTAATTATTATTACAATAATCAGTGGATTAACGAAACTCATGAAGTTTTGTTATGGACAGATAATCCACCCCATCCTACATATAAATCTTTGCAAACCCAGATTGAAAATGTATTTGTCAAATACGGAAGACCAATCATCATATCCGAAACCAGCCATCCCGGAGAAGACCGCAAAAAATGGATTGACTCTGTTGCTACAGATTGTTGTAGGTTGCTGCAGTCTGGAATTCCTCTGTTGGGTTGCTGCATTTATCCTTTCATAGATCGACCGGACTGGGATAATCTTAGTCACTGGCATCATAGCGGAATATATGATATATATGATCCTACTACTTTAGGCCGGGAAATTAATGTTGATGCACAGCAGGCATTAAAAAATTTCAGTAATGCCTTGAGATTGAGTGAGAGTGTTGATCATAAATAGATGTCAAATTATCTGTCGGGACGGCAGGTAATTTGATTTTATCTTCTGCTAGCCAAGTGAAGTTACACATGCTCCGGATTTTTATCAGATCTCATCCTTTGAATCGCTTTCTTGTGACTTGGGTCATATTTATTCAATGCCTGAACACTTAGCTTTGAATACACCAAATAAATAATTAAGGATTATATTTAAACTGTGAGCTTAATCCATGGATTGTAATCTTTACAAATACATTTTAGCAGAATATTAATATAAAAATTCTATTATGCAGTTAGATTAGGATAACAAATATATTGTTTTTTTTGATGGATATTGTGGAGTGTGTAATTTTTGGGTACAATGGATTCTTGAAAGGGATAAGAAAGACCGATTTTTATTCGCTTCTTTGCAGTCTGAAGCAGGACAGCGATTTTTAACAAAAAAGAAATTAAGTACAACGCAGTTCAATACTTTATATCTTCTTAAGCCAGACACCAAATATTTAATATAATCACGCGCGGTTTTAAAAATTGCTACACTTTTAGGCGGTGCTTACTCATTATTAGGACTCGGGCGTATAATGCCAAGATTTGTAAGCGACTATTTATACGACAAAGTTTCTGAAAACAGGATGAAAATTTCTTCGCAAAAATGTTTTTTGCCGGATGCAGACCAAAAGAGGAAGTTTATCGATATATAACGATTTCAGGTGATTTTACAGGTGCTAAGGTATCAAGTATTTGAAATAAATTCTCATAAAAGCATACATACCAATATAAAAAAAATATAATATGCTAATCAATACAAAATTCCTGCTGTCTGCGGGTGCGGAGTTAAAGCATTACAAATCCGGAGAGATTATATTTCATGAAGGAGATAAGTCCAGATATTTTTATCAGATAATAAGGGGCACCGTAAAGCTTTGCAGTCGCAATCATCACATAAAAATTCTACATACCGTAATGAATGAAGGACAAAGTTTTAGAGATTTATTAATCTGATTTTCAAGTTGTTGTGACTCAAGTCATAATACTTATATTAATTTGTTTGGTAAATTTACTAAACACCAAAGCAGAAAATATAACTTTTGTAACGCGTATTCTATAATGATATATGCTTATGAAATAAAACATTTATGGATTTACTGCAGGTCTTATTTTGATTATTTAAACCTAAAAAATATGAACAGTAAAACTATTCTCAGAACTATTTTTGTCTTCGCAGCTTTAGCATTTTCGCAGGTGACGGCGCAAAGAGGAATTCCTCCGAAAGATGTCGTCACGATTACCCACACGACCAATTATCCAGAGCATCTCGATTTTATTCCTGAAATGGTCAATCTGTTAAAGGTTCCTGAAGGGTGGAAGGTTTCTGTTGCAGCATCTGGACTTGGCAAACCTCGTATGCTTTATTATACATCATCCGGCAATATGTATATCACGCGACGGGATACCGGAGATGTACTCCTTTTAAAAGACACCAATAATGACGGTGTTTTTGATGATATTAAAACGGTGGTTGCAGAATTTAAAGGCGTTCACGGAATTACCATGAAGGATGGTCTTCTTTAATTATGCAATAACAATGAGCTTCGCCAATATAGAATGAATGCAGACGGAACTTTGTGGGATAAAAAAATGTTGTTTAATGATATGCCCAGTGCTGGTCAACACCCGAACCGTACCATGGACTTCGGTCCGGATGGAAAACTCTATATATCAATAGGAACTTTATGTAATGACTGTAAGGAGAGCGATCGAGAGGCAGCTTCTTTGGTACAGGTAGATCCGGTAACCTGGAAGCGAACTATTTTTGCTTCAGGTCTTCGAAATATGATTGGTTTCGATTGGCATCCACAAACAAAAGATTTATGGGGAATCGATAATGGTGGAGATGCGAAGGGTGATGACTGGCCACCTGAAGAACTGAATTTGATCAAAGAAGGAAAAAATTACGGTTATCCTTTTGCCTATGGGAAAAGGGAAGTAGACCGTACCCGGGAAGATCCTGCCGGAGACAGCAAAGAGAAACTGGTAGAAAATACAGAACCGTCTACGATGGAATTTCAGGCACACATGGCACCGATCGGATATCAGTTTTTTCCAGCTGGATCAACATTTAGCGGAGATGCTTTAATAAACTGGCATGGATCGTGGAACCGCAGCAGACCTGTAGGATTTAAAGTTCAGCGTATTAAGTATTCAAACGGCAAACCTATTGGTGCAGAAGATTTCCTAACCGGCTTTTTAAAAGGGAAAACACGATTTGGAAGACCTGCAGGAATTGCCATTGCCCCAAACGGCACGGTTTATATATCAGATGACGCCAACGGAGTTTTATATAGCATTAAACAAAATAAATAGTTATGAAAAAAAAAATAATGGCTGCACTTTTTGTGGGATGCGCAACAGCAGTTCCGGATCAGCCCACAGCGCGAATTGAGTTTAATGCTCCTGAGGCTTACCCGGAGGGTATTGCTTTCGACAGTATTTCTAGAAATTATTTTGTTTCTTCGGCAAGACTTGGCGGCATTGGTAAAGTTACACTTGATGGAAGTTACAGTGTGCTTATAAATGATCCTTCATTTAAATCCAGCTACGGAATGAAAGTACATCCTGACGGTAAACGGATTTTTGTGTGCATCGGTGATGCAAATTACAGCAAATTCACATCACTTGAAACAAGGAAAAAAATGGCAAGGTTAATAGGTATTGATATTAATACAGGCAAAAAAACTGATGATATTAATCTGGCTGGTCTCGTTTCGGGGCTCCATTTTCCTAATGATCTCACATTTGATAATCAAAATAATGCATATATCACCGACAGTTTCGCTAATGTTATCTACAAAGTGACTCCACAAGGTAAAGCCTCAGTTTTTGCAGATCATCAACTTTTTAAAACCGAAGGTATAGGATTAAACGGAATTGTGTGGCATCCATCAGGTTACCTGCTTTCGGTAAGCAGCGGAACTGGAACAATTTATAAAATAAATATTGATGATCCTAAAAAGGTTTCCAAAGTATTGACAGAGCAGTTTCTTATGAATGGTGATGGTTTACTTTTAACAGGAAGTCAAAAACTAGTAGTTGTACAAAATGGTGGGAGCGATAAAATATATGAACTGACTTCAAACGATAATTGGCATTCTGCTAAATTATCTGCTTCTACATTGGTCGCCGATCGTTTTACGTATCCATCTACAGCAACCAAAGCAGATGATAAAATCTGGGTGATGAATGCCAAATTTTCAGAACTGACAGACAGTACATCTGTTCCCTCAAAGAAGTTTGCAATACAGCATGCACGCCTGATACCGCTGCCTAAATGATTTATTAATTGTGCGGCGGTTAGGTATCATAAGCTAATCGCCTTTTTTTAATTTATACAATGGTCCTATCTTATTTGATGTAACCTATTTCCTCATAATATATTTCGAATCATTTACAAAAAATCGCAGAGGCAAAAGCGCATGTTCTTCTGCATAATCAATTCCTATCCGGGGAGCCATTGAAATTTGGTATGGCATATAGTCAAATCCGTGATCTTCAATCCAGATACGGTTTTTAGTCAGGTCTTCTCCGTTAAAAGAAAGGTTTATACCCAAAGCTTTGGTAAGAGATCCCGGCCCCGAAGATATCATCGGTTTCGTTGCAGACATTTTTCTTCGCATTTCCATTTCAGCAACACCATAGAAAGGTTCAATACTTCTGACAAGAACACATTTGGGATCATCTTCGATGGAAGTGACAATATTCAGCAAATGATGAATCCCGTAGCATAAATAAACATAACTATGACCGCCTTCCTTATACATAATTTCAGTTCTTTTAGTACGACGGTTTCTATACGCATGGGATGCCTTGTCTTCAATACCGAAATAGGCTTCGGTCTCCACGATGATACCTGCTGTTATGCTTCCGTCAAGGTCGGTAAAAAGTATTTTTCCTAAAAGATCCTGTGCTAAAAAAGCTACGTTGGTATTGGTATAATATTCAGCTGGTAATTTCATCCAAGTATCTTCCGCTTATAAATTAATTTATTTAATTACCAACTATAGACGGTAGGAAGCTCCTAAAAAATAGTGTTTATCTGCAGTATGTTGCAAACCGTAATTTAACCCAGCATCCAATTTAAAATCTTTTACGACCTCGATCTGTATGGCGGCATTAATAAAATTTGAAAATTGATGCGCTTTAAAATCGTAAGTATAATAAGTTTCTGCAATGCCGTCAATATTTTTTATTATGGAATGACTAAGAGTGATCGTCTGCAAAAATTCGGTATGCATTGCCTGCTGATCCTGATCTTTTAGCCTGTCTAGTTCTAACTGAAACCCTAACTTCCAATCTCCAGGAAGTTTATACGACATGGGAACGATGATACCTGCCTCAAGTCGGCTGTCGTCTTCATATTTCGAGATCGGAAATTTTAAGTAGGGAAGTATGGCTAAAGCAAAATTTCCTTTATCATTACCAATTAGATTTTGTTTAATGCGAAAAGTCAGATCTCCATGCCCCTGACTCATTTCCTTAATACCGGAACCTATTTCTTTTTTCTTTTCTATTCCGTAGGTTTGATAACCAAGCTGTATAGCTGTATTTTCTGTAATGCCGATCTTAAGGTTCATTTGATTGATCAATAAAGTATGTGCTTGTTTTTCTTCGCTTTGTTCTTTGACCCACTTAACAAGATCTGTCTCGAGTTGAAAATGTCCTGCATCAACTGTTATTGGAGATTCGGTAACATCAGGACGGTCTGTCTCCATATCCCGCATAAGCTCTTTTGGAACCGGATTGAAAATTGAAAATTGATCATCTTTTTTCTCTTGTCCATTGCAGACAGAAGAAGCCCATAGTAATAATAAAACTGCTGTGCAGTAGTGGTATGCGTTATTCATCGTTTTTTACTAAATAATACAAATTGTGTACTAATGATGTGAAAATCTAAAAATGTGGTATCAATTAAATGTAATAAGGTCTCGTATTTGTATATACTGTTTCATTATAAACCAAAATTGCATATATTATGAAAACGACAGAAAACAAAAACACGACAGGAAAAGTCAAGGCAAAATCTTCAGCTGCGGAGGGCTTGAAGGAACTATTTATCGATGAACTAAAAGACATCGTTTATGCAGAAAGAGCATTGGTGAAAGCACTGCCTAAAATGGCGAAGAATGCTTCAGAACCTAAATTGATTGCAGCAATTGAGGAACATGTTGCGGTCACTGAAGGACAGGTTCAGAGATTGGAAAAGATTTTTGAAATACTAGGGGAATCAAACCGTGGAAAAAAATGTGATGCAATGGAAGGGCTTATTAAAGAAGGTGAAAGTATTATGGAAGAAACAGAAGCCGGACCAGTAAGAGATGCCGGAATAATTTCTGCATCACAGAAGATTGAACACTATGAAATTGCATCCTACGGAACTTTGGCTGCTTTTGCAAAGACACTTGGCGAGGATGAGATCGCTTCACTATTGGAGGAGACCTTGGCAGAAGAAAAAGAAGCAGATACTCTTTTAACAGAGTCGGCTTATAATTCAATTAATTTCGAAGCAGCACAAGAAGGTTAGTAGCAAATTTATATCAAAAAGTCAGACTGCAGAGATGCAGTCTGACTTTTTTTAATATAATATTTTTTATACTATTGTTGTGATTACTGTCATAGAGAATTAATGAAGGAATTCATAACTATGTATTCACCATAATTATGAAGAAGAATATTAATAGTTGCAAGCTTGTTCCCGGAATTCCTGCTCAGACTGAGGGTGGCTTTCACGATACTGAAAGCGAAAAAGTTTATGAAAATATTGTAGAAGCGAAATATGCTTATCAATTGTTAAAGATGAGGCTTTTAGACATTAATCATTGGCAGGACTATTGCGCGATGTCATTTGCTAAATTCAGATTGTACAATACGAAAGGGTCATTCAAAGAATCTGTGCTGTCAAGACACGATCTCGTTAGGATAAATGTTTACGCGTCGCCGGAATTAGGGACTATATATTATTGGGTAAAAATAAGTGATATTTTTTTTGAAGAATATGAAGAGTTTGAAAGGACTGTAATCATTTTTATACCGACATCACATCCCAGAAATCAACAATCAGAAATCGCTCACTTTTATTCTTCCACTTCTTCATCGGCATTTGTTATTAACCGTCGAGGTAATATTCTGTCAGCTGCAGTTTACGGGCGCAATGAAACTCCTAATCTTGATACTAATTTTCTTGGGAAAATAAAAAATAGAATAATTTCTTTTTGCGCCGTAGTAGGATTGTCCAAAGTTCAATGGAGGAATTTTACAGATGGAATCTTAAATACAAATGGCATTTCAATGTCCGGTGATTAGCCTCATAAGATTTTTATTGATTATTTATTAAGTTTGATAAAAGTTCAGCGGACAAAGTATATTTCTGAGTCTGTCGAAGAATAATCCAAAATATTACGATTTATGAATATTAAAGGTAAACTACTGATTATCGGAGGTAAAGAAGACAGAAGCGATAATCATATTGAAATGAAAGAATGTAACAGCAAGTTTTCTCCTTATGAAATTCTTAGACTTTTAGCGGCCTCAAATAATGACCGTATCGAAATTATTACGACAGCCAGTTCTGAACCTGAAGACCTAAAAAAAACGTACACGGAAACTTTTTCCAAATTAGGTTTTAACAATTTTGGATTTATGCACGTTTGTGATGGTTCCGAGAATACAGAATATATAGAAAGGGTGCGTCAGGCAAAGACAGTATTCTTTACCGGTGGAGATCAGAACAGAATTTGCGAAACGCTAGTGAAATCTCCGATAGTACAATTATTAAAAGATAAATACAACAATGAAGAAGGTTTTATGGTTGCAGGAACAAGTGCTGGGGCAATGTGTATGCCTGAAGTCATCATTAGTGAAGCTGAAAATGGCGAAGCCATTCTTGACAACGACATCGACCTTGGCAATGGCCTCGGTCTGCTCAATTACGCTCTCGTCGATACTCAT
This sequence comes from Chryseobacterium formosense, assembly GCF_900116415.1. Taxonomy (GTDB): domain Bacteria; phylum Bacteroidota; class Bacteroidia; order Flavobacteriales; family Weeksellaceae; genus Chryseobacterium; species Chryseobacterium formosense. Next base: position 1,292,324 of record NZ_FPAP01000001.1, on the reverse strand, counting down.
TTTGTACACAGAGGAAGATTCGGAAGATTGTCTCACGCAGTACTATTGAACAGAGACCTCTATGGTTTAGGACTTGGAGAAGATACAGCATTGCTTATTGAGAAAGGACACTTGGCAACCTGCAAGGGTTCGGGGATGGTTGTGGTCATCAGCGCAAAAGAAGTGACACAAACCAACGTTTCTAAAGCAAGTGAAGGCAGCCCGGTATATGCTGAAAACCTTAAAGTTCATCTGTTGACAGACAACTGCAGGTTTAATTTTGAAGAAGGAAAAATGGATACAGTAAGCCAAAGCAATGATACGAAAAGTATTTAATTGCTTTACAGTATGTAAATTAAAGTATAGTTTAAAGTGTCTGCGGAATTCTGCTAAATTCTGATTGCAAGACCTTAATATATCTTAAATAACAATTAAAAGCTATATAATAATGTATTGTATGAACGGAGTAATTATACAGTTTTTTCATTGGTACCACAAGGGAGATCTCTGGACGGAATTTGCGGATAAAGCTGAATATTTAAAGGATTTGGGATTTACGGCAGCATGGCTTCCTCCTGCCAATAAATGCAGTTTGGGTAAAGAAGGCCGTGGATATGATGTGTATGACTTATACGATCTGGGGGAGTTTGATCAAAAGGGAGGTATTGCAACACGTTACGGCACAAAGGAAGAATATCTGCATGCGATTGAAAAAGCACATGAGGCTGGCATTTCCGTATATGCTGACATTGTGCTCAATCATAGGCTAGGAGGAGACGAGGAAGAAAAAATTACCGTACATCAGGTAGATGATGAGGACAGGAATAAGAGAATATCTGACTCATTTGTTGCCACTGCAAAAACAAGGTTTACATTTCCGGGCAGGGCGGGTTCGTATTCAAAATTTATTTGGAACTATGAATGTTTCAGTGGAATAGATATAATCAATAAGAATGGGCAGTTAGAAAATGGAATTTTTAAAATTCATAATAAATATGGTGAAAATTGGACAGATGCAGTAAGCCATCAACTGGGTAATTACGATTACCTGATGGGTGCTGATGTTGAATATCGAAATCCTCATGTCGTTGAAGAAATGAAAAGGTGGATCAGATGGTACGTTGAAACGACGAAAGTAGATGGAATGAGGCTGGACGCTTTGAAACATATTTCATCAGAATTTTTATATGAGTGGATTCGTTATATCAAGACAGAAATTAATCCTCATTATTTTATACTTGGTGAATTCTGGAAGGATGAAGCAGATCAAATCAAATACTTTTCTGATCAAATGGAAAACCTTATTTCCTGTTTCGATGTGCCTCTGCATTACAATTTTTTTAAAGCATCGGAAGAAGGTAAAGCTTATGACCTTACTAAAATATTGGAGGGCAGTTTTTTAACAGAGAAGCCTTTATTTTCAGTCTCATTTGTGGAGAATCACGATACGCAGAAGCTTCAGGCACTCGAGTCTGCAGTGCAAGACTGGTTTAAACCTTTGGCGTATGCGATAATATTGCTTACGGAAGAGGGGTATCCCTGTGTTTTTTATCCGGATCTGTTTGGAGCAGAATATAGAGATATGAAAGATGGCAAAGAAATTCATGTAAGAATTCCAAAGGTGTCAATTCTTCCAAAGCTTTTGAAGGCAAGACGATCGTATGCTTACGGAAAACAGATTAATTATTTTAATCAAAAGAACTGTATAGCATTTATCAGAAAAGGTAATACGGAAAATGACGGCTGTATTGTTATCCTATCAAATGACGATGAAAATAAACAGGAAATTAACTTGGGTGCTCAGCATGGAAATTCTGTGTATATCGATTTCCTCGGAAACCGGAATGATAGAATAAAAACTGATGAAAATGGTAAAGCCCTATTTTGGGTTAATCATAAATCAGTCAGTGTATGGGTAAAGGAAGCGTAGAGCCGCTATGAAAAAGCTGGCTATAAGGTTTATTACCAGGCGTAATAAAATAAAAAAAAGAACAAATCACAATAAAATATAATTATGAAATCATTGATTGGATATCATTGCTCATTGGAAAGATATACTCCCTCTGAACATCTGGAACATGTGAAAATTGCCGAAAATTACCGGTTTGCAGAAATTACATGTTCAGACCATTTTTATCCCTGGAGTGTCAGGCAGGGAGCTTCGATAGCCTCCTGGCCGTGGCTGGGAGCTGCTATGGCAACGTGCAATCTACCTTTTGGAGTTGTTACTTCTCCTACAGAAAGAAGCCATCCGGTGGTGATCGCACAGTATATTGCGACATTGGGCACCATGTACAAAAAGAGATTTTGGGTTGCTTTAGGTAGTGGGCAAAATCTTAACGAACATGTGACGAATAATTATTGGCCTGTAAAAAAAGAAAGGAATGACAGACTAAAAGAAGCCATGACTATTATTAGAAACTTACTTCGTGGCGAAACGGTGAACTTTGAAGGAAAATATTTTAATGTTTACAATACAAAGCTGTATACTGTTCCGGAAGTCCAGCCTCAACTTTTTGTTGCAGCACTATCTAATGAATCAGCACATGAACTTGCAGATTGTAGTGACGGCATCATTACGGTTGTGAAGCCATTAAAAGATCAGGAGGATTTTATCTATGCATACGAGCAGGGTGGTGGTAATAAGGAATCAATGGTCTTGCAGGCAATCACTTCTTATCATGAAGATCAGCATCAGGCGGAATACGAAGCATGGTATAACTGGCGTCATGCCGTATTAGGAGGAAAACTTCAGTCAGAGATTCGGACACCGCAAGATTTTGACAGTGCAGTTGAAAATGTAACCATCGCACAGGTTAAAGATATAATCAGAATTTCTTCTAATCCAAATGATCATTTGGAATGGCTTAATGAATATAACAGCTGTGGATTTTCAAAGATTTTTATACAAGATGTTTCTAATGACCAAAGCACAACAATAAAAATGTATGGGCAATTATTAGACAAATTAAGGTAAAAAGAAGGAAGAAGTTAAATTATTTCAAGATCGTTACTGCAATATGACTGATAAAAACGTCTATAAAATTATACCTTTATGGACATTATTCTTTAATTCTTAAATGGGTTTACATCTTCGCTAAGAAACGTTGACACTTGAAATAAAAGAATAAACTCTTATATGAAACTAGAAAGGAACTTATTATTTAACTATTAAGATTAAGACTATCAAATCTTCCGACAATATTTTTAAGAACATCAGCAGTAATGAATTGAATAACCTATTTGGGTTGTCATTGAATAGCTTATATCAGCGAAACAAATAATTTCATTTGCAGAAAGTGTATCATCAGCTTTTCTTCATTTTTCCTTTCCTAAATAAGGGATGCCTAGAAGTTTTATAAAGGCTTATACGTTGTAAGAGATGGTTAACCTATTAAAATTGATCAGGATGGAACCTATTATTGTAATTGTATCTCAGCAAATATTGCAGAAACTGTGGCCTTACACGTAGCTAAATAGATAAAACTGGTCAATTGCAGTTAAAGGTTATGTTACATCATAGAAAAATCGGATTGAGAAATATTTTCTTATTTCTCAATCTTTTTCCAAGTGGAAATAATCGCCAACTTAAATTGGAATAAGTTCTTAATCTGTGTTGATTAAGCGTCCTACTTTTGTTACAATATCATTTAGATCAAAAGGTTTGCTTATAAATTCATCAGGGATGCAAACTTTTTCCATTTCAAAAAGCTTGGCATGTGCGCTCATCATCATCACAGGAATATGAGATGTTGATACATTATTTTTGATAGCATTACAAACATCAGTACCAAAGCCATCTGTAAGCATTACATCTAAAAGAAATAGATCAGGAACTATTGTTAAGTCTCTGTTGTTAAACTCATTAATACTGGAAAATGGTAAAACATGATAGTTTTCTGACGATAGAAGGAATTCCAATACTTCTCTGATAGCAGGCTCGTCCTCTAGGATACATACAGTTTTCATAAATAATTAACCCTCTTTATTCATCTATCTAGGTCATAGATGTGTTAGAACTAAGAATCTTTTAACAAAAACCATGCTATTATTAATTTTGTATTAAATTATGACAAGATTATTGAAACGATTAATTGTCAATTAATCGTTTCAATAATCTTAAATTTAGATGTGATTGAACAAATTGTAAACATAGAGGAATTCTAATGAATTAAGTGTAGACAGTCTTATCATATGCTAAGGTAACAGCAAATTTCTATAAATAATAAAAATATTAAATCATTCATTGACTAAGTGTTTGTATAGTATTTAAATACCTTCATATATTTCAGAAAATGTATATGTTCCGCTGCAACATAATCAATTTTCACTCAATATATGCTGTTTACCTGTACACTCCTATGGTTACCGAAAAAATCGAAGAATCCGTCGGAATTAGTAATGTTCTTATCATCTGCTTAAGCTTTAAATTAATTCTTTGAAGTTAAATTTATCTACCAAAATTGATAACCCGCTAAACTGGCTTGTATTTTGTTATTCAAAAACAAGCAGAAACTTATCAATATGTCTTACATCACAAAAACAGTCAAATATCAGCGGCAGTAATTGGAGCTTTCAAATTGACATATTTTTTGAGTGTAAACAGCTTAGAACAGGCTGCGAAATGGGGTAGTATTAATTTCATAATCATTCATGGCATTCCATATCCGAATAGCATTTGCAGAAGAATTAATAAGATGGTTGAAACTTCTTGCATTGGCATTAGTTTCTTGCATTGGCATTAGTTTTCTGATAAGCAACTAAAAGATTAATTACATAAACTAAAAAGAAAAAATAATGAATTTTATAGAGTTTACAAAGCAACATCTGTCATTTAATGAAGAACAGCAGGAATATTGGATTGAAATTCCAAAAGAAGAAATAGGCTATAGGATAGAACATGTTCAAATTGTCAATGACGATGGAACTTTCTCCGAGGCAGACTGTGAAATTACAGAAGATACTCTTACATTCACCTTATCATTAAAATTCCCGGCTAATCTTAGAGTAAATTTTTAGTTTTAAAAACTTACTTTGAACAACTAAAGATGAATCTTAAATGCTCTTTTTTTAACCATGCCGTTTTGATCAATATGAAGTAGCATTAAGACTATGTAATAATATTACCATAGGGATTCTAATTGGGATAAGTTTATGATGAAAATTGTTTCACATTATCATCAATGTAAAGTTTCATAAAATTGTTTTACAATTTTCTTTTCATTTATTTTGATTAATAAAGACTCATATAGAATCTTTGGCAGAAAAATTGATGGTTGTAGCAAATAGCGATAGATAAAATTGCTTTTAATTTAAACCAAACAAATATTTATTATGAAAAATTCAATTCTGACCTTGTTAGCAGTAGCTGCATTGGCATCTTGCAACAAAAAAGATTCTGTCTCTACAAATAGTTCAGTAGATTCGACAGACCTATCATCTACTGTTCCGACGGATACCCCACAAACTCTTAATGACTCGGCGACCGTTTCAAATACGGTAAATGATGCAAAGGCATTAAGTGATCAAGACAAAACTTTTGTTGATGCCGCAGCTAAAGGTGGAATGATGGAAGTAATGATGGGAGAGTTTGCTGCGACAAATGCTACCAATGCTTCTGTAAAATCTTTAGGACAAAAGATTGCAAAAGATCACAAAATGGCGAACGAAGAACTTAAAAAGTGGGCGGCTACTGTAAATTATTCTCTACCTTCATCCATGGATGCTGCCCAACAAAAGATGCATGATGATTTAACGGCCAAAAAAGGAGCTGATTTTGACAAGGCGTATGTTGATATGATGGTTAATGATCATAAAAAAGATATTGCAGCTTTTAAAAAACAGTCTGCAGACGGAACGGATGCTAACTTAAAAGCATTTGCAACTAAAACTATTCCTACCTTAGAAAATCATTTGAAGGAGTCTGAGAAAGTGAAGGCTGCTATGAAATAAAAGTTGAATATATAAAAAACAATAGCTGTCAAAAATGACAGCTATTGTTTTTTTGAAGAACTTTTCTAAAATTATTTTCTAACATGACAATAAGGATCTTTATCACGCTGCTTTTGCTTTGTGAAAATATCTTCTAGAATAGTATCGCTTCATAAAAGTAAATTGATTTCTTTATTTAAGAAACTTTAGCATTTCTTATCATATCATATCATATCATATCATATCATATCATATGATATCTGTGTTTTAAATTTAATAATAAAATTAACCTTACAAGGCATTGTGAAGCAGAATTAATTTTCTTTCATTTCGATGAAAGTTAGGACAAAATTTCACAATGCGCTTGACAATTTTTCCAATTCTGCGGTTGGCATATTGTTTGAAAATTTTGTACTGTGATCACATAAAATTTATTGTTTAACATTTAAAATTGTTTGTTATGTCAATCGTAAAAAGAAACAATGGCAGTTTGCTCCCTGCAAATCCACGTACACTGTTCGATGACTTTTTCAGCCGCGAACTTTTTAACTGGGGCAATAACAATTATTCTTCCACGCTCAGCACAATCCCTTCTGTGAATATTAGCGAGAATGAGCACAGTTTTGACGTTGAACTTGCTGCACCAGGAATGGAAAAGCAGGATTTTGAAATTTCGCTGGAAGGTAATCTTCTAACAATTTCCTCGTCCAAAAAGAATGAAATGGAAGAAAAAAATGAAAAGTATACTCGTAGAGAATTTAGTTATCAGTCTTTTCAGCGAAGTTTCGAACTTGCGAAAAATGTTGTTGATGAAGAGCATATCGAAGCTAAATACGAAAATGGAGTGTTAAAGCTGACAATTCCTAAAACTGAAGACGCTAAAAAGCCCGCACGAAGAGTGATTGATATTCAATAACATTTTCCTTAATGAACAGATTGGTTTTCCACATGGAAAACCAATTTTACATATCAGCATATTAAATCATTGTTAATGTTTAAAGCGATAATATATGAATGAATTACTGTGGTCTATATGTTTATTGAGCCTTATCATTTTAGGAATGATCTTCCTTCTTAAGAAATACAATCAGCCTTACCTGATTGCATACATTATTGCCGGGATAATTATGGGGCCATATGTTTTGGGAGTGTTTTCCAGTCCCGATGAAATAGAAGCTGTTGGCGAAATAGGAATTCTTCTTTTGATGTTTTTTTTGGGAATGGAAATTAATGTTCCTGACAATCGAAGCCTCCTTATCAAACCTATAATAGCACAAGGCCTGAAAATAATACTTAGTATGTTATGTGCTTTACTGGTTGGTTATACCATCGGACTTTCAGCAAACAGCATTGTGATGATGACAATTCTTTTCATGTTTAACAGTACAGCGGTCGTTAGTGAGTTTTTAAAAAAGCATAATACATTACAAACAGCATTGGGAATTGTAGTTCTTAATATGTTGATTTTCCAAGATTTGCTCTTAGCCCCGGTTCTGACGGTACTCAAAACATGGAACAAGGATGGCTTTAATCTAACCGGGATCCTTTTACCGATAGCATTATGTGTGAGCTTTTTTTATGTGATTAAGAAAGTTCGCAAGGCACGGGAAATAACACTCCCAAGAACATTTGCCACTATTGAATACGATCATGATTTGCAGGTGTTCTTGGGATTGCTATTATGTCTCGGATTCGGATTGATTGCTGAAGAAAGCGGTTTGAGCGCAGCATTAGGAAGCTTTATCGCTGGTGTGATTGTAGGGAGAGTGGAAGTATTCAATTGGCTCGAACATTCGTTAATGCCTTTTAAGATTTTTTTTGTTACGTTATTTTTTGTTTCAATAGGGCTGCGCCTTGATATTGAATTCTTATTTGAAAATTATACGGTAATTTTTTTGGGTACTTTATTCGTGCTGGTCAGTAATAGTGTGATGTCTGCAATTATTTTCCGTTTTCTCAAACATAATTGGAAGGAAAGCTGGTATGGTGGAGCGCTGTTGTCGCAGACAGGAGAATTCGGGATTTTAGCTCTTTCTGTTGCCTATAAAACGGGAATTATCGAATATGGATTATATAAACAGGGTCTCGGGATAACCTGCCTGTCTTTATTGTTTTCGACGATTTGGATTGCAATTTTAAATATCATATTAAAAAAAATTCCATCTCAGGAATATACTGTTGAAAATAAATTTTTACCTAAATAATTTCTTATCATTCAGAATATTATTAAAGTATTGTTATTTTGCATTATCTATTGATTTGAGGTACACTTTAGATATAGACATTTAAAATTTATGGATCAAGTGAAGTTCGGAGACTCTCCGTACTCTTCCTTCAAGATTTATTAGTAATCAATGAAATTTTGATACCACATCATAGAACTTTTATTATTGGATTGATAACAAGGGACTTGCTGGCATTTTATTTGTTCCTGTTACGATAAAAATAAATGTTATGGCTAACAATAAATCCAAAAAAGACCAGCGTGATTGCAGCAAAGTCAGTAGTTCTGAAAATTATGAGATCCGTCATTTCAAAGATAAATGAATGTCAGTTCTCAGGCAGTTACGGAAGCTATCCGAGCGACCGGATCCAACCACAGAAGTACTTGAAGCGTATTTTAAAGGAAAAGCACAAAAAATAAATTCATTCCAGCAGCTTTATACAGAAAGCGCTTATTGCATCTCAACTTTCTGGCCTTGTCAGAAAGATGTTATTATCTAAAAAGCTAATATCATGAAATTATCAGATTACCATAAAAAAAGATCGGAAGATAAGACGCCTGAACCTTTCGGAGGTAAACCTTCAGGCACAGAACTACGATTCGTTGTTCAAAAGCATGATGCCTCGCATCTGCATTATGATTTTCGTCTTGAGATGGATGGCGTACTGAAAAGCTGGGCTGTTCCCAAGGGACCATCGCTTGATCCAGATATCAAACGGCTTGCGATGATGGTTGAAGACCATCCTTATGACTATAAAAATTTTGAAGGGATCATCCCTAAGGGACAGTATGGTGGGGGAACGGTTATCGTCTGGGATGAAGGAACTTATGAGCCGACAGAACCCATAGACGGGGATTTAAAAAAACAGGAGAAAAATCTATTACATCAACTGTACTCAGGAAAACTGAAAATAAAACTGAAAGGCAAGAAGTTAAGGGGTGAATTTGCCCTGGTTAAAGCGTATGGAAGAGGGGAGAACGGATGGCTTCTGATGAAGCTCGCTGATCGATATGCCACAGCAGATGATATAACTTTAAAGGATAAATCAGTTATTTCAAAGAAGACTATTGCCCAGATGGAGAAATCACCGGATAGGACTTATGGTCAAAATGTTGTCAAAGTTGACAGTACGAAGAAAGATAAAAAGACAGTTGGTGAAACAGCGCCTGAACTGGTGGATTCACAACTCAATGCTGAAGCTCCGAAGAAAAAAAAGGCTTCCAAAAAAGTCAGCACGTTATTAAAAAAGACTGCTGAACAAAAATTCTATCATGAGGTAGAACCGATGCTGGCTACATTGGTCGATCAGCCTTTTGAAAGCGATGATTGGCTGTACGAAATAAAATGGGACGGTTACAGGGCAGTCGCTTTTATGGACGGAAAAAATGTTGAGCTGAAATCGAGAAATAACAAACGTTTTTCTGAAAAATTTTATCCTATCCAGCAGCAATTAGAACGGATGAAGCTTAAAGCTATTATTGACGGAGAGGTGGTAGTTCTTGGCAAAAAGGGTTCCGCAGATTTTGGTTCTTTACAAAACTGGCGAAGCGAAGCGGACGGAGACCTAGTTTATTACGTATTTGATATCCTCTGGTATGATGGCAAAGACTTAAAGGAACTTCCATTAACAGACCGAAGGGCAGTTCTGGAACAAGTATTACCTCAAAATGATTCTGTACTCATCAGCCAGGATTTCCATACTTCAGGTATTGAATTTTTAGAAGCCGCTAAGAAAATGGGTTTAGAAGGCATTATGGCCAAAAGAAAAGATAGTTTATATCATACAAAAAACAGAACTAAGGATTGGCTCAAAATCAAAGCCAATAAAAGGCAGGAAGTTGTCATCGGGGGCTTTACACTCAATGATGATTCCAATAAGCTCTTCAGCAGCCTTTTGGTAGGCGTATATGCTGGTAAAGAATTGATCTATACCGGAAAAGTAGGAACAGGCTTTAATGCTAAAATGCAGAAAGAAATGATGGATCAATTTGAGCCACTCATTACGGACAAGGTTCCTTTTTCAGAAGAACCTGATGTTAACAAGCCATCCCGCTTCCGTCCCAATCCGCCTCATGCCACTGTAACATGGTTAAAACCTAAACTGATAGGAGAGATCACCTATACTGAATTGACCAGTGACGGTGTCATGCGACATCCCTCATTTGAAGGCATGAGAAATGATAAGAACGCAAAGAAAGTAGTTTTTGAAACCGAAACCAAAGCTCGAAATATTGTAGATAAGGATGCGATCATAAAGCCACGTCAGAGCAGCAAGAGAAAAACACTGCTTAATCCCAATGAAGCAACTCAGGTAAAGAATGTGAACAGGCATGAACTGAAATTTACCAACCTCGATAAAATATTCTGGCCGGATGATAAAATAACAAAGAGAGATTTGATCAATTATTATTACCAGGTGGCTCCATACATACTGCCATATCTAAAGGGGCGTCCCCAGAGTATGAACCGATTTCCTAACGGTATTAACGAAGAAGGATTCTATTTTAAAGATATTACGGGAAAGGCTCCCGACTGGATTGAGAGATATATTTATCACAGCGATACTGATCAAAAAGAAAAACAGTACTTGGTAGGAAGTGATGAAGCAACTCTTCTTTACATGGCCAATCTTGCGTGTATTGAAATGAATCCGTGGAATAGTACGGTGAAGAAACCTGATCATCCGACCTATTGCATTATTGATCTGGATCCTGATAAAAATACTTTCGACCAGGTGATAGAGACGGCACAAGTTACCAAGCAGATCTTGGATGATATGGGTGTACCATGTTATTGCAAGACAAGCGGTTCCACGGGACTTCATATTTATATTCCTTTAGGAAATAAATATACCTATGAACAAAGTAAAGAATTTGCTAGGGTCATCGTTAAATTGGTTCACGAAGCACTTCCCAAAATAACTACCATTGAGCGACAGATATCAGACCGTAAAGGAAAAATGTACCTTGACTTTCTTCAGAACAGGCCGCATGCGACAATTGCTTCTGTTTATTCCGTTCGTCCTAAAGCAGGTGCAACAGTATCTATGCCTCTCAACTGGGACGAAGTTAAAAAAGGTTTAAAGATGAGTGATTTTACTATTTTTAATGCCTTAGAACGTGTAGCGGATGTCGGTGATATTTTCAAGCCTGTCTTAGGTAAAGGGATAGATATGCTGAAGATACTATCGAGTTTGCAGGATGAGTAAAATTGAATTAAAGCTAAGCTTAAAGATACGTCACCATAGAACGAAAAATGCAATTATAAGATATACCAATTCTGATATCATACACATATAAAAGTTTTGGCAAAAGATCTTTATTTGCGTCGAAGCATATTGTAATGTGTATGATTTAAATTGCACAGCACCTTCCGAAGTTTAAGTGTTTTTCTTAACGACATCTACCAGATGATCAATATCAAAAGGTTTTTCAATAAAGTCATCAGCTTTGCATTGTTCAGCCTTTTTACATAATTCAGAAGAAGTGGAGGTCAATACAGCTGAAACATCTTCTGTAGTAGGATCGGACTTTAACTCTTCAATTACCTCAGTTCCTCTTTTATCTCCTTTGATGTACTCATCTACAATAACTATGTCAGGATTGATCTCGTCGATCTTCTCAATAGGCTCGGTAGTTAATGATGGTGTAACATCATAACCTTCGTTGGTCAATATGTGATCCATTAGGTCTAATATTTGTTCATCATCCTGAATAAGCACTACTTTTTTCTCCATAAGTCATTAATTTTTTATAAATATATGAAAAAATGTTCTCCGACTATCCAACTATAGCACATCTCTCGAACCATAAAGTAATTTTTAGAATTTTGAATCTTGAACAATAAATCATTTTCGCAAAGGGAACTAAAAACTGTTATTATCACAAAAATATAAACCTTCTTCTTCTCCATTGATTGTGAGGTCTAATACTGTTTGTTTTCTCTGACTAAAGCCTCATTATAACATCATTTTTTTCGTCTTTAGGTTCTTTCCAATTTTTTAAATAAGAATATTGAATACAATTTAAAACTTGTTTGACCTTAATTGGTATTAAATATTTTCTTAACAGAAAATTCTTCTGTTTCGGATTTTTAACTTGTTATTATTTGCCATTCTTTTGACTGTTCGAATGACAGTTTCGACACGCAGTCCTGTTAGATTAGCGATCTGCTTTCTAGTCAATGGGACTTCATAAGTAAATGGACTATCATGATTAGAATTCTTCTTTAAATAATTTAAAATACTTTTAATTTTTGATTCAGGCTCTTGTGATATTAGAGTAAACATCATGGAATACTTATCAGAAAGTCTTTCCGCAATAAGTTTAAATAATTTTAATGAAATTTCGGGATTTTCGTCCAGCAACTTTAAAAATGAATATTTTGAAATTTTTATGATGTCACAAGCACTTTTTGCAATGGCGTTAACGGTGTACGGCATATCGGCAAAAAGAAATGACTCGCCAATACTTTGACCCTCGAATAAGATATGCTGAGTAAACTCCTTTCCATCTACGTCATAATTATTAAGTTCAACGATCCCTGTTCTTATCTGGAAATAATATTTGGGACTACCACCTTCATTGAAAATTTCTTCACCATGTTCATATTCTGCAACGATTGCACCATATTTCAATAAAATATTTTCATCAAGAAGCATAGTTCTGTGATTTAATGGATGTATATTTTATAACATCAATTAACAAACCATTCTAGTGAATTATCTTTGATGTGTTCAACAAATTAAGATTATGTGGTATTATTCATTTACTCCTGTTTAAAATAGGTGTCAAAGTGTCCTATTAGATCATTAGTTTCAAATGTCATAATCTTATTTTCTGTAACGATCTCATTATAGAGTATACTGCGACGTATTATAAAAAAAATACTTACTAATAAATCAAGATGTCTTTACAAATGTAAAATACACTAAATATTCCACTAATTTGAGTGAAACTAAAATCGAAACTAAATGTTTTATGTGGTTTTGTTAGGCTCTCCCAATTTCTATAGCTTCTTCTGGATGTCAGCAATTATTTTTTAGATAATCTATAGGGAAGTGTAGGTACTATTTTTTTAACTTTATTATTTGTGATTTTATAATTATGCGTAAAAAATTGAACGCACAAATCCTTCAGAAATCATTTTAAAATGAACAAAAAACTATTTAAGCAATAATTATTTACTTTTGTTATCGTAAGTATACACATTATAGGGTAGAATTGATTTTGCTAAGTTTTTAGAAATCCAACATCCCAACAATATAGGAAAAAACAACACATATCCATTAGGTGCTAAATTGCAAACTAAGAAAATTGCTGTTAGAGGAGCATAAATAGATGCAGATAAAGTAGCAGCTGCCCCGACTAATACAAAATTTAGATAGATCAGAGAGGTTCCAAAATAGGTATTGCAAAAAAGAGCTAAAGTAAATCCTAAGAATGCACCTGCAACAATACTGGGTGCAAAAACACCACCATCACCTCCGGCTCCAAGAGTTAGAGAAGAAGCCAGCGGCTTTAATAAAATAAGAAAAAACAAAAAAATAAACGAATAACTTTGGGGATGACTTAGAATTTCGGATAAAGAATGATAACTGTCTCCATATAGAGATGGAAAACAAAATATTAGCATTCCTACAATCACAGCTCCCAAATTTACTCTCAAAAAATTATTGGAAATCCCTAAAAAAAAATCTTTAATCTTAATGACTAGAATTGTAAAATAAACGGATAAAATACCTCCTAATAAGCTTAAGATTATAAAAAACGGAATTGCCATCCATTTCCACCCATTAATTTCAAAGGGAAGTAAAGGATCGCTTTTCATGAAATAAAGGAAAATCCCTGAAATAATAGCCGACGAAGTACAGCTAATAAAAAGTGTTTTATTAAATTTTCTCGCAATCACTTCCAGAGCAAAAAGCCAGCCTGTGATTGGACTTCCAAACAAAATTGCTACGCCTGCTACAACACCTGCACAAATAAGTTCCAATTTGTAAATATTTGCTGAAAAGTGTTTTTCATAAGCTGCATTTCCAAGAGTTGCTGTTGCGACAACCGTAGAAACTTCAATTCCTGTAGACCCCCCGAAGATGACGGTAAGAAATCCGTTTAAAAAATGTGATGGAATTTTGAAAAGCGGTAAATGATCTTTTCTTTGATCAATTGTTTTATAGATTTCGGTGATCCCTTTATTTTTTCTATTAAGGAAAAGGTATTTTCTTAAAAAAAATATTGTTGTTATCCCCATTGTTGGAAGAAAAATAAACCAAATAGAATTTTCTCCTTCTGCAAAATGAAATATGAGTTTTTGAAAATGCTCAGTAATTAATTTTAATGAATAGCCAAGACAAGAGGCAACGATGCTTATTAACACAGAAATTATAATTAACTTGAAAAAGTGATGCGCTTGTATTTTTCTTCTATTCGTTACTATCATAAATTCAATTTTTTTTACAAATCTAAGTGCTAGCTTAATGTAATCAAAAAAATTACCTATGATATTTCTATTATGTACTTTCAATCGTTTTTTAAGATTCGATAACTTTAAAAAGATATAAGACGGCTTAATAAACTCACTGAATGTTTGGTGGAATGTACTAATTAGATTTAATTGTCCAATAACATCGATTCTACCTTACAGCTGATAGACACTTATTTCCGGATTTTGAATTTTCTCTATATCGGTATCAACACATACAAAATCAAAGGCTTCCTGTAGGAAGCCTTTGAAACACCAAATCACAAAATATTAATATGAAAAATTTTTATTATAAAGCTGTTGCGGTATAAGTAACAGTTTGCGTATAAGTTCCGGCTGGTTTACCTAAGATATCCGAAGATGATGATTTCGAAGCTGGAATCATGTAATCCAAGTTCAATGTTAATGCACTTCCAAGCGGAGCATTTGACACTAAAGTCTGATCCGTTGCGGATAAAACGACAGCCGTTTTTGTTCCGCCCATTGTTCCAGCTGCTGCAGCTGCTTTGATCGTCAAAACATTTACAGGAATTGTATTTGTTCCGTTCAAGAAATTAGCACCTCCTGCTTTTACTTTAACGTTAAAGTTCTTCGTTGAAGTTACTTTCAAAGAGTTGGCTTTGGTAATGGTTTGATCAGAGTTGTAGTCTGCTGCAGTAGCATAGTTGAAGTCAACCGTATTACCGATTGCTGTACTTCCCGCATCGATAGAAATTACATCATTCAGGGTAATATTTACGGTTGTTGTAGCGGTAGTATTTTGAGCCTGAGCATTATTAGTTCCTAATATAATTGCTGCGATAGTTAAGACTGCGGTTGCTATTTGTTTTGTCATGATCGTATTTTTTATTTTTTTTATTATTTAGTTATCCTCTTTTGAACAATACAAATCTACGGCAGCAATAGAAGTTTTATTGTAGTGGAAAATGGAAGTTCTTGTAGTAAAATAACTACACGGATTTTTCAAGTGGTTCAAATAAAAATCCCAACACTTTGAAGGTGTTGAGGGTATTTAAATTTGCTGTTATTTTTATTTTAAAGGTTTTGTAATACAAATTACCTTTACTTAAAAACAATAAATCCGAAATCTTTACTGAGAAATTTTCAAGTTTAAAGAATAAAAATCATTTTTTCATTCTATCAAGATTAAGATGAGCAATTAATTGAAGCATATTATTTTGATAAACGAATGCTGACGCACCAGACATCTTGTATCGGTATGGATTTTGGTTTGTGCTAGCAAAGCAGATCAATTCCTTGATATTTGTGAACTCAGGATATGATCACCACTAAACCAAAATATCAGTATTATGAAAAAAGCATCATTGAAAACCATTGCAGAAAGAATGAAGAACCTCGATTTCTGTATGATGGTCACGCAGGACGGAAAACAAGTCTCCCATTCAAGGCCTATGAGCAACAACGGTAAAGTCGAGTATGATGGCGACTCCTGGTTCTTTTCCTATGAGGACAGCCATAAGGTCGACCAGATCATGAACAATCATCATGTCAATCTTATCTACCAGACTGATGACCTGCTATTTATCGAATGTATCGGTGCCGGTGAAATTATTCAGGATAAGGACACGCTTAAAGAAAAATGGGTTGAAGACCTTGACCAATGGTTTCCGCAAGGAATTGAGACTCCCGGGATCTGTCTGATCAAAGTGCGTGCAAGCAAGGTGCGATTCTGGCATAAAGAGGAAGAAGGTGAGTACACCTCAAAGTCGTAGGTTATTATTCATTACCTAAAATAGAATAGAGAATCAACCTATTGAATAACATAAATCCCGATATTCGTCGGGATTTCTTATGAAATTAAAATTTGTTAGTATGCTTTATCTAATCACCTTTTTTATGGTGATGAGGTTTTAAAGCGGTTTTGTTTTTTGGAGTCTCCTTATTATCTCTCTGGCGTTGGTCTAATTTACCTGTTGACTCCGCTGTTTTTTTTGGACCTGGCTTAATTCCCATTGCAAATAAATTTAAAGGTTAATATTGTAAATCATTCATATTTAATGCCAACCTGTTAAATTTTACTTTATCATGATTTTTAAAAAGATCTAAGTCAATGGATCATTCTTAATTCGCTCTGTTCTTTTCCTCAAATTTAACATTTCGATCCTGGCGTATTCATTTTTATGTGATTCCGTAAAATGAATGATATATAATTCAACGGTACTGCTTATTGTGACTGAATAATGGATAACTGAAACAATGGAATTTCTTTTCTACTTAAAAACTTTATGAATATCTGACTACAACAATTACCAATCAGGATACTTTTTATAGAACGTTAATCAAGAATTTTGTAATTGAAATTAATATCAGTTTTAGAAATAATTAATAAATAATTATGCAAAAGAGAAAATTAGGAAATAGCGGATTAGAAGTTTCCGCATTGGGCTTTGGCTGTATGGGTTTAAACTTTCTGGATGGGAAAGGTCTTAATAAAAAAGATGCCATCACGCTACTACGTAATGCAGTTGAAAGAGGCGTTACATTTTTTGACACCGCGGAGGCCTACGGACCGTATACCAATGAAGAATTGGTTGGTGAGGGATTACAACCTTATAGAAAAGATGTCGTCATCGCTACAAAGTTTGGCTGTAAAGATGCCAGTCCGGCAATCGGTCTGGACAGCAGACCCGAAACCATAAGGGCGGTCACCGAAGCATCTCTAAAAAGATTAAAAACGGATTACATTGATCTGCTTTATCAGCACAGAGTTGATCCGGATGTTCCGATAGAGGATGTTGCAGGAACGGTAAAAGACCTGATACAGGAGGGGAAGGTAAAATATTTCGGTTTATCGGAAGCAAGTGCTGCAACAATTCGAAAAGCACATTCAGTTCAGCCGGTATCAGCATTGCAAAGTGAATATTCTCTGTTTTGGAGAGAACCGGAAAATGAAATCATACCGACATTAGAAGAGTTGGGAATTGGTTTCGTTCCGTTCAGCCCTTTGGGTAAAGGTTTCCTAACAGGTATCATCAACAAAAAATTAGAGGATATTGACCGAAGGAATGTAATTCCCCGTTTCACCGAAGAAAACATAAAGGCCAATCTGGTTTTAGTGGAAGCTCTTTCTGAGATCGCTCAACAAAAAAACATTTCAACCGGACAATTGGCATTGGCCTGGCTCTTAGTTCAAAAGCCTTGGATAGCTCCGATACCAGGGACTACAAAACTGCATCGTCTGGAAGAAAACATCGCCAGTACAAATATTGTATTGACAACCGATGAACTGGCACAAATTGACGAAACGGTCAATGGAATTACACTGGTGGGCGACCGTTATCCCGAATTTTTAGAAAAACAAATTGACAGATAAAACAAATAGCAATGCAGAATATCAAAGGAAAAGTAGTGGCTATTACAGGCGCAAGCAGTGGAATGGGTAAGGTTATCGCCTTAGAATTAGCTAAAAACGGTGCGAAGGTCGTTTTGGGTGCAAGACGAACAGAACAATTACAACAGATTGTTGAAGAAATTAAAAGCAAAGGTGGTTACGCAGCCTGTGCTCAAATTGATGTGAAGAATAAATCCGATCTTGTAAGACTGGTCAATACAGCAGTTGAGGAATACGGAAAATTAGATGTCATTGTGAACAATGCCGGAGTCAGCCAGTTAAGCCGCATTGACGAGCTGGATGTTGACGGCTGGGAAGAAATGATCGACATTAACCTCAAAGGTGTTTTGTATGGAATGGCGGCTGTAATTCCTGTTTTCAAGCAACAGCAATCGGGTCATATCGTCAATATCATTTCAACGTCAGGAATCAAGATTGTACCCATGCAGGGTGTTTACGCAGGAACCAAAAATGCGGTAAGAACTATCGCTGAAGGATTTAGACAAGAATCAGACGGAACAATCAGGATTACCGGAATTTCGCCAGGTGTTGTAAAAACCAACTTTGCTGAAAATATAAAAAACAAGGAAATGAAAACCATCATCAAGGATAATATGGAAAATTTGGCCATCAGCCCGGATGCCATTGCTAATGCTGTTATTTACGCCATAAGCCAACCTGCAGATGTTGAAATTGGTGATATTGTAATTCGTCCCTCAAAACAAAATTGATTAAATTCGTAAATGAAATGCAACAACAATCTAACATCAATCAAATTAAAAGTATATCGCAATTTGTGCGGGTATTGGGATTTCCCGCGCCACTGCACCCGTTGATCGCATTGGTTGACTACAATGCTGTTTCAATTGATATGTTTCCGAAAGGGCAAAAGGTTAGTCTGGATTTTTACAAGATCTCCTTTAAGCCTACCTTCAAAGGATACATAAAGTACGGACAGGGCTATTATGATTTTGAAGAAGGTGGACTGGCGTTTCTGAAGCCGAAACAAATTGTTATTTCACCCGAAGAAACGGAAAGCTATGAAGGGATTGCCTTGTATTTCCATCCGGACTTTATCCGCAACTATCCGCTGGGAAAAACAATCAATCAGTATGGCTTTTTTTCCTACGATGTCTCTGAAGCCTTGTTTTTATCGGCAAAGGAAAAAGAAATTATTGCCAATTTATTTGCTACAATAGCGAATGAATTGGACAACAATATTGACGGTTTCAGTCAGGATGTTCTGGTGTCGCAAATAGAATTGTTATTGAATTACAGCAACCGTTTTTACAATAGGCAATTCATCACTAGGAAAGCAGTCAATCACGACATCATCACTTCTTTGGATCGACTGTTAAACAATTATTTTGAAGAAGAAAAAAGTCTGAAAAATGGTTTGCCGTCCGTAAAATATATCAGCACGGAATTAAAGCTATCGCAACGCTATCTGAGCGATATGCTGAGTTCATTGACAGGACTAAATACACAACAATATATTCAAAATACAGTCATAGAAAAAGCGAAAGAAAAATTGTCAACAACGGATTTATCCGTTTCGGAAATTGCCTATGGATTGGGCTTTGAACATTCACAATCATTTAGTAAACTTTTTAAGAGCAAGACAAAGTTTTCACCTCTGGAGTTTAGGCAGTCGTTTAATTAAGGTTCTTCAGCAAAATAGTCTCATAAGAGATTTTCTAGTTTACTCCAGTTTGGTGTCATCAGGCTTTATCATGGAAAGTTTACAGTAATACGAACTAGGAGATAATTGTAATAACACGTTTAAGTACTTATAGCGATTATTCTATATTCTGATATTAGCAAACTTTTCAAATGAATCTTTCTATTGCCAAGTTGAATGATTAACGACCTTGGATTTGCTGCTAAGAATACGTGAAGATATAAAGCCTGGAGTAGTACTTACTTCTTCGTTAAAGAAGCTTCTAATAAGCGGGTAAAGGATTTCAAAATCCTTTATTTCTATTTCAAAATGTACAATAATATAGTATTTACTTTTCATTATTTATCAGCTTGGAATTTAATAATCATCTTCAACTAAGATTTGATCTAGATTCTATCAGAAGATCGTTTACAATTCTGTCCGTATCAAAGTGCCAAGCCTGACCGCCTATTTGAAGTCATCCAATTACACCTCCACCTTTTAATTTAAATAATTTGTAATTAATAGGGCTGTAAGGGGCACAATAACTAGGTATTCATCTCTTGTGGCACAAAATTAAAATTTTGTTGGTCAGGCCTGTTTTGTTAATGCAATGCCTTGATCCCTAGCTTTTACTTTACCATCAGCTTCTTTAACCATCGATGAATGGAATACCACATATGCGTAAATTATCGTTACTCTTGGCGTGGCGGTCTCCATTTTGCTATACGTTTATCATCACCAACAAAATATACATATATGTTAGCAATGAATTTCCGCGGACCATTCCGTGTACGGGCAGACCGTAACATGCCGGAGCCTCAAATAGAACATCCTGAAGACGCTATTGTGCGGGTTTTAAGGTCGTGCATCTGCGGATCCGATCTTCATCTTTACCACGGCCTTGTTCCTGATACACGTACAGGTACTACATTCGGCCATGAGTTTATTGGAGAAGTCGTTGAAATTGGTTCTTCTGTTCAAAAACTGAAGGTAGGCGATAAGGTAATGGTACCTTTTAATATCTCGTGCGGCAAGTGTGCCTTTTGCAAACAGGAACTTTACGGCAATTGCCATGAGTCTAATCCTATGGCCACTGCAGTAGGTGGTATATTTGGGTATTCTCATACTGCGGGAGGTTATCAAGGTGGACAGGCAGAATATGTGCGTGTTCCGTACGCAGATGTAGGCCCAACCGTTATTCCGGACTGGATGGATCCTGATGATGCTGTACTTCTAACCGATGTAGTACCTACCGGCTATCAGGCAGCAGAAATGGCAGGCATTCAAAAAGGCGATACCGTGGTAGTTTTTGGTGCAGGGCCTATTGGTATAATGGCAGCCAAGAGCGCGTGGCTTTTCGGAGCAGGACGAGTAATCGTCATTGACGAACTGGAATACAGACTTGATTTTGTAGCGAAGTATGCTCAATGTGAAGCTTATAATTTTAATAGTATTGGTGATCCGGTCGTCTTTATAAAAACACAAACGGATTCCCTAGGTGCGGATGTCTGCATCGATGCTGTAGGTTGTGAGGCGAAAGGAAATCTTACAAATACAGTTCTTGGAACAAAACTGCTTCTACAGGGTGGTTCTACCACAGCTCTTCATTGGGCCATTAATTCGGTGAAGAAAGGTGGAATTGTTTCCATCGTTGGGGTGTACGGTCCTACAGATGCTTTGGTACCAATAGGAAATGTTGTAAATAAAGGAATTACCATCCGGGCTAATCAGGCAGCCGTGAAACGCCACTTGCCTAAGCTTATTGAACATGTAAAAAATGGAATTCTTGATCCAAAGCAAATTATTACTCACCGGATTCCACTGGAAGAAGTAGCTGATGCTTACCATATATTTTCACGGAAGTTGGACGGATGCATAAAGACAGTGCTTATTCCACCGACTGCTTAAAAAGTTTTTAACTAAAAAATATTACAAGATGCTTACAGACGAAACAAAGCCTTCTGATTTTAAAAAAAGTGAAGAGGCAGATTACAGTCATATAAAAGGTTGGGGAATCGACGCAGATCCTAAAAATGATCCCGTTTATCCCATGAAGAAACGTACCAACGAAGAACACCAGGGCTATTCTTGGGAAAGACCAGAACAGCAACATGAAAACGTTGAAATTTTAAAATCCGTAGAGCGGCCTAATTTAACTGCTGCTTTCGGAACTGCCTCACCACCGAGAGGCTTTAACGGAGAAATCAGGAAATTTGCCTTTCAATATAGTGAATCGAGCTATGGAAGATGGCTTCCACTTATCTTGGCAGATCGTGTGGGCGCATTCGAAGGGATTATTGATGATTTAAAAAATGGTCATGTACCCAACATTTTTGCTGAACGCGGCTGGGGATCGGAATGGAAATACAATAGAAAGAATTTTCTGCTTAAGATTGCTGTAGCCGCTACGGTCACAGGTATTGCGATAACTTTATTAAAGTCAAAAAAGAAAAAAAATAACTAATCTATTCATGATCGGAAGAAATTCCGACCATGAGGTATGTATAAGATCCGAGATAACAAGTTATAATAAAGGGGGTGTTAAGTTTTAGTTGATTTACAGAAGCAACTTAATTATTAAACTCTAATCACTTTAATGGATACTTCTCTACTACTTATTTTCCTTATTAATCTTGATCTAAATTAAACCGACAGCAATCAATTGCTGTCGGTTACTATTTATGAGTTAACGTCTAGAATTATCAGTCACTCGAAGACTACTTTTTCTATTTTATATTGTGACTTTTTTTCTTTACATATTTTTATTTTTCACTTTACTGGTACTTATGTAAAGAATAAAAATGGCTAAAAGGACTAGTAGGTAGAGATTTAAAATTTATTTTTTTTCACTAATTGATAGAGTTATTTGAAATTTATTTATATATTTACCGAACAACTAAATAATAAAAGTTATGAGAAAATTTATTTTAGGAGCTTTTGCTACCTTCATGATTTCAGCTTCAGTTTTAGCTAATGAAACAAATGCAAATTCAGTAAATGTTGAAAATCCAACTTCTGCTGAAAAAGCTGTTTCCTCTTCGGATAATAGCAAAAAAACAAATTTTGAAGCAAGTTTGAAATTTGACGCACTGATGATGAGAAGAATCTGCGTCATTAGAGTAATTACGACCTATCCAAACGGAAGTACATCAACACAGGTTTATACCTATCCTGTTGATGGAGGAGAAGATCCTACATTAGCACAAACTCAATGTCAAGCATTAAAAGCGCTTCACATTGCAGCTTTAGACTAAAGGCGGGATACAGCCAATTATCGGAGTTTCCTTATTAGGAAACTCTTTTTTTTAAATAATTAATCTTTATAATCTAGTATACTGAATCAAAACTTACATTATGAAAATATCAAAAAAATCATTTCTTCTCTTTATTTTTCTGTACACACTGTCTTTTTCTCAGAGTATTCAGGTTACATATGCTTATAAGCCTTCCAATTACTTCGAATTTGAAGAAAATGTATTTTTAGTAAACGGTCAAAAGGTGAGTATAGTAGATTCCATTCCTCTGAAAAAGATAAAGCCTAATTCTGGAGAGGATATAATTATTGAGCGCGACAACGGTATAAAAAGGTTCAGAACCATTCTGATAGATGACTTAAAAAATCATAATACCCTTTTTACATTTCAAATTAAGAAAAATAATTTTTTAATATCTGATACCGTGCCTGAAATCAAATGGGATATTAAACATAAAGAAACAAAAAGAATAGGGAAGTATAATTGTAAAAAGGCAACTGCAAATTTTAGAGGTACTGTTGTTGAAGCATATTATACTACTGAAATTCCCGTTTCGATTGGACCTTACAAATTTAGCGGATTACCCGGCTTAATTTTAGAACTCAAAACGGGTGGGACGGACAATTACTCATGGATTGTTAAAAATATCCAATATCCTTACACTGGCGTTGTTGATTACAGTACAAAATATATAGCTGCATTACCAAAAAAGACAATGAAAAATCTGGTAGCAGAAATTGATAAACGTAATTCTGAAGAGCAAAGTATATTTTTAAGTAAATTACAATTACCACCAGGTATAGGACAGCCTGAAGTAGAAACAGTATCAGGTAATACAAGAGGTTTATTAGAAAACAAATTTGAGTGGGAGTAAGGTGAAAAACTACAAGGATTTAAGAAACGGACAACAAAAATTGTCTGTTTTTTATTATAAATTATATTTATTACTATCACTGTTTGCGGCAACATTTATGAATGCGCAATCTGTTACAGGGATTATCTATGACATAGATGATAAAGTTATACCTGGAGCAATCGTTTCATTAATTGATTTGAAAAATGATGATATTGTAGACTATACTTTGACAAGTAAGGACGGCTTTTTCAAAATGGATTTAGTGGAGAAAGGGGCTGTTAAAATTTCTATAAATGCGATTGGCTACAGAAAAAAGGAAGTGATTATAAACATCAATACTGATGGCAAAAAAAACTATATATTAACAAAAGATGAGGAACAGAGTATTGAAGAAGTTATCCTTACTCATTCAAACCCGATAAAAATAAAATCTGATACTGTTGAAATGAATGCTAAATCGTTCGTGAACGGTACTGAAAAAAATGTTGAGGACTTGCTGAGAAAGTTACCGGGTGTCACTGTAGAAGAGGATGGGAAAATAAAAATTGCTGGAAAAGAGATTGAAAAAGTAATGGTCGAAAATGATGATTTTTTTGAAAAAGGATACACGCTTCTTACAAAAAATATGTCTGTTAGACCTATTGAAAAGGTACAAATACTTCAAAATTATTCCAATAACAAACTATTAAAAGGTGTTGAAAATTCCGATAAAGTGG
Source organism: Chryseobacterium formosense (assembly GCF_900116415.1). Lineage (GTDB taxonomy): Bacteria > Bacteroidota > Bacteroidia > Flavobacteriales > Weeksellaceae > Chryseobacterium > Chryseobacterium formosense. The sequence continues at coordinate 1,267,865 of NZ_FPAP01000001.1, read as the reverse complement.
CAATTAATCTTACTTTGGAAGATAATGTAAAAAGAGACTGGTTCGGGAGTGCAAGTTTGTCCTCATCATTTTTCCCGGAATCATTTTATTCTGAAAAGCTACATCTTGCAAAGTTTGGTAAAAAAACAAAATATTTTCTTGCAGCGAGTACCAATACAATCGGACATAGCAATATAGGAGATATCGGTCATCTTATAAAGCCCTCCATTGAGGATGAGCCGGGTTTTATAAACGTTGACGAGGATGCGTACAGATTTGGTGTAGACAGTTTTATTTTTTTACCCTTCGGCTCACAGAAAGCAAAATTTAATAATGACAAATTATTATCAGCAAATACTATCTTTAACTTAACCAATAAAATGAAATTAAAGATTACGAGTCTGGGAAATTTTGAAAAAAACTCAATAAGTAAAAAAGCCATTACTGATTTTAACTTCCAAGATACTCAATTTACTAATGTTGAAGAATTCTTTAGGACTTCTAAAAAAAACGATTACTTCAATAAGATAGATTTTGAACACGATATTTCAAAAAATACTACCTTAAAATATTCTGCTAACTTAAGTTATTGGAATAACTATAAAAATGAACATCAGATTTTTAATGGATTGCCATTAGAAATAGATCAGAAAACAAATAATTTTTCCACTGATCATAATATTCTCTTAACAGACAAAGTAAATGAAAATATTGTTTGGCTTAATAGCATTAGATTTCTTAAACAAAACATATCAAATCGGGACGATTCAAATCAGTTTTTTTTCGAGGAATTAGTGAATGATTTCCAGGAGATACAAAATTATAACCAGACTTCAAATTCCAAGTTTCAGTTCCTTGGATTTATTTCACAATTACTTTATAGGACTCAAAATGAAAACCTATGGGATATTTCCGTTTATAATTATAATAAAACACAAAAATTTGATAATCTTATGGGCTACAAAAACGGTTCGGTTGAGTATTTTTTTCCAGAAGCTTACAAAAACTATTTTGAAAATATAAATAATGATTTTGCTTTTTCTTTAAAGCACACAGCGTCATTTAAGAATTTTAAAATCAATCCTAAACTTGATGTTCATTTTACAAAGAACCAACTCAAATATGCAAATTCAAATAATGAAAAATTTTTTTACTTTATCCCGAGTTTAAATTTCTCGTGGGCAGTTCATAACAAAGGTAAATTAAATGCTTCTTTATTTTTATCCCGTAACAATACCGGAGTTCTGGAGATCATGCCTAACTACTTTAGCCAGACTAGCAGAAACTTAATAAGGGGCGTAAGCAATTTTGAGTATTTGAAAAACTCAGGCGCAACTTTAAAATATTCTTATGGCGACTGGAGTGATCGGGTTTTTATAAATATATACGGCTCATACACTAATTTTCATAATTATCTATCATATAACTATAATATTACTCAAGCCTACAGCATCGCAAATTTAATATCTTTAAGAAATAGAAATGATTACATACTATCTGGTGAATTCAATTATTATTTAAAGAAAATACGATCAAATTTCAAAATAACTTATGCAAATAGCACCTCGTTGTATGAAGATCAGATTGACGACGGCAATTTTAGACAAGTCGCCTCCTTATATAATCGAATAGGATTGCAGTTAAAATCGGGCTGGAAAAAAAATATAAATTATAATATAGGAACAAATCTTAATATTTCGAAGATTACGACAGATCAGCAAAGCAGCAAGGTTATCAATCAGCAGGCGTTTTTTGAATTAATTTTCGCTCTTAATAAGAAAACTAAAATTGAGCTTAAAAACAGTTATTATTCTTTCAATGGATATTTCAATAAAGATAACTCATATGATTTTATGGACTTCAAATTAACCTATGACTACAGCAAAAATATTTCCCTCTCTTTAATAGGAAATAATCTATTTAATGTAGTGAAATTTAAAGAAACTTCTATTACGAGTTACTCGGCTTACACGAGCGAATACTCTCTGTTTCCAAGATATGTCATGCTTGAATTAAATTTTGGACTCTAAATATACTAATCGTTTTAAGGATATTATTCAAATGATTGTCCGTGAAAGTTTTTCCGGTAGGAATAGAGGTGACTTGCTCAATTGATTACTGTTTGCCAGCATTGATCATTTTATATGTTACCAACATGGTTTTATAAGTCCTAATCTAAATGGATATCTTCCTATATGTGAATAAAAACGGTAATTACTGTAAAAAGTAAACTTTTGAAAATGTGTTTGTAATCATGGTACTTCTTTCCAACTGGAGAGGAGATTACCCGTTAAAAGTCAATGGTTAGTTTTAACCAAAAAATTTGAAGAACGTTTGAGCAATAACTATACTATTATCCTAATATAGGATCCCGTACTAAGGTGAATGCTGGAGTTCATGATTTTAAACGATTTCATTTGTTAGTAAATTAAATATTTATATATTTGTGGTGACTGACTAAACAGTCACTAAATTTTAAAATATGAAATCAAGAGAAATTGCAATACAGTATTTCGAAGCAATGGCAGCGGGAAAATTTGATGAAATGAATAAATTAAAGACTGTTGATTCTGTTTATTGGTTGAGTGGTGAGGGGTTATGGCCGTTTGGCGGATATCAGTCAGCAGAAAACCAGGCAAAACTATGGGAAATTGTAGCAGAAAGATTTCCTGAAGGGATGAAAATGACGTTGCAATCAGTTACGGCGGATGAAGAACGGGCAGCACTTTCTGTTCATATTCGTGGAACAAGAAAGGATGGTCGTATCTATAAAAACGATGTAATATTGCTTTTAACTTTTAAAGATAACTTAATAAGTGGGTTTTACGAATATCTTGATACCATTATGGTTAATGAACTATTTTGTCGTCCAATGGATAATATGAAGTATTAATAAATAATTTATAAGTACGATCGAAGTATAACTGCTTTTATACTTCGATCATATTTAAAAGAAAATAACTAATGGATAAAAAAGAAATATTACTTCAAACTGCTTTAAAATTATTTGTTTCTCAGGGCTTTAATGATACACCAACAAGTAGAATAGCAAAAGAGGCAGGCATAGCAACCGGAACTCTATTTTATTTTTTTCCAACCAAGGATGATCTGGTTTTGTCACTCTATTTAAGACTGAAAGAGTCAGCTGCCGAACATATCAATGCTGCACTCGCTAATGTAACATCTACAAAGGAAATGCTTAAAACCTATTATAAAGAGTCTCTAAAATGGTCACTTACTCATCAAAATGAGTTTTTATTTCTGGCGCAATTCACCAATTCGCCTTATTTAAAAAAGATTGGAAATGAAGAGATCAACAAACAGATTGCACCGGTTTTAAAGATATTTCATTCAGCTATCGAGCAACACCAGATAATCGATACTGATGTTTATTTATTATACATTTTAATTAGTAATCATGTATTTGGTGCAAATCAATATCTTTTATCAGCAAAATTTACCAAAAAAGCGCAGCAAACCATCATTGAGGACACATTCTGTATGTTTTGGAAGATGATTGAACTCAGGGTGAAATAAAAAATTAGAGTATGAAGATAATAATTACCGGAGCAACAGGAATGATCGGTGAAGGCGTTCTTTTGACCACTCTAAAACACCCTGATATTACGGAAGTATTAATGGTCAATAGAAGAGCTTCTCCTCTAAGGCACCCAAAACTTACTGAACTGATAGTAAAGGATTTTACAAATTTGGAGGCGTTCAACGATTGGCTGACTGCTTATGATGGCTGTTTCTTCTGTGCTGGGATAAGCTCATTTGGTATGAGTGAGGATAAATATAATCATATCACTTTTTATACAACAATGATGTTTGCAAAAGCGCTTGCGAACTTGAATGCTGATATGATCTTCTTTTACTTATCAGGCGTTTACGCCGATAGCTCGGAAAATGGAAGAGTTATGTGGGCAAGAATAAAAGGCAAAACAGAGAACGCGTTAAACAAACTAAATTTTAGAGCATCATACAGTTTCCGACCAGGCTTCATCATTCCATTAAAAGCGCAACAGAATGTGAGTTTAATTTATAAGGGAATTAATCTTATCTATCCGTTGGTATTTCCAAAGCAAACTTTGAGCTATGATGAACTTGTAAATGGACTAATCCAGACATTGGCAATTGGATACGAAAAAAAAATTCTAGAAATTGAAGATTTAAAATTAATTGGCAATCAAAAATAACTTAGCGCTTAAAGTTCAAGGTAATCAACTACTGAATATTTATCATAGTTTATGAGATTCATTGATAGTTATAGTGAGTTTTAAAGTCAAAAAATAAATTATAATTCTTATAACTAATTTATTTCATCCTCTCTGCCTTGTATTGCACTATTTAAAATCTGCTCAGCTTCCGAGAAAAATGTGTTAACTGATATTTCAAAACCATTTTGCATGAAAAATGTAACCTGCCCACCAGTATTGTGACTTAAAAAAATAACATTACAAGCGTTAATTAGAACTGGCTTACCTAATACTTTTGCACCTTCTAAAGAATTTGGTCTTTTAATACTTACAATAATTGTCTGTTTAAGATAAATTAAACCACTAGTAGTGCATTTTAACTTCATATGACATATTTATAATTTATATCGAACAAGGTAAGTATAAATCCTAATATTCTAAAAATATTGAATCGTTTATTGAGGCTCTAAAGGAGTTGTCTTCTATGATAGTATTCTTTAGTAAAAAAGTTACTTTTAATTATATCTATGCTAAAGATTATGAAATGCTAAAATATTCTACTTCGTAAAAAGTTTCTCTGCTTGGATTAAAGAAAGCAATTTTTTTGAAATTTCGGATTTTGATACAATTTCTTTAGCAAACTTTTTCAAATGCATCTTCCGATACCCAAGTTGCGTAATTAATTACCTTGGATTTATCTTCGCTACTAAGAATACGAGAAGATATAAACCCTGGAGTTACACTTACTTCTTCTTTAAAAAAAGCTTTTCATAAGCGAGTAAAGGTTTTCAAAATCCTTTATTTCTATTTCGAAACGTACAATAACATACTATTTATTTTCATTATTTATCATTTAGGAGTTTAGAAATCGTTTTTTGAAGTTTCTCTTCTCAATGCCAATTAACATAATGTCAATTATAAACTTACTCTTAAACATTTATTGTGGAAGCAGTTTACTGCTAATTTACAAAACTATCATAAACATATTCAAATTTAAATAATTCATATTATGATTTGAAACATATAACTATTTAACTTAAATGTGTAAATTTATCAAATACTTAATGTTAACGATTTAACATCTCGTCACTGTTCTAATTAAGGAGCAATGGCAATCATATAATAGAAGTCGTCTCGTACATATAAACGAAAGAGACACTACACTTGATCTTCATGACCCGCTTTATACTTTCTCTTTAGATTGTTGCCATCATCATTCGGTAACATACAGCACGCTACGATTTCCGTACTAATCTGATGATTTAATGATAGATTTATACAGCAATTCGAACTACACCCATCATAAAAAATTATATTATGTCTATCAAAGAAGAACTTCTGCACTCCATGGGAGCGACAGAAGAAGATTATAATCCCGGAGATTATATATTTCGTGAAAGAGGCAGCCCGCAGTTCTACTATCAGGTAGTAACAGGCGATGTGAAACTCAACAATTACAACACTGACGGTAAAGAATTCATTCAAAATATCCTAACTTCTAAAGATGCTGTTGGTGAATCCATGCTTTTTACCGAAAAGGCCTATCCTATGAATGCAATTGCTCTGACGCAGTGTATCATTATCAAGGTTTGTAAAACGTCTTTACTATCGTTTTTGGCAGTAAATCCTGAAATCTATCTAAATATTTGTAAATCACTCGCCGAGCGGCTTTACCGAAAATTTGTTCTGATGCAAAAAATATCGAGTCATAATGCTGCGGAAAGATTAACAGAGGTTCTCGTAATGATGAAAAAGGAGCAAGAAAACCAAGCACGCTATACATTTGAAGTACCGCTTACGAGACAACAATTAGCTTCACTCACAGGACTCTGCGTGGAAACTACCATCAGAACAATTAAAAAATTAGAGCGAGAAAAAAAGCTCCAAATTAAAAATCGTAAAATCATGTTTTAAATGTATCGGAATAATATATTCGTATTACTATAAATTTATAAGATTACTTTTAATTATCGATCATGGCTTGATTTTAGTATTAAATTGACAAACCAAATCAAATAAATTATTATGGCAACTGCAAAACAGTCTAAAACAACAGACACAAAAGAAACAAAAACTGCAAAGGGTCAAACAAAACCATCAAATGATGCAGCAGAAAACTTAAGAGAATTTTTAGTAGATGGCTTAAAAGACATTTACTGGGCTGAAAAGCATCTATCAAAAGCATTGCTCAAAATGGAAAAAAATGCTACTTCGACGAAACTTAAAGATTCAATTAACAATCACAAAAACGAAACAGACGAACAAATTAACCGTCTAGAGCAGGTTTTTGAAGCGTTAGGAGAAAAAGCAAAAGCTGAAAAATGTGATGCCATGGAAGGATTAATAAAGGAAGGTGAAAGTATCATGGAAGAAACTGAACCAGGTGCTGTAAGAGATGCAGGAATTATTGCAGCAGCCCAAAAAGTAGAGCATTACGAAATAGCATCATATGGAACCCTGATTTCTTATTGCGAATTATTAGGGGAAACAGAAGCGATGGGAATACTACAACAAACGTTAGATGAAGAGAAAAATTGTGATACTCTTTTAACCAAATTAGCAGTTTCAGAAATAAATCTGCAAGCTTCTAAAGAGTAACACAATTCGATATCCAGCTTATGAAAAGACTTGAAATAATTCAAGTCTTTTTTTTATATTATAATGGCAGATGTCGTCATCTTTACTTTATAAGTTTTTTTTCCTTACTAACATCATTAATTTATGAACTAAATATTCACTTAACACTTCATTTTCATCCTCATTGTTCTGATCGAAATTATAATCATTCAATATGATATAGAGGTTTCCAATGGTCAGTTAATATTTAATTGCACCTAATTTTAAAATCAATAGAACTATCATGATTCACAACTTTCTTCAAAAGTCATAACGATAAAGCTACGAATAATAACTGTAAATTAAAGATTCTACCAAATACTGACTTCATCGTTTTTTAAGAATAAATATTTTTAAACACCGCAATTTTGTTAATTTAAAATCCCTTAAAGTTAATTCAGATTAAACAGGCAATCGAGATTTAGAAATTTTGCAAGTGACCAATTCTCAGGTTGAAGAGTTTTTATCCAATTACAGCATGTTTATAGTATTACTTGATGAAATTACACACATTACTCTTTTAAAAAGCTTTCTTTAATAGATTCAAAATTAAATCCGGTGCGTTTTGTAGATTTTTTTTTGAGATTATTTTATTTGTTATTAATGACGAAATTTTAGAGAGGGATCTGCTGTCTTCAACTAAATTTAATCTATATTAAGCGTAACTAATTTTTAATGAAACAAATTAAGAGAAAATATAGAGAAAAATACTTTTGCCTACTTAATTCGAGTATTTCAATGACAATGTGCGAAATATTCTTTTATTAAGTATATTTATTCAATAATACTTCTAAAATATCCTTTGGAGGTAAAAATTGAATCAGTTGGGTTGAATTTTATTTGCAATTCTATTTTCCCAAAAATACTATCTCCTTTTTTATATTGAGATTTATTTAGTGTCAATTTTTGTTTTTTTAAAGTGTATCTGTCAAATTTGAGGAAATCAAACATACTTTTGTTGTCGTTGTAAGATTCAATTGATGTATAAGAGAAATTTCTGTATTTAAGTATATGTACATTTACTCCTGAAAATCCATCTCCACTGTTAAAAGTCATAGAATAAATGTTTTCAGAATTTGGACTTTTATGTACGTCGAAATTGAAATTTACTGTGTCATCCTCTTTTTCAAAAATTTCAAAATCTGTTCTTACTTTTGCAGAATCAAACATTATAAAAGCCTGATCAAAAACTTTGGAATTAAGATTATTTATTCCGCTCGAATTTTCAAGGTTTTCATCAATATTTATGTTATTGCATTTTGAAAAAAAGTAACCAATTACAAGAATTGAAAGGGATATAATTGTCAAGAAAGCATATTTTATAATTTTCTTCATTTTATTTACTTTGAATTTTTTTATTGTTTTTGAAACTTTAGATTTATTTAATAGTAAACTCAATACTTCCAATTTGACGTAGCTTTAATGCTTCCATCTTTTTTATTACCTTAGTGAAGTTTGTTTGGATAAAATTTCTGCTAATTTTCAAATTTACGCATCCGTCAATCTATTTGTGTCGTTTTTTGAGATTTGATAACTTTGCGAAATGAGTGAATTTATAAATTTCCTGTTGCAATTTGGAAACCTCAGCCAGCAAGAAATTCAATTAATCAAAGATAAAGCAAAAAATTTAGAACTTGAAAAAGGTGACTATTTTTGGGAAACAGGAAGAAATTCAAAATACGTTGGCTTTCTTGTAGAGGGAATTCTGCGGGTTTATAACGACAACGATAAGGGAGATGAAATCACTCATTACTTTGTGGAAAAAAACCATTGGCTCTCAGATTGGGATAATCCCGATAAAAGTTCCACTCCCATTGCAAATCTGCAAGCGATTACAAACTGCTCATTCATTGTTTTTTTTAAAAAAGATTGGAACGGGATATTACAATCTGTTTCCGGATTAAATGACATCATTCAAAAAATAATTATCAGGCATAAATCGGAAAAATTGGAAAGAAGGAGTTCCCTAATTGCAAGAAATACTACCGAACGATATTTGTCTTTCATAAAACATTATCCAAATATGGTCAATCGTATCCCTTTGTCTTATGTAGCATCTTACCTAGGAATGAAACAGCCATCCTTAAGCAGAGTAAGAAAAAGCATTCGCTGATCACTTTTTCACAAATGTGAAAAGATTTTATTTTTTGTTGATCCAAATTTGCACTATTAAATTTTTAAATCAATAAAAAATGAAAAAAGTATTTATTACAGGAGCCAATAAAGGAATTGGATTTGCTACCGCAAGACAACTTCTTCAAAAAGGCTTTTATGTGTATCTCGGATGTCGCAGTGAGGAACGGGGTATAGAGGCGTTGGAGCGATTAAAATCAGAGGGGTTAATACACTGTGAAGTTGTATTCATTGATATTACAGATGATGTGTCTGTGAAAAATGCCCGAATCTGGCTTGGTAAAAAAACAGAGAGATTGGATGTATTGATCAATAATGTCGGCATTACCGGAGGTATACCACAAGATGCCCTTAATGCCACAATTTCAGAGTTTAAAAAAGTTCTAAATACTAATCTATTCGGAACCCTAAGTGTCGTTCAGGCCTTTACAAACCTATTGGAAAAATCAGAGCAACCACACATTATTAATATCAGTTCAAGTATTGGATCACTGACACTCCATGGAGATAGGAACTGGAAATATTACGATAATGCCAATCTTTTTATGGTATATGCAGTATCTAAAGCTGCGCTGAATATGTATTCAATTTCTCTTGGCAACCAACTCCCGAAATTTCGGGTTCACCTGATTGATCCGGGATTTATAAAAACTGACCTTACCAATAATCAGGGCACCGGTACGCCTGATGAAGCGGCGAATACAATTGTTCATACCGTTCTCAATAAAAACATACCTACAAAAAAGTTTATAAGCGAAGACCATGATCCTGAAAAACATGAATGCCCATGGTAAAAGGTGGATAAGGCTGTATTACTCAAAAATAATCCCGGCTGGCTTCGGGATTATTTTTAAGAATAATCATCTCGTTTCGCTCTTCTAATCACCATTATTAGAAAACCTAGATCACTTAAAGCTTAAAATTAATTAGAAGTCATCATTAATTTTAAGCATCTAAGATTTAAGATTATATCAAGCACTGACTTTTCACCTTCGTTACCAAGTATCAAGTTCAATGTAAGTATTTGCCTTTGAAGCTATCCGATTTTCTATGGCAAATATATTCCGTTGTCCTGCTGAAAAAATATTTTTGGGTATCCGGAAAGCATAGCTTTTCAGACCTTCCGCAAAAATATTCAAGCTTTCGGCTAAAACCTTACTTCATGTTTAATCATTTCATAGGTTGGCAATAATAAATCAAAATTTTCAATGATGGTACAAATTATGTTTTCTTCTGATAATCTAGGATCATCTGGTGAAAAATCGATTCCTATCGTAAAATAGTGTTGTAATCATCATGTACTTCGGTTAATTAACGGCGGACTCTTTACCAAATTTTTTCAGCGTTAGAAAATGGGAGCGTAGTGCGGATAAAAAGCTCTTATTTTCAATATAAGGCAAATTAAACTCCATCGCTGTTTTCTTTACAATGACGGAAATATCACCATAGTGTATATGACACACTTTAGGAAACAGATGATGCTCGATCTGCCTGTTCAGTCCGCCAAGGAAAAATGCTGCAACCTTATTATGTGTTGCAAAATTCGCTGTTGTACGCATTTGGTGCTCTGCCCAAGCTTCTTCGATCTGTCCGGATTCATTAGACACTGGGAAATGGGTACCTTCAACAACATGGGCGAGCTGAAAGACAAGTCCCATCGTCAAACCTTCGGCAATATGTAAAAGCAGAAAGCCAATCAAAAACTGCCACCAACTTACATCCAAAACCAATAGTGGCAAAACAATAAAAAGAAAGTAGTAGAATCAAAGCTTAATTGGGATGAAATATTTGATAAAACTCTCACTGAAGTGTCTAAAGCTAAAACGATAAAAGAGACTTATCCTATTATCAAAAATGCTTTAAGTTCGTTGAACGATTCTCATTCTAATTTTTATCCTGAAGATGTGGTTAAAGCCTATACATTAGGATACAAAGCGACAGGTCAGGAGTTTCCGGTTATTAGGAGTGAAATGCTAGAATACAAATATGCTTACATCAGTTTACCAGATATTGGTTCGTTCAATAAAGATGACTGGAACTTGTACATCAATACTTTTTATGCCAAAGTGAATGATTTGCAAAAACGTAAGCCTAAAGGCTGGATTATTGACTTGAGGGAAAATTTTGGAGGCATGCTTTATCCGATGTATGCTGCAATTGCTCCTTTTTTAGACGATAAAAATATAGTTGGTACAAAAGATGCGGAAGGAAAAATTGAATATTACAATTACAAAGACGCTAAGTTCTATGAAGGTTCAACAGCTACACAAATGTTCCAATTAATACATAAAGAGCCAAAATCGGTAAAAAGACCTGTAGCTGTATTGGTCGATAAGGTGACAGGAAGTTCGGGAGAATTTATAACCGCTGCATTTGTCAGTCAAAAAAATGTAAAAATTATTGGCACAAATACTCAGGGTTTAACTTCCGGAAACCAGGAATATAAGTTATCTGACGGATCTTATCTTGTTCTTACTACTGGCAATATAGTTGACAGAACAGGAAAGGAATACGCTAAAATTGGCGAAGGAATTCCCCCTGATATCATCATTGAAAAATCAACAGACAAAGTAAAAACAAATGAAAACTATCTGAAAGAAGCGTTTAAGTATATTGATGGTAAATGAAAAAAAATAGAAATCAATCTTCATTCCTAAAACAAAATTTCTTTAGAGATATGCTGTAAAAAAGAATTATTGGAAATATCAAAGAGAATCCTCGTAATAGCATATCCTATTGATTTTAGAAAAAAAATATTGTATATTTAATTAAATATTTCATATGGTGAGATATTATTTAAAAGGAAAATGACTGTGTGGGGATTATTCACACCCTGTCACGAAGAAATTCCGTAATCCCAACTTAAAACCAGTGGCACTGCCAGATCGAACCCTTATATATCAATTTGATGGGGTGATTTTCAGATTGCGGAAATAACCATCTGTGCCTGCATCAACAAATAATCCTACAGCCCCAGATCGATCTGCTCCTTGTTTGAGATCATTCACAATAAGGGATGGATATTTGTCTTTGTTTAAAAAAAGTTTAGCCTGATTGCCTTTGATCTCAATTTTCATTCTTATCCATTCATTCAGACCCATATCAGCATATGACTCATATTTCTCGGGATTCTCCTTTCTCAGACGGTCATATTTATAATCAGGGTACGAAAAGTATTGAATGGAGTGGTTGCGTCTTACCTGATCTTCAGCTCTCCCATTAGTTGGACGTAAATATATAGATTCAAATTTGGAATTCATGTCATTGATCCTGAATGCCAATCCGATAAACCCACGGCCTGTTGGAGAAGCCGTAGGAAGAAGCCGGCTTAGAACTTCTACCTCGATAATGCCATTTTTAAAATTGGTATTCTTGATCCGTACAAATGTAGGTTCGTCCGCTTCTTTCACAGTAGAATCTTTTACGACTCTAACAATACTTTCCCCATGCAAATCATCGATTTCCATATAAACGTTATTGGGTACAAGGTTGCTGCCGTCTAAATTTATCTTTTGGCTGTATGCACTGTTTGCGGCAAAAAGAAATAGAAACAAAATTATTTTTATATTTTTCATTTTATATAAAACACATTTAAAAGGGTCTTTTAACGGTTGGGCTTTTATTCCGAAATTGGTATCATTTCCGGTTCGGTGATCAACATATAATTGCTTTGCCTTTATCCAAAACAGGTTCATGACGAAGAATAAAAGGACAAATGTTGCAGGTTTTATCATATTATTTTTTTCTGTAAAAATAGAAACATTCATATCCTGCAAAAAGGTCATTTTATCTTTAAAGTTGTCATTTTATACTCTTTCTGTACTGCTGTGGCGTGAGGTGGGTAATTTTTTTGAAAAAACGGTTGAAATTGGAAGGATCAGAGAATCCTAGTTCATAGCAGATCTCCTTTGCGGATTTATTCTGATGCAACTGTTTCTTTATTTCTGAAACCAGCTTATGATGGATCATTTGTTGCGCTGACAATCCGCTGAACTGCCTGCAGATCTTATTAAGAAATCCCGGACTTACATTAAGCATTCTGGTATAGCCTTCAACGGTCTGGTCCTGTAAGATTCTTTTTTCCAGCAACGAACGGAATCTATAGAAATCCGCATGAATATACGTATCCCGTTGAACATGGTATATACCTGCATAATAGCGGTTGAGAATGATAAGCAGCTGATATAGAAGTGACCTGATCATATGATTGCTGTCATTCTGAATCTGTCCGAACTCCTGTTCTATCTCCTGTAAAAGTTGCAGGCATTTCCCGAATGATGTTTCATCGATCTGCATTTCAACGGGATGTGAATACTGATGGAAGTACTGAAACCGATAGAGAAACAGCTCGTCAGAAAAAAAGAGATGGAGAAAATCTTTTTCAAAGAACAGCGTGTAGCCTTTTACCTCTTCCTCAATTTCCCAGCGGCGAACCTGTCCGGGACTGGTAAAAATTATGGTTCTCGGATGTATTGAAACTTTATTTTCATCCAGTGCTACTGTACCGGCTCCTTCTCTGATGAAAATAATTTCGTAAAAACTAAGTTGATGCAATGTGCTGTCTAATACATAATTTTTCAACGTTTCAATACGGCCGATATCCAATAACAGCTCTGAACCATATTTAAAGGGCAGAAAATGATAGGTTTTAACTTGGGGGATCGATGCCATCTTCTACGATTTCTTTACAACATAATAAACGTTAAAAGTACAAATTTTTGTTCATGAATCATTAGCTGCTATCAAGACTTATTAATAATTGTGCTGCAGGCCTGGGCTATGACGATCCTGCCTAGGCACAAAAAGTAAGCACTTAGGTCAGAATGCATAGCCGAAAACTATATGATATCTTGTTTATTTCAACAGTTTTTAGTTTTCCAGTTTTAACATCTTTCAAGTGAAGAACTGCTGATTTTTTATTTACTTTATTGCTAGATCTAAATATTTCGCAAAATCTAAATTTTGAAAATCAATATCGTCAAATTTTAAGATCTGATCGCCAATATTTTTTTTGTCCTTTACCGTTTTATCCCAAATAATACCAACTCCTAGTTTCTCATTTTCAACAATGGGATCAACTGTCCATATTCTTTTTTTTACCTCCACTTCGGAAAGATTTCCCAAAGGTTCGATATAGAGCTTTTTGTTTTTATAATCCAACGTTACCTTCCCATAATTCAGGGTCTCAGAGCCAAATCTTGAGGTATTGGCATATTTTGTTTTTGCCGTCACATCATGTAATTTCAAATTATTTACTTCCAGTTCTGGAATATTAACAATGCAAATCTTTGATGTATCAGCCATTCCGTGCAATCCCATTGAATAAGATCCTTCACTTTCTGCCAGTTTTTGAAAAATATCCAGCTGTCCTGAAATTTGTTTTTAGGCATCAATAGACAACATGAAGAAATATCTGTTCTTAGATCCAAGGTATTAGTACTCATATCTTCTAAATACCAAAATTTTGCAGTATTAAATTAAACGAAAACCTTTGTCTTTACAGACAATCTGATTTTCTATAGCGAATATATTCCGTTGTCTCTGCGGAAAAAAATCTTTGTGGGTATCCGTAATTAGGGATTACAAAACCTCCGCAGAAAGATTTCAAGCTTTATCAATGTGCTTTCTTATTGTTTTCATGGAATTGATTGCAGTTTTCTTTGTGTCTGCCTGAATGGTAATCTGCATAGAAAAGTCAGAAGCCTCATAAGATGCAAATGCAGTTCATTGAAATTTTGATCCTTTATTAATTGTCAGGGGATTCGATACTAAAAAAATAATATCAGAATAATGAAAAGTTTATTTTAGTATTATTTAAATTTTTTGCGTGAGTATACAGCGGATTAAGTACAAATTACAGATTGATTTTTTAAAGCCCAGTGAACTAACATATTGATTTAATGTACCTAATTTTTATGCGAAATTTACCTGTTCTAAAATTAATTGTTCTTTATTGTTAATCTTAGAGTTATTATTTGTCTAATTTTTGGGAGACTTACAAATGTGTAGCGAATCTATTGTTATAGCACATCCAAGAACTAAAAGAGAACGACAGACAACACGTCTTCGCTCTCCTTGATGCCTTTCTTAAGCAAACTAAACTGCAATCTATAATGTAAAATATAAAAGCCACTCGCTCGAGTGGCCCTTGTTATACAGATACGAGTGAGACACTCACACCAGCGAAGGATTTTTAAGGTCTTGTAATTTTCACACCATAAATGCGATTTAAATCTATAGAAACGTAATCAAATTTTGATTCTAATAATTTCTTATTCTTAGAAACAACTCTTACCCCTCTTTCAATATCATATTTTTCTAACATTCCATATCTATACATCAAAATATCATTTGGAGAAAAAACATTAATACTTGGTATTAAATTATTTTTCTCAAAATCATTATAAATTGATATATCGGTATATCCCTTATTTATAGGATTAAATATAAATCCTATGTAATTTCGGTAATTCTTTGTTTGAATGTAGTTTTTTGAGGGCTTAAATGGAGAATAATATTTCCCAGGAATGATGTAACAATTATTTCCAACTCTTTGCCATACTGTAAAAACTTTTTTGCCATCAGAACTCTTAATGAAATATCTTTTATAGTCTAATTGGTAGTAAACAACTAATAGAAAGGCAGATACGAGTATGACAATCTTTTTATTTCTCATTTTTTAAAATTTAGAATTATTATAAATGTTATCAAGCCTTCTTACCTCTTTGTTATTACTATCAAGACTATTTCTTTGATTGTAAATTTTAATCCCTTGATTATATCCTTGTTTCTGAGCCTGAGTACTTTGTCGTCCTTCTCCAGTAACCACATTTCCTTTCAGTATAGACTTACCAATTTCCAAGCCATCAAAACCAATTCTAGCTTCGGACCAAGACAAACCTTTTAATCCAGCAATATAACCAGCGCTGTAATTTCCAGCATCTCTTGCAGAAGCAAAAACTAATGTTCCGTCAGATTTTTTACCAGCAATTTTATTAAAAATTTTTCAAGTTCGGGAGGTAGCTTGACCACTTTAAGGGAGAAGTCACCTATATTAGTGATTTTTCCTTATAGTAAATTGATATTAAAACATAGTTTTTAATAATCAGATCTACCAACTGGTATGCAAAATCCCAAATACTCCTGACTTCGTCATCTGTTGGATTTAAGCCAGATTCCGTCAGAATCTTTTTAGATCTTTGCGAAGGAAATTTCTTTTAAAGTATTAGGCATAAAGTCTATAATTCTATCCTTCGATCTATTTTTCTTATCGTTTCTTTGTGAATAAATTTATACATAATCACTCATCATATTCTATTTATTATGAATGCGGTAATTTCAAACTACAGCTTAAATTACAGTGCTACTGGACAGTCTGAAAATATACCAGTTATTGGTAATGCTTGTCTTAAAGTGTCTTTTTGATAAAGATCAATTGCTTAATTGCAGTTTATAAGATAATTGTAATCTTTTTTAGAACAGAGTAATCTTTAGTTAGATTGATCGTTCATATACAAGATCCAAAGAAACAACGGATAGATCTGATTACTAATAAAGAATTTTGAAATTTTAAAAAAGTAAGTAATCATTTTTGAAAGCAAGGTGAGCATATCTTCAAACGCTTTTTTTGATGATTTGATTCGATCAAATCAAATTAGAAATCAAATTTAAACCCTCATTATATCAAACAAATCTTAATGCAATTTAATTTCAAAAATGTTAGCAATTAGCATAGTAGTAATAGGTCTTAATCGGCTGTTAGGATCCTGTATTCATAAAATAAGAAATATTTGGTGTGAGAATTAGAAAGAATTTCACAGTTATCAGGCTTAAATTCCTAAACTCTTTATAGATCATTTTTCTTTTTTCGGCAAAACATAAGTTGTATTATCGTCCAAATATTTTTAATAGCGAAAAAATAATCTGCTAATCTTTGACTATTAAAAATCTTTATGAAGATTGTAAAAGAATAGGAGAAGTGTAAAGAGAAATGTTGCAATACTTACGAGTCTTAGAGAATGTGCTTAAGGCCTCACTATTTTAAAAGCTGTATATTTGAAAGTACGCTAACAATTTCTTTTTGTATGAATTCATCCAAACTCACATCAAAAATCAGATTTACATTCGCTAAAGGGGTCACCATACCCAGTTTAATATTTATAGTGGGGATATGTCTTTTCTCAGTATTGTTTCCTGTTGAGATCAAGGCTGTTTTAAATGTGATAAAGAATTTTATTTTTGTAAATCTCAACTGGATCTATGTATGGTGCGTAACAATATTTGTGATTTTTCTAGTATTTCTGATGTTTAGCAAGTATGGAAAAATCAGATTAGGTACCAATGACAGTAAACCTGAACATTCTTTTTTTTCATGGATCTCCATGCTTTTTGCTGCTGGGATGGGAATAGGACTGATGTACTTCAGCGTTGCAGAACCTATGCAGCATTATTCTACAGATGCTTTTTCTGAAAGTCATATTATCAGCAGGGCAAAAAACGCACAACTTTACACCTTCTTCCACTGGGGAATTCATGCATGGGCAATTTATGGTCTCGTAGGTCTCTGTTTAGCATATTTTACCTATCGTTACAGACTTCCTTTGTCACTCCGCAGTTGCCTGTATCCATTGTTAAAGGACAGAATTAAAGGTAAATGGGGCGATGTGATTGATATATTTGCTTTATGCAGTACCTTTTTCGGTATTACAACAACGCTGGGATTTGGGGTTGTGCAAATTAATTCAGGATTAGAAACGATGAAAATTTTGCCTGAGACGGGATTCACCTATCAGATATTAATTGTTCTAGTCTTAGTATCTATTGCTGTTTTCTCAGCGACATCAGGAGTTAATAAGGGAGTTAAGATTTTAAGTAATATCAACGTTGTTATCGTAATTATCCTTCTTTTATTTGTCTTGTTTTTGGGACCTACCGTTTATCTGATTGGAAGTTTCACCTATGGCCTGGGAAATTATATCAATAATTTTTTTGACCTGACTTTCAACACCCACGTTTATGAGCAGAAAACACTCCCTTGGTTTTATAACTGGACCATTCTTTATTGGGCATGGTGGATTTCCTGGTCACCTTTTGTAGGACTATTCATTGCTAAAATCTCTAAAGGAAGGAGTATACGTGAATTCATTGCCGCTGTTTTGATCATTCCCACATTATTCAATTTTATCTGGATGTCGGTATTTGGAAACAGTGCGATCTGGTTTGACTTCAACGTGGCGAATGGTGCACTGAGTGCCTTGGTTTCTGATCCGGATGCTTTGATGTTCAGGTTTTTAGAATATTTGCCACTTTCCAAAGTTTTAAGTTTTATCGTTCTTGCAATAATAATCATCTTTTTCGTTACTTCAGCAGATTCAGGAATGCTGGTAATGGACAGTATATCCTCTAAAAATTCAAGTAAGTCACCTAAAATCCAAATGGTATTCTGGGGAATACTTCTGGCTACCTTAGCTCTTATGCTGCTTAATGCAGGCGGCCTTGAAGCATTGCAGACGATGACACTTATCACTGCGCTGCCGTTTGCGGTCATTATGATTTTATTTGTTGTCTCGTTGATGAAGGCTCTTGCCATCGATTACCGATACTACGAAAAAGGACTTTCGGTTTCTACAGTACCATGGTCTGGTGAATTCTGGAAAGAACGGCTAAAAAAAATTGTTTCTTTTAAAACGAAAGACTCCGTGAAAACGTTTATGGACAACCAGGTCTTGCCTGCTTTCACAGAATTAAAGGAAGAATTTTTATTAAATGGAATTGCTGTTGAGATCAATCACATACCGGAAGATTTAAGGATCTATTTAGAGATCCATCATGATGTGGTCAATAATTTTATCTATGGCGTGATAGGGCAGAAAAGAATTGTTTCTGATTATATGGTGGACGATGAAAACTTACCTGATTTGGACAGTAACTTGACTTATTTTCCTAAAACATATTTTGGTGATTCACGTGAAGGATACGATGTCCAGTACTTTACCAAAAATGAACTGATCAGCGATGTACTAAAACACTATGACCGCTTCCTTAAGATAGTTGCTGAAGAGTCAAACGAAATGTTTATAAGCAGCGACAATAATTCTCAATAGACTTAATACTTTAATCCAGGTTTCAACCAATCGGATTTCGGTTCACTTAAAAAAGACAAATATTTTAAAAACCATTCAATATAATTCCGGATTGGATAGTTAATCTTAATTAGTTATAAGAAGATTTAGTGATTATATGGCATTTTCGATTGATGATGTCTCCCATAAAACATTCAAAATAAGATCATACAACATTTATTATCAAGCATTTCTTGTTATAATCAGGCTGATGTTACTATTTTCATATTTTGTGAAAGCCATTTTCGAAATTTATGATTATGATAAACTGATTCAGAAAAGTTACTTATCAATGTTGATTATCTTGCTGCCTTATCATTTTACCTCAAACTTTGAGGGCTACAGAATATTCTATAATTTACTTAAATATTTTTTTAATTACATTTCCTATTTCTACAAAATCATCATGATTGGAAACATTTCGTTTTTCAATATTACTATTTTCGTATTCTGAGAAAGGGAAGATCAACAGATAGTTTTTATTGAGTAAACTTCTGTTAAGTAATTCAGGGATCATTCTCATCCGTGGAATATAAGAATGCATTCCTCTTTTGGCCATAAAAATGATCAACCCTTCGTCATCTTTAATGCCTGAAGCCGTTTCTTCACTGTCTTCCCAGGTGTGTATCATTATAAATTCTGCTTCGATATTGGATTTTTTTATGATGCGCTGCAAAAGATTAATGGTATTTTCAGGAGCATAAAAAACCATTTTTGCTCCAGAATTTTTGGCAATATTCCATACTCTGACCAGTGAGTGAAAAAAACCTGCTTCCTTTTGCGCATTTTTAGGAATTATCACTGCGTATTTTTTTATAGTAGATAGAGGCTGAACAGCATGATAGATGAAGATGTTTACATTATCGTTCTGTAGGTAACCATTATAAAGATTTTGTGCAAATGAAGTGGAAAACCCTTTTTCATCTTCCAAACCGATCATTAAATCAGTGATATTGTGCTCTTTAATCACATTATTAATTCCGTTGATCACATCATTGTCATACCTTTTTAAGGCCTGAAGTGTTATATCTGCCGCTGCTGCTGTATCTTTTGCCTGATGTAGCAACTTTTCGGCATTTTTAACTGAGGATTCATTCTTATCTTCATTAATAACATTAAGAGCAAAAAAATCCTGAGTATTCGAATGCGCTTTGATCAAAATTCCGAGATTAACCATTTTTTCAACAGTTTCTTCGTAGTTAATAGCCAAGAGAATATTTTCTTCTTCATCATTGTTACCCGAAACCGTATCTTCGTTGCTGCTTTCTACAATCTTCTGTCCAGCTGACATGGTAATAAAAGACGATATCGTACATGAGACAAGGATTAATAAAATGCTTCCATTCAGTACGTGTTCGTTCAGTAATCGTACAGGTTCGCCGCTCTCTGTTTCAGAGATGATAATATTGTATCCTACGATCACAGTCGCTAATGTAGCAGCTGCGGAAGCAGAACTCAGTCCGAAAATCAGTTTACCCTCATCTTTTGTAAACCGGAATGTTTTCTGGGTTATCACAGCAGAAATGTATTTCCCTCCTATTGATGCAACGATCATGATCCCTGCGACTATCAGAGTATCGAAGCTGTTAAAAAAAACTTTAAAATCGATCAGCATTCCTACACTGATCAGGAAAAAAGGTATAAATATAGCATTACCGACAAATTCAACACGGTTCATCAATGAAGAACTATGCGGTATCAGTCTGTTTAAGGCCAGACCTGCAAAAAATGCTCCTATGATGGCTTCTACGCCGGCTAATTCTGCTAACAAAGCAGCCAGATATATCATAACCAATACGAATATGTATTGTGAAATTTTATCATTAACTTTTTTGAAAAACCATCTTCCTATGATTGGAAATACCAATAGGACAATCAGTGCGAAAATAGCAAAAGACCCTGCGAGCTTAATCCAGAACGCCATATTGACCTCACCTGTCACCATGCCGACGACTACTGCAAGTACCAGAAGGGTTGCCACATCAGTAAGCATTGTTCCACCTACGGTAATATTTACGGCTTGGTTTTTTGCGATACCCATTTTACTGATTAACGGATAGGTTATCAATGTCTGAGAAGAAAATAGGCTGGCAAAAAGTACGGAAGTAAGTACGGAAAAACCTAAAAGAAGGTAGGAACCTAAAAATCCGAGGATAAAAGGAAAGATAAAAGCATAAGCTCCATAGCCTAAACTTTTCCACTTGTTTTTCTTAAAGTCTCCAAGATCTATTTCCAGACCTGCTAGAAACATAATGTAAAGAAGTCCCGTAGTTCCTGTAACAACGATGCTGCTGTCTCTGGTCAATACATTAAACCCATTTGGGCCGATAACAGCACCGGCAATAATCAGTCCGAGCAGATGGGGAACCTTGATTTTATTCAGTAAAATCGGTGCAGCGAGAATAATGACCAGAACCAAAAAAAACTTAAGGACAGGATCTTCAAACGGAAGATTTAGGTGTTGTAAGCTTAAAATCATAGGTGTTTTATTTTGAAGGTCTTGTCAATTCCACGTTAAACTTCGTCAGGCATTCATTATCAATCGTGACGGTTCTGGTCCCTTTTATTCTGGTAGACGAAATTTCATTGAGAACAACATTCATTTCAACGCTCTTATCGGCTGAAGAATCTGTTTTATACTGCAGGTGTACCTCGCCGTTTTCATATTTGCCAGAGTATAATCTGACCAATTTATTATTATTTATAATTTTACAAACCAGCGGCGTGGAATCATTATCAAACTCCCAGTTATCAACCCGTTGATCACCTACCACATAATCAGTGCAGTTTGATTCTGTGCAGATTACTGTTCCGGTCCATGTCCCCAAGACTTCTGGCGGCCATTCCATGATCAATTTTACAGAATCTGTTTTCCTACTTAGAATACTGTCTCTCATCCTTAACAAGGATTGATAATCGGATTCTTTTTCAGCAAATGATTTTTCTTTATCCAGCAACTGGAGTTCACGCTTGGCGATCTGCTGTTCTTTTGCTTTATCCGAACAATTCAGGCAAAATATAAACAAACAAAGAAGTATAAGTGGATATTTTTTTGACATGATATCGATTTTGGTTTTAGTAATATAAGAAATATGGCTGACATTACATAATGCATTTGATTTAATTTTCAGTTCTATAATCACTGGTTTTATTGATTTTTGAAACGCTTATAAATCTTTGTGATCACAATTTCGGGAATTGATTTTAACGTTTGTGCAGTATAATATCAATTGAATAAAGATGTGTAACTTAGTGGAATCAATTATTTTAATTGGACTGTCCGGAAATTATTTGGAGATACACCCCTGACAGATTTAAAATACTTTCCAAAATGAGAATTATCATTGAAGCCCAATTCATACGAAATCTCAATGATTGAAAGGGAGCTGTGAAGCAACAATCTTTCTGCTTCCAGGATAATTCGGTTTTTGATGACCTGCCCAGCTGTTATATCGAGGATTTCTTTTACCAACGTATTGAGATAGCTGGAATTTATATTTAATTTCTCTGCATATTTTGAAGTGGTTTTCAATTCCTTGTAATGCAGGTTTACAAGATCATTGAAATCATCTACCAATTTCTTCTTATGATCTACAGATCGGTTGATAAGGTCTTTTTTGGATGAATTTCTGATATATTTCAGTACAAAAACTTTAAGGAGCAGGCATAGGATTTCTTTTCTGGATTGTTGGTGAGATTGATATTCAGTTCGAAGTTCCTTAAATGTCTGCTTAAGGTCTGATAAGTTTTCAGGTTTTAATGAAATAAATGGGGAAACGTTATGAAGTGCAGTGTCGCTTTTGATCATTTTATTACCTGTATAGACGTGGTTGTAAAATGATTTGGTAAATAAAATGACTTCACCCTCAATAGTTTGTTGGTCTTTGAAGTAGTAGACCTGATTATAGTTGATGAAAAAAAAAGTGTGTGATTTCAATTGGAATTCCCGGTCATCTATGATGATGGAGCCATCTGCATTTTCGAAAAGCAAGACGGCATAAAATTTATTTTTATAATGCAACCCTGACTTTAATTTACCATTAAAAGCAGAAAAAGGCATCATCAGAAATTCATTCCTCGTTTCTGAGTATATGTCGAGCCTGCCTAATGTCAAAGAAAGTATGTTTGGAATCAGATTCTTCTATTTATAATCAAATATATGGATATTAATTCAATTGCGATTTTAGGGCAAGAGTAAACAACAGTTAATTTATATTTTCTAAAATCTTAAGTTCTGCAGGATGGATTTTGTGATCGATCAACTTGTCAACATATTCGGAATTCATCGCCCGTAAAACAGCCAGATAACTCATGCTAAAGTCTACAGTATCACCAACTTTCAAATTATTTAGGTTATCCGAGAGATCGAGGATCATCATATCCGAACTTGCACCTATGATCTTGACATCCTGCGCCATTGGTTCAATATGTTTGTGGTCAATATCTAGCACACCCACGTCAACAATAGCTCTCACAGATGTTTTTCCTTTTTTTGCTATATCGTGTTGCGGTGTTTCGCCGGTAAGATTAGTTCCGGCGTCACCTGCAGGTATCATTGGCTTTTGTGCAATTTCAATGATCTCGGCGGTGAGTTTGAAAACATCCTGGTACATCCCGCTGATGGTAGAATCGTTGTACACATCTGTTCCGAAAAATAAAGACTCTCCAATTCTAAAATGATTGATTCCGGAATGAATCTTATTCTGAAATATCAAAGGAATGGTCACCGATGATCCTGCAGAGATGAAAGGTATTCTTGTTTGATGTGATTCTTCGATGATCTCTTTAAAACTATGGAGTTTCATCAACTTTTTCTCATCCGGTAAAATACCATTCAGGCAATTAAGATTGGTTCCGATCCCGACAACATCGATGTTTGGAAATTTTTTCACTTTACCGAAAAAACGGGAGAGATCCCTGACCATAATGCCTTCCCGCAATTCACCCATCTCTACCATGATAACGATCTTGTGTGTCTTATTTTGCAACACGGCTTCTTTCGAAAGTGCTTTGATGGTTTCAATTTCACTGTTGAAACTGACGTCGGCATATTTTACAATGCTTTTTGCCAATCGTTTAGCTGGCGGTTTTATATAGACCGTTTGGGTTTCGGGTGATATTTTTTTGATGTGCTTCAGATTGGTCAGTCTGGAGTCACAGATCTCCTTATCAGAAAATTCGAGCAGACATTCCAGAAATTTCTCGTTTCCACACAATAGCTTGGCCACTACCGCCCATTCGATGTGATGTTCTGCAAAAAGCTGATCAAGATAATGGTAATTATATTTTAGTTTATTTGAATTGAGAGTGATGTATGACATTTTATTTTTTTAATCGCATTTCAAGATATTTGGTGGTAAAACCTAATTTTTTGTAAAGCTGCATGGCGGGATTTTCCGGTTTACAATGTAGGGCAATGTCTCCCTCGCAAGAGTCAATGGCGTTTCGCATTAGAAGTTTGCCGATTCCCTGTCCGCGCAATTTCTTATCGGTTGCGATGTAGACAAGTATGTTTTCAGGGATATAACCGCCCATTCCGGTTTTGTTCAAGACGACTGCTCCCACAAGACTTTGATTGTTTTGGTGTGTTGCCGTAACAATGGTTCCGCCCGGTTTGTTTTGATAGCCTAAGGAATAGTTGACTGCGGCAGCAATGTCGCCTTGTGGATCGCCATATTGTTCCAGATGTTCAAAGAGAAATTTCACAATCTCTTTCTTCTGATTTTCTGCTATTTTATCTTTTTCTGAATATTTTTGTATTGTGATCATAAAATTTATTTTATCCCGGATGCGGAAGCGTGATATCATAACCGACATTGGCATTTGACAGACTTTGCTTCTTTTCATATTTATTCTTTAGAAAAAATAAAGGAATATCCGTGTTGTTGATTATTTGTTTGAAGAAGTTTTCCAGGAAAAATGATTTCCAGCTGTTTTCATCCCGATAATTGAGAATGATAATGTCTGCTTCGTCATCCTTGGAATGTTCTGAGATCTGTATTGCCTTTTCGCCGGTCATAACAAACTGAGATCTATATTCCTGTGAACTTTCTTCAAGTGTTCTTTTTACTTCCAGATAGGCACTTCTAATTTTACTGACATCTTCCTGATCGCTGATCCCTAAAAGATTAATGATGCCTTTATTCTTTTCGGCAATGGTTACCGAAAGATCTATCTTATCTGAAAGATCGTACAGTACCCTTACCGGAACAAGTATTTTTTCAAATGTATATTTTCTGCAACTTTCCGGAACTAAAAGTACGGAAGTGTTTGAACCCGTGAGGATCTCGTAAGACAGTGAACCAACAATGACCTGAACAAAGTTTTGTTTTCCGGATGTAGCACAGACCACCAGATCCACATCCTGATCTTCGATGACTTCATTGATGCCATGTATAAGACTATCATTTTTAAGGATGGTTTCAATGACTAATGTTGGATACTGAGCCTTCAGGGATATTTCCATTTGGCGCAAAGTATTTTCGGCTCTTTGCACATTGTCTTTTACAACATCGGCACCCAATAATTGTTTTCCGGTCTTGTCGATCACAAAAAAATTATCAATGTTATGCAATACAATCAAGCGTGAGTGATGCCTTGACGCGATATTCAATGCCATCAACAATGCATTCTGCGATTTTTCTGTGAAGTCGGTGGTTAAAAGAATTGTATTGATTGAATTTTGCATTTGAAATGGTATTTACACTATTATATTGATTTGCAAAGTTCGCTAATGTTTATAGTAATGTATGTTAGAAAATGCTGTGAAAGTGGTATAATTTATAGGCAAGCTTTTAAGAATGAATGAAACTGACATCTGTATATTTGATAACTACTTAACGTTTTTTGATAGTGGAGATGCGTTCTGAAAAAAGATAATTTAAGAGCGGTTACTTCTTAAAAAGATTACGGGTTCAATATTACCGTAAAACAAGAACAGCAAATAAGCCGTGGCGGGATATTTGATATTTTCACCTCAAGCCGCTTGAGTATTACAGCTTCGCCTAAACGTACTGAATATTATAGCAATTCAAAAAATACTTTTTAGCAATAATAAATTTACGTACTCTATGGATCAATATCTGATTATTTTAGTAATACTCGGCGCTGCCATTTTTAGTGTGGCATGGATGCCTAAAATTTCAAAAAAAACTGGCATCTCGTACTCTATTTTTTATGTAGCAACAGGGTTTGCACTTTATCTCCTGGCTCCTGATCTTCTGCCAAACCCAATGCCTCAAAAAAATGAAAACCTGACGCTTCATTTAACCGAGTTGATTGTTATTATTTCGCTTATGGGTACTGGGATCAAGATCGACCGGAAATTTTCTTTTAAAACCTGGTCATCCCCGTTGAAACTTGTAAGTTTTACCATGTTATTGTGTATTGCAGCAGCAGCGGTAATGGGCTATTATTTTTTAGGTTTAGGTCTTGCGTCGGCAGTACTTCTTGGTGCTGTTCTTGCTCCAACGGATCCTGTTCTCGCATCGGATGTACAGGTGGGACCTCCAAATGAGGGAATGAAATCAGAGACCAAATTTGCGCTAACGTCAGAGGCTGGACTCAATGACGGAGTCGCTTTCCCATTTACCTGGCTTGCCATTACTATTGGTCTTATGTTCACAGGCAAAGAAAGCAGCTTTTTAGAGTGGTTTGCTCTTGATGTTATCTACCGAATAATTGCCGGTATTGTGATCGGATTTCTATCAGGCAAAGGTATTGGCATTTTGTTATTCAGAGTTTCCAAAAAATATGAGATACTAAGAACCAGAGATGGTCTGGTGGCAGTTGCAGCTACTTTACTGGTATATGGTATAACAGAAATTGTCCATGGTTATGGGTTTATTGCAGTTTTTATCTGTGCAATCACACTAAGGCATTTTGAGAAAGATCATCAGTATCATGATACACTTCATTCTTTTACCGATCAGATAGAAAGGCTGCTAGTCTGCCTGCTACTGATTATTTTCGGAGGAGCCTTAGCAATGGGTATCCTAGAACCAATAACGTGGAAAATGGTTGGGTTTTCGGTGATTTTCCTGCTAATAGTAAGGCCTTTATTTGGCTGGTTGGCATTGAGTTCCTCAAAAATGAAAAACAGACAAAGGTTGGCAATCGGATTTTTTGGCATCCGCGGGATGGGCTCAATATTCTATCTTGCATTTGCTTTCAGTAAATTTGATTTTGACAACCAAGATGAAATGTGGGCTATTGTTTCTTTAACCATCCTTTCCTCAATACTGATTCACGGTCTTACCGCAACCCCTGTGATGGAATATCTTAACAAAGAAGAATAGCATCAGTATGATAGTCGCAAAGTACAATTAAATCATACTAACTCTCGTTGAGATCTATGAAGATGCTATGAATAATGTCAAGACCAGGAACGATTTTAAAAAAGCCGCTTAGCCTCGAAGATAATTCCTATTTAATTTATTGCATAGTAGTCAAATAGATACTATATGGCATTGCCACCTCTATCTCTGTAAAATCAATAAGATCTATACCTAAAAGTATGGTAGAAATCGATCTTTCTTTTTTTTGTATATTACTACGGTCAATTATTCGAAATCATCAATTAAAAAATATAAAAATTGTAATTATGAAAATAGGATTATTAGGATTTGGGAAGGCAGGTAAAGCGGTAGCAAATGTTATTCTTCAGCACAAGAATTTTTCATTGGAGTGGGTTCTGAAGAAAACTGATACGCTGAATAAGCTTTCTGCAAAAGATATTCTTGGGATCTCAGCATCGGATGATGCAATGATCTATTCTCAAAGCAGCACGGACATTGAAACATTACTTGAGGATCATCCTGTAGACTTTGTTATTGATTTTTCCACCGAAGAAAGCATCCATCTTTATGGCAAATTCGCAGCCCGTAAAAAGATCAAGATCATCTCAGCCATTTCGCACTACGGAGAAAATGAGATCAAAGTTCTGAAAGAACTTGCAACTGACACTGTGGTGTTTTGGTCGCCTAATATCACATTAGGCGTCAACTACCTTTTGTTTGCGGCATCGCTGTTAAAAAATATAGCGCCTGGTGTTGATATAGAGGTGGTCGAGGAACACTTCAAAGCTAAATCCGGCGTGTCGGGAACAGCAGTGAAAATTGCGGAAACTTTGGATATAGAGACAGAAAGCATCAACTCTGTCAGGGCTGGCGGTATCGTTGGAAAACACGAAGTTATCTTTGGTTTTCCCTACCAGACCGTTCGACTTGTCCACGAATCCATATCACGAGAAGCATTTGGAAGTGGTGCATTGTTTGTCGCTGAGAACCTTAAAAGCAAACTGAAAGGATTGTATAATTTTGAAGACATCCTGCGACCTTACTTTTTCGCTCAGACTCCAGATATGTTATCTTAAAATCTATCAGTTGGAAAAATGCCATTCCAAAAATTGGAATGGCATTTTTGAAGTGTATTTCAATCTAGTTTTCAGAATTGTTTAAAAGTTTGACATTTTTCTCATTCAGCCTTTTTTCAAGCCAGCTTTTGAGCTGTAATTCATTCACTTTCTTTCCCGAGTAGATCATCACAAATTGGAGCCTGGCACTGTCCGTTTCGGGATATTGGGCTATCTTTCCATAGGAAACGCCGGACATATCTGGGTATAGGATTTGTATCTCTTTCCCCAATGTGGAGTCTGAAACTTTATAATTATCCAGTTCTGACCGCAGGCTTGATAAGGCGATGTCCTTCTCTGATAGGTTTGTATTGTTTTTGTTGATCTCACTCAGTATCTCTGATTTCAGATCGGAATTGTTTTGCCTGATGTTGATCTTTGTATTTGAAAGCCCGTTATCAGACAGCATCTTGTTGTAATACTTGATCTCTTCGGCAGTGAATTTTTTATTAAGGAATGCAACGTCGATGGTTTTAGGATTGGCGTTGTAATTTATCTTTTTATAGATCAATGTGTATCCATTCTTTTCAAATTCTTTTTGGAGGAAAAGTTCTGCGGTCTTCGTGAATTTCTTTTCATTATAAAGGTTGTAGGCCAGATACGAGCTGGGAACGATCATTACCAGTATTAACAACGATATGCTGTATCTGATCCTTTTTTCATATTTGTTGTCGACAATAGAGGAAGGATAATGCAGATATTTCACGACAAGAAAAGTAGCAATGCATATAAAAAAGCAATTGATGCTGTAAAGATAGAATGCGCCGATGAAATAAGAAAAATTAAAAGTAGCAAGACCAAACCCGGCCGTACACAGGGGAGGCATCAATGCCGTTGCAATGGCAACACCCGGAATAGGATTTCCTTTTTCTACCCTTGTTATGGCTATGACACCTACCAATCCCCCAAAAAAGGCGATCAGAACATCGTAAATGTTAGGGGCTGTCCGCGCCAAAAGTTCCGACTGTACATCCTTGAAGGGACTTATGTAAAAATAAAATCCAGAAACCAATAAGCTTACTACCGTTGCGATGATAAGATTCTTAAAAGATTTCTTGAGCAGAGGAAAATTATAGGTCCCAAGTGCGAATCCAGCACCTACGATTGGACCCATTAATGGAGAGATAAGCATAGCCCCAATAATGACCGCAGTGGAATTGACGTTAAGGCCGATTGATGCGATGATGATCGCACAGGCCAGGATCCAGAGGTTGGAACCTCTGAATGAGATGTTGGACGTGACATTTTCCAATACCTTATCCTTTTTCTCCTCACCATTGTGAAGATTAATAAAATTAAAGATATTATTCATCGGTTTGAGTCGGTTTAGAATCTTTATTGAGGATTATATACCCTATTACACCTCCAATAAGCGAAGCTGCAAATATGCCGATCTTTGCCTGGGTCTGGTATTCCTCGTGAGAGAAGGCCAGCGAAGTCACAAACAATGACATTGTAAAGCCTATTGATGCCAGAAAACCGACACCCAGCAAATTACGGATATTCATCCCGGCAGGCAACTCCGCAATTTTTAGTTTTATAAAAACAGCAGTGAAGCCTACGACACCTACAACTTTTCCTATAAGTAGGCCTAAGGCCACACCAAGCGCAATATTTGTATCAAAAAGGCTGTTAGGGTCAATATTGAGGGAAACTCCGGCATTGGCTATTGCAAAGATCGGTATGATAACGAAAGTTACAACGGGATGCATTGCGTGTTCCAATATCTGAAGAGGAGGAGTGGCGGCATTTGTCGCCTCATTGATCTTTTCCAGAATATGCAGCTGGTCATTGGTCAATGTCGGTGTGTTCTCCGTAGGGTCTAAATTTTTAAACCTGTCCAGATAGCTGCTGATCTTGGCAATAAAAAGGTTTTCTTTGATCTTCACATCTGCAGGAATGGTAAAAGCTGCCAGCACGGCAGCTATGGTTGCATGGACACCGGAAATCACAAAACAGGTCCATACACCAACGATACCAAGTAACGCAAAGAAAAATATGGATCTCACACCCATCTTATTCCCCAGGTACATTATTCCAAGTATCAGAAGGCCGATCGATAAAGACGTCAATTCGATGTCGGATGTGTAAAAAAATGCGATCACCAATACCGCGCCCAGATCGTCAACGATGGCCAACGCTGTAAGAAAGACCTTTAGGGAGAGCGGAATTTTTTTTCCCAATAAAAAAAGAACGCCTAAGGCAAAAGCTATATCCGTCGCCATAGGGATTCCCCATCCCTTATGCATTTCTCCGGAGGGATTAAGCATCAAGAAGATCACCGCAGGCATGACCATTCCGCCAATAGCCGCAATAATTGGTAATAATGCTTTTCTTGGATTTGATAGTTCCCCGCCGATGATCTCCCGTTTAAGTTCAAGTCCTACAACAAAAAAGAAAACCGACATCAATCCGTCGTTGATCCAGTGGTGAATGGTGAAATCAAAAAAGCTTTCCCCATTCCATCTGAAGCCAAGGGTTTGCTCCAAAAAATGATGATAGCCATCGGATAAGGATGTGTTAGCCAGAATAAGAGCAATAATGACACTAATGCCCAAAAGCAATCCTCCGGATTTTTCCTGTTGGATAAATCGCTGGACTGGCTGCGTAATTTTGTCAATTGGCTTAGTGGGATAGTTGTTTGTCATAGTTAATAAGATAATGATGACAAATTTATGAATACTGGAGTTAAAAACATAAGGACTTTAGAAAAGTTATCCTGACCAGTTATGGATCATCTCAAATAATTTAGTAACCGTTTCTCAAGCCCATATTGTATTGTCATTTTAAAATTAATTTTTTTTAAAACAATTATGGTTTTAAAATTAATTTGTTTAATATTATGGACCTTTAATCTATTAAAATAAAGAGATGTCAACAAAAAAGCTTAGTGAATGGTATGCCACTGCGATCTGCGGCAATGATATAACGTCATCTTGTCTGTATGTTTCGGCCTTGGCAATTGTAGCGGCAGGTCAGTATGCATGGGTCGCTCTCCTGATGGTGGCAGTCGTACTATTTTTATTCAGAAAGATCTATGGTGAGGTGGTCGGAGCCCTCCCCCTCAATGGTGGTGCATATAACGTCCTGTTAAATACTACCACGAAAAGCAATGCGTCAGTCGCAGCGTGTCTTACCATCTTATCTTACATGGCAACGGCTGTGATCTCCTCAAGCGAGGCGATGCACTACTTACATCATATTTTGCCATATTTCAATGTGAACATAGCGACATTCGTGCTATTGCTCATATTTTTAGGGCTTACTATTTTGGGGATTTCTGAAAGTGCGGTGGTTGCCCTAGTCATTTTTATATTCCATCTTGCAACAATGGGACTGTTGATTGTTTCCTGCTTTTTCTTTGTCTGGCAGCATGGATTCTCAATATTGATTGACAATTTCCATCTTCCGGCCAGAAATGGAAGTATCTTAACTGCTATTTTCTTTGGATTTTCCGCTGCGATGCTTGGAATTTCAGGATTTGAAAGCTCTTCAAATTTTGTGGAGGAGCA
The DNA here is from genome assembly GCF_900116415.1 of Chryseobacterium formosense. Lineage (GTDB taxonomy): Bacteria > Bacteroidota > Bacteroidia > Flavobacteriales > Weeksellaceae > Chryseobacterium > Chryseobacterium formosense. The sequence goes on along the minus strand of NZ_FPAP01000001.1, from coordinate 1,235,893 downwards.
GGAGCGAGGTGTCTTTGTCAAGACCTTGAGAAATATGTGGATAGCGGTATCTGTCCTAAATCCGCTGATTGCATTTCTTGTGATATGCATCATCCCTATATCGGCAGTAGAGTCCCACCAAAATTCATTTTTAAGTTATATCGGTACATTGACCGGCGGAAAATGGCTGGCTATGATCATTTCGATCAATGCGGTCTCTGTTCTTAGTGGTGCGGTACTGACTTCATTTGTAGGCGTCAATGGTCTTATAAAGAGAATGACACTAGACAGGATATTGCCTAATTACTTTCTAAAGGAAAATAAACGGGGCAGTACCTACAGGATCCTGATCCTTTTCTTTCTGTTATGTCTTTCCGTGCTATTGGTGACCAGAGGACAATTGGCACCACTGGCCGCTGTTTATGCCCTGTCTTTCCTGACCGTTATGGCATCATTTGCATTAGGGAATATCCTTCTTAAACTCAGAAGATCAAGATTGCCACGTCCGGAATATGCAAAACCGGGATTTGTTTTGATCGCTCTTTTTGCCATACTTATAGCGTTGTATGGCAATGTGATGACCAAACCGAGATATCTCGTGACATTTCTACAGTATTTTATTCCGTCGGTACTTATTATTCTGGCAATGCTGATGAGGAAAGATATCATGCACTTTATTGTAAATCTCCTCCAGTCAGTTTCAAAAAACTACAAGAGGTATACCGTTACCAGACAGAGAGTTCTACACCGCAGCTTGAAAAAACTTTATGAGCAGGACTTTGTTTTCTTCTCCAAAGGTGATGACATAGCAACCCTTAATAAGGTTATGATGTACCTGCACGAAAATGAGGTGACAAATAAGATGAAGATCGTTACGGTCTTAAAAGAACAACAGCAACCTGATACGAAGTTCCTCACTGATTTTGACACTTTGGACCGTGCCTATCCTGAGGTCGACATGGAATATATCACTCTGGTGGGTGAATTTACTCCGGAACTGGTAGAAGATCTGAGCCATAAATGGAATATTCCCAAAAATTTCATGTTCATTAGTAGTCCTGGAGAAAAGTTCAGCTACAGAGTGGACGAATTGGGCGGTGTACGGCTTATACTCTAAATGGACAGATCATAAAAATCTAGATACTGAAAACCAAGATTAGTTGACATCACATAATCCGTTTTTAACTAATATTTGTAATTTTTAATAAAGTTTTAACATTAATTAAAAAAAGATTAAAAATTAAACGGTTTATCTTTGTTTGACAACAGTTTATATAGTGGGATTTTCAAATTTTTCTGTAGATAATGCTATTTAGGTCATCCGTATTTATATACATCCTTACCATTTTTACCCTATTTAATTCGAAATGGACTAAAATGTCTATTGCGAATATTTTGACGACTCAACATTCTGCTCAAAAAGGATTTAATGTTTATGCAAAATCTTATAAAAATGTAAAAGCGGTTCCCGTTTGCGGTAAGAATTTTTCTAAATTTTTAAGTTCCGCAGATGTTGATGGAGATTATGAAAGTCGTATAAATCTATTTGTTGAAATCTGCGAGGTTTTTTCCGCTGTTTCTTCTAAACCTATTTATTGTTTCTTTACATCTTATCTGCATTTACTGCAGCTTTTCTGAAAATTACTAAATGTCATTTTTTAATCAAGTTTAGTAATCAAAAATTTTCAATGGAAACAAAAAGTCTCATATGGTGCAGTCTTGCATTGATATGCACATGGTCATGTGGCGAAGGCCACCAGAATAAAAATAAAGAAAGTAAAGAAGTTCCTGTATATGTCGTAAAACAAAAAGATACTTTGGTAACCAATCAGTTCGTGACAGACATTCAGGCCAAAAGAAATGTTGAGATACGCTCACGACTCAATGGAATCATTCAGAAGATCTACGTCAACGAGGGTCAGTTTGTAAAGAAGGGTCAGGCACTATTTAAGATCAACGATGCTGAGCTTCAGGTAGAATTGCTGAAGGCAACTGCAAGTCTGAAACAAACTCTTGCTGATGTCCATATTGCAGAGGTGGAGCTGAAGCAGGTCCAAAGTCTGCACGACAAAAAATTCGTTGCGGATAATGAATTGCAGCTGGTTAAGGCCAAGCTTTCGTCCGCACAGGCAAAATATGCATTTGCAGATGCCGAAAGAAAAGCGGTGTTGCAAAAGATCGATTTTTCAACCATTACGGCTCCTTTCGACGGTGTTCTTGATATGATTCCGCATAAAGATGGAAGTCTGGTAACGAATGGAACATTGCTCACCACGTTGTCGCAGCTCGATGAAGTGTATGCCTATTTTTCCATTCCGGAAAATCAGTATTTTGAATTGTTGGCTCATGACAAATTGGGAAAACACCAGAAAATCGAATTGACATTGCCTAATGGTGCGGCTTATCAATTTAGCGGTACTTTGAAGTCGGCTGAAAGTGAAATAGACAGGGCAACGGGTTCTATTCGTTACAAGGTCTTGTTTCCCAATCCAAACCATTTGATCAAACATGGTACTTCGGGTAAACTTTCTATTTCGGAAGTTCAGAATAATGCCATGATGATTCCTCAGAAAGCAACATTTTCCATTCAGGATAAAACCTATATTTTCAAGGTGGATAAGAACAACAAAGTGAAAATGACCAACATTGAGGTCGGAACGGCTTTAAAAGATTCTTACCTCGTGGAAAGCGGTCTCAAAAAAGGCGACCTGATTATTTACGAAGGCACCCAGTCGCTGAAGGACGGTGATGAGATCACAATCAAAAACAGACTTTAATTCTTAAATAATCAATCATGGTAGAAATGTTTATAAAGCGAAAGGTTCTTTCGTTAGTGATTTCCATTGTCTTTGTTTTGGTAGGAATTATGGCCTTAATGAAGATGCCGATCACCCAATTTCCAGATATCGTTCCGCCTTCGGTAACGGTGACGGCTAAATATACCGGAGCGAATGCAGAAGTTTCTGCAGATGCAGTCGCACTGCCTTTAGAACGTGCCATCAATGGCGTTCCGGGAATGACCTATATGTCAACCGTGACTTCCAATGACGGTTTGACGTTGATCCAGGTCTTCTTCGAGGTGGGAATAGATCCCGATCTGGCGGCAGTCAATGTTCAGAACAGGGTGACAACAATTCTCGATGAATTGCCCGAAGAAGTAATCCGCGCAGGAGTGACTACGGAAAAAGAGGTAAACAGTATGTTGATGTATCTCAACATCACCAGTACGGATCCCAGCCAGGACGAACAGTTTATCTACAACTTCACCGATATCAATGTGCTTCAGGAGCTGAAACGTCTGGATGGGGTAGGCCGAGCCGAAATTATGGGGCAGAAAGAATATTCGATGCGGGTCTGGCTAGACCCTCAGAAAATGGCAGCATACAATATTTCGGCGGATGAGGTGGTGAATTCCCTTCAGAAACAGAATGTTTCAGCAGCTCCTGGAAAAGTGGGCGAATCTTCCGGTAAAAAAGCGGGTCAGCTACAATATGTAGTAAAATATAAAGGTAAATTTTTTGAGCCTAAACAGTATGAAGAGATTCCGGTCAGATCCGATGATGAAGGAACGATCTTAAAACTGAAAGATATTGCCAAAGTAGAATTCGGGGCAATGACGTATGGAATGGTTTCAAAAACCGACGGCAGGCCTTCTGCATCGATCATGTTAAAGCAGAGACCAGGTTCAAACGCTTCGGAGGTTATCCAGAGTGTAAAAGATAAAATGGCTGAACTGAAAGTCAATTCGTTCCCTCCGGGAATGGATTACAATATGGCGTATGACGTTTCGAGATTCCTTGATGCTTCTATCAGTGCGGTCTTACATACTTTATTGGAAGCCTTTATTCTGGTAGCTATTGTCGTATTTATTTTCCTTCAGGATTGGCGTTCTACACTGATTCCTGTTCTGGCGGTTCCTGTCGCATTGGTCGGAACATTTGCCTTTATGGATATGCTTGATTTCTCTGTGAATTTATTAACGCTTTTTGCATTGGTGTTAGCCATCGGAATTGTTGTTGATAATGCGATTGTCGTTGTCGAGGCAGTCCATGTTAAAATGGAAGAAGGTTTTCCGCCTTATCAGGCTACGGTTATTGCGACAAAAGAAATCGCAGGAGCAGTTGTGGCAATTACGTTGGTCATGTCGGCGGTGTTTATTCCGGTGGCATTTCTGGATGGTCCGGTCGGCGTGTTCTATAGGCAGTTTTCCTTAACGCTGGCGATAAGTATTGTGATTTCCGGTATCAATGCATTAACATTGACTCCGGCTTTATGTGCTTTAATTTTAAAACCTCATAATCACGATAGAAAGAAAAGTTTTAGTGATAAATTCTTCAATAAATTCAATATTTTACTAGAAAAAGTAACCAGCGGATATGTGAACATCTTATCAAAATTTGCAACCAGAACGATGGTAACTTTTGGACTCCTGTTCTTATTTGTTTTCCTGATCGGATTGACTTCGAAATTTCTACCGTCCGGTTTTATCCCTATGGAAGACCAGGGAATGGCCTATGTGAGCGTTACAACTCCTCAAGGTGCGACTGTTGAACGAACGGAAAAAGTCCTGGATGAAATTACAGCGATTGCCAAAAAAATCGATGGGATAGAAAATGTAACGACTTTGGCGGGTTACAGTGTAGTGACGGAAATAGCAGGCTCATCATATGGTATGGCGATGATCAATCTCAGAGACTGGAAAGAAAGAAATAAGTCTGTTGAAGATTTTATTAAAGAACTTACTGAAAAAACAAAAGGAATCTCCGATGCCGAAATTGAAGTCTTTGCACCACCTACCGTTCCAGGATTTGGTAATACGAGTGGTTTTGAACTTCGGCTTCTCGACAGGACAGGCGGAAGTATCGAAAATATGGATAAGATCACCAAAGATTTTGTCAAAAAACTGAATGAAGCACCCGAACTGAAAAACAGCTTCACAAATTTTGATGCCACTTTTCCGCAGTACATGGTCAATATCGATTATGATATGGCGGCCAAGAAGGGAATCTCTGTGGATAATGCGATGTCAACTTTGCAGACGATGTTAGGCTCTTATTATGCCACCAATTTCATCCGATTCAGGCAGATGTACAAAGTAATGGTTCAGGCAAGTCCGGAATACCGTGAAACTCCTGAAAGCATCCTGAATTTATACTTAAAAAATGACAAAGGCGAATTGGTTCCTTTCTCCACATTCATAACGATAGAAAGAGTTTATGGACCGGAGGTTCTGACCCGTTACAATATGTATATGTCTGCAATGATTAACGGGGAACCTTCTGAGGGATACAGTTCCGGGGATGCCATTGCTGCTGTTGAAAAAGTTGCTGAACAAAGTCTTCCGAAAGGTTTTGAAATCGAATGGTCGGGAATGACAAGGGAAGAGATTTTATCGGGTAATCAGACCATTTATATCTTTATTGTCTGTCTGGTTTTTGTGTATCTTTTATTGTCTGCACAATATGAAAGTTTCCTTTTACCAATGTCGGTTTTACTGAGTTTACCAACTGGAATTTTCGGTTCTTACATAGCGTTGCTGGTCTGCGGATTGGATAACAATATTTACGCTCAGGTCGCCCTGGTTATGTTGATTGGATTGCTGGCTAAAAATGCCATCCTGATTGTAGAATTTGCTGTTGCCAGTCATAAAGAAGGCAATGCTATTATCCCTGCAGCAATTGAAGGTGCAAAACAGCGTCTCCGCCCGATCCTGATGACATCCTTTGCATTTATTGCAGGTTTGATTCCGCTGTGTGTCGCTTCCGGTGCGGGAGCCATCGGAAACCGTTCGATCGGAACGGCAGCGGCTGGAGGAATGCTGATCGGGACCGTTTTTGGACTGGTGATCATTCCGGGATTATATATTTTTTTCGCAACCCTTGAAAACAGAAAGAAGAATGAAACCAAATAAATTAAAATTTGCAGTCTTGAGTACAGCCGCATTGGCATTAACGTCTTGCGCCGTCCCAAAAGTAACCGCCATAAAAGAAGTAAAAGAAACGCCTGAATTACAAAACTCGGAAACCATCGCAACCAGCGGAGACTTTACCGGAATTGATCTGAAGACCTACTTTACAGACCAGAATCTTCTCAAACTTTTCGAGCAAGTAAAACAGGCCAATCCGGATTTTAAAATTGCTCAGCAACGTGTGGAAATGGCCAACAGTTTTCTGAAACGCTCAAAGACAGAGCTGCTTCCGTCCCTGGATGTCGGGGCAACTATCTCGGGCGACCGTTATGGGAAATATACGATGGAGGGCGTAGGGAACTATGATACCAATCTTTCTTCAAACATCACCGAACAACAGAAGATCAATACGGATTTCACACCGAATTACTGGATGGGTGCAAGAAGCAGCTGGGAAATCGATGCCTGGGGAAAGCTGAAAAACAAAAAGCTTTCTGCACAGAATAAATTCCTGGCTTCGGAAGAAGGTTTGAAACTGATTCAAATTGATCTGTTTACCGATATCGCTAATCTGTATTATGATCTTATCGCTTTGGACAAACGTCTGAAAATCTACCAGGATAATTACAATTTGCAGAAGAAAGCTTTTGAGATCATCAAAGCACAACGTGAAGTAGGTAAAGCAACAGAATTAGCTGTTCAGCAATTTAAAGCGCAAAACAACAATTGGTTGGCGGAAATCGAACATATCAAATTGGAAATAGTTACTTTACAGCAGGCCATTGCTACCATTACTGGAGTGTATGGTAATAATATAGAAAGAAGTTCAACACTTCTGCCTACAAATTATGAGATCTTGAATAAAAACATCAATGTGGATGCAGTCATTCATTCCAGACCGGATGTGTTTTCCAACTATTATTCTTTGCAGGCTTCACACGCTGATGCAAAAGCAGCGAGGGCCTCATTTTATCCCAGAATCGATCTGGGTGCCACCTTTGGATTGAATTCTTTTTCGGCTGAAACTATTTTTAAACCGGCTTCTTTGGCAGGACAGCTTTTGGGTGGTCTTATGGTTCCTGTTTTTAATAAAGGACAGTTGAAATACGAGTTCAATATTGCCGACAGCAAACAGGAAATTGCATTTTTGAATTATCAGAAAAGTGTAACAACAGCTTTCAATGAACTTCAGTCTATTTTGAAGCAGACCAAAATATTTCATCGCGTACTGGATTTGAAAGAAGAAGAGGTAAGGTTTCTTGACAAAGGAATTGAGGTTTCCAACGATCTGTACATTACGGGCTATGCCAATTATTTTGAATTGATCAATGCCCAAAAAAGCAAGCTTCAGGCAGAATTGGATCTGTTAAGATTCCAGCATGAGAATACGAGGAATAATGTTCTGTTGTTTAAAGCTTTGGGAGGAAATATTGATTGATCCGGACATCATAATTGATTCTATTTTTCTTGACACATATATCTGGAGTTGCTAACTTTGTTAGGACACAATTTTTATACTCTTTATCTTTAAGAGTATGAAAAAGATCAGAAAAAATTACAGTTTAGAGTTCAAGATCCAAGCAGTATCTTTAAGTGAGCAGCGAGGCAATGTATCCTCGGTAGCTGAAGAATTGGGGATCTGTAAAGAAAGTCTCGTTAATTGGCGAAAACTTCACAAAGAAGGTAAACTTAGCAAGGAAAAACAAATATCCTCTGATCCAATAAGGGAAGAGTTATTGAGACTTCGCAAAGAACTAGAAGAAACAAAGCTTGAACGTGATATCTTAAAAAAGGCCGTAGGCATCTTCTCCAAGAGAGACGGGTAAGATATAAATTTATCAAAGAACACGCTGATGTGTTTCCTGTCGGGAAGATGTGCGAAGTATTAAAGCTAAGCAGGAGCAGTTTTTATCATTGGAAGAAAAGAAAACCGAGTAAGCAATCAGAAAGAAGAGCCATTTTATCAGCAGAAATCTTTAGTATTTATCATTGGAGCCGTGGGAGATATGGAAGCCCTCGTATTGCCCGAGAACTGGAAGCAAAAGGAATGAGAGCTTCACGTCCTTTGGTGACCAGACTAATGAGAGAACGCAACCTGAGAAGTATTGTAAAGAAAAAATTTAAGAAAACTACCAACTCATCCCATCGATACCCTGTTGCTGAAAATTATTTGAATCAAAATTTTCAGGTTACAAGCAGTAAAGAGGTCTGGGTGTCTGATATTACGTATATCCGCACAGGTCAGGGTTGGTAGTATCTTACTACAGTCATTGATTTGTTTGACAGAAAGGTTATCGGCTGGTCATTAAGTGAGACGATGAAGGCTCAGGACACCAGTATTGCTGCCTTGAAAATGGCAAGGCTCCATCGTCCTTTACAGGATCATGATAGCTTGATTTTCCATTCAGATAGAGGGATACAATATGCGTGTACAGAATTTACATCAATAGTCGGAAAAAACATTACTCGAAGCATGAGCGGAAAAGGAAATTGTTATGACAATGCTGTAGCTGAGAGCTTTTTCAAAACTCTGAAAACCGAACTTGTCTATCAAAATAAATATGAAACTAGAGATCATGCTAAAAACTATGTGTTTGAATATATAGAAACATTTTACAACACTCACAGAAGGCATTCGGCTTTAGGAAATTTAACCATAAAAGAGTATCAAAATTTAATGTCTAATCAATCTAAAAATGTAGCATAAAGAGTATATAAATTTTGTCTCAAAAATAGTTGCAAGTTCAAGTTGGTGGAGGAGTCGAAATTGGAACAAGTATGGGCCTTGAAATAATTACAAGAGGAAAAGATGCGGGGATTTATTTTGATCCGGAAATACTTTAAGTATTGGTGCTGCTCTCGGAGCGGGAGGTGAAGGTAATCTTTCATTTTTTAGTAGTACATTTACTGGCAAAGTTTCTGATATGAATTTAAATTCCGTCGTTGGAACAGAAGCGTACGTTAATGGCTCTTTAGTTGATATTGTAGGCTTTACTGGTAGTGTATCTGTTTCTTTTGATCCAAAGAATCCTTTTGTTGGTGATCGATGGATTACTCGTTCTGTTGGGGTTGCAGCAGGTGCTAAAGGCTCTGTCGGAGTTGGGGTGACATTATCTAATACAAGAGTAGGTGTTGGTTTTGATGGAAAGATAAGAGTGGCTGATTATACGGGTGCTGTAACTGGAAAAGGATCTTATTAATGGAACTAAATAAAAGAAATTTAATCATTTTTTGTGTATTTATCTTAAGTGTTGTCATCGTTTTCTTTATTATTAAAAATAATCTATCAAGGAAATCGTATGTAACAGAACTAAGCGGAAAAGTTGAGTCTTTTAGATATGTAGGAAAAGGTGAAGGCTATATTGAAGTGAAATTTGAGGGAGAGGAAAGCTTTAATCATTTATGTGTTATCTATATAGGTGGTGAAAATAAAGAAAGTTTAAAAATTGGTGACTCAATTTACAAAGCAAAAAATTCGGAAGAATATGAAATTTATCGAAAAGATAGTTCAGGGAATTATAACTTTTATAAAACTTTAAAAAACAAACCATAAAAAAGAACTGCCACTCATTTGAGTGGCAGTTCTTTAAATTAAATAGGACTTAAAAGCGTATGTGACCAAACTAAACGGAAAAGTTGATTCTTTTAGACATGAAGGAAAAGGTGAAGGCTATATTGAAGTGAAATTTGAAGGAGTGGATAGTTTTAATCATTTATGTGTAATCTATGTCGGTGGTGAAAATAAAGAAAATTTAAAAGTTGGTTATTCCATTTACAAACCAAAAAATTCTGGATAATATGAGATTTATCTACAAGATATCAGTTCAGTGGAGAACGAGGTTTATCCTTTTTCAGTAGTACTTTTAAACGTAAAGTCTTAATTGGGGGAGTAGAGGGGTAGGTAAAGTTTGACTTTCTTTTGACCCAAATCCAAATAAGTATCCAGTATCAGGAAGATGGTTACTCGATTAGTTGGAGTCGTTGCTGTAGCAAAACGGTCAATCAGAGTAGGTGTATTGCTATCTAATACAAGAATTGATGTTGGATTAATGGTAAAACGATAGTAACTGATTACACGGATGCAGTGACCAGAGAGGGATCTTAATATTATAGAGCTAGAAAAAAATATTATGAAATTAAACAAAGTGCACATAACTATCGTTATTATAATTGTTTCTGCAGGTATATTATTCGTGTTTTTTTGGAATTTAAAAAAGCAAAATAAGTTTTACAATTCAGAGCTCAATGGTATCATTGAACAAATTAAATCGAATCAAAAATTTGAAAATTCCAAAGTTTGTAAATTTGTTGGAGATGATAATTTTAATTATACATTTTGGATTTATGCTCCAGAAAAAAACGACATGAAAATTGGAGATTCAATTTACAAACGAAAAAATTCTGATGTATATGATGTTTATCGACAAGATAGGTCAGGAAATTACAATTTTTATAAAAATTTAAAAAACAAACCATAAAAAAAGAACTGCCATTCAAATGAATGACAGTTCTTTAAATTAAATAGGACTTATTAGTTTCCGAATTGATTTGGGGGTAGTAGTTCAGATTCGTTTGCATCATACATTTTTGGTGGAGCAGTTAGCACAAGTACTGAGAATAAAAGTTTTTCCCTACACTGCGTGAAACGACAGGGACAGGTATTAATCATGGTCTCTATGTAGGTTGTGGCATATCAAGGACATACACACTATCAATTTGATACCATCACTTAATCGATTCTTAAAATTTAACTGGATTTACTCAAAACCACAATTTTGTTTAAAAAGACATAAAATATCATGATAACTGTACTAATATTTTCATTATATCAATCTTGTATTAATTTTAGCAGGTTATCTAAATTAATATCCGAGTATCCTTTAATGTTTTGCTGGATGCAGGAGCCGGAATTCCTCCCAACGACGGAACAGCTCGATGACCGGCGTGATGAAGTTGTACTGCGGATAATGCACCTCCTTCACGAATTGCCGTAGCCATTTTTGTCAATCCAGGTAAGTGTTTATCACTATGGATTCCCAACTGCCGCTCAAATGCAATTGCTCCGGCTTCAACTGTTGAATCACTGGTTTGAATCAATCCGTAACCACCTTGTGTCAATTGTTCCATCCAGAATTGGTCGTATTTTGAAGCTGTACCATCAAAATCACTTTGCTGACTGGTTAACGGAGCCATCATAAAACGGTTTCGCATTGGGGAGCCGTGTAGAAATGTAAGAGGTTTAAATAAATCAGAAACAGACATTTTTATAATTTTTGGTTTTATGTATCAATTTTATCTGTTGCAAATTTGGTCTTTTAGCTAATCGCTAAAAATGGATGATTCTAATGATATGATGGATGTTTTTTTTAATTTTCACTATATATTAGCTTTTTTAATTTTTTTTTTTTGATTATTGTACACTATTAATAAAGAAAAACTAAATTAGAAGTACAAAGAAGTTCCGATGTCTAAAAACGATTTAATTACATTAAATAAAATGGATTTCAACAGTGGAATTGCTATTGGTGCTTGGGATCAATCCACACCCGGTATTATGAAAGCGTTTGATCCCCACAGGCATGATCACTATACCTGCATGTTGATTGAAGCCGGCCAGTTTGAAGTTATATTTGATTTTAAGCATTTGACAATGCCGGCAGGAACACTTTTTGTCTCTCCTCCCGGACAGGTTCATCAGATTCTTAATATTTTTGGCACAAACGGGTATTATCTGTCTTTTGAAAGCCATCATATCAGTATATCGGCGCAGACAGGTTTAGATAACTTGTTAGAGGAAACCCTGCTTATTGCTCTCTCTAATGATGAGCGTGAATGGTTTAGAACAATCCTTGATTCCATAATCAAGTTACAAGACCTGAATGATGGTGTTTACAGGCAAGTTGAAGAACCCTTGCTTTCAGCGCTCATGGAACAGGCTATACTATGTTACGAGCATAAATCATTGATTAAATCGGAAAATTTGAGTCTACGTTCGATCAATATCAGTAAGGAATTCAGAAATCTTGTAAAATTACATTTCCGAACTATAAAGCGCCCATTTGAATATGCTGAAAAGCTTAGTATTACTGTTGCTCATCTTAGTGATACTGTAAAAAAAGTGACTGGATTATCTGCTTCCGAGCTGATTCAGAAGGAAGTGATGAGCGAAGCAAAAAGATTGCTTTATTATACGGAGGTAAGCATACAGGAAATTTCCTATCAACTGGGATATCAAGATACAAAATATTTCATCAGACTGTTCAGTAAAAAGGCTGGTTTCTCGCCAGGTGAATATCGGAAGAAATACGGTAAAAAATTGGACCACATATAAGATCAGTAATATTTTTCCTTCTTTTGTCCACCTTTTACCTTAATTTGTGAGTGGCGTTACATATGCCAATTGATCAATTTTGTAAGACAAAAAAATTACTTCTAAAGAAAATTTAAGTCTTATGATTGGACAGAATTTTGTTGAAAGCTCAGTATTCTCATTGTCAAAAACTCCCGAGGGAATTGTCGATTCTTTTCTTGCTCATATGAACTCTTTCAACACTGAGACTATGCTTCGTTTCTATGAGGAGGATGCAATCTTTATCAATGACAATGGCGAGCCTCGGAGAGGAAACTGGAGATTGCGCAAGAATTGGACTGCTTCTTTAAATTCGGTTTGCCAATCAAAATTACAACAAAAAATGTCCATGTAGATGGTAATCTAGCATCACTAATCTTGGACTGGAGTATAGCAGGTATTGCGAATAATGGCGAAAAAATATGTATGCGAGGAACATCTAATGATTATGCTAAAAGAGGAACCGATGGATATTGGAGATATTGGTTTGAAAATCCCTTTGGTGTTCAAGTGCGCAGCTTATTTTAAAAAACTTTACAATATTAAATAAATCAGATATGAAAATTTTAGTAGTAGGAGGTACAGGTCTGACAGGGAGGCTTGTAACTAACAAATTGGAAAAACTTGGTCATAAAGTAGTAATTGGCTCGCCATCACAAGGTGTGGATGTCCTCACTGGTGAAGGGCTCAAGGAAGCGTTGTACGGAACCGAAATAGTAGTAGATCTGTCAAACTCATCTTCCCCAGATGAAGAAAATGCACTTCGATTTTTTGAAACTGCAGGAAAAAATCTTGTCAAAGCAGAATTGAATACTACTGTAAAACATCATATCGTCCTATCGATTGTAGGAACAGATGATGCATTGGAAATTGGTTATCTGAGGGCAAAGAAACTTCAGGAGGACACCATTAAAAACTCCGGAATACCTTATACGATAATTAGGTCAACACAATTTCATCAGCATGTGGAAGCAATCATACAGGTGCAGGGAGAAGGGGATGAGGTTTTTGTTTCTGATCTGGACTATCAGCCTATCGCTCTTGAAGATGTTGCTGATTTCATCGTACAATTTTCCTTGGAAGCACCTAAAAATGGCACTATTGAAATTGCGGGACCAAGACGTGGAAAAATGGAGGATTTTGTGTCTAAATACATTGAAATTACAGGTCAGGATAAAAAAGTGATCTCAGACAATGAAAATAAGTATATGCATTTTGTTGTTCCTCCTTCACTACTTGTTCCGGCTGGTCAATTCAGTCCTGGTACAATCCTTTTTGAGGATTGGGCGCTTGCTATAATGAAAGGTTAGCCTTCTTAAGTACTTACTAATTTCTTCCAATAATTCTATAAATAAAATGCAGGCATAAAGTGATCTGCATTTTATTTATATTATGTGTTAGCTAAACTTTAGTGAAAACATGCTCTTAAGAAACTTTTAAGTGTATAAAAAAAGTTGTGTTAAGCCAAAGTAAAAGTTTTGCTTTTAAAATGCAGAAAATCGTTTAATTACAAGTTATAAATTTATTTCTCTTTACAAAGACGGCTCAAAGTTTACTTAAGATGCAATGAGGGCTGTGGAAGTCTCTATAAAAATGAAGGGTTAGTTTTAAAAATATTATTGTAACTTTAGAAAGGCTAATGGCATTGTTGAAAATGTTTTGCAGCACTATGCCATATTTCATATCCAAAGCTTTTGTCAATTCGTTTAAGTCGGTATAGTTGTTATTTATTGTCTCTCTGATGCTGATCTAACTTACTTAGAGATTCCGCAACTTTTTGGACATGGTCTAATTCCCATAACCTGTATATTTAATTAATGTACACATTGTCATCCACTCATATTTAATTTCAATTACAAATCAAAATTAAGCATCTCAATTGTAGAATGATATAAGTATGTTATTACCATTGTTTATCCTGATTGTTTATCCTTTAAATAATTATCATCGCATCCTTTGCCTTGGTAGACCAATCTCCTGTTCCTGCGGATAAGGTTTTCTTTGCGTCATACTCACATCTTCTTGCAATAGCCTTGCTGTCTCCAATGATCGATATTGATCCATTGAATATCTGGGATCCGGAATGAACGGCATTTTAGCCATTTTGTGAATGGTGATTGTGGGGAAATGGAAATCAACTTCGACCGTTCCCAACAAGAGATAACAGCCACCGCCCTGAAAAGGATATTCTTCCAGGCAGTTGGGGAAATGTGCCGTATCAAAATAGTCGCCTTTTGCGTCGATCCAGGTTCCGAAAAACATGGCTCCTCTTTTTGTAGGAACGTGTTTTCTAGAAATCAGATAGGCCAGCATTTTCACCTGACTTTTATGAAATTTCGTGAGGTCTTTGGCCATAACTGTTCCCCTATATCTGGTCTGTAACAGATCAAATGGACTGAAAGATACGGGAAAGCCAAGTATCTCGATTTCGTCAAAGGCATCTTCAAACGGATCCCTTTGTATGTTAGGCAGCTGATATTCTTTTTTTGGCTCTTCAAGTAAAGTCAGCTGCCTATTGTCAGGTCTGTTTCCTGCCATCAGAAACCTGGCCTCTATGAGCAGTTCATGTTTTTGTTTCCCTGTAAACCGGAAAGCACCAATGAATATCAGTATCTGTAAGGTTTCAATCCCGATCGGGATCCTTTTTACAAAATTTTCCAATGAAGTATAATCTCCGTTATTTTTCCTTTCTTCCGGGATCATCTGTGCGATCCTTCCTTCCAGTTTTTCAATATGCATCAATCCCAGATAAACGTCGGTCCCATAGACCGTGGTCTGTAATTCACTCAGGTTGACACAAGGATTACAGATCGTAGCCCCTGACATCTTAGCCTCGTGGACATAAACTTCCGTTCGGTAGAATCCGCCACCGTTATTGATGGCGCAGACCATAAACTCGATGGGGTAGTATACTTTCAGGTATAAACTCTGATAGCTTTCCACAGCGTACGAAGCCGAGTGCGCCTTGCAAAATGAATAGCCTGCGAACGATTCGATCTGCCTATAGACTTCTTTGGACAATTGTTCCGGATGCCCCAATTCCTTACACGATTCAAAGAAATGGTCCTTCACTTTTTGAAGAGCCGACAGAGAACGACCTTTACCGCTCATTGCTCTTCTGAGAACATCACCATCAGGGGCGGACAGGCCGCCGAAGTGCAAGGCAATTTTGATCACGTCTTCCTGGTAGACCATGATACCATAAGTTTCCCCGAGTTCTTTTTCAAAGACCTCGTGGAAATACTCAAACTTATCAGGATTATTGTGCCTGAAGATATATTCCCGCATCATGCCGCTCTGTGCCACACCCGGACGGATAATAGAGGAGGCTGCGACCAGAACTTTGTAGTTCTCACATTTCAGTCTTCTCAATAATCCGCGCATGGCCGGGCTCTCGATGTAAAAGCATCCTATTGTTTTGCCTATGCTTAGGAATTCATTGCACCTGGCCTCATTTTTCGACAGGGTGGTGTCCTTGATATCTACTGTGATGCCTCTTTTTTCCCGGATGAGGTCGACCGTATCTTTGATCGTTCCCAGGCCTCTCTGGGAAAGGATATCGAACTTTTCAAGACCAATAGCTTCCGCCGTATGCATGTCAAACTGCACGATAGGAAAGCCTTTGGGCGGCATTTCCAATGCAGAATAATGGGTGATAGGTTCCTCTGAGATCAGGATCCCGCAGGAATGCATGCTTCTCTGATTGGGATATTTCTCCAGCATTTTCCCGTAATGATGAACTGCCCTGAACACCGAGTTATCATCATGCTGGTCCATCGGTTTGCCAGCCAGGATATCAAGCTCCTCTTTAGGAAGTCCAAATGCTTTTCCGACCTCCCTGAATATAGATTTATACTTAAATTCCACATTAGTTCCGCAAAAGGCAACGTGGTCTTTGCCGTATCTTTTGAAGATATACTCAAGGATGGTATCCCGGGTCTGCCAGCTCCAGTCTATGTCAAAATCTGGAGGTGTCTTTCGGTTCAGATTCAGAAATCTTTCAAAATAGAGATCCAGTTCCAAAGGGCATATGTCTGTAATTCCAATACAGTAACTGACAATGGAATTGGCACCACTTCCACGTCCGACGTGCATGAATCCCATCCGGTTGCTGTATTGGATGATGTCCCAGGTGATCAGAAAGTAGCCACAAAAATTCAATTGATCAATAACACCCAATTCTTTTTCAACCCTTGCCTTGGCATCAGCATCACCGTCAGGATATCTTCTTTCGAGACCTTCATAAGCTAATTCTTTCAACAGCTTAAAATCATTTTCCCTGCTATCTGTAAAATGCTGCTTGTTCTTAGGCGTGGAAAAATCAAAATCAAAACTGCAGCTGTTGACCAGGTATTTTGTGTTCTCAATGATCTGGGGATAGAGTTTATAAGAACTTAAAAGCTTTTTCTTATCAACAAATATCTCTGTATTTTGACAATGGTCATTTTCTGTGAGCTTGCTGATCAAAGTGTTTCCATCGATCGCCCTTAAGATCTTGTGCAGCTCATATTCCTCAGTCCCATTAAAGGTTACCGGATGGAGAATGACCATCTTGTCAATCAATTTTTTCAGCCCAGGCCTTACCAAGAGGTTCAATTCATTCTCTCTTATACCGATGAACTCATGTTCTAATAAACACTCAGGAATATTCTCCAAAGGATAGATGACAAAAGTATTTTCAAGGGAAGGATTCGTTTTAGGGATCTCAATTCCTTCACAGTTATGATCTGTCAAAAGCCGGTTCGTCTCCGCAATACCTTTAGCATTTTTTGCAAGACAGATATAATACTGTTCATTCTCAATGCGGACATCAACCCCTACTATAGGCTTGATATGATTCTCCTCACAGAGCTTATAAAAATCATAGATTCCGGTCACCGTATTGATGTCTGTCAAGGCCAGTGTTCTGATATTCAGATCCACAGCCTTCCGTACCAGATCCTCAATGGAAATGGTGCCGTACCTAAGGCTGTGATAAGAATGGCAATTGAGAAACATAGCAGATGGTATATTTTGATTTATTTTAAAAACCCTGATGCCCTTCCGACGCTGGAAGTCCCGAATCTGTTCTTGATCCTGTCCATGGTCTGATAAAGGGAGATCAGTTCTTCGGTATCTTCGAAAAGATCCATCTGATGACTCCCGTGCACAAGACCGGTGAAGCGGATGCCTATCAGACGGATCCGCATTCTTCGGGTATACACTTTATGAAACAATTCAAGCACTGCCCTGAGTAATGTATGATCAGAAGAAGTATAGGGGATTTTGCACTGTTTGGTTTCTGTGTCAAAGTTGGAATACCTGATTTTGACGGTGACGGTAGAGGTCAACCATTTTTCCTGCCTGAGCTGAAAAGCCAACTTTTCGACCATTCCCGACAGTATACTTTTGATCTGTTGAACATCGATCGTATCCTCAGAAAATGTATCTTCGGTGGATATTGATTTTCGTTCCGAATAGGGGACTACGGGCGTATCATCGATGCCGTGGGCTTTTCTCCAAAGTACCGTCCCATTTTTTCCGATCAGTTGATGTAGGACCTCGACAGGCATCTCACTAAGGGTTTGTATTGTTTTAACGCCCAATCTGGAGAACAGATTAAAAGTTTCGGTGCCGACCATCGGGATCTTTTTGATGGATAGGGGATTTAAAAAATTCTGGATATTGGGAGCCCTGACCTCCAGTCTGCCTGTCGGTTTTGATTCTCCGGTACCGATCTTGGATACCGTCTTATTGGTGGAAAGGGCAAAGCTGATCGGCAGACCTGTATTTTTCTGAACAGCATCTGCGATCTCATTGGTCCATTGAAAGCATCCGAAGAACTGATCCATTCCTGAGAGGTCAAGATAAAATTCATCAATACTGGCTTTCTCCAGCACCGGTACTTTTTCCTGAATGACCTCGGTCACCAGATGCGACATATTGGAGTAGTATTCCATATCTCCTTTGATGACCTTTGCCTCAGGGCATAGCCTCAATGCCATTTTTATCGGCATCGCTGAACGCACCCCAAATTTCCGAACCTCATAGGAGCATGATGCCACCACACCACGGTCCCCACCTCCAATGATCACAGGCTGTTTCTCCAAGACGGAGTTTTTCAGCCGCTCACAGGAGACAAAGAATGTGTCCAGGTCCATATGTGCAATTGCTCTTTCCATTCTGCAAACTTAGTCACGTTTTTAAACAAAATTTGTATATTTGTTGTCATAAATTATGACAATGTCAATTTTTGCAGATAACATCGTGTTTTTGAGAGGTCAAAAAAATCTAACCCAACATAAGCTGGCGGACGAACTCATTCTTACAAGATCAAGATATGTTTCATACGAATATGGAAATGCAGAACCTCCCATTGAGGTATTGGTCCGGATCTCCAAATATTATAATATTAGCATCGACCTTTTGGTCACGGTCGATATCAGAAAATATCCATTGGACAAGATGGTCAATCTGCCCGGAAATAAGATATTGCTTCCTGTAGCAGTAGATTCGGAAGGAAATAATTTCATTGAGATCGTACCTCAAAAAGCTTCTATGGGTTACTTGAAAGGATTTAGCGACCCTGAATTCATTGAAAGTCTTCAGAAAATGCAGCTGCCTTTCTTAAAAAACGGAAAATACCGTGCTTTTTTAGCGGATGGTGATTCCATGCCGCCCTTTGCAGACCAATCCATCATCATCGGAGAATACGTAGAAAAACTGGAAGACCTGAAGTCTAACAAAGAATATATCTTTGTTACCACTGAAGGCATTACCTACAAGACATTTTTGAAAAGGAACAAAAAGTTCACTACCGTATCAGCCGATAACTCATTTTACGAACCTTACGATATTCCACTGGAGGATATCGTAGAAGTATGGCGATATGTAAGAGGGATATTGCCTCAGGATTATAAACCGCATACGCTCCCTGATGAGGCCAATCTCAAAAATCTCGTGGCAGAAGCCAAGCGAAGCATCAGCAATCTGGAGAATGGAATTCTTAAACTCAATCCTTAATAATAAAAACTTCCCCGGAGGGAAGCTAAAAACACAAATGATGAAAAAAAATTATCCCATTAAATTGGGATCTGATAAAGATAAATATTTTACACAAAAAATCAAAATGGGTCAGCTGAGTTTATTTGATGCCGAAGAATTTTATAAGTTTCCAAAAGACCTTTTGGAATACCAGGAGAATTTCCTGAGTGAGGAAGAGGCAGATCGTTTAAAAGACCATCTGCTCAAAACCGCTCCATGGGAACAGCGTACTCAGAAAATGTATGATAAAATGGTAATAACACCACGTTTGACCGCTTGGTATGGCGATTCAAAATACAATGAATCAGCTGATAATAATGTATCAAATACCAATCCTTGGACTCCTGAGCTATTATCATTAAAAGAAAAAATAGAAAAAGAATTCGGTTATCGGTTCAATGGTGTTCTATTAAACCTCTACCGTGATAATAATGATTCCGTTGCCTGGCACAGGGATAAGGCCAGCAGGTATGGAAAACGTCCGGTAATCGCATCTATCAGTCTTGGACAGACCAGGAACTTTGATTTCAGAAAAAAAGTCCATCATCAAAGTAAATACAGTCTGCCGCTTCCTAATGGTTCACTCCTTATTATGAAAGGTGATCTTCAGGAACATTGGGAACATCGGATCGCCAAATCTACAATATCCATGAAGGAACGTATTAATCTAACGTTCCGATTGATCAATGAACTATAATATCATAAAAAATAAAATTAAATAATAGTTATATGTCTATTTCGTACTACGATTTTAAAAATCTACCCATCCAATCTCAATACGAATTGGCTTTGGCCGACGGCAGGATCATCAGTGAAACCTCTAAGGATGGACTAAAGTTTGTATTGTATGAGCTGTCGAGTTTTTCAGTTGAGATTGTATATAAGACCATCAATAACAAGATAGAAGGTCTTAGCGTATTCCAGAATAAAGGAACTCTGTGACAACTAAAATAATTCTCATTTGTCTTCGTCCTAAAAAGTGTGATTTCAATCACACTAAAATAGTGACTTGGGTCATGCTTTTAAAAGACAGATACTTCCAACTTTGTAGTAATTAAATAAATATAAAAATGAGCAAAAAAGTTTTATTCGTGCTTACGAGTCACGATGAATTAGGAAATACAGGACAGAAGACCGGATTCTGGACAGAAGAATTAGCCGCTCCTTATTATGCGCTATCTGATAAAGGAGTTGAAGTTACATTGGCATCTCCAAAAGGTGGTCAGCCTCCAATTGATCCTAAAAGTGAAGATCCTTCATCTCAGACTGATGCTACACGCAGAATGGACAATGATGAGGTTTTAAAGGAAAAATTAAAAAATACTCACAAATTATCCGAAGTCAAAAGTGAAGATTTTGATGCGGTATTCTATCCCGGTGGACATGGTCCTCTATGGGATCTGGCTGAAGACAAGGTTTCTCAGGACTTAATTGTTAATTCTTATACCAACGGTAAACCTGTAGCATTCGTTTGCCACGCACCCGGAGTTTTGAAGGATGTGAAAATAGACGGTGAATATTTGGTAAAAGGTAAAAATGTCACGGGATTTACAAATACCGAAGAAGAGGCAGTACAGTTAACGGATGTTGTTCCATTTCTGGTTGAAGATATGCTGAAAAAGAATGGTGGTGTGTACAGTAAGATCGAAGACTGGAGTCCTTATGCTATAGTTGACGGAAGATTGATTACAGGACAAAACCCTGCATCATCTGAAAAGGTAGCAGAGGAATTATTGAAATTAATATAGATCATTTTCATTCAGTAATAGATTTTGTCATCAAAAATCATAATTGATCTCGTTATTGAATCTATTTTTGATGATGATAATCAGAGATTAATTGATGATGATAAAAATGATTGCTTTTTTAAGAAACATTAAGATAATCAGGTCTTTTTTAAAATACAATTAACATCAATGAAGATTTTAAAATGCATTTACTTTCCATAATTTTGCAAAGGAAATACTTGTAAAAAGGTTTTCATGGTTATTAGTTTTTATCCCCATATCATTTGGGATTTTTTGTTTCTATAGCAACATAATATCTTAATTGCTGCAATAAAATATTTGAAGTTATATTGTATATTCTTTTTTAAGGATTGGTATGTAGACATATGTTATTTCAAAATTTATTTCGCCAAGATATTATTAGGAACGCTGTTTTATTTAGTTCAATTAGCAATATCTTTGGAATGCTTTTTTAAAACGACAGTCAATCACATGGACAATCAAGAAGTCACATATCCGATCTATTCACCAGCC
Organism: Chryseobacterium formosense; assembly: GCF_900116415.1. Lineage (GTDB taxonomy): Bacteria > Bacteroidota > Bacteroidia > Flavobacteriales > Weeksellaceae > Chryseobacterium > Chryseobacterium formosense. Next base: position 1,214,373 of record NZ_FPAP01000001.1, on the reverse strand, counting down.
TCAGTTATTGGGATCTTCAGCAATGCCCTGAAGCTCAATGCTACGGTCAATCTGATCTATCTGAAAGGCAGGTATGCTTTTGGTGGTGGTAAATCCTACGGGAACTACTATTATGACCTTCTTTTCTCAGAAGGTGATCACACATCGATAGGGATTCGTATTTCTTCGTTGCTAAGGAGTAAGATCACCAATAATGAGGTATACACACTCAGAGGCTTTATTGAGAAAAGCATTAAGAATTCTTCGATTGAATTACGTTTTGTTGTGGACGAGATCGTTCAGCAGGAAGAGAAATTGATATCTGAAGAGGAATTGGAAAGGTACGCACTGATCCAGAAAAAACTTGAGACAGGGTCAAAAGACCTTGAAACCCTTATCAGGGATAAGATGCTGAAAGATGAAAAGGTAAGGGTCGCTAACATTTATGGAAATAATGCGATTGTACAGAAGGATTTTTTCGAAGGATTGGATGTTTCTTCAAAGTATTTTGATATTTCAGATCACAGCTGTAATATTACCTCTTCGACAGCGATCATTTCAAAACTGAACGAAGTTTCAGGTCTGGGTTATGACATTGTTGCCTTGGTAAGGGGAGGAGGTGACAGGCAGAGTATGGAAACCTTCAATGACCTAAGCCTATCCGAATTATTCATAACAATGAAACCGGTTACTGTTACGGCTATCGGTCATACGGTAGATGAGACGTTATTGGATAAGCTGGCCGACAAGCGTTTTCATTTACCGCACGACTATGGAGCAGGATTGCATACCATTGCTGAAAAATTATCCCACGAACGATCTAATTCTAGAGCTCTTCTCATCGATGAGGTCAAAAAAGATGTCACCAAGCAGTTTTCGGAGCAGGTAGAAACTTTGGAAAAGCAGCTGAAGAAGAAAAATGAAGAATTTACTGAAGCCCAGAAAACATACAAGGAGCAGACTGAAGCCCATAACAAGACCTATGCTGAACAGTTGAAAGCCCGAAATGAAGAATTTCAGAAACTTCAGATGACTTCAGGCAAACAACTGGAAGATCTTCAGAAGAATTTCCAGGAGCAGCAGAAACAACGCCAGGCAGAAATGGAAAGCTATAAAAAGGAGATTGCTGTTCTGCACGAGAAAAATGTACAATCTGCCATCAATGAGAGTACAGCTTCTTTAAAGGTTAATCTGGAAACTCTTAAGCAGGAAAATATCAGGCTGAATCAGGAAGTCCAAGGCAGCAAAACTGATTATATGAAAATTATCATTGCATTTGTTTTGGCGCTGGTCATTGGCTTTCTATTGGCAAAAGTTCTTTAAGGAATATCATAGTAGCCACAATCTTATTTATTCTCACACATCGTCAGTCCCTGCGTTATACTTTGCATTGGTCGTTATCTGCATTGGAACAGAAATGTTTTCTCAAACAGGTTTTATTAAAAAAAATTATAGTTCTGATCAATCTAAAGCAGCTTTAATGGGCTGGAGTATTGGTGGGCAAGGTGCAAATGATGGCGCTGTATTTTTGATTTTTATCAAAGTTCTCCGGCAAATTGAGATGTGCTGCAATTTCCCAGCTTCTATTTTTGAATTTGATTGATTTCTGCATTTTTCTTTATTTAAATTCTTATGACAAAGGTCTTCTAAAGAAATGGCAAGGGGGTTTCCAGATTGCGGATATATGTTTCCAAATCAGAGCTTAGCTTAGTGAGAGAGCTATTTCAGCTTTGCTGCCTAGAGAAATGTCAACAACTGTTGAGTATACTGTAAAAATTATCGTCTAAGCCTCTCGTTTGAAATGAGGCTTATTTGAAAATTAGACTACAACAATTACCAATTGGGCTACTTTTTATAGAACGTCAATCAGGAATTTTGTACCTGAGATTAAAGTCAGTTGTATAAATAATTAATAAAAGAATTATGCAAAAAAGAAAATTAGGAAATACTGGATTAGAAGTTTCCGCATTAGGCTTTGGCTGTATGGGTTTAAACTTTCTGGATGGGAAAGGTCTTAATAAAAAAGATGCCATCACACTACTACGTAACGCAGTTGAAAGAGGTGTTACATTTTTTGATACCGCGGAGGCCTACGGACCGTACACCAACGAAGAGTTGGTTGGCGAGGGATTACAGCCTTATAGAAAAGATGTGGTCATCGCTACGAAGTTTGGTTGTAAAGATGCCAGTCCGGCAATAGGTCTGGACAGCAGACCCGAAACAATAAGAGCAGTTACCGAGGCATCTTTAAAAAGATTAAAAACAGATTATATTGATCTGCTTTATCAGCACAGAGTCGACCCCAATGTTCCGATTGAAGATGTTGCGGGAACAGTGAAAGACCTGATACAGGAGGGCAAGGTAAAATATTTCGGACTATCGGAAGCGAGTTCCACAACAATCAGAAAAGCACATTCAATTCAACCTGTATCAGCACTGCAAAGTGAATATTCTTTATTCTGGCGTGAACCGGAAAATGAAATTATACCCACTTTAGAAGAGTTAGGAATTGGTTTCGTTCCGTTCAGTCCTTTGGGAAAAGGCTTCCTAACCGGTATCATCAACAAAAAATTGGAGGCTGTCGACCGCAGAAATGTCATTCCACGTTTCACCGAAGAAAATATTAAAGCAAATCTGGTTTTAGTAGAAGCTCTTTCTGAGATTGCCCAACAAAAAAATATTTCAACAAGTCAATTAGCATTGGCTTGGCTCTTAGCTCAAAAGCCTTGGATCGCACCAATTCCCGGGACTACAAAATTGCATCGTTTGGAGGAAAACATTAGCAGTACAGATATTATATTATCAACCGATGATTTGGCAAAAATCGATACAACTGTCAATGGAATTACGCTTGTAGGCGACCGCTATCCAGATTTTTTAGAAAAACAAATTGACAGATAAAAACAAAAGCAATGCAAAATATTAAAGGAAAAGTAGTAGTCATTACAGGGGCAAGCAGCGGGATGGGTAAAGCCATCGCTGAAGAATTAGCAAAAAATGGTGCAAAGGTTGTTTTGGGTGCTAGACGAATAGAACAATTGCAACAATTGGTTGAAGAAATTAAAAGCAAAGGTGGTGAAGCCACCTTTGTTCAAATTGATGTAAAGAATAAAGCCGATCTGTTCAGGTTGGTCAACACAGCAGTTGAACAGTACGGAAAATTTGATGTCATTGTAAACAATGCAGGTGTCAGTCAATTGAGTCGCATTGACGAATTGGATATTGACGGTTGGGAAGAAATGATCGACATTAACCTCAAAGGCGTTTTGTACGGGATGGCGGCTGCAATTCCTGTTTTTAAACAGCAACAATCGGGACATATTGTTAATATCATTTCAACTTCAGGAATAAAGATTGTCCCGATGCAGGGTGTTTATGCGGGAACTAAAAATGCTGTTCGCACGATTGCAGAGGCGTTTCGTCAGGAGTCAGACGGAAATATTCGTATTACAGGTATTTCGCCCGGATTTGTGAAGACAGATTTTGCGGACAACATAAAAAACGAAGAAATGAAAACAGCGATTCAGAAAGGAATGGAGCAGATTGCAATAGATCCCATTGCCATAGCCAATGCTGTGATGTATGCAGTGAGCCAGCCGGATGATGTTGAAATTGGCGATATCGTCATTCGTCCGTCAAAACAAAATTGATTAAATTCGTAAACGAAATGGAACAACAATCTAACATTAATCAGATTAAAAGTATATCGCAACTGGTACGTATCTTGGGATTTCCTGCGCCGTTGCATCCATTAATCACGTTGGTGGATTACAATAATGTTTCGGTTGAAATGTTCCCAAAAGGTCAAAAGGTAAGTCTTGATTTCTATAAGATTTCCTTTAAGCCTACCTTCACAGGGAACATAAAATACGGACAGGGCTATTACGATTTTGAAGAAGGCGGATTGGCATTTTTGAAGCCAAAACAAATTGTTTTTCCACCGGAAGAAATAGAAAGCTATGAAGGGATTGCTTTGTATTTTCATCCGGACTTTATCAGAAATTATCCATTGGGAAAAACGATCAATCAATATGGTTTTTTTTCTTACGATGTTTCTGAGGCCTTGTTTTTATCAGCAAAGGAAAAAGAAGTTGTAGCCAATTTATTTGCTTCAATAGCTGCTGAATTAGCTAACAATATTGACAGCTTCAGCCAGGATGTTCTGGTGTCTCAGATAGAATTGCTGTTGAACTACAGCAACCGTTTTTACAACAGGCAGTTTTTGACGAGGAAAGCAGTCAATCACGATATTATTTCTTCTCTGGACAAACTCCTGAACAACTATTTTGAAGAAGGAAATAGTCTAAAAAATGGATTGCCATCTGTGAAATACATCAGCACGGACTAAAACTGTCTCAACGTTATCTGAGTGATATGTTGAGTTCATTAACAGGATTCAATACACAACAATACATTCAGAATGTGATCATAGAAAAAGCAAAAGAAAAATTATCGACGACTAATTTATCTGTTTCCGAAATTGCTTATGAACTGGGTTTTGAACATTCGCAATCGTTCAGTAAACTTTTCAAGACCAAGACAAATGTTTCGCCGTTGGAGTTTAGACAGTCTTTTAATTAGAAATCTAAATATAACGATTTTTCGCAATTCCTTAAAACATCAAAATCCCGACAGAGATCGGGATTTGATTATTGTTTCCAGAGCAGAGTGATTTCAAAAGGCAACATAATTTTTTTAGGATTACTCTAGTCTCTAAAACTTTTCCTTTTAAATTGTTATAAAAAACTTCCCAATCCAATCATAACAAATGCCAAAACTCCAAAAACAATTCCAACCCAGGGATTATAAGAAACGCCTTTGGTAATGATGATCCAACCGCTAATGCTTGACTCTTGGATTTCCAAATGAAGAACCGTGGCTGTTTCCGAATTTTAAGCTATGAGTCACTGACGAAATCTTATAAATGGAGGTGCATTTTTAAAATTATTTATCAAATTGTGAAATTTTTTATCTTATGAATGTTCTTAAATAATCAACACTCGTGGTCCACGAAATTCCTTTGTAACGGTTATTTTCCAAATTATTATGGTGGGTAGTAAACATTGAGTACATATATTGACCTTGTTGAAATTTTGCGTACAATTCATTTTCACCAGCCGGATTTTTCGCTCTTTGTTTTTTTATGTATTCAGCGAAATTTTCCAACGTTTCAATCTGATGTAATTTGAATTCCTGTCCGGTAATCCGTCTCACATCCTCAAAGATCATATTCGGACTCACCTGAAAACTGGCAATCTGAAGATCTCTTGGTGCGGAATCGTCCAAAGCAACTTCTGCCGTGAAGGATGCCGTATTATCCATTGTTGTGAAATCCAATTTCCAATCTGCCTTATCTCCCCAATATCCGATACTTTTTTCCTTCAAATTAAGAATCGGCGTGTTGTACTTCAAAATATCTGCAAAACAACCATTAAAAATAGATGTAGCTTGGATAGACGATTGATCAATGTACTTTTTAAAAGTTCTTCTTAAATCGAAATTTCTGTTTTCACCTTCCTTCAGATCATTGTAATCAGTACAGAAATCGGAAGGGATAAATCTTGGGACACCTGCTTTTATAGCGCCGTCTAAAATCTTTTTCTGAAGATCAATAATAACATCTCCTAAGCCTGCGACTGCGGAAATGACACAGTCGGCATCTGCGCATTTTGCAGCTATGGCATTCACATCATTTAAATCGATTATCCTTACCTCAACGCCTATTTTTTCAAGAATTTCTATTTTATCTGTATCAGTTGATTCACGGACAATGGCTTTGACTGTAGCGCCACGTTTTACTAATTCTCTGCAAATTCTGTTTCCCAAATTGCCTGTTGCGCCTGCAACTAAAATTGTTTTTTCCATAAATATTTATTTTTTTACGATGCTAAAAAGGGTAGTACGATATCAAGCACTTCCTTTGGTTTTTCTTCAAATAAATAATGTCCGCTGTCCATAATCCCTACAACCTGAAGGTCAGTAGCTACAAAAGGCAATCCGTAATTCATATAATTGTAGCTGATGTAGCTTCCAATTCCTAAAACCGGCATCGTCAATTGTGGATAATGTTTGGAATCCTCAATATCCTGCTGAAAAGTCTGATACCACGCGTTGGACGCTCGGATGCTTTCTTTATCATTGTAAGCTGCTGCATAAACCGCTCTTTCAAGTTCGGTCATTTTGCTTTCGTCAATCATCACATAATTAAAAAGCCAGTCCTGCAGCAAATGAAATCTGCCTTCCAACAATTGCTCGGGCAAACCTTTTACCTGATTGAACCCCATCCACCACGCATAAGGCATTTTGCCGTCCATTTTTTCATTGAAAGTTCCGGGAGAAGGTATAAGTGGCATTTGGTACATTCCTTCACTTGGATGTGAGCCATCCAGAACGATCAGTTTTTCAGTGAATTCCGGGAAGTTAAAAGCAAAACTCATCGCAACCATTCCGCCAATATCGTGTCCCATCAAACTGACTTTCTCAAGACCTAACTGTAACACAAGCTGATGAATATCGGTAGCCATTGTCTTTTTATCATAACCCGATTCAGGTTTTTCCGAAGTTCCCATACCTCTCAGATCAATAATAATGACGCGGTATTCTTCTGCCAATTGCATCGCAACGGGTTGTAATGAATACCAGGTCTGCGGCCAGCCGGGAAGACAGATCAATGGTTTACCAGTTCCACTTTCAACATAGTGTAGTTTGATACCATTGACGGTAATATATTTATTTTCAAAGCCTGGGAGATTCTTGATCAATTCTGTATCAGAATATTGATCAGAGATGTCATTTGAATTCTCGTTCATATCAATTTTACTTTGATACAAAGATAAATGGTCTTATTGAAGGCAGAACTACCATCTGGTAGTAAATGATTTATTTGATATTTTTTCGGATTCGGCTCAAAGCATTGGGCGTGATGCCTAAGACGCTTGCCAATTGTTTGACAGGAATTTTTTGCAGGATCTCCGGTGTATTGACGAATTCCAGATACCGTTCTTCAGCAGTGAGTGTTTGAAAATTCAAAATCTGATCGATCATTCTGACAGTCGTTTCCTCCCATATTTTCCTGCCGAACTCATGCCAAACAGGGACGTGACCATAAAGGAAGTCCATATCTTTCTTATCGATGACAACCAATTCTGAATCTTCGATCGCAATGATGTTAAACCTGGTTGGTTTTTGCGGATTAAGGCTTGAGATTTCTGTGAAAAACTCATTTTTAAAAACGACCCAGGTTGTATTTTCACTGGTCGGGCCTTCATAAAAGAAACGCAGACCGCCGGAAATAATAAAAAAATACTGATTGGCAATCTGCCCTTTTTTCAGAACTAATTTTCCTTTCGGAACCGACTTTTTTCTGCATCTCGATAGTACAATTTTCAATTCGGTTTCATCAATACTAATGGTTTTTTTTATAAATCTTTCGAAGTTTTCCATTAAAAAATGTTACAAATTTTATTCTTTTTAAAACTGTGCTTTTAATATATTTCAAAGAAATCTAAACAATGAATCTGACTCAATTAAAAGCTTAGCTAAGATACAACATGCCACCAAAAAAAGAAGTTGAGATTTTCTAAATATCAACTTTCTTATTGATGAAGTTCTGGTTATAATATTATGAAGTATTTCTATTGCGTGCGAAGAATTGTACACAAGGTTTTGTAGTATGAATCTCAATGATTTTTGCTCCTGCATTTACAACTGTCGAAACAGACCTTCTATATTACAGACCTGTCAAAAGTTTCTCTTTATTATTGAATTTATCAAAATGCAGATCATATTTCAAATACAATGATTCCCTATGAGGCTACCTGATTTTCTATAGCAAATATATTCCGTGGTCACTGCGGAAAAAAATCTTTTTGGGTATCCGGTATCGGAGATCCCAGAACCTCCGCAAAAATATTTCAGGCTTACATCAATGTTCTTTCTTATTGTTTTCAAGGAATTGATTGCAGTTTTCCTTGTGCCTGCCTGAATGGTAATCCGCATAGAAAAAGTCAGAAACCTCACAAGATGCAAATGCAGTTCATTGAAATTTTGATCCTTATTATTCTCTTGGTAAAAATTATCTTATCAGATGTTAGTATAAAATATCTCGAAAGACATTGGTGTAAATCAATTGATCACATTCTTACAAATCGTTTGATCAGATTCTTTTATAAAACAATTCGTCAGATGTTATAAAATATCAATTAGTCAAATCCAATTATAATTCATTTCATCAGATGATACGCTCAAATAAAGGATAGAAAAAGGTCAAAATTTCCTTCAATCTGCAATTACAGAATCTACAGGTTTTTTTTAAATGCAAGTGCGGGAATAACAGGTCTCCGCCGTACTCGGAGCAGGAAATTATGAAATTCAATATTGTGAACGAAATTAAATTGAGCTACTCAAGAAAGGGAAATTGTGAAAGGTCTATATCGTCATCAGCAGATGCGGTGGATGTTTTCAGGGCGCATTTTGATGAGGAGGAAATGGACTACAGGGAATCGTTTTTTGCGCTGTATCTGAATCAGGCGAACAAGGTTTTAGGAATTAAGAAAATATCAGAATGCGGTATTTCTTCCACTTTGGTAGATGTGAGAATTATTATGCAGGCGGCTCTTCTTTGTAATGCTTCAGGGATCATTGTTTCCCATAATCATCCTTCAGGAAATTTAAAACCTTCCAGTTGTGATATTAAGATGACGGGACAGATCAAAGAGGCTGCAAAGATATTGAGTATGTCGTTGCTGGATCATGTGATCCTGACTTCGGATTCTCATTATTCTTTTGCGGATGATGGGATGATATGAGTTGTAAGATAATATGCAATCGAAAAATAATAGAATCAAATAATATTTAAAATCAAGATCATGAACAAAATAGGAAATCACACGGCAATTTCAGAGGTGAGTACTTTATTGGTACTTCGTCACAGTAACAATTCCGTTGGAATTGTACAGGGCATCGAACACAACGGAAATCTCATAGACTTTCAGCCTGACCGTAATAAGGTAGATACAATCATGCGGATCGATTCGGCGGAGTATTCTTTTACGGACTTCTATTCGGATTTTTACCATCAGCTGAAAGATCCCTCTGAATATTCATTTTTTAAAGTGAGGGAATTCGAGGCACACGATACAGCTATAGATTTACAAGAGTACATTGATTGTTTATCTGAGGGTGAGAGACAAGATCTGAAAGCGGTTGAAGTGTCTATTGAAGCGGTCAATGCGATCAGAAATAAGAGAACCATTGAAAATGAGCCTTCTGTTTTGAAGAAGGGGTTTAGTAACGGGTCAGTTACTAGTAATAGTAGTTCTCAATACCGCTATCAGATCGAAGATGTTCCGTGGGACACGATCGCTGAATTGGGTCTTGACAGCGAAAAATTGGAAGAGATAGGTGCGTTGGATTCTTTGTTAAAGGGATATAAGACACCAATGTTGATCCCGGTACTTTTTAAAGATGGGGAAACGGTAAGTCAGATTGATGCACGGTTGCAGTTGCGGATCGATGATGATGGAGAATTGATCGTTAAGGTGCATCGGGTTTGTAAGAAAGTGGATTTCAGAAAGAAGTTTAAAGGTCACAAGTTTACAAAAGAGGATAGGATTAATCTTTTAAATTCCGGAAATATGGGCAGAGTGGTGGATCTTATTGATGCGGTGACAGGCGAAATAATTCCGTCATTGATAAGTTTGGACAGGCTGACCAATGAGCTGATCTCATTGTGGGTGGAATTTGTGAGGATTCCTGATGTGCTTTGCGGGGTGAGATTGGATTTGGAACAAAAACAGGTGCTTCGTGATGGGAAATCTTTGTGTATTGAAAATATGTTGTCGAAGAAAGGGAAACTTTTTTCTGCTATGGTGCAATTTAATACCGATAGGCAATGGGTGGAGTTTTTGTTTGAGAATAAGTTCAGAAGTTCTGGTTTTAGCGAAGGACATCATTCTGAAAGGGAAGTTCCTTTAGCTTTCAGGGGAAAGAAACTTCGAAGATGGCAGATGGATAAGTTGAAGGCAGGGGATGTGGCTTATATCAAGGGATTGGAGAGCAGAAAAGGAAAGACCTATCAAGGATATATGATTTTTGATAAGACGATAGGGAGAATCGTATTTTCTTTTAAGAATCCGAAGAAGAAATAGAAGAGTCGTGAAAATGTTGTAGGGAGTTCTAGAGGTAAGGAATAAGTTAATTTAAATATAAATTTTAAGTAACCTGCAAGGAAGATTGACCTTGCAGGTTGCTTTGTCTGGGTTTTAAAATCAACTGGCTGAGAAAATCGGGCAGCAAAAATGCAATTCCTCCCTGGGGCCGGAAACGCATTTTTGCTGAAAATGGAGCAACCCCATTTCAAAAACATTGCCGGGCTTGGCTTTTATATGTTTTTGAAAAAAGGTTGCTGGAATTTAAAATTGAAGACTGTACCAATTGAATTTTAATTGTTTTCATTCTTCCTCATAGATTTATTCTCAAATAGCTCAGGAGAGATCCTCAAAGCAAGAGTGCTGTATAATTTCATTTTGGTGGGGGCTGGCGCGATATTACCTATAAACTTATGTTTGTCTGACAACTACAAATCTTTTTGATTGGGTTTTACTTTTTTGAGATGACCTTTTATTTTTTTTCTTTTGTCGTAACATTCATTTGTGATATTAAAATAATTAAGCTAAATAAAACTCAGTTCTCTTCATATCTTATCATCTGCACCTATTTTTTCTCTTCTCCAAAAACTCTTTCTTCTCCTCATTTTTATAGATTTCAGAAGAGATCCTCATGATCTATTTTTCACTTATTACTTTTTGATGGTAAAAGGATGAAAAATATTAATGAATCCTGAAATTATGATAAAGAAAACAACAGTCTGTGCCCATATATCATTAACTATTAAGTTGATCAGGGAATTTCCTTTGGTAATATTGAAGATATTAGAAAATAAATACCAAAGCGAATACGAAAATGGTGTATTTTCTCTCAAAAACAGAAAGATTGAATTAGTAAATTCTGTCGTTGATTGGATGTTTGTTCATTAAAATCTTAATACAAAGAATTTAAATGAGTTCACCCGAACTTCGTTATAAACGCCCTGATGTAAAAATTGGGTTATCGTGTTAGTGTCTTTGTCAACTAGCATTTGCCAGTTGATCAGAATGAGTTTTTTATAGCTTGTGTTTCTGAAATCGAGTGTTGTTCTCCACCAGATACCATCGATCAGCGTTTAATATGAATAATTGTATCGTCTCCAATCCTTCCAGAATTTATTATTTTTATTGCTTTTGGTTCTCATCCTATATTTTAACTATACTTAAAATACATACTGTTAATAAGTAGACTTTTGAAAACAAGATTTTTTATTTACCTCTAATATTAATACCTTTAAACCTTTAAGATAAGTTTATGGATGATGGAATAGTTTACCTAGATTATAATGCTACGACTCCCGTTGATAAACGGGTTATCCAAGAAATGCTGCCATATTTCGAAGAATATTATGCAAATGCCTCAAGCAATTATGATTTCAGCAAAAAATCAAAATTTATATTGGATGAAGCACGTCTAGAGATTGCTGAGACATTTGGAACAGAAAAGAGGCAAATCTATTTTACTTCTGGAGCTACAGAAGGTCTAAACCTCGCATTAAAAGGATTGGCACTTAATCCGGGAAACAATAAAAAACATATCATTACCTGTTCTACAGAGCACAAAGCTGTTTTAGAAATTTGTATATATTTAGAAAGTATTGGCTATGAGATCGATTATTTGCCAGTTAATAGGGATGGAAGTTTAGATTTAGAATTGCTGAAATCTACAATTAGACAGGATACTTTGTTAATTTGCCTTATGTGGGTTAATAATGAAACTGGTCTTATACACCCGATAAAAGAAATAGGAAAAATTGCAAAGGAATCGGGTGTATATTTTGTATGTGATGCAACGCAGGGTGTAGGTAAACTAGCGGTAGATGTTGAAGAGTCAAATATTGATATTCTTTGTTTTTCGGGTCATAAGATGTATGCTCCGAAAGGTATTGGAGGTCTGTATATTAATAGTTCTATTACAAAACAAAATAAAATACAGCCTTTGATTCACGGTGGTGGCCAAGAGAATGGAATGAGAGGCGGAACTTATAATATACCTTTAATTGCAGGATTGAAAAAGGCTTTTGAGATAGCTAAAATGGAAATGAAGGAAAATGAGAGCGTATTAACTCAACTAAGAAATACAGTAGAAAGTCAGCTTCTCAAAATTAACAATGCCTACATTAATTGTGGTAATGCCGAAAGGATATACAATACAGTAAATGTTTGTATTCCTGATTTTGACACAGAATTGTTCATCGGGATGAATAAAAATATTGCAGTAAGTAATGGTTCAGCGTGTACTGCAGGATTAGTCCAGCCATCGCACGTTCTTTCTACGATGGGTTTGTCCAATGAAGATGCATTAGGAAGCATACGTATATCTATGGGGAGGAACACCACTGACAAAGATATCTTTGTTTTTATGGAAAGAATACATCAATTTATGCGCAACGTATAAAATAAGCAGAGATAATTGTCAAGCTCCAAACTAAAAAAGTATTTATATTATGTATAGTAGTATTACAATGTTAATAAAATAAAGGAAATAATTTATTACAACTAAAGTCGACGACTGGTGTATAGGTCGCCTTATCCCAATAGGACATTATAGATGAAAAATAGGGTTTTAGTAAACGCTCCTGAGCCCTTCGGATTATTTCTGTATATTCTGAATCCTGAATTATTGCATTCAACTGATCTTTATGTAGATAGTTCTGCAGAATGAAATCAATTCCTAAAATTGCATCCATTGGGGGATATGCAATTCTCGGTGATGGTAGTATTAGAGTTCCACCGAACATATCTCCCTTGCACTCCATCTTATCACCCCCAAACGTAAAATGATAAAACGGATGAGAATATTTAGTTTTAGCATCAGTGGATTTACCTATATGCCTATCTAAGTGCCAAGATGCATATAAATCTCTACAATCTAAAGAGTGAATTCCCTCAATCTCTATATCAAAAAATAATTTTGTAAGAGGATCCTTTAGCTCATCTGTTAAACTTATGCCTTGGATTTCTACTGTTAATGAAACTGAGAAATCTTCAGACTCCAAAGGAATACGTCCGCCTACTTCGTCCGCTCTGAAAACCATTTTTGCCATACTGTACTCCCAAGAATGCTCTGTTGCAGAATGAAGGCACAGAATACCTGCATTCTGTAATGGAGAAACATCACTACATAGATTATATTGTTGTAGAAGATCTGCTAACTTACAGAGATCAGAACCAATGATTTTATTTTCTAATTCGCTGCTCATTTTTTTCTAAAAGATTTTTTAATTTCTCTAATCTTGGTCTTTCAGTAATGGAAACAGAATAATCTTTTGTAGGTCGTAGTGCTTCATCTGAAGATATGTATTCTGGTTCCTGCCATGGGTGACGATTTTCCTGTCCTGCTAATATGAATCCGTCTACCGTATCAATGCTTATACCAGTAGCTTTACAGCTGACCCAGAAAGATTCACTTTTTGCATTTTTAGTCTTGCTAAGCGGATTTAAATTCTGTAATCCAGTTTTTTCTATCAAGAGCTCTATACGTTTCGGGCTTCCTAATGTTCTTAAGCTTTGTTCTGTTGAAATTTCTGTTTGCCAAAATTTATTTATTGCAGGCATCCACCAGCGATCAAAATAGTTTGAGAATGCACCTGTATATTTACATCCTGAGATTTTTTCAAGAAATGCAGACCAATCTTCCGATTGCTTATCTATTCCCATTCTAGCAGAAAGATAATTTTCATCTATTAGAAAGCAGGGTTTCCCTATAACTTCCTTTATAATAAAATGAGCAACTATGTGTATTGGTTTTGTCAATAGAGAATTGAAATGATCTATAAACCTTGGATCAAAAAACGTAAGATCATCCATCTTGAAAATATGCTCGACAGAACGATTTTTTAAATCATTTAAAAAACTATATCCGTCTGCTAACCATTTAAGCTTTATCTTAAAATCTTCATAATTGAAGTATCCAGGTTGTTCGATTTTAGTTTTGTCGACGATTTTATCAAAAAGATCTTTGCTTGTAGGATCAAGATAATGATCTAACTTATCGGTTCCGGAAAACAAAATCATTGGAAAATCATTTAAAAGTCCTTCTTTAGTTAATGATCTTAATTCTTGCGCAACCGTGCTTCCTTTATACTGCGCATATTTTCCTTTCGCGTATGCTATATCATTTAATCTAAGGTCTAATATGATTCCATTATGCTTAGGTAGTTCTGTTTTTAAATACTCTATAATAGTTTCCCAGTCAGAGGGTCCTCGAAATGTGATTTCTATATTGCTATTGTCCTGCAATGCATTGATCATTCCTTCTTCCAGGCGCTCTCTGGTATCGTCAATATATAAATATTTATACATCGTATTGTTCATATTCTTCTCTTTGTTTATTAGTTGCCAATGGTAATTCAATTTTAAAGCATGTTGCATATCCAGTTTCTGGGTCAATAATGTCAATCGAACCTCCGTACGTCTGAATGATGTCTTTAACAATTTTTAGCCCAAGACCCGTACCTGTTAATTTTTCATCATCAGAAGCATCAAACCCAACAGGAGAGGAGGTGGTAAAAAAAGCATCAAAGATTCTGGCTTTGTTATTTACGGGGATTCCGTCACCATTGTCAGCGAATTCTAAATATACATATTTTCCTTCTTTTCCTACTACAATTTTTAATTTTCCATCAGTCGACTTTCTTCTAATGGCTTTTTTTGCATTAGTATATAAATTGAATAAAATTGACGTCCATTCTGATGAATGCATTGGTAGCGAAACCAGATCGTAACCATATGTTTCAATTTCCAATTCAATATTCAATTTTTCTAAATCTGCCTGAATGACTTTTCTAAATTGTGATACTACCTTTTCTACATCCTGAGGCTTTAGCTCTCGACTGACATTAGCGGACACTGTTGCATTAAAATAGGAGGTGTAAGATGTGAATAGGTGTATGGTTCTTTTAAGATTTTCCAATGACTGAATTCCATTATCATTCAGATTCTGATTTCCTAAAACACTTAAATCACCCATTATTGATGGAGTGAACTGGACTACTTCGTGAGTAAACTCTCCAATTGTCAATCCCAAACCAGCCAAAACTCTTAACATCCCCAGCTCGTCTATTATAGATTGGAAATCTCCTTTTAACTCTTTAACTATTTTTTGAGTACTCTGCTTTAAGTTTTGTGTTGCCACACTTTTGTCCGAAGAGGAATTGTTAACAAGGTCGTCAACATTTTTAAACAGATCTTCTAGTTTCTCAAAAGTTGTCTTCGGAGGTTCATTTTGATTTGTAGAGGAAGGATTATTCTGATATACCTCCTTTTTTAACTTTTCTACTGCATATCGAATTCTATCTCTTCCTGCCATCAGAGCTTTGTGCAAAAATGTAGTAAGTTCCCGAAAGGCATAGTTTTCTATTAAACCTTCACGACTTGCAGTTTCTTCAAAAAGATTACCGTTAGAATCAATAATTTCTACAAAGCCGAAAACATTACGATTACCAAAAGGAGCATTGGTTCCTGATTCATTATAGTATCGCTTATCGATATGTAACCAGTCATTATTAGATTCACCATAAGGAACGACGCGGAAACCATTTCGGTACAATCTTATTCCACCTTGTTCATTAGCTATTTTTTGAATATTTGATAATTCTGTTTTCGAAATACCATCAGCATAATATTTTTCTCTTTGATAGATAAAATAATATACTTTAAAATGCACCTCACCAAGATTGTGAAATTTTGGTGTTTTTTCCGAATTATAAATAGCGATAATATCATCACTAAGGTCCAAACTATTGCTTGTAACCATACAATATCCGTCTTGTGAACTGTCAACATAGCCTTCTATTACAGCTAGAGCCTTGCTGAGAAGCATTTTGTTTGTATCGGCTATTATTTTTGGCTGATTATCTGAAATTTGTCTGAAAACTACTTTAAAGAATTCGTCAGAGTTTATTGCCAAGCCCAATTCTTTACTTCTGTCTGAGATATAATCGGGTTGCAACAAATCAGAAACATACCTGTAAACCCTGCGAAGATCTGCCTCGGACCACGATTCTCTTAAATTTTCTATAATAAGTGTTGTTCCTTCTTTCCGTGCTTTCGGAATGAATTCTATTTTGTTTTCAACACTGGTCAATGCGGTGTCTATTTTATAGTCATCCCAATTGACTGTTAATTTTATAGCGTCGTCAGATTCGAG
This sequence comes from Chryseobacterium formosense, assembly GCF_900116415.1. Classification (GTDB taxonomy): domain Bacteria; phylum Bacteroidota; class Bacteroidia; order Flavobacteriales; family Weeksellaceae; genus Chryseobacterium; species Chryseobacterium formosense. Next base: position 1,198,098 of record NZ_FPAP01000001.1, on the reverse strand, counting down.
GGTTTGCGTAATTATTATTAATTTTTCACCCAGCCTTTGAGTTGCAAAACGTCCTATTCCTTTTTTACCAGCTTTACTTCTGTTGTATCGAAGTGATTTGGGGTTATGAATCTTGTCTGTCGAAGAAATAGTCATAAAACCATTTCGTAACTGATCCAAGGTCATTCCGACACCGTCATCACGAATGACCAATGTTCCTCCTTTTTCCTGAGTGTCAATAAAATCAACTTCGACCATCTTAGCATCAGCGTCATAAGCATTTTTAATAAGTTCTGAAACAGCAGTTTCAGCTCTTCCTACGAGCTCTCTTCCCAAACGGTCAATCAGTCCGGCGTCTACGTTAAAGTATATTGAGTCTTCTTTGTTCATATATTTTAAATAAAACAGCTTGCACAGCCTTCTCCTTCGGCATCTTCTAGTATATCAATAAGATAAGGAGATTGAGGTTGTGAATTTCTTTTTGAACGCTTTAAATATTCTTCTTTAATTTGTGTAATCCTTGCGGGTTTTATAAGATCAGACAATGTTTCATCCTGAATCCAAGTGTACCCGTCTTTCTCGTAATCTATTGCCTGTTGGAACTTATCCGGATGTTGTTCATATAGCCAGATCCATTCTATTTTTTGTTGATAGAAACAAAAATAGCACCCTGAGCGACTCCTTGCATATTGCCCTATCTGACCGTTCACTTCAAAGTCAATTTTTTCATAATAGCCTGGTACGCCAACATTGCTCTCTCGTAACAACTTAAAAATATCATCTCTTACAAGAATGTCTTTATTTTCGATTAAGGGAAATTCTTCTTCAACCGCTAAAGGATAAGAAGTCGTTTTCAGGAAACTGAAAACAGCATTATTAAAAGCTATAATCCCAAGGTCTAATAGGATATTTAATTTTTGAGATAATTGAAAATCGAGTGAAATTGGCGTTTTTACAATTTCTAATATTCTATCTTTTTTTGAACCTAAATCAAGCGATGAATAGAAATTCATTAGATTTTCTAAATTAGAATTATTTAAAAATTTCTGCATCACATCCTCACTCCAGATATTTTTCCGGAACGGAAAAATGGATTGGATATTTGATTTTCTTGAGATATAACCTTCTCTGTCTTCATCTCCACGAATACCGACATAAGAAATAACAAGATCATCGCCTACAAATTTTTCAAAAGGATCTAATTTTAGATATTTCGTACACCATCTGTTTTGTGCAGAAGGCAAGAAACCCATCAGAGATTTTAATTTATGATCAAAAGGTGCCTCGTTGCTGCCTTCATAACTCTTGAGGCGTTTTATTTTTTTTCCTAAATAATTTTCCAGATTATCAATAAGGTCATACGTTTCTTTCAGTTCTTTCCCTGTGTCTGTTGTATAATACTCAATTTCTAAATTTGGATAATTCTGCTGCATATAGATAGCAAGTGCAGCACTGTCTTTACCGCCTGAGATTCCCAATAAATGTCTTACCTTCTTCATTCTAATAATTGTTTTAAAACAGATGCCAACGCTGCCAGATCAGTTTGTCGATCTTTTGATAATAGCTGCTTGATGTTTTTTTCAAGATTCGTTACTTCGTGATTCTTTTCTTTTGGCAAACGAATTATCTTTTGCATAGGACCATCCTGAAAAGAATTAATATTTATGTCGAGTACATATTCTTTGCTTTCGTCAAATTTGGTCTCTGATATTTTATTCAAACTGTCCAACGATAAAATCATCTCCTGAAACTTATCATACAATATCAATTCATCCTCATCCTTGAAATTTTCCAATGTTTTCCCGACTAGAACCTGAGCTAATGCATTTAACCAGGCATTCCTTACGTCAATTTTGGAATCTAGTCTCATAACAAAGGTTTTTTGCGAATGAACTAGCAAATGTCTGTGGAGTTTTTTATATCTCTTTTGAAATGCCTCTTGATAGCCTTCAAATGAAAACTCATTGTTAAAATACTTATCTTGCAAAAATGTTTCGAAGCGGTCTATTAATCCATCATAGCAATTTCGCAATTCTTTTATGGAGTCCTGAAGTTTTGTAACGTATTGTATAAGCGCAGTTCTATCGTTCTGTAGAGTCTTTATAGAATATCCCAGTGAAGATGGAAAATCTTCAAAAAAAGTTTCTTCCGGATCTTTAGAATCTGAAATCGCTTTTCTTATGGAAATGGCTTCTTTCGATAATCTGGTGGTAATTTTAGAATATAGTGGCAGTTTTTTGTAAAAAATTAAAAATGGTTTTATTGTTTCTATAAACGATTCATTGCTGATATTGGTCTTTGATTGAAGATTTATGATGGTTCTGTAGCTATTAAAAATATCCACCCTTACACCATCAAGTGCAAATGCTTTAATTTCAAACTCAAAAGGCCTTTTGGAAATTAAATCTAAAATTTCTTCAGTAATATAGGGGATGTAACCGTTACTGCCAAATAAAGCATATTCATCTCTTTTTATAAAGAGGAATGTTGGTATCCAGAAGTCGATAAGACCTTGTTTTAGCTTGAATGGTTTATTATTTAATAGATCTGCTAGTTCTGTAATTCTTCTTTTTGATGTTTTACTACTATTCATAAAATCTACAGAAGCGTCCCACAAATTTTTGAACCCATTTTCATTATGTGGCTCTATAATGGATGACAAAGAATTGTCGTATAGCCTGATACCATTATTTTCCAGTAGTGAAAGATAAATAGTTTTTTCAGGAGGAAACTTATCTTCTGGAAAACCAAGATGTGGAACATCCCAATTTTGAACAAGAGCCTTAAAGTAATTTCGTTTCGCAGTATGAATTGATGTTGATATTTTATGCTTGTTTACAAGCTCATTGTTAAAATATGGGGTCTTGTCATAAACCGTTTTACAAATTTCAGAAAGAAACTTATTGAAATCTTTTTGCGTTGGAAGGATGTGCTCTCTACCATCAAATATCCAGATTACCGGGGTGTTGGCAATGAATAGACTATGTATAATACGGTAATTCAATAAATTTCTTTGATGCACTATAATGTTTTGCAATTCAGTGATAGCAACTTTGTCATCTTGATTTTCTTCAATTACTCTTTGTGTCTTCTCGATTTCAAAAAGAAGTTCCTGTATATCTCCAGAATTTTTGTAATAGCAGTAAAGAATAGCTTCTTTACATTCTTTAGAAGTACTGATTATTTCTGGGAGAATATTCCTGTCGTTAAATATCAGATTTACAAATCCGTCTATCTCTCCTACGGGTTTTTGAGTAATAGCCTCCGAAGAAATGACATACTCAAATAATCTCGGTGCACCAGTATCAAACATAGCCCTTTTCGCAAGAATAGGACTTAAGGGATAATTTTTCTTGAGCAAGGTTACTACGTCCTTAACTTCTTCTTCTATCTTTTTTGCAGCTTCAAATAAAGCTCCTTCAATGTCAAGATCTGTACCATCAGCAAGTATATATCTGTTGCTATAGTTTCGGTATAAAACTATTTTCTTCTTTTCCAGATTTGCTAATAACTTTCCTGCATCCTTAATAGATAAACAAAGTTCTGCATATTGACTGAAAAAATTATAGTCTAAGATAGCACCCGCCTTTGCATTAAATGATAAAAGCCCTATTGTCTTAACTACTTTTATATAATCCTCAATGTTTTCATCAAAGGAACTTTCTACGCGTTCCAATGTTGACTTGATATTTTTCCAACCACTGAAATCAGGATTATATCTTGAGTTTATAAATGAAAAAAAATTATAAATAAGATAATCGTATACGTCTGCTATTGTGTACAGTCCCTTATTTAGTATGTAATGCTGATATAAGCTAGTGTGATCCGTTGACTCCAGAAAAGAGAATAATGATCGCTCATTCTGACCATATTTCTGTAAGGATGTTGTAATTAGAAAGGCTGAAAAAATTTCGAGTGGGAAAATTTTTTCAGCAATATTTTTAATGTAATTTTCATTTACGGTAAACACCTTTGAATCTATCAGCAGTTTTAAAATATTGTCAATCTTTACATTCTCAAAATTGCTTGATGCTTTTTCTTCAAGGTGTTCTGCAGCTAAATATAATAACTGCTCTATAGGCTCGTTGAAAGTTATTTCTTTAAATCTTCCCTTCACCTTTGCCCATTCCTGTCTTTGTAATTTAGAAAGCCCCAATGCATAGGCATCAAAATTTTGATGAACAGTTGTGAGCAACAGAATATTTAAATCCGGATTATTTAGGAATTCTGTAAACTGTTGTATAAAATATAGTTCATTTTCCGGATTGTTTTTCGATGCATATTCCAAAAATTTCCCAAATTCATCTATCTCTATAACCAATAGGGGACTGCTTCCCAAGTCATGATAAATGTTAAATAGTTCGGTAAATATATTCTCAGGAGAATTCATTTTTGCGTCAATATCCAAAGCATCCATAAGAGCCTCTCTTATTGGACGAAATGAACCAACAATTTTTATAAACTTAACCTTGGCATTTTTAATCAAATCTAATCCAAAGTAATTTCGATTTTTCTTTACGGTCTGCTCAAAAGCCCATAGAAATGAACTTTTTCCGGTTCCATATGAGCCAATAATATTAAATGATCTTAATCCTTGTTCGTAATCTTTACCTATTTGGTCAGCAATACGTATAGCATTGGGTGTCGGGATATAATTTATCTCTCTATTTGTATCACGGATTATATTAATTGATGTTGTGAATTTAGTTGCCATAATAATTGTTTAAAACCTCAAACTTTTCAGGTTTTGTTGAAAATTGCAATTCCTTTATACCTGCGTGGTCGTTCAATATTAAACCATATTTTTTGTACTTGGGATTTGCGATAACGCCTTGTATTTTTTCAAGTAAAGCAGATTTACCGATAGCAAATACTAATCCTGCTTGATCAGTATCTTGACTGATAGTATTGAAACTGATAGATTTCTGAAAATCCTTACCATCCAAAATAGTGTATAAGATTATTTCTTCCGGGATATCACTTCTGTTGGTATTCGGAAGTGAATAATATGTAACAGTCCGTTTGTCGTCTAGCTTCCTTTTTTCTTCTTGTAATAAGTTTAGATCAGTTAATAGACCTGAAAAAGTATCTTCCCGATCCTTTACCTGCTCATCAGTTCTGTTATAGGTTTTGAGAAAAACATCAAAATCCGTACTTACGGTTTTTTTGTTGAATTGAGAAAAGCCAACTTCTGAAGATTTTCTTTCTATAAATGAAAGGAAGTTGTCTTTTGTGAATTCAATTCTTTCTTTTCTTAAGTCATTGAAAATGTAATTATACGTTGATGATAGGTTTTGTGTAATTAGTTGATAATGAAGAAGCCACAAGGTGGCATTGTCCTCCAAGTAAGGATCCTTGCCATTATCACTGTCAAAAATATAATTAGCAAAATCAGTAGTATTTCCATTTTTATCCAATAAGCCAAATGCTTTCATCCAAAAATGAATAGCTGAAACCATATTTTTTCCAACGCCCAATGTAATCACAGCATCGTCATCAACGAATTTTTTCCCGTTTTTTATAAAATCATAACCTTTTTTTAACCACAATTGCCTGCAGTGAAACGTGTCGTGACCAGAAAAAGTAAGCTTTTTTAGAGTTGTAGTTTCTTCTTTCTTCATACACTACAAAGTAACAAAAAATTACTATTGAATGCTATTTATCTTTTGGATTTTGCATTGCTGGAATGCTGTAGTTGATTTGTTGAAGAGCTATAATTCTTTGCCTACAGCTAATAATGTCTAGTCATTATTTGAATTAGCTTTTAAGATTTAATTTACTGCTGTGATTAAAAGTTTAAGAGATGTAATGAGAGAGAAACAATTACGGGTTTTTTATACAATATGGAAGCTTATATTTTTAGAATGTTAAGCAATTTACGTAGAACAGTTTTTTTGTTATTCGACTTTAATCAATTAGTAATTCTATTCAGTATCAGTGAGTTTCTTTAAAAAAATGTGTTATTCCCTAGAATGAATATAATAAAAAAGACTGTAATTAATCCTTATCGAGCTTATAATCAGATTAATACGTGATTTTTTATTTTTTAATTAAGCTTTTTGTGAAGTCGTTACTAAGAAACTGGAGGAAAATATTTGTAAAAATCTTAAATTTACATAGTTTAGAATTACTTCTGACATTACGAGTTTTTTTATAAAATGATGAAAATTAAATTTGATGATAAATGAAATAACAATTAAAGAGATTAATCAACTTACTGATATACAACTGTCTGAGGTTTTGCATAGTTTGATTAAACAGGAATTTATTAAGTTTAATATAACGGATTATGAAGCATTTGTTCCATTTAACATTACAGTGGCTGATGGTGGAGAGGATGCGATTGCAAAATGGACAGGAGAACCGAAATTCACAGATTTTTTGAAGAACAGACACACACTATTTCAGAATAAAGCTACAAAATTACCTCCTTCCAAATGTATGGACGAAATATTAGAACCAATACAAGGAAATTCTACTTCAAGGAAATTAAAAGGTCAAATAGAAAAATTAGTAAAAAACAATGGATGCTACATATTATTTACAAATCAATCTATTGTAACCAAAGGAAAAGAGGATAGGATAGCTAAATTTCGAGAAGCAATTAAAGTTGCTGGAGAAAAAAAATATCAAACGTTTCAAATAATCGTTTATGATGCAAATGATATTAAAGATTGGGTAAATAATTTTATATCCACGGTCACTCTTGTTCAGGGTTTTAATAATATGACTAGACCTTTTGGTTTTAGGATATGGGAAGGATGGGAGAAACATTCTAAAGCAAAAGATAATTTATTTCAAACTGACGAAAATACAAATAACAATATTGATCTTATAAAGCAGATCAATGATAAGAAATGCATTCGCGTAAGCGGACATTCTGGTCTGGGTAAAAGCAGATTGGTTCTGGAAGCTTTTAGAGAATCAGATCTGAAAAATTCGGTTGTATATTATGATTTGGAGGGAGGTGAAGATATTACCGGTCTAAAAAATTTTATTATTTCTCACCAAAATGCAAAGGAAGGTATTATTGTTATTGACAACTGTGATAGCAAAAGGCATATCGTTTTATCGAGCTTAGTTAAGGATGAAGGAAATATAAGAATTATAACAATCGGTTTCGATGATAATGCTTCGATAGATGATTCAAAAATTAGACTGGAGCGAGATAAACAAAAAAAAATAGTACAAGAAATTGTTGAACATAAAATTGGAGATAAACGTATTGATACTGATATACGGCATATAGTAGGAATCTCGGAAGGATATCCTGCAATGGCAATAAAATTCTGCGATATTGTCTTGAAAGATGGTATGTTTGACCTTACTACAATACCCCTGAAAAATTTTATTGAAAAGTTATTATACCATAATGATGGTGATAGCGTCGCATATGAAGTTTTGAGAGCCTGTTCAGTATTTTCATCATTTGGCTTTCTTGACGACAGCTTTAGAGCGGTTATCAATACTGAATTAGCAGAATCACTAAAAGCGCAAATGAATTTTATTAGAACTCAAATATATGATGGCGACATTTCACAGACAAAATTTAATGAGATTTGCAGTAATTTTATTAATGATGATATAATAGAAAAGAAAGGCATATTCTATATAGTGAAACCAACTGTTCTTGCAGTCAATTTAGCTGCAGAATGGTTGATGTACACAGATGCTGATCGAGTTGTTGATATAGTTCAAAATTTACAGGCAGTTGGACTAGAGCAAAAATTTGTTGATAGATTAAAAGACTTAAATCAGTTAGACAAAGCTAAAGAAATAGTTAAGGATCTTTGGGGTGCCAGAGGCCCTTTTGGTTCAGCGGAAGTTCTTAATACTTTATGGGGTTCACAACTCTTCCGCAACGTAGTTGAAGTGAATCCGGAAGTCACTGCTGAAGCATTACAATTCTCTTTTGGAAGAATGAGTAAAGAAGAATTGTTTACTATTGAAAAGAGTCGAAGAAATTTAGTTGGAGCTTTAGAGAAATTATGCTTCAGAAAAGAAACATTCAATATAGCTGCTAAAATTCTATTTTCTTTTGCAGTTTCTGAAAATGAAACTTGGGGAAATAATTCTACAAATCAGTTTAATCAACTTTTTCAAATATATCTATCTGGCACAGAGGTCAATTTAGATAAAAGGCTTGAAATTATAAAATGGGGTCTTTCAAAAAATGACGACGATTATGCCAGGATAGCAATCGACGCATTAGGAAGAGGCTTAAAAACTGATCATTTTATGAGAATGGGCGGCGCAGAGAAGCAAGGCAGTAATTCTCCTCTAAAAGATTACCATCCCGATGGATCAGAGGTGTTCGATTACTGGAAAAAAATTGTTGTAATCCTAACGGACGTTGCTACTTCAAATAATCAGTTTGCTGCTACTGCACAAAATATATTAGCTCAATCAATAAGAGGTTTGTCAAGATTTGATTCTTCACAACTTATAATTGACTCTATTAGGAAAATTCTGCCGATAAGAAAAAATATTTGGACTGAAGCTATCAACAATTTAAAAATGACCTTATCATACGAAGAATATCTTTCGGATCATATAAAAGATCAAATTAAAGAATTATTAGATGAGCTAACGCCAAAGGACTTCCGAACGGAATTATTTATGAGGGTGACGAAGCCTGAATGGGAGCCATATGAAAAAGATGAAGAAGATTATTATATAGATAAACCAAAAATAAATGTTGAAAAATTTGCAGAAAAAGTTATTAGCCAAAATTTAAATTGGACATTGTATATAGAAGACTTATTACAGGGAGAGCAAAGACAAGCTTATAATTTTGGCAAAGCTCTTGGCGCCAGTGTGAAATTTGAAACAGTGCAAGAAATAATTAGAACATTAAAAAAGATCCCGGTAAAAGATCAGAATATTGATTTACTGGCGGGTATTATTGTAATACCTTCGAATAGGTCTTGGTCAGATGAAATTATTGCAGAGTTTATTTCAGATAATGATTTAAGACATCACGTATTTAATCTTACACGATATCTTGAGCCTTCTTATGAAGAACTAAATAGGCTCTTTATTTTGATTGATAAATACGGATATTCAATAAATCAATTCCAGACATTTCAATATGGAAGATCGCTTGAAAATCTAAGTGTTGATGAAATGTTAGAACTTAACAGTAAAATTATTACATATGGTAAATTAGGCAGGTGGACATCTTTAGACATTTTATTTATGTTCTGCTATGGTGTGGGTGATAGATGGGAAAAGTGCGAATCTTTCTTCAGAAATCTTCTGATTGAAGATAATATGACAATCGGAAATATTGAAAATGGTCGTCTCGAAAAATACCACTGGTCTCAAGTAGCGATTAGAATTTTAAATTCCAGCTATGACAAGGAATTTGCTGTTGTAATCACCGAGCAGATAATAGAATTTTGTTCCGAAAGAAACTTTGACTATTCGTTTGACTCATACATTCATAGTGTTATAGATGTATTATTAGACAAATATTTTACAGATGTTTGGGAATATATAGGAAATGCATTACAGAATGATTATTTGACATTTTTTCATTTACAACAATTTATTGGTACAAAAAATGGGTACCTTACAGGAAGTAGGAAGAAAGATTTTTTAAATCCTAAATATTATAATTATGTTCTAAATTGGTGCAAAGTAAATTCTCAAGTAGTATCTGAAAGAATTGCTAGTTTAATGCCATTGGGTCAAAATATCGATAATACAGTAAAATGGCATCCTTTTTCACAATCAATTATTGATCAATTTGGAAATAATGAGAAACTCCTTAGCCAACTTTCGTCCAATATGGGAACCTTTGGTACTTCTGGATCAAGAGTCCCGTATTTCGAAACACAAAAATTGCTATTAGAGTCACTGCTGAATCATCACTTTGAAGAAGTTAAGAATTGGGCAAGTGAGAAATTAAAACAAACTGAAGATCAGATTAAGATTGAAAAGTTAAATGATGAGCAATTTTATCTGTAAACTTTACGGTATAAATAATCTTATTTTTCAGTAGAATTATTGGTTGTCTAAAATATTTTTCATGTTAAAAAAATCAAAGCACATTCGTCCGCCACATTTTTGGATTTATTTTTAATGGATAAAAAATTATTATAATTGATAATAAGGAAATTAAGCTCGGATACTGTAGATAGTTTTCAAAATAATTATATTAAACTAAAAAAGCCATATCTCTGCACCAGTAAAAACGACGCTTTCTACATTGTTTGTAAAAGTGGCCTATTCGGTGACCTAAAAACAAGAGAATAGCATAAGGCTTATGGACAGGGTTTTTATGAAAAAATAATAAATCCCGCCAGAACAAATATTTCACAATTCTTTTAACAGTTCTATTATCTGCTCAAACATTATTTTACTTGACGCCATCGAATTAAGTTTAATATTATCATTAAAATATTAATATTTTAATGATAATATTTTTAAATAAATTTAAGTAAAATTGTATTAAATTCTCAAAAGACTATTTTTTATTGTCAAATATCAAAGCTACCTTATATCTACATTTTCCAGATGAGGTAGATAATAACTCTAATTTTCTAAATTTGATATTATTTCACCAGTAAATTTTGCTAATGGTCTCTTACCAAAATTGTTCTCATGAATATAATTGCCATATACAATTCTTTCAATAAAATTCTCATCAATTCCCGAATTATCTCCTAAAATAGATTGCAATTCCTCTATTTTAGTCCTATTATAATAATATGCCTTATAAATTAACTCTTGCGCAATATCTTTATGATTATTGTACAATTCTTTAGTTTTAAAAGTTTTTAATGAATTATTAATCATTGTCATTTCACTATTTTTCAAGCTTGGACTAAAATCAAAATCAATTTCAAATTGATTGGTATTGGGAATGACAGTTTCTATTTTCAAGTCTGTATAGTGTAATTTAAATGTAATTTTACTTTGATTTAAATTTTCAAAAGGATGCATATGTTGTTCTTCAAAAAAATTCTTCGAACCTTTTAAATTAGAATTACAAATATGACAACTTGGAATTAAGTTGTAAATTGATATTGAAAGAAAGGGGTACAAAGATTTTGGATAAAAGTGATCTAATTCTGCACGTGTTCTACCCGAGTCTGTTTCTAATGTATGAATGTAATTTCTGTTACAATATGGACAAACTGTAATGCCTAAATCTGTTGTATATTTATATGCGTTCCAATTATCGTTTATTTCGATAAATTTAGAGTAATCAAAAATAGATTTCAGTAAATCATTCCAAGATTCTAAATTGGAAGATATATTATTATTAATATTGTTAAATCTGCTCTTTAGTACACCGATATTTAATCTATCATTTTTACCTAGTCCATAAAGCATTTCCATTGAAGAAAATCTTTTATCTAAATAAATCATTCTCGCTTTAATGTTTTTTTTATGGGATAACCATGCCTCTCTATTAATTTTCAACCATATAGAATTCCATCCACCAGTAACAATAAAATCCTTATAGAAAGAAAAGACTTCATTAGAAATAATAATACCTTTATTAATAACTACCTCATTATATTGGTCAATTAATTCCCTTATTTCACTAGGTTTACCAATAATTATTTTCTTCAGTAATTCGTGATTACTAATAATTCGAAATAGTGCTCTTTGTTTGCTTGGTAAAATATTCTGGTTTTTATATTCCTCAATTTTTTTATATCCAATTGAGTTTTCGAAATATTCCCAATGTTTATCTAATATTTCTTTCGGTATTTCTCCCAAGTATATCATTCAATTTCCTTATTTAATTGTAAAATTTGTGACTTATGCCATTCAATTAAAGCTTCTCTCCCTATCATCTTTACATATTTTTGCAGTTCTTCCTCCAGTCTAATTCTTAATACAGGCTCTCCGATCATTGAAATCAATTTTTCATACTTTTCTAGAGTTGTTTTATTAACGTATTTTAACTCTGACAAAATATTTGATATTTTAATTCTAGCAAATTCTCCTATTGCACCATTGATTAAGAAAAATTGTTTATTATACAGTTGATGAATATTTGCACCAAAAGATGAACTTTGATTTAACTGCCTATCAGGCTTACAGTCTTTGTCCAAAAGTATAACATTCTCCTTTGGTAAATCGGATATTAAAAATGGTGAATGTGAGGTTAATAGTAATTGTATATTGATATTTGTAAATATTTGCTCTAGAAACCAGATCAAGTCATTTAAAAAGTTTTTTTGCCATTCTGGATGAAGGTATAAATCACCTTCGTCAATACATATTAGAATGTTTTGATTGTTAGGTTTAGTAACTTTGCTACTTAAATCAAATAACTGAGAAAACAAATTAAGGTAAGCTTTCAAACCAGAACTTAGTTGTGACCAATCATGCGTAATCAAACTTGAGTTATTAAATGCGATTTGATTATCTAATAATATTTTCTTGAAATCATCATTAAAGTCTACAAGTATGGAATTGTTATAGTTATCAATCTGACCTAAATTGTACACAACAACTTTCCCGTCTTCATCTTTTAAAGAAAATTGATTAATTAAATTTTTATATGAATCAAATTCATCTTTTTTTAATGTATCAGAATCCATCTCATTTATTCCTGCAAGGAACAAAACTACTTTGGGATGTAGAATTCTAATGGCTTCAGCAAATCCATCACTTCCAACTAAATTAACTTCCTGCAATATTGGACTTATGTCAAGTTTGCTTTCGTATAAAAAACATAGCAAATTAATTACTAAACCATAATAAAAACGATTTGCATTTGAAGAAGACTCTTCATATATAGCTTTACGATATCTTTTTAAGATTCCGGCTAACCTTTCATCTAGATCATTTGCTTTTTCGATTCTTAAAAACGAAATAGGATTAAAAACAAATCTGACATTTTTTATAGGCGAGTCTTTCGTATTTAATCTCTTCCAAGTATCTTCAAAGAAAATAGAACTGACAAAATCGATTTTGTTTGATTGTAGTTCATTTAGTTTATTAAAAGAATAGTTGTAGACAGAACTATCATTAAAGATATGCTCTTTATTATCTGCTACATTGGAATAAAACATTGACACCCAATTTTTATCAGGTTCAATTTTGGGTACATTTTTGTTCAAACAAATTAGGGTAGAAGTATTCAAATTATTATTGTTAGTTTTGCCGAAAAAACATAATTCGTTATCTTTTTTAAAAACTAGGATATAATTTGATTGTAACTTATTTCTGCTACCTATACTAATAGCAGTCAAAATAAAATCGATTATATTACTTTTTCCTGATGAATTTTTGCCTATTAAAGCACATATTTGTGAGATAGTTACATTATTTTTATTTTCGATTTGAAAAAAATCTTCCAAATAATGTTTTTCATCATTAAAAAGTAATTTAACATCATCTTCTTTTAAAACAGATTCTCCATCGACTGTATTTACGATTATTTCATTTTCGCCTTTCTTATAATTAATTTCATATCGATTTGAAAAATTAAATCCAACATTTTCAATGTTTCTAAATTTTTCAACCCAAACAAATAATAGTTGATCCATATCTATAACTTAATCTTCCAAACTTCCAATTAGTTGCTCCATTCCAAAATTCAGTAAAAAATCGGAGTAATAGCTATCAAATACATCACGTATGTATTCATCAATAGTTATTTCTTCGTCATTATTTTCTAATGATTGAGACAGTTTGTAATTTTTCTTTTTAGTAATCATATATAGAAATAACGAATGGAAATATACAGATGCGATATATCTTTTCTGAGCAACTAGTATTTGTTCCTCATTCTTTAATTTTTTACGATAGTTTAAAAAGACGTTACTGTCTAGGTTAACGTAAATTTTTTCTAGAATATCTCCCGATGCCACAGGATTCATCACAGTTTCATAATTCATAGCGATACCTTGGCTCTCCAAACCTTGCCATTGGTCTTTTGTAATTTTAACTAGTTCAGGCAGTCCCATATTACTAAAATCCTCTTCCTCCTTGGGTGCTGTTTCTTTTTTCTGTTGCTGATCAACAATTTTGAGAAAAACAATCTCCTGAAAAGATTCAGAACCTGCACCTTTCAAATTAGCCTCAATTTCGATTTCGTCACCTTGTCTGAGTTCAATATCAGGATTAAAGGTTATTTTAATAGTTCCTTTATCAGGACTCGATTTTATAATATTTAATAATTCTCCTGGTTCTTTTTGGTTTCCTTGCTGATTACCACCATTCGGTTCGTTACGTTTGACTTTCAAGATACTAACTTGTAAATCCCCAGGGTCATCCGTCCTGTCAAAATAATGATCCTCGACATCAGTTTCAAATTTTAATGTCTTCTCACCTCCAACAGGTACAGGGATGGGATTATTAGCCTTACTTTGCAATTTGAAAAAGCTAGGAAAACGTTCAGGCTTAAATGGTTTATGTTGCTTTTCCTGAGGTTTATTACCATTAGATTCTGTTTTTTCAGGTTTGTCTCTAGTCTTTTCGTCAAGTTTAAGTGTGTTTTGTATCAATTTGAACAGGTCGCTATCTTTGGATAAGTTTTTAGCAAAGTTCTTTATTAACTCAGAGGTGTCTTCACTTTCTAGTCCAATAGAATCCTTTCTACGCTTATTTATTTCATCAAGTTTGGATTTTGTCAGTTTTGTTTTTAAGTAATCTCTTAATTCTTCAGCTTTTGCTCCATTCTTTAGACGATCACGGGAAGCCATAAAAAGATCTTTTCTAAACTCATACTTCATTTTCGAACAATCTACATTAATCAATAAATAATCTTTAAGTAAATTGTATTTCAAACTTCTGGTAATAAATTCAGATGTGTAATGACCGTGTACTTGCCCATTCATTGAAAATAAGACAGACATATTATTTTTAAAATAACGTCTTTGAATATCTGCTTTTGTTTCTTTGACTGTTTTTCCTTCCTGTTTTGGTTTAAAAACATAGCACGTAACTTTCATTTTTCCAAAAACAATATCGTCATAATCCTCTGAGAACCAATCTTCTACATAATCTTTTTCATCTTCTAGGCGTCGTTGAAGTCCATACACGGTAGTTTGCAATACTTTATTATTAGGATAACGCTCTTTTGTGTCAATTGTGAATATGGGTAGAACCGGTTTAAATAAAAATTCATTTAGGTTTTGATTCAAATCTTGCGCAAAACCTGAAATGCCCTTCATTTGATAAGAATACATCTTAATGATTGAACCTGTGGTAAAGTTTCTATTGAGAAGCTTTAAATCCATATCGCTAACATCGAATTGGGGCATTTTTCCATCAATTTTCAGATATTCGTACCAAGTATTTTTTTTAGTGGTTAATTCTGCTTCTGAAAGAGGGTGCTCTCTAACTAAAGTAAATCCAAATTTGCCTGTCCCATCAAATTTTTTAGATCCAATCAATTGATATCCTTTTGTTCCACAAAATACAATAGCACCACTACCTCCCATATTGTATTTACCCTGAACAAAATGAATTTCATTTTTATTCCCTTTCATCAATGATAAAAAAGTATTTTCAAAATCTTCAGGATGTTGACCTTCGCCATTATCATATATAATAACTGAGCTTTGTCTCGTTGGACCATCGGCAATGATTTGTATATCTTCTGCTTGTTTTCTTCTGAATGTATTAAGATCCCAATTTTTACTATCTGGAAAGAATTTTTCTAAAGCTTCATCCATCGATTTAGGTGCGTCTACACTTTTAGGATCGATTCCCAACTCAATGCACTTTTTCATCAGAGTTGCATCAATTGAATTTGTAACCTTCTCTACTAGAGCCGCGATAGGGTTGGACTGCTGGTTTTCAATGATGCTAAAATTCGAATCATTTCCACCAATTGGAACCCAATTCTCTTTTTTAAAAATATCCTTAGATTCTTGTATCGTTTTTTCAACATCTTGTTCTGTAGCACTAAAATATAATTGTTCAAATAATTCTTTCATGGTGTTTTAGTTAGAGTTTTTTTGATAGTATTATGTTTGAAAATTATTTACAATTTCTTTGACCTTACTAATGGTGTAATCAATTTTTTCTTGAGTATTATACTTACTAAGGCTAAAGCGGATACTTGAAAATGCATCTTCACTACTTAGCCCCATTTCTATTAAAACATGAGATGGCTCTATCAGTTCAGAGTGACAAGCTGAGCCATTTGAAACACAAATATTTCTCAACATACCGATTAGAAAATCTGCCTCTATGTTCGGAAAGCATATATTCGTTATATTATGTAATCTTTCTGCTGAATGCCCATTCACAAAAGTTCCTTCAATTAATAAAAGTTCTTGCTCCAATCGATCACGAAGTTTTTTAATATATTCAATGTCCTGATCCAATTGATTAAGGCTAATTTCTGCACATTTACCAATTCCAACAATTCCAGAAGTATTTGATGTACCACTGCGTCTATTGTTCTCTTGCCCACCGCCATGAATTAATGGTACGAATTTGTTTTCTTGCTTGTAGTAAAATCCTCCAATTCCTTTTGGAGCATGAAATTTATGTCCCGAAAATATTAAAAAATCGATATCAAGATCTTTAACATCAACGGGAATCTTACCTACTGCTTGTGTAGCATCTGTCATCATAAGAGCTTCAAACTGATGAGCGATTTTTGTGATTTCCTTTATATTTTGAATTACTCCAGTTTCGTTATTAGCTAGCATAACTGAAAGTACAAGGGTTCTTTCAGAAATCACATTTTTTAAATTAGCTATGTCAAGAATTCCTGATTGTAAAACAGGGAGATAAATCACTTCGAAACCTATTTCTTCAAGATATTTACAGGTGTTGAGAATGGCTGAATGTTCTGTGGCTACCGTAATAATTTGTGGCTTTGTGGTTTTATCTGAATTTGCCACAATCCCTTTCAGTACTGCATTAATCGACTCGGTAGCACCAGAAGTAAAAACTATTTCGCTAGCATCTGCATTTAATAAATTAGCAACCAGCTCTCTAGCGTTCACTATTTCATTTTTAACTTTTTTTCCCATTAAATGAGAACTGGAAGAATTAGCATAAAACTCGGACATGAACGGAATCATTTCTTTGAGAACATTATCATCTATTCTTGTAGTAGCAGCATTATCTAAGTATATATAATCTTTATTTATTAGCATTTTAATAAATCTGATAGTATCAAATATACTTATTTTCGTGTATTAGTTTTTCATTATATACTATCAACATTAAATTCAGCAGTTTTTATGTGAGTAATCAGATTTAATACTAATGTTTCAAAACTATGTCCTTTTTCAATAATATTTTGAGGGATAACACCTCGATAATCAGTTAAATGTACTTGGTCTTCTATTCTTTCTTCTGCTATAATGTTATTTTCAACAAGTGGTTTTACATTAGTTCCGATATTATCAATAATTTTTACTAACGGTAAAATATCTTCAATTGGAAGATTGTATTTATTATTTTTACCTTCATAATATGTTACATCTACTGAGCATAAACAATATTTTTCCCAATTTAATGCTGCACGTTCTAATTGAAGTTTGCTCATAGTTACAGAATTTCTTTTGTCCCATCTCGATTTAACTTCAATATAATAGATTGGCTCACCGTTTAATCTAATAACAATATCCTGACCTCCTTGTTCGTTTTTGGACTCAAGGTTGTCAACTAAGATTTTATAGTTTAGTTGTTGATCCAGTTTGGCTCTTATTTGGTTTTCAATATAAGTTCCAATCTTATATTTATGTGCAAAATTCGATTGAGACTGTTGTTCGTCAATAATTATATTTTCCGCTTTATTGATAAGTTCTTCAAAATTTTCCTGTTGAATTAATTTTCCAATTTTTTTCAGTTTCTCACTATCTAAAGTAACAATAGCAAAAATATCATCCTTAGTCTCTTCTTTTGTTACAACAGAAATCATGATATTTGCTTTTTTATCATCTAATTGCGGAAAAAGGTTTTGATATTCTTTATCGGTCAGTTTTGGAATAATCTTTAAGATTATATCTTTATGAGTATGAGAATCAATATTAAAAACATTCTCTTGGAATATTATATTCTCTATTACCGTGGTTAAATCTCTATTGTCAATATAATTAGCTTCCGGAAGAAAATCATTAAAGTCGGATATAACTAAAATTTCATTAATGTCTTTTCCTGTTGTATCTAAATAAATCTTTTTGATGATTTCTTTGACACCCAAATCTCTTTTTAAATTTTCTAACAAATGGAGTTCAAACAATTGATTAGGATAAATTTTGCTTTCCTTATATATTTCTTTATAACTATCATCATTTAACGAGCAAAAGTCAAATAATAATTTTTGATTTTTTTGAACCCATTCATTATTATGTAATGCTACGAGATTAAAGAATATTTTTATTAGATTTTTACGAGTTGACCTATATTCAATATTTTCACTTTCCTCACTTAAGAGTTTAAGTTCAGATAATTCATCTTCTAAGCCATAATACTGACATATTTTTTTGATTAATTGATTAGGCTTACTTAAAGATTCTTTATTATTTACTATCATACAATATCTTAGTAAAGAAATAAAATAATCGTTGTCAATTTTATTGGCTGATTCAACTAAATCTGAATGATAATGTTCCAAACTGAGATTATTAGAGAAATAAATAAAATTGGATAAATCTTTTTGATCCAATGAAATTTTTATATCATTTGAAAAATTTCTGCGATTGAATTCTTCCAAATTGAAATTGAACAAAAATTCCTTATGAATAAGTTTGTTTATAGAATCAGGTATTAATGTTTTACCCAATGTAATTAAATTGCTATCTAAATCTTTAGCTAATAGTAAAATACCTAGTTTATGAAATTTACCATCAATATTTGGTATTAATTCTAATGAGCTAAAGTAAGCTGAAAATCCTTTATCTATTAAAAAAGAGTAATATTGATTTAAAGTTTTTGCATTAAAATCATCAAGTTTGCAGACTCTTATTTTTTCCAATAAATCTTGGTGCGTTATAAGTTTAATCTGATCATCATTCCAATTGATGACATTTTTACTCCATTTGATAATACTTTCTTTTTGTGGAATTAAATTGTAAAATTTTGAAAGCAATTCAAAGCAGCAATCAAAGATTTCAGAATTAGTATCCAAAAAGTCTTGTGATAAAAAGACAGTCTCTTGTACTGTTTTGTAACCAGATAAGGTATTTACAAAAGGAAGAGATTTGAACTTGCCATTCCATGTTGTTTGCAGTTTTTGAAAATATTCGTTTAAAAGAAAATCGTCCGAATTTGTTTTAAAGTTAATTGCAGAATATAAAAGAGGATTGTCTACCTCTATTACATTGCTATTTAAAAAATCAAATATTAACGTAGTACATTTTTCAATAATGTCTTTATTTTTTTCCTCTTGGTCTTTAACTTGATCCTTATCGCTATTTAAATGTATTCCATCCCTAGGTTCAGTAGGTAGAAAATTTTTACAATTTATAATAAAATTTATTCCAAAATCTTCAGAGCCAATTAATGGGTAATATAAAAACAACCTTGCTATACGCTCATTAAATTCAAAAACCTTGTGATTCTTGTTAATGGGTAGAATGATTTCTATTTCTTCTTGTTCGTCAATGATACTATAAATAAAAATTTCCTCATTATTTTTAAGAACAACTGTTTTGTATAAGCAAATATCTTCACTAGTTTCTACTTTATTCTTTTTTTCGAAAGAGTAGGTACACACATTCTGATCTTGGCTGATTACCGTTATTTTATCGAGCCTATCATTAATAGTAAATACAAATGGAATGTATTCATCCAAATCTGTTTTTGATTTTTTTATATAATCAAGTTCTTTAGCAGTTTGGGGTAGGTATGTAAAAGATGTTAAAAATCTGTCAATATTTATTGCACTCTCATTTTTTAATATGTCATATACTTTTTTCTTTTGCTCGGATATATTATCACTCAATAGTTCCCATGTTTTGGGAGTTCGATCTATTTCAAATTTATTAATTGGTAAGTAGAATTCGCCTGTATCTAACACTGAATCAACAAAAAATTTTCTACCAAAAGTATGGGTTGTCAAAAATCCGGTTCCATATTTCCCTACCTCTTTAATATCTTGTTGCTCACCATATTTTCCGCTAACTTGTTTAATTAAAGAAATAAGTGATTTTGTGTTAAATGGCTTTCCGTTGTGAGAAAATGATATTTGATTATTACTGTAGTCTATAATAATTTCGCATTTTGAGCTAAGATCACAAGCATTTTGAATTAGTTCCCAAATCGCACGATTAGATGAAAAGTCATTAAATTTTTCAAAATCCCGTAACATTTTATCTGCATGTTGTTTTAGATCCGAACGCTCATCATCTCTTATTGTTTGTTGAATTATTTCCTCTCTATTTGTTGTTTCTGTGTTTATCATTATTAGTTAACTGGTTTAAATAAGCAATTTAAAAAGAATTGGAAGATCGTTTTTACTGAAATCCGTAAAAATTGTTTTTTTGTTGTTTTTCTCCTTTAATTCTAAAGGTAAGTTTTTGTAATTCGGTAAATTAATTTATAAAGTAATTCTCTTTGTGTTTACTGTGAGATACAAACGGCTTGTACAATTTCCCATTTATTGTCAATGAAAGTACTTTTGTTTTTATAGTTCTTCGTTATTGCTTTTACGGCTTTTACAATCCCATAGCCAGCTGCACCTGCCGCTATGGGAACAGCCGCCGCAACAACAATTCCAGCTGCTGCACCTGCACCTACTGCACTGCCTAAAACAGCTAAACCAGACATAATTCCAGCTCCTGAAAGTCCCACAAACCCTAACTCGCCAACAATGGCGGTTAAAGTTGCAAATCCTAGACCTCCACCGGAAAGAGTTCCTAAAACTTCTGAAATTTTTTCCCTTTCCGTTTTAGTCATCTTACTATATTTTTCAATGCCTACAGTCATAAGTATTCCAGTCTGTTTTAACATTTCATCACTTGGAAGACTGTTACCGTTTAAAAGACGTTCCATTGTAGCCAAAGAGCAACCAATAACTTTGGAAACTTTTTTCTTGTTCAAGTTGTATTTATTGACAAAGTCGTACAGCATTTCGCTGTAGTTTTCTCGTGTTAAATTTTGCATAAAATTTTGAGGCTGTTAGTTTTTAATCAATAAAAATAAAAAAGAAATCTAGATGAGTATTCAGTATTTTTACTGAATTTCCCTGAAGAATATTGATAAACAAATTTTACAAAAGTAAAAATCCCAACAATGTCAGGATTTTCAAGTTTGTAATGTGTAGTGCTATTAGGTTTGCTTTGAATTTTCTATAAACTTATAAATGGTAGACCAGCTTATTGAAAAAATTCATTAATAAATCCCTCGATAATTTCCAAGCAGTTTTTAGAGAATCTTTATAAAATTTCAATACAAATTAAAACACCTTCTGTATAACTATACCCGTATCCAAACCCATAGCTTCCACCACCACTTACTTTTTCTGTGTCTGATAATAATCTTGGTGAACTTGATATACCTTGAGAACTAAACTGATAATTATAACGTCCTGAAGTAATAGGGGAAATAGAAATTACTCTTACATTTTGAGAAGACCACTTCTCGATTTCGTTGTTAATATCATTAGACAATCTTTCACCATCAATTTCTGAATCAGACCATCCTGTAATCTTTTGAGATGCTACTCTTTTAGTAACTGGTTTTTCACTACCCAACCAATTCTTTTTTATTTCTCCGGTCGGAATATTTTCAAAAATATCTTGTATAATTGGTTTGAAATAGGCAGGAATAAATATGGTTTTTATCATAATGATAATTTAAAATTTAACTTTTGTTATTTTCTTGGAAAAAATGACAATTTTGAAAAGAAACTGAACCTGAACAGGATGTCGTTTTAGGCTATCATATCAAATATACATAAATTAACTTTTACTTAAAAGAATGACACTAATAAATAACAAATCCCAACTATTGTCAGGATTTGTTACTGAAATAAAAGTTTTCATAGTGAAAACCGACATTATTTTCCAAGATACTTCTGGACTGCAGCAGCAGAAGTTCCGACAGCCTTTACAGCTTCTTTCAAACGTTCTTTCGTAACGCCAAGTTCTTTAGACCAATAGTCTAGTTCCCAGCTTTCGTTCACATTGACCTTATTTGCGTCTTGGGGTCTTCTTTTACTTAAATCATCGCTCATAATAAATAATTTGATGGTTAATAAAAGTAAAGGTAAAAAGTTTGTAAATAAAATAATTACTGTTTTCCGTAAAACAAAAAAAATCCCAACTCTCGTCAGGATTTTTTTGTCTTTCTAGGCTCTGCTTTAAGAATATTATTTTCCTTCATATAAATGGCAAAATCAAATTTTAGAGCGAAAAGAATTTGTGGTTCAATGCCGGCAGCTAAAGATATTCTTACCAATGTTGAGAGTTTAGGAATATTTTCCTTGTTTATTAGTCTATAGATTTGTTTGCGATCAACATTTGCGGCGGCGGCTAAATCAGCGATATCAATATCTTTCTCCTCAATTACTAGTTTTATGTAATCAGCGATTGCAATAAAATATTTATCATCAATATATTTCATTGAATAAAAGTGACATATTTGTCAAAATTATCATTGACAAATATGTCACAAATCAAAATTTTTATTATATTTGTAAAATAAGTTATAGAAATGTAATTTTGCGATACTTCAAAGAATTATAGAAGCTATTCGCTTAGAATCTCGTATCAGAAAACTGGTAATTTAATGCTCACGAGGGGATAAGTAGAAAGCTCACGTCTTAGGCGTGGGCTCTCTTATCTGTGAGCAAGGTATACCAGTACCCCTGATACAGTAAGTAGAGTTCCACGCTGTTTTTTTCCAATGTTGTCCGATATCATCTCTACACCCTAAGCTGCTTTCTAAAAAAATAATAACAGACTGTATGATACAATGGGGTGTACAACTCATTGCGGCTTTTAAGCTTACACGGGACACAAATTTCATTCATATTAATTTTTTTAAGATGTGCTGGGGCAGGAGGTTTTGCTATGTCTTTAATGAGACTTCCTCCCAAGCATCATCGCAGTAAACTATGTCTATGCTAAAAATAAAACTGAATTTTTAAGAAACAGAAAGTAGAGCATAAAGAATAACTAGCCATAGAAAAAAGAAAGCCCTCTTAGCACTATAAGTATTGTGGAATTTACGCAGTGCAGAAGAGAGCCTAAAATTTAACGAATTAAATCTTTTCAAAAGTATGAAAAAAAACTTTTGCAGCCTGAGTCATATCCAGTTGGCTTTTGGCTTCACCTTGCTAGCCTCCGGCGTAGCAATAGGGCAGATGCGTGTGATCACAGGCACTGTTACAGATAATACTAATAATAAACCGATTTCAGGGGTAAGTATATTTCAGGAGGGTAGTGATACGGTTGCTACTACTAATAGTTCTGGTATTTATAGGGTTCAGGTATCAGGAGAGAATCCTGTGCTTGTCTTTAAGCATCCTGATTATCCTGAACAAACAGTTTCTTTAGGAGATAGAGTAGTTGTTGATGTCTCATTAGGTAAAGAGAATGAAAGTGAGAATGATAAAGGAATTGGGAGTGAGAATGGGAATGGGAGAAAGAATGAAAATGAGAAAGCAATAGAGGAGGTCGTTCTTAATGCAGGGTATTACAAGGTAAGGGATAAGGAGAGGACGGGGAGTATTTCTCGTGTGTCAGCAAAGGATATTGAGAACCAGCCTGTCACCAACGTTCTTGCTTCAGCACAGGGGAGAATGAGTGGGGTTTCGATCACTCAGAACTCGGGTACACTGGGAGGTGGATTTGATATTCAGATCAGGGGCAGGAATTCATTGCGAACACGGTCTAATTCGGAGATTGATGGTAATCAGCCGTTGTATATTGTGGATGGTGTGCCTGTAGGGGGTGGCGTGAATTCAAGGTATGGCGGAACGGTACTGGCTATGGCGAATGTGAATCCTCTGAACAGTATTAATCCGAATGATATTGAGAGTTTTGAGATTCTGAAAGATGCGGATGCTACGGCTATTTATGGTTCACGTGGTGCGAATGGAGTGGTTCTTATTACGACAAAGAAAGCGAAGAAGGGGAATCTCAGGCTGACATTGAATTCCTCATATGGTTTGAGTCATGCTGTATCGGGATTGGAGATGATGAATACGGAGCAGTATATTGCGATGCGTAAACAGGCTTTTGCCAATGATAATATCTCTGTTTATCCTGCCAATGCGTATGATGTGAATGGGACTTGGGATCAGAATCGTTTTACGGATTGGAGAAAGGAATTGATTGGCAGTTATGCCACGCTTTCAAATTCACAGCTTTCATTAAGCGGTGGGAGTGATACGACTTCGTTTTTATTGAGCCTGGGGCATAATGAGCAGACTACAGTATTTGGTGAGGATTTTAAATATAGGACGAATACGGTGTCTACTAATATAGCGCACCGTTCCCAGGACAGGAAGTTTAGCCTGAATATGTCGAACCTTTTTTCTGCATTGGACAATAATGTGCTGACTTCGGATATTACCAATACTTCGTATTTGCTTCCTCCGAATGCACCGTCATTGTTTGATTCTTCTGGGAATCTGAATTGGGAGAATAATACGTTCAATAATCCTCTGGCTACTTACCGGAATACTTATACCAATAACCAGCTTCAGTTCCTGAATAATATTACGACGGAATATGAGGTGGTCAAGAATCTGAAGCTGAGGCTGAATGGAGGATTGACCTATCAGACGTTTGAGGAGTGGTCGCTGCGTCCTCATACGGCTAACAATCCGTCATCGGGGATGACGTCGGCTCAGTCTGCGGCTTCCAAGAGTAATCAGAACCGTTTTTCATTGGTGGTTGAACCACAGGTTAATTATTCGTTTAAGATGGGGAATCATGCCTTGGATTTGCTGGTTGGTGGAACGTATCAGCGGGATACGAATACGAATTCGGCGATTCAGGGATTTGGTTTTGAGAGCAATGTATTTATCAATAATATTGGTGCTGCGCAGACCAAGGTTGTTTCCGATGATGTGAAGACTGAATACCGCTATGCTGCTTTATTCGGAAGGGTTAATTATCAGTATGACGGAAAGTATATTGTGAACTTTACAGGACGAAGGGATGGAAGCAGCAGGTTTGGACCGAACAATAAGTTTGCAACATTTGGTGCTGTGGGTGCTGCCTGGCTTTTTTCGAAAGAGGAATTTTTGAAGGAGAGTTTATGGTTGAGTTTCGGAAAGCTTCGGGGGAGTTATGGTTCGTCGGGAAGTGATAATATTGGTGAGAACCAATACCTCAACACGTATGTGACCTCAACGCTAATTTATAATGGAGTAGTGGGATTGATTCCGTCCAGGCTTTATAATCCTGATTTCAGCTGGGAGAAGACCTTGAAGTTTGAAACTGCACTGGAATTGGGGTTGTTCAGGAATAGGTTGAATGTGACGGCTGCGTACTATGATAACAGGTCTTCAAGCCAATTGTTGGGTTATCAGCTTTCGGCAGTAACAGGTTTTACTTCGGTATTGGCGAACCTTGGGGCAACGGTTCAGAATAAGGGTTGGGAATTTGAAGTGAAGGGTGATTTGGTGAGGGGTTCTGATGATTCTTTTTCGTGGGATGCAGGATTCAATATAAGTTTTCCGAGAAACAAACTTCTGTCTTTTCCGGGGCTTGAAGGTTCTTCTTATGCCAATACCTATGTTGTTGGACAGCCTGTGAATATCATAAAGCTGTATCAGCTGAATGGCATTAATCCTTCTACCGGGCAGTATGCGTTTACGGATTTTAATGGTGACGGTAAGATTGCTTCACCTGATGACCGTCAGGTGATCAGGAATTTGGGACAGAAGTTTTATGGGGGTATGACGAATGACTTTCAGTATCGGAACTGGAATCTGTCTGTGCTGTTGCAGTTTGTGAAGCAGGAGAGCAGGAATTACAATAGTTTAATGGCTTCGCCCGGACTGATGAATAATCTTCCTGTAGAAGCGCTGGATGTCTGGTCGCCTCAGAACCCCAATGGTTTTTATATGCCGTATCATGTGGCACCGACTGCTTCTCATCAGTTGTTTCAGGTAAGTGATGCAACGGTGTCTGATGCTTCTTTTATCCGCCTGAAAAATGTTCAGCTGGCATACCGTATGCCTTTGGAGGGAAAACTGTTCAGGGAGGTGAAACTTTATTTTCAGGGACAAAACCTCTACACGTGGACGAAATATTTCGGGGTGGATCCTGAGTTTAGTTCGGTGGGTTTTCTGCCGCCTTTAAGAACATATTCATTTGGGGCAACATTGTCCCTGTAATCTTAAAATCCTATTAAACTTTAAAAAAGAAATTCAATGAAATTATTGATTTATATATTGACCATGGCAGGAGCGTTGTGCCTGATGACAACCTGTGTTTCCTGTGAGAAGATGATTGAGACCGACCTTCCCCAGAATCAGATCGGTACGGAGAATGTGTTTAATGATGTGCAGACTGCTAATGCGGCATTGTCTGCGCTGTATGCAGGTCTTTGGGACAATTCCCCGGTGTCCGGGGATCAGTCGGGCAGGCTTTTGGGGATGTATACTGATGATTTAACGTATCATACGACCGCTACCAACAATGGTTTTCCCGAGATTTACAACAATACGCTGATTGATTCCAGTATTCCTGTAAACTCATTCTGGACGGCTGCGTATCAGAAGATTTATTATGCGAACAGTATTTTGGAAGGGGTTGAGCGTTCAACCGGAATTGCTGAAAAGGATAAGATTCGCATTAAGGCTGAAGCTTTAACCATCCGTTCGTTACTTTTCTTTTATTTGCAACAGGTCTTCGGGGATATCCCATATCCGGTAACCACGAATTATTCGCTTAATCAGACGATTTCCAAGACACCTTCCGATGAGGTGTTGGATCGTTTGGAAATGGATTTGTCGGAGGCTGTTTTAGCGCTGAATGATACCTACAGAAATGCGGAGCGCATTTTTGTAAATAAGAAAACGGCGGAACTGTTATTGGCAAAGGTTTTTATGCACCGTAAAAAGTATGGGCATGCGGAAGTGTTGCTGAAGAATATTCTGCAGAGTCCTCTGTATACTTTTCAGAATGATATCACCAAGGTATTCCATAAATCAGGCACCCATATTCTTTGGCAGTTGAAGCCGAAAAACTCAGGGGATGCCACGAAGGAAGCTTCGATCTATTATTTTGTGAATGCAGCACCGACTGCTTTTTCGCTGACGCCTTCTTTGATTGGAAGTTTTCCTGCGGGTGACCTGCGTAAACTGAATTGGATGGCTGCTGTGACGGTTGGCGGGAATACCTGGTACAGGGCTGAAAAATATAAGCTTCGTTCAGCGAATACTTTGGAATATTCTGTAGTGTTCAGATTGGAGGAAGTATATCTTCTTCTTGCTGAATCATTGACACAGCAGAACAACATTGCGGATGCTGTTCCTTTTGTGAACAAGACAAGACAGCGTGCTGGGCTTCCGGTTTTGAGTGCCGCAATTACCAAGGATGTACTGTTGACCGAAATACTGAATGAGAACAGGAGGGAGTTCTTTACTGAGATGGGACACCGTTTTCTAGATTTGAAGAGGAATGAGCAGCTCAACCAGCTAGTTTCTACTAAGCCTAACTGGAAAGAGTTTCATAAGCTGTGGCCGATTCCTCAGAAGGAACTGCTGCTGAATTCGAAGCTGAATCCTCAAAATACGGGATACTGATGAAAGGGAAGTGTGGACGGGTTTTGCTTATTGGAGTTTTGTTGTTTTGGGGTTTGTTCTCGGTCAATGCTCAGGATATGACAGATGAGGGGTTGAAAAAATGGGTCTCGCAGTTTTCGTCTTTACATCTCCTTACTACAAACGATGATGCATCCTATGCTGCGGTGACCAAATCATACATGGGAAATGTTGATACGGTGCTTGTGTTTTCGCACAATAGGAAAAATCCCGTTGATACTCTTGTAGGATATACGATTTCAAGGTCATTTGTGACGAATACCCATTTATTTGCTTCCGGTGTCGGTAAAGCAAGGCTTGTCAATGTGAAAACCGGAAAGAGATTGGATTACAGTTCTGTAAGAAATGCAGGTGTGATCAAAGGCAAAGGACAGTATTATGTTGTAGACCGTAAAAAAATGTTGACTGTATATGATTTGGAAGGAGATGTTTTGTATCGTGCTGATGCTGTTGATAAAGTAGTGGGTGATGAGCATAAAATGGTATTGGTGAGGAGCTCATCAGATGGAAGATCTTCGATTGTGGTTTGGGATGGGCAAAAGGGAGATATTATATATACCAGTGGTCTGAGCATTGACAAAATTGAACTGATGCCTTTGGGTAGGTATTTGAGTATAAGAGAAACGGAGGTGAAATCTGATACAAGATCAATAAAGATTCTTGATTGCCTTACGGGGATGTTGACTTCTCCTCAGGAGCTTCAGAACATTCCTGAGAGGGTGGTTAAGGTAACGGAGGTTGAAAATGGAAAATCTTTTTTAGTCACTGCAGAAACTCAGATTCCTGTTCCTGAAACTCCTATTGTTAAACTTTGGTATGGAACGGCTAAGGAACTTCGGTTTACCAAGAATGGAAAGACTAAGTATCGGTTTTGGTATCTGACGGACAGTTTTAAAAAGATCACAGAACTTCCTATGGACAGGTTTGAAGTTTTTACGCCGCTAAATAACAGCCGTTATTTATGGGCGTTTAGCAATAAGGAAGCATTTGATTATGTTCACGCTAATCCCCGGTATGATATGTTTCTCTATGATACCCAGTTGAAAACCTATACCTTGATTTATCCACAGGCAGCCGAAATATTCGGTTCTGCGGATGGAAGGTATGCAATGTCGTTTGACAGAAAGAAGAAAATCTGGAAATTGTTTGATCTTCAAGATCAGAAGATGACTGGTATCAAAGGCGCTGATCTTCGGAATCCTGTTTTTAGTTTGGATGGACGACAACTGTTTTTTAGTGGGAAGACTGATCTTTATTGTTTTGATCTGAAGACTGGTGTTTTGAAGTCTTTGGATATTTCAAAAGATGCTGAAGTGGTAGTGATGGATAAGCAAGTTGTCATGGGTTTTACTCATTTGGAAACCAAGTTCAATACGGTTACGGTAGACACCGCAAAGCCTTTAAGACTACAGCTTTACAATTCGGTGCAAAGTGTTACATCGGTTTTAGAGTGGAATGGGGATAAAGCAGTGGTTCTTATTCCTGAAACAGATAGACGAGTTAGAAAAGTTATTTTTGGTAGAAAAGGTAAAAATAAATCGGGGTTTAGCATAGAGGAAAATTTTAACCTTCCCGATGGCTTGTATTCCATATCGGGTTTTACCAAAAATAGAAAGTTGATTTATCAAACCAATCCTCAGGATAGTGTTGCTGCAAAGCTGAAAGTGGAAGTGGTGCATTATCGTAATTCTTCGGGTGTGCCGTTGAAGGGCATTTTGACTTATCCTGTAGATTATGACCCAAGCAGGGAGTATCCTATGGTTGTACGGGTTTATCAGCTGCAGTCGTCAGCTTCATCTCACTACATATCCGCCGATGTAGCGCAGGATGGATTCAGTAAAAGACTGTTGATTGAGAAGGGATATTTTGTCTTTCAGCCTGATATCGTATTTGACCATCGGGGAACAGGTGTTTCATCTCTGGATTGTGTGAATAAAGCATTGGATGCGTTGGAGGGTCACTCATCAATTGACTTTTCAAAGGTAGGTCTAATGGGGCATTCAATGGGAGGATACGAAACGAATTTTATAGCAACGCAATCGAAAAGATTTGCAGCGTACATTTCGGGCTCCTCCGTAGCAAATACGGTACAGGCATATTTTTCATACAACACGCTGTTTGAGGTTCCTGATTATGCAAGATATGAACACGGTCAGTTTGAGATGAATGTTCCGTATTCGGAAAACCGGGAACTGTATGATCGGAACAATCCGGTCAATTATGTTCAGAACGTTAATGCTCCGGTGCTTTTGTGGGCTGGTTGCAAAGATACGAATGTTGTTCCTGAGCAGACTGAAGCCTTTTATGTAGGTTTGTTGAGGAATAGAAAGCCAGTT
Source organism: Chryseobacterium formosense (assembly GCF_900116415.1). Taxonomy (GTDB): domain Bacteria; phylum Bacteroidota; class Bacteroidia; order Flavobacteriales; family Weeksellaceae; genus Chryseobacterium; species Chryseobacterium formosense. The sequence goes on along the minus strand of NZ_FPAP01000001.1, from coordinate 1,168,116 downwards.
GTTGCGTTGCATTATAGGGACCAGTCGCATAGTTTAGGTTTTATGACACCTGAGACTTTTGATCTGAATCGAAGAGTAATAGCGTGGTGGGACTATTTTCTAAAGGGTAGTGAAGATGTGGAGTGGATTAGGAAGGAGATGATTAGCTATTAAAATATAATGATTATGAGAGCGTTTTAAGACGTTCTTTTTTATTATAGCGCATAACTTTTGTAAAAAGGTGAAGCTTAATCACAAAAATTTTAAAAATTTAGATATAACTTTTTACAACACGTCAAGTTTTGTCGTTTGTGCGAATTACTTTTGTCACAATGATATGATAATTCTCATAATAATTTTCATACACCAAGTGATATATTACGTTAAAAAAAGTTAAATTCGCACGGTGTTAAATTAAACTAAATCATGAAAAAACTCTACATGAGTGCATTATTGCTAAGTAGTGCAATTGTATTTTCGCAGGAGGTGATATGGCAGAAAGATATTAAGTCCTCTACACAGGATTTTCTTTCACAAGTCACCACAACAGTCGATCAGCAATACCTTATAACAGGAAGCTCGATTCAATCAAAAAAAATCACTTCCGAAAACAAACAAAACAACGGCTACGATTTTCATCTTGTCAAACTCAGTCAGCAAGGCGAAGAAGTCTGGGAAAAATATTTCTCTGGACAAAATCATGACTTTTTATCAGCAACAGTAGCTACACAAGAAGGAGGATTTCTTTTAGCTGGAACTTCTTATTCGGGAAAAGGTTTAGATAAAAAAGATGCTTCAAAAGGAGGGTCTGATATCTGGCTCATCAGAATCAATGAATTCGGAGATGAACTGTGGCAAAAAACTTTAGGAACATCACAAGATGATGAAGCAAGATCTGTTATTCAGACTGCTGATTTTGGTTTTATGGTCGCAGGAAATGTTCAAAATGCTTCCAATGGTTTTGGTTCAAAAGATGTGTTAGTAACTAGACTTGATAAGGACGGAAAAATACTTTCAGAATTAGTTTTAGGCGGAAGAGGTTTGGATGAAGTAGAAAAGATGATTCCGACTGCTGATGGAGGTGCTTTATTAGGTATTTACTCCAGAAGCAGCATTTCCACAGGAAATAATACGGTAAAAAGCGAGAATATGGACAATTCTATATCAGCCCAATTTGTTTCGAAAAAGACAGAAAACTTTGGAGAAGGCGATTACTGGATCGTAAAACTGAGCAAGGATGGGAAAGTAGAATGGGATAAAAACTTCGGCGGTAAGGGTGATGATCATGTGAGAACAATGGTCTTTACTGCTTCCGGGTATATTATCGGAGGAGAATCGAGATCTGAGAAATCAGGAAATAAGACCGTAGGAATTGAAGAAGGAACAGATATCTGGTTAATCTCATTAAACACAAAAGGTGAAGAACAGTGGCAGAAATCGTACAACTTAAAAAACCGTGATATTCTGATGGGAATGAATGTAATTAACACAAGAGATGGAAAAAACTCTAAAGGAGTTTTGTTTGGAGGTTATACTCAGGCTGAAGGAAGAATTGAAGCTGATGATGAAACATTCTGGATGCTGTATATTGACAATAATGGAAACGAGCAATGGAGAAAACACGTAAAAGGAGAATCAAAAAAGAAAGAGGAAAGACTTTCTGACCTGAAAATGAATAAGGATGGTTCTATTATATTGGCAGGAACAAGTGCTGAAGAATTGGGAAAAGAAAACTGGAAGATTGTAAAGCTTGGAGACCAACAGATTGATCAGTTGATTGAAAAACAGGATATGAAGATTTACCCGAATCCGGTGAGTGATTACTGTTATGTGGAAATAGGTTTTGAATTTGAGGAAGCGGATATAACTTTGTATGATATGGGTGGCAGACAGCTACAATCACTAAAAACAAAGAATAAGGTAATAAAAATGAATACTCAGAATCTGATTCAGGGAGCATATCTGATTGTTGTAAAAACAGATACCGATCAGACGGCTAATGCTAAATTAATAAAAAAATAGAAAAATGAATAACATAAAGTTTTTTATACTCACACTAGTAATAGTTCCAATGTCGATCTGCATGGGGCAAACTGTTCCTACTATTAAATCGCCTCAAACGTACGACATGGAAAAATTTGGAAATATTCCGGTCAGTCTAAGTACGGGTAGCGTTTCTTATGACATTAATCTATTCAGTTATAATAATATTTACAATCAAGATGGGTTGAACATAGATCTCAGATATTTTGGAACAGGATTTATACCTTCAAAGAAATCAAATTATGTTGGTTTAGACTGGTCCTTAGCTGTTGGAGGCTCTATCAGTCGAGAGGTTAGAGGAACTCCTGACGATTTTTTTCCTGAATCACCACAGTCTTCCAATGTATTATATGGTTATTTGGAAGGTATCAGAAATTGTTATAAAAATAATCAGGATACTTATAATCAAAATTATAGTGGACTAAGTGGGGGGTATGGTAACATAGGTATGAAATGTGGTAATTATTCATATGATATAGAGCCTGACAAATTTAACTTTAACTTTATGGGGATGAGCGGTTATTTCTTCATTGGAAATGATCGAGAACCAATTATTGTTTCCGACAATCCAAATTTGTTGATTGATATTTCACAAATGTCTTCAAGACAGCCATTAAATTCTTTTAATAATGGGTCTAGATGTTTAACAAAACCAACAGTAATCAAAATAACTGATGGTAAAGGAATTAAATACTATTTCGGAGGAAATTATGAAAATTTAGAGGTATCATATCCTCTATATCCTGAACAAACTACACAAAATAGATTTACAATTACTGCTTGGAACCTTTTTAAAATAGAGTATCCAAATACTAATATAATTGAAATTAAATATAGAACAGCTGATATTTCTAACAGCGACCGAAATTTTTGTTTAGATAGAGATAATATTTCAATAATGACGCAAGAACCCTTCTTGTTAATGTTTGATCACCATCATGTTCTGAGGCAAAATATTTTAGCAGAAAACTCAAATTATAATACCAGCAGTGGAAACCTGCTTTATGATGGAACCATTTATTGGGGAAGTTCATCTTCTTATTCTAATTCATCAGTACAACACAGCTTTTCTGCAACAAAAAAAAGTTTTCCAATTGAGATATTATTAAATGGGAATACATTAGCATCTTTCTCATATGAGAGATTTGATAAGTATTCAAGCTATACAATACCATCACTAAAACTTACAGGAATTAATTTCTTTGATAATTTTCAAAAACAGTTAAAAAGTGTAGCTTTTGAATACTATCGATATAAGGATTATTTCTTTTTAGATAAAGTAAAACTATTTAGAAAAGAAAGGTTGTCATTTGACTACCTTCAGGAATATAAATTTGATTACTACAGTAAAAGTGAGTTGCCTGATGAGACAACGATAGGTATTGATCATTGGGGGTATTGGAACAATAGGGTAGCAGGAAAGCTAATTCCAAATTTTACTTTAGATAAAAACACAGATGCTTATAGCTTTACGGAAAATATTAGAGATGCTAACCCCAATTTATACGCTACGGCTCTTCTAAAATCAATAATTTATCCGACTAAAGGTAAATCTGAGTTCATCTATGAACCACATGATTACAGTGAAAAGATTGATCGAAATTACAATTCACAGTTTAAAAATGTTCTTGTGGAATCTCAGGGTATCGTGGGTGGAGGTAGACTAAATACTATTAATAATTATTCTAATGATGGTACTTTGATTGGCACTAAAGAGTACAAATACATAAGTAATTACAATCCCAATACAGCGACCACCAAATCCAGTGGAGTTCTTTCGAATTATTATAGAAATCTGATGTACCTAAGAATGCAGACTCCCTATAGCAATAGTGAAAGGCTTGAGGTATCTTCTGACAATTATATTGAAACAGCTTTTAATTCATTTCCTGTACTTTATTCAGAAGTGACGGAAAAAGAAAATAACAATGGATATACAAAACATTATTTTACTAATTACAGCAATTATCCGGATATTTCTATTTCAAAAGAAGTTGACAATAATCTGAGTGCTGTAAACGTAAATTATTTTCCTCTTAATATAGCAAATATTAATCTTCCGTATCATTCAAATGGATACAAAAGGGGGAAAGTTTATAGGCAAGAATATTATGATAATAATTTCTTAAAGATAAAATCTACAAATACTGAGTTTACAGATATAGCCGAAATAAAGCCAAATAATTTTGTAACATATGTAACTGACAGACTAAGAACAAAGTATTTTTTTAAATTATTCGGAGGATTATTTACACCTAAGAAAATAGAAAATACTGATTTCTTTGCAACTGGTGATTTAAAAACTAAAACAGAGTTTTTTTATGAAGGTAAAAATCATTTAAACTTAACTAAGAAAAAAATTACGGATCCAAATGCCGAAATTTACGAAACTGAATATCAATATGCTGATGATCTACGACATGGAAATTCGCCTAATAGTAACATGCCTCCTTATCAGTTTACTCCTATAATGGTTGTTAATAATATGCGAGACATTCCCCTTGTTACTTCAATCTATAAAAACTCTATTTTTCAAAAGAGAAACCAAGTTCTATATTTTCCAGATAATTCATCTGGCTTATTGCTTCCTAAAGAGCAATTATTTTATTCTGAAGATATGACACAAGTTGTGAATAATGGATTAGGACCTTCAATAGTACCTCAAGTTGCATATGGCTCAACCGAAGTTACTTACGACAAATATGATTCAAAAGGAAATCTTTTACAATACACGACCAAAAATGGAATTCCTGTAACCATAATTTGGGGTTATAATCAGACTCAGCCAATAGCAAAAATTGAAGGAGCATTTTATGATAATGTCAAAGACGATGTGCTGATATCAGCAGCTATAACAAAATCGAATGAGGATGGACAATACGGTTCAGTAAGTTACGAACAGGCTCTAATCGATGCTTTAGATAATTTAAGGAAGGGAACAGGTTTTACAGCTTTTCATATAACGACATACACTTATAATCCTATGGTTGGCGTTACAAGTATTACATCTCCTTTAGGAGCAAGAGAAGTATATCTCTACGATTATACTTTAAGATTGAAAGAAATAAGAGAAAATTCATCTACTGGAAAACTAATAAAAGAGTTTAAATACAATTATAAAAACTAAGACCTCATCATGAAAAAAATATTAATTCCAATCGTAACTTTATTCTTATCGGGTCTAGTTCGGGCACAGTTAAGCACAGCTGAAAATTATGTGTATACAAAAACATATCTTGATTATAATGGTGCTGCGGCTTCCAAAACTTCGGAGACAGTCAAATATTTCGACGGTTTGGGCAGGCCAAAACAAATCGTGAATGTCAAAGCCTCACCATTGCAAAGAGATGTGGTTATGCATATCGAATATGATGGATTTGGGAGGCAATCAAAAGATTATCTTCCGATACCGCAACCAAATACGATGAATGGTTCTATCATTTCTAATCCGCTATCCAATGCTACACAGCCTGGCATTTACGGATCAGAAAAGATCTACTCAGAAAAAATAATAGAGAATTCTCCATTGGACAGAATTCATCAGCAAATCCAAGTAGGTAACGACTGGACTAATAAGCCTGTGAAATTTGATTATAGTGCAAATTCTTCAAGTGATAAGGTTTATAAACTTTTGACGACCACAACATGGTCGAGTATAACCAATTCTATTCCTAAATCATCTGCCGAACTTTATTATACGGACAATAAAATTTATAAAAATATAGTGACTGATGAGGATGGAAATAAAACTATTGAATTTAAAAACGGACAAGGGCAAATCATATTGGTAAGAAAGGTATTGACTGCCACCGAGTATGCTGATACTTATTATATATATAATGAATATAATCATCTGGCATTTGTAATCCCTCCAAAAGCTGTTCGAGAGATGCAAGATAATGGCTTTGCTGATGGTGAAGAAATTCCGCAGACCGTTCTCGACAACCTTTGTTACCAGTACCGTTATGATAGGAGGAATCGTCTGGTTGAAAAAAAGCTTCCAGGAAAAGGTTGGGAGTATATGGTGTATGATAAGGCAGACCGCTTAATTATGACTCAAGATGCTAATCTTGCCCAGCAATCGAAATGGCTCATTACCAAATATGATAAATTTGGGAGAGTGATATATACTGGAATTATTTCCGGTGGCAGCAGGGAAAGTATGCAGGGTCAAGCGGGAGGGGTGATAATTGCAGAATCTAGAGATCCTTCGGGATTCACAAGAAACGGAATGCAGATTTATTATAGTAATGGCTATTTTATTGATATTGAAACCGTTCTGTCTGTTAATTATTATGATTCATATCTACCTGGCGATCCTTTTCCAACGATGGTGTATGACCAGGTTGTTCTGCCTTCAGACGTTCAGCAGTATGGCGTAAGCACAAAAGGTCAATTGGTCTCCAGTTTTGTAAAGAATATTGAAGATGATAATTGGACAAAAACATATTATTATTATGATTTAAAAGGCAGGCCGATTAGACAGTACTCTCAAAATCATCTGGGAGGATATACCAATGTTGAAAAACGTCTTGACTTTTCAGGAAATTCAAATATCATTCTGACACAGCATAAAAGACTTTTAACAGATACAGAAAGAGTAATCACAGAAAATTTCACTTACGATCACCAAAACAGGTTATTAACACATACCCATCAGGTTGACGGAAATCCAGTCGAGTATTTAGCTCAAAACGAATACAATGAGCTATCACAGCTGAAAAGTAAGAAAGTAGGCGGAGCAAATGTTGGGAGCGGACTTCAGACAGTAGATTATGAATATAATATCCGAGGCTGGATGACGAGGATTAATAATCCGAATAGCTTGAGTAACGGTGATCTTTTTGGATATGAGATCAAATACAACAATCCTGTTTATACTAATTTGACAAATGGCAAATTCAATGGTAATATTGCCGAGATCGATTGGAAAAGTTCTTTTGATAATGTATTGAAAAGGTATGACTACACTTATGATGGATTAGACAGGCTAAAAAAAGGGATGTACGCAGAACCCGATGTTGCAAATCCACAAAATGGTAATTTTGACGAGTACTTATCCTATGATTTGAATGGAAATATAAGCAATTTGCAGAGAAAGGCGGTGCCGGTTTCGGGGCTTACCTCTACTGTCATCGATAATCTCGGCTATGAATATACAGGTAACAGGCTTAACCGTATTGTGGAAAATGCAATGAACGATACAGGTTATGAAGGCGGAAATAATATTATTACTTACGACCTTAATGGCAATATGACCAATATGTTGGATAAGGGGATTGAAAACGTTCGGTACAATTACCAAAATTTACCTGAAAACTTTCAGTTTATGCCTGTTTCAAACTTCGGGATACCAAACTATATAAATCTAAGTTATCTCTACCGCTCAGACGGCACCAAATTGCGAAAGATTTATTCAACAAGGTTAGAAGGAAGAAATATGCCAACCAATAATACAATTACCGATTATTTGGATGGTTTTCATTATAACTATTATGAAAGTGTCTCTTGTATAACGTGCCGTACAGAAGTTGCATATGAAGAACAGGCATTTCAAAAAGATATTATTATAGGCCCTGGCATACCTCCAAAACCTCCAGTCTGGACGCTGGATTTTGTAATCACAGCAGAAGGTTTTTATAGTTACACGGAAAATCGGTATATTTATCAATATGAGGATCACTTAGGTAATTCTAGAATAAGTTACGCAAAGAAACTTGACGGTTCTTTGGAAATTACAGACAAAAATGATTACTATCCTTTCGGATTAAATCATATTGGTGGTAGCAAATCTTATGTGGGAGGATACATGAACTATAAGTACAACGGCAAAGAACTCCAAGAGACGGGAATGTACGACTATGGCGCGAGATTTTATATGCCGGATGTTGCAAGGTTTGGAACTATAGATCCTAGAAGTCAATACACACACGAAGCTTACAGTTACGTTTGGAATAATCCAATTTTCTATAACGATCCAACAGGTATGACTGGAGAAGGATTTGCACATTGTCCTACCTGTCCAAAAACAGCAGAATTCAAGCCATACATTGATGATAAAGAGAATGTGTATGTTTATAATTCAGAGACAAACACTGCTTCTTTAAAAGTAACACCAATTCAAGAAGTTACTCTTACTGGATCAAAGGCATTACAAACCAATATGGCAGGGCTTTCTTTCACGCATCAGGCTTTTATTCCAGCAATACCCGCTGCATATGCCTTTCTTGAAGCATTATTCTACACCGTAGCTACTTATGCGGCTTGGGACATAGCAGATAAAACAGCTGATGCTATTAAAAATAGAGACATATATGATGAAGCCAATGAAGAAACAACTCCTAAAACATTTGAAATATTTCCAAATGTTGAGCAGGAAATAGATATTAATGGTGTACCTATTCCAGTAGATGATAGTGGATACAAAAAGCCTAGCAGTGTCTTCGAATTTTCGAAAGTAGCAAGAGGTAATCAACGTGATACAGGATTAATAGGATGGTCTGACGAAGATATTGCTACAGAATTGGCTGGACTAAAAGGTAATTTGTCAAAAGAACAAAAAGCTTTAAAGCAAAGATTGACTAAAGAACAGAAAGCACGTACAACACGAAATAAACAGAAAAAAAGTGGAGAAAAGGGCACAGGCACAGGCAGAAGATAGCAATATAAAAATTTATTTTGAAAATAGATTTTTGAGCAAACGAATAGAATTTTTAGAAGACTATGATTTCGAAAGTGATAAAACTAACTACATTTATTTTAAAAATTTTATTCTAAATTTTGAATTGACAAATAATGATTGGTATAATTCATTAATTATAGAACTAGCAGATAGACTAGAAATTGTAGATAATGTGTTGTATGATAGATATTTAGAGTATCTGTCCCACAGAAGACACTATCTTTTTAAACTTTCTATTCTGGACTATTTCATTAATAATCATTCTTTTTATTACAAAATATATAAAGCAGATGATTTTAAATCAATATACGATATGAAAAGTACCAAATATATTGTTAAAAATCAGATTATTGTTAATAATTTATTCTTCATTCAACAAGATAGAGATGCTCAAATCGAGGAATTGTTAATTAACATGGAAAAGACTACTGATTACAGAAGTCATATTAGAGTTATAAACTATATAATGAATTTTGAATTAGATAATTTTATAGATATTAAAAAGCTGAGAGATTTGATCACAATTACGTTAAGTAAAAAATTTGGAAGAGCTGTTGATTTAAAACTTATTGAATTTAAAGATTATCTGCAAATCTAACTTTTACTGTCATTCGAAATTGTAATTCGTTTTTATAAACAGTCCGTCTCACAACTGGTGAGAACGGACTTTTTACATATTTACAGAATAATAGTTGCTCACCTTATTTTTTGTGGATATTAAATCAATATTTTTAAACTGTAAATAATTTAGGTTTAATCTTTACTCAATTAAGTGGAATCGTATCACTAGTTATTCCAATCATACAATTTTGTCTGCAAATAAATATCACAGATTATTCAGACAACAAATCTATTCCAAACCATTCTCGACAAATTGGAGTAAGTAAAAGACTTATTTTATTTCTGAAATCGAGTTGAAAAAGAATTTATACTGTATTAAAAAGTGTATTGAAACTCTAAATTCGATTACCAGACCGCACGCTCACACATTTTAAAGATTACATTAAAGATGAACAAATAGGAATATTCTACAGGTTCAACCAATTTAATCTGATGTCTGCTTTAAAAGAGGTTAAATCACTAAAGTACAGAAAATAGATAAAGACTTTTTTTATTAAGCATTCTACTATACCTATCTACACCTCCTGTACAGAATAAAACCTTAAAAATATGGGCAAAATCATAGCCTCAGAGTGGGCACAAACTATTATAAAACTATCGAGAAGCCTTTCTTAGTCTAATCTGCATACTACCAACTTTAAAATTTTAAGAAGAAAAAGTGGTCATCTATTATTCATTAATTCTTAATTTTTAGCTAATCTATTTTGTAGTTTGCTAAAAATAACTCAGCAAAAAATGTACATAATCCTCATCGGCATCTCTTCTCTTTATTAATTTGTTTTTGTATTGATATGAATTAAGAATTTTGATAAGTTCATTATAGTTTTTAAAATCAATTCCTTTTAAAATAACGCGGTTGTTTCCACCAATGGTTTCAATAAGATTATTATCTATGGTTCTAACTTTAAAAATGGTTCTCCATAAAACAGGGTTGTTTTTCATGTTACCCCTGTAATGATCAATAATGTTTATTTTAAATGAATCGAAAATAATATTATTGAAAACAACCTTTGATTCCTTGGATTGCGTATTGAGTTCTAGTGTGTAATTCATGAAAGTAGCTAAAAAAAATCCTCCGCTAAAAAGATTGGAGGATTATTATTTCAATTAAATATAGTGATGAGCTGATGGATAAAAAGCATTTATTTATTCTTTACAAGTATTATGCCTAGAATACAAATTGTGGTATATTTTAATTAAAAAAGCTGAAACCATTAAACTGTGTAATTTGTTCGCTTGAATAAATTAGAAATATTTTAAGACGGTGGTCGGGGGAATCACCGAGTTTATCATGATTCTTGTAATGGTTTAAGGTATACATATATTTTTTAGTGCAATTTGCAGTATTTTAAATCACATATTTCTTGAGACCTTCCATAATCCCCTGCCAAAGCATATTGAAAAAACTTCTTTCTGGCTCTCTCTTTTTCTCTATAAGCACGTGATCAGGTTCTCCGGTAGATTCATTCTTGACAAACCAGTTTGCAATGGTTGTTAACAGTTTTCTTTCTTTTCCTTTTTTGTTGAGAAAATTAACGTACATGTCGTTATATTTAAAATAGAACTTTCCTGCTATACCTTCTGAATTTCCGTAATAATCAAACTTCAAATAATCGATCTGCCCATCAAGCGTCACATTAAGATAAGGCCTTACAAAAAGGTTCACATTTTCTGCAGAAAGTTTTTGGATATTCCCTTTGATAGCAAATTTGTCTGAGAGATCTTTAACATCAAAATTCCAGGTAACACTGGTTTTTGCATTACCAAAAAAGTCAAATTCTGCATCCGTTGTAATTGTTGTGGGACGACCAGTAATTTTCGCATTGTTAGCATTTTTTATGGTAGCATTAAAACTATTAAATGTTATTTTTCCGGGTATATTGCTATTCTCTGCATTTTCTTCATACGTAAGTTCAGAATTTTTTATTGTAATTTTTTTAATAAATAATGGAAGGCTCATATTTCGTAGTTTCCTGCTGAACATATAGCGTACCGCATTATCATCGGGTGGAGCTAGGTCATGATATATATTGCAGCTTAGCCCGTCAATTGAGATATTGTCAAGATCAATTGATTTTCTACCCGAAAGTGATGATTGAAAATCTTTGATGGATATTTTTCTCACCTTAATGGTGTAAAGATCTGTTTCTTTATCAATAATTTTACTGAAAACCTGCCTTGAATATTTTGGAATATATTGGAGATTGGAGATCTCTGTATCTTTTGCTGAACTGGCGATTTCCTTAATCTTCAGATTATAATATTTACCTGCATCAAAATGTATGTTGTTAGCATTTACAGAATAATCATCAATCTTAAAAGGTATGTCATTTCTTGCTAATTTCTCATTGGACTGGATTTTTTTGATATCAATATTAAGTTTTCCGACAGCCATTTTTTCTTTGGATTGATTTGACTGCCTAATGATCCCATCCCGCACTTTTAGATATCCAACCAATGCTGTAAATTCAGGAATTTTATTTTGAGTTTTTTTCGAAGGTTCTTTCTTAACAGCTGAATAAATATGAATCAGCGGTCGTTCAATTTCAATTCCTCCCAGGTTAAGCTGTAATTTTTGGCCTAAAAACTTGCTTTGGTTATTGACAATTTTAAGCTGTTTTGTGGAAATATGTAGTACATCTTTTATGTTGCTTTTTGCCAACGGAACCATTTGGAAATCATTAACAACAATATCTGAGTTCTTGGATGAGATCTTGGCGATTTTGAAAGCCTGTAAAGCATCAGCTTTGAAGTAAATATTTTCTGCCTCAATATCGTGATTGCTGAAACGGAAAGGAATTTTTTCTTTTACCGTATTTTTATCAAAAACGATATTATTTAATTTGAAGTTGAAATTTTCTACAGATGCAGTTTTTTCATTATTAGGTTGAAAAACCAAAATTCTTCCTTTCTCGAAGAAAATATTCTTCATGCCAATTTTTAATTCAACCTCTTTTTTGGAGGTATTTTCCTGCACTGTGTTCTTTCCTGTAGACATTACCTTTAAATTGGGTTTCTGAAATGCTACATCTGATACGATCAGTGAGTCTTGGCTCACCATAAAATCTTTAGCTGTAAATTTTTCAGCAGCAAAATCAAAAACATTTTTAGAGTTATAAAGTGCCGGGTCTAAAAGAGGTTTCAGATGAAAGGATGTTATTGCAAGATTTTTATTATCAGTACTAATTTGACCTGCACTGATTTCATAAAACTTATTAACTCCTACTGTTACGTTAGAAGCATCAATATTGATTTTTGAAAAAGCAATGGGGACCTTTGCTTTATTTTTACTCTGCTTGATATCATTCATTAATATATTGATACGTTTTCCTTTAAGGAGGGGTTTTCCTGAAAAATCAGATACATCGGCGGTCAGGTTTTTTACTGAGATATTATTAATATAAAAGTCAACATTACCAGATTCTTTTTTATCTTTTTGAGTCTTAGCGCCTGTTTTTATTTTAATATCCGAATCAGTCACAATGATTTTATCTGCGCGATAGGTTTTTGAAAACATTGCCTTTAAGATTCCAATATCAGATACGATAATTCTTTTTGCGAAACCATTGATCTGAGCTATTGAATTATCATTTGTTTTTTTAGTTGAGATATTCAAGTTGGTAACCGATACGTTTCCACGCCACAAACTTAGACTGAAATTGTCAATCTTAACATTGTATGGAGTTTTCTCGTTAATGATATCAGGAAGTTTTTTTTGAAGATAGTATTCCAATGCAACCGGAAAACATACAGCAATTGTAATTATTGCAACTGTAATTGAAATAAGCCATTTACGTCTGCTATTTCTTTTTGGGGTAGATTTATTTTTCATGGATAAGCTTCTACTATCGACATCTACAAATCATATTCCAAGATGTGGAAGTTATTACATGAAACGATTATTTTTTGATTGACTAAGATCGGATAGTTGTAATGTGAAGAATTACTGTATTAGTAGTAATAATTGTTGTAATTTATTCCACGAAATATATAATTTAACAACTCTCGTTGTAGCAGTATGTAAAAAGTTATTGCATTATATTTTAGAAGCCAAAAAGAAACCCATGATAAAACTAATATCTATCTCAAGTATTTTTATATTACTGACATTAAATTTAATGGCGCAGAGCTGTGACTGTTTAGAAAATTTTAATTATACCGTGAGCAAGGTAAGTAAAAACTATGCGGGTTATAATGACAAAGTCAATCTGAATAAGAAGAGTGCGTTTACTCAGTTTACTAATAACCTTTTATCAAAATCAAAAAAGACAACTGATATTGACTCCTGTTATGTTTTATTAAGAACTTGGACAAACTATTTTAAGGACCATCATCTGAAAGTGCAACTTGATTGGCGCTACAGAGAAAAATACCCTGAAAAGTTAAGCCAGCTCAGTAAACAGTTTCCTAAATTTAAAAATCTTCCTCCTCCGGCTAAAGATAGCTTAGCAAAAGAAACAAGTTTAAAACAATTAAGTGATAAAACCTTATTAATAACATTACCTTCTTTTGAGTGGGAGGAAAAGAAAAAAATAGATAGGATCATTAAAAAAAATCAGGTATTATTAGAAAAGTTTCCACACTGGATTATCGATTTGAGGGGGAATATGGGAGGGAATGATTTAACATATGGTCCGTTTATACCTTATCTGTATACAAATTCGATCGGAATATTTCCTTCAGAATATTGGGCTAGTGAAGACAATATTAAAATCTATGAGCAGCAGCTTGAAGATCAAAGTGTGAGCGAAGAATCTAAAAAATATATTGCAGAAATTGTCACACTTATGAAAAGGAACATAGGTAGTTTTATTAATCCGGTAGGCAAGGATACAATGTATGTAAAATTAGATTCTATATTTGAATATCCTAAAAAAGTGGCTTTTCTAATTGATCGCAATACAGCAAGTTCAGCAGAATCTCTTTTATTAACAGCTAAGCAGAGTAAGAAGGTTACTGTATTTGGCGAAAATTCTTATGGAATATTAGATTATGCCAATTCACAATATTTCGATATTTTGTGTGCAGAATATAATTTAGTTATCCCCATATCAAGATCAACGAGACTTCCTCGCAATCCGATTGATAACATAGGAATAGAACCTGACATATTGATTGATAATAGCGAGAAACAGAAAATTAATTTAATCAGATTGCAGCTGGAAAAATGATATTGTTCGCAATACACTATGACTGTTAATGAATTTTCCGATTACAACATATACGCCTGTCATACTCCGACATCTTTTTGCGTTTAAATGTTGTGAGGCAAAATATGCAAATATTTACATTTTTTACTGTTCTGTTTTCTTAGGTTTGTTTTGATCTAAAAAACGATCAAAATAATTTGGTTAATTGTATAAATAGACTAACGAAAGTAATAAATTAGCTTGACGTAATTTTGGAAGTTATTTTTAGCTTTCCTCAAACAATAGACCATGAAAGAATTAATTGAATTAACGAATACAGAAAACTTTTTATCACAAGGTTTCATATATTTAAAACAATTAAATTTTGATGCGGAAAAGTCAATAATTGAGCTAAGAATAACTCTTATTGATGAATCAGAAAAAGAAAGTCATTGGATTATTGCCGCAGAAAATATTCTTAGTTTTAAAAATTTGCACTTTGGAAATTTAATGCCTTTTTTAAAAATAAACATTTATGATAATCATCCTCTAATTCTGATTATTCAAGGATCAGAATTTGGATGTGAGGTACATGGAATTCCAAATAATAAATTTGAATTTATTGGTAAGTTTCATCAAATGTTAGAAAATGAAGTTGGTTTTTGGAAAAACATTCAAGATTTCTTTTGGAACACCCAAAATTTATTTACTCAGAGAGAAATTCCTGAAAAGTGGAGAGGTGTTGTGAATAATGCAGAACGTATCGAATATTTAAATCTACCAAAAATTCTTTTTGAACCGTTTAAAAAACTATGTGAAGAAGAAAATCTGACATTAGAAATTAAAAGTGAGATTTTGAATGAAGAAAAAAATATGAAAATACTAATATTTGGCAATGAAGTTGTAAGTCCAGATAATTTTAATTTAAACCAACCATATATAATTGCAGAAAATTTTAATGCAGAAAAACTAAGCTTCTAATTAGCCTGATATCGTTCTGGAAAATGACTTTGGTCGTCATTATAAAAAACCATACAAGAGTTTAAAACTATTGAAAATAGACATTGTAAATTTACTATAAACTTGCCAACAGTCTCAAAAAAGAATAGAAACAAATTTTAATTCACTATTATTAAAATTGGCTAAAGTTTAAAATTAATAGACTTAAAAACAAAAATCTAATGAAAAAAATATTTGCACTACTTTTCACCATCCTGATAAGCAATCAAATTTTTGCTCAGACTGAAAACTACAGAGCTAAGATTGATCAATTTCAGACTAAATATAATGCCGGAAAATATGATGAAATTTTCAACAGTTTTTCGAGAGAAATGAAACAGGCATTACCTCTTGAAAGCACAAAAGAATTTTTGAATAATTTAAAATTGCAAGCTGGTAAAATTGAGAGTAAAGAATTTATCAAATACGAACAGGAAACTTATGCAAGTTATAAAACCAAATTTGAAAAGGCAGTTTTGTCAGTCAATATTTCACTAGATGAGAATAGTCAAATCGACGGACTTTTTGTAAAACCGTATAAAGGATCTGCTACATCAGAAGTGAAGAATACTGTAAATATTTTAAGTATATATCCACAAAAAATTGCACAGATTGTTTATTCAAAGGCGAAAGATTTTCCAAATAGCACCCAAGTATCTATAGCCGTCATCAAAGACGGAAAAACAAATTACTACGGAATTGTAAAAGAAAATGATTCTATAAAACCAATTGAAAATCAAAGCAAGGTCTTTGAAATAGGTTCGATTACTAAAGTTTTTACATCCACAGTTTTGGCTTCTTTGGTAGAAGATAAAAAAATCAATTTGTCTGATCATATCAATAAGTACTATCATCTTATATTCAAAGACAACATCAATATCAGTTTTGAAAGTTTAGCAAATCATACTTCTGGACTACCTCGTTTACCCGAGAATTTAGATTTATCCAATGAATCTAATCCCTATCAAAATTATGGCAGGAAAAAACTTGAAGATTATCTTCGAAATTCATTGACGCTTAAGAATAAGCCTTCAACATCTTATGATTATTCAAATTTGGGAGCAGGTTTATTAGGATATACTTTAGGTTTATCTCAAAAAACAAGTATTCAGGAGTTGTTAAAGAAAAAAATTTTTGATAAATATAAAATGACGAATTCTTTTACCAATTCGCAAAATTTGGGAGAAAAATTGGTAAAAGGCTTAGATATCAATGGAAAAATAATCCCAAATTGGGATTTTGACGTTTTGTTTGGCGGCGGCGGAATCTTATCAACAACAGAAGATTTAGCGAAATTTGCAGCAGCACAGTTTGATCCTAAAAACAAAGAACTTGCATTAACAAGAACACCTACTTTTGATATCAGTGAAAAAATGAAAATCGGTTTAGGGTGGCATGTTTTAAAATCAGAAAATGGTCAAAATTTATTTTGGCATAATGGTGGAGCAGCCGGATATTCATCTTCGATCACTATGAATACTGACAACAAAACAGCAGTAATTATCTTATCAAATGTTTCTGCATTTAATCCTATAGAAAATATTGATCCGTTGTGTTTTGAATTGATGCAGGAATTAAAAAAATAAGATAGCTAACTATTATTCAATACATCAGTTAAATGATTTTTGATAGAAATATTATGAGTATTAAAATTATTATTGTTTAATATACACTACAACTTTTCTATATTTAAAGCATATGATCTTACAGACGATGTTTTCTTATGTTAATATGTTATTCACTGATCTGAATCAAGATTACAAAAAAAAGTAAGAAGGCAATCGTAAATTTGTTTTGAAAAAAAAGTAGATATCATAAATAATAATTGATCTAGGAAAAAGCAGTTTCTAGGTTAAGTAATCTTATTTGGCACAAAGATTGTGATTACCTCCGGAATCAAATCACATATATTGCAAAACAAAAAATCTCACATCTAAATAGATGGGAGATTTTTGTTTGAGACAAATCGAGTTTTCATTGAAACAAAGCACCTGCTCGTTTTAAAATTAATCCACTAATTTTTCAGGTATAGGCAATTTTGCATTTTTTTTTGCTTTATAATTATGGTACATAGTTTGATATAATTATTTCGACTCAAATATAAATTAAATTGTTATTAAAGACCTTCCTCTATCAATCCGGAAGGTCCTTTTTGTATTATCATATAATGTAGAGCTCAGTTAATACCTTGATTTAAATCATAAAAAGCCTTAATTTTTTAGTATCTATTTGACAATGCTTTTCAAATGTATATATTGAAGCATGGTGTTAAGGGATTATTTTGATTCCTTTTTTTTAGTGATTTTGTACAGAAAACTTAAACCAAGATCACGGTATAATATTGACCTTCGCATTTGCAGTGAAGGTTTTTTTGGCATACTAATTGAATTTAAAAATTAACTTATTTTTGAAAAACACCTTAAAGATCTTCCTCTATCTATATGGGAAGATCTTTTTTATTGCGATGACTCTGACGCATATAAATTTTTATTTTGAAGAATATATAAATTTGTACGAATGACTACAAGAATTCTGAAATTAATATAGAACATCTCACAAATCTTCTCATGGTTTACTTTGTGCTATGGAATATGATAATACCGAGGAATTGAAAAGATTGATACAGGAAATAGAGTTGATCTTCGACCAGTTATATAGTACAAATTTCGATGAAAGTGAGAAGGAAGAAGAAATATTAACCTATTATAAATGCAGGAAAAAACACTAACTCATCGTGATGAACAACCTACATAAGAGAATTCTTTGTCTGCGGCTTTATCTAATCTTTTTTATAATTGGTGTGAGACAATTCAGCCTTCTTACATAAATGAGTAAAGTATGATTTCTTGTCTGTATTTGGATCTGTAAATATTTCGCTTTCCATCTTAATATTAAGAATCCACAAATCCGATTTTTTCATCTCCTTGTAAAAAGGACTGAATAAGCACTTTACTTCGAAGTGTTGTTTTTTTTCATCGCCTTCAAATTCAACAATAATTGTTTTATCCGGAATTTTAACTTCTTCTACAATTTTAGCTTTTAATTTCATATCAGGTATAATTCTTCAGATATTAAAATTAGCATTTTTTGTTTTGTGAAATCATTTGTCGTCGTTTAATTTATAAAATGCTAATCGAGAGATTAGAGAGATATCTTTTTACAACTACAGTCAAATATCCATACACCTTTTGTTACGATGACCTGTATCTTAGATGTTTGATTAAGAAAAGTCACTTATGAAATTTTCCGTTAAAATTTTTAGCATCTAAAAACTAAAAAGCCCCTGTATTTATTTACAGTGACTTCTGCAGAGAGGAGGAGGGATGATGTTTAACTTTAAGTTAGGAATATAACCAATTATAGCAGACGCTTTTTAGAGGTTCGCTTTAAGTGGTTTTTAGCCATGATTTTATCAAGTATTCATTACTCGTTGCTTTGGTGTCAATTGACTATTTATATTTTATATCTTTGTTCACTGGTTTTAAGTTAACAATAAAATTCAATACCTTTTAATGGCTGATATCAATTCGTTAGATGAGCAGTTGAGGCTTCAATCCCTTCGTTCTTACCAAATTCTGGATTCAGCTGAAGAAAAGAATTTTGATGACCTTACTGAGTTGGCAGCGTCTATTTGTAATACGCCCATTGCTTTAATTAGTTTTGTTGATGCAGACCGACAATGGTTTAAGTCTCATTATGGTCTTGATACGAGACAGACGGACCGTTGTCATTCATTCTGTTCGCATGCCATTGAACATCCTGACATTCTGATGCAGGTTGAAGATGCTTTGGCGGATCCTCGTTTCAGAGATAACGCGCTGGTTACAGGAAGTCCTGATATACGTTTCTATGCAGGTATGCCATTAGTTGATGAACAAGGTTATGCCTTAGGTTCCATTTGTGTTATTGATCATCAACCGAGAAAATTAAACGATGCACAACAAAAAGCACTTCGAACATTAGCCCGTCAGGTTATCGACAAGTTATCTCTTAAAAAAAGGGTGCATGAACTGGAATTGGCTCAAAAGGTTAATCTAATCCTCAAAGAAAATAACAGGAAAAGTGAAAGCAGTTTTAAAAACGTTATAGAGCAATCTCCTGCTGCTATTATTCTGTTTCGCGGTCCAGATTTGGTGATCGACACAGCCAATGCGCCTATGCTTGAGCTTCTCGATAAAAATTCTGACATTATTGGTCTGCCATTGCTTACTGCAATACCGGAACTTGAAGGACAGTCCGCTTACAATCTTTTATATGATATTTACCATTCCGGGAAACCTGTATATGGAAATGAAACCCCGGTCGAACTCAAGCGTAACGGACAAATCAAAACAGCCTATTTCAATTTTACCTACACCCCTTTGTATGAAGATGGAAAGATCGTGGGAATTATCGATATGGCTGTAGAAGTGACGGATCAGGTAAGGTCAAAATTAGCTTTACAACAGAATGAATATGAATTAAAAAGAAGAAATCAGGAGCTGATCACTTCTAATGAGGATCTCGTACAAGCCAATAAACGATTGCGTGAAGCAGAGGATAAATTAAAAAAAAGCAATATTGAACTTTTTCAAAGCAGGGACAGGCTGCAAACCATTCTTGATACGGTCGGCGAGGGGATTGGTATCACAGATGAGAATGGAAATATTGTCTATACCAATAAACAAAATCGCGAGATCTTCAAGGTGGATGAATTGAGCATGCTTACCCTGAAAAATTCTTCACCACAATGGAATAACAGAAAGCTTGACGGAACGCCGCTTCCTGATGATGAGCATCCTATAATAGTTGCTATTCGGACGGGTAAACCTGTAGAGAATTATGTTTTTTTAGTTGATAATTTACTGGGGGATTCGCTTTATTTGAGAATGAACTCGACTCCATTGAAAGATCATGACGGAAATATTATAGGAGCCATTGGAAGTTTTGCCGATATCACAGAGAGCTATTTACTGCATCAGGAGGTAATGGACAAAGAAGAATATTTAAGTATGGCTATTTCTTCTGCGAATTTAGGGACGTGGCGCATCAATGCAAAAACAAGAGAATTCACAGCATCTGCGCGTTTGAAAGAAATTTTCGGTTTTAGTGCAGACGAAGAAATGCAATACGATGCGACGGTAAATCAGATTGAAGATTCTCATCGCCAAAAAGTTGTTGAAGCAATTGATGCAGCGATAAATAAAGGTGTGCCATATGAACTAGAATATCCAATAAATTGTTTACCTGACAAAAAGCTTCGCTGGGTATATGCTACCGGAAAATTGTATCTGAATTCCGTAAACCCTGGGATTTCTCATTTTTCCGGAACAATTGCAGATATTACGGAAAGGAAGCTGGATGAGCAACGTAGAAGTGATTTTATAGGAATGGTGAGCCATGAGCTTCGTAATCCTCTGACCGCTATTCGTGGTTATACATACATCCTTGGTAAGAGAGCAGACAAAAATAATGATCATCTACTGTCTGAGACAGCATCCAAATTAACGAGACAAACAAAGCGTATGGATGCGATGATCAACGGATTTTTAGAAACAGCAAGATTAGGCGAGGGCAAGATTCAGCTTAATAAGACTAAATTTGATATAGCAGATCTTGTACGGATAGCTGAAGAAGAATCTTTGGCAACAATAACTTCACATAAAATTATCTTTGCACCTGTTGAATTTACTGCAGTTGAAGCCGATAGGGATAAGATTGAACAGGTACTTTTAAATTTTATTAATAATGCCGTTAAATATTCTCAATATGACACGGTGATCAATATTGCATGTGTAACGGAGAATAATTTAGCTTACGTATGCGTGACTGATCAGGGAATGGGCATTCCCCAAAAAGATCAGCCCTATATCTTTGACCGTTTTTATAGAGTTGAAAGTGAAGAAATGAAACACAAAAAAGGATTTGGAATCGGCCTCTATATTTGTAAAGAAATTATCGAAAGACATGCTGGCCAAATAGGGGTAAAGAGTAAGGAAGGACATGGAAGCACATTTTGGTTTACGTTACCCATTACCTCTTAATAAAAAAAGACTGTCAGAAAAGAATCTAATTGATTATTTTAAATTAAACTACCAAACCTAAATTTGCTTCGGAAGTTAAATTTTCAACTTTTGTAAGTATCTCAGAAAGGTCGAAAGGTTTGCTGATAAATGCATTTGGATTGCAGGTCTTTTCCAATTCTAATGCCTTAGCGTGCGCACTCATCATAATCACAGGAACGTGAGTGGTTGCAGGATGATTTTTTAATTGGTTGCAAACATCTGTTCCTATTCCATCGGGGAGCATAACATCCAGAATATAAACATCAGGTATTATGGTCAAATTTCTGCTGTTAAATTCTTTAATGTCAGCAAATGTTGAAACAAGGTAATTTTCAGATTCAAATAATATTTCCAATACTTCTCTGATACCAGCTTCATCTTCTAGGATAAAAACAGTTTTCATAATTTTGAGCCATTACTTCTAGGTTCTATAATCAGTGTCGTTTAAGGCTAAATTTTGTGTAGCAAAAATCATGCAAAAATTTACATGTCTTAATGTGCTGTCTTTTGATCGTTTGTTTTGATTATGGTCACAAATGTAGTGGCATTTTTATTGAATAAATCATAATGGCTACATAAAGTTACAAAAAGTGTAATCTCTGTGAATAGCTGAACACCATCACTTAATACTAAACCTATGAATTTTTCCAAAGATCTCATTAAAAAAACTCAATTGTCCAGAAAGGAATTTCTTAATTTAACTGGCAGGTCACTGGCTGGTGCTGCCGGAACACTTGCTTTAGCTCCGGTACTGTCAGCACACGTTTATGGGCAAGACCAAAAACAGGCGATATCACCCCCTGCAAAGATTCCATCTGATGTGGAAAAGCCCATCCTTCTGGAAGAATGGAAATCTGATTCAGACCAAAAGTCTGCTCCGACACCCACACCGCTTCCTCCTGATAGCCGACTTGGCTACGCAGTTGTTGGATTGGGACATTTGTCGCTAGAAGAAATATTACCGGCATTATCTAACTGCAAAAAATCAAAACTTATCGCTTTAGTCAGCGGAAGTCCTGATAAAATGAAAAAGGTGGCTGCTCAATATGGTATAAGTGATGAAAATTGCTACAGTTATCACACATTTGATCAGATTAAAAATAATAAAAACGTTGATGTCATCTACATCGTTTTACCCAATGGACTTCATAAAGAGTATGTGATCAGAAGTGCCCGCGCTGGTAAGCATATTCTATGTGAAAAGCCAATGGCAAATTCAGCTGCCGAATGTAGGGAAATGATTACAGAATGTGAAAAGGCAAATGTTAAGCTAATGATTGCATATCGTATCCACTACCAGCCGCATAATCGAAAGCTAAGGGAAATGTTGAAAAAAAAGAGTTTGGGCTTGCCAAATATGTTGAGGCTCATAACTCGCAAAGTACGGCAAATGTAGATCATTGGCGTCATAAAAAAGCTTTGGCAGGAGGTGGAGCGCTTCCCGATATTGGTCTGTATTGCCTCAATACGACACGATTTGTCCTAGGTCAAGAGCCTGTCAAGGTTTTTGCATATCAATACAGTACTCCGGGAAATCCATTATTCAAAGAGGTAGAGGAACTGGTCAGTTGGCAGATGCGTTTCCCAACTGGTATCATAGCAGGATGTGCAACCGATTATGATGTTCATGAAAGCAGACGATATAGAGTAAACTGTGAAAAGGGATGGATTGATCTTGACCAGGCTTACGCCTACAAAGGGCAACGTTTAAAAACATCGAAAGCAGACGGGATGATGAAGAGAAGTGAAGAAATAATACTTGCAGAGAACAATCAGTTCGGAGCAGAAATGGATCATTTTTCAGATTGTGTGATGAATGATAAAAAACCCTTTACACAGGGTGAAGAGGGACTTCAAGATCATATTATCATGGAAGCAATTTACCAATCTGCAAAGGAAGGTAAGCCTATAAAGATAAATGGTCTTGCTCAAATTAATAATTGGAGAGGTCCAGAGCCTGATTTATAATTTAAAACATGATTTTTTGCTTTATGGTGCAAATAAAAGAAGGACGTCTTGTGGACGCCCTTCAATTTTAATTAAGGCTGAATTTCATAGAGAAGTTCGCCACACATTGTTTCAGAACCAACTGCTCTTAACTGAACAGAAGGATCGGCGCTCCAAGTGCAGACATTTGCTGTGGCAACGGTACTGCAGTCTTTATCTGCATTGATACATTCAAACTGGCCTTCACCGTGGTTTACCAGACGGTAACCGGCTTCGATGGCTTGCTTGCTTTCTTTTACCATTTTGGTTGCAAAAGCTGACCCTGTGCCCATCAATATCAGGACTACAGGAAAAATGAACTTTTTCATAATAAAAAGGATTTGTATTGTTGCCTACTCTTGATAAAGGTTTTCGGCTTCCCCTTATTTTAAATATTTAAGGAGCGGTTGGTTTAATTGATACTGGATAAGTTGCTTTCCGGCTATGGCATATAAAAACTGATCGGTTGTAATGATATCGTTAACAGCAGTATCATTCCTATTTTCCAGGTACAGGCTCCCTATATATAGCTTTGAGTCAGTTTTATAAACATCAACTACTTTTGAATTTTTAAATCTTTTAGTGGATTCATATTTTCCTTTTAAGTATGACTGATTGAAAAGGAGTCCACGGTGAACAGTGGAAAAACCATTAACATTCAAAGGTGGCGCCTTCAACTTGTATTTACTGCCCTCAAGTTCTATGAGCTTAATCTGTGCGATGCTTACCGTATCTATCGTATTTAACCTTTGCTTTACCTTAAAAGTTGAGTCGGCAACAATAAATTCGTTTCTGTAACGGTATGTGTAAATAATGTTTCCATTTTCGCTGTCAACACTAAGCGCACCATCGCTGTCAAAAACACCGTCTGTCTGCTTACGAAGAAAGCTGGGCCATAATTCCACCTTGTTTTTTTGCAAACCGGTACGAAGTGAAGCTATAAGTAAATTCTTAGTTTTACTGCTCTGTGTTCTCAGTACAAATGAATTGTAATTGTTGATGACATCCAGCTGCGAGAAATATGCATCATTAAGGCTGATGGTTTGTGGTTTCGAACTGCTTAGCAAACCTCTCTTAATAATTGGAACTGTCCCGTCGTAAATGTAATAGTATTTGCCTGCTACCTTTGTTTCAAGCTTTCGATAGGGAAATTCCTTTATATCCAGCTCTATATTAATTTTCTTTTTTATAACCATTGCGGAATCAATCACCAGGATTTGCTGCGGAAATTTGATGTTTCCCAGATAAATATTTTTATCATCAGCGCCCGCAATATAATAGTATGGATTATCCAGACTTGATATTTTCTTTTCAATAATAGGATGCATTAAGTATCTTCTGGTAAAATTGTTGTCCTGTTTGATAATTTCTTCCGAGTTTATATAAAGTATATATACTAAGAAGCAACATAGTACATTGGATAAAAATAATAAAGCAGTGATACTTAGTTTTGAAAACCCGGTATTATTATCGGCAATAAATACTGCAGTTATACCCAGAATTACACATAACAAATTGAAAACTAAATGTTCTGTCCAACCTAGACTTTCAAGTATGCCACCACATGAACAAGGTACAAAATCACTATAGTTTAAAATCAAGAAGATGTACATCGTGAATGCTGACATTAGTGCTGTTGACGAATACAAACCAATTGATCGTGACTTCCTAGTCGATAAAAATATGACAATCAGAATCTCACAAATGATGACCCCATATGATATTGCCCCTGCATAGGCACTCAAAAGTGGAGATTGTCCGATTTGAACCTGAAAGTTTTCAAAATCTATCATTTTACTGATGGCAGCATAGCAAAACAGCAGTATGAAAAAATAGCTTGTACATTCTACGAGTTTTAATTTGAAGGTTTTCATTGGCGTTAATTTTATCCGTTTTTTACCAATATCCATTTGACTTTTTTTCCACAATACTCAGGCATCTGTTCTCCTTTTGATACGAAGATTGTCGTAGAAATTGAACCAGAAGTTTCATATTCGCCGCTCATCGTACAAAGTTCACCGGATTGCAGTACTATATTTTTTCTTGATGTTCTCATCAAACTTTATTTCATTAAAATTTAATTGATACTGAACGCTGTCGGTAGCAATCCTCCAATGCTGCTTGTCCCTTCTGGGTTCGTCATCATCTCCGGTGTCCAGATTATTTAGGTCTGAAATTTCAGGGGTTGACGATTCCTGTCTGGCCGAAGGTGTAAAGTTGTTATATGAAATACTCCCATTAGGTGTAGGTTTTAAATTCTCGATTTCAGCGTCCAGATCGGATGATCTCTCGCATGATGTTATAATTAATACAGATAATAAATTAAAAATTGAGATATACTTTTTCATGATGTTTTAAATGATTGTTAAAAGTTATCCCGGCCAGGTTGTTTAGAATTCTGCTTCGAAATTATGGCTATCACCAATTGCAAAAAAGGAAATGTAGGGTTCTAAGATCAATAATGTTGTAATAAATGATCTTTCATTCCCATGTTTTAACGCTTTATATATTTGATATTGAGTAACTTATGTTATTATTGTTCGTCGATAAATTAAATTCGTGTTTAATTTTTCCAATTTTGCTAATTTTGAGCTTACCCAATCACATGCGGACTATTAACCTTTTTATATTCGTCATAATCTACTTTTCTGTATCCTTTGTCAAAGCTCAGGAAATCAATTATTCTTATAAAAAACTTTCATCATTGATAAATGCATATGCTGAGAATGATGAGAGGGCGATGGTTTTTGTAAACATGTATATTGATAAGGCAAAAAAAGAAAGCAACGATTTAAAAATTATTGCAGGTTATGAAGAAGCTGTATATTATTCACGAAATCCTCAACGAAAGTTAATCTACGCTGACAGTGCTGTAATTATTTCAAAAAGAATTAATAATGATGATCAAATAGCCAGAGCTCAATTGGGAAAAGGTATTATCTACTATTATAATATCAGAAATTTCAAAAAAGCGCTTGAGCAATACATCATTGCTTTTAAGTCCTCAAAATATTCCAAGGATGCCTATCTGAAAAACAAGGTTGTTTATCACTTGGGTGTGGTGAAGAGCTATCTCGGTTACTACGATGAATCAATAGTACATTTTACGGGGACTGCCAATTTTTTTGAAATGTCGATGAACAAAAAAAGCATTCATGAAAATATCAGACTTAACAACGAGTCCGGATATCTCAATAGCATTTACCGTTTGAGTAAGTCGTATTCGAAGATGGGATTATATGAGAAGGAAGATTCCTTAATTGATTTAGGACTTGAAAAAATAAAATCCCCTGATCAGCATTCGCTTGAATATGGATATTTTCAAAAGGGTAGAGGAATACAATTATTAAGGGAAGACCATCCCGATGCCGCACTAAAACATTTGATTTTATCAAGAGACATATTGGCAAATAAACAGGATTTTGCTTCTCTCGCAACCGTCAATTTCTATCTGGGTAAACTATACTGGAAAAAAGGAAATCGAAAAAAATCGTTACAATACCTTCTGAAAGTTGATTCGCTAGTCAATACATATCATTTCATAACACCGGAAATTAGATCTTCCTATGAGTATCTTATTAATCATTCAAAGCAAAGTAAAAATGAATCTGATCAGCTTTACTTTACGAATCAGCTGCTTAAAGCTGATTCAATTATAAATGCAGATTTTGCAAAACTCTCTTCAAAAATAAAATATGAATATGATACAGATAGATTGAATGATGAAAAGCGTTCACTTCTAAGAAAGCATACGATCTCGCGTCTTACAATTATTGGCGTAATTTTTTTGGCATCAGTCTCAATTCTTTATTTGTTCTATCACTTTAGACAAAAGGAGAGAAGCCTGAATAAGAAATATCAGCAATTAATGCTTAGCTATAAAAACAGTTCCGAGGAGTTTCACAGTAAAGTTGAATCTTTTGATGAACATGTTAAAAATCTTTATACTGCAGAACAAATTGAAGAAGTAAAACAAAACCTCATTGTATTTGAAAAAAAACAGCAGTTTATTAAAAAAGGACTTAAGCTTCCAGATGTAGCAGCCATAATAGGAACAAACCGTTCTCAGCTGTCCTATGTGCTCAATGAGCATCTTCATATCAATTTTCCGGACTATCTGAAAAAATTAAGGATCAACTACATCATGAATTTAATGCTGAACGATAAAAAATATCTTCGATATAATATAGAGAGTTTGGCCGACCAATGTGGAATGTCTAACAGACAAGTTTTCTCAAAGCATTTTCTTGAAGTCACCGGAATGCGGCCGACAGACTTTATCCGTAAAAGGCTGGAAGAACTTAAATCTAAAAATAATTAATTTTTCAATTGTTATTGTTTTTTTTTGCTACAGTCTCCTTATCTGTTATAGCTGTTCTTTGGATGACGATAAACCACTCTGGGAATTCGTGATAAACCAATTTAAAAATTCTTTCATCATGAAATATCCATTCTGCGGATGACTTCAATTAATAACATCATTAACAAATAAGCTACTTCAAATGCTCAATCAATTGGTAAATTTTCTTAAAATGCGATTTTTTATACATATAAAATATTAGCACATGAACCAAAAAGATTTTAAAACAGAAATTGAAAAATTGTGGAAGGATTTAAATGCACACATTGATTTTATTAATCGGGCAAAAACAAATATCATTGACATCGCAGAAGAGATTCTTATGGAAACAGATGCTACAGTCAGAAATCTTAAAAAGCTGGTATCTCAATATACATTTACAGACTGGCGTGATGAGATTAACTTTTTTAAAAACACTAAACCTAAATTTGTTTCTGTTTATATTTATTATTCAAGGATCTTAGGAATCGAAAGTTCAAAACCTTATGCTGACCCTTCTGTGCTTATTTCTTATTATGAGAAGGAGAGATCAAATCTAATGTACTTTTACGAGGAGAATAGAGACTTTATAAGTTATTACAGGCGTAATGCAAGCTATCTGGATAAGAAGTATTTTGTAAGGTTTAAATTTGATTTTAAATTGAAGCTCAGCGCTGAGTTTTATAATTACGATCAGGATTTTTCAACTTCTCATGATCATTGTGTCTCACAGATTTTAGCGAACGACTTGCTTGATCAGTACCTCGCCTCAAAAATTAATTCCGATCTCACCATTGAAAAGAAAGTTTTTCAAAATAGTCCTTTAGAATGGACTGCGCCAAAAGTTGCGCTCACTGAATTATTATTCGCATTGTATCAAACAAAATGTTTTAATGCCGGTCAATGTGAGATTTCTGATGTCTTTCGATGGGCAGAGACTGCACTTGACATCAATTTGGGGAATTTTCATAAGACGTTAGCAGAAATACGGATAAGAAAAAACTACCGGACAAGGTTTCTCGATTTAATTCAACAGAATATGCAACAGTATCTGGAAAGTTCCGATGAATAAACTATCGGAGTTATCTGTACTCTTTTTCTCGGTAGTGGTTCGTTATTACCGAGAAAATTTTTGATTTAAGAAATTAATATGCTTTTCTCAACTCCGGGATAATGCACAATTACTGTATTACAAATGATTTTCGATTTTTCATGACTTTGTCAGTTTTGACTGTTTATTGCAAGTATATCATATTTACATGATTGGAATCTGCTGAATGGAAGAAGACTTTAATTGAGCTGCTGAATTTTTATAGTGGTAAACAATCTATTTCAAAACGTTTTTAGTAAAATTTAAATAAATCGTTCGGTAGCAACGAAGAACTACCGAAATTAAACGTATTTCAATTTGGAAATTTGTCAGACAAACAATTTCTTAATTATGTTACAATCAATTTTAATAAAACACGATACTCTGTACTACAGCTTCGAATTGCAGCCAGCAGACAAAACTTTTCTTATTGGTCATTTATTGAAAGAGTTCAGCGCATTGCATTATTTGTAAATTATATTAGCATGACGAAGATCGAAAAAAGCATAGTCTTTTTTGAAAAGGTTTTCAGGGATGACCAACTAAATACTTCTCATATCAGCCTTTGTGTTGCTTTGTTTCAAATATGGGAAAAAAGTAGATTTCAAAATCCTTATAGAATTTATCGAAATCAACTCATGAAACTAGCCAGAATAAAATCTATTGCTACCTATCATAAATGTATAAAAGACTTAGTGTTTTACAGAGTTATTATCTACTATCCCAGTTACAATTCTCATAAGGGAACTTTTATAGAAATAATTGACGTGGCAGAATGAAAAGATTGATTATAAAACAAAGTTAAAAGTATCACATGAAAAATATTGACCCTAAAACACCTATTTGGCAGCTTACCGTTGAGGAGTTTCTTGAAATATGTAGAGGTGGTGGCTCTGAAAAAAAATATGAGTACGGACTTAAAGGATTAGCGAAGATTCTAGGGTGTTCCGTATCCAAAGCTTCAGAGGTAAAGTCATCAGGGATTCTTGATGATGCAATTATTCAGAATGGAAACATCATCATTATCGACAAGGAAATGGCTTTAAAGCTTTTTGGAAAAAAATAACATGTATTACATCGAGTTGATTCAGCGATTTTGGGAATATAATGATAGGAGTTCAGTTGGTGCAACTGCTACTGCTATGTATTTGTTCTTGCTTAAAAATGCTTTTGAAAATGAAAGATATGACTTTAGTATTTCTGATGTTACTGTAAGCAACAAACTTTCTTTGACACGAAAAACAGTAAAGGTTACTAAAGAGAAGCTTCAAACAATGGGATTGATAAGTTTCAACAACAGAAATGGGGTTCCATGCTCCTACAGGTTATTGTTGAATTATCCGTTGCCTAAAGTTCAGAAGAATGTTGAATTGAGTACTGCTGTGGCAAAGAACATTTTTAATGATAGAGTGGAGACAATGAGCGTAATGCTTACAGATAATATACCAAACTATGATGTGTTTTTGGAATATGCAGGAAAACTTGAAACATACAGCTCCGTACTTCAACCTTATATAAAAGAAAAATATAAACTTTGGATCGACAATGGCTGGAAGAACAACTTTAACCGACCGATTACTGATTGGAGGGCCTCATTGAAAAGCGCAATCCCATTTTTAAAAGAGTCGTTGCAAAAGAGTTTTTTAAACGAAAGAATACCAGATATCAAGCATCCGAGATTAACATTGAAGAATACTGAAACCAAGAATGATACTTGAGAGATCGATTGTCTTATGAGTTAAAGTTATGATCATTTTTTTTTGGTCAAAATATAGAATAAAATAGTGAACTCAAATAAAAATTTTAGATTGGTTAGAAAAACCTTTGAAGAGAAAAGCGAACGAATATTAGAAAAGATCCGTCTCGGAAATTCTTTTGTTGATGACTTTATTTTTGAAGAGCAGGAAGCTGCGGATATTCCCATAAATGCTCTTAGAATCATATTTAATATAATTTCAATTATCAGCAGCGAGCAGTTCCGTCCTGAAGATAGACCTAAGCAGCTATCATTGTTTAATGAAGAATTTGAGACAGAGAACAATATTTTTGCATCAATTAAAATCCGAAACAGTAAAGTATCACCAAGCGGTTCCACTAAGCAGGTTATTGATGCGTATGAGTTCCTTGCAAAATATAAGATGAGCTGGTACAAATCAGTGAATTCAAAAGGAAAGGAAATCAAAACATTTGGAGGGCTGATTTCTACTCCTAGTTATGATCAGAGAGGCTATACTACTTTTTTAATCAGCAGTTATTGGTTAAGAAAATTAATCGTAATTCCAGAGTATAATTATGTGCTGTATAATCTTGTGTACAATATAAGTAACAATAAGCATGTCATTTTTGCAATTTGGCTTTCGAAGATACCTTTATCAGGAACTGCATTAAAGCTTTCTACATTCAACAGGAAGTTCGGATTGAATTACAAGACTCCCAATGATTTTTGTTTTAAGTTTCTGAAGCCTGCAAGAATCAGTCTGAATCAATTTAATAACCTTTCGTTTCATTACAAGTACCGTGCTGATTTGATTTACATCATTCCCTATCAAACAAATTCTATTCCGGATGAAAGCCTGGTGACTAGTATTTCGGAAAAGTCAAAAGTTACTAGAAGGTTGAATTACTTCAGAAAAAGGTATTGTTTAGAGGAAGAGGATATTGTTCAATTTACTTATCAATACAGGAATATTCCTCAAACCAGAGAGATGATTGAAAGGTGTTTTAATGCTTTTTTGAAAGATTGCAGATTGAATAGATTGAAGTCGACTGATGTAAACGGTATAGATTTCCTGAAAAAGATTCAGGAATATATTATTCTTCATTACAGAAATACAAAGATGGGGGAGCTGCTTCCCAATGGTTACCCGCTTATTATTTAAATCGGATTTGAGCTCATTTGTTTTTCGGAATTGTACTCATCTGCATTTCGGAATGACACTCTCTGATGTTAAATATGGAGTAGATTGGAAACATTTTAAACTGACTGTTCGGAATTGCACTCCTTTTGTAAACTTTCGGACTGGAATTGTGAAAAACTTATCATTATTAATAGACTGAAGTCGGACTTGTACTCATCTGATTTGAGCGGAAAAATCGGAATTGAACTCATTTAAATTTCGGAATTATGCTCATGCATCTTTCGGATTTGTGCTCATTGGAAATATTTATATTATGTTTTTAATAGAGGGCTAGCGATAATTATTAAAAGTGTTAGTAAAAAGAAATGAAACTTTATTTTTTTTAAAAAGAATGGAAGTGAAAAAATTGCTTTAAAAGAAAAAAAATGAATTGCGAAGAAGCAAAACAAACGATTAGTATCAGAGTAGTCTTGGAATCATTTAATTTGTTTCCTATAAAGGATAATCAAAGGACGGCTTTTTACTTTGCACTTGACCGAGAGGAGAGAACACCAAGTTTATCAGTGGACTTTATTAAAAATAAAGCATTTGATTTTGGTACCGGGAAGAGTTACGATGTGATTTCTATTGTCCAGCAAATCAATCAATGTTCTGTTGCAGATGCTTTGAAATACTTAGCAACAAAGCTTGATTTTTCTATTCAGAATGTGCAGCCTCAGCAAAATTTGGAATATGAAATCTTAAAGGTGAGTGAAATTCGACACTTTGCACTAATTCAGTATTTAATAACCCGAAGGGTTTATGAACAAAAGGATTTGGTAAAAGAGATTCATTATGAAATGTATGGAAAAAAATATTTTGGAATAGGCTTTATAAATGATTCTGGCGGTTTTGAGGTACGAAATAAGTTTTCTAAAATATGTGTGGGTAAAAAAGACGTTACGTGGATTAAAAGTGAAATAAACAACTCTAATGAAGTTGCAATATTTGAAGGCTTTTTTGATTATCTTACTTTTAGAAAGATGCAAAAACACCAAAATTCAGATTATTTGATTCTGAATTCTACATCAATGCTTTTTAAAATTGAAAATGATCTGGATAAGTATCATAAAATATCTTTGTTTTTGGATAATGATAAGAACGGAAATTTTGCTAAAACAAAAATTCAAAATGTTTTTATGAATGCAGAAGACTGTTCTTTAATTTATGAGGGATATAATGATTTGAATGAATGGTATTGTAAGGATTAATAAAATTACAATATGGTATGTAAATATTATTTGAGATTAATAAAAAACAATCGATAAATAAAATTATTTAAATTTTGTTATCAATATAAGTTTACATCTAGTGAATTAAATTATCTATGTAATCACTTAAAATAATATACTTTTTGTTAATATTAATACTTTTTTATGTGAATTAATTTTTTTTAGGAAATAATTTTATGTATGTTTGTTGCTTGTATGACTAGGGAAGAATTTATCACACGCTCAATCAAAGCATCTATTTTTTTAGCTGGAGGATCTTTATTAGTTTCTTGTCTCAATGAGGATAGAGATTTTATCAATACTGGGTTTGATAACTCACATATTAAAAATTTAATCCAACCAATTTATCTGGTAAGCGAAAATCTAGATGTTAATGCAGTAAAAGCTGAATCTGCATTTCTATTAAGTAAATGGACTGTCGTGAAGGAGCTGATAACGTATGGCTATATAACATCAAGCCAGATGATACCAGAGAATATTGTGTTTAATTCAAAATTTAAAATTGTGCGTCTGAATGAACATCAATCTTGTATAATCTTTAATCGTCCAATTAGGACTTATCTTCCTAATACATTTAGGGGCATTGAATATCGTTATACAATTTATGAAGAGTTAAGGGAGAAATTTTTAGAGAAAAAGGTCGTTTTTTAGATGTCGTATAATGATGTAAATGATGTGATCAGCTATAATGCTGAGGCCTGCATCGGATGTAATTTCTGCACGGAAGTTTGTGTCGTTGATGCTATTACAGTCAAAAAAAGTTGGCTTGAGGTTGGTGGCGGAACAGGAGGACCGCTTTATGGTCCAACACATATAAAAATGTTTATTGATCCTGATGAATGTATCGGAAGTGGAATATGTGCAAGTGTATGTCCTACCTATGCTATTATTGCACATAAGCAAGATAGTGGAACGAACCCGCCAGGCGGTACAGCAGGTGGTGGAGGTGGTAGTTCTTCACCACCTGATGATCCAAATGATCCTGACGATCCTTGTGAAAAAACTAAAGCGGCAACGTCATTAGCAACTGCATTAGCTAATGAAAGTAAATTTAAACAAGGTCTAAACGACGTGAAAATTCTTGATGGTAAAGAACATGGAGTAGTATTTGGCAGTGTAAACGGAGTTTTTGAATCAACTGCAGTACAGCATGGCTCAGCTCATTCTGTCAATTTACAACACTCATATAATCTTCCGGTAGCTAGTCTTCATTACCACACAAACAATAATCATCCTAGCTCTGTTGGAGACATATATTCATTGATAGGTGCTTACAATGATTTTAATTCTTACAGTACTTTTTACATAACATCACCAAACGGCTCTGTATATGCGATAGCAGTTACCGATCCATCAGCAATGTCTCAATTTTTGACAGATTATCCTCCATCTTATTCAATCAATCCAGATGGTTCAACTGCTGTAAATTTTCCACAACCGTTAAATGATCTGTACCATGATGTAGCTTTTGACTATAATTCTAACACACAAGTTAGTTATGAAGTTGCGATGGCATATATGTTGGACACATATAATGTTGGAATAGCTCTAATGAAAATGGATTCGTCTGGAAACTTTCAAAAATTGGGAACAAATAAAAGTACGGCTGCAGATGGAAGTCCAAAATATGAACAAACTAAATGTCCATGATTTAAAACTATGAGATCAATATTAATTATCTTTTCGCTTCTTTCTTCCTTGTTATTTTATTCACAAGAGCTAGATCTTAATGGTAAAATACAAATAGAAAAAGTAAAGAAATCTTCCAAATTATACGAAGGGCTAAGTATAAATAAATTTCTTGATAGTATTCCAAATATTAAAATGTTGAGAATAATCCCGAATATGCCACAGGACAGTTACAGTACATTTATTTTTGGCTTTACTGATAACAAGACCTTTAGCAAAGCTGAAAAAAAGGATAGAGTTACAATTGTTGTTGATGGTAGTAATTTGACTGATAAGCTAATGCCCGCTGAACTCTATAAAATTGATACTGATAAAAACGAAGTTAAACGAAAATTTGGCAATTTGAGGGTTGTTTCTATTAGCCGATAATTTACAATAAGTAATTTGTCTTACAGTGATCTGTTGTAATATCGTAGATTTGAAATTAAAAATGATGATCTAAAAGCATACTTTCATTAATATGAACTGGCCACTATTTAAGAAACCAAATTTTTATACATGGCATATTGTATTTTCATATAATACTTATTCTCTAATGTTAAATTTACCAATACTGCGTACCTTCAAAGAGTTTTGATGTTTTTTTGCTATACCTTCGAAGATAGTTTTTAGCAAAGTTGGTAGTTTATATTATTCAATAGACAAATTCGATTCTTTACATTATGAAATAAATCTTGATACTGCATCATCTCGCTATTTTCTTTACCATTTCAAGATAATTGTTTTTACAACTACTTCTTTTTTCAAGATTTAGAATTAGTCTGAACTTTCTTATTATGAACATCTAGAGCTTCCCACCTTTACAAATTAAAACTCATAGTGTTTTCTATTTCCGTAACATCACGATCCATAGATTTATCGGATTTTTCATTTGATCATCTCCTTAACAATGTACATATTTCTTTAATAGGATCCATTGCGTTATGTGATTAACCAACTAATTTTTATCGACCTGTGTAAAATAGAGGTGGGTTTTTATTGACCTACGTAATAAAATCCAAAGCATAAGATTGACCTTCGTTAAATATACTCAAGTAAACTAATAAAAAAATAATTTGACATATTTCTCATATTTCTCATGTGAGAAATTGAAAAAGTTATATGATATACACGTTGATTACCATGTATTATAAATACTTCTGATTCGATTTTTCAAATTAGAATTTACATAGCAACTACCGATGTTAATGGCAAGATGTGCCTTTGTACCCACAAATTTTTCAAATTTAGGTATCAAAGACTTTCTTGCCCTTTATCAAAGGGTTGGAAAAACGGCGAAACTTGTTTTTCTTTTTTATGAATTTGTTTTAGGCTTCCAAAATAATCCATTTTATTCTTATTTAATTTTCTCAAAATCTAGATTGTTTCATATTAACAGTATCACATCTTAGTCTCTCGTAAACTATTGTTTTCGTGATCTTTATGCCCCAATTTTGCAATAGAAATTTTAATCAAAAAACAAATGAAAAGATTATTTTATTTTTTTATAATTCTTATTTATATACAATTCCATTCTCAGGTCGGAATTAACACACAGACACCAAATTCAACGTTGGAGGTCGTAGGAAAACCTGATGTAAGCAATCATTTTGATGGTATAATAGCGCCAAAAATTACAGGTAATCAGCTTGCAAATAAAAATTATTCAGTGCTGCAAAAAGGTGCAATTGTATATGTTACTCAAGCAGCAACAAATTTGTCGGGTCAAGTTATACATGTTGTTGATGAAGGCTATTACTTTTTTAATGGAATGATCTGGAATCAGATGTATAAGGAACCAAGATTCTATGACGCTCTTATCATTTTAGACGAAAATCTTGCTCTTAATTCTATTACTGAACAAACGTCGTGGAATGATTATCTACCATTTCCTACAAATCCTCGTCAGCATACATTGTCAACAAAAATTTATAGACTTGGCACATCAGGTCTCGGAATAACCGGACAGATTAATGCTCGACGAGTGGGAACAATCGGCTACCTAGATATCAGCATCAATTGTTCGATGCCTGTTAACTCAAATTATGCCATGTTGAATCTATCAAAACCATTGAGTGATTTAGGTTTTATGTCGGATGGTAGTGTAGGATCAATAAACAATATTTTGGTTAGCGGAAGCTCAAATGGAAATTCTTTCGAGGTAGAGCAAGGCATTATTTCATTAACTAACGTGGATTTTCACCTTCTCTTGTGGAAAAACCAGATTGAGAAATTTAGTGGAACCATAAAAGGGATGACAACATTTCCGATTAATTACTTGAATGTCGTAGAATAATATAAGAGAATTTTGGAAAATAAAGATTACGTCAAAATTAGAATTTCTTGCAGCAGGAAGGAAAATTGGAAAAAAGTATGTACTGAGAAAAAAATCTCCTTAACCAGTTTAATTATTAATTCTGTCGAGAGTAGAATTCTGGATGATGAAAGAAAGAGAGTACTGAAATTTATTGAAAAGCAGGATAATGTTTTTGTAAAGATTGAAACAAACATTAATCAAGTTGCCAGAATTGTGAATGCTCAAAAATTTATTGCTAAAAAAGAGTTAGATGATTTTTTAGATAAGCTGTCAGAAATTATAATATTAAAAGAGCGACAAAATAAAATATTCGAAAATATCTATACTCTTCTGTCCAAATGATCGTCAAGATTATGGATGCTGCGGGACATGATTTTCCAGGAGTCAATTACAACGACAAGAAGATCGAAAAGGGAAAGGGAAAGTTGATGTTGTTGAAGAACTTTCCATCTTTTATTAATGAAGACAGCGATAAACAGCAAGTCCGAGATTATTTGAAAGCTATTTCTTATGGAAATAAAAAAGTACAGAAGCCACAGTTTCACACAACAATATCAACAAAGTTCACAGAAAACTCCAAAGAAGAGCTTACCAAAATTGCAGAAGATTTTATGGATGAATTGGGATATGGAAAACAGCCTTTCATTGTTGTTTTTCATAATGATACTGAGAACAATCACATCCATATCGTTACGACCCGAGTCGACAAGCTGACCGGAAAGAAGATTGATGACAGCTACGAGAAACTGAAAGCTCAAAAAGCATTAGGCAATACTTTGGAAAAGCTTTATGGAATAAGTTCAGAGGAAGAGTTGAAGAAGCTACTGAATTACAAAATAAGTTGTCTCCATCAGTTAGAAACCCTACTTGATAGAAATGGTTTTAAGTTGAGCAAAAACGTAAATGATGAAGAATTTTTTAAGATTTTAAAAAATGGAGTTGTTCAGAAAATATTTTCAGGCGGCCAGCTTGTTTTTAAAAACAAAAAAAATGGTAGCCGAGCGAGACAGCTTACAGCTATCTTTTCAAAATATAAAACAAATTACTCCAATAAGGTTTTCAAAGTTGAGGATTTTAGGAAACAGGAAGCAATGCTTCCGGAAGAAAAGAAAAAAGATAATTGGATACCAAAGATTGAATTCGTAAGTGAGATTCAGAAGAAACTGAAAGATGTATTTGGTGTCGACTTGGTTTTTCATCATAAAGACAAAAATCAACCTTTTGGTTACACAGTCATTGATCATAAAACAGGTGCAGTCTATAAAGGGAGCGAAATAATGAAGATGAAAGAACTGTTCGAATTTACTTCTGATAAAATGGATAAGAGACTGTTTGAAAGTCTTAAAGATTACAATATTCCAAATTATGAAAGCAAAAGAATATTGCAAAGATTTTTGGGAAACCAGTGTAGGGAAGATGAAGTAAAGGATTTTATGCTTTTTGAGAATAAAAAGCTAAAAAATAAGCAGACGCTTTATGCTGTCAAAAATGATGTAAAAGAATATCTGAAAACTCAAAATAAAGAAGATGTCAATATTGTCAAATCAGAAGATGGGAAATATTACGTCATTCATTCAAGGCTTCACTATATCGGAGAATTAAAACCGATGATTGGAGAAAAAAAATATCAGGAATTCCTGAATCCTCAGTTACAAACAGCTCAGCATAGAGAAACCAAAGGAAAAAATGAATTGAGCAGAGTTCTAAACGAACTGTTTTTTGAGCTGACAAAAAGCTCAGGGATGACAAAAGATCCTGCAGAGAATGAACTTAAAAAACGAAGAAAAAAAAGAAGAATGTAAGTAAAATGTAATGTGAAATTATTTAAAGTTTGAATTATGATAATCACTTTTGCAACACAGAAAGGGGGAACCGGAAAAACAACACTTGCCATTGCTTTTTCGAATTATGTTTCTGCTATTTCAAAGAGAAAAGTCAATGTTTTCGATTTCGATTTTCAGAAGTCATTTTACCATAAGTGGAAAGAAGACGAATTGCTCGATATCCCAAAACTATACGATGTAGAAATCATCGAGGAAGATAACAAACAGCCATACTCTGATTTTGAAAGCTTAATTAAACTGAAAGAGAGCGATGAGATCAACATTTTTGACCTAGCAGGAACGTTGGATGTGAAATACAGCGACCTTCTGATTTACAGCGATTTCATTGTCATTCCTTTTGAATATTCAAATGTGTCCGCTAAATCAACACTGGTCTTCATCAATTTTCTGGGTCTACTGGAAAGTCAGGCAGAAAGGATATTCATTCGCTCAAAATATGATAAAGGCTATAAATACCTGAACCAGGAAGGAATGGATGCTGAAATCAGCAGGTATGGAATCTTACTGAAAAGTCCTGTATACAAAAGAAATTGTCTCCAAATCCTTGATACAAGGAAACTGACCTATGAACAAAAATATGCTGTTAAAACTCCATTCGCAGAAATAATAGATCACATTAATAATTGCCTTGAAATTACTTTATAACCACAAATACTTTACTAAAGATGATCAAAATAATTACCACTATCATAGCCGTTTATCTGCTTTATTACGCAGGCAATATGGTCTACGATCTTTTTCTGAAAAAAGATAATTCTGGAAGACCGGAAGAAACTGAAGAGTATTCCCTGATGGAATTTTCAGAAAAAGACAAAAACGAAATACAACAAGTTGGAATCGATGATGTGGAAAATATCAATACCCCTAGTTCTTTCAATAAGAAAGACCTTTCTTCCGTTAGTCAGGATGAGCAGGATGAAATCCGTGATCTTGAACACTTTCGAAAGAAGTTCGAATCGGAGCAGGATATTGATGACTTTAATACTGCTCCACAAATTATAGAAAAATCAGTAGAAATAAATAAAAACGAAACTGCAGATCTTGATTCCATACAAACTCAAGATGGTCAGCATGAGGAAAATAAAGAGACAAATTCTCTTAATCGTTATTCCTATCATAAACAGTTTAAGAACTTTCTAAACCTCGCTGAAACCAACGTTCAGGTTCTCTCCAACCGTGACGGCTACAAGGTCTATCAATCGATGATCTAAGAGATTAATCAGAACTTTTCACATTAAAAATGATCCGACAATAAATGGCGGATAGCACATCCTCTATGCCTAATTCTAAGCAAAATAAACAGAATTCTAAACATAAATCTTCAATTATTATGAACGACAAATCTAAACGTCATCAGATGGTTAAAAAGTTATTAACCGCTTGTGTAATACTCCTTGCTTTTACTCCTGCATTTGCACAGGGTGGTGCAACAGCAATTTCCAATGCAGCTAACGATATCAAGGATTATTGGGATCCAATTAAGCTGATCCTGAAAGCAGTGGGAGGACTGGTCGGTTTCATCGGCGGTCTGAGAGTGTATAACAAATGGACGAATGGCGACCAGGATGTCAACAAAGAGATTTTGGGCTATGGAGGTGCTATGATTTTCTTACTCGTAGTTCCGGAATTCGTAACAGCATTCTTTGCTTAGAATGGGGTTTTATCTCTACAAGGGGCTTAAAAAACCCCTTGTATTCTTCGGACTTAAAGGGAAATACATCTTTTACGCATTGGGTGTTATCGGAGTAGGAGTTATCGCAGCACTGATATTATCCAAGTTCGGCTTGGTGGGATCTTTATTAGGACTTGTAGTAACAGGAGGAGGAGTTTATCTCATTTTCAAAAGACAGGAGAAATATGGATTGTATTCTAAGACCAAAAACTTCAACCAAGTTTTGATTTTTCCAAAAAAAATAAACAATAAAAGACTTTTTGATTATGACGAACATAAAGAAACAGGCATTTGATATCCCATTTATCGGCTATGATTATGGCAAGATCTTCGGATGGGATTTTGATGTTTTATTTGGACAATACGGAAATCCTATTATCGGAATCAAAATAAAAAATCCTGTTGAGCAGTATTCGGCAGATCCTGACAATTATCTGAACTTCCATACGGTTTTAAATCAGGTTGTAGCCATTATAGGAGAGGGTAGAATCGTTCAGAAACTCGATTTCTTTTCAAAGAAAAAATACACTGCTGAAGAGTCGAACCAATTTCTACAGCAGAAATACTCAGAACATTTTGAAGGGCGACTTTTTAAAACTATTGAGACAATACTTCTTTTTACAGATATTGTGGATGATAAGCTGAAAAAGAAAATGAAGCACTACCATTTCTCTGACAAGAGTTATAAAGAGCTTCGTGATAAATGCCAAAAGGTATTTATGCTTTTACAGCAAAATGACTGCGAGCCACAATTTTTGTTTGAAAAAGATTTTGAACATTACATTTCCTGTGTATTGTCAATGCAGTTTTCTGACATACCAAGTTTTGATAATATCAAATCAACCAATGAATATCTGCAGATAGGAAATAAATTCGTTAAGAATATTTCCTATGTCGATGTTGAAAATATTGATCTGCCTTCTGAAATAGAGCCTTATTCTATACTTGGAGGAAATGGTGCAGCATCAGAAACTGCTGTTGATAATTTTACATTCATCAATGAATTGGAGGACTATGAAACCATCATTTATAATCAGGTGATTACGATTCCTCTTCAGGCACAACAACAGAGAGAACTCAACAAGAAAAAGAAAAAGCACGAAGGTGCAGCAAATAACTCTCCGTCCAATGCCATTATAGCGGAAGAAATCCAAACTCTTCTGCATAACATCGCCACAGATGGGCAATTGGTTGTCAACGCTCATTTCTCCATTCTATTTTCTGCAGATACATTGGAAAAGATGGAAAATATCCAATCTATGATCGAAAACAAATTATTCACGAAGGGAATCATCGTTTCCAAGAATGCTTACAATCAGCTGGAGCTCTTCCGATCTGCTATTCCTGGCAATGCCACGGAACTTAGGGAATACGATCTATTTATGACGACAAGCGAAGCGGCCTTGTGTTTTTTTTTTAAAGAGAGTTACCCTGTGAACGAAGAATCCAATTTCTATCTAAGGTTTACGGACAGGCAAGGTGTTCCATTGAAAGTAGATCCTGCTGACCTGCCTATGAAAATTGGCAGAATTAACAATCGAAACAAGTTTGTTCTGGGACCCAGTGGCTCAGGAAAGAGTTTCTTAATGAACAATATCATTGAACAGTATCTCACCTACAACTATGATGTGGTTATCGTTGATACCGGAGATTCCTATTCAGGGACCTGCAAGTACAAAGGAGGCAGATACATTCAGTACACCGAAGAAAAGCCGATCACAATGAATCCTTTCCTCATGGATAAGAAAGAGTTCAATATTGAGAAAATAGAATTTTTAACCAATCTGATCTTCCTTATCTGGCAAGGTCCTGATGCGTCAATGTCATCTGCCCAGAAATCAATATTGGACAATGTGCTGATGTCCTATTATCATCAGTATTTCAATTCGGGAACCGAATGGTATGAGAATAAAACTTCAGAAGAACTAATTCTTTACTTGAATAAATACAACATTCACGAAGAAGATATCTATGCTCAATATGAGAATGAAGTTAACGAACAGCGGACTTACTACGATGTTTTAGGAATTTCCTTTGATGCAAGTTCTGAAGAGATCAAGGAAGCCGGAAGGAAACTATTGAAGTTCTATCATCCTGACAAGAATATCAATAATCCAGATTATGACAATGAAAAATTCTATACTGTTTATGAGGCTTATGAAACTTTGGGTGATGAAGAGAGAAGAAGGATTTATAATGAAACTCAATTGATTCTCATAAAATCCAATGAGATCATTAAACAGGACAAAAAAGAAGAAAATTGGAATGAATCGTTTAGAAAAGCTATCATTAAAAAAATCAAAGAATTGGAAGAAAGGCTTGATGCAAAAGAACTTTCTTTTAACGGGTTCTATGATTACTGTGATGAGTTTCTTCCTCTTTATCTGAATAATAAGAAGCATAGTATTACCGAAAAAGAGTTTAATCTAAGGACTTTTCTATTTGTTCTCAGGGACTTTTACAAGGGAGGACGTTATGGAACAACACTCAATGAAAGTGCTGATAATACTTTGTTTGATGAGTCATTTATCGTTTTCGAAATCGATAATGTGAAAGATAACCCTAAGCTTTTCCCAATTGTGACGCTCATCATTATGGATACGTTCATCCAGAAAATGCGACTGAGAAAAGACCGGCGCAAAGCTCTGATTATTGAAGAAGCGTGGAAAGCCATTGCAAGTAAACTGATGGGCGGGTATATTTTATACCTCTATAAAACGGTAAGAAAATTTTGGGGAGAAGCGGTTGTGGTAACACAGGAGCTGGATGATATTATTGGAAATGCAGTTGTAAAAGACTCCATTATCAACAATTCGGATACTTTCATTCTTCTTGACCAGACCAAATTCAAAGACAATTTCGATAGGATAGGGGCATTACTTTCATTGAATAAAGTCGAACAGAACAAGATATTCACGATCAACAACCTTAATAACAAATTCGGACGAAGCAGGTTCAAAGAGTTTTACCTGAAAAGAGGTTCTAAAGGAGAAGTCTACGGTAACGAAGTTTCAATAGAGCAATACCTAACATACACTACAGAGAAGCCCGAAAAATCGGCAGTAGAGTATTATGTACAGAAGTATGGAAGTTATGAT
Source organism: Chryseobacterium formosense (assembly GCF_900116415.1). Lineage (GTDB taxonomy): Bacteria > Bacteroidota > Bacteroidia > Flavobacteriales > Weeksellaceae > Chryseobacterium > Chryseobacterium formosense. The sequence goes on along the minus strand of NZ_FPAP01000001.1, from coordinate 1,124,476 downwards.
GAAGCACTCATTAAAATTGTATCTGATTTAAAAATTTTTGGAGACAGCCTTGAAAATCTTGTTTCACTGGTCAATCTGTACAAAAATCCTTTAGACCAAAAGATTGTTTCTTATTACGACAGGATGAAAAATGAGAAAAAAGTGAAAAATGTTTTCAAAGTGATCTCACAGGAGCTCGAAGATCATCAAATCAGTTTTTCAGAATTAATCAATAAAAATTATCAGTATGAAAAAGTTTAGTCTATTTTTTTTAGGATTGGGAAATTTTTTATTTGCTCAAAATACCTACATAGATCCTACGGTAACAGCAGCGATGATATTGTATTCAGAAAATCTGAAAGCTAAACAAAATGAAGTTATTGAAGAAACCTCAAAGTTAAAGGATGCCCAAACTTGGGTGGGAACCCAGATGGTAGCCGCCAATGATATTCAGAATAAAATATTAAAGGGCTTGAAGGAGGTTTCTGGAACACTTCAAAACGGAATTCAGGTACAGCAGATCTACACTGAGCTGAACAAATGCTATGATTACTCTGCTCAGGTCGTTCAACTGGCTTCACAGCATCCTCAGTACGCCATATTTGGAACTAAAGCTTCGCAAAAAACCTATGAGCAAAGTTTGAAAATAGTAACGGATATCACTGATATTTTGGCGTCTGGAGAGTTGAATTTAGCTACTGCCGGAGACCGCTATAAAATCCTGCATAATATATCCGGAAATGTAAAAAATCTGAAACTATGGCTTTTGGCAATAAAGCTAAGACTGGAAAAAGCCAATCTATTGGGATTCTGGAATTCAATCAATCCTTTTGCAGGATACATAAATACCGATAAAGGTATTGTGGAGAACATAATGAATAAGTACAAGAGGAATTTTTAAAAGTCAAAAAATGAAAAAGATTTTTCTGATTCTAATTATTCCAATTTATATCGTGATGACTTCTTCAGGTGGGAGTTCTACACCTGCGTGGCAGCAGGAAAATGTATCCTTTCCGATGATGGATTTAGAGATCAATGCCGCAATGAAAGAGCACGACCGACAGAAAGAAATGAGGCAGAAGCAAACTGTAAATGCTACGGTGGAAACTGTCAATCAATCACAATGGAAAGATTATAAAGATAAAATAACCAAAGTACAGGACAGGTTACGCATTGTATCATTTGCCATTCAGGCAATACCCACAGGAATCGCTATGAGCAGAGAGATAACGAAGATAACGGATAATCAGACAGCAATTATTAATGAGATTAGCACTGCTCCATATTCAATCGTAACCATTCTGCCATCGCAACTACAGTTTGTGGATGACCTCCAAATGGTCACTCGATTAATCACAGGAATCATCCTTTCTTATGGAGCTATCAATCAGATGGAAAAATCAGAACGAAAAATTTTGCTGGATTACGCATTGGGTGAAGTCAAAGCAATCAGCAGAAATTCTACGCATATGCTTTTAAAAATAAAAGATATCAAGGCAAAGGTTTTACGAAACAAAAGAGCATTCCAGTATTATGTCAACAGAGATAAACAGGTTGTAGAAAGTATCATGAACAATATCAAATCCTTCTAAGATGGAGAAAATATTAACCTTTGGAATCATTGCGCTCTCCAGCATTTTTGTAAAGAGCCAACAGATTGTCATCAATGATAAACTACTATCACAAATCACGCTTAATCACGGTGTTCGACTGGCAAGTGAGCAGGCTTTTTTGGATTCCTACGAAAAACAAAAGGAGCTATACGATGATATCAACAATAAAACCACCCAAGTTATTGCAATTCAGGAATACATCTATCAGCAGCTTAAAAATGTCAATTCAGCGCTTACACAAAGCAAAAAATTAATCTATCTCTATCAGTATTTAGGAAAGATTGTGACCAATTCCAACAAGATGCTGGATCTGTCTGCGCAGCATCCTGAATATGCAGCTCTGGTCTCTAAATACTATTCAGAAATAGGCATTCAGGTTATTAAACTCCAACAGGAAGTTACCCAAGATGTCTTGAACGAAGATAAAGATTTCCTGATGGATGCAATGGACAGAGAAATGCTGATTGAGAAAGTATTTACCAGGGTAAGAAATATTAATGGAAACATTCTTTATATCATTTTACGATTGGAGAACACCAAAAAATTCCCGTACCTGTTCCAAGTCCCTGTACTCAGAAACTATCTCAATATCGACAAAGCCATTGTCGGTGATATCATTCAAAAATACAAACACCTATTCAATTAGACTTATGGAAAATCTATCAAAAAAAATAAAACTTTTCCTCTTACTTTTTGTTGTAGCAAATGTTTTTGGGCAAGTCAGTGTAAAGAGATTGAATGACCCTTCTATTGTTGCACAGCATAAGAGGATGACCTTTGAAAGCTGGGGCGACTGGCGACCTTATCCTAAATATTTTCTTGGTATTCAAACCAATTTTGCTTACGCAACGGTTTGGGGAATGTGGGCTCCTAAAATTAACCGAGATTATAAAGACGGTGACGATATAAGACCACTTAAACCAACCGGAGAACAGAATCTACGATTCGCTCAGTTGAAATTTCAGGAGGAGGAAGCTAAGAAAATCAAAGCCGCTTCGGATACCATTTATAAGAGAAGCGTGCAAGATCTCGCCCATTGGACTTCAGCAACTGTCGATGCCGATCCTCTCTGGCTTTTATATTACAAACGAATGTTGAAACCTATTACAGAGTTTCCTGATACACCGCAGAATTTTATTGAATGGCGACTGAAAGACCAACAGACCTATGAGACACTCAATTCGACAGGAACATTAAAAAGACTGCAGGAGGAATTGGATCTGATCAAAGATAAATATTCGATGTCCCGCTCTATGGATATGCCGAGGGGAAAACGGTTTGTAATGTATCACGAAACGCTTATCAAATGGAGAAAATTTGTTCAGGAATTAAGAAAGCATAATAACAAAACGACTTTGCTACTGGATTATAAAAATATACTGAATAGTCATTTACCTACAGCTTTACCAACACAATGGATACCTGCTTCAGATAAACAGATTGTTCAAAATGTGATGCAGCAATACAAACACAGATACTAAGATGAATAGAAAATTGACATACTTTCTTTGCCTTTTAGCAATAGGTTTGCCGGTAATGGGCTTTGCCCAGACCGATAGTGATTACAGTAATCTTTTACAGTTTTTAAAAGGTGATGGCGCTTTTGAAAAATGGTTTATGGAAGTCTTTACTAAACTTGATAATAGTGTGCAGGACAGTGCGGAAGGTTCAGCATTGGTTGGAAGAGCCATAGGCGGATTGGGAGCATTAATGTATCTCGGATATATGGGATGGCAAATGGCAGCCGGAGATCGTGAATGGGAAATTGTACCAATGTTAAAACCCATTCTTATTGGATTCACACTGATTTACTGGACTGGATTTGTTAATCTGATTCAAGCTCCTTTTGAGGCCATTGCGGAACCGGGAATAGCCATCTTTAGTGATATTGAATCTGAGGTAAATGACCTCAGAATTGAAAGGTTCAAGAAACAGCAGCAATTATTGGATGCAGTCATCAAGCTCAATGCTGAAGAAGATGCCAAGCAGGAAGTTATCAATAATACAAGTAAAGATACAGACGATTCTTGGTTTGATATCAGTGATGGGATTGACAAATTATTACAGCCTATCAAAGAATGGCAGATCAGGATGGAATTCCAGCTACAGAAATTAGTTGCAGAAATCATTGAGTTTATATGTTTATCCATTCTCAGAATTTGTGTTTATCTCATCTTCTTTATCCAAAAGATCTGGGCATATATATTAATCATTCTTGGTCCTATTGCTATTGGGATGGCATTGATACCTGGATTTGAAAATTCTTTATACAGTTGGGTTTCAAAATTCATCAACATCAATCTTTACACTTTTGTTGCCTACACCATTATCAATATCGGACAACAGCTGATTGCTTCAGGTTACACAATGGAAATCGAAAGATATGATACTCTTTTAACCAACGGAACCATTACCAATTTGGATGCTTTGATGGTCTATGTTTCAAATTCCGGAATGATCTACAACCAACTCTTTACCTGTGTAGCTTATATCGTCACAGGCGTTGGAGTTCTGATGACGCCAACCATTGCTGATACGATTGTAACTGCGGGCGGAGCAGGAGCGATGACCAAAATGAAAAGTGCAGCAGGTAAAATGGCGAGTAGTGCAAAAACAGCGGTTTTGGCTGCGAAAACGGGAGGTGCTTCAGCAGTTGCTGCGACAACAAAGGCCGCTGCTGCAGGTTCTGCATCCGGAAGAGTTAATGATGCTATGAAAAATGGAAAGTAATCTGAAAAAAATAATTGAAAATGCTTATTAAAAACATAGAACAGAGAATTAAGATCAACAAAGTGGTCTCATTGGGAGCTATTGCATTTGCTGTCTTCATCATCATTGCAGGTTTCTTCTTTGCTTACAGAATGATTCAGGATTCCAGAAAGTCAATCTACATTTTGGATAACGGTGTTCCGATTCTTGCCAAACAGACCGATGTGCTTTTGAATCGACCTGTGGAATATAAAGCACAGATCGAATTATTCCACCGACTATTTTTCACTTTGGCTCCTGATGATTCCTACATCAAAGAAAACATTCAAAAATCATTATACCTCATTGATGATAGTGGAAAAAAGGAGTACACCAACCTAAGAGAAAAGGGATTTTACAATCAGATTGTTGCTTCAAGTTCTATGGTCAGTATTCACACCGATTCCATTTCTCTGAATATGGAAAACAAGAAATTCCAGTATTTCGGAAAGCAGATGATTACAAGAAAATCTTCTGTCATTACGCGTAAATTATTTACTGAAGGTTTCTTTGATGACATCATAAGAAGCCCAAACAATCCGCACGGTGTTCTTCTCAAAAACTGGCGAATCATCAATAACGAAGAACTGTCTAATCAAAATAAAAACTCTTACTAAAATGAATGCTTTTGTTAAAAAAAACGGACAGAAATGGTTAGGCTGGGCAGTCAAAAATCCGAAGAGATTTTTTATGTATTCGATGGCTTTCCTATCAGTTTCCTTCATCATTTCTATTATGCAAGGAATCTTATTTCCTTCTGATATGACATTTAAAATCAAGCCCCCTGTGCTTTATTCCAAAAGTTCGGTGGCTCAAAATATTTTGAAAAATAATGATAAGGAGATGAAAAAAATAGTGAATGAACTACAATCACTTAAAGATAAAAGAGATCAGCAAAAATTACGGAAAGAGGACAGCCTGAGAATAGAATATCTGTTTAACCAATACCAACACTTAAAAAATGGACATTAAGAAAATTAACTTTAAAGAAAAGAAATATGTTCTGCCTCTCCTTGCTCTGCCTTTCGTTTTGTTGTTTGCATATGTTGGGGTTCAGTTTATGGAAGAAGATAAACCTGCAGATAAACCGAAAGAGCTTTCTCTGTCACTTGGTGAATCGCAGGATTCCATTATGACCAAGAATGATGCTTATGATGCATTCTTTAAAAAGGATGATAACAGAACAATGCTTGGTGGATTGGACAAGGAACAAGATAGTCTGCAAAGCTATGACGAACAATTGTCATTAGCTCAAAAAAGAAGAATTGATTCTTTAAAAGCTGTCAATTCAAGGCAGAATCAATATCAGGCAAACGGAAATCCATCATCCTATTATAACGCTAAACAAGGTAAAGAAGATCAGGACTATAAAAGATCGACTGAGATTATTAAAATGCTAAATGACAAATCCTACGGAAAAGCAGAAGATAATATTCAGACTGAAAAGCCTAAAACAAAGGAACAAAATGCACAGCAGGATCCTGTAAAATATCTGAAGCAGCAAATGCTGGTGATGGATTCTTTAGAGAAAGCTAGAGATCCAGAATATCAAACCAAGCTGGCGGCTGAACAAAAGCTAAAAGCCAATAAAGAAAAGATGGACGAGTTCCTTAATTCTACTTTCAATGTCAGCAAGTCAGGTATCAATAATGACTTCAATGCAATTTATAAAGACAAGGAAAACAGTTTTATCAAAGCCGTCATCGATGAAAACAACAAAGGATTTTTAGGGAGCAGAATCAGATTTCGATTGTTGGAAGACATTTTTGTTGGAAATAGGAAAATCAGTAAAGGTTCCATTTTGTATGGTCAGATTTCAGGATTTACAATGCAGAGAGTTGATTTGAAAATCATCTCAGTATTTGCGAAAGGAGAGATTTTTCCAATCAACCTTTCAATTTATGATGTTGATGGGATGAAAGGCTTGTATGTTCCCCAAAGTATATTCAGAGATATGATTCGTGAAATGGGAAGCAATTCGGTTCAGGGAACTCAGATGGATATGGGAGGAGAAGGATTTTTTACCACTATCGGCTCCAAATTATTTACATCCACCTCCAAATCGATTGCTAATCTGATCAAAACCAATAAAGCAAAATTGAAATACAATTCCTATGTATTTCTAATCGATGAAAAACAATTGAAAGACTCACAAAACCAACCAAAACCTTAAAAGCAATGAAATCATTTTTATATACACTTTTACTGTTTACAGCGACTCTCAAAGCTCAAACAGCAACCAAAGAACAAATTATTTCTGATCTGCCAGAAATAGAAATAGCAGAAGGGGTCAACCTGCATATTATTTCTCCTGAACCTATCCAATACGTCGATTTATCAACTGAAAAACTAACAGGGGATTTACCAACGACCAATATTGCAAGAATCAAAATTGCAGATAGTCAAACATCTGAAGAAGATAAAAAGAAAAAGACCTCCATCTTTTTTAATGGAGATCAAGTTGGAATTATTACCGTTGTAGGGCAATCTTATATTGCACAGTATAAAGCGGTTTACAGACATTCTGAAAATTTGAATACAATTACCAATATTCACATTCAGCCTGAAGCGATGCAGCCTATTGAGTTCGATAAAATGGTCTTCTCTAACCTTGAACTTAGAAGATTTGCAATGGGAATCATTCAGAAGAAATCTGAAAATAATCCAATCAGAGAAGAGAAAAATCTTAAACTCAGCTTCCAGCTCAACAATGTCTATGTCATCAGCGATTACATTTTCCTTGATATGACCTTTAAAAACAATTCTAATCTAAGCTATGATATAGAGGCGTTAAAATTTTCCATAGAGGATAAAAAAATCCATAAGGCTACGAATAACCAAAGCATCGAGATGACTCCGCTTTTTCAGCTTAATCCTCAAAAACATTTCAAGAAAAATTTCAGAAACATTTACGTCTTCAAAAAGTTCACTTACCCTAATTCCAAAGTGATGATGATAAGATTAATTGAGGAACAACTATCGGGCAGAACTATTGAAATGAAAGTGAACTATTCTGACATTCTAAAAGCTGATACATTCTAGTCGAGGTTCGACCTCCATTTTTAAATAAAAAAATAACAAAATGCAAGAGCAACAACATCAAATCAAAATCTATGGATTTCTGCAAAAGGTGGTCTATGCTGTGGTTGTATTGGATTGTGCTTCGCTGTTTTATCTGAATGCTAACGTCCCTGTAGTTTCCAACTTATTAAAGAACTTCTCAAAGATGAGTTTCATTTATCCTCCCATCAATGCAAAATTTGCCACGGTGATTCTGATAGGACTGGTTGCCGTTGGAACAAAAGCTAAGAAGAAAAAAGATCTCAATATCTATACGAAGATTGGAATTCCAATGGTGTTAGGGTTATTTATGATTTTCTCATCCTTGATCTGGCAGAATGAAGCAGGAAATGGAGAACTGCCCAATATTTTCCCCGGACTTAATTTGTATCAAATCATTTATGCAGTTCTTTCTTTTTTAGGAGCAGTTATTCTTCAGATGGGAGCAGACAGCATTTCGAAACTGATGCAGCAGAAAATGGGAAAAGACCGATGGAATGTTGAAGAAGAGTCTTTTGATCAAAACAAAGAACTTGTAAACACGAATACTTCAATTAATATCCCGTATGTTTTCAGATACAATAATAAAACCTACAAAGGCTATATCAATATAGATCCTTTTAGAGGAACTATTGTAATCGGAGTACCTGGTTCTGGAAAATCGTTTGGGGTTATTAATCCTTCCATTCGACAGATGATTGCCAAAGGTTTTTGTCTTTGTATTTACGATTTCAAGTTTCCTGATCTGGCACAGATTGCCTATTACCACTACTTATTGAAAAAAAGTAAAGAATCAGATTACAACTACAGTTTTCATATTATCAATCTGAATGAAGCAGAAAAATCAAGAAGAGTAAATCCGTTTCATAAAAAGTATATTCAAACCTTGGCGGAAGCTCAGGAAATGGCAGAATCAATGGTTTCTTCATTACAAAAAGGAGGTGCAAGTTCCGGAGGTGGTTCCGAAGCTTTCTTTACCCAGTCGGCAATCAACTTTCTTTCATCTTGTATCTACTTTTTTGCCACACTGGAAAATGGTAAATATTCAGACCTGCCACATATTTTATCCTTTATGAACCGCAGCTATAAAGAAATCTTTGATACACTTTTTACCAATGAAGAGATTCTTTCTTTGCTTTCTCCCTTCAAAACAGCATATGATAATAAGGCTTTTGATCAATTGGAAGGACAAATTGGTACTTTAAAAATATTTTTATCGCGATTGGCAACTAAAGAAAGCTTCTGGGTTTTCTCAGGAGATGAAGTGGAACTGAAAATTACAGATAGAAAAAATCCTTCGATTCTGATTTTGGCTTCCGATCCAAGTACACAGGATATTAATTCAGCTTTGTATTCTTCAATATTGAACAGAACTTTACGCTTGATCAATTCCAAACATAATTTACCTGGTGGAGTTGTTGGCGATGAATTCCCAACAATCTACATACATAAAATTGACAATATAATAGCAACTGCTAGAAGCAATAAGGTAGCTGTATTACTGGGGCTTCAGGAAATTCCACAACTTCGACAGTTTTACAAGAAAGAAGTTGCCGATACTATTTCAGCTATTGTAGGAAATGTCCTTTCTGGTTCTGTAAGAGATAAGAACACATTGGAATGGCTTGAAAAATTGTTCGGAAAAATTAAACAGAAATCTTACTCTCAATCTATTTCTCAGCAAGGAACATCAACAAGCATCAATGAAAAAATGGACTTTATGATTCCTGCAGGAAAAATTGCAGCCCTTAAAACAGGTGAAATGGTTGGGATGATTGCCCAAGGCGAGGAAAACAATTCTAAAGAATACAAAACTTCTGCGATTAAAGGGAGAATCAATTTAGATATGAAGGCTATCAATCAAGAAGAACAAAACTATGTGCAAATGCCTGATTATTATTCATTCATTGATAAGAAGGGTATCAATCGTAAAGAAGAAGTGCTGATGACCAACTTTAGAAAAATAAACAGAGAGGTTGAGCTCATCGTAAACGAACATCACAAAGAATAATACGATGGAAACGAAAGTAAAATATATAATAACAGTTCTGATCTTAGGAAGCTACTCGTTGTTTTTCGCGCAGTTTAATACACTCACGCCTAAAAAAATTACTTCCAACGAAGTTTTTAATGAACAAAAAAGTTTTCAAGATGAGTCAGCATTTAAGAAAGAAAAAAAGACACTATTAATTATTAATAAACTTTTCAATGCTCCCAATAAAAACGATCTTAAAAAAGAGATTGATTCTTTAAAGTCGTTGATTCTTCGATATGACCTATCAAAAACTGCGGAAATTAAGGCTAATTCAAAAATCAGTATAGACTCAATTTTTCAAAACAATACGAAGAAAATATCAACAGAGGATGATAAGAGTAAAAGAAAACCTGTTAAAGATTTTGATTTCATTAGTGAGGAGAAGTATACATCAAGAATAAGTATGCCGCTCAACAATAGGTTAATGGTCACGTCTCCTTTTGGGCGGAGAGTTCATCCTATTTTCGGAGCTACAAGGATGCATAATGGAACAGATTTAAAAGCTAACTATGAAAATGTCTATGCTGTTTTAGACGGGACTGTCATTGCATCGGGTTGGGATTCCGCAGGAGGAGGGAATTATCTTAAAATCAGACATTCGGATTCATTTGTAACCTCATATTTACACCTTTCAGAGATCTATTACAAAGAGGGAGAATTTGTAAAAGTCGGATATATTGTCGCAAAAAGTGGGAATTCCGGAAATTCGACAGGTCCGCATCTTCATTTTTCAGTGACAGAAAATGGAAAATTCATCAATCCAATCCGATTTCTGAACGATCTAATTAAAACCAATAATCTAATTGCCAACTATTATGAAACTGGAAGATCTTTATACCGCCACTATTAAACTTAAAAATATTATGCAAAACCACAATTTACCGACTGAGCAACTTAAAAATTTTGGAATTATTAACGATGACCATACGTTTTCCAGAAAACTGAGCGAAGATGACATTCAGAAATTTCTTCAGGGATATACCATAGTTGCTGACAACGATAAAAACAGGGCAACTTTTCAACTCACAGAAGATAATACTCAACTGAAGATTATCTTTCTTGAACGGGATCGAAACCTATCTCAAATTCTGGACAACAGCAAGGAAAAAATTCAGTATTCAGATATTAAAGAGCTTGCGAATAAATTGACTTCACTTGAAAAAAAAGGTTTTGTATACGATAATGAAACAGGAAAAACAGTAGAGTTCGATTTTATTAAAAATGCAAATGAGCTTACCGCAATCATTGCAGATAAAAAAGATCCTGACGAACTCAGCCGATATAAAAACGAACTTCTAAAACTTAAAAGTTATTTACAAGATAAAATCGATCAGTATCCTGAAATAGCAAAAGAAATTGTAAATGATATGAATATTGTTTCCAGAGAGATTTCTACTTTAAGTAACATTGCTGCAAGAGAAAACCAACTTACAGAAGGAGTTGATTCGCAAATTCAATTGAATGTAAATGATAGGGATATGTATGAAGATGCTAACAGAAACAGGGAGAAGCAAGAAGGAGAATCCGAGGATATGGAGATTAGGAGAGGATTCAGAAGATAGTTCCCACCTCCAAAAAAAAAAAACTTAAAATAATGGAGAATAAATTATCATGGTTTGACAGAGTGATTACTCCAAAAACCAAAGCATACAAGGATTTTGAAAATGAAATCAGATATAATACTCCTGAATTATTTTTTAAAGATTCAGAAAGAAAATTTTCGAATCAGGAGAAAAGATTTATGCAAATCTATAAATATCGTGAAAGTAAAGATATTGAGGGCTGTGATTTTTCTGTTAATGACAGAATTCATGAATTTTTTCCAGAAGAATATTTGAAAGAAAACCATGTTTCTGCATTAGGCCTTCCAAAAGGTTGGTGTTGGTACGATTATGATGATGGGAGTGGTTCCCTAAAAAGCCCGAATGGTAATTATTACTATAACTATGATCTACAAACACAGGAATATAAGCTCCCGACTTTACACAATCGCTGGACAAATATGAAAGATTTTTTTGAACAACCTAAAAGTTTGAATGAATTTAAAACCTATGCTGAATTGGACTTAAAAGTAAAAGCTGCTGAAAATAATCTGTCTCCAAAGCTTTCTGAGGATGAAAAAAATGATTTACTCAATTATATAAGCTTAAATAAAGAATTAGCAAATGGTGAAATTTTCAAAACTTTTATACATGAAGATAGTTTACCAGCTAATAAAATTATAACAGTTAATAATATAAAATATAACAATCAAAACCCAAACATTATGGACACAAAAAAAGAATTTGATCAGGTTAAATACCTAAAAGACCAACTGAAATATCTTGGATTTGGAGAAGATAAAAAACTACACAAAAATTTGGAAATAGGTATCAATTCAAAAAAGCAAGAGTTTGAAATTAAGACCACTTCCGATAAAACCCTGCCCGAAAATAAGGTTGATTTTGTATTAAAATTCAATAAAACAGATCGTGGAGGAATTTTTCTCAATTCTTACCATGCGAAGATGACCAATGACAAAAATGAGGAGATCTCGCATAATTTTCCCGTCAATAAGGATAACACCTTTACTGCGAAAGAAGCAATTAATTTATTGGAGGGACGTAGTGTAAAAATAGAATTTCTCAATCCAAAGAGCCAACAAGTAGAACCAGCATTTGTTCAATTTAATTTCAACGAACCAAAAACCGAAAAAGGAAATTATTACTTTCAGAATTTCTATAAAAAATATGGTGTGGATACAGCTAGAATAGTCGAAAAATCTAATCTCGTTTTTGACCAACCTGAGTGGAAAGAAAGCGCTATAAAATCCTTAGAAAAAGGAAATATATTAAAAGTAAAATTTAAAGAGAATGATCGGGTTGTAGAGGGAAAAGCAGTTCTGGATCCGCAAAATCGAAATCTTAAACTTTATGACAACGATATGAACAGGCTTAATACCAACAAACCTGTAGGCGGCTTAGAACAAAACAACAATCACTATGGAGACAATGTTAGAGAACAAAGTATCAAAAGATAAATATTTTGCTTACCATAATACCATCGGAGGCGGTAGGTCTATTAGATTTGCCGCTTTTTTATAAACAACTTAAAATGAAAATAAAGTTAATATTTCTATTATATGCATTCTTTTTTACATTTAGTTCTTGTCGTAAGGAAATCGTTTCTGAAAGCGGAGGTATTGATATCATTTCCAATGTTTATTTTGATGCTTCCCAAGGCTTGGATCAAATGGAAAGCTTTCATTTGTCGAAAATGAACTACTCCCAAAATCAGTTAATAGAATTGGTTCCGAATACTAGATTTCCGGAAATCACCAAAAAAGTTTACTACATAAAAGATTCATTGTATTTTCAACTGGATCCGTCAGAGAATAACACAATATTTTCAGAAGTTTCTCAGAAACATAAACCATTATCGATTTGGGACAAAAAAGAGGGTGCAGTATTTTCAAAAGAGCATGTTCTCAACTATAGAAACAGAAAGAATTTGTCTGATACAGTATTATTCAATAAAAAATATAAGCGATTTGAGATAAACTCTCCCTGGAACTACACTCGATTTTATGTGTATCCAACCGATACTATTTTACCGTACTCTTTTTATAAGCATATCGAAAATGATTATAGCGGAAGATTGGAACGCATGGACTCTTATAATAAAAACACTGACATTTTTGTAACTCTACAACTTCTGCCCAGGAAAAGCTGGGATGATCAAGCCAGGGAACTATTCAAGTATAATCATTTTATAAGAACCAGAAAAAGTAATTGAGTCTTTAGTATGAAGATGATAATATCTCTACTAAATAAGCAGATGACCTTGTCGATAAATTTAGCTAAATCTTTCGACTCTTTAATTTATAGTAATGAATACCATTGATGTTCCGCTTAGTGTGGCAGCAGGAGTATCTTGAAAAGACGAAAAACTCTGAAAAAGACAATCCAGATGTACTGAGGATAAAGATCATCAGTCAATTATTTTTTGATGCTTGGTCAATTTCAGTATATTTTTAAATGCTAAATTAAGATTGTCACTGATAGTTTATCGAATTATCTCAATCTCTAATAAATTAATGAAGTTGTAAGACTGAGATAATTTTAATTATACAAAAACAGCATCACATAATTATATATGTGATGCTGTTCTAATAAAAGGTTTATATAATGATTAATTTTATTTAGAAATTAATTCGTTATTACACATTTATACACAAATTTTAGCGTTTTACAACTCTCACCATTTTTACAGCTTCACCATCGTTAATCTTAAGTTGATAGACGCCTGGTAGCAAAGTTGAAAAATCCAGTGTTGTATTATTATCATTTACGATTTTACTCAAAACTTGATATCCTGCCATATTATAAACATTTACCGATGAAATTTTTCTCTCAGACGATATCCTTAATTCGTTGCAAACAGGATTTGGATAAACTTTTAGTCGAAAATCTTTTACTGATGGATTATCGACTGCTGGAATCTTGTTTGATGAAATTTTGTTGTTAACCATTGTGTTTGCAGAACATTTTACAGGAGTGAAAATTTTCTTTTGAATAATCGTACCGTCACCTATTTGACCATGACCATTATCCCCAGAAATTGCTAGAAGTCCACTCGAATTTATTGCGAGTGTGTTCTGAGCTCCTGCCGCAACAGTTTGCCAATCGGTAGACGCAGACATCAAAGTGGGTATAGAACGATGTATTTGCGTCCCATCTCCCAACTGACCCAATACGTTATATCCCCAAGTCCAAAGCGTTCCATCTGTTTTTATAGCAATCGTGGAGCTGTTGAAACCAATACTGAAATTTTGCCAGTCTGTTTCTGTTCCTACCTGTGTAGGAACAATCTTTGAAATTAGGGTTCCATCTCCCAATTGTCCCCAACGGTTATCACCCCATGTCCAGAGTGTTCCGTCTGTCTTAATTCCGATTGAGCTTGATCTTGCTCCTTCAGCAGCTAACCAATTTGTAGCTGTGCCCAGTTGAAGAGGTACATTGCTTGCTGTTAACGTACTATTGCCAAGCTGCCCATAAGTATTATCACCCCAACCCCACAATGTTCCATCAGTTTTAATGGCTAGCGTGTGATTACCTTTGGATGCTACACTTTTCCAGTCTGTTGCAGTTCCTATTTGTATGGGAACGCTTTTGTTCACGTTTGTACCATCTCCTAACTGGCCTTTAGCATTATCACCCCAAGCCCAAAGTGTTCCGTCTATTTTTATCGCAACAGTGTGCGCATCACCTCCCGCTATTTTAATCCAGTCTGTGTCGGAACCTATTTGTGCCGGAGTATTCCTTTTAATTGTTGTACCATCGCCAAGTTGTCCGTCATAGTTATACCCCCATGTCCATAATGTTCCATCTGTTTTTATTCCCGCAGCATGAGTTAGCCCGGCGCATATTTTTGTCCAATTGGCTGAATTTCCTATTTTTGTGGGCGTGTATCTGTCAACGAATGTACCGTCTCCCAACGAGCCATCATAATTGTCTCCCCACGCCCATAATGTGCCATCATTTTTTAGTCCTAACGAATAATAAGCCCCTGCACTGGCACTTTGCCAGCAGCTTGCTTCGGTTGAAGAAAGTGTAGTAAATGAACCTCCAGACAACCAGACTACCTGGCTGAATCCGCAATCAGGAGCAACCCACCAATAATAGGTAGTGTTCGGTAGCAAATTTGTCAAATTTACTGTGTTGGAAATGGTAGCTCCACTATTTCCACCCATCGTAGGATTAGTGCTGTAGAGGTATCGATAACCTTTAGAAGGGTTCTGGCTTGCAGCGGTCCAGTAAATCGTAGCTGAAACTGCGGTAATATTAGAAGTGGCAAGCTGAGTAGGGGCAATACAGACTTCGGGGCAGAAAATTGATATAAAAGTGTTCTTACTAATAGTAGTGCCATCACCAAGCTGCCCGTAGTTATTTTGTCCACAAGATTTTAAATTACCGTCAATAGTTTCGACAAGAGCATAATTTTCACCTGCATAAATATTTAAATTGTCCGAAGAAAAACCAACCTGTGAAGGTGATGTACCACCATTTGTCTGACCGCTGCTACCATTTCCCAACTGTCCGTAATAATTGTATCCCCAAGACCAAAGGGTTCCATCAGTTTTTGTTGCATAAGTAGCAGCATTTTTCGAAGCTGCATTAAGCCAGTCGCTTGCTGTTCCTATTTGAACAGGAATGTTTTTTTTAATTGTAGTACCATCTCCCAATTGCCCATAGGTATTGTATCCCCATGTCCATAATGTTCCGTCTGTCCTTATTCCCATAGAATGATTATCAGATGCAATTGCTGTTTTCCAATTTGTGTCGTTTCCAACTTGTGTCGGAATCATTTTTACTACGGTAGTCCCATCACCAATTTGTCCGAATGTGTTAGAGCCCCATGCCCAAAGTGTTCCATCTGTCTTGATTGCTAACGAATATTTATTTCCCACATCGACTGCTTTCCAATTTGTATCAGTGCCAATTTGAGTCGGAATATTTTTTGAAATATTTGTGCCGTCTCCTAACTGTCTTGAATCATTGCGTCCCCATGTCCAAAGTGTGCCATCGGTTTTCAAACCAATTGTAAAATCATCTCCAGCGCTAATGGTACTCCAATTTGTAGCAGTACCTATTTGTGTAGGGATGTTTCTAAAAGATGTAGAACCATCACCCAATTGTCCGTAGCTATTACCTCCCCAAGCCCATAATGTTCCGTTCGTTTTGATAGCAAAAGACTGATTATAACCAGCACTAACAATTTTCCAATCCGTGGATGATCCTATACGAGTGGGGGAACTTTTGGTCATATTTGATCCGGTACCCAATTGTCCGGAATTATTGATTCCCCATGTCCACAGTGATCCATCCGTTTTAATAGCGATTGAGTGCTGGCTTCCTATTGCAAGGCTTTGCCAACACTGGGCAAAGGAATTTAAGCTGATAAAAACAAAAAATAAAAAAAATTTTCTCATATTTAATTTATAAAATTTCCCTACTCGTAAGCTTTTCGGTTCCGCTTCGTTTATATAAATGTCAGTAAAAATAATTTTTGGATTGATCAAACTCACTTGTATAAAAATAATTAACCTAACTTTTTTGTAGATTTTATATTGTAACCGTAATCTATATCGCTAGATTACTTAGACTGCTTTTTAGTAACAAGCGATGCTAAGTAATATATTTGCAGAATTAGTACAAAATTTTGAGAACACGATATCTCTTGAAAGTATAGAGATAATTATTTGGTTATAATTCCTGAATTGTTGGAGTAATTTACCGTGTTAAGAATAACGCAGGTTTTTCTGTTGTTTTTCATGTTAATTAGTTTTTAAGTTTTAGTTTTTAGAGATAACATATTATTTATACAAAAAAAGTTATCTCCTGCAAATATATGACATTGTAGTGAATTAAAAATTTATCTGGGAGAAATATCATTCAATAGTGATCATAATAACCTGCCGTTGTCTCAAACAGGTAATGCAGATGAAATAAAACAGTAGACTTAACGATATTTATTGACGGCTTACAATAGCAAAAAGACGTTTCTTCTGAACATTTCGAAAAACAATGTGCATTACGAACTTGTAGTAATCTTTCTCTACTCGCGCCCTATGTGTACAAATGACAAAACAAATGACTTTATTAACTAACCGTTCAGAAGCGAATCAAGTATTTTTCTATTTTTAATTCGAATAACTTTTATGATTTGCATAAACCGATGCATGAAACTCATTAAGTTTTTTCAGGAGTGAAAGAAATTCTTTTTTTTCATCATCAGTTAAACTTCCTGAAAGTATGAGTGAAGCTTGATTTACTTTTTTTACAGACTCATGAAACTTTTTTTCGCCAAGTTCTGTAAGATTTAAGCGTTTGCTTCGCTTATCGCTTTCATCATTTTTCTCCTCTACAAGTCCTGCTTCAAGAAGTCTTTTGATGATTTGAGTTCCCGTCTGTTTTTCGTGACCGTTTTTTTCGATAAGCTGAATTTTGCTTAAAAAAGGTTCATCTTTAAGACGGTATAAATACGTAAATTCTTCGTTGGCTAATTCGGGAAAATCACTTAAACCTTTTCGGATTAACAGTTTAGAATAACGCCCAAGCAATAGGACCTGTTTACAAATCTCATTTTCTGTAAATGAAACCTGATGATTTTCGTTTTTAAAAAGCTTGGTCGGGCTTTCCTCGGTATATTTCTTTTCATTCATCCACATCCTGAAATCTTCCACGCTGCAGTTGGGTTTGCAGGCAGAAGAATTTTCAAACTCTTTTACATGATGAAGCAAATCTATGATAAAATCAGTTTTCATAACTTTAAAATACAAAGATAAAAATTAGTTTTTTGAATTAAAGCTTCACGCTTCCCATGCCACCGTCGATCCCGATGATTTGTCCTGTAATCCATGAGGCATTGCCAGACAATAGGAACTCCGTCATATTTGCCATTTCATCGGCAGTTCCAACTCTTTGCAGAGGATGTCTTTTGCCTGAAGCTTCCCTTTTTTCTGGTGTCGAAAGAAGCTGAGATGCTAAGTTCGTATCCGTGAGAGAAGGTGCTATACAGTTTACTCTTATTTTTTGTGCAGAAAGTTCTCCGGCAAGGCTTTTCGTTAAACCTTCCACCGCACTTTTACTGGCCGAAATCGAAGCGTGGAAAGGCATTCCCAGCTTTGAAGCTACCGAACTGTATAATACGACAGAAGCACTTTCAGATTTTTTCAGATTGGGCAATAATTTCTGAATCGTTTTTACCGCTCCCAAAACATTAATTTCAAAATCATTTTTAAAATCGTCGAGGGAAAGTCTGTTGAAGGGTTTCAAATTGATACTTCCCGGTGCATAAACCAAGCCATCGATGACCTCTGGAAAGGTGATTTCATCCAGATTTCCCAAAAGAATATCCATTTGGTGAAAATCAATATTCAGATTTTGAACTTCTGAATTTTTGCTTCTCGAAATACCGATCACATGATGATTCTCTGACAGTATTTTTGCAGCAGCAAACCCAATTCCCTGCCCGCAACCGATGATGACGATGTTTTTCATATTTTAATGTTTTTAAAGATTTAAAATAAACTTCAAATAGTATTGTTTGTTGGCCACGAATGTGCGAATTAAAAATCAAAATTTATTATTCGTGCATTCGTGGAATCTTATTATCGCTTAGAAATTTTATTATGACTTATGGTTCGCTGTCTGCTGCATTTGAAACGGTAAATTTCCGGATTTCTCTTCTTTAAATGTTTCTGGCTCACACCGGAATTTACCCTTTTTCGCCACAGTTTAAAACTTGAGAGTTTCAGTTCGCTCCGCATGATTTCAATCACCTCCGCCTCGCTGGTCCCAAACTGAAATTCAATAGCTTCAAAAGGAGTGCGGTCTTCCCAAGCCATTTCGATGATGCGGTCGGTTTGTTCTGCATTAAATTGTTTTATCATTGTTAAAGGTTTTTTATAGTTTGTTTAGCCAGTTTCAGGTGCGCTTTCTTTTTCTCATCCGTCATCTTATCAAAAGTCCGGATCATCATTCCCAACCTCGGATTTTTTTCGAAAAATGCACGGTTGTCATTCACAAAATTCCAGAAAAGAGCATCCCATTTTTCAGTCCAGTCACCGTCAGAATAATCGCTCATTTTTTTTACATAATTGCTCCCGCTGATGTAAGGTTTTGTGCTCATTTTACCGCCATCAGAAAAACTGCTCATCCCATAAACATTAGGTACCATCACCCAATCATACGAATCGATGAACATTTCCATAAACCATTGATAAACATCATTAGGGTTGAGTTTCATCAGATTCATGAAGTTGGCAAAAATCATCAGTCTTTCAATGTGATGGGCATATCCTGTTTCTAAAACTTTTAAAATCGTGCTGTCAATGGGTCTAATTCCGGTTTTTCCGGTGTAAAATGATTCCGGAAGCGGATTTTTATGTTTCCAGTAATTTTTATTTCTCTGATAAGTTCCCTGATACAAATAAATTCCTCTCACGAACTCACGCCAACCTAAAATCTGGCGGACAAATCCTTCCAGAGAATTGATAGGAACATCAAAATCTTCTGCATATTGTATTGCCTGTTCCAAAACAAAATATGGCGTTAGCAGTCCGACGTTGATGAGAGGGGAGAGTATGCTGTGGTGCAGGAAATGTTCACGTTCCACAATGCTGTCTTCATACACTCCAAATTCTGCAAAACGCAGTTCTAAAAACTGATCGAGCCATTTCTCAGCATCCTCAAAAGTGGTTGGATAAAGCTGATACGAAGTGAGATTTCCATAATTTTTACCAAAATATTTTTCAGTGTATGTTTTTGCTTCTTCGTAAAACGCTGAGTTGTCTAGAAATGAAACGGAAGGCGCTTTTTTATTTTTAGGATATTTTTTGCGGTTTTCGGTATCAAAAGTCCATTTTCCGCCCAATGGTTTTCCTGCTTTCATCAGGATATTTTGGAAAATTCTCTGCTGTTTGTAGAAATCAGTCTGATGATAAAATTCTTTGCCATCAAAATACTCCTTCAGATCTTCTTTTGTATTGATGAAAATCGGATTGTCAGCAATTTTTATATTTAATTTTGTGTTGTTAATTCTTTTTTCCAGCCAGTTATCGCAGACATCAACTATGAAAATATCTGTAAACTTTTCCTTTTCTAAGTGTTTGATTAATTTCCGGACATCCGATAATTGGTCATTGGCTTCTATATAATTTACCTTGAAACCAGCCTTCAGTAAAAACTGTTCGTAGAACTTCATACTTGCGCGATGAAACGCAATTTTCTGCTTATGAAATTTATACTGTTTAAAAAACAGAAATTCTTCAACCAGATAAACAGGCTGTTTATGGTCTAAATGATCAGTATCCTTTAAAAGCTGATGCGGAAAAATCAACTGGGCAACGGAAGTTTTTACTGTAGCCATAAATTTCTGAATTGGTGGTTGTTATCATATTGCTCTGCCTGCTTTTCGGCATTGAAAGTCCGGCTTCTCGGGTCATTTCCAATGCCGGCGAGGTACATCCAGTTGCCATAATTGCTGTGAGCATCGTAATCTATGAGCACTTCTTCAAAGTAACGCGCTCCAATCCGCCAGTCCTGATTAAGTATTTTACAGAAATAGGATGCTACATTTTGTCGGCCGCGGTTACTCATCCAGCCTGTTTGTTTGATTTCAAGCATATTCGCATTGATGAAATCTGAGTTTGTTTTTCCCTGAATCCAGTCCTGAATTACATTTTCATCATTTTTAAACGGATATTCTTTGCCTAAAATTCCTTTTAACTGAAAAATTTTATCCTGGTGTTCCCTCGAAACATATTTGAAAAATTCACGCCATAACAGTTCAAAAACAAGCCAGTATGTTGATTCGTTGCTTCCGAATTCTGCTTCATATTTTTTGATTTCGTGATAAACTGAAACGGGCGACAAACTTCCGTTGGCGAGCCACGCAGAAAACTTACTGCTGTAATCCAAACCTGTCATTCCGTTGCGGGTTTCTTTATAAGTGCTTAGATTTTTAGTTTCAGAGAAGTAAGCATTTAGCCGTTTCAAAGCTACTGTCTCACCACCGGAAAATGGAAAGGCTGATGATGGATGAATTTCAAAATCTTCAAAACCTAAAATTTTTAAATTGATGTCATCGCTTTCGATTTTAATTTCAAAATTAAAATGGTTTTTGATTTGACCTAAACTGAATTCTTCACGAACTGTAAGATTCTTCTCAACTTTCTGTCGGAAAGTGGTAAACTGAATCGGAATTTTTTCTATCTGACTGTAGACAAAATCAGTTTGCAGTAATTGTTGGGAGTAAGATTTAGTCCAAACGGTTTTCGGCAAAACTTTTTCAATCTTTTGTTGCACATAAATTTCGTCTCTCGTCCATTCTTCCTGGCAGAAAATGGTTTCAATATCAATATGTTCAGATATTTCCTTAAATATTTCAGCGGTTTTTCCAAACTTTTTGACAAATGAAACTCCAATCTCATTTAGATTTTTTTCCAGATCCAAAACAGTTTCGAGTAAAAATTGACTCCGGAATTTTCCGATTTTTCTGAATCCGAATTGATTCTCCTGGTAAAAGTCACTGTCAAAGACATACACCACAAGAAACGGGAGATTCTCCTGCTGAATTTTCAGAAGTGATTCGTTGTCTCTGATTCTTAAATTTTTGGTGAACCAGAGGATGTTGATTTTTTGTTTTTCCGACATTTTTCACTGCAATATTTCACTTCGTCCCAGTTTTTTTTCCACTTTTTCCGCCAGTTGAAAGACAGTCGGCAGACCTTACAGATTTTGGTAGGTAAGTTAGCAGGCATTTTATGGGATGAAGTTTTTGTAATTATTGATTTTAATATCTTTAGCTCTCACATCATGCATCATGTTGTACAGCCCGAAAAATGTTCTGTTCAGATAGATAAAGTGCTTTGAACCACGATTGACATTCATTCCTTTCATGTCATTCAGTTTCGCGTAACGCTGGCCGAGGTCAGCGATTTCCTGAAAGAAGCCTTCATCAGAAAAATCAAAAACTTCAAGGTTAAATGGTCTTGTGAACAGTTCCAGAAGCTCATAAAACAGCTTGCTGAAAAATTCCTGTTCTTCCCGCGTATCATCATGTCGGAGAATTTCCAGCTGATACAGCTTTAGTTTAAAAGTTTCAGGATTTTTAAGATTTTCCATCTTTGCCAGTTCAAAATAAGGTGTATAAAATTCATTGGGAATCTCTTTAATACAGCCAAAATCGATGACCAACAACTCATTATTTTCTGAAACAAGAAAATTGCCGGGATGCGGATCTGCGTGCACCTGCTTTAGGACGTGCATCTGATATATATAAAAATCCCAAAGGGTCTGTCCGATTGTGTCGAGGTTGTCCTGAGAATTATTTTGCTTGGTGAATTCCGAAAAATGTTTTCCGTTCATCCAGTCCATGGTGATGATTTTCTCGCAAGATAAATCAGGATAATAGGTGGGAAATCTCAGGTTGGGCAAATGACTGCATTCTTTAGAGATTTGCTGACTTCTTTTCAGTTCCAGATTATAGTCGGTCTCTTCAAATAATTTGCTCTCAACTTCCTGAAAATACGATTCAGAACCTTCTTTCTGGATATTAAACATCTTCATGGCAATCGGTTTTACCATTTTCAGGTCGCTGGAAATACTTTCCCGGACGCCCGGATATTGAATTTTAACCGCTAAATCGTGCCCATCTTTTTTTGCCTTGTGAACCTGTCCGATGCTCGCCGCATTCACCGATTCCTGAGAAAATTCATCAAACATTGCTTCCGGGTTCTTCCCGAAATATTTTCTGAATGTTTTCTTCACCAAAGCGCCTGATAATGGAGGAACCGAGAACTGCGACAGCGAAAATTTCTCCACATAAGCCTGCGGAAGAATATTTTTTTCCATGCTCAGCATCTGAGCAACTTTTAATGCAGAACCTTTTAATTCTTTTAAGGAATCATAAATATCCGTGGCATTTTCTTCGTTTAGAATCTGCCTTGCTTGTTCTTCGTCTTTGGTGATTTTATTTCCGTAATATTTGATGTAATTGACACCGATTTTGGCACCCGCTTTCAGCAAACTTCCAGTTCTTTCTATCTTTCCGGTAGGAATTTTATTCAGTGTTTTCATTTTAGTGTTTTTTAAATTTTTCTTTAAATAAAAACTTACTGAGGTCTGCGAGTTTTCTCAATGGTTCATTATCCATCAGTTCAAAACCAGTGTCAATCGTTTTCTCAATGAAAATATCGGTCTTTTCGAAGGCGGGTGAGGTATCTTTTTTCCAAAACTCAATAACAGAAACCAAATGTAACCAGAGTGCTTCTTCACGGGCTTTTTGATGCGCATTTCTAATATCATCTTTTGCTTTTTGGATGATCTCCCAATCATTGAAATCAAGCGTTTTGATATACTCGCGGTGAGTTGCTTTCAGCTGACTGAGAATCTTAGCGGATTGCATTTTGGTATTTCCTAAAATGATTAAAACCAAAGAACGGTTCATCGTCATATTTTCAAAAAATATATAATAAACATTTAAAAGTTTTTCTTTTGAAGTCATTTTTTTAGCTTCGTTTACTTCAGCCGCAAGTTCAAAAGATTTTACAAACAAGTTAACCAGCATTTGTTTCTCAATTTGCTCAAAGCTAGCAAAGTAATCGTAGAAGTCTTTTTCTTCAAACTCATTGTCTTTGGCAAAACGGTAAATGTTTTTTGGTTTTTCACCGTGATTGAGGATATAGTCTCCGTACAATTCGAATATTCTTTCTTCTGAGATTTGATTTTCTTTTTCCATAATACATTTTATTATAACAAAATTAGTAATTAATTTTACTAAATCTAAAAAATTAGTAATATGTATTTCTAAAATAAATGATTGAAGAAAACGATCGACAGCCTTAAATAATTATATAAAGAGAAGGATTATAATATAATTTTTGATAGAGGTAATTTATATATTTTATTTTATGAATAATACTTGTTAAAATTGTAAATTTATCAATTCTTGCTAACTTTCAATTTGCGTTCCTATAAGTATAAACCCTTGAGGAAGTTATGTACCAAAACAAGTTTTTGGTGCAAGTTGCATTTTTTAATTCATTACTAGCAAACGGTAATTCTTAAAGAATTTTTAAAATAAATGCTTAACTTTAACTGTACACTAGATTAGTACATCCATTTTTATACTACATATAAAAGAGCCAGGTTGAATTAAGATATTTAGAATTTTATATTTTATTTGGTGGACTCAAATATATAGTCGACTTAGTTAGATTTCACTTTCTTAAATAGAGAAGAAATTATAAACATAATTTCTTCTCTATTACAACTAATTTATACAACTTTTTATTCTTTATTTTTAAATATTTCCCTCACAAGTAGCATATCATCACTCACTTTCTTATCAAGAATTTTCGCATAGTGTTGAGTGGTTTTTATATTCTTATGACCAAGCATTTTGCTTACACTTTCAATCGGAACGCCATTGGATAATGTAACTGTAGTAGCAAACGTGTGTCTCGCAATATGAAATGTCAATTCTTTGTTAATCCCACAAACATTAGCAATTTCTTTGAGATAAGAATTCATTTTCTGATTACTTAGTACAGGAAAAAGTACGTTTAAATTTACACATTCCGGGTGGTCTTCATATTTTAAAATAAGCTCTTGAGCTAATGGCAGTAGTGGAACTCTGGTTGCAGTACCAGTTTTCTGACGATTTGTAAATATCCATTTGTCACCATCTATTCCAATATTGATGTGCGATTTAGATAATTTCACTACATCAACATAAGCTAAACCAGTATAACAACTAAAAAGGAAAATATCACGTACCTGATTCAACCTGTCTGAAGCAAACTCTTTGTCATAAACCGATTGAATTTCCTTCTTTGTAAGATAGGGGCGTTCCACTTCTTTAATTTTTGCTTTGTAACCTAGAAACGGATCTTTTGATAGCCAACCGTTCGCCATGCATAAACGCATAATTTTTTTGAAGTTCTTGATGTATTTTACAGCAGTATTGTTAGCGCATTTTCGGACACTACGAAGCCAGAAATCATAATCCATAATGAAAGCGTGATCAATCTTTGTAATATCAATGTCAGAAATTTTATACTTCCAATTTAGAAATTCCTGTGTGTGTTTCAAGGAAGTTTTGTATCGTTCCAATGTACCTGGAGCGAAATCCTGACCTATTAATGCTTCTACTTTATCATTGTGATCCTGAAAAATAGGAATGAGCATTCTTGTCGAAACATCAGTTCCAAGCAGTTTAGATTTTAAACTTTCTGCGGTTACGAAGTCTTCTTCTTTGAGCATCAAGTAATGGAAATCGTAAACTTGCTGTTCTAAAGTTTTAAGGTAAGAGTTCAGTGTTTTGGATTCTTGACTATAACCTATGGCTTTCTGCGATTTATTATCCCATTTCTTTGGGTCAATATATCTTTTAGCCGCAATCTCTGCTGCCTTGCCATCTACTGTGATTCTTAAGTAGATAGGAGCGGTTCCGTTTGTTCTGATTTTATTCTTTTTTATAAAGAATAACAGGTTGAATGTTTTGTTCATTGTGTGATAACTTTAATTGTTTAATAATTTACTTTTTGTTACCACTTTTTGCAAGATGTTCAATCGTTAGACTGCCTATTGGTCGGGTTTTCCAGAGATTTCAGTGACCTATTTTGATATTTTCACTATAGGTCACTAAATAGGTCACTTTAAATATGACCTTTTTTGATTTTCTTTGATACTAGCGCAAAACAAAAAACGCTGTAAACATTGATGTTTACAGCGTTTTAGCTTATTTTGGTTTCCCAACTGGCGGAGAGTGAGGGATTCGAACCCCCGGACCTGTTACAGTCAACAGTTTTCAAGACTGCCGCAATCGACCACTCTGCCAACTCTCCTTATTTACTACGATTTCTCGTTTTCAGTGGTGCAAATATAGGATGTTTTTTTGTTATGGCAAAGAGAAAATTGAAAATTGTTTAAGATTTGATCCTATTAATCGAAGAATGAGAGATTTAAATTTTAAACTTCTTCAATCACTTCATTATAAGTTACTGGGTCAACGATTTCCTGATAACGTTCCCATTCTGCCTCAAGAGTTTTGTCCGTTTTCATTTCTTTTTCAAGTTTAAGGCTTTCTCTGTATTGTTTTGCCTCTGCTAAAAGTGTCCATTTACAATTGATTCCGATTAACTCAAGATGATGCTTTAAATCATTAATGTCCAATCTGAAAAATTCTTTCCGAGGATTTATTTTATTGAGCTGATCTTTAAGAAATTTTTTATGAAGTTGTCTTTCTAGGGCAGGCGCATCATCGGAGTATATCATTGCATGAACGTCAAATTCAAACGGTACACTTGCATCTCCTAATTCACGAACTCGGTCTAAAGGCTCTAAACGTCTCGTCATTCCTATTTTATAAACATGCTCTCCAAACGAACCGATGTTTGAAATCACATACACATTTCCGGTTTTTGTTTGCTGAGCCATTGATATGGCTCTTTGATTTTTTTCTTCTGCCGCTTCGAGTTTTCCCTGGAGTTCTTCCAGTTTTTGTTGGAAAATTGCTTTCTGCTCTTCATTAGCTCTTGAAACTTGTGCTTCTGCTTTTTCAATGAGTCTTTTTAAAGTTTGTTCTTCTTTTTCGGCTTCTTTTATTGCTTTTTCAAACTCTTTTCGGGCTTTTTCCTCTTCACGAATCTGTTCGCGGATTTGTCTCTGTTCTTCAAGTTCCATTGCACGCAATTCTTGTGCAACGACTGCCCATTTTAATTCTTCTAATCTCGCCTGATGATAAACTTCTGATATTCTTGCATTTCTAAACGCTTTTCCGTTAAAATTAACCAACTGAAAAGCATCTTCTATTTTCTGTTTCAAGATGCCATAATTGTCTTTTCTTACTGTTGCTAAAATAGAATCAACTTTACCGTTGTAAGCATCAATCACAAAATCCACAGCAGTTTTTTGTCTTTCTTCATCCATATATTCGCAGATTCCGGCTTGTCGGTTCACAATCATCAGTTTATTGTTTTGGCGAAGTTTTTTAAGATTTTCTCCCGCTTCTTTATGACTAAAATCTTCTGCAAGCTGGTCTAAGAGCGTATAGCTCGGTACAAGATATTCATTTCCATAACCTTTAATTACATTTTGCATTGCCTGAATTCTGTCTGCAATTTCATTGGCTTCTCTCAAACTTCTGTAAGCATCACCGCCAATGGTTTCTGCTCTGTTTTCTGCATTTTCGATAATTCTTTTTGATTCTCTTACTGCATTTTCGTAGAGAAGCTCAATTTCACGTTTTTTATTTTCTATGAGTTCTTTAATATTTCGGCGTGATTCTTTTGCATTTTCCTGAGCATCAAATAATTCCTGATTTCCTTTTTCTCGGAGTTTCTCGTAATCTTTATGAGCTTTTTTCAACAAATATTCGCATTCTACTTTTACATCAATTATATTTTGATATTTACTTAATTCTGCAATTTTATCTTTTAGATCACGATTATTAATTTGAAGTTCTGAAAATTCTGTTTGGGTTGATTGAAGCTTATTTTTTAATAAATTATTTTCAGCTTGATGTTGCGCTATATCTTTTGATAGTTCAGTGATTTTTGAATCTTTGGTTTTGATTTCATTATTTAATTTTTGTGATTTAGCATAAAAATAAATCACTAAAATGATTAAAATAACAATTAAAATAATTTCCATGGTTATTAGTTTTTTGATATACAATAATACACAAATGATTGAAAAAAATATTACGGAAAACCATAATTTGGTTTTAAGCTTTCTTAAAGATGAATTTTCTTGAAATCACTCATCATTAATTCACATTACTAATTTCAAAACACTATTTTTATCAAAAATTATTCATGAAGAAAATTTCACTTTTTGCTTACGTATTTCTTACCATTACAATTTCTGCTCAAGGAAAGAAATTTTTTGAAACTGGAGAAGCAGTATTAAAAAATCCTGTGGAAAAAGTTAATTTGAATTTTGAATATGAATTACCTCTTGTAAAAGTAGAAATAGATGGTAAAATGTATCAGTTTTTGTTTGACACAGGAGCACCTACAGTTATTTCTTTCGCAATTTTTAATCAATTAAAACTGAAAGAAAAACATACCAGCAAAGTTTCAGATTCACAGAAAAATAAGCAAAAACAGATTTTTACCGAAATCCCTGAAATGAAAATTGATAATATCATCTTCAAAAATATCGGGACAGTTGTGATGGATTTGCAAGGGACAGAATTCGGCTGTATAAAAATCGACGGAATTATCGGAGCCAATCAAATGGCAAAGCTTTTCTGGAGAATCAATTATTCTGAAAATAATCTGGAAGCAACCCAAAATCTTACCAATTTCTCGATCGAAGGGTACGAAACCATATTTTCTTTTGATCCCAAAATGCAGAAAACACCTATCATTGAAGCTAAAATTTTAGATAAAAAAATAGAGATGACTTTTGATACCGGCTTTACAGGTTCCATGAAAATCTTAGATAAATATTTCGATCCGAAAAAAGGTAATGTGAAGTTTGTTGAAACGTACGGAATTGCTTCTATAGGTGCTTTCGGAGCAGGAAAACCACAGGTTTCATATCATTTCAAGACAGGCGAAATTATGATCGATCAAAAGAAATTCGGCAACCAGCTTATCGTTACCGGATCTACAAGCTTGCTGGGAAATGAATTTCTCAAAAAATTTAGTTATATTCTGGATTGGAAAAATAGTAAGATCTACCTTCATCAAATTAAAGAAGATGAGCCTAAACTAGAATCATTTGGTTTTGGATATCGATTTATCGACAATAAAGCGAAAGTGGTTTTATTATTTAATGATAAAGATTTTCCTTTAAAATTTGATGATGAGATTTTAAGCATCAATCACATAAGTCTCGAAAATCTGACCAACGAAACGGTTTGCACATATTTGCTGAACCGAATTGAGAAAGATGTTAATGTTATCAATATTAAAATAAAAAGAGAAGGGAAAGTTTTAAATTTTGTTATTGCTAAAAAAGAATATTTAAAATAATTTTAATATAATATAAAGTCCTCAAATCGATGACTTTATATTTACCAGTTTTTATCAATCATATAAATCATCTGCGTCATGATCGTTGCTCCCAACAACAATTCTCTGCGGTTTACTTTTTCAAAAGTATCTTCTTCGGTGTGGTGAATATCAAAATACCTCTGAGAATCCGGAGCCAGCTCTGCGGTAGGAACTCCCATATCTTTCAAAGGATATATGTCGGTTCCTGAATATCTTCCTCCAAAATCATAAGCTCCGTAAGGTAAAAATAAGGAAGACCAGCTTTTGATCTGATTGATTTTAGCCTCATCCATTTCCAGAGCAATTCCTCGTGGTGAAAATCCTCCCGCGTCAGATTCTAAGGCAAAAAGGTGCTTTTCGTTGCTATCTTTTACTATTTTTCCGTATTGCTGACCGCCTTTTACACCGTTTTCTTCATTGGCAAAACAGACGACTCTTATCGTGTGATTATTTTTAATCCCTAAATTTTTAAAAGTTCTCAAAACTTCGATGCTCTGTACAATTCCTGCTCCGTCGTCATGAGCTCCTTCGCCTACATCCCATGAATCTAAATGTCCGCCTACAACAATCACACTTCTATCTTTGTGACCTGTGATTTCCCCGATAACAGAGTGGGAGAGTTTCTCACCTTTCATACCACAGTTGGAATTGAGTTTAGCGATAATTTTCTGTGATTTTAAAAGACTTTCCAGTTCATCTGCAGTAGTATTTCCGATGGCAACGGCAGGGATTTTTTCAATATCTTTATCGTAACGCATCGCTCCTGTGTGCGGAACATCATCAAATGCAGACGAAAGTGATCGTACAATCGCAAATTTCCCACCTTTTTTTGACGTTAATGATGCAGCAGTAGAGCGATAAACAGCTGCATCGCTGTAGGCATGAAAAGTCTGAACGTAAGACTGACTGAAAGGATAATTGAAGAAAACAATCTTATCTTTTACCTGATCAGGAGTAAGTTTGTTGTATTCCGCTAAAGATTTCACCATGATAATATCTCCTGAAATATCTTTTCCTTTTGTGCCTTCAGAATTGCCTAAAGAAAGCATTTTCAGAGAAATCCATTTTCCGTTTCCGGCTTTTATTTTTAAAGATTCTTTTCCTCGTTCCCAAACCGGAATCATGACTTCCTGAAGCCACACTTTATCGGCTCCGGCTTCTTTTAATTTTTGTTCGGCCCATTTTACCGATTTTTCGTAAGCCTCTGAGCCGCTTAGTCGATGACCTATGTTTTTAGTTAAATCTCTTAATTCGTTGTACGACTTTCCTTTATTTAAAATTTCAATAGAAATTCTGCTGAATTGAATTGAATCTTCTTTAGTCTGTCCGAAAGCAGTGAAACCGAAGAATAGGATAGCGGTTGAAATTATATTTTTCATTGAATTTTCTGTGATTTCATTAAAATTTTAATTCCATATCGATTTGTCTTCCTTCTGCCAAAGCTTTTTTGTCCATTGAAGTTCCTACTCCAACACCAACTGCCAAACCAATGGGTAAACCCAATGCCATTAAACCAATATTTCCCATGCTCAAACCGAAAACTACACCTAAAGGCAATCCGAAAGCCGACATTCCGACGGCTGTCCAAAGGTTTCTGTAATAATTTTTAGGAACTATTTTATGATCAGCTTCTAGTTTTTTGATAATAGCAGTCTGTATTTTTTTTAGAAATTTATAAAGCTGAAAACCTGTCAGAGTTGTTGAATTAATATCTTCAATCTGTTGATTGATAAATTGTACAATTTCTGATGGAAGCTTTTTAATATTAAGTTTTTCAATCAATTGCTGCATCTGATCGTACAGATTTTTTACTTTATCGTTATTGATCTGTTCCGGGTTTAAATTTAATTGTTTGATTTCCATATTAATTTTTCTGATCAGATTGGTTGGGGTTTATAGTTTTTGGAATTTTAAATAATAATACCAGTGCATATATTTGAAGAATCGTTTGTACGATATTAATAATTCCGACCACAGGCTCATTTAAAATATCCGAAATAATAAACGGAATACTGATAAGACCGAATGCGAAAAGAGCAAGTAAAATATATTTAAACCATTCAATCCCTTTACTGGTGACATACGCAAGCACGAAACCAAATGCCAGAACAATAATTGCTATGAAAATTTGCAGTTCATTTTCTAAAGTATCATATTTCCAGATCAGGTTGCCAATGCCTAAAAATCCTGAGATATAAAGGAGTTCGGCAGATTTTTTGTAATTCGGATGAACAGGTTGTGTATTTTCTTCTGAAAGAGTTTTGTTAATACTCATTAGTTTTTTATAAATTAAATTTAAAGGTCTACCAGTTTTTATCAATCATAAAAATAAGCTGGGTCATGGCAACTGCTCCGAGAAGTAATTCTCTTTTGTTGACCTTATCGAAGGTATCTTTTTCGGAGTGATGATAATCAAAATATCTTTGAGTATCAACGACCATTTCAGCCAACGGAACATCTAGTTTTTTCAACGGTGCAATATCCTGAATGGCATAAGTCTGGTCGAAATCATAAATTCCATAAGGTAAAAAATAATTTTTCCATTCGAACATCAGCTTTCTTCTTTGTGGAGACATATCCAATGAAAAACCTCGTGGAGAATAACCTCCTGCATCGGTTCCCAATGCAAAAATGTGCTTTTCTTCTTTCTTTTTTGCCTGCAAAGCATAGGTTTCACGACCCATTCCACCGTTTTCACTGTTGGCATAAAGCACAATTCTTAGCGTATGGTTATTATCATAACCTAAAGCTTTAAACGTTCTTAGAACTTCCATACACTGTACAACTCCGGTTCCGTCGTCATGAGCGCCTTCAGCAAAATCCCAAGAATCCAGCTGCGCACCCAGAACAATCACTTTTGAATCTTTTTTACCTGGAATTTCGCCGATAATATTATGATTAATGGTTTCGCCCTTTGATTCGGCAGACATGTTGATTTTAGCCTTAACCGGTGTTTTCTTCAGCAGTTTTTCAAGCTCATCTGCAGAACGGACTCCAATGGTCATTGCCGGAATTCTTGTTTTGTCTTCAGGTTCATAATAAACCTGTTTTGCGTGCGGAATGTCGTCCGAAGCGGTTGTTAATGATCTTATAATTAAAGCTTTTGCTCCTTTCTGTCCAATCACGGAAGCCGAAATAAGTTTAGATTTTGCAGCAATCATATAAGAATCTACGGTATTGATAATGGTAGGATCAATCGGATAGTTTACAAAAATGATTTTATCTTTTACGTCTGCGGTTCTCAGGTTTACAAGCTCCTGAACATCATTTACCAAAAGAATATCAGCGATTAAATCTTTTCCCTTTGTTCCTTCAGAATTCCCGAATGAAAGCATTTTAATAGATTTCCAATCGCCTGAAGAAGTTTTGATCTGCAAAGATTCTTTTCCTCTGATCCAAACCGGAACTTTTACTTCCTGTTTCCATATATTTTCAGCTCCTGCTTCTTGGAGATTTTTTTCGGCCCATTCGGTTGCTTTAGCGTAGCCCGGTGTAGCACTGAATCGCGATCCGATTCCTTTGGTTAATTCACCAAGATTATCGTACGCTGTTCCATGAAGAAAAATTTCATCAGAGATTTTCTTAAATTCTTCATGATAGTTGAATTTAGGAATTACTTTCGGTTTTTTCACCGGAGCTTTTTTCTGAGAAAATAAAAATCCACTCAAAAAGAGTGGAAGTATGATAAGTAATATTTTTTTCATTTTTACTGACCGTTTTCTTTTCGGAGCATAAAAATAAAGAAAAAATAGATAATTATTGTTTCATATCGTACATTAATAATGCAGTAACCAGCTTTGGCTCAATGAATGTGCATTTCGGAGGCATACTCAGCTTTAAATCAGATATTTTAATCATATCATTAAAGCTTATAGGATAAATTCCGAAACCTACTTTTCCTTCTCCGCTGTCTACCTTTTCTTTTAATAAATTGATTCCTTCAATATTGGAAGTTCCCTTGATGTAGGAAATCTCATCAGAGCTGTCAGAATCTTCAATATTCAGAATATCTTTTACAATATATTTATCTAAAAGATGGTGGTCTAAATTGTCTAAAGACATTTCCTGGGAACGAAGATCGTGTTTTACGTGAAGAGAATAGAATTTACCATCCAGATACATCGAAATATGGAATTTCTGAGAAGGGTAGTAAGGTGTTTCTCCTTTTTCGTGGATTAAAAAGTATTTTTCAATTCTATTCAGGAATTCTTCCGTTGTAAGATCACCGATGCTTTTCACAATTCTGTTGTAATCGTGAATTTTGATAGATTGGTTAGAAACAATAAAGCTATAAACGAAATTGTATGCCTCTGTTCCGTTATGCCTTTTGTTTTTATCTTTTAAACGTTTGGCGTGTAATGCTGTGGAACCTATTCTATGGTGACCATCAGCGATGTAGAAAGAATCGATCTGGTCTATCACTTCCTTGAACTGCTGTAATTTCAAACGGTTATCAATTCTCCAGATTTTATGTCTGATGCCGATCGTATCAACGTGATTGAAGATCGGAACATTTTTCTCCTCATGATTCATCAATAATTCAATTTTTGAATTTGATTGATAAGTTAGCAAAACAGGTTCTGCCTGAAGATTTACTTTATCAAGATAATGCGCCAGCTTTTCTTTTCTTTCAGGAATGGTACTTTCATGTCTCTTGATTTTTCCTGCCCAGAAATCCTCAATGCTTGCAAGACCTAAAAGTCCCCTGAAAACCTGCTTATTCGGGTAAATCTGCTCGTAAAGATAATAAGCTGAACTATCCTGAACCAAAACATTTTCTTCAAGAAGCTCTTCAAACGTAGAACGAATTTTCCTCAGATTCCTGTCGACATCTTTAGATTTGCTTACAACATAAGGTTTAATCATATTGATGTAAGTTTTCTCTTTTTGCGCTTTTTCAGCAATTTCAGCCTGGGTGAAATTATCTAAAGGATGTGTAGGAAATGTAGACTCATGATCTTTATGAGGTCTGATTCCGCGGAAAGGTTTAAAAACTGGCATATATAGTTTATAGTTTCTTTTTAATTTCAATAATTTGTTGGGCAAGCTCTACACCGATTTTTTCTTGTGCATCTACCGTATTTCCTCCTAAATGTGGTGTAAGAGACAGGTTCGGATTCATCAACAATATAAGCTCCGGTTTAGGCTCATTTTCAAAAACATCAAGTGCTGCTCCTGCAACTTTTCCGGATTCTATAAAATCCAGTAAAGTCACTTCATTAATGACACCGCCTCTTGCTGTATTTACGATATAAACACCGTCTTTCATTTTTTCAAACTGTGGCGTATCAATGATGTATTCGCTGGTTTGCGGAGTATTAATACTTATAAATTCAGCATCTTTTAAAAAATCATCCGTATTGTTGGTAGATGTGATTTCAAAATTGGCTTTTTGACCATCGAAGAATTCTAAAGTTAATGTTTCTGTTCTTGGTTTTCTTGTCAGAACTTTCACTTTCATTCCTAAAGAAATCCCCATTTTTACGACTTCCTGACCAATACTTCCGAAACCGATCACGCCCAACGTTTTCCCTGAAAGTTCATACGCTTTGCTGAACGATTTTTTCATCGCATCGAAATGGGTTTCTCCTTCCAATGGCATCAATCTGTTTGATTCATGCAAAAATCTGGCTAAAGAAAAGAAATGTGCAAAAACCAATTCTGCTACAGACTTTGATGAAGCAGTTGGTGTATTGATGATATAAATTCCTTTATCTATCGCATAATCTACATCAATATTATCCATTCCTATGCCGCCTCTTCCGACGATTTTAAGATTCGGACAAGCATCAATCAGATCTTTCCTAACCTTTGTAGCACTTCTTACCAATAGAACATCAACATTATTTTCATTGATGAAACTGGCAACATGATCCTGAGCAACCCTGTTGTCGAGCACCTCTATTCCGGCTTCTTTTAAAGTAATTTCTCCGGCTTTTGAAATTCCGTCGTTAGCTAAAACCTTCATGATTATATTTAATTAAGGCGAACTTTTTTACAAAATAAATAGTTGCGCAAATTAAGAAATTTTAAGATAATGAAAAATAAATCTTAAATACTTTAAATAGGGCAACTGCTTATTTTAAAGATTTCATTACATCTACCAAAACCTGTACGCTTTCAATCGGTAAAGCGTTGTACAGACTTGCTCTGTAACCGCCCAAGCTTCTGTGACCATTTAATCCGCTGATTCCTGCAGCTTTCCATGCCGCATCAAATTCTTCTTTTTTACTTTCATCAAGGAGTTTGAAAGAAACATTCATCAGAGAACGATCTTCTTTTACACAGAAAGTTTCAAATAACGGGTTAGAATCAATTTCATCATACAACAATTTAGCCTTAGCTTCATTTCTTGCTTCTGCAGCTGCAATTCCTCCGTTTTTCTCTAAATACTGTAAAGTCAATAAAGATGCATAAACCGGGAATACAGGCGGAGTATTGTACATTGATTCTTTAGAAATGTGCTGATTGTAATCTAAAATAGAGAACATATTTTCTCTGTCGGTCTTACCTAAAATCTCTTTCTTTACAACCACTAAAGTTACGCCTGCAGGTCCCATATTTTTCTGAGCTCCTGCATAAATCAAGTCAAATTTTGAGAAATCCAATTGTCTTGAGAAAATATCAGAACTCATGTCACAAACCATAATGGTTTCTACATCCGGGAAAGTTTTCATCTGAGTTCCGTAGATCGTATTGTTTGAAGTACAGTGGAAATAATCATATTCTGCACCTACTTTATAATCTTTAGGAATGAAAGAATAGTTTTCTTCTTTTGAAGTACCAACAACATCTACACTTCCAACTTTTTTTGCTTCTTTTATTGCTCCTGCAGCCCAGGTTCCGGTGTCCAGGTAAGCAGCTTTTCCGCCAACTTTCATCAGATTATAAGGAACCATTGCAAACTGAAGACTTGCTCCGCCACCCAGATAAAGCACTTCATAATCATCACCAAGATTCATAAGCCTTTTTACAATAGCGCGCGCTTCATCCATTACTGCAACAAATTCTTTGCTTCTGTGGGAAATTTCAAGAATCGATAATCCCATTCCGTTAAAATCTAAAATGGCTGCTGCAGATTTTTCGAATACTTCCTGTGGTAAAATACAAGGTCCTGCGCTGAAATTGTGCTTTTTAATCATAACTTTCTTATTGTTTTTTGCAAATTTTATTCAAGATAGAAAAAATCTGCGGTTTCATTGGTATTTTAAAGAGATTTATATAAAATAAAAATAAAAAACCGCCTCATGATTCATGAGACGGTAGTTGTTATTCTCCGTGTAAGAATGCTTTTTTGTTTAGCAGTGCTTCATCAGATTCTACATGATCTTCATCCGGAACACAGCAGTCTACAGGACAAACTGCAGCACATTGTGGCTCTTCATGAAAACCCTTACACTCTGTACATTTATCTGTTACAATAAAATAAACATCATCACTTACAGGCTCCTGCGGCGCATTTGCATCCACAGTAAGACCAGAAGGTAAAGTTACAGTTCCCGAAAGTTCTGTACCGTCGGATGCTTTCCAGTCTACTGCTCCTTCATAAATTGCATTGTTTGGACATTCGGGTTCACAAGCCCCGCAGTTAATGCATTCATCAGTTATTTTAATAGCCATCGCTAATTTTTTTTAAATTTGCACAAAATTACAAAATATTCCCCAATTTTAAAGTAATTATGAATATCGAAAAAGCAGTTTTAGGACTAAATGAATTAAGTGGTTATATAAAAGATTTTTTAACAAGAAATTCTGAAGATTATAGCGAAATTGATGTAGAATTTGAGCAGGTATTGAAAAGATCTGAAATTGAAAATCCTTGGTTTACAATTGATAATCAGAAATTTGCTTTAAAACAATGGTCTGAATTACTGATTGTTGATAATATAAATAATTGGCTGACAGAATATTCACCATCAAAAATATCAAAAAAAGTAGGATTAATTCTTGCCGGAAATATTCCATTGGTTGGGCTGCATGATGTAATCTCAGTGATCTTAAGCAATCACATTCCTCTCATCAAATTATCATCAAAAGATCGATTAATGATTCCTTTTTTATTAAAAAAATGGAAAGAATTTTCTGATGAAGAGATTAAGTTTGAATTTGTTGAGAAATTGGTGAATTTTGATGCCGTAATTGCCACAGGAAGCAATAACACTGCAAGATATTTAGAATATTATTTTAAAAATCATTTAAGTATCATCAGAAAAAACAGGACTTCCGTTGCTGTTTTAAAAGGTGATGAAAAAGAAGATGATCTAAAACTCCTTGCGAACGATATTTTCCAATATTTTGGGTTAGGCTGCAGAAATGTGACCAGAGTTTTCATTCCTGAAGATTTTCTAATCGACAGATTATTTGAGAGTTTCTTAGATTTCAAAGAAATCATCAATCATAATAAGTATGCCAATAATTACGATTACAACAGGGCGGTTTATCTTCTGAATCAGGATAAATTCTGGGACAATAATTTTGTGATGCTTAAGGAAGATGAGAAATTGTTCAGCCCGCTTTCTGTAATTAATTTCAGCAGATATTCATCTTTGGACGAAGTGAAAAATTTTATTGAAGAAAATGAAGAAAACATTCAATGCATTGTTGCAAAAGATGAATTAGGCATCGGATCTATTCCTTTTGGAGAAGCTCAAAA
Source organism: Chryseobacterium formosense (assembly GCF_900116415.1). Taxonomy (GTDB): domain Bacteria; phylum Bacteroidota; class Bacteroidia; order Flavobacteriales; family Weeksellaceae; genus Chryseobacterium; species Chryseobacterium formosense. The sequence goes on along the minus strand of NZ_FPAP01000001.1, from coordinate 1,086,836 downwards.
TCCTTCATTAAACACTTATGCAGACAATGTTGATACGATGAAGTTTTTGGAGGTTATTTAATTTTTTTAGCTTACATTAGTTTTACCAAAATTTCAAATCTGTTTTATTATGAAAAAGTTGTTCTTGGTTTTGAGTCTATTTGCAGTATCGTTTGCAATGGCGCAGAATGTTACTAAAGTAGAAATTCAGAATCCGGCGATGGATGTTGCTACTCCGATTGCTAAAGATAAAATCGAACTCTATAATCAGTCGTTTTCAAAATTTGTCTCTGCACTGAAAGCATCAGATAAAAATGCGGTTTCGGGTTTAATTTCAGAAAAAGTAAAGAATCTGGTTAATGAAAAAATGATCCAGACACTTTCGGGAGGAATTAGTTTTGACAGAAAAACAGAAGTTTATCTGTCTGGTTACCAAAAATTGATTGATAACCAAACTTACCCTGCGATTCAATATAAATATGAAGACGACAAACAAAATCCGCCGAGAGATCTGATTACGGTAATTTTCGAAAACGATGGGAAAATTCTTGGTGTAAAACCTGATTACAGCAAATAATTATATTTAAAAGAATAAGTAGCGCACAATTTCGTTTATTGTTTATTCAAAACAATTAAAATAGGATGAGAAAAATATTTTTAATTCTTGCGGTTTTATCTGTTCAATTTTTTATTTCACAAAAAAAGACAGAAGCAAAGTCTGAAAACAAGAAGAATACCATCGAAAATAAAAATGATGCTTTAAGTTTAAGCAAAAAAGAAAAGGATCTTTATCATGAAAAGTTCCTGAAATTTATTGCCGCTCTGAAAGCTTCTGACCGTGCAGCTATGGACGCTTTATTGTCGGATAAGGCAAAAAAAATGGTAACGGATGTTGTCTACAAAAAATTGTCGACAGATATCGACACCAATAAAACTTTTGAAATTGTAAAAACGGGTTACAAACCATTAATTGATGGCAGCAGTTTTCCGATGATTCAATATAAATATTCTGATGACAAGGCAGCAGAACCCAAGGAAATTATTACTGCCGTATTCGAACCAGACGGGAAAATATTAGGAATTAAACCTTATGAAATTAGAAAATAAAAGATTTTAGAATTTTAAATAAAATAACTATGATGACAGATGTTTTAGTCTCGCACTCTTCGGATGTAGAAAAGGCTGAATTTTACAAGAAAACGTATTTGCATGTAGCTTTTGCTATTCTCGCATTTATTGGTGTTGAAACGGTTTTACTGAATGTTGTACCACCGGAAGTAATCGGATTAATGTTCGCTCAGAAATATACTTGGCTATTGGTAATCGGTGTATTCTGGCTGGCTTCTTTTCTAGCAACCAAATGGTCTTTGGCTCAAAGTAAATCTACCCAATATTTTGGATTGGCTTTTTATGTTTTACTGGAAGCTGTGATTTTCCTTCCGTTAATCTATATTGCCGTAGCCAATGCGGGAACCGTTGTAATTCTTCAGGCGGCAACACTTACGATCGCTATGTTTGCAGGGATTTCTGCAGTAGCATTTACTTCTAAAAGAGATTTTTCATTCCTCAGAAATATTATTGTAATCGGAGGTTTTATTGCTTTAGGACTTATTGTAGGCGGAGCAATCTTCGGATTCAATCTTGGACTTTGGTTCTCCGTAGGAATGGTAATTTTGGCTTCTGCAACGATTTTATATCAAACAAGCAAACTTAAAGAAGGATATACAACCAACCAATATGTCGGGGCTTCTTTACAGCTGTTTGCATCAATTATGCTTTTGTTCTGGTATATTTTAAGAATTTTAATGAGCAGAAGAAGCTAATTTTAAAGTTATAGATTATGAGTTTTGAATTATAAAAATCTTTCAAAACTTTATAAACCCAAAAAATCCTGATGTCTTTTCATCGGGATTTTATTTTTGGTTTGTTTAAACACAAGCGGCACTAATTTCTTCACAAATAACACAATTTTCAATAATTATACTCGTGAAAATTTGTGAAAAATATTTGTGATCTTAGCGTTTAAATTATTTGTCAATCGATCCTAAAACCTTTTGCGCAAATGAGTTTAAAGCATCTTTTTCACTCATTCCGTTTTGTACATTAGCATGAACTTCAAGAGCACCACAAATATTTGTGATTATTTCTCCTGCAACATTCAAATCTTCTTCCGTAGTTCCTCTGAACTCGGTGAAGCTTTCCAAAACTTCTAACGTTTTTTCAAGGTTTTCAGGAGTCTGATTTTGGTAAAACTGTCTGATAACTGGCAATTTCATATGTGATTTCTGTATTTTTTTTGTTTGTCATATGGATTCGTGTGATACGAATTCATAATTACAATTCATTAAATAAATTAATTAAACTTTCTGCCTGATTAGACTGCACCTGATTCACCAATTCTCCATTTTTGAAGATCGCAAAAGTAGGTAAATTATCAACTTTAGCTAATTTTCTGCTTTCAGGTAATTTTTCTGCATCTATATAAAGGAAAGGAATACTGTCGTTTTCTGATGCCAGTTTTTTGAATTTAGGCTTCATGATTCTGCAGTTTCCGCACCATGTTGCTCCGTATTGTACAACCACTTTTTCATTGTCGCTTACAATATTTTGTAGCGTATCTTCTGTTAATTCTGTATACATAATTTTAATTTGAAAATTTGGAAATTGATTAATTTGAAAATGCTTAGAGTATGTTTAAATTTATAGTCTCTCTATATTGTAGAGATTTAACAGATTAAAAACATTGAAATAAATCTGCTCAATCAGCAAAATCAGTGAGAATTATATTAAAAATTGATTGAGAAAAACTAAAAGTTAATCATATAGAATTTAAAATAATAAAACTTAAACCTGTTCTTAGAAATAGAAAATGAGATAATCCTTAAAGTAATCATGTGATTAATTTTCAAATTATCTCATTTTCAAATTACCACATTGTATTAGTTCTTCGCTAAATACTCAGCAGTAGAAGTTCTGTCGGCTTTCATCGCTTCTTTACCTTCTTCCCAGTTCGCAGGGCAAACTTCACCATGCTTCTGAACGTGAGTGTAAGCGTCGATTAATCTTAAATATTCTTTTACGTTTCTACCAAGAGGCATATCGTTTACAGACTCGTGGAAAATTTTTCCTGTTTCGTCGATAAGATAAGTCGCTCTGTAAGTTACGTTTGAACCTGTGAAAACTTCTTCACCTTCTTCATTGTATTCGAAATCCTGATCCACAATTCCTAAAAGGTTTGCCAATTGTCTGTGTGTGTCAGCTAAAAGTGGGTACGTAACCCCTTCGATACCACCGTTATCTTTTGATACGTTCAACCAAGCGAAGTGTACCTCGTTTGTATCACAAGAAGCACCGATTACTTTAGTGTTTCTTTTTTCGAACTCACCTAAAGCTTCCTGGAAAGCGTGAAGCTCAGTCGGGCAAACGAAAGTGAAATCTTTCGGATACCAGAACAAAAGAACTTTTTGCTGATTGTTTGTAGCTTCTTCCAAGATGTTGATTTTTAAATCATCACCCATTTCAGACATTGCGTCTACCGTTACATTTGGGAATTTTTTTCCTACTAAAGACATAATTTTCTATTTTTGATTTAAAATTTTACTTTGCAAATATACATAGTTTTATCTATTGATATTACAATTATTGATAAATAAAATCTATAATTGTTTTTAAACTTAAATACTGAAAAAAGCTCCGTTTAAAGAGCCTTTTTATTATATTTTATCGGGAAATATGTAATTTAGTTTAAATTTTCCAAAAGATGTTTGATTCTTCTCATCGCTTCTCTTAAATCATTTTCAGACGCTGCATACGAAAATCTAATACATTCCGGACTTCCGAATGAAACGCCTCCAACACAACCTACATGAGCATTTTCTAAAATAAACATGGCGAAATCATCAGCATCCTTTATTTCTGTTCCGTTTAAGGTTTTTCCTATGTAATAAGAAATATCAGGGAAAAAGTAAAATGCTGCTTTAGGCAAAAGAACTTTAAATCCTGGAATATCTTTCATTAAATCAAATACCAAATCTCTTCTTATTTTGAAAGCATCAATCATGTATTTATATTCTGAAGGATCGGTTTTCAAAGCAACAATCGAAGCTCTTTGAGCAACAGTATTGGCGCCGCTCGTCATTTGTCCCTGTACTTTTTCACAAGCTTTTGCCAACCATTCGGGACAAGCAGAATAACCGATTCTCCAGCCCGTCATTGCGAAAGCTTTAGACATCCCGTTGATAACAGCGGTTTGCTCATAAATTTCAGAAAACTGTGCAATCGAAGTTGTTTTTGTTTCGTAATTAATGTACTCATAGATTTCATCAGAAATTACCGTAACATGAGGATATTTAGCTATAACTTTAGCTAAAGATTTCAATTCATCATACGTATAATATCCGCCTGAAGGATTACAAGGTGAGCTGAAAAGGATTGCTTTTGTTTTATCATTAATAGCCCCTTCAAGCTGCTCTGCAGTAATTTTAAAATCAGTAACATAAGAAGTCGGAAGCATCACAGAATTTCCGCCCATCATTTTTACCATCTCATCATAGCTTACCCAATAAGGTGTCGGAAGAATTACCTCGTCTCCGTCGTTAACAATTGCTGCCAAAACATTAATGATGGCCTGTTTCGCACCATTAGAAACACAAATTTGTGTCGGTTTATAGTCTAACTGATTGTCTCTTTTTAATTTTTCAGAAATAGCTTGCCGAAGTTCCAAAAATCCCGGAACAGGAGAGTAGTGGCTGTAATTTTCATTAATTGCATCAAATGCCGCCTGTTTTATATTGTCGGGAACGTCAAAGTCAGGTTCGCCAAGCGTTAAACTTATTACATCTATTCCGCTGGCTTTCATTTCTCTAGCTTTGTTAGACATCACGAAAGTCTGAGAGTAGCCTAATCTTTTTACTCTGTCTGAAAGTTTATCCATATACTGTTTTTGTCTTTTTAACAAATATATATAAAAACTTAATTTGAATAAAATGTGAATAAAACTTATTTTTGCTCTTTACAATAACTTTATGTCGATATCAATTATCCAAAAATATTTCCCGGATCTTACAGAAAAACAAATTGAGCAGTTTACAAAGCTTGAAAGCCTTTATGGTGAATGGAACGAAAAGATCAACGTTATTTCCAGAAAAGACATGGAATCTCTATATGAAAAACACATTCTTCATTCTTTAGGAATTGCAAAAATCATGGAATTTGCTCCCGGAACAAAAGTTTTAGATGTAGGAACTGGTGGTGGTTTCCCGGGAATTCCTTTGGCAATTTTGTTTCCTGAAACTGAATTTACCTTAATAGATTCTATTGGCAAAAAAATTACAGTGGTAAGTGCTGTTGCAGAAGGAGTTGGTTTAACGAATGTTACTGCAATTCACGGAAGAGCTGAAAAAGTAAAAGAAAAGTTTCATTTTGTAGTAAGTCGTGCTGTTACGCAAATGCCGGAATTCTTAAGATGGCTGAAAGGAAAATTTGAAAAAGAGCAAATAAATTCTAAGCATAACGGTGTTCTTTATCTGAAAGGAGGAGATCTTGCCGAAGAATTAGCAGGCTTGAAATGTGAACTCTATAACCTTAAAAACTATTTTGATGAAGAATTTTTTGATACTAAAAAGGTAGTTTATTTATCAAAAGGCAATTTTAATTCATAATTTGACGTTAATAAAGAATAATTTTTGTTAATTTTAATTAGAATTTAATCAAATCCTGTATCATGAAATCTCTTTTGAAAATAAGTCTTGCTGCTATAATTTTTGGTATCTCATTTACTTCATGTAAAGATGATGACGATTATCAGACGATCGAATCTGTTGATAAGGTGAAAATCGACAGTGTGAAAATAGTGAACGATACAATGGATGTTTTTTCGGTTCAGAGTATCAGAACGTATTCAACCTATTCATCGGGATGCAAAGGTTTTTACGGTTACGACTACGTTCACTTGTCGGATCTTGAAAGGGATATTACAGCCTATCAGTTTACAACAAACGGTCCGTGTACACAGGCAATTTATACCGGAGCGAATCAGATTAATTTCAGACCTCAAAAAGTGGGAACATACACTTTCAAATTCTGGAACGGAGATAATAGCTGGATCACAAAAACAATTGTAGTGGAATAATGAAGTTTTTTTTAATCGTTTTCTTATTGATTTTTAGCGGATTATCTGCTCAGAAAATTTACTGGAGTGAAGATCAGAAGTTGGTTTGGGATAATTTTAAAAGCAAACGCAACAATTTAGGTGGTTCAACAGTCGTAGCATACACGCATTGCGGTTGGGAATATTCTGTAATTACTTCAAGCGATCCTAAAATTCCTGTAAAAATGACCATTGAAACTGTTTTTAACGAAGATAAATCCTGGAAGGACGATAAGAGAATCAATGATTATGTGCTTCTTCATGAGCAGAAACATTTCGATATTGCTGAAATTCATGCAAGAAAACTGAGAAAAGAAGTTTCGGAAAAAATAAAAACGACTGCGGATTACAATAAACTTTTCAAGACGATTTACGCTAAAATTTCTTCAGAATATAAAAATTTTCAGGCTGCTTATGACCGGGTTACAGAGCACGGAATGAATAAAGAAAAACAGGCAGAATACAATATGTTAATAAGCGAAGAGCTCGAAAAACTAAAAAACTACCAGAAAATTTGAAATTTCTAAACAAAATCATCAATGAATTAATAATTCAGAATTCTGATTTATCGCAATTTAATATTGTTCTTCCCGGGAAAAGACCCATCGTTTTCATTCGTCAGATTCTGGAAGAAAACAACTATTCGGGATTTCTTCCGACTTTTTACACGATTGAAGAACTTATTGTTAACATTGTTGACCAACAAACCATTCAGGGGATTTCTCTCTGGCTTTTTGCGTACGATGTTTATAAAAGTTTAAACCTCATTCCTAATGATGATTTTTCTGAATTTTTAAAATGGTTTCCGACACTTCAGAAAGATTGGGATGATATTCTGAAGTTTTCAGATTCAGATGAAGCCGTTCTGCAGTATATGTTTGATGAAGAGCGGATCAAAGAATGGGCACAGGATTTGGGTGATGATGAAGTTCCAAGGAAAAAATTCCTGAATTTCTGGCGGAACATGAATGTTTTTCTTCCGGTTTTAAAAAAGAAATTAAAAGAAAAAAACTGGGCAACTCCCGGAATGATTCATGAATCTGCAAAAGCTAAAATCGAACAATTTGCTAAAAATAATACCGAGAATTTTGTTTTTTGTGGTTTTAATGCATTTACACCAGTTGAAGAAAAATTAGTGCGAAATCTTTTGCAATGGGATAAAGCACAATGTTTTTTTCAGGCAGATAAATATTATTTTGATGATGAAAGACAAGAAGCCGGGAAATTCCTTAGAAATCATAAAACATGGAAGGAATTCAATGACAGCAGAGCTTTCAATTGGATTGAGGATGATTTTAATCAACCTAAAAACATCAGGGTTTACGAAGTTTCAGGGAATGTTACCCAAACCAAAATTCTACCAGAATTATTTGAAAAAATTGATAATAAAACATTTACCAATACCGCAGTAGTTTTATTAGATGAAAATCTTTTGCCTGCAAGTCTCGATGTCATGCATGCTGTTGAAAATCTAAACATTACAATGGGTTTTCCGTTGAAAAATCTTTCATTTTCAAATGCGGTAAAACAACTTTTTTATCTTCAGAAACAGCTTGAAAAAAGCAAAAGTTCATACTATTATCGCGATGTTTTTCCGATTCTTGAAGAACTTCCTAAATCTGATGAAGACGAAAAAACCATTAATGAATTTAAGTCTAAAATAGAGGAGAGGAACATTGTTTATATCTCTCAAAAGCTTTTTCGGGAACTTTTAGAAAATTTATCTTATTTCAATCTTCTCCAAAAAGCACAATCTGGATATCGTTTTTTGGATGATCTTATTGAGTTTTGCCGTAAAATAAAATGGCTTGAGCTTGATGATATTCAATATGAAAACGTTTCTCATTTTGAAAATGCATTCAGAATCATCAAAAATCAGATCACGCCTTATGGTTTTGATATAAAGATGGAAACGCTTGAAATTCTGATCAACCAGCATATCAATTCAGAAAGTATCGATTTTCAGGGAGAACCTTTGAAAGGGCTTCAGGTAATGGGATTGCTGGAAACCCGTCTTTTAAATTTTGAAAACGTAATTCTTCTGTCGGTAAATGAAGGCAAATTACCTCTAGGAAATTCACAAAACACCTATATTCCTTTTGATATTCGCAGACATTTTGATCTGCACACTTTCCTGGAAAATGACAGTATTTATGCCTATCATTTCTATCGTTTGATTCAGGATGCAAAGAATGTTCATTTGCTTTTTAATGCTTTAAGTTCGGGGGTAAATACAGGAGAAAAAAGTAGATTTATCACCCAAATTGAAATGGAAAGTTCACATCAGATCGAACATATCATTGTCGAGAATTCTTCTGAACCAATTTTGAGCCAGCCCATCGAAATATTCAAAACGGATATTGTTCAGCAACAGCTCTTGAAATGGAAAGAGAAAGTTTCGGCTTCGCATTTGACGAGTTATCTGTATAATCCGGTTGATTTTTATCTTTCTAAAATATTAAATACTTCTGAAGCTGATGAAATTGAAGAAGAATTATCCATCAGAAATTACGGAAATTTAGTGCATTTCACCCTTCAAGAGATTTATGAAGTATTAAAAGGTAAAGTTTTAAAATTAAATGATTTACAGGATTCAATTAAACAAATAGATCAATTTATAGATGTTGCTATCGAAAAGTTGAAACACCAACCGGAATTCTATCAGAAAGGGATGAATTACATTCATCGGGCAATTGCCAAAAAAGTGACTGAGAATATTCTTAATCATGATCTTGAATTGATTAAAAACGGAAACTCTTTAGAGATCATTGATATTGAAAGACGTTTTGAAAGTGTAGATTTTTACCTTAATGATGAAAAATCTGACAAGGTATCTTTCTTTGGATTCATCGATCGAATTGATAAGCTCAACGGAACGATTCGAATTATTGATTATAAAACAGCAAAAACTAAAAATCTGACGGTAAAAATTGATGAGCTCAACAAATCGGATTACTTTCAGAATAGCGATCGAAAACAGGCAATGCAGCTTTGTTTGTATCAATATGTAGTTCAAAGTTTGCCCGAATTTTGGGGTTATCCTGTAGAAACAGGAATCTGGAGTTTTGCAGATGCTAAAAAAGGGGTAGTGTCACTTGAATTTGCTCAGGGGAATCTCGATGATGCAATGGTTTCAATCCAAAATTTAATTCTTGAAATTTTAAATCCTGAAATAAGTTTCCTTGAAAATGTAAAAACGTACAATGCTAGCTAAAATTATAAACCTGACAGGTTTCAAAAATCTGTCAGGTTTGAATTGAGTTATTTAAAAAGCGTTAATTCCTGTAATGTCAAGACCTGTAATCAACAAGTGAACATCATGTGTTCCTTCATAAGTAATTACCGATTCTAAATTGGCAGCGTGACGCATCATCGGGAATTCTCCCATGATTCCCATCCCGCCAAGAATCTGTCGTGATTCTCTTGCAATATCAATTGCCATCTTTACATTATTTCTTTTCGCCATAGAAATCTGAGCCGGACTTGCCTTGTGGTCATTCTTCAGGTTTCCTAACTGTAAACAAAGTAACTGAGCTTTAGTGATTTCCGTTAAAAATTCAGCTAATTTTTTCTGCTGTAACTGATATGAACCAATTGGTTTTCCGAATTGTTTTCTTTCTTTAGAATACTGAACAGCAGTACAATAACAATCAATCGCTGCGCCAATTACACCCCACGAAATTCCGTATCTTGCAGAATTTAAACATGATAAAGGTCCTTTCAAGCCTGTAACATTGGGTAATAAGTTTTCTTTTGGAACCTTCACATCATTGAAAACCAATTCACCGGTTTTAGATGCTCTCAAGCTCCATTTATTGTGTGTTTCCGGAGTTGTGAAACCTTCCATTCCTCTTTCAACGATCAGTCCCTGCACTTTTCCCTCTTCATTTTTAGCCCAAATTACTGCAATATCGCACAATGGAGAATTGGTAATCCACATTTTAGCACCATTTAAAAGATAATGATCTCCCATATCTTTAAAATAAGTCTCCATAGAGCTTGGGTCGGAACCATGATTAGGCTCAGTAAGACCGAAAGATCCGATCATTTCTCCTGAAGCTAATTTTGGTAAATATTTTCTTTTCTGCTCTTCAGAACCGAATTCATTAATCGGGAACATCACCAAAGAACTTTGCACAGAAGCCGCAGAACGTACTGCTGAATCTCCTCTTTCCAATTCCTGCATAATTAAACCATACGAAATCTGATCTAAACCAGAACCACCATATTCCTCAGGAATGTATGGTCCCAAAGCTCCGATTTTACCCAATTCTTTCATCAGATTCGGCAAATCGGTATGATTTTGAGCGGCTTCATCTATTTTCGGCATTACAAAACTTTCTACCCAATCTCTTACAGACTGGCGAATTAGTTTGTGTTCTTCGGTTAATAAAGCATCAATTCCGTAGTAATCGGGAATGCTGGTAAGAGGATAATATGACATGTAATTTAATTTTTCTAAAAGTAAGATTTTTTCGGAACCCTGAAAAAAAAACTTTAAAAATGAGAAAAAAGGCTATTCTTTGATAAATTTATACAGATAAGGCGCTTTGTTGGCAGAACCGTCGTAAAGTTTTTCCATTCTTTCTAAAGAATTGGTGCTTAATATTTTACGCTGAAAATTATTCCTTCTGAATTTTTCCCCTAAAATTGTCTCGTATAATGACTGAAGATCTTTCATGGTGAATTTTTCAGGCAAAAGATTACTTGCAGCAATCTGAGTATCAATGTTTTTTCTGAGATATTGCAATCCTTCAGAAATGACTCTGTCATGGTCGAAAGCCATTTGTGGAAGTTTATTTACTTCAAACCAAGCGCAAGATTCATTAAAAGCATCCGGAAAAGTATTTGCCATCGAAAAATCGATCAGGCTGCAATAACCGACTGTGATAAATCTTTGCAAAATCCAGTGATCAGAAGGAACCTCAAGGCCTTTGTTATTAATTAAAGTTTTGTGAACGTTATTCTTTGTTCTGTCGAGCCTTCCAAAAGTATGAAACTGTTCCAGAAACAAACCTTTAAGATGGGTTCTTTCATATAAAACACGATCTGCGGCTTCTCTAAGATCTTCATCTATGAAAACAAAACCACCGGGAAGAGAATACAAATCCATATCGTGGTACTTCAATAATAAGACTTTAAGGATATTGTCGTGGAAACCGAAAATGGTACAGTCTACTGAGATATTAGGGATAAGATCCTTACTGTCAATGAGTTCCTTTAATGATTCTAAGTTTTTATTGTGATCCGTTTTCATGGGATAAAAATAAAATTATTTTTTAAATTTTATTAGCGCTTAATCTAAAATAAGCAAATGCAAGTATAAAAATAACGACAACAGCACTTAAAATGTACACAGAATAGTAACTAAGTAACTGTCTTTCAAATAATATCGATATGGTAATTGAACTGAGTGAACTTCCCAATGAAGAGAAAATTACAATGAGTGAGGTGAAGGTATTAATTTTTTCTCTATCAATTTTAGCAATCATTTTTGCATTGATCACCGGATAAAGAGGTGAAAGAAACAAGCCGATTACCGGGAAAAGATACAAAAGAACCTTCGCATCATCCGAAAAATAAAATTGAATGATTGATATAATGATGAGTAGGGAAATGGTAAGAAGTAGACAAGTTATAAAATATTTACCTAAAGAAAATCTCTGTATGATTTTAGATGTGATCGTTCTTCCGGCATAAGAAAACAGGGCTAAAAATGAGGAAGCCTGCAATGCAAAAAATGAGTTTACCTTCAAATGATCTTTATAAAAAGCTGGTAACCAGGAGTTGAAACTCTGTTCTGTAAAAACAATAAAAAAGATTACCGCAAAAAATACGACAACCGATGTTTTTCCGAAGCCTGATAAGTCGGGAAGCAACCGGGTATTTTTATTTTCCGGTTCGGATATTTTTAGTTTTGAAAAAAGATACACCGTAAAAAATGAAATCAGTGATATAAATATAAACCCGAATTTCCAGAATTCACCATATTTACTTGAAATAAGCCACCCAAAACCTGTATTGACCACAAAAATTCCGATCATGAAAGAAGCTTCCACACTGTTCATGGTTTTGGCAAGAGATTTTTCTTCGATCATATTATTCCGGATAATTCCGTAAACACAAATTTTTCCTAGTGCAAAACAAGTCCCGATTATCGCAAACCAAAGTTTATAAAACCAGAATACTTTTACAAATGGAAGAATAAGTGAACAGATGGCAACAAACAAAAGCGAAAAAACGAGTGATTTTTTTGTTCCGAATCTGCTGATGAAATTTACTGCAAAAAGTGAAATAAAAGCAATGGGAATATCCTTAAATGATTCTAAAAAACCTAACTTATCATAAGTGATATTTTCCTGTGAAAGCTGAATGATAATGATGCCCATGCAATTCAAAACCATTGAGAAAATAAGGAAAGTTAGCTTCAACGGAAGAGAAATATTGGGCTGCTTGAGATTCATTTTGGGGATAAATTTTTAGCTAAGAATTGAATTTTTTACTTTGTTTTGCCTGATTTGATAGGCTTTAAAGTCCCAAAAATACAGGAAATATTAAAATAATTATTAAATAAATGTTAAATGTTCAAAAAAAAATATATTTTTATTGTCTCAATTTGAGAATTAAAAAACAAACTGTATATGAATGTAAAAATATCAAGAAGTATCGGGCTGGTTGCAGCGCTTTACTTTACGGCAAATTTCCATGCACAAACAGCGCCGAAAGACACTGTTCAGAAAGAACAGAAAATTGAGGAAGTGGTTGTAATTGGTTACGGATCCGTTAAAAAATCAAACCTTACCAGTGCCGTTTCTACAGTGAAGTCTGAAACTTTTGATGACAGACCGATTTACAACGTCGGTCAGGCATTACAAGGTAATGCAGCCGGAGTCAACGTCATTCAGTCTTCAGGAAAACCGGGAGCTGCAATTGATGTAAAAATCAGGGGTAACAACTCTATTTCTTCGAGTGTAAACCCTTTATATGTTGTTGATGGAATTCAGACGTTTGATATTAGTGGAATTAATCCTGACGATATTACCGATATGACAATTCTGAAGGATGCAACTTCTGCTGCAATTTATGGTATTAATGGTTCTTCAGGAGTAGTGATTGTTACTACAAAAAGAGGGAAAGCAAACAAACCGCAGTTAGGTTTCAATGCTTACTGGGGTATGTCTAAAACCGTTAATAATATTGATGTTTTAAATCTAGATCAGTATAAAACGTTAATGGCGGAAATTAATCCTTCTTACTTAACAACCATTAACAATCCAAGATATGAAGGTATTAATACCAATTGGAGAGACGAAGTATTTAGAACAGGTTTTGATCAGAACTATAATGTTAATTATTCTTTCGGTAACGAAAATGTAAGAGCATACACTGCTTTGGGTTATCAGGGAATCGACGGGATAATTGATCCTGCAAGATTCGACAGAGTTTCGGCAAAAGCAAATTTAGACGCTAAAATAGCTCCCTGGATCAAACTTACGGCGAATTTTAATTATATTAATACCGGATTAAAAAACACCAATGATAATCTTGGTACTTCAAGAGGAGGAGTTATTTTAAGTGCGTTGAATACACCAGCTTTTCTTCCTATTTACGGCAGTCAGCTTGCGATAAGAGACAAAGATACTGCAGGAAATTACTTAGATGGTTATAAAGACGGACAATTTGCTTTAAACCCATTCCAGTCTTCTTGGGAAAACCCTGTGGCTTATCAGTCAAGACAAAACGAGACTCGTACACAGCGTTTTTTAAGCAATTTAGGCTTAGAAGTAAACATTCTTAAAAACTTAGTTTGGAAGCCAACAGTTTCGTTTGATTTTATAGATGTAACAAATGATCAGTTTACTGATGGTTACCAGACGAGTTACGGAAGACAGCAAAAAGGTATTGGAGGCAAATATTTATCGACTTATCAGGATTTAAATATTGAAAACACCTTAACTTATACTATAAAATCAGGAGTTCATGATTTAGCTTTATTAGGTGGAAATCAGATCCATGAAAAGAGAAACTCATGGAATAATTTTGAAGGAAACAACTTTCCTGAAGGCACAACTTTCTTTGATTATAATACAGTAATTGATAATAAGCGTGAAAGTCTTGTAAAAGAACATTTGAGAGAATTATCATTCTTCGGAAGAGCTCTGTACACCTATGATAACAAGTATACTATTATGGGAGTTTTCAGATATAACGGAAGTTCAGCTTTAGCTCCCGGAAATAAATGGGGATTCTTCCCTGGAGTTTCAGCAGCGTGGACTGTATCTAATGAAGATTTCTTAGCTGACAATAAAATCTTATCCGAATTAAAATTGAGAGGAGGATGGGGACAAAGTGGTAATGCTTCAGGAATTCCTCCATATTCTCATTATAACCTTGAAAGAAATTCACGTGTAGGTCCAGATGGTGTCTGGTACAGTTATCAGTGGGATAGTAGTGACTTGGGTTGGGAAACAACTACGGATGCAAACATAGGTTTAGATTTTGGCTTCTTAAACAATAGAATTAAATTGAGCATAGATGCTTACAAAAGAAAAACCAAGGACTTAATTGTTCCTATTTCATTCGAAAGTGCTGGTATCGGAAACATTCTTAAGAATATTGGCAGCATGGAAAACAAAGGTTTAGAATTTGCTCTAAACACGCAGAATTTCAAAGGAGAAAACTTTAATTGGAGCACAAATTTCAATATTTCATTTACAAAAAATAAGGTATTAGATTTAAATTATAGACCAAACATTGATGTAGCAAATATTGAAACGGTTGGAGCTAATTTAGTAAGATTTACACCTGGTCAGGCAATAAGTTCTTTTTACGGTTATCAAGTGAGTCATGTCGATTCTCAAACAGGTGATTTGGTATACAAAGATAATAATGGAAATGGAATTTTTGACCCCAATGACAGAACAATAATAGGAAATCCAAATCCGGACTTCAGTTTTGGTTTCAGCAATAATTTTTCATATAAAAACTGGTATTTAGATGTTTTGGTGACCGGATCTTACGGAGGTGAAATTTACAATGCTTCAAGATTTGATCTTGAAATGATGAATGATTTTAAAAATCAATCTACAGCGGTCTTAGACAGATGGACTACTCCTGGACAAATTACAAATACACCAAGGGCTAATTCTCCAACTTCGCAGTATGTATCTGATAGATTTGTGGAAAATGGTTCTTTCCTTAAAATTAAGAGTGCTACACTTGGCTATAATTTCTTAAGTCCCTTCAAAGGTGTAAGTAAGATAAATCTCTATATTACGGGACAAAATCTACTAACTTGGACAGATTATACAGGTTTTGATCCTGAAGTAAATGCATTCAATACAACAAATGGTGTTTCAGGTGTTGACTACGGAACTTATCCTCAGGTAAGAACTTTTATTTTCGGTCTTAAAGCTAATTTTTAATTTAAATTCTCATGAAAATTAATAAAACAATATACTATTTTCTACTTGGAGCAACTTTAACTCTAGGAACAACTTCTTGTAGTGATTATTTGGATACGGAGCCACTTACTGATAGAGCAGTGCCGAATAATGATACTCCCTACACAAAAGCGGATCAAGCGGAAGGTTTGATGACTGTTATCTACACAGATTTGGGTAACGAATACTGGCAGTTAGATTATTTTTTTAATGGTGATGCGCAAACGGATGTAGCTCATGCAGGAAGTGATAATATTCAAAATTTTCAAATTGATGAATACAGAATTATCGCAACCAATTCAAACGTTAACAGAGACTGGAATTATTTGTTCAGATTTATCAATAATTGTAATAAAGTCCTAAATTACGTAGATAATATTTCGGATCCTGCACTTTCAAATTCTCGAAAAGCGGAAATGAAAGCTGAAGCTGCGATTATGCGAGCAATGTACAATTTCCACGGCGTACAATTGTGGGGCGATTTTCCTTTAGTAACAAAAGCAGTTGTTGGAGTAAATGCAGATAATTTCGATGAAGTTTACAGTCAAGTTTATCCTGCAAGAAAACCTGTGAATGAAGTTTATGCTCAAATCATCTCAGATTTGGAAGGAGCTATTGCGAATGCTCCTGCGAGTTCAAATAAATATAGAGCTACAAAAGGTTTAGCTATGGCTCTATTGGCGAAAGTATATGCGACAAAACCCAATCCAGATTATGCAAAAGTCTTAGATTATACATCGCAGTTAATGGGGCAAGGATATTCTTTGCTTCCCAATTACGACCATTTATTTGATGGAGCTCATGAAGCCAATGCAGAATCAATTTTTGAATCCAATGGAAATACTGGAACTATCTGGGCTTGGGGATCATCTATGTTTTTTGGTACAGACTGGAAAAAATTCAATACTCCTTCTTATGATCTTATAAATACTTTTAATATAGAAAACGACTTGGTTAGAAAAAATTCAAGTATTTGGGTTTCTCCTACCACCGTTGATTGGTCAGATAACTTTTGGCCAAGTTCAAGTTTTCCTTTTATGTATAAATTAAGAAAAACGGATGGTAGTCAGAATTTTTATGTGATGAGATATGCCGATTTATTATTAATCAGAGCGGAAGCTTTGGTTCGTCAAGGTAATTTCACAGATGCTGCAGCGCTGGTGAACCAAGTGAGAGCAAGAGCGAGTTCAAGTTTAACACCTATTACAATTGCTAATACTGATGACGGAATTAATAAGATTCTTAAAGAAAGAAAGTTAGAATTAGCATTCGAAGGTCACCGTTGGTTTGATTTGAAACGAACAGGAAAAGCAATTGAAATACTTTCTCAACAAAGGAATGCAGCTGGTAACTTATTACCATATGTAAATAATTTGAACCAAAACAGATTATTGTGGCCTATACCACAAACTCAACTTGATAACAACCCTAACTTAACCCAAAATCCTGGATATTAAATATGTTCAATAAAAAATCATATAGTTTCTTTTTAAAGAGTACTGCACTGCTATTTAGCGGTGTGGTACTTTTATCTTTAACGTCTTGTAAATCGACAATAAATACGAAAGATCAGGTTCAATCCTGGTTGACGAAAGGAGATGAGAGCGTAAAATTACAGCAACAATTACCTTTAGTTTTTGTAAATACATCCAACAACTTTCAGAATATTGAAATTGACGACACTCAAAAATTTCAATATGTTGACGGTTTCGGTTATACATTAACGGGCGGAAGTGTTGAAGTAATCAATCGTCTTTCATCAACAAAAAGAAAAGCTTTGTTGAACGAACTTTTCGGGAAAGATGAAAATTCGATTTCCATCAGTTATTTAAGATTAAGCATTGGCGCATCTGATTTGGATGGCGAAGTTTTTTCTTATGACGATTTGCCTCAAGGTCAAACTGATCCAAGTTTATCAAAATTCAGTTTGGCGAGAGATAAGGATTTAATTGCGATGTTAAAAGAAATTTTAGCCATCAATCCGAAAATCAAGATCATTGCAGCGCCTTGGTCGCCACCGGTTTGGATGAAAGATAATGGGAAATCAGTTGGGGGAAGTCTTAAGCCTGAATTTTATGATGCTTATGCAAAATATTTTGTCAAATATATTCAGGGAATGCAGAAAGAAGGAATAACCATTGATGCAATTACTCCTCAAAACGAACCGTTACATCCGGGAAATAATCCTAGTTTGTTGATGGTTTCTGATCAGCAGAGAGATTTTATCAAGCAAAGTTTAGGACCAATTTTTAAGTCAAATAATATTAAAACTAAAATTGTCGTTTACGATCACAATTGCAATAAGCCAGAATATGCCATCAATATTTTAAATGATGGTGAAGCAAACCAATATATCGATGGTTCAGCTTTTCATTTATACGAAGGTGATATTTCAGCTTTAAGTACAGTTCATAATGCACACCCTAATAAAAATTTATATTTCACAGAGCAATGGACGGGTGCAAAAGGTACTTTCAATGAAGATTTAAACTGGCATACCAAAAATGTTGTGATTGGTTCTATGAGAAATTGGAGCAAAATCGCTTTAGAATGGAATCTTGCCAACGACACTGAATTTAAACCCCATACTCCCGGAGGTTGTACAGAATGTAAAGGTGCAATTACGGTTTCAGATAAAGAGAATTTTACGAGAAATGTAGGGTATTATATTATCGCTCACGCATCAAAATTTGTTCCTGCCAATTCTCAGAGAATATCTTCAACGCAGACGGATAACCTGTCTACAGTGGCCTTTAAAACCTCTGAAGGAAAAACGGTTTTAATAGTTCAGAATTACAGCAAGACAGATGAAAATTTTAATATTAAATATAACAACAAAACAGCTCCTGTAAACATTACAGCAAGTTCGGTTGCAACTTATGTTTTTTAAATTTTAAATGACACATTTAGATGTTTTGAGAATGAAAACTCTGTGTTCTTTGTTAAGTGAAATCGAAGATTCGACATAGTCAAACACCTTTGCGAACTTAAAAAAATCAACAGTATAATTTTCAAAAAAAATCTTTGCGGACTTTGCGTTAAAATTTAAAGTTAGAGCAAAATTAAATTACAATGAAAAAGCTTTATTTCATACTAGCATTTACAGTATTTGGTTTCAATTCTTTTGGACAAAAGACAATCGATCAGAAAGTTTCTGAATTATTGTCGAAAATGACTTTAGAAGAAAAAGTAGGGCAGCTTGTTCAATACAGCGGATTTGAATATGCGACAGGTCCTCAGAATTCCAACTCTGCAAATGTTTTAAATGAAATAAAGCAAGGCAAAGTAGGTTCCATGCTGAATGTAGCAGGAGCAGAAGAAACACGTGCTTTTCAAAAATTAGCTTTGCAGTCAAGGTTAAAAATTCCTTTGTTATTCGGTCAGGACGTTATTCACGGATACAGAACAACTTTTCCTGTAAATCTTGGACAGGCTGCAAGCTGGGATTTAGGTTTAATTGAAAAATCTGAAAGAATCGCCGCAACAGAAGCCTCAGCCTACGGAATCCACTGGACTTTTGCTCCAATGGTTGACGTTGCCAGAGATCCGAGATGGGGTAGAGTGATGGAAGGTTCGGGTGAAGATACTTACTTGGGAACACAAATCGGTTTGGCAAGAATCAAAGGTTTTCAGGGGAAGGGACTTGGAAATATTGATGCTATTATGGCTTGTGCAAAGCATTTCGCAGCATACGGAGCGGCAGTTGGCGGAAGAGATTACAATTCTGTTGACATGAGTTTAAGACAATTGAACGAAACT
Source organism: Chryseobacterium formosense (assembly GCF_900116415.1). Classification (GTDB taxonomy): domain Bacteria; phylum Bacteroidota; class Bacteroidia; order Flavobacteriales; family Weeksellaceae; genus Chryseobacterium; species Chryseobacterium formosense. Next base: position 1,067,507 of record NZ_FPAP01000001.1, on the reverse strand, counting down.
TATCTTCCTCCGTTCAAAGCAGCTGCAGAAGCGGGAGTTGCAACTTTCATGAACTCTTTTAATGATATCAACGGAATTCCGGCAACGGCAAACAAATATATTTTAAGAGATTTATTAAAAGACAAATGGAACTATCAAGGTTTTGTGGTTTCAGATTGGGGAAGTATCGGCGAAATGGTTCCTCACGGGTACGCAAAAGACAATAAAGAAGCTGCCGAAAAAGCAATCATTGCAGGAAGCGATATGGATATGGAAAGTCGTGCTTATATGGCTGAACTTCCAAAGTTGGTTCAGGAAGGAAAGGTTGATCCGAAGTTGATTGATGATGCGGCAAGAAGAATTTTAATTAAAAAATTCGAGATGGGATTATTTGATGATCCTTACAGATTTAGTAATGAAAAAAGGCAGAAAGAACAGTTAAACAATCAGGAAAATAGAAAATTCGGAAGAGAATTTGGTTCAAAAAGTATTGTTTTACTGAAGAATCAAAAGAATATTCTTCCGCTTTCAAAAACTATAAAAACGATTGCATTGATCGGGCCTTTCGGAAAAGAAACCACTGCTAATCACGGTTTTTGGTCGGTTGCATTTAAAGATGACAATCAAAGAATTGTAACCCAATTTGATGGAATTAAAAATCAATTAGACAAAAACTCAACTTTACTCTATGCAAAAGGCGCAAACGTTGATGATCAGGATAAATCGATGTTTGCAGAAGCTGTAGAAACGGCAAAAAAAGCAGACGTTGTCATCATGACTTTAGGCGAAGGGCACGCCATGAGCGGTGAGGCGAAAAGTAGAAGTAATCTGCGTTTCACGGGAGTTCAGGAAGATTTATTAAAAGAAATTGCAAAAACCAGAAAACCGATTGTTTTAATGATCAACGCAGGAAGACCTTTGGTTTTTGACTGGGCTGCAGACAATATTCCGACGATTGTTTACACTTGGTGGTTGGGAACGGAAGCTGGAAATTCGATCGCGGATGTTCTTTTCGGAACAGTAAATCCGGGTGGAAAACTTCCAATAACATTCCCTAGAACGGAAGGGCAGATTCCTGTGTATTACAATCATTACAATACAGGAAGACCAGCGAAAAACAATACAGACAGAAATTACGTTTCCGCTTACATCGATTTGGATAATGATCCGAAATTCCCGTTTGGGTATGGTTTAAGTTATACTCAGTTTAAATATTCTGATATGAATTTAAGTTCAACAAACCTTAAAGGAAATCAGACTTTAAATATCAGTGTAAATGTTTCCAACACCGGAAATTATGATGGGGAGGAAGTGGTGCAGTTATACATCAGAGATTTGTTCGGAAAAGTGGTAAGACCTGTGAAAGAATTGAAAAATTTCCAAAAAGTGTTCATCAAAAAAGGAGAAAGTAAAACCGTAAACTTTACGTTGACTCCGGAAAATTTAAAATTCTACGATGATGCATTAAACTATGATTGGGAATCCGGAGAATTTGATATTATGGTAGGAACCGATTCTCAAAATGTTCAGACAAAAAGAATCAATTGGTTAAAATAAATATTAGTTTACGAAACTGAGAGCGGGATAAAACCCGCTTTTGGTGGTAAAAGACTGAACGTTTTTTATAAGAGCATTAATAGAAAGCATTGTTTGTCATTCTGAAAGAAGCGCAGCGTATAGAAGAATCTATTAAAACGGATTTGAGATTCTTCCTTCATCAGAATGACAAACTTTGAAAATAAATTAAACTGAATAAAACTTTGAACATAAAATTCCAACATATCATTACCATTTTAGTCGGAGGAGCTTTAGCTTTTTCTGCTTCAAATTGTGCTTCAAACAAGCCTGATTCCAGCAGAAAATTAATCTGGAATGATGAATTTAATGGAAATGGTTTACCAGATTCCACAAAATGGAATTATGACGTCGGAGGTGATGGTTACGGTAACAATGAAGCTCAGTTTTATACCAAAAACCGTTTGGAAAATGCAAGAGTTGAAAACGGAAATTTAGTCATTGAAGCTAAAAAAGAAAACTGGGAAAAGAACAAATATACTTCTGCAAGGCTTTTAACCAGAGGGAAATTTTCCTTTCAATATGGAACGGTTGAAGTTCGTGCAAAGCTTCCGAAAGGTCGCGGAACATGGCCTGCCATCTGGATGATGAGCGAAAATATGAAGAAATGGCCGGACGATGGGGAATTGGATATCATGGAACACGTTGGTTTTAATCAAGGTTATATTCATGCTTCGGTTCATACTAAAAAGTACAATCATATTATCGGAACTCAGAAAACTGATACGTTGATCATGAAAGATGCAAGCGAAAAATTTCATGTCTATAAAGCGGATTGGACACCTGAAAAAATTGATGTTTACATTGATGATCAAAAGTTTTTCACCTATGAAAATAAAGAGAAAACCTATGAATCTTGGCCTTTTGATCAACCATATTTCATCATTTTAAATTTAGCGGTCGGTGGATTTTGGGGCGGAAAAGAAGGAATTGATGATTCTATTTTCCCTCAGAAATATTACATTGATTATGTAAGAGTCTATCAGAATAAAAAATAAACGTTGCAAAATTCCCCTCCTTTGGAGGGGTGGATAAATATTCGAGGAAAATTTAGACGGGGTGGTTTAAATATAAATAGAAAAAAGAAGAAGAAATAAATGAAAAAGCTAATTGTAAGTTGTTTTGTAATCGGAATTGTATTCAATGCAAATGCTCAGAATTACTGGAAAAAGAATGCAGGAAAAACAGCGAAAGTAATTTTCACCAATTCTAAGACCAACGAAAAAATGGTCGATAAAGGAATGGTGAAATTCGAAAAGATGGATCAGCCAAAAGAAACTGATGCCTGTATTTTTGTAGATCCAGATTTTAAATATCAAAAACTGATCGGAATCGGTGGTGCTATCACAGATGCATCAGCTGAAACTTTTTATAAACTTCCAAAGAATAAGCAGAAAGAAATTATTGATGCTTATTATGGTAAAAATGGGTTGGGTTATACGGTTGTTCGTACCAGTATGAACTCGTGTGACTTCTCAAGCGATTCTTATACTTATGTAACAGAAAATGATCAATCGTTAAAATCATTCAACGTTGCGCATGATGAAAAGTATAAAATTCCATTAATTAAGGAAGCTCAAAAAGCAATTGGAAAAGATTTTACCTTCTATTTTTCTCCCTGGAGCCCACCAGCCTGGATGAAATCGAACAAAAGTATGTTGAAAGGCGGAAGGCTGGAAAATGCTTTCTATCAAACCTGGGCAGATTATTATGTGAAATTCATCAAAGAATACGAGAAAAGAGGAATCAATGTTTGGGGATTGACGATTCAGAATGAGCCGATGGCAACGCAGACTTGGGAATCCTGTATTTATACTGCCGAAGAAGAGGGAGCTTTTCTTAAAAATAATTTAGGACCAACGCTTTGGAAAAACGGTTTTAAAGATAAAAAGGTGATGATTTGGGATCATAACAGAGACTTGATCTACCAAAGAGCTACAACTACTTTGAGCGATCCTGAAACTTCAAAATACGCCCATGGAATCGGCTATCACTGGTACGAAACATGGAATAACAAAACTCAGTTATTCGACAATTTATTAGAAACGCAAAGAGCTTTTCCTGATAAGTTTTTAGCGTTTACGGAAGGTTGCAAAGAGCAATTTGATATGTCGAAAATTTACGATGTAAGCTTAGGCGAATTGTACGGAAGAAATATGATCAACGATTTCAACAAAGGAACCGTTTTATGGACGGATTGGAATGTACTTCTTGACGAAACAGGCGGACCAAACCACGTTGGAAACTTCTGTTTTGCACCAATCATCGCCGATACAAAAACCGGGGAAGTTCATTATACGTATGAGTATTATTATGTTGGTCACGTTTCTAAATTCATTAAGCCAAATGCGCAAAGAATCGGAAGCTCATCTAACAGAGCAGCTTTAACTTCTACTACTTTCATGAATGAAAACGGACAGTTAGTTACTGTCATCATGAACGACTCTGACAACGATATCGATACGAATCTTTGGATCGAAGGAATGTCGGCCAAGTTATCTGCACCTGCACATTCTATACAGACTATAATTTTATAGATCACTTCGTATTAACATTTTTATTATGTTTCGGCGGAGCCTTTGGCTCCGCCGAAACTGTTTATATAGGGTTCAAATGATCATAAATTCTATGTTTTAGATATAATTTATAATGATGTAAAAAAAAAACGCGTGGTATATAATTTTGTATTATTTTTAACAGACCTTAAATTAACACAAAATAATTATGAAAACAGTAAGCACAAACGACGAGTTTATTGCTGGTTTACAGCATCTTCCCAAACCGCATTACCCATTTCCCGATTTTACTCATCCCGATATGCAAAAACAGCGGGAAGAATATTACGAATGGATCGACAAAGAATATGCGTTCCAAAGTACAGAAGCCAGAGAAAAGCACAAGAAGCATCACCTTACAGATATTGCTGCAAGAGGATGCCCATTCTTGAAAGATATTGCAGAATTACGACCTTTGGCGAATTATACAGCAAACGGAGCAATGATGGATGATTATTTTGATCGTTGTTCGCGTGATGAAATGTATCAGATAATGAACAAGATTATTGCTTTATTATCAGGTGAAGATACTCAGGAGCCCAAAGAAAACGGAATATTTCATTTGTTCTGGATTTTAAGACAGGATGCCATGAAATGCGAAATTCCTGAAAAAATATATAAAAGATTTGTAAAGTCAATCAAGGATGTTTTAATTGGTTATTCTGAAGAAAAAGTATACTATCGAACCAACACAGTTCCGCCCTTACCAGTTTATCTTCTTATCAGGGAAGCGACAAGCGGAGTTCAGCCATATTGCGATTATGTGCTATTACAGAAAGAATACCGAAATCTTCCTGAAGAAATTTTTGATCATCCTCATATAAAACGCATTTACAGTCTCTGCTCATTAATGATAGGAATACATAATGATATTATTTCATTGCCAAAAGAACTTCAGAGAGAAGGTGATACGATGAATATTGTAAAAGTTTTGCAGAAAGAGAATAATTTATCATTATTTGACGCTTATAAAAAATCCATGGAAATTCATGATGAATATTTGAAAGAATTTTTAATCTTACAGGAGCATCTTCCACCATTCGGAGAGCATCAAAACAATGTCTACAATTACATACAGGATCTTGGAATTATGATTGCCGGAGTATACGCATGGCATACAAACGACACTTCCAGATATGTGAACGGAGGATATGTAGAAGGTGAATTTCCCGGTTGGAATCAATAAACATAAGTATAAATACTAAAAACAAAAACCCATGTCAATGCATGGGTTTTTATATTATATCCTTTAAAATAAATTAATTTTCAACATCATACTTACTGATCACTTTCTGAGTAACACCAGAGCTGCTGAAGCCACCATCGTGGAAAAGATTCTGCATCGTCACTTTTTTAGTCAAATCAGAGAAAAGAGTTACACAATAGTCTGCGCATTCAAGAGCTGTAGCGTTTCCTAGCGGAGACATATCTTCAGCATATCCCAAGAAACCTCCGAAACCTTTTACACCGCTTCCTGCAGTTGTTGGAGTAGGAGATTGTGAAACAGTGTTTACACGTACTTTTCTTTCACCCCAATAATTTCCGAAAGTTCTTGCAATACTTTCAAGATACGCTTTGTTGTCAGACATATCATTATAGTCGGGGAATGTTCTTTGTGCTGCAATATACGTGAGCGCCAAAATGCTTCCCCATTCATTCATACAGTCTTTTTCGTACGCCACTCTCATTACTTTGTGGAAAGAAACAGCAGAGATATCCCAGCCTTTTTCCAACCAGTCGTAGTTCATTTCTGTATAATGTTTTCCTTTTCTAACGTTGATAGACATACCGATAGAGTGAAGGATGAAGTCTATTTTACCAAATTTTGCAACAGCGGCATCAAAAAGTTTTTCAAGATCTTCAATAGAAGTTGCATCTGCACCGATTACCTCAGAACCTGTTTTTTCTGCTAAACCATTAAGTTCTCCCATTCTAAGAGCGATAGGAGCGTTTGACAGGATGAATTCTGCGCCTTCTTCGTGGCATCTTTCAGCAACTTTCCATGCGATAGATTGTTCATTAAGGGCTCCAAAAATAATTCCCTTCTTGCCTTTAAGTAAACCGTATGACATAATTTTTTAATGTTTATTGATGTACAAATGTAGCAATAATTTGTGTTTAGAGCATAATAAAAAACGAAGCCTTCACTAAAAAGACTCCGTTTTCTTTGATAATATATAAAAGACTAATAAACTAATTTGTTTTTTTATTCCATTCTGCCTTTACATCTTCTGCTGCATCCTTTGTTTTTTCCCAAGCTTCGTTGGCTCCGTCTTTAATATCTTCCCAAGTTTCGGCTGCGTTAGCTTTTACCCTGTCGAACCAGTCTTCCTGGCTTGCCTCTTCATCATTGTTTCTTTTTTCGTTGATATAATCTCTCGCTTTGTCTGCAAGATCACTGATTTTCCATTTCGCATCGTTGGCTGCATTTCTCAAAGAATTTTCTGTGTTGTCAACAGCTTTTTCGGCTTTGTTATAATCTTGGTTTTCCATAATAATGATAATTTAAGTGTGTTATGACAATCATTAAACAAGAACTGTTCCTAACAAAAATATCGACTGTTAAATTTTTCATAATCTTATACTGCAGATCTGTCGATGCTTTTAATACCGAGACAAACAATGATTAATGAAAAATAAAACAGGATTCCAAAATTTGAAATCCTGTTTACTTTTATTTGATGATTCTTTCAAGAACCCATTCGATGAGATTCTTTTCTGAAGCGTGGTGATCAGAAGAAAACTCACCTCGTCTTCTGTTGGCGATGACATTATTTACGGTAATAGCTTTATGCCCTAATAATTTTGAGAATGCATAAATGGCAGAAGTTTCCATTTCAAAATTGGTAATTCCCAGATCATTCAAAGTTTCAAGAAATTTGTCATCCAGAGCTTTCAGACGGAGCTGTCTTCCCTGTGGAGCATAAAATCCCGGGAAAGTAGCTGTATTTCCGTGGTATTTTGCATCTTTATACAACTCTCCCAATTCTTCAGACCACTCAGAGAAATAAAGCATCGGCTTAATCTTCTGATATGGAAATTTGTCTAAAAACTGCTTCGAAAATTCATTTTCAAAATGATAATCCTGATAAAAGTGCATTAAACCATCTAAACCAACCACATTCTGGGTAACAAGCATATTATCAACCTGAACATCAGGATTTACACTTCCGCAAGTTCCCATTCTGAACAATTCCAGAGATTTATGTTCGGTTTTAAATTCTTTCTGCTTCAAATCTATATTTACTAAAGCATCAAGCTCATTCATCACAATATCGATGTTCTCCGTACCAATTCCTGTAGACATTACAGAAATTCTTTCGCCACGCAAAGTTCCGGTGTGGGTATAAAATTCTCTTTTGTTTTTTTTGATTTCTACTTTGTCAAAATATTTAGAAACCTTAGGAACTCTGTCGGGATCACCAACCAGAATAATTTTATCGGCAATATCTTCAGGTAAAAGATTAAGGTGATAGACGCTTCCGTCATCGTTCAGAACCAATTCTGAAGCTGCAAGTTTATTTAGCATAGTTTATTTTAATTATAAAATGAATATCTGTTTTAATTTTTGGGGATTTAAAATTAGTGAATTTTAAATGAAATAAATATAAACATTATTTAATTCCTTGTTAAAACTGTGGTAATCTTAGGATGATAGTTTTGCGTTTAATTTTTTCTATGAAATCTTATCCTATAGTTATTTTAGTCTTATTAACAACGATTTTCGTCATGTCATTCAATACTGTTGATAAAGGCCACTCCATTGAAAGCAGTTTTATCAGAAACGGATTGTCTGATTTTAAGTTTAAGCTTGAAAGTTTAAAAGCTGATGTTGAGCTCTTTAAAGAAGATAAAGTAAGTCTGGAAGAGCTTCAGAAATCATTAAGCAATACAAGAAATTCTTACAAGGAAATAGAATTCTATATTGCCTATCATTACCCTGAATTTTCAAAAACACATCTTAATGCAGCTCCTTTATTCAGAATAGAAGCGGCAGGAACAACAGCCTATACTTTACCTCCGGAAGGATTGCAGGTTTTGGATGAACTGATTTTTTCTGATGAAGCTGCCGAACAAAAAGACAAAATCTCTGAAATCACGGGTTATTTATATAATAATTATAACAATTTTTATACAAGCACGATAAAAAACGGGACCAGTCAGGGGAAAAATAAAACGCTTCCTTTAAGAATAGAATTGATCAGAATCTATACTTTGGGACTTACCGGTTTCGATACTCCGGGATCTCTTAATATTTCTGAAGAAGCAAGTTTTGCTTTTCAGGGAATAAAAAAGTACATCAATGACGATCCGTATTTTGATAATTACAATAAAGAAAATGTTAACAGAATGTTTTCTGATGCCATCTTGTATCTTTCAAAAAATAAAGATTTTGAAAGTTTCGACCGCATAGAATTTTATAAAAAACATTTACAGCCAATCTATGAAGAATTGGGAAAATGGGACGGGAATGAAGATGATTTGAAAGAATTTTCCGGCTGGAATGCCTCCAATAAAAACTTTTTCAGCAGCGATTTTCTTAACCCTTATTTTTTTACTTTGCTGAAAGGTTCCGAAGACAATGCTGACCTGAGAAGTTTAGGAGAGAAAATATTTTATGATATAAGTTTAAGCGACAATGGTAAAATGAGTTGCGCAACCTGCCACTTACCCGAAAATGCATTCACAGATCTTAAAACTAAATCTTTGAGCAATGCAGAAGGAAAAACGGTTTTAAGAAATTCACCATCTCTTTATAATGCTGTCTTCGCTAAAAGATTCTTCTATGATATGAGAGCTTATTATCTTGAACAACAGGCAGAACACGTTATCTACAATTCAGAAGAATTTAATACAAGCTATGAAAGCATCATCAAAAAATTAAAATTAAATCCTGAATACAAACAGGCATTTAAAAAAGCCTACAAAAACGCAAATATTGATAAGCAGACCTTTTCAAAAGCGCTGAGTTCTTATGTGGCTTCATTATATTCTTTCGACAGCGATTTCGACCGATTTATGAGAAATGAAAAAGAAATTTCTGATGATGCCAAAAAAGGATTTAATCTTTTTATGGGGAAAGCCAATTGTGCAACATGTCATTTCGCGCCGTTGTTTTCGGGGCTTGTTCCGCCGTTTTTTAATGAAAATGAATCTGAAGTTTTGGGAGTTACCAAAAAACCTGTTCAGAATTTACCTTTAGAAATAGATTCGGACAGAGGAAGAATAAAAAGTAATGTAAAAAAAGAAGATTCATGGATCTATGAAAACTCTTTTAAAACAACAACCGTAAGAAATATTGCCCTCACAAAACCCTATTTTCACAACGGTGCATTCAATACATTGGAAGAAGTTCTGGAGTTTTATAATCAGGGCGGGGCAGAAGGTCTTGGTTTAAAAATAAAAAATCAGACTTTACCCGCAGATAAACTGGATCTTTCTCTGATTGAAATAAAGCAGATCATCGCTTTTCTGAATGCTCTTACTGACATTAGTAAAACAAAATCTAAATAAAAATTCTAATTGGTTTTTCATCCTTATATAATTTAACAATTATTTAATGCTCGTAACATTAGGTTTTTGATTTGTTAATTTTTAACGTTGTTTATTTAAAACCCTATTAATAAAGGCTTCGCAGGAAAAAAATAGTTTTGCATCAGAAATAATAAAAGTATTAAAAATGAAGAAAAAACTACTTACAGTTGCAATGCTTGCTTTAGTTACGAGCTCTGCAATGCAGGCTCAGACCACAATTTTCGGTCTTGCAAGTTCTTGGCGTTTTAATGACGCAGACGTTGCACTTCCTGCAACATGGAAAAACACTAATTATGATGTTTCAACATGGGCATCAGGAAACGGACCGCTTGGTTATGGAGATCCTGTAACAACTGCTTTCGTATCAGGTGTTGATACGGCTTATCTTACAAAAGATTTTACGGTAAACTTAGCAGATCTTACTAATACAATGGAATTTGGTGTAAGACGAGACGACGGTATTATCGTTTATCTGAACGGTGAAGAAGTAATCCGAGACAATATGCCTGCAGGAACAATTTCTCACAGTACTTTTTCCAGCACAATAATCGATGGCGGAGCAGAAACGGCGATTAATACTTTCTCAATCCCCAAAAGTAAATTTGTTCAGGGAAATAACAGAATTTCAATCGAATTACACAACAGAAGTGCATCCAGTTCAGATTTAACTATTGATGCTTATTTAAAAACAGTGGCTACAACTACGCCACCTCCTACAAATACTTGTACGGGAACTCACATCAGCTGCTTTACTTCAATAGTTCCTACCAACCAGACTTCAAAATTGATTATTCCGGCAGAGCACAAATTCCAGATGATCCTTAAAGAAGGAGATGCTTATACAGAAGGTGGAGGATTAGTAGGCGGACAAAATGATTTCACAGGTTATGTTCCTAAAAATGCAAGCAGTACAGACGGTTATTTATCTGTAAATCATGAAACCAACCCAGGTGGAGTGACGATGGCAGAAATCAACTATAATCCTACTGCAAAGCTTTGGCAATTAACAAAATCAAGAGGAGTAGATTTCTCTTCTACGAGCTTGGTACAAACCATCAGAAACTGTTCGGGTGGAGTTACACCTTGGGGAACAATTGTTACGGCAGAAGAATCTGTTACCGGAAATGATACCAATGCAGACGGATACAAAGATTACGGATGGTTGGTTGAGATCAATCCTGCAACCGCTCAGGTAATGTCTCATAATTCTAACGGCACAAAAGATAAGCTTTGGCAGATGGGAATCATGAACCACGAAAATGTAGTGGTTAACAATGCAGGAACGACGGCTTATTACGGAGAAGATGGCGGAACACACATGGTTTACAAATATGTAATGGATACCCCAAATAATTTGGCTTCAGGAAATTTATATGTACTGAAATTAGATCAGGGATTATCAGGTGGAGATCCGGTTGCGACTACAGCAACATGGGTTCAGGTTCCGAATAAAACTCAGGCAGACCAAAACAATACGACAACTTTAGCAGAATCTTTAGGCGGAACAAAATTCAACGGAATCGAAGATATTGAAATCAGCCCGATCGATGGTAAAGTTTATTTTGCTGCGAAAGGTCTGAACAAAGTTTACCGTATGCTGGATAACGGAACTACAGCTTCTCAGGTTGAAGTTTTTGTAGGCGGATTAAACACTCAGTATTCTTTCAACACAGCACAGGGCGTTAAAACAGAAACTTGGGGTGATGGTAATGATAATTTAACATTCGATGAACTTGGAAATCTTTGGGTTCTTCAGGATGGTGGTAAAAACTATATTTGGGTAGTTGCTCCAACACACACTCAGGCAAATCCTAACGTAAGACTGTTTGCTTCAATGCCTGCAGGCTCAGAACCGACAGGATTGACGTTTACGCCGGATCACAAATTCGGATTCTTCTCTGTTCAGCATCCGGATTCTTCAATCTCTACCGATATTGATGCAACAGGAAATACAATTGATTACAAAGGTAAATCGGCTACGATGATCATCGCATTGAAGGAGTTTTTAGGAACAACAGGTTCTTTAGGAACATCAGAAGCTATTTCTGAAACAGAAGTTACCGTTTCTCCAAACCCAACTTCAGGTTTAGTGAAAATAGAATCTCCGAAAGCACTTAAAAATCTTTCTGTAACAGCGTACAGCATGGATGGTAAAATTGTTTATACTAAAAAGTTTACAGGATCAAATAGTTCATTAGAACTGGATTTCACTTCACAGCTTCAGGTTTCAAGAGTTTTGATGCTGAACATCGAAGCAGACGGTTTCCAGAAAACGGTTAAAATCCTTAAAAAATAATTACTAATTTTCTTTCTCAGCTGCCGGCATTTTCTTTGTCGGTGGCTTTTTTTATTATGAAAAAATTACTTTTTCTTATTGCCATATTATCTCTGTCAAATATTCAGGCACAGATTGATCCACTAAAATATCCTACTTATACAAATGTAGAAGATGCTCTAAAAAGTGGTAAAACCATTTACAGTATGAGTTTTAGAGATAAAGGCTTATTCAATGTTTCTCCCAAGCTTTCAAAGATGGATTCTCTTTTTTTCCTGAATTTAATGGGAAACAACTTAGAAAAGATGGATGATGAAATTTTTAAGCTGAAACAACTTGAAATATTAAATTTAAACGGAAACAGCATTAAATTTATTCCTGATGAAATTGGTGATCTTAAAAAGCTTACGAGCTTCTCAATGAACCTGAATAGCTTAACCAAGATCAACAATAATTTCGCAAAACTTCAAAATCTGAAAATAGTACATTTCGATGCAAACAATCTGAGTGTATTTCCCGAAGCTCTCATTAAGATTGCAACTCTCGAAGAAATCAACCTTTCAGGTAATCAGATTAGCTTTGTTGAGAAAGATTTACATCAAATTAAAAATTTAAAATACCTCAATCTCGCAGCCAATCAGATCAATGATTTAACGGATGTAAGGTTTCCTGGAAATTTAAAATACCTCGAACTTCAACAAAATTCTATTATAAATCTACCGGAATCAATATTTAAATCTAAAAATCTGGAATTTTTGAATGTCAGTCAAAACAATCTTAAAAAAATTTCACCTAAAGTAAAAGGATTAAAAAATGTAGTAAGTATGAATCTTGCGAACAATCAATTAAAAGATCTTCCTAAAGAATTTAGTAAACTAAAAAATCTCAAAACCCTTATTTTATCCGGAAATCCGATGAATAAAGCGACAATTGATAAGCTTAAGATCTTAATGCCACAGACACAGATTTATTTTTAAATTATCCGCCGACTCTTTTCGTTTTGTAACCCAAATCTTTCAGAATTGCCATGATTTTATCACGGTTATCTCCCTGAATGATAATGGTACCGTCTTTTTCGGAACCACCGATTCCCAAAGTGGTTTTTATCTTTTTTGAAATCTTTTTCAGATCTTCCTCACTGCCTTCCCAACCTTCAACAATCGTTACAGGTTTTCCGTTTCTGCCTTTCTTTTCAAACTTACAAACCAATGGTTCTTTCTGCTTAAATTCTTCTTCAGGCATTTCAAAATCCTGCTCTTCATGCTCAGGAAAAAGGTTTTTTAGTTGATCTCGTAAATCCATAAAGCAAAATTATAAATAAAACTTTATTGATTATCATTTTTCATCAAAGCTTTTCATCATTTTTAAACAAAAATTTAAGTCCTCAAATTCTCGAATTCATCATAAAATCGGTAAATTTGTTTGTTAAAAATTAAAAATATAATGTCGAAGAAAGCAATTTTAGCCATTCTTGACGGATGGGGTTTGGGAACAAATCCTGAAGTTTCTGCATTGGCACAGGCAAATACACCATTTATAGATAGCTGTTATCAAAGATTTCCCCACACCACTTTAGAAGCAAGCGGCTTGGCTGTAGGGCTTCCGGCAGGTCAGATGGGAAATTCCGAAGTAGGCCACATGAATTTGGGAGCGGGTAGAGTAGTTTATCAAAATCTGGTAAAGCTGAATATGGCTGTCGAAAACGGAACTTTGGGACAGGAAAAAGTAATTCAGGATGCTTTTGCTTATGCTAAAAAAGAAAACAAAAATGTACACTTTATTGGCTTGGTTTCTAATGGGGGAGTGCATTCGCATATCAATCATTTAAAAGGATTATTGTCTGCTGCAAAAGATTTTGGCTTACATGAAAACGTTTACGTTCATGCTTTTACAGACGGAAGAGATTGTGATCCGCATTCAGGATTGGGATTCATTGAAGAAATTCAGGATCATATGAATCATACAACCGGAAAATTAGCTTCTGTCATCGGAAGATATTATGCAATGGATCGTGACAGAAGATGGGAACGTGTGAAATTGGCTTACGATGCAATGGTGGAAGGAGTCGGTTTGCAGACAACAGATGCTGTTGCGGCAATTAAACATTCTTATAATGAAAATGTTACCGATGAATTCATTAAGCCGATTATTTTGGTAAAAGAAACTCAGATCGGAAACATTGTCCCTGTTGGGAAAATAGTCGATAATGATGTCGTGATTTGCTTCAATTTCCGGACAGACAGAGGAAGAGAAATTACAGAAGTGCTTTGTCAGCACGATATGCCCGAATATTTCATGAGAAAACTTCCGTTGCATTATATTACATTGACGAATTATGATAAAACCTACCAAAATGTAAATGTAGTTTTTGATGAAGAAGTTTTAAAAGACACCATGGGTGAAGTTTTGGAAAGAAACGGAAAAACCCAGATCAGAATTGCTGAGACAGAGAAATATCCTCACGTTACATTCTTCTTTTCGGGTGGTCGTGAAGAGGAGTTTCATGGAGAAAAAAGATTGCTTTGTCCGAGCCCGAAAGATGTCCCGACTTACGATTTAAAGCCTGAAATGTCTGCTTATGAAATCACCAATTCTATTTTACCTGAACTGGAAAATGAAACAGCAGATTTTATTTGTTTAAATTTCGCAAATACGGATATGGTAGGTCACACCGGAGTTTTTGAAGCGGCTGTAAAAGCTGCCGAAACGGTTGATAAATGTATAGAAAAAGTTGCTACAATGGCTTATGAACATGGTTATGCAGTTTTCATTTTGGCAGATCACGGAAATTCTGATGTCATGATCAATCCAGATGGTTCTCCGAATACACAACACTCAACAAATCTTGTTCCTTTAATTGTGATGGATAAAGACAAAAACTGGAATTTAAAACCCGGAAAATTAGGAGATATGGCTCCAACAATTTTACACACCATGGGCGTTGAAATTCCGGCTGTGATGACAGGAGATATTTTAATAAGCTAAAATTGAATAATAATGTTGGAAAAATACCGTTATCATAGAGATAGCGGTATTTTTTATGATTTATATCAGGCATGTTATGAGATACATAGAATATTATGCCCTAAATAATAAATAAATCATATCTTTGCAAATTATAAACTTAATTTTTAGATGTACAATAAGCTGGTAAGAAAAGAGGTAATGGGTATTTTGGAAAAGGAAGTGGGTTCTTTTCTTGAGAAATTTTTGACTCCGATTGAAAAAATATGGCAACCTTCAGATTTTTTACCGGATCCTTCAAGTGAGGATTTTAAATATGATTTAGACGAGATACAAACTTATGCTCGTGAGATGCCTTACGATCTTTTTGTTACTTTGATTGGTGACTGTATTACAGAAGAAGCTTTACCTTCTTACGAATCTTGGCTGATGAGTGTTGACGGAATTGATCAGGAGAAAAGCGGGCCTACTTGGGCAAGCTGGATCAGATCCTGGACAGCAGAAGAAAACAGACATGGCGACTTACTTGGGAAATATCTGTATTTATGCGGAAGAGTAAATATGAGGCAGATGGAAATTACAACTCAATATCTCATCAGTGACGGTTTTGATATTGGGACAAGTATGGATCCTTACCGAAATTTTATTTATACAAGTTTTCAGGAAACAGCAACCAACGTTTCGCATCGAAGAGTAGGGACTTTAGCAAAACAAACCGGAAATGGTAAACTGGCAAAAATGTGTGGCGTAATTGCTGCAGATGAAGCAAGACATGCTAAAGCTTACAAACATTTTGTGGCAAAGATATTAGAATTAGATCCTTCAGAACTGATTTTAGCATTTGAAGATATGATGCGAAAAAAAATCGTGATGCCTGCACACATGATGAGACAGTCTGGTCAGAAAGCAGGTGAACTTTGGGGACATTTTTCGGATGCGGCACAAAGATGCATGGTTTATACAGGACAGGATTATATCAACATCCTGAAAGATCTTTTGGATGAATGGAAAATTGAGCACGTTACCGGCCTTACCGAAAAGGCTGAAAAAGCTCAGGAATATCTAATGAAGCTCCCTTCAAGACTACAAAAAATTACCGACAGAATTGCAACACCCGATTTACAGTTTGAATTCTCTTGGGTAAAAAAATAAAAAGATTATAAATTTTAATTGATAAGCACTAAATATTTTAGTGCTTTTTTTATTAAACAGTAATTTGTATTGCATAGTTCTATATAATTTATAAATTTGTCTAAAAATAAATTATGGAAAAATTACTTTATTTTGTTCTTTTAGTTGTTGGATTTGCAAAAGCACAAACATACCGCTTTATATATGAAGTAAATACTAAAAGAGATTCTACAGAAAATGTTTTCACAAAAGATATTTTCCACTTAGATATTAATCCGGATAAAATATTATACTACGGACGAGATTTATTTATTTCAGATTCTATAAAAAAACTTCAGCTTCCAAATGGATTTCCTGCGCCAAAGCTAAATGATTTTATTGTGCATGAAGTGAATAGTCAAAAATATGATCGATACGAATTTTTAGGTTGGGATATTATTAAACAAGAATCTGAACCAAATCAGAAATGGATATTATTATCTGAAAAGAAAATATCACAAAATCTTTCTCTACAAAAAGCAACAACAACATTTGGAGGAAGAAACTGGATTGCATGGTTTACTACAGAAATTCCGTTTCAGGAAGGACCTCATAAGTTTAGAGGTTTACCAGGATTGATTGTTGAACTTGCAGATGATAAAAATAATTTTAGTTTCGAATTAATAAAGTCTGAATCTTACAGTACGACAAATCAAATAGATTTACTGAGCAGAATGCTTAAGAAAAACTTATTTCTACAAGATAAAGAATATTTGAAATATAAACTTTCATATTATAATGATCCATTTGCCTATCTTAAAAACGGAAGAGTAGACTGGTCGCAAACTGAAGAAATATTACTCGATAATGGTATCAAATTAACAAAAGAAAATTTACGTTCATCAACAGAAATTCAAAAAAAACTGATTAAAAAATATAATAATCCTCTTGAGTTAGATAGAATAGTTCATTATCCTTAATAAATGTTATAGCTAATCAGTGCAAGAAAATGGAATTTCTCACTCATTTTTTTTAGTATCTTTGCCCAGCTAAAAACGCAACAAAATGTTAAACAATAAGAAAATTGCTGTTGATTTTGACGGAACGATCGTAGATGATGCTTATCCGGCGATCGGAAAAGCTAAAATTTTCGCTTTCGAAACCCTTAAAAAACTTCAGGCTCAAGGTTTTAGATTGATACTTTGGACGTACAGACACGGAAAAACCTTGGATGAGGCTGTAGAATTCTGCAGACAGAATGGTATTGAGTTCTATGCCATTAATTCAAGTTTCGAAGGAGAAGTTTTTGATTCTGAAACACAGTCAAGAAAATTAGATGCAGACTGGTTTATTGATGACAGAAATTTAGGCGGTTTTCCGGGTTGGGGTGAAATCTACAATATCATCAACGAAAGAATTGAATTCCGTGTCGAGGGTAGAGAGGTTTTACCTTATTCAAAATTAAAAAAAGAGAAGAAAAAAGGCTTGTTTTGGTAAAGAAACAAGATAAAAGTAAAAAGACACAAATTTGAGTTCGCAAAAATCAAAACTCAAACCTGATGAAAAAAAATGATTTACTTGAAAGAACTTTTAAGTTTGGAGTTGATTGTATAAAATTTTTAAGAAATCTTCCCAATTATCCTGAATATAAAGTGATAAGATTTCAAATATGTAAGTCAGCAACTTCACTTGAAGCAAATTATGAAGAATCACAAGCTGGTTCTTCTTTAAAAGATTTTAGAAATAAAATAAGAATATCTTTAAGGGAAACAAGAGAAACGAATTATTGGCTGAGAATTATAAAATCACTTAGCGATTTTGAATCTTCAGAATTAGATACACTCTTGCAAGAAAGTTTCGAACTAAAGAATATTTTTGGAAGTATTTTAAATAATACGAAAGATAAAGACAATAATATAAATTAAAAATAGAACCAAAAGTTAGAAAAAAGTTTCTTTTTACTTGTTTCTTGGTTCTTCATAAAAATAATGATTCATTTAAAAACGATAGACGAGCTTCGTCTTATGAAAGAAAGTGCGAGATTGGTTTCCAGAACATTAGGAATGTTGGCGAAAGAAATCAAACCCGGAATCACTACTTTACATTTAGATAAATTAGCACACGATTTTATAAAAGATCATGGTGCTGAACCTGCATTTTTAGGATACGGTGGTTTCCCGAATTCTCTTTGTATTTCACCAAACGAACAAGTTGTTCATGGTTTTCCGAATAAGGAAGAGATTAAGGAAGGTGATATTCTTTCTGTGGACTGTGGTGCAATTCTTAACGGTTACGTAGGAGATCACGCCTATACTTTCGAAATCGGTGAAGTAAAACCGGAAACTAAAAAACTGCTTAAAGTAGCCAAAGAATCTCTTTATAAAGGTATCGAGCAATGTGTAAGAGGAAAGCGTATCGGAGATATTTCCTATGCCATTCAGAATCACTGTGAGAAAGAAGGTTACGGAGTTGTAAAAGAGCTTGTTGGCCATGGTTTAGGAAAGAAAATGCACGAAGATCCACAAGTGCCGAATTACGGAAGACAGGGAAGTGGAAAAGTGATCAAAGACGGTTTGGCAATCGCTATCGAACCGATGATTAACCTTGGTACAGAAAAAGTGAAATTCCATAATGATGGTTGGACGGTTACAACACTTGATAATCAGCCTTCTGCACATTTCGAGCATGATGTTTGTGTAATTAATGGTAAACCCGTTTTGCTGTCTACTTTTGATTACATTTATGAGGCTTTAGGAATCGTAAGTGATGAAGAAAAGCCATTTCAACTGGATTTTTAATGAAAAAGCTGACTAAGTTTTTATTAAATAAAATTCCACGTCCGATGTTGATTAAAATGAGCATTTGGGCGCGGCCGATTATATACCAGTTTTTTAAAGGAGATCAGTTTTTTGATCCGATTGACGGAAGATCTTACAGGAAATTTCTTCCTTATGGATACGGAAAGCAGCGAGAAAATGCACTTTCTCCTGGAACTTTAAGTCTTGAAAGACACCGTCAAATGTATCTTTATCTTCAGAATGAAACCGATTTTTTCATCAAGAATTATAAAGTTCTTCATATTGCTCCCGAACAGGAATTTTTGAGAAAATTCAAAAGGATGAGCAACCTGAATTACATTTCTGCAGATTTGTACTCGCCTATTGTTGATGTGAAAGCGGATATCTTGAATCTGCCATTTGAAGATAATTCTTTTGATATTATTTTCTGCAACCATGTTCTGGAACATATTGAAGATGATGCAAAAGCAATGAGTGAACTATACAGAGTAATGAAACCGGGCGGTTGGGGAATTTTACAGGTTCCGATGAAAAATTCTCTGGAGAAAACTTATGAAGATTTTACCATTACAGATCCGAAAGAACGTCAGAAACATTTCGGTCAGTACGACCATGTTCGATGGTATGGGATGGATTATTTTGATCGTCTTGAGGCAGCTGGTTTCCAAGCTCAGGCTAATTTTTATTCGCAGGAGTTCTCCGATGCTGAAATAAAAAAATACGGTTTAAGACACAACGAAATTTTACCGATTGTTTTAAAGAAATAAAAAACGGCTTCAGAATTTGAAGCCGTTTTTGTTTATAAAATTGAGGTTTAACTCTTTATGAAAAATTCAGATTTGGAATTTTCTATACTTAAAATATATTGACCTTTTTGAAAATTTTCAGTATTAATTTTTAATGCTTTACCGGATGATAAAGTCTCATAAATTATTTTACCTGATACATCATAAATTTTCACCTTTAAATTTTTATCAATATTTTCTACAATCAAAAAGTCACTCGAAGGATTTGGATAGATTCTAAATGTTTTCTTCAAAGCATTTTCCTTAGTACCCAAAATTGAATTATTATAATAAATTATATTACCAGTAGTTGCATTGGTTATTGCAAGTATTTTTGAGCTTCCATTATTAATAATTTGATAATTAAAAATAGTTCCAACAGGAATATAACTCACGTAAAAATCACAATGTTTCTGATCAAAATCTCTAACTGCATCTTGATTTACTCCAACATATTGTGCTAATGTACATGAACCCTGATTTTTAGTAAAGCTGTTTTGCGATGATGAGAAGATTACATTATTTCCTGCCGTATTAAAATAATAAGAAATAAATACATAATCAGATCCGCTTAATGTAAATTTAGATGATCCCAAAGGTGAAGGCAGAGAAACTGCATTTGTTGTCTGGCCGTTCGTTACAATCTGAGAAACATACCAGTTATTATTTAAAAGCTCAGCATTCTGACCAAATAAAGAACATGTGATTAAAAGAAAAAATAATTTTGTCTTCATAAATATTTTTCCCAAATATAAGAAATAATGGTCTAAAATTAATGAGAAACTGCTTTCAAACCAATTACAGAACCAATCAGAGTACAGATAAAAAATACTCTCCAAAAACTTGCAGGATCTTTAAATATAAATATTCCTACCAAAGCAGTTCCAACTGCCCCAATTCCAGTCCACACTGCATAAGCGGTTCCTATCGGCAAAGTTTCTGTGGCTTTGATGAGTAAAAGCATCGAAACAGTAAGGCAAACCAAAAAACCACCAAACCACCAATACATTTCATTTCCTGTGGTTTCCTTTACTTTTCCTAGGCATGATGCAAAAGCCACCTCAAATAATCCTGCAATGATTAAAATAATCCAGTTCATTAATACATAATTTTATGCCGCAAAATTGAGATTTTCTACCGAATTAAAATTTTACAAATGTTAAAAAAAGATTTATTGTTGAATTTTAATAAGAAAACTCTCGCAGATTTAGCAGATAACGCTGATTGGAAAAAATCTGCTTAATCAGCAGAATCTGCGAGAACTTGAAATTTTGAAATCACCTAATTTCCGAGCGAATCCTGCTCAAACTCACCTGTGTAATTCCTAAATAAGAAGCAATATGCCCCAGCTGAACTCTTTGAAGCAAATAAGGTTTTTCTTTTATCAAATCTTTATATCGCTCTAAAGCCGTTTTATACTGCCTGGAAATGATCAATTCTTCTGTTTTCACAAGCTCTCTTTCTGCAAATTTTCTTCCCCAGTTCGCAATATGAATATCTTCATTAAAAAGAGTCTTTAATTTTTCGGTTTCCAAAACATAAAAATCACAATCTTCCAAAAGCTCAATGCTTTCGTAACCAGGTTTTTCATCCACATAGCTTTTCATCGAAACAACGGGTTCTCCTTCAGTCCCGAACCAAAAAGTAATATCATTGTTTTCAGTTGATGCATAAGCCCGAACAATCCCTTTTTTCAGAAAATAAATATGGGGAATGATTTTATTGGCTTTCATCAGACAAAAACCTTTAGAATAGCTCACTTCAGAAATATGTTGAATTAAATTTAATTTGGATAATTCCGGAAGCGGAAAAATGGTATTGATGATCTGATCGATTTCCATGAGAAAGTCAGGATTAATTATTTTTCAAAAATAGACTTTTTTAAGCATCTAATTTTAATATAGACCAAAATCCAAATTTTGTTTTAGTAACTTTGCAGATCGTAATAAAAACGATTTAATTTTTTTATATGCATAAAGCAGGATTTGTAAATATCGTTGGAAAGCCAAATGCCGGAAAATCAACCCTTCTCAATCAACTGATGGGTGAGAAGCTGGCTATTGTAACCCAAAAGGCTCAGACAACAAGACATAGAATTTTTGGAATTTATAATGAAGATGATCTACAGATTGTATTCTCTGATACTCCCGGAGTTTTAGACCCAAAATATGGTTTGCAGGAAAAAATGATGGATTTTGTGAAAGATTCTTTACAGGATGCAGACGTTTTCCTTTTTATTGTTGACGTAACTGATAAAGCTGAACCTTCTGAATTTTTAATTGATAAGTTAAATAAAATTCCGGTTCCTGTTTTATTGCTGCTCAATAAAGTTGATCAGACGAATCAGGAAGGTCTTGAGAAACTGGTTTCCGATTGGCATGAGAGAATTCCTAAAGCTGAAATTCTTCCGATTTCTGCTTTAAATGCTTTTAATACAGAGATTATTCTTCCGAAACTGAAATCAATGTTACCGGAAAATCCGCCGTATTATGACAAAGATATGTACACCGATAAACCTGAACGTTTCTTTGTAAATGAAGCGATCAGAGAGAAAATACTTTTAAATTACGATAAAGAAATTCCGTATTCTGTAGAAGTGGTAACAGAAATGTTCAAAGAAAAAGAAGGAATTATCTTTATTGATTCTATTATTTATGTAGAGAGAGATACCCAGAAAGGGATCATTATCGGTCATAAAGGTGAGGCGATCAAAAAAGTAGGAACAGAAGCGAGACTTGATCTTGAAAAATTCTTTGCTAAAAAAATTCATCTTAACCTTTTCGTAAAAGTAAAAAAAGACTGGAGAAAAAACGACAGAGATTTGAAGAATTTCGGATATAGATAGACTAAAAACTCAATATCCATCGTTGTATTAAAAGATTTTTATTATCTTTAATCTAAATTTTCAATCGATGAGCTACGTAAATTCAAAGACTAATCCATTAATTTTTGATATTATTATTTTTATTGTGCGATTGTTTGTGGGATTTGCAATGCTTTCTCACGGATATCCTAAACTTCAGAATCTGATTGATGGAAATTTAGGAAAAGACCCTTTCGATTTTTTGGGTTTGGGACCTACAATTACACTGGGATTAACCGTTTTTTCTGAATTTATTTGTTCGATTTTTCTGATTTTAGGATTGTTTACAAGAGTTGCTGCTGGTTTTTTAATTTTCACCATGGCAATTGTAGCTTTCGTTAAACATGGAGCCGATGGTTTTAATGCAAGAGAATTAAGTTTACTTTATCTTTCAATTTATTTAATGATCATAGCTTTTGGAGCTGGAAAAATTTCAGTCGATTATATGATCGAAAAAAGAAAAAGAGCCAATGACTGGTAAAATAAATCCTATATAAAATTAAATCCCGAAACGAATTGTTCCGGGATTTTTTATGTGTAGAGCTAAAATTTAATAATCGAAGAATATCAAATTTCAAATGATTACGCTAATTTCTGAGAATCTGCAACAAACTGAGCCAATCCGCTGTCTGTTAATGGATGCTTCAATAAACTCAAGATTGGAGGAAGTGGTGAAGTGATCACATCTGCACCAATTTTAGCACAGTCGATAATGTGCATTGAATGACGGATGGATGCAGCCAAAATTTCAGTTTCGTACATATAATTATCAAAAATCAATCTGATTTCCTGAATTAAATTTAAACCATCTGTCGTAATATCATCTAATCTTCCCAAGAATGGAGAAACATAAGTTGCCCCAGCTTTAGCCGCTAAAAGCGCCTGTCCCGGAGAGAAAATCAAAGTACAGTTGGTTTTTATACCTTTATCTGAAAAATATTTCAACGCTTTAATTCCGTCTTTGATCATCGGAATTTTCACAACGATATTCGGGTGAATTGCAGCCAGTTCGTCTCCTTCTTTGATCATTTCTTCGTAAGTCGTAGAAAGCACTTCAGCAGAAATATCTCCGTCTACGATTTCGCAGATTGTCTTATAATGATTTTTGATCGCTTCAGCTCCCTGAATTCCTTCTTTTGCCATCAATGATGGGTTGGTGGTAACACCGTCCAAAATTCCAAGGTCTTTTGCTTCTTTAATTTGCTCTAAATTAGCAGTGTCAATAAAAAATTTCATTTTCTTTAATTATTTAGATTCACAAAGATAAACAATCCATTTCGAGTGCGAAATTATTTTGCGGGTTACATCAGAATATAAATATGGAATACAAAATAAAATTCCCCTCCATTGGAAATCGAGGAACGAGATTCACCAAAACAAAAATTAATTAAAAATAATGAGGCATTGGTGGCGAAAATTCGAAAGAATTTTTGACGGATTGGTTTAAAAATAAACACTTATAAAATATATTTAATCATTAATTTTAAACTTCTTAAAAACTTAAATGAAAAACCATTTCACAGCCAAACTCGAAATCATAGGAATCAATCCGTTTGTTTTCATTCCTGATGAGATTTTAAATGAAATATTTAAAACCTCGGGAAAGAATAAAAGTCCGATTCCTGTAAAAGGTGTGGTAAATGGTAAAGAATTTAAACAAAATTTAATGAGATATTCAGGAGAATGGCGGTTGTATATCAATTTAACCATGCTGAAAAATTCCCCTAAAAGAATTGGGGAAATACTTGAAATTTCAGTAGAATTTGATGATTCGGACAGAACAATTTTAATGCATCCTGATTTAGAAAAAGCAATTAAAAAAAATCCTATTGCTACGAAAAATTTTGAAAGTCTCATTCCATCAATGAGATTAGAGGTAGTTCGTTATATCAACAATCTGAAAACAGCAGAAAGCATCGAAAGAAATATTGGAAAAATAATAAGATATTTAATTGGAGAAGGAGATTTCTTCGGAAAAAGAATAAAATAAAAACTCCGGAAATTTTTCCGGAGTGTTGTTTTATGAATTTAAAGCTTGGCTCAGTTTAATTGCATCCTGATTGCTTGGATCATATTGAATAGATTTTGCAATGTGTTCTTTTGCTTTGTCCGGATTCTCTTTTTGTTCCGAGAACGCAATGAAATAATAAGCATAAGCTAAATTCTTTTTACTGGCTTCAATCTCTTCAGGTTTCACCGTTGAAATATATTTTTCATAAGCCAGTTTTGCATTCACATCATCTTTTGCAGACTGATAGGCGTAAGCCTGGCTGTAATATGATGGTGCCCAATCTGGGAGTAAAACAGATATTTTTTTCCAGGTTGCTACAGCATTTTGCCAGTCAGAAGCATCCTGATAAGCGGTTGCTAATTTTGCAAGAGATTCTGCATCTTTAGGATTGGCTTCTACCTGTTTTTTTAAATTTTCAATGACAGGATTTGTCTGAACATTTGCAGATGCCTGAACTGGCGTACTGCTTACACTATCCATTTTGGGACTTGTCTGTGCAAAAATAATTCCTGTACTTCCCAAGATCATTAAACCTGTAAATAATTGCTTGATATTCATTTTAACCGTTTTCATATTTCTACATTTTAAAATTACTATAGCTAATTTAGCAGATTCAAATT
Organism: Chryseobacterium formosense; assembly: GCF_900116415.1. Classification (GTDB taxonomy): domain Bacteria; phylum Bacteroidota; class Bacteroidia; order Flavobacteriales; family Weeksellaceae; genus Chryseobacterium; species Chryseobacterium formosense. Next base: position 1,042,437 of record NZ_FPAP01000001.1, on the reverse strand, counting down.
TGTTTTTTGCCCATTCTTTTAGAGCCTTTAAGCTTTTTTTGAGTTTCTTAACGGTTTTACTATGTTTTTTAGCGTAATTTTTGATTCTTACTGCGTTTGAGTTTATCTTTGTTTTAATAATTAAGCAATTTTTTATTTATGAATGTATTATTAGCATCTACTTCCACACTTTTTGGCGGAGATTATCTTGAATATTTAAAAGAAGAATTAATCGAATTATATAAAGAAATTGATGAGATCATCTTCATTCCGTTTGCAAGACCGGGCGGAATTTCACACGATGATTACACGGCAAAAGCTAAATCTTTCTTTGAAACAATAAATATCAATGTAAAAGGTTTACACGAGTTTGAAGACAAAACCGAAGCTTTACATTCAGCAAAAGGATATTTTACGGGCGGCGGAAACACTTTTTTATTGGTTAAAACGTTACACGAAGAAAATCTGATGTCTGTTTTAAAACAAAACATAGAAAACGGAAAAGCTTATTTAGGCTGTAGTGCAGGAAGTAATATTGGCGGACAAAACATGAAAACAACGAACGATATGCCGATTGTTTATCCACCAAGTTTTGATTGTATGGGATTGGTTCCGTTTAATATCAATCCGCATTACTTAGATCCAAATCCGGATTTGAAGCATAATGGTGAAACGAGAGAAACCAGAATCAAAGAATTTTTAACCCAAAATGATATTAAAGTTGTCGGACTTCGTGAAGGAAACTGGATCCGAAAAATTGGCAAGAAAACTACGGTTGAAGGAAGCGAATTGACAAGGATTTTTGAAAAGGGAAAAGAACCTTACGAAATTGAATCTGGTTCAAATCTTTAATTTTACAGTTTGTCATTCTGAACGATAACAAAGCGAAAGTGAAGAATCTCAATGTTTATATTTTATTTATGAAAAAGTTACTTACCATATCAGTTCTTTCCACACAAATTATTTTCGCACAAAATGTCGCTCAGAAGTTAGATGATGTCACAAAAAATCTAATGAATTCTTCATTGGCCGTTTCATCTAATCTTTCCTTTTATGTTTCTGATGAAAGCGGAAATCTGATCTATGAATTTCAGGGAAGCAAAGGACTTTCTACAGCTTCAACGCAGAAAATTTTCACTGCCGCCGCAGCTCTCGAAACTTTAGGAAAAAACTATACTTATAAAACAACTTCATCGTATTCAGGGAATATTTCAGGTGGAAATTTAAATGGAAATCTATTTATTACCTCAAACGGTGACCCGACTTTAGGAAGTTGGCGTTATGAAGGCTATAAACCTGAGAATTTTAAACAAAAACTTATTGAAGCCGTAAAAAAATCAGGAATTACAAAGATTTCAGGAGATCTGATTATTGACGATTCTTATTTCGATCATCAGACAATTCCCGGAGGTTGGCCGTGGGATGACTTAGGAAATTATTACGGAGCAGGAGTTTGGGGAATCAACTGGCGCGAAAATCAGTTCGACATGAATATGAACGGAAGCGAGATCAAAAGTTTTTCTTATCCGCTGGAAGGTGTAAAATGGCTGAATGATGTAAAAACTGGCGGAAGTTCAGATCAAAGTTTAATTTTTACTGCCCCATATTCTGATGTGGCTTTAATTAACGGAACTTTACCCTCAAAAGCAGTCACTGTTTCAGGTTCTGTCCCGAATCCGCCGTTACAATTAGGTATTGAAGCTCAGAAATGGCTGAAAGAATCAGGAATTGAAATTTCAGGTAAAGTTTTGACCAATTCTCAACTGGAAATCGATGGAAATAAATCTTTGGAAGCTCCTAAAAACAATATTATTCTCACATATGAATCGCCGTCTTTAGATAAAATCGTTTATTGGTTTTTAAGAAAATCCGTTAATTTATATGGTGAAAATCTGATTAAAACTTTAGGCAAAGAGAAAAAAGGAAATCCAAGTTTCAAAAGTGGAATTGCTTACCTGAAAGAATTTTGGAAATCAAAAGGAATCAATGCTAACATGATTAATTTTGCTGACGGAAGTGGGCTTTCACCACAAAATTATGTGTCGGCAAAAGCAGAAGTTCAGGCTTTACTGTATGCTAAAAAACAGACTTGGTTTGATGCCTATTATGACGGATTTCCGACTCAGGACAATGGCATGAAAATGAAAAGCGGCACCATGAGAGACACAAAATCCTATGCAGGTTATCATACATCAAAAGACGGCAAGAGATATGTGTATGCAATCATTATCAATAATTATCAGGGAAGCGGAAGTACAGAGCTGCAAAAGATTTTAAATGTTTTAAAATAAATTAGATTGAAAAAAAGATCCATTTTTGCCAGGTTCAACAACTGGTTTATTTTTTCTTTAATGACTCTGGTCGTTGTATCCATCGTAATTACATCTACTTTAGTGGTCAATTACTTAAAGAAAGAAGAAGTAAAAAGGGTTGATATTTTGGTAAGAGCTCTGAAATTTCAGCAGGATGTCACTCCTAGTTTGGAGGTTCAGGAATTGCTTTTGGCGATTTACAGCTCAAACACAACCATTCCTATGATTATTTTAGATAAAAATGATCAGATCATAGAATACAAACATTTATCAAAAGAAATAGGAGAAGACCCTCAGAAGATCATTGCTGAAGCAAACAGGATGGAGAAGAAATATCCGGCTATCGAAATAAAAGTTCAGGGTGGAAATGATCAGTTTGTGTATTACGATAATTCTGAAATTCTCAATAACCTTCAGTATTTTCCGTTTCTTCTGGGCTTCTTTGTCTTATGTTATTTTTTATTTTCATTCTGGTTTTTAAGAACGGTTAAAAAAACCGACGAAGGTTATCTTTGGGCTGGTTTAGCAAAAGAAACCGCACATCAGATCGGAACTCCGCTATCTTCCATGATGGGCTGGATGGAAATCATGAAAATGGAAAATCCGGATTCGGATGGCGTTATTGAAATTGAAAAAGACATCAGCCGACTGAGAACAATCTCGGAAAGGTTTTCGAAAATAGGTTCCGTTCCTGAGCTGAATGATATGAATTTTAATGAAACCATTCAGGAAAATTTTGATTACCTGAAAACTAGGATTTCAAAAAAAATAAAATTCACTCTTTTGCTTCCCACTTACAATATTCTGGTTCCGCACAATAAAATTCTGATGAGCTGGGTAATAGAAAATCTCGTGAAAAACGCGGTAGATGCGATGAAAGGGGAGGGAATTCTGCAAATGTCTGTTTTTGAAAGGAATAAAAACATTCTGGTAGAAGTAAAAGACAACGGAAGCGGAATGACAAAATATCAGGCTCAGAATGCTTTCAAGCCTGGATATTCTACAAAAAAACGCGGTTGGGGATTAGGGTTGAGTTTAGCTAAAAGAGTAGTGCAGGAATATCATAACGGTGATATTAAAATTTCTCAGACTGAAGTCGGAAAAGGCACAACTTTTAGAATTTTAATCCGGAAAGAAAAATAACAATAAAAATTGCAGTAAACGCTAAATGCTAAAAGCAGGAAGCAAAAATTTCACTATTTTTGAAGCATGATTAAAGCAAGAAACATCCATAAATCTTATGGAAATCTGGAAGTATTGAAAGGAGTTGATATTCACATCAAAGCAGGTGAAGTAGTTTCTATCGTCGGGGAATCCGGCGCAGGAAAATCTACACTTCTTCAGATTTTAGGGACTTTAGACACCCCTTCAAATCCTCAAAAATACGACACCGAAATTTTCTTGAACGATCAGCCGTTTATTTACATGAGCGACAAACAGATCTCGAAATTCAGAAATCAGAATATTGGTTTTGTATTTCAGTTTCACCAGTTGCTTCCCGAATTTACAGCGCTGGAAAATGTTTTATTACCGACAAAAATTGCAGGAGCCAACGAAAAAGAAATGCTGGAAAAAGCATATGATCTGTTTGAAGATCTTAAAATTGCACAGAGAATTCATCACAAACCCAATCAGTTATCGGGTGGGGAAGCGCAAAGAGTTGCGGTTGCAAGAGCTTTAATCAACTCTCCGAAGATTATTTATGCAGATGAACCGACAGGAAATTTGGATTCAAAAAATGCTGATGATCTTCACCGTTTATTTTTTGATTTAAGAGACAAATACAACCAGACTTTCGTGATTGTAACACACAATCCGCAGTTAGCCGAAATTACCGACCGCAAATTGGTGATGAAAGACGGATTAATCATTGAATAATTTTTCCAAATGAGATCTTTACTTTTATTACTATTGTTTTTTATTTCCTGCAGCGAGTCAAAAGCACAGGAAAATGCAGAAATATTACCAAAAGAGAAGATTTCGGAGTTGAAAAATTTTATTAAAAATAAAAACTACAATCAGGATCTGGCGGTTTTTATTAATTTTAAATTACATTCCGGAAAATATAGGTATTTTGTATATGATCTCAAAAATAACAAAATCATTCAGAGAGCAATAGTTTCTCATGGTTCAGGATCTGTTATTCCAAAATCGAGTACTTTAAAATTTTCCAATATTGAAGGTTCTTATCAATCATCTTTAGGGAAATACGAAATAAAAGAAAGTTATGTCGGTCAGTTCGGAAAAGCGTATCGTTTAAACGGATTAGATTCCACCAACAGCAATGCAATGCAACGTGCCATTGTACTGCATTCTTTCGGCTGTGTTCCTGATAAAGAGTCTCAGAATTTAGCTTGCTTAAGTTTAGGTTGTCCGATGCTTTCTTCAAAAGCTTTTAATGAGACTGCAAAACATCTCGATCAGTCAAAAAAGAGCGTTATTTTATATGCTTTTTATTAACTTTAAAAAGTTTTAGTTTAAATCTGATCCCATGTCTATAAAATTTTTAGCCGAAGACGACAGACCAAGAGAAAAGTTTTTATTGAAAGGTAAAAATTCGCTTTCTGATTCTGAACTTTTAGCCATCATTATGGGTAGTGGAAGCAGGGACGAAACTGCTGTGGAACTGGCAAGAAAAATTTTAGCTTCGGTGAATAACAATTGGCATCAGCTGAGTTTACTGACGATAAAAGATTTAATGAAATTTAAAGGCGTCGGTGAAGTGAAAGCCATTTCTATTGCAACCGCCCTGGAAATCGGAAAACGAAGAGCAGCTCAGGAAATTCCGGAAAAACCACAGATTTCAAGCAGCAGAAATGCTTATGATCTTTTGAAATTACATTTGGCTGATCTTAGAACTGAAGAATTTTGGGCACTGTTTCTCAATCAGAACAATAAAGTGATTCATATTGCACAACTCACTCAGGGCGGAATCAATCAGTCGATTGTAGACATCAGAATACTTTTCAAAACGGCTTTAGAACATTTTTCTACGGGAATTATCATTTCGCACAATCACCCTTCGGGAAGTCTGAAACCAAGCTCTGAAGATATTACCATCACCAAAAAAGTAAAGGAAGCCGGAGATCTTATGAGCATTCAGCTTCTGGATCATTTGATTATTACCCAAAACTCGTATCTGAGTTTTGCAGACGAAGGATTATTATGATTAGACGATTACAATACCATGAAATTGATTTTGAAAAATATACGCTCTGTCTCGAAAACTCTGCACAGCGAAAGTATTCTGCAACAAAAACGTTTCTAGATATTACATCAGATAAAAAATGGGAACTGATTGTTTACAACGATTATGAAGCAGTAATGCCTGTTCCGTATGTTTACAAATCGGGCGTGAAAATTGTTCACAATCCTATGCTTTGTCAGCAATTGGGAATTTTTTCTAAAGAAGATCAAGTAGAAATCAATGAAGTTTTTCTGAAATTTTTAGAGAAAAATTACCTGATCAGAATTTACGCTTTTAATGAATTTAATCAGTTTAAAACATCATTAAAATCCAAAAAAAACTTCCTTATACTTCCGGAAAAATATGAAACTGTTTATGCCAAATATTCTCCGAAAAGAAAAAGAAAATTAAGACTTGACGAAGAGGTCGTAAACAATTCCGAAACCAAAGATATCAATTTCGAACAGGCTGAAAGCTTTATTAAAGAAAATTTTTTGGGAGCCAGTAAAGAAGAAGATATTGATTCTTTCATGATGATTTTCAAAAAAATGGCGGAAGCTGGTTGCCTTACATTTTCTGCTTTTTACTTGAATAAAAGAATCATTAATGTGATCGTTACTTATTTTGATAAACATACGGTAGCGCTTTTAGGAACATTTAACGATAAAGATTTTGTGAAGATTTCCGGAGCTTCTGTTTTGATCGATTCCTGTTTAAAACAAAATATTGAGTCTAAAATTTTTGATTTTGAAGGAAGTGAAATTCCCAATGTAGAAGAGTTTTTCAGAGGTTTCAGACCGGAACTTCGACCTTATCATTTGATTGAATATTCTAAAAAAGATATTATTAAAAAATTACTGAGCTTGAAATTTATCATGAAACTTTAATTTAATCACGCTATTTAGATTAGTTCTGAATATATTTCATACATTTATACAGGTATTACAAACTAATAGCAATGCTAAAGAAGATACGCAATTACAAATTGCCTTACATGATTTATAATTTTTTCAACCGAAAAAAATTACAGCATAACATCCCGCTCTACAAAAAATACGGTCTCAATAAATCTTATTTCTCGAGCATTTCAAGTAAAGATTTTGCACATTTACCTGAGAACGAAAGAAAATTTGATTCGGAAAAGCTTTTCAATACAGATTTTTACAGGAATCTTTCAGAAGAAAACAAACTGAGTGCTCAAGGTTTTGATGACAATGGTTTTTTAATTTTAAGGAATTATTTGAAGCCTGAAACAGCAGACCAGATCAATAATGAGATCGAAAAACTGATGGAAGAGGGAATTATAAAATTTCGGTATGGCGGAAAGCTGATGTTTGTTATTCATCATTCGGAAATCATCAGAAACATCGGAAATGACAAAAATTTACTCGAATTTTTATCGGTTTTGATTGATGGAGACGCCAAATTGTTTCAAAGCATCAACTTCATCAACGGAAGTCAGCAAAAAACGCACTCAGACAGCATTCACATGACAACCTATCCTTTGGGCGGGCTTCTCGGAGTCTGGATCGCTTTGGAAGACATTGACGAAAACAATGGAGCTTTACATTACATTCCGGGAAGTCACAAGCTCCCGTATTTCCTTAATTCCGATTATGATAATGAAGGAACGGCTTTTAAAATCGGCAAAAAAAGTTATCTTGCCTACGAAGAATTCCTGGAAAATAAAGTGAAGGAATTAGGTTTGAAAAAAGAAGTTTTCAGAGCCAAGAAAGGAGATCTTTTAATTTGGCACGCCAACATTCTTCACGGCGGAGAACCACATTTAGATAAAACAAGAACCAGAAAAAGCTTGGTATATCATTATTTTGATGAAAAAAGCATCTGTTATCACGAGGTAACGCAAAGACCCGCATTATTCGAACTTTAAAATGGTAAAACGTTTTGATATTTTATTGAAAATCTTTTTTTCAGTATATCTGTGCATTATGTCGTATTATCTTTATACGCATCAGTATTACAATGTCGATATGGAAGCATATATGGGATTGTTGTACAAGACGGAATATCCCAATATGAAAATTGAAGATATTCATCAGAAAGTTTTCACGGAACTTAATGAGAAAAGACCGGGAATGTTTGAGTCTGATCTTTCGCATGAAGAAACAGCAAAAGGTGAAAATACGTATTACAAAACCATTTCCGAGAATCCCAAGATTTTTGAAGAAGAACTTCAGCTTTTTTCGGTAAAACCGTTTTATAATTTTACCAATCTTTTATTTTTTAAAGCAGGTTTCGAGGCATCAACTTCTACTTTTTTGATTTCAATATTATCTTATGTATTAATTCTTGGGTTTATATTTTTGTTTTTAAGCAAAATCCTGAAAAATCATAGTCTGGCAATTTTTTTGACTTTTTTATTCTCGATTTTTAAGCCATTATTAGAATCAGCGAGGCATGCTTCACCAGATACTTTATCTTGTTTACTTTTACTGGTTAGCTTTTATTTTTTCCTTGTTAAAAGAAGCTTTTTTTTCGCAACATTTTTTTCGATGCTGTGCATTTTAACCAGACCGGAATATTTTATCTTCTATTCGTTTTTGTATGCATTAATTTTCATTAAACGGAAAAATTTCAATATAAAAAACCACGAACTGGCTTTTTCATTTTTATATCTGTTTCTTTCATTTGGTTTAGTACAGTATTTTAACCAAATCTCCTGGTCGGTTTTGTTTATGAATCAGTTTACAAAAGTTCAGTTGTACCCAATTTCAAACCCGGATCATTTCAATTTCCATGAATATCTTGGTTATATTAAATCTAAATTATTATTTGAATTTAATTCATCTTATTTCCTTTTACTGTTAATTTTTGTGGTGATCATCGTTTATCATAAGTTTCCTCAGATTAAGAAAAACCGGATGCCGTATTTGTTTTTCGGGGTTATTTATTTGTCTTTTTTTATCAGATTTCTTGTTTTTCCGACATTGGTCAACAGAATGATGATCGGCTTTTACCTTCTGACTATCTTAAGTTTGATCTATATTCAGTCTTCAAAAGAAGATTTATTTAAAAAACTTTCCTAAGACCCAATTTATTAGTAATTTTGCTACCTCAAATTATGGCAGATTTTTCAGACTATTTACCTTATGCAGCCGCATTAGTTATCGCAATTCCTTTTTTGGTTTTGCTGAGACAATTTGTATATACCTACATCAACTTAAAGAATCAGGAGATCAAGCTTCTGTCTGTAAAATCTAACTCTGAAAACAAGACCCATTCTTACGAAAGAATGACGCTTTTTTTAGAAAGGATAAAGCCATCTAATCTGGTTCAGAAATTCGATAAGGATCTTGCCGTGCATGAGTTTGTATTTCTTACAGAAAGAACCATCAACGAAGAATTTGAATACAATGCTTCGCAACAGCTTTATTTAACGAAAAATTCATGGCAGAATATCGTTGATTCTAAAAATGCTGTAATAGATTTGTTGCACAAAACTTACGAAAGCCTTAGTAACAATCCGAATCTTAATGACTATAAAACCATTTTCATTATGAATTACATGAATGATAATGATTATATCGGAGCGACGATTGAAGACTTGAGAAGAGAAATTTTAATAATAGCATAATTAAATAATAAATATAAATAATGATTCCAAATTTTAAAGCACATCCGTGGCATGGGATTTCTGCAGGAGAAGATGCGCCAAACGTTGTAAACGTATTCGTGGAAATAGTTCCTTCAGACACCATTAAATATGAAATAGATAAAGAAACTGGTTACCTTAAAGTAGACAGACCGCAGAAATTCTCAAACATCATTCCGGCATTGTACGGTTTTGTTCCAAGAACATACTGCCATAATGAGGTAATGAAATTGGCGATCGAAAGTGGAGCAAATGATGTTACTATGGGAGATCACGATCCGTTGGACATTTGTGTATTAAGCTCACACAACATTCACGCTGGAGGACTTTTGATGGAAGCTATTCCGATCGGAGGTTTTAAAATGATTGATGGAGGTGAAGCTGATGATAAAATCGTTGCAGTAATGATCAACGATCACGCATTTGGTCATTTCAGAGATATTTCTGAATTGCCTGAAGCTGAAATCAAAAGATTGATGCACTACTTCCTTACTTACAAAAACTTACCGGATGAGCCTGCAAAATGTAGAATCCAAGAGGTTTACGGAGCAGAACATGCAAGAAAAGTAATTGTTGCTTCACAGAAAGATTATTCTGAGAAATTCGGAGGATAATTCTTCAAAAACTTTAAAAATATACAAAGCAGATGAATTTTCATCTGCTTTTTTGTTACTAAATTTATCTAAATTTCACAAAAACTTTTATAAGTCATAATTTTTTAAACAGTTTAATGGAAATTATTAAGTATATTTAATATTCTATTACCAAAAAAATATTAAACTATGGACTTATTTGTTTTAGTGCCAATTTTTGGCGTTATTGCCCTCGTCTACACTTTTCTGCAGAGTAACTGGGTAAGCAGACAAAACGCCGGAAATGAAAAAATGAAAGTTATCAGCGGACATATCGCTGACGGTGCAATGGCTTTTCTCAAGGCCGAGTACAAAATTCTCACCTACTTCGTAATTATTGTAGCCATTCTATTAGCCGTAATGGGAATGACCAATTCTCATTCACATTGGAGTATCGGAATTTCCTTTATTATAGGCGCAGTGCTTTCTGCCTTAGCCGGATTTATCGGAATGAAAATCGCAACGAAAGCGAATGTAAGAACTGCGGAAGCAGCAAAAACTTCATTATCCAAAGCCTTAAAAGTATCTTTCACAGGAGGCTCGGTTATGGGAATGGGAGTTGCCGGATTGGCAGTTTTGGGTTTGGGAGCTCTTTATTTAATTATTAAACAGATTTTTGCACCCGATGCAACTGTAGATTCTCATGAAATGGAAAGAACCATCGAAATTCTTACAGGTTTTTCTTTAGGTGCAGAATCTATTGCATTATTTGCGAGAGTAGGTGGAGGAATTTATACAAAAGCCGCAGACGTTGGAGCTGATTTGGTAGGAAAAGTGGAGGCCGGAATTCCTGAAGATGATCCCAGAAATCCGGCAACAATCGCTGACAATGTTGGTGATAACGTAGGAGATGTGGCAGGAATGGGAGCCGATTTATTCGGATCTTATGTGGCAACGGTTTTAGCAACAATGGTTTTAGGCAGAGAAACAATTTCTCAAGATTCTTTTGGCGGATTTGCTCCAATTCTTTTACCGATGCTGATTGCAGGAACAGGAATTATCTTTTCTATGATCGGAACTTTATTTGTTAAAATCAATGATAATGATGGCTCGTCGACTTCGAACGTTCAGAATGCTTTAAACTTAGGAAACTGGGGAAGCATCGTAATTACTGCAATTGCTTCTTATTTCTTGGTAACCTATCTGTTACCGGAGAAAATGGTTTTAAGAGGTCATGAGTTTACCAAAATGGGAGTTTTCGGAGCAATCATGGTTGGCTTAGTGGTAGGAACTTTAATGAGTATCATCACAGAATTTTACACAGCCATGGGAAAAAGACCTGTTTCTAGCATCGTGAGGCAATCTTCAACAGGGCATGCAACAAATATTATTGGTGGGCTTTCCGTAGGAATGGAATCTACACTTTTACCAATTTTAGTTTTGGCAGGTGGAATTTACGGTTCTTTTTTATGCGCCGGATTATATGGTGTTGCCATTGCAGCAGCCGGAATGATGGCTACAACAGCAATGCAGTTGGCTATTGATGCTTTCGGACCTATTGCAGACAACGCAGGAGGAATTGCCGAAATGAGTGAGTTACCCAAAGAAGTACGTGAAAAAACAGACATTTTAGATGCCGTTGGAAATACTACCGCTGCAACTGGGAAAGGCTTTGCAATTGCATCTGCTGCCTTAACAGCTTTAGCTTTATTTGCCGCTTTCGTAGGAATTGCAGGAATCGACGGAATTGATATTTACAGAGCCGACGTTTTAGCAGGATTATTTGTCGGTGGAATGATTCCGTTTATTTTCTCTTCGTTGGCGATTACAGCAGTTGGACAAGCTGCGATGGCGATGGTGGAAGAAGTGAGAAGACAATTCCGGGAAATCCCGGGAATTCTAGAAGGAAAAGCCGAACCCGAATATCAAAAATGCGTTGCCATTTCTACTGACGCATCCATCAAAAAAATGATGCTTCCCGGAGCAATTGCTATTATCTCTCCCTTATTAATAGGATTTATTTTCGGTCCAGAAGTTTTAGGAGGTTTTTTGGCAGGAGCAACCGTTTGCGGAGTTTTAATGGGGATTTTTCAAAATAACGCAGGAGGAGCATGGGATAATGCAAAAAAGTCTTTTGAAAAAGGGGTAGATATCAACGGACAAACTTATTATAAAGGTTCAGAGCCTCATAAAGCTTCGATAACCGGAGATACGGTTGGTGATCCGTTTAAAGATACTTCAGGGCCATCGATGAATATTTTGATTAAATTAATGTCTATTGTTTCATTAGTCATTGCTCCGACTTTAGCCGTTTTGCATAAAGATAAAATAGAAGCAAACAGAAAAGCAAAAATTGAAAGCTTGACCGGAATGACAGGGATTCATACAGAAAAGCAAGCAGCTCAAGAAGGAAATACTATTATTGAACCTTTGGAAATTAATGGTCAGCTAAATGAAAACGGGGATTTCGTTTATACAACAGGAGATATTCAGGAAATAAAATTAGACGGAGGTAAGAAAATTTCTCTCGGAAATCAAAGTCAATTGTACTTCTTGTATAATGATGTTAAAAATAAAGACAAAGCTGCTTTAAATCCTGATAAATGGTACACCATTGAAAATCTGTATTTTGAAACAGGTTCGAGTGATTTAAAGACAGGCTCAGAAGCCCAACTTGCCAATCTTGCTGAATTAATGAATGCTTATCCTGATTTAAAGATAAAATTAGGTGGCTATACAGATAATACGGGAAGTGAGGAAACCAATCTGAAGCTTTCAAATCTGAGAGCTCAGACTGCCAAATTAAAACTACTCGAGATGGGAATTGCAGGAGATAGGGTAGAAGCCGAAGGATACGGTTCACAGCATCCTGTTTGTCCGGAAAATGACACCGAAGAATGTAAGGCAATAAACCGCAGAATAGATATCAGAGTTTTAGCGTTATAATTTCTTACTGATACATATAAAAAAACACTGCATCTTGCAGTGTTTTTTGTTATAAATTGTTTTTTAAGTGTTCCATTGCCTGTATAATCACTTCATCTTTTTTTACAAAGCTGAATCGTATATAGTCCGAATCCTGTTTAGAATGGTAAAATGCTGAAAGCGGTAAACACGAAACTTTTTTTTCTATAGTAAGCCATTTTGAAAATTCAACATCCGTCATTGTTTTATTGATTTCTCTGAAATTAACAAGCTGAAAAAAACCACCCTGAGATTTATCTTCCACTTTTAAAGGAGTGTGACTGATCATCTCATTAAAAATATCACGTTTACTCTGCATAATATTTCTATTCCCTGTAGGGTCAAAAACCTCCAGATATTTAGAAATCGCATATTGGCACGGAGAATTAGAGCTGTACGAAATATATTGCTGATGATTTCTGAAATTTTGCAATAAATCTTCATCTGCTAAGAGATAGCTAACCTTCCAACCTGTAGAATGAAACATTTTACCGAAAGAAAAAATACAAAACGTTCTTTTTTTAAGCTCGGGATGTATGAAAGAACTGTAATGCTCTTGATTATCGTAACAATAGATATCATAAATTTCTTCTGATATAAGATAAATTTCCTGATCTTTAATCAAATCATACAACTGATTCCAATCCTCTTTGCTCCACATTTTACCGGTAGGATTTTGCGGAGAATTTACAATGATGGCTTTCGTTTTAGCGGTAATGCAACTCTTTAATTTTTCCCAGTTTATTTTAAAATCAAAATCAAGATCGTAGTAAACAGGAATGCCACCGTTGAGCACAATTGATGGCGCATAAGTATAATAAGATGGTTGAATAACAATAACTTCATCACCATTATTTAAAATTGACTTTAAGGATGTATATAACCCGAATGTAGAACAGGGAACAATATTTACTTCTTCTCTTTTTAACTGTAAGCTATTTTTTCTATTGCCATTAAACTTTATAATCTGATCAATTAATAGAGAATTTCCGGCTAAAGATTCATAACTATGGCTGATCACATCGGCTGATTCCTTTAGATAGTATCTTAAACGCGGATCAATTTCAAAATCTGGAAGACCTAACGATAAATCATAGCTGTTGTATCTCGAAGCAAGCTCCGACATTTCTGTGAAAAACGTATAATCATTAAATCCGTAGTTTTTTTGCATAGGCTTTATCAAATATATTAAAAATTTGTTATCAAATTAAGGTTGAGATATTTTTGCTATTTTTAGGGAAATTATCAGTTCATGAAAAAGATATTTCTTCCTGTATTTTCAGCTATTATTCTTCTGAGTTGCAATACAGCAAATGTTTCGAGCGATCGAATAGATTCAATTAATGCTAAAAGTGAGAAAGTCTTTAATAAAGCATATCAGCAAATTAAGCTTAATGATTTAAAGAAAAATTTACACATTATTGCATCCGATGAAATGGAAGGAAGAGATACGGGAAGTCCCGGCCAGAAAAAAGCGGGCGAATATATTGTACAATTTTATAAAGAATTAGGCATCTCATTTCCAAAAAAAATGGGCTCATATTACCAGAAAGTTCCATCATCATTTATGAAAAAAAGAGGTGGTGGAAATCTTCCTGATTCAGAAAATATTATTGCATTTATTGAAGGAAACGAAAAACCTGAAGAAACCATTGTTGTTTCTGCTCATTATGATCATGTCGGAACTAAAAATGGAGTAGTCTATAACGGAGCAGATGACGACGGAAGCGGAACGGTCGCAGTGATGCAGATCGCCAAAGCTTTTCAGTCGGCGAAAAAGAAAGGAAAAGGTCCGAAACGATCTCTTTTGTTTTTACATGCTACTGGTGAAGAACATGGTCTTTTTGGCTCATCTTACTATTCTGAAAATTCTGTTTTTCCTTTAGCCAATACAGTTGCAGACTTGAATATTGATATGATCGGAAGAGATGATCCCGCAAATAGAGGGAAAAATTATGTCTACGTGATTGGTTCTGAAATGCTGAGTTCAGAATTAAAAATAATTAATGAAGCTGCCAATAAAAAAACTCATAATCTTGAGCTGAATTATAAATACGATGATCCGAAAGATCCTGACAGACTGTATTATCGTTCCGATCATTATAATTTTGCAAAACACGGCATTCCTGTAGCATTCTATTTCGACGGAATTCACGAAGATTATCATCAGCCGACTGATGATGTGGAAAAAATTGACTTTAATCTACTTCAGAAAAGAACACAGCTGATCTTCACCACAGCCTGGGAACTGGCGAACCGTGAAAATAGAATTGTGGTTGATAAAAAATAAATTTTCAGATATGGTTATTCGTGCAGCGAAAATAGAAGACATTCCGCAAATTCAGATCGTAAGAAATTCGGTAAAAGAAAACATGCTTTCTAATCCCAATCTTGTAACAGATGATGATTGTAAAGAGTTTTTAACTGAAAGAGGCAAAGGCTGGGTTTGTGAGATCGATGGGAGGATAACAGGTTTTTCTATCGTTGATCTAAAAGAAAATAATATTTGGGCATTGTTTGTTGATCCCGATTTTGAAAAGAAAGGAATCGGAAAGAAGCTCCATGATATTATGCTGGATTGGTATTTCAATCAAACCCGGGAAAATGTATGGCTCGGAACATCACCGAATACCAGAGCCGAAATATTCTACACAAAAAACGGTTGGAACTACATCGGAATGCATGGAAAAAATGAGATAAAATTTGAAATGACTTATAATCATTGGATTAATAAAAAACAATATGAATCAGAAAATTAAATCACTAAGACCATTTATTGGCTCGAAAGATTTTGCTGAGAGCAGAGCATTTTACACAGATTTAGGATTTGAAGAAAACATTCTCGAACCAAAGCTTTCGGTTTTTAAGAAAGGCGAATTTGCCTTTTATCTTCAGGATTATTATGCTAAAGAATGGGTAGAAAACACAATGCTTTTTCTTGAAGTTGAAAACACTGATCTTTTTTGGGATGAGCTTGTTAGTTTAAAATTAAACGAAAAGTATGATTCCATTAAATTGGTTCCCACCAGAACAATGGATTGGGGTAAAGAATGCTTCATGATCGATCCTGCCGGAATTTTGTGGCATTTTGGTGAATTTTTCAATAAATAAAATGATCTACGCATTCGATACTTATTACTACGATGGTTTTGCCAAAACAATCTGCATCGCTTTCAAAAACTGGGATTCTGAAAATGAAGAAGCAATCTATTCTGAAAATACAGCCATCACTTCCGAGTATGAAAGTGGGGCATTCTATAAACGTGAATTACCGTGTATTCTCAGTTTATTGAAAAAGATTGATTTAAAAGAAAGTGACATCATTATTGTTGATGGCTACGTTACTCTTGATAATGATGGTAAAATTGGTTTGGGTGGCTATCTTTACAATGCACTCGACAATAAGATTCCTGTCATCGGAATCGCAAAAAATGGTTTTGCAGCAGAAGACAGCAAAAGACGTGAAGTTTTTCGCGGCGAAAGCAAAACTCCATTGTTTGTAACTTCGCAGGGAATTGATGTTGATGAGATAAAAATAGCTGTTGAAAATATGAGCGGATCTTATAGAATTCCGACTTTGCTCAAAAAACTTGATCAGTTGACCAGAGAAAAATGAGATTAAGTGAATAAACTGATAAAAGTCAGTATAATTATTATTTGTATTTATTCTAAATAAATATAAATTCGCTTGTCTTTTAGAAACGATTCTAAAAACATCAAATAGTTCATATCCATATTAATTTTTCATTTTTCAAGAACCGATAAGTTTTGCTTATCGGTTTTTTTATTTTAAATCCAAAATTAAATTCAAAATCTATATTTTTGAAAGAAATAAACACTTTTAAAATGAAAAAAATTATTCACCTTATCGCCATTATTTCTTCTCTTCAACTGGTCTCACAAAGACATTATACCAAGATAAGCAGCTCGAAAGTTAGTAATGAAAGGATTGATGTAAGCGAAAATTTCATTAAAGAATTCTACAGAAAATGCAACAATAAAGATTATTCTCAATTTAGCAGTTTTATTTTAGATAAAAGGTTAGAAAGAAAACTAAATAATGATTATGAAAAAATATGCGAAATAATAAATAAGAATGGAAAAATTACTTCTCTAAAATTCAGATCTGCTTATATTAAAGATTACACGAAAAATAGTGATCCAATAGAATTGATGACTTTTGATGCCGGTTTTGAAAACTCAAAAGAGTTGCACTTTATAAATGTATGGATCTATCGTGATCAAAACGTCATCAACAACATCTTAACTTCAAAAGAAAAACCTTTTTCAAAGCCTAAAAAAAAAGAATCCGCTCTTTAGAAGCGGACTCAGTAGATAAATACATCTCATTTTTTTAATTAGACAACAACAAAAAAGCACAGCCGACGATGCTGTGCTTAAATTTTTATTTCAAATTTAATTGCAATTTCGTAATCGAAAAAGGCAAGAAAAAGATTCATTTCATTTTTATTACATAGTAAAAGTAGGAATATATTTTTGATAAACAATGAATTAAATGTTAAAATTCACAAGTTATCCACATTTTTTTGTGGATAAAATCAGACGCTCTTTTTTCATTGTATCCATTTTTAAATTTGACAAATTTAATATCTTTATTAAATCAAAATCTTCTTTTAATATTACCCTAATTAATCAGCCGAATTTCAAATGGCTTGATTCGCAAAGACTCAACTTCCTGAGTCTTAAATCTTCATTTCAACAATTAATGCTAACTACAGATGAATAGTTAGCCAACTTTAAACATTTATAAAAAATGAATACACATATAATTGCCGTAATTGGTGGAACAGGAAAATCGGGTAAATATCTTGTTCAGAGTTTACTAGAAAAAAAATATTCAATTAAGCTTTTAATAAGAAATCCTGAAAATTTCCAGCTTCAGAATCCTTTAATTGAAGTTGTACAAGGAGATGCCCGAGATTATCATTCAGTTTTAAAATTACTGGAAAACTGTAACGTTCTTTTAAGCACTTTGGGACAGCCAAAAGGAGAAAGAACAATCTTCAGTGATGCAACTAAAAATGTTGTCAGTGCAATGAATTACCAAAAAATCAAACGATATATTGTAACAACAGGTTTGAGCGTAAATACACCTTTTGATAATAAAAATGAGACTGTGAAAATGGCTACGGACTGGATGTACCAAAACTATCCTGAAACAACGGTTGACAAACAAAAAGAATACGAGCTGCTTACTCAGAGTAATCTTGACTGGACTTTGGTAAGACTTCCTTTAATCAATTTAACCGATGACAGTTTTAAAACGGAAACAAGTCTGGAAGATTGTAGAGGCAAAAATATCTCAGCAACAGATTTAGGGGAATTTCTGGTTTCTCAAATTGATGATGAGGCTTTTATTAAAAAGAGTCCGTTTTTGTATAGTGTTTAAACACAAATTGCACTATTTTTCTTCACAAATGATACTAATCTTGATATCAATAATAATTCAAAATATCAAATTGTGAAAATTAGTGAAAACATTTGCGTCATTAGTGTTTAAGCTAAAAAAGAGAGTCTTTGTGACTCTCTTTCTATTTAATTTTCAAGCTTCTCTTTAATGTATTTCGCTGTATGCGATTTTTTATTTTTAGCTAGATCTTCAGGAGTTCCTGCAAAAACAACTTCTCCTCCGTATTTTCCGGCTTCCGGACCGATGTCGATGATATGATCGGCGCATTTCATAATATCAGGTTGATGTTCAATGACGATCACAGAATGTCCGAGATCGATCAATGCCTGCAAAGATTTTAATAATTTTTGAATATCATGGAAATGCAATCCGGTTGAAGGTTCATCAAAAACAAATAAAGTTTTATCCGTTGTTACCCCTTTTACCAGGAAAGATGCCAGTTTCACACGTTGTGCTTCACCTCCCGAAAGTGTAGAAGAGCTTTGCCCGAGCTGTAAATATCCCAAACCGACGTCCTGAAGCGGAGTAAGTTTTGTAACGATTTTATCCTCTTTATTCTCTCTGAAAAATTCTAATGCTTCATCAACGGTCATATGAAGAATATCCGAAATATTTTTTTCGTCGAATCTTATTTCAAGAATTTCATTTTTAAAACGGGTTCCCTTACAGGTTTCACACTCAAGCTCTATGTCTGCCATAAACTGCATCGAAACATTGATCACGCCTTCACCCTTACATTCATCACATCTTCCGCCATCAACGTTAAATGAAAAATGTTTGGGCTTGTAACCCATCATTTTGGCACTTTTCTGCTTCGAAAACAAATCACGAATATCGTCATAAGCTTTCAGATACGTTACAGGATTCGAACGGGAAGATTTTCCGATAGGATTCTGGTCGATTAATTCTATATGCTTAATGAGCTTTTTAGGAAATTCCACAGAGTCATAATCTCCCTTTTTACCGCCCATTCCTAATTGAATCTGAATATCATTGGTCAGAATTTCTTTCATCAAAGTTGATTTCCCACTTCCTGAAACTCCTGAAATAACAACTAAACTTTCCAATGGAACATCAACATCGATATTCTTCAGATTATTTGATCTTGCGCCTTTTATATGAATGAATTCCTTTGCTTGTCTGCGCTTTTCAGGAACTTTTATTTCTAATTTTCCGGTCAGATATTTTGAAGTAAGCGTATCGGCACTTTTCAGTTCTTTAAAATCACCTGCGAAAACCAGCTCGCCACCCAAATATCCTGCTTCAGGACCGATATCAATAATATAATCTGCCGCTCTCATCACATCTTCGTCATGCTCTACAACGATGACCGTGTTTCCGATGTCACGAAGATTTTTTAAAACTTCAATTAAGTTTTCAGTATCTCTTGAGTGCAAACCAATCGATGGTTCATCCAAAATATAAATAGATCCTACCAAAGAGCTCCCTAAACTTGTTGCCAGATTAATTCTTTGACTTTCACCTCCGGAAAGTGTATTGGAAGTACGGTTTAAAGTTAAATATCCTAATCCGACTTTTAGTAAAAATTCTAGACGGGTTGTAATTTCATACAGCAATCTTTTTGCAACTTCCTTATCATGCTCTGAAAGTTTTAAACCTTGAATTAAAGGTAAAAGTTCATCCAAAGGAAGCTCAATCATCGACTGGATATTGTGTCCGTCAATTTTCACCCAGCTTGTTTCTTCACGCAAACGTAAACCTTCACAAGTAGGGCAAAGTGTTTTCCCTCTGTAACGGGAAAGCATTACACGATACTGAATTTTGTATAAATTTTCCTCAAGCATTTTGAAGAAATTATTCAGCGAAGGGAAGGTGCTTTTTCCGTCGCCCTTCCACAGATAATTTTTCTGTTCTTTGGTTAGTTGATGATAAGGCTTATGAATAGGGAAGTCCTTTGCTTTCTTAATGAAATCTTTTTTCCATTCGCTCATGGTTTCACCTTTCCAGGAAGCAACGGCATCTTCAAAAACCGACAAAGCTTTGTTTGGAATTACAAGATCTTCATCAATTCCGATGACTTTTCCGTAGCCTTCACAGGTCGGACAAGCGCCGAAAGGGTTATTAAAGCTGAAAAAATGAACATTCGGCTCAAGAAATTCTATTCCGTCGAGCTCAAACTTATTGGAAAATTCTTTTACAGTTCCTGTTTCGGTGTTTTTTAACGAACAATATCCTCGACCTTCATAAAACGCCATCTGAATAGAATCTGCCAAACGCTGAAGAAAACTTTCATCTTCTTCGTAAGAAAAACGGTCGATCACAAGATTGATTTCCATACCTTTTTCAGGAGTGAAACCAAAACTTTCCAAATCTTCAATACCGGCAACATTTCCATTGATTTCTAATCTTGTGAAACCTGCAAGCTTTAAAATATTTAAAGTTTCCGTGAAATTTTCAAGATCAAAATCTAAAGGAGCCGTTAATAAAAACGGAATGTCTTTTTTAGAATTTTTAATATAATCTACAACATCCGTTACCGAATCTTTTTTCACTTCATTCCCTGAAACCGGAGAAAACGTTTTCCCGATTCTTGCAAAAAGAAGCTTCATGTAATCGTAAATTTCCGTAGAAGTTCCGACTGTAGAACGCGGATTCGATGAAATTACTTTCTGCTGAATTGCAATGGAAGGTGCCAAACCTTTAATATCATCAACTTTCGGTTTTTCAAGTTTGCCCAAAAACTGCCGTGCATAAGAGCTCAGACTCTCCACATATCTTCTCTGTCCTTCTGCATAAATAGTATCGAAAGCCAAAGAAGATTTCCCGCTTCCGGAAACTCCTGTGATAACGATCAATTTGTTTTTCGGTATTAAAACATCAATGTGTTTCAGGTTGTTAAGGTGCGCGTTTTTAACGAAGACCTGTTTTTTTATATCTATATCTGTTGTTGAAGCCATAGTAAATTTAAGACTAACAAAAATACGAATTTTTGACGGATTCTTTTTATTAATAAACAATCAAAAAACAAGTAATTCAGGTTTTAAAAAAATAAATGAAGCAGTTTTTTATACTTGTTTTATTAATTATTTTCATGTAAAATTGCACTTTAAATACGTGATAACAATGAGAAAGCTTTTCAGCCATTTTATTGCACATTTAATGAGAAAAAGATAATTTAAAAGTATTTACAATCCACTAAGATGCATTTTATGATGCATCTTTTTTTATGATATGTATCATTTTTTGGTTTTGGTAAAGTCTCCTAATTTTGGAAACTTCAAATAAAAACTAAAAGTAATATGAATAAGAAACTCGGAACTGTGATTTTCCTTGCTGCACTTTGTTCGACAAATGCACAGGTAAAAACTACGGATATAGATTCGGTAGAAATTCAGGGAAAATTTGTCGCAACAACTTATAAAAATGCCAATCAGAATATTTCTGTGATTACGAGAGAAGATATTCTGAATTCTCCGGCTGCAAGTATTGATGAGATTCTGCAGCAGATCCAGGGAATGGACATCAGAAGGAGAGGAGCAAACGGAGTGCAGAGCGATGTCGGTTTCAGAGGAAGTTCTTTTGAGCAGGTTTTAATCCTGATCAACGGAATCAGAATGAATGATTCACAGACGGGTCATAATTCTTTAAACGTTCCTGTTGATTTGGATAATGTTGAAAGAATAGAGGTCATTAAAGGTCCTGCAGCAAGAAGATTTGGGCAGAATGCTTATGCAGGAGCGATCAATATTATTACTAAAGCACAGATCGGTAAAAATGTAAAAATCAGCGCAAATGCAGGAGATTATGAGACGTATGGTTTTGGGCTAAGTGCAAATATTGGTAATGAAAAATTTTCACAATTATTGCAGGCAAACTCAAACTCATCGCAAGGCTACAGACACAACACCGATTTTGACATCAGAAATGTGTACTATCAAAATCAGTTGAAAATAAAAAACGGAGACATCCGATTACAAGCCGGGTTTTCTGAGAAAAAATTCGGAGCAAACGGTTTTTATTCATCACCTCTAGCTACAGAACAATATGAAGAACTGCAGGCTTCGATCATAAGTCTTGCTCATCAGCAGACTTTTGGGAAATTTAAGCTTAATTCTAATGTGTATTGGAGAAGAGGGCAGGATATGTACCTTTTTAACAGAGAAAAACCTGAGATCTACAGAAATATGCACATCGGAAATAACGTTGGAGGAGAGGTGAACTCAAGTTATACTTCAAGCTTAGGAACGACTGGTTTAGGAGTAGAATTGAGAAAAGAGTTTCTGGCAAGTAATAATCTGGGTGACAGAGAAAGATTTGTAACGCAGGTTTTCTTTGAACATCATTTTTCATTTTTCGATAAGAAATTGAATATCAGTCCGGGAGCCTCTTGGGCAAATTATTCTACCAACGGAAATTTCTTTTATCCCGGTTTAGATGTGGGTTACACATTTTTTCAAAATCATAAAGTGTATGGGAATATTTCAAAAGTACATAGAGTTCCTACCTTCACAGACTTATATTATGTAAGCAAAACGGAACAGGGAAATTCTGATCTTTTACCTGAAAATGCAATTTATACTGAAGTGGGTTACCAATTTCAGAATAAAAATATTTTAGCAAAATTGAGCGGATTTTACAGAAG
Organism: Chryseobacterium formosense; assembly: GCF_900116415.1. Lineage (GTDB taxonomy): Bacteria > Bacteroidota > Bacteroidia > Flavobacteriales > Weeksellaceae > Chryseobacterium > Chryseobacterium formosense. The sequence goes on along the minus strand of NZ_FPAP01000001.1, from coordinate 1,019,776 downwards.
TTCAGAAAATTCGATCGACTGGGTGAAAAAATCTTTGACAGATCCTGTTTGGTATTCAAGAAATATCGGAGATACTGAAATTAAGGGTATTGAAGCAGAAATTGGTCATCAGGTTTTTGACTGGTTGAAATATACGGTAGGCTACACGTATCTTGATAATAAGCTTAAAGACATCAACGAATTAAACTCACGTTATGCCCTTGATAATCTGAAACATCAATTTGTAGCAAAACTTAACACAAAATTTCTAAAATATTTTACCAACGAACTGGTTTACAGATATAATGACAGAATGAATTTCGGAAGTTATAATGTATTGGATGAAAAGCTAAGCTTTAATAAGAAAGATTTTTCGGTCTATGTATTGGTGAATAATGTTACCGATTCAGAATATACCGAAACTTTTGGTGTACCGATGCCTCAAAGATGGTTTCACATTGGGTTTTCCTACAATATTAATATTAAGTAAACTTAATATTACCGAATAGTTAAATAATATACATTTGCAAAAATTTTTTTGGATGAAACTTTTTTTAAGTCTTGGTTTACTTTTAAGTGTAAGTATTTTCAAAGCGCAGGAACATATTTCCTCATTTAATGCACTGACGATTACTTACAAGTTTCATCCAAAATTTTTCCTTTATGCTGAAGGACAATCCAGAGGAATCGAAGAATACACCTATCCCGATTATTACGAAATAAAAGGAGGTTTAGGATATAATCTTACCAAAAATCATAAGCCATTTATCGGTTTAGGTCGATATGCAACCTATAAAGATCATGCTATTAATAAAGAAGAATTTCGTGTTTGGCTACAGGATGTGATCGATTTCAAAAAAGGAATTGTAAAGTTTGAAAACAGGTTTCGTGCTGAAAAATCATGGTTTTATGAGCCTCAAACCGACACAAGATCGGAAAGAATGCGCTACCGTTACCGTTTGAATGTTTCAGTTCCATTAAATGCTAAAAAAATCGCACCGGGAACATTATTTGCGAATGTTTATGATGAGATTTTTGTAGTTTCTCCTAATAAACCTTCATTTGCAAGAAACAGGGTTTATGGGGGTTTCGGATATCAGATTGACGAAAACTTCGGAGTTTTGGGCGGTTATCTTTGGCAGCGAGAATTTGAAGCGAAAGGTAACAAAAATGTTCATTTTGTATATCTAGCTCTGAATATCAACATCGACGACACCGATAACGATACCAAAACGTATCATTTCCCGGGCGCCGATTAATTTAATATTTCTCGGATAAATATCGGTAAGCTTTCAGATACTTATTAAATCGGTGAATGTCTTTTTGAGTTAATTCCCGGTTTACTCTTCTCAAATCCATGTTATCACGAAGATCGTTCAGCTTTACGGCCACAGCAAGAGGTGATCTTTCTGTTCTTTTAACGAAATCATCGTAATTTTCTTCCGGATCAAATTTAGTAAGACAGCTCACTGCGAAAAGAATGTATTCAGGAAAACCTTCAGATCGTAGATATTCAAAACTGAATTCTTCAGGATGATCTTCAACGACATCATGCAAAACTCCCACTATTTTTTCGTCCATTGTTTTGCCATATTCCATTACACGCATCACATGAGCAATGTACGGAGCGTGATATTTATCTTTTTGCCCTTTATGTGCTTTATCAGCAATTTTGATGGCTTTATTCAGCAATTCTTCTTTTGTCATTCTTTTTTGAAAAATAGAATACAAAAATATAAAACGTCTGAGATAAACTCAACGATTTTACATAAAATTTATCAACAATTTTCCTCTTCAACAGTTGCTATTTCAATGCCAGTTTATGTCGTTTTGCTGCATCCAGAATATTTGGTATTTTATGCAATGTAGAGTCTTTTTTCGGAGCTTTTAAACTTGAGTAAAGTTCAAGATTTTTTGGTTTAGCTACCGGCATTTTGTATAATTTAGCAATAGCCGTGTCAAACTTTGAAACATCCGAAGGTGTTTTGATAATTGATTTTTCAATTTTCGGAAGCTTGGTAGAATCAATTATCAAAGGTTTTCTGGGAGAAATCTGTGCTGAAAAAGATGCTGAAGACAGTATAAGTGCAACAATGTAAATTTTCATAATATTTATTTTAAACATCTAAAAGTTTAATTAAAAATTAAACTTTTTTATTATCTGATTATTATAAGACAATTCAAAATGAGTTTTTATTACACTTTAAATTAAATTTCTTTGTATTAAAATAAAAAACGTCTCAAAATGAGACGCTTTAAAATCAAATTTATATATAAAAGACTAATAAGCCCCTTTTCCAATATAATGAGCAGCCACTTTTTCAGTTAAAGCCACTACATTTGGATGATTTGTATATTTTGTAAATCTTCTTAATCCTGAAAGCATCATTCTCTGTTCGTCACCTTCCGCAAAAGAAATGATTCCTTCTTTTGCTGCAACTATAATTTTTTCAACAGCTTTATAAAGGTTTAACTGAGCCATTGCAGCTTCCACAGAATCAGCCGAGAAGTGTTTTTCAGCTCTTAAGATTGTCGATTCTGCCATGTAAATCTGGTTAAGAATTTCAGATGCATTTAATAATAAATGTTGTTGTTTTTCAATATCCATCATATATTTTTGAAGAGCAGCTCCGGAAACCATTAAGAATACTTTCTTAAGATTAGCGATGATTGCTTTTTCTTCACTCATGAATGCAGAATAATCAGGAACTTCGAAAGATGGGATTCCCATCAATTCTTTACTGATCGCCATTGCCGGAGATAATAAATCCAATTCTCCTTTCATTGCTCTCTTAATCAACATTCCGACAGCCAACAATCTGTTGATTTCGTTGGTTCCTTCATAAATTCTACCGATTCTGGCATCTCTCCATGCAGATTCCATTGGAGTATCTTCTGAGAATCCCATTCCTCCATAGATCTGGATTCCTTCGTCTGCTGTATTTTGAGTAAGATCAGATACGAAAACTTTAAGAATGGAAGCTTCCACTGCAAATTCTTCAACACCTTTTAATTCAGCTTGTTGATGATCCATTCCTCCTGCAATCAATTCTGCAATTTTATCCTCAACATTTTTTGCTAAACGGTAAGATCCCGCTTCACTTACGAAAACTCCCGTTGACATTTCTGCAATTTTCTTTCTGATTGCTCCGAAAGTTGAAATAGAGACACCAAACTGTTTTCTCTCATTTGAATATTGAATAGAGTGGTTCAAAATTCTTCTTTGTCCGTCAAGGTTTGCAGCAGCTAATTTAATTCTACCAACATTCAAAGCATTCAAAGCGATCTTGAAACCGTTATTTCTTTCACCCAGCATATTCTCTACAGGAACCTTCATATCATTGAAGAAAACCTGACGAGTAGAAGAGGAACGGATTCCTAATTTATGTTCTTCCTCACCAAAAGTCAAACTGTTTGGATCTTCCAGTTCTGAGCGGTTGATTACAAAACCAGTGATGTTTTTATCATCATCAATTTTAGCGAACAAAGTGAACGTATCCGCAAAACCAGCATTGGAAATCCACATTTTTTGCCCGTTGATGATGTAATGTTTTCCGTCTTCAGACAATTTTGCTCTTGTTTTCCCTGAATTGGCGTCCGAACCAGCATCCGGTTCTGTCAAACAATACGCTCCGAATTTTGTTCCTGTAGCTAAATCCGGAAGATATTTCTTTTTCAATTCTTCACTTCCGTAAAGTAGCGTTGGAAGCGTTCCGATTCCGGTGTGTGCTCCGTAAGCTGTTGCTAATGAACCGTTTCCACCCGAAACGTAATCGCAAGCCAACATCGTACTAACGAATCCCATTCCAAGACCGCCATATTCTTCAGGAACGGTAATTCCTAATAATCCCATTTCTCCTAATTTACGCATTGTTTCTTCTGTCAATGCATAGTCTTTTTTCTCAAAACGATCGTGTTGCGGAACAACTTCTCTATCAATGAATTCTTTCGCAGAATCACGAAGCATTTTTTGCTCTTCAGAAAGTTCTTCCAAAGAAAATATTTCATTAGCTGGAATTTCTTTAATTAAAAATTCACCGCCTTTTAATGTTTTATTAAGTGTATCACTCATTGTTTTTGTTTTTTTAATTATAATAATTCAAAGATTGAAGCTGCGCCTTGACCTGTTCCTACGCACATTGAAACCATTCCATATTTGTTTCCGCGTTTTCTCATTTCGTCAAGAAGTTGAACCGTTAATTTTGTTCCTGTACATCCAAGAGGGTGACCAAGAGCGATGGCACCGCCGTTTACGTTCAAAATATCAGGATTTAACCCTAATTCTTTTTTGATGGCAACAGATTGAGAGGCGAATGCTTCGTTTAATTCAATTAATTCAATATCCTTAAGTTCTAATCCTGCCTGTTTTAAAGCCTTTGGAATAGCGTAAATTGGTCCCATTCCCATGATTCTTGGCTCAAGTCCGGCAGCTGCATAAGCTACTAATCTTGCTTCAGGTTCTAATCCTAATTCTTTGACCATTTCTTCGCTCATCACCATCACAAAAGCTGCTCCGTCACTCATTTGAGAAGAGTTTCCGGCAGTTACGCTTCCTCCGTTGGCGAAAACTGGTCTTAATTTAGCCAAACCCTGTAAAGAAGTATCTGCTCTCGGACCTTCATCCACTGAAAAATCAAACTTTTTAGTCTGCACTTTCTGGTTTTCATCCAGGAAATTATATTCAACAGGAAGCGGAACAATCTGATTGGCAAATTTGCCTTCTGCATTAGCTTTTAAAGCTTTCATATGAGATTCAAAAGCGAACTGATCCTGTTCTTCTCTTGTGATATTGTATTGTTTTGCAACTTCTTCAGCAGTGTAGCCCATTCCCCAATAATAATCAGGGTTTGTTTTTGCAATTTCAGTTTCTGGAACCGGCTTGTAACCACCCATAGGAATGTAAGACATTGATTCTGTACCTCCTGCAATGATACAATCAGCCATTCCTGCCTGAATTTTTGCAGACGCAATCGCAATCGCTTCACTTCCTGATGCACAATATCTATTCACCGTAACTCCGGGAACCTTGTCTGTATTCAATCCCATTAAAGAGATCAAACGGGCAACGTTCAAGCCTTGTTCAGCTTCCGGCATTGCATTTCCTACGATAAGGTCATCGATTCTGTTTTTGTCTAATTGCGGAAGTTCAGCCATTAATTTTTCAATTACAGTTGCCGCCATTACATCGGGTCTCGTGAATCTTAAACTTCCTTTTGGAGCTTTTCCAACGGCAGTTCTGAACCCCTTTACTATATATGCTGTTTTCATATTTTTTTATTGATTAATATTATTTTCTGAGAGTTTTTGCCTCGTAGAGGTAAAACTGTTCATAGCTATTTGTTTTTGCTTTGCTTTATGGAGCTCCGTAGGAGCGACCTGTTAATTTTCAATCCATTCAAATACATATTTTGGATCATATTCAATCTCAAATTTTTTCATAAAATCCAAATATTCTTCTTTAAATGTTTTCTTTTTATGATGTTCTTCTTGGTTTGAAATATATTTAACAACAGAATCTACACTGCTTTTGGAATAGGAGAAAGCTCCGTATCCTTCCTGCCAGTTGAATTTTGCGTTTGTCCATCCTTTTTCATTAATGAATTTTGACGAACCCGCTTTAATATCTCTTACTAAGTCTGAAATCGAAATGGTTGGACTCATACTCATAAGAATATGAACGTGATCCGGCATTGCAAAAACTGCAAATAATTTTTGATTTCTATTGGAAACAATACCTGTAATAAATTTATGTAATTCCTCTCTGTTTTCTTTTGAAATCAGGTTTTGTTTTCCTTTAACGGCGAAAACAATTTGAATATAAATCTGTGTGTATGTGTTTGCCATAAAAACTAACAGGTCGCCTCTACGAGGCTCAATGCATTCTAAAATTATTCTGCTATTAACAGTTCGCTCCTACGGAGCTCCCTATTAATTTCTCAAAGGTTTACCATTCTGTAACATATACTGAATTCTCTCCAACGTTTTTCTTTCGCCACAAAGCTGCAAGAATGTTTCTCTTTCAAGATTCAATAAATACTGTTCAGTAACGACAGTCGGTTCAGAAAGGTTTCCTCCAACCATAACGTTGGCTAACTTATCTGCAATTTTTTTGTCGTGTGCAGAGATGAAGTTTCCGGTCAACATCTGGTCAGTTCCAACGTAGAACATTCCCAATGCATCTTTACCCAAAACTTTTACTTTTTGTTCGATAGGTTGAGTGTATCCGTGTTCTGCTAAACTTATTGCCAGCATTTTTGCTGTTTTAATCTGTGTTCTTTTATCAACAGCAACGATATCTTTTCCTTTTTCAAGAATTCCCATATCGTAGGCTTCATAAGCAGAAGTTGCTACTTTACCCATCGCGATATTCATGAAAGCTTCACGAAGTCTGTTGTTTTTAACATCATCACTGTGGAATTCTCTTGAGGTTCTCAATGTCAATTCTTTCGTTCCGCCACCGCCGGGAATTACACCCACTCCGGTTTCAACCAATCCGATATAAGTTTCTGCTGCTGCAACCACTCTGTCAGCATGCATGGTCATTTCACAACCACCGCCAAGCGTCATTCCGTGAGGAGCAACCACCACAGGAATAGAAGAGTAACGCACTCGCATCATCGATTTTTGGAAATAAGCGATTGCCATATTCAAATCATCCCAATCCTGTTCGATAGCCATCATTAAAATCATCGCTAAATTCGCTCCAACAGAGAAATTTGTCCCTTGATTTCCGATAACTAAACCGTCATATTCTTTTTCAGCTAAATCGATCGCTCTGTTCAATCCATCCAGAACTTCTCCTCCAAGAGAATTCATTTTAGAACGGATTTCGAAGTTGATAATTCCGTCGCCAAGATCTTCAATCGATGCACCGGAATTACTCCAAAGCGTTTTGTTTTTTCTGATATTATCTAAAATAATAAAAGCTTCCTGACCCGGAATTTTGTTGTATTCTCCTGAGTTTTTATCAACATAAATACTTTGTCCTTCATCATTTACTTTATAGAAAGTCTCTACATTTTTAACCCAGTCTGAAACTTCATAACCCGCATCTTTAGCCAATTCAATACCTTTTTGAACACCAACGGCATCCCAGATTTCAAACGGACCGTTTTCCCATCCGAAACCTGCTCTCATCGCATCATCAATCTTATAAACTTCATCAGAAATTTCTGGAACTTTATGCGAAACATAAGCAAATAACGCCCCTAAAGATTTTCTGTAAAGTTCTCCGGCTTTATCTTTTCCACCAATTAATACTTTAAATCTGTCAATTGGCTTATCAATATTTTTAGTTAATTCTAATGTCGGGAAAGAAGATTTTCCTTGAAGTTCGTATTCTAAAGTATCAAGATTTAATCCGTGAATTTCAGATTTTCCTTCTGCATTTTTCACTTTTTTGTAGAAACCTTGTTCTGTTTTTGAACCTAACCATTTATTATCAACCATTTTCTGGATGTACTCAGGAAGTGCAAAAACATCATTGAAATTATTCGCTTCAACACCACTGTTACGGACTCCATTTGCAACCATTACCAACGTATCTAGACCAACAACATCAGCTGTTCTGAACGTAGCAGATTTTGGACGACCAATAACAGGACCTGTCAATTTATCAACTTCAGAAACGGTTAAACCTAATTTTTGAACGTTATGAAGCAAATCCATCATTGAGAAAACCCCGATTCTGTTCGCAATAAACGCAGGAGTATCTTTAGCTAAAACGGTTGTTTTACCTAAGAATTTTGCTCCATAATTCATGTAGAAATCAATAATTTCCGAATTTGTATCGTTTGTAGGAATAATTTCTAAAAGAGGAAGATATCTTACAGGATTAAAAAAGTGCGTTCCTGCAAAATAATGTTTGAAATCATCGCTTCTTCCTTCCACCAACATGTTAATTGGAATACCGGAAGTGTTTGAAGAAACTAAAGTTCCCGGCTTTCTGAACTGTTCGATTTTTTCGTAAACTGATTTTTTGATGTCTAGTTTTTCAACTACCACTTCAATAATCCAGTCTGTGTTTTTTATTTTTGGTAAATCATCATCAAAATTTCCAACTTTAATTCTATCTGCGAATTTAGGAGAATAGAGTAGAGCCGGGCTTGCTTTTTTCAGTTTTTCAAAGTTTTCGGAAGCGATTCTGTTTCTTACCGCTTTGTCATCTTTGGTCAAACCTTTTTTCTGTTCTGCTTCAGTTAAATCAAAAGGGACGATATCTAAAAGCGAAACTTCTACGCCAATATTAGCGAAGTGAGCCGCAATACCGCTCCCCATAATTCCTGAACCAAGAACTGTAACGTGTTTGATTCTTCTGTTCATATTTTATTTATTTTATTTTCTGTTGTTGAGATCGTTTGAAATTTTCATGATTTCGGACATTACTTCTTTGAAAATTTCTAATTTTTCGGGAGTAATTTTCTCCATTACTTTTTTGTTGAAGTTTACAACAACTTCTTTAGACATGTTTCTGGAATTCAAACCTTTATCGGTCAATTTAATAATCACTTCACGTTTGTCGGTAGTCGTTTTTTCTTTATAGATATAACCGTTATCTTCCAGAAGTTTAATAATTCTCGTTAAAGAAGTTGGTTCAATGGCCATTTTAGGGCCAAGATTTGTACTTCTTGTGCCTTCTTTGGGATCAATTTTTAAAAGGGTAAGTGCCTGTACAGCAGTAGAATCATATTCCTGAGCAAGATCTGAGTACATTTTTTGTACAGAAATCCAGGTCTGTTTCAGAATAAGATCAATATTTTCTGTTTTTTCCTTATTGTTATCCATGTTATTTTGCTCAAATGGTTTTACTCAAATATAGCAAATATTATGCATGCATAGTATTTATTAACGTTAAAATTCGTTAACAAACTGATAATAAGATAATTAAATTATATGATTTGCATAATACTATGCATGCATAGTATGTGAAGTTTGTAATGAAAAACAAGTATTAATAAATGGTTTTCACGAAATTAACCATTTCTTCAAAGGATTCGCATTCTTTTTTTACAGATTCGTTGGAAATTAACCAAAACTTATCTTGAAATTCAAAATTTAAGGAAGAAAGATCTTTTTGAAAGTTTTTTTGAAGTAAAGAGTACAACATTTCTTTATAAAAATCAGGTGCAATAATTTTTGGAGCAACAAAATTTTCATTAATTTGAAACAAAGACGCATTCGTCAGTTCTTCATGTTGCAGCAAAATATCCTCTACAATTCCGGAGTATAATTGATTGTCTTTTACATACCATAATTTATCAGCAAACTCTTTAGCTAAACGCCAATCGTGAGATGAAAATAGGATCAACTTATTCTGTTCCTGTGCTAATTTTCGAAGCGTTTTTAAAATAATAATTTTATTTTTTTCATCTAAATGGGTTGTGGGTTCGTCCAGAATAATGATAGGTGAGTTCTGCGTTAGAGCTCTTCCAATAAAGGCTTTTTGCAGGTTTCCATCTGAAAGATTTTTAAGCAAAGTATTTTTATACTGAACTAAATCAAGTTCTTCGATAATATGTAAAACTTCTTCTCTATCTTCTTTTTTAAGTTCAAAATAAAACGGATAATAAATATATTTTCCCAACGAAATCAGATCTTCTACCGTATAATTCTGTGGAATAATAGACTTTGAAAAAACAACAGCAATATATGCAGCAATTTCTTTAACGGAAAGATGTTGCACTTTTTTATGATTAATAGAAATTTCTCCGCTTAAAATTGGAATCTGATGTAAAATAGATTTAATTAAAGTGGTTTTCCCGACACCGTTGTTACCAATCAGTAAGCATACTTCTCCTAAATTCAAATGTGCGTTTGCATTTGAAATTAAAGTTTTGTTGTAGCCGATGTTTGCTTGGTTGATCTGTAGGTGCATTTTTGTTGGGTTTTTCGCAAAGGCGCAAAGTTTATTTTACAAACATACTGTTTTTAAGGTGCAAGGAATTTGACTTTGTCAAATTTTAATGCTGATTATTTATATAAAGTTTACAATTCTTGTAACTCCATTTTTGAAAAGATCATTTTGAAAATTGATTAATAATCCTAATTTACAATTTGTCATTTTCAAATAAGTTAAAAGTTGGGCTTTATGTGTTGAATTAATATAATCAACTGTTTTTATTTCTAAAATTAATTTGTTCTCAACAATCATGTCTAATCTGAAAGCATTTTCAATTTTTAATTCTTCATAGATAATTGGAAGAAGTTTTTGTTTTTCAACGAAGAGCCCAGCTTTTGTCAATTCATAAACATACATTCTTCATAAACATGTTCAAATAACCCTGCTCCAAGTTTTTTATGTATTTTTAATCCTGTCTCAAAGACAACCTTTGATAATTCGTTTTCTGTCATTTGTGTTCTATTTTTATTTTGCCCTTTGTTGGTTTGTCGCAAAAGCGCAAATGTTTTAATCTTCAATCTGTTCTAAGGCGCAAGAAAATCAAAGATTTTCAGCAAGTGTTGTATCAAAATTAATTCAGCAATAACTTTACAAGACTAAATTTTATCAAAGATAAAATCCTTGCGTCTTAAAACGTAAACATATAAAAAAAATCTTTGTGCCTTTGCGAAAAAACCAACAAAAAGTTAGACTTTATTATGTTTCAAAAGCATCATCAAAATTACAGGAATTCCAAAAACTGAGCTTATCACATTCAATGGAATTTGTGTTTTTTCTGCGATGATGGAAAAAAGCAACATAATCAACATTCCCAAAAACATATTCAGAATCCATTGTTGCCAAAGTTTTGCAGGATTATAAATCAACCTGCAAAAATGCGGAACAATAATTCCAATGAATAAAATAGGTCCTAAAAATGCCGTCACTGAAGCTGAAAGAAGGGAAGAAGCTACAATTATGAATATCTTCAGCTGATTTAGATTAACTCCCAAACTTTGTGCATAAGATGTTCCCAATGAATTTCCGATTAGAGGTTTTATACTTTTAAAACAGATAAATAATCCGATTAAAACTAAAATTGACAATACATAAACTTGGTTTCTCGTCACCATATTATTCGCCCCAAAAGACCATAAAATATAGTTTTTCAGACTTTGATTTTCAGCATAAAACTGAAGCAAAGAAACAATTGCTCCTGCAAAAGCCGAGACAAGAAAACCAAAAATGATTAAATAAGATTTATCCTGAAATTTATTCGACATCGATAATAAAACCAACATCAAAACTAAGCTTCCGATAATTGATGACAAACTGAGAAAGCTATTTTGAAGAAATTCAGGAAGATCAACATTATAAGAAAAAAAAATATAAAAAGCTACCGACAAACTTGCCACAGAAGTAATTCCGAGAATATCGGGTCCGGCTAAAGGATTCTGAAAATATTCCTGCATCAGAAAACCGGAGGTCGGAATTGAAATTCCTGCTAAAAGCATTACTAGAACACGATTTATACGGATTTCAGCAATCTGGCTGTTGGATGATTCTGCAAAAAAATCCTGAAAATTCAAACTTAAAAATCCTGTGTTCAGATTAATAATCGCTGTTAAAATAATGGCGATCAGTAAAAGAAAACACAGGATTTTAAATTTTGTAGACATTATTGAAGTCTGCAGTTTATTTTAAAAGATAATTAATCTTCTCATTAAGCTGTTCTTTACTCATCATTCCCAAAGTTTCATCGGTTTTATCCCCTTTTCTCATAAATGTGAAAGGAATAGCTCCACCGTCCCATTGTTTAAAATTAGAAGCGAAAAAATTCTGATCGAGCAATTGTCCGTCTAAAAGAACGGTGTGATTCTGAATTCCGTGTTCTTGTGTAAAACGAGGGACTTCTGTATTCCAGATTGCCTTTTGGTCTAAGCTGACAAATGTAATTTTTACAGGCTTGTCTTTCAGTTCTTCAATTTTCTCTTTAAAATGAGGAATTTCTCTAACGCATGGTCCACACCAGGTTGCAAAGAAATTGGTTACATACAGCGTATCATTTTTTTTCTGCAGATAATCTGAAGCTTGCTGTACCGATAAATATTTTATAGAATTATTTGCAGCTACAGGTTCCGGAACATCAATTTCTGTAGAATCTACCGAACTGATGTTCTCTTCTGTTTTTTCAGCTTCTTTTTTACAGCTTGCAAGCATTGCAACTAAAAGAGTGGATAAAATTATCTTTTTCATAAATTATTTTTCTCTATTTTTGATTTGCAGTATGGAAGAACACATCTACAAAGGGAAACTGATAAAGTTTCATCGGTTAAAAATAGCTAAAAAAGAGAACCTGACCAAAAATACTTTTTCTCTTGAGCTTGAAATTCCTGAGGATTTGAAGGGAAATTTCGAATTTGAGGCGGGACAGTTTGTCAGTGTGAAATTTCAGTCTCATGGTAAGGAAATTATCCATGATTACTCAATGACATCTGCTCCGTACGAGAAAAAGATATGTCTCGGAATTAAAGTTAATTCTGAGAACGGAGCCACCTCAGAATTGTATGCAAACTATAATATTGGTGATGAACTTTGGGTAAGTGAACCAAGCGGAAGATTTACGTTGGTTTCAAAACCAAGTGAGTTCAGAACGATTATAGGTTTTGCTGCAGGTATTGGAATTACGCCGATTTTAAGTCATTTTAAAAATATTCTTCATAACGAACCACGAACAAGATTGTTTTTGTTTTTTGGAAATAAAAGTTCTGAAGATTTAATTTACAGAGATGCTTTGGATAATCTTGCAAGAATGCATGGAGACAGACTGCAGATTTTTTATTTTTATTCTCAGGAAAAAACTGCCAATTCTTTCTTTTACGGAAGACTGGATGAAAAAAAATTAAGTTTAATTATCAATCAGATTCTGCATCTGGATGATACCGATGAAGAATCGACAATTTGGGATGCTGTAGATGATGTTTTGATCTGCGGAAAAGGAGAGATGATCAAAGCTTTGGCAAATGCCTGTTATCATCACGGAATTCCGAAAAAAAACATCCATTTTGAATTGTTTGAAGAATTTAATGATGATATTTATCCGATAGAAAAAGAGTTTCCGCTGATTACTGATGTTGGCATTGATTTTAAAATGTTTGGAAAAGAATATCAGACTCAGCTTGACGATAACAGAGAAAAAATTCTGCAACAGCTGTTGTTAAAAGGTTTTCCGGTACCGTATTCCTGTAAATCAGGAATTTGTGGCAGTTGTGAATGTACTCTTGAAGAAGGTGAAGTAGAATTACTCGAAAATGAATATTTAACAGAAAAAGAAGAAGCCAACGGAAAAATTTTAGCATGCATGTCGATTGCTAAAACAAAGAAAATAAAACTTAACTTTGATTTTAATTGAGAATCATCCGAAACATATTTAAATTTATTTTCGGGTCAGCAGAAATTGTTTTTCTTCTGATCTGCTTATCTAATGCGTGGGTTTTCGGATTGACCAACGGAAGAACTTATACCAAAATCTCAAAGATTCCGCCGCGTGAAGTAGCTTTAGTTTTAGGAACTTCTCCAAGAATGCGTTCCGGACTTTCCAATCCTTACTTTACCAAAAGAATGGATGCAACAGCTTTATTGTATCATCACGGGAAAATTAAAAAAATCATCGTAAGCGGAGAAAAAAGTAAAGGTTATAACGAACCTGCCGCAATGAAAAATTACCTTATTTATCAGGAAGGTGTGCCTGAAGAAATCATTATTGAAGACCCTGAAGGTTTTAATACTTACAAGAGTATTTTACGCTGTAAAGATGTATACAAAACAAAAAATGTGATCATTGTTTCGCAGGGATTTCACAACTTAAGAGCTTTATTTTTTGCACGAAACAACAATATGAATGCTTTGGGTTTTGATGCGCAAGACGTTACAAAACCTGAAAGCTATTACAGAAACCAATCCCGCGAAATTATCGCAAGAGTGGCTGCTGTTATATATTTTACTTTGGGAATTTCTCCTGATTAGAAAGGATATCCGAAGGCGATATTCAGAGTTGGCTTCAGGGGTTTAATATCATTGAATCTCCATTTTTCACCATCTGGTTTGTTCGGATCATAGATTTTGTAGGCTAAATCTACTCTTAAAGTAATGTAAGCAACATTTACTCTCAGGCCAAATCCGCTACCAATCCCCATTTCTCTGATGAATTTATTGAATTTAAACTGATCGTCAAAGCCATTATTTTCCGTATTCCAAACGTTTCCTATATCCGTAAAAAGGGCTCCTTCATACATATTAGTAAACGGAATTCTGTATTCGATATTTGTAGTAAGTTTTACATTCCCCATCAGATAAGTACGTACTCTTTCGTCAATCTGAGATCCCCCCGGACCTAAACCTCCGAAAGCAACCCAGGCTCTAATGTCATTCGCTCCACCATTAAAATATGATCTTACAAAAGGCATTGCCGATGAATTTCCGTACGGAACGCCTAAACCTATGAACTGACGCAGTACCAAAGATTGATTTCCATTAAACCTGAAATATTTTCTTATATCAAAATCGAATTTCACAAACTGTGCATACGGAATTCCGAAAATTGTACGTTCCGGACTTCTCAGAATCCCACTGTTATCTTCTCTTTTCTGATTAAAAAGACTCGGTATATTTCCTGCCAATTCTACTTTTCCGTTAAAGTAAAAAGCATTCGGATAATCTTTCTTCCCGATTTCATTATAAATAAAATTATAAACCATGGAAGAGATCAGAACGTCCTGAGTTTGTCTGTCTTTATTTACAAGTGTTCCTGTGAAGTCCAAAAGCCTGTCTGCTTTTTCTACATCCAAAGTTGCAACATAATCAAGATCTTCGATGATTTTCTGTGAAATTTCATCTCGGGTAAATTCTCCAGCCTCGAATTGTTGTCCTAACTGTGGGTTATAAGCAAAATAATCTGCGAATGCAGCACGTCTGATATTATCGTCTCCTACAAAGAAATCGTAGTAACTGTCTTTATTTTTTGTTAAACTGAAAAGGGTATTAAATAAAGTCAATCTATGAGACACCTGATCGTTCACGTTGGCAAAATAATTTAAACCTGTATTGAAGTTCGTTCTTCCCAAGCCGATATTATTCTGCACCGAAGCTCCTAAAACGATCGAAGAAGTAGGAGTATATCTTTTAGGAATCAGTTTATAATAATTGAACGGAAGAAGTAATCGAGGAAAACTTAAGGATGCCTGCGCAGAAATTTCAGATGCCCAGATTCTTTTATCAAGATTTTTCGGGTCTACAACACGTCCGATCGTTCCTGCCAAACTGGTTGAAAGGTTTTCTGCACCGCCAAAAACATTTCTAGTGGTTAAATCTACAGACGGAGAAATACCCCAATTTAAAAACTGAGAATAATTCAAATCTGTAGCCACTTTCAGATCATATTTATCAAGCGGTTTAAGTACATATAAAACATCAACAATACTGTCGTTGGGAGCTGTTACACCGCCTTGTCTCAGAGAATCTCTTGCTTTCAGAATACTGAAGTTGTTCATTGCAAGAATATTTCTCTTGGTAAGATCCAGTTTACTTTGGTCATAAATTCCTTTACTGTCAACAATAATCGTTCTCCACAAAGCAGAGGTCTTATAGTTATCGTTTACTTTGTGGAATCTTATTCTTCTAAGGCTGTCTTTTACCGTCCTCCTAGGGAAATCTCTGTTTCTGTTGACAATGGCAATATCAACATTTCCGAAAGTTGCTCTTTTGTATGGACGGTCGGCAGAATCTTTGTGAATCTCCAAAACAAGCGGCACTTCTTTTCTGCTTTTCAATGAATCTGCGATGAAACCTACTTCATCATTTCCTGCGTTGAATCTATAATATCCACTTTTACGCATCAGATCATTCAATCGGGTAATTTCTTTTTCGAGTACGGTCTGATCTAATACCTGTCCTTTTCGCACAAGACTTTCATTAATGTTTTGCTCAAAAAGACTTTTGATCCCCGGATCTGTAATATTATAATAATACTCTTTAATATTGGTGGGAGTATTGTGTTTTATTGAATATTGTACTGATGCTTTTTTATTCGCAGAATCAAGTTTGTGTGCATATTTCACTTCAGAATCCCAAAAACCTCTGTAAGTCATTCTTTTTTCGATAGACTCTGCACTTTTTTCAGTTCTTGTCTGGTCTAAAATAACCGGCGGAGTTCCCCAGTTGTGATACAATCTGTCCATGAAAAGACTTTTCCCGACACTGCTTTGCATATTGTATTTGATGAAAAGAGAATCCCGAAGTTTCTGATTTCTCATTTCACTCGGGTAGGTCATGTATTCATTGAGAATCGTATCATATTTAGGATTTGCCGCATTGTATAAAAGAAGACTCAAAGGCATGAAAAGCAATTGCTTTTTATTCGGTTTTTGCTGCACATAATCTTTCAGTTCTTCATCGAAAAATTGTTTTTTATCTTCAAACTCGAAGTTGTTTTTGGTAAGCAGATATTCACCGTCCGGAACTTTCTTCGTGGTACTGCAGGCATAAAGTAAACCTACAAATGTTGCAAAAGAAATAATTTTATAATACTTTTGAGGAGAATTCTTATAATGCTTACAGCTCATACAATTAAAATTTTACAATCTTTAGATAAAAAGAAGTTCAGGCAAAAATACAATTTGTTTTTGGTTGAAGGGAATAAAACTATTCTTGAACTTCCTAATTCTAACTTTAAAATTAAAGAAATATTTTCTACAGAACCTAACAATTTTCTGTCCAAAGATGTACAATTCACACACATCTCTGAAAATGAACTTAAAAAAATCAGTTTTCTGAGAAATCCTAAAGATTCTCTGGCTGTTTGTGAACTTTTAAAAGAGTCACAATTTGAAGATAAAAACTTTCAATTGGTACTGGATGGAATTCAGGATCCGGGAAATCTCGGAACAATTATCCGTTTGGCAGACTGGTTCGGAATTGAACAGATTATCTGCAGCGAAGATACCGTAGATTTTTATAATCCTAAAGTAATCCAGGCAACGATGGGTTCTTTTACCAGAGTAAATATCGTCTACTGTGATTTGGTTGAATATCTTTCAAACACCGAAAACCTGAATGTAGGGACTGATATGGAAGGGGAAAATATCTACCAATTTGAAAAACCCAATAAAATCAATTTAATTTTAGGAAACGAAGGAAACGGAATGCGCGATGAAACAGAAAATCTTCTTCAGAAAAAAATAAGCATTCCAAGATTCGGAAAATCGCAGTCGACAGAAAGCTTAAATGTTTCTATGGCAGCCGGAATTATTTTGGGACAGCTCTTCAAAGATTGAGAGCTGTAGAGTCGGAGAGTGGAAGGGTAATTAACATACTCAAACACGCATTCACTCTCCAACTCCAAAACTCATATAAGTTGCTCCATACTGGATAGACTTTTTGTTTTTTGGTAATTTTCCAACTTTTTGCGGACATATTTTAAAGCAATCGGTGCCACATAAATCAATGCTGCTCCCAAAAGTTTTTTCTTCCAGTTGGAACTTTTCATATTTTTTTTGGCATAATTGGCAACTAAAGCAGTTACCCCCAATTTGATAAGCCCGTCTACAGCATTTCCACTGAAAGCAGAACTTGCCAAACCTACTGCCGCATTTTTGCTCAAAAGCATATCTTTAACTTCGGAAGTGAGTTGCTTTGCAATAACATCTTTTCTGATAACCGTTTTTTCTTCGCCGTCTTCATCTACTTTCTCCTGCAAATACTGGTCACTGAGACCGTTTGTAAACGCACTGAGACTTTCTTTGGTGTTTTTAAATGTAAGAAGTGCTTCCAAATCTTTAATTTCACCTTTTAAAAGTCTTTTTTTTCTTTTAAGTTCTTCCAGACTCTCGTAATTTCTGCCCATAGTTTAGTGATTTAAAAATTCGATTACTTTATTTGCGACCATATGCACGATTTTCTTCTTAAAGGTAACAACTAAAAGCATGATAACAAAATAAAATGCTGCTACAATCAGAAATCCGTAAGAGGTATTATTAAGTGCTTTTCCCAGCAGAAACGCCAATCCGAAATTAAAAAGAATGATAAAAAAGCCAAAAGCTACCAATAATACAACAAGATAGGCAATAACACCTGCGGAAATTGAAGATTTTTCGGTGGCTTCAATTTTTAGCAAATCTATTCTTTTAGATGCATATTCTTTAATAGTTTCAATCATCCTTATTTTTTTTAAAAGTTACAAAAAAAGGAACTCTTTTACCTAAAGTTCCTTTTTTATATTTAAAATAAATTAAATATTAGTTTTTAAGATCGTTCAATCCGGATTCTACATCTTTTACCATATCGGTAGTCTTAGAAACAATTTGATCTTTGTATTTATCATATCCGTCTTTCACGGTATGAGCTACATTATTGGCAGTTTCTTTGAAAGTAGAAGAAATATTGTCATACTGATCTTTTACTTTTTCAGATACTTCACCATATTTATTTTTAGCCTGATCTTTCAGATCGTTCGCTTTTGTTCTGATTTTTTTTCTTGTTTCTTTTCCTTCTTCAGGTGCATAAAGCATTCCTAAAATTACACCTGCTGCAGCACCTGCTAAAAGTCCTGCCAAAATACCTGCTGTATTATTTCCTTTTCTAGACATTTTTTGTTTTTTTAATAGTTAATAAATACTAGTTTTCGTTTTAAAAGGTTACAATTAACATACCAATCGAGGTTTCTGTCTAATAAAAATTGTTAATTTTTTTAAGATGCTGCAAAATACTTTCAATGGTTTGACTTTTTGTCAGATTTGTATTATCAATGACAATGGCATCTTCTGCCTGTCGCAATGGTGAAATTTCTCTTTCACTGTCGATACGGTCTCTTTCGATAAGATTTTCTCTGACCTGATTTTCATCGGCTTCAAACCCCATTGATAAAAGTTCGTTGTATCTGCGTTTTGTGCGTTCTTCAATACTTGCCGTAAGGAAAAATTTAAAATCCGCATCAGGTAAAACAACTGTTCCGATGTCTCTACCATCCATAATTACCCCGCCGTTTCTTGCAATTGATCTTTGTGCTTCAAGCAAAAAATCTCTCACTTCTTTTTGTTTGGCAATTAAACTTACGTTATCAGAAACTTCCGCAGTACGGATCTCTTTAGAAACATTGATTTTATTTAAGAATAGAACCAGCTCGTCTTCCTCTTTTTTAAATTCAAGCTCGATAAGATGAAATGATTTGAAAAGTTCTTCTAAATTGATTTCGTCCTTATCATCCACACAGTTCTGCAAAGCAAACCACGTAATCCCACGATATAATGCACCGGTATCTAAATGTACAATACCAAGCTTTTCGGCAATAATTTTTGAGATAGAACTTTTCCCTGTAGAAGAATAGCCATCAATAGCGATTACTGGTTTTTTCATACGACAAATTTCAAGAATTTTTCTGAAAAAATCAAGTAGGTTTCAGGTATTACCCTAATAATTATAAATTTTAAAAGAAATTATTCTCCTCTGTGACCGCTTAAGTCTACAGAAATACCAATTTGGTTGACATTAGAAGAATTATGATACCTCACATGAGCATAATCTAAACGGAACTTGGAAATTTTTATGCCAAATCCTCCCGAAAGCCCCGTAAAACTTCTCTGATCCTGAACAACAAGTTCATTTCCGCGTCTCACGTTGTAACCCAATCTGATATTGAATCCTTTTTCAGGAAACAATTCAGCTCCGATTGAAAAGTGATCGGCCAGTTTTCTTCCGAAACCTACTTCTTGTCCGTTCACATTATATTCTTCAGAAATATCAAATTGTTGAAGATCGTGTGCTGTAATCGTTACAGCAAGAGGGAAGTTCTTTAATATTTTAGTATAACCCAAATCTATTCTGAAAGGAAGATTTTCCCGCTCTCCGTTGAAAGATTTAAACTGATATCCGAAGTTTCTGAAAACAACAGACGCAACTTCTTTACTTTGTTTATTGTGGTAAGTAATTCCTGCAGTTCCCGATAAAGCGGAAGAAGTGTAGGTATCAATTTTTGAAGTAATAAAATTCAATCCACCACCAATCGTCCAGTCTTCTTCGAACTGATAGGCGTAACCGGCTCCAACAGCAACATCTGAAGCAGAAAATTCTCCCATTTCAAAACCGCTTTCGTCGGTTCTCGGAATATTTCCATAGCCTAAATATCGCGCATTCACTGTAACCATATGACCGTTATCAAGATCCTTTGCAAAAGCAATGGTTCCGAATTTGGAGTCGGCAAGATAGGTTGCAGCATTTACTGAAAGCTGTTTGTCGGAATCTTTATTCAGCAAAGCAGGATTGGCAATCGCAAAAGAAACGTCATAATCTCTTATTGTTATTGCATCACCACCTAAAGCAGCCTGTCTTGCGGAGACAGGAATATTTAAAAAAGAATAAACGTTTGTTCCAGTTTGTGCAAATGAAACAATTCCCGAAAGAAATAGTGAAAAAATTAGAACTTTCTTCAAATCATTATTTAATTAATGCAAAAATAATTCTTTTTGCTACTTATCAAAATATTTCGACGATTATTTTATGTATAATATTTTTCTTTTTTCAATATTTATAATGATTATATTTGCAAAGTTAATTTCCGGGGAGATTAATACTTGAAAACTATTATTAAAATTAAAGATGAAATATAAAAGAATCCTTCTGAAACTGAGCGGTGAGGCATTAATGGGGAACAGACAATACGGTATTGATAATGACAGACTGATGGAATATGCTCAAGAGATCAAAAAGGTGGTTGACAGAGGTTGTGAAATCGCAATTGTGATCGGAGGAGGAAATATTTTCCGTGGAGTAGCAGGAGCTGCAAAAGGGATGGACAGAGTGCAGGGTGACTACATGGGAATGCTTGCAACTGTAATCAACGGAATGGCTTTACAGGGGGCTTTGGAAGATGCAGGAATCAAAACCAGATTACAATCTGCCATTGAGATGGATAAAGTGGCTGAACCTTTCATCAAAAGAAGAGCCGTAAGACATCTTGAAAAAGGCAGAGTAGTGATCTTCGGAGCCGGAACGGGAAACCCATATTTCACAACAGATACTGCAGCAACGCTAAGAGCGATCGAAATCGGAGCTGATGTTATTCTTAAAGGAACAAGAGTAGACGGAATCTACGACAGCGATCCTGAGAAAAACGAAAATGCAGTAAAATATAACTCTTTAACTTTCGAAGAAGTTTTTGAAAAAGATCTTAAGGTAATGGATATGACTGCCTTTACTTTAAGCCACGAAAATAAACTTCCAATCATCGTTTTCGATATGAATAAAGACGGAAACCTTCTTAAGATCGTAGACGGAGAAAATATTGGAACATTAGTTGATCTTTAAAAGAACCAAGTAAAAAGGAAAAAGATCCAAGAGGGATAAGGTGATAAAGTTTGTAAGTGAACAAACTTTTTTCTTAAACTTGAATCTTCAATAAATGTGTAACATATCAAATTTTATTATAGTAATGGAAGAATTAGATCTTATCGTAGAATCTGTACAACAAGACATGGATGCGGCTATTAAGCATTTGGATCACGCATTTCAAAGAATCAGAGCGGGACGTGCGTCTACAAGCATGGTTCAGGATGTGATGGTGGAATACTACGGTGCTCAAACTCCTCTAAACCAGGTTGCGAACGTTTCTGTTCCGGATGCAATGACCATTTCTATTCAACCTTGGGACAGAACTGCGATTAATGCTATCGAAAAAGCGATTATCAATTCTAATTTAGGATTTGCACCTTCTAATAATGGTGAAAACATTATCCTTAATGTACCGCCTTTGACAGAGGACAGAAGAAAAGAATTGGCAAAACAGGCTAAAGGAGAAACTGAAGATACAAAAATCGTTGTAAGAAATGCCAGACAAAACGGTTTGAAAGAACTTAAAAAATTAGAAGGTGTTTCTGAAGATTTAGTAAAAAATGTAGAAGCAACTATTCAAGAGCTTACCGATAAATATGTGAAGTCTTGTGACGACCATTTGAAGACGAAGGAAGCTGAAATTATGAAGGTATAATTTTCGGTTTTTGAAAATAAAAAAAGAGGTTTCAATTGAAGCCTCTTTTTGTTTTTATAGAATACAGTCGGATTTTCCTTTTTTATCCTTGTTCTTCAAAAGAACTTCAAAAGTTTTCTGCAATTCTGAATAAGAACAATTTTTACTCGGAACATTCTGAATATTATCAGGATTCGGATTGTTTTTGGAGCTGGATCTAATGGTATATTTTTTTTCCAGACATTCTATTGCTTTATCGTTTACGATGTAGATTCTTTGTTGCTCAATATTATCTTTTGTTTCCGGTTTTTCGGGAGTTCCGCCGTCAAAATTCCAAAGCATATCATCTTTAAAAATAAAATAAGGCTTCCCGTTTTTCAGATAATAATTTTCTACAGAAGAAAAATGACTGTCACCGTGAAAATGTTTAATGCTTTTCAATTCTCCGTTTGAAGTATAATAAACAACATTTCCCGAAACTTCATTGCATTCATACTCAAAGCTTGTAGAATCGAGCTTTTTAGCAATTAATAGATTATTTAATAAAGTAAATTCAGCTTTGATTTCATCAACCGTTTGCGGAGAATTGTTTTTGTCTAAAGAATCTTTATTTGAAACCGTTTTTAAAGTATCGGTTGAAGATTTTCCTTCTGTTGAATCATTCTTTTTGTTTTCACACGAAAATAACAGAACAACAGCCGGTAATAAAATGAGTTTTTTCATTGATTAATATTTTGCTTTTTTGAGAGCATCAAAAAATGTGCAATTCTTTATTGACCAACCGGACGATTCCCTGCATAAGCAGGAATAACTACAGCGGCTCCAATGATTCCGACAACCAGTCCTAAAGTTTTGCCTGTGCTTGGTTTCAGAATTCTTTTGATCTGGTTCTTTTCTATAGAAATTTCTTTTCCTTCGATACTTCCGGATAAGGAGAGATCATCCTGGTTTAAATATTTAAAAGCCCTTATTTTATTTCCGTCCCCGGTTTCTATAATATAATTTTTATCGGCTTTTAAAACTGAATAGTCAAAATTGTTGTTGCGGCTCACTTTTGTAGAAACACAAGAAGTAAATAATGTTCCGGAAATCAGTATTGCAATTAAAGCTCTTTTCATTTAGTTATAATAAATCTGCTGCGAAAATAATGAAAACAAGAAAAGATAAACAATCTTTGAATATGAATTAAATCGTAATTTTTTAATCAAACTTTATAAAAAAATCCGAAAAATAAATTTCGGATTTAATATTATTGATAACGTTTATGTTCTTTCTGTTTGACAAAAACCCGTGTAATGGGTTTGAAGAATGCTTTGTACTTTTCAGAATCAAACAACTGAGAGTCGGTCAAAGCTTTGTAAGTCATCCAAACTCCAAAAGGGAATAAGATGATATTCGGAAGCCATGCTGCAAGATAAGGACTCATTTTTCCCGACCATGCAACGTTTTCAAAACCAACGTTAATGACATAAAAAACAATGAAAATCACAATCGCAATAATTACAGGAACTCCCATTCCTCCTTTTCTGATAATTGATCCCAAACTCGCCCCGATCATAAAGAAAATAATACAGGTAAAAGAATAAGTAAGAATTCTCTGCTGATAAATAACTACTTTACTGAAATATTTTATACTCGGATCCAGCTCTTTATTTTTGGAATCTAAATTTGCCTTTAAATTATCAAGCCTTGAATAAGCATTACTAAGAATCTGAAGCTTTTTATCTCCTTTTATAGAATCTAATTTGTACTGTGATTTTACCGGAGCTTTGGTTTTATTTTTATCCATGTACGTAACGACAGCATTGGTTTGGCTAATGAGATCATTACTGATATTGTCTACAGTTTTGGTGTTGTCTTTCTTTGCCTTATCAATGGTTTTAAAGAGCTGTGTAAAAGTTTCAAAACGATAATCATCGGTAATCTGTTCTTTTTCGATAGCTTTATCAATAAGCTCACTAATGTCGAAATGGGTAATTAGCGTATCGAATTTTGTTGTCTGATCGGGTTGTTTTGCTCTGACAAGATCTGATTTTCCGGCATGGCTGTCTTCGATGACATATCCATTGTATAAAATCAGCTGCATGAATTTCGGGTTTTTTGCATTGGCAAATTTTCCTTTCTCAGCAACAATGGTTTGTTGATTTTCGAAATTACTCGCTTTTTTATGAATAAAAATACCTTCAAGATCTCTTCCTTCTTCTCCTTTAATTTTATCAAATTTCACCATGAAACCGGGGATCTGATCAATAAATTGTCCCGGCGTAAAATTCAGTGCAGGTTTAGTCTGTGCAATATTAAAAAGCATATTCTTTGCTTTTCTCTGAAAATCCGGAATAATATTATTCGAAAAGAAATAGAGTAGGATAGCCAGAACAGTGGTTACACCTAAAAGCGGCATCATCACACGCGTTAAAGAAATTCCGGCAGCTTTCATTGCAGCAAGTTCGTAACGTTCTCCCAGTTCACCAAAAGACATGATACTCGCCAGGAGAATCGTTAAAGGCAAAACCATACTTACTACACTTACCCCGAGATAAAAAAGGAGCTTCATGATCTGTAACGTCGTTAAACCTTTACCCATAAACTGACCCAGCTGAATCCAGATAATGTTTACAATAAATATAAAAAACAGAACACTGAATATAAATAAAAACGGACCAAAAAAGGTCTTGATGATATATCGGTCTAATATTTTAAACATTCGCCAAAATTAATGAAAAAGCCACAAAGTTTTCTTTGTGACTTTAAATTTTAATATTTATTTAGAATTATAATTCTGTAACCAGATAATTCTTGTATTTATTCTTGTCATAGACAAACATATTCGGATCTAATTGCTGATTTTCTTTATATTCTTTAATAGAAATTACAGAAATGTCTTTGTTGTTTCCGAACTGTTCCAGTTTCAGCATCTGCTTTTTCGATGAATCTACATAAAGATAAATATACTTCAATCCGTTTGCTTTTACAGGAGTCAGTTTAATTAAATCTGCACTTACTCCATCTACTGTTTTTTTACCGCTGTAAGAAACGTTATAATCATTTCTGTATGAAGTAAGATAGTTGATCGGAGAAAACATAGCTGTGTTTGCATTAGGTTTTGCCACTGTTACTTCCATGTCTTCGGTATTGATGTTGTAGATTTTGTTTCCGTCAAAAATCTGCTCGGTTTCCATGATCTTCAACTTATACTTGTCTCCGGCAGAATAATAGATTCCCGGTTCAGTTTTAGAAACAGCTCCGTTCGTTCCGCTTCCGAATGCAAATTTAAAATATGAGTTTTTCTTAGAATTGTAGTTTGCTGTAATATCATCTAAAATTTTCTTTGCTTTAGCATCAATTTTCTGAGCCTCTACAAAACTCATACTTCCCACTACAAATACCCCCAAAACTACTTTTGAAATTATTTTTTTCATTTTATTTTTCTAATTTTTCTATTCTTTAGACCTTCATATCATCTGAAAGTTAAAATCGCAGCTTTTTTTTAATTTTAATTTTAATTTCGCAGATCTTCCAAAAACTATTCCAAATGATCGATGTGAAAAACCTTATCTATTTATTCTGCTCAATTCTATACCTGTATTTATCGAAATTATCAGGCAAAATATTTGTAACAGTTGCTTTGTTTGATGTGATAGTAGGTTCTAATCTGATTACTTTTGTATTTTCATTAACATTAATCTGATGAGTACTTCTCATATTCACCATGTCGATATGGAGAATTTTAAACTCGTGATCACCTTTATTAAGATCGACAATCAGGTATTCTCGAGCTTTTATTTGTCCTAGTGATTTACCGTCAACCCAAACATTTAATCTTGCAGTATTGTCAGCAGAATGCAATATTCCAGCTCCGTTATAAACCAAAACTGTTCCGTTTCCCAAACTTTCTGTGTTTACAACATCCAATTTCACCGTATTATAGTCACTTGGAATTGACTTCAAAGCACAAGATGACATCATTAAAGCGAAAGAACCTAAAAAAAATCCCTTGATAAATTTTACAATTTTCATCTTTTATTATTGTTTTAAATTGGTTATTAATTTTTCAAATCTTCTAAAAACTGTTCCAAAGAATGCAGATCACTGATAAGAACTTCTCTTGCTTTGGCTCCATTAAATCCACCAACGATACCGCTTGCTTCAAGCTGATCCATAATTCTTCCGGCTCTGTTGTAACCCAATTTCAATTGTCTCTGAAGCATAGAAGTAGAGCCTTGTTGTGTTGAAACAATAATTCTTGCTGCCTCTTCAAACAAAGCATCTTTTTCATTGGGATCAAACGCTCCGACTGTGCTTGTAGCTTCTTCAGAAACAAATTCAGGAAGTAAGAACGCAGAAGCATACCCTTTTTGTTCACCGATAAACTCAGCCAGCTTTTCAACTTCGGGAGTATCAACAAAAGCACACTGTAATCTTAAAATTTCATTTCCGTTAAAGTAAAGCATATCTCCTTTACCAATCAACTGATCTGCACCCGTAGAATCTAAAATCGTTCTGGAATCCACACTTGAAATCACTCTGAACGCAGCTCTTGCAGGGAAATTTGCTTTAATCATACCGGTAATTACATTTACGGAAGGTCTTTGTGTGGCAACAATTAAATGAATTCCAACTGCTCTTGCCAACTGCGCCAATCTGGCAATCGGAAGTTCAACTTCTTTTCCTGCGGTCATAATTAAATCTGCAAATTCGTCAACGACCAAAACGATGTATGGTAAGTAACGGTGTCCGTTTTCAGGATTTAGTTTTCTTTCTGCGAATTTTTTATTGTATTCTTTAAGGTTTTTACAGAACGCATTTTTAAGCAAATCATAACGCTGATCCATTTCAACGCAAAGAGAATTCAAGGTGTTGATTACTTTATTGGTATCCGTAATAATGGCATCATCAGAATCCGGAAGTTTTGCTAAATAATGTCTTTCAATTTTTGAATACAATGAAAGTTCCACTTTTTTAGGATCCACCATGACGAATTTCAGTTCGCTTGGATGTTTTTTGTAAAGCAGGGAAGTAAGGATTGCATTAATTCCGACAGATTTTCCCTGTCCTGTTGCTCCGGCCATCAAAAGGTGAGGCATTTTAGACAAATCTGCCATAAATACTTCGTTGGAAATTGTTTTACCGAAAACCACAGGCAAATCCATATCGGTATTCTGGAATTTCTGAGAAGCAATAACCGATCTCATAGAAACCATCGTAGGATTTTTTCTCGGAACTTCAATACCAATTGTTCCTTTTCCAGGCATTGGTGCAATAATTCTGATTCCTAAAGCAGAAAGATTCAACGCAATATCATCCTGTAATTTTTTAATGGACGCTACTCTGATTCCTGCTTCGGGAACAATTTCGTACAAAGTAACTGTTGGTCCGATCGTCGCCTTAATTTCAGCAATTCCAACGTTGAAGTTCTTTAAAAGACCAACAATTTTATTTTTATTTTCCTCTAATTCTTCTTTATTAATTGAAATTTCTTCATTTCCATAATCTTTCAGCAAATCCAAAGTAGGCATTTGGAATTTTGCCAAATCTAAGCGATGGTCATACAAGCCATGCTTATCAACCAATTCCTGAGATTGTTTCTCTGAATCATCAACAATATCAATTACGGGAGCAACTTCTACTTTAAATTTAATATCTTCAGTTGCAGGTGCAGAAAAATTAGAATGAACTTCAAAAGCATCTTCCGGTTTTACAGCGGGAATTACTGGTTTTGTATCAAGATTTAAATTAACTGTTTGCGGAATTTCTACTTTTTCGTCTTCAAAAGAAGTCTGATTCGGAGTTACGATGGTTTCAACTTCTGCTTCCTTTTTAGTTTCCTTGAACGGAGATTCTCTTTTTGGAGCTTGAATTTCCACGGTCTCAGATAAATCTGTTACTGTAATATTAGAAGGATTTTCGTTGATCTCATCTTCCAATTCCTGGTCTGCATCAAAATTCTGCTCAGAGTTTGGCATCATCGATTTTACTTTTCCGATCGTATTTTCGTTGATGGTATCAAGCTTCGCTTTGATTGAACTCGGGCGAAGATTAAATTCCAGAATAAAATAAAGCGCAATACTCACAATTAAAACAACCCAAAGACCAACACTTCCAATAATTGCAGCCAGAGAATCCATAATCTGGTAACCGTAAACTCCGCTTAAAACACCTTGTCCTTTCGTAATCGCTCCGAATAAAATCGGCAACCAACAGATAAAGAATAAAGAATGCCCGAAAGTCATCCATGGTTTAAAGATTTTTTTCTTTAAAATCATTGTTCCGAAAACCACAAAAAGAAAAGCAATGATGAAAGAAGCGACACCAATGCTTTCGAAAATAAAAATATTTCCGAGCCAATCGCCAAGCTTTCCGAAGATGTTGGATGATTTTATCGTCTTATCAAGCATTGTTCCGGCCTGGCTCTGATCTGCTTTCCAATTCATTAAATAAGAAATAAAAGACAGCGTAAGCACTCCGGCAAAAACAATGAATGTCAATCCGAAAAAAATACGTGGTTTTGATAAGATTTTGCCTATTTCAGGCGTCTGTGTTTGATTTTTCTGTGATTTCTTTTCCATAATGTCAGTCTGCGCAAATTTAATGTTTTTTTTAGATTTTAAATATTTTTTAGAGGAAAACACGTTTGTTTTTTGATGTGATATTTTATGAATGAAATTATGCTTAAATTTTATGTTTTATTTAATAAAAACAAGCTTATTAAGAACGCTTCAAAATAAGCCAAATCCCTTTTTAAATGACAAAAAACAGCTTTTTTTAACCTCCTTTCGGTTTATCATCCTTATTTTTGCATGTCAAGTAAAAAAATCATGAAGAAGATCCAAGATATTCTTATTTCAACCAGAACAATGGCTGTTCTATTGCTGGTTTACGCATTTTCCATGGCTTATGCGACGTTCCTTGAAAACGATTACGGAACACCGACCGCAAAAGCCTTAATCTATGAAGCAAAATGGTTTGAACTCATTATGCTTCTCCTAATCATCAACTTTATCGGAAATATCGGAAGATACCGTCTTTGGAAAAGAGAAAAATGGCCGGTTTTGGTTTTCCACCTTGCCTTTGTTTTTATTTTCATTGGGGGCGCAATTACAAGATACATCAGCTTTGAAGGGCAAATGAGCATCCGAGAAGGTGAAACTTCAAACGAAATTGTAACTGATAAGCAATTCTTTAAAATTCAGATTGAAGACAAAGGAGATGTTTTAAATTATCAGGATGTTCCTTATCTGATGTCGCCTTTGCACAAAGATTTCAAAGCGACTTACGATTTCCATGGAAAACCTGTCAAAGTAAAAACTATGGATTATGTTCAAAGAAAAAAAGACAGTCTGGTTGCTGATGCAAATGGGCAAGAATATCTTCATTTGGTATCAACCGCGGAAACGGGAAGACAGAATATTTACATCAAATCCGGAGAAACAAAATCGATCAACGGAACTTTGGTAACTTTCAACAGAGCGATTGATGGAGCCGTAGAATTCAAAAAAGAAAACGGACAAATGTTCATTAAAACTCCTGTTGATGCAACTTACATGACAATGGCCACTCAGGCAACAGGAAATACGACGAAAGACCAATATCAACCTTTGGTTTTAAGAAGTTTATACAGCATTAATGAATTAAAATTGGTTGTTCCTGAACCTCTGAGAAAAGGAAAATTAATGGCTTTCGAAGGAGACAAAAAGAAAGACCAGAATGTTCCCGATGCAATGACGATCGAAATTGAAGGTCCTAAAACAAAGCAAATCGTAGAACTTTCTGTAGAAAGAGGAAATCCTAATGCTTACAAACAAGTAACAATGGATGGTTTAAATATTATGGTAGGTTTTGGTCCTAAAATTTACACAACGCCTTTCGCAATTAAACTTGATGATTTCGTGATGGAAACATATCCGGGAAGTTCATCTCCGAGTGCTTATGAAAGTCATATTAAAATTATTGACGAAGGAAAACAGACTCCATATAAAATCTATATGAACAATGTTCTTAATTATAAAGGATACCGCTTCTTCCAGGCAAGTTATACACCAGACAGAATGGGAACTTTATTGTCTGTAAATCATGATTTTTGGGGAACTTTGATTTCATATATCGGTTATGCACTTTTATTTGGAGGGATGTTTGTAATATTTTTCTGGAAAGGAACTCACTTCTGGAAGCTTAACAAAATGCTGAAAGACATCAATCAGAAAAGAGCAGCAACAGTTGTTTTACTATTTTTAAGTTTAACATTAACTGCTCAGAAAATTGAAACGCACGGAACAAGTGACGGAAGCAGGGAACATGTACATGTAGAAGGAGATGGTCATACTCATGAAGCTGCTCCTCAAACTGTTCAGCCACAAGGAAATCAACAGAATTCTTTAGCAGCTCCGCTTTCAAAAATGAGAATGATTTCGCCTGACGAAATTATTGCCAGAAACAAGATCACCAAAGAGCATGCAGATAAATTCGGCTACCTTTTGGTACAGAATTATGAAGGTAGAATCGTTCCGATCAACACGCAGGCTTTAGATGTTTTAAGAAAACTTTACAAAAAAGATAAATTTAAAGGAACCGACGGAAAATATTTAACAGCTGAACAATGGTTTTTGTCGATTAACACAGACACGCCAAGCTGGACAATGGTTCCGTTGATTAAAGTTGATGCAAAAGGCGGAAAAGAACTTTTGAGAATAACAAAAGCTGATGAAGACGGTTACACATCTTTAATGAATCTTTTCCCTTCTGATGCCAACGGAAATCTTACTTATATTTTAGATGCAGAATACAATACGGCATTCCGTAAAAAACCGGCAGAGCAATCTGAATACGACAAACAAGTTATTAAACTAAACGAAAGAGTTCAGATCTTCAACGAATTCTTCAGCGGACAGTTTATGAGAATTGTTCCTGTGAAAAATGACCCGAATCATACTTGGCATTCTTGGCTTGACCAGAAAATGGAACCCGATATGGAATCTCAGAAAGTGATGGGACCTTATTTCGCAGAAGCACTTCAGGCACAAAAAACTGGAGACTGGAGCAAAGCGGATGCTGAGTTGAAAAAATTATCAGATTATCAACAAAAATGGGGGAAAGCAGTTGTTCCTTCAGAATCAAAAGTTAATCTGGAAGTATTCATGAATAAAGCAGATATCAATTTTAAATTATTGATTTTCTATACTTTGGTGGGTGGATTGTTATTGATTTTAGGTTTTGTGGAATTGTTTAAACCTAATAAAACTCTTAATAAAATCATCAAAGCAATTATTTATATCGGAATTGTTGGCTATATCTGCCATTTCTTAGGATTGATTGCAAGATGGTACATTTCCGGTCATGCTCCTTGGAGTAATGGTTATGAAGCTATTATCTTTATTTCATGGGTCGGAATTTCGGCAGGTTTAATGTTCTATTTCGGATTCGGAAAGCCAAATTTCAACAAAAAAACATCTGATTCTATAGTAAAACTTATCAAAAAAGGAAACACTTCAAACGCATTAATTCCTGCTGCAGGATTTATGGTTGCAGTCATTATGATGGGGTTTGCTCATGGAGGTTCAGCGCTTGATCCACAGATTACGCCATTAGTTCCTGTTCTGAAATCGTATTGGCTAATTGTTCACGTTGCTATTATTGTATCGAGTTACGGCTTCTTTGCACTATCAATGATTATTGCAGTGATTTCATTGGTATTCTATATTATTACGGATAAAAATAAATTCAAATTACATAACGATTCTACCTTAAAAGAATTGGCAATTGTATCTGAAATGTCTTTAACTATCGGACTTTTTGCTTTAACGGTAGGGAATTTCTTAGGCGGAATCTGGGCAAACGAATCTTGGGGAAGATACTGGAGCTGGGATCCGAAAGAAACCTGGGCATTTATCTCAATCATGGTCTATGCATTTGTTTTACACATGAGATTAGTTCCGGGCTTAAGAAGCAGATGGGCATTTCACGTAGCAACAATGTTTGCTTTCTGCTCAATGGTAATGACCTATTTTGGGGTAAATTATTATCTGAGCGGACTTCACTCTTATGCAGCGGGAGATCCGGTTCCGGTTCCGGCTTGGGTGTACATCGGTCTCGCAACCATGTTTACCTTATCAGTAATATCTTACTTTAAATTTGTTGCTTTAAAAAAGAAATAAATTTTTAACTGAAAATAAATACAGAATCCCGAAAGTAATTTTCGGGATTTTTTTGTGCTTAAGAATATTAAATAATTTTAAAAAAAAATCATTCATCATTCAAAACTTATCTATATCTTTATGATATCAAAATAATATCACTTTAAAAATTACAATCATGGAAAAAGTTTTAAAACCAATGTCAGGTTATTTGGCATTAATTCTCTCATTAATCTTACTAGGAGTTTCAGCGTATCTTTTTGTAACAGGGATTAATGATGGAGAAAATGTTGACGTAACTTATATTATCATCTCAATTGTTGCATTCTTTCTAATGTGTTTTTTATTGAAAGGTTTAATGATTATTCAGCCAAACCATTCAAGAGTACTCAACTTTTTCGGAAGATATGTAGGAACAGTAAAAGACAACGGACTGTTTTTTATTAATCCTCTCTATTCATCTCAAAAAATGTCTTTACGTTCTGAAAACTTGCAGGGACAGACTTTGAAAGTGAATGACAAAATGGGTAATCCAATCGAAATTGCTGTTGTAATGGTTTGGAAAGTTGGTGATACTTACAAAGCAGCTTTTGATGTTGAAAGATATTCAGATTTTGTAAAAATGCAAAGTGAAGCGGCAGTTCGTCATTTGGCAATGAGTTTTCCTTACGATAATTTAGAAGACGACCATGCTCCGATTACATTGAGAGAAGGCGGTGATAAAATCAATTCTATTTTGGAACAGGAATTAACTGACAGATTATCAAAAGCGGGAATTATCATTCAGGAAGCGAGAATTTCGCACTTAGCCTATGCTTCAGAAATTGCCGGAGCGATGCTTCAGAGACAGCAGGCAACAGCTATTGTAGCGGCAAGAACAAAAATCGTGGAAGGTGCAGTGGGAATGGTAGATTTAGCTTTAAAGAAACTTTCAGAAGAAAATATTGTTGAATTGGATGACGAAAGAAAAGCAGCAATGGTAAGCAATTTAATGGTTGTTCTTTGCGGTGAAAAAGCGGCACAACCTATTTTAAATGCAGGAACTTTGTATAATTAAGGTTGAGATTAAGGCTAAGATTGAGAAAAAAAGAATTTACTGTATTTATAAAAATTAATTTTATTGAAATTACAGCGTTCTTTGCTGAGTGAAACGCCTTCGCGAACTTAAAAAGCAGACAGATTATAAAAAAATCTTTGCGTACTTTGCGTTAAAACAAAAAAGCTAGCAATTAGAAAAACAAGAAAATGAAATCAGAGAAAGCTCAGAACTCTCCCGAAAACAAAAGCAAAAAATCTTTCGTGATAAGGATAGATGAGACTACCTATAAACTTCTCGAAAAATGGGCAAATGATGAGTTCAGAAGCGTGAACGGACAGATAGAATATCTTCTTAATCAGAGCCTAATCAATTCGGGGAGAAAGAAAAAAGAATAAGATTTAGTTTATACAAAAATAAAAAGCAGAGAATAATTTCTTTGCTTTTTTTATTCAGCAGCTCCTGTAAAATAACCGCTGATTACAGTCCAGAAATTTTTACCTAAAAAATAAATTAGGGTAGAAGTAATGATACCTTTTACCGTAAAAAACACAATTCCCCAGATCCCGAATTTCTTCAGCATCTTTTTCCATCTTGTGCTTTTTTCTGTATTCTGATCGTTGATAACTTCCTTATTTTCCATCTCCGAATTAATATATGTTGCTCTACAAAGATAAGCATGTTTATAATGATTCCAAATAATAAATAGGTTAAAAAAAATTAAAATTTCCCAGTTTCATAATATTTTCTATCTTAGGCAAAACGAAAAGTTACATTTTTATGTCAAAAAAAATCAAAGATTTCGGAATTGAAAAATCATTAAAAAATTTAGGAATCAAAGATGAAAATAAAGGAACTTCTACAGGAGGGAAATTTTTTGCATCAGGAAAATCTATAGAAAGCTATTCTCCGGCAGACGGAAGATTAATAGGGAAAGTAAAATTATCAAACGAGAAAGATTACGACAAAGTAATAGAATCTGCTCAGCAGGCATTTTTAGAATTCAGAACAATGCCTGCGCCAAAAAGAGGTGAAATTGTACGTCAGTTAGGACAAAAATTAAGAGAATATAAAGACGACTTAGGTAAACTCGTTTCTTACGAAATGGGTAAATCTTTACAGGAAGGTTTGGGTGAAGTTCAGGAAATGATCGACATCTGTGATTTTGCTGTTGGTTTATCACGACAGCTTCACGGATACACCATGCATTCCGAAAGACCGGGACACAGAATGTACGAGCAATATCATCCGCTTGGAATTGTGAGCATCATTACCGCGTTCAACTTTCCGGTAGCAGTTTGGGCTTGGAACACCGCTTTAGCATGGATTTGTGGAAACGTAACGATCTGGAAACCGTCTGAAAAAACACCACTTTGCGCGATTGCCTGCCAAAATATTATGAATGAAGTTTTAAAGGAAAACAATCTTCCAGAAGGAATTTCAAGTGTAATGGTTGCAGATCACACGATTGGGCAAAAATTAGTAGATGACAAACGTATTTCCTTGGTTTCATTCACAGGTTCTACAAGAGTAGGAAGAATGGTTTCTTCTAAAGTGGCTGAAAGATTCGGTAAATCAATCTTAGAATTGGGTGGAAATAATGCCATCATCATTTCCAAAGATGCAGATCTGGATATGTCTATTATCGGAGCTGTTTTCGGAGCTGTAGGAACTGCAGGGCAAAGATGTACTTCCACAAGAAGACTGATTATTCATGAATCTGTTTATGATGAAGTCAAAAACCGTTTGGCAAAAGCCTACGGACAATTAAAAATCGGAAATCCGTTAGATGAAAATATGCATGTTGGACCGCTTATCGATGTTGATGCTGTAAATCAATACGAACTGGCGATTGAAAAATGTAAAAAAGAAGGTGGTAAATTTATCGTTGAAGGCGGCGTTTTAGAAGGGAAAGATTACGAATCCGGTTGCTACGTAAAACCATGTATCGCTGAAGTTGAAAACTCTTACGAAATCGTACAGCACGAAACTTTTGCACCTATTTTATATTTAATTAAATACAAAACTTTAGAAGAAGCCATTGCAATTCAGAATGATGTTCCGCAAGGTTTATCTTCAGCAATTATGACTCAGAATCTGAGAGAAGCAGAATTATTCCTTTCTCATGCAGGTTCAGATTGCGGTATTGCAAACGTTAATATCGGAACTTCAGGTGCTGAAATTGGTGGTGCTTTTGGTGGTGAAAAAGAAACGGGAGGCGGTAGAGAATCCGGTTCTGATGTCTGGAAATACTACATGAGAAGACAAACCAATACCATCAATTACACGGCGAGTCTTCCATTGGCTCAGGGAATTAAATTTGATTTATAAATCATCGCACTTTGTCAAAGTTTAAATCTTTGACAAAGTTTTATGAAAAATTCCGCATCAAAAATAACTCAACACAAACTAAAAATTCTAAAATTAATATGGGCAATATATTAGAAATTCAGTCAAACAAAGTTAAAGAGACCGTAGGAAAACATGTTCTGGCAGACGGTTTTGATTTTGTAATGGATATCGAAAACTCACACGGATCCTGGATTCATGATTCCGTTTCAGGGAAAAATTTCCTTGATATGTTTTCAATGTTCGGTTCAGCATCCATCGGTTACAACCACCCTTATCTGGTTGAAAAATCTGAATGGTTGGGTAAAATGGCCGTGAACAAACCTACTTTGGCCGATGTTTATTCTAAAGAGTATGCTCATTTTCTTGAAGTTTTTGAAAGGGTAGTTTTACCAAAAGAATTACAATATGCATTTTTTATTGAAGGCGGTTCTTTAGGTGTTGAAAATGCAATGAAAGCTTGTTTTGACTGGAAAACAAGAAAAAATTTCGAAAAAGGTCTTGATGTAGAAGCCGGAATCTGTATCCATTTCAGACAGGCATTTCACGGAAGAAGCGGTTATACTTTAAGCTTAACCAATACTTCTGATCCAAGAAAATATCAGTATTTCCCGATGTTTGAATGGCCTAGAATTTTGAATCCTAAATTACATTTTCCCATTACTGAAGAAAATTTAGAAGAAACAATCAAGAACGAAAATTTAGCATTGCTTCAGATTACAGAAGCTATTCTTTCAAATCCAGATAAGGTAGCTTGCATCATCATAGAGCCAATTCAGGCTGAAGGTGGTGATAATCATTTCAGAGACGAATTTTTTGTTGGTTTAAGAAATATCTGCGACGAGCATGAAGTTCTTTTAATTTTTGATGAAGTACAGACAGGAATCGGAATTACCGGTAAAATGTGGGCTTTTGAACATTTAAGTGTTGTACCGGATATTATTTCTTTTGGTAAAAAAACTCAGGTTTGCGGAGTTTTAGCCAATAAAGAAAAGTTTGATGAGATTCCGAATAATGTTTTCAGAGAAAGCTCAAGAATCAATTCTACTTTTGGCGGTAACTTTATTGATATGCTTCGTTTCCAATTGGTGATGGAAGTGATCGAAAAAGAAAATCTTCTAGAAAATGCCAATATTGTGGGAGAATATCTATTGGAAGGCTTGCAAAATTTAGCTCAGAAATATCCTGAAAAATTATCCAACGCAAGAGGAAAAGGTTTGATGTGCGCAATAGATCTTCCGTCAGGAGAACAAAGAGACCAACTAAGAAGTGAGCTTTACAACGATAACTTAATCATTCTTGCATGCGGCGATCAGTCAATCAGATTCAGACCACATTTGAATGTTACAAAAGAAGAAATTCAGATCGCTTTAGATAAAATTGAAAATAACATTAATAAAATTTAAAACATCAGGATTTGGAATTCTGAAAAAAAATTTCTATATTTAGATACTCAAAATGGATTTTATATGGAAAGAAACACGAGAGTATCAGTTTTTGAAAGTGATAAACCTGCAGAAATACAGTTGATCAAATCAAAGTTAGACGATGCACAGATCACTAATGCGGTAGAAAATAATTATCTTACTTTTACAACAACACCGACGGCAACGTCTTTGAAAGTAATGGTAGATTTACATGACGAGAAGAAAGCATTTGATGTAATAGATGCTTATCTTCAACAAAATTTAAATCAATAAAAACAATTTCATAATTTTAAATTTTACTACTTCGGACCGAAAATTAATGAGAGTTAATTTTCGGTTTTTTGGTGTTTAATAATCTTAAAGCATCAATTATTAATAAAATTTTAATGGGTATTTTTTGGCACTGATTGTGCAATTTCCCAATTTTCAAGTTTGTAATACAAAGCTCTTATGACTCAAAAAAACGAAATCCATTTCAGGAAAGCGGAAACCTCAGACATCAATCCCATCTGGGAAATCATACAGCAATCTATTGAAAGGAGAAGAAAAGACGGCAGCCAACAATGGCAAAACGGATATCCTAATCTGCAAACTGTTGAAAGTGACGTGGAAAAAGGATTTGGTCATGTTCTTACAGTTGATGGGGAAGTAGCTGTTTTTGTAGCACTTATTTTTAATGATGAACCAGCCTATAGCTCTATTGAAGGGGCATGGCTTACCACAGGAGAATTTGTGGTTGTACATAGAGTAGCAGTTTCTGAAAAATTTGCAGGACAAGGACTTGCAAAAAAACTCTTCGATTATATTGAAGATTTTACAAAGTCACAGAATGTTTTAAGCATAAAAGTTGATACCAACTATGACAATCTTGCGATGTTGAAAATTTTGGAATCTAAAGGTTACACCTATTGTGGTGAAGTTTATCTTGCGGGAGGCATAAGAAAAGCATTTGAAAAAGTGTTGATGTAGAAAAAAGCAAAAGGTTAAATCAAATTTCATTGATTCTTTAAGAAACTATTTATTCATAAACTCTATTGGGTTTGTTCGTTTAGTTCCGAACTAATTTCTAAATTTGTTCAAAAATTTTTCTATAATGAAAAAAAGTCTGGAAATAGATGAGAAAATCTTTCAGGATGCTGTAAAATTTTACGGTACTGTTCTCAATCTTCCACCACTGGCTTCAAAAATATATTCCTACCTGATTTTCGATTTTGATAAGGTGGGAATTACTTTTGATGAATTTGTCGAAGTTTTTTCGGCTAGCAAAAGCTCGGTTTCCACGAGTATTAATTTACTTCTTAATGCTGAATTAATTGTCGATGTCAACAAGATGGATGAAAGAAAACGTTATTTTTTCGCCAACGATGATTATAAAAAAATAAGGTTTGAAAAAATTGTGCAAAAAATGCAGGACGAACTGAAACTTCTGGATGATCTCAAAAACTTCAGAAAAACAGAGCATAAAGAAGCCGATGAAAGATTTGAGGTGTACAAAGCACTTTTAAATAAAAACATAAAAAATATTCAGGAATCTCTTAATAAACTATAAAATGACAAACAAGCTTATACTATTTTCTGTAGCAGCTTTCTCTTTAACTGCTTGCAAAAAAGAAGCTCCGAAGCAGGACGGGCCAAAGCCTTTCCCTGTAGTTTCGGTAGAGAATAAAAATATTGTAGGGTACGATACGTTTCCCGCAACGATTGAAGGTAGAGTGAATAATGATGTGAGAGCAAAAATTCAGGGGTACATCACTCAGGTTTTGGTAGATGAAGGGCAGTACGTTACGAAAGGGCAGCCTTTATTTCGTCTTGAAACCAATATTCTCACTGAAAATGCCGCTGCTTCCAAAGCCGGAATCACTGCTGCAGAATCAAATATTGCTGCTGCTCAAGCTGCTGTAAATGCGGCTAATGTGGAAGTCAATAAATTAAAACCACTGGTTCAGAAAAACATTATCAGCAATGTACAGCTTCAAACGGCTCAGGCAAATTTAGCTCAGGCTCAGGCAGGATTACAACAGGCAAGAGCTGCAAAAAGTCAGGCTGTTGCCAATTACAAAGGAGTTGAAGCCAATATCGATTATTCGGTAATCCGTGCTCCGATTTCCGGAGTAATCGGAAAATTGCCATTGAAAGTAGGAAGTTTGGTTGGGCCAACTGACCAGACTGCTTTAACAACCATTTCAGATACTTCAGAAATCTTCGCTTATTTCTCAATGAATGAAAAAGCATATTTTGATTTCCTTGAAAAATCAGTCGGAGCAAGTGTACCTGAAAAAATCAAAAATCTTCCGATGGTTGAACTTCAGTTGGCGAATGGAAGTATTTATCCTGAAAAGGGTAGAATTGAGGCGATTACAGGTTCTTTAGATCCTACAACAGGAACGATTCAGTTCAGAGTTGTTTTTACAAATGCTCAGAAATTATTAAGCAATGGAAACAGTGGAACCATCAGATTCCCTAAACATTTTGATAATGTATTGGTAGTTCCGGAAAGTGCAACGTACGAGCAGCAAGGTATTGTTTATGTTTATAAAGTTGATAAAGATACCGCAAGAAATGTTGTGGTTGATGTGATCGACCGTATCGACAATTATGCTTTGATTAAATCGGGGTTAAAAACCGGAGAAACTGTAATTGCTGCAGGAACTGGAAGTATAAAACCAGGAACTGCCGTACAACCTAAAAAAGTAAAAATGGATAGTTTAGTTCAATCTGTAAAACCGAAATTCTAACATGATAAAAAACTTTATTAACAGACCGGTTTTATCTACTGTAATCTCGATTCTTATTGTAATTCTCGGGGTCTTAGGTCTTACTGCGCTTCCTGTTACACAATATCCGGATATTGCTCCACCAACGGTAAGTGTGAGAGCAAATTATACCGGAGCGAATGCTGAAACGGTAATGAAAAGTGTGGTAGTTCCTTTGGAGGAGCAGATTAATGGTGTGGAAGGGATGGATTATATTACATCAACCGCAGGGAATGACGGTTCGGCGCAGATTCAGGTATTCTTCAAGCAAGGAATTGATCCCGATATTGCAGCGGTAAACGTTCAGAACCGTGTATCGAGAGCAAGCCCGCTACTTCCAAGTGAAGTTACACGTTCAGGGGTTGTTACCCAGAAGCAGCAGACAAGTGCCTTGATGTACTTATCTTTCTATTCTGAAAACAAAAATATTGACGATGTTTATCTTCAGAACTTTTTGAATATTAACGTTATCCCGAATCTTCAGAGAATTAATGGAGTTGGGGAAGCCAACGTTTTCGGTGGAAAAAATTACTCAATGAGAGTTTGGCTGGATCCTGCAAAATTAGCAGCTTACGGAATTACTCCAACTGATGTTACAACAGCGATCAATGAGCAGAGTAGAGAAGCTGCGGCTGGTTCTTTAGGACAAAACAGCGGAAGCTCTTTCGAATATATCATTAAATATGTAGGGAAGTTCAGCGATAAAGAACAGTATGACAATATCATCATTAAATCTTTACCGGACGGACAAAACCTAATGTTGAAGGACGTTGCTAAAGTAGAATTAGGTGGTCTTTCCTACACAGGTGTAGGTGAAAACGGAGACAACCCGTCAATCAGTATGGGGATCTTCCAGACTCCGGGTTCCAATGCGCAGGAGATTATCGAAAATATTAAAGCTCAGCTTAAAGCCAACGAAAGCACTTATCCTGAAGGCGTAAAATATACCTTCAACTTTGATACAAATGAATTCCTGGATGCATCGATTGAAAAAGTAATTCATACTTTAATTGAAGCGTTTATCCTAGTATTTATCGTTGTTTATATCTTCTTACAGGATTTCAGATCA
This sequence comes from Chryseobacterium formosense, assembly GCF_900116415.1. Lineage (GTDB taxonomy): Bacteria > Bacteroidota > Bacteroidia > Flavobacteriales > Weeksellaceae > Chryseobacterium > Chryseobacterium formosense. The sequence goes on along the minus strand of NZ_FPAP01000001.1, from coordinate 979,146 downwards.
ACTTTAATTCCGGCAATTGCGGTTCCGGTTTCGATTGTGGGAGCATTTTTCTTCCTGAATTTATTTGGATATTCATTAAACTTACTGACGCTTTTCGCTTTGGTATTGGCAATTGGTATTGTGGTGGATGATGCGATTGTTGTGGTGGAAGCCGTTCACGCCAAGATGGAACATGGGATTTCAAATGCTAAAAAAGCAACGGTTGAAGCTATGGACGAAATTACAGGAGCAATTATTTCAATTACTTTGGTAATGGCTGCAGTATTTATTCCGGTAACTTTTATCACGGGTCCGACTGGGGTATTTTATCAGCAGTTTGGTATTACTTTGATTATTGCAATTATCATTTCAGCGATTAATGCATTGACTTTGAGTCCGGTGCTGTGTTCATTATTCTTAAAACCGCATGATGAACATCACGAAGATTACAAGAGCAAAAACTTCATTCAGAAGTTCTTCTATAAATTTAATATTGCTTTTAAAACAGCAACAGATCGTTACGGTAGAGGATTTACATTCCTGATTAAACACAAATGGGTAACTCTATTGATTTTTGTAATCACAGGTGGAATTATCTATTGGGCGAGTTCAACAATGAAAAAAGGTTTCGTCCCGACAGAAGACCGTGGAATCATCTTTACTGATGTACAATTGCCTCCGGGAGCTTCTATGGAAAGAACCTATAACGTTTTGAAAACATTACAGGCAAATGCTTTAAAAATTCCTGGAATTCAAAACGTAACTATTTCTACAGGTAGAGGTCTACTTTCGGGAAATGGTAGTAACAATGGTCTTGCCTTCATCAAGCTTAAACCTTTTGATGATAGAAAAGGTGACGGACTTTCTTCTGAAGCCATTACAAAACAGCTTTTCGGTTTGTCAGGAAAAGTTCCCGATGCAAAAGTTGTATTCTTCCAGCCGCCAAGTGTACCTGGTTTTGGTAACAGTGCAGGTTTTGAGATGGTACTTTTAGATAAAGCAGGAGGGGATTTCGCAGAATTGGATGCAAAAACCAACGAGCTTATCGGAAATCTGATGAAGCGTCCTGAAATTGAATTTGCTCAGACTTCATTCAATACCAAATATCCGCAGTATGAAATGCAGATTAACGTTCCTTTAGCAAAGCAAAAAGGAGTTTCTGTGAATACGATTCTTGAAACCATGCAGGGATATATCGGTGGAATTTACAGTGCTGACTTTACAAAATACGGAAAACAGTTCAGGGTAATGGTTCAGGCTTTACCTGAAAATAGGGTAAATGCAGAAAGTCTTAATCAGCTTTACATCAAAACTGGCGGCGGAGAAATGGCACCAATTTCACAGTTTGTAACATTGAATAAAACGTACGGACCTCAGTCTGTAGGACGTTACAACCTATTTAGTTCGGTTAAAATTACCGGAGCCAACTCTGGAGGTTACAGTACGGGTGATGCTATTGCTGCCGTACAGCAGGTTGCAAGTGAAACTTTAGATCAGAATTATGGTGTTGAGTTTACCGGGCTTTCGAGAGAAGAATTGGCTTCAGGTTCTCAGACCTTATTAATTTTTGCATTGAGTTTAGTATTTGTGTATTTTATTCTTGCTGCACAATATGAAAGTTATATTCTTCCTTTAGCAGTGGTAATTTCACTTCCTTTAGGGGTGATGGGAGCTTACTTCGGACAGAAAATAATGGGTCTTGAAAACAACATCTATTTCCAGATTGCATTGATTATGTTGGTCGGATTATTGGCAAAAAATGCGATTTTGATTATTGAATTTGCGGTTCAGCGAAGACATCACGGCGAAACGATTGTAGAATCTGCGGTCAATGCAGCTAAAGCCAGACTAAGACCTATTTTGATGACATCATTGGCATTTATCTTCGGATTATTACCTCTGGTTTTGGCAAGCGGAATCGGTGCAGTTGGTAACCGTTCTATTGCAACGGGAGCAGCAATCGGGTTGTTGATCGGTACTATTTTAGGAGTGTTTGTGATTCCGGTTTTATATGTGATTTTCCAGACTTTACAGGAGAAAATCAAGCCGATCAAGCATGAAGAAGTGAATTTAGCTGAATAAGAAATCTTTAGATTTAAATAATGAAAAATTTATCAATAATAAAAGGAACTGCTTTTTCGGTGCTCACAGCTCTGGTTATTACTTCTTGTCATGTAAGAAAAGAGTATGAAAGACCTGCAGCTGCAGTGGATGAAAAACTGTTCCGTACAGATATGCTGCCTCAGGACAGTACAAGTATTGCGAATGTTTCCTGGAAAGAAATTTTCACAGATCCTATTCTTCAGGGACACATTACCAAAGCGCTTGATAATAATCTTGATGTAAGAATTGCAGTACAGAATATCGTTTCGGCGGAAGCTTATTTAAAACAGGCAAAAGCTGCATACGAACCTACTTTATCAGTCGGACCCAATTATACGTTCCAAACTCAATCGATCAACACCCAGTTTGGTCAGATTATCGGGGAAAGACGTTATGTAAACCAGTTTGACATTACGGCAACCATCGGTTGGGAAGCAGATTTATGGGGAAAAATGAAATCTCAGCAAAAAGCTCAATTGGCAAGTTATCTTGGAACGGTTGCAGCTCATAAAGCCGTAAAAAGTGATTTGGTTGCGTCGATTGCTTCAGCATACTTTCAGTTGTTGACGTATGATGACCAGAAGAGAATCATTCAGGAAACGATTAAAGTAAGAGAAAATAATTTAGAAACAACAAAAGCTTTAAAAGAAGCGGGAACTTTAACGGAAGTTGCCGTTCAGCAAAGTGAAGCTTTGGTTTATAATGCTAAATCTTTATTAATCGATATCGATACCCAGATTCAGCTGTTAGAGAATACAATGAGTCTTTTGATGGGTGAGCCTTCGCAAACGATCGCAAGATCATCTTTAGCTTCACAGACAATACCCAACAGTTTGGCGACAGGTTATCCTGCAAGCTTACTGGCAAACCGTCCCGATGTCATGCAGGCTGAGTTCAATCTGATGAATGCTTTTGAATTGACCAATGTTGCCAAAGCTCAGTTTTATCCCACATTAAAACTAACAGGAAGCGGAGGGGTACAGTCGGTTGATATTGACCATTTGTTCAGTGTAAACTCTCTTTTTGCCAATGTTGTTGCCGGTTTGGCTCAACCGATTTTAAACAGAAGACAGATCAGAACCAATTATGACGTAAGTTTAGCCAATAAAGAAACAGCATACCTGAATTTCAGAAAATCTATTTTGACTGCGGGAAAAGAAGTTTCTGATGCGATCCGAGTATTTTCAGTACAGGATTCTTTTATTGATCTAAAAAGAAAAGAACTGGATTCTTATAAAAAATCGGTAGATTATTCTCAGGAATTGGTGAACTACGGTATGGCAAATTACCTTGAAGTTCTAAATGCAAGTGTAAACTCATTAAACGCCGAACTTAATATTTCTAATGCAGAATACAGCAAAATGAAAGCTGCCGTAGATTTATACCAGGCTTTAGGCGGTGGATGGAAATAACGAAAGTTAGTTATATATATTCAATCTTGTTAAGACGTGTGCTGGAAACAGTGCACGTTTTTTACTATATAAAGTATCAACAATGTATTAAACACAAAAAAACCTTCTGATTTAGAAGGTTTTATTAAAATAGAGGTGGAGAATACGGGACTCGAACCCGTCACCTCGACACTGCCAGTGTCGCACTCTAGCCAGATGAGCTAATTCCCCGTTTTTAAGTTGCACAAATGTAATTAATATTTATATACAAATTAAATAAATTTTAATTCATAACAAAAACCTTCAGAAATGGAAGGTTTTTAGATTTAATCAATTTAAAATCTTTGTGGTTATTAGTTTCGATAAATCTAAGTGTAACTTAATTACTGGTTTATGATTGCAGTCATATTTGAAACGATTTATCAAATTTCTTTTGAAATGATTTTCTGATATGAAGATTTTTTTCGTTTTCAAAAAAATACAGAAAATAAATTTGCTTTGAATTGCTTAAAATATCATCAGCAAAAGATTAAACTATAAAATTAAATTGATATATTTGCCCAATTCTAAAAATACAGAGATAGAAGAAATTTGAAATACTATCCTGAAAATTTTAGGACTATTTTTAAGAATATATTCGACAAAACAACTTATTTCATAAACTATTGTAAACTATGAAGAAACTTTTTTTACTTTTATTGACTATTTTCTCACTGATTGGATGCTCATCAAACGATGAAACGCTTTACGATTATATCGGAACCTGGTCAGGAACTTATGAAGGAAGCGACAAAGGCGTTTGGAACTTCGTAGTGGCAAGTGATGGTAAAGTAACAGGAACAATGCATTCTGAAACCAATAACGAAAATTACAATATTTCAGGTTTCCTGAACAGTTCAGGCCAATTGACGGCTGACTTGGTTTTACCTGCAGATGGTAAATTTACAGGAACTTTAGATGTAGAAGGAAAAGGCAGCGGAAACTGGACGAACGAATCTCCAAACCCTGTAAGAAGCGGAACCTGGAAAGGGGAAATAAATAAAACAAAATAGATTCAACTATTATAAATCAGAATCGGCTGCAAACAAAGTTTGCAGCCGATTTTTTATTTAAACAAATCCCATTTTGATAACCTGTGAATTTTTCTTTGCGGCCACAAAATGAATCACCATATTTTCTTCTCCAAAATGATTTTCAAAAACGACATCACTCTGATTTTCTGTCAGTTTTATTTTTTCTTCAAAAAATTCGGTAAGATAATTCTCAAAATCGATTTTGATACTCACAATCATTATTTCATCAGCAATAGTATTTTTGTCTAAGTGCAGACTTTTATCCCATAACCCTAAAAGAACCTGAGCTTCCTGATGAAAACAAGGAATGTTTCCAAACTGAAAATTTTGCAATACGATTTTACCATTTGAAGTTTTTAAACCTGATTTTACCGTTCTTTTACCTTTTTCATGCTCCGAATCTAAATCTTTGATTTCAGTCATTACTTTAGCAAATCTTTGATAGAGTAGGGCATCTTCAGCCAGCTCAATATATTTCGATATGCATGAACGGATTAATTTTCCCACTTTTGAGCAATGCCCAAATTCCGAACTGTTTTGCCTGACTTTTTCATAAGTCGGACTTTTCTTATACGCTGTTTTATTAAACCCGCTTTTTTTCCGGACAATGTTTTTACCGTTCAGATTATAAAAAACCAGATCACCGATTGCTCCGTTGAGCTTTATAAAGCTTTCGTAAGTTGCCATTTTTCTAAAAGAATTTCAAATATAGAAATAAAAAATGAGATTAAACATTATTTTATATATAATTAAAGTATAGTTGTAGTATAGTTATTGTATAATTAAAAAATTTAATTTATATTTGTATCGAATAAATATCTAATTGATTTTCAAATGAATAAGAGAACATGCTTTTCGGAAATTAAATTATATAAAAAACTTGCTGTATTAGCTTTAAGTTCAGCAATAATCATCTCTTGCGGAAGCTCTAAAAGTGTAGCTGATTCGAAAAAAAGACCTTCAAAAACAGTCGTTAAATCTGATAATTTAAGAAGACTCGATTCTGATTTCGATGGCAAAGTGACTGGTTCTGTAAAAAGTTTATTGAAGGATGCCGAAAGATATTTGGGAACACCTTATAAATTTGGAGGCAATTCTTCATCAGGCTTCGATTGTTCCGGGTTTACCGTGAAAGTTTTTCAGGAAAACAATTTCAGCCTTCCAAGAAGATCATCTGATCAGGCAGATGCAGGAAAATCAATTGATATTAAAACCGTAAAACCAGGTGATCTGTTATTCTTTGCTACCTCAGGTGGAAGTCGTGTTTCTCACGTTGGAATTGTTCACACTATTGAAAATGACGGCGAAGTGAAATTTATTCATGCATCCACTTCAAAAGGGGTCATTATTTCTTCTTTAAACGAAAAATACTGGAACAAAGCATATCTTCACGCTCAGAGAGTTTTATAAAACTTTGCAATAGAGTTGCATATAAATGAACTTTACATTTGTCAGAAATTATTATTTATGACAGATTTTATCAGCGTTTTTATTCCTTTATTTTTTATATTATTTTTCTTGACAGCATTTTTCGGAAAAAGTTTTATTGTTTCAAAAAAGATCGGGAAAAATCCGAATGTTCTTCCGGAAGATGATTCTGCATACGGATTGATCGGGAGATATTTTAAGCTGACCTTATTATTTCTTTTTATTTACACCGTTGTGTTTTTCTTCTTTCCTTATTCTATTTTACAAAATTGTAGTATCAATTTTTTAGAGAACAATACAATCAAGTATTTTGGAATGTCTTTAATGATTTTAAGTTTAATATGGGTTCTTATTGCTCAGTTTCAGATGGAAAATTCATGGCGGATAGGTATTGATGAAGAACTTAAAACAGAATTAATCACGACAGGACTTTTTAAATATTCCAGAAACCCGATTTTTCTGGGCATGCTTATGAGTTTAACCGGATTATTCATGACTTTACCCACATTCATTTCATTAAGCTTTTTTATAATATCCAATATTTTAATTCAAATCCAGATCAGATTGGAAGAAGAATTTCTCTTAAAACAACACGGAACGTATTATTCGGAGTATAAAAAGAAGGTGAGAAGACTGATTTAATGAAGAAAAAATTAGCTCTATCAGATAAAAACCGAAAATATTTTGTCTAACTTTTTTGTATATTTGGCAACGATTTTTTAACAAATTTTAAACATAATTATGTCGTTACAACAAACTATTGAAAATATCTGGGACAACAGAGAATTATTGCAGAATGAAGATAGCCAAAAGGCGATCAGAGAGGTTATTTCTTTGGTTGATAAAGGTGAACTTCGTACAGCAGAACCTACAGAAAACGGATGGCAGGTGAATGAATGGGTAAAAAAAGCGGTCGTAATGTATTTCCCGATCCAGAAAATGGAAACTATTGAAGTAGGTCCGTTTGAATTTCATGATAAAATGCCTTTGAAGAGAAATTATGCTGAAAAAGGAGTGAGAGTTGTTCCTCATGCAATTGCAAGAGAAGGAGCGTATATTGCTCCTGGTGTAATTATGATGCCTTCATATGTAAATATCGGTGCTTATGTAGATTCCGGAACAATGGTTGATACTTGGGCAACAGTTGGAAGTTGTGCACAGATCGGTAAAAATGTTCACCTGAGTGGTGGTGTTGGTATTGGTGGTGTTTTAGAACCGCTTCAGGCTGCACCGGTAATTATTGAAGATGACTGTTTTATCGGTTCTAGATGTATCGTTGTAGAAGGAGTTCATGTTGAAAAAGAAGCAGTATTGGGAGCAAATGTTGTTTTGACGGCTTCAACAAAAATTATTGATGTTACAGGAGAAACGCCGATCGAGATTAAAGGAAGAGTTCCTGCTCGCTCAGTGGTAATTCCGGGAAGTTATACCAAACAATATCCTGCGGGAGAATATCAGGTTCCTTGTGCTTTGATCATCGGTCAGAGAAAAGAATCTACAGATAAAAAAACGTCTCTTAATGATGCTTTAAGAGAAAATAACGTTGCTGTTTAATTTTTTTTTCATTTAACTAATAACCACAACCTTGAAAGAAAAATTTCTTAAAATACTTTTAAACCCCAAATATATTTTTGGGGTTTATCTTATTATATCTGTTGTAACGGCGTTATCGAAGTTTTCTAAAGGAGATCATGCAATCAACAATTATCTGATTTTTAAAAATGTATTTTTTAATACAATTAATGAGAAAAATCTTTATCTGCAATACCCTGAACTTTTCCAGGACTCTAATCATTATGGGATATTTTTCAGCCTTCTGATTGCTCCTTTTGCATTAATGCCGGATTGGTTGGGAATTTGTTTATGGAATGTTGCCAATACTTTGATATTTCTTTACGCGATTAAAAAGTTGCCTTTTTCAGATCCGAAAAAAGCTTTATTTGCTTTATTCTGCTTGCAGGAGTACATTACTTCATCACTTTATTTTCAGTTTAATATTGCGCTTGTTGCTCTTCTGATGCTTGCTGCGATTTATATTTATGAAAACAAAGAAGCAAAATCAGTGGGAGCGATGTTAGTTGGTTTTTTTGTAAAAATATATGGTATTTTAGGGCTTTCCCAGTTTTTCTTTATTAAAAATAAAGGGAGATATATTCTTTCAGGAATTGTAATTGCACTGCTGTTTTTTGTAATTCCGATGCTGTATTCGAGTCCTTCATTTGTATTGCAGAGTTACGCAGACTGGTATCAGTCACTCTCTGAAAAAAACGGACAGAATCAGGGACTGACATCGTATCAGGATATTTCTTTAATGGGGGTTGTGAGAAGAATTGCAGGTGACCCTTCAATTTCAAATCTTGCTTTTCTGGCATTTGGTTTACCTCTTTTTGCGATACCTTATGTTAGAATTAAGCAATACAAAAATTACGCTTTCCAGTTGATGATTTTAGCTTCTACTTTACTGTTTTTGGTGTTGTTCAGCTCAAGTTCAGAATCTCCAACGTACATTATTGCAGTTGTTGGAGTAATGATCTGGTTTTTCCTTCAGAAAGAAAGATCTCCTTTTATTATTGGATTATTGATCTTTGTGATAATTTTCACCTGTTTTTCAACGTCAGATTTGTTTCCGAAATTTGTAAAAGAAAATTACATCAAAAAATATTCTTTAAAAGCTGTACCTTGCATCGTCATTTGGTTGAGAGTAATCTATGAGCTTCTGACAAAAAATTTCGAAAAAGATTATAGCCTGAATTCATAAAATGAAAAAAATTTCTATAGTCATTCCTGCCCATAACGAAGAAGGAAACGTAGCCTTAGTTCATCAGAAAATTAAAGAAGTTTTTGATGATATGCCCGATTATGGTTTTGAAATTATTTTTGTGAATGATGGAAGCCGTGACAAAACCCAGCAAAAGCTGGAAGAACTTTCCAAAAAATACGACGAAGTAAAATTCATTGAGTTTTCAAGAAATTTCGGTCATCAACCTGCCGTAAAAGCCGGGATGGATAATGCTCACGGAAATGCAGTCATTTCAATGGATGGCGATCTTCAGCATCCTCCCGAACTCATTCCTGAAATGATAAAAAAATGGGAAGAGGGTTATGATATTGTATTCACGGTAAGAACATATCCTAAACAGATATCTTATTTTAAACGAAAAACATCCGATTTTTTTTATAAAATTTTATCAAGTTTATCGGATGTCAATTTAACGAAAGGCGGTGGTTCAGATTTCAGATTGATGGATGCTAATGCGGTGGAAGTCATAAGAAGTTTCAATGAAGACGACTTGTTCTTACGAGGATTAACAAGCTGGATGGGCTATAAACAAATAGGAATTGAGTTTACAGCCAACGAAAGGTCTTCTGGAGAAAGCAGTTATAACCTGAAAAAAATGATCACTTTTGCCTTTACAGGAATCACAGCATTCAGTGTAAAACCGCTTTATATTGCAGCTTATTTAGGATTTTTATTCTCGGGAATTTCAGTCATAGGTTATGGTTTGTATGTTTTATATGCATTCATCGCAAAAACAGAAATTTCAGGTTGGGCATCATTAATCATGACAATTGTTTTCTTTGGAGGTTTACAATTGATTATTTTAGGAATTATAGGAATTTATTTAGGCAAAATCTTTAAACAGGTAAAAGAAAGACCTAATTATATTATAAAAAATAAAAATTTTTAATCAATGGTTTTATTAAGTTTTGACATCGAAGAATTTGATATGCCATTAGAATACAAAGGTGAAATTTCCTTTGAAAAGCAGATCTCAATCTCACAAACCGGACTCGAAAGAATTTTGGATATTCTTAAAAAGCATAGTACGAAAGCAACTTTTTTTTCAACGGTAGTTTTTGCAGAAAACAGCAAGCATTTAATTGAAAGATTACTGAATGAAGGCCATGAATTGGCTTCTCACACTTGGTTTCATTCCGATTTTGAGGAAAAACATTTAAAAGACTCGAAAGACAGGCTTGAAGAATTATTTTCTACAAAAGTGACAGGATTACGAATGCCGAGAATGATGCCTGTAAGCAAAAATGCGGTTGAAAATGCGGGATATTCTTACAATTCCTCGATCAATCCGACCTTTCTTCCTGGAAGATATAATAATTTGAAAGTTTCCAGAACGTATTTTAAAGAAGGAAAAGTAACCCAAATTCCGGCTTCTGTTTCTCCGAATTTCAGAATTCCGTTGTTTTGGTTGAGTTTTCACAATTTCCCTTTATCTTTCTATAAAAAACTGGCTTCAGATACTTTAAAAAAAGACAATTATCTGAATATTTATTTCCATCCGTGGGAGTTTGCAGAAATTAAAGAGGAAGCATTTAAATTACCTGGTTTTACCGTAAAAAATTCAGGAAAAGATATGGTGGAGCGTTTTGATGAATTCATCTCTTGGCTGAAAAGTAAAAATTATTCATTTGGAACATTTCAGGAATTTCAAAAACAAATTGAATCATGAAAATAGCATTTGATGCCAAAAGATTTTTTCATAATACCTCAGGTTTAGGGAATTATTCCCGCGATTTGATAAGAATTTTATCAAAATATTTTCCTGAAAACGAATATATTCTGTTAAATAAAAATAAGTCAGAAAGAGGAGCTGATATTTTAGAAAATCCAAATGTTCACTTTGTTGAAACGTCTAAAGGAAGTATGGCCCGTCAATTCAAAACGGGTAAAGATGCGCAGAAACAAAATGCGGATATTTTTCATGGATTATCGGGTGAATTACCATTAAGATGGGACAAAAAACCAATCAAAAAAATCGTCACGATTCATGATCTTATTTTTGTAAGATACCCTCAATATTATTCCTTCTTTGACCGTAAAATTCATCTTTGGAAATTTAAAAAAGCGGCAAATTCCGCAGATAAAATAATTGCGATTTCAGAACAGACAAAACGAGATATCATCCAGTTTTTAAAAGTTCCGGAAAGCAAAATTGAAGTGATTTATCAAGGTTGTCATAAAGCTTTTAAAGAACAGCAATCTGATGATTTTATTCAACAGACAAGGTCAAAATTCAATCTCCCGGAAAGGTTTATTTTAAACGTTGGAACAATAGAAGATCGTAAGAATCTTTTGAACGTTGTTAAAGCTATAAAAGGCACCGAAATTCCTTTAGTTGTTGTTGGAAAAAAAACAAAGTATTTCCAGAAAATAACGAATTTTATTCAGAAAAATAAAATGGAAAAGCAGGTTCATTTCCTGGAAGGAGTTTTAATGGATGAGCTGGCTATTGTTTACAAAATAGCAGATATATTTGTCTATCCAAGTTTTTTTGAAGGCTTCGGAATCCCAGTAATAGAAGCACTTTTCTCAAAAACTGTGACTGTTACAAGTAACACAAGCTGTCTTCCCGAAGCAGGTGGCCCCGATTCGGTTTACATTGATCCCAATAGTTATTTAGATATTCAATCAAAAATAAAATTTTTATGGGATAATGAATCCGAACGAACACGCCGTGCTGATAAGGGCTTTGACTTTGTTCAGAAGTTTAATGACGAGCCAATTGCCAACGAATTGATGACCCTTTACAAAAAAATTATTTCGTAAAATCCTTGGCAGTTTAAAAATAAATCCTACATTTGTACCACAAAATTTCAACAATGAAACCGAATTTTTTAACAGTACATCATTATTATCATCATCTCTGCTAGACGGAATTGTTGATATATGACTATGTTAAAAATCAAAATAATTAAAAACCGTCTGAGTAAATAGACGGTTTTTTTGTTTCTAAATTTATCCCGGGAAATTTTTTCAATTCAACCGTTTTTATTTGCTCAGACACAACAAAAGTGAAATGAGTACATTAAAAATAGCGATACAAAAAAGCGGACGGCTTTACGAAGAATCTCTTCAGCTCCTTAAAGACTGCGGAATCTTCATCAACAACGGAAAAGATCAGCTTAAAGTTTCTGTAGACAATTTCCCCATGGAAATCATGTATTTACGGAATTCAGATATTCCTCAATATCTGGAAGACGGAGTGGTGGATATTGCCATTGTCGGCGAAAATCTTTTAGTCGAAAAACAAAAAAATATTGAAATTATCCAACCTTTAGGTTTCTCAAAATGCAGGGTTTCCTTAGCCATTCCGAAAGAAATTGAAACGGATGATATCAAGTATTTTCGAGGAAAAAAGATTGCTACATCTTATCCAAATACCCTTAAAAATTTTCTTGAGAAAAATAATATTTCGGCTGATATTCACGTGATTTCAGGTTCGGTTGAAATAGCTCCCAATATTGGTCTAGCCGATGGAATCTGTGATATTGTAAGCTCAGGAAGCACTTTATTTAAAAACGGATTGCGAGAAACAGTAACGCTTTTAAAATCGGAAGCTGTACTGGCAAAAACATCACAATTAAGTGCGGAAAAAGTATCCATTTTAGAAAAATTTCTTTTCAGAATTAAAGCGGTTTTAAAAGCAAAAAATTCAAAATATATCCTGATGAATGTTCCGAATGAGAAAATTGATCTCATTTCAAAAACCCTTCCCGTTCTTAAAAGTCCTACTGTAATTCCTTTAGCTGAAAAAGGCTGGAGCAGTATTCATTCTGTGATTGATGAAGAACGGTTTTGGGAAGTGATCGATGAGCTAAAAGACAAAGGAGCACAAGATATTTTGATAATTCCAATCGATAAAATGGTGATTTAGTATGAAAATTAATAAATATCCTCAAAGAGAAGCTTGGCCGGAATTAGTGAAAAGACCTGTTTTACAAAGAGAAAAATTGACAGAATTGATTGCTGATATTTTTAAAGAAGTTGAAAGAAATGGCAATCAGGCTTTATTAGACTTAAATAAAAAGTTCGATGGAGTTGAAATTAAAAGTATTAAAGTTTCCGAAAAAGAAATAGAAAATGTAGAAAGCTTAATCAGTAATGAATTAAAAGACGCTATTCAACAGGCAAAAAATAATATTACAAAATTTCATGCTTCACAAATTACTGAAACAGAAAAAATTGAAACTACAAAAGGAGTTGTCTGTTGGAGAGAAAATCGAGCAATCGAAAAAGTAGGAATTTATATTCCGGGAGGAACTGCGCCTTTATTTTCAACGGTTTTAATGCTTGCCATTCCTGCTCAATTAGTTGGTTGTAAAGAAATTATATTGTGTACACCACCTGATAAAAATGGAAATATCAATCCAGCCATTCTGTATACTGCAAAACTTTGTGAAATCACTGAAATATTTAAAACAGGTGGAGCACAAGCGGTTGCAGCAATGACTTTAGGAACGGAAAGTATTCCCAATGTCTATAAAATTTTTGGACCAGGAAATCAGTATGTTGTCGCAGCAAAAGAATTTGCTCAAAATTATAACGTTGCCATTGATATGCCGGCCGGACCAAGTGAAGTACTAATCATTGCAGATGAAAAAGCCATTCCTGAGTTCTGTGCGGCAGATCTGCTTTCTCAGGCAGAGCACGGAAGTGACAGTCAGGTTATTTTCCTGTCAACAGATGAAACAATTTTTAATAAAACCATTGAAGAAACGGAAAAACAGCTTAAAGTACTTCCCAGAAATGAATTGGCAAAAGAAGCTTTAGAAAACAGCCATTTTATTTTGCTAAATACGATCGATGAAGCTTTAGAATTCAGCAATTTATACGCTCCCGAACATTTGATTTTAGCTATGGAAGACTTTGAAAATTACATTCCAAAAATTCGAAATGCAGGCTCGGTTTTCCTTGGAAATTACTCTTGTGAAAGTGCGGGAGATTACGCAAGCGGAACCAATCACACCCTTCCGACAAACGGTTTTGCAAAAAATTATAGTGGAGTTTCCTTAGATAGCTTTGTGAAGAAAATCACATTTCAGAATCTATCCCAAAAAGGACTTCAAAATTTAGGAAAAACAATAGAAATCATGGCAGAAGCAGAAGGATTATTTGCACACAAAAATGCCGTAAGTGTCAGATTAAAACAAGAAAATGAAAGAATTTAATATCAATAGTTTAGTAAGAAAAAATATCTTAGAACTGCAGCCTTACATCAGTTTTAGAGATCATAATGAATTTAAAAATCCTGTTTTGCTGGATGCCAATGAAAGTCCGTTTGGAGAACTGAACCGTTATCCTGATTCTACGCAGAAAGAATTAAAGCAAAAGCTTTCTGAAATAAAGAATATCTCAACAGATCAGATTGCAGTCGGAAATGGCAGTGACGAATTGATTGATTTGATTGTAAAGATTTTTTGTGAGCCTAAAAAAGACTCCATTTTAATAATGAACCCTTCATTTGCAATGTATGGTTTTTATGCTTCTATCAATGAAAATAAGGTGATAAAACTTGATTTAAACGAAAACTTCGAGATTGTAAAAAATGATTTTCTTAAAATTTCAGCAGGATTTAAGCCTAAAGTTTTTTTCTTATGCTCACCCAATAATCCAACCGGAAACGTTATAGAAGACGTTGAATTTTATATTAAAAATTTTAATGGAATTGTTGTTGTTGATGAAGCGTACATAGAATTCTCAGGAAAAAAATCCTGTACTGAATTATTGGAGAAATATCCCAACCTGATTGTTCTTCAAACATTTTCAAAAGCTTGGGGAATGGCAGGAGCGAGAGTAGGTATTGCGTATTCCTCTAAGGAAATCATTAAGCTGATAAATACAGTGAAATCACCTTACAATGTTAATGCTTTAAGTTTAAATAAAATAATTGAAACAATTACAAAACAAGAAGTTACAAAAAACAATATAGAAAATACTTTAATTGAAATTTCCTGGCTCAAAAATGAATTTGAAGCGATAAATTGTGTTCAGAAAGTATATTCAACTCATGCTAATTTCTTTCTGATCGAATTTGAAAATGTGGAAAAAGTATATAAAAAGTTATTGGAAAACGAAATTCTGACCAGCAAAAGAAGTCCACAAATTCCAAACTGTATCAGAATTAATGTAGGAAATAGAGAAGAAAATACCCAATTAATCAAAGTTTTAAAACAATGCAAAACCATATAGGTTTGAGCAAGCAGAAAAATAACAGATTAACAATTGTTTAGAAATGAAAAAAGTATTGTTTATAGACCGCGACGGAACTTTAATTACAGAACCACCAACGGATTTTCAGGTGGACTCTTTGGAAAAACTTGAATTCTATCCCGGAGTCTTTCAAAACCTCTCGAAAATTGCTAAAGAACTAGATTTTAAACTGGTCATGGTCACCAATCAGGATGGTTTGGGAACTGAAAACTTTCCTTATGAAAATTTTATAAAGCCTCATGAAAAGATGTTGCATGCATTTAAAAATGAAGGTATTGTTTTCAATGATATTTTGATTGATAAAAGTTTTGAATATGAGAATTTACCGACAAGAAAGCCAGAAATCGGAATGTTGGGAAAATATATTTACGGAGATTATGATCTTGAAAATTCTTTCGTCATCGGAGATCGACTGACTGATATTCAACTCGCAAAAAATTTAAAGTCAAAAGCGATTTTCATTAATCCAATTCAGAATGATGATGCAGAGCTGACAACAGAAAATTGGAATGAAATCT
Organism: Chryseobacterium formosense; assembly: GCF_900116415.1. GTDB lineage: Bacteria > Bacteroidota > Bacteroidia > Flavobacteriales > Weeksellaceae > Chryseobacterium > Chryseobacterium formosense. Next base: position 963,644 of record NZ_FPAP01000001.1, on the reverse strand, counting down.
ATCAATATTTAAAGGATATTCCACGAAAAGCTAAGGTTTCAAGAAAAACAAATGAAACGGACATCGAAATTGAAGTCAATCTTGACGGAAGCGGAAATTCTGATATTTCAACCGGATTACATTTTTTTGATCATATGCTTGAACAGATTTCCAAACACGGGAATTTAGATTTAAAAATCAAAGCAAATGGAGATCTGCATGTTGATGAGCACCACACGATTGAAGACACAGGAATTGTCTTAGGAGAAGCTATTTCGAAAGCTTTAGGAAAGAAAAAAGGAATTGAAAGATATGGTTTTCTGCTTCCGATGGACGATTGCTTGGCACAGGTTGCCATCGATTTTGGAGGACGTGCTTGGTTGGTTTGGGATGCAAATTTAAAACGTGAAAAAGTTGGTGATGTTCCTACCGAAATGTTTGAACATTTCTTTAAGTCGTTCACAGATTCAGCTAAATGTAATGTCAATATTAAAGCAGAAGGAGAAAATGAACATCACAAGATTGAATCTATTTTTAAAGCTTTTGCAAAAGCTATAAAAATGGCAGTTAACCAATCAGATCAGAATTTTAATTTACCGTCAACCAAAGGAAGCTTGTAAAATGATTGCCATTATAAAATACAACGGGGGAAACGTCAATTCCGTCCAAAATGCATTGAAGAGATTGAATGTAAACTCAATAATTACTGATGATTTTGAAATCATTCAAAAGGCAGATAAAGTTATTTTTCCGGGAGTTGGAGAAGCGTCTTCTACCATGAAAAACTTAAAAGAAAAAGGCTTGGATCGATTAATTCCAACTTTAAAACAGCCTGTTTTGGGAATTTGTCTGGGAATGCAATTGATGTGTAAAAACAACGAAGAAGGAAATACAGTCGGAATGGGAATTTTCGATATTAATGTCAAGAGATTTCCAGCAAAAGATATTGTTCCGCATATGGGTTGGAATACGATTTCAGATTTTAAATCTTATCTGTTTTCAGAAATTGAAGAAGAGAGCGACCTATACTTTGTTCATAGCTATTATTGCGAATTATCCGAGAGTACAACTTCTGTTTGTGATTATATTTTACCTTTCAGTGCATCCTTGAAAAAAGACAATTTTTATGCGATGCAGTTTCACCCAGAAAAATCAGGAAAAATCGGAAGTCAATTATTAAATAACTTTTTAAAATTGTAAGCATGAAAATTATCCCTGCGATTGATATTATTGATGGAAAATGTGTTCGTCTGTCTAAAGGTGATTATGGAACGAAGAAAATTTACAACGAAAATCCTGTTGAAGTTGCCAAAGAGTTTGAGAGTTTTGGAATCCGATTTCTGCATTTAGTTGATTTAGATGGTGCGAAATCCAAGCATATTGTCAATCAAAAAGTGTTGGAAAATATTGCAAAAGAAACCTCTTTACAAATTGATTTCGGAGGCGGATTAAAAACATTACAGGATATTGAAATTGCTTTTAATTCCGGAGCGAAACAAATTACAATTGGAAGTATTGCTGTTCAAAATCCTGAGTTTTGTTTTGATCTCATTGAAAAATATGGCTCAGAAAAAATTATTCTAGGAGCTGACTGTGATAATAGAAAAATAAAAACTTCAGGTTGGTTGGAAGAAAGTAATCAGGATGTCATTGATTTTATTATTCAATATCAGGAAAAAGGAATTAAAAATGTAATCTGCACCGATATTTCAAAAGACGGAATGCTGGAAGGACCTTCAACCGATTTATATAAAGATATCTTAAGCCAAACCTCCATTCAACTCGTTGCAAGTGGCGGAATTTCATGCATGGAAGATATATGCAAGATGAAAGAGATTGGTTGCTCGGGAACGATTATCGGAAAAGCTATCTATGAGGGGAAAATTGAATTGAAAGAATTACGGAATTTTGTTTAACCACAAAAGTTTTAACACATAAGTCACAGAAGAGTTTTAATAATTCTCTTTATAAAAGAGCACATAAGTTTAGAAAATCAAAAATTTTCTGTGAGTCCCGAAGGGACGATTTTCTAAAGGATAGGATAAAATCCTATCAAAAAATTTAATGAGCATGTTAAAAAAAAGAATCATCCCTTGTCTGGATATAAAAAATGGAACAACAGTAAAAGGAATCAATTTTGAAGGGCTTCGAAATGCAGGCAATCCAATAGAACTGGCAAAAAGATATGAAGAAGAAGGTGCTGATGAATTGGTTTTTCTTGACATTACCGCCACGATTGAAGAACGAAAAACATTTGTTGAATTAGTGAAAGAAATTGCAAATGAAATCAGCATTCCTTTCACTGTAGGTGGCGGAATTTCAACGATTGAAGATGTGAGAAAATTGTTGGAAGCCGGAGCGGATAAAATCAGTATTAATTCGTCTGCGGTTAAAAATCCTCAGTTGATTTCTGATTTAGCTAAAGAATTTGGAAGCCAATGTATTGTTGTTGCCATTGATACAAGATTTGTAAATGAATCTGATTGGGTTCATATAAAAGGAGGAAGAGAAATTACCCACTTAAAAACTTTAGATTGGGCAAAAAAAGCAGAAGAATTGGGAGCCGGAGAAATTCTCCTGACTTCAATGGACGGAGACGGAACAAAAAATGGTTTTGATCTGAGAATAACCAAATTAATTTCTGAAAACATAAATATTCCTGTAATTGCTTCTGGTGGAGCCGGAAATATTGAAGATTTTGAAGAAGTTTTTAATCAGACAAAAGCAACAGGAGCTTTAGCAGCAAGTGTTTTTCATTTTCAAGAAGTTAAAATTCATGATTTAAAAAATGAATTAAAATCTAAAAAAATAGTCATACGATGAAAATTAATTTTAATAAAAATAATGACGGTTTAGTTCCTGTAATTATTCAAGATAACAGAACGTTGCAAGTTCTTATGTTGGGGTATATGAATGAGGAAGCCTTTGAAAAAACAAAAAATGAAGGAATTGTCACCTTTTTCAGTCGTTCAAAGAACAGACTTTGGACAAAAGGAGAAGAATCAGGAAACTTTTTAATGGTAAAAAGCATTGATATAGATTGTGACCAGGATACCATTTTAATCAAAGCCATTCCTGAAAATGTAGTTTGTCACACCGGAAGTTTCAGCTGCTTCGGAAACAAAAATTCTAAAGGTTTTCTTTATGAATTGGAAGCGAAGATCAGCCAGAGAATTGATGAAAAAATTGAAGACTCTTATACCTATTCTTTATTTCAAAAAGGGATCAATAAAGTAGCTCAAAAAGTAGGAGAAGAGGCTGTAGAATTGGTAATTGAAGCTAAAGATCATAACGACACCCTGTTCAAAAACGAAGCTGCAGATCTGCTTTATCATTATTTAATTTTACTAAAAGTTAAGAATTTTTCATTGGAAGATATTGAAAAAATCCTTTTGGAAAGAAACAAATAAACCTGCTTTCGCAGGTTTTGTTATTTATCGATAATTACTTTCTTCGTAATCGCTTCTCCATCAGATTTTACAGTACACATATAAACTCCCTTTGACAACTTAGAAACATTAATTTTTCTTTCATTTTCAAATGCTGAAATTAATTTTCCACTCATATCATTAATCTCTACACTGAAATTTCTGATATTAGAAGGAATCTCAACATTCAGAACATCTTTGGCTGGATTAGGATAGATTTTTATTGATTCTAACTTATTTGAATCACTTTCTTTCGTTCCTAAAACAGAGCTTGCCACCGCAAAATGCTGCAAAGCTCCAACTGCGGCTTTTCCGACATTGAAAACATAGGTTGGATCAATATTGGCAAAAGTATCATTTGCTGTATGTTGGTTTCCACTAACGGGAGTTTCGTAAAATCCTGTAATAATATCTCCTTTCGCTTCAAAAGGTACATAATCTGATGCATAAGCATTTGACATTGTAGTCTGAAGAGGAGAGTAGAGAGTCGTGCAATTTGCTAATTGCTGAGTCATTGCTAACGATGGCGCATTATTCGCCGTTCCTCCCGCTGAACTTTGATCGCTTTCACAAACAATCGTATTGCTCGGATTTGTAATTTTTCCACCAACCTGGTCGATATTGAAGACAACCTTTAAATTGAGTTGACGAACATTATTAGAAAAAACAACATTGTTTACATAATGTGTGCTTCCCACCAAGCCTTGCTCTTCACCTGAAAAATGAATAAATTTCACAGAGTATTCAGTCGGAACATCTTTTAAAATTCTTGCGGCTTCCAGAAGTATAGAGGTTCCGCTTCCGTTATCACTTACTCCGGGACCTGTAATCGTATCATAATGTCCACAGATAATAACATAAATATTAGGATAAACAGTTCCTGTTTTAGTAATCACTAAATTTTTTGAAGTCGTACTTCCGTAAGTGAAAATATCCTCTGAAATCTGGCTTGCATCATAACCGAAAGTCTGATATTTAGCTTTAAGCCAATTCAGTGTGTTGGTATTTGCTGTTGAGCCTGTCGTTTTTACACCGAGATTCGCAAAATCCTGCAAAAGGTTGGTAATATTGGTTTGGGTAACCTGATTGGCTCTCGTCTGATAAGCCGGAATAAAACTTTGTGCCTGTAAACTGTATGATGCTAAGGATAGGAGCAGAAGACCTTTTAATTTTTTCACTTTAAATAAGATACTTTAATATTAAGCAAATGTAGATAATAAAAAAATCCCGAGCAAAAAACTCAGGATTTATATTGATAACAAAATATTTTACATTATTTTACTTGATCTACAACTGCTTTGAAAGCTTCAGGGTGATTCATTGCTAAATCAGCTAAAACTTTTCTGTTAAGCTCAATGTTGTTCTTTTTAAGAGCCCCCATAAACTGAGAGTAAGACATTCCGTGCTCTCTTGCACCAGCGTTGATACGCATGATCCAAAGTGATCTGAAGTTTCTCTTTTTCTCTTTTCTACCACGGTAAGCATATTGCATTGCTTTTTGTACCGCGTTTTTAGCAACAGTCCAAACGTTCTTTCTTCTACCGAAAAAACCTTTAGCTTGTTTCATGATTTTTTTTCTGCGAGCTCTAGAAGCTACGGCATTTACTGATCTTGGCATAATTTAAATTGTTTTTTTTGAAAAGGGCGGCAAAATTTGTTGCTCTTTGGTGCACCGTTTCAGGGTTAAAATTTTGAATTGTTATTCTTATAAACCGAATAAAGGATTTATAAAAACTACTTAATTGCTAATTGACGTTGAACGCTTTTCTCATCCACTTTAGCTACATAAGAAGTAGTAGTAAGATTTCTCTTCTGCTTCGTTTCTTTTTTAGTTAAGATGTGGCTTTTGTAAGCGTTTTTTCTTTTGATTTTACCAGTTCCGGTAAGAGCAAAACGTTTCTTAGCACCTGATTTCGTTTTTAATTTTGGCATTGTTTGCTTTTTTATGTTTTTGTTATCAATACTTGGCTATTTGCTAAAAGCTTATGGCTATTAGCTTTTTGGGCGTGTCCCTCACTCGTTCATTCCGCTTCGCTCCATTCACTCATTCGGGTCGGGCTATTCATTGCAAGTCCTCGCTCAGCAACATTTCCATCGCTTGCTGTGGGCTTTTCATTGCTATCCCTCACGCAGATAATCGGTGTGCAAAATTACGAAAAATAATAATACGAAAAGAGACTTTCTCAGAAAATCTCTTTTTGTTTATCGTAAATCATCAGAAATTAAAGCCTGAACTTTAGAATCAATGACTGTAAATATAGATTATTTAGCCGGTTTTTTAGGACTCATCATCATAATCATTCTCTTACCTTCAAGTTTAGGCAATTGGTCTACTTTACCTACGTGCTCCAATTCCTGAGCAAGTTTCAAAAGTAAAATCTCACCCTGATCTTTAAAGATAATAGAACGGCCTTTGAAAAAAACGTATGTTTTCAGTTTAGAACCTTCTTCCAAAAACTTTTCAGCATGTTTCTTTTTAAAATCATAATCGTGCTCGTCAGTTTGAGGTCCGAAACGGATCTCCTTTACAACCACTTTGATTTGTTTTGCTTTAAGCTCTTTCTGCTTTTTCTTTTGCTCGTATAAAAACTTTTTATAGTCTAATATTCTTGCAATAAATGGTTCAGCTTTATCTGAAATGACCACCAAGTCAAGTTCCTGTTCTTTAGCAATCTGTCTTGCTTTATCGATAGGGAAAATTCCCGGCTCTACGTTATCGCCCACCAAACGAAGTTCTCTTACGCGAATCTTATCGTTAATCATGTGTGCATCCTCTTGTACAGGACGTCTTTGTGGGCCTCTGTTGTTAAATCGTTGTGCTATTGTATTAAATTTTATTGGTTAACTTTCTATTTTTTATCATTATTCGGAGCAAAATTTAATCTACTCAGAATATTTTTTTGATTTAAGCCTGATATTCAAATCCGGTTTTTGAAGCTTCTTTAAAATAAGCTACAAAATCTTCCAGATTCATCACTCCCAAATCACCTTCGCCACGTCTTCTTACAGAAATTGTGCCATCTTTCTCCTCATTTTCACCTACCACCAACATAAACGGAATCTTCTTCAATTCGGCATCACGGATCTTTTTACCCGTTTTTTCATTTCTGTCGTCAATCAGACCGCTAATATCGTGATTTTCTAAAAGTTGTGAAACTTTTTTAGAATAATCTACATATTTTTCACTGATTGGCAAGATGATAAACTGATCCGGAGCCAGCCACAATGGGAAATCTCCTGCAGTATTTTCCAGTAAGATTGCAATGAAACGTTCCATAGAACCAAATGGTGCTCTGTGAATCATTACAGGTCTGTGCTTTTCGTTGTCGTTACCGATGTAAGTAAGGTCAAATCTTTCCGGTAAATTGTAATCCACTTGAATGGTTCCCAACTGCCATTTTCTTCCCAACGCATCTTTCACCATGAAATCAAGTTTCGGACCGTAGAATGCAGCTTCACCATATTCAGTTACTGTATTCAGACCTTTCTCTGTAGCCGCAGTTACAATCGCTGTTTCTGCTTTTTCCCAGTTTTCATCTGAACCGATATACTTTTCTTTATTCTCAGGATCTCTTAATGAAATCTGAGCCGTAAAATCAGCAAAACCTAATGAACCGAAAACATAAAGAACCAGGTCAATGGTTTTCTTAAATTCATCCATCAGCTGATCCGGAGTACAGAATAAATGCGCATCATCCTGAGTAAATCCACGAACTCTTGTCAAGCCGTGAAGTTCTCCACTTTGCTCGTATCGGTAAACAGTACCGAATTCTGCATATCTTTTAGGCAAATCTTTATAGCTCCATTGTGAAGTTTTATAAATCTCACAGTGATGCGGACAGTTCATCGGCTTCAGCATAAATTCTTCTCCTTCATTTGGAGTTTTAATCGGCTGGAAGCTGTCTGCCCCGTATTTATCCCAATGTCCGGAAGTTACATACAACTGTTTTGCTCCGATGTGAGGAGACATTACAAATTCATAACCACCTTTTTTCTGAGCATCAGAAAGGAAATTCTCAAGTTTCTTTCTCAAAGCAGTTCCTTTTGGTAACCAAAGTGGTAAACCAGCACCTACTTTTTCGGAGAAAGCAAAAATTCCTAATTCTTTACCTAATTTTCTGTGATCTCTCTTTTTAGCTTCTTCTAAAAGCTCAAGATATTCTGTCAAATCTTTCTGTTTAGGGAAAGAAATACCGTAAACTCTTGTTAACTGAGGATTATTCTCATTTCCTCTCCAGTAAGCTCCTGCAGCATTTAAAATCTTCATTGCCTTCACAATTCCTGTATTCGGAATGTGACCACCACGACAAAGATCTGTGAAATTATCGTGTGTTACAAAAGTGATTTCTCCGTCATTAAGATTTGAAATCAACTCAACTTTGTAAGGATTATCAGCATAAACTTTTAAAGCTTCTTCTTTTGAAACCGGATATAATGAGAAGGTAGAACCTTTTTTAGCGTTTTCTAAAACTTTCTTTTCGATTTTTTCGAAATCTTTTTCAGATAAACTTTCGTCGCCGAAATCTATATCATAATAAAATCCTTTTTCAATTGCAGGACCGATGGTCAACTTAGCATTTGGATAAAATTCAAGGATTGCCTGCGCCAAAAGATGGGCAGAAGAATGCCAGAAAGCTTTCTTTCCAAGATCATCATTCCAGGTCAAAAGCTGCAACGTAGAATCTGTGGTTATAGGTGTGGTCGTTTCTACTTGTGTACCGTTTACAACTGCGGAAATGGTGTTTCTAGCCAATCCCTCACTAATAGATTTTGCCACATCTAATGGAGTAACTGCTCCTTCAAATTCTCGGACGCTCTGGTCTGGAAGTGTAATTTTTATCATTGTTTACTAAGAAATTTTAAGTTGCAAAAATACGCATTTTTTACATCTTTAAAAAATACTGACGTTATATTTCATTAAAAATGCAATTTATTTTGAATTTTCACGTTCGTGAAAATTAATTTTGCAAAAAAATTTACAATTTTTTTGCAAAAAAAATACTAAGCTCTCACTTAGTATTATCTGTTTTTCCTGATTTGTTTTTCGAAGATTTCTGAACATCTTCTTTATCTACATCAGAAGGGTTTTGTTTTTCTGAAGACGCCGGAATATCCCGAAAATCTTCATTTTGCTTTTTTGTTTCTGCTGAATTGGCAGATTCTTTCTTTTTGTTATCGTCTTTTGAATCCATAATTTTGAATTTTTAAAGTCCAAGAACGCCGAGTTTCCCGGTCTGATCTTCGATTTTATAATTCAAAGCCTTTGCCAAAACGAAAATATTGTTAAGATTTTCCATCAATTGTTGGTGGCCTTCACTTCTCAGCTTATTCTGATCCACCGATTTAATGGCTGTTTGTTTAGCCTTATTCTGAACATTTTTAATATCCTTCTCAGAAATTCTGTTGATGAAAGAATCATCGACAGACTGAATTTCCACACTTGGCGTAATTCTGATATCTGCATTGGGTAGCTCTCTGATAATCAGTTTTTTGTTGATCGAATCAACTTCCATTTTCATCTTGTTTAAATCATAGGAAACCTGAGCATTGGTTTTAGTATATGTAATAATACTGTTGCTTGTCATTTCTTTTCCTAAGAATTCATAGCCGAATTTTGTTTTCTGCATGGCGGAAAAATCCTGTTCCAGAACAACCATTTTATTCATTTTAGAAATCTGATTGGTCAGAATATAATAATCTGACTTCTCAGTTTTTTCGGTTGGCTTAAAACAAGATCTGAAACTGAAGAACAGAATCAGCATCAGCAAAACTCCCGCAATAAATGGAATAAGTAATCTTAAATTTTTCAATTTTCTTTTTTAAATATTTCCTTGATGACCGATGAATCATCTTTTTTCAGAATCTCAACAAGATCCCTTTCGATGTAGCCTGTTGTCGGCATCTCGATAATTCTTCCAATTTCCTTGCCATATTTTTGAACAATGATCGTAGGAACTTTAGAAATATTATATTTAGATTCTTCGCCGTTTGGAGATTCTTTCTTACGGTTCACCGCAATAATCGTCAATCTTGAATCCGGATATTTTACTTCTTCTAAAATCTTCATCAATCTGGGGAAATCACGATGACTGTCTTCGCACCACGTTCCCATGAAAACCACAAGATCATAAGCTGTAATTTTGTTTTTTTTCAGCTCACTTACCGCTTTTTCGTCCATTTGGTACTCGTTAAATTCTTTTGTATACCATTGTGAATAGGGCTCTTTAACGAACTGGTCTTTCAACTGTGCTCCCAAAAGCATTTTGCCGTCGTTGGTTTCTACTTCACGGTTTACCACAGCTTTCTGGGCTGAAAACTGCTGTGTGGTCAACGCTAAAACCGTAACGGTAAAAATATTCGTAATAATTTTTTTACAAATCATATTTCTAGTATTTTTCATTGTATTTGTGAATCTTTGATTTCATCTATTTTTCAATTATTGTTTTTAAATCTGCAGGAGAGTAGTATTTGTTTTTCAAAACTTTATGATCTGCTTTTCTGTAAACATTAAATTTTTCTCCTGATTTTTCATAGAAAGATTCTACTTCTTTCGCTGCATAAAACTCAACAGTTTCCTGAGCCTGCTCTTCATTATCACAAGCTTTAGACATGTTCGAGCGCTGAACCTCATCAAATAACTCTACAAATTTATTGCCTAATCCGAATTCTAAAACCGCACCACTCAAAACGTACTGCAAATCACACAACGCATCTGCAATTTCTATGATATTATTATCTGCAATGGCTTGTTTTAATTCGTTTAATTCTTCCTGCAAAAGTTCAACTCTAAGATTACATCTTTCCGGTGAAGGAATTTGCGGAGTATCTAAAATAGGAGCTTTAAAGGTTGTGTGGAATTCTGCTACTTGGTTCAGGCTGTCAATTTTATCCATGAATTTTTTTTAATTTAAGGCAAATATAAAAATTAGAAATGAGAAAATATGTCTGATTATTGTTTAATTAAATTACTTAAAAAAGTTACAAGATTTGAGATTCGAATTAACACAGACTGTATAGCTCGGAACTTGAAACCCGAACCTCAAAACAAAAAGCTGTCCGTTTCCAGACAGCCTTCTTTCTCAAGGTTAATTAAGAAGATAATTAGTTTTTAATAAATCTTTTGGTGATTTCTCCCACCTGAATCATATAAGCACCTTTCACAAGACCACTTACATTCACAGATCCTCTCTGAAGTTTTCCTGAATTGATTAGTTTTCCACCCATATCGAAGATTTTGTAATCTTCACTTGCCGTATTTGAAACATTTAAAACATCTTTTGCAGGATTAGGATATAATTTAAGATCAGTAATCAGATCTTTAGTTACAAAATCATCACCTCTTCCTGATGAAACAATATTTAAGGTATAATCTTCAACCTGTCCGTACGTATAAGAACCGCAAGAAGATGAAGGAACTGAATTGTACTGCATCATTACTCTCATTCTTGTTGTTCCAACGGTTGCTGTCGAAGGAATGGTAATTGTTCCTGTTACCGGATTTGTCTGTGAACCTGTTTTTGTCCAGGCTAACTCTCCGCTGTCTGTAAAATCGCCATCTCCGTTATAATCAATATAAACAGCATAAGCTTCGTTGTATTTAGTTGAAGTCCAAACCGGAGTTACAGAAACTGTATAAGCCGAACCTCTTGTAACGTTAGTTGAAACTGAAGTAAAGTTTTCATAACCAGCAGTTCCAGTTGAAGTATTGTTAATTGTTCCGAATTTTACATTTCCGATTCTTTCATCCGAAGTGTTGGTTGCTGTTGCCGAACAATAAGTAACCGTGCTTCCTGCAAGTGTTGCAACAGAAACCGTATTGCTTGAAACGGAATTGTTTCCTGCCGCATCTTTAGCTTTAACAGTGAAACTATACGTTGTTGAAGGCGTTAAACTCGTTACCGTGTAAGAAGTTGAAGCCGTAGATCCAATCAAAGATGAACCTTGATAAACATCATAACCAGTCACAGCTACATTATCTGTTGCACCTGACCAAGAAAGGTTCGTGGTGGTGGAAGTTGTTCCTGAAGCTGCTAAAGTCGGAGCAGTCGGTGGAGTAGTATCCGTAGTTCCCGAACCTGCATTTACAGTAATATTGGCATTATTTACATCAAAGAAAATGTGATTCGAACCTTTTACCATAATTCTTCCTGTTGTAGTAGAAGCATTTGGAATTGTTACCGCTTGTGAACCATCATTCGGAGTTCCGGAAAGTAGGGTAGTCCATGTATTTCCGCCGTCTGTAGACCAAAGAATATCTACATTGGCTGTATTTACACCATTTGCTGTAGTTCCTGCAACATTCCATGTTATGGTTTGAGAAGTTCCTCCCGTATAAGTCGTTGCTGTATTTTGAGAACTTACACTGAATGGTCCCGCTGTTCCGTTTACCGTAATTACTGCATCATCAGAATTATTTCCTGAACCTCCGGCTCGGTTATCACGAACGGTAAATCTGAAGTTATAAGATCTTGCAACATTTGATAAAGCTTCAACCGTAATTTCCGAACCTGCCGTTGTGGTTGCTCCCGTTAAAACTGAAGCCATTCTCGGGAAATATCTTGTAGGTGAAACTGTAGGAGTCCAAGATCTGAAAGTAGGACCGGATGCTTTTGTAGCACTTGCTGCCGAACTCGCTCCCGTTTGTGAAGAAGAAGCATTGTTCATCTGTTCCCAGATATACGCTAAAGAATCTCCGTTTGCATCTGTTCCGGAGCCTGTCAGCATAAAAGGTGTTCCTTTCGGAATTGTATAATCTGAACCGGCATTTGCTGTAGGAATCGAATTCCCTGTACTTGTACTTGTTGGGCAGGTTTTAGCTTTAATGTTATCCGTAATTTGCTGAATACTGATGGCATGAAAGAAGGAATCCGAATGCGCCTGAATATCCTGACTTGTAATTCCGGCATATCCCATAATTGTTGATCCTGAACCAGGTTCCATATTTACGCCTGTTCCTTCATTACTCATTGAGAAAGTATGATTTCCTCCGAACTGATGTCCTAATTCATGGGCGACATAATCAATATCAAAATTATCTCCAGAAGGAATCGCATCTGCCGGAGAAGTATAACCGCTGCCTTTTGAACCATTCACACAAACACAACCGATACAACCTGCATTTCCTCCACCTCCCGAAGCTCCGAATAAATGTCCGACATCATAATTTGCTTCACCTATAACTGAAGTTAAAGTAGATTGCAATTGTGAATTCCAGTTACTCATTCCTGAAGCCGCCGAATAAGGATCTGACGAAGCGCTTGTATAAATTACCGCATCATTATTGGCAATAAGAACCATTCTTGCCGAAAAATCTTTTTCAAAAACCCCGTTTACACGAGTCATTGTATTGTTCATTGCAGCTAAAGCGTTTGCTTTTGTACCTCCAAAGTAAGCCGTATATTCTCCCGTACAGGACAAAGCCAGCCTGAATGTTCTTAATTTAGCATCATCCGCATTTGGTCTTGCTGCAAGATTATCTGTACCTGAAATGCCTTTTTGTGCAACATCAATCACCGTACATTCAAATTTGTTTAAGTTATCTTTTTTGTCGGATTTTCTGTAAACAACATAGGTTGAAAGATCTTTCGTAAAGGGTTCAATAAAAACGGCAGACTTGTCACCATAAATTTCCATGGATGATAAACCAAGCGGTGAAATACTGAAGTAAACAGTAGAATTCGGATCTTCAAGACCTTCTCCGACATATGATTTGATATCAGGATATTTTGCGGCAAGTTGAGGGTCAAAATTTGAATTCTCTCTTACCTTGAAGCTTTCCATTTTACCTTCTGAATTTGGGAAAGAAATAATGATTTCGGACTTTTCGCCAACCGCTAATCTTTTAGGAGCTTTTGCCAAAGCGTTTTTCAGTCCGTTGATATCTAAACTGTAGATTCTCGGATTGCTAATCGCTGATTTGTTTTCGAAAATTTCTGAATTTGCTTTTGTGAATGTTTCAGACCAAAGACGATCGGTCTGTGCGAATGAAATGCCCGAAACAAGCATTCCAATCACCAATAGTTGTTTTTTCATATAAATCTATTTTTGATTATGGAATATCAAAGCTAAAGAAAAAATATTTACGAAAAACAAAATTATTTAAGAATATTTTAGAGTTTCAACACAAATCAATATGCAATGCATTAAATACACAATAATCATATTTCACTCTAAAATGAAAATAGCACACGCAAAATACGTGTGCTATTCAGTTTGTGATATATTTAAAATTTTTTAAAATTTATCATCGGCAGTAGGTCCGTATAATCCCGGAACTTTATTTCCCGTGGATCTTAAATAAACCACCAATTCACCTCTGTGGTGATACAAATGATTGTACAAAAACGAGCGAATCACCTGAACTTTCGGCATAGGAGGAAAGAGTGAATTTCCGTTCATCTCCATTTTCCATTCATTAAAATAAGTGCTTTCGTCTGAATTTTCTATTACTTTTTGAGCTTTAGCAACATTTTCTTCAAACTTGGCAACAATATTTTCAGCCTTAGAAACATCTCCTTTATCATAAGTATATGTTCCCATATCGAAAACATCCTGATTAAAAGTTCCTTCAAACCAATTATAAACTTCCGAAATATGAGAAGCCAGCTGAGCTGTCGTCCAGTTAATATCAGAAGGTTTCCAGTCTAAAGCACTGTCCGGAATTGCTTTTAAAAGTTTTCTTGTGCTTTCTGCTTCATGCAGAAACTCGCCTAATAACGCTTGTTTAATCATTTGTGTAAATTTAAAAATTAAAAAAATTATTTCGTAATATCTCTACCGATAACCAGTCTCTGGATCTCTGAAGTTCCTTCTCCGATGGTACAAAGCTTAGAATCTCTGTAATATTTTTCAGCAGGGAAATCTTTTGTATAACCATAACCTCCAAAAATCTGAACCGCGTTGTTAGAAATTCTTACACAAGCTTCAGATGCATACAGTTTTGCCATCGCACCTTCTCTTGTCATTTTCTGCTTTGCATTCTTCAAAGTAGAAGCTCTTTGGATCAATAATTCTGCAGCATCAATTTCAGTTGCCATATCTGCTAACATAAAATTGATTGCCTGAAAATCAGAGATCGATTTTCCGAACTGTTTTCTTTCTTTAGCATATTTTAAAGCAGCTTTGTAAGCTCCTCTTGCCGTACCTAAGCTTAAAGCAGCAATAGAAATTCTACCACCGTCAAGAATTTTCATCGCCTGTTTGAAACCTTCACCTACTTCACCTAATCTGTGAGAATCGGGTACACGAACATTATCAAAAATAAGTTCAGCAGTTTCTGAAGCTCTCATGCCAAGCTTATTTTCTTTTTTTCCGGAAGTAAAACCAGCCATTCCTTTTTCTAAAACGAATGCCGTTGAATTATTTTTTGCTCCTATTTCACCTGTTCTTGTCATTACAACCGCAATATCACCTGAAATTGCGTGAGTGATAAAGTTTTTAGCTCCGTTGATAATCCACTCGTCACCATCTTTCACCGCAGTTGTAGACATCCCTCCGGAATCCGAACCTGTATTATGTTCTGTTAATCCCCAAGCTCCGATTACTTTTCCAGTAGCCAGTTGAGGAAGCCATTTGTTTCTTTGTTCTTCGTTTCCGAATTCGTAAATATGGTTGGTGCAAAGTGAATTGTGTGCTGCAACCGAAAGACCAATCGATGGGTCAACCTGAGAAATTTCATCCAGAATAGCAACATATTCGTGATAACCAAGACCAGAACCTCCATACTCTTCAGGAATTACAATTCCCATGAAACCCATATCCCCCAATTGGTGAAAAAGTTCTTTAGGAAAAGTCTGACTTTCGTCCCACTCCATAATATTAGGTCTGATATTCTTCTCAGCAAATTCTTTTGCTGTTTCCGCTATCATTTTAATGTTGTTCATCGTTTCTGTATTCATATTATAATCGTTATTTCCCAAAGATACTTAAATTGCGGAAATACAAAAATAATTTATAAACAAGATTAAATTTCAAGATTAATCATTTAATTTTCAATAAATTACATTTTACGAATTAACATAACATTAATAACAATCATTCGTTTTAGGAATATTTATTTACTAATTTAGTCCCCCAATTTTTAGCTGAATGAAAAAACTTTTACTTCCTGTACTTTTTTTAGCAACATTTATGTCTGCACAAGTTCCTGCCGGATATTATGACGGAACATCGGGATTGACAGGATATGCGTTAAAAACAAAGCTTCACGATATTATTTCTACAAAGAACATCAACTGGCATTACGGTGATCTTACCAATTACTATAATCAGACCGATCTGGATAAATATTATGATTACGGATCAAGCAACACTACTGTTTTATTAGATATCTATTCTGAAATTCCGAACGGCCCTGATGCGTACGAATATACCACGGCTGATATTATCGGCTCTGCAAACGCTGAAGGTTTAGGATGGAACAGAGAGCATATGATGCCTCAAAGTACATTTTACAGCAATTATCCGATGTATTCTGATTTGTTTTATGTAGTTCCAACCGATGCAAGAATCAATCAGCTGAGAAGTAATTATCCGTACGGAATTGCAGGTACAACAAATTATTACACTTTCACAAACTCTTCTAAAATATCAAATAGTGCGATTCCTAACTACGTTTACACGGGTCGTGTGTATGAACCAATCAATGAATTCAAAGGTGATGTAGCGAGAAGTTTATTGTATTTCGCCGTAAGATATGAAGGAAAGTTGGGGACTTTTAATTATAACAACAATGCAAATCCTGCTTCCGACACCAATCCTTTAGACGGAACAGAGGAGAGAGCTTATGATCCGAATTATATTGCGATGCTTGTTCAATGGCATAATCAGGACCCTGTTTCTCAAAAAGAAATCGACAGGAACAATGCAGTTTACAACTTACAGAAAAACAGAAATCCGTTTATTGATAATCCAACCTGGGTAAATGCAATTTGGGGGCAAACGCCGGATACTACAGTTCCTTCAAATCCAAGCAACTTATCGGTCACTCAAAACAGTGCTTACTTCACTACTTTAAGCTGGACACCAAGCACAAGCACAGACGTAATCGGATATAAAATCTATCAAAACGGAACTTTAATTGGTACATCAAAAGGCAATTCCTTCAGTACAGATCATTTAACGCCTTCTACCTCTTACACTTACACTGTAAAAGCTTATGATAACGGATATTTACTTTCGGGAGACAGCAATACAATATCATCAACAACTTTAGCAACAGATATTTATGCTAAAGACATAATGGTTACAAAATATCTTGAAGGCACAGCAAATAATAAAGCCATAGAAATTACCAATAAAACAGGTCATGCTGTTAATTTAAATGATTACAGACTATCAATTCAGTTTCCGAGCGGAACAAATTATTATTTCCCTGCACCTTTTGAGTTGGAAGGAATTGTTCAGAACAATGAAACTTTTGTGATTTTAAATCCTGACGCCAATTTTTCTTGTTTCACCATTAATCAGGCAAAATTTGTTACTGCAGCTCCGCAAATGACTTTTTCAGGAAGTCAATATCTGGAATTGAGATACAAATCGACAACAGTTGATGCCATTGGAGCTACATCTCAAAATAACTCTTCTGTTTTAGGAAATGTGTCTTTATATAGAAAAGCAACAATTAATCAACCTGCAACAACTTTCGACATCAATGAATGGGATTCTTATGCAAGCAATTATTGCCAGAATTTAGGAACACTATCAACCTCAGATATTGAATTATTGGCAGAAAAACAATTTAAAATTTATCCGAACCCTGTTAACGAAAACATTTTTGTAAGCGGAAAAACTGAAAATATTCAGACTGCTCAGATTTTAGATTTCTCAGGACAATTGATTTATACAGAAAAAGTTCCGTTTAAGAATAAGAAAGATATTTCTGTTCAAAATTTAAAAACAGGTTCTTATTTATTAAAGCTTGATGAAAAAGTTTATCCGTTTATTAAAAAATAAGAATAGTAAAATAATACAACTAAAACTTCGTTCAAATGAGCGGAGTTTTTTATGTAATAATCTAAAATTTATAAGCCCAAAAGCTAATATTTAATAGTTATAATCAATTTTACTTATATTTTTTGTTTATAAGTAATTATCATTATATTTGCAAAATGATAGCGGTCATTACCGGTGATATTATAAATTCACAGCATGCGGAAACAGAAGTTTGGATCAACAAACTTAAAAATCTTCTCGAAAAATGGGGAAGCGCTCCTCAAATATGGGAAATCTACAGAGGAGACGAGTTTCAGCTAAAATGCAGTATTGACGATGTTTTCTGGCATTTCTTAGCCATAAAATCTCTTATAAAAAGTCAGGAAAATTTAGATGTAAGAATTGCAATCGGTATTGGTGAGGAAAATTTTTCTTCTGAAAAAATCACAGAATCCAACGGTTCAGCTTATGTCAATTCAGGAAGATTGTTGAATGATCTGAAAAGCGACGGACACACTGTATCTATTAAGACATCCAACGATTCTGTTGACAGAGATTTAAATATGCTATTAAAATGGGCTTCAAAAGATTTTGATAACTGGACAATGGCAACTTCCGAAATAATTCACGAAATGATTATGAATCAAGATATTACACAGGAAGATCTCGCAAAGAAATTCGCTATTTCACAGTCCTCAATCAGCCAGAGACTGAAACGTGCAAACTACGAGCTTATCGTAGAAACCAATCAATATTTTAGAAAGAAAATTTCAGAATTGTAGGATGATTTTTATTCAACTCATATTGGCACATCTACTCGGAGATTTTATTCTTCAGCCAAATTCTTGGGTTGCAGATAAGGAAAATCATAAACTGAAAAGTCCTTATTTGTATTATCACGTTCTGATTCATACAGCCTTAAGCTTCATTTTTCTTTGGGATATAAAACTTTGGTGGGTTGCTATTTTGGTCGGGGTTTCTCATTTTATAATTGATGTATGTAAATTGAGTTTTCAAAATAATCTTACTAAAAAAAGATGGTTTTTCATTGATCAGGCACTTCATGTGACAGTTATTGGTATAGTCTCCCTTTGCTTTAATGAATTTGATTTTGAATTTTTAAAAAATCAGGAGTTTTTGAAAATTATAATGGGAACTTTGTTTTTAACGACACCGGCTTCAATTTTCATCAAAATATTATTATCATCATGGACTCCGGTAGCAGAAGAAGAGGGCAGTGTACAAACCGAATCTCTATCGAGCGCAGGAAAATATATCGGAATTTTAGAACGATTATTGGTCTTCACTTTTATTGTGGTCGATCATTGGGAAGGTGTAGGTTTTATGGTAGCAGCAAAATCCGTTTTCAGATTCAGCGATTTAGCACAGGCAAAACAGAGAAAACTGACGGAATATGTATTAATCGGGACATTATTAAGTTTCGGAATCGCTGTTTTAACAGGAATTTTAATTAAATAAAAGTAATAAATCTAACTATAACCGAAAACTTTGAATTTCGAGGTTTTCTAAAGTAAAAAGTAAAAATTATGAGTCAAAAGCTAGAAATGTTGTACGAAGGTAAAGCAAAACAAGTATTTGCTACCGAAAATCCTAATGAAGTAGTAGTACGTTTTAAAGACGATGCTACAGCATTTAATGCTCAGAAAAGAGGTTCTGTAGATTTGAAAGGAGAGATGAATAATGCCATCACTACTTTAATCTTCGAATATTTAAATGAAAAAGGGATTAAAACTCATTTCATCAAACAATTAGACGAAAGAGAGCAATTGGTAAAGAAAGTATCAATTATTCCTTTGGAAATGGTCGTGAGAAACTATTCTGCAGGAAGCATGGCTCAGAGATTAGGAGTTGAGGAAGGAATTAAATCTCCTGTTACCATCTTCGATATCTGCTACAAAAAAGACGAGTTGGGAGATCCGCTTATCAACGATCACCACGCTGTTTTCTTAGGAGCTGCAACGTATGAAGAGCTTGACGAAATGTATGAATTAACTTCAGACATCAACGAAATCCTTATTGATCTTTTCGACAAAATGAACATCATCCTGGTTGATTTCAAAATCGAATTGGGAAAAACTGCTGACGGTGAGATCATCTTGGCAGACGAAATTTCTCCAGATACTTGCAGACTTTGGGATAAAGATACCATGAAGAAGCTAGATAAAGACAGATTCAGAAGAGACTTAGGAGAAGTAACTGAAGCATATGTTGAGATCTACAATAGGTTGAAAGTAGCTTTAGGCAAATAAGATTTTAGATAAAATTAGATGTTAAGTTTTCTTATTTAACATAATATTTAATTTTTCATCTAATTTATAAATCTATCAAAATAAAATCTAGATTAGAAAAAATAGAAATGAAAAGTTTAGACATTCATAAAAGTGAATATTTAAAACAGTTTGAAACTCAAACCTACGGAAGAAATCTTTTCAGAACGCAGGAAGAAGAAAGACTGGATGCTCCGAACGAGGAGTGCGGAATCTTCGGAATGTATTCTGACAACGATCTTGATACGTTTTCTCTTTCACAGTTCGGGCTTTTTGCACTTCAGCACAGAGGTCAGGAAGCTTGTGGTATTTCTGTTTTAAAGGACGGAAAAATTACCAATATGAAAGATGAAGGGTTGGTTTTGGATGTTTATAAAGAGATCCAGGATCCTGAAACTTTTATGGGAAATTCTGCAATCGGACACACTCGTTATACGACTGCAGGAGACAAAAAGAAATATAATTTTCAGCCATTTTTCGCAAAAAACGAATATGACCAGATTATCCTTTCTATTGCGCATAACGGTAACCTTACCAATGCAAAAGAATTGAAACACGAACTGGAAGCTGAAGGTGTAGTTTTCAGAGCGACTTCCGATTCTGAGGTTATTTTGAGATTAATCCAGAAAAATCTTGATTTGGGACTTCGTGGCGCTATCAAAGCAACAATGGAGAAAATTGAAGGAGCCTATTCTGTTGTAGGGATGACAAGAAATAAATTCTTCGCATTCAGAGATTTCAACGGGATCAGACCTTTGGTTTTGGGAGCAATCAACGAAAATTCTTACGTTGTAGCTTCAGAATCTGTAGCTTTAGACGCTGTTGGAGCTCAATATGTTCGTGATATTTTACCGGGAGAAATCATTTATACCAATGAAAACGAACCTGGAAAATTAAACTCATACATGGTAAATGAAGAAAAAGGAAAGCAGAGAATCTGTTCTTTTGAATACATTTATTTTGCAAGACCCGACTCTACATTAGAAAATATCAACGTTTACGAAATCAGAGAAAAATCGGGAGAAAAAATCTGGGAACAGGCTCCTGTGGAAGCTGATGTGGTAATTGGAGTTCCGGATTCCGGAGTTCCTGCTGCAATTGGTTTTTCCAAAGCTTCGGGAATACCTTTCCGTCCGGTTTTGATTAAAAACAGATACATCGGAAGAAGTTTCATCGTCCCGACTCAGGAAATGAGAGAAAGAGTAGTGAACTTAAAACTGAATCCGATTATTTCCGAAATTAAAGACAAAAGAGTAGTAATCATCGACGATTCTATCGTTCGTGGAACAACTTCGAAAAGGTTGGTTAAAATCCTGAAAGATGCAGGAGTTAAGGAAATTCACTTCAGAAGTGTTTCTCCGCCAATTATCGCGCCTTGTTATTTAGGAATTGACACCCCTTCAAAAGATGATTTGATTTCTGCAAATATGACGACAGAAGAGCTTAGAGACTATTTAGGAGTTGATTCTTTAGAATTTTTAAGCACAGAAAACTTAAAAGTAATTTTAGGTTCATCCAACCACTGCTTCGGATGCTTTACAGAAGAATATCCTGTAGGAAAAGGAGAGGAAGTGGAATTATTTAATTAAAATTTTAATTATAAAATGAAAAAGGTCAGATTTCAAATGAAATCTGACCTTTTTTTTTAGTTTTAAATTATCTTAGAATTTATAAGCAACACCAACCTGGAAAAGATTATTTCTGATTGCGTCACCAGGATTATTTTCAGCAATATCGGTAACTCCGGCAACAAATCTAGCCGTAAGACCAAATTTCTGATCAAAGTAATAACCTGCACCAAGACCTATTCCTAAGTCAAAACCTTTAAAAAGATCATCTACATCTGCAGAACCTGCATCACCTTTAACTTTTTTGTTGATTGCAAAACTGAACTGTGGACCAGCTTCTACGTACAACTCAGGTAAAAGGTTATACTGAAGCATTACAGGTACAGAAATATAGTCTAGATTTAATCTTACATCAGACAATCCCTCAAATTTAGCACCCATCCCATTATACAAAAGTTCAGGCTGAACACTGAATGAGCTTGCAACAGGAATGTTTGCAAAAACACCACCGTAAATTCCAGCTTTTGCTTTGAATGCATCATCATTAATTGAAGCTACATTTAATCCGGCTTTTATTCCGAAAGTTACCGCTGAAGAAGATTCTTTAGCTTTTTCTTGAGCAAATGATAATGAACTTGCAGCGATAGCAAGTCCTAAAAATAGTTTTTTCATAGCTTTTGTTTTTAATTTGTTTATTATTGAAAAACTACCGCAATTCAAATCAAAAACCTTGCCAATTTATATTAATTTTAATGGTAATTAAATAAAAATGCCAGATTCTGTAATGAATCTGACATTTTTTTATTTGAAATTAAGATTGTTTTCTTAGAACTTAAATGCTAAACCAACTTGGAAAGTATTATTTCTGATAGCATCAGACCCATTAGGTCTATCTTTCGCAATATCTGTAACACCTGCTACATATCTTGCTGTTAAACCGATGTTATCTGTGAAATAATAACCTGCCCCTAAACCGATACCAACATTAAATGTGTTGAAATTATCTTTATAATTTCCAGATTCTGCCAATACATCGTTATTGGTTTCATTCTTAGCTTTGTTTTTTGCGCTTACCATAAACCCAAACTCAGGACCTGCCTCAACATATAAATTTGGAATAAAGTTATATTGGAACATTACCGGAACTGTGATATAGTCTAAATGGTTTGCGTAAGAATATCTGTTACCTGCTACTACATAGTCATACTTGTCTCCGTACTGAGAATATAAAACCTCCGGCTGAATGCTGAAAGATTCTGCAACAGGAATATTTGCAAATACACCTGCGTTAAAACCGATTTTAGAGCCCTGATCTTCTAAAGTTTCATCATCTGACAATGAAGAAACGTTCATCCCTGCCTTAATCCCAAATCTTACTGGTGATGTTGACGATGGAGTAGGTTGTGTAGTCTGCGCAAATGCCAATGAAGTTGACAATACTGCTATTCCTAAAATTAACTTTTTCATAACTTAAATTTTTAATATTTACTAATTCTAATTTTTCTAATTTTAAATTTTACTACCAAACTTTTTTGAGTTTGACGAATCGAATCTTTCAAATTGCTTGCCAAAACTATTTTTATCTATTTCACACAAATAAAAAATGCCCTTCTGTGGATGAAGAACATTTTGTAATATTTTAAAAATCAAACAATTAAACAGAATTCTAATATTATGTTATGAATATAATATTTATTAAAAACCGGTTTAAAAATTTAGTTGAAAATCTAAAATCCGCTAATTTTTTTATAGAAATCAATTGATTTTTGAATATTTTCTGTAGAACACTGATGATCAAAGACACAAGAACCGATTCCGGAAAGCAACGAAAAATTGATTTTTGCATCTGTATTTTTCTTATCGTTTAATAATAGATCAAAAATCTTGTCTTCAGCAAAACCTGTAATATCAATATAACAAAAATATCTCGCTATATTTTCTGTAATCATTTCAGAATCTTCTTTACATATTAAACCCTCAAGATAAGAAAGGTGAGCTTCGCAAATCATTCCCAAAGCAACTGCTTCTCCATGCAGAATAAGATTTTCGCTTTGAAGACATAAGCTTTCAATCGCATGACCAATGGTATGCCCGAAATTCAGTGTTTTTCTTACATCCTTCTCATGGAAATCTGCATTTACAATTTCCTGCTTTATTTCCATTGATTGCGGAATGAAAGGTTCAATTCCGACCGGATCTAAATGCTGCAAATGAATTAAATCTTCCCAATGTTTTTTATCGGCAATCAAACCATGCTTCAGCATTTCAGCAAAACCGCTTTTTAATTCTTTGCCAGGAAGTGTGTTTAAAAATCCTGTATGCACAAAGATTTGTTCGGGAAAAGAAAAAGTTCCCACCATATTTTTATAATGCATTAGATCAATTCCCGTTTTCCCACCGATTGACGCGTCACACATCGAAAGCAAAGTTGTAGGAATATTGATAAACTGAATTCCTCTTTTATAAGTAGAAGCAACGAACCCTCCCATATCTGTAATGACACCACCTCCAAGATTGATGATCAAAGCTTTTCGGTCTGCCTGCATTTCTGTAAGAATTTCCCAAAGCTGATTGGCAGTCTGAATATTTTTCATCTCTTCACCAGCTTCAATTTCAAGAATTTCAAAAGCGATGTCAGTCTCTAAATTTCCAAGAAGTGTGGGAAGGCAATATTCATGCGTATTTTCATCCACCAAAATAAAAACTTTGCTGAATGATTTTCCGGTCATGAATTGATTAAGCTGCGAAAAATTTTCGTCTAATATGGTAATCATCGTATGATTTTTTTATTAATTAAAGATATACTATGCTACAAAGTTATGATTCTTAATTTTTAACTCGTTACTAAATTGACTATCTTTGCACAAATATTTAGCATGAGCAGAGACAATAATTCAGGAAGACCAAAGAAACCAAGAAGTTCAACAAGAAATAATTCTGATGATTCTCGCGCTTCAAGATCCGGAAATTCCGGGTCAAAACCTTTCAAAAAATCTTTTCCTAAAGCAGGAGAAAGAAATTCTGATTCCAAAAGAAGTAATGGCACGAGTTACCAGGACCGAATGGATAAAAAATTTGGGAAAACTGAACAAGAACCTTTTATCACCACTTCGGGTGAAGAGAGAAAGGCTTTCAGTAAATCAGCACCAAAAAGGGGCAGCAGCAGACCCGGTAGTTTTGATACCAGAGATAAATACGAAAGAGGTAGCTTAAAATACGGTAAAAGACCGGGAACTGACAACAGAGAAGATAAAAATAAATCGTTTGTTCAGAAAAGAAGACTGAACAAAATTGATAAAGATATTCATAAAGACACCATCCGTCTAAATAAATACATCGCCAACTCAGGAATTTGCAGCAGAAGAGAAGCTGATGAACTGATTACTCAAGGCTTGGTAGAAGTAAACGGAAAAGTGGTAACTGAAATGGGTTATCAGGTTCAGAAAACCGATAAAGTGGTTTTTGACGGACAGAACATCACTCCGGAAAAACCAGTATATGTTCTTTTAAATAAACCAAAAGGATATATTTCTACTACAAAAGACGACAAAGCAAGAAAAACCGTAATGGATTTGGTTGCTAATGCTTCACCGTATAGAGTTTTTCCTGTAGGAAGACTTGATCGTTCTACAACCGGAGTTATTTTATTAACAAATGACGGTCACATGACAAAGAAATTAACGCATCCTTCTTTTGATGCAAAGAAAATTTATCATGTAACGTTAGATAAAAAACTAACCAATGAAGACATGAAGCTTATTGCTGAAGGAATTCGTCTGGATGAAGGTGTTGCCGTTGTAGATCAGATTTCTTTCATCGAAGGAAAACCTAGAAATGAAGTGGGAATTGAGATTCACATCGGCTGGAATCGTGTGATCAGAAGAATTTTCCAGAGATTAGGATATGAAGTTGAAGCGCTTGACAGAGTAATGTTTGCAGGATTAACGAAGAAAAACATCAAAAGAGGTCACTGGAGAATCTTATCGGAGCAGGAGGTGAACAATCTTAAAATGCTTTAATCGGAATACGAGATTTCGGATTTCGATAAATAAAATACAAAGACGTTGAAAAAATCAACGTCTTTTTTATTTTGAAAGTTTGTCATTCTGGACGAAGGAAGAATCTATATTTATTGTTAGAGAGATTCTTCATTTCAGTTCGTTCCATTCAGAATGACAGACGAATGTTAATTACAAGATTGAAATTTATGTAATTTGTGAAAAAATTCGTGTTTTAATTTTTACCCCAAAACCGTTACTCCTTTCTGTAACATTTCAAAAATAGCATCTTTACCATTATCAGGTTTTACGTTCACAGCACGTGTTCCGTTGAAATGCAGACACGTAATAAAGCCATTGGCAACCGCATCAAGACAAGTGAATTTTACACAGTAATCTAAAGCTAAACCGACAATTTCAACCAATTGAATTTCGTGATATTTCAGAAAATCATCCAATCCGGTTTTCATAAAATGATTATTATCCTGAAAACCGCTGTATGCATCAATCTCCGTATTTTTTCCTTTTTGGACAATATGTGTTACTTTATCACGATTCAGATCTTTATGAAATTCTGCACCGAAAGTTCCTTCAATACAGTGATCGGGCCACATAAACTGCGGAACACCATTTAAAATAATACTTTCCCCAACTTTTCTACCGTTATTGCTTGCGAAACTTTTATGATTTGCCGGATGCCAATCCTGTGTAAGAACAATCTGCTCGTAATCATTCTCTTCCATCAGAAGGTTGATATAAGGAATAATTTCATTCGCTCCGGGAACGGCAAGCGCTCCGCCTTCACAGAAATCATTCTGTACATCGACTATTATTAATGCTTTTTTCATATCTAAGATGATCGAATTTTTGATAAATTTATAAAAATTATTACTCAAAAATTTATCCAAAACAGAATTATCGGACAAAACGGCATTTTAAAAATAAATTGTGTTGTGAAAAGTACTTAAATCTGCAAAAGCAGTTCTTCAATAGTTTATCTTTGTAATAAATAAATTTCATATGTCATTTGAATCATTAGGATTATCAAGCAATATTATTCGTTCTGTCAAAAAATTGGGTTATTTAAAGCCTTTTCCGATTCAGGAGCAGGCTGTTCCGGTTATTTTACACGGTAAAAACCTGATGGGAATTGCACAGACCGGCTCAGGAAAAACGGCTTGTTTCGTAATGCCTATTTTAGACAAATTACAAAAAACCGAGGTTAAAAAAGATCGGAAAGTTCAGGTTTTAATATTGGTTCCTACACGAGAGCTTGCCATTCAGATTGATGAAGTTTTTAAAGCTTTTACCGATAATCTGAACCGTGAAATCCGTACAATGGCTGTTTATGGAGGTGTTTCAATAAACCCGCAGATGAAAGGGATGTTTGGTGTAGAAGTATTGATCGCAACGCCGGGAAGATTGCTGGATCTGATTGATCACAATGCCGTAAGCATTTCTACCATTCAGCATCTGGTTATTGATGAAGCAGATAAAATGTTTCAGCTTGGATTCGGTGAGGAGATGAACAAACTTTTCGCAATGATGCCTGTTGCAAAACAAGTTACTCTATTTTCTGCTACTTTGAATGATAAAGTTTCTGAGATAAAAGAACGGTTATCAATCGACCCGGTTATCATTGAAATCAAAAAAGAGGAAGTTGAAATTGATCATATCGAACAATTGGCATATCATGTTGCTCCCGAAAATAAAGGTCCGTTTTTAAGATATTTAATTAAAGAAAAGAAAGTTGAAAAAGCTTTGATTTTTGTTTCTTCTACGAGATCTGCGGATAATTTAGTTGAAAAATTAAAGAAAAATAAAATAAAGGCAGTTGCGATTCACAGTCAGAAATCTCAGGGTGCACGCAGAAATAATTTGGAAGAATTTAAAGTTAATGGCGCTCAGATTTTAGTAGCAACTGATTTGATTGGTCGCGGAATTCACATCGAATCCTTACCATGTGTCATCAATTACGAATTGCCACGCTCACCTTTGGATTATGTTCACCGTATCGGTAGAACGGGTCGTGCAGGAGAAACAGGAACGGCGATTTCTATTCTTACCGATGAAGAATTGCAGCATTTCAGAGTGATTCAAAAGAAAATGGGAAAAAAAGTAACTTTACAGAGAACGGAGGATATTAATTTGCATGGTTATTAATTTTTTCTCGCTGATTGAGCAGATTTTACAGATTTTTTTTAAATATTTATTTAAACTAATAATTAAAAATTCAGATAAAACTTTCAGGCTGATCTAACTTATGAAAGAATTTACCATTATAAGAGGTCTTTTTGATACCAGAAAACGTCAGTTAATCATTGATGAAAACTTTCTAAAATTTGAAAATAAAGATCATAACCAAGATCTTTTTACCGTTATTCCTAAAGAAGAAATTGCAGGAATACGTTATGGAGTTCACTTCATCAAAGGTTTAGAATTTTATATTGGCAGAGAATATCAAATTTTTATCCGAACAAAAGCAGGAAAAGAGCTTAAAATATTTTTCAAGTTATTCTACAAAAGGAAATTAGAAGAAAAGCATCAGTTGTTCTGTGATATTGTTGATGCTTTGTGGGCATATTATTTTAATGATATTCTTAACATTTATATAGACCAATTTAACAACAATCAAAATTTTTCACTTGCCGGAATTCTTTTCAAAAACAATTGCATACAATTTGATAAGAAGGAAATATTGTATTCTGATTTAGCTGTAAAAAATTATCATCATTATTTGGTTCTCTGTTCAACAAAAGATCAATACACTAATAAAATGATGAATTATTTAAAAGATAAAGACGCTGTAATTCTAAATGAAATATTAAACTGCATAATTAAAAATGAACAACTTAGAGCAAAAGAAGTATCCGATCGGCCGGTTTGAAGTTCCTGAAGATATCTGTGACATCAAACTGAATGAATATATAAAAGTCATCAAAAATTTTCCGGATAAACTAAAAAATTTAATTGAAAATTTTAATGACGAACAATTAGATACTCAATACCGAGAAGGCGGTTGGACGGTGAGACAGCTGATTAATCACATTGCAGATAGTCATATTAACAGTCTGATGCGTTTAAAATTGGCCCTTACTGAAGAAAACCCTTCTATAAAACCTTATGATGAAGCAAAATGGGCTGAACTTCAGGACAGCGTAAATATGCCGATAAAACCGGCGATGAGAATGATTAAAGGAACTCATCAAAGGTGGGCTCATTTGTTAAAATCGATGACCAACAAACAGTTTGAAAGAACTTTTCATCATCCTGAGCAAAATAAAAACTACGATCTGAGAACCTATCTTGCCCATTATGTTTGGCACTGCAATCATCACTTTGCACATATTGAAAATCTAAAGACTGAAAAAAACTGGCCGTGAAAAGTCTTCATAACGAAAATGATTTTAACGAAATAAAAAAAAGAATTGCCAGTCTTTCCGAAAATTCCGAGCGGAAATGGGGGAGGATGAATGCGGCACAAATGCTCCATCATTGTAACCTTATTCTTCAGATTCCTTTGAAAAAGATCGAGTTACCCGAGATTAATTTTATCTTAAGAGCCATCGGAATATGCACAAAAAAAGAAATGCAGATTTTCAATAACGGAATTCCGCACAACATGCCAGGTTTTCGGAAAGTAATCGTTAATTTTGAATGTGATTTCGAACAGGAAAAATTTAAACTTCTAAAAACTCTTGATGATTATCAGGAAGCATTCAGAAAGAAGCAATTTCCGGACAGACATGTGCTTTTCGGGAAAATGGAAGAAAAAGATTGGGGATTTTTGGAGTATAAACATCTTGATCATCATTTAAAACAATTTAATGCATGAGTTTTTTAGATAAAATATTTGGTGGAAAACAGGAACAGGGAGATACAAAATCTTTCTGGAAAACGATAAAATCTGAAGAAGATTTAGAAAAAGCAATCAAAGAATCGTATGAAACCAAGGTTGCTATTTTCAAGCATTCTACAAGTTGTTTCATCAGTAAAACAGTTTTGAAAAATTTTGAGAAAGAGATAGAAAACTCAGAAGATCTTAAAAGCAGCTTTTACTTTTTGGATCTGTTGGCTTTCAGACCGATTTCGAATAAAATTGCTGAAGATTTCGGGATTCGTCACGAAAGTCCGCAACTTATTGTTATTGAAAACGGAAAAGCTATCAATAACGCATCACATCAGGATATATCTTTAAGCCAAATTACCGTATGACAAATATTCAGAATTATTTAGCCAAAGTTTTTGAAGTTCCTGCCGATAAGCTGAACATGTGTACTTTGCAGTACGAATCTAAAAAAATTGCAAAGCACGAATTTCTTTTGCAACACGGAGAAGTTTGCCGAAACACTTTTTTTGTAGAAAAAGGACTTCTGAGAATGTACTCGATCGACAAAAACGGTAAAGAACACATCATACAGTTTGCCCCGGAAAATTGGCTGATCGGTGACCGAAGCAGTCTATATTTCAATGAAAAATCAAACTATTTTATTGAGGCGGTAGAAGATTCTGAAGTTTTGTTTCTGCAGCCTGATTTTTTCAACAAGCTTTTGGAAGAATTTCCGAACAGTATAGAGAGAAATGACCTTATCATTCAGAAGCATGTGAAGAGTTTGCAGGACAGAATCAATTCTTTATTGGGAGAAACTGCGGAAGAGCGTTATCTGAAATTCATCAAAATGTACCCGGATCTTTTGCTGAGAGTTCCACAGTGGATGATCGCTTCGTATCTTGGGATTACTCCTGAAAGCTTAAGCCGTGTAAGAAAAGAACTGGCAAAAAAGAATTTCGTTACTGACAAGTAATTTTATTTTTTTTAAATAATAAAATCACCACGCCAAACAACTAATCGTTGTTCAGTGTGGTGATTATTCTATTGAGATATTCCTGTTCCCTTAATACTTTTTCGTAAGATTGTTTCGCATAAGAAGGCGATAACTGGTAACCGTCTGATTGAAGCTGATAACTGTCGTTTTCGACATATCCGCCAAAATTCTGGGTATATTCATGGATGAACTTTTCAATTACCTTCCTTTTAATTTCACACAGCGTACTGTTTTTAATTTTCTGCAGAGAATTGAGTATAAAAGACTTGTCTCCACTGAAATTAATCACCTGTGTAATCATTGCAAAATTGCTTATCTGCTTATTATTCGTTTCATGAACAACAGCGTGCGGATCATCTTCGAAAATCATGATTTTTAGTTTTAAGGGTTAAACTTTTTAGAGAATAATTTTATCTAAACGCTGGCTTTACCTTCAACCCCGTCGGAATTATCGGTTTTATTACCGGTAACAGCTGCAGTAACAAATGTTATTAAACTAACCAATTTCCCTGCTTTTGTATCCCAATAATAAGTGTATTTTGGTTCTACACGAATGATGCTCACGGTAGGATCATCTTTACCATCAAACCATGCATTTGCCATTGCAGACCATTTTTCTTCAATCGTAGAGCGATCTTTATAAATTGTTGCCTCACCGAATATGGACAGATATTCTGAATCTGAATTGTTCATAAATAAAAGCTGAACTCTTTTGTCATCTTTTATCTCAAAATTTTTGTTGCTTGTATCGCTGCTTATAAACCAAAGATTTCCGTTATCGTCCGTTTCCTGAAGACCCATTGGTCGCGTATTGATTGGGAGACTTTCGAGATTGGTGCAGAACATACAGAATTTTGCTTTTTCTGAAAGCTCTTTGATTTTTTTTACCGCTTCTGAGTGAATTAGGTTTTCTGTTGACATAATAATATATTTTTGTAATTGTGGTGTTTTGGAGGAACAATATTGTTCCTAGCTATTTTGGTCGCTTCAAAAACCTAACCAAAATGTAAATTTGGTAAAAAAAATATTATATTACTATTAAAAATAATGAATTTAACATTTACTACAAAGAATGTTATTGCATTAACTAAATATTATGATCGCAATCATAATACCACAAATCATTATATAGTATATTTGTATTCAAGTTTTTATGCAATATTTAAACTCAATACAACCAATCAAAAAAATATTATGAAAAAAACAGTATTCATCTTCGCAGTGGGATTTCTGGTTCTGAGTTGTTCGAAAAAAGATACTACAACACCAACTGATACTACAGATAGTTTATCAGCCGACACAATCACTTCTGAAACTGTACCTGTTCAGCCAGATACTATGATTGTTCCTGCAACTCATGCAGACAGTACCATAACAACCATTCCTGCTAATTCTGCAACCAACACAAGATAATCATCACTGAGAATCACTACTTTTTACGGATAGAAAATATCCTGTAAATGCGATTACCTTAAATCTTTGTGAAGTTTTAACCCTAAAAAAAGAAAAATTTCTTTCATTAGTTGAAAATCTCAAGCTATGTTTTGATATGAATAAAAGGTTATCAGAAAATCTTTATTTTAAACAAATTATGGCACAAAATATGTCTTCTCAAAATTCAGTATGAAAGCTTAAAACTTCGATGAACTATCTGAAGAGTCAGGAATCGGAAGACAAAAAGTTTAGATTTCAAATTCTATTAACCAAGCAGCAAATGGCAAGCCTTACAGGAATTTGTATAAAACTGTGATCCGAACATTCAAAAAAATGAAAAAAAGGCAGATGCTGATTGAAACCGGTAAAATATTATAGTAATTTATAAAAATGATGATATTATGAAAACAGTAAGTTGTATGAAGATCGATGAGCAGCTGTTATTATCTTACAGCGCAGAGATCAGAACGTATAATGAGAAAGAAGCAATTTTTCTTGAGGGTGATGCACCTGCTTATTTTTTTCAAATTATCGAGGGGAATGTAAAAGTGAATAATTATAACGAAGAAGGAAAAGAATTCATTCACAACATTCTCGGTAAAGGACAAAGCTTCGGCGATCCTCTTCTTTTTATCGATAAAAAATATCCCGTGAATGCTTATACACTAAAGCCAAGCACTATTATTCGCTTACCCAGAAAGAATTTCATTAATTTAATTAAGGAACATCCTCATGTTTCAATGGAAATGAATGCATGTCTTTCTCACCGTCTGTATTATAATATGATTATGGTACAGAATATGGCTTCACAACAACCGGCTTTAAGAATTACCGGTCTTTTCGATTATCTTAAAAGCTATACAGACTGTGAAGACGCTCACGGTTTCAATGTAAAACTTACCCGTCAGCAAATAGCCGATCTTACCGGCCTTCGTGTTGAAACAATTATCCGTACTTTAAAGAAAATGGAGCAGGACAAACTTGTGAAAATTGAAGACAGAAAGATCTATTATTAAAGTATGACTCAGATCATAAATTTGTAGAAGTTTTAGGTTATACATTTGAGTAGACTTTTTATTATTAATTCACTCTTCAATATGTGAAATAAGAAGCTACTAAATCACTCAAAATATAAAATATGATAACCGGATTAAAACAAAAAGTTTACACAGTGGAAGCGCTGTGTATAAGTGGATTTCCCACTATGAAATACACCCTCAAACTTTATTCATAATTTTTACTTTTCCGGATTACCTCTTTTTGGAGAAGAGGTAGTCTTTTTATAGTCGGTTTTTTTACCGAGATCAACTTGTCATCACCAACACCAAATTAATATGAATTCATATAAAATTTTACAAATCATCAAAGATGATGATTTCGCAGAAATACCCAATCACGGAAATTGGATAGAATCTCAGTCTGTAATTTTTGCGAAAGAGATCAGAGACAATATTTTTCTGCTTTTTGTAGTAAATAAAGATCCTCAAAAAGACTCCGTTCGTGCAATGATCGCAAAATTCGACTGTATTGAAAGCATCAGTCTAAAAGAACCCAGCCAACTGATGTTTTACCTGACCCTTCAAAAATCAGAAGATCTTCATTATTTCGAAAAATACATGAACATCACACAACTTCATTAAAAACAAAACTTATGGAATTTCAGCAAAATTTACTCAATTATATCAGCGAAGCATTGATTACGACCAACGAAACCATTTCTATCGCTGAAAGTGTGACTTCAGGATTATTTCAGCTTTCATTTTCTCAAATGCCTAATGCAGGAATGTTCTATAAAGGTGGTATCACTGCCTACAATATTGCTCAGAAAGTAAAACTTTTGAACGTAGATTATGATGAAGCAAGTCTTTGCGACTGTGTTTCAGAAAAAATTGCCGAAACAATGGCATTAAATGTTGCCAAATTGTTTGAAACCGACTGGTCTATTGCCGTTACAGGCTACGCAAATCCCATCAGAAATTCAACCTATAGAATATTTTCCTATTATTCTTTTGCTTACAAAGGCGAAATTATTTTGTCTAAAAAACTCGAGCTTCATCCTAAAACTCAGGCTTTAGGAGCTCAGGAATATTATACGGAATTTATTCTGGGATGCTTTAAAAGTGAAATCAATAAAGTTTTAGTATTAAATAATCATTAGAAATTATATGAAATCTACCATTACCATTCTTACACTTTGTCTTTTAGGCATTACTGCAAGCTCATGCCGCTGTGACTTTGAAGAAGATGAGCCAAAAAACAGAAAACCTGATCAGGTAGAAAATAAAAAGAATAAATAATCATAATCTTATTTATCGTTTACTGCAGAAAGATCTCCATTAAAATCATAAACTTAGAAAACAGCTTACATTTTCATCTCAACTTTTCTTTGGTATTAATAAAAGATCTTTCTGTTTTGTATTTTCAGAACTCCGGTTTTCTCCATGTTTTTAATTACCCTTATTACTGTTTCTACACTAAGCCCGGTAAGTGAGGCAAGTTGTTGTCTCGTTAAAGGAATCTGGAGAGAATATTGTGATTTATCTTCATGATGAAGCTTCAGATAATTCATTAATGTTAATAATTTATCACTCGGATTATGAAAAGCCATGCTCTGCATCATCAGAAATTTATAATGCATATGTTCCGCCATAAACGGAATAATATCGGAATAAACTTCAGGATGCTTTTTTAGAATTTCAAAAAAATGTGCTTTAGGAAGCCTTATTACTTCACTTTCAATCTCTGCAACAGCATTTACAGGATAGTTTTTAGATAGAAAAAGAGAAGAGAGACCAACGCTGTGACCTTTTAAGAGAATACCCTGGATAAATTCTTTTCCCGCTTCATTATAGTTATTTATTTTTATTTTGCCTTCAACAATCAGAAAAAAAAATGCAGGAACATCACCTTCAGAAAAAATAATATCCTCCGCATCAAAAGTTCTCAAATCTGCTCCAAAAGAAAATAAAATATCTTCATTTATCATATTATAGGGATTAATTTAACCTAAAATCATAATCAATAGTCTCGCAAACGTAATGAGGTACGAATTTTTAGAATTGTAAAGAAAAAGCAATTTTCTACAAAAGTGAATTATTTACCTACCACACAGATACCACATTCACCATTAAAGCTCAAAATAATTGCTGAAAATAAAATTTTAATCAGAAATAAGAGTTTAATTAAATTAAAAAAGCAAAATGCCAAAAAATGTAAAAGGGTTGATTAGAATCATAAAAAGAATGTAAAAAATCTGATACTTTTGAATCAGCAATATCAAAGAATTAGCTCTTGTTTTAAAATTCATAAGAATTAGAATTAAAATTTGAGCCGACAGGATATTTCACAACAATGATACCCCAAATTATAAAGGTAAACAGAGAAATAAGAATGCTAATCAAATTAAGAGCGAAAGTCTTAATAATGATCGAGAAAAATTTTGCCATACGATGAATAAAAATAAAGAAACACTACAAGATTTTAAAGCAGAAAATTACAACGCAAAAATTTTGGCTGACGAAGAAATAATAAGACTTGCAAAAGAAAATTCGCCACGCCTTCTAAGTAAATTCAAATCTGCATACCCGGATTTTTTTGAGAAATTAGCAACGATTAATGCAAATCTTCAAAACTCGGAAATTATTTTCTGTATCTATCTCAAGTTGAGATTGAGTACAAAAGAGATTGCCATTTACACATTTGTAACTCCAAAGGCAATCCAAAACAGAAAAAACAGACTGAGAAAAAAACTAGGCATCTCGTCAGATACCGATATTTATAAATGGTTTGATAATTTGTAAGATTTAAATCTCATAAATCTCAGCATCCGTAAAAACATAGAATCTTCCTTTTTTAGGAAGATTTTTTGTATCTAAACCCGTAAATTCGCTGAAAGCCGGAAGCAATAATTGATTTTCGGAAACCGCAAAGCAGGGTAGTTTGATATTTTTCACCATCGAATTAATCACAAAACCAGGATGAATGTGACCTGTAATCTGAAATTTTTCATCCGTTTTCTGAAAATCGTGGACGAAAAGAAAATGATCAATCTCCAACATTTCATCTCTGAAATTCAGGCATAATTTTGCTTCCAGCTTTTTTGAAATTTTGTCGTGATTGCCTTCTATTAAATGAAATTCAAGGTTGGGAAACTGGTTTTTCCATTCACAGAATTTATCAACACCCGAATTATCTCCTGCGTGGAGTAAATCGCCGACTACAATAAATTTTTCAGGCTTAAAATATTCAATAAGAACAGATAATCTTTGTAAATCATTATCGAAAATCTGATCGGAGAGGGCAATCCCATTTTTGCGGAAATGGGCAGTTTTTCCGATGTGCAAATCGGAGAGAATCAAAGCTTTTTCTTTTTTCCAAAACAGCGCACGCTGATTGGTTAAGGTAAAAACTTCGTTTTGAATGTTTATATTTTTTGTTACTATTTTCATTTTTTACTAAAAAATTTCAGCTATAGCTTTGTCATTTCGACAATAGGAGAAATCTAATAATTAATTTTATAGATTCTTCACTCCGCTATACTTCGTTCTGAATGACAAAACGACATAAATTTACAATTGACTTATTAACAATTCACTTTACCTCCCTTTCTTCGCTTGCTGAATCAGTTTCTGAATTCTCGAATCCAAATCTTCACTCGTTAAAGTCTGCCTCAAACTATCCACTTTTATAGGGAAGCTCAATGGTGTGAATGCGTTAGCAAACTTGAGAATAATTTTTGATTTTTCAATTCTTTTGAATGCTTCTACCAATCGCTGTTCCTGCAGCTGCATATTAAAAACCTCTGTATAAGCCTGCCGTACAAGAAAATGATTCTGGTCGTGGTCTTCCAGAACTTTAAAAATCAAACCTGCAGAACTTTGCAGAGATTTGTTGGAACGCTGCTGTCCGGGAAAATTCTGAACGACCATTCCGGAAATGACCGCAATATCACGGAATTTTCGTCTCGCCATTTCTGCCGCATTAATACTGGAAATCACATCGGTCATCAGATTATCCCTTGTTAAAATTTTGTCTAAATTTTCTTCATTGAGTGGAATTTCTTTATCGCTGAATAATTCAAAACCATAATCGTTCATCGCCATCGAAAAGGAAATCGGAGCCAGTTTTGAAATCCGGTAAGCAATCAAAGCAGCCATCACTTCGTGCACCAATCGACCTTCGAAAGGATACATAAACAGATGATAACCTTCTCGATTTTTAATCAATTCCACCAAAAACTCGTCATCTTTCGGGATGTGCGACCGCTCTTCCTGATTGATTAAAAGCGGATGCAGAAATTTCAGTTCTTTCTCCGAAGCTTTCGGATTGAGCGCAATCGACAATTTTTCCCGCAAAAACTGACCAAGATTGGAACTCAACGGCAATCTTCCGCCCAAATAACTCGGAGCCTGCGCTTTTCCTTTGGAAGCCCGAACGAAAACCGTCATATCTTTTATCATCGCGACTTCCAGAACCCTTCCCGCTAAAATAAATTTTTCTTCTTTTTTTAATCTTGAAATAAAATATTCTTCAACCATCCCAATATATCCGCCGGAAATGAATTTTACTTTCAGCATCGCATCGCTAACAATCGCGCCCATATTCATTCGGTGCAGCATCGCAATTTTTCGAGAAGTCACTTTATGCAAACCGTCTTCCATCACCACAACTTTATGGTATTCTTCATAGCTTTTCAGCGCACTTCCACCAATCGTGAGAAAATCAATCATCGATTTCCATTCTTCATCCGTCATTTCCTGAAAAGTGTAAACCTGCTTGATTCTTTCGTAGGTTTCTTCCGTATAAAATCCGTCGCCAATTGCCAAAGTCATCAGAAACTGAACCAAAACATCGAAACATAAAACTTGTGGTTCACGAGGTTCAATCACATTTTGTTTGACGGCTTCTTTCAAGGCAGAAACTTCAATCAATTCCAACGAATGCGTAGGAACACAATAGATTTTAGAGATCTCAAAAGGGGAGTGACCGCTTCGTCCGGCTCGCTGCAAAAATCTTGCAACACCTTTTGCCGAACCGATTTGAATAACGGTATCAACAGGTTTAAAATCGATGCCTAAATCCAGAGAAGACGTCGAAACAACAGCTTTCAGCTTTCCTGAACTTAAATTTTCTTCAATCCAATTTCTCAATTCCGAATCAATCGAACTGTGATGAATGGCAATTTGTCCTGCGAAATCAGGATAAACATTCAGCAACAACTGATACCACATTTCACTTTGACTCCGGGTGTTTGTAAAAACAATGGTTGATTTTGATTCGAGAATAATCGGAACCACTTTATCTGCTAATTTCTGACCAAGATGTCCCGCCCAAGGCAAAATCTCGACTTCATCAGGAAAAACCGAAAGAATTTCAATTTTCTTATGTTCTTTTGCGGTAACTTTTGTCTTTTTGATGTTGTAAGGAATCAGAACTTCCATCGCTTCATCGAGATTTCCAATGGTTGCGGTGATTCCCCAAATTTTTATTTTGGGAACATATTTTCTCAGTTGCGAAATGCCTAGTTCTACCAAAACGCCGCGTTTTGAGCCTAACAATTCGTGCCATTCGTCCACAACAATCGTCTGTAAATTCTGGAAAAAGCGTTGATGATTTTTTTGTCCGAGAAGCAATTGTAAACTTTCAGGTGTTGCAACCAGAATTTCAGGCATATTTTTGACCTGTTGCTGACGGACTTTCGGGTCGGTATCTCCGTTTCTCACGCCAACTGCCCAATCCAAACCAATCTCATCAATCGCTTCCTGCATTGCTTTGGCAATATCTTTTGAAAGTGAGCGGAGTGGCGTAATCCAAATCATTTTCAGTCCGCTTTTGTATTTATCAGGATTCGTCAGAAAATCTGAAATTAAAGCTAAAAATACAGAATACGTTTTCCCAAAACCTGTCGGAGCAACAACCATTCCGCTGTAGCCATTCCCGAATTTCAGCCAAGTCTGAACCTGAAATTTGAATGGTGAAATCGATTTTTGCATCATCCAGTTCTGAATGATTTTAAAGCCTTCTGTATTTTCGAAATTGCTCAATTTCTTATGATTATTTTATTTAAACGCAAAGAGCGCAAAGACTTTTTGATTTTTTTCTGCATATTTTCGTTCGCAAAGGCGTTTCATTCAGCCAAGAAGTTCTGCTATCATTTGCTGAACGAAGTGCCTTTGCGAGCAGAAAATGTTTTCAAAAATTTAAAAAGAAACCTTGCGATCATTGCGATTAAAAATTTACTGTATCAATTTTTTAATCTCTTCAATATCATCGATCTCATCAACGGTTTTATCTTTTCGCCATCTCAGAATTCTTGGAAAACGTAGTGCAACACCACTTTTGTGACGGTTACTGAAACCAATTCCTTCAAATGCAATTTCAAAAACCAGTTCAGCTTTTACTGTTCTCACCGGACCGAATTTCTCAATCGCATTTTTGTTGACAAATTTGCTGACTTCCATAATTTCTTTATCCGTCAAACCGGAATACGCTTTGGCAATCGTAACCAGTTTATCGCCGCTTTTCACTGCAAAACTATAATCGGTGTAATAAGCACTTCGTCGTCCGCTGCCTTTTTGTGCGTAAATAAGAACGGCATCAATCGTCAACGGATTAATTTTCCACTTCCACCAGTCGCCTTTTTTTCGTCCGGAATGATAATGTGAATTTTTCTGCTTCAACATCAAACCTTCACTGTTGATGTCTCTGGAATTTTCTCTGATTTTATCTAACTCGTTCCATTTTTCAAAATCAATTTGCTGAGAAATTTTGATGTTTTCGGGATTTTCATTTAATAATAATTCTTCCAACATTGCGCGTCTCGCAGAAATTGGTTTTTCACGCAAATCATTATTTTCCAATTCCAATAAATCATAAGAAAAAACCTGAATCGGAATTTCCGAAAGCATTTTTTTGGTTAAAGTTTTTCGGTTTAAACGTTTCTGTAATTCATTAAAATTTAAAACTTTATTATCTTTTACCGCAAGAATTTCTCCATCGATCACAAAATTACCTTTCATCTGCTGAACAACTTCTGCGATTTCAGGAAATTGTTCGGTAATCAGTTCTTCACCACGTGACCAGATAAAAACTTCGTCATTTCGTCTGATAATTTGCCCGCGAATTCCGTCCCATTTATATTCAATCAACCATTCATCAGGAGTTCCAAGCTCTTCCAAATCTTTTTCCAAAGGATAAGCCAAACAAAACGGATAAGGCTTTGAGTTATCGGGGTTTACATTTTCTGCCGAAATTAATTCCTGAAACGAGACTTCATTAGGAATCCATTTTCCCATCAAACTATGCATCAACGTACTGGATTCCTGCCCGGAAAACTTAGTCAAAGCATTAATCAAAGTTTTATCCGAAACCCCGATTCTGAAGCTCCCGCCTAATAATTTATTAAAAATCAATCGTTCTGTATAATCCAAGCCATTCCAGGAATTTAAAACGAATTCTTTTTTCTCAATATCGGTTTTGTTTTTTAAATCGATAATATCATTCATCCATTCAGACAAAGTACGTTCGATTTTTTCAGTTGGTGGAGGAAGAACCAGTGACAAAGTTTCGCCCAAATCGCCAACTGAAGAATAGCTTTCCTGAAACAGCCAAAATGGCAATTGTGCAATTTCCAACGCCCATTCTTTCATATAATTGGTGTTTACATTTCGTTTCGGTCTTTTTCCCGTAAATAAAGCGATGAACCAGACTTTATCTTCATCCGGCGCACGTTCTAAGTAATCGATGATGGCATCGATTTTAGCGTTGGTTTTATTGGTGCTTTCGAGAGCATTGATCAGTTCCGCGAAATGTTTCATAAATTTTCAATTAACGTTTCCAAAGCATATTTTTATAATTTTTTGGCAGCTTAGAGCTCCACTTAAGACGGGCTGCGTGCATATCAATGTTTTAATAATCCTTTATTAACAGGTCGCTCCTTCGGAGCTCCGCTCATCATCGCATCATTGTCGCTATTAACAGTTAGCTCCTACGGAGCTGGGCTTTAGTCCCACATTATTCTTCAACTAACAGATCGCTCTTATAGAACTTTTCGTATTAAGTTTTCAAAAAAACTTGAAATTTAATTATCAATAATTTCTTTCTCTTTTTCTTCTTCGTCATCATCGCCATACAAAGTCTCAACGACATCCGATTTGATTCCGATTTCGTTTAAATATTTTGAAAAAACTTCTGTTTGTCCGTGTGTAACGTGCACAATTTCGGCTTCGGTGGCTTTTATGGCCTGTAATAAACCTTTCCAGTCGGCGTGGTCACTCATTGCAAAACCTGCATCGGCACTTCGCCATCTTCTTGCACCACGAACCTGCATCCATCCGGAGCAAATTGCTGTTGCAGCATCCGGAATTTTCTTGATGACATTAGAATCCAACAAGGCAGGAGGAACGATGACAATTTCGCCTGCAACATGTTTTATATTTTCTCTAAAATCAGGAATTTCATATTCAAGAAGTACAATTCCGACCTCTTCAAAAGCCTGATTAAGCTTCCCAATCGAATAGTGCACGTGAATCTTCCCTAAACCTTCAACGGCTTTCATAATTCGTTGAGCTTTACCTAAAGAATAACCGATGAAAACCGATGTTTTTTGATTTTCTTTATTTCTGAGAACCCAACTCTGCATTTTTTTGTTCAAATCATCCACTTCCAGCCAATTGTAAATCGGAAGCCCGAAAGTACTTTCTGTAACAAATTCATTGCATTTTACCAGTTCAAAAGGCGTACTCAATCCATCATCCTGAACTTTATAATCACCTGAAATCACACTTACGTAACCTTTATATTCCAGCCGAATCTGTGCAGAACCAATGATGTGACCTGCCGGATGAAGTGACAATTTCACACCATTAATATTTAGAACTTCGCCATATTGCAAAGTCTGACATTCGATATCTTCGGCAATTCTTTTCTTTAAAATGGGTTTTGTAAAATGATGACAAAGGTATTTCTTCATTCCCCAACGTGCATGATCAGCATGACCATGCGTGATGACCGCCAAATCAACGGGACGCCACGGATCGATGTAGAATTTCCCTTGCGGACAATATATGCCTTTGTTTGTGAATGTAATGAGTTTCAAAAGAAGTATTGATTTTCTTTTGATGATTCAAAAAGCTGACCAAAACATTTACGCACTTATCTCGAAACTCTGTTTTTTAGTTTCATTGATCAGACTTTTATAATATTCCGAAGGCGTTTTACCGATTATCTCCTTAAAATAACGGTTAAAAGAAGATTTGGATTTAAAACCGGCTTCATAAGCAAACGATAGAAAATTTATGCTTTCATTATTTTTGATCGCTTTTTCTACCATATTTTTGAAATATTCGATGCGATATTCATTGATGTAACGGTAGAATGGTTTGTGCTTGTAGCCGTTCAGCATTTCGCTGATCTGGTATTTATTAATCTCTGTTTTTAAAGCCAGCTGATCAAGATTCAGTTCGCAGTCCCGGAACAGTTGTTTCTGCTTTACCGACTGATCCATTTTTTGCCAAAGCTCGCTGAATTTTACTTCGTAATCAATTGTATTTAATGATAGTTCGCCTTCATTATGATTTTGATTAACAGCTACTTTAAAATCGTTATCTGATTCATTTTCAGCAATTTCATTAATTTCTGTTTTTAAACTTTTTCTGACAATCAAAAGGCAAATAACTAATAATAAAAAATAAGCAATTGTTCTGATTGAAATATTAATCAGCTGATTTTCTTCGGGATACAGAGTAAGTAAAGCTTTGGAAGCAATGACTCCCAATTCCATAAAGAGAATGCAATAAGAAATTCTTGTAACGATATCGTATTCAGGCTTTTCAAGAGCTTTAAGCTTAACTGTATTAATGATAAAAAGACTTCGTAAAGGATAATAGAGATTCACAATAAATAAAACAATCAGGCTAAAATCATTATACAGATCAAGCAGTTTCTGGTCGACATGGTTCAGGACAAAAAACACGCAGGACACTGTAAGATAACCGATCATCAGAATAAAAAACGGAATAAAAGTATACCATTTCCCGACAATGGAGAACTCTTTTCTTGTTTTGCTTAAAGTATATAAATAGATTAAAGGCCCATAAGACGCACCAATAAAAGTATTCATCTGATGTCTGATACTTTCGTCCGGAATAAAATTAAAAATAACAAACTTAATCGTCAGGTGAACTGCAATTGCTGAAAGAAGGCAGATAAAGAGATAGTTGGAGATTGATTTTCGTTCTTTAAACTGTAAGAGCCAAAGTGCCACCAATGCCTGAAAAGCGCCGAGTATAACAATATATTGCATTCTATCCTATAGGTTTTCACAAAATAAATGCAAAATTCACATTTTATCATTCTTATGGCTGTTATATATCTATTAAAAATTGTCTCAACGATTTAATATTAGGTTAATAAATAAATAACAAATAGTTCAATTAATTTAAGTTATTAAAAATCAATTAATTAAATACACAAAACCAACGAGTGACACGTTTAGACGTATGGTTTTTTCCTTCGGACGAATACATATTCTCAGCTAACGAAATTTGCATCAAAAATAAATCTATGAACAATTCTATTGGTTTTTCAAAAAATAAGTCGAGAATCATTCAGATATCTGCATTTTTCCTGATGACATCTTTTGGAGCCATACATGCACAAACAATTAAGGGTACAATTGTCGGCAAAATAAACGGCGCACTTCCCGGAGCCAATATTTCGATTATAGATGCTGATGCGAAAGCCATTTCTTCATTGGACGGAGATTTCAATATTCTTTCACCAAAGTTGGGAGACATCAACATTAAAGTTGAATATCTTGGGTATGAAACAAAAATTTTTCCGGTTACCATAAAAGAAGGAACTAACGATGTCGGCTACATTACGATTGCTCCTGAAGAAAAACAAAGCAAGGATAAAACAAAGGATATTGAACAGGTTGTAATTTCAAGACCGAATGCTCTAACGCAGGCAAAAGCCTATGAAATCAAGAAAAATAACAACGCCATCATGGAGGTTATTGCAGCCGATGCGATTGGTAAACTTCCGGACAGAAATGCAGCTGAAGCCGTACAGAGAGTGCAGGGAGTTGCGGTGGCGAGGTATCATGGTGAAGCAGATCAGGCGACTGTTCGCGGAACTCCTTTTGCGTGGACTTCTGCCTTATTCAACGGAAACCGTCTTCCCAGTGCGAATGTTTTAGGAAACAGATCTTTCGTTTTAGACGTTGTGCCTTCGGAACTGATTCAGTTTGTACAGATTTCAAAAGCCGTAACTCCAGATATGGATGGTGACGCGATCGGTGGAAGCATCAATTTCATTACAAGAACAACTCCAGCCAAGAAAACTTTAAGTGTAAGCGGGGCAGGAGGGTATAATACCTTTTCCCAAAATGCAACGTACAACGGATCAATTGTTTACGGAGACCGTTTTTTCAAAAATAAATTAGGGGTAATTCTTTCCGGTGCAATCTGGGACAGGCAGTGGGGAGCAGATTCTTTTGATGCTACTTACAATACGGCTGCGGCCAATGATATTGAGAAAAAGTCGATCAGTACCATCATGATGAAAAGATATATGGGAACAAGAAGAACAATCGGTTTGAATGGCGGACTGGAATATAAATTTAATGCCAATAATAAAATCTATTTCCGTGGAATGTTCAATAAGTTTGATGATATTCGTCCGGTTTACGAATCATATGTAGATTACAACAACAGCCGTTATCAGTATAATTTCAGGTATTCTCATTATCAGACCGAATTATATGGAATGGAATTAGGTGGTGAGCATTCTCTTTCTAAAAAATTGAGCTTAGACTGGATGTTAAGCGATTATCAGGCAAAATATTACCTTGATACTCCGCCGACAAGCGAAATCAAAGGACTTCCTATTGCTACTTTCAGACAAAAAATTACGGGTGGATTTACCAATCTTTCAAGCGACGGAAAGCGTTACTGGGGATTTGATTCACCAAACGGAGTCGGAGGAGAATATCTTGATTACAGTTCTGATACAGCCAATCCAAATGAA
The DNA here is from genome assembly GCF_900116415.1 of Chryseobacterium formosense. Lineage (GTDB taxonomy): Bacteria > Bacteroidota > Bacteroidia > Flavobacteriales > Weeksellaceae > Chryseobacterium > Chryseobacterium formosense. The sequence continues at coordinate 919,162 of NZ_FPAP01000001.1, read as the reverse complement.
ACCATGAGTGCAGATAAATTATTGCTTTCTCAATTGGTCATTGCAAAGTTAGACAATAACGAGAGAGATAAAATTGCGAGACTAAATCTAAAATATGATATCAATTCCAATATTACCTTAAAAATCGGAGCAAAATACCGTGAAAAAGACAGAAACAGCACTTATGGTTACAATGCGGTTTATATTCCCAATGCTGCTTTAGGGGTTCCGAATTCTCCGGCTTTGCTGGCTTTGTCTCAATTATCTACTACGGATGCACCACAAGGAACAGATTTCCTGAACGGAATGAATGGGAATTATAATTCGTACATCATGAATCCGCCGACGAAAGATCAGTTGTTCCAGATGTATTCTCCTGCCTTTTTACAGCAAAACGGTTTCAGAGACCTTTCAAACGCAGAAACGAATGCAACGAGCGTCTATACCGGAGAAGAAAACGTTTTTGCAGCCTATGCAATGGCGGAAATCAAGGCAAGCGATAAATTTAAAATTGTCGGAGGTTTTAGAAATGAAACCACAAGATTGAGTTTATACGGATCAAAAGCAACAAAAGAAGGAACGCCTGCAACAACGGTAATCAGTCCGTCGGTTGTGGAAAGTAACTATAATGCTTTTCTTCCTATGCTTCATTTACGGTATAACTTTTCACCAAAAACGAGTTTAAGGTTTGCTTATACAAAATCATTCATCAGACCGAATTTTGGGGATATGTCGCCGGGGTCAAGCATCGATAATACCACAACTCCAAACAGAATTACAAGAGGAAATCCCGATCTGAAGCCGACGTTCAGTCATAATTTTGATTTGATGGGTGAGTATTACTTCAACAATATCGGGATTCTTTCCGGAGGTGTTTTCTACAAAAAGATTTCGGACATTGTTTTCCAGGATACTTCCATAACGAATCTTAATGGTACGGATTATATGATCACCCAGGCGAAAAATCTTAAAGAATCTGATCTTCTTGGTTTTGAAATGGGAATTAATAAGCGTCTTGATTTCTTACCAGGCTTTTGGAACGGTTTCGGGGTTGAATTTAACTATACCTATATCGATTCTAAAGTTGATGTGGCGAGGACAGATGCAGGCGGAAATTTAATTACAACAGACAGAACTTCGCTTCCGAACCAGTCTAAAAATCTTTTCAACGCAATTCTTTATTATGAAAGTAATAAAGTAATGATCCGTCTTGCCGGAAATTACAGGGGAAAATCTGTTGAAACTATTAATGAAAAACTTGGTCCTGAATATTACATCTGGTCGGATAAAAATTTCACCATCGATTTTTCTGCAAGCTACGACATCAGCAAAAAAGTTAAATTATTTATTGAACTAAACAATCTAAGCAACGAGAGCCTAAGACTTTATATGGGTGACAATAAAAAGAGAATCACTTCTAACGAATGGTACGGAAGCAGAGGACAAATGGGGATTCGCTGGCAAATATTTTAAAATTTATATATGAAAAAATTAGGATTAACAATGGCTATTATCGCGTTCGGAGTAACAGCAAATGCACAAATTACAGACAGCCTTAGTCGTGTTGTAAAAATGGAAGGCGCATACAATTTCAGGGATACGGGAGGTTATAAAACGGCTGACGGAAAAGAGGTTACGCTTGGAAAAGTATTCAGAAGTGATGCGATTGATAAATTATCGGATAAGGATTTAAAAACTTTCAAGGATAAAAAAATCGTAACCGTAGTGGATTTCAGAGGAATTGAAGAAGCAAAAAAAGCTCCGGACAGACTTCCGCAAAACACAAATTATCTTCTTTGTCCGGCGGGAAGCAACAATCTTCCGACTGCGCAGGATATGGCGAAATTCCTGAAAGATAAAAACTTCCTTTTTGATATGTATGGAGAAGGTGGACTTCCGTATTTCGGGGAAAGATACAGGTCGTTATTCGTTCAGCTTTTAACATTAAAATCTGATGAAGCTTTGCTTTTCCATTGTACAGGAGGTCGCGACAGAACGGGAATGGCTTCGGCATTGTTCTTAAAAATTTTAGGAGTTCCACAGGATGTGATTGAAAATGATTATGTGGCTTCCAATTATTATTTAGCTAAAAATCCAACGATGAAAGGAATGTATTCCGGATTATCAAAAATGTCGGGATTAACGGAAGCCGAAATTAAACAGCAAATGGAATTAAGACCGGAACTGATCAGAAATTTCTTCGCAGCCATCAACAAAAAATACGGAAGCACAGAAAATTTCTTTCAGGTAGAAATGGGAATGGGACCGAGAGAAATTGCGACTTTAAAACAGAAATATGTAAAATAATCAATTGTGAATGGTCAGTTCGCTTTGCTTGTCAATTTTTATATGAAGCTTTAAAATTCACAATTGACTTACAAAGTAAAATTAACAATTCACTTTTCAAATACTCAGTTAGATTTAAATAAAATAGGCTGTCTCAGATTGAGATGGCTTATTTTTTATCTTCAGAGATCTGGAAATTGAAACTTTTCTGCAAATCGCTCCAGGCTCCACCGTTATGAATATGTTTAAAGCCTTTTTCCTTTAAAATATTCTCCACTTTTACACTTCTTAAACCGTGAGAACAAACGGTGATGTAGGTTTTATTTTTATCAAGTTCTGTGTACCTCTCTCGAATTTCACCTAAAGAAATATTTTGTGAACCAGCAATATGACCGGTTTTGTATTCTTTTTCAGTTCTTACGTCGAGAATGATTGCTCCGTTTTTTATGAGTTTATCTAAACCTTCATCTAAAGTCTGATATTTATAAATCCTGTACACTACATAAATGGCAAGAATGATTCCGCATAAAATTAATAGATTCTTCATAGTTTGCTTAAAATTTTTCTGTCAATATAAAATGTTCCGAACGGAATAATGCATGCCAAAAGAACTTTCCAGGTTGTGTCTTTAAACTTCCAGTTTTGTTCGACTCCGACACTTAATGTATTAAATAAAAAAAGTAGAAATAGTGAACCGTGAATTGGTCCCATCATTTTTACAAGTGCCGGATTATCAAATCCATATTTTAACGGAACTGCGATGAATACTAAGGTTAATAATGAAATTCCTTCAAGAATCGCAATAATTCTTAACCGTCCGATTTTAGTTTTAAATAAATCAATCATAATTATCTGAAATAAGGTCTGTTTGCAAAAGGGGAGAATGGCCACGGAATGGCGATGAAAATAATTACCAAAGCAATAATGAAATAAATCAACATCGTTTTAAACTTCTTTTTATCAGTCATTTTTCGTTTTGAAATTGATGAACCAAGTGTAATTAAAACAATGGAAAACAGCATCAGGAAAATATGAATCAATCCAAAAAATAAAAGATCTAAAGATTCTTTAGCTTCATCAAAATTCTTCCAAAAGTATTTGATGATCGGGCTTTGTGAGTACAAAGTTATTCCTAAAACCAATTGAATATGGGCAATTGTCGCCGTCCAGTGTCTTACCAAATTATCTGTTTTTGAAAATTCTTTTTGGGAAAAATACCCTTTGTAAGCTCTGAATATTGAATAAACTAAGCTCAGTAAAACCAGCCACCGAAAAGTGGAGTGCAGGAAGGTCAAAGTCTGATACATCATTAATCTTTTTAATAATGTGACAAAGTTAAAATAAAACATACCAATTAGTATGTTTTTAATGAAAAAAATTATTTCAAATTATCAAAATATGCTTTAAGTCCTTTTAAATAAACCAGATAAACCGATTTAGAATTTTCTAATTTACCTAAATTTCTTACCCCCCAATAACCAGACAACACAAAAATTGCCACTTCTTTGGCATCAACTTCAGTTTTTACCAAACCATTTTGTTTTCCTTTTTCAACAGCTTCGATCATTGTATTTTCCCATTGTAACGAGAGGTGATTTAAAGCTTTTGTAAAGTCAATATTCCATGGTGCCATTTCCTGGGTAAAGTTGGAAGCCGGACAGCCATATTCAACCTTCAGCATCTCATTTTCCATTAGCAAATTATACATTAAGTCATAAATCGCATCTAACGGATTTACAATATTTTGAAAAGGTTCAATGAAAGTATTTTTGAAATTGGGAATCATGAGTTCATTAATGATCGCCAAACCCATTTCGTCCTTCGTTTTGAAGTGATAATAGAACGCACCTTTCGTAACCTGGGTGGTCGCAATGATCTCATCCACACTGGTCGTTTGATAACCATTGATATAGATTAGCTCGAATGCTTTTTGTAAAATATTAAGACGGGTAGCTTCTGATTTTTTCATATAAATTGATATTACAAAGGAACACATTTTAATATTTTAAACCAAAGAAGAATGAATCCTGATAAATCTCTTTCTATTTAATTTTAAAAACTAACAAATCTTACGGAAATTTGCAAAAATAATTTAATGAAGATAATAGATATTGAAAGCTGGAACAGAAAAGAACATTTTGAATTTTTCTCTAAAATGAAAAGTCCGTATTTTGGGTTTACAACAGAGGTAGATTGTACAAAAGCGTATGAAAATGCAAAAGAAAAAAAGTATTCTTTTTTTTCTTATTATCTTTACAAATCGATGGTTGCGATCAATACAGTGGATGAACTGAAGCTGAGAATGGTTGATGATCAGATTATTTTATTTGATGAAGTGCATGTCGGAAGCACGATCGGAAGGGAAGACGGAACGTTTGGATTCTCATTTTTTGAATACTCTGAAGATTTTGAAAAGTTTAATGAAGGACTGCAAAATCAGATCAATATTGTTCAAAACTCAAAAGGTTTGGGAATCAGTAATGATGTTTTGCCGATAAACCACATCAGGCATACAACCATTCCGTGGAGCTCTTTTACTACAATTCTGCACCCGACAAATTTCGATCCTAAAGAATGTATTCCTAAAATTGCTTTTGGCAAATTCAGTATTAAAGACGGAAGAAAAATGATGCCGGTTTCTATTGAGGCGCATCATGGTTTGGCAGATGGTCTTCACCTGGCAAAATATTTTGAAGAATTTCAGAAGCAGCTAGATTTACCATAAAAAGAAAATCCTAATGAACTCAGGATTTTTTTTATTACCAATTGTTTAGTCCGTTTTCTAACGCTTTAGCATAATTTTCTTCATCGAAAGTATAAAGATCAGGTGATTTGTGAGCACCGCCACGTCTTTGTTCATCAAGTTTTTTAAGAATTCCCAGATTTTTAATTTTTCTGTAAAAATTTCCTCTGTTCAGTTCTTTACCAAGAATCACTTCATATAATTTCTGCAATTCAGAAAGGGTAAATTTCTCCGGGAGAAGGTTGTAACCGATTGGTTTGATAGAAATTTTTTCTCTTAACGTAAGCAATGCTTTTTCAATGATTTCACGGTGATCCATTGCGATATCAATTTCATCGAGTTTATCAAGATAAATCCACTCACAGGCATCACTGAGCTCATCTTTTACAAGAGTTGTATTCGATGGATTGTACAAGGCAAGATAACCGATGGATATAAATCGCTGTTTATGAAATAGTGTTTCATCAAAATCTTCGAAGTAGAATTCGCTACGCTTCAGCTTACCAAAAACTCCAAATTCTTCCAAATATGCATCTGTGATACCGGCTCTGTCTTTTAGAATCCTAACAACAGCGTCATCCAGATTTTCATCTTTTCTGACGTAACCACCGGGTAGAAGCCATTTTTGTCGATAATTCATTTGAAGCATAAGCACTTTCAAACCATTGTTTTCAAATCCGAAAATAACCGGATCTGCAGATAAGTTTGGGAGAAAAATTTCTTTTGCTTCATTTGACTTCGTTAAAATTTGTTGCTTAGAATCCATATCAATTAAAATGTAACTGCATTATACACAAATTTAACATTAAAATTTAACTGAAGCATACATTTTCGTGCCTCAACATCAATTTTGGGAGTTTTTTGAGATGATTTTTATCATTGCTTCATATAGAATCGATAATAAATCATTTCAAAAAACAAATTTAATACTCTCATTTTCAATAAATTAAATAATATATTAATTTTTGTTAATATTTTTTTTGCTTATTAAAATTATTTAGTGTAGACTTGTAATGCTTCTTATAGAAGCATTAGAAACAAACAACTTTCATGAATACTTTATATTCCTTTTTTGCATCAGGTTAAATAAGTAAAAAACAAAATTTTATCATCAGAAAAAAATTAACATTTTTTCCTACGGTCAGATAAAATTATTCATTAAAAACTCTATAAAACCTTTATAAAATACCATCTGATAAACTTCAGATGAAGGATATATTTTGCTTTAAAATAAAAGAGAAACAACTATATAAAAGATAATGAAAAAATCAACTTTAAAAATTTCAGCGCTTGGATTGATTCTTTCCTTTGCTACGGTTTTTGGTCAGGAAAAGACAGATACCATGGCTGTTAAAAAAGCTGTAAGTGCCGCAACCAAGCAGGAAGAAGGTGTAAAAACGGTTACCAGTTCAACCAAAGAAGACAATAACAGAAACGTCATGTTGAATGCGGCCAACAATACAAGTCCAAGAGACGTAAATATCGGTTTGCCTTCTACAGTAGGTGGAATTACCATTCTTGAAAACGACTTGCCCGCAGTATACTTCTTCTGGCCGGAACTTCCCAACAAAACGTGGAGGCAAAGTGTAGGCTTAGAAAAAACAGGACTTCTGAAAATGGACCAGCTGGCAAATACAATGGGTGATCTTGGTTTTGCAGTCAACTCTTATTCTCAAATCGGAACAAAGGATTTAAAAGTCAAAGGTAAATTCACCACAAGCACATTCGGCTGGCTGCAGGGTGACGCCAATGTTTCGGGTCCGATATCTAAGAACGGCTGGACATACACCGTTGGTGCCTTCGCCAATTTTGACCCGAGCACCTATAAATTGGGTTTTGCCAGAAATGCCGATGAAACAAAGATTTTCAGAGCTGGTATAACCAAATATTTCAATGACGATAAGGGTAAAATCTCGGTTTTATACAAATATGCTGATTCGTACAGTCTTACCAATTATGCGGTTTTTGAATACGGACCGGAAGGTAAGGTAACCGAGCTGGATAACTTCAAAATCGGAAGAGATTCTTACATAGTGCGTGAGGGAAATATGAAATTTAAAGACGTTCTTTCCGGACAGACCTATTTTGCAAACCTTGCAGGGAATGATAACAGGTCTAGCTCTCATAACATTGACGTTGTCGGAAATTATCTGCTGAATAACGGCTGGAATTTCAAATTCTCAACTCGAGCCCACTTCTCAAAAGTAAAAATGGCCAACAGCATTCCTTTAAGTATTTTCAATGCTGCGCCGGGAGCTGGTTACACACTGGCTTCAAACGGACAGGCGTATTCAGGTCCAGTCGGAACGCAATTGGCAATGTACACCCCGGAAACGCCGATTACGAGTGTTGCAGGACGTTTTTCACTGAACAAACAGGTGGGAAATCATAACCTTACCGTAGGTGTTTTGGAGCAATATTATCACATCGATAAATTCACCTCAAACCGTTCTTTCTTCTACCAGACGGTTGGCGCACAGCCTCAAAGATTAATCGGTCCCAATACAGATGCAGACGGTTTCTACAACTACAATGCCGGTGCAGAATACCACAGCGGAACAGAAAATAAACTGTCTGTTTATGGAACAGATGAATGGAAAATTTCTGATAATTTCAACTTGAGCTACGGTTTGCATCTGAAAAATCACATTCTGGACGGAGAATATTCGTTGACACCAAGAACGGTTGGTTTCAGCTTTACAGATCCAAGTCAATTCAATCAGATTAATCAGAGCTTTTTCCAGATTGGTGGTAGCTTGAACGCAACATACAACATTACCAAAAACTTTGGCGTGATCGCAAATGCTTTATACACCGAAGAAAACAGAAGACTGGAAAGTTATTCACAGGCTTTTGAACCCAATACTAATAAAATTAAAAGTCCGCTTGGTGCAATCGGAGTGTTCTGGAACACAGACTGGATTCAGCTGATTTCTCAGGCGACTTATCTGAAGAAAAATAACAACCTGAACCGATACAATCTTGTAAATCCAGCCAACAGCTCTCAGGCGCAGGTTGCAACAGTTTATTACGATATTCAGACATTGGGATGGACAACGGATTTTGTTTTAAAACCATTCAAAGGATTTAACTTGCATTATTTGGTGACGTTCCAGAATCCGGTTTACAAGAAATTTAATTTTGATGCATTCGGAACTTCATATAACTACAGCGACAACAATGTGTTGGGTGTTGCTAAAACTTTAATGGAAATCGACCCAAGTTATACAGTTGATAAATGGAGATTCTGGGCAAGTTTCAGATATTTCTCTAAACAATATGCGAACCTTACCAACGCTTTATATTTCGCTCCAAGATGGGAAACTTTCGGTGGAGTAAGTTATACGGTTAATAAAAATATCAATCTTGGCGCAACGGTTATCAACTTCCTGAACCAAAGAGGAGCAAGTGGTACCATCAACGGAGCTGAACTGATTACCGATGCGAGTCCATATTACGGAAAATTATTGACGGGAACTTACATTATGCCATTAACAGGTCAGTTCTCAGTAAGCTTTAATTTCTAAAATTTTTAAAATGAAAAAATCAGTATTCAATATAGCCGCTTTATTTTTGGGTGTGACTGCTTTTTCTCAAAATATCCAAACCGTTACCAATTCCAAAGGTCCGGTTTTGGGGTATTCTACAGATTCTGGAGTGAAAATCCTGACAGTCGGCGGAAATAAATTTAAAGATTTAAACAAAAACGGAAAGCTTGACAAATACGAAGACTGGAGACTTTCAGTTGACGAAAGAGCCAAAGATTTAGCTTCAAAAATGTCCGTTGAGCAGATTGCAGGATTAATGTTGTACAGTGGTCACCAATCGGTTCCGGCTCCTGCAGACGGTTTCAGAGCAGGAAAATACAACGGAATGTTTTACAAAGAAAGCGGTGCAAAAGCTTTTGATTTAACAGACCAGCAAAAGAAATTTTTAAAAGAAGATAATCTTCGTCACGTTTTGGTAACAACGGTAGAATCTCCGGAAATTGCCGCAAAATGGAGCAATAATATTCAGGCTTACATCGAAGGTTTGGGATTGGGAATTCCTGCCAACAACAGTACAGACCCTAGACATTCAGCAACTGTAACGGCAGAATTCAATGAAGGAGCTGGCGGACAGATTTCTCTTTGGCCGGACGGTTTGGCAATGGGCGCAACTTTCGACCCGGAATTGGTGAAGAAATTCGGAAATATCGCCGCTCAGGAATACAGAGCATTGGGAATTTCAACCGCCTTATCGCCTCAAATTGATTTGGGAACAGAACCTCGTTGGTACAGAATCGCTTACGTTTTCAGTGAAAGTCCAGAACTCACGGCAGATATGGCAAGAGGTTACATCGACGGTTTCCAGACAACAATTGGAAGCAAAAACGGCTGGGGAAACAAAAGCGTCAATGCAATGGTGAAACACTGGCCGGGAGGCGGACCTGAAGAAGGCGGTCGTGACGGTCACTGGGCAATGGGAAAATTTGCGGTTTATCCGGGAAATAATTTCCAGAATCACGTAAAACCTTTTACGGAAGGTGCTTTCAAATTAAATGGCGGAACCAAAGAAGCTTCTGCGGTAATGCCTTATTATACGATTAGTTTTAATCAGGATACAAAAAACGGAGAAAACGTTGGAAATGGCTACAGCAAATATTTAATCACCGATTTACTCCGTGGAAAATACAAATACGACGGCGTAGTCTGTACCGATTGGTTAATTACCGCAGATGAACCAAAATCTCCGGGAGGATTTGCCGGAAAACCTTGGGGAGCAGAAAAATTATCAATCGCTCAACGTCATTACAAAGTGTTAGAAGCCGGAGTTGACCAATTCGGAGGAAACAATGACAAAGCTCCTGTTTTGGAAGCCTATCAAATGGGCGTAAAGGAACACGGTGAAAAAGCGTATCGTACAAAATTTGAGCAGTCAGCGGTTCGTTTATTGAGAAATTTCTTCAGAACCGGATTGTTTGAAAATCCTTACGTTAACGTTGAAGAAACCAAGAAAATCGTTGGGAATCCTGAATTTATGAAAGTCGGTTACGAAGCTCAGATTAAATCTATCGTACTATTGAAAAACAAAGCCAATATTCTTCCGATTAAAGAAAGAAAAACGGCTTACATTCCGAAAAGATATTCTCCTGCAATCTTCAACTGGTGGGGAATTTACACCGCACCATCTTTGGAATATCCTGTCGATATCGAAAAAGTAAAGAAACATTTTAATGTGACAGACGACCCGGCAAAAGCTGATTTCGCATTGGTTTTCGTGAAAAGTCCGCACAGTGAAGAAGGCGGTTACAGCGACATCGACGCGAAAGAAGGCGGAAACGGTTATCTTCCGATTTCTCTTCAATATCAGACATACACGGCAACCGAAGCTCGTGAAAAAAGTATCGCAGCGGGAGACCCTGTTGTTGCACCAAATGTACACGACAGAACATTCAAAAACAAAACTTCCACAGCGACCAATTTCACAGATTTGTTAGCCATAGAAAATGCTTACAAAGCAATGAACGGAAAACCTGTCATTGTTTCTATCACCGCTTCTAAGCCGATGATTTTTAATGAATTTGAAAAACACGCCGATGCAATTCTGATGAATTTCAACGTGTCCAATCAGGCAGTTGTGGATATTGTGACCGGAAAATACGAACCTTCAGGATTGCTTCCCCTTCAGATGCCTGCGAATATGGCGACGGTTGAAAAGCAGAAAGAAGACGTTCCTTACGATATGGAAACACACAAAGATTCCGAAGGTCACAACTACGATTTCGGATACGGAATGAACTGGTCAGGTGTGATTAAAGATGCCAGAACTCAAAAATATCATAAGCAATAATTCATCAAAAATTAGTTACTTGATGTCTTGAGACCGGGCATTATGTTCGGTCTCATTTCTTTCAAAATAATATTTTGGGCAGCTATTTCCGCCTTCCGTTCCCGCTTTTTTGTCATTGCGAAGAAAGTGAGTCAACAAGTTGAACTTTTCAGCAATCGCAATAACAAAAAGAGCTCCACTCAAGTCGGGCTGCGTGAGATTCGCTGCTAAAATTATCGAGATAAATCAACAGCATTTTTGTCATTCCGTAGGAATCTCAGCAATGTTATTCTAAATACTTGGTCTAGATTCCTACGGAATGACAAACTAACTGTTATCTAATTGTTTGTCTTTGCTAAGTAGAACGCCTTTGCGAACTTAAAAACGTCGAATTGTATAAAAAATATTTGCGCTCTTTGCGTTAAAAAAATAGAATCAAAAAAAATCAAAATGAAAAAATTAATCATAGCAAGTGTATTTCTTTTAGGATTAAGCATAATCAATGCTCAAAAATCAATTCCATTATACAAAGGAAAAGCGCCGGGAACAGAAAACTGGACACAAAAAGAAGCGCAGCAATTTAATGAATTGTTCAAAACAGAAGTTGTTTTCAACGTAGCGCAACCTTCAATGTTATTATTCGAAGCCGATAAGGCTAAAGCCAACGGAACAGTTATCGTTGTCGCTCCGGGTGGTGGTTTTCAAAGTTTATCCATCAATCGAGAAGGAATTGATGTTGCTAAAAAATTGGCAGAAAACGGAATCACAGCAGTCGTTTTAAAATACAGATTATTGGAAACAAAATCCAACGACCCAGCCAAAGAAATGATGGAAGGCATCAAAGACCGAAAAGCATTTGACGCAAAAACAGCTCCAATTAAAGTAATGGCTGGAGAAGACATCAAAACGGCAATCTCTTACATCAGAACACACGCAAAGGAACTGAATATCAATCCTGAAAAATTGGGCGTTATTGGATTTTCTGCTGGAGCAAGTGTGATTTTAGAAAGCGTTCTTCACAGCAAAGATGCTTCAACGTCACCGAATTTTGCAGCCTCGATCTATGGCGGACCAAGTCAGGAGATTTTAGATACGCCGATTCCTTCAACGCCATTACCTTTATTCATTTGTGCTGCAAGTGATGACCAATTGAAACTCGCTCCAAAATCAGTTTTATTATACAACAAATGGCTTGAAGCAGGACAGCCAACCGAACTTCACATCTACGAAAAAGGTGGTCACGGTTTCGGAATGGGGAAACAGAATCTTCCTGTTGATAAATGGTCGGATGTGTATTTGGATTGGCTGAAATTCCACAAGTTCTTATAAACCTTAAAATAATTGTTGTCCGATAAAAATCATGAAAAATTGACGAACTCAATGTTTATAGGATAAATCAACAGGTCGCTCCTATGGAGCTTTGTTTTGGCACTACATTTTTTCTATTAACAGAAAGTCCCGATGGGAATAAATGCAGCTCCATTAGGAGCTAACTGATAATAGGAAGTCATTGTTTTTTGTAATTAAAGCTCCAGAGGAGCGACCTGTTAATTATATTTTAGTTTTTATCAGACAACAATGCTTAAAATTAATGTTAAAAAGCATTTGTGCCTTTTGTGGTTTAAAAATTCATTCAAATTAAATAATATAAAATAATTACATATGCAGAAGAATATATCAACGCTGATAGGACTTTCTCAAAAAGCAAAATATTCAGGATTATTTCTGGCTTTATTGGCTGCATCGCCGTTTGCGAATGCTCAGACTAAAAATGCAACGGTAACGGTTGACGGAAAAACGTTTAAAGATTCCAACAAAAATGGAAAATTAGATGTTTGGGAAGACACAAGACTTTCGGTTGATAAAAGAATCGATGCCATTATCAAGCAAATGACCAACGAAGAAAAAGTAAATCTTCTCATTGGAACCGGAATGCCTGGAATTGAAGTGCTGACAGGTCCTGTCGGAGATTCAAAACAAGGTTTGGTTCCCGGAGCTGCGGGAGGAACAGATTCTTTCGACCGATTCGGGATTCCTGCAACGATTGTTGCAGACGGACCTGCAGGTTTGAGAATTCAGCCGACAAGAGATAATGATTCAAAATCCTATTATGCAACGGCTTTTCCTGTTGGGACAGCTTTGGCTTCAACCTGGAACAAAACTTTGTTGGAGCAGGTTGGAAAAGCAATGGGAAATGAAGTGAAAGAATATGGCGTCGATGTACTTCTAGCACCGGCCTTGAACATTCAGAGAAATCCATTGAACGGAAGAAACTTCGAATATTATTCGGAAGACCCATTAATTTCAGGGAAAACTGCAGTAGCCATCGTTAATGGAATTCAGTCTCAGGGTGTGGGAACTTCGATCAAACATTTCGCTGCGAATAACGAAGAAACCAACCGTTTGACTATCAATGCACACGTTTCTGAAAGAGCAATGAGAGAATTGTATTTGAGAAATTTCGAAATCGCTGTTAAAGAATCTCAGCCTTGGACAGTGATGTCATCTTACAACAAAGTGAACGGCGTTTATACTTCAGATTCAAAAGATCTGTTGACTCAGGTTTTGAGAAATGAATGGGGTTTCAAAGGAATTGTAATGACCGATTGGTTCGGCGGTTTTCCGGGATTTGAATCGATTAGAAGTGGAGGAATTTCTGACGTTGTAAAACAAATGAATGCAGGAAACGACCTCTTAATGCCAGGAATTCCGGCTCAGAAAAAAGTATTGTTGGCTGCTTTAGATTCAGGAAAATTATCTCAGGAAGTTGCAAATCTTAATGTGAAAAGAATCTTGGAATATGTTTTCAAAACACCGACTTTCGCACAGTACAAATACAGTGACAAGCCAAATCTAGCTGAACACGCAGAAGTAACGAGAAGCGCTGCAACAGAAGGAATGGTGTTACTTAAAAATGATAAAAATGCTTTGCCTTTTGCCGATAAACAGAAAGAAGTTTCTTTATTCGGAGTAACATCTTACGCCTGGATTACAGGCGGAACAGGAAGCGGAAGCGTGAACAACAAACACACGGTTTCTTTATTGGAAGGTTTAAATGCAGCTGGCTACAAATTAGACAAAGAGCTGGTTGATTTATATAAACCTCACGCTGAAAAAGAAGTCGCAGCCGAAAAAGAAAGAAGAAAAGCAAGAGGAATTTTAGCATTGCCTGAAAGACTTCCTGAAATGAAAATGGATGATCTATTCATTGCTAAAAAAGCAGAAACTTCAGAAATTGCTTTCGTTACTTTAGGAAGAAATTCCGGGGAAGGTGGAGACAGAGTTGTGGATAATGATTTCAATCTGGCAACAGAAGAAATCGAAATGCTGGATAAAATATCTAAAGCTTTCCACGCAAAAGGGAAAAAAGTAGTTGTAATCCTGAATATCGGAGGTGTAATTGAAACGGCTTCCTGGAAAGACAAAGTGGATGCCATTTTATTAGCTTGGCAACCTGGTCAGGAAGGCGGACATTCTGTTGCAGATGTAATCTCAGGAAAAGTAAATCCTTCAGGAAAACTGACTATGACTTTCCCTGTGAATTATACAGACCACGCTTCAGCAAAGAATTTCCCTGGAATTCCTGCGGATAATCCGAAAGATGTGACTTATCAAGAAGGTGTGTATGTTGGATATCGTTATTTTAATACATTTAATGTAAAACCTTCTTACGAATTTGGTTATGGGAAATCTTACACCGATTTTGATTACAGTAATTTAAAATTGAATTCTAAAACTTTTAATAATAAGTTAGAAGTTACAGTTGATGTAAAAAATACCGGAAAAGTTGCCGGAAAAGAAGTGGTAGAATTGTATCTATCAGCTCCGGGAAAAAATATCGACAAACCAAAATCTGAATTGAAAGCTTATGCAAAAACCAAAGAATTGAAACCGGGAGAATCTCAAACTATAACTTTAACGCTTAATCCGAAAGATTTAGCATCATTTGAAACTGCAAAATCAGCGTGGATTGCAGAAGCAGGAAATTATAAAATTTCTGTTGGAGCATCTTCTTTAGACATCAAACAAACGGCAGAATTCTCTGTTCCTAAAGAATTGGTGGTGGAGAAAGTTCAGCATATTTTGCCTGCTGATGAGAAGTTTGAGGATTTGAAACCTTAATCCAAAATATGTAAATACGCAATTTAGCACTACGTCAATTCGAGTGATTTTTGAAACGAAGTGGAAAAATTGTATCGAGAATGGGTCATGAAACAAAAAATTCTCGATACAAATTCTTTAAGAATTTTACTCGAATTGACGATTTACAATAAAGTGACAATTTTAGCCACAAATTTATTATCTCAAATTGAGATTTTATCATGAAAAGAGATTATATTTATCCTCTTTTTTAATTTAAATGAATGTTATGATCAATGAAGTAAAGACAAAAAGCAGGAATTATACAGTTCCGCTGATTACCATTACGCTTTTATTTTTTATGTGGGGATTCATCACCTGTATGAATGACATCCTGATTCCCTACCTGAAACAACTTTTCAACCTTACCTTCTTCGAATCGATGCTGGTGCAGTTCTGTTTCTTCGGAGCTTATTTTATCGGCTCACTCATTTACTTCCTGATTTCGATGATCGGTGAAGATCCAATCAACAAAGTAGGGTATAAGAAGGGAATTCTTTTTGGAATTTTTCTTGCAGCTTTCGGATGCATTCTGTTTTATCCGGCAGCAACCTCTTCTTCTTACGGATTGTTCTTAGGCGCTTTATTCGTTCTTGGATTAGGATTTACCGTTCTGCAAATTACTGCAAATGCGTATGTTTCTCTTTTAGGATCACCGGAATCTGCATCAAGCCGATTAAACATGACGCAGGCTTTCAATGCATTCGGAACAACCATTGCTCCGGTTTTGGGCGGACATTTAATCTTTGAATTTTTCTCCGCTGATGATGGTTCGTTCTCCGCAGTAGCGACGAGAATTCCGTACCTCATCTTTGCAGCAATTTTACTTTTGGTAGCTTTATTAATTTCTCAGGTAAAACTTCCTTCTTTCCAGAGTGAGGAAGAGGAAGCAGTAAAAGGTTTGGGTGCACTTCAGTATCCGCATCTTTTATTTGGAGTATTTGCGATGTTCTGTTATGTAGGTGGGGAAGTAGCAGTAGGAAGTTTTATCATCAGCTTTCTTGAGCAACCACAGATCATGAATCTGAATGAAACCGTAAGTAAAAACTACCTTTCCCTCTATTGGGGCGGTGCGATGATCGGAAGATTTTTAGGAGCGATTTCTCTGAATCAATCCATCAGTCAGACCAAAAAAGCAATCTATATGTTGGGAGCTGCAGCCGCAGTTTTCTTGGTGATTTTCAGTATTGTTGATTTGACTTTCTCACAGATTTCTTTCTTCCTTGTATTTATTGTTTTGAATTTCGTGGCATTCTTTGTCGGGAAATCTGCTCCGGCAAGAACGTTATCGATCTTTGCTTTCATCAATGTATTATTACTGATTTCTGCGATGATGAATCAGGGTGAACTGGCGATGTACAGCATTTTAGGAATCGGAATTTTCAACTCGATTATGTTCTCTAATATTTATACGTTGGCCATTTCAGGATTAGGAAAATACACCAGTCAGGGTTCGTCATTAGTCGTAATGGCGATTTTGGGAGGTGCGATTGTTCCTATTTTCCAGGGTTATCTGGCGGATATTTTTGGCGTACAGAAATCGTTTATTATCCCTGTGTTCTGCTATGCAGCGATCTTAATTTTTGGGGCATATTGTACCAAATATTTGGGGCATGTGAAACAGGATGCGGATGCGAAATCGGGACATTAATATTTTTGATTTCATATGGAAAAACCTGCGTTGAGCAGGTTTTTTTTGATTATAAAGTAAAGGATCAAGAAAATTCACATCATTAGTGAAAAAAACAATTTAATTTAATCTCACAGATAAACCACTATTAGGTCCTGCCGGTAAACCTAATATGGTATCAATTCCAATATTTTCTCTCAAATCTTTTAGTAAATCTTCTGGTAATATTTCTGAACCTATTTTATCCTCAGAATCAAGTCTTGGCTTATCCGAATGTCGAGCTCTATAAACAATTAATTTTTGTCCAGAAGCTATTGCCCTTTGAGCAAGTGCACGAATATAAAACCTATTAAATTCACTATCTGCTAATGTTATATTTGCTGTATCAGGTATTTTAGCAGATATTATTCCATTTTTCCCATTTCTAACTTCCTTATCAGCAAAACAATTGTTATCTTTAAGTGAAATGGCTAATGTATTTTCATTGCCGAATTCCGCTGCATCTAATAAAAGTTTGGTATAAAGTTTATTTCCATTATCATTAAATCTCTTACTTAAATACAATTTTTGGTTGTCTATATCATAATTAATTTCTGAAATCATTAAAGCTCTGGTTTCCTCATCTAAATTTTCAAATGTGAAGTTCATAATGTTATAAATTTTAAATTAGTTGTTATTAAATTAAACATAGAAGAATTATTATAAAGTCTAAATTTATTTAAACTTTATTTTCCATCATTACGGTTTCCCATAATCTCAAAAATAAATAATCAAAAATTCAAATCCCTCCGTATTTCTACGGAAAATTCAAACATTCAAAATGTTCTAAACCACACAATTCCTCCTGTTTCAAACAAACCGTTGATAACCAAACAACTTTTACTTTGTTTTCCGCAAACTATTTGAAACAAAACATAATTGGCAGAAGTCTCCCGCAATATATTGGAGACAAATCAATATATTCACATTCAAAATTCCCCTCCATTGGAGGGGTGGATTAATTTTCAAAGAAAATTAAGACGGGGTGGTTGAGCAACACATCATCATTTGCACACATTAAATAATTTTTACAATTTTGTCGTCATTCAAAACTAATTACCATTCATTGATGATTATAAAAACTCTATTTTTTAAAACTCAGCTTATTGCAGGCTTGTCGATGGCTGTATTAAACTTTGCACAGAATGCTCCGGTTTCCATCAACAAAGATTTTAAGCTGAACACCCATTATATGACCCCGGAAAATAATTTTGCAAAAGCCGGGGTTGAAGTAAAGGATGGATACATTATTTCCGGACAGAACTTCGTACAGGAAGGTAATGCAGAATACAATTCAGCCATCATTAAAATTGATAAAAACGGAAAGCTGATCAGGAAAACTGTTCTCGGAGATAATAAAGATTTCGACAAAGAATCAGTAATGAAAACCGTTTACAGCATCAATAACAACAGATTGGTACAGTTGGGTTCTAAGAAGATCGACAAACGTTCTTATCTGTGGCTTCGTGAGGTGAATGACAATCTCGATGTGTTGCAGGATAAGGTTTACGAATCGGTTTCCGCAGCTGCAACTCACGATCCTGTTGTTTTTAATGTTCCGGACGGATTTTTTGTGGTCTCCGAATCTGCTTTTTCACGCGATTTTGAGATTAATCTGACCTTTATCTCTAATGATTTACAGAAAACTGATAATCACATCATAAGTTTTATAGAACCACCGTTTGATTTTTTTGGCAGGTTTGATTATTCCGCTTCTTTGGTAAACAACAAATTTTATCTCATCACCAACGGAGTAGACGAAAGAAATGCGCAGGACACTTCCAACAAATACAAAACCTACATCCTGGAATATGATCTCGCAACAAGAAAAGTGACAAAGCAAAAGAAAATTTCCGAAGCAGATTTCATGAGCAGAAAACTTCTCATCAATAAAGATCTCATTTATGTAGTAGGCGTAAAAGATACAGGCGAACCGATTTCAAATAAAACCGGCAGAAGAAATACGCTGGTGAAAGTTCTCAACATGAATTTCGACAAGGTGAAAGAATTTAATTATATTCCCAGTCCCGACAAAGGTAAATTTTCTGAACATCTTTATGACGCTGCCATCGTGAATGATGAACTGCATATCATTGGCGAAATGTACCGATCCGGAACATTCTCCAACGAATCTGTTTACCTGAAGTTTGATTTAAACGGAAAACTCCTGGATGACAGATTTCTGAAATACGGATCGATGTATTCTGAAAACAGGCTTATCAAAATTGTTCCTCTAAAAAATAACGAACTGATGCTTCTCGGAAAAGGTGAGGGTTGGAGAGTAATTATTAAATAAAAAACCATGAAATATTTACATATTGTACTTTTCATTTTTATCGGTATTCATGTGAATGCACAAACGCAAAAAAAGAATGCCATCGTAGACCAGAATTTGGTAAAATATCTTCTTTCAGCCAATGAAAACAACAGCATTGCTGTAGATTCCACGTATCAATCTATAAAGTTAGATGCCAATAAAGACGGAATTATTTCGGCTTATGAAGCAGAAAAGGTTGCGCAGCTTAATATCGAAAAAACATCTGTTTTAACGCTTAAAGGAATTGATATTTTTAAAAATCTGAAAATACTTTTAATAAAAGCAGAAACACTAAAAGACCTGAATGGAGTAGAGAACCTGAAAAAACTTGAGTATATCGATTGTTCGTTCAACAAATCATTAGGTCAGCTTTCATTTAAAAACCTTCCGAAACTTGAAACGATTGACTGTATGTGGTCGGGTCTTACCAAACTAGAACTTTCGGGTCTCCCTAAGTTGAAAAAGCTTCATTGCGGAACCAATGATCTGAAAACGCTGGATTTGTCACAACTGAGTTCACTTACCGATCTTATCTGTGAAAGCAATGGACTTACCGAACTTTCGATCAATCATCTCAAGAATCTAAAATTTTTACGCTGCGAAAATAATCTTCTCAGAAATCTTGATCTCAGCAATCTGAAAGAGCTTGAAAAGATACAATGTTCCTATAACGAATTGTCGCAGCTCAATTTTGAAAATTTTAAACAGCTTACCGATGTAGACTGCGCTTACAACAGAATTAAATATCTTAACATCAAAACCAACGGAAAACCTTTGACCAATTTAAGAATCGAAGGCAACAGATACATCAATACTTTTTGTTATAATGATTTTGATAAAGAAATAATCACCAGAAACAATAAAGAAAATATTAATCTCAGTACCTGTAAATAATAAAAAACGAGAAACCATTATTGATTTCTCGTTTTTTATTTGATAACATTAATCATCAAGATAAATTTCTTTTTGAGAACTCTTCGATTTCAGCAGCATAAAAGCTAAGCCTAATCCAAGTCCTGCAACCAAAGCAATTTTGGTTTTCTTTCCGGGAACAGGGAGAATAGTATCACCATAAATTTTGTGCGGTTCTGAAGACGGTTCAAGAACATTTCCTGAAGTTGGTTCGCCATTTTTTAATTTCATCATCACACGCATTCCTGCTGAAGCGGTATTGATGATAATTTTCGGAAACATTTCGTAAAGATTGACCAAAACTCTGGATCGTACATCGGGGAAAAGATCTTTCTGCGGCTCTTTTGCCAACTGTACAATTTTATCAGCTGTATCTCTCGGATCCGATGCAAATGGCGGAATTTTAAAATCCAAACCTGAAAACTTTGCAGAATGCGAATTTCCCGTTGATCTCTGAATCTGCGGATATAAATTGGCAATGTGAATATCCGGATAATCTGAAATTTCTCCATGAAGACATTCCATCATCCCACGGATTCCGAATTTGGTAGAAGAGTAGACTGCACTGTACGGAGCAGGCATAAAACCACCAATGGAAACATTATTGATTAAAATACCCTCGTTTTGCTCTTTAAAAAGCGGTAAAACCGAATATGCTCCGTGCATATACCCGAAAAGATTGGTTTTGATCACCTGCTCGTGAACTTCCATCGGAATTTCTTCAAACTTTCCGCTTGCCATGACTCCTGCATTATTTACCCAGATATCTATTCTTCCGAATTCTTTTACAGCAGCTTTTACAAGATGATCTACTTCTTCAGCTTTTGAAACATCGGTAGGAACTGCAATGGCATTCACACCTAATTCCTTACATATTTCTAAAGTTTCATCCAAAGCTTCCTGACCTCTCGCTGCGATAACAATATTGCAGCCTTCAAATGCAAAAGCTTCTACAGCAGCTCTTCCGACTCCGCTGCTTCCGCCTGTGACAACGACAGTTTTACCGCGAAGGCTTCTTTTTTCTAAACTGTTTTGTGATTTCATATGGTGTTATTTTATAGATTTGATATGAGTGTTGTTTATAACCTATCTATTTTTACACCAAATACAAGTTTTTGGATATTAATTTTAAATCAATTTATAAAAAAAGAAAAACACGGACATAATTACCCGTGTCTGATTTGAAATAATATTTAATGCGTGTTTTATCGGTATAAATCTAGTTCTAAGAAATTGTTTATCTTTTTAAGCTCTTCCTTACGACTTTTCTCTGTTTCTTTCATCATTTCCTCCGGGGTATAGCTTTTTCCTCCGAAAGAGAACGCAACCACTTTAGCACCACTTGCTGAAATGTTCATTTGCCTCATATCTTTCACGGGATCTTCCTTATATTCCTTCCAAAGCTTTCTGAATTTATCTTCAGATACAGGGATTTCGCGCGGTTTCATGCTTGAATATTCTTCTGTTGCTGTAATATTCTTTGTCGCAACAAGGTTGAATGAATGATCACCTTTAGAGTCCTCTATTTTCACGATAAGACCGGGAAGGCCGGAAAACTCATAAGGTCCATCCTGCAAAGGAATTTCCGGAGCAAACCAGGCTACCCAATTTCTTCCTCTCCATTTTGCTGTTGCTTTCTGAACATCATAGCCCAAAACTTGGCTTTTTTCATTAGAAATTTTCCACTCTATTTTTTTATCATTGGCAATGCCAAGCCTTGTAGAGCCAATACTTCTTTTCAGCATTATTTTATAATCAGGATATGATTTTGTGACTTCAAAGCTTATTTTGGGCTGCTTAAGATCTGTAAAATCAAAATGATTATTCTGTGTCACTTTAGCATTTTTAATTGTTGCAGTCATCACAGAATCATGCACATATCCCACCTGACTGTAAAATATTGAGCCTTTGGGAGAAGTAAGCAGAACCATATTTTCAGTTTCAGATTGATCTCTGTTCAGAGAATCCATTTTAAATCTGTACTCATAAATAAACTGCTTTGATTGTGCAAAACTTAAACCTGCCATTAAGAGTAACAGAAAACAAAATTTAATTTTCATATGATTGCTTATCTTAGAATGTAACACTTTCTTCTCTCATATTATAAATAATCACATGAGAATCTTCTTTTTTACCTGTTTTATGAACGGATTTTGCAGCAATAATCTTAAAGTTTTTAGGGCTGTAAATGGTGTAGGTTCCGTACTCTGCATTGTAAATTACCTTTTCTGCATTCTCAAAAGAAATATTATCATTTTTCATCATCACGTTTCCTTCGTAAATTGTGGTTTTGTCCTCTGAATTTTTTTTCGATTTATCAGATTTAAATGTAAATGATTTCATTACCCTTTTTTCCTGAGCAAAGGTGGTTTGAGAAACCAGCAAAAGCATAAAAACCCCTGAGATTGTAAAGAATCTTTTCATATATTCGAATTTTAATGAGACGAAAATACAGATAAATCTCTATACTGTGTGAAATTTATTATTTATTTAAGAATTCTAAGAATTTTTTAACTAAAAATCTATATCAAAACCTTCCAGTCTCATTTCGGATTTTTAATCTGCATGTTCTTTTTCAAACTCAATGAAGAAATATTATTCTCAAAAGTAAAAGGTACAGACTTCAACGTTTTATCTTTCTCCGGAATCAATACATTGAAATGCAGATGCTCACCCGAAACAAAACCAGTTGCTCCACTAAGACCTATTGGCTGATTTCTTTTCACTGAATCACCAACTTTTACTAAGCTTCCGTCTTTTTTTAAATGAACGTATTGCGTAAACAATCCACTATGAGGGTGATAAAGGGTAATATAATTCGCATAAGGCGTCCATTGCTTATCTTCTTTACCATATTTGTAATCTTTTATAACACCTACCACAAAACCATCATCTGCACTTGTAACCGTGTCGCCAATTTTCATGTCGAAATCTATGGCGTATCTGCTGTAATCGCTGTCATGACTAAAACCTCCGTTGTCAGATTGCATAATTCTATACATTTTACCTTTAGGAAAGGGTAGTGCAAGCTCATTCTGTTTTATAATTTTCTTGTCATCTCCAAAGGCGGAGATGAAGCTGAAATTAAATTTACCACCATCAAGCTTTTTTGCCGGTAATCTAAATTTTCCTTCTGAATTTTCGTTTATCGTTACTCTTATCGTATCATTAATAATATTTTCATCTTTTAAATAATCAGAAAAAATATTTACTCTAAGCGGAGCAAACAAAGGATTTCGAACAGTTAGCGTAATGCTATCATTATTGTATTTAAAATCATGATAATAAGAAAATTGGTAATATTTTTCTTTAGGTAATTCCTGCGCCTTGGTGAAAGAAAAAAATATGCTTATAAAAATAAACAGAACTTTACTAAACTTCATTTGCCTGTATTTATATCAAAAATAAAGAATTTATCACAAGTATTTGAAAATTAATAATTATACACCTTAGTTTTGGCTACAACAATCTTTGATTTGGGCACATTGTTCTTTTCACGATTTCCCAACTTTGTACTGTAAAAATTAATCAATTAAAATATTTAAAAAATGGACACACAAAAAGTATGGTTTGTAACCGGAGCATCAAAAGGTTTAGGTTTAACCTTAGTAAAAAGATTATTGAATGAAGGATATTCTGTAGCCGCAACTTCCAGAAACCTGTCAGAATTGAAATCTGCGGTAGGTTCTGAAAATGCATCATTTCTTCCTTTAGAGATGGATTTGATCAACGAAGCAAGTGTAGCAGAATCAATTAAAAAAACAGCAGATCATTTTGGGAAGATCGACATCATTGTCAACAACGCTGGTTACGGACAATTAGGGACTTTGGAAGAATTAACGGATGAAGAAAGCCGTAAAAACTTTGATACCAATGTTTTCGGTTCGTTGAACGTCATCAGAAAAGCAATGCCTTATTTGAGAGAACAAAAAAGTGGGCATATCATTAACATTGCTTCGATTGGCGGTCTTTCAGGTGATTTCCCGGGATGGGGAATTTATTGTGCCACCAAATTTGCCGTCGTTGGATTTACAGAATCTTTAGCTGTTGAAGCAAAAGAATTCGGCATCAACGCAACAGTAATTTATCCGGGATATTTCAGAACAGATTTCTTAACAGGCGGCTCTCTCCGAACTCCTGAAAATGAGATCGATGCTTACAAAACAGCAAGAGATGTTCAGGCTGCGCACGAAAAAGAGATCAACGGAAATCAGCCGGGAGATCCTGAAAAAGCTGCAAAAGCGATGATCGAGTTGGCGGCGATGGAAAATCCGCCGGTTCATTTGGTTTTAGGTTCGGATGCATTTCAGATGGCAAACAATAAACTAAGTGCTCTTCAGACTGAAATTTCTGATTTTAAAACTTTGAGTACATCTACAGATTATTAACTTTGTAAAGGCAACAGCAAGAAACTGTTGCCTTATTTTAAAATTATGGCAAACAGAAAATTATACAGCATTGATACGGTTTCTGAACTTCACAAAATTTCAGGATTGCCACAACCGCAACATCCGCTTATTAGTCTTGTTGATTACAGTCAGGTAGAATATCAGATTGAAGAATCGGAAATCAGCTGGATTCAGGATTTGTATTTTATCGGCTTCAAAAGAGATTTGCAGGGGAAACTTCACTACGGTCAAAGTCAGTACGATTTCGATGGTGGTTTGCTTTGCTTTATTGCACCAAGACAGCTCGTAAAAATGATTATTGAGAAATATGATAAGAAACCTTCCGGATATCTTCTCGCATTTCACCCAGATTTTATCTGGAATACACCTTTGGCAAAAACCATTCATCAGTATGAATTTTTCGGTTACGACGTGAACGAAGCTTTATTTCTTTCTGAAAAGGAAGAAGAAACCTTAATCGGACTTTTCAAAGGAATTGAAAAAGAATATCAATCCGGAATCGATCAGTTTACCCAGAATATTATTATTTCTCAGATTGAAGTTATTCTGAATTACTGTGAAAGATTTTATCAGCGTCAGTTTATTACCAGAAAGAAAAGCAATCACCAGATTTTGGATAAGCTTGAATTATTTCTTGAGCAATATTTCACGGGAGAAAAAATTATTAATAACGGACTTCCAACCGCACAATCAATCGCTGAACAACTGAATGTGTCAACGAATTATCTTAGCAGCTTACTAAAATCACTTACCGGACAGACAACGCAGCAGCACATTCACGGGAAACTGATCGAAAAAGCCAAAGAAAAACTTTCGACTACCGAGCTTACCGTCAGTGAAATTGCTTATGAACTGGGATTTGAGCACTCGCAGTCTTTCAGCAAATTGTTTAAATCTAAAACTGATATTTCGCCTTTGGAATTTAGGAAGTCTTTTAATTAAAATTAAAGATTTAATTTAATTGTTTATGTTTAAAAGGCCTTTCATGGAAAAAAACTATGGTATATAATTTATTTTTTAACTGTTCAGTTTCGGTCTATCCATCAACGAATACTTATATTTACCTAAATTTTAAATTCAATGAAAATAGAAATCTGGTCGGATGTGATGTGTCCGTTCTGTTATATAGGAAAAAAGAATTTTGAACAGGCTTTGGAAAATCTAGCGTTTAAAGATGAGGTAAAAATAGAGTGGAAGAGCTTTCAGCTTGATCCGACTTTGGACCAATCGAAAACTAAAACCACTGCAGAATATTTCAGAGAGAAAAAAGGTTTTCCTGAAGAACAGGCAAAACAGATGACCAACCAGGTAATACAGATGGGAAAAGCTTCAGGAATTGATTTTAATTTTGAAAAAGCTTTGATTACCAACACTTTTACGGCTCACAAACTTCTTCACTTAGCCAAAAAACACCATAAAGCTTCAGAAATGGAAGAGGAGCTATTCAAAGCTCATTTTCTGGATGGTAAAAATGTCGGCGATGTTGAAACTTTGGTTTCTTTGGCGGTCTCATTAGGAATTGATGCTGATGAAGCAAAAAATTCTTTAGAATCAGATCAATTTGATTACGAAATTAATCAGGATATTTTAGAAGCAAGGAATAAGGGAATTACAGGCGTTCCGTTTTTTATTCTGAATGGAAAATACGGAGTTTCCGGCGCTCAACCATCTGAAGTTTTCAAAAATGCATTGACCCAGACATACGAAGAAACGGTTGTTCCTTTTAAAGACCAGTCTCAGAATAATCTATCATGTGATGCAGACGGTTGTTCAATTTAACATAATATAATCCATGATTACATTAAATAAAGAATTGACCTATCCGATTTCAGAAACACTTTTTGTTTTTGCTTTGGATTATGAGGCCGGAAAAGTTTTTGATCACACCAGAAAATTAATTACAGGAATTGGAAAAGTAAATGCTGCCATCGAACTTACAAAAGCCATTCACGAAAAAAAACCAAAACTGATCGTCAATCTCGGTTCGGCAGGTGGAAATGGCTTTCAAAAAGGAGAGGTGATCTGCTGTACTCAGTTTATCCAGCGTGATATGGATGTAAGAGGTTTAGGTTTTAAAAAATTTGAAACACCACTTTCCGGAATTCCTGTTATTTTGGAAAACGGATTGAAAATGGATCATCTGAAAGAAGGAATTTGTGGAACAGGTGACAGTTTTGAGATGAATCACATCAATACAGAATACAACGTCATTGATATGGAAGCTTATTCTTTAGCCCTAATTGCAATGCAGGAAAAGATTCCTTTTCTGTGTTTAAAATATATTTCCGACGACGCAGGGAGTGACGCAGCGGATGATTGGTCGGTTCAGGTGCATTTGGCTTCTGAGGCTTTTAAACAAATATTATTTTCAGAGATTTAAATTAATCTTTAAAAAAAATTACAATATTTTAAGAAATTTTTAAAACAGAATTCAGAATTAAATAAATAGTTTTACTCATGAAAACTTCAACACAAATGAATCATGGAAAACGTTTCTGAAATTGCAGCTCATTTTGATTTCACTCAAACCAGAAAATCGAAACGATATCTTAATTCATTTTTTAATCAAAAGTCATTCAATAAAAATCAGACACTTTATGTGCAACAAAAACTAAAGCTATTTTTAGCGAATTTTGAAATTATTGAGTATTACAGAATTAACGAAAGTAAAATTAATGGGATTCAAAAGTTTCTGGATGAGTTCAATATCAATCAATATAATCTGATTTCAAGTTTAAAGTATAGAGAATATTTCAGAGAAATCAATACAAACATTTCTTTGTTGATCGACTTCTTTTATCATTTTGAATTGCTTTTAAGAAATTTCAAAATGAAGGAAATATGTCCGAAATTTTTTATAGAAATTGAAGAACAGATCCTTTTTATCAATTCATTATCAGTATATGAACAATATAACAAAGACCTCGATTTCAAGGAAAAGAAAAACTTTTTGAAGATTATAACACATGAAAATAAAAAGAAAAATTTTGAATCTTTCTGGAGTTTTTTCTACCTGTTTGATGTGTATTCGAGTATTGCAAAAGGAATTAAAATTAATAACTTAGTATTTCCTAAATTCAATTCTGAAAATGCTTTTAACATTGAGAATTTTTACCATTTAGATCTAAAAAATGCAGTTAAAAATACTTTACAGGTAGATTATAAAAATACGCTTGTTTTCACTGGAGCCAATATGTCGGGGAAATCTACAGCAATGAAGTCGATAAGCATTATTATTTTGTTAGCTCATCTGGGAATTGCTGTTCCAGCAGATTATTCTGATATCCCTTTTTATGATAGTATTTTCATGTATTTTTCAGTAAATGACAATCTGAAAGAAGGCTACAGTCATTTTGCTCAGGAAATTATGAATGTAAAAAATGTTTTATTAGAGCTAAAATCAAAAAACTGTTTCGTTGTTTTTGATGAAATTTTCAGCGGAACTAATATTAATGATGCAACTCAAATTACTGTAAAAACTGTAAATGGTTTTTCGAAATTTAAAAATTCAATGTTTATTTTTTCTACGCATTTAAATCTGATCGAAAATCATTTGATAACAAATAGAAATATTTTAATGTTGCATTTGGAATCTTTTTTAGAAAATAATAAGTTATCATTCACATATCAATTAAAGGAAGGTTGGTCTAAACTCGAAATTGGGAAAATTCTTTTTGATGAGTATGGTTTGAATAAATTATTGGATATGGAAGTTGATTATTAATGTTAAGTGATTTGAATAAATTTCAAAAGTTCAAAAAATATCCAATTTAACATAATATAAATTATAGGATTTTTTTATTACGCATAATAGGAGACTACTGGTCTCAATTTTTAGTCATTATAAATCAATTTTAACTAATTAATTATTTATTTGCTTAATCAAATTATTATGGAAATATTTCAAGCGATTCTCAAAGATTAGATTTCATAATTATATTTAAGGAGTTTAGAAATTTTCTGCATTCTAAAAATTTTCTAACTCAAAATGTTAATTTAGAATTTCCTTTAAATTGATAATATTTTAAACAAAAAAAATTTTAAGCGATTCTCAGCGATTAGGATTTTATTTAAACTATAATTATTTTAAAAACCTTTATCATTCAAATCACAATGATTAAATTAGCCAATACAAAGTTTAACATAATATTGAAATTATGAAAAAGTATATTGCAATCAGTGCATTATCTCTTGTATTAATGGACTGTAATAAAAAACCTGAACCTGTACCACCAGTGACAACCACAGATTCTACAGAAACTCCGACAGAAAAAGTTGTTGATACTTTAGGCGCCAAAACATTTTGCTATTTGGGTGTTACCGGAAAAGACAGCGTTTTTGTAAGTCTGGATGATAATTTGGGAACATTTTCCGGGAAAATGGCCTATAAAAATAGTGAAAAAGACAGTTCAAAAGGCGAATTATCCGGCTTCAAATCTGGTGATACACTCAAACTTACGTATGAATTTGCTTCCGAAGGAACCACCAGCAAAAGAGATATTTTCTTTATTCAAAAAGGAAATACTTTAACGGAAGGAATTGGAAATCAGAAAGATGAAAACGGAATAATACGTTATTCCGATGAAAAGAAAATTTCTTACAAGGACGGTCAGAAATTAGAATCTGCAGATTGCAAAACAATTGCAAATGCATTAAAATAATATTTAAATAATGCTTAAAATGCAGCTTCTGAAGCTGCATTTTTTTTTATAATTCACCTGTAAAAGTTTCGATAAATTCTTCAATAGCTTCATTTTGTGTATTCCATGAAGTAATTAAGCGAATTGCCGATAAATTTTCATCTACTTTTTTCCAGACATAAAATTCAAATTTTTCAGATAAAACTTCAATCATTCTATCCGTTAAAATCGGAAAAATCTGATTGGTATGCGTATCGGAAAGAAACTGCACTCCCCTTTCAGACAAAGCATTTTTAATCTTCATCGCCTGTTGATTGGCATTTTTAGCTAAATTAAAATAAAGATCGTTCTGCATCAGCTCTAAAAACTGAATTCCCAAAAGTCTGCCTTTTGCCAGCAATGCTCCTTTCTGTTTGATATTAAACGCAAAATCCTGCTGCAAATCTTTATTATTAATAACAATTGCTTCTCCCAATAAAGCTCCGTTTTTAGTTCCACCCAAATAAAAAACATCAGTTAATTCGGCAATGTCTTTTAAGGTTAAATCACTAATTTCAGAGGTTAAAGCGTGGCCTAATCTTGCCCCGTCCATAAAGAGATACAGATTATTTTCTTTGCAGAATCTTGAAAGATTTTCCAGTTCTTTCTTAGTATAAATCGTCCCCAATTCGGTCGAGTTTGAAATATAAACCAGCTTTGGCATTACCTGATGCGGAATATTTTTATGACTTTCCAAAACAGGAATAATGTCTGACGGATTTAGTTTTCCATCTTCTTTTTCTATGCTTAAAATTTTATGTCCGGTTGCTTCAATTGCTCCGGTTTCATTATTTAAAATATGTCCTGTTGCTGCAGAAATTACGCATTGATAAGGTCTTAAAATCGAAGAAATGACAATCAGATTTGCCTGAGTTCCTCCCGAAACAAAATATACTTCAGAATTCTGATTTTCAATTTTATTTTTAATTAAACTTTTAGCTTTCTGAGAATATTCATCATCGCCATAACCAGCCTGCTGATCAAGATTATTTCTAAGAAGAGATTCTAAAATCTGCGGATGACACCCTTCTGAATAATCGTTTTTAAAGGAAAATTTCATAAAGTAAAATTAAAAAAACTTAAACGAACAAGACCCATCTTTAAAAAATATTTTGTTAGATTTGTAATGAAAATCATCTAACATTTTGAAAACAACATTAACAGAAGAAAATTATCTGAAAGCTTTGTTTCATGTAGTTGACCATGAAGGAAAAGTGACAATTAACGAACTGAGCAAATTTCTCAATGTGAAAATGCCGAGCGTTAATAACATGATGAAGAAATTCGCAGATAAAAACTGGGTAATCTACGAAACCTATAAACCACTTAGAGTTACAGAAAAAGGCAGACGTGAAGCTGCTTTGGTTGTAAGAAAACACCGCCTTACCGAAATGTTTCTGGTAAAAAAAATGAATTTTGGCTGGGAAAATGTACATGAAATTGCAGAACAGCTTGAACATGTTCATTCACAGGTTTTTTTCGATAAAATGGATGAAATTTTAGATTATCCTAAGTTTGATCCTCATGGCGAACCGATTCCCGATAAAGACGGAAATATCATATCTCAGGATTTACAGAAATTAAGCAACTGTAAAGTTGGTGAAACGGTAGTTTTTGCTTCTGTTACTTTATCCGACGATGCTTTCCTGAATTATCTTACCGAAAGAAATCTTCTTTTAAATACTAAAATCAAGATTGTTAAGATTGAAGATTTTGATAAATCTGTTACGATAGAAATTTCAGGAAAGACTGAAATTTTAAGCAAAAAAGCAACGGAAAAGATTCTTGTAAAGCATTAATACAATAAAAAAGCGGATCAAAAACCCGCTTTAAAAATTATCATTTAAAAATTATTTCAAATATTTGGTGATCTCTTCGTCAGTAGGTTTTACCTTACTTACGAAACTGTCAATCAATTTACCGTTTTCATCTAATAAAAACTTTGTAAAATTCCACTGAATTTCGGTGTCTTTCACACCATTCAAACTTTTTTCTGAAAGGTATTTAAAAATTGGTGCTGTGTCTTCTCCTTTTACGGAAACTTTAGATGCTAACGGAAAAGTAACCCCGTAATTTTTCTGGCAGAATGCTCCGATTTCAACATTAGTTCCGGGTTCCTGACCTCCAAAATTGTTTGCAGGAAAACCTACTACAACAAGTTTGTCTTTGTATTCATTTGAAAGCTTTTCCAGATCTGCATATTGAGGGGTAAATCCGCACTCTGAAGCCGTGTTTACAATAAGAATTTTCTTGCCTTTATAATCTGCAAAATTGATGGTTTTGCCTTCTTCAAGCGCGTCTACTTTATAATCGTATATTGATTTTGACATAACTTTGTTTGTTTTTACTTTAGAAATTTCATTTTTTTTCTGTGCACAGCTGTTGAAAAATGCACCCAATGAAATCATCACTATGAAAATCTTTTTCATAAGAAATTTTTTATTAATTAAAATTTAAAACTGTTTGCCGGAAATACTTTATTGATTTCCACTTTATTCAGAAGCATCACATAATCACCATCTTTTTTGGCGCTCGAAGATTCTAATCTAAATGGCATCATCAAATTTCCTACCTTTTTGTAATCTGAATACGTTAAAGTTTCATCTTTTTTTATTTCTTTTAAAAGCATGAAAGATTTTGTATCGAAATAATAGTAATTTTTATTTACATTTTTAGTCAGTTCTACTTTGTGACAGTAGATCTCTCCTACTTTTTCTTTCCCTAAATATTTGGCTTCAAAACCTTTATTTTCCCAATCAATAAAATCATTATCAAAACTTTCTGATATATATTCCGGATAAACCTGAAGCTTATTGGTTGCATAATTCATCGCATAGCCTTTTGTACCGTCATAACCTTCAATAGCAGTATCTTTTCCACCCATTGTGATTACGGTTTTGGTTAAATTTGGCCTTTGCTGATATATTTTGATCGGATATTCGTCTTTAATTCCCAAAATTACTTTTCCCTGAAGTAATACTGAATTCAAAAGCTTCCAATTGGTTAATCCTCCCGATAATTCTATGTTTTTGTCGATAATTTCTTTAGCAGTCTGAGCGAAAGACAATTGCGAAATAATCAGAACGAAAACGATAAGTAATTTCTTCATTAAATCAATTTATAAATTCAAATATAAGCCTTTCTTGGAAAATGTAGCAATGTAGCAGTTTAACAGTGTAACAAAATATCACAATTTTGTAATGTATTTTTAAATCACAAACCTTTTACCTTTTTACTTTTGTCTTGGCTCTTTACAATAGCTTTCTCGCTTTCTCCAAATCTTCAGGTGTATCAATTCCTACTCCGATGAAATTGGTTTCAATTAATTTAATTTTCATTCCGTATTCCAGGTAACGGATGCATTCTATCTTTTCTGAAATCTCCAAAGGTTTCATTTCCAATTTTGAAAATTGAAGCAGAGCATGTTTTCTGAAAGCATAAACTCCGATGTGTTTAAAATAATCAATATCATAAGAAACTTCTCGGTGAAAAGGAATTACCGAACGGCTGAAATACAAGGCAAAACCATTGTTATCGGTAATTACTTTTACATTATTCGGGTTTTCAATTTCCTCTTTTTCGTGAAGTTTTATTTTTAAAGAAGCTAAGGAAATTTCCTGATTATCATCGGCTCTAAAAACTTCAATCAGCTGCTGTAAAGGTTCTAATTTTAAGAACGGTTCATCACCCTGAACATTGATGACAATATCACAGTCTATATTTTGTACCGCTTCTGCAATCCGGTCGCTTCCGGTTTCATGTTGACCGGTCATTACTGCTTTTCCGCCATGATTTTGAATTTCATTAAAGATAATCTCAGAATCTGTTGCGACAAAAACTTCATCGAAAAGACCGGTTTCCACAACATTTTGGTAGGTTGTTGTAATAACTGTTTTTTTACCTAAAACCTGCATCAGTTTTGCGGGAAAACGGCTGGCTTCATAACGCGCAGGAATAACAGCAATGATTTTCATTATTTAATTTTTCTTATTTATAATTAATTGTAGTTCTTCAACAGTGAATCTCACGCAGCCCGACTTGAACGGAGCTCTTTTTGCAGGAACGAAGTGCAAGCAAAAAAGCGGGAGTGGAAGGCGGTAAAGCTGCCCAAAAAAATCTATTCGAAAATATGAACAGAAATATAAATTGCCGAAGTACAAACCTTCGGCAATTTATGTGATTTTTCTTAAAACTCAAATTCTCCTATCAGAATTTTGCTGTCATCTTCCTGTTTATTTTCTTTCTGACTCTGGAAAACAGCAATTTTCCTTTCCTGTCTTCCATCAGAATAATACAGATACACTTCTGCCATAATTGTCGTTGGTCCCGAAAGAATATTCTGTCTTTCACCAAAAAAGTTGGTTTTGATTTTATATTTTCCTTTAACGGCTTTTTTCAGTAAAAACTGTTCCGGACCGAATCCTTGTGTAAAATCATTGCTGATTCTTCCGCCGATTGCAGTAGACTTGTGCTGATAAGAGCAGTCTTCTCCTTTCGGATCTGTTACCCAAAGATCGATGTCGGTATTGTCTTTATTCCAATTAATCACCACACGAATATCTACAGGCAAATCTGCTTTCAAACGGTCATCGATTTTGCTTCCGTCAACGTTTTTATTTTGCTTTAAAATATTGTTGATTTCCATAATCAGGATTTCCTCAATTCCGTTGTCACGCATCGAAATTTCATCTGTGAACTCCTGATACAGCAGAGATTTATAAATATTTAAAGCTTCCTGAGGTCTTTTGTTATCAACCAAAGCCAAAGCGTAATCTCTGTGACTTTGAGCATCGAAAGGTCGCCATTCTAGAATTTTCTGAGTGATCCACAATTCTTTATCGTAATGACCTCTCTGTTTTAAAAGATAATAAATCGTTTTATACAATTCTTCGTTTTCAAGATCCAACTCAGCTAAAGTACTCAAAACTTTTAAAGACAATTCTTTGTTTCCTTTTTTGAAAAGCAATTTAGAAACATCAAAATAATAAGAAACCTGCTTCTCATGTTTTGAACGGTTTTCCAAATATTTATGATAAATCACATCTGCCGACTGTAAATTCTGAAAATCTTTCATGTATTCTGCAGTACTTTCTACATCGACTAAAGTGATTTTTCCTTTGGGCTTAGCTTCAGATTCTGCCAATTTTGCAGAACTTGAAACTTCCCTAGCAACCGCAGAGTTTCTTTTAATACCTAATGCACCTGTAACAACCACTTCTTCAAGTCTTTGATTGTTTACAGTATCTCTCGCAGATTGATTAGAAACTCTCGGATATTCCTTTTTTTCTACAGGTTTAAATTCGGTATTCCACCAGGTTTTTAGTTCTCTGGTTTTATCAAAAGCTTTGGATAAAAGATTTTTTCTCTGTTCTAAAACTCGGCCTTTATTTTGAGAAACGATTTTCTGATAATCAGCCAATAATTCCTGCGGCGGTGTAATTTTGTAGCGTACATAATCATTAATATCATCCAGAACAATTAAACTTGTGTTTTTACTGACAACACCAAATTGTTCACTGATGTTTTTAATTTCCTGACGGTTTTGTGTGGAATTTAATTCCAGCTCATTGATTTTTCTCTGAGCCCAAAACTGAGAAATCTGCCAATTTTCTAACTGTTGAGCTTTTGAAAAATCAACAGGAACTTCAAATTTTTCATTTCCAACTGAGAAAATTGCCGTCAAATTTCCGACATTACCTGTTGTAATTCCAAAAATATTAATTGGTTCACTGATGACCGAACCAATATTTGGAAACAATTCCTGCATATTTGGATTTTCTTTAAATCCTAAAAAAAGAACGGGTAATCTTTTACAAGTTTTTAAAGCAGACTGAGTATCCAGTTCATTTAAATTAATAAAATTTCCGCCGGATTGATTCGCTAATAATTTAAGTAAATTAAAATCAGAAGTTGGTGTACTTGAAATACTGTTTAAAGGCTTCTTAAACTTCATCGTTAAATCTCCGAAATTGGAAATTCCATCAGAAAATAAAAGATATTCTTCTACTCCACTGATTTCTTTTAATGCGCCGAAATCTGTTCCTCCGTCATATTTTACATTTAAAATTCTATTTTTCAGTTCACTCCAGTTTCCCTGAGAAATACTGAATTCTTCAGTTTTTTCGAAAGTATTATTTAACAAAGAAAAAGAAACGGAAACATTTTTATTGTCTGCAAAATAAGCATCTAAGAATTGTAATTCTTTATCACGATTTCTCTTCGAACCACTGTAAGAATTATCCCAGATAATTGCAATTTTCTGAGATTTAGCTTTTTCTTTTACCGGAAAATCCAATCCTACATTGGCTGCAAAATAAAATTTATCGCCTGAAGCTTTTTGCAAAACAACATTTGATGAATTTTGATTTTTAGGAATCGTCACTTTTAAAATTTCATTCGGTCTAAAATCTGTTTTGTTGATTTCTGCAATCCACTGATTTCCCTGTTTTTGAAAGGCAAAATTACCATCCGGATTTTCTAAAATCTTTGGGACAGTTGCCGTTTCGCTGATCCAGACCTTCAGATTAAATTTCGGAATTGTGGTTGCATTGGCAAAGCTTAAAAAATATTGATAATCAGAAGCGAAGTTCTTCAATTCCTGATGATAGATAATCTGAATCGTTCGTGTTCCTTTTTCAGGTAACGGATAAATTCTCGTTCTGAAATTATTTCCTTCTACTTTTTCGATAATTCCGGGATCAACATTTCTTCTTTCGATGCTTTCAAAAACTTCTTTGGCTCTTTCTTTGGGAACAGGAACTGCATTTCTCAGTTTTCCGTTGATGTCTAAAGCATAGCCACTCACTGAAACGCCTTCAGGAAGAGGAAAAGTAAGATTGCCTTCGAGAATTCTGCTGCTTGGATTATAAAAAGTGTATGTTGCTGTCGTTGTGGCAAGATTACCTAAAATTTTGGTGTCAATCTTAGCTTCCTGAAGAATAACAGGATGTTTTTTCTGGTTCTCCACTTCCAGAGTGGGAATTTGTGCAAATGCAATACTGAAAGCCAGCGTTGCCATAAGACTGATTATTCTTTTCATAGTGAATTGTGTTTAATTAATATGATCGACTTTTACTTCTGCAGCTAAAAACGGATAAACAGAATTGATCTGTTTAGCAATAATCCCGAAATTGTAGCCCTGGACTTTTTCAAGTCCGCTGAAATTAACGGCTATTAACTGTCCGCAATTGTTAAATATCGGAGAACCGCTTGCTCCATGCGTTGATGTTACGCTGTATTGAATTTTTGTTCCGTCTGATTCTTTACTGATTTGCCCGTCATACAGCTGAACTTTAATTCCTGAAATAGTTTGCGCTAAATCTTCGCCTAAAGGATAACCGATCATCACTGCTTTTTCACCCGGACGCAAAGTCTGGTCGTCAGTTACAGCATTTTCAAGATTTATAATATTTACAACCGTATTTGGTGTTTCTTTGGTAGTCAATTGTAAAACACCTAAGTCGACCGATACATCTTCAGAAATTTTTTCGATCGTGCATGGCAACCATTCTTCGGCAGAGTTATGCAGAGCGACAGAAATATCAATCGTCTTCATGTACACTTCAATATATTCTTCAGAGATATAGTCTTTTTGAGGGATTGAAGCAGCAATATCAACGGCTTCTGCGGTTGAGTCTACTGTTGGTTGATCTGATGTTACAAATTCTTCTCCTTGGTCTGCTTCGCCTTCACCATCATGATAATCACCTTCTCCTTCTTCATCATATTCAGAAGATGCATTTCCCCAGTTTGATGTGATAAAAGTTTCGTACCCATCTTCCGAAATATCAGTTGTAAGAATGGAAGCAATTTTTCTGCGGATATTTGAAGCATCTGTATTAAGCTTATCAATATTTTCAGGAGAATTCCAGGGTTGGAGAACATGACTGTTGGAAATCATATTTCCTTTTTTATCAACAAAAAATGCAGTCCCGAAAAGCGTTTCTTCAGAAACATCAGGAAGATTCAGCTGAACTTCTTTTCCTTTAATTTTGGCAAAAAATCCGTATCGATGTTTTACCATCACAACCGCATCTTTATAGGCATCATAAATTTTGGTATCGGTATCTAAACAGACGTTTTCGGCAATCGGTTCAACCTGATGATTTTTATAATAATTATATCCAAAGTAAGAAGCTCCACCCAACAATATAATTCCGCCAAGACTGAAAAATGCAATTTTATAGGGATTTCTTTTCTTTTTTTCGGTGACAGGTAAAGCTTGTTCAGGTTGTTTTTCTACAGGCTTCTTTCTAATTTCATTTGATGAATTTTCAGAACTTAGATTTTCAGATTCTAAATTTTGCTGCTCCGAAAAATCATCAGAAGGCGAATTATTGTTTTGCTGCGATTGATTTTTATCCAACTCGTTTTGGTCGGATTCATTTTTTTCATGATCCATTTGTGCTCAATATTAAGTGTTTATAATAAAAAAGTTGATTCTTAAAATAAGAATCAACTTGTGGTATAAATTTAAAAAAATATTTTAGATTATTTCAAATTTTTTAATGCATTCTCTAATTTCGGCATCATTACTTCAATTTCATCAATTGCCAAACCTCCTACAGAAGCTCTGAACCAAGGCTCAGATTTCTCTTCTCCGAAGGCTGAGAATGGTACTAATGCAACTCCTGCCTCATTAATTAAATAGAAAACAAGATCTGAAGAATTTTCAATAACTGCTCCGTCAGGTTTTGTTTTTCCGATATAATCTAATTTAATGGTAAGATATAAAGCTCCCATCGGCTCAATACTTTCTACCGCTAAACCTTTGGTTTTTAAATCCTGAATTCCGTTGTGAAGAACCTTTAAGCTTTCTTCTAATTTACCTTTAAAATCATTGATAAATGAATTCACATTATCTGCATTCTGGAAATATTTTGCAGTAGCTTCCTGCTCCGGTTTTGGCGCCCAGGCTCCAACGTGAGTCAATAAAGCTTTCATTTTATCGATTACCTGAGAAGGACCGAATCCCCATCCAACTCGAACTCCTGTTGCGGCAAGACATTTAGAGATACCTTCGATATAAATTGTAAATTCTCTCATTTCAGGGAAAAGAGACACCGGATCGACATGTTTTGCACCAAAAGTAAGATTAGAATAAATCTGATCGTACATCAAATACAATGGCTTTTCGTCTGCTCCTCTTTTGCTGTTTTCCTCCAAAATCATTTCACAGATTTCTCTTAACTGATCTTCCGTAAACATCGTCCCAGTAGGATTCAGTGGTGAACAAAGCGCTAAAAGAACTGCACCATTTAAGTGTGGTTTCAATTCTGCAGCAGTGGGTAAGAAATTGTTTTCAGGAGTGGTTTTTACTTCTATTGCATCTGCAGAAGTAAGATATGCGTAATGATTGTTGTTCCAAGAAGGTGTAGGATAAATTACCTTATCACCTTCATCAACGATAGTTTTGTAAACCGCGTAAATCAAAGGTCTCGAACCTGCTGTAATCAGAATATCATTCGCTGAATAGTCTAAATTCCATCTTGATTTTAAATCTTTGGAAACTTCATTTCTCAACGACAATAATCCGTTTGCAGGCGGATAATTCGTCAAATTATTCTGATACGCTTTCTGAATTTCTTCTTTTAATTCTGCAGGAATCGGATACAAATTAGAATTTAAATCCCCAATCGTAAGATTCGCAATTTCTGCTCCTTTCGCTTTTAAATCATTTACTTCATTACCAATTTTTACAATTTCAGAACCAATAAGGTTCGCTGCTAATTTTGAAACTTTCACTTTTATTTACTTTTAATATATTTAGGTTTTTAGGTTGCAGGAATTAAGGTTTAGATAATTATAATGCCTGATTTTAACGCAAAGTTCGCAAAGTTTTTTTAACAACTAGCTGTTTTTAAGCTCGCAAAGGCGTTTGACTACGTTGAATCTTCGATTTCACTCAGCAAAGAACACAAGGCGTTTGCTGTAATTTAATATTATCTAAATCTAATTTCGGCAACCTTATTTTAATTCAACTGAAGATCTTTTCTTACTTCTTCAATTTTTGCTTCCAAAGCTTTTAATTTGTCTTTAAAATCTGCTTTTGATTCTAATACATCTTTTACAGAAACGTAGAATTTAATTTTTGGTTCTGTTCCCGAAGGTCTTACGCAAACTTTTGTTCCGTCCTGAGTGTAATAAATCAAAACATTAGATTTTGGAATGTCATCCATCACATGTTTTTCGTTTTCAGAAACTACGAAATTGGTTTGCTCTTTAAAATCTTTTACTTCTTCCACTAAAGAACCAGCCAATGATTTTGGTGGATTTTCACGGAAATTCTTCATCATATTCTGAATTTCCTCAGCACCGTCTCTACCTTTTTTAACGATATTGATCAAACCTTCGTAATACATTCCGGTTTCCTGATAAATCTCGATCAGATATTCGTACATCGTTTTTCCGTTTGCTTTGCACCAAGCTGCAATTTCACAAGCTAAAATGATACTTCCGCAAGAATCTTTATCACGAACGAAATCTCCGGTCATAAACCCGAAACTTTCTTCACCACCGCAGATGAATTTTTCCTGACCTTCAAAATCACGAATCATTTTTCCGATCCATTTGAAACCTGTTAATCCGACTTTACAGTCAACCCCGAATTTTTCAGCAATATCAAAGAAAATATCTGAGGTTACAATGGTAGAACCGATGAACTCTTTTCCTGTAATTTTGCCTTGTTTTTTCCACTGATCTAAAATATAATACGTCAAAATGGTATTACATTGATTTCCATTCAATAACTGAATTTCGCCTTCAAGATTTCTAACCGCAATTCCGAGTCTGTCTCCATCAGGATCAGTTCCGATAACAATATCTGCATTGGTGATTTTGGCTAAATCCATCGCCATTTCCAAAGCTGCAGGTTCTTCCGGATTCGGAGAATCTACGGTCGGGAAATTTCCGCTCGGAATCATCTGTTCTTTTACCAAATCTATTTTCTTGAAACCGGCTTTTTCCAAAGCTTTCGGAACGGTTGTATACGTTGTTCCGTGGATTGATGTGAAAACAATATTCAAATTACCTTTTCCAACATCCTGATATGTTGAATTTTCGATACAGGCATCAATGTAAACATCATCCTGCTCCTCTCCAATCCATTCGATTAGATCATCATTTCCATCAAATTTAATATCTTCAAATTTTGTAGAATATACCTCTTTAATGATTGCTTCATCATGTGGCGGAACAATTTGCGCACCGTCATTCCAATAAACTTTATAACCGTTGTATTCAGGCGGATTGTGAGAAGCCGTCAATACAATTCCTCCATTACATTTTCTGTCACGAACCGTGAAAGACAATTCCGGAGTCGGTCTGTGGTTTTTGAACAACAAAACTTTAATTCCGTTTGCTGTTAAAACATCTGCCACCAATTTTCCGAATTCTTTAGAATTATTTCTCACGTCATAAGCAATCGCAACACTGATTGCTTCTCCAGGAAACTGCTGCAACATATAATTCGCAAGTCCCTGTGTAGCCTGACCTAACGTATATTTATTTAAACGATTGGTTCCAACACCCATAATTCCTCTCATACCTCCTGTTCCGAACTCCAATTCTCTGTAAAAAGAATCTTCTAAATCAGGAGAATTGCTGTCGATTAATGTTTGAACAGCATCTTTTGTTTCCTGATCAAATGAGTCGCCTAACCAAAGTTTCGCTTTTTCTAATGTTGTCATATTTGTATTTTGTTCGTTTATTTATATAGTTTTAATTATAATCTTATTGTGTCATTTCGAGGAACGAGAAATCCATTTTTAGATTCTTCATCCCTCTTCGTTTCGTTCTGAATGACAATAATTTAATTCAATTTCTTGTTTTCTACCTTCGTTGTTTTGTCTACCTTAAAAGCTCTGATCGGATCATTATAATATACAAACTTCGCAGTATTTTTCACGTTTCCTTTTAATGAATCTTTTACATTGACTTCTGCATAATTTCCGTTTTGAGAATCTAAATTCAGATTAACAATCTTCCAATAGGGAGCAATCAAACTAGCGGTATCTGAAATCTTGATGACCGCATCTTTAGTTTCACCCAAAAAATTAGCGCGGCTTCTGTTTTTCATGTCAACTTCTGCCCTTCTTGTGTTGATAGAACCCATAAAAGTAGCGTAATTTTTTAAATTTAATCTAAAATTATCAGTTTTAATTTCACTAGAAATATTCATTTCCACAGAATCTGAAATTGAAACTTTCTCCAGATTATATTTTGAATAGATCGTAATATTATAAAAATCTACCCCTTTTGTTTTTCTGTTTTCTTTGATTGAAAGGGTTTTATCATCCACATCAATATCCAGATTGTCTGCAATGTTGGGATACGTTTCTACTTCCACAAAATTTTTAGGGCCTTTTGCATAAAATACACGAAACTTTCCATCCAGATCAAGGTTGACAAATTCTTCAACATCGATTTCTTTTTTATCTAAATTCCCTTTGGGAGAAATCTTTCCGCAGGAAAATATAGCCAGTAAACTCAATCCTAAAACTACTTTTTTCATTATTTACTTTTTTTGTAAAGCCAGGTTAGCTTTTTACCATCAATATTCTTCAGAAGCAAATATTTGTTTTCAATAACAGAATAATTAAACTTTATGGGTTCAGGCAGATTAGAATACTGCATGATTAACGTGTTGTTTTTCAAAGTATAAGTACCTTCACTATTATTTTTACTCCCGACGGAAGAAAAAGATAAATCTTGTTTGAATTCTATGATTCCGGTACCATATTCTTTATTAATATTATTCAGCATTTTATCATCAACTTTGTTTCTGTCACCTTCATTTATACTGATAAATTCCCATTGCGCAGTTATCGGTTCGGAAACTTTCACTTCCGAGCATGACATTAATAATAGACTGAAAATGATGAGATAAAATTTCATAACTTAAATCACTTCGTCAATATTATAATTCTTATGCTCTCTGTTGGTTCGGATAATCATTTCGCCTAAAAAGCCTGCGATGAAAAGCAAAGTTCCCATCAACATCATCGTTAAAGCAATATAAAACCAAGGATTATTGGTTATTAAATGACCGTAAATTCCTCTTGCAACATCGATCAGTTTTGAAACCCCTAACCAAAGTGCAGAAAGAAATCCGATGATGAACATTAAAGTGCCGACTGCTCCGAAGAAATGCATCGGTCTTCCTCCAAATCTGCTTACAAACCAAAGGGTTACCAAATCTAAGAATCCGCGAACAAATCTTTCAGTTCCGAATTTTGAAGTTCCGTAAGGTCTTGCCTGGTGTGGGACTTCTTTCTCAGTAATTCTTCTGAAACCTGCATTTGCGGCCAAAACCGGAATGTAACGGTGCATATCTCCGTAAACATCGATTGATTTGACAACCTGTTTTTTGTAAGCTTTTAAACCGCAATTGAAATCATGAAGATAAACTCCGGAAACCTTTCTCGCTGCTGCATTGAAAAGTTTTGAAGGAATGTTTTTCGTCATTACATTATCAAAACGCTTCTTTTTCCATCCGGAAACAATGTCATAATTATCTTCGATAACCATTCTGTACAGTTCAGGTATTTCCTCCGGAAAATCCTGAAGATCAGCATCCATCGTAATAACAACATCACCGTTGGTTTTTTCAAAAGCGGCATGTAAAGCCTGAGATTTTCCGTAATTTCTGGAAAATTTTATTCCGTGAATCTGTGGATGCTGAACTTTCATGTTCTCGATAATGCTCCATGAAAGATCGGTGCTTCCGTCGTCTACAAACCAAACTTCGTAAGATAAGTTGTTGGTTTTACATGTATTATCAATCCTCGAAAAAAGCTCTTCAAGAGATGCTTCCTCGTTCAGTAACGGAATAACTATAGATAAATTCATTTAATTTTAATAAAAAATTATGCTTGATTAGGTTCCTCCTGCGGAATTGTTTTTGTTCTGAAAAACGCTCCGAAAAAGACAGACAAAATTACGTAAAATATCAGGATTGCTGCAAAATATCCTGAAAAATGACTTGCCGTCAACATATCTTTTCCTTTTACAACCTTAGGATCAAATCTTTCAAGCCCTTCTTTGTATTTTTGTTCCAGTTCATCAATGTCTTTTTGGTGTTTTAAAATCTTTTTTGCTGACTTATATTCTTTATCCAATTCCGATTTTTGTCTTGTTACATATTGGTAATTTAACAGTTTTTTCGCATCGGTATCAATGTAATTTAAGAAAGTAAATATGCTTACGATGGATAAAATTCCACCAATAAACATCGGAACAAATGCTCTTTTAAAAGCCTCTCTGAAACCCATTTTGTGGGTGTTCCATCTTGATTTTACAGACCAGAATGCAGTTACCGCATAAATTAAGGGCAAAACGAATGCATTGACTTTCAATGTAGTATCGAAATATTCAATACCGGAGAAAAAAGAATACACTACAAAAAAGATGATCATTGTAGCAATAAAAAGAATAATTCCTAAGGTAGTCGGACTTTTAGCCATGTTTAAAAAATTTTACAAAAAGATGAAAAATTATTAACTTAAATTTCAGCAAATTAGCTTAAATTCTCAGTTTTTTCATCTGTTTTTCTGCTTTACAGTTTTGAAGTTTAATATTAATTCCTATCTTTGCAACGGCAAGTCCTAAACAACCAGCTCCTGAGAATCCTCCAGGGTGGGAACGCAGCAAAGGTAATTGGTCGTAGCGGTGTGATTTAGGTAGCTTGCCATTTTTTATTTTTATAAAAAAGAGATTAAGATGATTTTATTTAAATTGCTTAATCTCTTTTTTTGTTTTTATATCTCGAAACTTTCTCCCAATTTTGGTAAAACCAATTCTACATTCTTGTCAGCAAAATGTTTCGCCGCACTCTCGTGATTGATTTCAATTGCAGG
Source organism: Chryseobacterium formosense (assembly GCF_900116415.1). Lineage (GTDB taxonomy): Bacteria > Bacteroidota > Bacteroidia > Flavobacteriales > Weeksellaceae > Chryseobacterium > Chryseobacterium formosense. Next base: position 875,362 of record NZ_FPAP01000001.1, on the reverse strand, counting down.
AAAAGTATCAAAGTGACATCCGATCACTTTCGGAGTTTTCAATAATTCTGATGCTGCAAAAGCCGCTTTTCTTGCACACATTGTATAATGACCACCAATCGGAAGAATCGAAAGGTCTAAATTTCCAAACAATGAAGGAAACAACTGCATGTCTGCCATTACTCCTGTATCTCCTGCCAAATACAAATTTCTCCCTTCAGGAAGTCTGAAAATATATCCTACAGGAACTCCACCATAAGTTCCGTCAGGAAACGAACTTGTATGATGAGCCGGAACCATAGAAATTTTCAAATCATCGATTTTTGCAGAACCTCCGAGGTTTACATCGTCTGTATTTTTTGCATTTTTAAAGTAAGCACAGATTTCCGGCTGACCGATAATCGTAGCTTCAGGGTAATGTTGCAAAACCTCTCCTACATCGGCAATATGATCTCCGTGAGCATGAGTCAGTAAAATGTAATCTATTTTTTGAGCGGTGATATCAAAACCTGATTCTGCTTTTTTGTAGTTGTAAAAAGGGTCGCATAAAATTGTTTTGTCTTTGTATGTGAACAAAAAACAGTTTTGTCCTAAGTATTGTATTTTCATTTTTAATTCATTTTTGAATATTGCTAATTTTTTTTAAACGCAAAGAGCGCAAAGATTTTTATATAAATTATTCTGTTTTTAAGTTCGCAAAGGCGTTTGACTACGTCGAATCTTCGATTTCACTCAGCAAAGTTTTGAAAACTATTTCGATGGAAATTTATCTTCAATCAATCTCAGATTAATGCCGTGTTCTAAATAAGCTTTGCAGCCATCTAAAACGGTTGTAAAACCACCCGTATTGTCATTAATTACAGATAAAAGTTTATCTCTTGTTTCAGAATATCCAAAACTTTTGATGATAACTAATGTTCCTTTTTCCATTTCTTTAAACTCATAATCGACATTGTTGGAAAATAATCCCCACGTTGTTTTTATAAGCTGATTGGGAATAATCTGATGAACTTTAACCTCAGATTTCGCATCGTACATTTCCCATTCCCAAAGGATTGTTTCACCTTCCACGAGTTTTCCGCTCGATTTTGTAAACCAGAAATTGGTTGTGATTTCCGGATTGATAAACGCTTCGAAAACTTCGTTGATCGGTTTTCTGATGAGCATCTGAGCCTGAACGAATATTTTAGATTCCATAACAGAAAATTTAGCTAAAATAATTAAGACCTACTGCCGTTAAAACAGCCATCATTAAAGTCATGATTCCTACCTGTTTCAAAAACGGATCAAGTTGTTTCGGTTCTTTCACAGACATGATGCTTCTTCTGAGTTTCGCTACCGGGAATAAAAGAATCATTACAATAAACACGTAATATTTCTGAAGCTGAATGAAATTATTTAATCCTAAAAAGATCAAAACTAAAATCAAAGGAAGCTGCAACAAAACCATTTCGTAGATCATTGCATTCTTAAAGCCAATTCTCAATGCAAGGCTATTTTTGCCTGATAATCTGTCGCTTTCAATATCTCTCATGTTGTTAAGATTCAAAACTGCCATACTCATCATTCCAATCGCCGTTCCCGGTAAAAGAATGTCCCATGAGAAAGTTTTTGTAAACAGAAAATAACTTCCACAAACCGAAACCAATCCAAAGAATATAAATACGAAAACGTCGCCCAATCCCATATATCCGTAAGGTTTTTTACCGACTGTATAACCGATTGCCGCCAAAATACTTGCCACTCCCAATCCGATGAAAATGTAAAATTCATTCATAAATTCAGGGATAAAAGCGATGTACAGAAGTGCAACAGTTGCTACAAAAGACAAAACAGAAAAAAGAATTACTGCATTTTTCATTTGTTTTGCCGTGATTTTCCCTGATGCGACAGCTCTTGTTTCTGCTTCACCGATTCTTTTAGCATCAGTTCCTTTCACACCATCTCCATAATCATTCGCATAGTTTGATAAAACCTGATACAGCAAAGTCACCAACAGTGCCAAAGCAAAGATCTTCCAATCCCAGGTTCCTCCCTCTTCTCTGAGTCTCCATTTTGCGATGAAAGATCCCATGATGATTCCGCTTAACGATAACGGCAACGTTCTAAGCCGTGCGGCTTTTATCCAATCAATCATAATTTATGAGTAGTGAGTAATGGGCAATAGGCAATATAAAATCTGAAGATTACTCATTACTTATTGCTCATTACTTATATTAATTTGTTTCTATTTTATAAATGCAGTAATTGAGCAGTTTTTTGAGCTTTGTAAAATTTAAAGCAACTATTCTGAACCGTCCTGCAGAGGTATAAAAAGTGATACTTCCCAAGTTTGTTTTTCTTTGCCAAAAATACTGAGAAATTTTCACAGTCTGAAGCTTTTCGACCTCAAAAGTTCGGTTATCGATGTCCCAAATTCCTGATTTTAACCTAATGAATCTTTCATTATAAAACAATCTCAGGTTTCTGAAGGAAATCAGAATACATATTTTGACTAAAACAATATACACAACTGCTAAAAACCAGTAGTTTATCAACAAATCTTTTTCAATAATAAGAAACAAAAGAAGCGGAATAATAATGAACTGAAAAGTATTGACGATAATTAATCTGAAATTCGGTTTCAAAAAGTTTTCAAAAACAGGATTTTCTTTCCAGATTGTTGAGATCAATTTTGATTTTTCTTCATTATTAATTCCCGGAACGGCTGCAACATTTTTCTCATCTTCTTCTTCATTTTTTCCGATTTGCAGAAATTTTACATAAGAAATCTTCATCTTCTTCTGAATCCAGTTTTGCGTTTCGGTAATGATCTGAACTTTCGATTTGTTGACAATTGAATTTCTTGTGTTAAACAAACCATATTCAAAAGAAAAGCTCTGATTGTTTTCCGTGATTTTAAAGTTGAAAAATTTAATGATGGTTCGAACTGCATTCACGATGATTCCGATAATAATAACGACTAAAATAATCCCTAAAATGACAGGTATTGAAAATGCCAGAAATCTTTCTTCCACCGTATCATAATCCAGCTGAGTATCAAATTCTACCTTTTTAAGTAAGTTGGCAAGTTCAGAAAAACCGTAAATCAGCAAACTGACCATTGCCAGAAAACTCCGAACATAATTTGCCGTTATTCCATATTTTAAAATGCTGAAAGTAGAAATTTTAATGGAACGAAGGTCTTTAATTTCTTCATTTAATACAATATCATCTGTTTTTTCTATAGAGTACTCAACATTAGTTTCCGTTAAAAGATATTTCTTGAGATCGATCGCATTTTGTTTGGTTAAAGCAGAAATTTTCACCTCTTTTTCAGAACTTCCGGGTGTATCAATTTCAAGTTTATAAATATTAAAAAACCGATGAATAAAAGGTTGTGAAATATTTACTTCCTGAATATTTTTCTTTTTGATCTTGGTTACCGAAGTATTGATAATCCCCTCATGAATCACAAATTCCTCATTCTCTTCATCGATATAATATTTAAAATGAAAGTATTGTAAAACCGCTGAAACAATAAGAATTAAAAGTGCTGCAACAATTGCTACAATAATCATCCAGGATTCTACTTTTTCCTTTTTAACAAAGAAAAGAACGATTAAAACCCATAGGTTTTTAATTACCATTCCGATATTATACAGAAAAAGCAGAACGATACCTGTTTTTGATTGTCTTTGAGGCTGAAAAAAAGAATTAAACTTCTCCTCCATCTTCTGTTTTTTCTTGTGAGATCGTTCCACGGATATGATTGTTGATTCCTTCCGCGATCTCTTCAGGTAAACCGTTGATGGTAACATCTCCACCATTCACTCCTGCTGTAAAAACGGCAATCGATTTTAAGTTTAATATCCTTGAAAACCAACCCTGTTCTACTTTTACATGTTGAATTCTGTTGAAAGGAACAATGATAATGCTTCTTTTCAGCCAACCGTATTGATAGACCAAATCTTTTTCCCGAACAGCATATTTCCTGAATTTAAAACCAATGATTGCATTCAAAAACAGAAAAAAAATCATCAGGAAAATTCCGATAACAATTGTTAAAATCTGTAGTTTTGTTAAATTTAAATAAAAGAAATAAAAAGCCACTCCAACAGCTCCGATTAAAAAAATCGAAAACAATGCAAGATTTAATAAAATAATCCTGAGATATTTGGAAGACACCGATATCAGTTTCAAATCACTGAAATCAGGTATTTCAAGGTCGAAAATCTGAGGGTTTTGAAAGTTTTGATTCATATTGTTTTAGAGCTCTCGCAGATTTTGGAGATGACGCAGATTAGTTTTTTATTTGTTAAATCTGAAATAATTATTTTTGTATATCCGTTATTTATCATACTTGGATTTCACCACGAAGCTCACTAAAGATTTCACCAGGAACACAATAGTTGTGAGCTTTATGGATAGCCTTAGTGTACGTTGTGGTAAAAAATAATTATGATTACAGCAAACAGCATTTAATTATAGCATATTGCGGACAATCAGATAATTATTTAAACAAAATAATAGGTAATGAAATTACTCATTACCTATCACTTATTATTTATAATTAAGAAATCCACTGATCTTTTCCAAAGTCAGGTTTTCTTTTTTCAAGGAAGGCATTTCTACCCTCTTTTGCCTCTTCTGTCATGTATGCCAAACGGGTTGCTTCTCCCGCAAAAACCTGCTGACCAACCATTCCGTCGTCAGTAAGATTCATTGCAAACTTCAGCATTCTAATCGAAGTTGGAGATTTTGCTAAAATTTCCTGAGCCCATTCGTAAGCTGTGTCTTCCAATTCGTCGTGAGGAATTACGGCATTCACCATTCCCATATCGAAAGCTTCCTGAGCTGAATAATTTCTTCCTAAAAAGAAAATTTCACGTGCTTTTTTCTGTCCGACCATTTTAGCCAAATAAGCTGAACCGTAACCGCCGTCAAAACTTGTAACATCAGCATCGGTCTGCTTGAAAATAGCGTGTTCTTTACTTGCTAAAGTCAAATCACAAACTACGTGAAGCGAGTGACCACCACCTACAGCCCAACCCGGAACCACAGCAATTACCGCTTTCGGCATAAAACGAATCAGACGCTGAACTTCCAGAATATTTAAACGATGTCTTCCATCTTCGCCTACATAACCTTGCTGACCTCTTGCTTTTTGGTCGCCCCCACTACAGAAAGCCCAAACTCCGTCTTTAGAACTTGGCCCTTCTCCTGAAAGCAAAACCACACCAATTGATGGATCTTCTGATGCATCATAAAAAGCATCATACAATTCTGAAGTTGTTTTTGGTCTGAAAGCATTACGGATTTCCGGTCTGTTGAATGCAATTCTTGCCACACCGTTGCATTTTTTATAAGTAATATCTTCGTATTCCTTTACGGTTTTCCACTCGATCATTTTGTAAAATTTTCCCCAAATATACGGAATTGGAGAGAGATTTTATGATATTCGGTTTTGAAATATTAGTAATGGGTGATTGGTAATTAATAATTTGGAAGTAGCTTAATATATCAACATATTTGCTAATAATTTTAAATTTAATAATCATTTGTCATACTCAATGAAAACATTTCTTTTTTATTTTTTGCTTTTATTATCAATTAATATTTTTGGATGCAAATGTGCTTATGAACCCGATATTGAAAGTTCCTTTAAATCTGCAGATATTGTATTCATCGGAAGTGTTTATGATATCAATACTTCATACAAGACAGGATATTCGAATGTTGAAAATTCACTTTCAAAAGTAAAGATTGAAAAGATTTACAAATTTTTAGAAGATGATTTTAAAAGTACAGAAATTACTTTTTTCGGACAGCAGCTTAACTCCTGCGATTTTATGTTCAGAGAAAAAGGAAAATATTTGATTTTTGGATATTTTGATCCTGACACAACCTTCTTTTATACAACTCACTGCTCCGCAACACAATTAATAAACAACTTAGATCAAGATGATTATCTTCTCCTTAAAAAACTCAGTCAGGAAAATAAATCTAAGCAAACCAAAAACACAGAAACGATATCAGATATTATAGAACTTGAAGATAGGTATCCTCATAAAGATGTTACTAATTTAAAGCTGAGCAATCAAAAACTTTCTGAAGAAATTGAGAAGCAGAGAGTCTTCTTTATCGTAATTATTTCTGTTTTATTGGTTATTATTTTAATTCTAATTTGGATGCGTCGAAAAAAGAAGTAGTTTTTTGAATCAAATACAATTTTTAAAGTTTTGAAAATCAAATCCTATAGGTTATAAAAAAACCGACTCTCTCGAATCGGCTTTTCAATTACAATTTATCTAAAATCTTTTTCGGAAGAACTTTTTCCAGCTGTTTTTTATATTCTGCATCGGCGAAAACCACTTTCCAGTTTTTCTTATCTTTTGAAACGGCAACCATTTTCATCGGAGCATTGATAACATAAGCGCCTTCTTTAGCAAGATATTCCACGCTGCCTTTTCCATATTTTTTAGTCAGCATTTCTGAAATAGATTTTTTCATTTCTTCATTCATCGAGCTTACATCTGCTTTGAGTTTTAAATAATAACTTGTGATAGAGAAATTTTCACCGTCTACCAATTCAGGTTTTCCGACTGAAGCAAATTTCATATCCAAAACATCAATCTTCACAAACGGATTATTATAGGTCATGTTCAGCATTTGGGTGAACTGTTCTTTGTTGACAACCGTAAAAAACTTTGGATAGAAACAGTCTACAGTCTGATCAATCTTTTTGTATTTAATGGTATTGGCAAAATAAACCAGTGATTTTCTGATAGACTGATCCTCTGCATTTGCTTTTGTCTGCGCGAAAGAAATCAGAGAAAACAGTATAAAAAGTGCTGTGATGAATCTTGTTTTCATTTTAGATTTTAATTATTTATATGAAACCTCATAGGTTTTGAAAACCTGTGAGGTTTAAAGACTTAAAAGTAATAAAAAAACCGCCTTTCACAAGACGGTTTAAGATATTTTATGAGTGTTGATTAAGGTACTTTTACCAATTCAACATCGAAAATTAACCATGCGTTTGGCGGAATTACTCCTCCTGCACCTCTTTCTCCGTAACCCATCGCTGGCGGAATCAATAAAGTAGCCGTTTCACCTTCTTTTAACAATAAGATTCCCTCGTCCCAACCTTTGATTACTCTACCTGTTCCTACAGGGAATTCAAGAGGCTCATTTCTTTTGAATGAAGAATCGAATTCAGTTCCGTTTGTCAGTTTACCCGCATAATGAACTTTAACGTTATCTCCAGCTTTTGCAGCTTTTCCGTCAGTCTTCTTAGTGATTTTATAGTAAAGACCAGATTCTGTAACCTGCATTCCAGCTTTTAATTCTTCCAAAGCTTTTTTTGCTTCAGCTTCAGCTTTTTCAGCCATTGCTTTGTTATTGGCAGCAATCTTACCTTTTCCTTCGTTGAAAGTTTTTGCAGCATCGTAATTTTTATACTCGTCTCCTTTGCTGAAAATGCTTACTTTCTCAAGTACGATGTCAGTTTTTGGTTTATCCTGAGCTCCTTTTTCAACAGCAGCAATAGCATCAATAGTTTCAGTTCCGCTAACTACAGATCCGAAAATCGTGTGTCTTCCGTCTAACCAAGGAGTAGCCACTTCCGTGATGAAGAACTGAGAACCGTTTGTGTTTGGTCCTGAATTCGCCATAGAAAGAATACCTTTTCCTGTATGTTTAAGATCGTTTTTCTCGTCTTCAAATTTATATCCCGGATCTCCCATTCCTGTTCCCTGAGGATCACCTCCCTGAATCATGAAATCTTTAATTACTCTGTGGAAAATAGTTCCGTCATAAAAAGGAACTCCTTTTGCTTTCGCTTTATTATCGATTTTCCCTTCTGCAAGACCAACAAAATTAGCCACAGTTACCGGTGATTTTTTGTCTTCAAACTTTACAATCATGTTACCTTTTGTAGTCTGAATATTAGCATAAAGTCCGTCTTTAAGCCCTTCGTAAGTTTCTTTGTCTACGTTCATCTTTTTATAAATTGGAGTACAGCTTAAAAGCGAAACGCTCGCCGCTGCTAAGATTATATTTTTGTTTAGGAATTTCATTTTAGAGTGCTTTTAATTTTATAATTAAAGGAATATCGTTATCAATTTTATTTTGGTCACCATAAGTTCCGTAAGCTAATGAAGATGGAACAAGAAGCGTTACTTCTTCACCGTTTTTCATGTATCGAAGTGCATTCTCAACTGCTTTGAGCTCATCAAAATGTCCAAATCTTGCATCCGCCCTGCTTATGGATTTGTCATAAATTTTAGTCTGATCAAAATCGTAAAGATCGTAAGAATACGAAATTGGCGAATCGTCCGGTCTTCTTTCTCTATGGTCGAAACCTTCCACATTCGTCCAGTAATTCAACTGTGTAGGAAAGAATTTTTCGTTCTGACCTTTGATCCATTCCTGAATCTGCTGTCTTTCGATCGCATTGAGATTTCTCATGCGGTTTTTAGATACATCCAGGTCATTCTGGCTCAAAACACCGCCAACCGGAGGATGCACCGGATTATTTCTTTTGCAGCTAAATAAGCTTAAAACAGATATGAAGACTAATTTTTTCATAAAAACTTTTGCGAAAATAAGCATTTCGGGAATTACTGGCAAAAGTTGTTTAACATATTGAATTAAAAGTTTTCACATTTTTTGAAATCAAAATTGATGTTAAAATATTCTTTTGACTTAAGCATAAAGATTTAATTGCTTTTGTCATTCTGACGAAGGAATAATCTCAACATATATTATTAGAGATTCTTCACTCCACTTCGTTCCATTCTGAATGACAAAAATAACCTATTTAGCCAAAAACAAAAAGTCGGGAACAATTCCCGACTTTATATTTGATATTTAATTCTAAAATTAAACGGTCTCCATAGCGTGGTCAACCAAAACTCTCCACCCGAAAGGATCTTCAGCAAGGTTTGTCTGCAAATCAACCAAATCATTTTTAAGAATTACTGCATAGCTTTCCTCATCAGAAAGTCTTGGCAAGTCAAGCTTTTCTCCATTATAACCTAAGGCTTCGAAAACTGTCGTTACAACCGCAGTTCCTACTCCCCAAACTTCTTTCAGGGTTCCGTTTTTCTGTGCTGCAACAACATCTTTTACTTTAATTGGCTCTACTTTCACCTCAAATCCTCTCTTCTTTGCCAATTGAATAAAACTGTCTCTTGTAACACCATCTAAAATTTTCTCAGAAGTTGGTGGTGTATAGATCGTATCGTTGATTCTTACAAATACATTCATCGTCCCACTTTCTTCAAAATATTCGTGAGTAGCATCATCCGTCCAGATAATCTGATCATAACCTTCTTCGATAGCCAACTGGGTCGGGTAAAAAGAAGCAGCATAGTTTCCTGCAGCTTTAGCAGAACCTACTCCACCGCTCGCCGCTCTTGAATAGTGATCTGAAATTTTTACAGAAACTGGTTCTGTATAGTACATTTTTGCAGGTGTTGCAACGATTGCAAACATATATTTATTGGCTACTCTTGCTTTTAAAGCCTCTTCTGTAGCGAAAATCAAAGGTCTGATGTATAAAGACATCCCTTCTCCTTCCGGAATCCATTCTCTGTCGATATCTACCAATGCTTTCAACCCATCCAAAAACATTTCTTCTGTAACTTCCGGCATTGCCAAACGTTTTGCAGATTTATTGATACGTTCAAAATTCTTTTCGGGCCTGAAAAGGAAAACCTGTCCGTCTTTATCTTTGTAGGCTTTCATACCTTCAAAACAAGCCTGTCCGTAATTTACACCCATCATTGCAGGAGAAAATTGTAGCGGACCATAAGGAACCAATTTTACATCACCCCACTTTCCGTTTTCATACTCGCAAATGATCATGTGATCGATGAAAGTATTTCCAAAAGAAAAGTTACTCGGGTCGAATGTAGAAATTCTAGAGTTTTCTGTTTTTTGAATTATCATTTCTTAAAATTTTTATGATGTTCGACAAATTTAACATAATTTTTTAAATATAAAAATTTTAGATTAAATTTGAAAAAAAATACCTTGGAAAGAGAGATTAAGACCACAAACGACGGAAGCAAAACACTGTTTATCAATGAATTAAATGAAAACTATCATTCTCATCATGGTGCGCTTCAGGAAGCAGAACACGTGTTTATTAAAAATGGACTAAATTTGACGAATGATTACGAAATTAATATTTTAGAACTCGGTTTTGGCACAGGTTTGAATGTTTTGGTAACAATTAATGAATATTTAAAAACTGACAAAAATCATGACATCCATTATTTTACCCTAGAAAAATATCCGATAAATGCATTTGAAATAGAAAATCTGGCATATTTTGAGCTTTTTGATAACCCAGAGTTAAAAAATATTTATCAAAAAATTCATCAGACTGAGTGGGAAAAACCGGTAGAAATTATTAAAGGATTTCATTTACATAAAATTCAATGTGATTTTTTTGAGCTTAAAAACATTGATCTGCCGAAGATTAACCTGGTATATTACGATTGCTTCGGTGCGAGAGTTCAGCCCGACCTTTGGGAAAAACCTTTATTTGAAATGGTTTCCAACAAAATGGCGGTCAACGGACTGTTAACGACCTATTCATCTAAAGGAAGTGTGAGAAGAATTCTTCAGGAACTCAAGTTTAATGTTGAAAAAAAACAAGGACCTCCGGGAAAAAGAGAAATGATTAATGCCGTGAAATTATAGGTTTGATACTGGAATCTTGAAGTTGGATGTTCTTTTGATTAAGCCTACAACTTGGCATCCATCTTAAAATATTTTCCCTATTTTAGCTAAGCAAATTATTATTTATGATCGACAATATTAATGTAAGGGTTTATGCATGTGTGGTAAAAGATAAAAAAGTTCTGACTCTTTTTGAAGAATATGCGGGCGAACCTTTAATGAAATTTCCCGGTGGCGGACTGGAATACGGAGAAGGACTAACCGACTGTCTGAAACGCGAATTCGAAGAAGAACTCAATGTACATATAGAAATTGTAGAACATCTTTATACTCAGGAAGATTTTCTGGTATCGAGATTTAAGGAAAATGAGCAGCTTCTTACCATATATTATATAGTAAACATATTAAACGAAGAAGATTTTATCATTCTTGATCCTTGTATAGAAAAAATCGACTGGATAGAAATCAATACAGAAGAAAATCCTTTTTTTTTGCCTGTAGATAAAATTGTTTTCGAGAAGCTGAAAGAAAAATTCCTGTAAATATTTACAGGAATTTTATCATTTCGATACTTTAAAATCTCTCGCTCCGGGATAAGGCTGCAGATAACCTGAATTCCAGTTGGATTGAAGAAGTGATTCCAGAAACTCATCAGTTCTGTTTTTATGAGGATCATATCTATCTTTCAAATCTATATCTGCCATTTTGCCTTTTACATTCCACCAGAAAGCACTCCATCCGCCACGTAATTCTTTGATAATTTCGTAGACATTTTTATTGGTTGCTCTGTTCATCAGCTTAGCAAAAACCTGACCTTCAGTGGTCGTTAAATCTCTTAATTGCTTTTCATACTGGTCTGCCAACATATTTTGCCTGTCTTTTACATACTTTCTTTTTGCAGCAGTATCCAGATTTGTCATTTCTCCCTGAATATCACGATATTGCTGTAAAGCTGTAAGGAATAAAGGATAAACCCGGTATAATTTTTTATTTAAAAAGAAGTAATAATTTTTGTCTAACTGATTATTGAATTTTGGTTTATTTAAAAGAATCAGCTCATCCATTACAACAACAGTTTCGCCATTGATTTCGTAAATTTTAGCTTTTTGTCTTTCGTCATAGAAATATTTATTGCCAAATTCATCCGTCTTTAGTTGATCCTGCGGATACTGACTTAAAGGTTTTACAAAAACTGAATCTCTTTGCTGCCCAAAAACAGTGATACCAAAAAAGACTATAAAAAGGCAGGCAATTTTATGAAATTTCATTATTTTTACACGTATTAGAACAAAATTTAATTACAAAAATCATTCCTTTTATATGAAATTCGAGAAGAAATCTTTGAAATTTTTAGAAAATTATTTAAATACATCGTCACCGACCGGTTATGAACATGAAGGTCAAAAAATATGGATGGATTATATTACTCCATATGTAGATAAAATTGAAGTTGATCATTATGGAACTTGCTATGGAATCATAAACCCTGAAGCAGAATTTAAAGTTGTAATAGAAGCTCACGCCGATGAAATTTCTTGGTATGTTAATTACATCACAGACGATGGTCTTATTTATGTTATCAGAAACGGAGGTTCAGACCAAACAATTGCACCTTCAAAAGTTGTACACATTCATGGCGAGAAAGGAATTGTAAAAGGAGTTTTCGGATGGCCCGCAATTCACACAAGAAGCGCAAATCAAAATGAGCCAACTCCAAAAATTGAAAATATTTTTATCGATTGCGGCGCAACATCAAAAGAAGAAGTTGAAGAACTGGGAATTTTTGTAGGATGCATGATTACGTATCCGGACGAGTTTTTCGAAATGAATGACCGTTATTTTGTTTGCAGAGCTTTAGACAACAGAATCGGAGGATTTATGATTGCTGAAGTGGCAAGACTTTTAAAAGAAAACAAAAAACAGATTCCATTCGGTTTATACATTACAAATTCGGTTCAGGAAGAAGTTGGTCTGTATGGAGCAGATATGATTGCAGATACCATTAAGCCAAACATCGCTATCGTTACCGATGTTACCCACGATACAACAACTCCGATGATCGAAAAGAAAAAAGAAGGCGATCAGAAATGTGGGAATGGTCCGGTTGTATTTTTTGCACCAAGCGTACATCATACCATCAGAGAATTGATTATCGACACGGCTAAAACTAAAAAAATTCCTTTCCAAAGAGCTGCAGCAAGTCGTGCAACAGGAACCGATACGGATGCTTTTGCGCATTCCAACGGCGGTGTTCCAAGTGCTTTGATTTCATTACCTTTGCGCTATATGCATACAACAGTTGAAATGGTTTCTAAAGAAGATGTCAGAAATGTCATCCAATTAATTTACGAAACCCTTCTGAAGATCACACCGGAAATGAAACTGAAGTATCATTAAAAGTAAAAAGAGACAAGTTTAAAGTAAAAAGTAAAAATGAAAACGAAGCTTATTGCTCCTTCCCTTTTAGCCGCAGACTTCGGGAATCTGCAGAGAGATATCGAAATGCTTAATAATTCTCAGGCAGACTGGCTTCATATCGATGTGATGGATGGAAGATTTGTTCCGAATATTTCTTTCGGATTTCCTGTGATGAAAACGGTACAGCAACACGCCAAAAAGTTTGTAGATGTACATTTAATGATTGTTGAACCAGATAAATACGTTGATGAATTCATTAATCACGGAGCAGATTTGATCTCTGTACATTACGAAGCTTGCACCCATCTTCACAGAACGATTCACCACATTCAAAGCAAAGGCGTAAAAGCCGGAGTTGTTCTGAATCCTTCAACACCCGTATTAATGCTTGAAGATATTATTGCTGATGTTGATCTCGTCTTATTGATGAGTGTAAATCCAGGATTCGGAGGTCAGAAATTTATTGAGAATACCTACAAAAAAATTGCAGAAACCAAAGATCTTATCCTGAGCAATAATTCTACAGCTCTTATTGAAATTGATGGCGGTGTGAATTTAGACAATGCCTCAAAACTATTCGAAGCTGGAGCTGATGTTTTAGTGGCGGGAAATGCGGTTTTTTCAGCTGAAAGTCCTGAGAGAACGATTGAGCTTTTAAAAGTTTAAAACCAAAAAAAATATAAAAGGCTGTTTCATCTGAATGAAGCAGCCTTTTTTAATATGATATGAATGTTTATTCAATCTGCTGAAAATTAAAACTAAGATCTCCTCCGTTATAATTTTGAGAAACATTTGTCGGAAAAATCTGTGTCGTAGTACCAATCCATCTGTATTCCCAAACTTTGATATTTCCTGCAGTAATCGGATAAGTTGCATTGCTGTTATCCAACTTATTACGTTTGTACCAATCGTTCGAATTCATGGTGATCATATATTTTTTGTCTTTTTCTAAAACCACTTCAGAAATACTTTTTACTACCGAAACATCTGCTGCAGATACATTTACCGTCTCTGTTCTTAAAACAGTTTTAGCATCGTAATCCCAAATAGTAACCCTAAGATTGGCATTTGATGCAGGCAATTTTACAACCAAAGAATTTATTTTTCCTTTTACATTTGGTGAAAAAGCAAGTCCGAATTCATAATCTCCCGCATTTACAAAATTACTCGTTGTGGTAAATCCAGCCAGTTCATGATATTTGTTTAAAGGATCTTCTTCATGATATACAACAGGAGTCGGCTCATCATCATCTTTGCTACAACTTATGGTAAATACTGTTGTAGATAAAGCAAATAATAAAAGAAGATTTTTTAGCACAATTGGAAATTTTAAATTTTTCATGATATTTTTATTTGTTTAAATTATTGTGACAAAGTTCACAATAAACAAACCTCAGTATAACAGGAAAAACACCTATTTTAAAACCATATTTTTCCTGTAAAAGGAATATAGGAAACAAAAAAAAGCAGTCGTTAAACTGCCTTTCACCTCATTTAAAATAAGATTAGTTTATATGGTCATTAGTTTTCAGAATCGATGCTAGAAATTTGATTCTCTGTTTTAATTTGATGTAAAGATGACTAAATTTAAAACATTAACCAATCCGTAAAATCACGGAAATTTCAACAAGCATTTTTATTTTTAGTTTTAATTAAAAAATAAAACGATATTGATAATTAAATTAAAAAACATTTTTATTTATTTAGTTTAAATAACTATTACTCTGAAAAACAATATTTTATACAAACTATTTATGACGAAATGTCACACAAAAACAATAAAAAAATCCGGAATAAAATTCCGGACAAAATTTATATTATTTTAATCTGATTTAGAAAATTTCTCTTCCTGAAAAATGGAATTGAGCTTCGATTAAAGCATTTTCATTAGAGTCTGAACCGTGTACAGCATTCTCTCCGATGCTTCTGGCAAACATTTTTCTGATTGTTCCTTCAGCAGCTTCAGCAGGATTTGTAGAACCGATTAAAGTTCTAAAATCTTCAACGGCATTGTCTTTTTCTAAAACCGCAGCAACGATAGGCCCTGAACTCATAAATTCTACCAATTCACTATAAAAAGGTCTTTCCGCGTGAACTTCGTAGAATTTTTTTGCATCAGCAACAGTAAGCTGAGTTAATTTTAAAGCTTTAATTTTGAATCCACTTTCAGAAATCTTCCCTAAAATAGCACCAATGTGACCATCAGCAACTGCATCAGGTTTGATCATTGTGAATGTAATGTTTGACATATTTGAATATTTTTTTAATGGCACAAAATTACAAAAAATATCCTAAAATAATTTTAAAATAATTTTAACATAAAATAACTTTTGTTAAGAATTGAGAGTTGATTCTTGGCACAGTAATTGTTATTAATATTCCGATTCTCATGTTTAATTTGAGTTTTCATGGTTATTAGTTTTTACCCAGCTTCGGCTGGGTTTTTTATTGCTAATAAATCATCACTTTCTTTATCAAATTCACATTTAAACAAACAAAATAAAATAGGAATAAAAAATTAATGCTTCAATATCAATCAAAGCAATAAATTGTATCGGAAAAAATTAATGACTATATATTTACTTATGTGCGTTTTCCTCCGCCTCTTCCATAAGTTTAATATAAGTAGAATATCTTGAATGTTGAATTTCCCCAGTTTCTAAAGACTCCAGAACGGCACATTTAGGCTCATTAATGTGAAGGCAGTTATGATATTTGCACTCTTCTCTTTTTTTGAAAATTTCAGGAAAATAATGTTGTACTTCTTCTTTCTCTATATCAATCATGGCAAATTCACGAACTCCGGGTGTATCGATCACATTTCCACCAAAATCCCAAAAATGCATTTGTGCAAAGGTTGTTGTATGTTTTCCTTTTAAATGAGTATCAGAAATTTCCGAGGTTCTCAGATTAAGATCAGGCTGTAAAGCATTAACCAGAGTAGATTTTCCGCAACCTGAATGTCCGAAAAACACAGAAGTTTTATCTTTCAGAATTTCAACAAGATTATCAAGATTTAATTTTGAATAAGATGAAATTTCTAAAGTCTCATACCTAATTTCGTTGTAGAGAAACTCAATATCTTTTACGATTTCAGATTCTTCTTCAGAAAGAACATCCATTTTATTAAACAAAATCAGAGGCGTAATATTGTAAGCTTCACAACATGCCAAAAAACGGTCAAGAAACCCGAGAGAAGTTTCGGGATGCTTTAAAGTAAAAATAAAGCACGCCAGATCAATATTTGAAGCAATAATATGTGCTTCTTTAGAAAGGTTTACCGATTTTCGGATAAGGTAATTTTTGCGGGGATCTATTTTTGTAATCCAGGCAACATCGTCCTGCTCCAATTGAAATTCAACAAAATCACCAACAGCTAAAGGATTGGTAAGTCTGGTTTTTATCAGCTTGAATTTTCCTCGAATTCTCGCTTCGAAAATTTTCCCGGTTTCTGTTTCCAAAACCTGGTACCAGCTTCCCGTAGATTTAATGACTTTTCCTTTCATATTTTAAGATACGGCAAATATAGGGAATTAGTTTAGGTTTGAGAGTTTTAGAGTCTATGAGTTTAAAGTGTTATTAGAATAATTTTTGTATTCGACAATAACACTTTTGCCCTAAAACACTAAAACCCTCTCACATATTTACCTGTCAATCATAATATTATTCTGAACTTCAATTGACTCTTCGTGAATTGCTTTAAAAACTTTTTCTATAAATTCCTGAGACATTCCTGTTTCTGAAGCTTTTTGTACGGCATATTCGGTAATGACTTTCCATCTTTCAGGCTGAAAAATAGCAATATCATTCTCTTTCTTCAGTTTACCAATTTTTGCAGAAATTTTCATTCTCTGAGAAAGCAATTCAATCAACTGAAAATCCAAATCGGAAATCAAGGTTCTGTGTCTTCCCATTTCATCATCAAAACCGGCAAGATCTGTACTTCTTACTTTAAGATTTGAAATCATATTGCCTAAAACTTCCGGCGTAATCTGTTGTGCAGCATCACTCCACGCCTCATCAGGATTGCAATGTGTTTCGATAATAGCACCTTGGTAACCTACATTCAGAGCTTCCTGAGTAATATCTGCCAATCCGGTACGATTTCCGCAAATATGTGAAGGGTCTATTAAAATCGGAATATTCGGAAACTGGCTTTTGAAATCTAAGGCAATCTGCCAATTCGGATTATTTCTGTATTTTGTTTTCTGGTAAGTAGAAAAACCTCTGTGAATAGCTCCTAAATTCTTAATATCCTGCCCTAAAAGTCTTTCTAAAGCACCAATCCATAATGCCAAATCCGGATTTACAGGATTTTTAACCAAAACAATTTTTTCTGTACCTTTCAAAGCTTCGGCAATTTCCTGAACTGTAAAAGGATTTACAGTAGAACGTGCTCCTATCCATAAAATATCGACATCAGCTTCTAAAGCAGCATCTACGTGATGAGCGTTCGCAACTTCAGTCGCGGTTTTAAAACCATATTCTTCTTTTACTTTTTTCAGCCAGTTTAAACCAATTACGCCCACTCCTTCAAAACCATTTGGTTTCGTTCTCGGCTTCCAGATTCCTGCACGAAAAATCGGAACCTGAGCATTAGTATTTTTAATTCTTTTTGCTGTTTCCAGCATTTGTTGTTCACTTTCCGCACTGCATGGTCCTGCAATTATAAGAGGTTGCTGAAAATCTTTTATCCAGCTGTTTTCTAAATCTCTTAAGTTCATATTGTAAATTTTATTTTAAATTAAAGGCAATAGTATATTCATTATAAAGTTACTTTATAATTCTTTCTAAAAAATGTCGTTCAAAAATTGTTATGAAATCAGGAATCTACAGTAGAGTTCCCATATTTTTTTTAAGAAAGAAATTAAATTAGCTGTACCAATAAAATCGATAATAGCTTCTAAAATTTCTGTAATAAAAAGTTGCAAAAGAAAGATAACTGCTTAAAAAATAAGCAGGCGCAAAACTGATTGTTTGAGTAGAATCAGCAGTATATGGAAGTTTGGAATGTTCCAATTTGTATACTTTTTTTTATCTTGTCTCTGTAAATATTAAGCAAATATATAAAAAATTATGACAAATCAAACTTCATCAAATCATCAAGATCTTTCAGTAGCGGATTTTTTTCTATAAATTTTTCGAAAATTTTCTTTTTGGTGACGATTTCAATCTTAAGATTTTCATGATCTTTTTTAAATTGAAACTCTATGGAATGGTTGTTTACCTTATGCTTAAAATGATTAAAAAACTCAATACTTATTTTATCAAACTCATTTTTTGCGGAATCTGAAGGATAAGATATCTGAATAATTTTTTCATCAATTTTAGTAAATTTAAAAGTTTTTATAGCATTGAAAACCACAGGGTCTTTTTGGCGAAGCTGTTTTAAAAGGATCATCCATTCGTTCTGTACATCTGTTTCAGTAAAATGATGTTCTGGAAGTTTTTCTGTATTTACAATTGTTGCTTTATCTTCAACCTCAGATTTTTCTTCTTTATTTAAAAGAGAATTAATGCTGAAACTTGAAGAAATATTGGGTCTTGATAAAGGTTTTGAGGCTTTTTTAATGAGAACTTCAGCAGGCGGTTCAGGAGCAGTTTTTGTCTCAACTTTTACCTCTTCAATTTTTTTCTCCTGAATCTGAGTTGGTAATTTTACTTCCTGCTTCTCTTTGAGAAATGGAGCTAATATTATAAACTTTTTTTTTTAGCTAATTCGCCACCGGCAGAAAGAGAAGACAATTGCATCAACGCAATTTCTACAGTAAGCCTCGGATTTTTTGAATTTTTGTAATTAATGTCTGCATGATTACAGATTTCAATAGCATCAATCAGATGTTGAGCGCTCCATTTTTGTCCCTGTTCCGTAAATTTCACTTTGGTCTGCTCTCCTACTTCGATCAGATCCATTGTTGAAGGATTCTGAGCCATCATCAGATCACGGAAATGATTACCAAGTCCTGCAATAAATAAATGTGGATCAAAACCTTTCTTTACAATTTCATTGAAAGCAGAAAGCACTTCAGGAATTTTACTTTCTTTCGCTAAATCTACAATTTTAAGATACTGATCGTAATCTAGAATGTTAAGAACTTCCGCAGCTTTAGCAAGTGTAATATTCTTTTGTGAAAAAGTAGAAAGTCTGTCAAAAATTGAAAGCGCATCTCTCAAAGCTCCGTCAGCTTTTTGTGCGATCAAATACAAAGCATCATCTTCATATTTAATATTTTCTTTCTCAGCAATCTTTCTTAAATGATCCTGAATATCAAGAATGGTAATTCTTTTGAAATCGTAAATCTGACAACGGGATAAAATCGTAGGAATAATTTTATGCTTTTCCGTCGTTGCCAAAATGAAAATCGCATGAGCAGGCGGTTCTTCCAGTGTTTTAAGGAAAGCATTGAAAGCCGCTGAAGACAACATGTGAACCTCATCGATAATATACACTTTGTACTGACCAACCTGTGGCGCAAAACGTACCTGATCGATTAGCTCACGAATATCATCAACAGAGTTATTGGATGCTGCATCGAGCTCATAGATATTGTAAGCAAAGCCGTCCTCTGAGACAGAACCGTCCTTTTCGTTGATTTTTCTTGCCAAAATTCTGGCACAAGTTGTTTTGCCGACGCCTCGAGGACCGCAAAACAACAGCGCCTGTGCTAACTGATTTTCTTCAATAGCATGTTCCAGCGTATCTGTAATGTGAGACTGCCCAACAACGGTATCAAACTGTTGCGGACGGTATTTTCTTGCAGATACGATAAAATTTTCCATTGCCCAAAAGTATGAAATATAGTTTTAATTTAAAAATTTTAATTTTCAAATTTCATTAAAATACACCTATAATTTTGGGTAACAGAATATTATTTATTGTAAGCGAATTCGATAATATCTTCGATTGCGGTCTTTATTTTTTGTCTTCCGTCTTCACTTTTCATATCGATACCGCAGAATGTAGTTGCATTGTGTGCCGTAAACATATTTAAGTGATAACTTCCAGCAACTAAAATAGCTGCAATTGCTCTAAATTTCTCAGATTTTTCTCCAAAATAAGGATCTGTAATATTTTTGAATAATTCTTCACCCACTTCTTCTCTCTGATCAAAAAGCTTTTTAAGAATCGGCCGGCTTTCAGACATTTCCCAAATCAGGATTTTCTGAAGTTCTTTGTTCTTTTTAAGATTTTCAAACTGATTCAGAATTGCTATTTTAGACATTTCTTTTCCTCCGTCAGATAAATCTGTATCGCTTGCAAGCTCAAATCTGCTCCAGTAATCCTGAGATTTGATATATTCGTCGATCAATTTATCTGTACTTCCGAAATATTCGTAGATCAGCTTTTTATCAAAGCCTGCAACAGCAGCAATTTTGCTTACCATTAATCCTGAATATCCTTTGGTTTTCAAAATCTTTCCTACTGCATTGAGTAGTTTTTGTTTTGTTTTTTCTTTGTCCCTGATAGGACCTTGTACAACTTTTCTAGGCATCGTCTTATATATTAATTTGCTAAAAGCAATTTTTATTTACCATTAATCTTTTTGTCTCCAAAGAAGAGTAAACTTATTGTTTTTAAAAGAGTTATTGAACTCTGCTTTTACAAATATACATCTCTTTAGTGAGAATTGTATATCTTATTTTATTAATTACGATTTTTTCAATCACTTGGTTTTGAAATATCAAAAAAAATTGTTGCTAACCATTAATTTCTCACAATACAAAAAGTAAAAATACTACATCTAAACTTAATCAAATTTATCTACTTTTTAAATATCAGCATAAAAATAACGGCAAAAATAAATTATTTTTAAAATATGTACTCATTAAAAATATTATTTTTAATGCAAAAGATTTATAACTAATAATTGTGTGAATTAATATAACTCACAAATCCTTAATAAACATTAAGATTTATGCAATTAAAAAAAGGAACAATTTTTTCATAAATATTTTTATGAATTTTTATTGTGTGGAGCTTCTAATGTCTCTTTTATGGTAAATAATAATCAAAAAGAATATTTTGAACCTATCTTTGTACAAGCAAATATTATCGAAATACAATGAAAATCGTCACTTTAAAAGAAGGCAATTTTGCGGCCGACAAACAAAAGAATTTCACACTGCTTGATAAACATCCGGAAGCCAAAGGAATCAAAATATCGATACAGCCTTTTTTAGCCATAACCAAAAACGATTACATCCTTATCGACGCTGGTTTCGGCTGGAAAAATGATAACGGGAAATTAGTTATTAAAGAAATATTAGAAAGTGAAAATATTAAACCTGATCAGATCACAAAAGTTCTACTTTCGCACTTACACAAAGACCATATCAATGGAACTTTGGTGAAAACAGAGAATGGTTTTGAGCCTGTTTTCCCGAATGCTGAAATTTATATTCAAAAGAGAGAACTTGATTTCGCCTTTGAAAGCCGTGGAAATCCTTCCTTCGATTTTGAAGTTTTAGAATCGCTCATTCAATTGCCAAATATCATCTGGATGAATGATGATTATGGAAATATTAATGACGAAATTTATTATGAAGTTGTTGGCGGTCACAGTCCGTTTATGCAGGTTTTTAAAATTACTGAAGATCGTGAAACCGCGTTTTATGGCGCAGATAATCTTCCTCAGGAATCTTATTTAAAATATCATCTGGCTTACAAAAGTGATTTTGATGGTAAAAAAGCGATGCAACTCCGCATTAAATGGTATGAAGAAGCCCTTGAAAACCACTGGAAAGTTTTGCTTTATCACGATTTGGAAAAAAGCATAATCCAATTCTAACTAAAATTTAAGTTTAAATCATTTACCAATCAGATTTTATCGTACATTTGTTTTTTCGAAAAAGGAAATGGTGTCTTCCTTACCCAACCGCCTTAAAAAGCTGATGGCGCCTGATTAATTGAATGTTTTACCATTTAATCAGGAATGTATGTTTAAAAATAACAAAAAATCAGTTTTCAGAACGCTTCTTATTTTAATTAAATTATTTTTCAGAAATTATCCTTCTGCTCTTTTTGCACTGAAATGGTTTTTCATTACTTTGATAACAGGAATTTTAATCGGAAGTGCTTCTGCATTTTTTCTTCAGACTTTGGAATGGGCAACGCAATTCAGAGAAAATCATCTTTGGCTGATTGCATTCTTACCTTTAGGTGGTTTTTTGGTTGGTTTAATGTATCATTATTTCGGAAAAGATGTTGAAGCCGGAAATAATTTATTGATTGAAACCATTCATGAGCCAGGAAAAATAATTCCTCTTAAAATGGCATCATTTGTTTATTTAGGAACGATGGTTACCCATTTCTTTGGTGGTTCTGCGGGTCGTGAAGGCACGGCTTTACAAATGGCGGGAGCAATTGCTGACCAGTTTTCAAAACCACTCAGGCTTTCAGAAGATGATAGAAAAATACTGATTATTTCTGCAATTTCAGCGGGGTTTGGTTCTGTTTTCGGTACACCTTTAGCCGGAGCAATTTTCGGACTGGAAGTTTTTCTTGTCGGAAGATTAAAATACAATGCCTTATTTCCCGCTTTTTCGGCAGCGATTATTGCGGATTTGACTACCAAATTATGGAATACCCATCATACTCATTATCATATTGACTTCATTCCTGAAATTTCATTTTTAAATATTTTATATGCAATCATTTCAGGGATTTTATTCGGAATCTGTGCCGCAACGTTCAGTAAAGCAATTCATAAAACCGGAAATGTATTTAAATCAAAAATAAATTATTCTCCATTAAGACCATTTTTTGGTGGAATTATCGTTGCATCTGCTGTTTTTTTAATGGGAACTACAAAATACGTCGGTTTAGGAATTCCGACCATTGTAGATTCTTTTGAACAGCAACTTCCAGCTTATGATTTTGCATTAAAAATGATTTTTACCATTGTCACTTTGGCGGCAGGTTTTAAAGGTGGTGAAGTTACTCCTCTGTTTTTTATCGGTGCAACTTTAGGAAACGCTTTGGGATATTTTATTCCCTTACCTATCGCTCTGTTGGCAGGAATGGGCTTTGTAGCAGTTTTTGCCGGAGCAACCAATACACCGATCGCGTGCAGTATTATGGCAATTGAATTATTTGGAAATGAATGTGGCGTTTATGTTGCGATTGCCTGTGTTGTTTCTTATTTGTTTTCCGGTGCAAACAGTATTTACAAAAGCCAGATTATCGGAGAACCAAAAAACAGAAGATTTTTGAAAGATACTGGCAAAAAATTGAGTGAACTATAAAATATGTAAAGACCGAAATGATTGATTCCGGTCTTGTTTAAGATATTATTTTTGAATTTAACGAATTGCGATTTCATTCAATTTGAATTTAAAATCATTTAATTGTTTTTGTATTTTTAATTTTTGAGTTGAAAAGAAAGAAGTTTTCTCGAAAAGCTGTTCATAATATTCTATGCCGTCAAGAAGATTAGATTTAAATGTATTCCATTTTTTAACTTGCACATTCGTAAGTTCGCCTGAAAAACCTAAAATTTCTTTTTTTAAATGATCAACGTACATTTTTAATTCATTAATAAACATATTCGGCCGCTCAACATCCGAAAGAACGTTTGTATTTCCATAAATATGACCCACCATTTCCGAAAGCGAAACTTCTTTATCAAAATAAGCCAAATTTGGTCCCGGACAAATCACAACCCCCTGTTTTTCACCTTTTATATCAATGTTGTTTTCCAGATAAGCAGAATTTACCAGACCAACACAAAGACATGCTTTATCGGTGATTTCATTTTTTTTAGATTGAAACTGATCTTCGGTTAATTCGTTTCTCACCGATTCAAGATCATTTAATTTTATTTCCTGGTATTTTTTTGATGCCGTACAAATTCCCTGTGGAGAATATTCTTTGCTTAATGCCAATAATTTTTTAGGACACGAACTTCCAAATTTGTTTTTCGCTTCTTTTTGATATTTTAAAATTTCGTTTGAAGTTCCTCTTACTGTATTGAATGGAACGCCCAAAGGTGAGATATTGCTCAGAAAATAATCATCTTGCTTTGATTTTGCTAAAAGATTTCTGGTTTCACGGTCTACAGAAGTTGCTTCAGGAACCAAAAGAAAAGGCGATCCCCAACCAACACTGTCAACCAGATAATTCTCTAAAAGAAAATCATGCTCCTCGGAAGTTCCTACTCCACCCTGAACCGTTATTTTCATTTCTAAAGGTTCAGCAGGAATATACTTTTCTTTTTGTTGAAGAGCTTTAATCATCAAAGAATGTGCGGAGGAAATCAGTTCATTTTTCTTTTGTTTAAATTCTTCCATGATTGGACCAAGCAGTAAACCTTCCGTTGCAAAAGCATGACCGCCACAATTCAAACCGGATTCAATTCTGTATTCGGAAACCCAAAGTCCTTTTTTTGCTAAAAAATTTCCCTGGATCATTGCAGAACGGAAATCGCTGACCTTAAGAATAATTTTCTTTTTAATAAAGTTATTTGTATCCGGAAAAAAGTCATCAAATTCTTCAATATAGCTGTACAAACGAGGGTTCATTCCTGCAGAAAGTATCATTGCCGAAGAGATTTTACTTTTAGCAAAACCGCGTAGCGAAGCATGTGCATCATTATAAATTACAGGAAGCTGCACGTTTTTTTTGTAATTGTCTTTATCAACTTTGGTCATGATATTGACATCAATATTTCCCGGAATGAGATTTTTTTCTACAAAATTTTTAATATTTGATGCTAAAGAATCGCCCTGATTCAAAATATTCTGTAAACCGTTCTTTAACTCGGAAGTATTGGGAAGCATTGCCATAAAATTCTTGAGCGCTTCCGTATTCTTAGAAATTTCTTCTTTGAAAGATTCAAATTTTTCGGTGACGATATCATCCATCATATCGAGATAATCGGTGATTCTTTTGGCTCTGTAATCTTCGGTTTTAGTAGAAATCCCGAAATAGTTGAGATTGAATTTTTTGCTGTAGAAATTTTTCATTTTTTCTACAATTTCATCGTCAATAATTGAAACAACGGAGGAAATTCCGTATTGTGCAACACGAATCGGGCTGTCGATCGTGTAAGATAATCCCATAACGGGAATATGAAAACTGTGTAAAGGCTTATTAATCATTATTTAAATAAAAATTTTACCCTCATATTTCTATGAAAGTGATAATGATCTGAAAACCTGCGAATTTCTTCTAAAAATTCTTTACAAAAATAAATATTTACGGCAGACTATGCAAGAGATAACAATTTAAACAAATCTAATGCTGTACAATTTTTAAAATCAAATATTTACGAAAAATATTGAATTTTTATAAATTTATCATTAAAAATCATAACAATTTGGTAGTATTTTAATTCTATTTTCATTAAATTTACGTTTTCAATTTCATAAACAACTATTGCTTTATAATGTTTGAGTTTAGAAAAATACTCTTTTTACTCAGTCTATTTTTTAGTTTTTTAGCACCCTCTCAGCAAAAACTGACCGCCAAAGAACTGAAAGCTAAGATTACCAACAATTCTAAACTATACAAAACAAATATTGATAAGGCTTACCAGGAACTGAACGGACTCATGAATCAGTCTGTTATTCTGAAAGATTCGATTTCTGAAATGAAACTTCTCGACAGAAAATGCCGCTATTTTTATAGTAAAAATATGATGGACAGCCTGATTATTACCAGTGAAAACCTTCAGAAAAAAGCTAACAAATTTAATGACATTTATTTTGAAGCCATGTCGCATATTTATATTGCCGAGATCTATTCCATCAATAAATTTCCTGACAAGGCAATTTCAAATCTGAATTCAGCCTACAAGATCTTACAAAAAGGTGATCCTGAAAGTGAGAAGATTTTCTATGCAAAAGCGAATGTTCTGAGCAGTTTTGCCAATATTTATTTAGATAAAAATCAGCCAAAAGAAGCCGCAAAAAAAATTTATGAACAGATCCAAAGTGGAAAACAGCTGAAAAATAAATTTGAAAGAGACAATTTTCAGTACCTGAACTACGCCAATCTTGCCAATATTTACAGCCAGTTTAATGCTGATTCGGCTTATCATTATGCAAAAAAATCTATTTTAATAAAACCCAAAGAGGTAATTGACGAGAAAGCAATGGTCGACAATTATTCGGTCATAGGGAAAGTTTATAAGGAGAAGAAAAATTATGAGAGTTCATTAAAAAACTTTCACAAAGCACTTTACATCAGCAAAAAAACTGGCATGGAACTCAATGCCAATCAGATTTACCATTCGCTGAAAGAAATTTATGACATTCTCAACATCAAAGACAGCTCAGATTTCTATAAAAATAAGATCGAACAGCACGAATTGAAAGCCCTGAAAAGCAAATACAATTCTTTACAGGAGGTTATCAATAAAGATAAAAAAGAACAGGAAAAAGCCCAAAATGCATTTTGGTATTGGATTATTCCTGTTTTTGCATCGATCGGAATCGCATTTTTTATAACAAAGAGAAAAAGTAAAAAACCTCTCATCGAAAGTGAAAATGAAACCAGACCCGAAATCAATCTAAGCGAAACTTATCATGATCTGATAGAACTTCTTGAAAAAAGAGATCCGGCTTTTATGTTTGCATTCGAGAAAGTTTATCCTGATTTTTCGGCTCGTCTTTTAGAAAAAAATTCAGAACTGCAACAATCTGAGATTGAATTTTGCGCACTTCTTAAATTAAAATTAACAACGAAAGAAATTGCTAAAATCAGCTTTATTGAAACCAGAACTGTTCAGAATAAGAAATACCGAATTAGAAAAAAACTCGACATTCCCCAAAATGTTGACATCTATCATTGGATTGACCAGATCTAAAAAACCATCTTTTAAAAATTATATTTAATATAATAATTATCACATATTTTTGAACTTATTTCAAAAAAGTATCTAATGAGTATGTGATTTAATAAACATTTCACAAAATTACTTCTCAAATAAAATACCACATAATATATTTGTTGACTGAAAACGGATGTCAAAAACTGATAAATCGTTAGATTAATTTCTTCAACAAATATTTTTTATGGTTAAAATTTCTACTCTTAATTTCGGAAAAGCTCTAATAGCTTTAGGTGTCTTTGCGAATGTAATTTCTGCAAATGCTCAGCAATGGGAAAATGTTGGTTCTTCTGCAAATATTTCTGCAGGAACAGGAAGCTTCAATAATTTGGTTATTGATACACAGGGTAATTATTATGTTTCTTATTATGATTTATCTGTAACAAAAGCATCAGTACAGAAGTTTAACGGAACAAGCTGGTCGTACGTTGGAGGAAATGCAGGAATTACAATCGGTTCAGCAACATACAGTTCATTGGCGATAAATCCTGCCGGAAATATCTTATACTACACCAATCAGGGATCTGGTTTAGAAGTTCGAAAATTTGAGGGCTCGACGTGGTCTTCTCTACCGAGTGCTTCGTCTGCTACAACAAATTATCAGGCTTCAGCCGTTTCATCTTCTAATATTTTGTTTACTTACGGATCTTATGGTTCAGGAACTGTAAAAAAGTTTGTAAACGGAGCTTGGGAGCAGGTTGGTACCGCAAATATTGCAGGTGGAGTTCCTTATTATGCTGAAATGGTGACGGGTACAAATGGTAAAGTATATGTTCTCCATAACTCATCCGGAATAAAAGTATATGAAAACAGCCAGAATGCTTCTGCAACAGAGGCATGGACTTTGGTTGGAGGAGCAAACGTAGGATCATCATTTACAGAAGGAGCAAACGCTACAACAGACATCGCAATAGGTTCTGATAATACATTGTATGTTGTGTATTCTTCACCCTCTTCAAATAACAGGAGACTTAATGTTAAAAAATTCAATGGAACGAATTGGGTTCAGGTTGGAAATGCTGATTTTGGTATCTCAGACAATTTGTATAATGTTTCGATCGCCGTTACTCCATCAGGAAAACTTTACACCGTAGCAAGCGGATGGGCGATAAACAGCGGGAAAAATACAGTGTATGAATACAATTCTACGACGAATACATGGGTAACAGTAGGTGGAGATTTTGTTTCTGATGATGCTGCAACTTATAATGATCTGCAGTATGATGCAACAACAAACAGTTTAGTTCTTACCTATTCTCAAAACGGAATTAAAGTGAAAAGATTTTCACTGAACTCATTATCAGTAAATGATGTGAAGAAAAATGATTTCAGTATTTATCCGAATCCAACCAACGGAATGATCAATGTTAAAGGCAATTCTACAATAAAATCACTGGAAATTACCAATACTGTGGGGCAGCTTTTAAATGCAAAATTCAACAGTCAGCAAATTAATCTTTCATCATTTCCAAAAGGAGTTTATTTTGTAAAAATAAATTCAGAAGACGGGCAGCAAATAATTAAAAAAGTAATTAAAAACTAGATATATGGAGTAAATCGTACATAGTAATTGAATTAGGAAAGTAAGGCTTTGATTTTTCAAAGTCTTATTTTTTAGTCTAAATAATTAGTATATAAATATACTTAATAAAAATAAATTAAGTATATTTGTTTACTAATAAATCATTTGATATGAATTATAATTTGGCAAAAGATGTGATTCAATTGCTGGAACAATTCGATTCTGAGAACAATAATTCCCGATATTCATCTGATATTGAAGGATTTAAAAATTGGATACAGCATCAGCAAAATAAGAAACCCTCACCAAAAAATATTATTTGGGAAGGTAAACAAAATGGAAGAAGTCCCGAAAGCGTTATCAGTACCCTACTCGTTCACATGAGCAGGTACGCAAAAACATATTCTAAATCTGCCATCGCCGGTTCAGATTTCTCTACTCAGGAAGAATTTATCTATCTCATCAATCTGAAAGCTTTCGGTGAAATGACGAAAACCGAACTTATTAAAAAAAATATTCAGGATAAACCTGTCGGAATTCTTATCATTAATCGCTTGATAAAAAACGACTGGGTAAAACAAACAGATTCGAAAAAAGATAAAAGAACCAAGGTTATCAGCATTACAGAGAAAGGTAATGATGCGCTAGAAAAACAAATGGAAAACATCAGAATGGCAACCAAAATTGTCTGTGGAAATCTTACAGAAGAAGAAAAATATGATCTGATTGAGCTTCTGAATAAACTCGATCATTTTCATAATCCCATTTTTGGCAGAAATATTGACAGTCTAAAATTAGTTGAGACCGTTTTTAACGAGAACTTTTCGAATAATAATTAATTATGATTAAAAAAATAGCAATTATCGGTTCAGGATTTTCAGGATTATCTGCTGCGGCTTATAGTTCGAAAAATGGTCATGAGGTTCATGTTTTCGAAAAAAACAGCAGTTTAGGCGGCAGAGCCAGACAATTTAAAACTGATAATGGTTATGTTTTCGACATGGGTCCAAGCTGGTATTGGATGCCGGATATTATCGAAGATTTTTTTAAAGATTTTAATAAAAAAACGTCAGATTATTATGAACTGATTCCCCTGAATCCTCAGTTTGAAATGGTTTTTTCTGACGGAAATATGGCGCTCCCTCAAGATTATTCAGAAATGAGAAATTTATTTGAAAGCGTTGAAAAGGGGGCCGCAAAAAAATTAGACGAATTCATGCATGATGCACAGTATAAATATGAAGTAGGCATGAAAGATTTTGTTACAAAACCTTGTCATTCATGGTTTGAATTCGTTTCTCCAAAGATTGCCAAAAGTGCTTTAAAACTCGATCTTCTATCAAATTTTCATCGATTTGTAAGAAAATATTTTTCAGATCCGAAACTGATTATGCTGATGGAATTTCCGGTAATTTTTCTCGGTGCCGCTCCGAAAGACATTCCTGCTTTATATAGCCTGATGAACTATGGAGGCTACAAATTAGGAACCTGGTATCCAAACGGCGGTTTTTATAAAGTTATCGAAGCAATGTCTGAAATTGCCAAGGAACAAGGCGTACAATTTCATCTGAATTCAAATGTTGATGAAATTAAAATTATAAAAGGTAAAGCAAATTCAATTGTTGTTAACGGAACAGAAATTGAATTCGACACGATAATTGCGTCCTCAGATTATCATCATACCGAAAATTTAATTCAGAAAGAATACAAAAATTACAGTGAAGAATATTGGGAAAAGAAAACTTTTGCACCTTCCTGTCTGATTTATTATTTAGGATTTAAAGAAAAAATCCCGAATCTGAAACATCACACATTGTTTTTTGAAAATGATCTTGATTTGCATACCTCAGAGATCTACGAACATAAAAAATGGCCGACAAAACCTTTATTTTATGCTTGTTGCCCTTCTAAAACCGATGAAAATGTAGCTCCTGAAAACTGCGAAAACATATTTCTTTTAATGCCCGTTGCAACCGGAATTGAAGATAATGAAGAAACACGGGAAAAATATTTCCTTGAAATGATACAAAGACTTGAAAAACACACCAAGTCATCAGATCTTTTATCAAAAATAGAGTATAAAAAAAGCTATTGCATTAATGATTTTAAAAAAGATTATAATGCGTATGAAGGAAATGCATACGGTTTGGCAAATACACTAAACCAGACTGCAGTTTTAAAACCTTCATTGAGAAATAAGAAAGTGAAAAATCTTTTTTACACAGGACAGCTCACGGTTCCGGGACCGGGAGTTCCACCCTCAATTATTTCAGGAAAAATAGCTGCAAACGAAGCCACCAAATAATCCAAAATATGAAAAAACTTTTCGACGAACTTTCCTATAAGATCAGTAAACAGACCACAAAACAATACAGCACGAGTTTTTCTTTGGGAATTTTGGCACTTTCTCCGAAGATCAGAAATGCGATTTACGCCATCTACGGTTATGTAAGACTTGCTGATGAAATTGTAGACAGCTTTCATGGTTTCGACCGCACAATATTATTGTCAAGATTTCGGGAACAAACCACTCAGGCATTGGAAGAGAGGATTTCTTTAAACCCTATTCTACAGGCTTTTCAGGAGACTATTCATAAATATGAGATTGATGTAAAATTAATCCATCAATTCCTCAATAGCATGGAAATGGATTTGCAGAAGATCGATTATGATTCTGATCTTTACAAAGAATACATTCTCGGTTCTGCAGAAGTTGTAGGATTAATGTGCCTTCAGATTTTTGTTGACGGAAATAAAGAGATTTATGCACACCTGAAACCATCTGCGATGAAACTTGGATCTGCTTTTCAGAAAGTTAATTTCCTGCGGGATATGAAAGATGATTATCAGATTTTAGGGAGAACATATTTCCCGAATGTAGATATTTCTTATTTTGATAATGTGGTAAAAGCGCAGATCGAGCAGGAAATTCATGATGAGTTTCAAGAAGCTTTGGAAGGAATCAGGAAACTTCCCAATTCATCAAGATTCGGAGTTTATCTTGCTTACCGTTATTATATTTCGCTTTTCAGAAAAATAAAGAAAACTTCTGCAAATAAAATCATAAATCAGAGGATAAGAATATCAAATGGCAAGAAATTTTCTCTTATGATGAGCAGTTATGTACAATATAAAATGTCATTCCTTTAAATTTAAACTTAAAAAATGATACACCAACTTCAGCGTCAACAGCAGCTCAACTGCGATATAGAAACTGCATGGAAATTTTTCTCATCGGCTAATAATCTTTCAGAAATAACACCTGAAGACATGAATTTCACCGTCTTAACAAAGCTTAATGAAGACGAAATTTATGAAGGAATGGTCATCGATTACTATGTTTCTCCGCTTTTTGGTGTAAAACTGAAATGGCAGACCGTCATTACTGAAGTTGAATCAAAAAAAATGTTTACCGATTTTCAAAACAAAGGTCCTTTCAAAATGTGGCATCATCGTCATTTTTTTGTTCCGAATGAAAATGGGGTTTTAATGGTTGATAATGTGAATTATGAACTTCCTTTTGGATTTCTGGGAGAAATTGCCCACAAATTGATAGTGAAAAAAAAGCTGGAAGACATTTTTGATTATCGTTTTCAAATTTTAGAAAAAACTTTTAATAAAAAGTAACATGAATTTTTTAATTGTCTTAGTTACATTTTTCGTGATGGAAGGAATGACATGGCTTATTCATAAATATGTTATGCACGGCTTTTTGTGGACGCTCCACCGCGATCACCACGACCACAGCAATGACGGAAAAATGGAGCGGAACGATTATTTTTTCGCCATTTTTGCAATTCCGACGATTGCTTTGATGTATTACGGAACCATTAATAATTTTAATGCATATTTCTACATCGCAATAGGAATTACCTTGTACGGAATGGCTTATTTCTTTGTGCACGACATCTTTATTCATCAGCGTTTCAAGATTTTGAGAGATACAAAAAACCCTTATTTGCTGGCAATCCGGAGAGGTCACAAACAGCATCATAAACATACCGGGAAAGAACATGGCGAATGTTTTGGTTTTCTTTGGGTTCCTGTGAAATACTTCAGAATGTACTTTAATAAAAATAAAACATAGATGTGGCAATACACTTATTTGGCAATTAATTTTTTTACGATCATCATCTGTTTTATATTTTCTTTTCATCCGAAAATTAAATTCAACAAACATTTCAAAGCATTTTTATTGGCATCGGTTATTGTCGCTGTATTTTTTATTGCCTGGGATATTTGGTTTACCGCCAATGGAGTTTGGTGGTTTAATGATAAATATTTGATCGGAGTCCGTTACATTGGTCTTCCGATCGAAGAATTGCTGTTTTTCATCTGCATTCCTTTTTCCTGTGTTTTCACGTATTTCTGTTTAGATAAATTTTTTAAGCTTGATTGGAAACCATCTATTGAAAAAGTTTTTATCATCATTTCAGTAATTGCCTGTTTTGTTTTAGCCTTAATTTTTAAAGATAAAATTTACTCATTTGTTACTTTTTTGACAACAGCTATTAGCTTAGTTCTGCTTTATTTTGTTTTAAAAGTAAAATGGATTGGCAAAGCATCATTTATTTATCTTGTTCTCATGCCCGGCTTTTTAGCCGTTAACGGAATTCTTACAGGAACAGGACTCGAATCTCCGATTGTGAATTATAACCCGAAAGATGTTATTGGCTTCCGGATTTTAACCATTCCTATCGAAGATACGGTTTACGGTTACGAAATGATCCTCTGGAATCTTTTCTTTTTTCATAAATTTAAAAGACATGAGCAAAATTAATATATTCTGGTTTCGCAGAGACTTGAGACTGAATGACAATACGGGACTGAATGAGGCTTTACAATCAGAACAAAAAGTAATTCCGGTTTTTATATTTGATACAGAAATTTTAGATCAGCTTGAAAATAAATCCGACCGAAGAGTTGATTATATCCATCAGGTTTTGGCAGAAATTCATGAAGAATTAAAAAATCACAATTCCGGAATCAAAACCTATTACGGAAAACCATTTGAAATTTTTAAAGAAATAATAAAAGAATTTGATGTAGAAACCGTTTTCTGTAATCGTGATTACGAACCTCAAGCTATTAAAAGAGACCAAGAAATTGCGGATTTTCTCAAAAAAAATGACATCCATTTTGAAGATTATAAAGATCAGGTCATTTTCGAAAAAGATGAAATTGTAAAAAACGATGGTTCGCCATACACTGTTTATACTCCTTATTCAAAAAAATGGAAAGAGAAATTTCATCAGACTGAAATTCATTCAATCCAAACAAATTTTCAGAATTTTCATTCATTTAAATCTAAAAAAATTCACACCCTCAAAGAAATTGGTTTCAAAAAAACAGATATGGTTTTCGAAGGGCCGGTTTTTGATAAAAAAATAATAGAATCATACGACAAAAACAGAGATTTTCCGGCTTTGGATCAAACAACAAGATTAGGAATTGCCTTACGTTTTGGGACGATTTCAATCCGAAAATGTGTAAAATATGCTTCAGAGCACAATGAAATTTGGCTGAACGAGTTGATCTGGAGAGAATTTTTCATGCAGATTCTTTATCATTTTCCTAAAGTAGTGAAGCATTGTTTTAAAGAAAAATATGAAAAAATCAATTGGCGAAACAATGAGGATGAATTTAAGCTGTGGTGCGAAGGAAAAACCGGTTATCCTATCGTTGATGCAGGAATGCGACAGCTTAACGAAACCGGATTTATGCATAATCGCGTTCGAATGATTACTGCAAGTTTTCTT
Source organism: Chryseobacterium formosense (assembly GCF_900116415.1). Taxonomy (GTDB): domain Bacteria; phylum Bacteroidota; class Bacteroidia; order Flavobacteriales; family Weeksellaceae; genus Chryseobacterium; species Chryseobacterium formosense. The sequence goes on along the minus strand of NZ_FPAP01000001.1, from coordinate 841,178 downwards.
ACCAAACATCTTCTGATTGACTGGAGGTGGGGCGAAGCTTATTTTGCAGAAAAACTTTTAGATTATGAACTTTCATCCAACAACGGAAACTGGCAATGGGCTGCAGGTTGCGGTTGCGATGCCGCTCCTTATTTCAGAATTTTTAATCCGAGTGAGCAGACTAAAAAATTTGATAATGATGGGAAATATATCAAAAAATGGTTGCCGAAGAATTATGCTGACATTACATCTGTCGTAGAGCATAGTTTTGCAAGAAACAGAGCGCTCAAGGTTTATAAAAAAGCTGTTAAAGATTAAAATAATTAAAAAAACGGTCTGTTTTGAATTAATTACAGAATTATTCTAAATTAAAAGCATTTACATACCACATCAATGATGTGAGGCATAGTATTTGTAACCATAGTCTTTAGCAAACATTATTAACACCACATCAAAATAAAATGAAAGTTACAGATCTAAAAATTAAAAATCTTGTCGAGTACAGAAACGAGATTTTTACGATTACGGAGATTTTCCAAAAAAACAACGATTATTTTGTGAAAATCGAGAATGACAGTCAGACAATTTCTTTACCGGCAGAAAAAATCAATCCTATTCAGATTACAGGAGATTGGCTGGAAAAATTCGGTTTCATGAGAACTTATGCTTCGGATCACCAAATACGTTATGAAAGACCGGAATCATTTATCAAATATGATATTGATCTAAATTCTAAAAAGATTGTAGAAGGTCTGAAAATTTACGGAAACACGATCAAGTGTAAATACATACATGAATTTCAAAATATTTTTTCATGCTTGTTTGGTAAAGAGACCACGGCTTTTTTTAAGCCATCGTTTCATAAAGCAGCAGTTTAGGCTGAACTTCTGAAACCATTAAAAATTATATACTTCAAATTTTTCCCCGACTGAAAAGCCGGGGATTTTTTTAGGTAATTCTAAGTCTGTTACTTGCTTCCACCCAGTTATGCTTTCCGCAATTCTTACAACTTCCTGCATTTCCAGAAGTTTTTTCTTCTGTATATCCACAAAAAGTACATGAGTAATGACCTGGCTCTTCAATATTTCTCACCGAATTATCCAAAGAATGCAACATAATCGGAAGACCATATTTTACTTTTTCATCTTCAAAAAAGAACACACTGATATCACCGGAAACTTCTTCAATGGCAAATTCTATCTGCCCCAAATGTGAAACACCTTTTAACCTTAATTCTGCAAAAAATTCGTCGCTTCCGAGATTTTCTTTTTTAAAGTTATCAATAGCAAAAATACCATTTTCGATAAGGCACATTGCTTTTCCTTCCAATAGGTTTTCAATTTTTTTAAATCTTCCGATGAGCTTGGTAATGGTAGAATATAAAATAATGATGACAATAAAAACGATTATGGAAGAAACAATCCCGACTTCTTTATAAAACATCGGGTCTCCTGCTGCAGATCCTAAACCTATAATTACAACCAGCTCAAAAATCGAAAGCTGCTTCACTCCCCTTTTTCCCAAAGCACGAAGTCCGATAATAATGGTGAGGAACATAATGATTGTTCTTAGAACAATTTCCAGAAGAAAAGCCCAGTCTTCAGTTCCGAGAAATAACTCTTTCCAACTGAAACTTAAAAAAGCTGATAGAAGCATAATGAAATTTTAAACAGAAAGCTTCAAAAAACAAGCCAGTCGAAAAAAATTCATGATGATAAAACATCGCAATTAATGATTAACAAAGAATAAATAAAATTCATTAATTTTCAGCATTAAATTAAAACTACAAAATGAAAATAATTACAACGCTGTTTATGTTGTTTTTGTCACTATCGATCAATGCGCAACAAATTATTGCACAGGAAAAATATCTAGGTACCATCGACGGAAAAATAAATATTTCTTTTTATTTGAAAATAGAAGAAACAGGCTGCCCAAAGGTAGTTGCTTCAGGAATTTACAAATACACCGACAATAAAGCCGGAAACTGGATTCTTCTGGATACTACTTTTTCTGAAAAAGCACAGCAATATACTTTTGTAGAGCATTATAATACCGGAATTATGTTACTAAAAAGGGATAACGATGGTCTTCAGGGATTGTGGATTTCTCCGGATGGGAAAAAACAGCTTAAGGTCAGTTTAAAAAAATTGAAACCGACCAAAGCTGAGATTGATAAAATGGAAGACGAATTGGAAAAAGCCAATTACAATGCAAATGATTGCTAAATTTTTATCTGTGTCTGTCACCTCTCTGATGATAAGCAACTTCCGGTTTTGGCAGGTTTGCTTTTTCATTTAAATGCTGATTATTAAAACCCGGATCTACTCTATTTTGATGATTTCCTGAATCTGTCGGAACCTGAATATGAACTTTTTTTCCATTCTTGAAAACTTCACCGTCGGCAGTTCTGTAGGTTTGATTTTCTTTGTAAGTGTTTCCGTCTGGTGCTGTAAAAAGATTTTCTTTTTCTTTTCTTTGCTTAATCTTTTTGGCCAAATAAACCAGACTTCCTCCGGCAACAATTCCTAAAGCCACTTTTATTGCATTTTTCATAAGTAATATTTTGTTTCAGTTAAAACAAAAGTGTTGCCAATAATAAGGTTTGTGGTATCTAAGTTTATGAATAAAAAAGACTGACATCCGAAGATGACAGTCCTAAACTTGAGTTAAAAACATAGATATGACTAATCTGGATTGATACTTATCTATACAACCAAAACTAAGAAGTTTATTCTTCTTACGTTATGATCGAAGTCATAAATTTAATCATTATCATAATTTACATTTTCATTTATCTTTATAAATAAAGTAACAAACCAACAACGCAAGATTCACAATAACGGCAAAGGAATTTGAAAGGATAATTGGTAACTCATCTTGTTGTATTCCGTACCATACCCAAAGTGAAAGTCCGGTGACCAGGATCAAAAGCATAAGCCAAGAAAGATCTTCAACGTTTTTATTTTTGATTACTTTGATAAGCTGTGGCATTGAAGCAATAGATGTAAGTCCACCTGCAATTAATCCTAAAATTTCAGTATTCATAGATATTTTTTTAAATAAAAAATCAGCATAAAAAGATTACGCTGATTATCTTTAAAAGAGATATACAAATTGTATGCTTTTTAATCAAAAACCTTGAAGATGTGGTATTAATTTATATTAATGAGTCCGTCTGCAAGAGATTTCCATTGGATTTTGGATGTCCCGATTACAGAGCTTACTATATTCTTAATGCTATTGGCAAAGCTTGTATTTTTGTTGGGCTGCTGATTTCTTTCATAAATTGCCATTTTGATGTAATCATTTCCTTTAGAAATCACAAAAGTAGATGTAGATGCTGCAGAATGAAAATGAATTGTTTTTCCCGCAAACTCATTACCCGGTAATTTAGACGGTCTGCACTGCAACATTATGCGATTTGGATTGCTCTTATCAATCATATCAATCTGAACCCAATGGTAATCTTCAATTTCAGGATTATTTATTTTAGTAAGCAAGATCTTGATATAATCACCAATCTTGGGTGATCTGCTTACAGATTCTCCTGCATTGTCACATAATTCAAATTTTGAAATACATCCTTGGCTATAATTATTCCAGCTGTTGATTTCAAAAAATCGGTCTTTAAGAATATCGAATTTAAAATCTACTTCTTCAGAACTGCTAAATCTTTTTATACTTTCTGTGTCTTGAAAACCACCTCTTACCTGCGATGGAATTCCGGGAACTTTCTTCGGCTTCATTAGTTAATTAATATTTTGCTTTTAAGTGATTTTAAAACATCAATATTCATCATGGTTGATGAACATATTCTCTCCTAAAGGATGAAAAGAATAATATTTTTTAATCATCATTTTTTATCATTTCACACAAATTTAATGTAAGTCACATTTAAATGAAAATATATTAACAAATAAAATATATGTAACAAATAATAACCTATTATTAACATTGATTATCAATACATTTGACATAGAATGATTTAAATCATTATGCCATAAAGAGAAAATAATAAAGAAATATGAAAAAAATTTATTAAGTATACAATAGATTGTTTATTTAAGATTATTATAAATTGTGAAATCGATTGCATTTTTTCTAAAGCTATTTATTTGATTTAGAGGACAGATCATATAACTTTAAAAAAAATAATTAATATCTCTGAAAAAAGGCAATGTGGTTCCAAAAATTTGCCTATATTTGGAGTGAAAATTTTTTTTTCATCATTTGTGTTTTTATTAAACCCTCCGTTTACGGGGGGTTTAATTTTTATAGTAACTCAACTATCTCATTTTCAAGCATATACTTTCATTCGCAAAGGTTTCAAAAATAATTCCTTATCTTACCTATTCTAAAATTACAAACACTACAAAATTTTATTATATGAAAATAGGTTTAATTGGATTTGGAAAAGCAGGAAAGGCTGTAGCAAATGTAATACTGCAAAGTCCCGATTTTACACTGGAATGGATTTTGAGAAACAGCACAAATATGGAAAATCTTTCGGCAAAAAATTTTTTAGAAGTAGAATCTTCTGATGCTGCCGAAATTTTCTCATTACAAAACATTGAAATAACTCAGCTATTTGATGATCGACCTGTAGATATAATTATAGATTTTTCTACCACTGAAAGTATTTATTTATATGGCAAAGCAGCATCTGAAAGGAATATTAAAATAATTTCGGCAATCTCACATTACGGAAACCAAGAAAAAAAATTTCTTCAGGAATTATCACAAAAAAATACGGTTTTTTGGTCGCCCAACATTACTCTCGGAGTTAACTATCTTTTATTTGCAGCCAGTCTTCTGAAAAATATTGCTCCTGATGTCGACATAGAAGTCGTTGAAGAACATTTTAAGGCTAAAGCAGGAATTTCCGGCACAGCGATAAAAATTGCTGAAACACTCGATATTGAAGAAACAAGTATCAACTCGGTGAGAGCAGGCGGAATTGTAGGTAAGCATGAAGTGATTTTTGGCTTTCCTTATCAAACAGTTCGCCTTGTACATGAATCGATTTCGCGGGAAGCGTTTGGAAGCGGTGCTCTTTTTGTTGCACGAAATTTAAAAAACCGATCAAATGGTCTTTATAATTTTGAAGATATTCTGAAGCCTTTCTTTTTTAATGATTCTAAAATGATGCTTTCATAAACCCGGATTATAAAATATTAGAGATGAAGATGTGGCTCATCATGTTTAATCTTTAATTTTTTCACCTGAAAAACAGAAAAGGCACACAATATGCTAATAATATTACATAAACCTTAAAAAAATATTATTATGAAAAGTGTATTATGGTTAGTTGCAGTGATCTGCATTGTTGTTTGGCTTTTAGGAATGCTGAACGTGATCCCGGGAATCAGTACAAGTTATCTGATTCATGTTTTACTGGTTATTGCTATTATTGTAGTTCTTTACAATATTATTTCAGGAAGACGGCCTTTAGATTAGTTAAAAAATTTTAAAAATACAAAAGCTGAATGATTGATTATTCAGCTTTTTTATTGTAATTTTTAAAGATATCTCTAATTATTTCTGGTCATCCATTCTTTATTTCTAATTAATTTGGAGAAATTTTAGTTGGAAAATAGATTTGGACAACATTTGAAATGAATTTAGAATTTTATTTTCAATAATTCTCACAAAAAGTAAAAACATCTAGAAATCAACACTTTGAAAGGTAAAAACACAGTTATTTTTCATAAATTATTACGTAAATATTTATAAATACCACCTGCAATAACTTGTTAATGAAGTTTTATGATTCTATATTTGTTACAGATAAAACAAGACACCATATCATTCATATATATAACTTTTCATCATTCAGTTTTCATGTAGAAGAACAATCAGGGTTCTGACAATCTAGGGAGAGGAACCCTGTTCTCTACAATTTCTGAAGAAGATTATGAAACTGAAATAAGAAATTAAAATATACACCAAACATTCACATTCTATTAATAAGAAAACCGAACCTTCATTGAAGGTTCGGTTTTTATTTTGAATTATAAATGTTATTTTTAAACTTAAGAATTATTCTGATCTTCCAGTTCCTTCATTCTCTTTTTAATAAAATCAGCAGGTCTGATTCCGTTTTGCTCAAGAAATATATTAGAAAAGCTCTGTCTGTTGCTAAAACCTGCAGCTGATGCAATATGTTCTATAGAATATTTTCTCCATTCTTTATCCTGATAGATTTTTTGCGTTGCATAATTGATCCTTAAAGCGTTAATATAAGAATTGAAATTACTGCCTTTATATTCATTAATTACTTGCGAAAGGTAAGATGTATTGGTTTTAAATTGTTCTGCAAGCTTCTTAAGGGTAAGACCTTGCTCCAGATAACCCTGATTATTTTCAAACACCTGAATATCGTTTAAAAGCTTTTCTACAATACTGCTATCAAATTTGATATTTTTGTCTGCAGTATCTGTAACTTCTTTTATAGGTGTGGGAACAACTTCTGGTTGATTACTTGCTTCTTCAAGCTTAATCAAAAGATCATCATAGTTTTTCTGAATATTCTTCTGCTTTCTTATTCTGTAATACATAATCACCCCCAAAGCAGCAATTATAGCAAGGCAAATAAACAAAAGCAATTTACTGTAAGAATTGGTTTTTTCCAGATTTTCCTTTGTTTCCATGAGCATCTTCGTATCATACTCTTTATAAATTCTGGTAGAAAGATGCTTGAAATCTGAAGCGATAACGCTATCAACTTTTAAAAGCTGATTGGTATAATATAATTCTTCTTGATGGTTGCCATTTTTTTTAAAATATTCAATAAGCTCTTCATAATTACTTCGCAATTCAGGAAGAATGAATTTGTTTTTATTAAATATAGAATCTACTTTCTTATAATTATCAACTTCAAGATCTTGATTACCAAGGATTTCATAACTTTTACCTTTATAAAAATAAATATAAGAAGCCCAGCTGAAATCATTTACTTTTAGAAGTTCAGGCAATGCTTGATCAAAATATTTAATGGCCTGCGTATAATTTTTATTCTTGAACTCAGAAACTCCTAAGCTTTTTTGAAAATAACTTTTTTCTAAATAAAAATCTTTTGTTTGAGGAATTTTTTTGGCAGCTTCATCCAGCATTTTTTTCGCCTCTTGGTTCTTACCGAGCGCCTGATAACAAATAATTGCCTGATGTAAAGAGTTTAAATATCCTTTTGTATTATTAAAAACTGTGTTATCGTGTATATCACCATCAATTTTTGTTTCGAAAAAAGCTATGCATTCCTCAAAAATTTTCAATGCTTCATCATGATAGCCCAAATAACTTTTAACAACTCCGATATGGTAAATATTCTGATATTTTAAAAATTCGTTTTTTGAATCCTTTAAATATTCATAAGCTTTTAAATATTCTTCTAAAGCGAACTGAAATTTGCGCTGATTAAAATAATAAATTGCTCCTTTACTTAAATATCCGTCACCTATAAGATCATTATTCTCTGAATTTTTGGCTGCCACAATTGCACTATCTGCATATGCTATTTTTTTGTTTTCCGAATATAATATTCCGTCTTTGTATGCCTGAAATAATTCAGAATAATTTTTTTCGGATTTTGCTCTTTTTATATATTGATTAATATACACAAAAGCTCGAGGATCATTTTCTTCATATACCCAATATTTTTCTCTGAGATTTGAATAAAAATCCTGTGAATATAGTATAGCCGCAAACAGACAGCCTAAAATGGTAAAAATTCTTTTTATCATCAGATATTTCCCGATAAATTTTATTCAAAAATACACAAAAAGTATTTATGATAAGCTATTTTGCAGTAAGGAGTTTATTAAATTAAATTAAAAGCTAGTAAAAAATCGTAATCATATGAGTGTAAAAATTTATAAATCAAACCTGCATATATTTGCATCGTATATATGTTTTTGAGTAATTTCGAGAATCTAAATTAAGAAATAAATTAAAATCATTAATCCTAGAATAAAATGAAATTAAAATTAACAACCTTCAGCTTAATGTTAATTGGGCTTGCAAGTATTGCCTGTAGGCAGGGTGAAGAAACTTTCGATCAAGAGGAGCAGGTTTCTTTACACGAGGATGAAAATCAGATGAATGCTAAAGATTCTACTGGATCTGGATTTGAAAATAATGATCCTCCAAAAAATGGTACTCATTGGAAAACAACCGCTGAGGATACTATAAAAATCATTACTCCGAAAAGTTTTATTGGAGGTGCATTAGATTCAAATTCTTCCGGGAGTACAATAATTGATGATACCCAACCTCAGGATCCACCAAAAAACGGTACACACTGGAGAGCAAGATAATCAATAAAATAAGAAAAACCTGTTGACAAATGTCAACAGGTTTTATATTTTCATTTAAGCAGATCAAGCTCAAGAAGATTATTATTTTTTGCATTATCTGCCTTTGCATTTCTCTCCCGCTCCCTCATAATCTTTTCAATATCCAGCTGTTTTCCGCTTTCATCTACAATTATCATTTTCGTGCTTCCAGACATCATTTGTCGCATACCTTTCGTAGGATTTTCTCTGCTATCAATAAACTGTTTTTTATACTTCTCCTGGTCAATCGAAATAATATTTCCAAATACCTTCTTTTCAGAATCACTTACCCATTCCTGATCAGGTCTTAGTTTTTTAACTTCTTTTAAAACAAATGAATGGCTTTTTGTTTTATCCTCCAGTTTAATAATTATTCCTGGTAAACCATTAAACTTATACGGTCCATCCTGAATCGGGATGTTCGGAGTAAACCATGCTGTCCAGACCCTGGCTGCAAAATGACAAACAGCTTTCTGGGTACTGAATTCCCCGATTTTTTCTTTTTCGGACAAAATCCTCCACTCCAATTTCCTGTTATCAGAAACTTTATATTTATTCATATCAAGATTATTGTAAAAAGTGACATTGTATTCCGGATATGATTTTTCAACTACAAACGATACCTGCCCATAATCTATTCCTGTAAAATCCCTTGTCTGCTTTTTTATTCTATCCTGATGTATAGAATCTGCAATGCTTTTTTTATGGCTGTAAAACTTTGAGCCTTTCTTTGCAATATCAAGTAACATTATTTCTGAAGTCACTTCATTTTTTTGGGTAGAATCACTTATGAATCTATATTCGTATACAAAACGTTGATTTTGTCCCCACAAAACTGTTGTTATAATGAGAGCAAATATTGTATTAAAGGTTTTCATTCAAAAAGGTTTAGTTATTTTATGAGATCTAATTCAAGGATATTGTTGTTCTTAAGATATGCTTCTTTTTTTCTTTTTTCTATATCTTTCATCATCTTATTGGAGTCTTGTACATTGCCTGAAGCATCTTTGAACTCAACCGTTCCGCCGTTGGCTAAAAGATTTCTTATTCCTTTATTAGGATCAGCCCGATCATCAAGGTAAGCCTTTTATATTTCTCTTCATTTAGATTTTTTTACTAAAATATATCTTTTTACCGAATCGGGCAATATTTAAAGTTTTCTATTGAATAATTTTTGATTTTATGATCATAATAACACAAAAAACCTCTCGAAGTGAGAGGCTTTAATTATTTATATTTCAAAAAGTTACAGTAATAATGTTAAAGGACTTTCTAAATACGTTTTTAAAGTTTGTAAGAACTGAGCTCCAGTCGCTCCGTCTACCACTCTGTGGTCACAAGCTAATGAAAGCTTCATGATATTTCCAACTACGATTTGTCCGTTCTTAACGATTGGTTTCTCGATAATTGCACCTACAGAAAGGATTGCAGAGTTTGGTTGGTTGATAATACTTGTGAACGTTTCAATTCCGAACATACCCAAGTTTGAAATTGAGAATGTAGAACCTTCCATTTCGTTTGCTTTAAGACCTTTAGATTTAGCTCTTCCAGCCATATCTTTTACAGCAGCAGAAATCTGAGTATAGTTCATCTGATCTGTATTCTTAAGCACAGGAACAACCAATCCGTCAGGAATTGCAACCGCTACACCGATATTAATGTTTCCTCTATGAATGATTTTATCACCTGCCCAGCTTGAATTTACCTGCGGGTGTTTTCTCAAAGCAACAGCAGTCGCCTTAATAATCATATCATTGAAAGAAATTTTAGTATCAGGTAATGAATTGATTTCTTTTCTAGCCTCAATCGCCTTATCCATGTTGATTTCAACCATCAGATAATAGTGAGGCGCAGAGAATTTACTTTCAGAAAGACGTTTAGCGATAATATTTCTTACCTGGGAATTCTGAGATTCTGTATCTTCTCCCTGAACGAAACTTAATGCAACCTGAGCAGCAGCAGAACTTGCAGCCGGAGCTGAAGATGCTGGTTTTGCAGAAGGCTGATAATTTTCAATATCTTTTTTAACGATTCTTCCGTTTTCTCCTGAACCTTGTACAGAATTAATATCAACGCCTTTATCCTGAGCCATTTTTTTAGCTAATGGAGAAATTGCAACTCTGTCTGAAGATGAAGTATTTGCTGCCGGAGCCGCTTTCTCTTCTGTTTTAGCTTCAGATTTTTGTTCAGCGGGCTTGTCAGAAGATTTAGCAGCAGCTTTTGGAGCACCAACCGCAGAAACATCAGTTCCTTCAGGTCCGATAATTGCCAAAACGGTATCTACAGGGGCAGCTCCGCCTTCTTCAACACCTTGCTTTAATAAAATTCCATTAAATTCAGATTCAAAGTCCTGAACAGCTTTGTCGGTTTCGATTTCAGCAAGAAGATCACCTTCTTTTACCGTATCACCAACATTTTTATGCCATTTAGCAACTTTACCTTCCGTCATTGTATCAGAAAGACGAGGCATTGTAATCACTTCTACTCCAGCCGGAACTTCCGCAGAAGTTTCTTCAGCTGCAGTATCATTTGATTCTGCTTTTGGTTCTTCTTTTTTGTCTTCAGAAGCAGCACTCGGAGCAGCTGCTCCGCCTGTTAATCCTGAAATATCTTCTCCTTCATTTCCGATAATCGCCAAAACTAAATCTACTGCAGCAGCTGAACCTTCTTCAACGCCAACATATAAAAGTGTTCCTTCAACTTCAGATTCAAAATCCTGTACTGCTTTATCAGTTTCGATTTCGGCTAAAATATCTCCTTCTTTTACCTTATCTCCTACTTTTTTATGCCATTTAGCCACTTTTCCTTCCGTCATTGTATCGGAAAGACGTGGCATTGTAATCACTTCTGCCATAATATATATTGATTTGAGATTTGAGATTCGAGATTTGAGATTAGGGAAACTCAAATTCAAATGCCAAATTAATTATTAATTATTATTTTTTAGTTTTCTAATTTATCTAAGAATGGATAATCTTCCTGAGCGTAAACGTATTCGTAAACTTTTTCAGCATCCGGATATGGAGAATTTTCCATAAACTCGATACATTCTTCTACGAAATCTCTCGATTTGTTATCAGCAGCTTCCAATTCTTCTTCAGTTGCCCAATTATTAGCCAAAATTCTTGCTTTGATCAATTCAATCGGATCATCGTTTTTAGCAATTGAAACCTCTTCTTTAGATCTGTACGGTTCAGCATCAGACATTGAGTGACCTCTAAAACGGTAAGTTCTAGCTTCAATGAAAGTAGGTCCATCTCCTCTTCTTGCTCTTTCAATAGCTTCGTAAGCAGCTTCAGCTACTTTCTCAGGATCCATTGCATCTACTGCAAGACAAGGCATTTCGTAGCCTAAACCTAGTTTGTAAATATCTTCGTGGTTAGCTGTTCTTTTTACAGAAGTTCCCATTGCGTACTGATTGTTTTCAACCACAAAGATTACAGGAAGCTTCCAGTTCATTGCCATGTTGAAAGTTTCGTGAAGAGAACCTTGTCTTGCAGCACCGTCTCCGAAGAAACAAATATTTACTGCTTTTCTGTCAAAATATTTATCTGCGAAAGCAATACCTGCTCCCAATGGAATTTGTCCTCCAACAATACCATGACCTCCGTAGAAACGGTGTTCTTTGCTGAAAATGTGCATAGATCCACCCATACCTCCGGATGTACCTGTCGCTTTACCACAAAGTTCAGCCATGATTCTTTTAGGATCTACCCCCATCGCCATTGGATGAATGTGACATCTGTATGCAGTAATCATACTGTCTTTTGTTAAATCCATTGCATGCGTAAAACCAGCAGGAATAGCTTCCTGGCCGTTGTACAAATGTAAAAAACCTCTGATTTTTTGTTTTAGATAAAGAGAACGGCATTTGTCTTCAAACCTTCTCCACATTGTCATATCTTCATACCACTTCAGGTATACCTCTTTAGAAAATTCTTTCATGTGCGAGCTTCTTGCTTATTTATTATGAAATAGTTGAGCAAAAATATAAAAAAAACTTCGTTTTTATTATATGCGCAGCAATAGTTTTTTTACTTATAATGTTATATTTACATTTCAAACTAATTTATGGAAGAAAAAAAGACCTCGTTACTGCATATTATCTCAAGAATTATCTCAGATTTTTTTAATCCATTAGTTTCTCTGTTTATTTATTTCGTGTATTTCAGTATTCAGAATTATACTTTAAAAGATGCAATTACTCATTTTTTGCCGATTCTTTTGATCACCATTCTTCCTATCATTATTTGGATTGTCTGGAATGTAAAAACGGGACGATATACCAATATGGATGTTTCCAACAGAGTTCAGAGGAAAACACTATATATTTTCATAGCGGTCTGTATTATTTCATATTTACTATTTAATTATATCAAACACGGTTTCATAGATTTTGTAATGCTGTTTATTCTGATTCTTCTATTCGCTTTGCAGTTTAGTAATTTATATATTAAAAGCTCGATGCACACAGCATTTAATGTTTTTGTGGCAGCTTTATTTTTTGCTTTTGACATAAAAATAGGTTTTGTTTGGCTTGCAATTGCAATTTTAGTGGGAATTACGAGAGTGATTTTAAAAAGACACACCATAAAAGAGGTATTTATGGGAGCCGGAATCGCTTTTTTAATATCTTTTATTTATCTTTATTGCAACAATAAGTATCAGCGTAACGATATACCCACTGAGGTTATTCCTGTGGAGACTACTATTAAGTAAAAAATGCGTTACTTTTTATTTATAAAATTTAAATTCAAATATGAAAATAAATCATCTTACTTCTGCCGAAGAAAACCTAATGAAATTGTTTTGGAAGCTGGAAAACTTTTATTTAAAAGATGTGATGGAACAACATCCGGAACCGAAACCCCATCAAAATACCGTATCAACCTATTTAAAAATATTGGTTGAGAAAGGTTATTTATCTACAGAAAAAGAAGGAAGAATTTTCAAATATTCTGTCATTGTGCCTTTTGAAGAATACAAAAAGTTTTTACTGAAAGAACTTTCACAGCAGTTTTTCAATAATTCAGGAAAAGAGATTTTGGAATTTTTGTTTAATGAAAATTTAATCTCACAAAAAGATCTTCAGTCTTATTTCGACCTGAAAATCGAGATGAAACCTGTGAAGACTAAAGAACCGAAGCTAGAATATGCTGAAGAAATTCTAAATCCTAAGAAAGATAAAAAAGGAAAGGATAAGAAAAAGAAGAAGAAAAAGAGTGAGAATTAGTTTTTAGAGAAATAAAATCTAAAATCTTCAGAGCTCATCAATTTCAAAAATAAAGACATAAAAAAAGCGGCTTAAAAGCCGCTTCATTTTTTTACCAACGATTTCCACCGCCGTTATTTCCTCCACGGTTGTTGTTACCGTAACCACCACCGTTTCCACCACGGTTGTTACCATAACTTCCACCACCGCTTCTGTTATTATCAAAACTTCTTCTTGGTTTTTCTTCTCTTGGCTTAGCCTCAGATACGTTAAGAATTTTACCGTTGAATTCTTTTTGGTTAAGTGCTTCAACAGCTTGTTGTCCTTCTTCGTCTCCCATTTCGATGAAACCAAAACCTCTAGAACGGCCCGTTTCTCTGTCTGTTACAATTTTAGCTGATGCTACATCGCCAAATTCTGCAAATAAGTCGTGCAACTCATATTCTTTAGTTGCGTAATTGATGTTTGAAACAAAAATGTTCATTTTAAAAAAAATTAAATAATTAATATAAGTTTGGTATATAAAAGAAAAGCAACATAATAAATGAACATGATATTGATTCCAAATATAAACAGGTGCAAGATACAATTAAAAATTTCAAATCAAAACTTTTTAATGATTTAATTAAAACCATTTCAAAATTATTAACATAAATGTTAAACTATCACTAATTTTTTAATGGCCAACTGTTTGAAAAGATTATTTTAAAAAGCTAAATTTGTATTGGAAAATAGTACAAAACATGAATTATCATACAAGAAAATGGGTAAAACCGGAAGACTTAAATCCTAATCAATCACTTTTCGGAGGCCGTCTTTTACAATGGATTGATGAAGAAGCTGCTTTATACGCTGTTATTCAGCTTGAAAATAAAAAAATCGTTACCAAATTTATATCAGAAATCAACTTTGTAAGCTCAGCAAAACAGGGCGACATTATCGAAATCGGAATTGAAGTGACAAAATTCGGTTCTACGTCACTTACTCTCGCTTGTCAGGTTCGAAATAAAATGACGCATCAGACGATTATTACTGTCGACAGAATTGTAATGGTAAATCTTGATGAAGACGGAAATCCTGCTCCACACGGAAAAACTCAGGTTGAATTTGTGAAAGACAGGCTTAAACCTAAAGATGAGCTATGAAGATTTTCATAAAAAATATGGTTTGCGCAAGATGTATTTCTGCTGTTTCAAATATTTTTGATGAATTTAATATTAAGATAAACTCCATTAATCTTGGCGAAGTAGAAACCGAATCTGAAATTTCAAAAAAAACCATTCAGCTTATTGAAAATCGCCTTTTGGAAACAGGCTTTGAAAGAATAAAAGATACTGCCCATCAATTGGTTGATAAAATCAAAAATCTTATTATTATTAAAATCGGGAAGCTCGATATTGACGAAAATTTTCTTTTGTCAAAATTTCTAAGTTCCGAATTACACAAAGATTACAGTGCGCTTTCGAAAACCTTTTCGCAAAACGAAAATATCACAGTAGAACAGTTTTACATTCTTCAAAAAATTGAAAAAGTGAAAGAACTACTGCTTTATAATGAATTTAATCTGACGGAAATCGCCGGAAAATTAGGCTATAAAAGTGTTCAGCATTTATCATCACAGTTCCGAACGATTACAGGTTTCACTCCTACCGAATTTAAAAAACTGAAAGTTCACACCAGAAAACCTCTTGATAAAGTTTGAGTGTTTGAGTGTTTGAGAGTTGTAGCGTAAAATAACACATTCACAAATCCAATTTTAGTGACCCTAAAACACTCCAAATCACCCACTTCCCCAACCCAACAACCTCCACAATATTGTAAACATTATCCTTAAATTTATAACAGCGTACAAAATCCTTTTCGGAAATTTGTCATATAAATTTAGAATCATGCACAATCAATATAAAGTTTTAGGAATGACCTGTTCAGGTTGTCAGAAAAAAATTTCAGAAAAACTGAATAGTTTAGATGGAATTTCCGCCAATGTCAACCTTGAAAACAGCACCGTTGAAATTCATTCAGATAAAGAGATTAATTTAACGAAAATCAATCAATCACTTTCTGAGATTGGAAATTACAAGCTTGAAGATCTTAAAAAAGCTGATCATACTTTTGTAAAACCACAGGATCGCGTTTCTCCTTCCTCGGTTTATTATTGTCCGATGGAATGTGAAGGTGATAAAGTGTATTTCCAGCAGGGAAAAAGATGTCCAACCTGTAATATGTTCTTGGTTCCGATCGAGGAAAAATTAGCAAAAGATCCGAATTATAAGCCAACTTATTCTTCTACCAACCTTCCCGAAAACTTTAAAGACAATATCGGAAAATATTACTGTCCTATGTTTTGTGAAGACGACAAAGTGTATAACGAAAAAACAGATTGCCCGGTCTGTCATATGCATTTGGAAGAAATAACAGAGGATTTGGTTAAAAATTCTGGGTCACATTCCCATCATCACAATCATCAACAAGAGGCGCCGAAAGTCACCGATGATAAGGCGGGAAGATACTATTGCCCGATGTTTTGTGAGGGAGACAAAACGTATGACAGTAACGTTGGTTGCCCTGTTTGCGGTATGGATTTGGTAAAATATCCCGAAAAAGGTGAAGAAGAAACTGATGACACCTATCATATTTTAAAAAGAAAATTCATTATTTCTTTAGCTTTTACAATTCCGGTTTTTATCTTGTCAATGGGCGGAATGTTTATTGATTTTCCATTCTCACATCATACTCAGGGTATTTTCGAATTAATTCTTACGCTTCCTATTTTATTCTATTCCGGATGGTTTTTGATGAAAAGAGGCTGGGTTTCATTTAAAACCTGGAACTTAAATATGTTTAGCCTAATTGCTTTGGGCGTAGCTGCAGCATTTATTTTCAGTGTTATTGCTTTGGCTTTTCCCGATTTGCTTCCACATGAAATCCGGGGACACAATCATGAAATTCCACTTTATTTTGAAGCCGTTTGTGTGATTATGACTTTGGTTATTCTAGGTCAGTTAATGGAAGCTTTAGCTCACAAAAAAACAGGAAATGCCATTAAAGAACTGATGAATCTTTCTCCTGATGAAGCCAATTTAATGGTTAATAATGAAGAAAAAAAAGTTCCGCTTTCCGAAGTGAAAATTGGAGATTTATTAAAAGTAAAACCAGGCGAAAAAATTCCTGTTGACGGAAAAATTATTGAAGGAAATTCTGTCGTTGATGAAAGCATGATTACCGGTGAACCCATTCCTGTTGAAAAAAATATTGACGACCAGGTAACTTCCGGAACAATCAATGGAAATCAGGTTTTCATCATGAAAGCTGAAAAAGTGGGTGATAAAACTTTGCTTTCCAAGATTATTAAAATGGTAAACGATGCAAGCAGAAGTCGTGCTCCTATTCAGAAACTGACCGATAAAGTGGCAAAAGTTTTTGTTCCGGCTGTTATTTTTATTGCGGTAATTACGTTTATTCTATGGCAGATTCTTGGTCCTGAAGGTCAGAAAACCTTGTTTGCTTTCGTAAATGCGGTTGCAGTTTTAATTGTTGCCTGTCCATGTGCTTTAGGTTTGGCAACCCCAATGTCTTTGATGGTTGGAATCGGTAAAGGTGCTAAAAACGGAATTCTGATTAAAAATGCTGAAGCCCTTGAATTGATGAATCAAGTAAATGTTTTAATCACCGATAAAACAGGAACTTTAACCGAAGGGAAGCCGTCTTTGGAATACATTCAAACCATCAATCAATCTGATCAGGATTTAATTTTAAAATTAGCCTATTCATTGAACCAAAACTCAGAGCATCCCTTGTCGAGTGCCGTTATTCAAAAAGCAAAATACCAAAATATATCTGCTGAAAAAGTCGAAAAGTTTGAAAACATTTCAGGAAAAGGCGTAAAAGGAATTGTTGATGGAAAAAAGGTGTATTTAGGAAATGAAAATCTTTTAGTTACCTATAAAATTCAGATTCCTGAAGATTTAAAACTAAAAGCTACAGAAATACAGTTGAAAGCTCACACTATTTCATACATCGCTCAGGAAAATGAGGTTTTAGGATTTCTAAGTTTTACCGATAAAATCAAGGAGAGTTCGAAAAAAGCTGTCCAGCATTTATTAAATGAAGGAATTGATGTCATCATGATGACCGGAGACAACGAAAATACTGCAAAAGCTGTTGCAGATGAACTGGGCATCAAGCATTTCAAAGCCAACTGTCTTCCTGAAGACAAATTAAATGAAGTTAAAAAGCTTCAACAGCAAGGAAAAATTGTAGCTATGACCGGTGACGGAATCAACGATTCTCCCGCTCTTGCACAGGCAAACATTGGTATTGCAATGGGAACAGGAACCGATGTCGCCATTGAAACGGCAGAAATCACGTTACTAAAAGGAGACATTTTAGGAATTGCAAAAGCAAAAATTTTAAGTGAAAAATTATTGAGAAACATCAAAGAAAATCTATTCTTTGCATTTATATACAATGTCTTGGGAATTCCGATTGCGGCAGGATTGTTGTATGCGTTTTTTGGTATTCTTTTATCACCAATGATTGCAGCGGCTGCAATGAGCTTCAGCTCTCTGTCGGTGATTTTAAATTCATTGAGATTGAATTCTGTGGATTTGGAAATAAAATAATTAAACTCTCACAGAATTTTGCTGATAGCACAGATTATTTTTAGTTTAATGACTATTTAAATCGGCTCAGTTCGCTTAATCTGCGAGAGACAAATAAAAATATGAAAAAAGAAAATATCTACATCGGCTGTTCGGGTTTCTACAATAATGACTGGAAAGGTTCCTTGTATCCCGAAGATGCGAAAAGTAAAGACTTTCTGACTTTATATTCTAAAGAATTCAATGCTGTTGAAATCAACTCAACTTTCTACAGAAAACCTACCGCAAAAACTTTATTGAAATGGTTTGAGGAAACTCCCGAAGATTTCAGATTTTTTATTAAGATACCTAAAGCTATTTCTCACGAAAAGCGTTTAAAAGATTGTAAAGAAGAAATTCAAGAATTTTGTGAGCACATTCAAACTCATTTAAAAGAAAAACTGTCGGGCTTTTTGTATCAGTTTCCGCCTTCATTTAAAAATACGGAAGAGAATTTAAATTTAATCATTCAAAATTTAGATTTTGATTATCTCAATGTCATAGAGTTCCGAAACGATTCCTGGTGGAATGATGAAATTTATTCAATTTTAAGATCAAAAAAAATTATCTTTTCAGGAGTAAGTTTTCCCGGAAATCTACCTGATGATTTCATCATTAATCATGCTGAACTTTTTTATTATCGGCTCCACGGAAAACCAGTTCTTTATAAATCTGAATATCCTGAAAATGAAATAAAAATCTTAGCTGAAAATATTGTAAAATCAAAAAGGAAAGGTTTTGTTTTCTTCAATAATACTTGGGGAACCGCCGCTGTAAAAAATGCCATCGAATTGAATAAAATTCTTCAAAAATAATTTCATTAAAATTTCATTAAAAAGTGAAAAGAAATTTATTTTGTGGTATAAATTTTGTTAACTTTACTTTGTAAAATTTAACAATTTTTAACAACTTAATTTCCACTAATTTTTATGAAAAAAACTTTTGCGGGAAAGGCTCGAAATAAGAGTTTTCTCGGGGTGTTTGCAGTAATCAGTGCTGCATCAACATTATTTATCGGCTGCAATCAGAAAATCGAAGTAAAAGAATCTGAAAAAATTCTTTCGAAAGAGCCTCCCGTCGCAAAAGTCCCCAGAATTGATGATGAAGATATCCCTTCTGATAAAAGAGTAATTTATCTTACTTTCGATGATGGTCCCAATCGAGGAACCGAAAATCTTCTGAAAATATTACACAAAAGAAACGTCTGTGCAACCGCTTTTCTTGTCGGTAAGCATGCCACAGACAGCAAAAGGCAAAAAGACGATCTTGAAAAAATGAGAGCAGATCAGCTAATTGAGCTTGCTAATCACAGTTATACACACGCCCACAACAAATACTCAGATTTTTATAAAAATCCTGATGCGGTCGTAAAAGATTTTGACCTTGCCAAAGACAGTTTAAAACTTACAGGAAAAATAGCAAGAACACCCGGAAGAAATATTTGGAGACTCAACAACATTAATGTAACCGATCTCAAAAGTTCTTCCGAAGCTGCAGATCAATTAAAAATAGCGGGTTATAAAGTAATCGGTTGGGATCTCGAATGGAAACCTACGAACAAAATGAATTTAAAAGGAAATCATGAAGCGATGCTGAAAAAAGTAGACAGCATTTTCTTTAACGATCTTGAAAAAACTTCAAGACATTTGGTTTTCCTTACGCACGACCAATATCTTAACGACGCAGATTCGATTAACGAGTTAGATTTATTTATAGAAAAATTACAGAAGTCAAATCGTTTTGTTTTTAGAAAAGTTTCGGCTTATCCGAAAATCAATGAGATTCTGAACTAAATTTTTTTTCCTACAGATTGTATAGATTATTTTGCCACGAATACACCAATTTTATAATTAAAATGTCATTAAGGGTAATTGATTCGTGCATTTGTGGCATTTTTACAACAGATATTACTCTCAATCATCTGTGAAAATCTGTGCGATCTGTGGGATTTCATATCTAAATCATCTTTTTTCATTTTAAAATTCGGAAATTTGCAGCATGAGTATTCAGGAAAATTACAAAGAGATAAAAAATCAATTGCCGGAAAATATTGAATTGGTTGCCGTTTCAAAAACACATCCCGTTTCTTCTATTCAGGAAGTATATGATTTAGGACAAAGAGTTTTTGGTGAAAATAAAGTTCAGGAACTCACTGAGAAATACCCATTGCTTCCGAAAGATATTCAGTGGCATCTGATCGGGCATCTTCAGACCAATAAAGTAAAATATATTGCGGAATTTATTGACACCATTCAAAGTGTGGACTCTGAGAAACTTCTGAACGAAATCAATAAAGAAGCTGCAAAACACAACCGTAAAATTAAAGTTTTACTTCAGGTAAAAATAGCTGAAGAAGAAAGCAAATTCGGCTTGGAGATTTCTGAAGCCAAAGATTTGTTTGATAAATTTATAAAAGGAGAATTTACAAACATTCAAATTACAGGTTTGATGGGAATGGCAACATTTACAGAAGACCAAAATCAAATAAGAAAAGAGTTTTCTGTTTTAAAAAATCTGTTTGATGAATTGAGCCAGATTCAAAAAATGGAAACTTTATCGATGGGAATGAGTGATGACTTCCCTATTGCCATTGAATGCGGTGCCAATTCGGTGCGTGTAGGATCGGCAATTTTTGGAAGAAGAGATTATTCAAAGTGAAATTTAGGAATGATATTTGCTAGTAATCAAGCAAAAAATTAACTAAATTTGCAACTATGCAAAAAATCCTTATTGTAGAAGACGAAAAAGCAATATCCGGAGTACTTCACAGTATTCTTTCGGATGAATTAACCGATTATGAATTTGTCATTGCTGATGACGGTTTAGAAGGCTATAAACAGGTTGAAAAAGAAGATTTCGCATTGGTGATTTCAGACATCAAAATGCCAAAACTTTCAGGAACAGAGCTTTTAAAGCAAAGTTTAGCCCTGAAACCTGAAACAACATTCATCATGATTTCCGGTCATGCCGACATCGATTCTGCAGTTTCGTGTTTAAAGGATGGTGCATACGATTTTATTTCCAAGCCAATTGATATCAACAGACTGATAACAAGTGTGAAAAATGCCTTGGTAAAGGAAACTCTTAAGAAAGAAAACAAAAATCTTCAGACCGAAAATAAAACCCTGAAAAAGAAAGTCAACAAAAAATACCAAATGATTGGTGAATCTGCTGCCTTGAAAAAAATTCAGGATATGATCGAAAAAGTTGCCGCTTCGGATGCAAGAGTTTTAATTACAGGTCCAAACGGAGCCGGAAAAGAATTGGTAGCTCATGCGATTCACAACCTAAGTGAAAGATCAAGAGGACCGATGATTGAGGTAAACTGTGCCGCTATTCCTTCTGAATTGATTGAATCTGAACTTTTCGGACACGTAAAAGGTTCGTTTACTGGAGCAATTAAAGACAAGCAGGGGAAATTTGAACAGGCAAACGGAGGAACCATTTTCTTAGATGAAATTGGAGATATGAGTCTTATAGCTCAGGCAAAAGTGTTGAGAGCATTGCAGGAAAGTAAAGTTTCTCCTGTAGGAAGCGATAAAGAAATCAAAGTGGATGTAAGAGTTTTGGCTGCAACCAACAAAAATATGCAGACAGAAATTGAGGCGGGAAGATTCAGAGAAGATTTATACCACAGACTTTCTGTTATTGAAATCTACGTTCCGCCATTGGATGAAAGAAAGGAAGACATCAGTCTTTTGGTAAATCATTTTTCGGGAATAATTGCTGATGAGCATGGTACTGCCATGAAAAAATTTGATGATAAAGCGATTGATGCTTTAAAAGCTCTTTCATGGACCGGAAATATCAGAGAACTTAGAAATGTGGTTGAAAGATTAATTATTCTTGGAGGAAGCTCTGTTTCTGAAGAGGATGTTGCAAGTTTTGTAAGAAAATAATTTAATTATTAATTAAAATAAATTATAAAAATTTGCAGTAATTATGCTGCAAATTTTTTTTTGGACTGTTATGAAGTTTTTAAATAAAAATTACACGAAAGAAGCCCTCACATTGGCTCTTCCGGTAATGCTTACGCAAGTTGGGCAGGTTTCTGTAAACCTATTCGACAATATTATCGTTGGGAAATTACTTGGCGCAGATGCTTTGGCTTCAGTATCTTTAGGAAACGCCGTTTTTTTCTCGATGTTTGTTTTGGCATTGGGATTTTCTTTTGCCATTCCGCCATTGGTTTCGGAAGCACATTCACAGCATGATCACAAAACGATCAATTCTGTTTTCAGTCATGGATTTGTGATCAATATGTCCGTCGGAATTATTCTGATGGGAATTCTGTTTTTGGGAATGCCACTACTCTATCATTCTGGGCAGCCCGCAAAAATTATTCCCGATACGGTTGATTTTTTAACTATTATGGCTATCAGTATTGTTCCGTTTATGGCATTTCAGACTTTGAGAGAAGTTTCTGAAGGTTTATCCTATACAATCGGAGTAACAAAGGCTACTATTATTGCAAATGTCATCAACATTGTTTTAAATTATGTTTTCATCAAAGGACTTTGGATCTTCCCTGAAATGGGCGTGAAAGGTTCTGCTTTAGCTAGTTTGATTGCCAGAATTTTCATGGTTGTTTTTCTTTATTTCGTTTTATTAAAAGAGAAAAAAACAAGACAGTACATCAAAGAATTTTCATTGAAAATGCAGGTTTTCTCTAAGAAAATGTTTGAGAAAATGATACGATTAGGTTTCCCTACCGCTTTACAGATGTTTTTTGAGGTAACCGCATTTGCAGGAGCTGCATTTATCTGCGGACTTATCTCAGCTCACGATATTGCTTCGCACCAGATTGCGTTGAGCATGGCTTCATTTACCTTTAATTTATGTATCGGATTCAGTGTAGCTTCAACGGTAATGATCGGCAGAAAACTGGGCGAACAGAATTTTGTTGAATTAAGAAAAATAGGAATCAACAATCTGAAAATTGCATTTCTTTTCATGTGTATTTGTGGTATTATCTTCATTTTAGGACGAAATATTTTACCAACATTTTTTACAAAACCTGAAGAAGTGGAAGTAATTATGTTAGCTTCAAAGCTCATGATTATCGCAGCATTATTCCAGCTTTCTGACGGAATCCAGGTAACGGCTTTAGGAATGTTGAGAGGTTTGCAGGATGTGAAAATTCCTTCCATTTATACATTCATTGCGTATTGGCTGATTACCATTCCTTTGGGCTATTTCCTTTGTGTAACCATGGAAATGGGCGCTTTCGGAATGTGGATTGCGCTCGGATTGGGATTAACGATTTCTGCATGTATGCTGGTAAAACGTTTCCTGAATATGTCTGCAAGACGGATTAAAGGAAATAAAATATAAATTTGAAAGCGGTCTTTGGATCGCTTTCTTATTTGCTATCTTTAAAATTCGAAACTAATGCTTGATGAAAACAATCTTAGAAACCAACCGCCTTTTGCTCAGAGAATTTGACATCAGCGATGCAGAAAACTTCTATAAATTAAATTCAAATCCAAATGTTATAAAATATACAGGAAATTCTGCTTTTAAAGACATCAATGAAGCCAGAGAATTTCTTGAAAACTACTCCGATTACCAAAGAAACGGCTATGGAAGATGGGCAGTTATTAATAAATCAACAAATCAATTTTTGGGTTGGTGTGGATTAAAATATGATGAAGATTTAGATGAAACCGATATTGGATTTCGGTTTTTTGAATGCTTCTGGAATCTGGGATTTGCTACAGAAAGCGCTAAAGGTTGTCTGGATTATGGTTTTAAAGAATTACATTTAAAAACGATCATCGGAAGAGCAATGAAAGAAAATACTGCATCCATAAAAGTTTTAGAAAAAATCGGACTCAAATTTGAAAAAGCCTTCGATTTTGATGGACAGGAAGGTGTAGTTTATAAAATTGAAAATAAAAATATCAGATAACATCATGGAACAGATTATACTTAGAAAAATTGATGAAAAAGATGTAAAATCATTACAGAAGATTGCCAAACAAACTTTTTTCGATACTTTCTCACCACACAATACCGCAGAAAATATGGAAAAATATCTGAATGAAGGTTTTACTACCGAAAAATTAACCTCAGAAATTCAAAACGAAAATTCTCAATTTTATTTTGCTTTGTCTGACAATGAAGTTATAGGATATTTAAAAGTAAATTCAGGAGATGCACAAACCGAATTGCAGGACAAGAATTCTCTTGAAATCGAAAGGATTTATGTTTCAAAAGATTTTCATGGTAAAAAAGTAGGACAGATTTTATACGATAAAACATTAGAAATTGCAAAAAATAAAAACCTGAAATATGTCTGGCTAGGAGTTTGGGAAGAAAATCACAGGGCTGTACAATTTTATAAAAAAAATGGTTTTGTAGAATTTGATCAACATATTTTTCTGTTCGGAGATGAAAAACAGAAAGATTTAATGATGAAAAAAGAGTTGTAATAAACCAAATATTATTCACTTTAATGTGTATAATTATTATATTTGCTAAATATTTCAAATAATAAAATGCAAAAAACACTTATTTTCATCGGTATTATCATGAATCTTTTTTATCAATCTCAAACGAACAGATTTGTTTACGAGCTACAGTACCGAAGTGATTCTACAGAAGACTACAGAAAAACATTGATGAATCTGGATATCTCCGCTGAAAAGGTAAAGTTTTATGATCAAACATTTGCTGAATACGATTCTATTAACAGAGCCGCAAAGACCACCGTATCAAAATATAGCACCAGAACAGATCAGATTATCTCAAGAGAAATCAATTCTAACAAAAATTATTGGTACAGAGACTTTTTTGACTATTTTGTCGTAAAGACCAATGATGAAATGTCTTGGAAACTTTTGCAGGAAACTAAAGACTACAATGGATATAAGCTTCAAAAGGCAGTCACCAAATTTGGAGGCAGAAGTTGGATTGCATGGTTCTCAAATGATATTAATATAAAGGAAGGACCTTATAAATTTCGTGGACTTCCAGGTCTGATATTCCTTTTGGAAGATGCTGAGAAAAATTTTATCTATCAGCTTAAAAAAAATGTAAAATTGTCACAAACTTACGACACAAATGATTTTGTGGAAACTCATTTTGGCAAACAAGCAATAACGGTGAGCAATCAAAAATTCAATGCTTATCTCGAAGATTTATACTTGAATCCTACAAGAATGCTTTCTGACAATATAAAAAACGGAGGTAAAGCCAACTTTAAAAATGAAACTATTGAGACAGTAGATGAACTTAACAGAAAAAAAGGGATGTTGCAAAATGGAATAAAAAGCAGATATATTTTTATTGAAAAAGATAAACAACCTGATTTCAAAAAATAAAATTAGATTTTTCTAAAAGTACAAGTTTACTTTTTCAGAAAGCTCCCGTCGATTTTTGTAAATCGACGGGAGCTTTTGGTATAATCATCTAATGGAGTTTTGGAAAAAAATAGACAAAATTAATTAATTCTTTTCCCCATTATTTTCAAAGTACGTTCTATCCCATCCAGAACTGCGACGTTTGGCAAAATTCCCCAATCTTCAAAACCGAAGTTTTGGAAAAGCTTTATGCTTGGTTCGTTATGCAGAAATATGAAGCCCAGTAAAGTCTTAATTCCAAATTTTCCGGCATTATCGACACAGTATTGCAAGGTCTTTTTACCATATCCTTTCCCACGGAAATTTTCATCCATATAAATACTTACTTCAACCGTTCCATTATAAGCCGGTCTGCCATAAAATGATGAAAAACTAACCCAACCAACGATATTATTTTCTGTATCTTCTACTATCCAAAGCGGTCTTCTTTCAGGATTGTGCTCATAAAACCACTGATGTCTGCTTTCCACAGAAATTTCTTCGGTATCTGCAGTAACCATTCTGGATCCGATGGTTGAGTTGTAAATTTCAACAATTCTTTTCAAATCTTCAAGTCGTGCGTCTCTGAATATTAAATCTTCCATTTTTCTTGTAACAGTATTATACAAAGATACTGGAAGATTTTAGGTTACATTAAATCACACCGATTTTTTCTTTTCATTATCTTTTAGCGCCTTATTTAGACTTCTTACGGTAGTTCCCAGATAAGCAGCCATATCTTCTTTTGAAATTTTCATTTCTTTTGCTTTGAGTTCCAGAAGTTGAGACAAAGTATGTTCTGTAGCATGAAGTTGCTGATAAGACGATCTGTTTGAGGTGTTCACAATACGTTCTGCAAAAACATCAAGCAATAAGTTGTTTAAATTGAGATCGTTTTTAATCAGCGACTGAAAATACGGAATGGTAACGGTAAATACAGAAACCTCCGTAATCGCTTCAATGCTGCAGATACACGGAACATTTTTCATCATCTCAATTTCCCCGAGAATTTCACCTTTTCCTAAAAATTCTACAATATATTCTTCATCATTATCTTCGGTAAAAAAACATTTGGTAATACCGCTTTTAATGAGCATTATTTTATCAGAGACTTCATTCTGCGCCAATAATTTTTCGTCTTTTTCAAAGGATTCTAATATAATATTTCCTTTATGCTGCTGACTATTATAAAGTACCCATAAATAATCTAAAAAATCTTGATTCGTTCTTAACATAATTTTATTTCAGATAGATGCCTTTCGATATCTATAATTTATACTCAGTTTTATCAGCAGAAAATTACAAAAACTAAAATGAATAGAATATGAATTATTTAAATTAAATCAATAAAAAAACTCGCTCCGCAGAACAAGTTTTAAGTATAATTATTTTTTCAGACATTTCTCCAAGAACTGATCCTGTTCCCAAAGCAAATGAAGAATATTTTCTTTGGCGGCATAGCCGTGAGATTCTTTTGGAAGTAGAACCATTCTCACTGGGGCACCCAGATTTTTCAAAGCCTGGAAATATCTTTCGGTCTGTAAAGTAAATGTTCCCGGATTATTGTCTGCATCACCATGAACCAATAACATTGGCGTTTTCATTTTATCGGCATTCATAAACGGAGACATCGTGTTGTAAATTTCCGGAACATCCCAGTAATTTCTCTGCTCACTCTGGAATCCAAATGGCGTCAAAGTTCTGTTATATGCACCACTTCTTGCAATTCCGCACGCATAATCTTTGGAATGTGTTAAAAGATTCGCCGTCATAAAAGCACCATAAGAATGTCCTCCAACTGCAACTTTTGTTCGGTCGATATAACCTAATTGGTCTACTGCATCAATGGCAGCTTTTCCATTAGCAACCAATTGTGGAATAAAAGTATCATTCGGTTCGATCTTACCTTCACCAATAATCGGGAACGCTGCATCATCAAGCACGGCATATCCTTTTGCCGTCCAATACACGAACGAGCCGTAATATGGGAACGTAAAATCATTCGGATTCTGAGTATTTTGTCCTGCGGTATTTTTATCTTTATATTCTGTCGGATACGCCCAGATTAATAACGGAAGCTTTTCTTTTTTCGATTTTCTGTCGTAGTTTGCAGGTAAATAAAGCGTTCCCGTTAAAGTAACTCCGTCATTTCTTTTGTATGTAATTACTTCTTTATAAACATCTTTAATGCTTTCAAACGGATTGGCAAAATTCGTAACGGGCTCAGATTTATTAATCTTAATATTTTTCTTATAATAATTCGGATACTGACTTGCCGATTGCTGAATCGTTAGCACCTCTCCTTTTTTAGGATCAATAATATCAATGATTTCTTCTTTAGCTCCTTTGAGATTTGAAGTGTACAGTCTTTTCTTTTTTAAAGACTTCATATCCATTTCATCAATGAAAGGATGTTGCCCATCTTTGGTAAATCCGGCTCCAATCAGATAAGATTTTTCGCCTTTCATATCGATAACATATCTTCCAAAGTCATTTTTAGTGGTGTTGAAACTTCCCGGATCATTGTAGACATCCTGATAATTTCGGTCTTCGATGACTTTCGATTCGCCGTTATTCAAATCAACCAGATAGGATTTCGTATTTCTTGTATCGTACCAACCTTCAGAAACAATGGCGTAGTGATTATTCGTCCAGCTTGTGCCTTCGTATCTTTGTTTTGTTTTAAAAAAAGATTTTGGTTGATCATTAAACGGAGCGTTCCATGTGAAAATTTCATCTCTGAAATCAACAATTTTAGATTGATCTCCGCCATCTAAAGCTTCCGCAAAAACCAATGTTGCAGGCTGATCTGCTCTCCAGGTCATATCTCTTTTCCCGGTTCTTACTGATGAAAAACCTTTAGGCATAATTTCGGTAAGCGGAACTTCATTTACTACTTTTACCTCAGATCCTTTTGCATCGTAGACTATTGCTGTAGTAGGAAATCGGCTCAACGGGACTATATAGGAAAACGGTTTTTTAATTGTGGTTACCATTAAATAATTTCCATCTGGAGAATAACTTAGCGTATAAAAAATATCTTTGTCTTTAAACTTTTTAAGATTGCCATTCAAATCAACATGATACAATTCTGAATGAGTAAGTGTTTCAAAATTCTTTTCATCCTGCGGATTTTTAAGCAAATCCTGATACGTTCTGTTCTGAGAAACTTTTCCGTCTGCCGTGGAAACAATCGGACCTGTAGGAAGATCTTTTGAAGAATCAATCAATTGTGATCTGTTTTCAGGCAAAACTTTAATCAGAAAACTTTGGGAATCTTTCATCCAAACAAACGGATAATGTAAGTTTGCATTAAGATTATCTTTTGTAATTTTTTTCGCCGTTGCCGTTTCCAAATCAACTACCCAAAGCTCAACTCCTTTATCAGTAGTATTGGTAAAAGCCAATTTCTTTTCGTCAGGAGAAAAATTAGTATTCGTAATCTTTGGATTTTGCGGAAGACCTTTTACATGAATTTCAGTCTTATCATTCATTTTACGAACTTTCAGGTTGTTTGAATACGTAATTGTACTCGAGATATTCGTCACCGGATTGATTCTTAAACCTCCCAGTTTCATTTCCTGCTGATTGAGATCATCCAGAGTTTTATACGTTGGTCTGTAAGTGAAAATTACCCAATCTTTTTTTGAATTGGTCAAAACACTTGGTGGTCGGTCGTAATCTGCCAGTTTAAGAATTTCTGCAGATGGTTTCTGATACGTAATATTTTCCTGAGCTTCATAAAAATTAAGAAACGCAAGAAGACAGATGGTTAACTTGATCTTCATTTTCTTTTTGATTTTTCACGAATTTAATGAAAAGTAATTAATTCAATGCTTTATCCTAACTCTTAATTTTAACGCAAAGAGCGCAAAGATTTTTCTTTATGTAATTCAACGTTTTTAAGTTCGCAAAGGCGTTTGACTTCGTCGAATCTACGATTTCACTCAGCAAAGACCAAAATATATTTTCTAAATAAAATAAGATAAATAATTTATATTAAACTTTTACTCAAAATTTCAGAAACCCTTTCGATTTCTTCTAATGTATTGAAATAATGTGGTGAAAGTCGTACTGCTCCGTCAACCTTTTTGTCGGTAAAATCAATTAACGCTGAATGTTTGTAGCTTGCAGAAAAAAATACGTTATTATCTCTCAAAACATTTTGAATATTCTCCAAATCATTGTCCGGTCCGCAAAAAGTAACGATACTGCTTAAATTTTTTCCAATATCTAAAACTTTAAAACCACTTTCTGAAAGATTTGTTCTTAATGTTTCAGCTAAATTTTTATTATAATTTTCAATTTGTTCTAAACCAATATTGTTGGCATATTTTACAGCTTCCATCATTCCTAAAACTGCTGCATAAGAAACTTCCCAATGCTCAAATCTTTTAGCTGTTTTGAATAATTCATAGTTATCAAATTCAGACCAATGCGCTCCTCTCATATCCAATAAAACCGGAGCATAATCCTGTTCCAAAACTCGGTCTGAAACATATAAGAATCCGCTTCCTCTTGGTCCTCTCATAAATTTTCTCCCGGTCGCAGTAAGGAAGTCACAGCCTATTTTTTCGACATCAACAACCATTTGTCCGACCGATTGGCAACAATCTGCCAAATACAAAACATCATATTGACGGCAGATTTTTCCGACACTTTCAACATCCTGAATCAATCCTGAATTTGTTGGAATATGGGTAACGGCAACCAATTTTGGCTGATGTTCTTTAATTAAATTTTCAAGTTCTTCAAAATCAAGTTCGTTATTATCCAATTTTTTTAGTCTGATAATTTTTACATTCAATCTCTTTTGAAGTGAAATAAACGTAATCTGATTAGAAATATAATCGTCAATTGTGGTGATAATTACATCACCTTCTATAAAAATAATGCTTGAAAGTGCTTTCGCGAAAGCTTCTGTAGCACTCGTCATGAAGGCAATATTGGAAGGCTTAGAATGAATCAGTCTCGCCGTTTCAGCGTAAAAATTTTCAAGCAATTCTGCATTCCTGTTAGCAACTTCATATCCACCGAATTGCTCTTCCTGATGAAAATAATCGATCATCGAATCCACTACAATATTGGGCATTAACGAAGAACCGGCATTGTTGAAGAATAGTTTACCATCTCTTAAACCTCTTATTTCCTGTCTTATTTTATCTGTATTCATTTCTTATTTGTAGATTTTATTTAAGCTATTTAATCTGCGTGATCTGTACAATCTGCGTGAACTAAATCTATCTAGAATAATGATAAATACTTCCCTCTCGCAGATTTGGCAGATGACGCAGATTTTAATTTTTATCTGACAATTTTATACAAAAAATCCCGAATTTGAAGTATCGGGATTTATCTATTTTTAAATTTATTATCTTTAGTCTAAAACACTCCAACCTCTTTTCGGATTGGTATTTGAAGAAACCTCCTGCTCGTTGACAATGATGTTTTCTCTTCTCTGTCCGATATAATCAAGCTCGCTTAATTTTGAGAAAATATTTTCGAGACTTTTCAGCATCAAACTGATATGCAATAACGGTTCGCCCGAATTGTGATGGTCATAATTTGTTTCTGCCACTGTCGAAAGCTGGTTCAGTAAAGTATGAGGCGCAATTTCGCTCCATTCTAAGCTGTAATTCAGCATCTCTTCTAATTCTCCCGGAACAAGAATCTGTGTAGAATTGTACATTCTCAACGCTAATTTTGCAAAAGTTTCAATTAAAAAAACCGGCGGTTGATACGGAATGATATTTCTGAACTGAAAATACATATCTCCGAAAGTATTCACCAAAACATTACACAAGGCTTTCACATTTAATGCTAAAGAAGTATTTTGATTTTTATGAGAAGCTTTCTGAATGATTTTAAACGCATATTGCTGTAAATTCCCGATAGATTTTGCAAATCCGTTGTAATAATCAATCAAAACCGGATGGCTCTGAATCGATGTACAGGGCGGAATAAAATTGGTATTAACCTGCGCTATATTTCCTTTAAAATCTACTTTCCCCACAACCAGATAATTTCCTCCCGAATAATTGCTGTTCAGCGAACTTACAGGAAGCAATTCAATATGATAATTTGAATGGGCATTTGGATGTCTCGGCGGAATTTCTTCAGGATCAATATCTCCGAAAGGTACTTTATCAAAAGGATTTACAGAAACTAAAATATAGTATTCTCCATCCATTTGGTTTTCATCAATATTTAAAGATTTAGCCAAAGATTTTACACTGACTCTACGATCTTTAAGTTCTAATCTGTACCCTGCTAAAGTTACAGCACTGCAATTTTTGATAAAAAGCTGCACATCATTGGTTGCCGTATTATGAACATCAAAAATGGTTTTATCGGTAAACTCATTAGACAATGGCAGCAAACCGTAATTATAATTGGTTATCGGAAGAGAGCTAGAATCTCTAATTGTATCGATTAAAAAATTGTCCTGATCGTTAAGATGTCTCTGTGAGACCTTCATTCCATCAACCCAGTTGATAGCAAAATGTTTTATGGGCTGTATCATATTGTAATACTTTTATTTGTGATTTTAATTTTACTTTTTTCCTTCTTCTTCGTGCTGAATCACTCTCTTACAAATCACCACTTCATTTTCTGAAATCGTATTTGTCGTAATATCCTGATCGAAATCGATGTATTTTCTGAAACTAAAGAACGATTTTTTGGTATAAAAAATCCAGTAATAAGGTTCTCTCTGTTCGTCAGTTAAATGAATAATTGACTTTGGATTTTTATGGTTGTAATCATCTACCACTCTGAAAAACCAATCTCCGAAAGTGACTCCCGTTGGTAGAGTTTTCGCTTTAATTCTGAATCTGTTGGCATCTTCAAGATTTTTACTCAGTTCAACATTTAAAACCATTAAGCGATCAAAATCTGCACCGTCGAAATCTGGTGGTTTCTGATCCGGAGAATATCTCCATGTTTTATAAATATCAACGGGAATGCTTATCAGCTGAATATAGCAATAATAGAAAACCAACGGTACAAAAAATATTAAAACACTGGTTGCGGACATTATAGGATATCCTGTTCCTTTGCCGATCCATCCGAAAATCAGAACAAAAAGATAAGCACCTACAAGAGCACATGTTATTGAAAGAATAGATTCAAATAAAATACTCTTCGTCTGAGATTTAAAATGTTTTCTGAAAAAATTATGCATCAGATTTACGTGGAGAATCCCAAAAATCAGATAAATGATCTGCGAAATTAAGTACCAATATGGATTGAATGAATTCCCCTCAAAACCGAAAAATCCCGGCAGAGCCAGACACAAACTGCAAAGTAGCACATAGATAATGATGACTTTAATTTTTATGGCAGGCTGACTTCTCCTGATGAATCCCATTATAAACATCATGATAACGGCAAGAAGCGGCACCAAAATATACCTGAAAAATATACCTTTTACTGAAGAAATTTCCATTGATTTCTTTTAATATTTAGTTTGATTGATGAATTGTAAATATACTTAAAAAATTTTACAGAAACGTAGAATAACCGAGCCTGTTTGCATTTCTTTGATCGTCTTCCAGCACAAAAGAATACTCTTTTTTCTCTGTGATAAAATTTTCTTCAATATCTACAGAAACAGGAAGGCAATAATCGTACAAAGCTTGCAAAACTTTCCTGAAAGGATTGCCCGGAATATAATTTTTCATCTCATCATAAGGAATCGGGCCGATATTTACGATCCAGTTTCTTTCGCCGTCCATGTGTTTTCCGCTTGCTATGTAGGTAACTCCCAGTCTTGAATTTCCCAAAAGAATAGAAGAATCGTCTTCTTTCATTCTGTCGATTTCATTTGGTGTAAAAGTAATTTCTACAGGAACTTTCAGAAAAGCGGTCATGCAACGTTCAAACCACTTTTTATCGCCTCTGATGTTGTGGAAAAATGGCAAAATATGAAGGAAAATATAAGCATTCTGTTTATCGAGCATTTTAATGATCGGCCAGAGATCACTGAAGATGTGGAGAAGAGAATCTGTTTCGCTTGCCAAATCGAAATCAAATTCTTTCAGCAAAGCGCTGATTTCGGTAAAGAAAATTTCAAGCTCGAAAGGTCTGAAGAACTTTCTTGCATCATCTTCCACTCTTTTTTGTTTGCGGATCTCTTTTACAACACTTTCAACATTTTTTCTTGAAGTATTGAGAGAAGGCGGATGAAAAAGTCCTTCCGGAAGATAATCATAAATTCCTTCACGGTAAGTTCTGATATTGAGAACTTCTTCGTCAAATCCTAGATAATGGCTTGAAATACTTTTAATATCCTTCAGATAAGCTCTGTCGTTGATGCCTATTCTTTCAATAAAAATATTGCTTACAGATCGGTGATATTTCAAAAGATTTACGGCAACTGCTTCAGCTTTAAAGTCTGTCTGCAGCTTGTTGTAATTCATTTCTATCGTGCTGTTGTCGTACATATTTATTTGTGTGATCTTAATTGGTATCGTAAAGATAAAATATCTCCTATTATTGAAAAAGAATTTATATTAATTTTTTACACTTAAATTCTTTATCTGATCTAATTTACTGATTTTCTTTTGCATTAATCTTTATTAAATAAAATTCGTCTGTGATTTTACATAAAATTAACAGTGCAGCAACCAACAAATCATCATTTTCAACCATAATTTCGGTAAGGCTGGCTTATCTTTGCAACTCGAAAATTAATTAAAAAATGAAAAGTATTTATTCTAAAATTCTGCTTTTGGCATTCATTGCAAGTTCGGTTTATTCGTATGCATGGGGATTAACGGGGCACCGAGTGATTGCGGAGATTGCAGAAAACCATCTTTCTGGAAAGGCTAAAAGAGAGATCAGAAAAATGTTGGGGCAGGAAAGAATGGCGTATTGGGCAAACTGGCCGGATTTTATTAAATCTGATACGACCGGTGTCTGGAAGCAGGCTTCAGCTTGGCATTATGTAAACATCGATCCAAAAACAGATTTTACTGAATTCGAAAAAGACTTAAAAGCTCAGGCAGGAGCCAATCTTTATTCTCAGATTAAAATATTGTCGAGCCAGATTAAAGATGAAAAAACTTCTGAAAAAGACAGAAAAATTGCTTTGATTTTCCTGATTCACATGATGGGAGATTTAGCACAGCCGATGCATACAGGAAGATCTGAAGATTTAGGCGGAAATAAAATCAACGTTACTTATTTTGGAGACAAGACTAATTTACACTCTGTTTGGGACGGAAAATTGGTTGATTCACAAAAATACAGCTACACAGAATACGCAAAACTTTTGGATATTAAATCGAAAGATGAAGTAAAACAAATTCAATCCGGAACGTTGGAAAACTGGTTGTACGATTCTCATCAGATTGCTAATAAAATTTACGCACAAACTCCGGATGGTTCGAAATTGTCTTACGATTACCAGTATAAATTTAATGACGTCATGGAAAGACAGCTTCTTTATGGAGGTTTGAGATTGGCGAAATTACTGAATGATTTGTTTTAATGTGAATCGTCAATGGTGAATTTTAAAAGTCAATTTTGAATTCTGACTTAAAATAGTAGAGCGGAACTTTGGTTTCGCTTTTTTTTGTTTTAACTGTAATAATTCTTCACTTAGTTTGTCATGCTGAAAGCATCTCAACATAGTATTAGAGATTCAATTTTAGATCCTTACAGGATGACAAACCGTGTGGATATTTATGAATGTTGAATTTATGAACAACACCCTAGCCCCGATAAAAACGACATCCTTTTTGGTGGCGGGCGGAACGAAGAGGAGACCGCTACCAAAAAGATACAGTGAATAGCGGGAAAAAGCTTCAAATAGAAAATTTAAATTGCTTTTCGATGTAATCAAATTGCTCCAAAAAAACAATAGAACACAATTCGACAGAGTCAAAAAGCTTCAAATAAAAGATTTAAATTTTTTTGATAAAATCAATAAACGCTTTATCCTCAATATAAAGGGGAATAATTTACGACTATTTTTTCTGTTTTAAATTAAATTAATAAAAAATATTGCAACTGGTGTAACCTTTGTATTATTTTGAGCGTATAATATAATAGCAACTCTATTTTTGAGAACAGAATAAATGAGACAATTAAAAATAACCAAGCAGGTTACCAACAGGGAAACCGCTTCACTAGACAAGTATTTGCAGGAAATTGGTAAAGTAGAACTGATTACAGCAGACGAAGAAGTAGATTTGGCACAGAGAATCCGTGCAGGCGACAGAGCCGCTCTGGAAAAATTAATTAAAGCCAACCTTCGTTTCGTAGTTTCCGTTTCTAAACAATACCAAAACCAAGGACTTTCTCTTCCCGATTTGATCAACGAAGGGAATTTAGGATTAATGAAAGCTGCAAAAAGATATGACGAAACCAGAGGTTTCAAATTTATCTCTTACGCAGTTTGGTGGATTCGTCAGTCGATTTTACAGGCTTTGGCAGAACAGTCGAGAATTGTAAGATTGCCATTGAACAAAATCGGTTCGATCAACAAAATCAACAAAGCTTACGCACACCTTGAGCAGGAAAACGAAAGACCACCTTCTCCTGAAGAATTGGCTGAAGTTTTGGACATGAGCGAGGAAGACATCAAAGAATCAATGAAAAACTCCGGAAGACATTTGTCTATGGATGCACCATTGGTAGAAGGTGAAGATTCTAACTTGTACGACGTATTGCGTTCAGGAGAATCTCCAAGTCCGGATAAAGATTTGATGCTTGAATCTCTTCAAATCGAAATTGAAAGAGCATTGAACACTTTAACGCCAAGAGAGGCTGATTTGGTAAGACTGTATTTCGGATTGAACGGAAAACATCCAATGACTTTGGAAGAAATCGGTGAAACTTTTGATCTTACAAGAGAAAGAGTTCGTCAGATTAAAGAAAAAGCAATCAAAAGACTGAAACACAATACTAGAAGTAAGATTTTGAAATCTTATTTAGGTAAATAATTTTTAGTTTTAAATAATTATTAACGGAGCTTGATTTTTCAGGCTCCGTTTTTTTTGTTTAATAATTTAAAGTATCTTCATTCAACTAATTAAAATAATAAATTAACCATCACATTTGTCATTCTGAACGAAGAGTAGCGAAGTGAAGAATCTCAATATTTAAAATTTAAAAGAACTTTCAGAGATTTCTCCTATCGTCGAAATGACAAATGCAACAAAAAAACAAACATGAAAAAAATACTTTTTAGTTCTGCTCTATTTTTATTAATAATTTCCTGCTCAGAAAAAACTGAAAATAAACCTTTAGAAAATAATGTAGTTGATAACGTAGGATCATCAACATCTTTAAAAAGTGGTCGCGGAAAAGGAAATATGGTGTTAGATATTTATACTGAGTTACTTAAAAATGATAAAAAATTGCAGAAATTAGAAAAGAAAATTGAGGATATAAATAAAGAAACAAATGTTGTAATTTCTGATTATGAAACTATCATCAATAAATCTGACAGTTACTACAATGATGCAAATGAACTTACAAGATCAATTATTGATTCTATGACGAAGAAGGAAATTGAAAAAGAAATTAAATTCAGTTCTGAAAGATATGATTTGAAAACAAAGAAAATCAAAGATTTAATTGTAAAAATTAACCAAAATACAAGCATCATTAAAGATCAACATACGATTTTTAAAATCAAGAAAACTCTACCGGAAATTGAAAAATATCAAGATGCTCATCCTTTGAAAACGGATAGTCTTGAAAATTTTGTCAATAAACAAAATCAGTTATTAAGCGAATTGAAAAACTTGAAATAATTCTTGCCACAAATACTCGAATATTGAATTTTCACATTATAATATTCGTGTATTCGTGGCATTTAAAAACCAATTAATGAATCAAATCTCAATCATCGGAGCCGGAATCGGCGGTTTAACTTTAGGAAATATTCTCAAGCAACACGACTTAGATTTTACTATTTATGAATCTGCGTCTGAAATAAAACCTGTCGGAGCCGGAATTATGATGGCAGTGAATGCAATGCAGATTTTCGACAAATTAGGTTTAAAAGAAAAAATTGAAAGTAAAGGAAATAAAATTCACGGAATATGTATTGCCGATGAAAAGCTTAAAACCATTTCTACGACGAATGTTTTGGCTTTAGAAAAGAAATTCAACTCCTGTAATGTTGCCATTCACAGAGCTGAGCTTCAGAATATGTTAGCTGAAAATTTAGGTTTTGAAAATATTCAATTAAATCATTCATTACAGCAAATTCAGAAGATAGAAAATTATCATTTGAAATTTGAAAATGGTTTTGAAACAGAATGTGAAATCGTTTTCGGAGCCGACGGGATTCATTCTAAAGTCAGAAATCAGATTTTAAAAGCCGGAAGTATCAGAAATGCCGGACAAAAATGTTGGAGAGGTTTTACCGATTTCAATCTTCCAGAAAAATACAGTCATCATGCTTTGGAAATCTGGGGCAAAGGAAAACGTTTTGGTTTTGTAAAAATTTCCGAAAGAAAAGTGTATTGGTACGCCTTGGTCAATGAAAATAAATTTGCAGAAAAAATTGATTTGTCTGAAACATTCCGAGACTTTGACTCGTTGGTTTTAGAAATTTTAGAATCAACCAGAAAAGAAAATATTATTCTGAATGATATTGTCGACCTCACTCCTATTCCAAAATGGTACGCAGAAAATATTTGTCTGATTGGTGATGCTGCTCATGCAACGACTCCAAATATGGGGCAAGGCGCTTGTCAGTCGATTGAAGATGCTTATGTGATTGGGAAATTACTGGAGAAAAATCAAAATTTTAACTCGATTTTTGAAGAATTTCAGAAAATCAGAAGAAAAAAAGTAGATTATATCGTTAAAAACAGCTGGACAATTGGGAAAATATCGCAATGGGAAAAGGGAAATCAACTGAGGAATTTTCTCATGCGTTCGATTCCTGAAAGTATCAATCAGAAAATGGTTGAAAAAATTTTAAAACTGGAGCTATAAAAAAAGAAACTCAAATTGAGTTTCTTTCTATAATTTATTCTATTTCAGATTTTACAGAGCCACATTTTAGCATTGAACTTCCATAATATGGATTGATAATCTGTTTTTCATTACTCAGCCAACTTCCTTTTGCCATCGGACAATACTGTACGAAAATGGTTTTGTCTGAAATTTTATTTTCGTGAGCAATAGAAATCATGACTTCAGATAATTTATAAAAAGGTTTTCTCTGCGCTTCAATATTTTTTGCCAAAGAAATTGTTTTCGCATCAGATTTTAAAGCGTTCAGCTTTTTCTCATCCAAAGATTTTGAATTTATCGAAGAAGCTGTTTTCATAAATTCTCCGGCTGCAATTGACGTTTTCTTAAAATCATCAGACGCTAAGGCAGATTTTATAGCAATATAATTCTGATATAGTTTTGATAGTTGAGGATTTGTTTTAGCCTGCGCAGTTACCGACAAAAAGGTAAATATTGAAAACAAAAAAGTAATAATATGTTTTTTCATTTTTAATTTAGCAAATTATTATTTTTAAAAATGCCACGAATGCACAAATGTTTGATTACTCCATCTCAAAATCATTCGTGCATTCGTGGCATTAAATATTATTTTATTTTAAATTCTAATTTTACATTAAAGAATCTTCCCGTCAAACGCACCGGAACAGGATACATCAAACTTGTATTGGCATCGGTAATCCATTGATTGGCCACCGTATTGTTGATATTAAATGCATTGAAAACCTGAACTCCTAAAGTCAGCTCTTCAAAATTACTAAGAAAACCGTACGTTTGCTTTTTCTCTTTTGCATCTACAAATGCATAAGAAAGTCCTAAATCTACCCTTTTGTATGAAGGCAAAGTTTTCTGATACTGATAAGGATCTGTGAAAACCGGAGCTCCGTTTGGCAATCCCATTGCATAAGTTAACGTAAGATTTACACGCATTTGCGGGAATCTCGGCATATAATCCTGGTAGAACATTGCAAATCTGAATCTTTGATCTGTAGGTCTCGGAATATTTCCCCTGTCATCAATATTTTCATAAACTCTCGCATAACTTGCAGAAAGCCAAGAATCTACCCCCGGAACAAACTCTCCGAATAATCTTGTATCAATACCGTAAGCATAACCGGTAGCATTATTTTTTCCTGAATAACGGATTCTTACATTATCCATATAATACGGAATCAGGTTATCCATTTTTTTGTAATATAATTCCGTCGTTAATTTAAATGGTCTGTCTTCAAACTCAAATTCATATTCATTAGCTAAAATTGCCTGTATTGATCTTTGAGATTTAATGTTCGGATTAAAATTACCATTCAGATCCTTTATTTCTTTGTAGAAAGGCGCCTGATAATAAATTCCTCCAGATAACCTGAACCACATTTCGGAATCCCAATCAGGTTTGATCGCAAACTGGGCTCTTGGTGAGAAAATCGTTTCATTATTAAAACTCCAATGGGCAATTCTTGCACCACCATTTACCAAAACTTTACTTGCGCCCCAGAAAAACTTCTGAGAATATTGTGCATAAGCCGATAATCTCGTTGGCTCAATGTGATTGTTTCCGGCAATACTGTAGAATAAATCTAAATCTGATGCATCAGGAAATCTCGGATCATCAATTGGTCTTGGTGTGCTGTAACCAGAAGAATCTACAAGCTTCCATTCGTTTGTTAAATCCTGAAGATTTTCTTTTTCATATTTAAAACCTAATTCGATATCGGTATTTACATTAGGTGAAAAACGTGTTCTGAACTGTGCACCATAAGTTCTTACAAATAAATCGTTTCTTGCATGTTCGATTTGTCCGCCCACGTCATAAGAAGTAATCGGGTTTCCTGTAATCGGATCGAAAGTCTGCAAAATATAGCTCGAAGCAATAGAATAATATTCTCTTTCACGATTCTGATACGCAAAACTATCCAATGTAAACCTCCATTTATCGGAAGCTTTATAATTTGCAGAAACCGTACCCATCATATTTTTATACTGGTCATTTTCTTTACCATTATAAAAAACAGAAAGATTGATCGGCTGATTTATCGTCCCGAAATCAACACTTCTTTCTTTAGGAAACATTTCGTAATCATTCTTAGAGTAATATCCGATGAATGATAATGAAAGTTTGCTGTTTACATGATAATTCAGATATGACTGAAAATCATAATAAACCGGATTAAAATCGGTATCTTCATTTAAAGTATTCAGAACCAGATTGGTATTTCTGTATCTTCCTGAAAATAAAGCGGTAAATTTTTTATTTCCGTTTTCATCTTCTTTTCCTGTTGCAAAACCTGTTGTCAATCTTCCTCCGATTAAACTAGCTTCTCCGGAAAGTTCAAACTTTTTAGGTTCACGATAATAAATATTCAAAGCTGAAGACATTTTATCACCATATCTTGGTTCAAAGCCTCCCGCAGAAAAGTTGACTGTAGAAACCATATCCGGATTGATGATACTTAAACCTTCCTGTTGAGAATTTCTGATCAGGAAAGGCCTGTAAATTTCAATATCATTAATGTAGATAAGGTTTTCGTCATAGTTTCCACCACGTACCATATATTGTGAAGAAAGCTCGGTATTGGAGTTGACAGACGGAAGCGTTTTAAGCAAACCTTCCACACCGCCCGAAATACTCGAAACATTCTGAGCATCTTTAGCTGAAATTCTTACTGCGGTAACGTCGTTTGTTCTCCCGGTGACTTTTTTCTGGAAAACAACTTCCTCAATATTGGTAACCCTTGTCGTTGTGGTATCTCTTTTTCTTGATTGAGAGAATACTAAAACCGGTACTATAAGGCTTAGTGGTAAAACTAGTTTTTTCAAAAGGAATTATTTAGAATTTCTAAAATTAAGTATTTTTTAACAATTATAGTATAGATTCTCTAACTCTTGTGAGTTTTTGTAATAAATCTTCCAATAAATCTAATCTTAACATATTGGCTCCGTCAGAAAGTGCCGTTTCAGGAGTTGGGTGCGTTTCGATGAAAATTCCGTCTGCTCCGACTGCAATTCCTGCTTTGGCAACGGTTTCGATAAGATC
This sequence comes from Chryseobacterium formosense, assembly GCF_900116415.1. Lineage (GTDB taxonomy): Bacteria > Bacteroidota > Bacteroidia > Flavobacteriales > Weeksellaceae > Chryseobacterium > Chryseobacterium formosense. Next base: position 799,659 of record NZ_FPAP01000001.1, on the reverse strand, counting down.
CGGTCTTCCTCCCGTAACTCCTGAGCTTTGGTTGGGCTGTTGCAGAGAATGCGTTACATCCAAAATTACCGGAGCGTAGTTTCTCATTGTAGGAATTCCTCTGTAATCTACAATCAGATCTGTATATCCGAAAGAATTTCCTCTTTCGATAATCGCTACTTTTTCATTGTTTGAATCTGTTATTTTCTGAACAGCAAATTTCATCGATTCCGGAGAAAGGAATTGCCCTTTTTTCAAGGTGACACATTTTCCTGTTTCAGCTGCAGCGACCAAAAGATCTGTCTGACGAACCAAAAAAGCAGGAATCTGAAGAACATCCACATATTGTGCAGCCAAAGCAGCGTGCTCATTTTCATGAATATCTGTAGTCGTAGGAATATTAAAAGTCTCCCCTACTTTTTTAAGGATTTCCAGAGATTTCTCTTCGCCGATTGTCGTAAAAGAATCTACTCTGCTTCTATTTGCTTTTTTAAAACTTCCTTTAAATATATAAGGAATATTGAATTTATTCGTTAGTTCAATTACTTTTTCAGCAATTCTCAATGCCATATCTTCGCCTTCAATAATGCAAGGACCGGCAATCAGGAAAAAATTTTTTGAATCTTTGTGGTGTATGTTGTCTAAATGTTGGATCATTTTTATTTTAATTAAAAGTTGAGTAAAAATACTGAGAAAGTTCGGAAATCCGAAATCTTTAACAGACAATGGTTATAATAGTTTTGATCTTTTGGATTGAATTTATTTTGTAAAAATTCTTTGTCGGTTTGTCGCAAATTAAACAGATTGCGCAGATTTTTTTAACTTTTTATACTAAATTGAAGGTAATCTGTCAATTGGTGACAGAATTTAATTAAAACTTTTTAAAAATCTTCTCAAAAGTATTGATATTTCTGCTGGTAAACTGATCTTTCAGACTTTTTTTGCCTAAAACCTTTCCAAAGTTTGAATCTAATGTACTACCTTTCGGAACCTGCCAATAAAATATATTGCTGACGATCTCTGCTTTTTCGTTTTCTGTTTTCGTTGCGTTTTCAAATTCTTTCATCAGAATATCTTCCACACACTCGTTTCCTACAAAAGCGTAGATATGAAAATCAACATTTTTTTCAAAAGGATTTTGAGTCCAGAATAATTCTGTTTGCTCTGAATTTTTTACAAAAAGAAATGCTTCGTAATTAAAATATTCAGACATTGCCTTTTCAAGAATAACTTTCAATTCTTCTGCATTTTTGTCAGAACCGAAAACAATATTTCCGGAAGCTAAAACAGAACTTACATTTTCCATTCCGGCATCCTTAAAAACCTGACAGACATCTGCCATTTTCATGTTGGTTCCTTTTACATTGACGCCGCGGAGAAAAGCACAGTATTTCATGAGGTTAGGTTGAGATTTAGGTAGAGTGTTTTAGAATTAGAATTTTAGAAAGAAAATATACATCAAGCTGTAAACTTCCAGCATCCGACATCCATCTTCCAGCCAATTATTTCTTTATTTTTTCGTACAAATTATAGTCTGTTCCTGAAGGTTTCAGTTTATAAATTTTTTCTAAAACCGGATATTCGCTTTTCAGATGATCTTTAATTCTGAATTCATTCAGGAGTCTGTAATGTGTTTTATAATATTCGGCATCAGAACCTTCGAAAAGATTTCTATAGGAAAGTAAATATTTTGGTTTTCGGTTTTTAACGGTATTTATCCAGTAGTTGGGTTTGTCTTTTTTAATTTCTTCCTGAATTTGCTTATCAACGAGACCTACTTCATCAATTGTTTTTAATCCTGAGAAATACGGAACATAACCAGCAGGCTCAAGCAAAACCCACTGTTTTTTATCTTTTTCATAAAGATTTAAAAATATTCCGATTGATCTTCTGTAATTCCATTCTCCGTTTCCTGTTGCGATAGAATGTATTGTCTGGAACGCTAACATTGGTAAAATATAAATTAAAATCAATAAAGTCAGCCAAAGATTTCTTTTTACTTTCTGTTCTAAAACAAAGATCAAAACCGGAACGAAAAGTAAAATCTGCGGAACCCAATAATACCAATCGAAAAGGCTTTTTTGTGAAATAAAAATGACCTGTTTCGACCATGCGAAAAGAAAAATAATCCATAAAAAATAGTTTCTTTTTTCTCTCTGTCTGATTAAATAAATAAAACAAAGCAGTTCAAAAAGTAAAATAACAATTGTGATTGGATTGAAATTTCCGGACAGCTTCAGCATTCCCCAGAAGTTCCCATAGTTTAATTTAAAATATTCAAAATTCTGCTGCATTGTGAAAGTCTGGTCATAAGCCAGTTTTTTAGCAACAATCGTATTATTTACCCATTCGCCAAAATAAAACCAATTGAATGAAACACAGATCGCAACGCCTAAAATCCCACCCAAAATGTAGCTCCATCTGATTTTCCTGTTCCAGAAAATATCTACTAAAAATATAATCCCTAGAAAGATCATCGTATCGATTCTGGTAAATAAAATGAAAGCCGGAAGCAAAAGAAAAGCCCATTTTTTCTCTTTTTTAAAACCGTAGTATAATAATGTCATTTCAAGAAAGAACAGAATTCCATATTCCATTCCGAGAATTGAAATCTTGATGGATGGCGGTAAAAGTCCGAATAATAAAATGAAAATTGCTTTGTGCCAATTGTTTTTAAACAAAACATGAGACAGAAGTAGGCTACCAATTGTAAACAGCGTTGTATTAAAAATAAGCAGCGGCTCTATAAAATTTTCTTTGCCAAAAATCAGATTGAAAATATAAGAAACAAATACGTACAAATGTGTTGTAGAAGCTGAAATTTTGGTATCTCCGTTGAAACCGATCACTCCGTAATCCATTAAATTCTGGGCAACTCTCCAGGTAATAAAAGCGTCTTCCTGAATGTGATGCGTCAATAAAAAATAAAGTTTTGCAATAATTGCAAAGAATACAGCGTAGATTGGGAGATTCCTGTGTTGAGCTTCAGCCATTGTGCGTTTTTTAGTTGACAAATATAATCCTAAATTTCAGGAATATCAACATAAAAAAACGGAACCGAAGTTCCGTTTTAGTATTGATTTTATTGTGTTGCTTTGATAATTGCCGTTGTGATCTGATCTTCTTTTTCTTTTGAGTAAGTAGAATCAAAAGGTTCCATCACATCAAATAAATATTGGTAGAAAGGAGTAATCTTCTGAACATTTTCAGATTCTTTCATCGCTTTTTCTTTGCCTAATTGCTGAAGATCTTTGATGAATACATTGAACTTTTTATCGATTGGCTCAATAGACTTCACAAGGTAAGCGTAAGCTTTGTTGTCTTGTCCAAGCTTTTTGTAAGCATCCGTAACCGAACTTACAACAAGCGAATATTCCATCGGTTTCGATCTCATCTGGCTTCCTGCAAATCGTTGCTCAGATTTGCTTAATGAAAGATAATAATCATATTCTTCGAAAATACCTTTTTTAAGAACTTCTGCAAGTTTCAATGCTTTTTGTTCCTGCCCTGCAATAATATATCCGTAAACCATAGAGCTCAATGAACGAGGATCATTGTATTTTTCGGCAGGAATTTCTCTTGAAGCAAGATCAAGAAGCTCAATCGCTTTTGCTTTTTGTCCTGATAATGCTAAAGCTGCTGCTGCTCTGCTTGCTGAACTTCTGTAGCTCATGATATTTGAAGTAGCAGTTTCATCGAAATGTACATTTAAATCTTTAAAATTACCCCATTTGAAATTTTTCACCACGTTGTATAAAGAATTTGCATCTACTCTTCCCATTTCTCCATCTGCACTTCTTGGCGTACGAATCGGAACCAATCTGTAACTGAATCCGTCAAACTGAAGATATTCTTCCAGGTAGAAAATATTTTCTTTATCATAAACACCGCCTGATGAGAAGTTGATTGGTCTTTTCCAGTCGAAGTTTGCCAGAATATCAAACATCATCAGATTGTTCTTATATAAAGTCCCTGCTTTATAGTCTACCACAATCTGATCAACAGTATTCGGAAGATCTGCAGCACTTATGATTCCAGCTTTTACAGCATTTGCCTTGTTTACAGGAATTACAAATTTATTTACAGGTAAGAAGTTGTATTTTTCGTAACGTTCTTCACCGAAGATCATTTTTAAAACTTCATCTTTTTCAGGAGATTTAATTTTAATAAAATCCATCGCTTCTTTTAAAGTCATCGAATCCTGAGTAAGATATTTCTGGAACGGCGCCATCATCGATTCCGGAGCTCCGGCCTCCTGAAGGTTTGCTATAATGTTTTTCCAGTCGTTATTTTTCATCAGATAGATCTGGTCATTCACACCATCTCTATAATCTTCGTGACTAAGCTGACTAGGAATTGCATTTGCATTGTATGTTTTTCTTTTTACCTGATCGATATTCCAAGGGGTTGAAAGCAATGTGAAGTTAACCACTTTCACGTCATCACGGAATCTTTCAGTTTCCTGCATTGCCCAAACTGGATACGTATCGTTATCACCATAAACAAATAAAATATCTTCTTTCGGTAATGATTTTAATACTGAATAAGAATAATCATAAGCAGTATATCTGTTGCTTCTGTCATGAACATTATAGTTCTGGAAGCCCATCATCAAAGGAACTCCCAACAAAATGGCTCCGAATGCAATATTTGCTCCGTTTGATTTTACTTTAGACTGCAAAAACCAAAGAATTGCTGCCGCTCCCATACCAATCCATATCGCAAAGGCATAGAATGAGCCGACCATTGCGTAGTCTCTTTCTCTTGGTTCAAATGGTTTTACCCCGGTGTAGAAAACAATTCCGACACTTGTTAAAATAAATAATGAAAGAATTGCATAAAATCTTCCGAAATCTCGGCTAAATTGGAAATAACATCCCAAAACTCCCAAAATCAAAGGTAAAAAGAAGAATGCAACGGTACTTTCATTTTTAAATTTCGCTGGCATTGCATCCTGATTTCCCCAAAGTGCGTTATCGATAGGTGCAATTCCGGAAATCCAGTTTCCTTGTGTATTTTCACTGTGCCCTTCAAGGTCGTTTTGTCTTCCTACAAAGTTCCACATCAAATATCTTAAGAAATAATATCCATTTTGGAAAGAGATAAAATAATCCATATTCTGCATAAAAGAAGGCTTTTGTACAGTAATCAGATTATAAGGTCTCACCTGAAGATAATCTGCAGCTGTGATCGACCCGTCTTCGTATTTAGTTCTTAATTCATCAAAAATCTGCTTAGCTTCAGGGCTGTCTGCAACATCTTCATTGGCATAATTAAGTTGAAAATCCGGTGCTCCGTACATAGAAATGTAATTTGCCATTACATCTTTATCATCGTTGAACATTCTCGGCATTAAGCTCACATGAGATTTATCGAAAACATAATTAAAACGCTCACTTGTTTTTCTGTACGTTCCTGTTTTTTCGTCTTTTTCGTAAACTTCTCCTGTTTTTGTTGTTTTAAAGCTTCCGTCTTCATTTTTCTGAATTCCGTTTGCATCAAGAAATGCTGTATAGTTTTGTCCGTAAATTGTCGGCCAGTCACCATATTGTTCCCTGTTGTAATAATCAAGCATTCCGATGGCAGTATCCGGATCGTTAAGGTTCATCGGCGGGTTTGCATTTGCCCTGATCGGAATAACCATCCAGCAAGAAAAACCGATTATCATATAAACAACCGATAAAGCTACAGTCTGATAAATATTTCTTTTTGCCTGTCTTGCATATTTTATAATGAAATAGCAAAGAGCAACCATAATAATGAATCCTGCAATCGTTCCTGAGTGGAAAGGAAGACCTAAACCATTCACGAAGAATATTTCTAATTTTCCGAATAATGACATGATTACCGGGAAAATAATTTTAAATACAATAATTAAAATACCTAAAGTAATGAGGTTTGCCCAGAGGAAATTTTTCCAAGTAAAGGTATAATTTCTTGCATAATATACTAAACAAACAGCAGGTATTGCCAACATACACATCATGTGAACCCCGACAGAAAGTCCAAGAATAAAGAAGATCAAAATAATCCATCTTTCGCTGTCTTTCTCAAGATATTCGTTTTCCCATTTAGTGATTAACCAAACTAAAAGCGCAATAAACATCGACGCCATCGAGTAAACTTCACCTTCTACCGCAGAAAACCAGAATGTATCTGAAAAGGTAAAACATAAAGAGCCGATAAGTCCCGCAAAAAGAATGGAAATCTCCTGATGTTTTGTGATTTCTTCAAAATCTTTGTTCAGAAGTCTTCTCACAAAATGAGTAATCGTCCAGAACAGAAACAAAATAGTAAATGCGCTGAATAATGCAGACATTGCATTGATAACGATTGAATAATTTTCACCCTTCCCAAAAGCAAAAATGGCAGCTACTGCTCCCACGATCTGAAATAAAGCGGCTCCCGGAGCGTGCGTTACTTCTAATTTTACTGCCGAAGAAATGTATTCACCGCAATCCCAAAAACTAAAATTGGGTTCTATGGTCGATAAGTACGTGAAAAATGCAATGACGAAAGTCACCCATCCGAGAACGGTGTTCCATTGCCTAAAAGTCCAGTTTTTCATATAATAAAATCAATTATGCGAAAATAAGGTTTTTAGATTAGTTTATATTGTTTTTAACAAAATTTAAAAAATTTGGCGTGCTTTTTGTCGGCTTCCGTTGGCTGAAAGTAAAAATAAATCACGTATTTATATAATTAGCCAACTTATAATTGACTAAAAGTTCAAAAATTATTTATTTTTTTGTATTTTTGCGGACAGATTTTTATTGAAAAATAACAAATAATGAGTAATGTTTACGATAATATTCTTGGCTTGATTGGGAGCACTCCTTTGGTAAAACTTAATACCGTAACAAAAGAAATTCCTGCAACCATTTATGCCAAGTTAGAATCATATAATCCTGGACATTCCACTAAAGATAGAATCGCACTTCATATTATAGAAAACGCTGAGAAAAAAGGTTTATTAAAGGAAGATTCTGTAGTTGTAGAGACCACTTCCGGAAATACAGGTTTTTCACTGGCTATGGTTTGTATCATTAAAGGATATAAATGTATTTTGGCAGTGAGCGACAAAACAAAACCTGAGAAAATTGCTTATCTGAAAGCTCTTGGTGCTACAGTCTATGTATGTCCTGCGAATGTACCTGCGAATGACCCAAGATCATATTATGAGGTAGCAAAGAGAATTGCTGCTGAAACACCTAATTCTGTATATATCAATCAATACTTCAACGAATTGAATATTGATGCACATTATCAGACGACAGGTCCTGAAATCTGGGAACAGACACAAGGTAAAATAACTCACCTTTTTGCTTGTACAGGAACTGGTGGAACTCTATCCGGTTCTGCAAAATTTTTGAAAGAGAAAAACCCTGATATTAAAATCATTGGGGTCGATGCAGACGGATCCATTCTGAAAAGCTATCATGAAACAGGAGAAATTCATAAAGAAGATGTACATCCTTATCAAATCGAAGGAATGGGAAAAAATTTAATTCCTTCTGCCCTTTTGTTTGATAAAATCGATGAATTTGTAAGAGTAAATGACGAAATGTCTGCTTACAGAACCAGAGAAATTGCATTGAAAGAAGCGATTATGGGTGGTTACACAACTGGTGCGGTTACTCAGGGATTGATGCAATACGCCAATTCGCATCAGTTTAACGAAAATGATCTTGTTGTTTTGATCTATCCTGATCATGGCTCAAGATACATCACTAAAGTTTATAGTGATAAATGGATGGCTGAACAAGGTTTCGTTAATAATTGTTTCCACAATTATGATGAAGTTTTCAAAACAGAAATCATCAAATAACGATTTAAAAAAATACAAAGCAAGCCTTTTTTGTCATTCACAAAAGGCTTTTTTACTTAAAAATTACGAATATAATGTTGGATATTTTTGAAAGAATAAAAGAAAATCCAGGGCCTCTGGGACAGTTTGCAGATTATGGTGAAGGGTATTTTATTTTCCCGAAATTAGAAGGTCCTATCGGTCCGAGAATGCAGTTTCAGGGAAGAGAAGTGATTTTCTGGAGTGCCAATGATTACCTGGGAATGTGTAATCATCCTGAAGTTTTGGAAGCAGATGCTAAAGCTGCAGCAGAATACGGAATGTTTTATCCCATGGGTGCAAGAGCAATGTCCGGTGAAACGCATCAGCATTTGCAGTTGGAGAAAGAACTGGCAGAATTCGTGCAAAAAGAATCCGCATATTTATTAAACTTTGGTTATCAGGGGATGGTTTCTACCATCGATGCTTTGGTAAGCAGAAATGATGTCATTGTTTACGATGTAGATTCTCACGCTTGTATTGTAGACGGTGTAAGGCTTCATGCTGGTAAAAGATTTACTTACAGACATAATGATATCGAAAGTCTTGAAAAAAATCTTCAGAGAGCAACAAAAGTAGCTGAAGAAACAGGTGGTGGTATTTTGGTTATTACTGAAGGAGTTTTCGGAATGAGAGGTCAACAAGGTAAACTAAAAGAAATCTGTGACCTTAAATCAAAATATCAATTCAGACTTTTAGTTGACGACGCTCATGGGTTCGGAACACTCGGTAAAACAGGAGCCGGAGCCGGAGAAGAGCAAGGATGTCAGGATCAGATTGATGTTTATTTCTCAACTTTTGCAAAATCAATGGCTGGCTTTGGGGCTTTCATTGCAGGAGATAAAGAAATCATAAGATATTTGAAATTCAACTTAAGATCTCAGATTTTTGCTAAATCTTTAACAATGCCAATGGTAATCGGAGGTTTAAAAAGATTAGAATTGCTAAGAACAAGACCAGAAATCAAAGCTAAACTTTGGGAAAATACCAATAAATTACAAAACGGACTTAAAGAAAGAGGTTTCAACATCGGTGATACCAATACTTGTGTAACTCCGGTAATGATGCAGGGAACTCCGGTGGAAGCGACTTTACTGGTAAAAGATCTTAGAGAAAATTACGGAATCTTCACCTCTGTAGTGGTTTACCCTGTAATACCTAAAGGAATGATTTTACTTAGACTAATTCCTACAGCTTCACATACAGATTCAGAAATCAATGAAACATTGGCTGCCTTCGAAGCAATTCACGATAAACTGGTTAGCGGATATTACAAAGATCAGGAAAAGCAATTGTTATCAGAACAAGGTCTAAGTTTCAAAGAAATTTAAAGACTGATCAAAATTTCTTGATAATTATATTTGCCACGAATCCACGAATCTTATATTTGTGAATTCGTGGCAAAAATTTATTAAAACTGAAAGCAGATTCATCACATATTAAAATAAATTTGTAAAAATTTTCTTTTGAAAGACATTCTTCTGATCACTCCGCCTTTTACGCAGCTCAACACTCCTTATCCGGCGACAGCTTATATCAAAGGTTTTCTGAACACCAAAAATATTTCAAGCTATCAGATAGATTTAGGGATTGATGTTATTTTGGAATTATTTTCCAAAAAAGGTATTCAGAGAATTTTTGATAAAGAAATTGATGTACAAAATGTTTCAGAAAATTCACAACGAATTTTTGCTTTAAGAGAAGAATACTTAAAAACCATCGATCAGGTAATTTCATTTCTTCAGAACAAAAATCCTACCTTGGCAAGACAGATTTGTTCGATGAATTTTCTTCCCGAAGCCTCCCGATTTAATCAGCTTGATGATATGGAATTTGCCTTCGGAAATATGGGACTTCAGGATAAAGCTAAACATCTGGCTACCTTATATTTAGAAGATTTATCTGATTATATTGTTGAAAACGTAGATTCCGATTTCGGATTCAGCAGATATGCCGAAAGATTGGGGAAAAGTGCCAATACTTTTGATGAATTGTATCATAAATTACAAAGTGAGCATACTTTTATTGATGATTTTACTTTAAAGATTCTTCATGAAAAATTAGAATTGGTTCAGCCAAAATTAGTATGCTTTTCGATTCCGTTTCCGGGAAATTTATATTCTGCTTTTCGTTCAGCAAAATTTATTAAGGAAAATTATCCGTACATCAAGACGGCAATGGGTGGCGGTTTCCCAAATACTGAATTAAGAGAAATTAAAGACCAAAGGGTTTTCGAGTTTTTTGATTTTATTACTCTTGACGACGGTGAACTTCCGATTGAATTGGTGTATGAAAATGTTTGTTTTTCTGGGCCAAGCCAAGAATCTAAGTTTAAAAGAACATTTCTTATTGAAAATCAGGAAGTTGTTTATAAAAATAATTCTACAAGACATGATTATAAACAATCGGACATTGGAACTCCCGATTATACTGATTTACAATTAGATAAATACATTTCCGTTATAGAAATTGCCAATCCGATGCACAGTTTGTGGAGCGACGGAAGATGGAATAAACTTACCATGGCGCATGGTTGCTATTGGGGAAAATGTACTTTCTGCGATATTTCTTTAGATTATATCAAAATATACGAACCCATTTCTGCCAAGATTTTGGTTGACAGAATGGAAGAACTCATAAAAACAACCGGCGAAACAGGATTTCATTTTGTAGATGAAGCGGCTCCCCCTGCCTTGATGCGTGAAGTTGCTTTAGAAATTTTACGAAGAAATCTGGTCGTAACCTGGTGGACGAATATTCGTTTTGAAAAAAGCTTCACTCAGGATTTATGTTTTTTACTAAAACTTTCCGGCTGTGTTGCCGTTTCTGGTGGATTGGAAGTTGCGAGTGATCGGTTGTTAAAATTAATTGACAAAGGAGTTTCGGTAGATCAGGTTGCGAGAGTGACAAGAAATTTTACCGAAGCAGGAATTATGGTTCATGCCTATCTAATGTATGGCTACCCGACTCAGACTGTTCAGGAAACGGTGGATTCTTTGGAAATGGTTCGTCAGCTTTTCGAAATGGGAATTTTGCAAAGTGGTTTTTGGCACCAGTTTGCAATGACCGCACATTCTCCGGTTGGACAAAATCCTGAAGAGTTCGGAGTAATCCCGCTAAAACAGGAAATAAAGTTTGCCAACAATGATATTGACTTCAGAGATAAAACCGGAATCGATCACGGAAAATTTAGTTTTGGTTTAAAAAAATCGCTTTTCAATTATATGCATGGAATTAATTTTGAAATTCCACTACAAGATTGGTTTGATTTTAAAATTCCAAAAACTACAATTCACCCGGATTATATTCACGACAGTCTTCTGAATGAAGATCAATTTAGTTTTAAAGCAAATTCTAAAATTGTTTTTTTAGCTAAAAACGTAATCGCTGAGAATTACATAAAAACAAAAAAACTTAACTCTTGGGCGTACACGAGAATTACGTTCCATTTAAAAACGAATATTGCTAAAATTGAATTAGAGCAGGAAAAAGCAGATTGGTTGATAAAAATTATCTCTGAAAATACTTTTGAAAATCCAAAACGTATTACGCTTCAGCAACTTAAGAATAGCTTTGAAGAATATTTTGATGATTTTGAATTATTCTGGTTTTCAAAACCAATACAACAACTAAAGGAGAACGGAATTATTTTGAGTTTGTAAATTTATTTATCAACATCAATTGATTGAATATTAGATATTTATATAAATTCTATTTTAACGCAAAGTCCACAAAGTTTTTAATAAATATTTATTTTTTAAGTTACACAAAGCCGTTTCACTTATATAAGCTCTCAAAAATTTAAAAGTTGTTTAGTTTATCATTCGATAGGATCTCGGCAATAGTATTATAAAATTTAAGTTTCGATTTCTGGAATGACAAATTTTACGAAAAAATCCTGATAACAATTTCAGGATTTTATATTTTTAGATTTTGGCTAAAGCCGTTGAAAATTTTTTAATTACAAACGGGCTAAAGCCCGTTCCTATGGAAATCTAATTATACAATTATTTTTTATCTTTTTCGACACCATCTTTTACAACTTCTCCGACTTCTACTTTTTCTCTGATTTTAATAAAATTCGGATCTAAAATTGCCATTCTCTCTGCAAGTGCTTTGTAAGTCGGAAATTTTAGAATTGAAGCACGACCAGACATTTCTCTGTATAAAGTAAAAACTTTTCCTCCAGCTGTTGTAATTCTTTTGGTTGTTGTGCTGTATCGCCCAACCAGTTTACTTTTAGCATCATAGATTTCGATGTCTATAAAAGATTTGTCTGAAATTGTATCGTCTGCGCCGAAACTTACAGGTAAATTTGTGAAATATCCGACAGGAACACCGTTACTCAAAATTTCACCTACGTTATTAACGGTAATATTCAGCTTGTCAATTTTTGTTCGGGTTGTATACGCTTCTTTGGTTTTGGTATCGAGCTTACGTTTCGGCATATTTTTGAAAAGCTCATCCAAATTTTTAATATTAATTCCTCTTTCATCAATAATCTTCAGACCTTTGATACAGGTATAAACCGCCGATTTTTCATCCCCAGAAAATGCAGATGGCGAAATATAATCCATATCTAAAATTTTATCCCGGTTGTAAACACGATTTAGCTTTACATAACTATCTCGTACAGAATCTACTACACTTTTATCAACGAATTCCATTGTAAAAATCGGAGTTTCCTTCAGATCCATAAAAGTATATTGCCCGGATTTGTTAGAGATTTTTGCAACATGAATTCCGTCTAAACTAACAATGCCCCTCTTCGTTTTAATTAACTGAGCGTTTAGAAAAAAGCTCAAAACTGTAAAGAACATGATTAAATTTCTTTTCATAAAATCAGATTTTTACAAAGCATAAAAAAAGTGTAACAAAGTTACACCTTTCTTGAAAATATATTTAGCTATTTAGTAACTATTCACAAAGGATAATTCCTTTATCATGATTAAATTCCACAACACCGCTCTTGATCGGATAAGCATATACAGAACCTTCCTTTTCGTTTTCCTGTGTAAAGTTTTTAGCAAAAGTCTCATCCACAGATTTAGCAAAAAGCTTTACTTTACCTGCTGATAAAGAAGAAACAATTCCTGCGTGGTTTTTCATGATGTGAAATTCACCATTTTTTCCAGGCAATAACACTGAGTCTACTTCTCCTTCAAAAACTACGTATTCTGGTGTTAAAATTTTTATATTCATAGAAACAAATTTGAAATTTGATGCTTGAAATTTGAAATTGCTTATCGAATCTCAAATTTCAAATCTCAAATTTTTAATTATTTTTAAGCGTTATCAGCTAACATTTTTTGTCCGGCTTCGATCGCTTCCTCGATTGTTCCTTTCAAGTTGAAAGCAGCTTCTGGTAAGTGATCCAATTCACCATCCATGATCATTGTAAATCCTTTGATGGTATCTTTAATATCTACTAAAGATCCGGGAATACCTGTAAACTGTTCAGCTACGTGGAAAGGCTGAGACAAGAATCTCTGAACTTTTCTAGCTCTGTAAACTACTGATTTATCTTCTTCAGAAAGTTCTTCCATACCTAAGATTGCGATAATATCCTGCAACGCTTTGTATCTCTGAAGAATTTCTTTTACTCTCTGAGCACAGTTATAATGCTCTTCACCGATAATTTCCGGAGCCAAAATTCTTGACGTAGAAGCCAATGGATCTACTGCCGGATAAATACCTAATGAAGCAATTTTTCTATCTAATACTGTTGTAGCATCTAAGTGAGCAAACGTAGTTGCAGGAGCCGGGTCAGTTAAGTCATCCGCAGGTACGTAAACCGCCTGTACTGAAGTAATTGAACCATTTTTAGTTGAAGTAATTCTTTCCTGCATCGCACCCATTTCAGATGCCAATGTTGGTTGATAACCTACCGCAGAAGGCATACGACCAAGAAGTGCAGATACTTCAGAACCAGCCTGTGTAAAACGGAAAATGTTATCTACGAAGAACAATACGTCTCTACCTTGTCCTGTCTCACCACCATCTCTGTAGTATTCAGCTAAAGTAAGACCAGAAAGTGCTACTCTTGCTCTTGCTCCAGGTGGCTCGTTCATCTGTCCGAAAACGAATGCAGCTTTTGAATCTTTCATCACTTCCAAATCTACTTTAGAAAGATCCCAACCTCCGTTTTCCATAGAGTGCATGAAATCATCACCGTATTTAATAATACCTGACTCTAACATCTCTCTCAAAAGGTCATTTCCTTCTCTCGTTCTTTCACCTACTCCGGCAAAAACAGATAGACCACCATGTCCTTTTGCAATATTATTAATCAACTCCTGGATCAATACTGTTTTACCTACACCTGCACCTCCGAACAAACCAATTTTACCTCCTTTTGCATAAGGCTCAACTAAGTCGATTACTTTAATACCTGTAAATAAAACTTCTGCAGAAGTTGAAAGCTGATCAAATTTCGGAGCTGGTCTGTGAATAGGAAGACCACCTTCCTTAGAAATATTCTGAAGCCCATCAATAGCGTCACCTACAACGTTGAAAAGTCTTCCGTTTACAGCGTCACCAATTGGCATTGTAATAGGATTACCGTATCCAATCACATCCTGACCTCTTTTAAGACCATCAGTTGCATCCATTGCGATACATCTTACTGTATCTTCACCAATATGCTGTTCTACTTCTAATACTACTTTTTCACCGTTTTCTTTTGTAATCTCCAACGCATCATAAATACTTGGAATAGCCTCTACATTTGTAAAAACTACATCGATTACAGGACCAATAATTTGAGAAATTTTTCCTTTAATTTGGTTTGCCATTGCTAAATTTTTTCTTGGTGCAAATATAATGATTCTTCATAAACCTGCAATTGCTAAAAAAAAGATTTTTATCATGCTTTTTTACAAATTTACCAACGCTACAATCCATCGATTTGAGAGTGAATTTCTTCAAAAAAACATTGTTACACTATTCCGTTGATACATTGTTACATTATGTTTATATTTGCAGTCAAAATTTTTTGTCTTGAAAGTTTTCAGAAATTTTAGCGATTATCAAGCTCATAAACCTTTAGCTTTATCTTTAGGAATGTTTGACGGAGTGCATCTCGGTCATAAAAGTATAATAGACGAATTGGCAAAGGTAAGTTCTGAAAACAATTTAGAGACTGCAATTCTTACCTTTTGGCCACATCCGAGATTTGTTTTTAATCCTGAGGAAGATTTAAAGCTTCTCAATACATTGGATGAAAAAACTGAACTGATGGCTCGATATGATATACAAAACTTATTCTTGAAAGAATTTGACGATGAGTTTCGTAATCTTACGGGTGAAGAATTTGTACGTCAGATCTTAGTTGATAAATTAAATGTAAAATTTTTAATCATTGGCTACGATCATTCATTTGGTAAAAATAAAAGTGGAAATTTTGAATTGCTACAAAAACTTTCGAAAGAATTGAATTTTGAAGTTGAGCAAATGGAAGCCATTAACATCCACGAAAATAATATCAGCTCAACTAAAGTAAGAAATGCTTTGTTGAATGGTAATATTTTAGAGGCTAATGAAATGTTGGGTTACTCCTACTCTGTTTCGGGAATTGTTGTTCATGGGAAAAAATTGGGTAGAACGATTGGTTATCCTACAGCGAATATCGAAACTGAAAATATCAAACTCTTACCGAAAAAAGGAGCATACATCGTTGAAGTTTTTGTAAAAGACCAGCAATACAAAGGAATGTTGAGCGTTGGTACAAACCCAACTGTTAATGGAGAAAAATTAACGGTTGAAGTCTACATTCTTGATTTCGAAGGTGATATTTATGATGAAAAAATCACCATAAAATTCCGCGAATTCCTGCACGAGGAAATTAAATTTGAAGGTCTTGAAAAGCTTGTTGAGAGGTTGGATGAGGATAAAAGACTGACGGAAGCTTTTGAGTTTTAACTATTCACTATTTCTTCCTTCGCTTTTTTAGTTAACGATTTAAATACCAGATCGTACGACTGATCAATCATTTTTAAAATTAAATCTCTTTTCAAACCGTCTACTGAAACAGAATTCCAGTGTGTTTTATTCATGTGAAATGCTCCCGTGATTTGTGGATACTGTTCTCGAAGTTCCAGACTCCATTCCGGATCGGTCTTTACATTAATGTTTAAAGGTTGTCTTTCCAATGACATTAGCAAAAACATTTTCTTTCCTACTTTCATTACAAGCGTTTCGTTATCAAAAGGAAAACTTTCGGTAACTCCTTTTTTTGCAAGACAATAATCTAAAACTTCGTTGGCATCCATTTAGTATGAGTAATTGATAATGAGTAATAATTGATAAGTAATTTAGTTAAAAATATCTTTTATCTTTTATCTTTTATCTTTTATCTTTTATCTTTTATCTTTTATCTTTTATCTTTTATCTTTAATAATTATCTCAAATTTAGTAAATTTAAGAAAGAAAATACCACCATACAAACCACATTATTATGAAAGCTCTCGTCATCGGTGCTACAGGCGCTACAGGAAAAGATTTAGTGAATCAGTTGGTCAATGATAAAGATTTTGAAGAAGTGAATATTTTTGTCAGAAAACCCTTATCAATTCAAAATGAAAAGCTGAAAACCCATGTGGTGAATTTTGAAAAACCTGACGAATGGAAAGATCTTGTAAAAGGTGATGTTGCATTTTCGTGTCTTGGAACAACTTTAAAAGCTGCCGGAAGTAAAGAAGCCCAGAGAAAAGTAGATTTTGATTATCAGTACGAATTTGCAAAAGCCGCCAAAGAAAATAGTGTGGACGATTATATATTGGTTTCTGCATACGGTGCAAACCCAAAATCTAAAATTTTTTACTCAAAAATGAAGGGTGAGCTTGAGGAAGCTGTAAAGAAATTACATTTCAACAAAATTACTATTTTCAAACCCGGAATGCTTGAAAGAAAAGATTCTGAAAGAACCGGGGAAGTTTTGGGCAGTCGAATTATAAAATTTGCCAATAAACTTGGCCTCTTTGAAAGCCAAAAACCTTTACCAACTGATGTTTTGGCAAAAGCGATGATAAATTCATCCAAAATTAAGAGCAACGGATACTCGAGTATCAAGTTGGGAAATATTTTCTGCTTTGCTGAAAAAAGTAGTGATTAAGAAATAAAAAAACCGCCTCTGTAAAAAGAGGCGGTTTTTTATATATTTCAAATAATTTAAATATTATTTTGCCGGAGCTGCTGCCTGAAGTGCTGCTTCTTTAGCTTTCAGTTCTGCAACTTTAGCCTGGTTTTTAAGCATTCCGTAAACATCTTTTAATACAGTTACTGCGTCAATATTATTGGGTTCAGCCTGATACCATTTTTCAGCATATGGAAGCGCTTTGTTGAATCTTTCTTTTCTTGCTTCAATAAGCTCAGTAGCTTTATCAGGATTTGATTTTCTGATACCATTGATCTCCTCCACTGCTTTAGCATCATCACCGATCACAGCATAAACAAGATTCTGATGTGCATTAGACATTTTAGGGTTTATTTCTAAAGCTTTTGTAAAAGATGCAATCGCATCATTCAATGTTGCCGGATTTTTAGACTGTAAAACTCCTAAATTATACCAGTTAACCGCATCAGTCGGATTTTTTGCCAACTGATCTTTCAGGTTTGTCATGAACTGATCTGTTTTACCAGATGCATACAAAGCTGTACCCTGATATTCTTTAAGTTTGGCATTATTAGGATATTTTGCCAATCCTTTTTCAATAATTGCTAAAGCTTCATCGTTCTTTTTAGCGTTTAAAAGCAAAGTTGATAAAGTTTCATACAAATCCGGTTCTACACTTTTAGTCTGTTCAGTTTTGAAGTCGGTATAATCTTTTGCACCTGTCTTTTTTAATGTTTCCCAAACATCTTTATTAAATGCTTCTACTTTTCCTGTTTTATCTTTAGCTGTATACTGTGTTTGAACACCCGTATAGCCTGAATTAACTAGATCTGTATAGATTTTTATAGATTCATCAAGATTATTTGCCAATGCATAACTCAATCCGGAATAATACATGTATGTTTTATCTTCCTGACCATTTGTTTTTAACAAATTGTAAAGTTCTAAAAACTTCGGTGCTGCAACGGCATAATTTTTAGCATTATACGCATCCATTGCTGCCTTATTAGTAGCCTCAACTTGAGCATTTACATCTTTTGCATCTTTCTTTTGTGCGAAAACAAAAGTGGAAGCAACAATTGCTAAACCTAAAATTAGCTTTTTCATAATAAGAATTTTAATTAATTTAAATTATTCCTCAGAATCAGAATTCTCAGTTTCATCAACCGGATTTCCATTTTCTGAATTATTTTCTGTTTGTGGTGAAGCATTTTCTTCAGTTGAGATTTCTTCAGATTCTTCTCCTTCAAACTCCTCTTCTACATCTTTATCCATCTCAACTTTTGCGATGGCTGCAATTTCGTCATTCTTTTTAAGATTGATCATTCTTACACCCTGAGTATTTCTACCCATTACACGCATTTCGTCCATATTCATTCTGATAGCAACACCCGATTTATTGATAATCATCAATCCGTCTTCATCAGTTACATTCTGAATAGCGATCAGATTACCCGTTTTTTCAGTAATATTAAGAGTGATAACTCCTTTTCCACCTCTGTTGGTAATTCTGTAATCTTCTACTGCAGTTCTTTTACCATACCCTTTTTCAGATACCACAAGAACCGTTTCACGCTCAACATCATTCACAACAATCATACCAATAACCTCATCATTATCTTCCATTGTTATTCCACGCACACCAATTGATCCTCTACCTACTTCTCTTACTTTTTCTTCAGGGAAACGGATACATTTACCATTTTTAGTAGCAATCATAATCTGAGATTCACCATTTGTAAGATATGCACTTAGCAACTGATCGTTTTCTCTGATTTCGATAGCATTAATACCATTTACTCTCGGTCTTGAATATGCCTCTAAAGATGTTTTCTTAATTGTACCGTTTTTCGTAATCATTACAACGCTCATTTGGTTGATGTAATCTACATCTTTCAAATCATTAGTTCTGATATACGCTTTGATTTTATCGTCTGGTTCAATATTGATAAGGTTTTGTACCGCTCTTCCTTTTGCCGTTTTTGAACCTTCAGGAATTTCGAATACTCTTAACCAATAACATTTTCCTTTTTCGGTAAAGAATAACATATATTGGTGGTTTGTTGCAGAAACGATATACTCCAAGAAATCTGAATCTCTTGTTGTAGCCGCTTTATTTCCTACACCACCTCTACTTTGAATTTTATATTCTGAAAGCAACGTTCTCTTCACATATCCTGCGTGAGAAATCGTAAGAACCACAGATTCATTCGGAATAATATCTTCGATAGACATTTCTCCACCTGAATAATCGATTTCAGTTCTTCTTTCGTCGCCGTATTTTTCTTTAATTTCAAGCAATTCATCCTTAATAATCTGGAATCTTCTTGGTTCATTCGCCAAAATATCTTCCAAATCAGCAATTTCTTTCATGATTGCATCGTACTCATCACGGATCTTATCAAGCTCCATTCCTGTGAGACGAGCTAAACGAAGGTCTAGAATCGCCTGTGCTTGAATATCAGAAAGCTCAAATTCAGAAATCAAACCTTCTTTTGCAGCTTGTGGATTTGAAGAGTGACGAATAATCGAAATCGCCTTATCTAAAGCATCCTGAGTTCCGATCACTTTCATGAAACCTTCCAAGATGTGAGCTCTTTCTTTAGCTTTTTTAAGCTCGTACTGAGTTCTTCTTACAATAATTTCATGTCTGTGCTCAACAAAATGATGAATAATATCTTTTAAATTCAACTGTTCCGGTCTTCCGTGCACCAAAGCGATATTGTTTACGCTGAAAGACGTTTGAAGTGAGGTATATTTATACAACATATTCAGAACAACGTTCGGAATCGCATCATTTTTCAATTCATAAACGATACGCATTCCGTTTCTGTCCGACTCATCTCTGATTTCGTAGATACCAAGAATTTTTTCATCTTTTACCAACTCAGCTGTTCTCGCAATCATCTCAGCTTTGTTGACCTGGTAAGGAATTTCAGTTACAATAATTGCATTTCTGTTGTGTACTTCTTCAAAACCAACTTTAGCTCTGAGAACTACTCTTCCTCTACCTGTGTGGAAAGCATCTCTTACTCCATCATAACCGTATATAATTCCTCCTGTAGGAAAATCCGGAGCAATGATGTGCTGCATCAGCTCATCGATGGTAATTTCTCTATTATCTATATATGCAGTAATTGCATCAATAGCTTCAGAAAGATTATGAGGAGCCATATTGGTTGCCATACCTACCGCGATACCTGAAGTACCGTTCACCAAAAGATTTGGAATTTTTGTAGGCATTACAGTCGGTTCTGTCAAACTGTCGTCAAAGTTATTCTGGAAATCAACAGTATCTTTATCAAGATCCGATAAAATTTCGTCTGAAACTTTTTTAAGTCTCGCTTCGGTATAACGCATAGCTGCAGGCGGATCACCATCCATCGAACCGAAGTTACCCTGCCCGTCAACCTGCGGATATCTTAAACTCCAAGGCTGCGCCATTCTTACCATTGCATCATAAACTGAAGAATCTCCGTGCGGGTGATATTTACCTAAAACATCCCCTACAATTCTCGCTGACTTTAAATATTTTCTGTTTGAGAAAACGCCTAAACCATACATACCGTAAAGCACTCTTCGGTGTACCGGTTTCAGACCATCTCTCACGTCCGGTAATGCTCTTGAAACAATAACCGACATCGAATAATCGATGTAAGATGATTTCATTTCATCAACAATGTTGATAGGAATTAATCTTTCTCCTTCTTTTTGCATATATAAGTTTTATTGTAATGATAATCAGACTTTTAAAAAAATGCCTGAAAACTATTTATTTTGATTATTTAATAACGGGCTAATTTACAAAATTTTTGCCGATTTTTGCCTGAGAATTCAATCAAAATATCTTAAAAAATATTAAAATATGAGTGTATTAAGCATTACCTTCCATTGTGTGAAAAACAGCCTGGAAGAATGGGAAAAATATGTAGATGAAACTTTAATCTTAATGACTGAAAACCTGATGGATGTAGATAAATACATCCTGTCTGAAATTCACAGTGACTTTATCGAAGAAGGAAAAAACTATAATCTTCTTTTGGTATTTGATGATGAAGAAAAGAGAAAAGATTTTATCGACAGTGAATTACTGAATATTTCCGAAAGAATTGAAAAGCAGTTCGGTCAGGATGTAATGATTTTCAATACCTTTTTGAATCCGAAAAAATCAACAATATAAAAAACAAAAAGCTCCGATTGGAGCTTTTATATTTAATGTCTACCACGATGATGACCTTTATGTTTTTTTTGACCGTGACCTGGTTTCTCATGATAATATACTCTTTTTTTAACCTGACCAGGAGCATAATGTCTTGCACTTCCGCCGTAAACTTTTTTGGCATGTCCCGGAGGTAACCTTCTTCCGTGATGCTCGTGAACTACACACGATACAAATAAAGTGCCCATAACCATCACTACTCCCATAATTTTCAATAACCCTTTCATAAATCTTCCTTTTAAATTTCAAAATCTACCAATTACAATGATGATGCCAAAAGAGAAATAAAATCTGCTATATATTTTCGAATTAAATTTTAATTATAATAAAAAAACTGCCTCAAAATTGAGACAGTCGTTATCTATAAATTTACTACAATTACCGGTCTGCTGTTGTAAACACGGGGTTGCTTGTATCTTTTGTAAGAATAATATTTGTATGCTCTCTGTGGTTTATAATAATGCTTCTTGTAATAATGTTTCGGAGCTTTATAGTAAACTACTTTTTTATACTTCATCTTATGAGGCCCGCGGTGTCCATGGTAATGACTTTTATGTGGACCATGATGACGTTTTTGGATTGGTGATGCCTGATAAAATGCGAATGAAAAAACAAATAAGAATAATCCGAGTGCTTTAAATAATACTTTCATAATAACCAATTTCAAATTATAGAAAAAAAATTAACAAGACTAATGCCAATAATCTAACATCATTGATTTTTTAATAATTTTTATGATAATTTTATGTTTTTAAAGAGTAATCTCGATAAATTACTTTCAAATAATTGAATTGATGTTATCGGTTTCGTGGATGAGCTTCTTTCAATTTTTCAACCTTTTTATCATGTCCCGGAGGCATTGGTCGACGACTCGGATGCGGAAGACATGACGAAAACATTCCGATTAAAATGAAAGCTGCAATTGTATTTTTAATAAGTTTCATAATGTTGTTTTTAGGTTTATGAATTAAAACATACAATCGAAATGCCATTCATTCTGTAATTCTAAAATACATTTTCACTTCTTCTCTCCATAAAAATAAGATCTTTCCATTCACCATGAAGTTGAGCTATCTTTTCTCTTTTTCCAATAATTTTGAAACCATTTTTCTGGTGAAATTTTATAGCCATTTCATTCTCAGAAAAAAGATTGGATTGTAAAGTCCAGAAACCATGGTTTTCACTGTCAACAATGAGTTTCTTCAACAGGATTGTACCTAAACCTTTCCCGATATAATTATTATCCAAATAAATACTTACCTCAGCAACGCCTTTAAAGAACTCTTTTTTGCTAATCATTTGTAAAGCACACCAACCGACCACTTCACTTGTTTCATTTTCCAAAACCCATCTGCAATCATTATAATAAGTGGTATTCCAGGCTTCTGCACTTGGTAATTCTGTTTCAAGGGTTGCCGTTCCGCTGTCGATTCCTTGTTTGAGAATTTCCAAAACTCTTGTATCATCATGAGGAAGCATTTCTCGTAGCTCGTAGTTCATTTCTAATGGTATTTTCTTTTATTTTTTCTTTTGATTCTAGAGTAATGAGTTTGCGAATCTTTTTTATCCTCAGAAATCACACTGATATTTCCATCTACTTCAAGAATAGCAAGCTTTACATTTTCCATAGTTTCAACGCCATGCTCCCGGATTGCCTCGTTCAGTTCATCAAAACTAATTTTCACTTTTCTTAATGCTACCTGATCTGCAACCCCATCTTTTACCAAAATCTCAGGATCTGCTTCCATAAAACTTGCAAAGCGTCGGTTAGAAAACATCAGTCTTTTAACAATAAAATTAGCGATGAATAAAACCAAAGCCGCGATAATTCCGCCTTCCAGAGAAGTATTTTCTCCGACCATTGCATTTTGCACTGCATTAGAAATGAGAAGCAGCAAGACCACATCTCCTGCATTAAGTTGGGAAAGCTGATTTTTCCCAAACAAACGGATGGCGATCATCATAAAAAGATAAACGCAGACAGATCGAAGCACGACATCTAAAATAGGATTCACGGCTGAAGAATATTTAAATCAAATGTATACAATTACCACAAATAAAAAAACTGCTTTTTCAAGCAGCTTCGTGGAGTGAAATTATATAGTTTGTTTCTTGTAATTATCTATTGTTTATATCTACTTTTACCGGCATTACATATGATGAAGCCAACATATTTTCATTAAGTTTAGCCGGATCTATTTTGTACTGAAGATGAGACAAAACATTTACAATTTCTTTGCTTACGTTTTTGCAGTCTCCTTTTGAACGTACATTTACAATTTTACCATTCTCAGCAATATCAAATTTTACCTCTGAATTTACTACGCCCTGTTTATAATCAGAATTGGTAAAGTCGAAATTTGCCATCAACAAATTTCTGATCTCATTAAAAGCATCATTCTTATTTAACTGTATTTCCTGAATGGTATTACTGGATGTAGTCTGAGCTTTTGCATTGTTAACAACAGCTGTTAAGCCAAAAATGAAAAGTGCTGTAACGAATATTTGGATTTTATTTTTCATAAGTCTTTGATTTTAAAGATTATATTAAACTTTTTTACTATTTCTTTATCAAAGATATATAAAATAATTTACAATAATTTTACATTGAGTTAACATTGAGTTAACATTTAAACATAATACACTGATTTACAATGATATAAATTTAAACAATAATTGAAAATTTAACATTGAAGTTAAAATTTCAATATAAAAAAAGCTAAATTCGATTGATTTTAGCCTTACTATTTTTAAACTTTGTCAAAGATTTTCAACTTTGACAAAGTATAAAGGAATATCATTCAAAAAAAAAGAATCTGCTTGTGCAAATTCTTTTTATACTTAGTATTGATAAATAATTATTTATTTTGTCCCGGAGCAAATGGTTTTGCCGATTTTGTTCCGTAAATTTTCTTAGCCTGACCCGGAGGTATAGGTTTAGAGCTACCTGTTCTTACGCTTGTTGCTGTTCTTACTTCACAAGAAACAAAACTGAGAGAAAAAGCTAAAAGCGCCAAATAAATTTTAATCGATTTCATAAGATTTTTTGGTAGATACCACAAAACTGAGACCAATTACAATTCTCTCTTCAAGAATTTTCCTGTCAAACTCTTCTTCGACTTCACAATTTCTTCGGGTGTTCCCTGTGCAACGATTTGTCCGCCGTGCTTTCCACCTTCCGGACCAACATCAATAATATGATCGGCTAATTTAATGACATCCATATTATGTTCAATGATGATGAAAGAATTGCCTAATTCTACCAACTGATTAATCGCATCCATCAGGATTTTCACGTCTTCAAAATGAAGTCCGGTTGTTGGTTCATCAAGAATGTATAATGTATTTCCGGTTTGTCTTTTTGCTAATTCAGTTGCTAACTTGATACGCTGAGCTTCTCCTCCAGAAAGTGTTGTCGATTGCTGTCCTAAAGTAATATATCCCAAACCAACATCCTGCAAAGTCTTCACTTTCGCAAAAATTTTTGGAATCGGCTGGAAAAATTCTACCGCTTCATCAATCGTCATATCCAATATATCGGAAATTGATTTTCCTTTGTAACGAACTTCCAATGTTTCTCTGTTGAAACGTTTTCCGTTACAAGTCTCGCAATGAACATAAACATCTGGCAAGAAATTCATTTCAATGACCTTCAAACCACCTCCCTGACAAGTTTCACATCTTCCACCTTTCACGTTGAAAGAAAATCTTCCCGGTTTGTAACCACGGATTTTAGATTCAGGCAGTTCTGCAAAAAGATTTCTAATGTCTGTAAACATTCCTGTGTACGTTGCAGGATTTGAACGTGGCGTTCTTCCAATCGGAGTCTGGTCTACATCTACAATTTTATCAATGTGTTCAAGACCTTCAATTTTTTTATAAGGTAAGGGTTCCTGAACAGCTCTGTAAAAGTGTTTGTTCAAAATAGGATACAAAGTTCCGTTAATCAAAGAAGATTTTCCACTTCCTGAAATCCCAGAAACCACAACCAGTTTTCCTAAAGGAATATCAAGTGTAACATTTTTAAGGTTATTTCCTGTAGCGCCTTTTAATACTATATTTTTACCATTCCCTTCTCTTCTTTTTTCAGGAATGGCAATTTTTCTTTTTCCGTTAATATATTGAGCGGTGATTGTATCTGCTTTCAGAAGATCTTTTGGTTTTCCCTGCCAAAGAATTTCACCACCGAATTTTCCGGCTCTAGGACCGATATCCAAAACCTCATCGGCTTCCAAAATCATGTCTTTATCGTGTTCAACAACCAAAACAGAGTTTCCGATGTCACGAAGATTTTTTAATGAATTAATCAATCTTTCGTTGTCTCTTTGGTGCAATCCGATACTTGGTTCATCCAAAATATAGAGAACATTCACCAACTGAGAACCAATTTGCGTCGCCAATCGAATTCTTTGAGACTCCCCTCCAGAAAGCGTTTTCGAACTTCTGCTCAAACTTAGATAATCCAAACCGACATCTAATAAAAACTGAAGTCTGGTTTCGATTTCCTTTAAAATTTCATGAGCAATGATTGCATTTTTTTCAGAAAATTTATCTTTTACATCAGCTAACCATTCTTTTAAGTCTGATAAGCTTAATCCGTTAACCTCAGCAATATTTTTTCCGTCAATTTTAAAGCTTAAACTTCCCGGCTGAAGACGTGTTCCTTTGCATTCAGGACAGGTTTCTTCGGTCGTGAAATGTCTTTCCAGCAAAATTGCTTCGTAAGATTCTCTTTCCTCAATAATTTCCTCCATAAAAGGAATCAACCCATTAAAACTTATTTTGATTTTCTTAGAAATTCCTGCATATTTTAAATCTTTATTGAATTCTTTGTGACAGCCGTTGTAAATATAATCCAACGCTTCTTCCGGAATATCTTTTATTGCCGTTGCAAAGCCGAGTCCGAAAATCTCAAGAATATTTTTAATCTGAGTCTGAATCCATTTATTAGATTTAATATCTTCTAAAGGCAGCAAACCTCCCTGATTGATCGATAATTTAGGATTTTCAACAAAATAATCAGTATTAATTTTCTTGATAGTTCCTAAACCTTTACAACTCGGGCAACTTCCTTTCGGAGAGTTGAACGAAAACGTGTTAGGTTCCGGTAACGCCAATGAATGACCGGTTTCGGCATCCATTAAATTTTTAGAAAAATATTCAATCTCGGTACTTCCCAGCTTTTGAATTCCGATTAAACCTTCTCCCATTTCCATTGCTGTTCGCAACGATTTTTCCATTCTCGCTTCGGAAGCACTTTCACCGATAATCCAACGGTCGATTACGATGTCGATGTCGTGGGTTTTGTAACGGTCGAGTTTTAAGTCATATTCAATATCCTGCAATTCACCGTCAATTCTTGCCTGTCCGTAACCTTTCTTTGCCATTTGCACGAAAAGTTCATGATAATGCCCTTTTCTGGAACGTACAACAGGTGCCATCAACATAATTTTTTCGCCCTTGTAATTTTCTTTAATCGTTTCGAGAATTTGATCTTCAGTATAACTTACCAGTTTCTTCCCCGTTGTTTGCGAATACGCATCCGAAACTCTTGCGTACAAAAGACGAAGATAATCGTACAATTCTGTAACAGTTCCGACGGTTGAACGTGGGTTTTTGTTGGTTGTTTTCTGCTCGATGGCAATTACGGGAGACAAACCTTCAATTTTATCGACATCGGGACGTTCCAAACCTCCCAAAAACTGTCTTGCATAAGCAGAAAATGTTTCGATATAACGACGCTGGCCTTCCGCAAAAATCGTATCAAAAGCCAATGACGATTTTCCGCTTCCCGAAAGACCGGTAATTACGACCAATTCGTTGCGCGGAATTTTTACATTGATATTTTTTAAATTGTGTTCACGGGCACCGTAAACTTCTATATATTCTGTTGATTTACTCATAATTTGGAGTGACTTTACCTGAAAATCACGATGTGCAAAATTACGGAAATTTTAGGAATTTTCTGTGTTAAAATATGTTAGTAATTTTTAGTTTTAATTAAACAAAAGATTCAATTTTTATAATATTTTCTCCTATTGAAATTTGTTTAAAAAATTATCCTTCTTTTACTTAAATTTACATTGATTTAAATAGAACCATGAACAGATTACGAGAGCATATTGAGGAAATTATTTCTTTAACAGAAGAAGAATTTAATTATATAAAAACATTTTTTACAATAAAGAATGTCCGCAAAAATCAGTTTTTAGTACATGAAGGCGATGAAGTAAAATTTGAATTTCTTACCCTTGACGGAATTTATAAAGTCTTTTACATTGACGAAAACGGAAAAGAGCATATTCTGCAGTTTGCAAAAAAGAACTGGTGGATGACCGATTATATTGGATTTTTTAAGCAAAAAAATGCAACAATGTTTGTAGAATGTCTGCAAGACGGAGCTGTCGCCTGTCTGACTTTAGAAGGCAGAGAAAAACTTGCTTCAGAATTTCATAAGATGGAATATTTTTTCAGAACTAAGCTTACTAATGGGTATATTGCCTTACAGCAGAGAATTATTTTTTTACTTTCCAGTACACCTCAACAACGTTATGAAGAATTTTCAAAATTATATCCGGATTTGATTTCGCAGATTCCCAAAAAATATGTTGCGGAATATCTTGGAGTCAGCCGGGAAACTTTAAGCCGGCTTTATTCAAACCATAAATAAATCTTAAGTGTGATTTCGATCACACTTTTTTTGTGACTTTTCTCCTTCGATTGAGGCTTTGAACCGAGCTACATTTGCTATAGAAATTAAAATAATTTCAAAAAAATTCAAGCAAAATATTTATTAACTAAAAAATTCAAAGTCATGAAACCAAAAGTTTTAATTATTGTTTCTAATGCAAACACAATCGGCCCTAACAACAGAAGAACAGGAACATTCTTACCTGAAGTAGCGCATCCTTATGCTGAATTTGAGAAAGCAGATTATGAAATCGATTTTGTAAGCTTAACGGGTGAATCACCTTTTTTAGATGCCTTAAATTTAGCCGATGATCCTGATAATTTGAAATTTTTAACAGGAAAAGGTTGGGAAAAAATGCATAGCGCTCCGAAACTTTCCAGTATAAATACAGATGATTATGACGCTGTTTTTATTCCAGGAGGCTTGGCTCCGATGGTCGATATGCCTGAAAACACTGAGCTTAAAAAAATCATTGCCGGATTTTATGAAAGTAATCGTATTGTCGGTGCAGTTTGTCATGGTCCTGTCTCTTTACTGAATGTGAAATTAAGTGACGGAAATTATTTGGTGAATGGTAAAAACATCGCTTCTTTTACCACTGAAGAAGAAGACAATTATGCAAAAAACGACGTCCCTTTTGATTTGCAAACAGCTTTAACCGAGCAAGGCGCAATTTTCCATGCTGCGGAGCCTTGGTCAGCAAACAGTATTGTTGATGGGAACTTAGTAACCGGTCAAAATCCTGCTTCCGCAAAAGGTGTGGGTGAAAAAATGGTAACACTTATAGAATCTAAAAATTCATAATTTACTTTTAAAACTAAAAAAATGAACGAACAAGCAATTTACGTTTATGCCAAATGGCAGGTAAAAGAAGGAAAATTGGACGCAGTATTGCAAATCATGAAAGAAGCTGCACAGAAAAGTGCTGAAGAACAAGGAAATTTGTTTTACAAAATCCATCAAAGCAAAACCGATGAAAATACATTGATTTTATTTGAAGGATATGAAAATGAATCTGCTGTAGAGTTTCACCGCAATTCAGAGCATTACCAAAACTTGGTAGTAAAGCAGATTATCCCTTTACTGGAAAACAGGGAGGTAATTTTGATGAATCCTATTATTTAAATTAAAAATTCCGAAAAATTTAGTTTTTCGGAATTTTTAATGTTGAATTTTAATTCACGTCAATTATTATTTTACAAACGAATTGTAAGAGCTTAATACAGATTCATAAGCAGAATCCATTTCATTGATATTACTGTCAGGAATTTGCTTGGTTGATTTTGAATCTCTGATCAGCTTTCTGAATTTATCCAAAAAGTCTGAAGCATTTTTGTTCACACTTTCAAACTGGCTTTTTTTATAAGAATATTGAGCATCTTTCACATTAAATTCTTTCTTGGAATTTTCTGCAACAATTTTCTCAAATTCGTCATATTTTTTCTGTGCTTCGGCCTCATTGAAGCCTTCTGCATATTGTTTATCCAGAACATCCATCACAGAATCCATAGAATTCATCAACGATTTTGACGAAACGATAAATTCTTTCATCGGATGATCTTTCAGAATCACTTCTTCTGCAGCGTCTGTTGCGGGTTTTATTTTGGTTAAAACATTTCCTCCTGCAGTAAAAAACGCCTGCGCTTCGGCATCGATATCTTTTTTCAAAGCTTCTGCTTTTGCACCTTTATCATCTTTATAATCTTCGGAAGTCATGTACGATTTCAACTCATCAAATTTCTTCTGAATGCTTTCTCTTTTGGCTTTATACATATTGTATTCTGTCTCCACGGCTCCTTTATCTTTGTCGAATCCAGAAGGTACCTCTTTGATCTTACTGATGGCATAATCCATAGAGCTCATCACGGTCGGAATATAGATCACATTCTCTCCTTTTGCTTTTTTTACAGCCGCTTCCGCATATTTTACAATTGATTCTACATGTCTTGAAGAACTTTTATAAGAATCCAGAAAATTATTATTAAAATCTATTATTGCCTGAGATTCATTTTCACCAGCTTTCATTACGGCATTTCCTATTTTATCGAGACCTTTTTTACAGCTTACAGTTGCCACACTGAGCGATAATGCGAGTGCAACCATCATTACTTTTTTCATACTCTATTATTTGGTTTAAATTAATTTTCAAAAAAATCGGTGTCTTCGTTGCTTACTTTTACGAGATACTCAATTCCGTCAATTGCCTTTGAGACAATCTGATTCCTCAAAATATTTGCCATGTTTTCCCAATACGCTCTTCCGTAAAAAGAATAATTATTAGGAACAATTTCAACTTCCACAGTTCGCACAAAACCTTCTTTTGGCTTGGTACTGATCATGGTTCCACGTTTTACACGAACATCCTTAAGCTCGTCTTTAAGAACCATTCTGCAATAATTTTTCACATCTTCGAGAGAAATAATTTTATCTCTCGTTGTCAATGCATATTTGTAAGCCTGAATACTGTCTGAACCTTTCTGCTCTTCTGCTCCGCCAATGGTTTCGGTAAGCAAAATCATCGATTGTGATTTCAATTGGTTTGATAGTTCTGTTCCGGGACGCATATGATTGGCAAAAGTGCAGTGAGTTATCCAGAATGAGGCGTAAGTATGGTCTGTTTTTTCAACAGGTTCCATAATCACATAATTCAGTTCTTGTCGGATGTTTCTTTTTGCATTGTTTACTTTCTGCACCATCGATTTCATCTTGTCGGACATTTCACCCAAAATTCCTTTCACATTATCTCGATTTAATAACGAAAATGCTGCGATCTCGTCTCTTGTAAGCTCAAGAACATTGGAAATCATATCAACTGCATTTCTGTTGTTGAAGCGCTCCATTCCACCTTTTCTAATCGTGTATAAACCTTTTTTAAGATTATCAGAAGGAGTAAATGGAATTTCTCTGTATTTTCTTCCATCGCCATCCTGCACTTCATCAACATATAAAAAATGTTCTGCATCTTCGGTAATCAAAGGGATGTTATTTCCCATGATGTCTAAACTGTATTCTGTTTTCTTCCAGCCTCTGTTGTAAACCGGAAAAGCATTAAGCACAAAAGTGAAATTATCTAAAATTTCTGCAGAAAACTGTGGTGGAAACTCGAAAGTCAGCCACAAATATTCTTTTCCGTTCAGGTATTTTTCAATCTCTTCTCTTCCGTTCAGAAAATCTAGATTCTGTGGAAGATTTTTTGTGAATAAATCTCTTGAAAGTCCGCTAACCTCAATGAATCGATGGTGATAAATGCTTTTGATGTCATCAATTATTTTTGATTTTATCGACTGCTCATGAAATATCTGTTCATAACCTTCAGCCTGCGGATTTTTCACATATGAAATACCTTCTTTAATAAACATCGGGTTTCCATTGCTTGAAACCGTGCTGTAAGGCAATAATTTATACACAAAATCAAGATGTTCAAATGCAGGATTTGAACAGTAAAGACTTATGGTTTTAGGAAATTTTTCGTTGGTATATCTTGAAACATCAATTCCGATCGTTACTTTACGGTAATCTTCCGTTCTTCCCTGGAATCTTGAAATCGGAATTTTATTTAATCTTTCATCTAAACTGTAACAGGTATTTCCTACAAACATAATAGCGGTCTGCGCTTTGTTTGTACGCACACTTCCCACCGGAGTAAAAGGAATATTCAGCTGTTTGTCTGATTCCGATTTTATGGTGGAATTCATATGTTTTCTGAAGAAAAACTCGGTATGTTCCAGCAAAATTTCGGACGATTCATAAGGCATTGTGTAAGCCAAAGCATGAGCCGGAACCGGATGTGTATAAATGGATGGCGTTAATAACTTGGCAAGCTTCTCTAAAATTCTTGCATTAACGGTCTGAATTTCATTATTCGCTTTAAAAACTTCTGTGCTGAATGCATCAATCAGTAATTTTACAAAAGGATCTAATGACTGCGGACTTTTCAGCCCCCAAACTTTTGTAGCATTCTGAAGCATTCTCGCTTTAACGGATTCTTTGGAATAAATATTCTGGTCTAAATTCATAAAATCTTTTTTACAAATAAATATTTAGTCGATTGACATCGGACTTAGAAACAGTTCGGTAGAAAAACTGAAACGTTCGCCTGTAGCTTCCATTTTAGCGTTGATCCCGATTCTTACTTTTTTCTTGATTTCCGTATGTTCTTTGGTATCGTAGTTGTGCTCTACAAACTGAATGTGAGCATCGATCTGTGGCTGTACAATTCGTGGTTCGTACTGCAAAATCTGCCTTTTCAGACTTTTGATAAAAACATTTTCCCAAACTGCCGATGTTACGCCGTTATCGAATTCAAGATTCCAGACATCATTTCCGTAATTGTCGTCATATCTGTTTTCTCCTTTTTTTGTGGTAATTAAAAGCATGATGTTGTGAGCAATGCTTTCTCCCATATCGCAGGTATCGATACTTCCACCTTCGGACATAAGCGTAGAGGGTACAAAAGGCATTCTGTAATTTGGTGTGTCCATAAGTGATATTTCGTTATTTCTCTTTGGTGTTATTTAAAACGAAATACCAAATTAATCATTTTTGAGAAATAATGGGTTATGGTATCTTAAAATTATTGCTAAAAATCTGAGATTCTTTGTTTAAATTTTTATGGCGTTGATTCTGCTCATCAAAATAAATGAATGCTGTTGCTAAAAACCGTGTCAAGGTTTAGAACCTTGACACGGTTGATGTAAAAAATAAGTTCTTTTTTATCTTGAACCAACAACTATTTTAAAATCAGTATTATTTACTTTTCTACAAGTTACAAGATCGATTCTTCGCTTTTCTTATGACAATGGCGGGAAAATTTAGCCTCGATTGAACGGCCTGTCTGAGCTCTTTTAATTGGTTTTTGCGCGGCGGCAAAGCCGCCGCGCAAAAACCAATTAAAAAGCGAGTAGTGAAAGCGAGATTAAGCTCCTGAAAAAATTAAGAATCTGCTTTCTTATTTCGGTTGATCAGGTAATAAACCGGAAGTCCGAGAAGAACAATTAAGAATCCCGGCCAGGTATATTGTTGCTTATAAATCAATAATAATACACAAAATGCCGTTCCGATAAAAAGATAAACTATTGGTGTGATTGGATATAACCACGTTTTGTAGGGTCTTTCAAGATCGGGCTGTTTGATTCTTAAATAAATCACTCCGAAAACCGTAATCATGTAAAACAACACGATGACAAATGAAATCATATCCAAAAGATTTCCGTATTGTCCGCTCAGGCAAAGGATCGACGCCCAAATTCCCTGCATCCAGAGTGCATTTCCGGGAACCTGATTTTTATTGTTGTTAACAGCAGATTTAAAGAACAAACCGTCTTTTGCCATGGTCTGAAAAACCCTTGCTCCGGCTAAAATTAATCCGTTATTGCAGCCAAAAGTAGAAATCATCACCAAAACAGCAATAATCACCGTTCCTGCGCTTCCAAAAATATTCTGTGAAGCGGCAACTGCTACTCTATCATTCGCTGCAAATGCAATCGAATCTCTGTCTAAAGCATTGATGTAAACGAAATTTACGGCGATATACAGCAACATTACTGCAGAAGTTCCCAAAATCATTGCTTTTACAACGTTTTTTTTAGGATTTTCGATTTCTCCAGAAACGAAGGTTACACTTTCCCAGGCAACCGAACTGAATACGGAACCTACCATTGCTGCTGCAATTCCGCCCATTAAAGTCATTCCAGAAATAGGTTCCCAACCGGATTGCAGAAAATTTCCTTTTTTATCTTTTATTAAATTACTGAATGAATCAGTTCCGAAGCTAAAATTTTCAGACAAATGCGAAAAATCAACCAAAATAAAGCCTAAAGCAATTAAGCCCAACAATGCCAGAATTTTTGAACCTGTAAATAAATTCTGCAGAATTTTTCCGCTCTCGACTCCTCTTGTATTAATATAGGTGAGTAAAATAATCACAGCGATTGCTAAAATCTGAATCCAGGTAATCTGGAATTCCCCACTCTGAAAAATTGGAGCTGCATTATTTAAATCCGGAACTAAATAGGCCGTAAACTTACCGAATGCCATCGCAACCGCTGCAATTGTTCCGGTCTGTATAACGGTAAACAAGCCCCATCCGTACAAAAATCCCATTTTCTTCCCGAAAATTTCTGTGATGTACGTGTATTGCCCACCCGCTTTTGGAAACAGCGACGATAATTCACCATAACTTATTGCTGCTGCAACAGTCATTATTCCGGTAATAATCCAGACTACAATCAGCCAGTATCCGGAGCCGAGATTCCGCATCATATCTGCGCTTACGATAAAGATTCCGCTTCCGATCATAGAGCCCATTACAAGCATGACCGCGTCCCAAAGTTTTAGTTTTTTCTGCATATCAAAGTATTGCATTCAAATATAAAAAAATATACAGGTGATTTTAAGATTTGTTTACTATTTTGAAAATCATATGCATTATATCAAGTTTATAATCATTCTAAATTCAATTTTTATTATTAATTTTGGAAAAAAATATCAATAATGAAATTTAAGGCAATATTAGTTTTAGCAGCAGTAAGTGTATCTACTTTAGCTTTCGCACAGGAAACAAAGAAAAAAATGGGACCACCGGAAGGCAACGCAATCGTTGGAGATACTTACGGTTCAGCAGTTGAAGCTAAAACAGAATCTAAGGCAATCACTGTAGAAAAATTAAGCAAAAAGCTTAAAAAAGAAAATAAAAAAGTTGAAAACGTAGCTGTAAAAGGTAAAGTTACAGACGTCTGCGAGAAAAAAGGATGCTGGCTAACCATTCAAACTGAAGACAATTCTCAGTTTTTCGTAAAAATGAAAGATTATGCATTCTTTGTACCAACAGCTTTGAAAGGTAAAACAGTTGTAATGGATGGAACTGCAGAAAGAAAAGTAACCTCTATCGACGAGCAGAAACACTACGCAGAAGATGCTAAGAAACCACAGGCTGAAATCGATGCAATCACAAAACCAAAAGAAGAGATCAGATTCGTAGCTAACGGAATCAAGGTTGTAAACTAAAAAATTAATTTTTTTCCATTTCGAATGAAGAACCTACTTCTCCTTTCTTCATTGAAATGACATTAAGGATAAAAACAAAAGCGGAACAAATTGTCCCGCTTTTTTTTAGTCTTCTATTTTAAAATTTACCTCCGTATCGAGTTTAGGATATTTTGATTCAGAAATATATCTTTTTCCGGTACAGTCGATTTCAAGCCATCCTTTCCTCTTTACTTCTCCTGCTTCCATTACAAAAGGGATAAAAGAAATATCATCTTTTCCTTCTTCATAAATTTCTCTGTACTGAACCGCAATATCCAAAATACATTCGTGTTCTGTATTTAATTTCACATTTCGGTAAATAATATCGTAGTGTGTTTCCTGATTTTCCGGAATTTCCGGATAAATTTCCCAGCCTTTGGTATCCGAATTCAACTCACTTATTGCTTTTAAAGCATAATACAAAGCAACTGTATAATATTTTCTTGTTTCTTTTCTTGAATAATCATCAATAAAATGTCCGCCTTCAAAAAGAATGGTAGGCATTCCTGATTTTATGAAATTATCACCTGTAGAAGTCGGATAAAACTCATCAGAATATCTCCCAATCTGATTCGGTATTAATTCTTTCAAATGCGTATAAACATGAGCAATTACGGCCATACATTTTTTTCTGTTTTCCGTAATGGTACGCTCCACATTTTCTGAAGGTGCCAAAAAGGATAATGTTGCCGGATGGATTCCGTCAGTTGTAAAAATAGTACGCTGCTCATGAAGATTTAAAGCATAGTCATATTTCTTTGATGCAGCCATATTCTTGAGGAACTTTATCTCTTTGCTTGCTTCATTATGGAAATCACGATTTAGGTCAATTTCTGAAGCATTGAGTCGTGTCCATTTCTCAGAACCATCAGGATTTAACATAAAAATAAAATCCAAACTGATTTTACTGAATAAATCTTCTTTTACATCATGAGCATTTTCTAAACTTTTCAATAAATCAAGCATAGCGTGTGTTGCGTTCGATTCATTTCCGTGCATCTGCGACCAAGCTAATACATTGATTTTACCAGTTCCGATACTCAATTGATAAATAGGCTGATCTAAATATGATCTTCCAATTTCCTGAATATAGTCTTTGAGATTCGTCTGTAAATAAGAAAATAATTTTTTAGGGGAAATATAGCGATTAGGGAAATCAGAATCTGCCGTGTAGAAATGTTCAAAATTCATTCAATAATAATTTACATTTTTCAAATTTAATTATTTTAAATGTAAAATTAAAATTAACATTTGTAACAAGATTAAACATTGTAAATTGTCATATTGTCTGTTGATAAATTTGTGGATTAACAATAATTTAATAAAATATACATAAATATTTATATTTCAGTAAATTATAAAATTTATATAAAGTTATATAATATACTTACTTTAAGTGAATAACTCCTTGTTTTAGGCTAATTGAGCGTAATTAACTTAAACAATCCAGATGTGGAAAAGCGTGTTTACGAAATACAATATACAAATGTTAATTGTGGATAAAGTTGAAATTCATTGCAGAAAATTAGCTTTAATTAAGCTTTAACTAAATACTGTAACTTCTCTTTGCAAATCGGGAAAGAATGGACAGATTGCAATCTTAAAATATTGTTAAAAGTGTTTACTGATGAGTATTAGCAAATATAATATTGGGGAAAATCGATAGAGATATGTCTAAAATCTAGGTTTTACAGTAATTCAAGCCGTCTCCTACTCTATAGTATTTTAAAGGGTATAGAAAGTCCTATTAATGGTACAAAGAAAGAATTTAGCAGTATAACTACAAAAGTACTATATCTGTGATTTATCTAATTAAATTTACTTCATCTATTACTTTAAGTGAATAAATTAGAATATGTAATTGTGGAAATTTTGTTTAATAATTTACTATAATAAATTTTATAAACATTATAAAATATTGATATTTAATACATTACAGTAATTTACTTTTGTATATATAATAACTTTGTTTTATTTACATTTGTATTTGTTTGATGTAAATTTAATATTTACATTTGTAAAAGTAATTTTACAACTTATTTATGGGTTTAAATGAAAGAATTTCAAAAGTTATAGAGTATTCCGGTTTTACACCATCCGAATTTGCAGATGAGGTTGATGTGCAACGTTCCTCTATTTCTCATGTGACTTCCGGAAGAAACAAACCCTCACTGGAGTTTATCATCAAGATAAAATCCCGCTTCCCTGAGATTTTGTGGGATTGGCTGGTGAATGGTGACGGCGAAATGCTGAAGTCTGAACTTCCCGATACCGAAGAACAAATTCCGGAAGAAAAATTAAAACCGACTTCCCTTCCTGATTTATTTACGATGATGAACGATGATGAAGATTTCGGAACAGAAGAATCTGAAAATACAGTGATTTTTGAGAGCCCTTCAGAATCGGTTAAAACGTATCAAAGTAAAGCCAATGAAAAAATAACCGATTCTCAGCGATTAGAAAAACCAAAAGAAGAAATAATTAATCAAATCATTGATAATCAACAAAATAAAATAAAACGTATTGTTATCTTTTACGAAAACGGAAAATTCGAAAGTTTTGAACCTTAAAATTGATTTAATTTAAATTTTAAAATAAAAAAGCTCGGTCATTTGCGACCAAGCTTTCAATTTATTTAGAAAAATTATTTCTTTCTTCTATCAAGTTCTTTTTTGATTAAACCTAATTCTCTTCCGGTTTGTCCGGCAACAGAAGTATTTTCTCTCGCCCTTCTTGTAAGATAAGGAACAACGTCTTTTACAGGACCGTAAGGAAGGTATTTTGCCGCATTATATCCTTTATCAGAAAGATAGAATGTAATGTTGTCACTCATCCCATAAAGTTGTCCAAAATAGATGTTTGGATGGTCATTTTCAAGACCTTTTGCTTTCATTTTATCCATTACAAGTTCAGAAGAAATCTCGTTATGCGTTCCGAAAAATGCCGAAACTTTATCCAAATGATTCATTACGAAATCAATTCCTGAATTGTAATTTTTATCAGATGCATCTTTCGTTGGCTGAATTGGGTCTGGATATCCTTTTTCGGCTGCTCTTGCACGTTCTTTTTCCATATAAGCACCACGAACGATTTTATAACCAATGAAATAGTTCTTTTCTCTCGCTCTTTGAAGATGCGCTTCCATATATTCAAGACGGCCGGTTCTATACATTTGGATGGTATTCCAGACAATCGGTTTTTCCTGATTATATTTTTCCATCATTTCTTCACAAAGCTGGTCTGCAGCATCCTGCATCCAGGTTTCTTCAGCATCTACCATTACTTTTTTGCTGTGTTCATGGCATAACTGACAGACTTCATCGAACCTTTTTACCACTCTTTGCCATTCTTCTTTTTGGCTTGAAGTTAACTCACTTCCTTTTCCAACCGCTTCGTATAAATCAATTCTTCCAAATGCAGTTGGTTTAAAAACGATAAACGGAATGGCAGGATTTCCTACAGAAAATCTAACAATATCCTTGATTTCTTTGCAAACCGCATCAAAAGTTTCTTCATCTTCTTTCCCTTCGATCGAGTAATCAAAGATGCTTCCTACACCTCTTTTGAAAAGCTGCTTTACTGCTTTCATACTTTCCTCACGTGTTTCACCACCTACGAATTGTTCGAACAAAGTTTTCTTTACAATTCCGGTAACGAAAGGGAAATTATTATGAACGGTAAAATTCAGGACAGAAGTTCCAAGACTTGTCAAAGCGGGTTGTTCAATCATTTTAAACATCCAATACGCTTTTCTCAACTGTGCATCGGTTTTATCTGCAAATGCAACTTTAGTATCGTTAAAAATGGGCATTCTTTTATGTTAAATTTAATTTTGCAAATGTAAGAATAACCACAGCTTTTTTAAAGTTTTTTTTCTACAATTTACCTTCAATTCCGTTGAGTAACATTGCGATAATCCCAATGAAAACCCAAAATCGTAAAATATTGAGTGTGAAAAACTTAGCCCGTCTGGAAGAATTTAGCAGCAGATAAATACAGATGATCATCATAAACAGACCACCTATGAAATAATACGACATAAAGCCTGAAATTCCTGTTTTTATGATAAGCTTCATTGAAACTGCCATAGTCAACATGAGTAAAGAGATAAGAATAATCTTGGTATTTTTACTTTTAAAATAATTGGGAATCGTCGTGTAACCAAAGCTTTTATCAACACTTTTCGTTAATGTATCTTTCACAATATCAATACATAATAGTATTAAAAATAAAAAAATAGCCATTAAGAAAATTTTTCTGGAAAAGGTTTGATAATACACCATCATTCCGAAAAACGGATACAATGTTAAACTGACAAAAGTGAGATTATTCAAAATTAAAATCCGGCTCATTTTATGACTGTAAAACCACATAAAGAACTGATAAACAACAAAAAAAATTAAAACCCGATAAGAAATAAAACTTGCAACACCAAGCGAGATCACTGTTAATGCTAAGTAGGCATACAAAAAATATTTCTGCTTAATAAAACTCTGAACTCTTGTGCGAAACGGTTTTACGATATGATCTTTTTCAAAATCATAGAACTGATTGATGATTCCGCCTGCAAGAATACTTAAAACGGTACAAAAAATGATCCCGTGAACTCTGAAATCGAAGACAAATTTCCTGAAAGATTCTTCCTGATTAAACAAAAAAAAGGTGGAAACATACAGCGCAAAAGTCAGCAAAGCAGCCACAAAAAAACGTGCACCTAAAAGAAAGCCCACGAATTGTGAAAATCTGTAAAATAAAGATTTTTGGATATAATTTTTATGTTGGAAACTCTCTTTTTCAGAACCCATTCCCAACTTTTTAGAATCTGTAAATCACTTCTTTCTGGAAGTCACCAAGCATTTTTTCTGCCTTTTCGTAATCTTTTGTAAATCCTAAAATATAACCTCCGCCTCCGCTTCCGCAAAGTTTAAGATAATAAGCATTTGAATCTAAACCGGTTTTCCAAATGTTAAAAATACTTTCAGGAATCATCGGGCGGAAATGTTCGTAAGCCCAGTGAGAAAGCTTTTTAAGGTTTCTAAAAAACGGGTTCATATCTTTTTTAAGGAAAGAGTCAATACAAGCATTGTTGTAGCGAATAAACTCTTCTTTAAGCGTTTTACGGAAACCTTCAGTTTTCATTTTTTCGAAGAAAATCTGAATCATTGGTCCGGTTTCTCCTGTAATTCCTGAATCGATTAAAAAGATTGCTCCTTTTCCTTCTTCACCTTTCGGAATGGCTACCTTATCTAAATTCTCTTTGTTTTCGATAAGAATTGGAAGATTCATGTAACAGATCAAAGGATCCATACCGGAACTTTTACCGTGGAAATAGCTTTCCATTTCGCCAAAAACGGCTTTTATATTTTTTAGGTTTTCTTTCGAAATCGTATCAGGATTGTGTTTTGTGAAGCAGTATTTTTCGAAAATAGCAGCAACCAAAGCACCTGAACTTCCGACTCCGTAACCTTGAGGAATATTAGAATCAAAGAAAAGTCCGTTTGATATATCTTCTTTAAAACGACTTACGTCTAATCTGAATTGCTCAGGAAGATTTAAATTTTCAAGAAAAACGGCATATTTCTGTAAGTGATTATTTGATTTTTTTTCGAACTCAGAATCTGAATCGGAAAATTTCAATGTACCCTTATAAAAACTGTAAGGAACTACAAGACCTTGTGAGTCTTCTATCATTCCGTACTCTCCGAAAAGGATAATTTTAGCGTAAAATAAAGGGTTCGTCATTTTGTGTTAAATATCTTGATGCAAAGTTAGTATAATTCTGCTGAATATTAACAAATTTTAAGCCAATTATAAAGTATCTCTGTCTTTGATTTTCTGTACATTCAGGAAACGGATTAAAATTAATCCTACAAAGAAGAAAATCGCCATTGAAAATGCGGCAAATCGCATTCCTGAAGCTGATGGTAAAGTCACATCTATTTTCGCAAAAATCCTGATCAAAGTATCATATTTATCGATAAATAAAGCAAATACAAATGTTCCGACAATGATTGCCAGTTTTTCCAGAACATCATAGAAACTGAAAAACGTTGTATTTTCCATTGAATTTTCAGGCAAAAGCTTAGAATATGTAGATCTCGACATCGCCTGAAGTCCGCCCATTACCAATCCTACAACTGCTGCAACGCCATAAAACTGATATTCTACCGTTGGATTTTCCTTATCCAGGAAGAATGCCCAGATACAAGCAACAATCCATAAAATTACCGCAATAGAAATCACGTTTTTGTTCCCAATTTTTCTTGAAAGTCTTGAGAAAATGACCGCACCGATAATCGCTTCGATCTGAATAATCAATAAAGTTCCGATCAGTTTATCCTGCGCCAAATTGATTTCACTTTTCCCGAAAAGCGTTGCCATCAGGAAAATAGTCTGCATTCCGACACTGTAAAAGAAGAAACTCGATAAGAAAAATTTAAGGTTTCTGTCTTTGAAAAGACCTTTCCCAACCTTGAAAAGTTCTTTAAAGCTCTCTTTAGCAATATCTTTATAAAAGCTGATGTTATCTTTTAATACTTCAAAAAAACCACCCTGATCTTCGTGTCTTTTGAAGATGTTTTTATAGTTTAATAATACCAAATCTTTAGGAAGCTTTTCTTTAACATCACCAAACTGCGGTAAATGCTTGAAAGTATATTGTGAAAAACCAAACCACCAAGCTCCAGTAAGCAGGAAGGTAATTCTTGTAAATATTAATTTCTGCTCTTCACCTTTAGCCAAAACCATAATTAAAACCAAACAAAGAACAACTAAAACTACAGAGCCAATATATCCGTAAACATATCCTCTTGCAGAAAGTGCATCCTGCTTATCTCGTGTGGCAATATCCGGAAGAAACGAATTATAAAATACCAAACTACCCCAAAAACCGACACTCGCCGTAATACTGAACAACAATCCTAAAAATACATTGTGCATTCCGGTGAACATTGCCAATCCCATACAAGAAGTTGCTCCTAGATAACAGAAAAACTGAAGGAATGATTTTTTGTTCCCGATTGTATCTGCCAAAGAGGATAAAAATGGTGAAAGCAAAACGACAATCAGAAAAGAAATGGTTAAAGAATAACCATACACCGCATCCGGTTGATATTCTTTACCTAAAATTTTGATCATGTGTCTTACCGGAACATCAATCCATCTGCCGGTTTCTTCCACATATTCTTTTTTCTCATACACTGTCGTGATAATCGAATAATATATCGGAAAAATTGTAGAAGTAATCACTAAAGAATAAACCGAGTTTGCCCAGTCGTAAACTGCCCAGGCTTTCATGATTTTCGGATTGTTCTTTATATTTTGAGTCGGTTGAATTTCAGTTTCAGACATTTTCAAAAGAATTAGTTGCACAAAAATAGAAAAACCGCTGAACATTCGGAGGTTTTTATTTTTTTTAGGCTAAATTTTATTGATTTGTTAAAATTAAAATAGCTTGAATATATAATTTGGAATTAACAGTGTCGCTCCTACGGAGCTCCCCATCGCTATGATTATATTTTGCTACAAAGGTTTTTGCTCCTCCGGAGCAAATTTAAACATAAAAAATCCGAAAACTTTCGCTTCCGGATTTCAAAGATTTATATAAAAAACAATATTATATATTTTCAATAATTTTTAAAATTCAAACCAAAGCACAAACTCTTTAGTTTTTACTGATTTAAATATTATTTCTTGAGAAAATTTTTAATTTTTTGACTAGTCAATACCATTATAATGAGTAATAAAGCTCCTAAACCCTGAATAATAGTTCCAAATGTAACAACTATATTTCCATTAAATGGCCCAAACGAAATGTGAGTAATTTTAAGCCAAGCGCCTAATAATGTTACCACAAATCCAATCAAAAGAATGACTAAAGCAAATTTAATTTTCACGGTAATTACATATTTTCAATGACGATTGCAGAAGCACCACCACCACCGTTACAGATGGCTGCAGCACCATATTTACCGTTGTTTTGCTTTAAAACATTAATTAAAGTAACGATAATTCTTGAACCAGAACTTCCAAGGGGATGTCCTAAGGCTACTGCTCCACCATTTACGTTTACTTTAGCAGCATCCAATCCTAAGATTTTATTATTAGCCAAACCTACAACAGAGAAAGCTTCATTAAATTCAAAGAAATCGATGTCTGAAATCTCAAGACCAGCCTTTTTAAGAGCGATTGGTAAAGCTTTTGAAGGAGCTGTTGTAAAGTTTTCAGGTTCATGAGCTGCATCAGCGTAAGAAATAATCTTCGCTAAAGGTTTTAGTCCTAATTCTTCCATTTTTTCTTTAGAAACAAGGATTAATGCAGAAGCACCGTCATTTAAAGTAGAAGCATTGGCTGCAGTAACCGTACCTTCTTCTTTTTTGAAAACAGTAGGAAGTGTAGGAAGTCTGTCAAAATTTACCGCTTTATATTCTTCATCTTCAGCGAAAATTACAGGCTCTCCTTTTCTCTGAGGAATTGATACAGGAACAACTTCTTCAGCGAATTTCCCTTCGCTCCAGGCTTTTGCAGATCTTTTGTAAGATTCGATCGCAAAATTATCCTGCTCTTCTCTTGTGATATGGTAATCTGTTGCACATTTTTCTGCACAAACTCCCATGTGTACTTTATTGTAAACGTCTGTAAGACCGTCAAGAACCATTCCGTCCTGCATTTTCACATCACCTAATTTGGTTGCGTTTCTTGCATTATAATAATGTGGAACTGAAGACATGTTTTCCATCCCTCCGGCAACGATAACGTCTGCGTCACCTGCTTTGATCGCCTGTGCAGCCATTGTAACAGCTTTCATTCCTGAAGCACAAACTTTATTAATCGTTGTAGATGGTGTTTCGTTTGATAAACCTGCACCTAAAGCAACCTGTCTTGCGGGAGCCTGGCCTTCACCTGCCTGTAAAACGTTACCCATATAGATTTCCTGAACGTTTTTAGGATCAAGATTTATTTTCTCTAATGCTCCTTTTACCGCTGCAGCTCCTAATTTTGTAGCAGGAACAGTTGATAAACTTCCCATGAAGCTTCCCATCGGAGTTCTTACTGCAGAAACAATGTATACTTCTTTCATATTTTCTTCTTTTATACTATAGTTAATTTTTATTTTTTGATTTTGCAAAAAGCATTATTAATGCTCCCAAAAATTCCACAATCCAGCCCCATTGTAATTTTACCGTTCCGGCTAATGCATTCGTCCAAGATTTGAATGGTAAAAAGCTAAAGTAACTTGATGCCTGATATTTTATGGCAAATAAGGTAAATACGAATAAAATTAAGAGGAACACTGCAAAGGTGTTGACAAGTTTTGGACGATTATTCAGAATTGAAAACAGTGCGCAGGCGCAGAAAATCCAGCAGAAAATTGCCAGATAATAGTCTACTTTCCAATAGTTCCAGTTTCCTATGATCGGAACGTGTACCAAAGGAAGAAAACTTCCTACGACTACCAAAATTAATCCTAAAAGCTGTAAATTTTTCATTATTTATTTTACAAGTTTTAATATATCCTGAATGCCAAAATACAAAAAAAAACATACTTTTTATAAGTATGTTTTAAAATCAAATAATTGAAATATAAACCTAAGTTTACACAAAATTATCTGCTTAAAATTATTTAATATTTAATATTAAATTAATTATATTGTTAATTTAAAAATTAATTTAAAGTTATATTAAGCCCTTCTTTAATCCATTATACTGTTCAAGCACGTATTATTTTTAAATTTAATACGAAAAATTCTAAAATATTAAATTGAATTTATCTTGTATTCTTAAAAAGTAAGAGCCCAAAGATCGATCCC
Source organism: Chryseobacterium formosense (assembly GCF_900116415.1). Taxonomy (GTDB): domain Bacteria; phylum Bacteroidota; class Bacteroidia; order Flavobacteriales; family Weeksellaceae; genus Chryseobacterium; species Chryseobacterium formosense. The sequence continues at coordinate 754,977 of NZ_FPAP01000001.1, read as the reverse complement.
GATCTGCACTCCGCTTTTATTACGAATAAGGGCTTCATTATTGAAAATAGGTGTAAAATCTTTCATCACATAAATATTAAATCCAAAATACTCTATTGATATTTTACCTCCTGCAATAAAAGGATTTAAGCCTTTGGACACTCCTTCACGAACATACACTTTGTTCCCGAAATCATTTTTATACTGAAGATGCATTCGATCATTGATTTTAACGCCTCCGTAAAGTCCGATCCCAATTCTCAACTGTTTTTTTGTATTATCGATATATCGTACTCCGTTATATTCTTTGTATTTTGGATTTAACACGAAAATTGCTTCTAATGGTACATAAATATAGTCCGTACGCAACCACGCTTTTTTAAAATTATTACCCGTAAAATCCGTAAGGTAAAGATTTTTATCATCCTGGGTGAAAATTTTATCTCCATTTGGAATAATCGTCTCAAGCCTCCATCCTAAACCTACACGATAGAAAACAGGACTTGTAGTTTTGCCCAGCTGATTTTCATAGCGAAGCGTGAAGTTCCCAGATGAAGAATTTTTCAGTTCATTGCCTTTAGAAAAATCAAAAAACTTTTTATCGGTAAAATTTATTAATGAAATCCCTGCAACATAACCGAAACTTTGTAGGTAATTCTTAGGATCTTCCGGATCATCAAACTCGGGCTGCTCAAATGTCAGATCCAATAAAGCACCTCTCGCAGTTCTGAATAAACTATTTTTTTTATTAAAATTAGACTTAAAAAGTGCTTTTCTAACAGTTTTACCAGTGATCTCTTCGTATTCATCTTTCTGTTTGGCAATTTCATCATTAATGATCGCTTCATATCGTACTGCCGTCGTATTTTTTTGCTCCTTCATTTCGCTTTCCGAAATTTCGCCCGCCTTCATTTTCTTTTCAAGTGCATCAAATTCGGCGTTCATTTTGTTGCGTTCTTCCGTAACGATGCTGTCGATCTTATTGGTATATCTTTCCATTTGTTTCCTCAGAGTTTCTTTATTCTGGGAATAGCTGAGTGAGAACAGGGTTAAAAAAAATCCTGCCAATAATATTTTTTGTCTCATGTTGATATGATTTTTACTTTTCGTCTGTACTGTTGGAGCTGTTGAAAATTGTAATAAATTCCGGGCTTATATTAACTTTATTGATTTTAATAATCCCAAGTCTTTTTGTGTTCTCATTAGGTTTTTCATTTTTCTCAACACTGTATTGGTGCTGAAACATAAGGTCATTTGCAGTAACATATCTTGTTTTTGAAGACTTTTCTATAACTACCAACTTAGGTGTTTCTGTAATTTCCTGTTTTATTTTAGTTTCAGTTTTGACTTCTATTTCGGGTGCGGATTCTATAATTTTTGAAACAGAAGTCATTTTTGGAAGATCAGTTTGTTCCTGATCTGCTTCGTTAATTTCTTTTATAACAATTGTCTTTTCAGGATTTGTTTTTATTTCAAAATTATTTTCTGTTTCAGGATTAGTCACATTAGCAACCGTTTCAGAGGTTTTTGATGGTTTTAAATTTTCTTCCGTCACTTCTTCAACTGCAATTGTTTCTGCAGATTTGGAAGATTTATCTGAATTAAAATACAAAATGCTTCCAAAAGAAATTAAAAGAACTATAGCAGCGGCATACTTCCACCACTGAAAGAGAGGTTTCTTTACAGTTTTTTCTTTTCCGTGTAACTGATCCTCGATTTGATCCCAAAGTTTATCAGAAGGCTTAATATTGAGTTCTTCGTAATCAGCTTTTAACTGTTTCCGTATTTTTTTGTCCATTTTCTTTTGATTTTAAATAATCAGCAATCCATTTTTTGGCTTTGCTAAACTGACTTTTGCTTGTACCTTCCGAAATGTTCAGGATCTCAGCAATTTCCTGATGTTTTCGCTCTTCAAATACATAAAGATTAAAAATCAGGCGATAACCAGCCGGCATTTTAGAAAAAATTTCTTCGATATTGATTTCGTTTAGATTTTCATTAATTTCTTCATCAGAATAATCATCCGCAATTTCTACGTCTGCATAAAGAATGTTTTTGTTTTTCCTGACAAAACTTATCGAATCATTTACTATAATTTTCCTCAGCCAGAACGGAAAAGATTTCCAGTCTCGGCAGTCGTTAATTTTATTGAAACATTTCAAAAAAGAATTCATCAGAATATCTTCTGCATCATGAAAGTTATTGGTATAAGAATTTGCAATTGCCAGCATTTTAGCAGAAAACAAATCGTAAAGAGCTTTTTGAGCTCTCCGATCCTGTTTTTTGGCAAGTTTAAAATTCTCTTCTAAATGCTTCATTGATTAGTTTCTAATTATAAGACCGAGGAATTTGAAAATGGTTGCCTAAAAATAAAAAAAATTGCACTTTTATTTCAAAAGTGCAATTTCATCATATGATAAATTAATTATTGAGCAAAAGAATATCGCGGTCCGCCTGCCTGGAAAATGGCAAGCATCCTGCTTTTCTGATCAGTAGAAAACATAAACATCGCCCTGTCATCTACATAATCCATATAGTTCATCGTCATTTCTACAGGAGCTCCTGAACAAGTACTGTAATGCGGATAAGCCGGAGCACCGTAATTAGCAGTATTGTGTGATGGCGTATCGTTGCAGTAATCTGTTCCGCAAGTAGCATCTCACCAAATGTGACGAAGATTCATCCAGTGTCCTACTTCATGAGTAGCAGTTCTTCCCAGATTGTAAGGATAAGTTGCTGTTCCTGTAGTTCCTAAATATTTAGAATCTATTACTACACCATCTGTTGCACTAGCTCCACCCGGAAATTGAGCATATCCTAAAATTCCTCCACCGATTGTACAAACCCATAAATTTAATTTTGTAGTTGGTGATATTGGTGATAAGCCTCCCTGAGCAGATTTTTTCATTGCATCTCTAGTTCCCCAAGAAGTTTTTTTCGTTGATTTTCTTACTACCTGATCCAAAACGAATCTGATTCCTACATTTGCTTTCACATTAGAAAAAAGTGCAGGTACATTATTATAATCACTGTTGGTAGCATTGAAATCCTTATTCAATACATCAATTTGAGACTGAATCTGAGCCTGTGAAATGTTCTCTGCTGCAGTTTTGTATAAAACATTTACTACAACCGGAATTTCAATCACTCCGTTTACTAATCTCGATTCAAAATTTTCATTAAGTTTTCTTTGGGTAAAAATCTCAATATCTGAAATCTTTCTTGCTAATTCAGGATCTTTAGCCATTTGTTCTTTCAAAACCTCATCAGATGCACAACTTCTTCGGGCAGCAATATCAGTTGTCTTGTTTTATTCTGCCTGTGTTTCGATTTTCTCGTCAGATTCACAGCTCGCTAAAATAGCAGAAACTATTCCTAGCATAAAAATTGTCTTTTTCATTGCAATTTCGTGTTAATTATGTTAAATTGTTTTGTTATTTTCATTTAAACAACAAAATCTTAACAAATATAATAACTTTTTAATACCACAATATATATTGATTAAAAAAAAATTAAAATTTATTAGTTATAATTTTTTTAGATTAATTAGAATAAAAAAATTGCACTTTTTATTCAAAAAGTGCAATGTAATATTTAATATCAGCTATAATTAATGATTAATATTTGCTACCGTTTTAGGGTCGTGCTTATGTTTAAACAAAACCCAGAAAAGTATTGCTAAAACCAATGCATACGCAGAAAAAGATAGCCAGATGTTGTGCCAGTCTTTCATCATAACGACAGCAGATAAAGTACCATCAGCATTTACAGTAGAATTGAAACTGTTTTTCAGAATATCTAGAAAAGACTGATTATCGGGTGTGGTCTGAAGATATGTGGATAATTCTGACGCAGTCGTAAATCTATGGGTAAAGAACTTATCAATTGCCCAACCTGCAATATAACTTCCGAAAACAGCTCCAAAACCATTCGTCATCATCATAAATAAACCTTGCGCAGAAGAACGGATCTTTTTATCTGTCGTGGTTTCCACAAAGAGAGAGCCTGAAATATTGAAAAAATCAAATGCCATCCCGTAAACGATGCACGAAAGGACGATTAATCCTAAGCCGTATCCTTCAGGAACACCGTAAGCGAAAAATCCGAATCTAAGAACCCATGCAAACATTGAGAAAAGCATGACATATTTAATTCCGAATCTTTTCAGGAAAAACGGGATTGCCAATATAAACAAGGTCTCAGAAACCTGAGAAATAGACATAATAATAGTTGATCTCTGCACTACAAACGAATCAGCATATTTCGGAAAGTGTGAAAATTCACTTAAAAATACGTCTCCATAAGCATTCGTCAACTGTAAAGCAGCACCAAGCAACATTGAAAATAGGAAGAATAATGCGGTCTTATAATTTTTAAATAGTTTAAATGCATTTAAGCCAAGTTGTTCGGACAAAGGAGCATCCTTATCAATAAGCTTTTGAGGAGGACATTTGGGCAGTGTTAAAGCATAAATCCCAAGAATGATTGCAGCTACTCCGGCAATGTAAAATTGGCCTTCTGTTGCTTTATTTCCTGTAAGATTGGTAATCCACATCGCTACAATAAACCCGACGGTTCCCCAAACTCTGATTGGTGGAAAATCTTTAACAACATCTAAATTGCTATTTTTCAGCACGGTATAGGAAATTGAATTTGCAAGTGCAATTGTTGGCATATAAAAACACATTGCAACAAGCATTACAGAGAAGAACGAGTTGGGATCTGTACTGTGAGGAAGAACGAAAAGCGTTATCCCATAAAGGATCTGCAAAACTGAAAATATTCTCTCTGCATTTACCCAACGGTCTGCAATAATCCCGGTGATGGTCGGCATAAAAATCGAAGCAATTCCCATGGTTCCGAAGACAGCACCAAATTGCGTTCCGTCCCATTGCTTTGTACCAAACCAAAAATTCGCCATGGTAATCAGCCATGCTCCCCAAACGAAGAACTGCAGAAAACTCAGGACGGTCAGTCGTAGTTTTAAATTCATTTTTTAAGTATAATATCTCTAATCTATTTTCTTTTTTCGTCTCTTGATCTCCTCCTGAATTTCAAGCGCGGTATCGAAATCTTCTTCTTTTACAGCATCCTCCAAAAGCTTTTGTAATTCTTCCATTGAAACAGATGTCAGACTGTCTTCAGTTGCTACAGTTTCTGAGAAAGACTGCTCTTCTTTTGCAACTTCTTCCAGTTCAAGCAAAATTCCTGCTTCATTCAAAACCTGCTGTGTTGTAAAAATAGGAGCATCAAAACGTACCGCCATTGCTACCGCATCCGAAGTTCTTGCATCAAGAATCAGTTCTTCTTGAGTTTCTGAATTTTTGAAGTTGATATTTGAAAAGAAAACCCCGTCTACAATCTGATAAATGATCACTGAAACCAGCTGATAATTTGCCGAAACAATAAATTTGGTAAACAAATCGTGTGTAAGGGGACGTGGCGGATGAATGTCTTTTTCCAGGCCTAAAGAAATGGATTGAGCCTCGAAATTTCCAATAACTACTGGTAATTTAATATTCGTTTCTTCATGTTCCAAAAGCAATGCGTAAGCGCCAGATTGAGTCTGGCTGTACGATATTCCGCGTATGATGAGCTGTTTATAATCCATAACTACAAAGATAATCGTATTTTTTTATCTGTACTTTTTATTTTTAAATTTTATGACTCTTTTGTTGTGCTGTCTTTTCTTGTATTTATGGCTTTGCAGCCCGGCTTGAGCGGAGCTCTTTTTGTCGCGACTGAAGGGAGCGGCAAAAAAGCGAGAGTGGAAGACATAAATGAGATGAAAGCGAAGGCTTTAACCGAAATTTACGAACGAAGGTCTAAGCTGCCCAAAAAAAACTTCCGAAATAATAATTATCCCGGAAGCTTAATTATGGATGAAAAACTATTTAGCCTTTCAATGCTTTTATTTTTTCTGTCAATGCAGGAATGATCTGGAATGCATCACCTACTACACCGTAATCTGCCGATTTGAAGAACGGAGCTTCAGCATCACTGTTGATTACAACGATTGTTTTAGAAGAGTTTACACCCGCCAAATGCTGAATTGCACCCGAAATACCGATGGCAATGTAAAGGTTTGGAGAAATTGCCTTACCAGTCTGCCCAACGTGCTCTGTGTGAGGTCTCCACCCGATATCTGAAACCGGTTTTGAACAAGCTGTTGCAGCACCTAAAGTATTCGCAAGATCTTCTACCATTCCCCAGTTTTCTGGACCTTTCATTCCTCTACCTGCAGAAACTACTACTTCAGCTTCTTTTAAGTCTAGTTTACCTGAACTCTGCTCATGAGAAATCACTTTTGTATCTTCATTAGCCACAGAAAGATTCTTTACTTCTTCAGAACCCGAAACTGAGTTTTCTTTAACACCGAAAGCATTCTGAGAAACGGTAATGATTACACCTGTTCCTTCTGCTTTTGCATGCATGAAGCCTTTTCCTGAGAAAGCTTTTCTTTTTACCTGAAACGGAGACTGGCTTTCCGGAGCTTCCAAAACATTGGTAATTAAAGAATAGTTCTTCATCACCGCCAACATTGGTGCTACAGAAGAAGCATCTGTTGTGTGAGGGAAAACGATAATATTTCCGCCCGCAACTTCGCTTACAGCCTGTGCATAAGCTTTTGCCGAGAAATTTTTAAGACCTTCGTCTTTGATGTTGATTACATTTGTTGCTCCATATTTATACAAAATATCTGAAGTATCTGTTGGGTTTACAGAAATTGCCGTTACGGTATCTCCCGCCTGATCAGCTACTGCTTTAGCGTAAGAAACTGCCTCAAAAGCTGCTTTTTTGTAAACTCCGTTTATATTTTCTGCGTATACGAATACTGCCATAATTTTTTAATTTAAGATTTAAAGTTCGAAATTCAAGATTTTTTAAATGTTGAATTTTGAATGTTGAATTTTGAATAATTAAATAACCTTTGCTTCCTCGTGAAGAAGTCTTACCAATTCATCTAAATTATCCGGAGAAACCATTTTCACAGCTGCTCTTGGAGGAACTGAGTCATAAGAAACACCCTGAACTTTTACTTCAGAAGAAGTAGGCGCTACGACCTGCAAAGGTTTTGTTCTTGCAGACATAATTCCTCTCATGTTTGGAATAATAAGATCTTTTTCGTCTACCAAACCTTTCTGACCAGCAATTACAGCAGGTAATTTTACAGAAATTGTTTCTTTGCCTCCTTCAATCTCTCTTACAGCAGTAGCTTCGCTTCCGTTCACATCTAAACCAACCGAAGCATTTACAAAAGGTTGATTTAACAACTGAGCAACCATCCCAGGAACAGAACCTCCATTATAATCAATCGATTCTTTACCGCAAAGAATTAAATCGTAACCACCATTCTGAGCTACAGCCGCAATTTCTTTAGCTGTTGAGAAGCTGTCTTTAGGATCAAGGTTTACTCTTACTGCGTCATTTGCTCCGATTGCCAAAGCTTTTCTTACCACAGGCTCAGTTACAGCATCCCCTACATTGATTACCGTTACAGTTGCTCCCTGAGATTCCTGCAATTTAATAGCTTTTGTTAAAGCGAATTCATCAAGCGGATTGATTACCCACTGAATTCCGTTTTTGTCGAATGCAGACTTATCTGCCGTAAAATTGATTTTGGAAGTAGTATCCGGAACACTACTGATACAAACTAATATTTTCATATGTTGCTTTATATTTTATTTTAATTGTCATATGCAACCTCACGGTTTCATGTACTATATATTTCTGTTTTGCTTTTCATAATCAGGTGATTATAAACAGCGTTTTTTGTTTGAGTTAACTTTGCTAATATAAATAAAAAATATATTATGCATGCATAATACTTATTTAATTATTATTCAGCGCATTATATGTTTTAAGAGTTAGGTTTTGTTGCTCTAAACTCTATCTTACTTGGCAAAACTCTTGGATTCATTTTTAAAACATCAAGAACCAGATTTCCCATATCTTCGGGTTGAATTTTCCAGGCATCTTTTTCTGAAGGAATATTTCCGTTGAAATTTGTAGCCACCGAGCCGGGCATGATGACAGTTGATTTAATATTGTATTTTCTTAAATCGATCATCGCTGCTTGAGTAAAGCCTACAACTCCGAATTTTGAGGCGTTGTAGCCCGTTCCGTTTTCGAAGAAATTTGCTCCGGCTAAACTTGAAATGGTGATGTAATATCCTTCCGTCTTTTTCAGTTCTTCTACTGAAGCTTTTAGGGTATAGAAAACTCCGGTAAGATTGGTTTCAATCATCTCATTCCATTCGTCTGCTGAAAGTTGGTCTACCGGTTTAAAAATCCCTAAACCAGCGTTTGCAATAACAAAATCCAATCTTCCGAATTTTTCGATGATGTTTTTAACAGTTTCAGACTCGTTTTCAAGATTTTTCACATCAGAAACAATTCCTAAAACATTCTGAGAATATTGTTTTAATTCAGTCACAACTTTTTCAACATCTCCCTTTTTTCTTCCCGAAAAAGCAACTGAAACGCCATTTTCTAACAAGATTTTTGCAATCCCATATCCAACTCCTTTTGTACCTCCTGTAATGTAGGCTACTTTATTTTCTATCATTGAATCAATTTTAAAACCCTAAAATAACAAAAACGCCCCAAATTGGAGCGTTTTATTGTACTAAGATTTATCAGTAATTATTTTTTAGTGAATTTCTTGGTTAATAAACCATTTTCGGTTTTTAAACCTAACATATAAGTTCCGGTTGGCAATTTTCTTACATCAACTTTACCATTAGAAAAATTAGCATCAGATCTTACTCCGCTCATATCATAAATATATGCATTTAATATTTTCGCTTTTGATTCTACAGTAATAAAATCAGTTGCAGGGCTTGGAAATATAGATACTTCTTGTTGTTTTAAAACTACATCATTTGTAGCTAAAAATAGACTTTCCGTTGCCACAGCTCTTGATAACATATTATCAATCAAATGAGTTGATGCAGCTGCGTTGGTTTCTAAAACATCGTGCGCAGCATAATCTATTTCGCTTGGTGATGTTACCAATGTTCCCGTTATTACTTTTGAAAATCCTGGACCTTTAAAAGTAATTGTTCCATTGGCAGTATTATACGCATAACCTATTCTAACCCAAGTATTTACGGGTAACGTTACGGCTGCAGGAGTAGTTCCTGTTCCTACATCTGTATAAGAAACTGCACCTGCCGGCGTTGTATATACTCCTATTACTGTTTTAGTGGCGTGATGCACAAGAATTCCTCCAAAGACTTCTTCAGCAGCGTCTATCACTTCAACTCCTCCACAATTATCGCTGGTAGAAGTTGGCCCGGTAAAATAATCGAATTCTACTTGGAATACATTATTTCCTGATGTTCTTGCAGTCCATGCAGCAGGCAAACCATTTTTCCACATATATCTGTAGCCTTCAGCTGTAGCTGGAGCTGAAATTTGTAAAGCTTTACCTGTTCCGGATGTTACAATGGCATAATCTGAATTAGCTCCACCAAGAGATGCGTATACAGGAGATGACTGCCCAATTGCAGAAGCTATATTAAGAGCATCGAAATTTTCCTGTTGAAGCACTTGTGCTGTAGCAAAAAGTGAGCTTGTTAAAGTTAAAGAAAGTAGTATTCTTCTCATATTATTATTATTATTATTATTATTATTATTATTATTATTATTATTATTATTATTATTATTATTTTAAATTTGAGCTAAAGTTAAAGATAATTATTAATAAACTGAATTAAAATCTCATTAATTCTTAGCTAAAATGATCATAATTAGAAAAAATAACGCCCCGACTGGAGCGTTATTGATTATTATTTATCTGTTTTATTTTTTGATGAATTTTTTAGTGTATTTATTTTCTTTAGTCTCTACTGTAATAATATAGTTACCCGAAACCAAATGACTCACATTTGCTCTGTTTCCATCTAATCTAAAGTTGACTTTTTTACCAGAAGTATCATAGATTTCAACTTTGGTAAGTGGTGACAATGTTTTAATATTTAAGAAATCACCTGCCGGATTAGGATAAATCTGTAATGCATTTTCATTTTGCTCTACTTCAGGTAATGATTTTGCAGATATTCTGGTCACATTTGTCTGACAGTCTTCAATGATTGCTGAAAATGATGCTCCATATTCTATTTCCGAATCTGGTTCCATTAGAATATATTTACCTGCTTTAAAATCAACAGAATTACCTGATTGTACCAGATAGTGACTTCCTGTATATATATATTCTGAAGCTTTGTAAATAACACTTGGATTGGTTTCGGTGGTGTAAAATGAATAATTCTGCGGACAATTATTTGCCGGTCCACAAATCGATTCTCTGTCTGTAACAAAAACTACATCTGAAATCGTAATTATACAACCTGAAGTATTGGTGTACGTATAATAAATTGTATGAGTACCCATACCTGCTGCATTTGCACTAAATGTATTCCCTGAAACTCCATTTCCGGAAAATGTTCCGTTGAAATAAGAACCTGTAAGGTAAAGCGACATATCGCTAATTACATTATTCGGACAAATGTATTGTGGAAGATCAAGTGTCATATCAATCGTATTTTCAAGAGCGGTGATTGAAACATTATCTACAAAATAATAACAAGCACCAAAATCATTAGGCACACTGCTGTCATTATAATTATAATAACCACAGCCATTCACCCCTTGTGGAGACGGAGTATTAGAAATAAAATCAATATTACTCAGACCTCCTAAATATAATGTTGTCTGACCTGCAACATTACCTGTCGTAAAATCAAAAGTAATGGTTTTCCAAGTACTTGCACTGGTAGCATAATTAGAATCAGTAAACAGCATCGAAGGATTTGAGATAGGAATTTCACCATATCCCGGATAAGAAGTGCTGTTATTAGATAAATAAGCCTGGAATTTAATTGCATTTTTACTATTCCCTTCAGCTAAAGAAACCTGAAAGCTCAATCTATACTTCGTATTCGGTAATAATGGGCTTGCAAGCGTCGTTTTAATCGACTCCGAGTAAATTTGGTTGCCATAACTTTTTCTTACTACCATTCCTGCGTATCCTTTGTTATTTGTAACATTATCCGGTTGGTAACCCATCATATTACAAGGAGTTTTTATCTCAGGATCTCCATAATTTCCATTAAAATAATCTGCACCTCCTGTGATAATATGAGCATCTGACCAATTACAAGCTTTATTTATATTTCCAATACCTTGTGAAGGTAAAAAGCTTTCAAATTGTGGATTAATGACCAAATTCGCATTCGGGTTGCATCCCGTTCCTGTAGGCGGTGTACAGTTATTCTGCTCATTAATATAAACATAAACGTACGTAATATTTCCTTTTTTCCCGGAAGAATTTACAGGAATATATCTCAATAAATGCAAACCAGCTACAGAACTTGAATAAGTAACAGATGTACCTGCTGTACCTGAAGTAACTGACAGCGTTGCCGTAGAATCAAAAATATCTTCAAGACATTCAAAACCTGCGGCATCAAAGTCATTGCTCAGAAGGTTTGATAAATTAATAGCTGTTCCTGGATTTCCGGTAAAAGTGATCGTTCCGTTGGTGTAGTTAATCCCATCATTAGAACCAGCCACACTAATTCCCGTTAATTGCCCCGAATAACTTGTCGTACCATTGTATGTTGTACTAACTCCGAATGTACTGTTTACACTATATCCTAAATCTACCAATACATTTTTCTCTTCTTGCTTAAGATATCTTCTAATCGAATTGGTCGCGTAAGCACTTTCCGTAACAAAATTTGGATTAGGGGACACACAACTGCCATCAAAATGACTCAAACTGCTTGATTCTGTAAATCCTGGAGGAGTAAATACGGGAACATTTGAGAGTCCAACATATCTTATTTTACTACTGCATAAATTATTTGGAGGACTTAATATACTATTGCTTAAAACATTATTAAACGAATAATTATACATTTCTCCGCAAGCTGAAGCAGCCTTCTTCAATAGAAACTCTGTAGAAGTACTATTCTTTAAAAACGCATCATATCGGGTAAAGTAATTAAATCCTGTTCCAAATTTAGAATTACCCGAAGCATTGATTAAACTTGAAAATCCTACTGCATGGGTTATTTCATGCAAGACTACAGAATACAAGTCATATAAACCAGGAAAAGATGCAACTGAAAGATTAGTATTCCAGTTTATTGAAGAATCTGAAAAATTGAAGGCCATCATCCCATGATAAAACAAGCCGGAAACACCTGAACTCGATCCGTTTGAGTTTACCGGTGAAAAAACACCGTCATATGAATCGGTACCCAGATGAATTGTTTTCCATATTTCATTATCTGAAATACCACCAAATCCAGCTGTAGCGTTATAAGGCATGCTGTAGAAAGAGCTTGCAAGACCTAAAACGCCACTTGGAGTATTTGGAGCAGGTATTGCATTATTGATGTTTCTTACCCATATATTTACCTTATTATTTAATCCGTTTGTTTTTAACGGAGAATTTATAAAGTCTGAAAGATCATTAAAAACACGGCATACTACATTTCTTCTTGCCATATGTACCGGATTTGATGCGTCTTCCATTCCTGATCCCGTTTCAAAGTATAAATTGAAAAAGCCACAAGACATGGGTGCCGGATTTGTAGATTTGTTTGCCGTTCCGCTCAAACTCTCTCTCTTGTTACCAATGAGAATATCAGAAGGATCATATTTGTTACCATAATGATCGAATATGTTATCTAATGTACCACCTGGGCTCATATAGATTTTATCATTTTTAGCTTGCCCTTTTGTTTGACATAAAATATTGGTCAGACAAACCATAAAAATGAAAAATATTGTATGTTTTCTCATATTTTCATTATTTATTGTTAGACAAATTATTTTGCTTGGTAAGCAAAGAATTAAGCTTGTTTTTCATATCGTCGATTTCTCTTCGATTTGATTCTAATTCTGTTTTTTGATTTTGATTGATTTTATTCTGGTCGATCAAATACAACGTCAGTTCCTCTACTTTTTTAAGCAAAAGAATATTCATTTCTTTAAGCTCAATACCATTAGCAATCGCTTCTTCTGTGGTAGGAACTTCTGGTAAATGTCCTTTATCAGAAATATAAGATTGCAAATCATTTAATGGCATAAGCTTATAGTCTTTATTGAAAACATAATCTGCCCAACCATTATTAGCTGCGATTTCTACTTTTATTCTTTCGGTTTTAATGCCGTCTTTTACGAAAAGACGATATTCTTTGCAGCTTGAGCAGTCTACCTCATATGTTCCGACACCAATTTTTGAAGAATTTGAAATGTAAAATGTTGGCTGTGCAATATTGTTATCTGGTTGTATATAAAGAGGATAAATATGCAGACCTTTTGCAAGCTTTGTAATATAAAAATCGATTTCTTCTTGTCGACCATTTCCAAAGATTAAGCTATTTCTTACATTAGGAGCTATCCTGCTATCATAAAATATTCTAATATTACCGGTAGCAACGTTAAGTTTATCGATGTTGGTACCGGTTCCTATACTCACATTTCCTCTTCTGTAAATATGATCTGCGGTATTTAGTGGTCCATCCCATTGCTGAGAAAATAAAGTGTTTGAAAATAAGGCACACGCTGCCAATAGAAAGATTTTTTTCATGGTTTAAAATTTATGATTAGTTATAGGTTTAATGTAAAAGCTTAAAAATCAATTATTACAAAAATGAAATAGTTTAATCTACATTGAGACTAAAAAATTATTTCAACTATTTAAAATTGAGTTAGAAAATTTAATAATGAGTTTTACATAAATGTGTATGTGATTACATCATTTATAATATTACTCTAAAATGTCATGAATTAATTGAAAAGTAAAAATTTTCAATTAATTAGTTTACTAATACTGGAGTTATTTAGATGTACTAATTTTCTTTTCCAACATTTCGATGCGAGTGTTTTGCTCTTCAATATTTTTCTGCTGTTGAAGGGTATATAAAGTAAGCTCTTCGATTTTTTTAAGCAAAAGAATATTCATTTCTTTAAGCTCAACACCATTAGCAATAGCTTCTTCTGTAGTAGGAACTTCGGGCAAATGACCTTTATCTGTAATGTAAGACTGTAACTCTTGTAAAGGCATTAGTTTATAATCTTTTTGAAAAACATAATCTGCCCAACCGTTACTTGCTGCAATTTCTACTTGCACTTTTTCGGTTTTGATACCATCTTTTACGAAGAGACGGTAGCCTGAACATTGACTACAATAAAAATTATCTGTTCCCATTCCAACTATTCCAGTAGCCCCCATTGAAAAAGCATTTTTTAATTGTGGATTAGGGTCTACATCACCGAAATATGCTGAAACATACGGATGCAGATATAACTTAGAATCATTAAATTCAAAATGAAAATTTCCATCATCACCCACAATAGTACTACCAACAGGTGATGTAGAGCCCCCACCAAACACAATCTTATTTCCAGAATTACCCGTTAGTCTAAAGTTTCCATTAAGATTTAGCTTATCATTGTTATTGTCAGTTCCTATACTTACTTTCCCATTTCTGTAGATGTGATCGGTTAGATTTGTAGCCCCATCCCACTGTTGTGAAAATAGAGAATTTGAAAACATGGCACAGATAGCCAGTAATGCGATTTTTTTCATGGTTAATATTTTATTGTAATTAGTTTTTTAAAAGTACAAAAAAATATTTATTCACACCATGTTGAAACAAAAAAAATCACCCCAAGAGGAGTGATTTTTTGTTTCTGAAGAATCAGCTATTATTTTTTGATGAATTTCTCTGTAGAAATACCGTCTTTTGTTTCAACATTGATTAAGTAAGTTCCTGCAGAAAGACCTCTTACATCAACTTTATCACCCTCTAATTTCACATTTACTTTTCTACCTGTAAGATCTACTACAGAAACTGCATTGATTTTTGAATCTGTTTTGATGTTTAATACGTCGGTAGTTGGATTAGGATAAATTGAAATAGCACTTCTCTTATTTGTCTGAACAGTATTTACATCGCTTACAGATAATGTAGAACTACTTCCAAATTGTGCAAGAATATTATCAACACCCACAGTATTACTATTTGTATTTCCAGTGGTAGTAATATTTTGTACATATATATCTTTTGCAATCATCCCAGCAATTTGATCAGGATCAGTTGAAATAGAGGTTCCACCTCCAGGCCAAGACCATGTCATAGCCCCGGTAGTTTTATTATAGGTAAAAGATACAGAAACCCAAGTGTTCACCGGGAACACGGGTGCATTAGCATCAGCTAAAATCAAATAAAGAGTAGGCGAACCAGCATTATTAAAAGTTCCCAATCCATTTAACTTTTTGGTAGTGACATTATATGTGAATCCACCAAGAGCTATTGCTGTTGTACTAGATGAACTACTATTCCCTACTACAGAAAACCTGTATTCTCCCGAACCATTAGAAGAGCCTGTATAAATTTCTGCATTTGCTTGTATAATGTTATTTGAAGCGTTGGCAGTTATAGCAGGTTGTCTTGCCGCAGTTCTATTGTTTGGATTTGAAGTTGCAGCATAACCATTACCACTTGTTGTTGTTAATGATAGCCCATGTGCAGCATCAATTGAAACAATTTGATAATCCGTAGCTGTACCTCCACCTGTTACCCATGAATTTTGACCTGCAAGATTCCCTGTAATTAATGTATTAAAGTTTTCATTAACAAGAACTTGAACTTGCCCAAACACCGTCATTGTTGCTGAAACCAACAATAAAGAAGATAGAATTTTTTTCATAAAACTTAATTTTAATATTTTAGCGTAAATATAATAAAAGTTTAAATACAAAAAATAAAAATTATGTTAAAAACAAAAATAATCCTCAAGAAAAACTTCATGAGGATTATTTTTTAATAAATTAATTCACTTTCTATTTTGAATAATTCTCAAAAAACATCGGAATACTTTCAATTCCTTTATAGAAATTAAACAAACCGTAATGTTCATTTGGAGAGTGGATGGCATCAGAATCCAAACCAAAGCCCATTAAAACAGATTTCGCACCCAAAACCTGCTCAAACATTGAGGTTATCGGAATACTTCCTCCTCCTCTATAAGGAAAAACTTCTTTTCCAAAAGCAGTCTGCATTGCATTTTTTGCAGCAGAATATTCTTTTGTATCTGTCGGCAACACATATGGCAAGCCACCGTGATGAGGAGTAACTTTCACTCTTACGTTTGCAGGAGCAATTTTTTCAAAATATTTAGTAAACTTTTCTGTAATTTCTTCCGGAGTCTGATACGGAACCAAACGCATTGAAATTTTAGCAAAAGCTTTAGAAGGAATCACCGTTTTTGCACCTTCACCTGTATAGCCGCCCCAAATACCGTTGCAGTCTAATGTAGGACGAATTGAAGTTCTCTCTAAAGTTGTATACCCTTTTTCTCCTTCCACATCATTTAAACCAATCGATTTTTTGAATTCTGCAGGATTGTCTTTCAGCTTATTCATTTCAGCTCTTTCCTCATCAGAAACCGTTTCTACATTGTCATAAAAACCATCAATTGTAATATGACCATCTTCATCAATCAGCTTAGCAATCATTCTTGACAAAACATGAATAGGATTCGGAACTGCACCACCATACAATCCTGAATGTAAATCTCTGTTCGGTCCTTCAACTTCCACTTCTACATAACTCAGACCTCTTAGACCCGTTGTTACAGTTGGTTGTTCGTTGCTGTAAATATGCGTATCGGAAATTAAAATACAATCACAAGCAAGCTTTTCTTTATTTTCATTTACCCAGCTTCCAAGACTTACAGAACCTACTTCTTCTTCACCTTCTAAAATAAATTTCACATTACAAGGTAGAGAATTCGTTTTCATCATCGCCTCAAAGGCTTTGATCTGCATGAAAAACTGCCCTTTATCATCAGCAGAACCTCTTGCGAAAATTGCTCCGTCGGGATGAAGCTCAGTCTTCTCAATATAAGGCTCAAAAGGAGGCTTTTTCCATAGTTCTAAAGGATCTGCAGGTTGTACGTCATAATGACCGTAAACCAAGACTGTAGGAAGATTTTCACCGATGATCTTTTCTCCATACACAATCGGATAACCTTTTGTAGAACAAATTTCAACATGATCTGCTCCTGCATTTTTCAGATATTCCGCGCAAACTTCTGCACATTTCAAAACGTCATTGCTATACGCCGGATCGGCAGAAATAGAAGGAATTCTAAGTAATTCAAACAATTCATCAACAAAACGCTGTTTGTTTTCGTTGATGTAATTTAATGTTTCTTGCATTGTAAATTAAATTTTGTTAAAATTAAAAAATTTGTCGGGTCACCACAAACAAAAAAAGTTTTTAATTTATTTAAATGAATTATATCTTTTAAAACAAAAATCCCGCAAAAATGCAGGATTTATATTCTTTTATTTCAAAAAAATTAGTGCTCTGCTTTTGCAGGTTCTTCATGTTTTGCAGCTGTAGAATCAGTTTTTGGAGCTTCAGTTTCGTGAGCACCTTGAGCTGGTTCTGCATGAGCCGGAGCAGCAGTTTCATGTGCACCTCCATGACCGTGACCTTCTGCACCACCTTGGTGATCGTCAGAATATCTTTCAGTACCTTCTTCCATTTTGATGATATTCTTATTTCCTCCAGCCTGGATTTTTTTACAGCTTACCGCTACCGTTGCAAGAGCTAAACATAGAACTAATTTTTTCATATGCAGATTTTTATTTTTAAGGATCAGTCGGAATTATTTTATTCCTGAATTTTTAATTGCCCAAAAGTAAGAAATATTGCATTTTTCGGCAACATTTTTAGACTGATTTTAATATTATTTTACCTTTTTTGGATTGTGTAAAAATAAGATACTGTTCTCCTCCGTCTTTCAGCTGATATTTTTTCTTGATTTCTTCAGGTTTTAAAGGATAATTTTTTGAAACTAAATTAAATTGTGCCTTTTTTTTAATCCGTTTTGAATCAATCACTTCCATTTCTAAAATTCTACCGGGAAAATCTTCAATTTTAATATCAGAAGTGTACAAATGCGTATTCGGATGTAGTTTTTTAAGTTTAAAACGTTCAGAAATCAAATTGAAAATACCGGCTTTCAGAATCGTATTGTTAGGAATATATATGAATTTTTCAGGCTCAGAATATCCTGCTGCCGCATTTTTTTCTTCATTAATTTTAAAGCAAAACTCTTTTTCATCACTTTCAAGATTAACGCACCTGCAAATTATTTCTCCTGAATAGTTTTTAGACAAGAAAACAACAATTTCTTTTACATCATTTCGAACAGCAATAATTTCAATTTTCGAAATATTTTTTAAAACAGAAATCAAATATTTTAAATCTATTAAAGGTGAGAGCTTAATGATAACACTTTCCGAAATCGAAAGCAATTGATCCTGAATTTCCAAGATATTGGGCGAAAGATCTTCCAAAAGGAACACTTTATTTTTGTTCTGATCTCTTCGAGCCGGATCAAGATAAGTAACATCAAAGTTTTCTTTATTCTGCTCCAGAAAATCTTCCAGTTTTTGATTGATAAATTTTGCTTTTTTCCCTAAAATATTCCAATTATGTTCAACAATTTCTAAAAGATAAGAGTTTTGTTCAACTAAAGTTATGTTTTCAAAATTTTTAGCTAAATAATAAGCATCAATCCCGAAACCACTTGTCAAATCGATAAATTTCTTTCCTTTTAAAATTTCTGACTTATAAAGTGCTGTTTTTTCTGAAGAAGATTGTTCGAGATTGAGTTGTGGCGGAAAAATAATTCCATCTTTTAATAAAAACGGAAATTTCTTCTGTGCAACCTGTTTTCCTTTGATCTGCTGAACAATTTCCTGCATGGAAACTTCAGAAAACGGGGATTTTTTTAATAATAAAGAATGCAAATCTGAATGAAGATTCTGATTGATATAGTTTTGAATTTCTTTTTTTGAATGCCACGAATGCACGAATATTTTTTTAAGAATTTGTTATTATTTATTTATTCCCACAGATTTCACGGATTTTCACAGATGCTTATGTTAAAAAGATCAGTGACAATTGTAGTCAAACTGTTTGATTTTTTATTTAATCTAAATTTCCATTTATTTTTCGGAAGATATTTTTAGCTATATAATCAGTATTGAAGTTGACTAATATTCCTAACTTTAAATCTGACAATTTAAGATAGGTAAGTAATTGTTTATGATGAACTTCACTGATTTCTTGGATAGATTTAATTTCTATAATTACTTTATCTTCAACAATTATATCCGCAATAAAACTTGAATCAATAATGGTATCTTTAAATTTTATAGACATTGGAACTTGGTTTCGAACTTTTAATCCATGATTTTCAAGCTCAAACATTAATACTTTTTCATAAACTTTTTCCAACAATCCTGAGCCTAATTCATTATAAACAGAAAATATTGATTTTCTGACATAAAAACTTATCTCATTTTCTTTCATCGTATTTGTGTTTATAAAATTTTTATAGAATAATATACAGAATCATCTGTGAAGATCTGTGCAATCCGTGGGAAACTACTCAAACATTTCAGCCCAACGAACTGCTTTAATTTCCTTTGGATTATATAATTCCTCAATCGATTTTTTAACTTCTAATTTCGGATATAAATTCACTCCGATCAGCTTTATTTTTCCTTCCTCCACCCATTTCTGTTCTTCAACAGCCTGATCGTAAATCTTTTTCTGGATAATTCCCTGTTTTAAAAGTTCGAGATACCCTCCGTTTTCTTCAATTTCAACAAATAGCTTCCAAGACTTTTCGGCTATCTGATTAGTAATATTTTCGATGTAATAGCTTCCATTTGAACCATCTTCAAAAACATTGATGATACTTTCATATGCCAAGACGATCTGCTGTTTGAAAGAAATTTCTTCCGAATTATCCGTACTTTTTCCAACCAGATAATTGTTGCTGTAAACAGCATCTGCTCCACCAATCATCGCTGAAGCCAGTTCTAAAGTCGAGCGGATCAAATTATTTTCATTATCCGAAATCGCTTTATTTCTCAATGAAGTTTCAGCAAAAATGTATGGTATATGATCTAAATCGTATTCTTTTGAAAGTTGATTAAAAACCAATTTAAAAGCACGAATTTTTGCCATTTCAAAGAAATAATTCCCGCCTACTGCAATTCTGAAAATCAGTTTATTGATGATTTCTTCTCCGTAAATTTCAATTAATTCTTTAGTTTTTGCCAAAGCAATTCCCAACTGCTGATAAATTGCCGCTCCCGCATTTTGGTGAAGTGAAATGTCTACACAAATGTTTCTTTTGAAATCCTTTGCTAAAAGTTCTTTCACCAACTGATCATTGATTTCAATATTTTTTTCGTCAAAAACATCGATCAGTGAAAAATATTGGTCTTCATCTTGCGGACTGATGTGTTCTGCTAAATCTTTGTTGTTCACGAAAACCGTTTTTCCAACAAGATTTTCAACATTTTCATTCAATAAAAATGCAAAAACATCATCTTCCAGACTTTCATGATAGTTGGCTACCAAATGTGTACTTTCTTCTACTTTCGGAAGGTTTGGTGTTGATTTTTCAACAGAATTATAAAAAGGTTTCACATCAATTCCCTCTAAATTTTCTTTTTTCAGGATGGTGTAAATATCTTCTGTTTTAAGCTGTTTTTTAACAAGATTTTCCCAGTTTGAGAAGGTTTCCGAGTTTGACATGGAATGTGGATATTTGTGAATTGTCAATCGTCAATTTTGTTTCACAGGTGAATTTTGAATCGACGAAAATTAGACAACTATATTTAAATTTATATTAATAGCAAAGCGAATTGACCATTCATAATTTACTTTGATTATTTCTTCGCAATATGAGCACTGTCTACAACGAGAATGAAAATTTCTTCGTTGGGCTTTTTCATAAAGTAATTTTCTCGGGCGTATTTTTCTTTTTCCGATTTATTATTCATCAGTTTTTTGTAGAATTTATCATTCTTTTCGTACTCTGCTTTATAATAATCGAGCTGCTCTTCGTATTTATTGATTTCACCATTCAGCTCGTGAATTACCAAAAAAGAAGTTTTATCAAAGAAAATCATCCACACCAGAAAAAGAAATATGGTAATCACATACTTATTCAGAATATATTGCTGAATAAATTTAAACGTTTCCGATTTGGGTTTAATGTCTTTAATAAGCTCTTTTATTGCCATTTTAGTGTTTTCTTAATGAGTTTTTAATAACGGTGGTTAAAAAATCAATTGCGACAGAATTCTGTCTCATATTCGGAATAATCAAATCGGCTTCGTTTTTCGAAGGTTCAATGAATTCCTGATGCATTGGCTTCAGAGTTGTCTGATAACGGTGTAAAACTTCGTTCAGATCTCTTCCTCTTTCCTGTGTATCTCTCCTGATCCTCCTGATCAGTCTTTCGTCTGAATCGGCATGAACAAATACTTTTAAATCAAATTCCTTTAACAGTTCTTTATTCGTCAAAACAAGAATACCTTCAACAACCAAAACGTTTTTTGGTTCTACTGTTACATGATCTCCGGTTCTTCCGTGTGTTACAAAGCTGTAAATAGGCTGCTCTATAGATTCGTTATTCTTTAATGCTTTTACATGTTGCAGCAATAAGTCAAAATCGATCGATTTGGGATGATCATAGTTTAAAGCTTCCCTTTCTGTAAGCGTAAGGTTATGATTATCATTATAATAATTGTCCTGAGAAAGAATATTCATCCCTTCAATATCAAGTTGCTGAATAATCTTATCAACAACCGTAGTTTTGCCAGAACCAGTTCCTCCGGCAATTCCTATTACAAGCATTCTGTTTGTTTCTTTATAGTTTTTACAAAGATAGTATTTTATTTAAAAGTTGGATGATGGAAGTTGGTAGCTGGAAGTATTTTCTGCTGCTTTATGGTTTATATTTAGTTTAAGAATTTTAAGCCGTGAAGTCGTGGCAGATTAAAGCATCGGGTAAACCCGATGAACGCAATTATATAAAATAAATATATAATAATTTGAACTCTGAAAGAGGAAATAGTTATTTTTAAAACCGATTAATATTTAAACAAACTCCAAAAATAAAACTCCAACAATTATGTCGGAGTCTGTTTTATACGATTTCGCTTGTTAAGCTTCTTGCAATTAATTTTTCATGCATCGGTTTCAAAACTTCCATTGAACCTGTTTTTACCGCGCATTTGCCTTTAAAATGAACCAACATCGTGCATTGTTCTGCCTGAATTGGGTCGTGCTTACAAATCTGGATCAATGCCTCGATGACATCATCAAAAGTGTGAATGTCGTCATTGTGCAAGATTAATTTGTAAACTTCATCGATATCGTCCAAAACCAGCACTTCTTCTTCATACTGCCGTTTCGGATCTTCATAATCTTTTATGCTGTTATAAAAAATCATTATTTTATATTTAAACGTCTAATTTATCTAAAATATCGTCTACTATATTATTTGGTTCAATATATACCAATTCAACCATTTCGACGCTCTTATTATTCATTTTTAAAATCTTAAAATGATAATTTTCAAGATCAAATTCCTGATTTTCTTCCGGAATATCCTCCAAAGCATGTAAAATAAATCCTGCTAAAGTGTTGTATTCGCTTTCTTCAGAAAGAGTCAATTTTTTAGGCAAAGATTCGTTGATTTCATCTAAAGGCTGAGTCGCTTTTACCCAATAGGTGTTTTCTGCAATTTTATCAACCAGTTTTTCTTCATCATCCTCTTCATCCTGAATTTCACCTACCAGTTCTTCCAAAATATCTTCCAAGGTAATGATTCCTTCGGTTCCTCCGAATTCATCAATTACAATAGCTAAATGCTGTTTTTTCTGCTGGAAAATCTTCAACAAATCTGAAATTTTCTTGCTTCCTACCACAAAGAAAGATTCACGCATTAATTCCCGAAGATCATCATGACTTAATTCCCCTTTTCTTTTAACGAATTCTCTGATGATTTCTTTTGTATAAAAAACACCAATTACATTATCAATCGAATTTTCATAGACCGGAATTCTGGAATATCCGCTTTCCATAATTTTATTGATAATGTCATTCAGATCATCTGCAAAATCAATAGAAGTAATATTCTGTCTCGGAACCATGATTTGTTTCGCTGAATGATCGGTAAAATCAAATGCATTTTTGATGATTTCGTAGTTTTCTTCTTCAATTTCTCCGCTATCGGCTGATTGTTTTACCAAAAGCTGAAGCTCTTCCGTAGAGTGAATTTCCTGTTCGGAAGCCGGATGAATTTTTATTAATCTTAAAAACCCGTTTGACATTAGGTTCATCAACCAAATAAATGGTTTGAACACTGTATAGAAAACCCTTAAAGGAACGGCTGTTGCCATTGTAGTAGCTTCGGACTTACGAATAGCAATCGATTTCGGAATTAATTCTCCAAAAACAATGTGCATTACCGTAATAATCAGAAAGCTCAAAACTAAAGAGATTGTAGTAACAGTAGTCTCGGCAAGATTTATACTTAAAGAATGAAATAAATTATCGATAACATGGTGCATAGCACTTTCACCTACCCAACCTAAAGCAAGAGAAGCTAATGTAATACCAAGTTGTGTTGCAGAGAGATACTCATCAAGATGCTTGATAATATGCTCCGCCTGTTTTGCCATCGAATCTCCTTCGGCAGCTTTGAGTTGAATTTGTGAATAACGAACTTTAACAATTGAAAATTCTGCGGCTACGAAAAAGCCATTTAACAATACAAGAAATAAGGCTAGCAAAAGCCTGACTATGTCCGAATCCATTTAGAAAATTATAATTTATTGTACAAAGATATACAAAAATATAATAACAAAAAAAGCACCGAACGTATCGATGCTTTTGTATTTTTGAATATTTTATTACGAGTTTTTCAAAGCTTCTGCTCCTGAAACGATCTCCAAGATTTCGTTTGTAATAGCAGCCTGTCTTGCTTTGTTGTAGAAAATAACCAAGTCGTTTTTCAGAGCCTGAGCATTGTCGGTTGCTTTGTGCATTGCCGTCATTCTCGCACCGTGTTCTGAAGCTACAGAGTCTAAAACAGCTTTGAAAACCTGAGTTTTAATAGATTTAGGAATCAAATTATCCAAAATCTCGTTTCTGTTCGGTTCAAAGATATAGTCTGTTTCTACTTCAGTCTCTTCATTTTCGACCATTGAAATTGGTAAAAGCTGTTCTGTAATCACTTCCTGAGTAGCAGCATTGATGAATTTATTATAAATTAAATACACTTCATCAAATTGGCCATTCAAGAATTTTTTCATAACAGTTTCTGTAATATTAGAAACTCTTTCGAAATTCAGGTTATCAAAAACGGCACTTTCATTTGAAAATACAGTACGGTTTTTTCTTATTGCGTCGTAAACTTTTTTACCGATGGTAAGAACTTCAATTTCGTACTGAGAATTATTCTGAAACTGGTGGTTTAATTCTTTTACCACAGAAGAGTTGAAAGCACCCGCCAAACCTCTGTTTGAAGTTACAGCAATGAAAAGCACTCTCTTTACTTCTCTTTTCTGAGCATAAACAGAAATCTGATCAGGATCTGAACTGGAATTTACATTCTGGATGATCTCCTGAAGTTTTTCAGAATAAGGTCTTAACATTACGATTGCATCCTGAGCTTTTTTAAGTTTCGCAGCGGAAACCATTTTCATAGCTCTTGTAATTTGCATCGTAGATGAAATTGAACTGATTCTTCCTCGTATTTCTTTTAAGTTTGCCATTCGAAGGATTCAAAGTTTAATATTCCTAATTCAAAATTTTGAACTTTGAATTAGGAATTTTGAATTAATTTTAGTTATATTTTGCAGCTAAATCATTAGCAGCCTGCTTAAGAACACCTGTAATATCGTTATCGATTTTTCCGGCTTTTAGAGCAGCCATCGTTTCAGGATGCTTTGATCTTAGGAATTCGATATATTCGATTTGGAATTCTTTTACTTTTTTGATAGGAACGTTTCTCATTAAGTTCTCAGTACCTGCATAAATCATAGCAACCTGGCTATCAACAGGAAGTGGAGAGTTAACTGGTTGCTTTAACAACTCAACGTTTCTTTCACCTTTAGAGATAACTGCTAAAGTAGAAGCATCAAGGTCTGAACCGAATTTAGCAAACGCTTCCAATTCTTTATACTGAGCCTGGTCTAATTTAAGTGTACCAGAAACTTTTTTCATTGATTTGATCTGAGCATTACCTCCAACACGAGATACAGAAATACCTACGTTGATTGCAGGACGAACCCCAGAGTTGAATAGATCAGACTCTAAGAAAATCTGTCCGTCAGTAATCGAAATTACGTTTGTCGGAATATATGCAGAAACGTCACCCGCCTGAGTTTCGATAATCGGAAGTGCCGTTAATGAACCACCACCTTTTACTAAAGGTTTTAAAGATTCAGGTAAATCATTCATCTGGCTTGCAATAGTATCATCAGCGATCACTTTTGCAGCTCTTTCCAATAATCTTGAGTGAAGATAGAAAACGTCTCCAGGATAAGCCTCACGTCCCGGTGGTCTTCTCAATAGTAGAGAAAGCTCACGGTAAGCAACAGCTTGTTTAGATAAATCATCATAAACAATTAGAGCAGGTCTTCCGGTGTCTCTGAAATATTCTCCGATAGAAGCTCCTGCCATTGCAGAATACACCTGCATAGGAACCGGATCTGAAGCATTAGCAGCGACAATTACGGTATAAGCGAGCGCCCCTTTATCTGATAAAGTTTTTACAATCTGAGCTACAGTAGAAGCTTTCTGCCCGATTGCAACATATATACAATATACTGGCTGACCAGCATCATAAAATTCTTTTTGGTTGATGATCGTATCGATCGCAACAGTAGTTTTACCTGTCTGTCTGTCACCAATGATAAGCTCTCTCTGACCTCTTCCTACAGGGATCATAGAGTCGATTGCAACGATACCTGTTTGTAAAGGCTCAGTTACCGGCTGTCTGTAGATAACTCCCGGAGCTTTTCTTTCCAGTGGCATTTCGTATAATTCCCCAGCGATAGGACCTTTACCATCGATTGGGTTACCAAGAGTATCAACTACTCTACCCAACATACCTTCTCCTACTTTAATAGAAGAGATTCTGTTTGTTCTTTTTACGGTATCACCTTCTCTTACCAATTTACTTTCACCCAAAAGAGCAACACCTACGTTGTCTTCTTCAAGGTTTAGTACGATACCTTCTACATCGCTAGCAAATTTTACCAACTCACCGTATTGTACATTTTCTAACCCGTATACACGAGCAATACCATCACCGATGGTAAGAACTGTACCTACTTCCTCAACGTTTGATTGAGTATCGAAGTTGGCCAATTGCTGTTTTAAGATCGCAGATACTTCTGCCGGATTTATTTCTGCCATTGTATGGTTGTTTTTTTCTTAATTTAAAAGTCTTAATTTAACATCTTCATTCGAATATTTATCAATAAACAAATCTTCTTTGCCTTCATCTGTTTTACCTTCAGAGTCAAAAATACCTGCTTTATAAATATTTTTAATTAAATCTTTAATAGATATATCAGTATAAAGTTCCTTGCCATTATTTAAAAATTTCACAGTAAAAATTGCTCTTCTGGTCATTTTGGGGCAATTATTTGCTGGACAACCAATTGATCCATAAGCAGGATTTGGCACTTCGTAATAGCTTGGCTTAATAACAAATAATTCTTTGTTAGATAATGTTGAAATAGTTGTGACCCCATCATCCTCATATTTGTACACTTCAACTTTATCAATTGATACACTACCATCTTTCAGTTTAACTTTCTGTCCAAAAGCAAAAAAAGAAACGATAAGCATAGATACTAACAATATTTTTTTCATTTTTAGTGTGTTTTTAATTTAACTGAAAGTCTTTTTTAATTTTATTCAATTTTGATTTTACAGAGGCATCAACCTGCTGGTCTCCTACTCTTAAAATGTAACCTCCTAAAATAGCAGGATTTACATTTACCTCAAGATCAAATTGTGCGTTTTGGTTTACAAGATCTGTAGATCTTAAGATTTGCTCAATGTTTTCATTGGAAATCTGCGTTGCCGTAGTCAAAGTAATTCTTTGAACTCCTTTGATGTCTTCAACTTTATTGATGAATTGCTGAGCAACATTTTTAAGCTGATTTTCTCTTCCGTGCTTGATAATCAGTTTGATTAAATTCTGAGAAACCAGTGAGAAACTTTTGAAAATCTCGCTGGCTACTTCAGTTTTCTTGTTTGCATCAATGTAAGGTGTCAGAAAAAACTTGTTCAAATCTGCAGATTCAGACATAATCTTTACAACATCTTTCATTTCTGAAAAAACAGCATCGGTTTGTCCGGATTCGTTTGTGAAATCCAACAGACCTTGTGCGTATCTTTTAGCTACTTTAGATGTAAGCATTCTTAGTTAAGATTTGATTTGTTTAAATAATTCTGAACCAACTCATTCTGAGCTTCAGTGTTGTCTAATTTTTGTTTAAGAATAGATTCTGCAATATTTACAGACAAAATTCCGATTTGAGATTTGATGTCTGCCATTGCAGCATTTTTCTCAGCATTGATGGTTTGTCTTGCAGCTTCGATCAATTTATCTCCTTCAGACTTAGCAGCATCTTTAGCTTCAGCTACGATTCTGTCTTTAATTTCTCTGGCTTCTTTTAAGATCGCATCTCTTTCGATTTTAGCCTCACGCATAATTCTTTCGTTATCCGCTTTAAGAGTTTCCATCTCTTTTTTAGCCAATTTAGCCTGATTAAGAGCATCCTGAATATTGTCTTCTCTTGTTTTTACTGCACTTAGGATTGGTTTCCAAGCGAAAGATCTAAGAAGAACTACTAATAATAAAAATACTACAGCTGTCCAGAATATGTTACCAATTGAAGGAGTTAATAATTCCATTTTATATCAATTATTTTTTTAATTTGTTTTAACTTTTTTAAAAGAATTCTACAAACCAACCGTTTGTAGAATTCTGTTTGTTTACTATCCGTTTCCTAGTAATGCTACTACGATACCGAATAGACCAGCACCCTCGATAAGAGCTGCTGCGATAATCATTGCAGTTTGGATTTTTCCTGATTGCTCTGGTTGTCTTGCAATACCTTCCATTGCGCTACCACCAATTTTACCAATACCTAATCCTACACCTAGAACTGCTAAACCAGCTCCGATTGCTGCGATACTACCTGTCATAATATTATAATTTAAAAAGTTGTTTTATAATTTAATTCTAATTAATGATCGTGGTGTGGCTCTTCTACAGCCGACCCGATGAATAATGCCGTCAACATCGTAAAGATATAAGCCTGTAAAGCCGCTACCAATACTTCCAAAACATAAATGAATAATGATAAACCTAATGACACCGGAGTGATTGCGTAAGTCTGCATGATGAAGATCAAAGCAATCAAACTCATGATGATGATGTGTCCTGCTGTCATGTTAGCAAAAAGACGGATCATCAATGCGAAAGGTTTAGTAATAATTCCTAATAATTCTACGGGTACTAATATAATATAAACCAAGATTTTCCCAGCGAAAGGCATATTGCTTCCCAATGGATCAAACATGTGCATCCAGTATGTTTTTCTACCGCTCAAGTTTACAATTAATAAAGTAAATACTGCAAGAACCATTGTAAATGCAATGTTACCTGTTGTATTAGCAGCTCCGGGAAGTAATCCTAAAATATTAAGAACCCAGATAAACAAGAACAATGTAACCAAATAAGGAACATATT
Organism: Chryseobacterium formosense; assembly: GCF_900116415.1. Taxonomy (GTDB): domain Bacteria; phylum Bacteroidota; class Bacteroidia; order Flavobacteriales; family Weeksellaceae; genus Chryseobacterium; species Chryseobacterium formosense. The sequence goes on along the minus strand of NZ_FPAP01000001.1, from coordinate 726,306 downwards.
TTCTGTATCTTACAGAACCGATGTTTTGCAGAGCAATTTCGTCTCTTACAAAAACGACAATCGGCTCGATGAATTTTGCGATTCCTGAAGGAACCTGAGATTTTTTATAACTTGATGCTGAAGCAAAACCGATGATTAATAAAATAACTGCAGCTAAAAGCATTTGAGCAACTACTTTAGTAATAGAAAAATCTAAAGGTTGAGCATTTGTCGGATGACCATCGTGCATATCTAAATCACCAGCAGCATTTGTAGAATAAATTTTGTTGTGGTGTACTTTGTAGAAACTTCCGTCTACTTCAGCAACCTTTTCTTCTTCGTGTCCGAATCTTTCAGAACTGAAAACTTTCAAACCGTTGTCCCAAAGAATTACAGGTAAAGAAATTCCTACAGAATTGTGACCTTCACCCCAAAGATGCCAATTGTGTGCATCCGCAATATGGTGCATAATAAATGGAACCGGATTGTACTTTTCATCCTTTGCAGCTTCCGCAGTACCTTCGTGAGTTTCCGCAAAAGAGAAGCAGAAAACAAAAAGATAAAGGGCGATTAACAGTTTTTTAAAACTCATGACTAGACTTTATTTCTAAAATTTTTGCAAAAATATAAATTTTTATTCGATTTTTAGTAATTCTTCAATTTTATATTACATGATATTAGTCTTGTTTTTTGACTAATTTTAAAACGAAAACGACTTCCACCAAAAGGTAAACCCAGTACAGAACGAAGTACGGCACAATGTTCAGCCTGAATTCTTTCTGAAACACAGCTATATAACCCATTGCGAAAAATTTAAAAACGACGAACCCAAGGAAAATAAATCCTATTACATTCTTTTTTTCAAAAGCAAAAACAATCAAAATCGTTAATAAACTAATCAGCGTAATAAAAAATATAAGAATATGGATTTTATAATTGAGCTCCACTACATTATTTTCTGCCAACTGCCACTGCAAAGCAAATAGCACCGCAGAAATCAGCAGAAACAATCCCAATCCTTTTAAAACAACAATCAATTTTTCCATTGGCTGCAAAACTACCAAAATTTATCAATATCAAAAGTTTTAAATAAAATCGTCTTAGGCTACTAGAAAAAAGGCTTTTGAAATACATTTTAGAAATTAACCCAAAATTTTTTAAATATGAATCATCTCAAGGTTATTAGATATAAAATTATTATTTTTGCAAACCATTAATATAGAAACAATATGTTTAATAGTTTACAGGATAAATTAGACAAAGCCCTTCATAATATTTCCGGACGTGGAAAAATCACTGAAATCAACGTTGCGGAGACCGTAAAAGAAATTCGCAGAGCATTGGTAGATGCCGATGTTAACTATAAAGTTGCTAAAGACCTTACCAAAAGAGTTCAGGATAAAGCTTTAGGACAAAACGTTCTTACATCACTTACTCCGGGACAATTGATGACAAAAATTGTTCACGACGAATTGGTAGACTTGATGGGTGGTTCTCAGGAAGGAATTAATCTTTCAGGAAAACCTTCTGTTATTTTGATTGCCGGTCTTCAGGGTTCAGGTAAAACGACTTTCTCAGGAAAATTGGCTAATTATTTAAAAACTAAAAGAAATAAAAAGCCATTATTGGTTGCGTGTGACGTTTACCGTCCTGCTGCGATTGATCAGCTTAAAGTTTTAGGTGGACAGACAGGAGTTCCTGTTTACACGGAAGAAGGAAACATGGATCCTTCAGTGATTTCCCAAAATGCGATTAATTTTGCTAAATCGAACGGTCACGATATTGTAATCGTCGATACGGCAGGTCGTTTGGCAATTGATGAGCAGATGATGAATGAGATTAAAACTGTTCACACCACCATTAAACCAAACGAAACACTTTTCGTTGTCGATTCAATGACAGGTCAGGATGCGGTAAATACTGCAAAGGCTTTCAACGACACTTTGAATTTTGATGGAGTTGTTTTAACAAAATTAGACGGTGATACCCGCGGTGGAGCTGCTTTAACGATTCGTTCTGTGGTTGAAAAACCAATTAAATTCATCTCGACAGGTGAGAAAATGGAAGCTTTAGACCTTTTCTACCCGGAAAGGATGGCAGACAGAATCCTGGGAATGGGAGACGTTGTTTCCTTAGTAGAAAGAGCTCAGGAACAATTTGACGAAGAAGAAGCTAAAAAACTTCACAAGAAAATCGCTAAAAACGAATTTGGTTTCGATGATTTCTTAAAGCAGATCAACCAGATCAAAAAAATGGGTAATATGAAAGACTTGATGGGAATGATTCCGGGAGTTGGAAAAGCCATTAAAGATGTTGAAATCAGCGATGATGCATTTAAACATATCGAAGCAATTATTCATTCAATGACCCCAGATGAAAGAAGAAGACCTTCAATTATCAATACTCAGAGAAAAAACAGAATTGCGAAAGGTGCAGGAAGAAAAATTGAAGATGTAAATGCTTTAATGAAGCAGTTTGACCAAATGGGAAAAATGATGAAGATGATGCAAGGACCACAAGGAAAACAAATGATGCAGATGATGAGCAAAATGCCAAATATGCCTGGAATGGGTGGAATGTTTGGAAAATAATTTTTGCAATTTGCTAATGGTTTTTGCTGTTGGCTTTAGATAAATAAAACTCTCAGATTTTTTCTGAGAGTTTTTGTTTGAAATTATTATATGTAAAGTTAATAGGATTGCATCCTATCCTTTAGAAAATCGTCCCTTCGGGACTCTTTTTAAATGATTATTAAGCTTTTCTCTCTAAATTTAAAACCTGTATCGGCTGATAAACAACGGGTACATATTCTACCAAGACATCATTTCGGTCTAATCCGAAAGCGTCTTCATCTTTTTGGGCATAATTCTTTAAGAAGAAATAAGAATTCAGAATGACACCTTCTTTCAAAGCAAACTCATTTTCGACAGAAAGAAATTTTTCGATCAGGATAAATTTAAAATCGATGGTCGGATTATATTTTGTAGAGCCGTTGTTTCTTAAATGTAAATTCAATTCTTTATTGGCAATCAGATCATCAATAATTTTCTCGAAGTACAGTTCGGTTTTTGGCTGAATTCTGAAACCGATATTCAACACAATCTTTATCACTTTATCATCCACCAATTCGGAAACTTCATAATCTAAAGTATAAGGATGATTGGTTCTGTTGATATGAAAAAACCAATACACATCGGCTCTTTTCGGTTTTTTATCGAAAATAGAATTGATGATTTTCTCTTCAATCTGATCTCTTCTGTCTGCTTTTGTCAGATAAATAAGGTGCGTTGTATATTTTGGAATTGTTTCATCGTGACTCAATTCTACAATTTGGTTCGCAAACTTACCAAGGTCTGTAAATTTCGTGTATCGGTTGTTGATTTTTCGCCCAAAATAACTGATGTACATCACCATAAAAAAGATTCCGCCCACAAAAACCGTGATATAGCCACCTTCCTGAAATTTAACCAAATTCGCAATGAAAAATGAAATTTCAATAATGATGAAAACAGAAAGCAATAAAAAGACGAAAATTTTATTCCATTTTAATTTATAAACCAAGAAGAATGATAGTAAAAATGTCGTCATCATCATGGCTAAAGTGATTGCCAAACCGTAAGCCGCTTCCATTCTTGAAGAAGTCTGGAAATACAAAACCACAAGCAGACATCCCGCCCATAAAATATTGTTCACACTTGGAATGTAAATCTGACCTTTCGTTTCCGTAGGCTGTTTTATGGCCACTCTTTGCCAGAAATTTAAACTGATCGCTTCATTAATTAATGTAAACGAACCACTGATCAAAGCCTGGGAAGCCACAATTGCCGCCAAAGTAGAAATAATAACGCCGGGAATCAGAAACCATGAAGGCATCATTTCAAAAAACGGATTTCTTCCTTCCAATAAAGGATTTCCCTGGTAAAGAAGCCACGAAGCCTGTCCGAGATAATTCACAATCAGGCAAACTTTTACAAATCCCCACGTAATTCTGATGTTTTCTCTTCCGCAATGTCCCAAATCTGAATATAAAGCTTCCGCTCCGGTTGTACACAAAAATACCGCTCCCAAAAGCCAGAAACCTTTCGGATATTGCGATAAAAGTTCGTAAGCGTAATACGGATTTAAGGCTTTAATCACCGATGGATAATGCACAATCTGGCTTAACCCCAAAACCAGTAAAACCGTAAACCAAACCATCATAATCGGACCAAAAGCCCGTCCCACATTTTGTGTCCCGAAACGCTGTAAAAAGAAAATCAGTGAAATAACTGCGATCACAATCGGAACTACCGGAACGTGCTCTACTCCCTTAATAATTCCCAAACCTTCAATCGCCGAAGTGACGGAAACTGCAGGCGTTATAATCCCGTCAGCTAGCAATGCAGCCGCACCAATCATTGTAGGAATTACGATTTTTCTGCCATATCTTCGGACTAAAGAATAGAGTGAGAAAATTCCGCCTTCGCCTTGGTTATCGGCTTTCAGTGTAAGCCAGACGTATTTTACGGATGTTTGTAAGACCAAAGTCCAAAAGATGCAGGAAACACCACCTAAAACCAAGATTTCACTGATGTTTCTTTCTCCGATAATGGCTTTAAACGTGTACAACGGACTCGTACCGATATCACCATAAATAATTCCCAAAGCGACCACCAATGAAGCAAGTGTCACTTTTTGCTTAGTGTCTGTTTTCACAAATTTTATATTTAATTTCAGATACAAAATTGCTCTGAAATCTGTTGGTAAAATGTAAAGTTTTGGCGGGGTTGTATAAAGATTTTATAAAGATCGGGAATTCAATTTTATTAATTAGAAGTTGCAACAGAACTAACGATTTATTACATTTATAAATTCTCATATTAGAAAAGTAATGGATAAAAGATTCACCGACATTCTCGAACTCATCAAAAATTCTAGAAACAATGGTTTCAGAATATCAAACATAACTTCATTATAAGAAGATTTTGCAGAAGAAATTGCATGAGATTTTTGAGGAAAAATGATATTTTTAGATTAAATCAATCTCCCAATACAGTTTAAATTTCGAATGAATATATTATAAAACCTCTTTAATATTTAACAATAATAATTATACCTATGAAATTCTTATCGATTTTTAAAAATAAAATATTAAAATCAAAACAAACTACAAAAGAATCAAAACTCGTAATCGAACTGAGAAAAATAGATTTAAGTTTGGAAAATAAAAAAAAGATTATTTTAAATTCTTTATCTATAGATCTAATCGAATCAATGTTGATAATTTTTGAAAATGAGAAAGCTGAGTTTTCATTTTACGATCCAAAATATTATCCATCCACAGATCCAGGAGCATATTTTTCTTACTCATTTCAATCATCTGATTCTTCATGGAATATGACATTGGGAAATCATGGATGGAGCGGTGGTATCTACACAATTGATAGAACAGTAATTATAAAACAGATTGCAAGTATAATTAATTTGACGACGAGAATTGAAATAGAAATAGAAAATGTAAATTTTTTCAGTAACTATCAACAAAAAAATGTTTCTCAAAATGAGGAACAAAATTTAAAATTGTTAAAAATTCATTCTTAATTTCTGGTATTCCATTTTAGTCTATCAAATGGTAAAAGAATCATTGATTTTTTAAATATATACAATTACCTCACTTCCCAAACCGATACCCCACTCCACTTTCCGTAATAATATACTTCGGCTGATTGGGATTATCTTCAATTTTCTTGCGTAAAGTTCCGACAAAGACGCGTAAATATTGAGTTTCGGTCTGAAAACCGACACCCCAGATTTCTTTTAAAATAAACTGATGCGTTAAAACCCGGCCTTCATTTCGGGCAAAAAGTGAGAGCAAATTAAACTCTGTGGAAGTAAGTTTCAAGACTTCATTATTTTTCTTTGCGGTGCGGGAAATAATATCAATTTCCAGTTCACCGATTTTGATATTGGATTCGTCGTTTTCGGTGCTGTTTCTACGGATAGCGGCACGAATTCTCGCCAAGAGTTCAGCAGTACGGAAAGGCTTCGTTAAATAATCTGTAGCACCATTATCCAAAGCCGAAACAATGTCTTCCTCATTATCAATTACCGAAAGAATAATAATCGATTTATTGTACCATTCCCGAAGTTCTTTTAGTACGATATGTCCGCTTTTATCGGGTAATCCGAGGTCGAGAATAATCAGTTCGGGAGGATGATGGGCTGCAGAAATCTGCGCTTCTTTTCCCGTCGTTGCCAAACGAACCTTATAATCGTTGCTTTCTAAGGTAATCTGCAGCAGTTTTCGGATTTGCGCTTCGTCATCGACGACCAAAATTTCGTGCTTATTCATTTTTCAGATGATTTATGTAAGAGGTTTCTGCAGGAATTTCTATCTTAAAAACCGTTCCGTTCGGATGGTTATTCTGTAATAAAATTGTCCCATTTTGTGCTTCTGTAAAGCCTTTTACGATCGATAATCCCAATCCGCTTCCCCCAGTTTTACTGTCTGGAAGTCTTCGGAATTTGTCGAAAATCAGTTGATGTTCGCTTTCAGGAATTCCGTTTCCATTGTCTGAAATAATGATCTTGCAGTTTTCAGATTCGTGAAAAATTTTAATTTCAATAATAGAATTTGACGGTGTGTATTGTACGGCATTATGCAAAAGATTCAACAAAATCTGCTCGGTAAAACCAATATCCAATTTAAAAAGCGGAAGATTTTCATTAAAGGTATAATTCAATTGATGCCCATCACAGTTTTCAATTTTCTGAATAACGGAATTCACCAGTTCATTCATATCACACCAATCTGATTTCGGCTTTAAAATTCCGCTTTCGATACGGCTCATGTTGAGAATATTTTCAACTTGTCTGTTCAGACGAACGGTGGCAATATCAATATCATTTAATAAATCTAATTGCTGCTCATTATTCAACTGTAAATTGGAATCTTTCAACGTATCGACAGTTCCTAAAATTGTGGAAATCGGCGTTCGTAATTCGTGGGATAACGAGTTTAAAAGCGTATTGTATAGTTTTATCGTCTGCTCTTTTTCTTCTTTATCTCTGGCTTTTCGTTCTGCCTGTCTTATTTTAAAAGTTAATACAGCATTGAGAGACGCCACAAAAAAATACGATAGAAACGTCAAAAGATCTTCCGTACTGCTTATGTGTAAAGTAAATTGGGGCGGAATGAAGAAGAAGTTCCAGATAACCGCACTCAGAAAAGCCGCTAAAAGCACCGGTAAAATATCAAACAGCATCGCAACTACCGAAACGGTGAGTAAAAGGATTAATGCTGCAATTCTGTAGTTTATCTCGTCTTTTATAAGGAAACAAAGCACAGAAACTGTAAGTACAGAAAGTGTACTTAATGCATATTGCCGGTATTGTAAGGTTGCAGAAGTTTTCAAGTTTGATCTAAAAAGAAAGTAAAATTAGGTATTTAGCTATAAAGATTTTATAAATATTTTCCCAATGTGAATATTTAAAGTGATTCAAGAAAGATTAAGCTGAGTTTAAAATAAAAAATCCCGAGAAATATTCTCAGGATTGATATTCAGTTTAAAGTAGAGATTATTATTTATCTGTTTTCTGAGCTTTAGACTTGATGAAATAAGAGAAACCAATGTTTGCTCCGAAAGTTTTCACGTTTGTCTTAAGTTCTGTTCCGAAATAAGTTTCTTTGTTTGAGAACTGATCATAAGAAAGTCCTAAGTTGATCCCCAAAGACTGTGTTGCCATATAAGTAACCCCTCCTTTCACCTTCCAAGCCAGACCGTCTGTTGTAGATTCCATAGATTCTGATACTCCCATAACATCTACAGAACCTTTGTTTTTAACCGATGCATACCCGATTCCTGCTCCTAAAAACGGAACAAATTTAGAATCGTTTGCAAAATAATACGTAGCAGTCGGCATTACAGCCAAACTTGTTGTTGTAGATTTTGCACCTTCAAATTTTGTAGTCGCTGTGGTAAAACCAAGATCGATCCCTACTGCCAATTTGTCGATCACAAAATATCCTACAGACGGCGTTAAAGAAAATGTGCTTACTTTAGGACCATCTGCAGATTCTCCTTCCGCTTTGTAAGTTGTGTTCACGTTATTGAAACCCATTCCTGTGTTTCCGCTGATTACCCAATCTCCTTTAGTCATTTGAGCATTTGCCAAACCGAAAAGTGCAATTGCACCAACTAGTAATGATTTTTTCATAGTATTGATATTTGAGCCGCGAAAATACAAAAAAAATCCTGAGAAAAATCTCAGGATCTTGATTTATTTTATGTTTGCTGATTATTTAGCGAAAACATATTTCACACCGATACCTACGTTTGCAAGGTTTAAACCGAAGTTGAAGTTGTTTACATTTTTAGCTCCTTCAACATCATATTTTGAAGTGTTGTAACCAAATTCTCCGATTGTAGCTTCGATAGTCCAGTTTTTGTTTAAGAAATAATCTAAACCTGGCTTGATAGAAACACCAAATGCATTATAGTTTACTTTGTTAGAAATTGTAGTATTGTCTTCATTTTCTTCATACTTTTCAGTACCGAATTCCATAGGAACTGAAAGCTGACCGAAGATATATAATTTTTCTCCTAAAGTCCAATATTTTCTTACGAAAGGCTCTACTACAAATGCAGACATAGTTTCTTTATCATAACCGTTTTCGTAAGTTGTTTTGTCAATGTTTGATGCATAACCAACTCCTAAACCAACTGCCAAGTTTGGTGCAACAAAATAACCAACTGTAGGAACAACTGCGAAGTTATCTACTTTTCTGTCGTTGTTGTTGTTTTCTACTGAAGAATAACCAACTACACCAGATACATAAGTAGTTCCTTTAGCGATTTGCGCATTAGATAAACCGAAAAGTGCAACAGCACCAGCTACTAATAATTTTTTCATTTTTTAATAATTTTATACTTTCTTGACTGCAAATTTATAAGGGTATATTCTAATATTAAAATTTGTTAACATGATTAATATCACTGTTAAACAAAGGCTTTTTATTAATTAAAATCGCATTGCAGAGATTTAATTATCTTTTTTTCAACAATAGCCAAAAAAAAACTCCAATTTTTCAACTGGAGCTTAATATGATCTGTATTTTAGATATTTTACTTTCCTAAAAAGAAATTCACGCCAAGATTGATAGCGCCAAAGTTTGAATCGATTCTTCGGTCTCTGTCTCTGTCCCAGTCGCCTCTCTCACTGCCAATATTCTGGTAACCTAAATATAATTCAGCTCTAGACATCTGTAATCCTACTTTTGGATATACATATAAACCGCTGTCGATACCATCTTTCGTAGAAATTGCTCCACCAAGATCAAGACCAACGAATAACGGAATGCCATTAAATTTATACTTTCCAGACGCTGCCAAAGGGATAAATCCGAAATCATCCCATCTGTCTTTACCGAAAAAATGAGAATATCCTGTCGCAACCCCCACATCAAGACCTTTCATGATATTCCACATATAAGATGCATCAACACCCAATGTAAAAGCTGAAATATTTGCAGCATCACCCACCGGAGCACCGATGTGACCGCCCAATTTAAATCCTTCCTGCGCCTGAGCTACCCCTCCAAAAAGGGCAAAAGCACCCAGCAATAGTAATTTTTTCATTGTAATAATTTAAAATTTTGTTATTAACTCAATGCTTCCTTTATAGCAAACACAGTGCCGCAGAAGTTTCTTACAACAAAAAAGCAAGACAAAACTGTCTTGCTGTATGATAATTGCTTGAGTGGTAATTTCTTAGTTCCCTCCGAACTTGAAACCTACACCAACTTGGAAAAAGCTGTTTTTTGAAGTTTCATTAAATTCAGGATTTTTAACCAAATTAGAAACACCTAAGTTATATCTTGCGTCGAAGAACAAACCGTTTTCTAACATATATTCAGCACCGATAAATGGAGCTATGTTTAATGTATTTGTCTGATCTTTAATATCTGTTTCAGCATCAACACCAATTTCTACTCCCGGAATATTTAGACCTCCATCAAATACTGTCTTATTTTTAGCCGAAAGAATGACTCCGAAACTTGCTCCTGCAGAAACAGAAAAACTTTCAGAAATAAAATACTTTGCAGAAACCGGAATCAATAAAGTTCCTAACGTAGTTTTTGATTTTAAATTGAAATAATTTCCAGGATTATCTTCATCTTCTTCCTTGATTACCGTTTTACCACCTAATGGTGAATATAACAATTCTCCTTGAATACCAAACTTGTCACCAAATTTGTGTTCTACCATACCTCCAACATAGAAAGTGTGTGAAGGATCAGAACTTTCAGATCCCAAATCGCTTTCATATTTAAGTGTAGATAAAGAATAACCAGCTTTCACACCAAATCTTGTCTCCTGTGCATTTGCAACAACTCCCATCATTGCAACAGAAGCAATAAGTAATAATTTTTTCATAGTTTAAATTAATTTTTTAACATATTTTAAGAGTTCAAATATATCACTTTTTATAGAACTGCAAAATATTTTTAAAAATTATTGAACTTTTTTCAAAATTATTCTCTGTTACGCTTATCTTCTTCGTTATATGCCAAGATGATTTTCTTTACGACAGGGTGTCTTACAACATCTTCTTCGGTTAAATACACAAAGCCAATTTCTTTTACATCTTTCAAAATTCTCATCGCTTCTTTTAAACCTGAATGCTGTTTCGGAGGCAAATCGATCTGTGTGGGATCTCCGGTAATGATAAATTTAGCATTCATCCCCATTCTCGTCAAAAACATTTTCATTTGAGCGTGGGTTGTATTCTGGGCTTCATCCAATATGACAAAAGCATCATCCAAAGTTCGACCTCTCATGAAAGCCAAAGGAGCAACCTCAATCACTTTTTTCTCCATAAAACCTTCCAGTTTCTCATGCGGGATCATATCACGGAGTGCATCATATAAAGGCTGTAAATAAGGATCAAGCTTTTCTTTAAGATCTCCTGGTAAGAAACCCAGACTTTCCCCCGCTTCCACAGCAGGTCTCGTTAAAACAATTCTTTTAACTTCTTTATCTCTTAAAGCTCTTGCCGCCAAAGCAACACTGGTATAGGTCTTGCCTGTTCCTGCAGGTCCAATGGCAAAAACCATGTCTTTTTTCTCGGTTTCTTTAACGAGTTTTTTAAGATTTGTCGTTTTTGCTTTAATGATTTTCCCATTAACACCTTTTACGATAATATCCTGGTCAAAAACCAAATGTTTCTCGTTCTCATCTTTAAGATTAAGGAAGTTCTCAATATCTTTTAGTCCGATAGAATTATTTTTAGAGATAAAAGCAACAATATCATCCAGTTTTTGTTTAAATATATCTAAAGCTTCCTGATTACCCATCGCAAAGATAAAATGATCGCGACCTGTAATTTTAAGCGTCGGAAAGCTTGATTTTATTAAATTGAAATATTGGTTATTAACTCCGTAGAAGTTTTTAGAATCTATATCTTCTAATTCATAGGTTAATTCAAACATGCAAATATTTTTATTTTAGATTTTAAATTTAAAAGTTTTTTTTCAATTTTAAATCAAATTCTTATCCACAATAGCCGTTTGTTTCTTTTTATTTTAGATAAATTTGCAGTTCTATCCCTTTTATTCATGTCAATTATTACCCTCACTTCAGATTTCGGAAGATTAGATTACAGAGTTTCAGCAATGAAAGGAAAAATCCTGTCTTTAAATCCTGAAGTCAACAGCGTTGATATTACCCATGATATTCAGGCATATAACCTTATTCAGACGTCTTATATCGTAAGAAATGCTTACCGGTATTTTCCAAAAGGAACGATTCATATTATTTCTGTGGACAGCTTTTACCACAAATCGAGAAAAAATATCCTTTATAAAGCAGACGGACATTATTTCTTAGCTGCTGACAACGGCCTTTTAAGTTTAATTTTTTTCGATATTAAACCTGAAGCAATCTACGAAATTACTTTAAACAATAGGTTTGATGATATTGTCAACTTTACTTCAACCGATGTTTTTGTTCCTGTTGCTGTACATCTCGCAAATGGTGGACTTCCTGAAGTAATCGGTAGAAAAATAGAGACTGCAAAACAGCTTTTATTCCCGAAACCTGTTTATAATGAATCTGAAAAGATGATTATTGGCGAAGTAATGTACATTGATAATTTCGGAAATATAATCTCAAATATCAATAAAGATTCTTTTGAAAGTTTAGCAAAAGGTTTTGAAAATTTCACCATTAAATTCAGGAATTTAAGCCTGTCAAAAATCTATTCCAGTCACACAGAAGTAGTCGTTGATTGGGAGCGGGAAACCGAGTACCATGGGCAATCTGCAGCAATATTTAACGACAGCGATCAGTTGGAATTAACCATTTATAAAGGCAGCAAAAAAAATGGTGCTAAAACCCTTTTCGGGCTGAATGTGGGAGAAAATATTTACATCGAATTTTTCTAAAATTATCTATTTCATAAAAAAACCGATTTTTTTTATATATTTGTCAAAATCTAAAATTTAAAAATGGCAGAATACAAATTATTGCTTCCTTCGATGGGTGAAGGCGTGATGGAAGCTACAGTTATTACTTGGTTATTCAATGAAGGAGATCAGGTAAAGGAAGATGATTCGGTAGTAGAAATTGCAACAGATAAGGTAGATTCAGACGTTCCGACACCAGTTTCGGGAAAAATCGTAAAAATCCTTAAGCAGAAAGATGAAGTTGCAAAAGTAGGTGAAGCCATCGCTATTTTAGAAATTGAAGGAGAAGGCGGAAATACGGCTTCAGAAGAAGTAAAAACTGAAACTCCGGTTACCGCTCCCGATGCAGAAACTTTGAAAACTATTGAGCAGCCATTGCAAGTTGCTGCCTCTACAGAATTTTCGGGAGACTTATACCTTTCTCCACTTGTAAAATCAATTGCACAACAGGAAAATATTTCTGAATCTGAACTAAAAACCATTAAAGGCAGCGGTTTAGAAGGAAGAATTACCAAAGAAGATATTTTAGGATACGTTGCAAACAGAGGAAATCAGCCTGCTCCACAAGCTACTCCTGCTCAACAAACTGCTTCAGCTCCTACTCCAAAAGCTGCTGTAAGTTCGACTCCGGCAACAACCATTTCAACTTCTGCAGGTGATGAGATCATTCCGATGGACAGAATGAGAAAAATCATCGCTGAAAATATGGTGAAAGCGAAGCAAATCGCTCCTCACGTAACGTCTTTCATTGAAACTGATGTGACCAACGTTGTAAAATGGAGAGCTAAAAACAAAGATCTATTTGAAAAACGTGAAGGTGAGAAATTGACTTTCATGCCAATTTTTGTAAAAGCCATCGTAAAAGCGATTCAGGATTTCCCAATGATCAATGTTTCTATCAACGGAGACAACATCATCAAAAAGAAAAATATCAATATCGGTATGGCAACTGCTCTACCTGATGGAAATTTAATTGTTCCTGTTATTAAAAATGCAGATCAGCTGTCGTTGTCAGGTTTGGCAAAAGCGATCAATGATCTGGCTTACAGAGCAAGAAACAAAAAATTAAGACCGGAAGATACTCAAGGTGCAACGTATACGATTTCAAACGTAGGAAGCTTCGGAAACCTTATGGGAACTCCGATTATTCCTCAGCCTCAGGTTGCAATTATGGCAATCGGAGCAATCGTTAAAAAACCTGCAGTTCTTGAAACTAAAGATGGCGATGTAATTGCGATCCGTCAGTTGATGTTCATGTCTCACTCTTACGACCATAGAGTTGTAGACGGTTCTCTTGGAGGAATGATGCTGAAGCATGTTCATGATTACCTTGAAAATTGGGATTTGAATACAGAGATATAAGTAATGAATAATTAGTAATAAGTAATTTTACTTTACTGCATATTTTAATACAAACCTTCGAGTTTTCTCGGAGGTTTTTTTGTTTAAATTTTTACAATTAAATTTAATATTGAATTCCGTTAAAAGCTTTCATATTACTAAAAATTAATTTAGATTTGAAACATGCGCAGAATTTTGGTCTCCATTCGAAAAGGACTTAAAAAATCTTTCGACAATATCCGAAACGAACAGCTGAAACAAAATCTGCTTCAGGCAATTCCGTTTTGGATTGGTTCTGTCATTACCGGTTTTTTTGCCGTGATGTACGCTAAGATATTTTCATGGGGAGAAAACCTGCTTCATTTTATTTTAGACTGGCACGATTGGATGATTTTCATCATCGCACCGATTGGTTTTGTTTTATCATGGTGGCTGGTAAAGGAATTCGCACCCAATGCCAAAGGAAGCGGAATTCCGCAGGTGATGGCGGCTGTAGAACTTGCAAATCCTAAAGAACACAAAAAGATACGAAGTCTTTTAAGTTTAAAAATTATCGTATTTAAGATTATTTCATCTGTTATTTTAGTTATTGGAGGCGGTGCTGTGGGACGAGAAGGACCAACAATTCAGATCGCAGGTTCTATTTTTCGAAAAGTAAATGAATATCTTCCGGATTGGTGGCCGAAAATATCCAAGAAAAACATGATTATGACCGGAGCCGCAGCCGGACTTGCAGCAGCTTTCAACACGCCTTTAGGCGGAATTGTATTCGCTGTCGAAGAACTTTCAAAAACTCACATCAATTACTTTAAAACAGCACTTTTTACTGCAGTTATTATTGCAGGTTTAACAGCGCAGACCTTAGCCGGTTCTTATTTATATTTAGGTTACCCAAAAACAAATGATGTTTCATTAATGGTCATGTTTCCGATTGTTCTTGTTGCAGGAGTTGCAGGAATTTTAGCTAGTCAGCTTTCCGTAATCATGTTGAAAATGAATGACTGGAAGAAGAGAAATCTTAAAACAGACAGAGCAAATGTTATTTTTTTAGTAGGCTGTGCTCTTTTAATCGCCTGTGTTTCTTTTTTCATCAGCCGTGAAGTTTTGGGCTCAGGAAAAGAGATTATGGAACGTGTACTATATACTCAGGATAAACATGAAGATTGGTATGTTCCGATTTTAAGAATGTTTGGCCCTGCCTTATCATTTACTTCAGGGGGTGCAGGAGGAATTTTCGCACCTGCTTTAACAGCCGGAGCAAGTATCGGATCTGTAATTTCCGGAATTATTGACTTAACACCTAATGAAACAAACGTCGTCATTCTTGGCGGAATGGTTGCCTTTCTTACAGGCATTACCCGCGCTCCGTTTACTTCTGCAATTATTGTCCTGGAAATGACCGACAGACATTCGCTGATTTTTCACTTAATGCTTGGAGGAATGGTTTCTTCAATTACTTCTATTTTAGTGAGTCGTCATTCTTTATATGATGTCCTGAAAATCAATTTTTTAACAGAAATTAGGAAAGATTAAAATTCCATTAAAAAACCACCAAATAAATTCACCAAAAAATGAGTTTTTAATATTTTTTATTAACTTGTCTACAAATTCAAAAAATAACTTAATATGAAAAAACAATTACTCAATGTATTATTTTTAGCATTTCCTGTATTTGGCTTTAGCCAGATATTTCAGGAAAATTTTGATGGAAACGGTCAGGGAATTTCAGCATGGACTATAATCGATGTAGATGGACTAACCCCTGCGGCAAGTGTGAATTTTATTACAAATGGCTGGAACCGAATCGACAGACAAGGAACTAATGGAAGTTTTGGAGGTCCCGCAGGAAATTATGCAGCAATGAGTACTTCCTGGTATACACCAGCAGGAACTTCGAACGATTGGCTAATATCGCCTACAATACCTGTTTCCGGAGCTTCACCAACTTTATACTGGGATGCAAAAGCGCAGGATGGAGATTATCCTGATGGTTACAAAGTAATGCTTGCTCCCAATGGAGGAAATACTGTGAATGACTTCACCGTTGAACTTTACAATACTGCTGGTGAAAATAAATACTGGACAAGCAGAGCTGTAAGTTTAACTCCATATATCGGTCAGAATATAAGATTTGCTTTTGTAAATAACAGTAACGATAAATTTATGTTGATGGTAGATAACATTAAAGTAGATTACACTTATGTTGCACCACCACCTTCTTATTGTGGACCGCTTGTATTTGCAGATTTTTTCGGTGATGATGGTGATGAACCAATTACTTTGGTAAATTTTGCAGGAATTAATAATACAACCAGTGCAACTGCATATTTAGGAAACAGCCATGAATATTTCCTTTCACAAACTGCTAATGTAGCCAGAGGACAGTCTTATGATATTACTTTAAAAGGTAACACGGGAGGAAATTACACAAACCGTTTTGCAGTATTTATTGACTGGAATCAAAATGGTAATCTAAGTGATGCCGGAGAAGTATATACTGTAACACAAACGATTGTAAATTCCACGGGTACAGATGCAATTCAGGCAGTACATTCTATAGCTGTTCCTCCAACAGCTCTTCTTGGAAACACCAGAATGAGAGTTAAAAAATTAGATACCACAACTGATCTTACACTTCCTTGTGAAGATGGTAGTTATGGACAAGCAGAAGATTACACTGTAAATGTTTCTGCAGCTCTATCTGTAAATGATTTGGCTAAAAAAGATGAAAATCTCAAAATATATCCAAACCCTGTTTCAGATATGCTAAACATCAGTTCAGATTCAAAAGTAAAACTTGTTAAAATTTATGATGCAAGTGGTAAAAATGTTTTAGAAACGGAGAAAACAAATATTAATGCTTCAGGATTAACATCAGGAACATACATTGTCTCTGTGCAAACAGAAAAAGGAGTTCAATCTGCAAAAATTATTAAGAAATAACAGCTTTTTTATTGAAGTTAATGAAGACCTGCTTTTTGCAGGTCTTTTTTTAATTATATCAAAAGCTATATTGCATATTACAAATATATTACCTATTTTTGCACCTCGAAATAATTAACAAATTCATTTACATTATGAACAATTACGAAACTGTTTTCATTTTAACTCCCGTTCTATCTGAGTCACAGGTAGAGGAAGCAGTGAACAAGTACGTGGATCTTTTAAAAGAAAAGAACTGCGAAATCGTTGCCAAAGAAAATTGGGGACTAAAGAAATTAGCTTATCCTATTCAATTAAAAAAGAATGGATTTTACACTTTAATTGAGTTTAAAGGTGAAGGTACTGTAGTTGCTGATTTAGAATTGGCATTCAAACGTGACGAGAGAGTAATCCGTTACCTTACTACAAAACTTGATAAGCACGCTGTAGAGTATGCTATCACTAGAAGAACTAAAGTAAAAGCAGCTAAAGCTTAATTATTAACCCTATTTTTTAAAAAAGACAAGACATGGCAATAGATGATATGGCTAAACAAGCCTCAGCTGGAGGAGAATCTGAAGTAAAATTCCTTACTCCGCTTGATATCAATACAAAATCTGAAAAGAAATATTGTAGATTCAAAAAATACGGAATTAAGCACGTTGATTACAAAGATGCTGATTTCTTATTACAGTTCGTAAACGAGCAAGGTAAAATTTTACCAAGAAGATACACCGGAACTTCTTTGAAATACCAAAGAAAAGTTTCTTCTGCGATCAAAAGAGCTAGACATTTAGCTTTGATGCCTTACGTAGCTGACTTATTGAAATAAGACAAAAAATAAATAAAAGAAGAGAGTAATCTCTTCTTTTGTTGCTGAATTAATTAATAAATTCTAACGAAGTAACGAGTACCCGGAATATAAACCGAAACTCGGAACTCTAAAACGGACAACAACAATGAACATTATTCTAAAAAAAGACGTTGAAAACTTAGGTCTTGAATTCGACACAGTAAATGTAAAGCCTGGTTATGCTAGAAACTTCTTGATCCCTCAAGGATTTGCACTTTTAGCTACTCCTAAAAACGTAGCAGCTCTTGAAGCTACTTTAGAGGCTAGAAAAGAAGAAGAAGCAAAATTAATCGCTACTGCAAACGGTGTGGTTGATCAATTGAAGAAGACTTCTATCACTATTCCTGCAAAAGTAGGTACTGGTGATAAATTATTCGGTTCAATCAACAATGCTGATTTAGCTGAAGCGTTAGGAAAAGCAGGTGTATCTGTAGATAAAAAATACATCAAAATCCCTGGAAACACCATTAAGAGAACAGGTAAATTCACTGCTCTTGTTAGACTTCACAGAAATGTTGAGTACAACTATGAGTTCGATATCGTATCTGACGCTCCGGTTGAAGCTCCTAAACCAGCTGCTCCTAAAGCTAAAGTTGAAGAAGCTCCTTCTACTGAAGAAGCTTAATCAAAAAGACGAGATTTTCTCAAGATATAAAACCACTTCAATCGAAGTGGTTTTTCTTTTATATCATTACAACAAGCATATATTGAAGTTGTTTGATTTTAGAAGCTATTTCCCGCTCTCCGCACTCGCTATTTTTTGTTTTCGGCGGCGGCTTTGCCGCCGCCGAAAACAAAAAATGAGCTCAAACAATTGCTGCGATCGGGGCTATGATTGCAGCCCGCTATTCATAATAAGAATTTAAAACAAACATTGTCTTTCAATTTCAAACTAACGGTAAATATTACTTATAAAAGAATAAAAGGCAGAAAATTTGCTATAAATCAGGAAATTCAGTTTATGGAAATTCAGGAAATCGTATCGAAGCAGAAAGAGTTTTTTAAAACGCAGCAGACAAAAAATCTCAGATTCAGAAAGATGTATCTCGAAAAACTTCGGGATGTTATTCTTCAGAATGAGAATCTTCTCTATGAAGCTATTGAGAAAGACTTTGGTAAGTCTAAATTTGATACTTTCACCACCGAAATTTCCTTTATATTAAATGATATTAAATATTATCTGAACAATTTAAAATCGCTTTCAAAACCTAAAAAAGTACGTACCAACATTATTAATCAAATCGGAAAGAGCAGAATCTGTTCTGAACCTTTAGGAAATATTCTCATTATCGGAGCGTGGAATTACCCTTATCAACTGTCGCTCTCCCCTATTGTAGCAGCTTTAGCTGCTGGAAATTGCTGCATTGTAAAACCAAGCGAAATCGCTGAAAATACAATGAAAGCAATGGTAAAAATCATCAATGAAAACTTTCCTTCGGAATATTTATATGCTTATGAAGGCGGAATTAATGAAACAACCGAACTTTTAAAACTAAAATTCGACAAAATATTTTTTACAGGAAGTACAAAAGTCGGGAAAATCATATACGAAGCTGCGGCAAAAAATTTAACACCCGTCACTTTAGAATTAGGCGGAAAATCTCCGGCAATTATTACCAAGGAAGCTAATCTTGAAGTTGCCGCCAAAAGAATTGTCTGGGGAAAATTTTTAAATGCCGGACAAACCTGTGTGGCTCCCGATTATTTATTGGTAGAAGAATCTGTCCAGGAACAGTTTTTAGAGATGCTTAGAAAATATATTCAGGAATTTAAATATGAAATAAATTCTGAAAATTATACAAGAATTATCAATTCAAAGAATTTCGAAAGGCTTACTAAGCTTATCAATAAAGATAAAATTTACTTTGGAGGAAATTCAGATCAGGAAAAATTATACATCGAACCCACAATTTTAACGAATGTCAATTGGAATGATGACGTGATGCAGGATGAAATTTTCGGACCCATTTTGCCAGTTATTTCGTTTACCAATTTCAATCTTGTTTTAAATGAAATTTTAGAACACGAAAAGCCTTTAGCGGCTTATTTATTCACCCAAAATTCCGAAGAGAAGGAAATGTTCAAAAATAAACTTTCATTTGGCGGAGGTTGCATCAATGACGTCATGATGCATTTAGGAAATGAAAACCTTCCGTTTGGCGGAGTCGGAAATTCAGGAATCGGTAATTATCACGGTAAATTTGGTTTTGAAACATTTTCTCATCAAAAAGCCGTTCTGGAAAAAGCAACCTGGGGCGAACCAAATATTAAATATCCACCCTATTCTGAGAAAAAATTAAGTTGGATCAAAAGATTTCTGTAAATAAAAAACCGGGAGAAAATTCCCGGTTAATTTTTTAAGATTTCGTTGGAGTCCATTTGTTGAAAAACTCTTTTACTTTTTCTAAGCTGTATCCTTTTCCTTCTTCCAAAACATCACTCTGCTGGATATGGAGTGTTTTTCCGTTCTTATCTAAGATGATGAAAACCGGATACCCAAACTTTTCACCCGGATTACCGTATTTTGCAAAAGTTTTTTCGTTCTTATTATCCGGCGAATAGTTCAGATGATAATATTCATAGTTTTTATCAACAATATTCTTCAACTCGGGTGTTGTTTGTACATACTGATTGAATCTCAAACACCAGATACACCAGTTCCCACCTGCCTGAATTATGATATTCTTATTTTCTTTTTTTGCTTTTCCAATTAAAGCCTGAATATCTTTTTCTGCATCCGCTTTAGGATCATAAGGTTTAGGCAGCTTTGCTTTTTCTTCAGCTGCTTTCTTTTTTGCTTCCAGCTCTGCATGATCGGTTTTTACCAACAAAGTTTTATCCTTTTCCCTTACATTTGATTCACTCTTCAGATCCTGAGAAAATCCGAGAAAACCAATTCCTATAAAAGCTGTAACTATCAATTTTTTCATAACATAAAAATAAAAAAATAATAGTATTTACAAGCAAAAATAGAACCATAATTTTATTATCCGTAAATTTGCCTGTTTTATGAATTTCCTGATAAAAATATTATACTTAATTTCAAAGCTCCCGCTGAAAATCTTATACATTTTTTCAGATATTATCTTCTTTTTGAATCATTACATCGTCGGATACCGAAAAAAAGTCATTACGAAGAATTTAAAGAATTCATTTCCTGAAAAATCAGATGAGGAAATCAGAGAAATCAGAAAGAAATTCTATTTAAATTTTTCAGATTATCTGGTAGAAACGGTGAAATCGTTCAGCATTTCCGAAACAGAATCACGTGTAAGGATGCAACACATCAATCAGCATTTGTTTCATGAAGCAAAAGCTGAAGGTAAAAATATCATTTTAATGGCAGGACACGTTTTCAATTGGGAATGGATGAATGCTTTAGCAACGCTTACACCTCAAAAAAACTCATATCCTGTTTATAGAAAGGTAAACAGCAGTTTTTGGGAAGATCAGATGAAAAAAGTCCGCAATAAGTTCGGAAATGAAGCGCTTGAAGCTAATGAAGTTATTTTAAATATTTTCAGAAAACAAAACGACGGCGAATCTATCTATATGTTTGTTGCCGATCAGACGCCACATTCTTCACATGTGAATTACGGATTAAAATTTCTTAACCAGAGAACTCCAGCTTTCATTGGTTACGACAAATTAGCTACCCGAATGGATCTTATCTTTATTTATTGCGAAATGAAAAAAGTAAAAAGAGGGTATTATCAGGTAAATTATCACAGAATCTATCCTGATGGTGAAAAATTTGTGAATAATGAAGTGGTACAAAAATTCCATCATCTTCTTGAAAATACCATCAGAAAAAATCCCGACAATTATCTTTGGTCGCACAGAAAATGGAAGTATCAGGATTCTATTAAAACGTATGAAGAGTAAATGAGAGAAGAATCTAAAAATCTTGCCGTAGTTATCTTAAACTGGAACGGGAAAAACTGGCTTCAGAAATTCCTTCCGGGTGTTGTACGGTTTTCTGATGATGCTGAAATATATGTCATTGATAACCATTCAACAGATGATTCGGTTGAATTTTTAAAACAGAAATTTCCTTCGGTAAAAATCATTATTAACGACAAAAATTATGGCTTTGCAGGCGGTTATAACGAAGGTTTAAAAAAAATAAACGCAGAATATTACTGTCTTCTGAATTCTGATGTAGAAGTTTCTGAAAACTGGATTAAGCCGGTTTTAAATTTATTTAAAAAAGATTCAGCGATTTCTGCTATTCAACCTAAAATATTATCATTTAATAATAAACAATATTTTGAATTTGCAGGAGCTGCAGGCGGATTGATCGATAATTTGGGCTATCCTTATTGTCGAGGAAGAATTTTTGACGATTTGGAAGAAGATAAAGGTCAGTACAATGAGGAAACAGAAATTTTCTGGGCTTCAGGATGCTGTTTTTTTATCAGATCTAATGATTTCTGGGAGCAGAATGGTTTTGATGAACGATTTTTTGCACATCAGGAAGAGATTGATCTTTGTTGGAGATTAATTAATTCAGGAAAGAAAGTATTTTACACCGGAAAATCTGAAGTTTATCACGTCGGAGGTGGAACTTTAAACAAGCAAAGTGCTCAGAAAACTTTTTTAAACATCCGAAATAATCTTTCGATGATGTTGAAGAATTTACCCTTTCCGAAACTGATCTGGCTGATATTTTTCAGATTGTGTTTAGATGGTGTTGCTTCCTTTTACTTTGCTTATAAAAACGGTTTTTCACACCTTTGGGCAGTAGCAAGAGGACATTTCGGGTTTTATGCTCAGCTTTCAGGAACACTGAAACGCCGGCAAAAGCATCAAAAAAGCCACTATTACCAAACAAAATGGCTTATTTTTAAGCATTTTTTAGGAGGTAAAAATTAATTTAAACCAAACACACTCTATTAAATGGATTTCTGCGCCATCGATTTTGAAACTGCAACCTTTGAGAGACATTCAGCCTGTGAAGTCGGAGTTTGTATTGTACAGGATTCTAAAATTGTTGAAACCAAAACATGGCTCATAAAACCTCCCAGTTTTCCTTATTTCAATCAAAGAAATATTGATGTACACGGCATTCTTCCGAGTGATGTAAAAGACGCTCCTACTTTTGACGAAATATGGTATGAAATTGAAGAATTGATGTACGGAACTTTAATGATTGCCCATAACGCAAGTTTTGATGCAGGTGTTTTACGGGGCTGTCTTGATTTCTACGGAATGTTTGCTCCGAAATTAAATTATTTGTGCAGCATTCAGCTGGCAAAAAAATCATGGAATTATCTTCCTAAATATGGATTAAAACATCTTGCAGAGTACCATGATATTCAGTTTAAACATCACAGAGCAGGAGATGATGCCGAAGTTTGTGCAAAAATTGCACTTTTAGCTTTCGAAAAATTGTTTCTTACAAGCAATGATGAAATTACAGATTATATGAAGCAGAAAATTAAGATATTGTAATTTCTAACAGACCACACAGATTTTCACAGATGTTTGAAAATATGTTATTTAAGCTTGCCCAATTAATTACTTAAAACTTCAGATAAGAGATTAAATTTAGGGATATCAATTTCGAAACTTTCTTTGGTCTGAGCGTTTTCAACAAGGTATTTTCCACTCATATTTCCTACTCCGGAACGAAGCATTACATTTGAAAAGTAAGCAAAATTATCGCCGGGCTCTACATCGGGAGTTAAGCCAATTACTCCGTCACCTACCACTTCCGTATATCCAAAACCTACATCAAAAATCAACCATTTTCTTTTAAGGATTTTTATAGGGAAATCTGCATCATTTTCAATAACAATATTATATTTAAAAACGTGACGGTTTTCTGACGGATAACTGTTCTTGCTATCGTATTCGGGGACGACCGAAACCTTTATATTGGAAGTAATTTTCGAGAACATTTTCATTCAATTTAAATCAATAAATACAAAAACCCCGCCTTTTTTTGAGAGACGGGGTTTGTTATTTAATAAAAAGTACGGATTATAATCCTAAACCTTTTCTTTCGTCTCCGCCTAATAGAATTTCTACCGGATTATCAATACCTTCTTTTACCGCAACAAGGAATCCTACAGATTCTTTACCATCGATAATTCTGTGATCGTAAGACATCGCAACGTACATCATCGGACGAATGACAACCTGCCCGTCAACAGCAACCGGTCTCTGGATAATGTTGTGCATACCTAAAATTGCAGATTGAGGAGGGTTGATAATCGGTGTAGACATCATTGATCCGAAAGTACCACCGTTTGTAATCGTGAAAGTACCTCCCGTCATTTCGTCAACTGTGATTTTTCCGTCTCTTACTTTGATTGCCAAATCTTTGATGTTTGCTTCAACACTTGAAAAAGACATATTTTCAGCATTTCTCAATACAGGAACCATTAATCCTTTAGGACCTGAAACCGCAATTGAAATATCGCAGAAATCATAGTTTACTTTAAAATCTCCGTCGATTGATGCATTTACATCAGGATACATTTGTAATGCTCTTGTAACCGCTTTTGTAAAGAAAGACATGAAACCAAGTCCTACTCCGTGCTTTTGAGCAAATTCGTCTTTATATTGTTTTCTTAGTCTAAAGATTTCAGACATGTCAACTTCGTTGAAAGTCGTTAACATTGCTGTTTCATTCTTTACTGAAACTAATCTCTGAGCAATTTTTCTTCTAAGAACTGAAAGTTTAGTTGTTGTAGTAGATCTTGAGCCTGTAGCAGAAAGAGGACTTCCTCCTAATGCAGGAACAGCCGCTAATTCAGCATCAGATTTAGAAATTCTTCCATCTCTTCCGGAACCTGAAACTTGAGATGCATCGATCCCTTTTTCGTCAAGAATTTTCTTCGCTGCAGGAGACGGAGTACCTGTTGCATAAGTTTGTGTCGCAGCAGCTGCAACAGGAGCTGCAGGTTTTGGAGCTTCTTGTTTAGCCGGTTCAGCCGCTTTAGGAGCCTCTTCTTGTTTTGGAGCTTCCGCAGCAGGAGCAGATCCCGCGGGTTTTGCAGCATCCATATCGATTAAACAAACTACTTGTCCTACTTGTACTACATCACCTTCTTCTGCTTTTAAAGTGATTACACCACTCTGCTCTGCAGGTAATTCTAATGTTGCCTTGTCTGAATCTACTTCAGCGATTGGTTGATCTTTTTCTACATAATCACCATCTTTTACAAGCCAAGTTGCAATTTCAACTTCTGTAATTGATTCTCCCGGTGAAGGAACTTTCATTTCTAAAATTGACATATCGTATTTTTTATTTTTTTAATTGGATATTATTATAATTAAGCTGTTACAGGTCTTTTAACCGGAGCATCGTCTCTGTCGAAAACTCTATTGATAACAGCATTTTGGTTTTTCTCAAACATTTTGTGACTTCCCGGAGCCGGAGCACCACTTGGTACCGGAGAAACAACCTGAATTCCTGTATCTCTGAAATTTCTCAGGATATAAGACCAAGCTCCCATGTTTTCTGGTTCTTCCTGAGCCCAAACGATTGATTTTCTGTTTGAATATTTAGCAAAAATAGCTTCGATAGCATCAGTCTGAAGCGGATATAACTGCTCAAATCTTACCAATGCAATATTCTCACAATTTAATTCTTCTTTCTTAGCTAATAATTCGAAATATAATTTACCTGAGCAAAGCACTAATTTTTCAACTTTTGCAGGATCTGCAGTCGGATCATCTAAAATTGGCTGGAATCCTTTGTTTGAGAAATCTTCAAGCGGAGAAACCACTTTTGGATGTCTTAGCAAAGATTTCGGACTCATCACAATTAACGGCTTTCTGAATGCCCATTTCAACTGTCTTCTCAGTAAGTGGAAATAGTTGGCAGGAGAAGTAACATTTGCAACAACCATATTTTCATTAGCACAAAGTGTTAAGAATCTTTCCAGTCTTGCTGAAGAGTGTTCCGCACCCTGACCTTCTGAACCATGAGGCAACAACATTACCAAACCGTCCTGAATTTTCCATTTTTCTTCTGCAGCCGCTAAATATTGGTCAACGATAATCTGAGCACCGTTCACGAAATCTCCGAACTGAGCTTCCCAGATCGTCAAAGTATTAGGAGAAGCCATTGCATATCCATAATCGAAACCAAGAACTCCATATTCAGATAAGTGAGAATTGAAAACGTCAAATCTGCTTTCAGAAAGTTGTCTCAATGGTACATATTCTTCTTCCGTATCTTCAGTTTTCACCACCGCATGTCTGTGAGAGAACGTTCCTCTTTCCACATCTTCACCAGAAATTCTTACGTTGTGACCTTCAACAAGAAGTGTAGCATAAGCCAACCATTCTCCAAGAGCCCAATCTAATGAGTTTCCTTCAATAGCTTTAAGTCTGTTTTCGAAGAGTCTTGTAATTTTATTTAAAAACTTTTTATCAGCCGGAAGTGTTGACATTTTAATGGCCAATTCTTTCAACTTCTCTAAGTCATATTTTGTATCAACAGCTTCCTGAACTGCGCCTCTTTTCCCAATCGGATAATTCGTCCAGTCATCTGCCATGAAAACGTCCATTACGTTTTTCTCAATTTCTTTAGAAGCATCAAAATCTTTATCTAAAAGAGCTTTGAAATCCGCCTCCATTTTAGCGATCAAATCGTTTGATACAACGCTGTCTTTCAACAAAAGATCTTTGTAAATTTCTCTTGGATTCGGATGCTTAGAAATTGATTTATATAAATTAGGCTGTGTAAATCTTGGTTCATCTCCTTCGTTGTGGCCATATTTTCTATAACCTAACAAATCGATATAAACATCTTTACCAAACTTCGCTCTGAAATCAGCTGCGAAATGAATTGCATGAACAACAGCTTCTGCATCATCTGCATTGACGTGCATTACGGGAGACTCTGTAACTTTTGCAACATCTGTACAATAGGTAGAAGATCTTGCATCCATATAGTTTGTTGTAAATGAAACCTGATTATTTACAACGATATGTACTGTCCCGCCAGTTTTGTACCCCTCCAAAGTCATCATCTGAGCAACTTCGTATGCAATACCTTGTCCTGCAATTGCCCCATCACCGTGGATAATAATTGGTAAAACTTTAGAATAATCTTTATACTTATCATCAACTTTCGCTCGGCAAATACCTTCAACCAAAGCTGCAACTGTTTCTAAGTGAGATGGGTTTGGCGTTAAATTAATCGCAACTTCTTCTCCAGAAGCCGTCTTGATTTTTTTTGACGAACCTAAGTGATATTTAACGTCACCAGAAAATACATCTTCTTCAAATTCTTTCCCTTCGAATTCTGAGAAAATCTGTTTGTAAGATTTACCGAAAATATTTGTCAACACATTCAATCTACCTCTGTGAGCCATTCCTAAAACAACCTCATCAACTCCCAACTGTGAAGATCTTGAAATTAACTGATCCAAAGCTGGAATCAATGTTTCACCACCCTCTAATGAAAATCTTTTCTGACCAACAAATTTTGTGTGAAGATAATTTTCAAATGCAACCGCCTGATTTAATTTTAATAAAATTTCAGTTTTTTCGTTAGCATTAAGATTTGGATGGTTTTCATTTACCTGAAGCCACTGCTTAATGAAATCTTTTTCCTGAACGTTGTTAATGTGCATATATTCCACACCGATAGAATCACAATAAATGTTTTCTAAGTGTGTAATTAACTCCTGTAAAGTTGCAGGACCTTTCATTCCTGTTTCAACGGCACAGTTGAATTTTGTGTTTAAATCTGACTTATCAAGACCGAAATTTTCGATATCTAAAGTCGGAGTGTAGTGTCTTCTTTCACGAACAGGGTTTGTTTTTGTGAAAAGATGACCTCTCGTCCTATACGCTTCAATAAGATTTACCACCTTAAATTCCTTCTTGATATGCTCCGGAACTTCACCGTTTGAAGCCGCCTGAGAAATCTGCTGAACTGCAGGAGAAGAATTCCCCGAATTTTTAATGTACTGGATGTCTTCTTCATCAGAATAGTTCTCCAATGCAAAATCAAAACCTTGAAAAAAGGCCTTCCATGATGGTTCTAAAGAGTCCGGGAATTTTAAGTATTGTTGGTATAAATCCTCAATTAACTGAGAATGAGCTGCGTTTAGGAATGAAAATCTGTCCATTATTACAGTTTATCTATTATTAAATTTTGTTTATCGAATTAATCTTCAAATTTAATAAAAAAAAACGGGTTAGGATAGTCTCAAACCTTTAAAAAAATTATAAAATCAATAATTGGGAAAAAATCATCTGTAAACTGAAAGAGAAAGTTTCATATTGACATTCTGACCTTCTGCAGGCGACTCGATAAAAGTCTGATAAACATCACCGTAACGCATCTCGTCTTTCTTGGCTTTTTGCATCAGCTGCTGAATTGCCTTTACTCTTCCCTCGTAAGATCCTTTGTAGTACATCACATAATTCTGGGTAGGATTTACAGACCTGAAATTGAAATTATTATCCGTAATTCCTACTTTCTTCGACAATGGGATTCCGAAGAAATAAGATACCTCTTTATCTTTAAAATTATCGGCATCGGTAATCAGCACAGGATAACCTACCTCATCATTTTTTTTACCCAAATCCATCGACACGAAATTATTTACTTTATTGTAATTCATGACGATATTTTTGTACAACGCATCTTTTTTGTTGGAAGCACTTACGTTGACGCCAAGAATCATTTTCGCTTCTTCATTTTCAACCATAATGCTGTCGTATTTTATCGCAGCCAGCTGATTGTCTTTCTCTACTTTGTTGCTTAATACATTTTTTAGATTAAGCATGCTTTTATCGATATTTTCAGCAAATTTATCTTCGGTCCAGAAGTTTTGCGCTCTTGAAAGAAGTGGCAATTTTGGAGTATGTACAAACCATTTGATCTTCGTTTTTTCAGCGGAAACTGCTATAAATTTCACATCAATCAAGGTCGGATTTTCGTCCTCATCCTCAAAAAGCTGATATCTCAAAGTCTTATTTGGATTCTCGTAACGGATAAACATTTCGCCGCCATCTTCACTTTTCGGATCATTGTAACTGATTGCACTTCCCTGCCCTTCATAAGGTAGATAATAATCGATCGTAATGGTTTTTGAGCTTGAAAAAAAGTTATTCCAGCGGGTAAAGTTCTGCAGATTATTAAACTGATTAAACACTTTTTCCAAAGGATAATCTATTTCTTTTTCGATCGTAAACTCTTTACTTTCATCCACAAAGTAATACATGGAAGCCGCATAAGCTCCGATCAGAAATACCACAATTACCGCTATGATTTTGAAAAAACGCATCGCACAAAAGTAAGACAAATAAAAAAAGTGACCAATATCTTTAGTCACTCTTCTTTTTTATTTTTGATGGATGTTAGATTCAATTGCATAGATTTTGATTAATTGCTAAATTTCAAAATTATCACTCCTCAGAACACCCAGCTTCCGGCATCAAGCATCAAGCTTCTATCCGATATGTGTTCCAGGAGTTAAGACTGCTCCTTTTTTAACAACAACAATACCGTCCTGTACGGAATGAGTTCCGTAGTCTCCATCTTTAAGGTGCTTTCCACCGATGATCCTTACATTATCTCCGATGTAGCAGTTTTTATCTAAAATTGCCTTCTCAATATAACAGTATTTCCCGATTCCCATATTGGGTAAACCTTTGCTGTCATTCATTACAATATCACTGGTATTCTGATAGAAATCTGCACCCATAATGTAAGAATTCACAATAGTGCTTCCTTTATCTATTCTTGTACGGTTTCCTATTACAGAATTTTCGATTTTATCTGCCAAAATAATACATCCGTCACCAAAAACTGCTTTGCTTACGTATGAACCATTCACTTTTGATGGCGGAAGCATTCTTGCACGTGTGAAAATTGGCGCTGAGGAAAATAAATTAAACTGAGGGAAATCATGGCAAAGATCCAGATTCGCTTCATAGAAAGATTCAATAGTTCCTATATCCGTCCAGTAACCTTCATATTGATAGCTTAAAGTTTTGTATTTCCCGATAGAATTAGGGATGATGTCTTTTCCGAAATCGTCTCCCGCTCCCTCATCAAACATCTTTTTAAGAATTGTTTTTGAGAAAATATAAATTCCCATTGATGCTAAAAACTCTTTGCCTTTTGTCTTGTTTTCGTCTGAAACTTCTGATTGTAAGCCATTCAGCTCATCAAATCCGGGTTTTTCTACGAATGAAGTAATATTTCCTTCATCATCCGAACTTAGAATACCGAAACCTGTAGCATCTTTTGCAGTTACAGGAATGGTTGCAATGGTAACATCTCCACCGTTTTCGATATGAAAATCAAGCATTTCATTAAAATCCATCTGATAAAGCTGATCTCCTGATAAAATCAAAATATATTCATAATCATATTTTTCAAGGTGTTTCATCGACTGACGAACTGCATCTGCCGTTCCCTGAAACCAGCTATCACTGTCAACATTTTGTTCTGCCGCCAAAATATCTACAAAACCCTGACTGAAAATATCAAAATGATAAGAATTTTTGATATGTGAGTTTAATGATGCTGAATTAAACTGTGTTAAAACAAGAATTTTATTTAAACCAGAATTTAAACAGTTTGAAATCGGTATATCTACCAATCTGTATTTTCCGGCAATAGGTACAGCAGGTTTTGATCTCGTGTACGTTAACGGAAAAAGTCTCGTCCCTCTTCCTCCCCCCAAAACAATTGAAATGACGTTGTGTTTCATAAATATCTGCGTTTTTATTATTTTATAGTTTGTTTAATATTTAAAAATTTCAGATTATTTTTCTAAATCTATTGATTATATAAAGCTATATATTTTTCTGCGGATTTCTCCCAGGCAAAATCGAATTTCATATTAGATAACACCAAATTTTCCATTTGAGCTTTGTCTTTATAAATATTTAAGCCTCGGCTCATTGCATGAATAATATCGTCTACTCCAGGATAAGTGAAATTTAAGCCGGAACCTCCTGTAGAAATATCTTTTACCGTGTCTCTCAATCCACCTGTATAACTTACAACCGGAACCGTTCCGTATCGCATCGCATACATCTGATTGAGACCGCAAGGCTCGACCCTTGAAGGCATCAACAAAAAATCTGCCGAAGCGTATATTTTATGGGATAAATGTTCTTTATATCCTATATCTGTAGCAAAATTCGAGTAAACAGCGTTCAATTCTTTCATCTGTCTTTCCACATATTCGTTTCCTGAACCCAAAACAATAATGTTTAAACCGCCAAAACTTTGCTTTATACTTCTCCAAATAACATCCGGTAAAAGATCGGCTCCTTTTTCTGTAGCAAATCTACCGATGAATGCAAAAAGAGGAAGTTCAGGATTCAAACCATATTCTTTACAAAGCTTCAGTTTGTTTTTCTTTTTTATTTTTAAAGCATTTTTAATAGTAAAGTTAAAATCGATCATCGGATCGGTTTCAGGATTCCACACATCAGTATCAATTCCGTTGATAATACCGTAAGCTTTTGAAAATTCTTCTCTCACCAGACTTTCCAGCCCCTTGAAACTCACAAAAAGTTCTTCCAGATATCCTTCCGAAACCGTCGTAAATGCATAACAACATTTAATCATACTCGCCAAAGGATTGATAAATCCGTTCCAGTCTAAAAGTCCCCATTTGTAATGATCGAAAGCAGGCATATAACTCACCATATCCCAGCTCATCATTCCCTGATATTCCCCGTTATGGATTGTACCGATTGTTTTTACGCCTTTCAGAAATTCAAATTCATAGCAGTTTTCAACCATAAAAGGAACTAAACCTGTATGATAATCGTGGCAATGCAAAACATCCGGACGAATTTTCATCGCCGATAACCAATGCAAAATCCCATGCTGAAAAGCCAGAAACTGAAAATTTTCATCCTGATATCCGTAAGGATTTTCGCGATCGAGCAATCCCGGAATTTTCACCATATACAATTCAAATCCCAAAACATTCGTAGTTTCTTTCAAAACCTGAACCTGAAGCATATTGGAACCTTGATGAATAAAGCCGTCAAAAACAACTTCAAAATCATAATCATATACAAAATGCTTGTTGTACCAAGGCATCACTACTTTGGCATCAATATCTTTTATTTTATTCTGATATTTCGGCAGTGCGCCTACTACATCTGCCAATCCGCCAACTTTGGCTACGGGATAACATTCTGTACTGAGGTGAAATATTGTCATTTTTTGTGCTGTTTAATCCTATTTAATTTATATTTTTTATTTTTTCTCTGTTTTAAAACAATCCCCGAAAGTGCAGGAAGGTTTAAGCTGATCGATCTTGGCCGATTCATCCATTGATCATGATCTTCTCTGAAAATGTGGGCTTCTACTCCGCTTCCGCTATATTTTTCGTCATCGGAATTGAGAACGACTTCCCAATGTGTTCCTGCATTCACGCCCACTTTATAATCAATTACCCGTGGAGTTAAATTTAAAATAATCATAAAAACATCATCCCTTCTCTTCCCTTTTCTTAAATAAATATAGACAGAATTGTCGGTATCATTGGCTTCAACCCATTCAAAACCTTCCGGTTTAAACTGATTTTCGTAAAATGCAGACTCATCTTTATAGAGGTGATTCAGATCTTTAACTAAACTCTGCAATCCTTGATGAACAGGATATTGCAATAAATGCCAATCTAAGCTTTGCTTAAAGTTCCATTCGTTAGTTTGTCCGAACTCATCTCCCATAAACAATAATTTTGCTCCGGGATGCGTAAACATATACACATACAAAGCTCTGAGATTGGCAAATTTCTGCCATTCATCGCCTTTCATTTTATAAATAAGGCTGGCTTTTCCGTGTACAACCTCATCATGTGAAAGTGGAATCATATAATTCTCATTATACATATACATCGAGGCAAAACTCAGCTTGTGATGATGTTGTTTTCTGTTGATAGGATCTTCTTTAAAATAAAATAGAGTATCGTGCATCCAGCCCATCATCCATTTCATTCCAAAACCGACGCCACCGTCATGAACAGGTTTCGTTAATTTTGGAAAATCTGAACTCTCTTCAGCAATCGTCATGATATTATTGCCAAATTCTTTGTAAACAGCCGTATTAAATTCCTGAAGGAAAGTTTTTGCTTCGAGATTTACATTTTCACCATAAATATTCGGTTCCCATTCTCCTTCATTCCTTGAATAATCAAGATGAAGCATCGACGTTACAGCATCCACACGAAGTCCGTCTGCATGATAACGATCAAGCCAGAACACGGCATTCGAAATAAGAAAAGATTTCACTTCATTTCTTCCGTAATTAAAAATATAGGATTTCCAGTCAGGATGAAAACCTTTTCGCGGATCTTCATGCTCATATAAATAAGAGCCGTCAAAACGGTGTAATCCGTTTGCATCACCCGGAAAATGAGAAGGAACCCAATCTAAAATAACGCCAATATCGTTTTTATGAAGTTCATTAATCAAGAACATCAAATCCTGTGGTGAACCAAAACGTGAAGTTGCTGCATAAAAACCTGTAATCTGATAACCCCAACTCGGATCATAAGGATATTCCATCACCGGCATGAATTCTACATGTGTAAAACCCATTTCCTTGATATACGGAACCAGCTTTGCGGCAATATCTCTATAATTAAGAAATTTCTCGGGATTATCTGCATTTCGCATCCACGAACCTAAATGGATTTCGTAAACAGAAATTGGTGATTCAAGACTGTTTTTTTGCCAGCGTTTTTCGAGCCATTCCCGATCGTCCCATTCGTACCAATTGGTAGAAACCATAGAAGCCGCCTGAAGATTCTGTTCCCAGCTTAATGCATACGGATCACTTTTTTCTAAAATATGTCCCTGAAAGGTTTCAACAGCATATTTATATAAGGTACCCCACGAAAGTGCAGGAATAAATCCTTCCCAGATTCCGGACTTATCCCATCTCGGAAACAAAATATGCTCACGATGATTCCAGTTGTTGAAATTCCCGATTACCGAAACTTTTTTGGCATTCGGAGCCCAAACCGAAAAATACACCCCCTTTACTCCGTCTTTCTCAACAGAATGAGACCCAAACTTTTCGTAGAGCCTGTAATGTTTACCTTCCTTGAAAAGATACACATCATGTTCCGTAAAAAGTGTATAGGTTTTTACAAAATTCATCATATTTGGTTTTTCGGTCTAAATCAGTCGTTATGATCATTTTATTTACTGAATAACGATGACTATCAAATATATGAATTTTAACTCTGCCACACCATAAATTTTATTATTTTTAAACAATATCTTTAAAAAGATTTTTCATAAATTTAAAAGCTTAAAATGTCCGATAAAACACAATGAAATTTACACTGAGCACATCAGAAACAGACAACAGACCAATCTTTATCACAGGAAACTTCAACAAATGGAATCCTAAAGATTATAATTTCCAGCTTCAACAGTCCGATGAAAATACTTACAGTATCGAAATAGAAGATCAGCTACTCTCCGATGAAGTAGAATATAAATTCACCAAAGGCGGTTGGGAAAATGTAGAATTAGACAAGTACGGAAGCATCACGCCCAACAGAAAAGTCAAAAAAACTTCAAAAACCACACAGGATTTTATAGAAAAATGGAGATTAAACTGGGGACCTTTCAAAGATGAATTTTTTCCTATCGTAGAAGTCATTTCTGAAGAATTTTATATCCCACAGCTCGACCGTTTTCGAAAAGTCTGGGCACTTCTACCCCACGATTACTATATTTCAGATAAAAGTTATCCCGTTCTTTACTTACAGGATGCTCAAAATCTTTTTAATGAAGGAAGTCCTTACGGAAACTGGGAAATCGATAAGAAACTATCTATTCTTGCGGAATACGGCCGCGGAGATCTTATTGTAATCGCCATTGAACACGGAAGTGAAGACCGTATAAAAGAATATATCTTTGATAATGACCATGTCGCCAATGGTTCGGAAGGTAAAAAATACATCCGATTTATAACCGATACCTTAAAACCTTTTGTAGATGAACATTACCGAACAAAAAAAGACAGAGAAAACACAGGAATCGGCGGCAGTTCTTTGGGTGCACTTATCAGTATTTACAGCGGGTTTCTTTACCCTGAAGTATATTCTAAATTATTGATCTTCTCACCATCACTTTGGGTAGAACCGAACAATAATTTCCCAATGATGAGCTTCAGAGTTCCTTTTAAAACTAAAATCTATCTTTACGGAGGTGAGCAGGAAGGTTCGAAAATGGTGAAAAGAATTCAGGTTTTTGAAAATTATCTGAAACAATGGGAAAAGAAGAATCTTTTTGATTTTGAATTTAAAACCAGCATCAATCCGGACGGAGCTCACAGTGAATTTTACTGGTCACAGGAATTTCCGAGAGCGATTGAGTGGCTGTTCTACAATAACATCGAAAATCCTCTTGAGGTAACACCCCATCAGGAAAATATTAAAAATTAATATAATCTAATCATGAAACTAATCAACAAAAAAAATAAACAATACGCTCAGGTTTTTAAGTTATTTACAGAAGAAGCCTGGACTTTAAACTATAAAAATTTCAATAAAAATATTTCACTTCTTTTCTCCGGAAAAAAACACGAAATTTTCATCGAAACCAGCGAAGAAACCATTACTTATTATATAGGTCTTGGGAAAGAAACTTCTCAGAATTTTGAGTTTCAGCAAACCGGAATTAAATTTTCCCAGACCCACAAAAAAAACATCCAGACTGTTGCTACTCTTTTAATTGCAGATTTTATTCATGAAAACCAGTTTGAAGAATTTGCAAAAGGCCTTCTTTTAGGAACCTACAACTACCCTTTTGATAAAACCCACCCTTTTTGGGATGAATCTTTCGAACTTCATTTCGGGAATTTAAGTCCTAAAAAATTAGAAACAATTTCAACAAAAATTGATGCGATCTGTGAAGGCCAAACCGCCTGTATGGATTGGCTTAACAAGCCAGCAAATCTAAAAAGACCTGAAGCCATCAATGCATATCTGAAAAATTTAGCCAAAAAAAATCAGTTAAAATACACCGCTTTCAACAGAAAAAAATGCGAAGAACTTGGTTTGGGAGCTTTTCTGTCGGTTAACCAGGGAAGTGCTTATGACGCTGCTTTTACCATTTTAGAATATAAAACAACTGTAAAGAATGCAAAAACTTTCGGACTCGTAGGAAAATGTGTTCTGTTTGACACCGGAGGAATTTCCCTGAAAGCTTCAGACAATATGCATTATATGAAATCCGATATGGGAGGCGCAACCGCAGTGATTGGAGCACTTATTTACGCATCTCAGATGAAACTTCCCGTTAACATTACAGCTATTTTACCGATTACAGACAATGCAATTTCTGAAAACGCTTATTTACCAAGCGATGTAATTACCGCTTACAACGGAAAGACCATCGAAGTTCTCAATACCGATGCAGAAGGAAGAATGACGCTTGCAGACGGATTGTCTTACCTTTCAAAAAACTACAAAACAGATGTTCTGATCGATCTTGCAACACTTACAGGGAGTTCTGTGAGAATGTTTGGAGACACTTGTGGTGCGATGTTTTCGAATAATGAAGATTTGAAAAATATTTTAATTAAAACCGGAGATAAAACGAATCAGAGATTATGGAATCTTCCGCTTTGGGACATTTGGATGGATGATTTTAAATCTGATGTTGCCGACTTCAAAAACATCTCAATGAAACCCATAGGAGATTGTATTGTCGCCGCCAAATTTTTGGAGCAATTCATCGGAAACCATCCAAATTGGGCACATCTTGATATTGCTGGAGTTGCGTTTGGAAATGTGGGATATGCAAAAGAAAAAGCAGCAACCGGTTTTGGTGTGCAATTATTAGCCGATTTAATCGAAAATTATCATTAAAAATTAGTTTTTTACAGATTTTCTTCTTATACTTGATTAGCAATTTTCAAAAGCACAAAGGTTATCAATTTTTAATATTAAATAATCAATAATCATAAGCTTTTATTTTTTATAATTTAATAAAAATTAAAAATCATTATATGAAGGAGAAAACCATCGTATGTATTTCGTGCTATTATAAAGGGTACGATTTTATGGACGAAATGAAAAAGCTCGGCAATAAAATCATCCTCATAACATCGGAAAATTTAAAAGAAAAAAACTGGCCATGGCACGCTGTCGACGAAGTTTTCTATATGCCGGAAATCAAACCTTCGGTATGGAATCTTGAACATCTTATCCAGGGATTTTCTCATCTGATGAAAACCCGGAAAGTAGATGCGGTTATTGCTTTGGATGATTATGATGTAGAAAAAGCAGCATTGATTCGTGAAACATTCCGTATTCCCGGAATGGGACAAACGACGCACCGTTATTTCAGAGATAAACTGGCCATGCGTCAAAAGGCAAAAGATTCCGGAATCAACGTTCCTGAATTTATTGCTGTGTTTAATGATCAGGAAGTAAAAGAGTTTACAGAAAAAATTTCTCCACCATGGGTTCTGAAACCACGTTCAGAAGCTTCAGCCTCCGGAATTAAAAAACTGAAAACTCAGGACGAACTTTGGGAAGCTCTGGAAAAACTGGGTGAAGAAAGACATTTATTCCTACTAGAAAGCTTCAAACCCGGCGATGTTTATCATGTTGACAGCTTAACATTTAATAAAGAAATTGTTTTCACTTCAGCATCAAAATACCTTGCTCCGCCAATGCAGGTTTCTCATGAAGGTGGTGTTTTCCGCACCAAAACTTTAGGCAGATATTCCGAAGAATTCAAAGCTTTGGAAGAAGCCAATGCCAAAGTTCTGTCTAATTTCGGACTAATGAACGGCGCAACTCACACTGAATTTATTCGCGGAAAAGAAGACGGAAAATGGTATTTTTTGGAAACCTCTTCAAGAGTTGGAGGTGCACATATTCCGGATCTTGTAGAAGCTTCAAGCAACATCAATATCTGGCGTGAATGGGCAAAAATTGAAGATGCTTTATTAAAAGGAAATCATTATGAGGTTTCTAAACCTACAGGATATTATTCAGGATTAATTGTAGCACTCATTAAGGATCTTACTCCTAATTATAAGGATTTTGAATGCGAGGAAGTTGTAAAATTTCTTCCAATCGATTATCATGTCGGAATTGTTTATAAATCTAAAGACTCTGTAATCGTTCAGGAAAGACTGGATTTTGCTGCAGAAAAAATTCATGCGGAAATGCTCAATGTACTCCCTCCGAAAGACAAACCTTCAAGTTAAATGAATGATAAATTATCAACCATAATTGATTATCAAAAACTTATTACAAACTATCATTCATCAATTTTCAAATATAAATTATAAAAATGCCACAAATAGAACATACAGATTACTATTCTCATATATTAGGAATGAGCCTAAACGTTGAAGTTACAGGACATTATGGTTATCCGATCATCATGTTTCCGACTTCACAGGGTTTATATACTCAGAATCACGATTTCCATCTGAACAGCAGCATCAATTACTTTGTTGAGCAAGGAAAAGTGAAATTATACAACGTTCAGACGATTGATGCGTGGAGTTTTTATGACGAAAAAATTTCTCCACAGCAAAGAATCAGAAATTATGAAAAATATGTACAGTTTCTGATTCAGGAATTTGTTCCTTACATTCAAAAGCTACATCAAACACATCGTGTTGCAATTGCCGGAGCAAGTTTCGGAGGGTATCATGCTGCAAATTTCGCATTCCGGTTTCCGGATGTGATCTCTCATTTATTCTGTCTTTCGGGCGCATTCAGCATCAGAAATTTTATGGATGGATACTCTGATGAACTGGTTTACTTCAACTGCCCAAGAGAATTTGTAAGAAATGATGAAGCCTGGAAATATAAACACATGCATATTGTATTGAGCACTTCTGATGAAGACATCTGCAGAGATAAAAATGTGGAAATGGCAGAAATTTTAGCTTCAAAAGGAATTGATTTCTGGTATGACGAAAAAAAATGGATCAACCATGACTGGCCGCTTTGGAGAATGACTTTCCCAAGCTATATTGGTACATTCTTTTAAAAAATTCAAAATATTAATATTAAAAAAATAAAACAAAAATTATGGCAAAAAAAGTAGGAATTTTATTCGGGATGGAAGATACGTTTCCGTGGGCATTTATTGATAAGGTAAACGAACTCGGAGGCGGAGAAATCATTGCAGAGCCCGTAAATATAGATAAATTGGAACAAGGTGCAGATTATGGTTATGC
Organism: Chryseobacterium formosense; assembly: GCF_900116415.1. GTDB lineage: Bacteria > Bacteroidota > Bacteroidia > Flavobacteriales > Weeksellaceae > Chryseobacterium > Chryseobacterium formosense. The sequence goes on along the minus strand of NZ_FPAP01000001.1, from coordinate 687,585 downwards.
AGTAATCATCGACAGAATTTCTCAGGATGTTCCTTTTTACAGAGCTTATCTGAAAAATGCAGCCCTCAATGGAACTTACGTTATCAATAATCCTTTCTGGTGGAGTGCAGATGAAAAGTTTTTCAACAATGCATTGATGACAAAACTTGGAATTCCTTTACCTAAAACGGTTTTACTTCCTTCACACGAAAGACCTACAGATACTACTGAAACATCATTCAGAAACCTGAAATTTCCGCATGACTGGGATTATATTTTTAATTATGTCGGATTTCCGGCTTATATGAAACCTCACGACGGCGGTGGTTGGAAAAGCGTTTACAGAGTTGAAAATCCGCAGGATCTTTGGGATAAGCTGAGTGAAACAGAACAATTGGTGATGATGGTTCAGGAAGAAATAGTTTTTCAGGATTATTACAGAGTATATTGTTTAGGTCAGAAATATGTTCACATCATGCCCTATGAACCGAGAAATGCGCATCATTTAAGATATGCAACCACTCATCAGACGCAGGGAGAAGAACTGGAAAAATTATTAAAAACCATTCACGATTATACCATTAAGATGAACAAAGCTTTAGGCTATGATTTTAATACGGTAGAGTTCGCTGTAAGAGACGGAATTCCATACGCTATTGATTTCTGTAATCCTGCTCCGGATGCAGATCGAAATTCAGTAGGAGAAGAAAATTTTGCATGGATTGTAGAGTATTCAGCAAAATTGGCTATAGAAAAAGCTAAAGAATATGTTCCGGGAAAACAAAATATTTCTTGGGGAACTTTCGTGAAAGATTCAGTTAAATAAAACAGTAAAAACACAGAAAAAAAAATGCATCAGTTTACAATAGGAATCGAAGAAGAATATCAGATCATTGATGTCGAGAGCCGCGACCTGATTTCTCATGTTTCAAAAATCATCGAAGGCGGAAAAGCTGTTTTAAGTGAAAATTTGAAGCACGAAATGCACGAATCGATGATAGAAATGGAAACAGGAATCTGTCAAAACATTCAGGAAGCTAAAGCAGAACTAACGAATCTTAGGCGTCATTTAATTAACACTGCCCACGAACAGGGATTGCGTGTTTCCGGTGGCGGAACTCACCCTTTTTCAAACTGGGAGCACAACACCATTACCAATGGTGAACGTTACAACAAGATTGTAGACGACATGGGTGACGTTGCCCGAGGAAATCTTATTTTCGGATTGCACGTTCATATCGGAATTCCCAACCGTGAAGAAGGGGTGAGAATTCAGAATGTAATGCGCTATTTTCTTCCACATGTTTATGCCTTATCTACCAATTCACCCTTCTGGATTGGAAGAAGTACAGGTTTTAAATCTTACAGACAGGAAATTTTCGTAAAATTCCCGAGAACCGGTATCCCGAGTTTCTTTAATTCTTTAGCTGAATTCGACAGTTATGTTGATCTTTTGGTAAAAACAGGAACTATCGACAATGCGAAGAAAATCTGGTGGGATCTGCGTGTTCATCCATTCTATCCTACGATCGAATTCAGAATCTGCGATATGCCTTTACGAATTGAAGAAACAGTTTGCTTGGCTGCAATTATGCAGAGTTTGGTGGCTAAAATTTACAAATTGCATCAGCAGAATTTAAGTTTCAGAAGCTACAGAAGACTTTTATTAAATGAAAACAAATGGCGCGCTTCCAAAGACGGAATTCATTCTAAGCTGATTGATTTCGGTAAAGAAGAATCGGTTCCTTATCCTGATCTTTTAAAAGAACTTTTAGAATTTATTGACGATGTTGTAGACGAATTAGGATGTAGAAAAGAAGTAGAATATGCATGGACCATTTTAGAAAACGGAACCGGTGCAGACCGCCAGTTAGCTGTATTTAAAGAAACCGGAGATCTTACAAAAGTCGTTGATTATATGATATCTGAGACCGAATACGGCATCACTCACGGAGTAACTGCTTCATAATATTTTTATAACTTTGCAGAAATTATGAAGTTATGAAAGATGTAAGAATTGCTTTGCTGGACATGAACAATAATCAGGCAAATCAGGGATTTAAAAACATTAAAGAAATCTCTGAAAATTTCCAGAAGCAGTCGGAAGAAAATATTACCATTACGAGCTTTGATGTAAGACATAAAAACGAAATTCCGAATATTGAAGATTTTGACCTTTTTATTTCATCCGGTGGTCCGGGAAATCCGCATCGTGAAGGATTTGAGTGGGAACAGAAATTTGCCGATTTTTTAGATGCAGTTTATGAGCACAACAAACAAAATGAATCGAAGAAATATCTTTTCCTGATTTGTCATTCTTTCCAATTGGCGAGTATTCATTGGGATTTAGGGAATATCTGTAAGAGAAAATCTTATTCTTTCGGTGTACAGCCCGTTCATAAAACAGAAGAAGGTGAAGTAGAATTTTTATTTAAAAATTTACCCGATCCTTTTTATGCGGTTGATTCAAGAGCATATCAGTTTATTGAGCCGAATGTAGAGCGTTTTGAAGAATTGGGTATGCAAATTGTTGCAATTGAAAAATTCCGTCCGCACATCAATCTGGAGCGAGCGATCATGGCAATACGTTTTTCTGATGAAATTTTCGGAACTCAGTTTCATCCCGAAGCTAATCCTGAAGGAATGATTGAAAACCTTAAAGACGAGAAAAATAAAGAAGCCATGATTGAGAACTACGGAATGGAAAAATATCTTGAAACCGTTGACAGAATCAATGATGAAGACAAAATCGTTCTTACACAGTCTCAGATTTTACCTCGTTTTTTAAGCGATGCAAAGAAGAATATTTTGAAAGGGAATAAAGCTACAGCTTAAAATAAATTCAAATAAAAACAATTAAAATCGAGCATTATTGCTCGATTTTTTAAATCACAATAGAAAAAAATATGATCCCGAAATACAGAAAACAGTTTAACGAAGAATTTTCTCAGGAAAAATATGAGCAGATTCAAACTTTATTAAAAGAAACAAGCGGAATTGAACCAAAATTCAGACTTTCTGAAAGTCCCATTTTTTTAACTCAGGAATTCAGAGAAAAACTGCTTTCAGCGAGTGAAAGTATTATTGATCAGATTAAAAACTTGCCTGAAGAAGCTTTGGAAAAATCAATTCCTGAAAACTGCAAAGTTCCGAATGATACAAAGCAGCCTCATTTTTTCACTATCGATTTCGGAGTCTGCAAAAGTGAAAATGGTAAAATCGAACCTCAACTTATAGAATTACAGGCTTTTCCTTCGCTATACGCTTTTCAGAATGTTTATGAAGATCTATTCTGCAAGGTGTATCCTTTTTTAAATGAATTAAGAAATAAGATTTCAAAGGAAGATTATCAAAAACATTTGTATGATCTGATTATTGGAGATGAAAATCCTGAAAATGTGATTCTGCTTGAAATTTTTCCCGAAAGACAGAAAACCGCCATTGATTTTGCTTTAACCGAAAAATTATTAGGCATAAAAACCGTTTGCCTAACTAAACTAAAGAAAGTTGGGAAGAAATTATTCTATGAAAATAATGGAAATTTAATCGAAATCAAGAGAATTTACAACCGTGTAATTTTCGATGAGCTTGATAAAATTCCTGATCTGAAAACCGAATTTGATTTCCGTGAAGAAATCGATGTTGAATGGGTTACCCATCCTAACTGGTTTTTTAAAATTTCGAAATATCTATTGCCTTTATTAAAGCATGAATTTGTTCCGAAAAGTTATTTCCTGAATGAGTTTCCTGAAAATGAAAGTCTGGAAAACTTTGTATTAAAACCTTTGTTTTCTTTCGCCGGAAGTGGTGTTAATTTAAATCCTACAAAAGAAATTACAGATGCTATTTCCGATAAAGAAAATTATATTTTGCAGAGAAAAGTCAATTATGAACCTATTTTTGAAGATATCAACGGAGATTTTTCAAGAGCTGAAATCCGGCTGCTTTACATCTGGAAAGAGAATGAAGAAAGACCAATTTTGCTGCAAAATTTATCAAGAATGACCAAAGCAGCGATGGTAAATGTTGATTTTAATAAGAAAGATGCGATCTGGATTGGAAGTTCGCATGCGTTTTTCGGAGAATAAAACCACAAATATTTACATAAAAGACCTCAGAAATTCTGAGGTCTTTTATTGTTTATGCTTTTATTAATCGCAAAGGCGCAAATTTATTAACAAAATAATATTTTAAGGCGCAAGGAATTTAACAAAGTCAAATTTTTATAGTTTGTTTGGAAGTTGTAAAAAAAACTTTGCGTCATTGCGTCTAACCAAAAATTCTATATTCTATCTTCCTCAAGCAATTCTCTCGCCTGATATTCCTGAACAAGATCGATTGCATTAGAGATTACATCGCTTAAAGCCGTAATGAACGTTCCCTCTTCAGCCATTCCCATTGCATGTTTCAGTGCATCAATTTCTTTAGGGATTATTTCATAGCTTACATCTTTTCCAGAAGCCTGCATTCCTTCAATAATTAATCCGTTGATTTCCTCTTCCGTTCTTCCGCGAAGATGTTTTTCATTTCTGACGATAATATGATCAAACATTCTTCCTGCAATTTTTCCACACAATCTGATATCTTCATCACGGCGATCTCCCACACCAGAAATAATGCCTATTTTCTTTGTAGATTCTACATTTTTAAGGTAGTCTTCAATCGCTTCATATCCTGCAGGATTGTGTGCGAAATCAATTAACACTTTAAAATTTTTAAACTTAAAGACATTCAGACGACCCGGAGTCAATTGCGCACTCGGAATAAATGTACGAAGCGAATTGGAAATATCTTCAATTCCGAAACCGTAAAGATAACACGCTAAACTTGCCGCCAAAACGTTAGCAATCATAAATTTAGCTTTACCCTCCATCGTGATCGGGAAATCTTTTGCTTTACCGATTCTGATTTTCCAGTCGCCTTTTTTAATGGTTACAAAACCTTCTTCATAAACACAGGTTGTACGACCTTCTTTTGCAAATTTTTTGATGTATTCATTATTTTCGTCCAGGCTGAAAATAGCGACCTGACTCGGTAAATCGTTAATGATGCGCATCGAATATTCGTCATCGGCATTCATCACGCTCCATCCGTTTTTCTTTACACTGTCAAGAACAACTCTTTTTACTTTTGTTAAATCTTTCAGAGTATGAATATCATTCATTCCCAAATGATCTTCTTTAATATTGGTTAAAACACCGATATCACATTGCCCAAAACCTAATCCGGAACGAAGGATTCCTCCTCTTGCAGTTTCCAGAACGGCAAATTCTACGGTAGGATCTTTCAGAATAAATTCGGCTGAAATAGGACCGGTTGTATCGCCTTTTGTCAGCATTGTATTTTGGATATAGATTCCGTCTGATGTGGTAAAGCCGACTCTGTAACCATTACTTTTTACAATATGTGAAATTAATCTTGTTGTCGTTGTTTTTCCGTTGGTTCCTGTCACCGCAATAATAGGAATCGTAAAAGGTTTTCCTTGCGGATAAAGCATATCTACAACCGGAGCAGCAACGTTTCTCGGAAGACCTTCGCTTGGTGCTAAATGCATTCTGAAACCCGGAGCAGCATTCACTTCAATGATTGCACCACCACTTTCTTTTAGAGGTTGAGTCAGATTTTCCGCCATAATATCAATTCCGCAGACATCTAAGCCAATAATTTTGGAAATTCTTTCTGCCATGGTGATATTTTCGGGATGTACCATATCGGTAACATCAATGGAAGTTCCACCCGTCGAAAGATTAGCGGTTGACTTTAGATAAACTACTTCCCCCCTTTGAGGTACAGTTTCTAAAGTATATTGCAGCTTTTCAAGTAATTCTAAGGTATCTTTATCAACATTTATTTCTGTTAAAACATTTTCGTGACCATAGCCTCTTCTCGGATCCTTATTTTCCTTTTCAATCAACTTTTCAAGGTTAGATTCACCGTCTCCTACAACATGAGCAGGAACTCTTCTTGCTGCAGCCACCATTTTATTGTTGATGACCAAAACCCTGAAATCATATCCTGTAATATATTTTTCGACAATTACTTTTCTCGAATATTTCTGAGCGTGTTCTAATCCCGTAACCGAAGAAACCCAGTCATTAACATTAATAGAAGAACCTTTTCCGTGATTTCCGTCTAAAGGTTTAATCACAATAGGATAACCAATTTTTTTTATGACACTTTTAAGCTCTTCTTCATCAACAATTAAATCTCCAATCGGAACCGGAATTGCAGCATCATGAAGCATTTTTTTCGTTAGCTCTTTATTACAGGCAATATCTACAGCAATTGAACTTGTATTTCCGGTAATTGTAGCCTGAAATCTTTGTTGATTAACTCCATAACCCAACTGTACCAAAGAATTGCTTCCTAATCTGATCCACGGAATTTTTCTTGAAACCGCCTCTTCAACAATACTTCCCGTTGAAGGTCCTAATCTTACACGTTCTCTGATCTCTTTTAACCTTTGAATACAGGCATTAATGTCATATGGTTTATTTTCAATTAAAGCCATTGCAATTTCAACCGCCTGTTCGGCTGCATAAATTCCTGCATTTTCTTCAATATAATCGAAAACGACATTGTAAACTCCGGGAGTTTTAGTTTCTCGGGTTCTTCCGAATCCGGTATCCATTCCGGCTAAAGTCTGGATTTCCAAGGCAATATGTTCAATCACATGTCCCATCCAGGTTCCTGTTTCTATTCTATGAAAAAAACCGCCTCTAGTTCCTTCAGAGCAGCGGTGAGTGATGAGTGAAGGAATTAATTGTTCGATTCTTTCACGAAAACCGTCAATTTTATTGGTAGGAGAATTCTCCATTTCTTCCAGATCCAATCGCATCTGTATCAGCTTTTTCCTTCTTATACTCCAAATATTCGGACCGCGTAAAGCCTGTATTTTCTCAATTTTCATATGCAGCTATAATTTCTTTTTTCCATTTGCTATGTGAATTTAACATCTATCATTTAGTATTAAAAAAAATTAAAATTCACAATTTTGTTATACCTTTTTATTTTAATAAAAACATCTTGTCTTATATCAAAGATAATGCAAAACCATAAACAAAACCATAGTGTTATTAAAGATTTATTAAAAAAATACAAACCTCGTAATTGATTAGAAATCACAATGAATACGTTAAAAAGGGCTTTACATTTCATTAACAATTTATTATTTTTTAAATTTGCAGGCTATGAGACCTGTTGGAAAATTAATTATTATCGGAGGAGCTGTGAATAAAGGCAGTTTTACGGAAACCGATTACGATCAGAATGTTGAAAAAAATCTGAATTTTTTTGAAAGAGGAATTTTAAGAAAAATCATTACTGAATCTAAAAATAAAGAAAACTCAATCATCGAAGTGGTGACCACTGCGTCACAAATTCCACAAATCGTTGGTGCAGAATATAAAAAAGCTTTTGAATTTCTGGGAGCTAAAAATGTGAATATTCTCGATATTCACAATCGCGAAGAAGCCAATTCGGACGCCATAGTTGCAAGAGCAAATGCGGCAGACGTTGTGATGTTTACTGGTGGAGATCAATTACGCTTAACCTCTATTTTGGGAGGAACACGATTTCATGATACAATTTTGCTGAAATATCAGGAACAGGATTTTATTTATTCCGGAACATCGGCCGGAGCGGCTGCAGCTTCTGAAAATATGATCTACCAGGGAAGCAGCTCTGAAGCATTGCTGAAAGGAGAAATTAAAACAACACAAGGTTTAGGCCTGATCGACAACGTAATTGTTGATACGCATTTCGTACAAAGAGGAAGAATCGGAAGACTATTTCAGGCAGTAGTAAATAATCCGAGAACTTTAGGAATCGGTTTGGGTGAAGATACCGGGCTTTTCATTCACAATGATGTAATGACCGCTGTAGGATCTGGTTTGGTAATCATCGTCGACGGAAGATTTATAAAAGATACGAATCTTACAAATATTAATCTGGGCGAGCCGATCTCTATCGATAATTTAACGGTACATGTGATGTCTATGAACGATCATTATGATTTAAAGACGAGAACACTCACGATAGAAAATTCCCAGTTCAATCCTATTCCGCAAACATAAAATACAAAGTGAAGTTTTTCTTCACTTTTTTTATATATTTAAATCTAAATAATTCGAATGAAAATAATAATCCACGGTGGTTTTTTCTCTGAAAGCGACCAAAGCCACGAAGTAAAAGTTGCCAAACAGAATTCTTTAAAAAATATTGCTGAAAAAGCCTATCGTTATTTGGAAACTCATTCGGCAGTGGATGCCGTTGCTTATGCTGTTTCGCTTTTGGAAGATGACGAATTGTACAATGCGGGAATCGGATCGCAAATTCAAAGTGACGGAATAATCCGTATGAGTGCAGCTTTAATGGATGGTGAAACTCAGAAAATGAGTGGCGTAATCAATATTCAGGATGTGAAGAATCCGATTTTTGTAGCCAAAGAACTGATGAAGGAAGATGACAGGGTTTTAGGTGGAAATGGGGCTAAAATTTATGCCAATCAAAATGGGTTTGAAAACTTCTCAACCGAAATTCCTCAAAGACGAAAAGAATACGAAGCTAAGCTTAAAAACGGAGGAAAAGGAACAGTTGGCTGCGTTGCCATTGACGAAAATGGGAAATTAGCCGTTGCTACTTCTACCGGAGGAAAAGGTTTTGAAATTCCAGGACGGATTTCAGATTCTGCAACCGTTGCGGGAAATTACGCCAACGAATTTTGCGCAGTAAGCTGCACCGGAGTGGGTGAAGATATTGTAAGCAATGCTACAGCTGCAAAAATTGTGACCCGTGTAACCGATGGAATGAATTTGAAAGAAGCTTTTGATAAAACCTTTGCTGAGCTAAAAATAATCGATGGTTTTGCGGGTGCGATTGCTATTGATAAAGACGCAAATATTTATCATCAGGATTCTTATCCTACCATGGTTTTTGCGAGTTTTGACGGAACTCAATTTGAAATTTTCGGATAAATTTTAACATTATTTTATTATTCCTATATTTTTTTTGGCACACAATTTACATAACTATTAATATCAAAATTTTAATATTTAACTTAAAAAAATAGAAATCATGGGAAATAAGACAAACGGATTATTAGCTTTATTAGGATTAGGTGCATTAGCTTATTGGAAGTACAAAAAATCTACACCGGAACAGCAGCAGGCTGTAAAAGATAAAATCAATTCTGCGAAAGAGAACTTGAACAAATGGGGAAATGATTTGAAAGATAAAGCAAATGAAGTTGCTTCCCAGGCTCAAAGTAAATTTGACGAAGCAAAATCTAAAGTTGAAGATTCAGCATCTAATGTTTAAAATTTAACATTCATATACAAAAAAGTCATCGTTACGATGACTTTTTTTGTGCTGCAATGGCATAAACCATTGGTATTTTATTTCCAAATTTTGTAGTTCTCCACTTTCCTTTTTCGAATTCTTTGATATGTTTAAAACATGGATAAGGCGACCAATCAAACTCATTAAATTGTTCTATTGTTAAGTTTTTACTAATCAGATTTTGCATAACTTCTGATAGAGAATGATTCCACATTACATAATCCTGAACAAGCTCTGCAGAAAAATCAGCATACGTTCCTTCATAGGTTTCAACAATAGGCTTTTCGTTAAAATAGTTATAAGCAACATCTTTAAAATCATCATCAAACATCCAAACTACGGGATGAAACTCTGCCATAATAAACTTTCCTTCAGGTTTCAGAAAATGATTAATAACATTCGCCCATTTTTCAAGATCGGGAAGCCAGCCAATCGTACCGTAACTTGTAAAAACAATGTCAAATTTTTGGTCTAAAATATTGGGAAGTTCATACACATCAGAACAGATAAATTCCGTATCAGTATTGCATTGTTTGGCTAAATCTTTTGCGGCTTCAATCGCTTTATCCGAAAGATCAATCCCGGTAACTTTTGCACCCATCCTTGATAGCGAGATTGAATCCTGGCCAAAATGACATTGTAAATGCAGAATTGTTTTACCTTTTATATCTCCTAAAAGTTCAAGTTCAATAGAATTTAATGATGTTCTGCCGTTTAAAAATTCATCCACGAAATAAAAATCTGATTTCAGATGTGGTTCTACTTTGGCATTCCAGGATTTTTTATTAATGTCTAAATAGTTTTCCATTACGTTTTGTTTTTTTGTAAAGATAAATTTTTTCTAAACATTTTAAAAACTATGGTTATTATAAAAAATTCCGGCTCTTCGAGCCGGAATTTCATCAATATAAATAATTTTTTTATCCTAAGAATTCTTCTAAAGAAACTGTTTTCTGTTCACCAGCTTCCAGATTTTTGCAGGTCACTGTTCCATTTTTAAGCTCTTCTTCACCTAAAAATACGAGGTTTTTAATACCTTTCTTTTCTGCATAGGTAAATTGCTTTCCTATTTTAGCATTTTCGGGATATAGCTCTGCGGAAATTCCTTTTTCTCTTAATCTGATGATTAGTTTCAAAGCTTCCAAAGTTTCTTCACCACCAAAGTTGGCGAACAAATATTCTACATTTGATGTAGCTTCTTCAGGGAAAAGATTTAATTCTTCCATTACTAAGTAAATTCTATCAAGACCGAACGAAATCCCGATTCCCGGAATATTTTTCACCCCGAAAACTTCAGTAAGATTATCATATCTTCCTCCTCCTCCAATGGAACCCATTTGCGCTTCATCCGCTTTCACTTCAAAAATTGCTCCTGTGTAATAATCTAACCCACGAGCCAAAGTAATATCAAAAACAAGATTCTGAATATCAACGCCAAGATTTAAAGATTGAGTAATCACATATTCCAATTCTTCAACGCCTTTCAAACCAGTTTCATTTCCTGCAAATTTTTCTTTAAGCTGAAGGAGGTTTTCCAGAGCATCATCTGATTGATTAAACAGGAAATCAAGTTTATCAATCGATTCCTGAGATATTTCTCTCTCTAGAAGTTCCTTCACTACTCCATCTTTCCCGATTTTATCTAATTTGTCTAAAGCAACGGTAAAGTCAATCAGCTTATCGGTAATTCCTGCATATTCTGCTAAACCTGAAAGGATTTTTCTGTTGTTAATATGAATGGTTACCGAAACTTTTAGTTCGGCAAAGGATTTTAGATATAATTGTACCAAATCAACTTCCTGCAAAAGGCTTTCACTACCTACAACATCGGCGTCACACTGATAAAATTCTCTGAATCTCCCTTTCTGTGGACGGTCTGCTCTCCAAACCGGCTGAATCTGATAACGTTTGTATGGGAAAGTCAATTTACCATGATTCATGGCAACAAATCTTGCGAAAGGAACTGTAAGGTCATAACGAAGAGCTTTATCTGTAAGATTTTCTGAACTGAAAGGTTTATCTAAAGCTTTCTGAAAATCATTCAGCATCTGCGTTTTTTTATCATCTTTAGCTTCGTTGATGCTTGAATTTAAAATCTTAAAAATCAAGCGATCTCCTTCTTCTCCGTATTTTCCCGTCAATGTTGAAAGGTTTTCAAAACTTGGTGTTTCCAAAGGCTGAAAACCAAAAAGTTCAAAATTTTTCTGCAATATATTGATGATGTATTTTCTTCTTGAAACTTCCAGTGATGTAAAATCTCTCGTTCCTTTTGCTAAGCTTGGCTTCATATTTATGAGTAATGAATAATAAGTAATGTGTAATTCATTGCAAAAATAAGCAATTGAAAGGACTTTTGAATCAACAAAAAAACTGGAGATCTTATATTTCTCCAGCTTCGTACGATCATTTGTGTTTTGGTATTCAATTAGATTTTTTACACACTCTCCAATATTTCAAGGATTTCTTCGCCATAATTCTCGATTTTATGTTTGCCGAAACCTTTAATATCTAAAAGCTCTTCTTTTTTTGCCGGTTTATATTTTGCAACAGAAACCAGTTCTTTGTTGGTCGCAATAAAATAAGTCGGAAGATTCTGCTCTTTTGCTTTCTCTGAACGCCAAAGTTTCAAAGCATCTAAGATCTTGATTTCATCATTACTCAACACTTCGTCTTCCGCAGAATATTTTACGGTTTTGGAATCTTTTACACTCGTTTTATTAATAGTAGATTCTATGTCATTGAAATAAAGAACAACTGACCAAAACTGTTCGTCGTGTACAAATGCCGTTACGGTTTTAATAATTTCATGGGTTTCAAGGAAATTATCAATTGTCTTTTGATCTTCATGCAGAAATTCATCTGCAATTCTGATTTTTAAAACTTTTATTTTCATCATTTGTGATTTTAAAGTTTATCAATTATTTACCTCCCAAAAGCAGAAGTTCATCCACTCTTATTTCAGTAATATATCTTTTCGCACCGTCTTTATCGTCGTACGATCTGTACGTAAGTTTGCCTTCAATGGCAATCTCTTTTCCTTTTGGAACATATTTCTGAAAAATCTCAGCAGTTTTTCCAAATGCAACCAGATTGTGCCATTGCGTTTCTTCTACCTTCTCACCTTTTGCATTGGTGTAATGATCGTTTGTAGCTAATGATACGGAAACTTTCATTCCTCCGTTTTCGAAGTTTACTGTTTCAACTTCTTTTCCTGTGAACCCGATTAAGGTTACTTTGTTTCTTAGTGACATAACTTTGTATTTTTAAAATTAATATTCAGATAAGAGACGTTCACTTGTTTTCTCAAATCTCTGGTACAAAGATTCACCAGGTTGGAAACTTTAGTCGGTAGAAAACTATTTAAATTCGTTTGTAGTCGTTTGAAAACGGATATTTTTGATTACCAGAAGTTTGTAATAATTGTTGACTATGGATAATTGCGTAAATTTGGGGGTTACGTGTAATTATAACTGATACAATAATCTTATAAAAAATGAATCACTATCAAGAATTTGCCGCAGCTCAACTACAAAAATTAATTCCAATTCAGGATGAATTTAAAAAACAGTATAAGATTGATTCTTATTCTAATTGGTTTTATGACAGCGATTCCGAAATTTTACGATTATATAATGATGAAACAGACGAAGTATTTTTCAAATATATACCCATTGGAACTTTCTCGTTAACTTCTAAAACATGGATGTGGAGTTGGTTTAACAAATATCTGAGCGAAAAAAATAAATTTGAAACTTTGAAAATAAAAAAATTCGGAAAAATAAATCATTATACAAAATTATATGAAGGTGCTTTTCAGAGCGATGAATATGATGGATGGGAATTTCTTGCAATAAGTTTTGATATTTTTAATGGAATTGGAGCTTATAATGTAAAAACAGAAAATATAGATTTCTATTTACTTCTAACGGAAAAAATTGAATCAAATATGAATCCGGAAATCAAGTTACTCAAACAAAAAACTTTGGAATGTGGAAGTCACGGATTTCAAAGACCTGCATTTGTTTGTCAACATTTGAATTTAGAAAATCCCATCGGATTTGAAGAAGCCATGGAAACACATAAAGGTATGGAGCTCAATGAAAATGAAGATTTACAGGCATGGTGTAACGAATGTGAAAAGGTAAGGGTACAATATGGAGAATGGAATGAAGAATCTGAAAAATTTGCGAAAATTAAACTGATTTGTGAAAATTGCTATTTTGAAATGAAAGAACTTAATAATGCATAAAAAATATTCTAAATCACATTGGTAAAAGTGGGATTAACTATTGAATTTTTAAAAAAGTTAGACATTATTTTAGCAATTATGCTTTTCCTAAGAAATTATTTTGCAATTCAATCCACTGAAAAGGCATTTAAAAAGATTGTATCTGCAATGTTTTTCGAGAGTCTTCTTCATCAATATTTTTTTATTTCAATTCCAACTCCCTCCTAAAATTAGAATGCTGCGTCGCCGTAAAATAATCACAAAAAACCTGATAAATTGCAGAATCGGTATGACTTGCTTTTATTCCTAACTGGAAATAAATCTCCAAAATCTGATGCGACAAACTTTCAACCAAAGCTGAAGAGTAATCATGAATTTCAGACTGCTTTTCAGAAATAATTAGCTTGGAATCATTTAACAAACCTTCAATTTCATCTGCAAATTCAATGAGCTTTTCCATTGCTACTTCTATTCTTTTATTGAATAAATCCAAATCAAGATAAGGTCGAATTTTAATCGCTTCTTCAGAAAAATGAGAGGCCATCCCGAGATAATTGACCAATAAAGTCAAATCCGCAAAGATTCTGAACGGAACTTTATCCAAAACATCATCCGTAAAAAACTCATCATAAATAAAACTGTAATCTTCCGAGACTTTCACATTTTCAACTGCAAAAGAATACGTTCCGGTTGCTTTCATGCCCATCGATTTCCAGTCAGGAATAATTTCAGCCTCACTTTTAGGAATAACAAATGACCGGATAAGTTCATTCCCAAATTCATCAAGTAAAGAATTTCCGTTTTCTGTTAATTGGGCATTTAAAGTAAAGTGGCTCAAATGCGGTGCTCCGGTTGCAAAATTCCAAAGTCCGTTAACCAAAAAAGTTCCATCCGTTTGTTTTTCTGTTTTTCCGCCGATCATTCCGCTTCCTCCGAAACAAGTTTTCGAATTGGAAAAAAGTTCTTTAGCAATATTAGGTTTTAAGTTTCTTGAGAAAAAATTGGCTCCCGAACATAAAGTGAGCATCCAGCCTAAGCTTCCATCTATTTTTGACCAGTTGAATAAAACAGATAAACCTTCTCTTAACCGCAATCCCAATCCGCCATATCTATTCGGAACCCAAATCTGAAGCAGCCTTTCTTGATGAATTTGATTGATAATTTCAGACGGAACTTCAGATACTCCCTGCATTTTTTCTCTTAATTCTTTATGCGAAAACATTGCTCTGATATTATTTTTGAATGGTTTTTATATTCATTTTGATCTTTTTCATTTTATCTATCGCTGATTAAGCAGATTTCGCAGATCATTTAAAAAATCTGCGTGAAAATTTAGCTGTCAAATTCATTCAACAACAGCTACATTTTTTTTTAACTTAATAATTTTGCGCCATTCTATATAACCGGAAATGGCAACAATAAATAAGAAAGCCGTCAGAATTGCGTACAGATAAAGGCCTTTATGAATTAACAACGGAATCGCAATCATGTTGCTCATGTTCAGTAAAACCCAGTTTTCAATTTTTCTTCGAGCCATCAACCACATTCCAGCCCAAGCGAATGCACTGACCAAAGAATCTAAAATTGGAACATCAGAATCGGTAAACTGTGTCAGAAAATACCAGAAAAGACTGAAAGTTCCTACTACAATTCCTACAGTAATCAGTTTTTCCTGATTTGTGGTTTCAGAAATAGCCGTTTCCGTTTTTCGTTTGCCAAACTTCCAGTAGAGCCATCCGTAAATACTCATCACGAGATAGTAAAGATTTAAAGTAAATTCCGCATAAAGCTTTGCGAAAAACATCACATAAAGTGATAGTAAAATTCCGGCAATACCAAAAAGATAATTGTTTGAATTGTTTTTTCTGGCTAATAAAACCTGAACTACTGAAAAACAGACACCCAGCCATTCCTGCCAAGTGGTTTGTTGTAAAATTTCCTGCATCAAATTAACTTATATAAAATTAAATGATGAGATGATAAATCATAAAAATCCCTACGTCGGCATTATCCGAATCAGGTGTGGAAAAATTTCCCGGGTATCATCTCAGCCGCTATTGCAGCACCCCATTGATGCCGCAAATGTGAGACTTTTTTTTGGAAATAAAAAATTTTAATTTTTGATTGCCTAAAATAATTTTAACGCAACGAACGCAAAGTTAACTTATATAGATTGAAAACATTTTCCGTTCGCAAAGGCACTTCGTTCAGCAAAGATTTATCTCGTTCATAGCTGAGTGAAACGCCTTTGCGAACGAAAAATATGCTCATTTATTTAAAAAAAATCTTAGCGTTCGTTGCGTTAAAAATTTTATACCGCTTTTATTTTTCTTAATTAGCCGTTTACAAACGGATATTTTGTACCTTTAAAATTCAAATAAATTTGTTGTGAAAAAAACCATCAAAAGGACGTTCAGAGTTTCAAAATATGTGATTTATAAAGAAACATTAGTTGATTATAAAGAACATTTCTGGTCATTTTTGGGAGCATTTTTCGGGATCGGACTGATTGCATTTCTTCAGTCCCATTATTTGTTGCAGGAAGAAAATGTATTTCTGATCGGTTCTTTTGGAGCATCAAGCGTTTTGATTTATGGTGCAATACAAAGTCCGCTTGCACAGCCAAGAAATCTTGTTGGCGGTCATGTACTTTCAGCTTTGGTAGGTGTCACCGTTTATCAGATTGTTCCGGATATCTTATGGCTTTCAGCACCTTTGGCAGTGGCATTTTCGATTGTTTTGATGCAATACACCAAAACTTTACATCCACCGGGTGGAGCAACTGCTTTAATTGCCGTAACTTCTACAGGAAAAATTCCTGAACTTGGTTATTGGTATGTAATTTCTCCGGTACTTTCGGGATGTATTATTTTGCTTTTAGTAGCCTTGGTTTTCAACAATATGACTAAAAACAGAAGTTATCCTGCACACAGCAGATTTAAAAGATTATTAAAGAAAAAACACGAACACAAACTGAAAAATCATTAATATGGAATGCATTGAATGTGGCGAGAAAATTATCGGCAGATCCGATAAAAAATTCTGCAACGACGCTTGCAGAAACGCTTTCAACAATAAACAAAACAAGGATTCGAGCAATCTGATGCGGAATGTAAACAACAAACTCCGCAAGAATTACCGCATCCTGAGTGAAACTAATATCGACGGAAAAACTAAAATCGCAAAGTCTAAATTAGATGGCTTAGGTTTTGATTTTAATTATTTTACGAACATCAAAGTCTATAAAAATGGTTCTGAATATAAATTTATTTATGACCATGGCTATAAAATTCTTGAAGAAGATTATGTTCTCATTGTAAAAAATTAATCTGAACACTGTAATGAAAGAAACTGTCTTAATAACCGGTGCAAGCGGAGCCATTGCAAGAGCGCTTTCAAAAAAACTGGAAAATGAATACTCCATACGGTTTTTAACAAGAAAAAAAGAAGCCGAAAACGAATTTGAATGGGATCTGGAAAATCAGATCATTGATGAAAAAGCTTTTGAAAACGTAAGTCACATCATTCATCTTGCCGGAGCCAATATTTCTGAAAAACACTGGTCGGATGACCGAAAAAAGCAATTGATTTCCAGCCGTGTAGATTCTGCCAAACTTATATTAAACACTTTAAAAAAGAAAAATTTAAAGTTAAAATCTTTCATTTCAGCTTCCGGGATTAATTTTTACGGAACAAAAACAACCGACAAAATCTTCACAGAAAACGATGCTTCAGGAAATGATTTTTTGAGTGAAGTTGTTGTAGTCTGGGAAAAAGCTGCTGATGAATTTAAGGAACAAAACATTGCCGAAAGAGTTGTAAAAATCAGAACTGCTGTTGTTCTTTCTAAAAATGAGGGTGCATTAGCAAAAATGATGACTCCGATAAAATTAGGGATTGGTTCGCCACTTGGAAGCGGAAAACAATATATGCCGTGGATTCACATCGATGATATTTGTTCGATTTATGAATTTGCTTTGAAAAATCCTGAAGTTGAAGGTTCTTTTAATGCTACTGCTCCACAACATACAACAAATGAAAATTTAACGAAATTAATTGCTGAGGTCTTGAAAAAACCTTTATTTATGCCTAATATTCCAAGCTTTATTTTAAAACTAATTTTTGGAGAATTGGCAGATGCTTTGCTGGAAGGTTCGAAAGCTTCTTCTGAAAAAATTCAAAAGGCTGGTTTTGAGTTTAAATTTCCTGATTTGAAAATGGCTTTGGAGGATTTGTTGAATAAATAATGTTGCTTTTGTTTTTAAACACAAAAGACAAAGATTTTTTTAAATCCTAACTGTTTTTAAGTTCGCAAAGGCGTTTCACTTAACAAAGAGCACTGAATTTTTTCAAAGTTAATTAGTAATATAAAATAATAAAATATAGAATGCAAGAGACGAATGTAAGTATCGAAAAAACAGAAATTTTATCTGACAATTGGTACACTTTGAAGAAAGTAACTTTTAACATCAAAAAACAAAACGGAGAAACCGAAACTCAAAGCAGAGAAGCTTATGACAGAGGAAACGGAGCCGTTATTCTGCTTTATAATACAAGTTTAAAAAAAGTAATTTTAACCAGACAATTCAGACTTCCGACTTATATTAACGGAAATCCGGACGGAATCTTGATTGAAGCGTGCGCAGGTCTATTGGATGATAATAATCCGGAAGACTGCATTAGAAAAGAAACGGAAGAAGAAACAGGATACAAAATCTCTAAAGTCGAAAAAATATTTGAAGCCTATATGTCTCCCGGCTCTGTAACGGAAATTCTGTATTTTTTCATCGCAGAATATTCTGATGATATGAAAATCAATGATGGAGGCGGACTCGAAGAAGAAGGCGAAAACATTGAAGTTTTAGAACTAGATTTTAATGAAACACTTTCTATGATTGATAAAGGTGAAATTAAAGATGCGAAAACCATTATGCTTTTACAACATCTTCGCCTTAAAAATATTTTGTAGAATTCTACACATCCAAACCTAAACTAAAATATTATGAAATTTTTATTTTCAATTGGTCTTTCATTATTGCTTTCTTCAAATTTTTTCGCCCAGAAAAATGAAAAATTAAGCTCAAAAGATGCCGCTATTGTTGAGCATTTTAAGAATGACTATAAAAAGAAAAACTATAAAAAATTTGCCGGTAAAATTCTTGTAAAAGACAATCTTGTACAGTTTGATGATAAAACGGTTTACTATGATAAATCTGACAAAATAACTTCAAATATTCTGAAAGAAGGCTTAATTTATCCGCAGCTTCTGACCGATTTTCAGATGCAGAAATTCCTGGATGAAACAACCGACAAAACGCAGAAAAGATTTTTAAAACTGCAGAAAGATCCGAAAGCTTCTTTCGATGTGAACAATATAAAGCTGAGCAATGTTTCTGAACTAACGTTTTTTAATTCTGACTTTCGGGTGAAGAGATTTAAAATTTCATTAAAAGACATGAGACTAAATTCTACCAAAGTATATTTTTTTGAACTGATGAATAGCAAAGCAAGTAAAGATATTTCTTTGGAAGAGTTTATAAAAGGATCAAGGTTGTCTTATATTGATACAACGGAGTAATATTTTTATAATGAAGTCAAAAATATTGTTTCTTTTATTTTTTATTCCTTGCTGTTATTTTTCACAAGATGGTTCAGATATACTGTATTTAAAAACATCTGAAATTAGTAAAGAAATACAAGGAAAGTTTATTCATATTGATTTTTACAATAAATCATTTGGGAGAAAGAGAATCCAGGATTCGATTGATTTACCCATTAATAAAAACATTATAAGATTCCAGGAAGTAAGAAATGATACAGGATTTAACAATTGGTTTGATAAACAATCTCTTTTATCTGTTTCAAAAATTGATAGTAAAAAATTACAGATTGAGAAATTTCAGCTAACAGGATTTGATGACAGAAATTTATATGTTACTGCTTTTATAAATTATTTGAAAGATGATAAGATTATGAAGAAAAGTAAGGAAGAGATGATTATTGAAAGAAGTAAAATTGTTGAAATATTGGTAAAAAACGAGTAATCTATCGAAATGTATAATCCTACCAGAAGAAACAGAAATATTGGAACCGAAAATCAAGGTTTTGGGCAAAATAATAAGCTTAAAATTTCAACTCCTTATGGAACATTAAAGTCTTTTTATGAAAGATTTGAAAAATATCAAACTGAAATCAGAATCATTAATGATCATGAATTTTTGTTCATTATTGAAGAAACTCGAGAAAACTGTTTTCACTCTTGTTCTGTAAATGATTTAGCAAAAATTATTAAGCACATCCCAAAAGAAGACTATGGAGATTTGAGATTTATTATTCTTCGTCAACCCAAAAGAAAAGAAGAAATAATTTCTCCGGTTTGGGGAAGATTAATCTATAGTTTTGAATTTGAAAACGAATATTATCCGGCAATAATTTTGGATGCAATTGATCTTAATAAAAAATTAATTTGGCATAAAAAGCAAACCATTGAAGACCAAAAAGAATTTGAAAAACTAAAAGAAGATGGTCATCTCTTCATTGAAAATAAAAGAAATTTTGTTTCTGAGTTAAAGTTAAAACCTTCAAGAAACACTCAACTTTATAGGACTTTACCCCATGAATTTGGGCATTACGTTCATTATTTGGAAGTTGTGGTGAGACCAGGAAATGAAGATGAAGACTATGATGCAAAAGAAATCAGGGATAATTATTATATGGGTATTCCAAAAGTTGAAAAAGAAAAATTTGCTCATCAATATGCAAATCGTCTGAAAAAGGAATTGCTTGATGAAAAAATCATTCCTTTTTAAAGATCAAACAAATTAATAATCAAAAACTTACAATTTCCAAAAATAAAACCTTAATTTTGCACCCCGAAATAAGGATTATCCGTTATGAAAAAATTAGGTGATTACAGAAAGCTTCTTGAAGTTGATAAAAATGTAACGTTGAAAGAATTGAAAACGATTTACAGAAATACGATGAAAGACACGCATCCCGATAAATTTATCAATGATGAAGAGGGAAAACTGGAAGCAGAAGAAAAAAGCAAGTCTGTGATTGAAGCCTATCATTTTTTGGTAAGCATCAATCCGGAAACGCAGGAAAAATATAAAGAAGAATATACAGAAACGATTACGAAATCTAATATCCAGGATTTTTATCTGGAGAAATCGGTTCTTACGGTTCAGCATCTGAACGGGAATATGTACGAATATATTGGTGTTCCGAGAAATACTTACATCAAAATGGTAAATTCTGATTCTCCCAGCCGTTTCGCAAGAAGACATATCTATGGAAGTTTTGTCTATAGAAAGTCTGGTGAAGCAATGGCAGATTAATTTTTTCAGGTTTTAAAATATATGAAGCTTTCAGATGAGTCTGGAAACTTTTTGGTTCTTTGGTTTATCGCAAAGGCGCTAAGATATTTTAAATAGCAAGTGTTTTTAAGGCGCAAAGATTTTATCTACGATAAAATTCATGGCAATACAACTTTTGAAAATCTTTGATTTTCTTGCGTCTTAAAACTGCATAAATGATAGAAAATTTGCGCCTTTGTGTTTAACCAACTATGCATTTTTCTATTCAAAGCACATTATAGATTCTTTCCGAATGACAAACATACCGTTTTGAGATTACTGCGTCACTTCAGAACTACGTTCGCAATAACATAAGAAAACCGCATCATTATTGATACGGTTTTTATGTTTATAATTGAAAACTAATTTCCGTTGAGATAGGTTTTTATGGTTTCCAAAACCCCAAAACTGTCGTTGGAACAGGCTTCAAATTTTGCCGCTTCTTTTACAGAGGGATGTGCATTTTTCATCGCATAAGAATAATGAGCATTTTTAAGCATTTCAATATCGTTCAGATAATCGCCAAATGCCATTGTTTGCTCAGGAAGAATATTTAGGGATTTTTGGAGCTTTTCAATCGCATTTCCTTTATTGGTGTGTTTGTTCATAATATCTACCCAGTATTTCCCTGAAACAACGACCACTAAATCTTCGTTTTCAAACTTCTTCAAAGCTGGATAGAGAAACTCTTCAGCGCTTACCGGATGATAAATTGCAATTTTAAAAACCGAGTCGTCAACTTCTAATGTAAGATCTTCTCTTTTCTGATTTTTAATATAATATTTAGAAAAGTAATCAACAAAATTCTGGTCTTCACTTTCGTAGTAAGAGCTTCCTTTTGCACTCAGAACTGCTCTTGCGTCCGGTATTTCTCTTACCGTCTGAATAATATCCGAAATGGATTTCTGACTCAATTTATCTGCAAAAATTTCTTCGTTTTTATAGACTACATAACCTCCGTTTTCTGCAATAAAACCTATTTCGTTTTCAATATCGCTAAAGTATTGGGTAATTCCTGACATCTGTCTTCCGCTCGCAGGAACAAATAGAATATTTCTTTTTTTCAGTTCTTCATACACCTTTGGAAAATCCGGACTTACTTCGTATTTTGAATTCAGGAAAGTTCCGTCCATATCGGTTACAATCAGTTTAATATCCTTCATAAAATTCTTTTTTTTCTTCTTCCTATCGTTTAAACCTTATACAAATATAGAGTTTAAAATTTTAAAGGTTGATTCTGCCTCTGTTATAAATAGTTAGTTTATTTTAAATTTTGTTAAAAAAACATAATGACATAAAATAATATTTAATTAACGCTATGCTCTCAAACGTTTTTATTTTTTCGAATATATTTTTCCGTTCGCAAAGGCAGAACAATGTTCGTAAACTTTCAGTTTATGTTCAGCAAATGATAGCAAAGCCTTTGCTGAGTGAAACGCCTTTGCGAACTTAAAAACGGATAGTATCTAAAAAAAGCTTTGCGTACGTTGCGTTAAAAACTTACACTTTTATCCTAATTCAAATTGCGCTATAATTCGACTATTCAATTAAATAATTAAATTCTTTTCGGTATTGAGACGGGCTTTTTCCGGTAAATTCTTTAAATGTTTTATTAAAATAACTGAAATTATTAAACCCTGACTCGAAACAAACTTCAGTGATGCTTAATGGCTGTTCGGCAAGGAGCTTCAGAGAATGGGTAATCCGGTATTCGTTCACAAACTGAGTAAAGGTTTTATTGGTAATTTTTTTAAAATAACGGCAAAATGATGGCACTTTCATACTCGATAAATCTGCCATTTCATCCAAAGTAATCTGTTCTTTAAAATGGTCTTTTACATAATTAAAAATATGATTAATTCTTTCATTATCTTCAACCTGCGTTTGCAGATAATATTTTCCGGCATTCAGAATTCTGTATTCGTGGGTAGAGGCAAGTTCATCCAGAATGCCTAAAAATTTCATCAGTCTGGAAAGGGAATCGGAATGATGCATTTCCAGAATCTTCTCTCCTACTTCTTTTTTTATTTTTTCAGAAAACACGATTCCGGCTTTCGCTTTTTCGAGTAAAACGGCAATTTTCTGCATTTCTGGTAAAGTCCAGATCTGTTCGCCCAAAAAATCTGGTTTAAACTGAATCACCATTTCATAATCATTATTGGTATTTTCATTGGTCATTCCGCAATGTGGAAGATTGGTTCCCATCAAAACCAGATCTCCGTCAGAAAAATAGGAAATATTACTTCCGATCTGTCTTTTTCCGGAACCTCCGCAGACAAAAATCAGCTCAATCTCAGGATGATAATGCCAAACATGCGACTTGATGTTTTCATTTTTCAAAAACTTTAAACTTGTGAAACTGCTTCCCAGATTAGGTTTTACAGCTTCGAATGCGGGATGAGAGTGTTTCATTTTTGCAACTGCTATTTCATATACAAAATTAACAAATAATATTTATTAATTTAACTTAAAGGTTAAAATAGCACATAAATATGAAAATTGTATAGTAGAACCGGATTATGGCTTAGTCTAAATTTGCAGTATTAACAAATGAAAAATTTAATATTATGAAAAAGGTATTTCAATCAGTATTATTGATAGGCTTCTTATCTATTTCAGCCACTGCAATGAGTAAAGAAAAAGACTTTTCTCTTTCATTTGGAAAAACTGAAGCAGAAACCGTAAACTTCGAACTGTCGAATGCAAAAAATGTATCGGTGGTTGTTTACAGTGATTTTTACGGAGAATTGTTTTCCGAGACCTTTGATGATGCCCATTCTGTAAATAAATCGTACAACTTTAAAGATCTGGATTCCGGAGTATATTATTTGATCCTTGAATCTCAGCAGAAAATTGAAAAATATAAAATTAAAGTAGATTCTGATAAAAAAGTGATGATTGAAAAAACACCAGTTTCGGAAGTTATTAAACCTGAATTTGTGGTTGACGGTAATAAAGTAAAATTGCTTTTATCAGGATTAAAAGGTAGTGCAAAAATTTCGGTTTCGGATTTTGAAAATACGGTTTATTACAACGAAACAAAATCATCAGACAACGGAAATCTTAGCCTTAATTTTGATTTAAGTAAAAAAACTGCGGATCAATATATTATCAGCGTAGAGGAAAACGGAAAGGTTTTTAATAAAGTTATCAGTTTGAGATAATTTTGTCTCAGTCTGAAAAAAGATATTTTTATATAGTTTGTTTCTAAAGTCGGATTTTTGCTGGAATTTTCAGAGAAATCTGACTTTTTTTTATGAATGATGGAAGGTTAATGGACGTTGGTTTTTGGATGTTGGATTAATAGGATTTGCATCCTATCCTTTAGAAAGTCGTCCCGTTGGGACTTTATGCGAATTATGTTTTAAAGTTTTCAGATTAATTTGGAAGCTTTTTTTATTGTCTTTAGTTAAGCGAAAAGTCGCAAAGATTTTATTACATTATATTTTTAAAAATATTTGATTTTCTTGCGCTTTAAATACTTTATAAATGATAAAAAATTTGCACCTCAGCGATTTACCAAGTATACTTAAATTCATTTGAAATTTTGATTACTTTTGAGATTGCTTCTTCGCTTCACTCATCGCAATGACATAAAAAACCGCATCATTTCTGATGCGGTTTTTAGGTTAATTAAAGGTTGTTATATTAGTCTACGTGTTTTGGAGTAAATCCGTCTTCACTTAACTCTCTGTGGTCATAATCGGCTTTCATTTCAGCTTCATAATCCAGTTTTTCATGTTTACCCATTCTTCTCAAAATTGAATCGAATAATGAATATACTACCGGTACGATAATCAAAGTCAGGAATAATGATGAAGTTAAACCACCGATGATTACCCAAGCCAATCCGTTGTTCATCTCGGCTCCTGCTCCTTTTGCAATCGCAATCGGAATCATACCGAAGATCATCGCAATCGTTGTCATCAGGATCGGACGAAGACGTGCGTGGTTTGCCTGAATCAAAGCGTCGTGCGTATTTGCACCGGCTGCTTTTCTCATATTGGCGAAATCGACAATCATAATCGCGTTTTTCGCTACCAAACCAATCAACATGATCATTCCCAACATCGTAAAGATGTTTAATGAATTTCCGGTGATTGCAAGAATAACCATTACCCCAATCAATGCCAAAGGAATTGAGAACAGTACCACAAACGGATAAACAAATGAGTCATACAAGGAAACCATTACCAGGTAAACCAATACAATAGCTGCTAATAGCGCAATTCCTAAAGTACCGAAACCTTCGGTCTGGTTTTCCATATCACCACTCCAAATGTAGCTTACACCTGCAGGTTTTGTTTTCTCGTTATCCATAAACTGAGCTGCCCATTCGTTAGCAACGTCACCTACAGGACGTCCTACCACTTTAGATTTTACCTTTACAGAAGGTGCTTTATCTCTACGCTCCAATAAACTTGGTCCTGAACCCATTTTAACGTCAGCAAACTGACTCAATCTAATTTGTTCTCCCTGAGGATTCGTAAACATCAAATTTCTTACATCATCAATCGACTGTCTGTTCGCATCTCCGAAACGGATGTTGATATCATATTCATACTCCCCAGCTCTGAATTTTCCGTCTGTATTTCCACTGAATGCCGTTTGCATCGTTTGTCCTACACTAGAAAGATTTAAGCCTAAAGAAGCCATTTTGTCTCTGTCGATATTCACCTGAACTTCCGGGTTTCCAGAATCGGTTGATAATTCAGCATCTACAGATCCCGGAACTTTCTTAAGCAATTCTAGAATTCTATTCGCTTCTTTGTTTGCCGTTTCGTTATCCTGTGCCGTTACTACCATTTCGATTGGTGCGTTATCCGCTCCCATTAATCCAATTGGCGCTGTTTTAAACTCAACTCCGGTGAATTTTTCTTCTAAAGCTCTTTTGATTTTCGCTGATTTAATATCTGTACTTTCGTTACGTTCAGATTTATCAACCAAGATTACCTGAATTTCAGATTGATACAGTGTAGCCTGAGCCCCACCAAAACCTGATGACTGCTGACCAACCGTAGTAATCATATCGACTACATCTTTATCGTCTCTCAAATATTTTTCAACTGCAAGAGTTACCTGATTGGTTTTTTCTACAGAAGCGTCTTTCGGTAATTCCATCTGAACAAGGAACTGTCCTCTATCCATTTTAGGGAAGAATTCACCTCCGATAAATCCGAATGCCACTAACATGAATGAAGAAATCAAAATAATAAAAGTGACAACCACCGTCATGATTCTTCTTAAAGTTGTTTTTAAAGCCCATTCTAAAATTCCTGTAATCCAGTGTGTGAATTTTTCCAATTGTTTTTCAAACCAAAGAATGAATTTCTCGAAAGGATTTTTACCTGAAAGGTGTACCAATTTACCATATCTCGAAGACAGCCAAGGAATGATCGTAAATGAAGCCAGTAACGATAACATCGTTGCAATAACTACCGTTACACAGAACTGTGCCAAGATATCAGAAACCAAACCTGAACTCATCGCAATCGGTAAGAATACCACAACGATTACCAAGGTAATTGCCGTTACGGTAAATCCAATCTCCGAAGCTCCGTCGTATGCTGCACGGATTCTGCTTTTACCCATTTCCATGTGACGGTACACGTTCTCCAAAACTACAATCGCATCATCCACCAAGATACCTACAACCAGTGAAAGTCCTAATAAACTCATTAAGTTTAAGGTATATCCCATCAAATACATTCCGATTACCGTTGCAATCAAAGACATCGGGATAGAAACCATTACGATAAATGCGTTTCTGATGTTGTGAAGGAATAATAACATTACTACTGCTACCAAGATAATCGCCAAGAATAAATCAAAGATTACGTGGTCTGCCGCTTCTAATGTAAAGTCTGTTGTATCATCAACAATGTTGATTTTAACACCTTGCGTTTTATAATTATCTTGAACCTGAGCAATGGTTTTTTGAACCAATTCAGAAACCGATACTGCGTTTGCGTCAGACTGCTTTTTTACCTGAAGCAAAATAGTTGGTAACTGATTGTATCTTGCAATTTTCTCAACATCTTTCTGAGTATCGAAAACCGTGGCAATGTCAGAAAGTCTAACCTGAGCTCCATCTTTATTGGAAACCACAAGATTATTCATCTCCTGAACATTTCTATACTTTCCGGAAAGTCTGATCGTCGATCTTGACGTTCTTGTCTTCAAAGCCCCCGTCGGGAAATCTAAGTTGGATGAAAGAATTGCCTGTTGTACATCTGCGATTGCAATGCCATAACCCTGCATTTTCTTTTCATCTAAATTGACCTGAATTTCTCTTTCCTGTCCACCAACTAAATCAACTTGTGCAACACCATTTACACGGGAAAAAATCGGCTCGATTTTCTTATCTAAAAGGTCATAAAGCTCTTTATTATTCAATTTATCACTTGAAATACTCAACGTCATGATCGGTAAATCATCCAATGAGAATTTCTGTAGTGAAGGTGGGTCTGCATCTTCCGGAAGGTCAGCCAAAATAGCGTTTACCTTTCTTTGAGCGTCATTCAAAGCGTAGTTTACATCAGCTCCTGTATTCAGCTGAACCATAATCACCGATAAACTTTCGTAAGATGAGGATTCTACTTTTTTTACATTTTCCAAAGAACCAACGGCATCCTCAATTTTTCTGGTTACCGAAGTTTCCACCTCAGCAGGTGAAGCTCCAGGATACACCGTAGAAATGGTAACCATATTGGTTTCAAACTTCGGAATCAACTCGTACCCCATCATGGAGTAGCTTAATAAACCTCCCAAAGTCAGAATCGTAAACAATACGATGACAAGGGACGGTCTTTTAATGGATATTTCTGCTAACTTCATCTTCTATTACTTTACGATATTGATTTTTGAACCGTTATCAAGATTGATCTGTCCGCTTGTAATGACTTGTTCACCTCCATTTAATCCGCTTAGGATCTGTACTTTATCTCCGTAAACTTTTCCGGTCTGAACTTTAATCATTTTAGCAGTTCCATTGCTTACAACAAATAACTGACCTGAGCTAACTCCATTCACGAATGCTTCTGCTGGAACGGTTAACATATTCTGAGTTTCTGCACCGTGATTGGTTTTAAATGTAGCTGTTGCATACATCCCTGCTTTTAGGTTTCCTCTGTTCTGAACTTCGATTTCGACAGGGAAATTCAAAGAAGCATCACTTTTAGGAGCAATAAATGTAATTCTTCCGCTGAAAGAATCATCCGGCAAAACATTTACATTAATTGATACTTCCTGACCTAGCTGGATTCTTCCGATCTGGCTTTCATCCACTAAAACAGAAAGTTTTAAGCTATTGATATTAACAATTTCGAAAAGTGCTGTTCCCGGAGAAACCACCATTCCCGGCTCTACCATTTTTTTGTTGATAATTCCGCTGATTCCTGCTCTGATGCTTGTATCATTTACTTTAACACCTTGAGCTCTTACCGCAGCCTGAGCATTTTTTAGCTGTAATCTTGAATTATCTAATTGCTGTTTTGTAACACCTCCTGTTTTAAAGGCATTTTCATAACGCTGATTATCAATAATTGCGTTTTGCAAATTATTCTGAGCCTGCGTAACATCAACTTCGATCGCATCTTTTTTGATGGTTGCCAAAACCTGACCTGCGCCAACTTTTGAACCTTCTTTCACCAAAACGCTTACAATACGTCCTGAAATCTCAGAAGACTGATTAGATTCCTGCTTCGGAATAAAAGTTCCGTTTGCAGTATAATCGGTGTCTATATTTTCTCTTGAAACCGTAATCACGTTTACGTTGATTTTGTCAACCTGTTTTGCTACTTCTTTTACTTCGGTTTCCTGCTTCTTTTTGTTATCGGCAATTTTCCATGCTGCCAAACCAACAAGTACAGCCGCTACGATGATATATATTAAAGTTTTTTTCATATGGAGTTATTTATTATTTTAAAGGTCATATGCAATCGCCACATTATCGTAAGTTTTTGTGCTACAATTCATGACGATTTCATGTTCTTATGGGTTTTGTAAAGTATTGAGTTCTCCTTTAGCTTTTATTAATTTAATTTCAGCCTGTTTATAATCTAATAATGCAGTGGTATAATTCTGTTTTGCATCTGTTAATGCATTTTCAGAATCCAAAACTTCTGTAAGTGTTGCCAAGCCGTACTGATAATTAGATTGTGTATCTTTCTGTACTTTTTCTGCAAGTGTTACGTTGTTTTTCATGCTTTCAATATTGATTAATGAATTTTCAATATTGGTCACTGCATTTTTATATTCAAGGCTAAGCTGAAGCTGTGTATTCTGAATATCCTGATCTAAATCCTGAATATCGATTTCCGCCTGAGCAATTTTAGATTTTGTAGAACCTCCGGTGAAAATCGGAATGTTTATATTCAAACCGATTGCTGAATAGTCGCTCCAGAGAACTCCGTTATTCAGACCATTGGTAAGCGGGAATTTTTTACCCATTCCAGCCCAACCGTAGTTTGCCTGCAAAGCTACCGTCGGATAAAGATATGCCTCAGTTGCTTTTTTGTTGAATACTAAAAGCTCTCTGTTTTTCTGTAAAACTTTAAGCTCAGAACGGCCTTCAAGATTTACGGTTTCAGCCAAAAGCTGAGGCTGAGGTTCGATTGTTTTTTCTTCTAATTCAATTTCAGTATCAATCGGAATTCCCATATAGAATTTCAAAGAATTCTTAGAAAGCTCCACTGCATTCACCAATTGCTGTCTGCTTGAACTGATATTTGTTAACTGAACATTGGTACGATCCAGGTCAATCCCTTTTGCCAAACCATTATCTACCAAGCTTTTAATAACGTTTCTTACTTTTTCGGTGTTTGTGTAACTTACGTTTAAAGTTTTAAGATTTTCTTCCTGTACAAAAACCTGATAGTATGCCGTTGCAACATTTTCAATAATCTGTTCGTTGGTCAACTGAGCATTTAAAACATAAAATTCTCTGGTAGATTTTGCAGCTTTAAGGCCTGTAAAAACTCTTTGATCAAAAATAGTCTGATTTAAAGTTACCACAGCCTGCGATTGCCAAGCCTGTCCCAACTGTGCTCTGATTCTTTCACCGCCAAATTCAAGTAATGACTCCTGAATAACCGGATTGTAAGTAACTCCTGCAGTTGCACCGATCTGTGGTAATGCGCCTGATCTTGCTTCATCAATTTTGTATTCCGCTTTTTTAATCTGTAAAGCCGCTTTTTTAGCTTCAGCTTTATTTTGCAACGCCTGTTTAATGGCTTCCTGCAGAGAAATCTGCTGTTGTGCATAAGCTGATGAAGAGGCCAACATCATAAATGCTGCAGCTACACCAATTTTGAGCTTTTTAGCAGTTATACGTTTTCTGTTCATAATTTTATACTTCGTTTATTTTTTGTTTTCTTTGTTTAAATCTTTTATTCTTAAAGGACGATTCAATTTTTAAATTACTTTAAGATTTATTAATTATTTCTTAAAAAGCATATTTAAAATGATATCTTTTCTCTCTGCAATGAGTTTATCAAACTCTTCGTCCGTGATATTCAAATTTTCCATAAATAAAGGTCTGATAGCACTCGGGAAAACTAATAAGGCAATCATATTCAGTACAAAATGAACGGGTTTCATCGTTTCGATGTTTCCCAATTCCATTTCTTTCTCGATGTCTTTATATAGCTTTTGAAGCTCATCATCTTCGATATCTCTTTTCTGGCAATTTCCTTTATTAATCTGTGAAACGATATACGTTTCCAGGTATGGATACTGAAGACTCGTTGTAAGGCTTTCTTCAATAAACTGTGCAATTTTTTGTTTGAAAGGAAGATCCGAATTCATAATCACTTCAGATTTCTCTCTCTCTACTTTCTGCGCTTCTTCGAAAACAATCTGAACAAGATTATCTCTTGACCTGAAATAGTAATTGATCAGCGTTCTATTGACACCCGCCTCATCAGCAATTTCCTGCGTAGTAGCATCAAATTTACCCTTCACGAAGAACAAATTCTTTGTGGTTTCCTTAATTAACTCTTGGGTTTGGTCTTTTTTTGCTTGATTTGACATTTTTGTTAAACAAATTTGTGCAAATATATATCAAACATTTGTTTTGACAAAATTGTTAAACAAAATAATTAATGATTTTTGAATGATATTTATCACAAAAAAATCCCGAACAATTGTTCGGGATTTCAATTTTATTTGAGAGATTAATTCTATATCAGTCTTATTTTATCTTCCAAAATATCGACGATTTTATCTTTATACAAACCACCTAAAGCTTTCTTGAAGTTCTTTTTACTCATCTGCAATTCATCTTTTATTTCTTCTGGAGAAGATTTATCTGAAAGATGCAGCAAGCCGAAATTTTCTTCTAATTTGTTAAGGATTTTCTGCTTGAATTCATCGATGTTTTCAAAACCCTGCGGCTGAAGAGAAACATCGATTTTACCATCTTCACGAATTTCTTTGATGTAACCTTCTTCTTCAGATAAAGGATACAACTTTTTATAAACATCTGAAGAATAAATTAATCCAATATATTTTTTATTGATCACGACATTCCAGCCCAATTCGCTTTCGTTCATCATCAACAAATCCACTTTATCTCCTTTCTGGAAAGGTAAATCCTGATATTGCGGATTCCTTTTAAATTTCGTTGTCCCGGTGATTAATTCTAAATTTTCATCCACATAAAGGTAAACAAGATATCTTTTACCTTCAATGATTTTAGATTTCTGCTGTTTGTATGGGATAAACAAATCTTTGATAATTCCCCAATCCATAAAAGCACCGCTCGGAAGACTTTGTACACAATTCATTACCGCAAATTCTCCTACTTCAGCCAACGGAATTTCTGTTGTAGCCTTCAGTTTGTTATCATCCTGATAAACGAAAACCTCAACTTCATCGCCTTCTTCTTTTTCATCCTGAATGAAAACTTTAGACAAAAAAGCTTTATCGCCCGTTTCGTCTGTCAAGATCCATCCTGAATTATTTTTTTCTGAAATTTTTAAAGTCTGAGTTTTTCCGAGTTGCATTAATGATAAATTTAGGATGCAAAGGTAAGAAAATAAGTTGGAGCGTTTTCAGGGTTTTTGTGTCGGAGAGTGTTAGAGTAAATGAGTTTTATCTTTAATAAAAAAAATATTGTGTAGATTTTTACCGCAAAAGCAACAAAAGATATGATTGAAAAAAATTACAAAAAATCTACAAATGTAAATGTTCATTTATTTTTGCCAGCTTTTGAACAATATAAATTGTCATAAAGTCTTTTGTTTCTTTTGCGGTTAAAAACAATGAGTAAAAAAACGGAATTAATAAAAATTTTTAATTTTTAGATATATAATCCATCAAATCTCGTCTGCTGCTTTCAAAATCCAGTGCATCGCCAACGATAAAATATTTTTGCTTGTCGACACATTTTGAAAATAGTGATTTGGCCAAAGCAATTTTATTTTTATCAAAACTCAAATCTTTTACCAAAATACTGATCTGTTCCGAAGTAAACATCGCATGACGACCTTGCTGATTGATGAATGCAATTTTCTTATCATCAAACCATGCATCTTTTTTCATGGCAGACATAAATTGCTGGAAAGTCTGATGATCCATCACATTCGGATAATTGATATTACCGTTGTTACCTGAATTTGCATAAGGATTATTCCAAACGTCATTCCAGTTATTAAAACCATAATAATCGTTTTGAATCGGATAAGAATCTAATAAATACAGCCCTTCGTTTGTGAAAAAATCAAGAACCATTCTGCTGTTGTTTCTCACATTTAAAGTTGTTCTGTAAACTAAAAATCCGTTATCATAAATTGAAATAGGAATTCTTCCCGATGGAAGGTCAAAGAATCTGTATCTACCTGAATGAGTAGCAATCATCTGATCTGCCAGTTCAACAGAGAAATGCCCTTGTTCTGGAATTCTCAGAAAAACTTCTGCATAACCGTAATTCTGATTCCACTGATAATTTGTATTCGCATGTCTTTTGTTTTGATTATTCTGATTCGTCGGGTTTCTAAATCCCGAATTTCCGGAATTGTTATTTTGTGAATTTAGTCTTTCTATTTTAGACGATTCCATTTCTCTTTTTGAAGCCTCGTTTTTCAAAAGTTCTCCTGCTTTTCCTGCTTCCTGCGCAAAAAATAATAGCCCGGAAAAGATCGCACAAACTGTAGATATTCTTTTCATAATGATTTCACTTTATAATGAAGTCGTGCTCTATTTTCATGCCAAAAACCGAGAATTTCTATTAAAATAAAGTTTAAAATTCATTGCTTTAACCTTGTTCAAAATATTGAATCCAAGCGAAATTCAAACAAAAAAATCAAAAATCAGTTTTTTATTTTTTCTATTTCAGATTTCATTTTCACCTCCCAGTTTTTTCCGTTTCTTTTGATTAAATAGGGTTTTACAGTTTCCTGATATTTTTCCTGAGCTTTGATATCCATAAAATCTATAATACATCCTGTATTAAAATAAGTCACACCATAATTTTTGTAAATACTGTCAATTTTATTTTCTGTTTCTTCATTATAATCAGAAACAGCAAGTCCACCTGCAAATTTATAGGTCACTTTATCATTTTCAATATCTTTTTTAGCTTGTTTTATATACTCATTTTCAAGTAGTGTAAGTGCTTTTTTTCTTTTAATATATTCTGAGCTTCCATTAAAAACAAGAAATGCTAAAAACAGACAATTCAATATTAAAAAGATACTAAGAAATTTATTTTTAAAATTATATTTTTTGATTTTAACTGATGCAATTAGAGAAGCTAAAAACCCAATTATTAGTAAAATTATTAAAACATATTGTATTTCGTAATCTTTAAAATTTCTGATAAAATCAAAAGGTATTGGGAAATTATAGCTATAAAATATCGCAATACTTGCAACAAATATTAAGGCGATTAAAATAATATTCAGATATAATATTTTTTTCAAAATTTGTTTTTTACAGTTTCACAAATTTATTCTTTAACTAATTTATAAACAATCTTTTGACCAACAAAAAAGACTGCCATCGAATTGAGGCAGTCTTTTTTGTAAATATTTAAATGATTAAATATTTTTAATCAAATCTTACATGTGAAGCGCTCTTTTCCCTGTAGCATCCAAGGCAGCTTCTTTTACAGCTTCTGCATAAGTAGGGTGAGCGTGAGAACTTCTTGCAATATCTTCTGCACTTGCACGGAATTCCATTGCCATTACACCTTCAGCAACCAAATCTGCAGCTCTTGCTCCAATCATATGGAAACCAAGAACCTCATCCGTTTTTTCATCAGCGATAATTTTTACCAAACCATCAACATCTCCACTTGCACGGCTTCTTCCTAAAGCTCTCATTGGGAAAGTTCCGATTTTGTAAGCTACACCTTCCTCTTTCAATTGCTCTTCAGTTTTACCAACTCCGGCAACTTCAGGCCATGTGTAAACAACTCCAGGAATTAAGTTATAATTGATGTGAGGTTTTTGCCCAGCCAAAGTTTCAGCAACAAAAACTCCTTCTTCTTCAGCTTTGTGAGCCAACATTGCTCCTTTGATTACATCTCCGATTGCATAAATATTTGCAACGTTTGTCTGTAAATGATCATTGGTTTTGATTCTTCCTCTTTCGTCTAATTCAACACCTGCTTTTTCAAGAGCAAGACCGTCTGTGAAAGGTCTTCTTCCAACAGAAACCAAACAGTAATCTCCCTCAACCGTAACTTCTTCTCCTTTTTTATCTTTCGCTGTAATTTTTACAGAATCTCCGTTTCTTTCCACTGCTGAAACCGCTGTAGAAAGCATAAACTTCATTCCTTGTTTTTTAAGAACTTTAGTCAATTCCTTGCTTAAAGCTCCATCCATTGTAGGGATGATTTTATCCATAAATTCAACTACAGTAACCTGAGCTCCTAGTCTTAGATAAACTGAACCTAATTCAAGACCGATTACACCACCTCCGATTACTACCAAATGCTTAGGAATTTCTTTTAAATTTAAAGCTTCAGTAGAAGTAATTACTCTTTCTTTATCTAAAGTAATGAAAGGTAAAGATGATGGTTTAGAACCTGTTGCGATAATTGTATATTTAGATTCGATCGTTTCAGAAGAACCGTCGTTTTTAGTCACTTTAATTTGAGTAGCAGATTCAAAGCTTCCAAGACCTTCAAAAACAGTGATTTTGTTTTTATCCATCAAAAAGTTAATACCTTTTGTAGTCTGCTCTACCACTTCATTTTTTCTCGCAATCATTCTTGCAATGTCTGCTTTTGGCTCGTTGATGATAATTCCGTGGTTTTCGAAATTATGTTTTGCATTTTCAAAATGTTCAGAGCTGTCTAAAAGTGCTTTTGAAGGAATACATCCAACGTTAAGACAAGTTCCGCCCAACGTAGAATATTTTTCAATAATTGCTGTTTTGAAACCTAATTGTGCAGCGCGGATAGCCGCTACATAACCTCCAGGACCGGAACCGATTACGGTAACATCAAATTGACTCATTTTATATTTTAATTTATTTATTATTCAGTTGATTAATCCTTACAAATTTACTGATTAATTACCACGCACCCAAGTGAGTTTTATCAAGTTTTTGAGAGTAGGGAGATGGAAGCTTGAAGATGGAAGTTTACTTAATGGAAAACATTTTTAAGTTTAAAATTAATAAGAATATCTTCAATAGATCTCTTGGTTTTAAGCTTAGATTATAAATCAACATTTAATTTTCCTTGCCCAAAATTCCCTGTACTTTCAAAGTAAGAACCACCGTAAATGTACCAGTCAATATTTTCCAGATACTCTACTGCATTTTCAGGAGCCATTGCATTCGCTTCTTTTTTTGAAATAATCCCTCTGTACCATCTTCCGGATTTTGAAAAACTTTCAAATTCAACTTGATATTTAATCCAGATTCTTTGGCAGAGTTTACATTGCAAAAGACTTACATCAGCATATCTTCCGTTTGTTTTATCAATACCTATTAATGATTCTCTGTAATCTGTATGATGAAATTCAGGTTTTTCGCAGATGCATCCCAGCTTTTGAACTTTATTCATGAATGAAAAAATATTTTTTTGAATTTTTACAAGCTCAAATTTAAGAAAATTAAAGATGATTATTTCTTCATCAAATCCAATAAAATTTTCTCATACCGATCTAAAATAATTTCTTTTGAAAATCGCGATTTGATAGAATTTTTTATAGATTCAGCATCATAATCTCTGTGCAGAAGCGTCATGATCTTCTGCGAAAAGTCTTCATGATTTTCTATATCGGCAATCTCACCGTTGGTATTGTGCTGAATAATCTCATTAATTCCTCCCGGACAATTATTCGCTAAGGAATACGTTCCGCAAGCTCCGGCTTCCAACAAAACATTGGGAAAACCTTCATATCTTGAGGAAAGAATAAAAAGATCGGCAAATTTCAGAAACTGATAAGGATTTTCGTGTCTGCCGTGAAAAATAACATTTTTGAGACCTAAAAAATCTTTCATCTGATGAAGAATTTCACGGTCTTTACCATCACCTAAAATATGCAGAAGAATTTTTTCGTTTTTAAGCCTCGAGAAAACTTTCAGCAGATTATCGAAACCTTTTCTGGCGGATAAATTACCTATCGCCACTACATTTTTATAATTGAGTTTAAAACACTCAGGTTTTTGTGAAATCCTAAGTTTGTTTTCAATAAAATCAAAATCTACGGGATTGTTTATTTTAATAATTTTATCCTGTTTAATATTAAAATTACTAATAAGATCTTGCTTCATATCATCGCTTTGCGCAATGATTTGCTGATAATTATTGTAAAAACTGTAGAAAAACTTAATCTCTTTCCTCGTCACATGCTTAGAAACCACATTCGTTTCTCTCGCAATAAATTTTGTACGCGGAAAAAGCTTGATAAATAAAGATAAATAAGCATTTACTTCACCAAAACCTGAAAAAACGATATCAGGTTTCCTTTTGTAAATTTCTTTAAGGATTGGTTTCAGAGAATATCTTATTCTTTCGGTATCAATATCGATAATCTCAACATCTTTTTTAAGAAAATCAAGATAGCCGCCTTGTTTGCGAAGAAGCAAAATCTTAGGCTCAAAACGATCTCTTGAGAGATGATTTGCTATGGTGGTAATGATTCTTTCTGCACCTCCGGTTTCGAGATCCGGCAGAATAAATATGACCGAAATTTTCTTATTCATCCTGAAAAATTAGTTGATGATAAATTTAATCATTTAAAACAACTCAGGAAAATCTTGAGAGTGGTTATTTATGATGTGGTTTACTAAAAATCTATTTCCTTTCTGATCAAAAAATATATACCAAGAAGTATTATTATTTGCTTTATATTTTATAAACTTTTTGCCAAATTTCTGATAAGCCAATGGTGAATTTCTATTGATAGGTCTTGAAATATTACTTTTAATGAAATCATAAATTTTCTCTACAGAATTCAAAGCAGAATTCTCAAAACCAAAATATTCATTCACAAATAAAACTTCAAATAACTTATCAATTTCATTTTCGAATCTATCCTTGTAGACAATTATTTCTTCCAAGGCAAATTTTTAATAAATTCTCTCGTTCTTCTTCTCATTTCATCATGTGGGATTCCTTTCGCAAATCTTTCATCAAAATCATCTTTTACAGCATACTCAGCCTGGGGTTCAGCAACTTTATCAACAGCAGTTTTTTTATTCTTAATTTCAAGTAATTCTGCAATATCTTCAAGATCATTCATCTCTTTGATCCACCGAATAAGCTCTTTTTTCGCTTCATGAATTGGGTTTTCCATTTTGAGCTGATTTAAAATTTAGTTGGCAACGTCGCTGATAAATTTAATTCTCAGCATTCTAACCTCCTCATCAGACAATTCATCACCGAATTCATCCAACAAAACTTTCATGCTGTCGCTTTCAGATTCGTTCATGAATTCCATGAAACCGTCTACAATATCTTCATCAAAATTATCTTCAATGTAATAATCGATATTCAACTTTGTTCCCTGATAAACGATTCGTTCCATTTCTTTCAGAAGATCATCCATCGAAAGATTTTTGGCTTTTGCAATATCTTCCAGATCAATCTTTTTATCGGTGCTCTGGATGATAAAAACTTTATGGCTTGATTTATTGGCAACCTGCTTCAAAACCATATCCTGAGTTCGCTCTATATTGTTATCTTCAACATATTGGGCAATAAAATCAGCGAATTCTTTACCATATTTTTTAGCCTTACCTTCTCCTACTCCGTATATTTTTGCAATTTCGTCAACGGAAACCGGATATTGAACAGTCATATCTTCCAAACTCGGATCCATGAAAACCGTATAAGGTGGAATTCCGTGTTTTTTGGCGACCTTTTTTCTAAGCTCTTTAAGCAGTGTAAATAAATTCTGGTCTAAACCTCCACTCGACTGCATTTGCACCTGATCGCTCTCTGCTTTGGTTTGTGAGAGGTCAAATTCACGGTCTTCAGCAATAAGGAAAGGTTCTTTAAAATCTCCGCTTAAAACTTTTCTCCCTTTTTCTGCGATTTTTAAAACACCGTACGTTTCAATATCTTTTTGTAAAAAATTCTGAACTGTTGCTTGTCTTAAAATTGATTTCCAATAGTTATCGTTTTCAGATTTTCCGAAACCGAAATAAGGATTTTGCTCCAACTTATAGGATTTGGTTACCGCAGTTTCTTTGCCTGTGATCACAGATATTAAATCTTTAGACTTAAATTTCTCCTGCGTATCGTTGATGAGCTCAAGCGCTTTTATAAGATCATTTGTAGAATCTTTCAGCTTTGGAGGATTTGATGAGTTGTCACACATTATAGCTCCCTCACCATTCACAGGATCGAAACTTTCACCAAAATAATACAAAATATACTGTCTTCTGCTCATTGAAGTTTCGGCATAACCAACGACTTCATTCAGAAGCTGCAAACCGATCTCTCTCTCGGAAACAGGCTTTTGAGCCAAAAATTTTTCCAATTTTTCAATATCTTTAGGATCATAGAAGGCAAGACAATATCCTTCTCCGCCATCCCGACCGGCACGACCAGTTTCCTGGTAATAACTTTCCAGAGATTTTGGGAAGTCATAGTGGATTACAAAACGTACATCCGGCTTATCAATCCCCATTCCGAAAGCAATTGTTGCAACGATTACATCAGCTTCTTCCATCAGGAATTTATCCTGATTGGCAACCCTTACTTTCTGATCTAAACCTGCGTGATAAGGGAGTGCATTGATTCCGTTTACCTGAAGAAGCTGTGCAAATTCTTCCACTTTTCTTCGGCTTAAACAGTAAACAATACCTGATTTTCCTTTGTTTTTATTAATGAATTTTACTATTTCCTTATCGATATTGACTTTTGGTCTTACTTCATAAAACAAATTGGCTCTGTTAAAACTTTCTTTGAAAACCAGTGCATTGGTCATTCCTAAAGTTTTCTGGATATCATCCTGTACTTTCGGGGTTGCAGTCGCCGTTAAAGCGATAACAGGAACATCTGCAATTTTATCGATAATCTGTTTTAAATTTCTGTATTCAGGTCGGAAATCGTGTCCCCATTCTGAAATACAGTGCGCCTCATCAATAGCAAAGAACGAAATTTTCACATCTTTAAAAAATTCCAGATAGTCTTCTTTAATTAATGATTCGGGAGCTACATACAATAGCTTTGTTCTTCCACTTTTTATATCATCAAAAACCTGTTTGGTCTGGGTTTTGTTAAGGGATGAATTAAGAACATGGGCAACCCCACTTTCTGAAGATAA
This sequence comes from Chryseobacterium formosense, assembly GCF_900116415.1. Lineage (GTDB taxonomy): Bacteria > Bacteroidota > Bacteroidia > Flavobacteriales > Weeksellaceae > Chryseobacterium > Chryseobacterium formosense. The sequence goes on along the minus strand of NZ_FPAP01000001.1, from coordinate 647,947 downwards.
TCCGTTGACTGCATCTACCTGATTTTTCATCAGCGCAATCAATGGGGAAACGACAATCGCAGTACCCTCAGAAATGAGAGCCGGAAGCTGGTAACAGAGTGATTTACCGCCCCCTGTAGGCATTAGAACGAAAATATCTTTTCCATCTAAGAGATTTTTGATGATCTCTTCCTGCTGTCCTTTGAAAGTAGAAAACCCAAAGTATTTTTTTAATTCGCTCGATAAATTGGCATTTTTTGCGCTCATCTAATTTTGTATTGCTAAATTTGCATCTTATCCAAAGATAAAAAATTTTTAGCTAAAATAAAAACAGTAGATTTTTTTAACACATCTATTTATATTAAATATAAATTGAAATCTTTAAGGATTTGCTTTCTAATTACGATATAACAATGAATAGAGACAGCATCATCTCAATTGCAAAAAATACATTGACCATAGAAATTTCTGAGCTTGAAAAATTGAAAGAAAGAATCGGTGACGAATTTGTAAAAGCAGTAGAAATTATTCATTCCACAAAAGGAAAACTCATCATTGTAGGAATCGGAAAATCGGCTCATGTCGGGAATAAAATCGTTGCAACGCTAAATTCTACGGGTACTCCATCACAATTTTTGCATGCATCGGAAGCCATTCATGGTGATTTGGGTGTGATTCAGAAGCAGGATGTTGTTCTGTGCATTTCTAATTCGGGAAACTCTCCGGAAATTGTCAATTTAATTCCTTATTTAAAAGATTATTCTTCTGCATTGATCGGTATGACCGGAAATCGAAAAAGTAAGCTGGCGGAATTTTCAGATGTAATTTTAGACACTCATGTTGACATGGAAGCCTGCCCGATTAAATTGGCGCCAACAAGCTCTACTACGCTACAGATGGCTCTTGGTGATGCTTTGGGAATTGCTTTAATGGAAATGAATGAATTTAAAGCCAATGATTTTGCCAAATTCCATCCGGGTGGAAGCTTAGGTAAAAACCTGATTTCAAAAGTAGATGATTTTCTTTCTTCCCAGAAACCCGAAGTTACAGAAAATGATACGGTAAAGGATGTTATCATTTCTATAAGCAGCTCACGACACGGAATCACCGTTGTTACAAACGAAAGCAATATTATCGGAGTAATTACAGACGGAGATTTAAGGAGAATGCTGATGAAGGGTGATGATATTTCTAAAGTTCTGGCGAAAGATATTATGTCTGCAAATCCTAAAACGATCGAGAGAAACGCATTGGCAAAAGAAGCGATGAAAATTCTGAAAGACAATAATATCGGACAACTTATTGTAACCGAAAACGGAAAATATTTCGGAATTATTGATCTGCATAAATTACTGGATGAAGGAATTAATTAATTGGAGATACGTGTTTTATAATAGTAAATCAATAGAATTAAATTAATAACTCGAAACTTGTAGCTCGAATCACGAATAACAAACTTTTTCTCTAAATTTGAAACTTTAAAAAATTATCTGTGAGCGAAGATAAAGACATGTCTTTTTGGGGACATATTGGCGAATTGAGAGGTCATTTGATCCGCTCTATTATTGCAATCATTGTGGCTGCGATTTTGGTTGGTTTTAATATCAACTGGATTATGGATCATATTTTCTTTGGGCCGACCCGAAACGATTTCCCGACTTTCAAACTGGTGAATGATTTTTCAAGATGGCTTTTGGGTGAAGACAGCATTACCTTGCCTGATGAATTTCCGGTGCGTGTGCAAAGGCTTTACCAACAGTTTAATGTAATGATGGCGGTTTCTATTTTTGGTGGAATTGTCGCTGCTTTTCCTTACATTGTATGGGAATTATGGCGATTTATCAGTCCGGCTTTGCATCCGAATGAAAGAAAGAACTCAATTTTCATTATTAATTCGGTTTGGATTTTATTCATGACCGGAGTTTTATGCGGATATTTCCTGATTTTACCTTTTGCAGTCAATTTTGGGGTTATCTTTAAAATTTCAGATATTATTATTCCACTGTACGATTTGAGTGATTATACTACACTGTTTCTGCAGGTGGTTTTGGGAATGGGCGTTGTATTTTTATTTCCGGTTCTTATTTATTTCCTAACCAACATCGGAATTCTCAATCCTAAATTCATGAAAACATATCGAAGGCATGCTATTGTTTTGATAATGGTGGTTGCTGCAATTATTACTCCTGCAGATGTTTTAAGCATGATTATGGCGGCTTTACCATTACTTTTATTATATGAATTCAGTATCATAATGTGTGGTTACACCTACAAAAAAGTTCAGAAAAGAGAAGCTGCGGTGCAGAAAGTTTAGCATTACTTTTCACTTCAATAAACAGTTTACGGCGCAAAAATCTTCGATTTTTGCGCCGTAAACATTAACATCATTAATAAAACTCGATTATTATTAATAATATTCTTTAATTTTGACGAAAGTCTAATTTCATCACCAAATGAAAAAAATTTCACACTCGCTTTTATTGATTTCCTGCATTGCTTTCGGACAGTTTTTTGAGCAGAATAAAACATTTACCAAAGAAGATACTTTAAAAGGTTCAAATACCCAATTCCGAAATTTTTGGGATGTAAAAAAATATGATTTGTCTGTAGAACCAGATTTCGAACAGAAAAGCATTAAAGGAAACAATATCATTAGTTTTGAAATTCTAAAAGACATAAAAAATCCTATTTTTCAGATTGATCTGCAACAACCTATGAAAGCAGATAAAATTAAATGCAGCTTTCCCACAATCGGTAATTTTAAAAGAGAGGGAGATTTTATTTTCATATCTGCCAATACATCTTTTAAAAAAGGAGAAAAATATACAATTGATGTAATGTATTCCGGGAATCCCGTCATTGCTAAAAATGCACCTTGGGACGGAGGCTGGATTTTTAAAAACGATGAAAAAGAAAATCCGTGGATAAGTGTTGCCGACGAAGGGATTGGAGCATCTGTCTGGTTACCAACCAAAGACATCTGGAGTGATGAACCCGATTCGGGGATTGTAATAAAAATTATTACTCCTAAAGATTTAGTTGGTGTCGGAAACGGAAGATTAATCAATCAGAAAACAGAAAATAACAAGAACATTTTTACGTGGGAAGTTAAAAATCCGATCAATGCATATTCTATCATTCCAAGTATTGGAAAATATGTGAATTTTAAAGATTCTTATGAAGGAGAAAAAGGAAAATTAGACCTTGACTATTGGGTTTTAGACTATAATTTAGATAAAGCAAAAAAACAGTTTCAGCAGGTAAAACCGATGTTGAAATCTTTTGAATATTGGTTCGGACCGTATCCATTTTATGAAGATTCTTACAAATTGGTTGAATCTCCGCACTTGGGAATGGAGCATCAAAGTAATGTTGCCTATGGAAATGGGTATCAGAATGGGTATTTGGGAAGAGATCTTTCAGAAACAGGTGTCGGATTACAATGGGATTTCATCATCATTCATGAAAGCGGACACGAATGGTTTGCCAACAGTATTACCGCAAAAGATCAGGCAGATATGTGGATTCATGAAGCATTTACCAATTATTCTGAAGTTCTTTTCTCAGAAAGCTATATCCACAAAAAGGCAGGGGATCTGTATGCGCAGGGAATTCAAAACAATATATTAAATGATGTTCCTATCATCGGGAAATATGGCGTGAGAAACGAAGGAAGTGGCGATATGTACGCAAAGGGTGCAAGTATGGTTCACACAATGCGACAAATCATCAATGATGATGTAAAATTCAGACACATTCTGAGAGGTTTGAATAAAGATTTTTATCATCAGACCGTTACAACCGAACAAGTGGAGAAATACATTTCCGAGAAGGCTGGATTTGATTTTTCGACTGTTTTCAATCAATATTTAAGAACTGTTGACGTTCCTGTTTTGGAATATTCTCAGAACGGAAATGAACTAAAATACCGCTATACCAATGTGGTAAAAAATCTGAATCTTCCGATAAGATTTGCTGATGAGATAATTTCTCCGACTGAATCATGGCAAAGCTTAAAGCTTAAAAATTCAAATCCGGTATGGTTTAACAAGAATTATTATATCAGATATAAGAAAGTTAACTAAAACACATATGAAATTAAAGTTTTTATCATCAATTATTATATTGAATTTCTTTTTTACTTGTAATGCACAAAAGAAACATGAGAAAGTAAATACAAAATTTAATGAAAGCTATTCATTAAGCCGCAAAAAATTTCATGGTAAATTAGATTCTGAGCAATTAATACAAATCAGAACTTTAATTGTTAATGAGTTAAAAGTAGAAATTGATGAAAAAAAATCAGTGCTTATTAATTTTTACCAGTATGGAAAAAATTGTTATGAATATGGTCTCATTGAGAAAGATGCCCAAACAGTGATTGACAATTCTATTAATATTTCATCACGAATGAGTAAAAAATATGATGCGACTGACTTTTTCGTCTTCACAGAAGAATCATTGAACAAAGAAAGGTTTGAAAAAAGAAAAAATTTCATTCAGGATTCTGGCTTTTTCGATCAAACTGTTTTTAATCTGAAAGAAAATTGTAGAGCATTTTTCATTCTAAAGCCAAACGGAGAATTTTTGAAGTATTACGGTTCTGACTACTTTACTGAAGTAGAAAATTTTTTAAAGAAAAAATAATTTTTCATAGAAACTTCTGTAACAAATTCAATTTAATGTCAACTACTTATCTATAAATTAAACCTAATGAAAAAAATAGCAATAAGCTTAGGAATTCTGGCTGTAGCTTTCGTTCAGGCACAGTCGATCAAAACAAACATTGATCTGGTCAATGTAAAAGACGATAAAGTTGCCGTAACGATGGAATTTCCGAAAATGAAATCAAATGATGTGAAGTTTCATTTTCCAAAAACGGTTCCCGGAACATATTCTGTAGATGATTACGGAAGATTTGTAGAAGGAATAAAATTTTTAGATAACAAAGGAAAAGAGCTGGCTTTTACCAAAGTAAATGACAATACCTATTCATTGAAAAACGCAAAAGCTTTAACCAAAATCACGTATTTCGTTAACGACAGTTTTGACGAAGAAAACGAAACAGATAAACATAAAGCCGTATTTTCTCCTTCCGGAACTGACATCGAGGAAGGGAAAGTTTATTTAATCAATACCCATGGTTTTGTAGGTTATATCGACAATATGCAGGATGTTCCGTATCAGTTGGTGATTCAGAAGCCTAATGATTTCTATGGAACGACAGCTTTGGTTGATCAGGATAAATCTGAAGCAACAGATACTTTCACATTAGCGAACTATGCTAAACTGACAGATTCTCCATTAATGTATTCAAAACCCGATTATATCACCTTCAACGCTGGAGGAATGGATTTGGTTTTGGGCGTTTATTCACCGACCGGAAAATATAAAGCGGCAGATTTTAAAGATAATTTAGAAAAAATGGTGGTTGCTCAGAAGAAATTTTTGGGAGACATGAATACCAATAAAAAATATGCGATCATGCTTTATCTTGCAGGAACTCAAGGTCCGCAGATCAAAGGTTTCGGAGCATTGGAACATCATGAATCGACAAGTGTTGTTCTGCATGAGATGATGCCGAAAGAAGCCATTGATGAATCGATCGTAGACGTAGTTTCTCACGAGTTTTTTCATACGGTAAATCCTTTAAAGACGCATTCTGAAGAAATTCATTATTTCGATTATGCAGATCCGAAAATGTCTCAGCATCTTTGGATGTATGAAGGCGGAACCGAATATTTTGCCAACTTATTCCAGATTCAGGAAGGTTTGATTACCAAAGATCAGTTTTTACAGAGAATCAGTGACAAAATCAAAAACTCTAAAAGCTATAATGATACCATGCCTTTTACGGTGATGAGTAAAAACATTCTTCAGGATCAGTATAAAGATCAGTACAGAAATGTTTATGAAAAAGGAGCACTTCTTACCATGTGTCTTGATATTGAGCTGAGAAAATTATCAAACGGAGAAATGGGGTATCGTGATATGATCCGAAAACTGTCTCAAAGATTTGGTGAAAATAAACCATTTAAAGATGATAAATTAATTGATGAACTGGTAACCATTACAGGATATCCGCAGGTAAAAGATTTTTATAACAAATATATTGCAGGAAGTCAGCCGACTCCGTATGCAGAATACCTGAGTCAGGTAGGTGTTGAAATCAGCAAGCAGGAAACGCCGCCGATTTTCTGGTTTATAAAAGATCCTACCCAAACAGGCTATAACGAGAAAAATAATGCTTTTGTATTTGATGAGCATTCTGCACTTTCTCCTTTTTCGAAAAGCATAGGGTATAAAATTACAGATGAAGTAGTTGCTTTAGACGGAAAAACAATTAACATTCAGAATGCACAGGAATTTATTGCCTACGCGCAATCGATCAAAGAAGGACAAAACGTTACAGTAACCGTTCTTCGTAAAAATGGTGATAAAATGGATAAAATTGATTTGAAAGGAAAAGCAATTTTAGATAAAATGACGATGGAAACACTTCAGTTTAAAGCCAATCCTACTCGTGCAGAGCAAAAACTTCAGGATCAGTGGTTAACTGGAAAAAAGTAAGTTAATTTAAGTTGTTGATCGTTTTTGGTTGATAGTTGATGTTTGACATCCTATGTAAAAATCAAAAATTATATTATTCAAAGAATTTAAAATAAAAACAAGCGAGGAAAAATTTCCTCGCTTGTTTTATTATGAATGAGATTTTACAGTTTCTGAAAAAATTTAATAGTCTATTTTTATATGTTGAATCAAATTAATCTAAAAACTAACAACTAAAACCCAACAACTAATTATACAATTCCGGCTCTATAGAATTATTGTTCTTTTTGAAGCCTTCTTTTGCATTCTTTTCCATTTCTCTGAATACCTGATTCGGGTCTGAAATTTCTCTTCCATCCGTAGTTTTTGTTTTAAATACAATTCTGTTGGTGTCCGAATTTTTCGACATCATTTCGCGCATATTCTTTGTAGGATCATTTTTGTAGGCTTTCCAAACTTTTTTGAACTGGGCTTTATTGATCTCGATTTCCTTTCCTCCCATTCCATAAAGCTGAATTCCCTGAGGAAGATCGAGTTCCTTTGTTACCGTAGACTGAATGGTTTTATTCCCGACAAGCGTCATAGAATGCGAACCTGTTTTGTCTTCAATTTTAACAATTAGTCCCGGAAGTCCGTAAAATTTATAAGGTCCATCCTGGAAAGGTAAATCTGTAGAAAACCACGCCGTCCATTCTCTTCCACCATATTTTGTAGTTGCTTTTTGGGCATTATACTCTCCTATTTTCTGTTTGTCGGGAAGAATTTTCCATTCCGGTTTTTTATCTTCTTCTACTTTATAGCTATCGGAAGAAATATTTGTAAACAGGTGGGTTTTGAAATCAGGATACTCTTTTGTAACCTTATAATTCACCTGTCCCGGTTTATCTCTTCTGTTCATGCTGATATTATTCGGACTTAATTTCAGCTGCTTCTCCAGATCGGCCCGGGAAGTAGAGTCAGCTATGAATTTTTGCTGACCGTAATATTTTGAGCCTGTTTTATCAATATCCAGAAGCATTACCTCATTCAGAACTTTGGATCTGTCGGTAGAGTCCGGAATGAATTTGTAATCGTAGAAAAACCTATTTTGCGCAAAAACACAAAAACCGATCATCAAAGACATTAGTAATGATATTTTTTTCATCTTATTTCGTTGTATTAAGTTCTATTCTGTTATTATCCTTTTTTATACTGGCTTTTAGCCGTTCTTCCTGACCTTTCATTTGACTACCTGTGCCATCTTTCATAATCATGGTCATTCCACCCATCTGCATTTGCTTTAAACCTTTGGTAGGATCATTTTCATAGTCTTTTATCAGTTTATCGTATTGTTTTAAATTGATTGCAATTTCTTTTGAGTCGAAAACATCATTCGGAATCGAATCAATATTTTTGATCCCCTGTAAAGTGAAAACATGAGATTTTTTCTGATCTTCCAGTTTTACAATCAACCCCGGAAGCCCGCGGAATTTATAAGGTCCGTCCTGAATGGGAATTTCCGCTGTAAACCAGGCAATCCAGTGTCTTCCGGCAAAATCGGCTTCGGCTTTCTGTACATTCCATTCTCCAAATTTCTGTTTGTCTGAACTGATTTTCCAATTAATAGGTCTATCATCTGCAATTCTGTATTTATCCATTAAAAGTCTGTTGTGAAGAAAGATTTCATATTTAGGATATTTTTTAGATACCGTGTATCTTACCAAGCCTTTTCTGGAATCAGCTTTAATATTGATCATTCCCGTTGCAGCCAATTGTTTTTCTAAATCGATTTTGGCAATAGAATCCGAATGATAAACCGTGTAGCTGTAAAATTTAGAGCCTGAAGGTGAAGTATCGAGATTCATCATTTCAGTTTTCACCTCTGAAACATTGGTTGAGTCGGGAATAAACTTATATTCGTAAGTAAAACGTTTATTCTGCGCCTGCGTTCCGATGCTAATTAGGAATATAGTAAAAATGGTTATTAGTTTCATTAAAATTTATTTTGTGAAAAATTCTACTTTATCCAATCTTGAAAAACCTTTATCTCCATAAGGAGTTCTGTACATTTTTACAGATCTGAAAGGTGCTTTTGATGAAGCAGTAGTTTTATTAAACATATCTTCCTCAAAACCTTTCATATAATTTTTTATTTCTTCTTTTGAATATTCTTTTCCATCAATAAAAAACTTACCATCCACCAAAGGCATTACCATGTTATTGGTTTTTATTGCTGTATTGTTACTATAATCTTTTGCAGGAGGTACCTCTTTATTTGTAACATAAGAAGCAATAATATCCGCTTTGAAAATAATCATATTAGCTCTTTCTATCTGAGATTGTTTCTCTACTTTAGCCTGAAGTTTTTTCGCATCTTCTCTCAGTTCATTAATTTCAGTTTGGGTTAAAGGTTCTTTATCATAATCTCTTTTATTAGAAGAAACTTTTACTTCTTCTACACTTACTTTTCCTATATTTTCCTTTTCACCGTTCTGTATTTTTCTTTCATTCTCAAGAGCCGTGTACTTTTGATTGATGTATTGCTCGTAATACCATTTCGGATTGATCTTTTTTACCAGTTGATGAAATTTCTCAGCTTTTTTTTCATTCATTTCTGATAAGTCATGTGCCTGAAAAACACCATATTGTTCTCTTTCTCCGAAAACCCAGTGATCTTTATCATTCATCAGGTGAGAGCTTGAACTAAATGCGACCTTATCTTTATTCTGAGTATAATATTTTTCAAAATTCTCTTTGTTTACCAGATCAGAATTGATGATATACAAAGCTTTTTCATCTGCATTTTTCAACTGTTCTTCAAAAGGAATATCGTTGGCTTTAGAATCATATTTTATTTTTTCGGCAGCGGGAGTATCCCAGACAACAGCAACAATTTTCCCGATAAACTGATCGTCTTTTTTTACATTTTTATTTTTTCCGCCAACATAAATAACCGGTAAACCTTTATCTAAAAAATTTTTATTAGTTGTAAAATAGTAGTTATTGTTATTTTCAAATTCATTTTTTTTCTGCAAAAAATCTTCCTGACTTATTTTCTTGCCATCAAAAATGAAAATATCATTGGTCTTATATCCAGTAATTTCATTGTCAGCTAAAGTATCTTTTGAATATAAACTCTCTTCCTTATTATTTATAAAATCAGCAATGGTTTCAATTTGCTCGTTCTGCTTTTCTATTTCCTTATTTTTAGCGTTTACCATATAGGCGAATGCAACAGAAAACATGATCGGTAGTGCAAAAAAACGTCTTGCATACGCATATTTTGTCTTTGGTTTTTGTATCATTTTGAGTCTTTTTTTAAGATTTGAATTAAGGAACGGGCTTGTTCCCGGCAATATATTCCCTGAAAAATGGCTCGCTAAAAGCATTTCAGCGAACGTCTTAGTATCCGATTTCTTTACCGCTTTATGATCAGCCAGATATTCATGTATTAAACTGATTTCTTTTTTAATAATATGAAAAACAGGATTAAACCAGAAAACTGACGAAATGATTTCAATAAAAATCTTATCATAAGAATGTTTTTGTTCAATGTGAACCATTTCATGTTTCAAAATCTGTTTTCCAAGATCAGATTGTATGATAATGCTGTCTTTCCAGAAAAGGTTTTTAAAGAAAGAAAAAGGCGCATCATGTAAATCGGTTTGATAAAAATTAATTCCATTAATTTTTTCCGGGGTAAATTTACTTTTCAGGCGGTTGATCTTCATAATTCCAAGAAGAATTTTAGTCATTAAAACAGCCGCAATGATGAAGATTAAAAATGGAATATAATCTAATAATTTACTTTCATCATCTGATTTTTTTATTTCTGTAAAGGTTTGAAACTTATTAAAAATTAAAAAAACTTTATCGTTTAGTTCAATTGTAAAATATTCAACTTTTAACAACGGTAAAATCAGGGAAACCACAACCAATAACAAAAGATAAAATCTGTTGTAATGATGAAAGGTCTTGTCTTTCAGGAAGAATAAGTAATAAGCATACATCACTCCGGAGCAGACAAGTACTTTAAGACAGTAGATTATGGTTTCCATGAGGTTGTTTTATTTTTTTGTTTTAATCTGAATTTCTCCAGTGTCTTTACCTGAGATTTTCGTTTTATTAATATTGATGGATTCAATATTTTTTGAAATTATATTTTGCATATCTTGTTTTGTACTCAGTTTACCGTCGATGAAAATCTTTAAGTCACTATCAGAATTAGCATCAATCATATCTTTCACATTCGTTTTGAAAGTAGTACCGTTGGAAAGTATTTTGCTATTTGGAGGAGTCGGAATCTCTGTATAGGTTGATGTTCCATAATATTTCATCTTTGGAGCATGTGCATCTACAGAAACGATCCAAGGATTTCCTTGTAATTCTCTTTGCTCTTTTCGGATTTCTCTAAGTTTTTTCTCCGCTTCAGCTCTTTCTTTATTTAATTTTTCAAGCTTTCTTTTTTCTTTTTTAGTAAGCTCTTTTTTAGAGAAATTACTCGTTCCGTTGTAGAAACTATATCCATTTCCTGAATATTGCTTTGCTATTTTCTTCAACTCTTCCGAATCCGAAAAAACATCTTTACCATTCAGATAAAACTTATTGATCTTGCCGTATTTTTCTTTAAACTCAGGAGATGCGAAATTATCTTTCAAAGCCTTAATTTTTTCTTCGCTCATCTTGAAATTTTCTTTGAATTCTTTAGAATCGAATACTTTTTCCAAATCAATATCTTCTCCGTTTACTTTAATTTTATAATTGTCTCCATCAGGGAAAACTCTTTTGAAGCTCATGTCTTTCAGAATAACTTTAGGATCTTTGCTTGCCAACATTTTGTCTCTGTTGCTCATCAATTCATCAAAATCAATTCTGAATTGCATATCTCTTTCAGCGATCTTATCCATTTCATTAGAAAGTTGATTCAGTTCCTTTGCTTTCAACTCAAATTCATAGCTTTTCTCACCTTTTTCTTTTGCAATTTTTTCGAGTTCGGCAGCTTTTTCTTTTGATTTTTCGCTTAATGTTTTTAGCTTTTCAGACTGAACTTTCAATTTTTCGTTGGCTTTCGAAATTTTTTCCTGTTGTAATTTTACAATCTGATCGGCTTTATTTTTCGGAGACAGCGTATCTGTTTTCATCTCTGCAACCGCTTTATCAATCTCAATATTGGTTTCTTTTATCTCTTTGTTTTTGGCATTTACCATATAAGCAAATGCAACGGTAAATAAAACCGGTAAGGCAAATATTCTTCGCGCATACCCGTATTTTGTCTGGGGTTTTTGTAACATTTTGAGTCTTTTTTTAAGGTTTGAACTTAGAAACGGACTGGTCGCAGGCAACTGGTTTCCGGAAAAGTGGCTTGCTAAAAGCATCTGCGCAAATGCTTTGGTGTCCGATTGTTTTACGGCTTTTTTATCAGCCAGATATTCGTGAATTAAATTGATTTCCTTTTTAATAATATGAAAGAACGGATTGAACCAGAAAACAGAAGTGATAATCTCAATAAATATCTTATCGAAAGAGTGTTTCTGTTCAATATGAACCATTTCATGCTTTAAAATCTGCTTTCCTACCTCCGAATTAATGACAATAGAGTTCTTCCAGAAAAGGTTTCTGAAATAGGAAAATGGTGCTTCAGAAAGATTGGTCTGGTAAAAATTTACCCCTTCAAAACTTTCTTTCTTAAACTGGCTTTTGAGTTGCTGGATTCTGAAAATCCCGTAGAGGAATTTCCCTAAAAAATAGAGAGAAACCAATCCCAAAGCTGAAAAAATAATTCTAAAATAAATGTGGTCATTATGTAAGTTTTTTTGTTCGTTAAAATTCTGCATCTTACTGATGAGTAAGTAAAGATTATTGCTTACTTCTATCGTAAAATCTTCTACTTTAATAAGAGGCAGCAAGATTGAGATCAACATGGCAGACAAAAGATAAAATCTGTTGTAATGGTGAAATGTCTTGTCTTTTAAAGACAACTGATAGTAGAGAAACATTACACCTGAACAAATGGTAACTTTTCCGAAGTAAAAAATAAGAGCTTCCATATATTAGTCTTTGTTTTTTAGTTCATTTAACAGCATTTCCAGATCTTCAACGGTCATTTCGTTTTTTTCTACCAAAAAAGAAACGGCACTTTTATAAGAACCTTTAAAATAATTTTTCACCAGACTCTTCATCGTTTTCCCGGAATATTGCTCTTTCGTTACCAAAGGAAAATACTCGTGCTGTCTTCCGTATACATTATAATCTACAAATTCTTTATCCTTAAGAACTTTCAAAATTGTAGAAACCGTATTGGTATGCGGTTTTGGTTCAGGATAGAGATCGAGAACATCTTTGAGGAAACCTTTTTCAAGTTTCCATAAAAACTGCATTACCTGTTCTTCTGCTTTTGTTAAGGTCTGTATGATCATAATGTTTAATTTAATTTTTAGTGTGATAAAGTTAATGAAAAATCATTATCACTAATAAATTAGTTATACAAATGTAGAATTATTTTCCATTCGGACAACTATTTTTCTAGTGATAAAATTCAAAAACAAATAAGTAATTGAAAATCAACAAATTAAAAAATATTAAAATATGTTAAATTTTTAACTGAGATAAAATATGTTGTAATTAATCATCAGAAAAATCCTAATTTTTAATATAAATTCTTAAAACTTGTTAATTTTTATTAAATAAAATTAAAATGAATATGTACAGAATGAGAAAATATATTTATTTTAGTGCTTTAAAAATTTCTAATGAAAAGATATACTCTACTTTCTGTTTTAATGCTGTTGATTTTTAATGTGACATCAGCGCAGACTTCTTCTGTTTTCGGATCGGTTACAGAAGCAAAAACAAAAATTGAAAACACTGTTCCTTTGGTTTTGGAACATTTGAAAAAAATAAGTGATGCACAAGGCGACGCAACCGTTCTTAGCAACGGCAAAACAGCTTTGAAAAAAGAATATGACGCTGTAGCTCTTGAATTTGATTTGTATAAGGGAAATATGGCGAGCTGTATCGTCAACAAATCAAAAACGGCTACGAAATGTATGAATTATCATACCCAGTATTTCAGAAACACTTTAGGAAACTACGATAACTTCATCAACTATATCACAAAGAAAAACGGATATTTAGGTGTAGAAGATGATAGTGTGAAGAAAGACTTCAAACCTACAGAAATTGCTACTAAAATCGATACCGATTTTGCAGCAGCATCAAAAGCAGTAAAAAGATTGAAAGGAAACAACAAATCTTCTTACTTTGAACAGGTAAAATCTGAAGATTATAAATTGGCTCCGTTCGAAACGTTGGCTAACAAATAATTTTTCTTAAATAATATCTAAAAGTCCCGCTTCTTCGAAGCGGGACTTTTTTATAACTTTTTGTATTCGTCACTGACTACTCTACCGTTGAAAGGTTCGCTCCAGGCTACAAAAACCCTTTCGTCTGCGGATCTTATAATTTCAGCCTGAATCACCTCATATTCTCCATTTTCAGTTTGTCTTTCGACAATCAGATCGACACCTTTTCCGACACCCTTATCTACTTCTACTTTGTATCTGCGATCATCCTGTATAAAATCTTCTTTTCTAAATGTAATATCTGCCATAATTATTATTTTAGAATCACCAGAGCAATTAATAAACCAAATCTTGTTATTAAAATAATATTTAGTTTAAAAAAATATCGTTTTAAACAATTTTAATTGTAAAAGTAATTTCACTTAAAAAATCCCAGAATTTCAGGCACAAAAAAGAAGAACCATTTCTGATTCTCCTGTTGGTAGCGGGGACACGACTCGAACGTGCGACCTCCGGGTTATGAGCCCGACGAGCTACCTACTGCTCTACCCCGCGGTATATTTTTAAACGCTTACCGAAAACGTTATGCTTAGTAGCGGGAACCGGACTCGAACCGATGACCTTCGGGTTATGAGCCCGACGAGCTACCTACTGCTCCATCCCGCGATATATCTTTATAGTGTTTATCGAAACACTTATTTAGTAGCGGGGACACGACTCGAACGTGCGACCTCCGGGTTATGAGCCCGACGAGCTACCTACTGCTCTACCCCGCGGTATATTTTTAAACGTTTACCGAAAACGTTATGCTTAGTAGCGGGAACCGGACTCGAACCGATGACCTTCGGGTTATGAGCCCGACGAGCTACCTACTGCTCCATCCCGCGATATTGGATTGCAAATATACGAATATATTTCAAAATCACAAGCAATCCTTTTAGATAAAGGCATATTCTTTGATTACACATAAATATTCGTACATTTGTTTATGGCAAAAATTCTGAAAATTTACCCCGAAAATCCTCAGGAAAACCTTATCAATGAGGTTATTAAAACCCTGAATAACGGCGGACTGATTATATATCCGTCTGATACTGTTTACGCTTTAGGCTGTAATATTTTTGATATTAAAGCCATGGAAAAGCTGGCTCAGATAAAAAAACAGAAGCTTGAGAAAGCAAAATTTTCAATTATCTGTAATGATTTAAGCCATCTTTCTGATTTTACAAGACCGATCGACACCTCTGTTTTCAGATTTCTGAAGAATCGTCTCCCGGGACCTTTTACATTTATTTTAGATGCTAATAAAAATTTACCTCTGGCTTATAAAAATCATAAGACTATTGGTATTCGTGTTCCCGATCATCCTATTCCGCAGTTGATTGTTGAAAAACTGGGACATCCTATTGCTTCAACTTCTATTAAAGATGATGACGAAATTATCGAATATTCTACCGATCCGGAACTTATTGCCGAGAAATATGACCATTTGGTTGATATTGTGATCGATTCAGGATATGGAGATAATGTAGCCTCAACTATTGTAGATTTGACTTCCGGTGAACCCGAAATTATCCGTCAGGGAAAAGGCGAAATTTAGATCAATTGTTGCAATGAGTCTGAACGGAAGATATTCTTTAGGCATTATCCTCACTTTCGTATTGCTTGCGGCATCCATGCTGTATTCAATACCTTTGATTAATTTATTTTTTGAATCTAAAGTTTTAACAGCAGAAATTTTCTTTTACAACAGACTTTCTCTGTGGCTGGTTTTAGTTTTAGTGCTCATTTATAATTTTTTTATCGAAAACAGGTCTTTTTTTGTTTGGGAAGACCGGAAATATTCGCTTGAATTTTACTTTGGAGCCATCGTTATATTATATTTAATTTGTGCATTTGGCGGAGCTTTCCTGAATGGAATCATTATGCTTATAACCAAAGAAAGTATCAGCGAAAGAATCGTGCAGCTAAGTTCTTTGTTTAAAAATAATTATTTCCTGATTATTTTTACTTCTCTTACCGCAGCAGTAATTGAGGAATTGTTGATGAGAGCATATATTCAGCCAAGAATTGAAAAAATATACAACAGCCCGATGTTGGGAGTGATTGTTTCTGCACTTTTATTCGGAATTTTGCACAGCACTTACGGAACGGTAGGTCAGGTAATCATACCTTTCTTTATTGGGATTGTATTTGCCATGTTTTATAAAATTTATTCTAATATCAAAATTCTGATCGCCTGTCATTTTATGTTTGATTTTATTTCCCTGATGATTATGAATTTCGTTGATATTAAACATTTAACTTTACTTAATCTATGAAAATTATAACCTCTCCTGCTAAATTAATGAATGTAGAAAATTCAACAGAATTCTTAAGAAGCTCTACCCCCAAATTCATTAATGAAGCTGAATTAATTCAATCTCATTTAAAGCATAAGTCTCCAAAATATCTTTCCGATTTGATGGAAATTTCGTCAAAACTGGCTGATGAAAACTGGGAAAGAAATCAAAAATGGAAAGCTAAACCCACAGCAAAAGAGTCCGCTCCCGCAATGTTTGCTTTCACAGGCGAAGTTTATCGTGGTCTTGAAGCAAAAACTTTAGATAAAAATGCGGTAGATTATCTTCAGAAAAACTACAGAATTCTTTCCGGTTTGTACGGTTTGCTGAAACCTTCCGATAAAGTAATGCTCTATCGTCTGGAAATGGGCAGAAATTTTGAGTTTGAAAACAATAAAAATCTGTACGATTTCTGGACCGAAAAAATAACGGAACAGTTGAATTCCGAAATGAAGAAAAATGAAATTCTTCTCAATCTTGCCAGCAATGAATATGTAAAAGTTGTAGACCGGAAAAAGCTTAATCATCAGGTTATCGATTTTGATTTTTATGAAATGAAAGAAGGTAAACTGAAAACAATTGTAGTTTATACGAAACACGCAAGAGGTTTAGTTGTAAGATTTTGTGCACAAAATAATGCAAAAACATTAAACGATGTAAAAGCTTTTAATTATGAAGGCTACCGAATTGATGAGGAAAAATCTACCAACACTAAACTCGTTTTTACAAGATAATGACGTTATCCCAATTTAAAAAGCATTTTTCAGATTCACTTTTAGAAATTTATACAAATTCTGAAAGTGGCTTTATATTTCAGATTTTTGCTGAACATATTTTAGGCTTAAATAACTTTCAGCAAAGACAATCTGCAGATTTGGAATTGTCTGATGAGAATATAAATAAATTCCAGCAGATCATTTCAGAATTAAAAACCGGAAAGCCCTATTTACAGATTTTAGGTGAAACCGAATTTTACGGAATGAGAATCTTTCTCGACGAAAATGTATTAATCCCACGTCCTGAAACAGAGGAACTGCTTGAATTTGCCATCCAAAAAATTTCAAATCTCAAATTTCAAATCTCAAATCTCAAAATTCTCGACATCGGTACCGGAAGCGGAATTATTCCTTTAGTTTTAAAAAAACATTTTACTGAAGCTGAAGTGAGTTCCATTGATTTTTCAGAAAAAGCTTTGGGGACGGCTAAAAAAAATGCAGATTTTCATCAATTGGAAATCAATTTCATTCATGCTGATTATCTGAGTTTAGATTTACACCAAAAATTTGACGTAATCATTTCAAATCCGCCTTATATCGGGATTGATGAAGCAAACGACATTGCAGATTCAGTGAAAGAATTTGAGCCAAAAATGGCGCTCTTTTCTCCCACTTCTGATGCATTGATATTTTACCGTAAAATTGCCGAAGATTCTAAAAAATATTTGAATAAAAACGGATTGTTGTTTTTAGAAATCAATCAGAAATTAGGAGAAGAAACTTTGGAACTGTATCAGGATTTTTCACATAGTGAACTGATAAAAGATTTGAGTGGAAATGACCGTTTTATTTTTGGAATTAAATAATATTACGTTCAAAAATTCATGTAAAGTTAATCGTAATCAAATTTCGTTTTATTTTTATATTCTTAATTTTATCACACCAAACAAAAATTATTTTTATGAAAAATTCAATGAAAAGCGCTCTGCTTGCTTGCGGAGTTTTATGTACGATTTTCAGCTGCAGTACTGATGCGACAACTCTTACGGATTCTGAAATGAATCTTGCCAATAAGAGTGAGAAAAGTAAGAAACAACAGACTTATCAGCTAAAAGTAGGCACTACTCAAAACGGAGTAAACTACATGAACGGAACTTATGACATGGGCGGAATTTATGCAACCGACGTCAATACAGGTGATGTTTATGACGGATATATCACTTATGTTGGTGGTTTTGCAAAATTACCCGGATATTTTAACGATCTTCCTGCAGGAACTTATGAAATATCGGCGTATCAGGGACAAGGAGGTTGGGTTGGTTATGGATCTACTACAATAACCTTGACACCATCTTCAGTTGGACAAGACGGTTACGTGAATGTTTATATCCCAATTGCCTGGGCCGAATAGTAAATCAAAAATAATAAAAAAGACTGTTTTCATTAGAGAACAGTCTTTTTTTCCAGATGATTTGAAAGAATTTAGTTAATTCTTTTTCTTACAAATATTTCATATCCTAGATAAATAAGCGGTAGAGACATGATTCCTATAAATAATGAATTTGATATTGCGCTTTGAGGCTGAAGAATGATCGCATAACATAAACCAAAAAAAGCGCCTCCCAAATGAGCTGCATGTCCTAAGTTGTCCCATTGTTTCGGGTTGAGCATCATATACACAGAATAACTGAAATACAACAAACCAAATATAAAACCCGGAATAGGAATTGGAATAAAAAAGAAGTAAATTCCAATATTTGGTGACATCGCTATCGCTGCAAATAATATTCCTGAAACACCTCCACTCGCTCCAATTGCCGAATACCACGGTTGTTTTTGATAGATAAATAAAGAAAAAATATTTCCTAACAGAATAGATCCAAAATAAATAACAAGAAATCCTATATTCCCAAACCCTTCTAAAATGATAGGTCCGAAGAAATATAATGTCATCATATTAAACAATAAATGCATCATATCTGCGTGCAGAAATCCGGCAGAAATAATCCTTACATATTCTTTTCTATGCTGAATTGCGCCAACATTAAACTTATACTTTTCAAATATCTCCTGATTATTAAAAGCAATAAAACTTATAATTGCTGTAATTGCAATAACTATAATGATGATACTCATATTTTCTAATTTTCACTTTCATCACTCTGGAACAAATCTCCAATAGTTCCTCCTTCATCGTCTGCTGAATTTGAAAAATCGGGTTCTTCGTAAATTTCAAGTTCTTCTTCTTCCGGTTCCGGAATGGTGATGTTGATATTTTTTACTTTAAACTTTGTAAACTGATTTCCGATGGCTTTTATTCCTTTTACAGCAATAAACTCATCGATATTAACAGACTCCGGATCACGCTCTTTTCCTTTATCTTTTGCAAAAATAATTTCTGCTGTTGCATTATTCGAGGCAATAATCCTTTCAATAAACGATTTCGGATGTTCTGAAGGCATGAAGGTCTGAACATTTATAGTATTCTCCAATAAAAATCTCTTGATGAAATACATATCCTTTTCTCCATCGTAATAAATACATGTAACAGGTTGATTGGGTCGCCATTTTTCCAGAACAATGTAATCGTCATCAAAACGGTTTCCAAGGTCGAAACTCACCAATTTTGCTTCGCCTTGTGCATTAATGGTCAGAATTTTGTCGTCTCCTTTAAAATTCCCCAACAAAGTTCCTCTTACATCGGCATTTAATCTTCTTACCGTTTCATCAAACCAGATTTTTCTTGGGGCTAAAGTAGAAACGCCTTCTTCTTTTAGATCAACTTTCTTTACGGAATATTTAGTTACCAGATTTCCTTTCGAATCTCTGCCTTTAATCGCCAATTCAGAAAAATCGATCTCCATTTTATTCTTTCTGATTCTCGGATTGGGTTTTAATAAAACCGTTACAACTTCTGCCTCACCATTCGGATTGGCTGAGAAATAAAGCATTTCTGAGCCTTTTTTATCGGAAGCTAAAGGATAATCTGTATTTCTTGTAACCCCTGTCACCGAAAAACGTTTCATATAATAAGGTCCGTCTCTTCCTTCACGGTAGATCATGTTGTAAACGGTACGTTTATCGTTCTTTTTCCAGATGGCTACATGCAGAATATCTTTTCCGATGAACGTTTTGGCTTCCACTTTAACGACTTTCATGCTTCCGTCTTTTCTGAACGTGATGATGTCGTCGATGTCTGAACAATCAAACAAATACTGATCTTTTTTTAAAGAAGTTCCGATGAAGCCTTCTTCGAAATTTGCATAGAATTTTTCGTTGGCAACGGCAACTTTTGTTGCATCAATGGTATCGAAAATTCTTAATTCTGTTTTTCTTTCTTTGTCTTTTCCGTACTTTTTCTGAATATTCTGGTAATATTCAATCGCATAGGCAATAAGATTGGCCAAATGGAATCTTACCTGTTCAATTTTACCCTCTAATGAAGCGATATTTTCTTTAAATTTATCTAAATCGAATCTTGAAATTCTTTTAATTCTGATTTCTGTTAATCTTAAAATATCTTCTTCGGTTACTTCCCTTAAAAGATGCGCAGTGTGAGGTTTTAAACCTTTGTCAATCGTTTTCAGAACTTCTTCCCAGCTTTTTACCTCTTCAATATCGTGGTAAATTCTGTTTTCGATAAAAATTCTTTCCAAAGAAGAAAAATGCCAGTTTTCCTGTAATTCATGAAGTTCGATCTCCAATTCTTTTTTCAATAAAGAAACGGTGTGATCGGTATTCATTTTCAGAATCTCAGAAACATTCAGGAACATCGGTTTATCACCAACAATCACACAAGCATTCGGAGAAATTGTAACCTGACAGTCGGTAAACGCATACAACGCATCAATTGTTTTGTCCGGCGAAACTTCATTGTGAAGATAAATCAGGATTTCTACTTTATCTGAAGTATTGTCTTCAATTTTTTTGATCTTAATCTTCCCTTTTTCATTGGCTTTCAAGATAGAATCAATGAGATCGCTGGTTGTCTTTGAAAAAGGAAGCTCAGAAATCATCAAAGTATGCTTGTCGACCTGAGAAATTTTTGCTCTCGCTCTTACTTTTCCACCTCTTGCACCGTCGTTGTATTCTGAAACATCAAGAAATCCTGCCGTTAAAAAATCCGGGAATATTTCAAACTTTTTACCTTTCAGATAAGCGACTGATGCATTAATCAGTTCATTAAAATTATGCGGAAGAATTTTTGTGGAAAGCCCGACCCCGATTCCTTCAACACCTTGAGCTAAAAGCAAGGAGAATTTTACCGGTAAATCTATTGGCTCATTATTTCTGCCATCATAAGATTTAGACCATTCTGTAGTTTTAGGATTGAAAACCACTTCCAAAGCAAAAGGTGTTAATCTCGCTTCAATATATCTCGCTGCAGCGGCAGAATCTCCTGTATAAATATTTCCCCAGTTTCCCTGAGTATCGATAAGCAATTCTCTCTGCCCGATTCCTACCATTGCATCAGTGATTGATGCATCACCATGAGGGTGATATTTCATCGTGTTACCTACAATATTTGCCACTTTATTGTAACGCCCATCTTCTAATTCACGCATAGAATGCATAATCCTACGCTGAACCGGTTTGAAACCATCATAAACAGACGGAATGGCTCTATCTAAAATTACATAAGATGCATAATCCAGAAACCAGTCTTTGTACAGCCCTGAAACTTTTTTTAAGCTTTCGCCTTCGTGCGAGTTTTCTTCTATCATTATTATTCTTGAGGTCTTTTCTCTGTATTAGCTTTTACTACTTTGTTGAGTGATAATTTTAAATCGTTGGCTTCTTTTCTTGTAAGATAAGAAGTATCGTACTTTAAAATAGTTGAACCCATATTTTTACTTGAAATGGTAATATATAATCTTTTAAAAAATAGAATACTTACCATCTCGAATTTGATCAGTTTATACTTGGGGAATTCATCGCTTAATGCCCTGTTAAGAAACGGAATAATATTCTTATTTCTAAAATGCAATGCTTCACCATCGCTGTCGTACTCGAAAATCTGCCTTCCGTTTACATGAAAAATTATCAGTACTAATAAAGGAACAATAATTAAAAATATACTTTTCTGTCCCAGAATATTAAATCGCATTTCATCAAAAATAAAACCTATAATTCCTGCTGAAAGCATCATCAATAAAAAAGTATTGAAAAAATTATAAATGGGAGCTTTTTTTCTGTTACTTAATCTCATCTTTAAATTTGTGCTGTGTTTATGGTTGTGTTTTTATTATTTTCTAAGATTCAACTTCATCTAAAATTTCTTTCTTATTAATATCAGGATCTTCTACTACAAGGTTTTCGAGGATAAAAACCTGTCGGTCGGGTGTATTTTTCCCCATGTAGAATTCCAGAAGCTGTTCGATGGTCTGGTCTTTTCCAAGAACAACAGGTTCAAGTCGGATATCTTTTCCTATAAAGTGCTTAAATTCATCAGGAGAAATTTCACCTAATCCTTTAAATCGGGTGATTTCAGGATTTTTACCTAATTCATTTAAAGCTTTCACCCTTTCTTGCTCAGAATAACAATATCTCGTTTCTTTTTTATTTCTAACTCTGAATAACGGAGTCTGAAGAATAAATAAATGTCCGTTTTTAATCACATCCGGGAAAAACTGAAGGAAGAACGTAATCATCAAAAGTCTGATGTGCATTCCGTCGACATCGGCATCGGTTGCAATAATCACCTGATTGTATCGTAGATCTTCAAGACTTTCTTCAATATTTAAAGCAGCCTGAAGTAAGTTGAATTCCTCATTTTCGTAAACCACTTTTTTGGTTAAACCATAGCAGTTCAAAGGCTTACCTTTTAAAGAAAATACAGCCTGAGTTTCAACATCCCTCGATTTTGTAATCGAACCTGATGCAGAATCTCCTTCGGTAATAAAAATCTGAGTTTCAGCTTTTCTTTCAGCCTTTTGGTCGTTGTAATGCTGTCTGCAGTCACGAAGTTTTTTGTTGTGAAGCGAAACTTTCTTCGCTCTTTCTCTCGCCAGTTTCTGAATTCCGGAAAGTTCTTTTCTTTCTCTCTCGGAAATTAAAATTTTTCTCTGAATCGCTTCTGCAATCTCAGGATTTTTATGAAGGAAGTTATCTAATTTACTTTTTAAGAAATCAATGATAAACGTACGAACCGTCGGTCCGTTTGGTCCCATATCATTCGAGCCTAATTTGGTTTTCGTCTGAGATTCGAAAACCGGCTCTTCAACATTGATTGAAATTGCTGCAACAATCGATTTTCTTACATCAGATGCATCGAAGTTTTTATTGAAAAACTCACGTATAGTTTTCACATAAGCTTCTCTGAAAGCATTTAAATGCGTTCCGCCCTGCGTTGTATTTTGTCCATTTACGAATGAAAAATAAGTTTCCGTCTGCGATTTATCGGTATGGGTAATCGCCACTTCAATGTCATTATCTTTTAAATGAACAATCGGATAAAGTACATCACTTTCCAGTTCTTCTTCCAACAAATCTTTCAGTCCGTTTTCAGAATAGAAAGTTTCGCCGTTGAAAATAATCTTTAATCCAGGATTCAGATATGCATAATTGCGGAGCATTCTTTCGATATACTCTTTTCTGAATTTATAATGCAGGAAAATTTCAGAATCGGGCGTAAATAAAATTTCGGTTCCGTTTCGGTCAGAAGTTTCCTTCTCTTCGTGCTCTTCGGTAATAATTCCACGAGAAAACTCGGCAACTTTCATTTTTCCTTCACGGAAAGAACGCACACGGAAATAATCTGAAAGTGCATTTACGGCTTTTGTACCAACCCCATTCAGTCCGACCGATTTTTTGAAGGCTTTGCTGTCATATTTACCTCCGGTATTCATTTTCGAAACTGCATCAACGACTTTCCCTAAAGGAATTCCACGACCAAAGTCACGAATCATGACTTTTCCGTCATCCACTTTTATTTCAATTCTTTTACCGGATTTCATTCTGAATTCATCAATCGAGTTATCCAGAATTTCTTTCAGTAAAATATAAATACCGTCATCAGCAGACGATCCGTCGCCAAGCTTCCCGATGTACATACCGGGACGCAAACGGATATGTTCCTGCCAATCTAGGGTTCTGATATTATCTTCGGAATAGATAGGTTGTATTTCTTGTGACATATATTATTTCAGCAAACATACAAAAGTATGAAAATGAACAAAAATATCCGAATTTTTTAATTTGTATTTATACACATTTTAGTTAAATTTTAATAATATCAATATAGATTTATCACTCTTTAAACCTCAATATTTGAAAATTTGCCTTAATTTAGATTCATAAAGAATTTAAATGATACAACTTCCTTACTCGAAACTTACCAATGTTGGCACAACTATATTTACCCAAATGTCTCAACTTGCCAACCAACATCAGGCAATTAATCTTTCACAAGGCTTTCCAGATTTTGGAACTGATCCTGAACTTCTGAGTTTTGCGGATGATTTTATTAAAAAAGGATTCAATCAATATGCTCCTCTAGGCGGAATCATAGATTTAAAAGAAGAAATTGCAAGAAAAATCGAAAACAGTCACAGCGCAATTTATCACCCAGATTCTGAAATTACGATAACCGCAGGCGGAACTCAGGCAATTTTTACGGCAATTGCAACATTTGTTCAGAAAGATGATGAAGTGATTATTTTTGAGCCTGCTTACGATTGCTACGAACCGACTGTTGAACTTTTTGGCGGAATTGTAAAACGCTTCCAGATGAAAGCTCCTGATTATGAAATCGATTGGAATGTGGTAAGAAATTTAATTTCAGAAAAAACAAAAATGCTCATTCTGAATAATCCTAACAACCCTTCCGGAAAGATTTTGAAGGAAAACGATATTCAGGAATTAATCAAAATTGTAAAGGATACCAATATTTTAATTTTAAGTGATGAAGTTTACGAGAATATTGTCTTTGACGGAAACCAGCATTTAAGCATCTGCAAATATCCTGAATTAAAGGAAAGAAGTCTTTTAGTGGCATCTTTCGGAAAACTATTTCACATCACAGGCTGGAAAATAGGATATTGTGCAGCTCCAAAAGCTTTGACAGATGAATTCAGAAAAGTACACCAGTTTAATGTTTTTTGTGTGAATACTCCGCTACAGATGGCTTTGGCAGAATACATGAAAAATGATGAGCATTATAATCAACTCAACCAGTTTTTTCAGGAAAAAAGAGATTTTCTGAGACAAGGTTTAGCGCAGACTTCATTTGAGCTTCTCGATTGCGAAGGAACGTATTTTCAGGCAGTAAAATATGATAAAATTTCAGATAAAAATGATTTTGATTTTGCAACATATCTAACAATCAATCATAAAGTTGCGAGTATTCCGTTTTCTGCTTTTTATAAAGATAAACTGAATGAAAATGTGATCAGATTATGTTTTGCGAAGAAGAATGAGACTTTGGAAAGGGCGATTGAGAATTTGGCAAAGCTTTAAGGTAATTTTTCTTTTGTCTTAAAACAAAAGAAACAAAAATTCAAGACTGGAACTGTCGGCTAAAAATAAATTTTATTTTCTAACAATTCTAAACTTGCGCGATTCTCAATATTTTTATTTTCGAATTTTCGTCGCGCTTCGAACATAAGAATTTTCTTAACGTTCATAAATTTTATTTTCTTAACGCCTCCATTTCCTAAGTCATTTTTCAATACAACACAGAAAATTCGGTAAAATAGAATCGTTTACAAATTAAATTGGTAAAGGTTGCGCTCCTCCAGAGCGCCCTTTCGCATATATTTTTTTTCTACACACATCTTACTCCTCTGGAGCAACTTTTATTTCTCAATTTATTTTTCGAGTATTACTGCGAAACTTAATAGGGTTTAAATAAAATCTCTCACAGATTTAGTTGATGACACAGATGAAAAAATCTGCTAAATCTGCGAGAGAAATAAGTTATCTTAGAAAAACATTCCGCCGGAAACTTCAATCCTTTGCGCCGTAATCCAACCCGCATCATCAGTACATAAAAACGCAACCACTCCACCAATATCATCCGGTAAACCTGCTCTTCCCAAAGCAGTGTTGTTGGCGACCATTGCATTTACATTTTCATCATCCCTTGTTCTTCCTCCACCAAAATCAGTTTCAATTGCTCCCGGAGCAACAGCATTTACCTTAATTTTTCTTGCGCCCAATTCTTTCGCCATATATTTACTCAGCTGGTCGATAGCTGCTTTCATTGAACCGTAAACTGACGAACCCGGCATTGCAAATCTCGCCAAACCTGAAGAAAGATTAATAATTCCGCCATTATCATTCATAAATGGCAAGAATTTCTGAGTCAGGAAGAAAACTCCTTTGAAATGAATATTGACCATATCATCCAATTGCTCTTCTGTAACATCTGCTATGGCTGCATACAGGGCTGTTCCTGCATTATTGATCAGGAAGTCGATGTTTCTGCTTCCTGTATTTTCTTCTAAATGATCGCCAACTTTTTTCACAAACTCATCAAAGGATTTCACATCTTTCGTATTCAACTGATAAGCAATTGCTTTTCTTCCTAAAGCCTGAATTTCAGCTACGGTTTTATCTGCTTCTTCTTTGTTGGAATTATACGTTATGATGACATCTAATCCTTTTTCTGCAATTTTCAACGCAGAGTTTTTCCCTAAACCTCTGCTTCCACCCGTAACAAGGGCAATTTTTGTTCTGTTTTCCATAATTGATTTTTTGATGATACAAAGTTCAGTCAATTTCATACCAATTGAGTTACCCGAATCAATCTGAAATTTGCAAAATTCAAATCAAGACCGAAATTCCATTGGTGTGAATGAAGTTTTGCGCTTAAAGAAATTAGAGAAATGGGCTATCTCTTCAAAACCTAAAGCGTAGGAAATTTCAGAGACATTCCAGTTCGTTTGCTTTAAAAGAATTTTCGCTTCCTGAACAATTCGGTCTGCAATAAACTCGGTGGTGGTTTTACCTGTGTTTTCTTTTACGTTTTTATTTAAATAATTAACGTGAATCGACAATCGTTCGGCAAAATCATTGGCAACTTTCAGCTGAATTCTTTGATTCGGAGATTCAACAGGGAACTGTCTTTCTAATAACTCGATAAACAATGAAACCACTCTTAATGAAGCATTATGAGTATTTTGAAATTTTTCTGCGGGCTGTAATTTTTGTCCGTAATGAATTAATTCTGAAACATAATTTCTAATTAGGTCATATTTAAATTCATAATCAGAATCGATTTCTTTTTTAATTTTTATAAAAAGCAGATCAATTTCATCTGCTAATTTATCATCGATTTCAAAAATCGGAATCGTACCCGGTTGAAATAGGGGTAAATCTTCAAGAATATTATGTGATGAGTTTTTCGTGAAAAAATCTGTTGTAAAAACACAGAAATTCCCGGACTGATTTTCATCTTCAGGAACATAATGATACGGAACTTTCGGGGTTGCAAACAATAATGCATTCTTTTTTATAGAAATAATCTTATCTGCATATTCTGCTCTGTTCTTGCCACGAATTAAGCTTATTTTATAATACTTCCTTCTGTTGTAAGGCATTTCACAGGTTTTCTTCACCGTCGCAATTGTCTGCGCAATATCAAAAACATTGAAATGGCCAATGTCTTTGTGAAGACCTTTTGGAAAGATACTTTCCATATCTTTTCCCAATCTTTGAGTCATTTCAAGATAAAAATCTTCCAAAGAAGCGTGAGCGAGTTTTTCCATAATGCGGAATTTGTATAATTCAAATATAGGAATTTATCAACTGTCTTTTAAATAATGTATCCACCACCAATTTCTAAAATCCATTTCCCATCTTTATATTCCGCAGAATAATCTGTCATACTGCTGGTTCCCCACACCTTTATATAAAAAATATTTGGATTGTTTTTATTTTTCCTGATTTTATCAATTGAGTGTCTCGAGACATCAGTAATTTTCACATAATTTGTATTTAATTTCAAATCTTCCGGAACAAACAGAACATGGTATTTAGGACTTATCTGATGAAAGTAATCGCAGTCACTGATAAAAACTTCAAAATAGTAGTTGTTGTTGCGAAGATTTTCAGATCCGTAATCGGGCAACAACATTTCGTAAAGCTGGGTAAACTTATTGTTTTCAGATTTAAACATCGGATTCAAATCATTAAAATCATCCATTCCATCGCCATCAGTATCTTTATTATTAGGATTTAAACCAAAACTCTTTTCAAAAATATCATTATAACCGTCACGATCAGAATCCTTTGTTAAATTTTCCAATTTTATTTTAAATAATTTTCCGTCTTCAATTGCTGAGTAATCATCATAACCCGGTAAACCTGCCACTTTAACAATTTTCACAAAACTTCCTTCAAGTTCTAGAAAGCCTTTATTGATAATTGGCTTTTTCTGAATTTCATTAAAATAATAATGGCTGAAACTCAATCCTAAAAAATAAGCATTTGTTTTATTATTTTCAATCTTCAACAGCCAATATCCCAGATTATTTCTACCTAAACAATATTGAGTAGTTCCCACCAGTTGTTTATTAGAGCATGAAAACTGATCATCAAATTTCTCATTAAAATCTTTATATTCTTCTTTTTTCTTTTCCCATTTAATTTCTTCTAATTTTTCATCTTCAAAATAATTACGCTCAATACTGTCTTGCCTAAATGATCTGAATTTTTTTAAGCTTATCACTTCAAGATAATCCGGTTTATTTTCAAGAATTTGCTGAGCTGTAAATGGTTTTTCTTCCTCATAAACAGTCTTATCTTCTTTTTCAATAAAACAATTTTCTTCGGAAGTTTTTGAACATGAAAAAATCAGAAACAATAAAAATAAATATTTCATAAAAGCTTTTTTCTAAGATAATAAAAAAACGCTCCCAAATTCATGGAAGCGCATTTAAAATACTATATAACTAACTTTTAATATTTTTAAACATTAAATCTGAAGTGCATCACATCGCCGTCCTGAACGATATATTCTTTTCCTTCAACAGAAAGCTTTCCGGCTTCTTTAACTTTTGATTCCGAACCATACGTCACATAATCATTATATTTGATCACTTCTGCACGGATGAAACCTTTCTCAAAATCGGTGTGAATTACACCTGCAGCTTGAGGAGCAGTCCAACCTTGTCCGATTGTCCAGGCTCTTACTTCTTTTACACCTGCTGTAAAGTAGGTCTGAAGCTTTAATAAATCATAAGCTTTTCTGATCAAACGGTTTACTCCAGGTTCTGTAAGACCTAATTCTTCAAGGAAAATCTCTCTTTCTTCAAAAGTTTCAAGCTCATTAATATCAGCTTCAATCTGAGCTGCCAAAACAACAATTTCAGCACCTTCACCTTTCGCCATTTCTTCAATCTTTGCAATCCATTCGTTTCCGTTTTTAATTGAATTTTCATCCACATTACAAACGTAAAGAACCGGTTTATTGGTCAACAACTGAACTTCTCCGATAATTGATTTCGTTAAATCATTTACGGCAAATTCTCTTGCATTTCTACCATCTTCAAGGTGTTTCTGAAGACCCTGAAGCGTTTCATAGGTCAAAATATCTTCTTTCTTACCAGACTTAATGAACTTTTTAGCTTTTTCAACAGCTTTTCCAACTGTTTCCAAATCTTTCAACTGAAGCTCGATATCGATAATATCTTTATCTCTCAAAGGATCTACTGAACCTTCAACGTGGATAATATTTCCGTTTTCAAAACATCTTAAAACATGAATAATCGCTTCACACTCACGAATATTTGCCAAGAATTGATTCCCTAAACCTTCTCCTTTACTTGCTCCTTTTACAAGACCTGCAATATCTACAATCTCTACAACAGCAGGCAAAACTCTTTCAGGATTTACCAGTTTTTCAAGCTCGAATAATCTCTGATCCGGCACAGAAACCGTACCTAAGTTCGGTTCAATAGTACAGAAAGGATAATTCGCCGACTGTGCTTTAGCATTGCTCAAGCAGTTAAAAAGAGTTGATTTACCTACATTCGGTAAGCCTACGATTCCACATTTCATATTGTAAAATTCAAAGTTTAAGGTTTAAAGTGTGAGGTTGTTTTACCTTTCACTTTCAGCGTGCAAATATAGGTATTTTACGGCGTATTTCATAATAAAAAATCCGCCAATGATTTGACGGATTTTCAGAAATAATTTTTAATGAATCTGTGTTTATGGGTTTGCTCCTGTTGCATTTTGTGCAAGTTCGGCATCATCCGGTGCACTTTCAAGCGTTCTATCAAGGGTGAACAGAGACTCATCACTCGCTCGGTCTCCGCCTGCAATTTTAAGCTTATCGATAAGATCCATGGCAAAAGTTTCTTCCTCAATCTGTTCTTTTACGAACCACTGAAGGAAATTCCATGATGCCCAGTCTTTTTCTTCCAGCGCTATATCAACCAGTTTGTAGATCGCTGTTGTATTTTCTACTTCATGTTTAAAAACAAGATCAAAACATTCCGTAAGACTTTGGGGTTCATCGTTTGGCGCAGGAAGTGCCGTAATGGTTGGCTTTCCGCCTCTGTTCAGTACGTATTGCATAAATTTCACCGCATGATCTCTTTCTTCCTGAGCATGTCTGAAAAGAAAGTTTGAAATTCCGTTGTACCCTTTATCAGCTGCCCAAATTCCATAAGAGAAATATGTTCTGGATTGAAGGTCTTCTGTATTCATCTGATCGCTCAAGGCTTTTTCAAGTCTCGGTGAAAGTCTGTTGGTATTCATAATTGTATATTTTAGTGTGATTATGATTAAGGATACAAAAATGATTCCGTGTAAAGTTTTTTTATAATTTTTTAAAAATTAATTATTACAACTATTTGCAAGACAGTATTTTAATACAATAATTTATAGTTAGTCTAAAATAAAAAAGCCAAAACCTCTTCGGAATTGACTTTTATTTTTATAAAAAATAATGACTTTTAGATTTCAAAAATCAAATTATTGCTTGGTCAGTTTAGCCAAATAAGAATCTTCATCCTGAATCACTTTTTCTATTTTAAAGCCGTTATTTTCAGCAGCATTTTTTAAAGTATTAAAATCAAGATACAGCCACTTGATTGGGTCTTCGGATTCACCTTTATAATGCACGATATAATCCAATTCGCCATAATATCCTTCTGCAGGAATGTACACTCCGCCATCTTCATCGGTGTCGAACATATACAAAATATCCGTGCTGTCAATTAAGACTTGTCCGTTTTTATTTAATAATGAATGAAGTTTCTTCAAATAAATATCGATGACTTTCAGGCTTTGAAAAATTCCGGTCCCGTTCATTAATAGAAGAATTGTATCGAAAGTTTCTCCGGAAAATTCAAGCATATTATGGGCAACAGCTTTTTGAATTCCTCTTAGTTTACAAACCTCAATTGACTTAGGCGAAATATCTAAAGCGGTCACATCTAAATTTCTTTCATTCTGAAGATACAACGAATGAGAACCCGCTCCTGCACCAATATCCAAAACTCTTCCCGAAGCTAATTTCAAAGCTTTCTTTTCAATTTTATTCATCCCTTCAAAATCTCTGAAAAGATAATCTACAGGAAGTTCATCCAGCTCGGAAATAGAAGTTTCAGTCTGCAAATCTTCAGGATTTTCTTTGTGAAAATAATCCCAGATGGCGCGTCCCATTAAGTCTTTCATAGTGGTAATTGTGGGTGCAAAGATAAGTGTTTCCAAAGATTATAAACTCTTGTTGTATAAAGTGATATTGTAAAGTTTAAAATAATTAAATTTATTGTATCTAAATTATCACTGATGAAATATTTGTATCTACTTATCATTGCTTTTTTAATCTGTGGATGTACTAAAGAAAATCCCATGTTTGATAAAATTACTTACAAAACGACAAGCTGCTTTGGAACTTGTCCAACTTATTACCTTGAAATTAATAGTGATAAAACTTTCAAATTATTTGCTGAACAAATTTATAAAGACGATTTTTCAATTTATGGTTATGAATTAGATTCTTCAAAGATGGGATATTTTAAGGGAAAATTAGATAATGTCACTTTTAAGAATTTAAATCAAAAAATACAAAAACATCAAACCCTAAGTACAAATACTACCGTGATGGAATGATTACAGATACACCAACAATTACCTTAGTCATGCAAAGAGGAGGCGATAAAACCTGTTATCAAACACGCAATCCAACAGATGATTTTCAAATTCATGTAATTGATTTCTTCAATAAAATATGTTCCGGCAAAGTTGAGAAAGGCGAAAAATTTATGACAGATTACAAATTTGATTGTTTTTGATTACACCCCTCTCAATTAACATCATAAACATTTTCTATTTTTCTAATTACAACCTTTATAGAATATTTCCCTAACTTGTCTCTTCAAAACAGTAGAACAACCTAATGACAAATAAAGATTTTAATTTTCATCAAGGCTTTACTTTCAGCAAACATATTCCCGAAGAGATTTCGCATTTTGACAGGGTTTTCGATGTTTTCAAAGATCTTTTAACGCATACTTCAGGAGATATTGAGGAAGCTTTTGAGTGGCTCGATATGCTCGACAAAGAATACGATATTTTCAGTGATGAATATACACTTGAAGATTTTGAAGAAGACCTGAAAAAACGAGGATATATTAAAGAAGAGGATCCTGAAGACGGAAATTCAGGAACCGGAAAAGGCAAAAATATTCTCACTGCAAAACTGGAAGCAGCGCTTCGTGAATATGCTTTAGACCAAATCTTCGGAAAGTTGAAAAAAAGCGGAATCGGAAATCACAGAACTTCAAAAACCGGAATCGGAGACGAGCGTGATGGCGAAAACCGAAACTTTCAATACGGCGATGATTTATCAACGGTAAACATGACCGAAAGTCTGAAAAATGCCCAGATTAACAACGGAATTTCTGATCTCAGAATGACCGAAGATGACCTCATCGTAGAAGAAACCAAACATAAAGCTCAGATGAGTACGGTTTTAATGATCGACATCAGCCACTCGATGATTTTGTATGGCGAAGACCGAATTACTCCTGCCAAAAAAGTAGCAATGGCTTTGGTGGAATTAATTAAGCGAAAATATCCGAAAGATTCTATCGACATTATTGTTTTCGGAAATGAAGCGTGGCCGATAAAAATTAAAGATTTGCCTTATCTGCAAGTCGGACCTTATCACACCAATACCGTTGCAGGACTTGAGCTTGCGATGGATATTCTCCGCAGAAAAAGAAATACCAACAAGCAGATTTTCATGATTACCGACGGAAAACCAAGCTGCCTGAAGCTTCCCAACGGTGAATACTACATGAACAGTGTTGGTTTGGATGAAAGAATTGTTTCGGAATGCCTTAACAGAGCAGCACAGGCGAGAAAACTAAAAATTCCGATTACGACCTTTATGATTGCACAAGACCCATATTTACGTCAATTTGTGAATGCATTTACCGCTCAAAACAAAGGAAAAGCTTTCTTAACCGGACTTTCAGGTTTGGGACAGATGATTTTTGAAGATTACGAGAAAAATAGGATTAAAAGGATTTGAGAAGAGCCAAGGAAAAAGTTAAAAGAAACAAGTGAGCCGAGTTAATATTGCCTTTGCTGAGTGAAATCGAAGATTCGACGTAGTCAAACGCCTTTGCGAACGAAAAAATATGCATAAAGTATTTCAAAAAAATCTTTGCGAACCTTGGGTTAAAAACATAAAGAATAATTACATCATTACAAAAATGAAAAACGATACAACATTTAAAGAATTAAAAAATTCAGGATATACCGATAAAACAATCAGTCAGGAAATTCAGGGGAACTTAATTGCAAAGATCAAAGCGAAAGAACCTGTTTTCGAAGGATTATGGGGCTACGAAGACACCGTGATTCCTCAATTAAAAAAAGCAATTTTGGCAGGTCACCATATCAATCTTTTAGGTTTGCGCGGTCAGGCAAAAACGAGAATCGCAAGAAGCATGATCAGTCTTTTAGACGAATATATGCCGATTGTGAAAGACTCTGAAATCAACGACAGTCCGTTTCAACCGATTTCAAAGTTTGCAAGAGATTTAATTGCTGAATTGGGAGATGAAACTCCTATCTCATGGGTTCATCGTTCTGAAAGGTTCTTTGAAAAACTGGCAACTCCTGATGTGAATGTTGCGGATTTGATTGGTGATATCGACCCCATCAAAGCTGCCACTTTAAAATTACCTTATTCAGACGAAAGAGTTTTGCATTACGGCATGATTCCGAGAGCGAACCGTTCGATTTTTGTTCTGAATGAATTACCCGATTTGCAGGCGAGAATTCAGGTTTCTTTGTTTAATATTTTACAGGAAGGAGACATTCAGATTCGCGGTTTCCAATTGAGAATGCCTTTGGATATTCAGTTTGTATTTACGGCAAATCCTGAAGATTATACCAACAGAGGAAGTATTGTAACCCCTTTAAAAGACAGAATCGGGTCTCAGATTTTTACGCATTATCCGAAATCGATTGCTCTGGCAAGACAGATTACAGAGCAAGAGGCTTTGATCTCTGATGAAGACAAAGCTCAGATTCAGATTCCTGATTTGGCTAAAAATCTTTTAGAAGAAGTAGCTTTTGCAGCGCGTGACAGCGAATATGTTGATGAAAAAAGCGGAGTGAGTGCAAGATTAACCATCAGTGCGATGGAAAACCTTGTTGCAGCTGCTAAATTACGTTTAATAGAAACCGGAGCTGAAAAGACTTCTGTCCGATTGCTAGATTTTATGTCGATTATTCCATCGATTACCGGAAAAATCGAATTGGTGTATGAAGGCGAACAGGAAGGTGCAGATTACGTAGCAAAAATTCTGATTGACAAAGCTGTTATGAATCAGTTTGAAAGTATTTTTCCTCGCATTTCAAAATTGGAGAAAGAAGGAATTAAAACTCCTTACACCGATTTGATTCAATGGTTTAATAAAAATCAGCTGGAGTTAAATTATGGAGATACCGACGAACAATTCTATGCAAAACTGAATAAAACCGCGCCATTGACAACCGTAGTGGAAGAAAATGCATCTGATTACAGTGATGATGATAAAAACTTCTTAAAAGAATTAGTTCTTTGGGCTTTGACAATCAGCAAGAAATTGGACAAGTCTGAAAACAGTGCAACCTATACTTTTGATTCTGCAGATGTAAGACAACTGTTTAGGAATTAATTTTACTTTGCTCCGTAGGAGCAATATGTGTGTAGACCTATAATATATTAAGATGTATGGCGCTCCGTAGGAGCGCTATATTTATTAAAAAAACATTTACGATTATTGATTCATTCTAAATTGTATATTTGTCAGAAATTAAAGCACAATTTTGGAACTACAGGAACTTTTTGAACGCTTAGCGATACTTTGCTTATCGATTTTCACCCTTTATTATTTTTCAAACAGGAACCGTAACATCCGATTGCATCCACTTTTGGGATTAATCAGTGTTTGTACGTTTTTTATGTGTCTGGTTTTTACAAAAGCAGAGTACAGTCTTGGTGTAGGTTTCGGGCTTTTTGCCATCTTTTCGATTCTCCGCTTCAGAACGGAAACATTTACGATTCAGACGATCGTTTTTCTGTTTGTTTCGATTACACTTTCCCTCTTAGACGGACTTTTACCCATTAAAAATCTTGAAATTCTTTTAGGAATTAATATTTCGATTGTTGTAATTTATTTGGTGTTAAATTACTTCGAGAAAAAATCACCTATTGTTTCCGAGAAAAGTTCGATTGAGGTTATTTCTTCTTTGGATTTTCTTCAGCTGGAAGAATCAGAGCGAAAAAGAGTTCTTACTGAAAAAACCAAGCTTAAAAATTTCAGTTATAATATTAAAAGTATTAACCTGAATGATAATATTGTGATTTTAAAGGTTTCGCATTAGAATTTTGTTATTAAGAATTTAATGTAATCATAAAATTTGTCATTCTGTAGTAATCTCAAGATTTGGATTCCTATGGAATGACAAACACACTTTTAATAAAAAGTCTCTCGCTGATTTAGGAGATTATACAGATTTTCAAATACAATTATCTGCGAAATCAGCCAAATCTGCGAGAGATATCTAAACAAAATCAATCCATGTAAGCTCTTGCCTGCTTAATATACAATTGCTTCTGGTCTCCTAAATATTTAAATTCAATATCCAAAGGATAATTTTTCTTTGCCATTTTTCTTTTCTGCCAAAGCAGATACATTTTACGCTCCAAAACCGGAGAAATATCAAACAGTTTTCTGATTTCGGTTTCGCTAAGGATCGGCTTTCCTTTGTTGAGGCTCGATGTCGAACGGTAATCAACCACAAAAGATCCTAAAAAATTGAAATTGTGACAGTAAAATTCATCGCAGGTTACTCCAGGTTCTGGTTTTACAACGGATTCTTCACCCAGCTGAACATTGACGGTAATTCCTGCATATTTGTCACGGTATAAATTTCTTGTCACCAAAACGCCATTTGCTTTTTCATCAGGGAAAGAACGGTGTACCAAAACTCCCATTGCGCAGCTTTCATGATTGATTCCAAACAAATCTCTTTCCTGAAACGCACGGAAATTCCAGAAGCTTGACCATACATCCAAAATAGCTTTTTCTATCGTTTTATCGGCATCACCGATGATACCTGTTTTAGAATCATACAACCCGGCTCCGTTGAAACCTTCCATATCTTCGGCATTGGTTGAAGACCGGAACCTGAAGTTTTTAAAATCAGTTTGTGCATTCAGCTTTTCTTCGATCTTTTTCAAAAGCTCAGGATTTACCTTCGAATCTTTAACTGTTTTTCTAAAAGCTTTCAGTTCTTTCTCTAAAAGTTTTACGGAGTCTTTAGGAATCGCATACAAAGCATTGATTTTATCCTGAAAATTGTTTTCTTTAATATGCTGGTCAAAATAATAAAAAGGAATTGCAAAAGCGTATTCAGGTGTTTTAAAGGATTTCATTTCTTTCTGAATCTGTTTTAAAAGTCCGAGGTTTGTTGCTTTTGAGCCGATTGAATGAACAATATTTAATGGTGTTGCTTTTTCTAAATCTATTAGATCAGTTACCGATAGATCTTTTTGTAAAATAATTTCCTTCACTGCTTTTTTCGTTACAATCGGCTTCTGTGATGCTTTTAATGAATATGAATTTTCTTTCGTGATAAGCTCAACTTTTTTTCCTAAAAGATTATTCACCGATTGCTTATCCCAAACTTTCGTATCGACATACACCGGAATATTTCTGTTTTTTGCCAGTAAAACCAAATGGCTTAAAGGGGTCTGAAGTTCAGTAATGATAATTCCTTTTACGGTTGGGATAAATTCAGGAGTGGTATTGATGATGATGATTTCATCTGATTTAGGATTAAAATCTTCCTTCTTCTGTAAATCATATTTTTTAAGAATCCCAACATTGTTAGCATTTTCTATTGACTGTTCGGTAATTCTTTTAAAGATAAAATCCGAGAAAACGGTTGGGATTTTCAGTTGATTTTTTGAATTTAAAACAATGACATGAGGAGAATTCAGATAAAATTTAAGCTTATCTTTAAAAAAAACATTTTTGCTGACTTCTTTATAAAAGAAATTAATGAGTCCTGCGTTCATTTCGTCGGAAGCAGCAAGCTCCATCACCCAATCATCTGAATCTTCAAGATAATTAATATTAGCAAGAAGGTAATCTCTACTATTGGTTGGGTTGTAAGAACGTTTGTTGAACTCGCCATTATCTTGAGCATATCCTAAAACTTCAACGCAAAATTCGTAATGATAGGTGTATTTTGTACTGTTGAAAAAGTACATTTTTTTGCTGTTGTAATCATACACCACTTTTACCGATTTCATATTGGTAAATTTGTCGGTAAGCGGTTTTCCGGCAAGATTCAGGAACTGCTGTTTTTTGGTGATGGAATGCACATAATTGTCCTGTGAATATGATAAAAGTGAAATGCTAAGAAATAAGAATAAGAATATATTTTTCATGTCTTTGTGAAGATTACCCCACAAATGTAGACAATATCCTGAATGTGGCAAATAGTGATATATGGATGCATTTTATTTACAAAAATTATCGGTTAAAAATTTCCTTAAAACGGAAAGCTTCAAACAGGGGTATAAATAACTTTCCGGAAGGATAATTCGTACTTTTCAACCTTGAGGTAAATTTTTCAATACCTGAATAGAATTCCCCTCCTTTGGAGGGGTGGATTCGACAGAATGGAGAAGACGGGGTGGTTTCATGAAGCGTTTTTTGTTGTGTTCTCTTTCAGTTAAAAGAACACCTGATTTCCTAGCCCAGATAGAAACGGCATCCTTTTGTGAAGCGGAGCGGAACAAAAAATATAGTGGATAGCTGGAAATAGCTCCTAAAAAAAGCAAAGCCCTATTTTACGATAAAAAAAGGACTTTGCACATGAAAACAAGGTATTTATACTGCAGAACCGGCACCATCTTTCAGGCTTTCTGCTAATTTTTTTCTTTCTCTCAACCGTTTTCGGGCAACGACCGATTTACCGCCAAAAAGTCTTACAAGCTTATCTAAAG
This sequence comes from Chryseobacterium formosense, assembly GCF_900116415.1. Taxonomy (GTDB): domain Bacteria; phylum Bacteroidota; class Bacteroidia; order Flavobacteriales; family Weeksellaceae; genus Chryseobacterium; species Chryseobacterium formosense. The sequence continues at coordinate 609,606 of NZ_FPAP01000001.1, read as the reverse complement.
TGAATTTAGGATATCCGAAATGATGGGTTATTACGAAAATTAGAATTCCAAAACCGGCAAGTACAATATATCCGAACAGTTTTTTGTTGGCTACAATCATCGCATTAAGCTGAATGGTTTTCAGACTGAAATTGGGTTGTGCATTAAGCGTCATTCCATCCATGTAAACTGCCAAATCTCCGAGGCTCTCAATCTGAAACTGATATTGAGTCCACGAAAATATTGCGGAGAAAAGACCGACCGTCACAAAGGAACGCCAAAGCAAAAACAACCCGATTGCCGGCAACATATCATTGATGTCTAGCTTATCTAAAGCGTAATACCAAACCGAAATGTAAAGCGAACACATCCCAAATCCTTTTAAGAACATTGGCATATACCAATTTTCATAACTAAACTCGAGCACCATCGAAAAATACATAATGATGCAGTACGCCACCATCGAAGAAAATCCTGCAAAGATGAAAAACTTGAGTTTCTTTTCTTTTTTAAACCAATACACTGCTAAAACTCCTGCCAATAACATTCCCGGAATCATCATTATATTGAGTTTGGCATTTGTTAATTGGTCATATCCTAAAACTCCTACCGAAAATATATTCTGAAGCGAAGTGGTTGCCAGAAACATCCCGAGACATAGTAAAAGGAATAACCCAACCTGCACATTGTTTCGTGTAAATATTTTGAATGACAGATATGGTCTTTTTAATGTAGCCTGACGAATTACCATTAAGGCAAAACTCGCAAATGCAGCAATACTTGCGTTGATGATATTTTGAGAGTTGAGCCAATCCTGTTGTTTGCCGAACGAGAAAACATATGCCGAAAACATAAATGTGGAAATAAATAGAAGAATACTTAGCCAGTCGATGTAATGCAACGGAACTTTCAATGCAAAATATTTATTGTGCATCACTACCCAACAAATCATTGCTACTATGAAACACAGAATTGCTACAAAAATGAGGAACTGTCGCCAGTTATAGATGATAGAAAATTCTACCGCATAATAATTCGCCACCTGCGTTGTAATAAGAATAAAGGTGTAAAAAACACCGTAAAATATCCCTCTTCCTCCCATCATCGCCATTAATGGAAGAAAAACTTCAATTGTAATAAATGTTTTGAAGAATCCTAAAATCAATGATGTAAAAACAATGACCATAGGATTTGAGGTAGTGGCATTAATAAAACTTAAAAAGCCTATCAATACAAGTAAAGCCACTACTTTATCTCTTACTTTGAAACGCATTTTAGCTCTCAAAACGATAGGCATTGCAGCGCCCATCCCAACTGTTGTGGCATAGTTTGCCCACATATAATATTCGCTGAGTGCTCCTGTATCACCTACCATAAAACTTAAACTTCCCGCGTAAACTCCACTTACCGGCATTGCAATAAGCGTTATCAGAAACAGCACAAAAAGCTGAATCGGCTTCGGAACCCATTTGCTGAAAAGACCTTGATTGTACATAATTTTATTTTTAAGAACCAAGGAAAAAGAGCCAAATTGTGAACCTCTCCGTGGTTCTTTTCACGCTTTGTATTTATTCCATAGGTTTCACCTACGACTATTAGTATTGAATCACTTCGTGATTCCGCAGAATCTTTATTCTTGTGATTATATTTTCAGAGTGTATCCACGTAATTGTTTATTTCAACTTTTTACATGTCTCTTTTTCACTTGTTTTTTCTTACTTTTTTATCGGCTCTTTAATAGAAACATTCATATTCATTCCCGCACTTAGCTGATCTACATTTTCTTTTTTGTTGGAATTTGTAAACTCTATTCTTACAGGAATTCTTTGCTGAACTTTGATAAAATTACCTGTAGAATTATCGGTCGGAACATTTGAGTATTTTGAACCGGTTGCTGCAGAAATTGCCGTTACAACACCTTCAAATTTTTGTCCGCCCAAAGCATCGGCACTCATCATTATTTTTTCTCCTATTTTAATATTCGGCATCTGACTTTCTAAAAAGTTAGCGGTAACCCATTTTTGTCCATTCAAAACAATTGTTGCAACCTGTTGACCAGGTTGAATCAGTTGTCCTTCAGAAATCGTTCTTCTTCCCATAATTCCATCATAAGGGGCTGTAATCACGGTATAAGAAAGATTGATTTTAGCCATCTCCAGAGCAGATTTCGTTCTTTTAATTTCGGCATCATTAATTCCCAATTTACTTTTAACTTCTGTTGTAGAAAGGTTTGCCGATTGTTTTTGATTAGCAAAAGCTTCGTAAGCCGCTTTTTGTGCATCGTATTCAGTTTTTACCTGATCATATTGTTGTCTGGTAACTGCCTCAGAAGCCAATAGATTTTTATATCGGTTTAAATTTTGTTCAGCATTCCAAAGTCTGGCTTTTGCACCCGCAATATTTGCTTCCATCACGCTCACGTTATTTGAAACTGTATTCACGGATGAACTTGTAGCTGTTCTTTGAGCCAAAGCATTTTGATAAGCCGCTTCAGCCTGACCGAGTTGTGTCAAGATTTCACGATCGTCAAGAATGATTAAAGTGTCTCCTTTTTTTACTTTCTGATGCTCAATAAATTTTATCTCTTTAATATAAGCCGAAACTCTTGTGTTGATCGGATTGATAAATTCTTCGACCTGAGCTGCTTCTGTATAGGTTTTATCACCGATGTGAAAGTACTGGCGAACCAACCAATATAATCCAAAACCAATTATCGCAAAAACGATAACATTTGAAATGATAGCTCTGATTTTATTTTTCTTGTTCTCTTTCTTTTTTGCTGCAACAGTAGATTGTGCAGGTGCAGATGATGTATTTTGTTCCTTGTTTTCCATTGTTTTCAGTTTTAAAAATTAAAGTGTTCCGGTAGATTTCAGAAGGTTGTAGTATTGATAAAGCACATTGATTTCTGCGTTGGCATAATCCAATTCAGACTGTAGTTTTTGGTTCTGCGCATCGATCATTTCTGCCTGTACCGCCAATTGATTCAAATATTTGGCTTCCGTAATCTTGTAGTTTTCTTCTGCCAATCTTTTAGCATCATTAAGAATTTCAGCCTGTTGTATAGATTCCTGATATTTCACATACGCTGCATTTACACCCATGTTAATATTCTGTTGGGCTAAAGTCAGGGTTTCCGTTGCTTGGTTTTTCTGAATTTCACCAAGCTTTACCCTTTCTTTGGTCTTGAATAAATTGTCAATATTATAGCTCAAAGAAATTCCGGTTTGCCAACCTCCTGCATACATATCCAAAACCGGATTTCTGGTGGTAATCGGTCTTTGTAGAGTATATCCTCCGAAACCGGCAAGCGTAGGCATTTTATCGGTTTTTATAATTTCAATATTTTTGTCTGCAACATCAATATTCGTTTTTGCAGATTTAATTGAAGGACTGCTCTGATAAGCGAGATCGAAATAATAATCTATCCCGATTCCTGATTCTTTATTCTCTAAACTTTCTATAGGAATGATCTCGGTCTCAGAATTTAAACCTAAAGCAATGTTCAAATTATAATTAAGAATTTTCCGATTGTTTTTTAAAGTTAATATCCCCTGATCCAGATTTTTAATGGCGAGTTCACCACGAATTATTTCATTTCTTGTCACCATTCCTTGCTCATAAAATTTCTGAATATTTTTCAGTCTTTCCTGAGCAAGCCTTTTATTGTTTTGAAAAACTTCCTGCTGGTTAATCATTTTATAAACATCCAGATAATTAGAAATTACTAAAAATTTTACATCCTGTTTATTCTTTTCTAAATCCAGCTTAGAAAGTTGCTCACGAAGTCCTGCCAATTCGATCGATTTGTTTACCAAACCACCTTTAAAAATCAACTGAGTCGCCTGTACACCATAAGAACTTCCATAGTGAGGCATTGAAATATTAGTAGAATTTGAAAAATCTTTATCGATTGCCACCATATCTCCTAAATAAAACTGGCTCATAGAAGCTGTGATGACTGGTAATTTCTGAAGTTTTGCTACGTTGATATTTTGTTTTGCAATATCAATATTCTGAGCAGAAACTTTCAGCTGCTGATGATTTTCTACAGCCAGTTCTGCAACATCATTTGCAGTCATCTGTTTTATTTCTTGGGAAAAAAATAGGGCAGGAAAGACGCCTATCAAAACTGATAGTGCTGTTTTTATATTCTTAACCATTTTACCTTGTTTTACAGATGCAAAGTTAGGCCGGTTAGAGATTCAAACAAATGTTTGAATTTTGGAAAAAGATGTTCAAATGTAGGATTTACTTATTGATATTGTTGTCTGTACTGAGTCGGGCTCATTCCTAAATGCTTCTTAAAAAAATGCGAAAATGAATATTGATCACTAAAACCGAGAACTGAAGAAATCTCTGAAACAGGCATTTTAGAAGAATTTAAATAGACTTTGGCTTCATTCACTACGATTGAAGCAATAATCTCACTTGCTGTCTTTCCTGTAACTGTTTTTACGACCGATGAAAGATGTCTGGTTGTCATTGATTGCCGTTCTGCATAAAACTCTACATTGCGGCTATTTAGATGATGGTTTGACAAATCACTTAGGAATAAAAAAACAATTTCTTCCTGTCTAGACATCTGATTCATCGCATTGGTGTCTTCCTTAGAAATAATTCCTGCCATTTGATAGCAAAAAACCGAAAAAAGATGCTCCACAATCTTTTTTTTATAAGTCATTTCTGTTTCAGAATCGAGAATATATTTTAAAAAATTGACACTTTTCCAAACCACATCCAGGTCATCCTGCGAAAACGGAACACCTACATTCATTTGCTGACGGAAATAACGATAGGTAATCAATCTATTAAATTTCAACGATAGAGCAGAAATAAATTCGCGTTTATAAGAAACCATCCTCGACTGAAAATCATCACTGATAGAAATCAATTCATACACAGTTTGCGGGTCTGTTACGATGAAAGTATTAGCTGTCAGTTCAAGGTCGCTGAGATGTTGGCGTAGCTTTATCGTTCCGCTTTTGATAAATAAAAACGCAGGATTATCCGGACGAAAGGGTTTATCCGCCGAGATTCTATGATGAATGGTTTCCTGCGTAAAAATCTCAACCCCGAATTTTTCTAAAACAGACATAAAACAAATGTAAGCAATCTCTTGAGCGGTTGCAAAATTTTATTATTTTAGTGTTCCCAAATTTTGATATGAGAAAGATTGATTTGTTACTTGCAGAATATGGCGAGAGCCACAGAAACGCAACCAATAAACTGATTCACTGGATTTGCGTACCACTGATTTTCTGGACGATTTTAGGTTTTATTTCTTACATTCCGACTCCAAATATTTACCTGAAATATTACGGATTTCTAAATGTGGCAAGTTTTGTTGCATTAACATTAGTTACAATTTTTTATTTCCGACTGTCTTGGCGAATTGCGATCATCATGATTTTTATAATGCTTTTGATGGAGCATTTTGTTTCGTTGGCTAATGTCACATTCGGAACAAAATCATGGATTTTTTATCTTACCATTTTTGTAATTACATGGATTTTACAATTTGTAGGACATAAAATTGAAGGCAAAAAACCATCCTTCTTAAAAGATCTTCAGTTTCTTTTAATTGGTCCGATATGGCTTTTGAGTTTTTTTCTTAAAAAACTTGGAATCAGATATTGATTCTAATCAAAATGTTGAAAGTTTTTTCAGGTTTTAATAACTTCCCTCATCCATCATCAAACTTCCAGCCTTTTAATCCTCCAAAGCGTAAACTGCAAAACTTGCCAACCAGTGATCACCACCGTAATTCCCCTGAAAAAGCAACGGAAGACCATTATTCAAAAATACGGTTGCCGTTTTTTGGAAATCCTTTCTTAAAAGGTGATTGTCCGGAAGAGATTTTGCAATTCCTTTCATACACCATGCTTTAGAAAAAGATAAGCCAACGAGATGTACGGTTTGGTAATCACTCAGATCACTTACAACAGGAATTTTTTCGATATTCTCTAAACTTCGTTTTTCGTAGAATTTATTCAGCCATTGTACAAAATCTTTCTGAGGAAGCACCCTTCTCATTAAATCTGCAATTTCTAAACTTGGAGAAAAGAAGTCGGAACCATCCGGTTCAAGATAAGCCGGTGTTTTTTCATCTTTTAAATAAAAATATTTTGCTTTTTCAATTAACTGATTTTCAAAGCCGCTATCTTTATTAGCTCTTGCCCAATCAATTGCAAAAGCCATGGCAAAGGCAGTGTTTGGATGAACTCCCGTTCTGTTCGGATATGTCTGTTTTGGCAAATACGCTTTCCATGAATTCAGAATTTTATCTGTTAACGGTTTTAAATTCTGATGCCATATTTTAGCTTTAGGATGATTCCAGGTTGTTAATTCTTCATCTAATTTTAGCAGCCAAGCCCAACCGTAAGTTCTTTCAAAAGTTGTTGTAAGCTGATATTTTGTGAAATAATCGGCTTCAGTCTGAAGATTTTCTTTTTTGAATGAATTGTCAAGAATATTCTCGATGTCTTTTGCAACAGATAAGTTTGGTTTTGTCTTTAATAAGCGAACCAACATCCAATGACCGTGAACAGAGCTGTGCCAATCGAAACAACCATAAAAACTGGGATGCAGATCCTTTGGAGTTAAAGGAACTTCATTCGCATTGTTAATAATATGCGCTGTTTTATTCGGATATTCCTGATTGATGCAATGAAGTGGTTTTTCAGATAATTTGATCGCCATTTCATCTGTCAGTTTCGGGGTTTCCTGAGCGAAAATGAAATATGGTAATAAAGTGAATGCTAAAAGACTTTTTTTCATTCCATAAAAATAGAAAAGTAATTCTGAATTTTATGCATAGTTTTTGCTGAAGTTCCCAAAAACTGATTTATGAAAAACATTTTTATTGCCCTTTCATTCATAACTTTCGTTCATTGTAACAAATCTGAAAATTCTCATGAAGTTCAGGCAAATCTTCTCGAAGTACAAGACGACAAAGTTGATGCTTCTATTGTATTTGAAACTCCACCTCCACCTAAAGAAGAACTTCCGAAAAGTGCAATGATTTCTGCTAAAGCAATAAACGAAGAACCTAACATTTATGCACCAAAAAACAATGTCATTGCAAAAAAAATTATTAAAAACTGTGAAATAGAAATTCAGGTTGGAGATATTAAAAAAGCTCAGAATCAAACCAGTGAAATTGTAAAAAAGAATAATGCTTATATCCAGACAGAACGTTTTACCAATACTGATGTAGATGAAAAATCGTTTTTAACGATTCGAGTTCCGCACAAGAATTTTGATGCTCTGGTAAATTCTTTTTCCAATGTAATCGGTTCGGTTTTATCTAAAAATATTTCTTCGGATGATGTGACGGAAGAATATACCGACGTTTCGATAAAATTAAACAACAAAAAAATCTATCTTGAAAAATATCGTGATATGCTTCGAAGTGCAAAAACTACGAAAGATATGCTGGAAATTCAGGAGAATATTCGTGAGCTGGAAGACGAAATAGATATCGCTGAAGGAAGACTTCGTTTCATTGATGATCGTGTAAACTACAGCACGTTGAATCTGGTTTTATATAAAGAAAAAGCAAGAAGTTCTGCCACTTCAAAAGTTGGTTTTGGTAGTCGCTTTGGAGATTCTTTTACCGAGGGTTGGAACAGTTTTATCGCTTTTTTCCTTGGAATAATTTCTTTCTGGCCTTTCTTTTTGCTGATTCCGATTGTTATTTTACTTTGGAGAAAATGGAGAAATAGAAAGAAACATTTCACAGAATAATTAGTTTTTTTTATCTCGCTGATTTTGCTGATTTCGCAGATTAAACTTTGAAAACATATTAGTAAGAGAATTAATTTTAATAATTATAGAAATTTTACTAATTTCATAAAAAAACAAATGAATGAAAATGAAATTTCTTACATCGTAAGAAAATGCATCTTTAATGTTTACAACAATCTTGGTCCGGGTTTATTAGAAAACATTTATCAGAAGATCCTAATTTACGAGCTTCAAGAGAATGGATTAGAAATAAAATCAGAATTATCACTTCCTGTTATTTATGATAATAAAAAGTTTGATCTGAATTTCAGAATTGATATTTTAGTAGAAGACAAAGTAATTCTTGAATTAAAATCCGTGAAAAATCTCGAAGATATTCATTTTAAGCAATTGCAAACTTATCTCAAACTTTCAAATAAGAAATTGGGTTTATTAGTCAATTTTAATACTGCTAATATTTTAGATAATATTAAAAGAGTTGTGAATAATTTGTGACTTTACTTATATAAATTTAGTAGATTATGATTGATATTAAAAAAATCTGCGTAATCAGCAAAATCTGCGAGAAAAACCTACTTCCCTAAAACAAATACCGCCGGAATTTTATGCAGTTCCGGCTTTTGCTTTTGCCAGTCCTTTATTGTTTTTGTTTTGATAAACTCGTGTTCCGGATCGTTGATATTTGCAGCAATGCAAAGTTTTGTGTTGGGTGATAAAAATTTAATTAAATCCTCGAAAAGAACATTATTTCGATAAGGTGTTTCCATAAAGATCTGGGAATAACCGGTTTTCTGAACCATGGATTCAAGATATAAAATCTGTTTTTTCTTTTCGCTTTTATCAATCGGAAGATAGCCATTAAAAGTAAATTCCTGTCCATTGAAACCACTCGAAATTAAAGCTAAAATAATAGACGACGGTCCTGAAATCGGGATCACTCTGATATTTTTCTCATGACACCATTTTACCATCAGATTTCCCGGATCTGCAATACAAGGAAGTCCGGCTTCTGAAAGTAATCCGAAATCCTGACCTTTCATCATTAGTTCCTGAGCTTCTTTAATATCTGTATTTTCGGTATATTTATCTAAAAGAAAAATCTTCAGATCTGACTGTTTTTTTTCAGGTGCAAAAAATTTCACCACTTTTCTTGCTGTTTTTTCGTTTTCAACAAAAAAGTAGTCAGTCTGCATGATATATTCTTTGATTACAGGAGCAAAATGACTGATGGAAGTATTTTCTGAAAGATATGCGGGAAGTAAAAAAAGCATGATTTTAGACTAAGATTTAGGTTGAGTTTGAGATTTTAATATGGTTTTTGAAATAATTTCACAAGCTTCATCAATCTGACTGAAAACCTGATCAAATCCTTCCGAACCGCTCCAATAAGGATCCGGAACTTCAAGTGGAAAATGTTTTAAGTTTAATAAATCCTGCATCAATAAAGAAACTTTGCTTTTCTGCTGATCTGTTTTCGCCAATGAAAGTACATCACGAAGATTATTTTTATCCATACAGAAAATTTTATCATACTCATCTAAATCTGACGGCTGAATTGGTCTTGAACATTGCGATGTAATATCAATCCCGTTTTTTGAGGCGACTTCTATTGATCTTTTATCGGGACGGCTTCCTTCGTGCATATTAATCGTACCCGCCGAATCCACCTGAAAGTTTTCAGGAAGCTTAGATTTCATAATTCCTTCTGCCAACGGACTTCTACAGATATTTCCGAGGCAAACCATTAAAATTTTCATTGATACAATTTAAAAAAATTCAGATTAAATTCTGCAACAAAACTAAATAAAAAAAGGAGAATAGATTTATTCCCCTTCTTAAAATATTTTAATATAGAACTTAGCTTTTGATTCTCTCAGTAAGTTCTTTTACGTATTTTTTTACTTCTTTATCAATTTTAGAAACATCTTTAATTGTTTCGCAGGCATACATTACGGTTGAGTGGTCTTTTCCACCCATTTCTTCACCAATTTTGGTAAATGTAGCATTGGTAAATTCTTTTGCAAAATACATTGCCAATTGTCTCGGAAGTGCGATTTCTCTTTTTCTCGTTTTCGATAAAAGCTGCTCTCTTTTAATTCCGAAATAGTCACAAACAATTTCCTGAATGTATGGAATATTGATGATCTTTTTCTGATTTGCCGCAATCTTATTGATCGTTTCTTTTAATAGCTCAAGACTTAAGTCTGATTTATAAATTGTAGAATAAGCAATCACCGAATTGATCACACCGATCAGTTCTCTTACGTTGGTTTTTGCTTCCGCAGCAAGAAAATCAAGCATATCATCGGTAAGAACGATACCGTCTCTGCTTAATTTGTCTTCAATAATTTTTTTTCTGGTTTCAAGATCCGGAGATTTGATCTCTGCAGAAAGTCCCCATTTGAAACGGGATACAATTCTGTCCTGAATATCCATAATATCAACAGGAGCTTTATCTGAGGTAAGAATGATTTGTTTCCCGTTCTGGTGCAGATAATCAAAAATATGGAAGAAGCTGTCCTGCGTTGCAGATTTACCGGAAAGGAACTGAATATCATCAATAATCAAAACATCCACCATCTGATAAAAATTGGCAAATTCTGTCTGCTTATGAGCTTTCGCTGCTGAAATAAACTGCTGAATAAACTTTTCGGATGACAAATAAAGAACTACTTTATCAGGAAACTGGTTTTTAACTTCTAAACCTACCGCCTGACCTAAGTGTGTTTTACCAACACCATAACCTCCGTATAAAAATAATGGGTTAAAAGCAGTTGCTCCCGGTCTTTTTGCTATCGATTTAGCAACAGTTGATGCGAATTTATTGCTTTCTCCTTCTACATAATTGTCAAAAGAAAAATCAGCTTTCAGATTCGAATCGATGTTTACTTTTTTGATTCCCGGAACCACGAAAGGATTAACAATATTACCTGAAAAACCTTGAGGCATAGTCTCCTGAACTTTTGGTGTGGGAACAGATTTCCCTTTCATATTCATGGTAACTGGTTTTTCTAAACCGCTCGGCTTGTTTTCCATTACCGAATACCAAAGTTTAACGCCTTTACCAATGTTTTTCTTCAGGGCAGCAGAAAGCAATGACAGATAGTTATCTTCAATATATTCTTTGTAAAAATCGCTCGGTACCATCAACGTAAGATTATTTTCAACCAACGAAATCGGTTGTACTTTGTCGAATAGTAAATCAAAAGATTTTTCAAGTTTTTTAAGATCAGAATTATCTTCAGCCGCGTTGAGATTATCTCGCATAAACTGAAGGCATTTCTGCCATATCATCATTAAATTTTCGTTCATTTTTATGCCCTGATTAATTCTTTGGTTAGTCGTTTTTAGGAGGAAGACAAAGGTCTCATTTTTTATTTTCAAAAAAAAATATTTCGCATATTGATTATTTAAAAATATATTTGTATGTATAATTTAAAGCTTAAAATGATACACTCAAAACACTCATTACGAGTACGTTACGCAGAAACAGACCCTATGAAATATGTTTATTACGGAAATTACGCAACGTATTTCGAACTCGGGCGCGTGGAACTTTTTCGCAGCATCGGGATCTCTTACGATGAGATCGAAAATAACGGAATCTGGTTACCTGTTTCTGATTATAAAATTAAGTATTTAAAACCAGCACTATACGATCAGAAATTAGAAATTCACACATTTATGAGAAAAATTCCGGGAGTGAGAATTGAATTTGAATATGAAATTTACAATGAAGAAGGAATTAAAATTACTGAAGCTTCCACTACTCTTTTCTTTTTAAACGCAAAAACCAACAAAGTGATGAAATGCCCAGACTTTTTAATGAAGCTCATTGAAGAAAACTGGAAGGAAGAAGTTCTTTAATTTTTTAAACTTATTATGAATTATTCAAGTAAATTTTATTAATAGAAATGCTAAAATCTTATTGATGGGGCTAATAAAATCAACGAAAGACTATTATTCATCAATATTTTACAAATTATTTAAAAAATTCATTGACAATTCATAAAATATAAGTACATTTATCACGTTTTTAACGCTCATATTATTAATTATGAAAAAAATTCTATATTCTTTATTTATTTTTGCTTCTGCTACTCTATTTGCACAGAAAAACCCTAATGTAAAATTTGCAGTATCGGGAGATATGATAGGAACGGTTGCGATGTTTGAAAGCCAAAAAGACTTTGTTCAAAGTACGCAAGTTTATAAAACTGCAGCAAGTCTGCCTCAAAAGCTAAAAAAATTCAGTTTTCTAGCTGACCAGGGACTTACTGAAGTGAAATTCAAAAACAACGTTAGTCCATTCGATAATATCAGCTTAGCTTCTTTTAATCAGCAAAGCAATCTTCCAAAAGATACTCCGGTATTTGTTGAAGGATATGAATTTAAAGACACCAATATGAGAGTCTATTCAGAAATTGCACAAAATCTAGAAGTAAAAGACTATAATGGCGTAAAAACTTTGTTTATTACGAGTACAAGAAAATAGTGATTAAAATAATTTATTAAATAAAAACGGATGCCTTTTGAGACATCCGTTTTTATTTAATATTTGTCGCTCCATTTTTTCTTAAGCTCATCATAAATTTTCTTTTCAGTTGCATTATTGCCCGGCTCATAAAATTTGATGTCTTTAATTTCTTCCGGCAGAAAATCCTGATCTACAAAATTTCCTTCATAGGAATGAGCATATTTATATTCTTTCCCATAATCTAAATCTTTCATCAGTTTTGTCGGTGCGTTTCTTAGATGAAGCGGAACAGGAAGATTTCCGGTTTTCTTTACAAAGGCCAAAGCTTCATTAATTGCAGCATACGCCGAGTTACTTTTTGGGGAAACCGCAAGATAAATTGCTGTTTCACTCAGTAAAATTCTCGCTTCAGGATTCCCGATTACGTTAATTGCCTGGAAACAATTATTCGCAATGACCAGAGCATTCGGATTTGCCAAACCAATATCTTCAGAAGCCAGAATAAGCATTCTTCTCGCAATAAATTTAATATCTTCTCCACCGGCAATCATTCTTGCCAACCAATATACCGCACCATTCGGATCACTTCCACGCATCGATTTGATGAAAGCCGAAATAATATCGTAATGCTGTTCTCCATTTTTATCATAAAGTGCCATCGTTTCCTGTAAAACCGACATCACATCATCATTGGTGATTTCTATGGTTGAAGAATTTTTAAACTGATTAAGAACCAATTCTACAGAATTGATCAGCTTTCTGCCATCACCACCCGAATATTGTATAAATGCTTGCTTTTCTTTAATAATGAAATCTGTGTTTTCATCTTTATTAAATCTTTCAGAGGCAATATCAATCAGTTCTTCCAGTTTTTCATAGCTTAAAGCTTTCAAAATGTAAACCTGACTTCTTGAAAGCAATGCCGAAACTACTTCAAAACTAGGATTTTCGGTTGTTGCACCGATGAGAACCACCCAACCTTTTTCTACTGCATGAAGCAAAGAATCCTGTTGAGATTTGTTAAAACGATGAATTTCATCAATAAAAAGAATCGGCGATTTTCCCGAAAAAAGATTTTGCTTTTTGGCGTCTTCAATGACATCGCGTACATCTTTCACGCCCGAAGAAACTGCAGAAAGTTTAAAAAACTTTCTTCCTGATTTTTCCGAAATAATTTCAGCCAGCGTTGTTTTCCCGGTTCCGGGAGGTCCCCAAAGAATGAGAGAGTTCAACGTATCATTCTCCAGCATTTTTCTGATCGTCCCTTTTTCTCCGGTAAGATGTTCCTGTCCCAAAACATCGTCTAATGTTTTAGGTCTTAATCGTTCTGCTAATGGAATATTATGATTCAAGATTTTCTAATTTAAGATTTAAATATAGTTACAAACTTTAAGACAAAAACAGGATCATTAATAAAGAACCGAGATCGAAAAACCTTCTGATTGATCAGACAAATGATATGTTTACCGTTTGAAACTTCTAACAAATTTAAACTAATTTTCATTTTTTTACTCTATTTTTGCATTGTTTTGAAACTCACCTTCAATAAAGTTATTACATCACCGTTGGTAATTCTCATCAGATTTTACCAGTGGTTTATCTCGCCATTACTTCCCAAAAACTGCCGTTACGAACCAACGTGTTCACATTATATGGTAGAATCGTTGCAGGTTCACGGTATTTTCAAAGGTTTTTGGCTGGGTGTAAAAAGAATTTCAAAATGTCATCCTTGGGGCGGAAGCGGTTATGATCCCGTTCCTCCGAAAAATTAAAATATTCAAATTAAAAATATAGAAATGAGCAATATTTTCTTCCGAATGTATCTTGTGATATTTGCTTTGGTTACCCAATGTTTTTTTGCACAGAGTTACCAAGACAGTTTATCTGACGGAACATTAAAAATCAATTCTTCTGAATTTCCTGTAAAAATTTATGCAAGTACAGAATTTAGCTATTTAAATAAATTCGCCTCTGTAAACACAACAGGAAACACACTGATTATATTTAATAAATCTAATGTAGAAGCCGATCAATTCCACACCAATTCAATTCTTATTAACAGCTACAAAAATGCTGCTTACAAATTTTTTGATAAAGATTTTAAACCGGTAGATGTTACAAATATTCCTGAAGATAAAATCGAAACGCTGAAATATGCTTTAAAAACCGAAAAGCCAATCGCTTCCGGAGACACAATATCTTTGGAAACTCCTTTTAAAATCTGGGATCCTACTTCGGGAATTCAATTGGGACCGATAACGCTGCATTTTTACAGTCTGATGTTTATTTTCGCATTTGGTTTCGGTTATGTTTTGATGACCAAAATGTTCAAAATTGATAATGTCAACCAAAAATATCTTGAACCACTTTTTACATGGACTTTGATTGGAACAATTCTGGGAGCAAGAATGGGACACGTTATTTTTTATCAGCCTGAATTATTCAAGGAAGATTTCTGGAGCGTTTTCTTACCGATAAGTACGAAAAATGGTTTAAAATTCACAGGATTTTCCGGATTGGCAAGTCATGGAGCTACGATCGCTTTGATTTTCACAACGCTTTATTATTCATTCAAAATCATCAAGAAAAATCCGTTCTGGGTTTATGACAGATTAGGAATTGTAGTTGCTTTAGGAGGTGCTTTTGTAAGAATGGGTAACTTTTTTAATTCTGAAATTATCGGTAAACCGGCAGATCCGAACTCTCCATTTGCCTTACTTTTCCCACAACAAAGCAGAGAATACGGAGTAACGATTCCACGTTTTCCTTCTCAACTGTTCGAAGCTGTAGGATATGTTTTGCTATTCGTTTTACTTTGGATTTTATACAGAAAAACCAACAAAAAATATCAGCAAGGCTGGCTGTTTGGTTTGTTCTTCATTATTCTTTGGGCAATCCGATTCTTTGTAGAATTCCTGAAAGAGCCTCAAGGTGACGAGTTTATTTCTTTTGCAGGATTAAACACCGGTCAAATCCTTTCAATTCCGTTTATGATTGCAGGAGTTGTCATCATGATCTACTCTAAAAAGTTTAAAATTACGGAAGCTGAAAACGGAAAACCTGAATAAATGTTAATAGCTTTTGGCTTTTAGCAATTAGAATTATCACTGTTTAAAAATACTTAAAGTCACAACAATGTTGTGGCTTTTTGGTTTAAATCAAGAAAGACATTTCCGATTTCATCAATAACATCTGTCGGTTGCATCGCTTCTTTTGAATGTTTTTCAGCAGCCAAATCAGCCGCTTTCCCGTGAAGCCAGACTCCCAAAATTGCTGCATCTTCGGAAGAATATTTCTGAGCTAAAAGTGAAGTAATTATTCCCGTCAGAATATCGCCGCTTCCGCCTTTTGCCAAACCAGAATTACCTGTAATATTATAAAAAACCTTTCCTTCAGGATTTACAACCTGCGTGTGATGATCTTTTAAAACAATATAAAATCCGAACTGTTTTGCTTTGGTTTTAGCTACCTTTAATCTTTTAAATGAATTTTCTGTTTTTCCGAAGAGCCTTTCAAATTCTTTTGGATGCGGTGTGATAATAGATTTTTTTGGAATTAATTTCAAATGATCTTCATTTTTAGAAATCATATTAAGCGCATCTGCGTCTAAAATTAAAGGAGATTTATGATTTTCTAAAAATTTCAATAAAGTTTTTTCTGTTTCTTTCTCAGTTCCCAATCCAGGACCAATTCCGTATACTGCATTTTCCTGTTCATCTATTGTGTCTATATTTTTCACTCCGCCTTCAATAAACATTGCTTCAGGAGCAGAGGTTTGCAGAATTTCATAACCGCAATTGGGAGCCAGAACAAATGTTAATCCCGATCCTGTTTTCAAAGCGGATTTGATAGCAAGAACTGCTGCTCCGATTTTTCCATAACTTCCGCCAACAATGATTGATTTGCCATAAGTTCCTTTGTGAGTGAAATCTGCGCGAGGCTTAAAAATTTTTAAAATTAAATCATCATCGATTACAAAATCATCTGACTCTGTTTTATCAATAAATTCGTAACTCAGTTTTATATCTAAAACAAAAGCTTTCCCTGCAAATTTTCCGGTTTCGGGATGAAGAAATGTTTTTTTCCAGAATTGAAACGTCAATGTATAATCTGCTTTAAAGATCACATCATTCTTTTCATTAAGCTGATCGGCAAACATTCCTGAAGGAATATCAATTGAAATTTTAGGATTTTTTTTTAGGCTTAAATTTTCGATCAAATCTTTATAAATACCTTGTAAGTTTCTGGATAAACCTGTACCGAAAAGAGCATCAATAATAACAGCTTTTTCAAAATTATATTTTTCGATTTCACTGAAATCTTTGACAGAAATTCCCGAAATATCTTTTAACCGTTTATAATTAATCAAAGCATCTTCAGAAAAACTTACTTTATCTTTATTGATAAAAACATCCACATCAAAACCTTTCAGATAGAGCATTCTTGCAATTGCAAAACCATCACCACCATTGTTCCCATTACCGCAGAAAACTACAAATTTTGTATGTTGCTTACAATTTACCGAAATCCAATCAACACAACTTAAAGCCGCTCTTTCCATTAACTGTACGGAAGAAATGGGCTCATTCCGAATGGTATAATCATCTGTTTTTCTGATATTTTCTGCTGTAAATATTTTCATTGATTGCGATTTTTATTAAATTTAACCATAATTATTTAAAACTAATTATAATTTAAATCAAAAAAATGATGAAAACTTTTAAGATTACTATTATTAAATAATACTTTTGTGTAAAACAATTAAAAATATAAATTATGGGATTTGCTAAAGAATTTAAAGAATTTGCGTTTAAAGGTAACGTGGTTGACCTTGCTGTCGGTGTGATTATTGGTGCAGCATTTAGTGCGATTGTAAAATCTCTCGTGGATGACATCATCACCCCACTGATTTTGAATCCTGCTTTAGAAAAAGCCAATGTAAAAAACATTGCAGAACTTTCGTGGGACGGTGTAAAGTATGGGAATTTCTTATCTTCCGTAATCAGCTTTCTGATTGTTGCGTTCGTTTTGTTTATGATGATTAAAGGGATCAACAGCCTTGGCAAGAAGAAAGAAGAAGCTCCGGCTGCGCCTGCAGGACCAACTGAAGACCAAAAATTATTAATGGAGATCAGAGATTTATTGAAAACAAAAAATAATATATAACAGAAACGCCGCAGAAATTTGCGGCGTTTTTTTATTTTAATATCTGGCAAATTACTGAATCTGCAAAATACTTGAAATCTGATCTGCTAAAGAAAGCCCGATTCTATCCTGTGCTTCCAAGGTTGAAGCTCCTGTATGCGGAGTAACCGAAATTTTTGAATGGGTAATCACTTCTTTTGAAGGTGTTGGTTCATTAATGAAGACATCAAGCCCTGCAAATCTTACTTTTCCTGAATTTAAAGCTTCAAGTAAAGCCGTTTCATCAATCACACCGCCTCTTGAGCAGTTGACAACAGCTACCCCGTTTTTCATCATATCAAATTCCGCTTTTCCGATCATGTATCCGTCTTTCTGAGCCGGAACGTGAAGGGTGATGAAATCTGCGTGCTTTAAAACATCATGCAAAGGTTCAGTTTCAATATCAACATTGATAAACTGATTGTTGTAGAATGTTACTTTGATGCTTGCTTTTCCAATCATGTTATCTGCAGCAATAACTCGCATTCCTAAT
Organism: Chryseobacterium formosense; assembly: GCF_900116415.1. Classification (GTDB taxonomy): domain Bacteria; phylum Bacteroidota; class Bacteroidia; order Flavobacteriales; family Weeksellaceae; genus Chryseobacterium; species Chryseobacterium formosense. The sequence continues at coordinate 591,724 of NZ_FPAP01000001.1, read as the reverse complement.
CCTAAAGCAATTTTCGCAACTTCCTGTCCGATTCTTCCCATCCCGATAATACCAATGGTTTTACCTTTCAGCTCGATTCCTGCAGCATATGCTTTTTTAAGTGAAGCAAACTCGGTATCGCCTACCAAAGGCATTTTTCTGTTGGAATCCTGCAAAAATCTTGCACCTGAAAACAAATGGGCAAATACAAGTTCAGCTACAGATTCAGATGAAGCAGCCGGTGTATTGATTACATGAATCCCTTTTTCCCTGGCATAATCTACATCGATATTATCCATTCCTACTCCACCTCTTCCGATGATTTCCAGTGACGGACAATTATCTATAATATCTTTTCTTACCTGTGTAGCACTTCTTACCAAAAGCGTTTTGATCTTGTTTTCGTTGATGTAATCTAATAAAAATTCCTGCGGAACTTTGGTGGTAATCACTTCAAATCCTTTCTCCGTTAATGCATCGATTCCTGACTGGTCTAAACCGTCGTTTGCTAAAACTTTCATAATTGCTTAATACTATATTTAAAATGCAAAAAGATTTAAAAACTAAAAGATTTTGCGCTTATGCTTTTCTCTATTTAATTTTTAAACCTTTTCTATGATTTAATCTTCTTTAAAAACTTCGATGGTTACCTGTTTTTCGATAAGGTCGGTAAATTTACCTTTGTATCGCGTTGCTCTTACCAGATGATTGTCGATCCAGTGATAGTTTCCGCCTCTTGGTTTTCCACATAATACACTGTGATATTTGAATCCGTGTTTGTCTAGCCAGTCGATTGTAATTTGCTTTAAATTTTCTGTTCTGGAAGTAAAGAAACAAATCTGGTGACCTTCATCATACCATTTGTTGATCGTTTCCAGTGCATCCGGAAATGGTTCACAGGTTACCATTCTTTCCGGCTCTTCGTTTGGAACGTCTTCTGTAATTGTTCCGTCGATATCGATCAGATAATTTTTAATTCCGTCTTTTAGAATCGGACTGATATGCTCAATATAATCTAGTTCCATCGTTCAAAAATTTTAAAGCGCAAAGTTACACAATATGATTCATATAGGAGCATTAATTTTAACTTATCTAAAAAAACAATCTAAAACATTACGAATAAGAGAAAATTTTTAACATTTAATTTGGAAATCCTATCTATTTGATTAAAATTTTTCTTTTTAAAACAATCAAATTTCATTATCAATTCCTCAATAATTAAAAATAAATTAACATAAAGTTAGCTCAACAATTCAAATTATCAGTTTGATTATTTTTTTAAAGCAAATAATCAATTTTTAGTTATATTTAAATATGACTTAAAAGAAAGATTATGAAAAGATTTTTTTCTTTAATTTTTGTTATTCTGGGATGGTTTGCGATTATTATGCAATATATTCTCATGTGTAATAATTCTGAACTGGCTTTACCAGAAATGACCATCAGATTTTTCAGTTATTTTACCATTCTTACCAATATTATAGTTGCGTATCATTTTACGTTGCAATTATTCAGAAATTCTGAAAAAATAGAGAATTCAGGGATTATCACTGCAATAACGGTTTATATTTTGGTTGTTGGCCTTATTTATCAATTGATTTTACGATCTGCATGGAATCCTGTAGGAATGCAGAAAATAGTTGATGAACTTTTGCATTCGATCATCCCGTTTCTTGCTTTATTATACTGGATTTTTATTGCAAACAAGAAGGATTTATCCTACAAACTGATTCCTAAATGGACAATTTATCCATTACTTTATCTGGTTTTTATTCTTACCCGTGGGAGCTTTGCCGGTTTCTATCCTTATCCTTTTGTGGATGTTGTCAAGTTTGGCTATTCACAGGTTTTTATTAATTCGCTTTATATTCTGATCTTTTTTATTGTTTTATCAGTGGTTTTTATCATAGTAGGTAAGGCTTTAAGCATACAACAGACTTAGTTTTACTTTTAATCATGATGTTTTACCAAAAATTTCCGAAATACATTTATTAAACTTAAATTTGTCGGAATGGAAGAATTGGTAGTTTTAGTAAATCCCGAAGATCAGGTTTTAGGTCTGATGGAAAAACAGCAGGCTCACATCAATGGTTTGCTGCACCGTGCTTTCTCGGTTTTTATATTTAATGAAAAAGGAGAAATGCTTTTGCAAAAACGTGCCGAAAAAAAATATCATTCTCCCGGAAAATGGACCAATGCCGTATGTTCACACCCAAGAAACGGAGAAACCTATCTCGAAGGAGCAGAAAGAAGGCTGAACGAAGAATTAGGAATTAAAGCCGAGCTTTCAGAAAAATTTTATTTTATCTACAAAGCAGATGTTGGTGGCGGTCTTTGGGAGCATGAGCTCGACCATGTATTTACAGGAATTTATAATTCGGATTTTAATCTCAACGTGGATGAAGTAGAAGAAATACGCTTTATTTCTTTGGAAGATCTGGAAACAGAAATGGCAAAAAATCCTGAAGAGTTTACCGAATGGTTCAAAATTATTTTAGAAGAATATAAACACAATCTTTGATGACACAGATGAAAAAAATTTTATTCGCCGCTTTTATTTTTGCGACAAGCTTTCTTTTTTCGCAACAGTTGGGAACTGAGCTTTATGACAGTGAAAATTACTCAATTGTAATGCCCGATACCTGGAAAGCAACGAATGATGACGGCATCGTGAATATTTTCCCGACCAACCAGATTGGCGCGATTACCATTTCGGAATATCACGATCTCGAATTGCCAAAATCTGAAGTGAAGAAATTTATTTTAGCCTTATACAATTCTTCAGATGAAGAAAAAAAAGTAAAAAATACAGGCAGCAAAAAAGGGTATTCCGAATATCTGTACGAATATTTTGATGAGAAAGAAAAGCTCTTCTGGATCACTAAGTTGTATCAGAAAAATAAAGACATGTTCATCATAAGCATCAATTGCCAGGAAAAACACTGGAACGGCAATTACATGAAAGTTTTCAACGAAACTTTCGACAGTTTTAAAATTAAGAAATAAATTAGGTTCAAAACCTCATGCCCTTTGCTGAGTAGAACGCCTTTGCGAACTTAAAAACAGCTAGCAGTCCAAAAAAACTTTGCGGACTTTGCGTTAAAATAATTGCATTAGATAAAGAAATTAAACTAAATTTAAACATGAAAAAAACAGCATTGTACGACAAACACGTTTCTTTGGGAGCGAAAATAGTACCTTTTGCAGGATTTGAAATGCCTGTACAATATTCCGGAGTTACGGAAGAACACTTTGCAGTAAGAGAAAAAGCAGGTTTGTTTGACGTTTCTCACATGGGACAGTTTTTCATTGAAGGAGCAGGTGCAAAAGATCTTTTGCAGTTTGTGACGACGAACAATGTAGATGTTTTAGAAAACGGAAAAGCACAATATTCTTGTCTTCCGAACGAAAACGGAGGAATTGTGGATGATTTGATCGTTTACAAAATGAATGACGAAAAATACTTTGTGGTGGTAAATGCTTCAAATATCGATAAAGACTGGAATCACATTTCAAAATACAACACTTTCGGGGCAAAAATGACCAATGCTTCAGACGAAATGTCTTTATTGGCAGTTCAGGGACCGAAAGCAACTGAAATTCTTCAGAAATTAACAGAAACTAATCTTTCTGAAATTCCATATTATCATTTTACGGTAGGTTCTGTTGCTGGCGTAAGCGATGTTATCATTTCAAATACAGGTTATACAGGAAGCGGTGGTTTTGAGATTTATTTTATGAACGATGCTGCAGAAAAACTTTGGGATGCCATCATCGAGGCAGGTGCAGAAGAAGGAATTATTCCTTGCGGATTGGCTGCAAGAGACACTTTGAGACTGGAAAAAGGGTTTTGTCTTTACGGAATGGATATTGACGATACCACTTCGCCAATCGAAGCCGGATTAGGCTGGATTACGAAGTTTGACAAAGATTTTGTGTCTAAAGATATTTTTGCAAAACAAAAAGAAGAAGGTGTTACGAGAAAATTAGTTGGTTTTGAATTGACCGACAAAGGCGTTCCAAGACACGACTACCCTGTTGTAGACGCAGAAGGAAACGTGATCGGAAAGGTAACTTCGGGAACTCAGTCTCCAATGAAAAAAATCGGTTTGGGAATCGCTTATGTTGATAAGCCTCATTTCAAGCTTGGTTCTGAAATCTTTATTCAGGTAAGAAACAAAAATATCCCTGCAAAAGTGGTGAAAATGCCGTTTGTTTAAGGAAATATTTTAATGAAATATAAACCGCTTTATCATTCTGATGAAGCGGTTCTTTTTTAGGAGCTTTTTCCCGCTTTCCGCTGCAATCTTTTTTTTCAAAAAAGGATTTTCACTGCAATCGGGGCTAGGTTTTTGTCTTTAACACCTTGTTTTTACAATTGATTAGGAACTTCACTGAATTTCTTTTGCTATTAATTGCAAAAAAACCTCATAGGTTTTGAAAACCTATGAGGTTTGAATGCTATTCGAGAATCTGTGAAATCTGTGAGAAACTATGCCACTCCAAAAAATGATTTCAAAGCTTCCACATTATTTTTATCATTTCCAACAAAAATTTCTTTATCCGTGATAAAAACCGGGCGCTTTAAAAACGTATAATGATCTAGAATAAGCTCTTTAAAATCCTTTTCTTTCAATGATTTCACATCCAATCCTCTCAATTTAATCTGAGTCGATTTTTTGCTAAACAAATCTTCGTATGACTTCGTTTGCTTATGCATTTCTTCCAGCTCTTCTTTTGTAATCGGCTCTTTTTTGATTTCTCTCAACTCCCAGTCTGATAAATCAAACTGTGCTAAAATTTTTCTGCACGTATCGCAGGTATTAAGATGAAAAACTTTCTTCATAAATTAAATTTATCCCAAAAATAAGGCAAAATTTAAAATTTCAAAAATTATTAAATACCTTTAGTAAAAATTAAAAAAATGGACAATAAGCCTATTACTTTTCAGTTTATTTCTGAACCGTCAGACGTTAATTATGGCGGAAATGTACATGGTGGAAGTGTGATGAAATGGATCGATCAGGCAGGTTACGCCTGTGCAACAACCTGGAGTGGAAATTATTCGGTAACCGTTTATGTAGGCGGAATTCGTTTTTATGAGCCTATAAAAATAGGTGAAATTGTAAAGGTTGAAGCGCAGGTAATTTATACCGGTTCTTCGAGTATGCATATTTCCATCAATGTTTTTTCTAGGAACCTGAAACAGCCTCAATTTGATAAGAAAACACATTGTATCATTGTATTTGTAGCTGTTGACGAAAACGGTAAAAAACTTCCCGTTCCCAAATGGATTCCCGAAACGGAAGAGGAAAAGCAACAGGAACAATACGCAAAACGTCTGATGGAACTGAGAACGCAGATCGAAGACGAAATGAAACCCTTTCTTTAATCTTATGAAGCGTAAAGAATTTTTATCACTTTCGTCATTAGGATTTCTTGGAATTTCTTGTGGAGCTTCCGTAGCAAATCATCCGTCAACAAATCTGGCGATACAATTATATACCGTTCGTAATGCTGTTTCCAAAGATTTAGAAAAAACATTAGAAAGACTTGCTGTTTTAGGCTTTAAAAACCTTGAAATTTATGGTTACAATGGAACGTTCTTCGGAAAAAACAGAACTGAATTTAAATCTATTCTTAAAAATACAGGTTTAGAGATAATCAGCTCTCATCACAGAACAGGAATCACCGATAAAGAAAACGGAACACTCCTTCAAAACTGGGATAAAACCTTGGAAGACTTGAATTTTATCGGTTCCAAGTATGCTGTTTGCTCCTATCTTCCCGAAGCCGAAAGAACCATTGGGAACTACCAAAAACTTCCGGAAGTTTTAGAAAATGCAGGAAAACTTTCAAAACAAAACGGAATTCAGTTAGCCTATCACAACCATGATTTTGAATTCCTGAAAATGGATAACGAAAATAATTTCTATGATTTTATTCTTAAAAATACGTCTTCAGATTTAGTAAAAATAGAACTCGATTTATACTGGATTTCAAAAGCAGGTTTAGATCCTTTGGATTATTTCGAAAAATATCCGAAACGATTTCCTTTGTGGCATGTAAAAGATATGAAATCCGACACAAAAGATTTCACAGAAATCGGAAACGGAACAATTGATTTTAAAAGAATTTTTGAAGCCAAAGAAAAAGCAGGATTAGAACATTGGTTTGTGGAGCAGGATTCGAGTGATAAAGATATTTTTGAGAGTATTTCGATGAGTACAAAATATATTAAAGAGAATAGGTTTTTCTTCTATAATTAATTATTTGATAGGATTCTCATCCTATCCTTTAATAAAACGTCCCTTCGGAACTCTAATTTAACCCCAAATAAAAAACCCTTTCAATTGCTTGAAAGGGTTTTCGTATGTATTTAAAACGTATTATCTTGCGATATTTACTGTTCTTGTTTCTCTGATTACAGTAACTTTTACCTGTCCGGGATAGGTTAATTCATTTTGAATTTTTTCAGAAATGTCGTAAGAAAGCTGAGAAGACATTTCGTCATTCACTTTTCCACTTTCTACCATTACTCTCAGTTCTCTTCCCGCCTGAATTGCATAAGCTGACGAAACGCCGTCAAAACTTAAAGCAGCAGCTTCAAGATCCTTTAATCTTTGAATATAAGATTCTAATACCTGCCTTCTTGCTCCTGGTCTCGCCCCAGAAATCGCATCGGCAACCTGAATAATCGGAGACAATAAAGAGGTCATTTCCACTTCGTCGTGGTGAGCTCCGATGGCATTGATCACTTCTGCATTTTCACCGTATTTTTCAGCCCACTGCATCCCTAAAAGAGCGTGTGGAAGTTCAGATTCCTGCTCAGGAACTTTACCGATATCGTGTAATAAACCAGCTCTTTTCGCAAGTTTTACATTTAATCCCAATTCAGCAGCCATTGTTGCAGCAATATTTGCCACTTCTCTTGAGTGCTGTAAAAGGTTTTGTCCGTAAGATGAACGGTATTTCATTCTACCCACGATTTTCACCAATTCAGGGTGTAATCCGTGAATTCCTAAATCAATGATCGTTCTTTTACCTACTTCAATGATTTCTTCCTCAATTTGTTTTCTTGTTTTTTCTACAACTTCTTCGATTCTTGCAGGGTGAATTCTACCATCTGTTACCAATCTGTGAAGTGATAATCTCGCAATCTCTCTTCTTACCGGATCGAAACACGAAAGAAGAATAGCTTCAGGCGTATCGTCAACGATGATTTCCACACCAGTAATCGCTTCCAAAGCACGAATATTTCTACCTTCTCTACCAATGATTCTACCTTTTACTTCATCAGATTCGATATTGAAAACAGAAACCGAATTTTCGATTGCCTGCTCTGTACCGATTCTCTGGATAGTCTGGATAACGATTTTTCTGGCTTCGCTTTTTGCATTCAGCTGAGCCTCTTCCATGATGCTCTGAACGTGCGCCTGAGCTCTTGTTTTCGCTTCAGCTCTCATGGTTTCTACCAATTCAGCTTTTGCTTCTTCTGCAGTATAATTTGCGATTTTTTCAAGCATTTCTACCTTTTTGGCAGTTGCTGAATCAAGATCCTGTTGTTTTTTCTCAAGAATTTCGTTTTTCTTGGCGTAATCAGCGATCTGTTTGTCTAAATCTTTTTCTAATTTTCCGGTTTTGCTAAGCTCGTCATTCAGCTTATTTTCTTTGTCTTTAATTCTTTTTTCAGCTTCCTGCATTTTCTTCTCTCTCGACTGAATATCTGCATCATGTTGAGATTTTAGTTCAAGAAATTTTTCTTTTGCCTGAAGGTTTTTTTCTTTTTTTATCGATTCTGCCTGTACTGTGGCTTTTTCAAGTAAATTATCTGCATTTTTCTTTGCATCATCTATAATAAATTTCGCCTTGGTATTGAGGGAGCTTTTAGAGAAAAACATCCCTGCTACTGCACCGATTACTAAGCAAATAACGCCTATAATAATAGCGGTTGTTGTCATATATATTGAGTTTTAATTGTCTTGTTATAAAATAAAAAAGCCCACAGTAATTCAGGGATTGAGAGTAAACTCCTAATCAACACGATTTGAACTGATTTCTACTGTCTGTAATCCGGAAATCCGGCGCGCCATTCAATAGACATTTGTTCGGTAATTGTTTAGCGTTGAGTTTACCTTTAATGTGTTAGAATTACTGTGGGCAGGTTTTTTGAAAAATTTTTTATTTTTCCATATCATTCAGCGTCTGATTAATTTTCACTAATCTTTCGGTGGCCGATTTTATATTTTTTTCATGATTAAGAGAAACTACTTCTGCATTGGTTCCCAGTTTAAGGGCGCACATTGCCAAAGCATCCTGTTTATCTCTTACATCAAAGTTCTGTTCAAAATCTTTAATCATATTTTCAATCTGCTTCCCCACTTTACGCAGAGTTTCCTCTTCTGCTGCGGGTACATTCAGCGGATATACTCTTCCTGCAATGTTGATGGTTATTCTCCTTACCTCCATTATAATCCACTGTTTTGAAGCTGTGCAATACAAAAGTCTACTTCTTTTACCAATCTGTTGATATGGTTTTTCATGAGTCTGTTGTGTTCAGGGTTCCCTGATATTGCTGAATAAAGCTTTATATTTTTCTGTTCTTCTGCTAATACCTGATTTTTTTTTCTCTCCGCATCATATTTCATCTTCAATTCACTATGCTCTGTATTTAATTCCGAATATTTTTCAGAAAGATTTTGGTAGCTTTTGTGTAAGCTGGTAATCTTTTTTTCTAATTCTGAAAAATTATTTTCTAATTCTTGAAGCATTTCAGGTTGTGATATTCTAACTATTAGCAAAAATAGGAAAATATTAGTACTAACAAAAATAAAAATCTTTATATTTTGACAAAAACGAAAAAGGAGATGCCAAGCACCTCCTTCTTATATTAATTTTATATTATATTATTCAAATTTCAATACAAACATGATGGCTCTTGTCTGTAATGTTGAAACTGCTGCAGACCAATAAGGCGGCGTTGCTGCATTATCAGAAACCATTTCATTATTCATAAAGAAAGTACCTCTGATTGCTGGAGTCAGCTTAAATTTATTAAAGTAAAACTGAATACCCATTTCTGCAGACCATGCAAAGTTGTGCGTTGTAGATCTGAAAGTCTGCTGTAAGTTATCATCTGCAGAATCAGAATTAGACTGCAAATTCACGATATAATTTACACCCGCTGCAACATATGGTCTTGAGTTATACCATCTTTCTCCATGGAGTTCTAAAAGAACAGGTATATCTACCAAAGTAGATTTTATTTCTCTTACTCTGTCTTTCTCTGTTAAAGCGATAGGAATGAACGGTGCGTTCGTTAAACTTCCGTCACTGTATATGTCGTTTGACTGAGTATTAAACGTTAATTGTCTTTGTGCAAACTGTAACCCCGGCTCTACTCTTACATCCAAGTAATCATTCAATCTGAATTTAGCAATAAGACCCGCTCCGAAACTCGTACTTTCCTTTGAAGATACAAGATTATGATTTTCATACATTCCGTATCGAGGATCTAGCACAATTTTATAGTCAATCATATTTCCATTTAAATAAAAACCCCAACTGATTTTTTTCTGGTCAAAGTCTTCCAACCTGTCCATCCTGTTACGGGTTCTAAATTGAGCATTTGCAACTGTTGCAAAACTTACTGAGGCTAAAACCAGAGCTTTTAATAGAAATTTATTCATAGGTTATTTTGTTGCTTTATAAATTGTGGCTATACCTAAACTTAATTTTTTGTATTCTACTTTTTTAAATCCTGTATCTAAAAGAATTTGTCTCATTTTTTCTCCAAACGGAAAAGCATTTACAGAATCGGGAAGATAAGTATACGCCCTGTTATCTTTAGAAACCAACCTACCGATTGCCGGTAATATATTTTTAAAATAAAACATATAAAATGGCCCTAAAAATCCTTCTACTTTCGAAAACTCAAGAATATAAACGCTCTTGTTTTCTTTCACTACTCTTCTCAGTTCTGATAAACCTTTATTCAGATTCTCAAAATTTCTCACTCCAAAAGCAACGGAAACTGCATCAAATCTATTGTCCTCGAAAGGTAAATTTTCTGCATCGCCCTTTTGCATGGAAATTTTGCCGTCTAAATTAAGTTTTTTTATTTTAATAACGCCAACATTTAACATTTGTTGCGATAAATCTAATCCAACGACCTTTGCACCTGTTCCTTTTTCAACAGCAATGGCTAAATCTCCGGTTCCTGTAGCCACATCGAGTGTTTCTTTAGGATTATCATAATTCATCCACTTCACCAATTTATTTCTCCAGAGAACATCTATTTTCATAGACAGCACATGGTTTAATAAATCATATTTAGGCGCAATGTTGTCGAACATATCCTCTACCTGGCTCTTTTTGCTAGATTCAGAGTTGTAGGGCGTTACTTGGTTGATATCTTTTGTCAAAACTTAAAACTTGTAATATTCTTTATAATAATTTAGGTAATCCTGCTTACGAAAAATCTTTGATCTTGATTCTACCTTCTGGATATTCTTGATCAGCTGATCATAATCTTCATCTACATTATAATAAAAATCATCTGTATAGAGCTTATTAAAATGTTTTGGTCCGCCGTAATAGTCTTTTCCGTCTATCTTGGTTTTATCCAACGCCAAAAGTAATGAATCTTTTTTAAGATTGTACCCATAATATTGATCATTGATATAATAATCTTTGTGCGCAATATTAATAAGACCCCGAATCTTATTTACTTCAAATGCAGAATCATACAGCATTTTCTTATTCTGATCGAAAACTTTTATGGAGTTTTTCCCTTTTTTTAAATCTACTTTCACAAACTGACCTGCCGAAACAATACCTTCTGCACCATTATTTATTTTATAATAATACGTATTGGGCGTAGGATTATCTACCAGATAATAGTTTTTCTTAGCAAGAAAAAAGTTGTATATACCAAAGGCTCCCACAAACACCACAGCTGCAACAAGTAAGCCCTTTAATGACGGATTGTTTTTCATAGATTGACAGAAACAATTTTTGCAAATTTAATAATATTTTTAATTCTTTCTTATTAATATTAATTATTAACTTTGCATCTTTAAAAAATTATACAAACGAATGCCGAATACAATCATTATTGGTTCCGGATCTTACCTTCCGAACAGAGTTATTGGAAGAGATTTTTTCTTAGATTCAGAGTTTTATTCAGAAGACGGGGTGAAGATTGATAAACCTGTAGAGGAAACTATTGCAAAATTTGTAGAAATTACAGAAATAGAAAACAGAAGATTTATAGACGAAGATCTTTCAAACTCACAAATCGGTTTTGAAGCTGCAAAAATTGCAATCGCAGACGCAAATATAGACCAGGAAGAGCTTGATTATATTATCTATGCAAGTAATTTCGGGGAAGTTACCGTAGATGGTTATGCTGATTTTATGCCGACTATGGCTGCACGTGTAAAAAATAAACTGGGCATCAAAAACAGAAAATGTATCACTTACGATATGCTTTTCGGTTGTCCGGGATGGGTTGAAGCAATGATCTTGGCTGATAATTTAATTAAAGCTAAAGTTGCTAAAACAATTTTGGTGATCGGAGCTGAAACGTTGAGTAGAGTAACCGATCCGCATGACAGAAACAGGATGATTTTCGCTGACGGAGCCGGAGCAGTAGTTGTAAAAGCTACAGAGCAAGAAAATGTAGGAATTATCGCTCACAACACCATTTGTGATAACGGTATTGAACTGAATTATCTTGCAAACGGACCTTCTATTAACAAAGAAGCAGACCAGAAACGTCTATACGTAAGAATGTTGGGTAGAAAAATCTATGAATATGCTCTTAAAAATGTTCCTGTAGCCATTAAAGAAACCATTGATGATGCAGGATTATCTATTGAAGATATCGACAAAATTTTAATTCACCAGGCAAATGCTAAAATGGATTATGCGATGATCGAGAGACTTCACAAGCTTTACGATATCAAAGATTACGATCACGCTATTTCTCCAATGACGATTCAGGATTTCGGAAATTCTTCCGTAGCAACCATTCCTACCATGTTTGATTTAATAATTAAAGGAAAAATGAATGGTCATTCGTTTAAAGATAAAGGTAACATTGTAATGACTTCGGTTGGTGCCGGAATGAACATTAATGCTATCGTTTATAAATTTCCTTAAAAATTCAAGTAATTTAAATAAAGATATTGAAGCACAAAGGAAATTTTCTTTTGTGCTTTTTTATAAAATTCAGTTATGCAGAGAAATTTTTTAATTATTGCCGGAATTTTCCTTTTAATGGAAATCTACATTTATCAGGCAATAAGAACATTGACCGATAATTTTTGGATCAAATTAGGTTATTGCATTCTTTATCTTGGAATTTATGGGTTGTTCGCCTACGAAATTCTGACTTTCCAGAGAGGTGACCGAGATGCGCACAAACCTCATCTGATCAGTATTTTACTTCTCGTATTTATCCTTCCGAAAGTATTTGTCGTTTTATTTCTTTTGATTGATGACATTTTCAGACTCGGAAGCTATGCTGTAGGATTTACAAGATCATCAGAAAACTTTTTCCCGGAAAGGCGAAAATTTTTAAGTCTTGTAGGATTAGGATTAGGCGGGGTTCTTTCAGGTTTGTTTATCGATGGAATTACTTTCGGAAAATACAGACATAAAGTAAGAAAAGTAAAAGTAAAAATTGCGAATCTACCCAAAAGCTTTAAAGGATATAAAATCATCCAAATTTCAGATGTTCACAGCGGAAGTTTTGATGATCCGAATAAACTGGCTCATGCCATTGATTTGATCAACGAACAAAAACCTGATCTGGTTTTATTTACGGGGGACATGGTGAATAATGTCGCTGATGAATTCAAACCTTTCATTCCGTTGTTTTCTAAAATCACTGCGAAAGACGGTAAATTATCCGTTTTAGGAAATCATGATTATGGCGATTATGTAACCTGGAAATCTTTAGACGAAAAGAAACAAAATCTTGATACGCTGATTGATTATCAAAAACAGGCAGGTTTTGATATGATGCGAAACGAACACCGAATTATCGAAAAAGACGGTGAAAAATTATACATTTTAGGCGTAGAAAACTGGGGATTGAAACCCTTCCCTCAATTTGGCCAAATCGACAAAGCTTTAGAAAACGTTCCGCAAAATGCAGCTAAAATTTTAATGAGCCACGATCCTACACATTTTGATTACGTGGTAAAAAAACATCCTGCCAATATTTCTTTAACGCTTTCAGGTCACACCCACGGAATGCAGTTTGGTTTAGATTTGAAAAATGTAAAATGGTCGCCTGTACAATATAAATATCCAAAATGGGCTGATTTATATGAAAGTGAAGGAAAATTATTGTACGTGAACCGTGGTTTCGGAGTTTTAGGTTATCCCGGAAGAGTTGGCGTTTTGCCAGAAATTACACTTCTCGAGCTTTAGTAATTCAAAATTTCTCATTCAAGATTCAAGATTGAGAGTAGTTATGATTACAATTTTCAATCTTGAATTCAGAATTTGGAATGCGGAATTAGAATATGTAATCTTTCATCCTCGAAGTAGCCAATTCTTTCTCATTAATCCACGAAAGAAAAACTTCCAGTTTATCTTCCATCTTCTTGCCTAAATTATAGCTTCTGTAGAAAGGAATTTTAAACTGATATTTATGAATGTCGGTAAATTGCCAGGAATCAAGATAAACCAATACAAAATCATCTTTTTTTAAGGTTTCAAAAACCATGTTCTGATAATATTGCATCGGCAAAACCTGAAAAACAAAATCGTTGTAAGGAAGCTGACTGTAAGGAGAAATACTCTCGGGAACGATGCTCACACCGTTATCTTCAAGAATTTCTGAGCTTCTTTTTAATCTTTTAAACGGAAAAAGAATATTGGCATTATCGATGTTCGAAATATAATTAAAACCAATTGATTTTAATTCTTCTAAAGAAAACTGCAGATTTTTCTGACGAATTCCTTTGATCTGCTTTTCAAGAAAATCCTGAGTAGATTTCTTTGCTTCTTCTATTTTTGCAAGGCTGAAGTCTTTATTGTAAAAAGCAATTTCGTGCCCTTGAGCAGAAATTGCTTTTAATAAATTCTGAAGTTTTCCTGCAATGGAAACTTCCACAAAAAAACTTGCTTTTGTATCGTGAATATCTAAAATCCTGAGAATTGCTTTGGTATTACTTTCAGTAATTTTCAATCTTTCTTCATCAGAGCTATTTGTGCCGTTTTTGGTTTCGGCTTCAATATTCAGAATGTTAAAAGTCAGCAATATCATTCAGGATTATTTTAGATTATATTTTAAAAATAATAATTTAATTTTTGTTCAATTTCACTTTAAGGTTTTTGATCATATCTTTAGACATTTCAGAAATTCCGAAATCATATGATAGTCCCCAGTCTTTTTTCGCTACAGAATCATCAATTGAAGCCGGCCATGAATCTGCAATTGCCTGTCTGAAATCGGGTTTGTAATCTATTTCAAATCCAGGGATTTCTTTTTTGATTTCTGCAGCCAGCTCTTTCGGAGTGAATGACATTCCGCCTAAATTATAAGATGAGCGAACTGTGAGACTTTCTTTCGGAGCTTCCATTAATTTCAATGTGGCATTGATCGCATCATCCATATACAACATCGGCATTCCTGTATTTTCAGAAATAAAACTTGTATATTTTCCTTCTTCAATCGCTTCATAAAAAATTTCAACGGCATAATCGGTTGTTCCGCCACCTGCAGGAGTTTTCCATGAAATCAGACCCGGATAACGGATGCTTCTTACATCGACTCCGTATTTATCAAAATAATATTCGCACCATTTTTCACCAGCCATTTTAGAAATTCCATAAACGGTTGTAGGATTTAAAACAACATCCTGTCCAACATCATGTTTCGGAATTCCTTTTCCGAAAACCGCGATCGAACTTGGCCAGAAAATCTTTTTCAGCAAACCTTCTTTTGCCAGCTCACAAAAATGAAGAAGTGGCTCCAGGTTTAATTTCCAAGCAAAAATAGGCTGTTTTTCTGATGTTCCCGATAAAAGTGAAGCCAGGTGATACACCGTTGTGATCTCATAATCTTTGATAACCTGTCTTACAAGCTGTGTATTGGTAACGTCCATTCTTTCATAATGTCCTGCAGAGGTAATTCCTTTTTGCCATCTGTCAAGACCCGAAGCTACCACATTATCTGCACCGTGAATCTCAACAAGCCTGTTTGTAAGCTCGGTACCGATTTGCCCTAAAGCTCCCGTAATCAATATTTTTTCCATAGTAGGTTTCTTTTACTCATATTAGATTTCGCAAAAGTAAAAAAATCAAACTAACCAAAAATAAAAAAGGTGCGCAAAAACACACCTTTTTTTAAATACATTTGAATAATATTTAGAAACTCACATTAATTCTTGCAAAAAGAAACCTTCCATTCATCCCAAACTGAGAAACATTTCGGGAATAAACAAACTGATTAGCATTTGATAAATCAATGGTTGACGGAGTTCCGGAATAAACCACATTTCCGTTGCCATCTACTCCTGTAGCTCTTTTAGCGGTAACCGGACCGAAATTCTGATCCGGATAAATATCAAATAAATTATTTGCGCCTATGGTAAGTTTAAATGATATTGAAAAATTGTATCCTACAGATAAATCTGTGATAACCTTTCCACCCCAAACCGGATGTTCCGTTTCTACTGCTTGGCCGTTGATTACCTGAGCCTGAACGATTCCGTCTCCGTTTACATCTACTGTATTCGGATCTGTTACTTTTCCGAAAAATACATTTCTTACAAGAAAGCTCAGTTTATTTATTTCTACTGAATTATTCAAAGATGCTTTAAATCTTGGGATAGCTTCCTCAACATATACACGACTTGCTTCTGAATAATATCTGTTTACCTGTCCTGCATTTACTAAAACATCGGATCCGTGAATATCTCCTACTCTGTTTGTTTTGGAAACGGTAACCGCCAAGTCTGAATTTAATGCTACTTTACCGATATGAGTTTTATGCGAAACCACTCCCTCTACTCCTTTCGTCTGAGTGTCGATAGCATTAGCAAAGAATGTAGCTGCTGTAGCATTTGCTTCATCAAATGCCAACTGCAGATTTCTGAGAGGTGTGCCGTCTGCATAAGTTCCCGTAGGTCTTGAAAACTGGTCGGTAAGAACAACTCTGTCATTCACTCTTACATAATAACCATCTAATGTGATACTAAGTTTGGCAGCAGGAAATTTAGCGGTAAAACCGGCAGAATAACTCTTAGATTCTTCCTGCTTCAATTGTGGAATTCCCAAGATCTGCGCAGCTTTGGAATCATTAGAAAATGTACCCACCTCAAAAGGAACTCCGCCAACAAACTGAGTAGAAGTTGAATTAAAATACATCTGCTGCAAAGATGGTGCTCTGAATCCTGTAGAATGAGCTGCCCTGAAATTTATATTATCAGTGATTTTATAACGGGTAGCCAGCTTATAATTAAAAGTAGAACCAAAATCTGAATAATTTTCATAACGTAAAGCCCCACTTACGAGCCATTTATCGGTGATATCTAATTCCGTATCTACATAAAGCGCTACAGAATTCCTTCCTTTACTTAAAGCGTTCTCAGGTCTAAATCCGGGGAATACCTGAGAACCTCCTGGTCTTGCATTTCCATAAAAATCAGTAGGTTTTAAAGAAGTGGGTGTAGAAGAATTCTGTACATTGCCATTAATGTCATAAAGTGCCCATGAAGCTTCTTCACCACTATTAATTTTAAAATTCTCAAACCTGGCTTCACCACCAAAAGCAAGATTAAAACCTTTCAGCCAATCGAATTTAGTATCAAAATCTGCATTGATCGTATTTTGTGAGAAACCAAGACCTCCTGCATCGAAGCTTGTTTTGCTTGGATATGGTAAACTTGCATTCGCTGTGTTTTCAATGGTATAATCGAAAGTATTTCTTCCAAAAGTATTACTGATATCATAACTGACTTTTCCTAATTTACCTTTAAAACCCGCTGCAAAAGAAACATCAATAACATTTGAAGATATCTCAGGTAAAAAACCATTAGGATAAATAGAGGTAGAAGTTCTATTCTGATTCGGAAATCTGTAAAAGCCTGCTGCATTTCCATTTCTGTAAGAATATCCTCCAAAAGCGTACCCTCTTACTCCTGATGAAATTTCAAATTCAGAATTTACAAACAACTGACCACTCGTAAGTTTTGATTGCCCAACTCTCATATTAAAATCATCTCTGGTTAATCCTCTATATGCCAATTCATTATTGGTAACATCAAAATTCAATGCGGTCTGCATCGCAGAAATGGTATTGGCATTCTGAATCTGGTTAAACTGTTGTGTCGTGAAATAAGAAACTCCCTGAGAATATTGTTTGATATAATCTAAAATCTGTGTAGAATTGGGCGTATTATTGATATTGCCAAAAAGTGAAGAAATATTTACACCATCATTTAAAGCACGCTGTTCAATTGCATTATAAGCATTAAAAATATTTGAAGTTGTTGCTCTTGCTCTTCCTGTATCGTCCCGATTCAGTAAGCTACCAGTAAAGTTGATAAAACCATTGTTTCCTAAATTAGTACCATAGTTAAGATCGAGCTGATATTTACCTCCATCCCAACCTCCGGAATGATCATTCGAACCACTGGAATTGAAAGCTCCTGCTGTAATCGCCGCCGTTAAATTCTTTGTATTTCTTTTCATGATAACATTGATCACTCCGGCAATGGCATCAGAACCATATTGAGCTGAAGCACCATCTCGCAAAACCTCGAGTCTTTCAATAGCAAAAGCAGGAATTGCATTAAGATCTGTTCCTACTGAGCCTCTTCCAGGTGAACCATTAATATTAACCAATGAAGAAGTGTGTCTTCTTTTTCCATTTAACAATACAAGTACCTGATCCGGACCTAAACCTCTGAGCTGTGCAGGATCTATATGATCTGTTCCATCTGCGACGGTAGTGGAGTTTGAGGTAAATGAAGGTGCTGCATAATTTAAGATCTGCGTAAGATCAGTCTGCGGACTCAATACGGATTGCGAGCTTATATTGATGGCATCTACAGGAACGGGAGTGTCGGTAGCAACTCGGTTTTTATTTCTAGAACCAACTGTTATTCTTACTTCTTCTACTGTTTTTATTTTTAAAGAATCTGTGTTTTGCGCATGTAGACCTGCAGAAATAAAAAACAAGACGCCTATAGAAATAATTTTCTGATAATTTTTCTTCATATTTATGTTTTTGCGTTATATTTAAGTTTTCAAACATAATAATAAAAATTCAATTAATCGTAAAAACTAAAGACTAAATGTTAAAAAAATTATCAATAATTTAATTTATTTAACATAATAATGAGAATTATATAATTTTTAAATATTTAAACAATCCTATTTATAATTATGAAAAAAATACTGATAATTACTATTCTTGCAACATATAACATATATTTCTCTCAATTTACCTCATTCAATATTGTAAAAGAAGTGAAGGTGAAAAATAAGGGTGTTGTGGTTTCAGCACATCCACTTGCCAGTGAAGCAGGGGCAAAAGTTCTCAGAATGGGTGGAAATGCGTATGACGCTATTGTTGCTACTCAATATGCACTTGCCGTCGTTTACCCCCAAGCCGGAAATATTGGTGGTGGCGGATTTTTAGTCGGTGTAAAAAATAACGGTGAAAAATTCACCCTCGATTATCGTGAAACTGCTCCTTATAAAGCCACTCACGATATGTATATCGATAAAAACGGAAAAGCAAACACTGATCTTTCCCAAAACGGAAGATTAGCAGTAGGAATTCCGGGAAGTGTCGCCGGATTTTTTGCCACATTAAAACATTGTAAACTTTCAATGGATCAACTGGTTCAGCCCGCAATAGATTTAGCCGAAAAAGGATTTGCAGTAACGGAACAGGAAGCCAATTTATTAAATTCAAACAAAGAATATTTTCTTAAGCATAATCAATTTTCGATTGCTTTCGTCAAAAATATTTCCTGGAAATCTGGGGATCTTCTGATTCAAAAAGATTTAGCTGAAACTTTAAAATTGATTCAGAAATTGGGTTTGAAAGGATTTTATGAGGGCAAAACTGCCGATTTATTGGTTTCTGAAATGAAAAGAGGGAACGGCATCATCACATTGGAAGATTTAAAAAACTACAAAGTTGCCGAAAGAAAAGCTTTAGAATTTGAGTATAAAGGAAATGATGTAGTTTCAATGCCATTGCCTTCAAGCGGTGGAATTTTATTAGCCCAAATGCTCACAATGTCCGGCTATGAAAATTTGGAAAAATATCAGCAGAATTCAACTAAAGCAGTTCAGGTTATGGTGGAAGCTGAGCGAAGAGCTTATGCGGACAGAGCAGAATACATGGGCGATCCTGATTTTATCACTGATAAAACTTCTTATCTGATTTCTGATGAATATTTAAAAAACAGATGGAAAAGTTTTAGTTTCAATAAGGCAACGCCAAGTTCAGAAGTCGGGAAAATCATTAAACAACCCAAAGAATCAACCGAAACCACCCACATTTCTGTAATTGACAAAGACGGAAATACTGCATCAGTCACTACAACACTAAACGGTTTATATGGAAGTAAAGTTGTTGTTTCCGGAGCCGGATTTTTCTTAAATAATGAAATGGACGATTTTTCTATAAAACCCGGCGTACCCAATATGTTCGGAGCTGTAGGCGGAGAAGCGAATTCTATTCAGCCTAATAAAAGGATGCTTTCTTCGATGACCCCAACAATTGTTTTGAAAAATAACAAACCTTATATGGTTGTCGGAACTCCAGGTGGAACTACGATTCCGACCTCTGTTTATCAATCTATCGTTAATGTGATCGATTTTAAACTGAATGCAAACACTGCTGTAAATTCTCCAAAATTTCATCATCAATGGCTTCCTGAAACAGTAGCTTTTGAAAAAAATTTCCCAGAAACTACAATTAATGAATTAGAAAAATTAGGCTATAAAAGTGAAAAAAGAAATCAGATCGGAAGAACAGAAATGATTCTGATTGATGAAAATGGGAACATTCACGCAGTTGCGGATGGTCGTGGTGATGATTCTGTTGCGGTGGAATAATTTCCTATATTATTTTAAGCCTCATAGGCTTTAAAAACCTATGAGGTTTGTGTAAGGAATCATTTTTCGGCGGTGCTTTCAGCACCGCCGAAAATCACCTGACTTTTATCATATTTTTAGAACAAATTTTACTAATTTTCGCTCTTTAAATCTTATATTCTTTTGAAAAAGAAAAAATTCTACCAACAACTATATTTTCAGGTCATTATCGCAATCACTTTGGGAATTCTTCTCGGAAACTTTTATCCTGAATTGGGTGAAAAAATGAAACCTTTAGGCGATGGTTTTATTAAACTTGTTAAAATGATCATTGCTCCGGTCATTTTCATTACCCTTACTTTAGGAATCGCGCATATGACGGATCTGAAAAAAGTGGGCAGAATTGCAATTAAGGCAATGTTTTATTTTTTTACATTCTCAACATTAGCACTAATTATCGGTTTATTTGTAGGAAACATAATCAAACCCGGATCGGGATTAAACATAGACCCTGCAAGCTTATCGGGCGATGTTTCACAATATCAGCAAAAAGCTCATGATACGACGCTTACAGGTTTTATCATGAACATCATTCCTGAAACCTTATTCAGTCCGTTGATCGGGGAAAATATTCTTCAGGTACTCCTGGTTGCTATTCTCATGGGAGTAGCTTTGGTTTTAACAAAGGAAAAAAGCGGAAAGGTTACAGAATTTTTACAGGTACTATCGGCTCCGGTCTTTAAAATTGTTCATATGCTGATGAAACTTGCTCCAATTGGTGCGTTTGGAGCAATGGCTTTTACGATCGGTAAATATGGTCTGGCTTCCGTTCTAAATCTGATTATTCTAGTCGGAACATTTTATATCACCTCTATTCTTTTTGTTGTTTTGGTTTTAGGTGCAGTTGCGTGGTATAACGGTTTCAATATTTTTAAACTGATGTACTATCTTAAAGAAGAATTGTTGCTGGTTTTAGGAACAAGTTCGTCAGAATCTGCACTTCCGGGGATTATGGAAAAGCTTGAAAAAGCTGGTTGTTCCAGAGCAATTGTAGGATTAGTAGTTCCTACAGGCTATTCTTTTAATCTTGACGGAACGAATATTTATATGACTTTGGCCTCATTATTTATTGCGCAGGCCTTAAATATTGATCTTTCCATAGAAAAACAAATTATGCTTCTTTTGGTTGCCATGCTGAGTTCGAAAGGGGCAGCAGGAGTTACAGGAGCAGGTTTTGTGACTTTGGCGGCAACTTTGGCGGTAGTTCCCGAAATTCCGATTGCGGGAATGACCTTAATTTTAGGAATTGATAAATTTATGAGTGAATGCCGTGCTTTAACCAACGTTATCGGAAATTCCGTAGCAACAGTAGTTGTAGCCAACTGGGAAAAACAATTGGATAAACAACAGCTGAAATATTGTCTGGCAAATCCTAATGAAATAGAGAAAAAGCTGGAAGTTTAAATTGAAAATAAGTTTTACCTTTTCCGAATTTTAAGATGTGAAATTATAAAGTGAAAATCTTAGATAAAATTTCAGTCTATGATTATAGCCATAAAAATAAGGATATTATTCACTTATTTTTGTAATAGATTTATTATCGTAATGATAATTTTTTTTCATCATTTGTGTTTTTTTAGCCTTCCTTACGGGAGGCTTTTTCTTTTAATGATGAGTTTAAATAAGAATATTCAGGCTTGAAGGCTGAACTTTTACATGAATCGGAGATTTTATTTTATTGAATTCCCCGTCAAGATGCCAGTTTTTGGTATTGACTTTAAATTCGATTTCTGAAACCGGAAGATAAGTGATATAATCGTCTTCTTTAAGTTTTTTTGTAAACATTCTGAACGCAAAAAGAGGTGAATACGTGAGCGGAAATTTCTTTACGAGAACCATATCTACGAGACCATCACTTTTGCTCGCCATCGGTGCGATATAGGCATTATTCCCAAACTGTCGGGTATTTGCAATATTTACCATTAAATATTTACCATTGTATTGCCTGTAATTTTCGTCAAAAAACTTCAGCTTAATTGGTTTATAATTAAAAAAGGTTTTTAACGAAACTTTGATGTAATTTTTGAATCCGCGGGTGGTCTTTTCGAATTCTTTCACCACTTTTCCGTCGAAACCTGTTCCTGAAACATTGATTGAAAGTTTTCCATTAACCGTAAATGTATCAATCTTTCGGGATTTTTTAGATTTTAATTTATTTAATAATTCATCTAAGTTTTTACTGAACTGTGTTTCATTAGAAAAACCATTTCCGGATCCTGCCGGAAAAATGGCCAAAACTTTCTGGGTATTTATCAGATTTTTAGCCACGGTTGAAATGGTTCCATCACCGCCGATTGCTACAAAAATATCAACATCAATAAGATGCTGCTGAATAAATTCATCTGTTCCGACAATCGATTCAGAGATATAGTACAGTGGATTTTGCACCTTATTTTTAAGCTCATTCAGAAATGGCTGATAATTCTTTTTTGCCGAAAAAGGATTGATGATGAAAGCAACTTTTTCCATTGTTACAAAAATAAAAAATGCTTCCTGATTTGGAAGCATTAATATTAGTTAATTTTAAGTCTCTTTTTAAATTCGGGATTTATGGTTCCTTCGAGCTCTTTCCACGATACAGGAATAACAATATCTCCCGCCGCAAAAGCTGCAATTTCGTACGGACTGTAATGGAAGTAAAGATTTTTTTCGTCAAAATAAAAATCTTTGTTTGCCGGAATGACATCCACCAAAAGCATTTCAGAATTATTTACGGCACCGTCAGAATCTGTTGTTCCGCTCGGGATTTTGTTGATGTTTTTCATTAAAAGTTCTTCCAACCTTCCTTTCGGCATTGTTGTAATGTCTTTTAAATCTAATTTCCTGTTGTTTTTCAGGTCAAAAACCCTTGTATTAAAAGAGTAATTTCCGTGTGCACCGCCTTCATAAGAGGTGTAGAGATATTCAATCTGCAGGAAGTCATCACTTTGTGAAATCAGCTTCATAAATGATCCCGATTCCCAGGTTTGCGGTCTGTCTATATCTGAAATCCATTCTTTGCTCTCTTCTTTTACGGATGAGAAAAAATCGGTTTTATCTTTTTCTAAAAATGTTTGCAATCCCAGTTTTGAATAATCTGTAATTCCTTTTTTATCGTAATAAATACTGTCTAAAAGAGCTTTATCTTTTATCGTTGGGAAAACCAGCATCTTCGCCGAATAATTTACCGAAAGCATCTCATTAAACTTTACAGAATCATTAAGTTTAACAGAATCTATTACAAATTTTTCAGGTGCGGTAATTTCAGTTTTTGTCTCCGTTGTTTTAGTTTCCGTCTTTTTACAGGCAGACAAAAGAAAAGCTGCAGAAAACAAAATATACACAAATGTATTTTTCATAATTATTTATTTTCCGACAAGAATGCAAAAACCATTCACAAAATGAATGGTTTTTAAATATTGATAAAATAATTACTTATTTTTTTATTAAGCTCATCACCTGACTTTCAGAATCCGACATTACTTTCCAGATTTGTTTGAAAGCAGGATAATATTCTTTAGGATAATCTGCGCTGGCTATTTTATATTCAGAAACAGTTATTATTCTGTTGTCTATTCTTTCCACCGTGTAGGAATAACTGATTTCTTTATCTTCAGTTACAATTTTTTTACTTTTGGGTAAATCAGCAACATCGTATCCTTCAGGAATTTCTATTTCGACAATCTTTGTCTTGCTGATCGGCGAAATAAAATCAATCATATATTTTCTTTCTTCCTCCTGATCAAAATCATTTTTGGTCTGGTGCAAAAATAAAAGCGGATTGATGATTTTTCTCTTTCCTAAATTATCAATCATATTATTTGAAGCGAAGCTCATCGTAGATCGAAACTCTCCTCCATCTAAAACTCTGGAATTGATATTATCAAAATCAACAGAAAAGACATCTTTATACTCTTTTTTATACTTATCCTGATTCTCATCAAAGCGCTCTTTAGCATTAAGAGCTCCCATCCCTTCATCCTGATCCTGGTAAACACCCGAAACTGAACCATCAGGATTTATTTTTGCTTTAACGGTATGACTGTTATAACTTTCTTTAATGTTGGTAAGAGAAATGAGTTCGGCTTTATCATCTCTTAAAAGCAAACCGTTGTTATTCCATACTCTCGCAGGAAGAAGATCTTCTTTTGCCTGTTTGGATGTTGCATCATACAGGTATATTTTCTTATCAATTTCTGCGCAGGCAATCACGTAATTAAAGTTACCCAAATTAGGAAAAGTAAGGTTTACAAAACCATTTCCGATAGTAGAAATCAAAATAGGATACGCTTTAATGCCTTCGCTTCTTAATGCATTTAATAAAAACAGATTAAGATCTGCTGTATTGCCTGTTTTATTTTTAATTAAATCTTTGATGCCATTATCTGTACTAAAACCGTTACGCTCATTCCATGTGTAACTGTTTTTAACAAAATCGAATAAAAGATTCGCTTTCTTATGTTGATCTTTTTCATCAGAAATATTTTTTGGTATAATTTCTTTTACCAATCTATCTTTTTTATACTGATTTCCGAACTCATCATCTTCCCAGAGTTTATTTCTGATATCCTCCCAGGTTGATGTATAAGTTTTCAAATTATTATTGAAAAAAGTAGAATGCAATTCTGCCCTTATCTGAGTTCTGTAATTATCATTATTTTTTACAAATTTTTCTTTTTTAAAGCTTTTCACATTTTCATAAGCAAATCTGTATGTCTTATATTGAGCTCCATAAGTGTTTTCTTCTGCAACCTTCTTGTATTTCGGAGTTAAAGAACCTCTGAAATCAATATTATACGACATATTGATAGGTGACTCAAAAATATATTCAGTATATTCCGAAGGAGTATCTGTTTCAATATAGGTTAGAGGAATTTGATAAGAGAAAGGTGAAGTGATTTCGTATTGAAATTCAATGACAGAACCGTTTTTGATATTAGGAAAGGCAAACTTATTGATCGTATAATATTTGTTTTCCTTTGATTTAAATTTCGAGCTTTTATCTACTTTTGTTTCTGCTATTTTGCCATCTTCAAGATTATAAACATAAGCTTTGATAGAATTGAGAGTTTCTCTACTCCCTTGGTTATTGTCATAAAGTGAGATTTCCAGATTCATCCAATCTTCAGCTTTATCTTTGTCATAAATTTTAACTCTGTATTTTACTTTTTTAATGTAATTACCTGTAGAATTATCAATATGATAATGTATTGAACGGTATAAAGTTTCTGCGGGAGCCTTTTCATCGATTTCAGATTTTGCTTTTTTCAGATCTTCAATGTCAAACTTCGGCATTTTCAGAAATTCATGTTTTTGTGCATAAACAATTACGGTTGATACACTAAAACATAATGCAAAGAATATTTTCTTCATTTATGATTTTTTAGAAATTAAAATTTTAGAATTATCGGCATTCATGATTTTTTTTCTGAAGCCAATGTAATCGTTGTACTTTTCTTTCGGGTGAAGTCCTTTTTTCATCTGTAAAAATCTTTTGACAATCAGCTGATCATCTTTTTTCTCAAATGAAATTTTGTAAGTCCCGAAATCTGAATTGATATTGCCGTTTTCGGGCATTTCTTCAATAAAATAGCCTGCAGGAAGCTTATAAACAATTTCATACTCGTCTTCGAATGAAAAACGGCTTTCAAACGGAAGCTTTCTGTTTTCATCCTGATGATAAGTCGCATCTGAATAAATAGGTACTGCTCTGAAAATAAAACTTGAGCCTACCATTTTGGAATAGTTGATCGCCTTAAAGTCTAAATCAAAATCAACTGCAGCAATGTCTCTGTTGTTTTTGAAACCGGACATTTCAACTTTTTCGAAACTTAAAGTAGAAAAACTGTTCTTAACAGCATTATTTTTTTCGGTTTGATCCAATCCGGAATAGGATAAATTAAAATCATACTGATTACCTGTATATGTAAATTTACCTTTACCGTTTATCGTTTTGTCTGCATTTAACTGAATATTTAATATTTGTTTTTCTTTATTCTGTTCAGAAGAATAAACCGGAGTCTGCATAATCTCAATTCCTGTAGGCTTTACAGCAAGAACATTTCTGTCTGTCGTACTGTATCCTAAATGATTGTATGCCATTTCCTGAGATGTATTTTCGAGCCAAATATTTCCTTTTTCTGTAGGAATTACAAGAATAGCATGATTTCCTCCCATTTTAGGGAAATCGGCATCGAAGCTTATCGGTGAAGAATTGGAATTTATGATTGCATAATATGACGGTATTCCTGCTTCATCCAGAAGAGTTTTCATATAATTGGTAAGACCTTTACAGTCTCCATACCCTTTCTTCTGAACTTCATCGGGTAACATCGGTTGCCATCCTCCGATTCCTAAGGCTACAAAAACGTATCTTGTCTTGCTTTGCATGTACTGATAAATTTTCTTCACTTTTTCTTCCGTAGAACCAGAAAGATTAAGCGCAGCAATTTCAGATTTTATCTGAGGCGTAGAAACCGAAACCGGTGTCAAAAGATTATTGTAATACCATAAGCCAAAGTCTTTCCACGTTGTAATATTACCCTTTTTTCCGACTAAGCTAAACTGATCCAGAGAGAAGCTTACTTTGGGTAGTATTTTTTGCGGATTGGGAGCCATGTCTTCATGATCAATCGCAGGAACATTCTCGTAAGCATACACTTTTCCGCCATCTTCATCTGCAACTTTTACAGAAGCAAAACCATATGGTGATTCATAAGTTTTTGAGCGTAAGTTAATTCCTGATTTATTAATGATTTTAAAACTGCTTTTCTGCAATGAAATGTTAAAGTCTTGATAAGGCGTAAAATCAGGAATAAAAACGGTGTTTGGATCTTTCTGATCATAGCTGAATTCTATTGTATAAGGATAGGTTGTCGGAGTGTAAGAAAGATACATCACTCTGTTATTCGAATAAAATGTACCTTGAGAATTGGCCGCTACATCAGAAAAGTCACTTTTAGAATAACTTTTTATTTTTACACCTTTTTCGTCATAAACTGTTACTTTAATATTGGATGCAGCATTTCCTTTTTCGTAGTAAATTCTCGGAATAGCAAAACCAACTGCATCTTTATTAATTACAGTGATTGCAGAAGAATTATGATAAACAATTTCGTCAATTTTATTAATTTCTAAAACTGTATTTTCATTTCTTACAACTGCACTTGCATTTTTCTTTAAAACGTCGCTGATTTCAGATACGGGATAATTTTGTGCATAATAAATAGAGGCTAATGAAAGAGCTCCTACGCACCATAATTTCATCATCGTTATTAATTTTTTTCAAAAATATAAAAAATCTTAATAAAATGTTAATTTATTTTCATGATCATGAGATTTATTAGGTATAAAAAAAGACTTCATTACATGAATGAAGTCTTTATATAATATTTTGAAGATACCAATTAAGCATCAATCTTCGCATATTTAGCATTCTTTTCGATAAATTCTCTTCTTGGCGGAACCTCATCTCCCATCAACATTGAGAAAACACCATCTGCTTCAACAGCATTATCAATCGTTACTTGTTTTAAAATTCTGCCTTCAGGATTCAACGTTGTTTCCCAAAGCTGTTCAGGATTCATCTCTCCAAGACCTTTGTAACGTTGAACTTCTACTCCTTTCCCGTCCGGAGACATTTCTAAAGTAAATTCTTCACGCTCTTTTTCGTTGTAAGCATATTGCTTTTTATTCCCTTTTTTCAATAAATATAAAGGAGGTTGAGCGATATAAATATATCCGTTCTCAATCAGTTCTTTCATATATCTGAAGAAGAAAGTCAAAATCAATGTTGAAATGTGAGAACCATCGATATCGGCATCGGTCATGATAACGATTTTATGGTATCTCAGTTTTGTCATATTTAAAGCTTTGCTGTCTTCTTCTGTTCCTACAGAAACTCCAAGAGCTGTATAAATATTTTTGATTTCTTCATTCTCATAAACCTTGTGCAACATTGATTTCTCAACATTCAAGATCTTACCTCTTAACGGTAAAATTGCCTGGAAATGACGGTCACGACCTTGTTTAGCCGTTCCACCTGCGGAATCCCCCTCCACTAAGAACAGTTCAGATTCTTCAGGGCTTTTTGATGAACAGTCAGATAATTTTCCCGGAAGCCCAGAACCTCCCATCGGAGATTTTCTCTGAACCATTTCACGGGCTTTTTTCGCAGCCTGTCTCGCTTTTGCAGCTAAAACAACTTTCTGTACGATCAATTTCGCTTCGTTGGGATTTTCTTCAAGGAAATTCGTCAGCATCTCGCCCACGATTTTATCAACCGCTCCTGAAACTTCCGAGTTACCTAGTTTTGTTTTGGTCTGCCCTTCAAACTGAGGCTCCATTACTTTCACAGAAATTACAGCTGTCAAACCTTCACGGAAGTCATCACCCGTAATTTCAACTTTTTCTTTTGCAGGAAGTCCTAATTCATCGGCATATTTCTTCAAAGTTCTCGTCAAAGCACGTCTGAAACCAGCCAAGTGAGTACCTCCTTCGTGAGTATTGATATTATTTACGTAAGAGTGAAGATTTTCATTAAATGATGTATTATAACGCATTGCCACCTCAACAGGAATATCGTCTCTTTCACCTTCCATGAAAATCACGTGCTCCATAATCGATTCACGGTTTCCGTCGATAAACGCTACGAATTCTTTCAAACCACCTTCAGAGTGAAAAACTTCTGTTCTGAAAGTATCATCTTCCAACTTTTCTCTTTCGTCGGTAAGCGTAATGGTGATTCCTTTGTTAAGATAAGAAAGTTCTCTTAGACGTGTTGCTAATGTATCGTAATTATAAACTAATTCTGTAAAAATTGTATCGTCAGGCTGGAAAAACTGCTTTGTACCTCTGTTTTCGCTGTGACCGATTTCCTCGACTTCAGTCTGAGCTTTTCCTTTAGAATAAATTTGCTGATATACATTTCCGTCTCTGTAAACCGTTGTCACCATCTGGTTGGAAAGCGCATTCACACACGACACCCCAACTCCGTGAAGACCACCGGAAACCTTGTAAGAATCTTTATCGAATTTACCTCCGGCTCCGATTTTTGTCATTACAACTTCAAGAGCAGATTTTTGTTCTTTTTCGTGGAAGTCAACCGGAATACCTCTACCGTTATCGCTAACCTCGATTCCGTTTCCTTCTTTGATGCTGACGAAAATTGTATCGCAGTAACCTGCCAAAGCTTCATCAATAGAGTTATCTACTACTTCATAAACCAAATGATGGAGACCTCTTACTCCCACATCACCAATGTACATTGAAGGACGCATACGTACGTGCTCCATTCCTTCCAATGCCTGAATACTACTAGCTGTATATTGTTTTTGACTCATATAAAATATTAAAAATCCTGCTAAATGCAAAGACCTACAAATATCGTGATTTTTTTCGACTTATAAAAGTTAAATACATCTAAAAATCTCTCAATTTATAATTAAAACAAAGTCAATATTTAATGTAAAAAAAGATTAAAGTTACGGCAGATTTTCTGATTCATCAGAATGTTTTAAATCATATAAAAGCACATCATATAATGCGTACCTTAGAGGTGAAAAATGGAATATTATGGACGATTTTCTGGCTGCGCGCGCTCAGATGGCGATGTCGCTCGGTTTTCATATCATCTTTTCGTGTGTCGGCATGGTAATGCCTTTTCTTATGGCTTTTGCCCACTGGAAATATTTAAAAACAAAAAACGAAGTTTACAAAGGTCTCACCAAAGCCTGGAGTAAAGGTGTAGCTATACTTTTCGCAACGGGTGCAGTTTCCGGAACAATGCTTTCTTTTGAACTAGGGCTTCTCTGGCCAGAATTCATGAAACACGCCGGGCCGATCTTCGGAATGCCATTTTCATTGGAAGGAACTGCTTTCTTTATTGAGGCAATTGCCATCGGTTTTTTTCTTTACGGATGGGATAGATTTAATAAATGGTTTCATTGGTTTTGCGGATTTTTAGTGGGTTTAAGCGGTTTAGCTTCAGGAATTCTGGTCGTTGCAGCTAATGCATGGATGAACTCTCCTGCCGGATTTGATTTTGTAGACGGACAATATTTAAATATAGATCCTATAAAAGCCATGTTTAATGAGGCTTGGTTTCCGCAGGCTTTGCATATGACGGTTGCGGCATTTTGTGCGACAGGTTTTGCGGTAGCAGGAGTTCATGCTTATTTAATCATGAGAAAAAAGAATGTAGAGTTCCATACCAAAGCGTTCAGAATTGCTGCCGGGTTTGCTTTGATCGGCGCATTCGGAGCTCCTTTGAGCGGTGATATTGCTGCAAAATCCGTAGCTGAAAGACAACCTATAAAACTTGCCGCTATGGAAGCTCACTTCGAAACTGAAAAAGGAGCATCATTTGTGATCGGCGGTATTCCTGATGAAGAAAAAGAAGAAATTAAATATGCTTTAAAAATTCCGAAAGTTTTAAGTTTTTTAGTGAGCAACGATTTCAATTCTGAAGTAAAAGGTCTGAAAGATTTTCCTAAAGACGAATGGCCTCCAATTGCAGTCGTTCATTATGCTTTTCAGATCATGATTTTCTTTGGAGTGGTAATGATCATTATCGGAATGATTTATTTATATGCTGTATTTTTCAAAAAAGAATGGCTGACCAGAAATTGGCTTTTAAAAACCTTTTTATACGCCACACCTTTCGGATATATCGCTTTGGAAGCAGGTTGGACGGTCACCGAAGTCGGCAGACAACCCTGGATTATTTACGGAATTATGCGAACTGCAGATGCCGTAACTCCGATGCCGGGAATTCAGTATTCATTTTATTTTTTTACCGCAATTTTTGTCTCTTTATCACTGATTATTATTTTCCTTTTAAACAGGCAGATCAAAATGGTACCCAAGTTATATGATCCTACAGATGCGCAGTTTAATCCTAAAAACAAAAAATCATGATCTACGTTGTTATTGGTTTTCTATGGCTTTCTATCTGTGCGTATGTCATATTGGGAGGTGCTGATTTCGGAGCCGGAATTGTTGAGCTTTTCACCAGAAAAAAAAACCGCTCTAAAACAAAAACGATTATGTACGAATCGATTGCGCCTGTTTGGGAAGCGAATCATATGTGGCTGATTATCGCTATCGTCATTTTATTTGTCGGTTTTCCTGAAATATATACTACCCTTTCAACTTATCTGCATATTCCTCTGGTTTTGATGCTTGTCGGAATTATTGCAAGAGGAACCGCTTTTACTTTCAGGCATTACGATGCGGTAAAAGACGACTGGCAAAAAGTTTACACCCAGATATTTTATTTTTCAAGTTTACTGACTCCCTTTTTTCTTGGTTTAATTGCTGCAGCTACCGTTTCACGTTCGATTAATCCGGATGCGCAGAGTTTTCCAGATCTGTATATTTTCAGCTGGCTCAACTGGTTCGGTATTGCGGTTGGACTTTTCACGGTTTCGCTTTGTGCTTATCTTGCTTCTGTTTTTGCTTTGAGGGAAACAACCAATCGACTCGAATTGGGCTTAATGATCAGAAAATCGCATCAGACAATGCTTTTTGTGATCATTACAGGAATTTTAGTATTTGTATCAGCTTATTTATCTGACATTCCTCTTTTATATTGGATTTTTTCTAAGCCTTTAGGCATTATGGCTGTTTCTTTTGCTACAATTAGTTTACTACTGATTTTAAGAGCAATGCATAAGCAAAAATTACTCCCCGTAAGGGCTTTAGCCGGATTTCAGATCATTATGATTCTGGTTGCAGCAACTTATCAGCATAACCCGAATATTATATTATTCGGAAACGGTGAACATCTTTCATTACTGGAATATTCTGCAGCTGCAAAAACAATTTCCGCATTAGGATGGGCACTTATTTTAGGCTCAATATTTATCTTGCCGTTTTTGTTTTACCTGATGATCTCATTTAGTAAGCAGAGAAAATAAATTAATCTATAATTTTAAAATATAATCGGTGGAAGAATTTAGTCTAAAAAATTTCCAGCTCATTACCTTAGAACCCTATGTTTACAGGCTTTTCAAAGATCAACAAAACATCTATTTACTTGAAGTAAGCTGCGGAACACACGGAATTTGGGAAGTCTGGATCAAACTTAATGAAGAAGAAATAAAGCTTTACCTTGATGAAAAAGAGCTTGGATTAAAAGAAATTGCAGGATTCTTTTCATTTAACTGTTATGGTTCAGAATATCAGAAACGATATGTGAAAGTATATAAATAACTGAATTATTTTTTAATTAAAACCAATTCCACACGCCTGTTTTTGGTACGGTCTTCTTCAGTTTCTTCGGGATAAACAACAGGATTGAGATGTCCCAAACCTTCAGCTTTAATACGATGCGGCTCAATTCCCATTTTAATTAAAAAACTTCGGATTGCATCGGCTCTGGTAAAGGAAAGATTAAATGTTTTTAAATCTAAATCTTCACCATCAAAATTTTCATAATCACAACAAATATGTCCCTGAAGTTCGACTTCAAGCGTTGGATTTTTCTTTAAAATCTCATAAAGCATAAACAATCGTCTATTCCCTTTGGAAAGCCACACATGACGTCCTCCAATAAAATTTACATTGGGTAATGAGAAAGTATCTTTCACTTTCATATAAGCAATTTTCATATCAAAAAAGCTCGGATATGCATTTCTGGAAATTTTTTCACCTTTATCAAAAAAACGTTCAATGAAAATATCAACCCGTCTGTTTTTTGCGAGTAAATCCTCAGAACTATTATCATTGATCTGCTTTGAAATTCCCAATCCAATCGAACTTGCCAAATGAATATTTTTCCCGATTCTAATTTTCAAATAATTTGTAACATTTTTTGCCCGGTTTTCCGATAAGGATTTATTTAAAATCTCATTTCCTAAAGGATTAGCATTACCAAAAATCCTGAAGGTGAGTTTTGTGTTTAGTTTTGCTAAACTGTCAAGCTTTATTTTAGAATCTGAACTTAGTTCGGAACTGTTGTTTGCGAAATAAATTGAAGTAAGAGTTTGTGAATGTATTGTTATTGACAGGAAAAAAAATAAAACAAAGCCTTTCATCGGAATAGTTTTCTTCTAAACGTGATTTACCAAAAATTAGTTTGTAAGGAAATCATTTTTATAAAAGACTCGGGCGGAAGCTTCGCTTCCGCCCGAGTCTAAAATTTATTTCAAATTAATTTAAACCAATTTCATCAAAACATTCTCATCAACCTTCTCCACTTTCACCAAACCTCCTTTCGTTAAAGTTTTTGCAGCCTTATCCCATTTTTTACCGGATAACTTGCTTAACGTTTTCACTTCAGCCAAAGCAATTTGCTCCCCAGACTTCAAAATATCTAGAATCAAATGTTCATCTTCTCCCAATTCAATTTGAGGAACTGTTTTTTCAGGCTTCATCTGAGGGAAGAATAATACTTCCTGGATTGACGGATTATTCGTTAAGAACATAATCAATCTGTCCATTCCGATCCCTAAACCTGAAGTTGGCGGCATTCCGTATTCTAAAGCTCTTAAGAAGTCTTCATCAATAAATTGACCTGCTTCATCATCACCTTTTTCAGCCAATTTTAATTGCTCTTCAAAACGCTCTCTTTGGTCGATCGGATCATTCAGCTCAGAATAAGCATTGGCAATTTCTTTTCCGCAAACCATTAATTCGAAACGTTCCGTCAAACCTTCTTTGCTTCTGTGTTTTTTCGTTAAAGGAGACATTTCAATCGGATAATCGGTAATAAAAGTCGGCTGAATGAAGTTTCCTTCACATTTTTCACCAAAAATTTCGTCAATCAATTTTCCTTTACCCATCGTTTCGTTCACATCGATTCCGATAGATTTAGCAAAATCAAATAATTCCTGCTCAGATTTTCCGGTGATGTCAAAACCTGTATATTTCAAAATAGCTTCTGTCATAGAAACTCTTGGGTAAGGTGCTTTCCAGCTGATTTTATGCTCTCCGAAAACAGATTCTGAAGATCCGTTTACAGAAGTTGCACAGAATTCCAACAATTTCTCTGTGAAATCCATCATCCAGTTGTAATCTTTGTAGGCAACATAAATTTCCATTGCCGTAAATTCCGGATTGTGCGTTCTGTCCATCCCCTCATTTCTGAAGTTTTTAGAGAATTCATAAACTCCGTCAAATCCACCAACGATCAATCTTTTCAGATATAATTCATTAGCAATTCTTAAATATAATGGAATATCTAAAGCATTGTGATGCGTAATGAAAGGTCTTGCCGCAGCTCCACCGGGAATCGACTGTAAGATTGGCGTTTCAACCTCAAAATATCCTGCTTCATTGAAGAAAGTTCTCATCGCATTGAACAATTTTGTTCTTTTTACGAAAATTTCTTTCACATTCGGATTTACCGTTAAATCTACATAACGTTGTCTGTATCTTAGTTCCGGATCTGTAAATCCGTCGTGTACTACTCCATTTTCGTCAGTTTTTGCCTGTGGAAGTGGTCTTAAAGCTTTCGTTAGAAGCGTAAAGTTTTTTACCAAAACGGTTTTTTCACCAACCTGAGTGGTGAACAACTCTCCTTCAATACCGATGATATCACCAATATCTAAAAGGTGCTTGTAAACGTCGTTGTACAAAGTTTTGTCTTCACCTATGCAGATTTCGTCTCTGTTGAAATACACCTGAATTCTACCTGTAGAATCCTGCAATTCAGCAAAAGAAGCTTTCCCCTGAATACGGCGAGACATCAATCTTCCCGCAATCTTCACCTGTTTACTTTCTGCGAAATCCTGTTTTATAGATTCTGTTGTATCTGTAACCGTGTATTCTTCCGCCGGGAATGCGTTTATTCCCATTTCAACAAGCTTATTCAGCTTTTCTCTTCTAATAATTTCCTGTTCTGATAATTGCATTGTAATTCAATTTTTTCGAAATGCAAAAATAGTGAATTTTAAGGTTTTATGGAAGTTAAATTTTGTATGATTGATTTATTTAGAAAATATATCCGAAATAAATTAAACCATTTAGAATTTATGAAGAACTGAAGAATTATTAAGATAATATCCCAGATATTTTTAAACATACAGCTTAATTTTAAATTTATTTAAATCTTAAAAAACCTTAAACATTTAACCAAAATCTTAATGGTTAAATTCTAAAATTATTTAAGCCAATTTATCCTTTCATTTTTTGAAATAAAAGTCCATGCTAAAATTCTGCTAACTTTTTGACCTTGAGACATTTCAATAGTTTTAATTTCTACTGCTTTTAGCTTATTTAAAAATGAATTTAATTTGAAGAGATTTTCTTTCTTTGAAATCAGACAGGTAAACCAAAGAATTTGCGATGAAAATTCGACGCTTTCTTCAATCATTTTGGATACGAAAGCAATTTCTCCGCCTTCACACCAAAGTTCAGATTGCTGTCCGCTGAAATTCAGATTTGGATTTTTAATTTTGGACTTGTTGAGATTTTTTGTCTTTCTCAGATTGCCTTTCAATACAGATTTCTCAGAATCGTAAAACGGCGGATTGCACATTGAAAATACAAATTTATCTTTAGGATCAAGAATGTTTTTAAAAATGTGATTTGAATTTTCCTGAAATCTTAGATCAATTGCACCTGATAAATCAGGATTTTGATTTAAAATCTGCTGTGCATTTTGAAAAGAATCTTTGTTGATGTCTGTTCCGACCATTTTCCAGCCATAGGATTTGTTGGCAATCAACGGGTAAACCAAATTGGCTCCCGTTCCGATGTCTAAACCTTTTACAGCAGAACCTTTGGGAATTTCGTGATAATTTTCAGCCAACAAATCGCCAATATAATGTACATAATCGGCTCTTCCGGGAATCGGCGGACAAAGATTTCCGTCAGGAATATCCCAGTTTTTAATATCATAAAAGTGCTGCAATAAGGCTTTATTAAGCAATTTTACAGCTTTCGGAATACTGAAATTAATGGTAAAATTTCCGTAAGAATTGTTAAAAACATAATGTTTCAATTCCGGCACACAAGAAATCAGCGAATCAAAATCGTAAGGATTGCGATGCAGATTTCTTGGGTGCAGATTTGATTTTTCAGAAGACATTTATTTCTTCTGCTTTAAGATATATTCCACCATTTTTTTGGCGTCATCCTTTGAAAATTGAGGATGCGCCTGCATTGGCACATCTCCCCAAACTCCGCTTCCGCCTTCTATAATTTTTGAAGCAAGCGTTTCAATATCCTTTTCAGAATATTTGGCAGCAATTTCTTTGTAAGAAGGCCCTATCATTCTTTCATCAGCATTATGACAAGCCATACAGTCAGACGATTCTATTAAAGCCTGTCCGGAAACATTTGCAACCACAGGAGTCGGAACATCAACGGAATCTGTAGACTGTACTTCTGAATTTTCTTTTTTAGAGCAGGAAAAAACAAGCAAGCTTACCATTCCTGTCAAAAACAGTTTTTTCATTATTTTGTTGCTGTAGAATCTGTTGCTGTAGGTGCAGGAGTTGCAGCCGGAGCTGGTGTAGAATCTTTTTTAGTTGAATCTGCAGGTATAACTTGAGCTTCAGGCTCTTCCAACATGATATTGCTGTCCTGTAAAGATTTCTCTTCTTTTTTTGAACAGCTTACTGCTACTAAACTTCCTAAGAATACGATTGCCAATACTTTTTTCATTGCTTTTCTAATTTGGTCACAAAAATATAAAAAATAAAGTTTTAATGATGAGATTGGAGGCTATTTTAAATCATATTTAAACTGATTCCAGAGAAATAAATAATAAATTTCAGCTTTTTTAAAATTTTTGTTTTCGATATAAAAAAAATTTCTACATTTGTCCCATGATTATTTCAAACAACAAAAATTGGTGGTGGCTTTCAAACTCTTCGTCGGGTCTGAAGCTATTGTCTTGTTGTTAAATCACAGCCGGAATTTATAGAAAAATATACAGAGACTTTGACGATTGCGTTGAAGTCTTTTTTTATGTCTAAATCTCAAAAAATTAAAAAATGTCGAATTCCATTATAAAAATTAAAACAAAATCTAAAAAAACATTGGGCGATCTTCAAACCCCGATGAATATTTACCTTCAAATCAGAGATAAATTCCGTGATACGATTCTTCTGGAAAGTTCGGATTCTAAAAATATTGACAATAATTTTTCCTTCATTGCCATAAATGCAATTGCCGGAATTGAAATTAAAAATTTAAATGAGTACGAGGTCAAACTTCCTAATCAAAATCCGGAGAAAAAGTCTTTAGAAAACACAAACGTTCCAAAATTGCTGAATGATTTTTCTAAAACTTTCGAATGTGAAAAAACACACGATAAAATTGAAAAAACCGCTCAGTCACTTTTTGGGTACACAAGTTTTGAGGCTGTTCAGTTTTTTGAAGATGTTGCATTTAAACCTCAAAGTCAAGAAGTTGAAATCCCAATTTTGCGCTACAGATTATATCAATATGTGATTGCAATCAATCATTTTAATGATGAAATGTATTTAATAGAAAATCAAATTGATGGTATAAAATCCGAATTCAGAACACTTGAAAATTTAATTAAAAATAAAAATGCTGTTGTTTATCCATTTGAAAAAACAGATGGAGAAACTTCAAATATTACCAATGAAGAATATCTAAAATTAGTAGAAACTGCCCAGAAACATTGTATGAGAGGAGATGTTTTTCAGCTGGTTTTAAGCAGAAGATTCGAACAAAAATTTCAGGGCGATGAATTCAACGTGTATCGTGCTTTGAGAAATATCAATCCGTCGCCTTATCTTTTTTATTTTGATTATGGAAATTACAAATTATTTGGTTCAAGTCCTGAAAGCCAAATTATTATCAAAAGCAACAAAGCCATTATTCATCCGATTGCAGGAACTTTCAAAAGAACCGGTGATTTTGAAACCGATCTACAATCTATCGAATCTTTAAAAAACGATCCGAAAGAAAATGCAGAACACACGATGCTGGTTGATTTAGCAAGAAACGATTTAGGAAAATTAGGAAAAAATGTGACGGTTACAAAACTGAAAGAAATTCAGCTTTTCTCGCACGTTATTCACATGGTAAGTGAAGTGACCGCAGAATTAGAAGAAAATACCAATCCTTTTGAAATGGTTGCCACTACTTTTCCGCAGGGAACATTAAGTGGTGCTCCAAAACATAAAGCGTTACAGTTAATCAATGAATATGAAAAAGATTCCCGAGGTTATTATGGCGGCTGTATAGGAATGGTCGGTTTGAACGGTGACTGCAATCAGGCGATTATGATTCGTACATTTTTAAGCAAAAACAATACGCTGTATTATCAAGCCGGAGCGGGATTGGTAGCAAAATCAGATCCTGAAAGTGAGCTGCAAGAGGTGAATAATAAATTAAATGCCTTGAAAAAGGCGGTAGAAAAAGCAGAGAATTTGATTTAAAATCTTTATGGCGACAAATTCCGTCTTCCGCTCTCAATCTTTTTTGCCTGTCTTTCCCGACGCAAAAAAAAGGATTTCCGCTCAAGCCGGGTCGCAAATTAGTCAATCTTTAAAAATTTAAGTATAAAAACAAAATATCAGATAAAATGATGCCTGAAATAAATAATTCATCACAAATAAAAGTTCTTGTCTTTGACAATTACGACAGCTTTACATATAATCTTGTCCAAATAATTGAAAGGGTTCTGAATCAAAAAATTGACGTCATCAGAAACGACCAGATAACTTTAGAAGAAATCGACAAATACGACAAAATCATTCTTTCTCCAGGTCCCGGAATTCCTGAAGAAGCCGGAATTTTGTTGGATTTAATTAAAAAATATGCTTCAACAAAAAGTATTCTCGGCGTTTGTCTCGGTCAACAGGCGATAGCGGAAGCTTTTGGAGGCAGCTTGATCAACCTCAGCGAAATTTATCACGGTGTTGCTACGGAAGCCATACAAACCAATGAACACAAACTGTTCAAAGATTTGCCACAAACTTTGGAAGTCGGAAGATATCACAGTTGGGCAGTCAATCCAGAAAATTTTCCTGAAGAATTGGAAATTACAAGTACAGACAGTAAAGGAATGATTATGAGCTTGAAACACAAAATATATGATGTTCACGGTGTTCAATATCATCCGGAAAGTATTTTGACTCCAGATGGAGAAACAATCATCAAAAATTTTTTATTGGGTTAATAGGTTTTGGTTGATGGTTGATAAAAATTAAATGACTATTAAAAACTAACAACCATGGACTAACAACCAGCAACAATTATCATTATGAAAGAAATCCTACAATACCTGTTCAATCACCATACCTTATCAAAATCTGAAGCGAAAGCGATTATGATTCAGATTGCCCAGAATAAATTCAATGCAACGGAAGTTACTGCTTTTATCAGCATTTTTCTGATGCGGAATATTACTTTAGACGAATTGAAAGGCTTTAGAGAAGCCTTGTTACAAATGGCAGTTCCGGTAAATTTAAATACCAATGACACCATCGATATTGTCGGAACGGGAGGCGACGGAAAAAACACTATCAATATTTCTACCCTTGCAAGTTTTGTTGTTGCAGGAACCGGACAGAAAGTAGCTAAACATGGCAATTACGGAGCCTCGACGATTACAGGTTCTTCCAATGTGATGGAAGCTTTGGGTTATCAATTCAAAAAAACATCGGATGAGCTCAATGAGGATTTGGAAAAAGCAAATATCTGTTTTTTACACGCACCGTATTTTCATCCTGCTTTGCAATCGGTTGTGGCATTGAGAAAATCATTGGGTTTGAGAACTTTTTTCAATCTTCTCGGTCCTTTGGTAAATCCTGCAAAACCTCAGTTTTCGGTAATCGGAGTTTATAATCTTGAGATTGCCAGAATTTATCAGTATTTATTACAGAAAGAAAATAGAGACTTTGTTTTGGTACACGGAATGGATGGTTATGATGAAATCAGTCTAACCCAAGACAGTAAAATCATTACAAAAAGTGGAGAAAATATTTATTCTGCGGAGGATTTAGGTTTTAAAACTATTAATCCTGAAGATATCCAAGCCGGACACACGTCCGAAGAATCAGCCAGAATTTTTAGAAATATTTTGGAAGGAAAAGGCACAGAATCACAAAATGCAGTGGTTTTAGCAAACGCAGCCGTCGCATTGTATCACACGAATACATACGGAAATTATAATGACTGTCTGAATTTAGCGAAAGAAAGTTTGTTTGACGGTAAAGCATTGAGTTCTTTACAGTTGTTGGTTGATGGTTAATCAATTTCAATTCTTAGCAATTCTATTAACTAACAACAAAAAACCATCAACTAAATGACAATTCTAGACAAAATCATAACAAGGAAAAAACAGGAAATTTCCTATTCAAAATCAAAAATTTCTTTACAACAATTAAAAGATTCAGAATTTCTCGGGAGAAAAACCTATTCCCTTAAAGAAAGTCTAACATCAAAATCCGGAATTATTGCTGAGTTTAAAAGGCAATCTCCGTCAAAAGGAATCATTAATGATACAATTTCTCCTTTAGAAGTTGTTTCAGCTTATGAACAATTTGGAGCGAGCGGAATTTCTATTTTGACGGATAAAGACTATTTTGGGGGAAATTTTGAAGACATTTTAAATGTAAGAAACCATATCAATATTCCGATTTTACGAAAAGATTTTATGATTGATGAATATCAGTTTTACGAAGCGAAAAGTCTTGGAGCTGATGTAATTTTACTCATTGCAGCTTGTCTTTCGCCTCAGCAAGTTCAGGAATTCACTCAGCTTTCACACGAATTAGGATTAGAAGTTTTATTGGAAATTCATACTGAAGAAGAGCTTAAACATTTCAATTCAGACATTGATTTGGTTGGAATTAATAATAGAAATTTAAAAGATTTCAAAGTTGATTTACAGCATTCTGTTAATTTGAAAAATCAGCTTCCAAAAGATATTTTATCGGTTGCCGAAAGCGGAATTTACAACATCGAAGATTTCAACTACTTAAAAGAAAAAGGGTTTGACGGATTTTTGATGGGCGAATATTTTATGAAACACGAAAATCCTGCTCAAAAGTTCAAAGAATTTATTTCGAGTGTAATAATCTAATAATCTAATAATCTATCAGTTTACGATTTAATTATGTCTAAAATCCATCAACCATCAACCAAAACCCATCAACCAAAAGTCAAAGTTTGCGGATTAACTCAGCTGAATCAGATTCGTGAGTTAGTGGCATTAAAAACTGACTTTTTAGGCTTTATCTTTTACGAAAAATCTCCGAGATATGTTTTGAATCACTTGAGTTCAGAGCAAATTTCAGAAATTCAACATGATGGAAAAGTCGGCGTCTTTGTCAATGAAACTGTAGAAAAGATTGTTGAAGTATGTGAAAAAGCAGATTTAAATTTTATCCAGCTTCATGGAGATGAAAATGAAAATTATATTTTAAGGTTAAGGCAAAGGTTAAGAAAAAAAATAGAAATTATTAAAGTAATCAGAATAG
The DNA here is from genome assembly GCF_900116415.1 of Chryseobacterium formosense. GTDB lineage: Bacteria > Bacteroidota > Bacteroidia > Flavobacteriales > Weeksellaceae > Chryseobacterium > Chryseobacterium formosense. The sequence goes on along the minus strand of NZ_FPAP01000001.1, from coordinate 550,217 downwards.
GAAATCAATCTTCAAACGAATTACAAAAATCGATCAACCAAAACCTCTCAACCATCAACTATTTCTTATTTGACACAGACAGCAAAGTATTCGGCGGAACCGGAAAAACCTTTGATTGGAACATTTTGAATGATCTCGAAATTTCAATCCCTTATTTTTTAAGTGGCGGAATTTCTTTGGAAAATATTCATCAACAATCAATAATTAACACAAAACCATTTGCGATTGATGTTAACTCAAAATTTGAAATAGAAGTTGGAATTAAAGATTTAGGAAAAATAAAAGAATTAATAAGTAATTTAAGAGTCCCAACGGGACGATTTTCTAAAGGATAGGATGCAAATCCTATCAACACAGATTATAAAAACACAAAGAAAATGTCACAATCATTGGTTAGAAATTATGTTCATATCATCTTCAGTACGAAACATCGTAATGATTTGATAGATGAAAGCATTGAAAAAGAACTTTTTGCCTATATATCCACAATATGCAAAAATCTTAATAGCCCCTCCATCAGAATTGGAGGAACAGATAATCACATTCATATTCTTTTGACTTTGTCACCAAAATATGCGTTGATGAAAGTGATTCAGGAAATAAAAGCTCATTCTTCAAGATGGATAAAAACCAAAGGAAGGAAATATGAAGATTTTTTCTGGCAAGATGGTTACGGTGCTTTTTCAGTGAGCCAAAAACATATTTTTACAACAATTAATTATATCATAAATCAAAGAGAGCATCATAAAGGTGAAAATTTTGAAACAGAGTTCATTAATATTCTGGATAAATACAAAACGGATTACGATGAGAAATATCTTTGGGACTAAATCAGAACCAGTCACGAAGTGACGTTTTTCTAAAGGATAGGATGATAATCCTATCAAAAATATAATAATTTAATATTAATAGGACTCACGTCCTATCCTTTAATAAATCGTCCCTTCGGGACTCTTTCTTAATTATAAAATACAACATCATGAATTATAAAAACCCCGACGAAAACGGATATTACGGCGAATTTGGAGGTGCATTTATTCCCGAAATGCTTTATCCGAATGTAGAGGAATTACAGAAAAATTATCTTGAAATTATTGAATCGGAAGATTTCCAAAATGAATATCAGGATTTATTGAAAAATTATGTAGGGCGGGCAACTCCACTCTATTTTTCTAAAAATTTAAGTCAGAAATATAATACGCAAGTTTACCTGAAAAGAGAAGACCTCAATCATACCGGAGCACACAAAATCAATAATGCTTTGGGACAGGTTTTATTGGCGAAACGTTTAGGAAAAAACAGAATCATAGCGGAAACCGGAGCCGGACAACACGGTGTCGCAACAGCAACAGCTTGTGCACTTCTGGGTTTGGAATGCATCGTTTACATGGGCGAAATCGATATCCAAAGACAGGCTCCGAATGTGGCAAGAATGAAAATGTTGGGAACAAAAGTAATGGCCGCAACTTCGGGTTCAAAAACTTTAAAAGATGCTGTTAATGAAGCTTTAAAAGACTGGATCAACAATCCTGTGACAACACATTATGTGATTGGAAGTGTGGTTGGGCCTCATCCGTTTCCTGATTTGGTGGCAAGATTTCAGAGTATAATTTCAAAAGAAATTAAAGAACAGCTTCTTGAACAAATCGGAAGAGAAAATCCTGATTACGTGATTGCCTGTGTTGGTGGTGGAAGTAATGCAGCAGGAACATTTTACCATTTTGTGAATGAAGAAAATGTAAAAATCATTGCAGCCGAAGCCGGAGGTTTGGGAATTGATTCAGGGAAATCTGCCGCAACAACCCTTCTCGGAACTTTAGGTGTTTTACATGGAAGCAAAAGTCTGGTCATGCAAACAAAAGCCGGACAGGTTATCGAACCCCACTCTATTTCCGCAGGTTTGGATTATCCCGGAATCGGACCATTTCACGCCAATTTATTTAAAGAAAAACGGGCTGAATTTTTCAGTATTAATGATGAGGAAGCGTTACGATCAGCATTTGATTTAACAAAATTAGAGGGAATAATTCCTGCATTGGAAAGCGCTCATGCATTGGCAGTTTTAGATAAAAAGAAATTCAATGAAAATGATATTGTTGTAATTTGTTTAAGCGGTCGTGGCGATAAGGATATGGAAACGTATTTGAAAAGGCTGGATGATGGAAGTTTGTAGATGGATGTTTAATCTCGTCATAAAATCAAAAACCTCATCAAAGTCCCAACGGGACGACATTCTAAAGGATAGGATAAAATCCTATCAAACAAAATTAATTATGTAAAAAGTTAAAAAATGAAATTTACACACCAAGATAACACCCATCTTCCAGCATCCAACATCCAGCCCAAACTCCTCAACATCTACTTCACCGCAGGAATTCCACAGTTAGAACACACTACAGAAATCATCAACCTCATCCAAGATTCGGGAGCAAATATGATGGAAATCGGAATGCCCTATTCCGATCCGGTTGCCGATGGACCAGTGATTTCTCAAGCTCACGAACTGGCTTTAAAAAACGGAATGACCATCGAAAAACTTTTCTCTCAGTTAAAATCAATTAAAAATGAAATCAGAATTCCGATTATTTTAATGGGTTATATCAATCCGGTTTTAAGTTTCGGATTTGAAAACTTCTGTAGAGAATGTTCGGAAAGTGGAGTTTCAGGATTAATAATTCCTGATTTACCGCCGATTGAATTTGAGAAAAATTATCAGAAGATTTTAAAAAAGTATAATCTTAATTTCACATTTCTTGTCACTCCAGAGACTTCTGATGACAGAATCTTATATCTCGATTCTTTAAGTTCAGGATTTTTGTATGCTGTAAGTTCTTCCTCTACAACAGGAAATAACAATGTAGTTTTAAAAAATGAAGATTATCTTTCAAGATTAGCATCTCTCCCTTTAAAAAATCCGGTAATGATTGGTTTTGGAATTAAATCAAAAGAAGATTTCGAAAATGTAACCGAAAAAGCAGACGGCGGAATCATCGGAACCGCTTTTGTAAACATCCTTCTGCAAAATAGAGATTGGAAGACCAAAGCCATAGATTTCATCCATTCCATAAAAGGGTAAAAATCACTAAATTTGTTGTTTCAAAGTAAAAAATGAATACACATCAGAATAAAGTCGTAGAATTTGAAGATTTAGGCATTAAAGAATATCAGCCCGCTTGGGATTATCAGGAAAAGCTGATGAAAGATATTATTGATACCAAAATTAAAAACAGAGATTTACCTGCCGGACAGCATATTACAACACCTAATCATTTTCTTTTAGTAGAGCATCCTCACGTTTATACATTGGGAAAAAGCGGTCACGAAGAAAATATGCTTGCCGGAATTGATAAATTAAAAGAAATTGACGCAACTTTCGTAAAAGTAAACCGCGGTGGAGATATTACCTATCACGGTTACGGACAAATTGTGGGTTATCCCGTTTTAGATTTAGAAAATTTCTTCACAGACATTCACAAATACATGAGAAAGCTGGAAGAAGTCATCATCAGAACGATTGCAGAATATGGTTTAAAAGGTGAACGTTCAGAAGGAGAAACAGGAGTCTGGCTGGATGTTGGAAAACCTTACGCAAGAAAAATTTGTGCAATGGGCGTAAAAGCTTCCCGTTGGGTAACTTTGCACGGTTTTGCGTTAAATATCAATACCGATATGCGCTATTTTGAATACATTATTCCTTGCGGTATCAAAGACAAGCAGGTAACTTCCCTGAAAAGAGAGCTGGAAAGAGAACTTACTCCCGAAGAAATGGAAGACATCAAAGCAAAAATCAGAAAGCATTTTGTAGATGTTTTTGAAGCGGAATTGGTTGTGAAAGCGTAATATAATTTATTTTAATAATATGAAATCTGTTTCTTTTGAAGCAGATTTTTCATTTTTGTATGAATTAAATTGTTTTCTTATTAATAATTATTTATTTTTAAAAAATAGAATCCGTCTTAATAAATCTACTATCTAAACCAAATATTTTTAAAAGAATAATGAAAGCTCTATTTATCATTTTTTCGATCATTTTATTTAATTTTTCTCAGGCACAAAACAAACAACTACAAGAAAAAATAAGAACTAAACAGCTGAAAGTTCAGAATCAGGAAAATGCTTTAGACCTTAAAAGAGTAACCGAGGAATTAAAGGAAGAAAAAAAAGAAATGGGACCATTTACCTATGGAATTTTTGCCTATCCCGATTATGACAGCATCAGTAAAAATTCTTTTGCAGGTTTAGGCACACTCACAAACATAAAAGGTGCAGATCTTAAAGGAAAAAATATTGCCTATGCCGGCTTTTCTGAAGGAAAAAGTAATCTGAACACATATCGAGTGAGTGAAAATGACAGAATTTTCTTTACTATTTTGGTATTGACCGATTTTGTGGGTGATAAAGAGAATCCTAAAATGAGAACGCAGGTTGTTTCAAGAAATTTTCCTGATGCGATTTGCCAAGGTTTTGTAAAAACTTCAAACAATAAAATTGATTTTTCTGCTTTTTCCACCCTTGAAAATGATGAGTTTGCCATTGTCAACATGAAGTTATATAATTTGAAGTATGGAAATGTTATTTTAATTGCACCTCAAAAAGATGGAAGTTTACGAAGTATTCAAATTAAATCTGAAAAAAATTTAACTTCCACTACTTTAAAAAACTTTGTTGATGAATTATTGAACAGAGAAAACATTATTGAATTTTTTACTAATAAGAATACGATTTAGAAATATATTTGTTTGGATCTATTATTTATATTTGACTTAAAAAATAACTAATCCTATGAAAACAAAAAGTTTCTTTGTAGCACTTGCATTAATTGCCTTCACTTCAGCTCATTCTCAAAAAATATTTAAGGCAATTGCTGATGAAGATATCGAAAAAGTGAGTAAGCTTTTGGAAAAAGAAGATGTAAATCAATTATCAAAAGAATATCAGATAACGCCTCTTTACGCAGCTGCAGGAAAAGGAAATGAAAAACTTGTCGAATTGTTGATCGCAAAAGGTGCCGATCCCAACAAACCTTTAAAAACGACTGCAAACCCTCTGAATATTGCTTCTCAGGAAGGGTATACAAAAATCGTCGAAATACTTCTTAAGAATAATGCCAATCCTAATTATAAAGACGTAAACGGTTGGACAGCCTTAAGATTTGCTGCACGAAACAATAAATTGGAGATTATAAAACTTTTGGTCGAAAATAAAGCAGAAGTTGATGTACAAGCCAGTGATAAAGCAACCCCTTTTGCTTCATCGATCGGGAAAGGCTTTACTGAAATTGCAGAATATCTTATAAAAAACGGAGCCAACATCAACAATATTGATAAAGATAACGATACTCCTTTGATGTACTGTGTTCAAAAAGGAGATTTAGCAACAGTAAAATTCCTTCTTCAGTACAAACCTGATTTAACCATAAAAAACAATAGCGGTAAAACGGCTTTAGATATTGCAAAGGAGAAAAACTATACCGAAATTGTGAAACTATTGCAGTAATTTCTACATCGAATCAATTATTAACGTTAAAATCTTATTAACGTTAAAATCTATAGCTAAAATATTATATTGTTGACATAATTTACTAAACAATCAGATAAAAAGAAACATGTGAAAAACTGTATCTCTCCGATACAGTTTTTTAATTGGTATAATTTTCATTGAAAAATTAATAGATTTTATCAACAATCATATTTCATAAAATTAAATTGCACGCAATTTAATTTGGCAATATATTTGCAACGTACAATTCAAAATAAAAATTTATCAAAATGTCATTAATAGAAAACTTAAACTGGAGACACGCAGTAAAAGCTTATGATTCAACAAAAAAAGTAACTGAAGAAGATTTAAATAAAATTTTAGAAGCAGCAAGACTGGCTCCGACTTCATCAGGATTACAGCCGTTTAGAATTATTGTGGTTGAAAATCAGGAATTAAAAGAAAAGATGGTAAAAGGAGCACTCAACCCCGAAGTAATGAGAGATTCTTCTCACGTTTTGGTTTTTGCAGCCTGGGATAGCTATTCCGATGAAAAAATTGACAAAGTTTATGATTATCATACCGATGTAAGAGACTTACCAAGAGGACGTTTCAGCAGCTATACCGATAAAATCAAACAATTATACGGTGCTCAGACTCCCGAAGAACATTTCGCACATACAGCAAGACAGACTTATATCGCCTTAGGATTGGCAATGGCACAAGCAGCCGAACTGAAAATCGATTCTACTCCTGCAGAAGGGTTTAGCAATGAAGTTGTTGATGAAATTCTTAATCTTAAAGAATTAGGTTTAAAAAGCGTAAGTTTATTATATCTAGGCTACAGAGACCTAGAAAACGATTATCTTTCTCACATGAAGAAAGTGAGAATTCCGATGGAAGAATTTATTATTAAAAAGTAATATTTTTATCAGGGCAGCAATTTCCCCCTCCCACTCTCGCTTTTTTGCCTCCGCTTGCTCCGGTAAAAAGAGCTCTGTTCAAACCTAACGAAGTGGTTCGATGATTTAATAAAAAAATAAAATATCATCATCAAGTCGGGCTGCAAAGTATCAATAAAATAATATTTCACCCAAACATTCACTTATGGACAATCTTACCACTCCAAAACTGGAAAATCAAATATGTTTTCCGTTGTATGTCATTGCAAAAGAAATTACTGGTTTGTATCGACCATTTCTTGATGAGCTGGAAATTACTTATCCGCAGTATCTTGTGATGATGATTTTGTGGGAGAATGACGGTCTTTCGGTGAATTGTATCGGCGAAAAGCTTTATTTAGACAGCGGCACTTTGACTCCGCTTTTGAAAAGACTGGAAGCTAAAGGATTTATCCAGCGAAAAAGAAAAAAAGAAGACGAGAGAGTGGTGGAAGTGTTTATTACAGAATCCGGAAAAGCGCTTCAGAAAAAGGCTTGTGAAATTCCACAAAAAATACACAACAAAATAGATATTTCTAAAGAAGACTGGATCGCTCTGAAAGAAAGCATCCAAAAAATATTAAGCAAAATAGAAAAATAAATGAAAACCTTATACACAACAGAAGTTACCGCACAAGGAGGAAGAAACGGTCATGTAAAAAGTGACAATGGAATTCTTGATTTAGAAGTCAGAATGCCCAAAGCTTTAGGCGGTTCAAATGATGATTTCACCAACCCTGAAATGCTTTTCGCAGCAGGATATGCAGCTTGTTTCGATAGCGCACTTAACCTCATCATCAGTAAATCTAAAATTGAAACCGGAGAAACGACTGTAAATGCAAAAGTAAGCATCGGACAAATTGAAAACGGAGGTTTCGGATTGTCAGCCGAACTAGAAGTCAATATTCCCGGAATTTCTTTGGAAGAAGCACAATCTTTAACAGAAAAAGCTCATGAAATCTGTCCGTATTCTAATGCGACCAGAAATAATATGGAGGTGAAACTGAACGTTACAAGCAATTAAAAATATTTTTTTAGTCTTGTTATATGAAATCTGCTTTCTTTGGAAAGTGGATTTTTTTAATCTATTTGTTTTTACTAACCAATCTATCCATATCATTAAATATGGAATCATTATAGAATCATTGTAATTTATATTAAAATTTGATCAGCTTAAAAATTTTTAATAAATCAATTTTTGAAGATTTTTGCTACATTTGGTTATAGTTTGGATTGGCGCAATGAGTCAATCTGAAAGTTATCTGCAATTTTTTAAAGACTGCATCCATGAAAAATATTTGCAAGTTAATTTTAGTGTTTATTTTACCAATTTTATTTGGATGTAAAGACGAAAAAAAAATACAAAGAAAAGAATTTCTAAAAACTGCAAAAATTTATTTTAGCGAAGAGTTAAAAAAGAATGTAGATTATAAATCCTTAGACTCTTTGAGAATATTAAGAATTGACACATTGTCTGATAAAGATGAATTATATGTATATATATGTCAATTATATAGATATAAAAACCATTTATTATCACAATCAAAATCGCCGAAAGATTTGTACGAATTAAAATATGGAACTGATGATTTTGGTTCGCAAATGTATGAAGACTACGTAAATAAGTTAGAATATAAGTCTGTAAAAGAAAAAGAAGCAAAATTTATTGTTCTGAGGGATTCTATTGACATTATTAAAAAACAAATAAAACATTATGAACAATTATTAGTCAAAAAAGACAGTTTAAATTTATGTATGTATGAAGTTGAATATTTTTATCAAATAACAAATAAAAATATGATTACTGAAAAGGGTGTGATAGATTTAATATTTACAAAGGATATGAAAATATATGAAAATAAATATCAGGTTATGACCGAGTACAAAAATCTTGAAAAAAAATTTCCATTTATTAAATAGAAAAACTGCAGATAACATTGTATTGGCAAAATGCGGAATTTAAGTGTTAATTGAACTACTTTACTTTTATTTCCGCCAATATTTTTCAATTCCACGTTTTTGATTAGTTTAGTTCCATTGAAAAAATATTGGCTGCGATTGGTCTAAAATTGAACTAAAGTTCCTTTTTTTCCGCATTTCGCCAATACTTTTTTTCCGTTAAATAAATCTTCTAGGACAGGACAAAAAATCCCTCTCAAAACTGAAAGGGATTAATTATTATATCTTAAAAATCAATTACATATAAGCTTCAATTGGCTCACAAGTACAAACTAAGTTTCTGTCTCCATAAGCTTCGTCAACTCTAGATACAGACGCAAAGAATTTGTGGTCTCTTACCCAATCCAAAGGATAGGCTGCTTTTTCTCTGCTGTAAGGTTTGTCCCAAGAATCAGAAATAACGATCTGCTCAGTGTGAGGAGCATTTTTCAATACGTTGTTTGTCTGGTCTGCTTCTCCGTTTGCAATCTCATCGATTTCATGTTTAATTGCAATTAAGGCTTCTGCAAAACGATCGATTTCTGCTTTGCTTTCAGACTCAGTTGGCTCAATCATTAATGTACCTGCAACCGGGAAAGAAACTGTAGGAGCGTGGAAACCATAATCCATCAATCTCTTCGCAACATCAGCAACCTCAATTCCTAAAGATTTAAATTGTCTGAAATCAACGATACATTCGTGCGCTACTTTTCCGTTTTCGTTTGAATATAAAATTGGGAAATGCTCTGCTAAAATTTCTTTTAAATAGTTTGCATTTAGAATCGCATGTTCAGTTGCTTTTTTCAAGCCTGCAGTTCCAAGCATTTTGATGTAAGCGTAAGAAATATTTAGAATTAAACCAGAACCGTAAGGTGCAGCAGAAATTCCTTCGATTGCTTCTTTAGAACCTACATTAATGTTTGCATTCGTCGGCAAGAAAGGAACCAAGTGTTTAGCCACACAGATCGGGCCAACTCCTGGACCACCACCACCGTGAGGAATTGCAAAAGTTTTGTGAAGATTCAGGTGACAAACGTCTGCTCCGATGTTTCCAGGACTTGTATATCCTACCTGTGCGTTCATATTTGCTCCGTCCATATAAACTTGTCCGCCATGCTCATGAATTAAAGCTGTAATCTCTTTAATATTGGCATCGAAGAATCCGTATGTTGAAGGATACGTGATCATTACACAAGAAAGATTTTCAGAATGCTGTTCTGTTTTAGCTTTTAAGTCTTCGAAATCAATTTCTCCGTTCTCTAAGTTTTTAACAACAACAATCTTCATTCCTGCCATTGCTGCAGAAGCCGGGTTTGTTCCGTGTGCAGACTGCGGAATCAATACTACATTTCTGTGTCCTTCACCTCTTGAGATATGATATTCTCTGATCACCATCAGACCTGCATATTCTCCCTGAGCTCCTGAATTTGGCTGAAGAGAAGTTCCTGCAAACCCTGTGATTTCTGCTAAATCTTTTTCAAGCTCGTGAATCATTTGCTGATAACCTCCTGCCTGATTTACCGGTACAAAAGGATGAACACTTCCCCACTCAGCCCAAGATAATGGCAACATTTGGGTAGCTGCATTCAGCTTCATAGTACAAGATCCTAAAGAAATCATTGAATGTGTTAATGATAAATCTTTTCTTTCAAGACGCTTGATATAACGCATCAATTCGGTCTCAGTATGGTATTTGTTGAATACTTCTTCCGTAAGAATTTCATCTTTTCTAAGATTTTCTTCAGGAATACTGTATCCTTCTTTAATTTCTAATTTGAAAGTCTGCTTGTCTTTAAACTGAGCAAAAGAAGCCATCAGAACATTCAGTTTTTCCAATGTTGTACTTTCATTGATGGCAATGCTTACAACACCTTCAGTGAAGTAATTCAGATTCAGTTTATGATCAAGCATCATTCTTGTTAGTTTCGCTTTTTCATCTTCGCTCATCAGGATTTTTACTGTATCGAAGATTGGCTCTTCAACGGTCTGATAACCTAAAGCTTTCAATCCGCCTTTCAGAGCATTGGCTTTAAAGTGAATCTGATCTGCAATATAGTTTAATCCTTTCGGACCGTGATAAACAGCGTACATTCCTGCCATTACCGCCAAAAGAACCTGTGCTGTACAGATGTTTGAGGTTGCTTTTTCTCTCTTAATATGCTGCTCTCTTGTCTGCAAAGCCATTCTCAATGCACGTTTTCCGTACATATCCTGAGAAACCCCGATAATTCTTCCCGGAATATCTCTCTTATAATCTTCTTTACAAGAGAAAAATGCTGCGTGAGGACCTCCGTAACCCAATGGAATACCGAATCTCTGAGAAGTTCCAACAGCACAGTCTGCACCCATTGAAGCTGGAGATTTAAGTTTAACCAAAGCCATAGGATCACAAGCTACAACAACCTGAAGATCTAATTTTTTGTACTCAACGATATCTTCTGTATAATCTAAAACGATTCCGTTTTTACCCGGGTATTGTAGTAAAACTCCGTAATAAGAGTTATCAAACTGATGTGTTTTATGATCGCCAATTACGATTTCAATTTCTAAACCTTCAGCTTTTGTTTTTAATACTGAAATGGTTTGTGGTAAAACCAAGTCAGAAATAAAGAATTTGTTTGCCCCACCTTTCTTCTGATCTTTCGTTCTGTTGTTGAAGAACATGTGCATTGCTTCTGCAGCTGCTGTAGATTCATCCAGCAAAGATGCGTTTGCCAAAGCAAAACCAGTTAAATCACAAACTACTGTCTGATAATTTAACAAAGCTTCTAATCTTCCCTGTGCAATTTCAGCCTGATAGGGCGTATAAGCAGTGTACCAGCTAGGATTTTCAAAGATATTTCTCTGAATTGCCGATGGTAACAAGGTGTTGTGATATCCGAAACCGATATAACTTGTGTAATCCGTATTTTTAGCTGCCAATTCTTGTGAATGGATCAGCATTTGATACTCAGAAAGTGCCTCTGAAATGTTCAAATCATTTTCTAAACGGATGGATGATGGGATGGTTTGAGAAATTAACTCTTCGATATTTGAAACGCCAACTTTTTCCAGCATCGCCTGTTTATCAGCTTCATTTAAGGAAATGTGACGGCTCACAAACTGTTCTGTATTCATTTTTATTTATTAGATTTTGTTTGTAAAAAAAGATTCGTAAAATTACGATTTTTTACGTGATTGTACAACCTATATTAAGGTGATGTTAAATCATTTAGACCTATCGTTTTGGATAAACATTTTTAATCAAAACCAAAGAAATTTATATCATAATCCTTTACAAAACCGCTTGAAATCAACGTTTAAAGCAAATGAAAAATTATTTAATTATATTTATTCTAAATTAATATATTTGCAGTATGAATACAATTATTCCGTTCAAGGTACCTGCGCTTACTCCCGCTTATAATTTTAGCTATGAAGAAGTTTCATGTGGTGATAAAAAGTCTTGCTGTAAGAAATTTAAAAAAGGTAAAAGATGTAAGAAATGCCCGGGAAGAAAGAAGATGGCTTAAAGCTGGGTGCTGGATGATAGATGCTTAAAGTTTGCAATTCGGAAACTCCGAGTTCTGAATTTTAAATATTAATTTCGAACCTTGAATCTAAGATCTTGAATTTCGAATATTGAACGCTACGTAAAGTTGCTGATTAAAAAATACAGCGCCAAAGCTAAAATCAACAGTGCAAAAAATATTCTGAAAATTTTCGGATGCCCTTTAGGATTTGTAACGGTATTTGGCTGTGATCTGAATAGTTCTTCTGCCCTGTCTCTGAATTTTTCGCCATCAGATTCGAAGACCTCAGTAATTGTAATTCCCTGAACGACTGTTTTATGCAAAAGCGAATTGGTTGCATGAAGCAAAATCTGAAATTTCCCGTCTTTGAATTCTGTAATTTTAAAAATCCTTTCTCCATACGCTTTTTCAAGTCCGAAAGGTAAAACTTTTACTACATCCGCGTTGCTGGTCTGCCAATTGACAATAATCTCCTCTCCCTTTTTTGCATGAATCTTATTTGCCGTAAAAGTCTTTATCGACGGCGGAACATTATATCTGAAACTTTTCTGGTGATTTTCTAAATTCTGATCATATGTTTTTCTTCGGGTTCGGTCGCTCAATGTTTCATACGCTTCCTGAATTTCCCTGAAACGGTCAGCAAAAAAATCGTCGTTTTCGTTTTTATCAGGATGATATTTTAATGAAAGCTTTCTGTAAGATTTTTTGATGTCTTCTTCTGAAGCATCGTGAGAAATCCCGAGAAAATAGTAGTAGTCTTTCATTTAGGCTAACAAAAATAAGGAATTTGTCATTGCGAACAAAGTGAAGTAATCTGTTTTTAACGCAATGTTCGCTTAGGTTTTTTCTTAAAATGATTGAGAATATTTTTCGATCGCAAAGGCGTTTGACTACGTCGAATCTTCGATTTCACTCAGCAAAGACATGGATTCTTAGCTACGAATGCACAAATGTAATTGTTTTGCTTTTTATTTAAGTATAATTTCAGTGTTTAAAAATTTTGTGAAAATTTGTTTTCAACTAAAAGTAAAAAATCAACAGTCTCTTTATCATTCCGGAGGAATCTATAGTGTATTATTTTCAGCATGTTGAGATTCCTGCGGAATGACAAATAAACCGTTAAAAACTATTGTAGCACAATAATTTACGAGTGTAGAAATTCGTGTATTCGTGGCAAAAAAATTCCGACACATTTTTGCGCCGGAATTTAACAATTTCAATTTAGTTTAATATTTTATGCTTCCGCAAATTTTTCTTCTTTTCTGTCGAAGTTTTTGTGACAGCATTTTGAAGCAAATTCTTTCTTGAACTTTCCTTTCAATTCCTGATATTGCTCTTCATCCATTTCTCTGATTTTATCAGCCAAGCCGAATGGAGATCTTTCTTTAATTCCGTATTCTTCAAAAATACCTTTTACGAATCTTTTTCTTTCAATTACTTTTTTGGCTATTACGGCAACTCCTGCAACAGCAACAGCTCCTAAAATACCTTTTAATACTGAATTTTTCATTTTCTTAATTTTAAATTTTACTACTAACATTTTGCCTCTCTTAGGCTTTCTTATATAGACGAATCCGTTTTAATTTTTACTTTACTACTTCCAAAAATTTTAAACGATTCGATGGTTTATTTGTTTCTGTTGAAAAACCCGCTTTCGCAACGGCTTCTCCATACTTCTTTGAATTTTTCACGTTCTTCCGGTGACAATTCGCGCATTCTTTCACGCATCTTTTTTTCTTTCAGCTCACGCATTCCCTGTCCGAACTTCCCGTGAAAACCTCCAAAAAGAATTTTGCTTAAAACAAGGATTCCCATTGCCTGCCAAAACGTAATCGATTTCACACCTAAAATTTCAGGCAAAAGGCAGTTCCAAAGCAACATCACGATATAAGATACTGCAAGGAAAATCAGTGGTGGACAAACTAAAAAAAATATCCAACCTTTTTTATATTTATTATTCATTTCTATTATTTCTAATTATTTAAATCTTCGTATAACTTTCTCAATCTGTTTCTCAAATGCTTTACTGCATAATTTTTTCGACTGATGATGGTTTTGATATTCTCTCCCTGTTCATCGGCGATTTGCTGTAAAGTTTTATCGTTTAGTTCATTTTCTGTATAAACTAATCTCTGCTTTTCGGGGAGTTCTTCCAATGCTTCAAAAAGTTTTTTCCAGATCTCGTCCTGAAACATTTTCACTTCGGGACCTGCACTTTCATCCATCAACAAAATATCTTTTATAGAAAACTCGCCATCCTCATCTTCATATACAAAATCTTCAAGGTTTTCTGTCTTTTTCTTTCGGTATTTATCGGTGATTTTGTTGGCGGTAACTCTGTACAACCAACCCCCGACATTCACAATTTCTGAGAGATTGGTAAGACTGCTGAACTGATACCAGACTTCCTGCAGAATATCTTCTGCATCTTCGGTATTCTTCACTTTGGGACGAATGAAAGACATCAGTTTTCCACCGTAGTTTGATACGGTCTGAGAAATAATGTTTTCCTTTTCCTTCTGTGGCATTGGTACTTTTTCGACAATCTCCATATTGATATGACGACTGTGCTTTTTGTTTTACTTTAATAAATTTAAAATATTTTTTTGAAATTTCGATTTTTCTTTTGTTTATCAGTGTTTTTTAAACACGAATAGCAAAAATATTTCTTCACGAATTTCACAATTTTAAAATTACTGTATAAGATTGGTTTTACTGTATCGTGATTAGTGCTTATTTGTGTTTAAATAAAAAACGGAAAGCATTTTTTGCTTTCCGTTTAATTAATTATAAAAATTGTCAGTCTTATTTATTAAAATTCTCTGCGAAAAATCCTAACATTGATTTATAAAATTCAATTCTGTTGGGTTCTTTTCCGAAACCGTGCCCTTCATCATATTTTACCATGTAAGGTACTTCAAATCCCTTGTTTCTTAAAGCTTTTACAATCTGGTCAGATTCATTGATATTCACTCTCGGGTCATTTGCTCCCTGAACAACAAACAATGGTTTTTTAATCTTATCAATCTGAAAAACGGGTGAAACTTCTTTTGCTATTTCAGCTTCTTCAGGATTATCCAGATCATACCAGATTTGTTTTACCATTTCTTTGTAAGGCTTCCAGTATTCGGGGAAAGAATCGAAGAAGGTAAAGATATTTGAGACACCTACGTAATCAACTCCGCAAGAATATAAATCCGGAGTTTTAATTAACCCCATTAAAGTTGCATAACCTCCGTGACTTCCACCATAGATTGCCACTTTATTTTTGTCGATCCAACCTTGCTCAATTGCATATTTTACTCCGTCTTCCACATCATCCATCGCTTTACGGCCGATTTGCTTATATCCTGATTTCTGAAATTCTTTTCCGTAACCACCTGAAATTCTGAAATTAACCTGCAATGTAGCGTATCCTCTACTTGCAAACAATTGTGTTTCAGGATTGAAACCCCAATCATCTCGGATTCCCTGCGGTCCGCCGTGAGGATTAACGATCAAAGGAACTTTTTCACCTTTCAAGGCTGCTTTCGGTAAGGTAATATATCCGTGAATGGTAAGTCCGTCTCTGCTTTTGAACTCAATAGGACGCATTTCCGCCATATCTTCTTCTTTTAGCTGAGGCATTAAATCAAAAAGAAGTTTGGTTGTTTTGGTTTTCGTGTCGTATTCATAGTATTTTCCATACAATTTATCGCTATCGACAACCACCAACAATTTTTCGTTTTTATCATCTGAAGAAGCAATACCAAACTGTTTATCACCAAATTCAGAAGTCAGCTTATCATGAATTTCCTTATAAAACTTGCTTACCGGAATGGTTTCGCTTTTAATTCCGTTATAGCTGATGTAATCCAGTTCATAATTTCTGTATTTTCCAGCCTGTGATATCGAATAAACATCAAAAGTCGGGTTTGAATATACTTCTTTAATCAAAGCATTTTTCTTCAAATCATATAATACAATTCTGGATTTATCACTGTCGATATTGGTTATCAAATAAACCTCATCCTTATTTTTAGAATTATCATTAAAACCTATTACACTAAAGGTATCTTTCCAGTCAGTTGCTTTAATAAGATTAAATTTACCGGTCTGAAGATCTTTATAATAAAGCTTGGTAGTCAACCCATTTTCAAGAATTGTATAGCCTCTGAGATTGCCTTCTCTGTCGAAAAGATAATCATCAATCGGGCTTTTTACATCTTTGTTTTCATACAGCTGGGTCATTTCACCTGTATTGAAATTGATTCTGTAAGGTTCAAAAATCTGTTTATTGTTCTTATTCATCGTAACAATTACAAATTCTGTGTCTTTGATCAATCGTACAGAATTTAAAGTAATTCCTTCGTACGGAGTAAGGTCTTTCAGGTTTTTCCCGTCAATATCAGCTGCATACAAATGAATATTTTCGTTTCCGCCTTTATCTTGTGTGTAGTAAAGACGCTTTTTATCGAGCCAGCCGTAACCTCTGATGAGATCATCTTTTTCAACCAAGGCTTTGGTAATTTTACCCGATTTTAAATCTTTCACATAGACATGGTTTTTGCTGTCTTTATCTTTTTCTTTGTAGGATAAATACTGTCCATCAGGAGAAATTTTGAATTGTGAAGCTTTTGGTCTGGCAAAATAATCTTCCACTTTATACTTAAAATTACCTTTATCGTAAGATATAAGCTTATCAATTGTTGCTTTCGATGAAACCAATGTCGGATCGCCCGGCAATTTGTTTTCAGTAGTTTGTGCATTCATCATGAGACTTGTTATTACCACCTGTGTAATACCGAAAATTTTGGAATGTAGATTCATATTTCATGGATTGGGTTAAACGATATTATATAAGACGTTTCAAATGCATAAAACGTTACATCATTTATCAATGATTTGTGAAATTGCTTTATTTGAAAGGTATTACATTATAAATATAAAGAAAATAAAAGCCTTGCAAATATTTAAACTTGCAAGGCTTATTTTTTATAATTAAAATCAAATTATTTTGTCCAGTTTATTTTTGAATGGCTTACCTGCTCAGAGTTTGTACCAATCATAATATCAAATTCTCCCGCTTCCCAATCATATTTCAAATTTCCGTTGTAGAATTTCAGTTGTTCCGGAGTGATGTCGAAAGTAACTTTTTTAGATTCGCCTTTTTTCAACATTACTTTCTGGAAACCTTTCAATTCTTTTACCGGTCTTGTAATCGTTCCTACTAAATCTCTGATGTAAAGCTGAACAATTTCCGCTCCGTCATAATTTCCGGAATTCGTTACCGTAACCGAAGCCTGAATCGTCTGATTTCCTTTTGGATTGGCGTTTGAAACCGTTACATCAGAATAATTGAATTTAGAATAACTTAAACCATAACCGAACGGATACAATGGCGTATTACATTCATCCATATAGTTGGAACGGAATCTTTGGTATTCACATTTATCAACCAACTTCTGGTCTAAAGGGCGCCCCGTATTTTTAGCATTATAATAAATCGGCACTTGTCCTAAACTTCTTGGGAACGTCATAGGCAATTTTCCTGAAGGATTTACTTTCCCGAAAAGAACGTCTGCAATGGCATTTCCAGCTTCTGAACCCGGGAACCATGCATTTAAAATCGCATCAGGTGTATCTTTTACATTCGTTAACGCCAAAGGACGACCTGTAAATAATATCATCGCAATTGGTTTTCCTGTCTTTTTTAATTCGTTTAACAAATCCACCTGAGACTGAGGAATCGTGATTTCTGTTCTTGAAGAAGACTCTCCGCTCATTTCCGCAGATTCTCCGATCGCTAAAACGATAACATCGGCTTTGTTGGCAACGTCAACTGCTTCTTTTAATAAAGCTTCTTTTGAACGATTGTCTCTGTCGGTTTTCTTACCGTGTGCTGCATAAATGTCTTCTAATTTAGCATCATAATCAATGTTTGCTCCTTTTGCAGAAAGGAATTTCACCTCTTTACCATAATTCGCTTCAAGACCCTGCATTAAATTAACAGAAATAGCGTGTTTTGTAGCCACACTCCATGTTCCTGCCATGTTCATCGAGTTGTTTACTAAAGGACCAATTACTGCAACCGTTCCTGTTTTTTTCAGTGGTAAAACCTGGTTTTCGTTTTTCATTAAAACCATTGACTGAGCAGCAGCGCTTCTCGCAATATTACGATTTTCCATGCTGTACACTTCTTTTGCAGCTAACTTTGCATCTCCGTGTTTGTAAGGATTATCAAACAAACCTAAATCATATTTTGCTTCAAGAATTCTTCTCGTTGCCATATCGATTTCGGCCTGCGTCACTTTCCCTTCAGATAAAGATTTTTTAAGCGTTGTTAAAAATCCTTCACCTACCATATCCATATCGATTCCTGCTTTCAAAGCTAAAGCTGAAACTTCCTGAAGATTACCCATTCCGTGGTCGATCATTTCGTTGATTCCTGTATAATCAGTTACCACAAAACCTTTGAATTTCCATAGATTTCTTAATACTTCAGTCTGCAGCCATCTGTTCCCGGTTGCCGGTACTCCATCTACTTCATTGAAAGAAGCCATTACCGAAGCTACACCCGCATCAACTGCCGCTTTATAAGGGGGAAAATATTCGTTGAACATTCTCACGTGGCTCATGTCAACAGTATTGTAATCTCTACCCGCTTCACCGGCTCCATACAATGCAAAATGCTTTACACAAGCTAAAATATTGGTTCCGTTTGCCAAGTCTTTTCCTTGGTAACCATAAACCATATTTTTAGCGATTTCACTTCCTAAATAAGGATCTTCACCCGAACCTTCGGAAACTCTTCCCCATCTTGGCTCACGGGAAATATCTACCATTGGCGAGAATGTCCAGTTGATTCCGTCGGCAGCAGCTTCTTTTGCTGCTACCCTTGCGGATTGCTGAACCAGATTCATGTCCCAAGAAGCTGCTAAACCTAATGGAATCGGGAAAGTTGTTTCGTAACCGTGTATTACATCCATCCCGAAAATCATCGGAATCTTCAGACGGCTGTTTTCCACTGCCACTTTCTGAACGGCTTTGATTTTATCTGCTCCTTTTATATTGAAAAGTCCACCGACTAAACCTTGTTCTACTTTTTTTCCGATGTCTGAATTTTTAGCCAGACCCGTCGTAAAATCTCCTGAACTTGGTAAATTTAATTGTCCGATTTTTTCGTCTAAGGTCATTTTAGCTAAAAGTGCATCAACAAAAGCCTTTTTCTTCGACTGGTATTGTGCAGTCTGATAAGACTGAACCGGCTTTGTTACCATTTCCTGCGCCGAAAAAACAGGCGCTAATGCTAACGTGGCTATTACAATTAACTTTTTACTCATAACTTCTTCATTTTTTTAAGGAATTCGTGAATCTTCGATTTCATACGTCTTCTTATTTAATTTCTTTAATTATATTTTCTTTTTGTTTTTCTTTTTATTCAATTTAAACGCAAAGTTCGCAAAGATTTTTGTTTAAAATTGCCCTGCATATTTTCGTTCGCAAAGGCGTTTCACTCAGCAAATTATACTTGTAATTAGTTTCATGTTTTTGTTAATTAACAAACAAGAACCTCGTTTTACACATATACTTCTCTAGTATATTCCATTATGTTTTCTAAAATAATCTTGTTGACAACATCTTTCTTAATAATTCCATTTTCGTTGTTCCTTCGCCAAAAATCATATATATGTTCGATTTCTTCAGAAATTAAAAAATATTCAAATTGCGCTTTTTTAAATTCTTGTAATTCAACATAATTAAAAATTCTTTTTTGCTTAAAATTTCCTTTGACAATCTCTAAATATTCAAAAATTCCATCTTTTGGTTCAAGGTCAAATTCACCTCTAAAATCGTCTATTCTAATAAGCCCTGAATACCACTCAAATTTATTATTTGGAAATATTTCATCACGTAATGACTTCATATTAAAATCTATATCAGCTAAACAATCAAGCTTTTTAATGTAAAGCTCATTATTCTTAATTTCAAATATAGCTATATATCCTCTCCAAAGTGCGGTGCAATCAACATCAAATTTTGGAAGTTTTTCAGGAAAATCCCGAAAATACCCTTCAATTAATTCCACATTTAGATAATATTCTTTTTTATTATAAATTAGTTTATCTTTTATCTGCTGAGTCATTTCTCTCAAACAATTTGAATAAATATTTTAGAATTATTTCTCTTTCTTTTTACTCAGCATCCATTCGTATAAAGCAGGATTTGAGTAGGTTGAATCCCATGAATTGTGATTATCATTCGGGAAAATCGTTAGTTCTGCAGTTGGATTGACTGGATGTAGTTTCTGATAAAAATTAAATGCGTTTTCAGGTAAAACAACATCATCCATTCCTCCGTGGAAGATTTTCATATTGAGATCTTTATACTGATGAATATTCGCATACATCACACGATCCGTAGGTGCGCAAACTGAAACTACGGAAGCAAACATTTCGGGATGCTCCATTGCTAATTTTAATGTTCCCCAACCTCCCATCGAAAGCCCTGTAAGGTAAATTCTGGAAGCATCAATTTTGTATTTTCTCTGAATTTCTTTGATTAAATTATAAATACTTACCGTGTCCCACCATTCATTTTCAGGACATTGTGGTGCTAAAATCGCCACAGGTTCTTTAATTAAATTCTTGTAGGTAAACGGACTGTGCGCTTTTACTTTTTCCAAATCGTTTCCTCTTTCTCCTGAACCGTGAAGAAAGACAATTAAAGGAACATTTCCTTTTACTTTCTGAGGGTAATCTAAAATGTAGGAAATTTTTTCCTGTCTTTTAATTTCTTTGTTGAGTTCGGCTTTTATTTCCTGAGCGTTTAGGCTTAGGGAGAATGGAAGAAGTAAAAGCGGTAGATATTTTAATTTTAAACTCATCTTTCTTTAGGTTTTGGCTAAAGCCGTTTGATTTTATTTTTTTTTTAAACGGGCTAAAGCCCGTTTCTATTGATGTTTTTATCTATAATCTTATCCTTATGAATGCTTGAATCTTGACAAGACTTTGATTTGTTGTCTGAATATTTTAGCCCCGATCGCAGCAAATGTTTGAGCTCATTTTTAGTGATTTTGCAGCGGCGGCAAAGCCGCCGCTGCAAAATCACTAAAAATAGCGAGTGCGGAGAGCGGGATTAAGTTCCTTAAAAATACTATTTAATGTTATATTTTTCTGATTTAAAACTTAATTTCTTTAATCCTTGTTGGATTTCAGGAGCATTCATGAATAATTTCCATAAAAATCCTGTACGGTAGTTTTCAATCATCGGGGCAATAGTTCCCTGATCGATGGCTAAATATCTTGGCGTCGTCCAATTGTTATAATGAATCGAAGTTGCATCATAAGGTCCTGCAGAACCTATAAATTCTGGTTTTTGAGTATAAATAAATTTCAGGAAATCCATAGATTCTTTCGGTGAATACGGAAAACTGCTCAAAGCCGCCGTCGGAGTAATCACACCGTGATCGTTTTGCGGAAAATGAGCATCGTAGCCAACACCTCCATCTTTGTTTCTTGAGTAAGATGCCGTTAATCCCCAATAATTTGGTCCGTAACCTTTCCATCCTTTTGGATTTTCTACACAGTATTTGTAATCGATAAGAACCTGATTTTTGTTTAAATCAAAGTAATTTTTGATCAGTTTATCAGATAAGTTTGTAGGATCTAAACCGATGTAAGAATAATGAGCCCAGAAAAGCGGTCCGCCATATTCTTCTGCACCGTTGTACTTTACATACATTGGAAGTCCATATTTTTCTCTGTCTGAAAGATAGGTCCCGTTTCTTGTCCAGCCTTTGTAATAGGTTTCAGCATCTATTGAATACGTTGGCGATGAAGCGGCTAAAATGTAAGTAATTAAACATTCATTATAGCCTTCCAGTGGAAAGTTCATTTCCCATTGATATTCGGGTGACCAGTGCCAATACAAAACTTTTTCACCACCTTTGGTGTACCAGTTCCATTGAATACCTTTCCAAAGTTCGTCACATTTCTTAGCTAGTGCTTTTTCTTCTGCATTTCCATTTTTGAAATATTCACGAACCATTAAAATCCCTGAAGTTAAAAATGCAGTTTCCACAAGATCTCCACCATTATCTTTTTTACCAAATGGAACTGTTTTTCCGGTTTCTCCATTGATCCAATGTGACCATGCTCCTTTATGACGGTCTGCTTTGGCAAGAAAATCCATCATAGTAGTCAGTCTTGTTACTGCTTCTTTTCTTGGAACAAAACCTCTTTCCACACCTACTAAAATTGTAGCTAACCCAAACCCTGAACCTCCGGTCGTAATAACAT
Organism: Chryseobacterium formosense; assembly: GCF_900116415.1. Classification (GTDB taxonomy): domain Bacteria; phylum Bacteroidota; class Bacteroidia; order Flavobacteriales; family Weeksellaceae; genus Chryseobacterium; species Chryseobacterium formosense. The sequence continues at coordinate 528,068 of NZ_FPAP01000001.1, read as the reverse complement.
TTTTATCATTCTGAGGATAAATATTGTCTTCATGGTAACGCTCTCTTCCCAACATCGAGTTTGGTTCTGCGTAATCCCAAAAGTACTTCAAAGCATCTTTTTGAACTTTATCCATTAACTGCTCATTGGAAATATTTGATCTTACAGCCTCAACTTTTGAAACTGCCTGCTTTGTGTTTTGAGAATTTTTGCAGGAAACTGCAATTATTGATGCTGCTGCAACTGATAGTATTATCCTTTTCATAAAAATCTTTCATAAATTAAAATTACGAAAAAAGAGGAGAGTAAATCTCTCCTCTTTGGTTAAATATCCATAAAATAATTAATAATTTGGATTTTGTGCCGAGCGCCCTTTCGCTTCAGTAATAAATGTTTGAGGCAAAGGAAACAATTCATGCTTACCAACTACAAAAGTTTTTCCATTTGCTGTCATTGCGGATTGAGCCTGGCCTGTTCTAACCAAATCAAACCATCTATCATGTTCAAAAGCTAATTCTAATCTTCTTTCTTTCCAAATTGCCGTTCTAACATCTGATTGTGAAGAGGCAGTAGTATTACTTATATTTGCTCTATCTCTTACTTGATTCAACAATGGAATTGCTGCCGAAGTTTGACCAAGTTCATTTAAAGCTTCTGCTTTGATCAATAGTACTTCTGCATATCTAAGATAACGAATATTAGCATCTGTAGAACTTTGTGTTGTATATGCTGATGAATATGCTTTATAATTATAGTAGTCATTATCTGCATCTGCTCCAACAACTCTACCGTCATATAATGTCATACCTTTACGGATAATAGTAGCATCTCTTCTTTCAGTATCACCTTCTGCTGTGTAAGCATCAAATAGATTTTGGGTAGGCGTATTGAATCCCCAACCCCAACCACCAGTTCCTCTAGCTCCTTGAACCTGAGTATACTGTTGAATTCCTTTACCTGTTTCGATACCTGAACCTTGAATTTCAAAAATAGACTCTGCATTATTCTCACCAGAAACTTTATAAATATCAATAAAATTAGGTGTTAAAGAATAACCAGTAACTAAATTACATTGATCAATTGCTAATTGATATTTTTTCTGATATAGATAAACTTTTGCTAATAATGCATGTGCGGCACCTTTAGATGCTCGTCCAGCATCAGTTCCACTATAAGCGGTTCTATCTGGTAATGCAGCAGCTGCTTCAATTAAGTCTTTTTCAATAAAAGCATATATTTCTTCTTTAGTTTTTCTTGTTAATTGCATTTCTACATCTTCAGGACTTGAAGTAGGAACATGATCTACTAAAGGCACACCTCCAAATGATCTTACTAAAGTAAAATACATGAAAGCTCTAAGAAATTTAGCTTCTCCTGTTAATCTGGCTCTTAAATTTTCATCTGCATTATTAAGTTGGGGTAAATACTTAAGAGCTTGATTACATCTATTAATTCCTTGATAATTTGAAGAAAATAAGCTTTCAAAAGAAGGTGTAGATGGAGTAAAAGTTAGAGCATCCAGAATATCTTTATCAGTCCCTGTATCACCTGGTGTACTTCCTTTATCAGCGTCATCTGAAGTTATAGAAGTTACGCCAATCCAAGCAAAGGTACTCATATCCCAATCTAAAAATTTTGCATAGATAGAATTTACAAAACTGGTAGCTCCTGCATTATTATTATAAAGTGATAAATCATCAACACTTACCTGCTCAGTTGGAGATACATCTATAAAGTCTTCACTACAGCTCTGACTAAAAATTCCTGTTAAAAGAAGAGCTGATATTATTATATATTTTTTTTTCATTTTTTAAAAATTAACATTTAAACCAAATACAAAAGTTCTAAGCGAAGGATAAGAATCCAACTCAATACCTGTAAGATTATATGGATTTCCATCTGCATTTAACTCAGAGTTAAATCCAGAATATTTAGTAAAAATAAAAGGATTAATTGCACTTACATATAATCTTACCGATTTTACATAATCAACAACGTTTCTAATAGTATAACCAACAGAAATATTGTTAATTCTAAAATAGTCTCCTTTTTCTAGAAAGAATGTAGAAGCAATTGGAATAGTTGTATATGGTCTTGGATTACCAGCATTAGTATTTGAGGCAGTCCAATAATCATTTGCTACAGAAGCTTCAACGTTTTCTCCAGAAATTCTTTGTGCTTTTTTACCATTGTAAACACTAAAGCCAAATGCCCCATAACCACTAAGATTAAAATCCCAATTTTTATATGTCATTGAAATATTTACACCCAAAGTAGATTTAGGAATATATGAATCAAAATACTTTCTGTCATCTGCATCGGCCGATCCTGTAACGCCATCACCATCATTATCTTTGTATTTTATGTTACCATTGGCATCATAACCATCAAATTCCCAAAGATAAAAACTACCTAATGCATGCCCAACTGTTGTAGCATTAAATAACTTAGTCCATTGACCATTACCTAAACTACCTCCATTAATTGGTGAAATATTTGCATTATTTACACGAGTTAATTCATTTTTATTAAATGAATAGTTAGCACCTATTGAATACGAGAAATCTTCACCTACCTTATCCGACCAATTTAAAGATGCTTCTATACCTTTATTGGTTACAGAACCTACATGAGAATTAAATTTATCGCTTTGTCCCGAAGTTAAATAGTTTGAAACATCTAAAATAAGATTTTTTGTTTCTCTATTATAAACATCAAACGTACCCGTTAATTTATTATTAAGCACGCCAAAATCTAATCCTAATGATGATTCTTCAGTAATTTCCCATCCCAAGTTAGGATCAAGACCTTTATTAATAGTAACTCCATTACTAACAGGATTAGCTCCAAATGCATAATTATAAGAATTGCCTGAAGCCAAAGGAAGATAGTTTAATGGTACATTCTGATTACCAAGTCTTCCCCATCCTCCTCTTAATTTAAGTAGGTTAAAGAAACCATCTTTCATGAATGATTCTTCAGAAATAACCCATCCTGCTCCGAATGATGGAAAAGTTCCCCATTTGTTACCGTCAGCAAACTGGGAAGATCCATCTCTTCTAACGGTTGCACTTAGAAGATATCGATTCATAAATTTATATTGTGCTCTAGCAAAATATGAATTAGTAGTATTCTTATTGTATTTTACAGAATTAAGAGATAAAATATTATTAATATATTCCGTTCCTGAAAGATCCCAATAGTTAGAAACAGTTCCTAAATCTTTTCTTTTTACAATTAATTCTTCAATTCCATTTTTAACAAAAGACTCAGTTCCTAACATTACATCAATATTATGACTGCCAAACGTTCTGTTATAATTTAAATAATTCGTTAGAGACCAATTATAGTAATCTTGTTTAGTATTTGTCAAAGTATTTTTTGCGTTTCCATCAAATAAAGCAGGAACTCTTGTAGGATCAGCAGCTAACCAAATAGATAAATCATCTGAGAAATTATATGCTTTGTAATTTGAGTATTCTCCGGAAAACTGAGAAGTAAATTTCAATCCCTTCATAATTTCTACATCCAATTTTAATCCCCCTTGCATCAGCATACTTTTATTCTGCTCATTGTTAAAATTTAACTGACTAACAGGATTTCCTACATTATTAAATCTTCCACCTGAATAACTAATATTTCCATTAGCATCCCAAATTGGCTGTCCATATTGCCCTGAAGGATAATAAACAGGAACTAATGGTGATTGCTTATAGGCATTTGTAAAGGCACTAAATGGTTTTGGAGTAATATTAGTGAATGCAACGCTTAAATTTTGAGATAATGTTATTTTCTTTGAAATCTTAAATTCATTATTTGTTCTAATCGTTGTTCTATTATAATCAGTACCATTTAATATAGATTGTTCATCATAGTTACTTAAACTAAAAAAGTATTTAGCCGCCTCAGATGAACCAGATATAGCAACGTTATGTTGATTGTAAATACCTGTTCTTGTAATTTCTTTAAACCAATCTGTATTATATGGTTGATTTGTTGAGAATGATCTTCCGGGAGGGGTTAGAAAACTGTTCGCGGTATTATTATAATTTACAAATTCATTAGCATTTGCCATCTTTACCGTTTTTAATGGAGTTCTTAGTCCTACAAGACCATCATATTCCACATTAAGCTTTCCTCTACCAGATTTCGTAGTAATAATAATTACACCATTCGCAGCTCTGTTACCATAAATTGCTAATGCAGCAGCGTCTTTTAAAATATCATACGAAAGAATGTCATTGGAATTGATATTATTAATATTTTCCATGAACATACCATCTACAACATATAATGGAGTTCTTCCACCTAAAACAGTACCTAGGCCTCTAATCATCACTGTTGGCGTTGAACCAGGAGAATCTGAAGCCGTGACCTGCACACCCGCTGCTTTTCCCTGAATAGCTTGTGAAGCGTTTAGAACTTTCGTTTTAACAACTTCATCAGCTCCAATTGAACTTATAGAAGTTGTATTATCAACTTTCTTACGGCTACCATACCCAATCATCACAACCTCCTCAATCTTTTGCTCTTTTGGAACGGTGTCTTGAGGAGTAGTCTGTCCATTGACATTCATACCGAAGTAGAGAACAGCAATAAGACAAGAATACTTTAAATTAGTTTGTTTCATATAGTTTAATTTTATCTTGTACATTCATATTATTGGAAAGTCGATTTACATCTTCATCCCTCCATGTCTCAAAAGTAGACATTAATCAAAAATAGAAAAAATATCCAATCTTGTTAAAGTTACTTAAAAAAATTTTGATAATGCGTTTAAGTTTAATTATTTGTTAAGATATTATAATATTTATTTAATTTATTCTTAAAATAGAACATGATTTTTATCAAATTAATATCGTAAAAAATTTCATTTTTTCACATTGAAGCAATAATTTTCGCCAAAAAAGGTAGTCAGAAGGATATTTTTAAGATGATCTTTAAAAAACTTTTAATTATGGTACAGAAATAGTGAATTACCTACATACACTTTTTGTGAAATTAAAAATTTTGTAACAAGCACATTAAGTAATTAACTTTGGTGCAGTTTAAAATATAAATTAAAATGAAAAAATATATCATCGCAGCAACCGTTATTTTAAGTACAGGAGCGATTATCAATACAACGCTACAGTCTTGTACGTCGATAGCTACCTCGGATTTAGGATTGGCGGTCATAAAAAGAGTTTTGCTGGGCGGAATTAATAAAGGAGCAAACATCTACGGAAACAAAGAAGCATTTCTTCAAAATAACTTAGTAGATAAAGCCTTACCACAGCAACTTCGTGATATCAATACGACCTTAGAAAAAATAGCTCCGTCAATCGTGGCAAAAGAAAGAGAATATATTGCTGAAGCTGCAGTTTATACAGTCGGTATTTCAAAGCCTATATTGGAGTCTGCGGTTAATAGCTTAAATGCGCAGGATGTTACAAGAATTATTCAGGGAGAGAAAGGTACGGCTACTTTAATTTTAAAGGAGAAAACCCAGACTCAGCTTGTTCAGGCAATTGCTCCGAGAGTTGAACAGGAACTAAATAAATACGGGATCGTAAAAACAATCAATACGGCATTGTCCGGAAGCAATTTATTAGGCAGCTTGTTGGGTGGAAACAAAACCAACGTTAACGCAGGCGGATTGAGTATGCTGGCTTCAGAACAGATTGTAAACGGTCTTTTTAATATTATTGAAGACCATGAAAAGCAAAATTCCGGTTCGCTATTGGGAGCGTTTGGAAAATAGCTTTTTTTTCATTATATTTATATAAATAAGGTAGAAAAGATGGATATATTACAAGGAAATCAGCATGCAAATCCTGAAGAATTTTATAATTCTCTAAAGGAAAAACTTGAAGGTCACCACGACTTTCCGGAAGATTATTTATTTAAATTTATCATTCCGACCGATGAGGCGAAGATTACTGAGATTTATAAAGTTTTTGACGGCATAAAGTTCACTATGGGCAACAGGGAAAGTAAAAACGGTAAATATACAGCCTGCAATATCAATGCATTTGTTCTGGATGCGGACCAGGTGGTAAAAATTTATCAGGAAGTTGCGAAAATAGAAAATGTAATTTTACTTTAATTAAAATTTTGCTGCTATAAAAAAGAAAGGTTAGTTTGAACAACTAACCTTTCTTTAATTTATAAATCTAATTTTAATATTTTACTTTTCGATAAAAAACTTCACATTTTCCAAAGGTCTTCCCAACATGGCAACTGATCCTTTAATCAATATCGGTCTTTGGATAAGTGAGGGGTTTTCCGATAAAATCTGCAGCCATTCTTCTTCCGAATAATTTTGGGAGGCAAATTTTTCAAGATACAGTTTTTCTTCTTTTCTGATAATATGAAAAACGCTCTGATTCAGTTTTTTCAAAACCGTTTTAAGCTCCAGAACACTTAACGGATCTTCGACAATATTAATAATTTCAAACTGAATTCCGTTTTCGTCCAGATACTCTAAAACCGCATTCGATTTTGAGCAATTTCCGTTATGAAGAACTTTTACCAACATTTTAGTCTGATTTTAAAGATGAGAATATATTTGCTTCAACAAATTTAGAACCAAATATTATGTTAATTAGAAAATTAAAACAATCCGTTCAGTTCTGTCTCGATCTTTTCTAAAATCAAGCCGAAATCTTCAGGCTTTTCTACGAAATCAAGATCATCAACTTCAATGATCAGCAATTTACCTTCTGTGTAATTGGAAATCCATTTTTCGTATTTTTTATTAAGTTTTGAAAGGTACTCAATACTTATTGTGGCTTCATATTCTCTTCCTCTTTTATAAATTTTCTTTACAAGATTCGGAACATCAGATTTCAAATAAATCAACAAATCGGGTGCTGAGACAAAGCTTTTCATCAGATCAAACAAAGAAGCGTAGTTCTTAAAATCTCTGTCCGAAAGCAGCTTCATATCATTAAGGTTTTCGGCAAAAATATGGGCATCTTCATAGATCGTACGATCCTGAATAATATTTCTCCCGCTCTCTCTGATTTCCTTTACCTGACGGAACCTGCTGCCCAAAAAGTAAATCTGTAAAGCAAAACTCCATTTGCTCATATCAGCATAAAAATCTTCCAGGTAAGGGTTGTGATCTACATCTTCGAACTGTGCATCCCAATTGTAATGTTTTGCAAGCATTCTTGTAAGTGTTGTCTTTCCTGCTCCAATATTTCCCGTAACCGCAATATGCATATCTTCTTAATTCTTTATTTGTCGTTATTAAAAGCCTAAATCCTCAATCTCATCCATCAGCTTAATAATATCTGTCTTCTCAGACTTTTCTTTTTCAAGTTTTTCTATGGATTTTTCCAGTTCTTTTTTCTGGTTTTCTGCGTCTTTGAGCTTTTTAATACTTGCTATATTTTCAAGGGTGTAAAGATAGAGTTTGTTGTCTTTTACTTCAAAATAAGCCAGTGAATTTTTATCCACAATCTGTGCATCGTGATCTTCGAAAATTTTGGTCAAACCTTTTTCCGGATTATATTTGAAAATTGTATTCTTTGCGACAATCAGGATGATTTCGTTTTCTCTTCTGAATCGTTTTGCATTTTCAACAGGTGCTTCAAAGAGTTTTTCAAATTTCAGATTGTAAACCCTGAACTGGTTTTTAGATAAAATATAAACTTTATTTTCAAAGACCAAAAGATCGATCAGATCATCAAAACTTGCATCAAAAGGAAAAGAATTGATCGTTGTATCATTTCTGAAATTATACTGAATCAGCCTTTTCATGCTTTCATCCATCAACCAGATCTGCTGAAGATCTTCTGCATAAGCATGTTTGATAAACGTAAATTTCTGTTTAAAATCAAGCTTCTGAATTTCATTCAGATTCTGATCCACAAACTTCATTTCCTGAGCATTTTCCGAGAAAAGAGCTATACTTAAAGGGTTCTGCACTCCCTGAACTTTGAAGGGAACCGTGAACATCATTTTTCCCAACTGCTTTCCTAGGGAATCGTATTTCGTGAAACTGAAATCTTTGTTTTTGTAGAAATAAAGACTTCCGTAATCATCCGCAAACATATCTCTTGTTTCCTTAAGCTTTAAAGAATCAAAAGGAAGAGCTTTCTGCGCAGAAAATGTACAGAATACCAAAACAGATAAGAATTGTAATAATTTCAAAAAATCTTTTTTACCAAGATAGCGCTCCTTCGGAGCGCTACCAATTTACATATTTTATTTCTGGATGAATGAACAGTCATTCAATTTTAACTATTTAATGGCAACTTCATAAATTGTCGGCCAATTTTTCCCTGTAACCAACATATTATCCCCTTTGAAAGCAATTCCGTTTAAAACATCATTTTCGCCTTTCGTATTTTTTTTAGCAATTTCAGAAAAATCAAATTTCCCTACCACTTCACCATTTGCAGGATTGATTTTTAAAATATAAGGCTTTTGCCAAACATTGGCATAAATAAATCCTTTGTAATATTCGAGTTCGTTTAGCTTTTCATAGACAGAATTTGTACCAGCAACCGAAATAAACCTAACCATTTTTGAAGGATCTTTAACATCTAAAAAATACAAATTTTTCGTTCCATCAGATGCAATAAGATTTTTCCCGTCATACGTTAATCCCCAACCTTCGCCCATCACATTCGGATAAGGAAATTCAGACTGTAACGCTAACGTGTTCTTGTCATAAATGAAACCTTTTTTATTTTGCCAGGTTAACTGGTAAACTTTATCCCCGACAATTGTACTTCCTTCAGAGAAAAATTCTTCAGGTTGTGTAGTCGATGCAATTGGCTTGGTATCTCCTAAAGTGTATTTTAAAATTTTCGAAGAACCGTGTTGCCCATCACTTTCATAAATGGTATTCCCGTCAATCTGGAAACCTTGTACAAAGTTTTTAGGATCATGTGGATATTCTGCTATAACTTCATAATTGATTGCCGTTTCCGGACTTTTGCTATAGACGTTGATCGTTGCGTCCTGATAAAGGGTTTCGCCGCCTTTTGTTTTAATATTAAATGTAACTGCGTTGTCGCCAAGCGTAAAATATTTCGGATCGATGGTGAGATTTGAAGATTCTTTTTCACCAAAGCTGATAACAATACTTTCCGCATTATCTGTAACTTCTTTCGGAAGTTCGATTTTGTCACCGAAATGATAACCTTGCGAAACCATTTCATTATTATAATCGGCCAATGCATTTAGTACTTTATCATTATTATTACAAGACATCACCAACATTAAAGCTGCAAATCCTACAATTATCTTATTTTTCATTTGTTATTTCTAAAATTTCATCAAAAATAGCAATTTTTATAACGCTCTGCTAATATGAAACCAGTCGATTACTTTGATTTAACTAAAATTGACATTTTTTAAGTATTTTAATGAGCAAAACCAGTAATTTTCGCTTCATCAAAATCCAGCTGCATTTCAATGGTTCTCATTACATGATCATCGAATATTTTTTCACGTTTCATACGGTGAAGTTCATTTCTTTGTGCCTGAATAACCTGTCTTAAAACATCTTTATTTTCATTCATCGCTGCAGCATAATCTACCGTTGAACCCATACATTGAGCTTTATCAGCAATCAGCTTCATCTCATTTTCGAGTTTATAAATCTGGTGTTTTACAAGACTGTTGTTTTCAGAGAGTTCAGAGAAATCTGAAGTAAGCTTTTGAAGTGCTGTTTCTTTTAATTTTTTCATTAAAATGGCTTCCTGTTTTTCTTCCGGAAGATCGCTTCCTGCATCTTCAATTTTAAGGAATTTCAAGATTGGTGACAACAATAAACCTTGTCCGACCAAAGTAATCAGAATAATCACAAAGGTTACGAATAAAATAATATTTCTGTGCGGAAAAGCTTCTCCCGGACTGATATACACCGGAATCGAAAGTGCCGCTGCCAATGAAACAACTCCCCTCATTGCCGCAAAACTGATGATGAAAGGTTCTTTCCAATCAGGCTTTGGTTTTTCTTCCCGCATTTTTTTTGACAAAAGCCACGGAATATAAACAATAGCATAGCTGTATGCTAAACGTGTAAAAATAATCGCCCCACCGATAACAATACTATAAAAAATACCTTCTGAAATCGTGTAATCTTTCATTGCTGCCACAACAATGGGTAATTCTAGCCCGATGAGAATGAAAATAATAGTATTCATCAGGAAAATGATAACACTCCAGACATTTCCGGTCTGAATTCTTGAAGTATGACTTAAATAACAATGTGAATTGTAAGACATCAACAAACCTCCCGCTACAACGGCCAAAACTCCCGAAAAATGAAAATGCTCTGCCGCAACATACATCACATAAGGAACTATAAGTGTAATAACTGTATCGATATTAGAGTTGGAAGGAATTAATCTTAAAAATTTCCCGAAAACCAAACCCGTTCCGATTCCTACAGCCACTCCACCAATTGCCATTGTGAAAAAATCTGTCACTGCCTCACGAAAGATAAATTGTCCAGAAATTACTGCAGCCAGAGCAAATTTAAATACAATTAAACTCGATGCATCATTGATCAGACTCTCACCTTCCAAAACGGTTGTAATTTTTTTAGGAATTTTCATATTCTTTAAAACGGAAGTAGCTGCAACCGCATCCGGCGGAGAATTTACACCTCCCAAAAGAAATCCCATTGCAACAGTAAGTCCCGGAATGATAGATGAAGAAAGGTAAGCAACAACTATTGAAGTAAGGAAAACCAACCCAAATGCCATTGAGAAAATCTGTTTTCGCCATTTATGAAAATCCTGCCAAGAAGTAAACCAGGCTGCTTCAAATAAAATAGGAGGAAGAAATATAAGAAACACAAGATCCGGCTCAATTTCGATCTGCGGCATTCCCGGAATAAAGCTCACGAGTAAGCCTGCAATCACAAGAAAAATCGGATAAGCTACTTTGAGCTTCTGCCCTACCATCACCAAAATCATCACTGAAAGAAGTACAGCAATGGAAATAATTACATAGTCGTGAATCATGGTTTGTGATTATTTAGTTATTAAAAAAGTTTTGTTTTTTTTGAGTTTAAAACTTTTAGATTCTGTTTTTAAAGACCGAATCTGAGGGTATTTTACTTTAATTTTTTGTAAAAGGAATATTGTTGTAAAAACCGATTTGTATTTGTCCGCGGTTTTTATTTTCCTGAAGCTGATTCATGTAACCCGCTTCAACTCTCATGTTTTTATTAATGACAAATCCTAAAGCTCCATACACACGGTTTCTATCAAAAACCGGACTGTCTAAGTGAAGGAAAATCTCATTATAAACCGAGGCATAAAAAGTTTTCGGCAACATTTCTTTATTATTGATCGGAATATTAAATCCTAATAGATAACGGAATCTCATCCTGAAATCGTTCTGTAAAAAACGTTCTTCCAAACGATAACGATGCTGCAGATTGAATCTCCCAAACTTTTGCTTCGTAATATACTGCTGAAAAATACGGTGTTCAATATTTTCCGACTTTTCACCATTGATATAAGGCCGGCTCAGGATAAAACCATATCCCAACAAAATATTATTGTTATTTTCTGTAAGATCATACCCGATTCCGGTACGGATTAATAATTGTTCTAAATCTCCGATCGCATCAAAATTTCTGTACTGGATCTCATTATGGAAATTCAGCTTTTTGCTGATCTTATTATTCCCGAAATACATATACCAAGCGCCAAGATCATTTTCCTGAGCAAAAGAAAAAATACTTCCTAAACAAAAAACTGAAACAGCCAACTTCTTCAGAAACTTCATAAATCTTGTTATTAATTTATACAAACTATCAATAAATACAAAATTAATAATAAAAATCTATAATAACAAACTGTTTGTTATCTCTGTTTTTTATGAAGGAACTGTTTCCACTAAAATATCATTTCCGTTTTTATCAAAATAAGTACAGGTCATTTCATTTAAATCCATCTTCCAGCCTTCTACTCCGTTCTCTGCGCAATCTTTACAGAAAGTAGGATAATCTGTTCCTCCTTGTTGGTGGAGTTTTAATCTGAATTTAAACTGTTCAGGATTTAAATTTTCAGAAATAATTAAATTCTCATATTTACTTCCTGTTTCGGCAAAATTTTCTTCAGCATCAAAATATTTTGTATTTCCATTCGCCACAAGAGCGGTGTAATGAGAAACGCCAAGATCTTTTATTTCCTGAATGTATTTTGGAAAATCTGCACCGCTTTTTACTTTTTGGTGTGCTTTTTTAATTTCATCAATTGTAAATTTCATTTTGTTTGTTTTTTAATGATATTTTTAACGCTAAGAGCGCAAAGTTTTTTATAATTTTTGAAAATATTTTCCGTCCGCAAAGGCGCTTCGCTCAGCAAAGTTTAAAATATTAAGCAAATATATTGTACAATTAAAACCGACAAAATACTCTGTCGGTTATTTATAATGATCAATTACATTCAGAAAAGAATGAATATTAAGGATGTTGCTGCATTTTTGCAGGGTCGTCATAATTTACCATCCAGTTGATTCCGAATTTATCCGTGAACATTCCGAAGTAAGCTCCCCAGAATGTATCTGCCAAAGGCATTGTAACATTTCCGCCTTCAGAAAGTCCGTTGAAAAGTTTATCTGCTTCTTCTTTTGAATCTGCATTAATGGAAACCGAAAAATTATTTCCCACCGTCAGACTTGAAGCCCATTCTCCGCCTGTATCGCTTCCCATTAGAAGAGTTTCTTTTGAAATAGGAAGGGTAACGTGCATAATTTTGTTTTTGTCTGCTTCAGACATTTCCATACCTTCCTGCGGTGGCATCTCACCAAAAGTTCCGATGTAAGGATATTCTCCGCCAAAAACTGATTTGTAAAAATCGAAAGCATCCCTACAGTTTCCGTTGAATGTAAGGTAGACATTTACTGTTGCCATAATATATAATTTAGTTTGATTTGAAATACGTGATTTGAGGTTTGAGCTGTAAAACTCGGAACACAAAACTGGGATTAACGATGCTGATCGATAAGAATCATATTTCCGTCGGGATCTTTCAGGAAGATGTGTTCCGGACCGGAAGTGGTTTCGTCGGCTTCCTTATCAATTTCCACCTGATGATTTTTAAGATGCTGCTGAATTGCTCTTACATCATCAAACTCATCAAGATTTTGGGCATTTTCATCCCACCCCGGATTGAAAGTCAGCATATTGCCATCGAACATCGCCTGAAAAAGCCCAATTAATGTGCTTCCGTTTTTCATGATGAGATAATTATTCTCCATACTTCCACCCATCGATGAAAAGCCCAGTTTTTCGTAAAACTCTTTAGATTTTGCAAGATCTTTCACACTTAAGCTCAGTGAAAATACGCCTAACTTCATACTTTTTTTTATGTTTTATTTTTGAACTCACACAGATTTTGCAGATTTAAAAAATCAAAATAAATCAGTATAATTTTCAAAATCTGTGAAAGAAATTATTTTTTATTTAAAGCCAATTTACCGCCCAGGAAAACAAGTCCCCAAACTACAATCCCGAGAACCCAAAACCAAACAGGCGTTGGCAAAACGGTCATATTATAAATTGTGAAAATCATGAAAATAATTCCACAAATTGCTGCCGATGTAAGTTTTCCGTTTCTAGCGATTTTTGTTGATACAAAACCTGAAACCACTGCTCCTACAGCGTAACCTACAATCACCATAAATTTCCCCAGAAAAGGTAAATTTTCAACATAGCTTTTAAAACCTTCCATATCATTCGGTTTTATTCCTTCCGGGAAAGGATATAAAATATGATTCAGTGTTTCAATCAGCCAGATGCAGATCGATCCGGTAATAATTCCGGCAACTACTGCCAATATATTTCTTAACATAATTATTGGTTTTTTAAACGGGTTTTAAAATCTAAGGTTTTATCATAGCTTTTCCAGTCACCAATCAGCTCGATCTCCTGACTATTAATCTTTTCTGAAGTTTTATCCCATTTAAAAGTATAAACGAACTTCCCGGTAAACATACCTGAATGTTTTCCTTTCGCTTCTTCTGCCAATTCATACGTTCCGTACACCACTCCCTTTTTCTTGGAATCTTTGTATTTTGTAATCGTCAGTTTTCCTTCAAACTTTGTGTAATTGGTATCTACCAAAGAATATCCAGCCACAAAATATTCCTGATCATTTTTTTTGTTCTGTTCCGAAATATTGATTTTCAGTCTGATCTCCTCACCTTTGCTTCCGATTGTTCCAATGTAAGGCTTGCTGTTGTTTTTCCACACTGTTTCAATGTTCGGCATCTGAGCAAAGCCGAAATTGGCTGCGAAAATGAGAAATAATAAAAGTTTTTTCATGCTTAAATCTTTAATAAGTTAGGCTAAAGCCAAAAAGAATTTATGTTTTTTTGCAAACAGGCTAAAGCCCATTTCTATTAATTTATTAATGCTAATTTTTTAAACTCCGAACTGGCTTAAATGATGATTTAAATGTTTAGCAAACATATTGTTCCATTGCTGAGAATTCAGTTTTCCGAAAGAGAAAGACTCTTTTCCGTCGAAAGCTTCTGCACCAAGTTGCTGCGTTTTTTGAATATAACCAATCAATCTCTTTTTTTCTTCTTCGAAATTTCTTCTTTCTTTGATTAAAAACTGAGGTGCTGTAGGAGAATCATGAGGGTATGCTTTTTCGCCAACCACTTTTGGCTTTACGAAAGTTTTTAAAATAAATTTGGCAATAGCACCGGGTTTTTTGTGTCTTTCAGGTTCGTAAACCATTTCATAAGACACACAGCAGTGCGCCAACATCTGATCTACCGTCATCCTTCCCCACAAACCATGAGTTTCTTCTACCAGATTATTTATTCTATTGATGTAATTCTGAGCATCTTTAGCATCAAAAACGTTTTCCATAGTTTATCAAATTGTATAAAAACAAATATATCAGTTTTTTTGTTTGATTTAAATATTTTTTTAACATTTGAAAAGGTGAATTATCAAATTTAAAAACTTCTTATTTTGACATAGGTTCATAAAAAAACTCTCTGCATATTTGCAAAGAGTTTGTATGAATAAGTTTTACTGTTTATTTCTGAACCGCTTTTTTCATCGCATCCGGACGAAGAATTCGGTAACGGACTTCCATATCTTTAGGAATGTAGAAAACCAGTGGCAATTTGCTGTTATACCTCACCGTTTCCGGCTGAAGAGAAACAAATTTCTTGGTAAGTTTCTGATCCGGACAAGCCATCAAAGTTCCGCCTGTTTCCCCTTTTGATTCTACTTCGTAATAATTGTAGCCCCATCCCTGAAGATCCAGAGTATTTACTTTTCCGATCAGAAAATGCTTATTACAGTCAAGCATTTTTTCTGTACCTACGAAAAATTCTACTTTAAGGTCATTCTCGTTTTTTGCAACCGGAAGCTGAATATAAACCTGCTTAAATCCTTCTTTAGCCTTCGGAAACATATCAATCTGAAGCTTTTCAAATTTCTCTGTTTTCTTCTGGGCAAAAACATGAGCTCCCATAATCATCATAAAAACCGCCAAAATAGCTTTTGAAAATTTCATAATTATACTATTTAAATTTTATAAATTCCATAAAATCAAAAACCATTCCAAACTAAACAGCTGTTTAATTTTTAACATCATATTTGATCGTTAAAATGCAGTAAAATCTCCAGCTGAAAAATGAAACAAACAGTAATATGACTACAGCTTTCGTCTATTGATAGATTCATTATTCCGAAATCATTACATTGGTTCCTTTTGTGTGTGCATTCATTTGCGGTGCATAATAATTTTGGATCGTCGTTAAGCCATTTGAAAAGCTTCCTGAAGCATTACAGATCAGATCATATTCAAACACATATTTCCCTTTTGGCATATATTGAATGTAAAAATTCGTCGAAGCATCTTTTGTAGACTGATAATATCCTAAAGAATTTTTCCACTGATAACCCGAAATCGCATCAAGCGGCTCAAATCCGGCTGCTCTCATATCTTTGATATGAATAAATTCCATAGCACGATCGGTGTTGAGAATCATTCTTACCGTTACTTTATCACCTATTTTTAATGGCATTTCTTTGGTAATCGGTTTCAACTCTTCACCATTTACCGTTTTTACTTTTTTGTACAGTTCCTTATTAACTGAAAGATAATTCTCAGAAGATTTTATTTTATCCAGATCTTCATAATATTGCCAGAATAAACCGCCCTGAACAATTCCTGCACCTGGTTTTGTTATGGTAACGGTGGCTAATTTTCTATCTAAAACATCAGTTTTAACAGCAGATTTCACATAACCTGTTGCCTGGGTTTGCGATTGCAATTCTTTTCCGCCCCAAACAATGGTTGCTTTATCACTTTCAGGATTTGTCCAGGATTTGCCGGAGTTTAAAATTGTGAAAATTACTTCTGAAGTTCCTCTTGAGCTTCCCCAGGAATTCACTTCTTTTTGTGTAATCAACCAAATCTTCATGTCTTCAATGAATTTTTGGTCGTTTGGTTTCAACTTATTGAAAGCTTCCAAAGCTCCTGCATGATTCACCACTTTTGAACTGAACCAGCCCCAATCATCAAGATTCTGTTTCCAGTAAACACCCTGAGTTTTTGAATCTACCGAAGTTTCTTTTAGATAATTCATAAGTTTATCTGAAACCTCTTTCAAACCATAATCGTTCATCAATAAAGCTGCACGATGCAATCCGAAGAATGTAAAATCGGTAAGTTTTGCAGATTTCGCTTTTTGCTTCACAAGAGATTTCAAAGTTGCTCCTTTACCTTTTAGCGGATATTCTTTTTCCCAATAATTTCTGGTATCCAAGTAATCTAAAGACCAATTTGTCCAGATATTTCTTTCTTTAGAATCAACATATTTATTAATTTCATTATCGACATATCCTATCAGATTTTTCACCAATTCTTTCTGTTCTGAACTTTGATAATCTTTCACATTATCTTTCAACCAGAAATTGATCTTTCCTAAATTTTTAAGAATATACAACGATGTCGAATATGAACTTGGGTAACCTTGATACCACGAAAACCCTCCGTCAGGATTTTGAAGTTTACTGAAATCGCTCCAGTCCTGATTGATCGAATTTTTCATGGTATTCGCATCAAACAATAAAGCTAATTTCTGCATCTGTTCATTTTCATTTGTACTTTCCAGAACCCACGGTGTTTCTTCCAGTAAAAGCTGTTTCAATTCCTGATTTTTTTCAAGATTGGAATTTAATAATCCTGCGTTTTGATATTGTTCAAAAACGGTTTTCATTTTCGGATTCGCTTTAAAAATTTCCGAAGCAAGAACATCGGCAAACCACTTATTAAAAATGACATCGGCAGAATTATTCTGATCATTTTTCAGACTTGGCAATGCAAACATAATTTCCCAAATCGGATTCGTCGTTAATTCCAAAGTATTTGAAACGTTGGAAATTGTTGTCGAAGTGGAATTTTTAAGATTTTCAAGTTCAAAAGTTTTGGTTTCGCCTTCTTTTACAAAAACAGGAACTGCTTCGGTTACCAACATTCTATTTGGGAGAACCGCAACTGCTTTTTGCTCGCCGTCTGAATATTGACCTGCTTTTGCCACGACTTTTACAATAATAGATGAAATGTTATTCGGAACTTTCAACCTCCATGTTAAAACAGAATTTCCGTTCTCATCAACAGAGAAAGCCTGTTCTTTATTGTAACCGGAAACGGCAGTTAATGTACTCAATCCAAATTTCTCTGAAATATCTTCGTTGGTAAAGGCATCTAAAATCTGTAATTGAGCAGAGCCATTCAGTTTCTTATTGGTAAGATTTGATAATTTTGACTGTAAGTTCAGTTCATCACCTTCTCTTAAAAATCTAGGATAATTTGGCGTAACCGAAAATTCTTTCTGCGTTACGACTTCTTTTTCCAAAGTTGCTGCTCTTGCATCTTTTGTATGAGTCAAAAACATCAGTTTCCATTTTGTTAAGGCTTCAGGTGAAGTGAATTCAAAATTTACATTTCCTTCGGAATCTGTTTTTAAATCAGGATAAAAAAATGCGGTTTCGTTGAGGTTTTGACGAACTTTGATTTTATTTAGAGGTTCATCATCTTTGTCTAACACACCGTCTCCATCTGTCCCATCGTAATACACATCAGCATATTGTTTCTTTTCCTCTTCTGATAATTGTCTTCCGGATGATAAAATATCAATAGCTGCATCGTTCATCACAACACGCTCCAATTTCATTGTAGGAGAAGGAGGGGGAGAATAAGCTGCGGATTTTATTCCTTTCTCTGCAACTACTCCATAGGCTCTTCCTTGTATTATATTCTCATAATTGTATCCATCAAACCAGTTAAATTGAGGAACTTCTACATATTTTTGTTCTAAATAATTAAAATCTACACTAAGATATGTTGCCTCCAAATTTTGAGTAATATCATACGAATTTACCACTGAATAAGGTCTGTACAAGTTTTGCCAGTTGAAATTGTTTACAGAAAACTGATCCAGCGACATATCATACATATTTGCCAATACTTCGGCATTGATTTTTTCTTTTTCGTTTCCTAAAATTTTCACTGCCCATTTCTCTTTCGAATTCGGTTCTATTTTGTCTCTGAAAGTAATGGTTACAATTTTTAAAGGCTGTTCAGAATTTTTTATTTTCAGATTGACTGTTTCCGTCTGAACATCATTAAACGCTACAAGTTGAAACTGAAGATTCAGACTATTTACTTCTTTATCTTTCGGAATTTCAATTTCATATTCTAAAACTCCATTTTTAAGCTGATGAGTTTCAGAAATTGTTTTTCCTAAACCGTTTTGCACAAAAACATTTACCAAAGCATTCGGAACTGATGAATACGCGTAGATTTTTGTTTTTTCACCTCTCATAACTTCATCTTTAGAACTCAAAACAGAAAGAAAAGTTTTCTGATTGTTTTTTAAAGCTTTTTTGTCCCATACACTGAAATTCTGTACGGCTTTTATTGTGTCTTTTCCTTCGATATTATACAATTCCAATTTATAATCACCGGATTCTAATTTTCCTAAATCCAGAGATTCTTCATTTCGTTTCTCTCCATTCAGAATGACAGATAACGCTTTCCAATTTTCTTGCTGGTCATTTTCGTCATAAAGATCATGAGGGAATTTAGCACTAAATTCTTCTTTCGAAAACTTCGGCAGATTCTGAACTTGAAATTCAAAATTACTTCTGAAAATTCTCTGTGGAGCTTCCAGTTTTGATAATTTAACCTGATATGATTTTTTTAAATTTTGCTCGTTATAATTTTTAGTTTCTACCTTTAATTTTACATTTTCATCCGCAAAAACATTTTTTGCTTCATCTGCTTTAATGTAATGGGATACCGAAGCCACCTTCAAATTTGTATTTGCAATCTGCGTTTCACCGTTGATGTCGGTCACCGAAGCGTTGATCTGATAATTATCAATCTGAATTCCTTCTAATTTTTCATCTTTTTTAAGATCTAATTTTATAACAAACTCTCCTTTATCATTGGTTTTTGCCTCGCCAAGAATTGAATTTTCATTATTATCATTTTGAGGATACCAAGGAAAATATCTCCAGCGAATATTTTGCTTTCGGATCTCATAATTAACGTTAGTATTACTCAAAGCAACTCCCGAAAACATCATGGCTTTTCCTTTCAGTTCGATGGTTTGCCCATATTTATACTCATCTTTTACCGGTTCAAAAGTCACTTCAAATTTTGGTCTTTTGTATTCTTCTACCTGAAAATATTTATATCCGTTAGAATTTCCGTCTGTTGAAAGTGTAAAATTTCCGTTCAGTTTTCCTTTGGGCAAAATAAAGCTTCCGTGATAAGAACCAAACTCGTTTGTTGTAAAACTCTGAACAGAAACTTCCTGATTATTGGCATCTTTTAAAGTGATATTTTGCTTTAAACCAGACAACACAGCTTCTGTTTCTTTCTCAATCCTTGTATTGATAACCTTGAAGTACACAATTTGTCCGGGTCTGTAAATTGCTCTGTCTATGAAAATCTGAGCCTTGTTCTGTGTTTGTTTATTCGGATTGTATTCTTCAAGATTATTGTAGCCATACAACTGCATCATCTGAAAATCATGTGTTTTTGGCTGTTGAATTAAGATCGTTCTGTAATATTCTTTACTTTCTGTCGCCGGAAATTTAAAAATTCCTTTATCATTGGTTTTTCCTTCAACTTTATTCAAAGTTTTATTTTGGACGAACTCGTAAAAAGTAAGATTCTCATTTAAAACAGGTTTTCCGTTTTCAGAATTAACCAGTTTTAGTTCATTTAAAAGCTGATTACCACTTTTGCTGTGATAGATAATTTTATGATTCGAAACTAAAAAATAAAAATTCTGTTCTTCATTTTTCATACCCGAAACCTGGTATTCTGCAACATAAATTCCCGAAGGAAGTGACTTTAGCTCCAATGACGTTTTATGAACCTGATAATCTTTCGGATCATTCAGCTGAAAAACATCTTTTCGTATCAACGTCTTTTTAACCTTAGAAAAAGAATTATTGTAATGATTTTTTGAATATTGCATGAACGCTAAAAAGTTATCTTTAACTTCATAGATGTTCATCGAAAATTCATTTACGTTTTTAAATTCAGCAACGAGATGAATCGGTAAATTGGGTTGTGCCTGCTCTTCATATTTAATATTCAGAGAAGGATTGGTGATCTGATTTTCTTTATTTTTAACATTATTGATAAAAACAGATTTCGGATATTGGTTTTTAATGGAATTTCCGATCTGAATGGCTTCTTTTTCTTTACTTTTTAAAACCAATTCATTCATCATCTCTTCAGCGATCAGAACTTTGTAATCTCCCTCTACATTTGTTTTCATCAGATTCTGAAGCTGTGCTAATTTGTCTTTGCAAGAGCTGAAAATACAGTTTTCCACCACCTTCTGATGCATAAAATAAAGCTTTGAATTTCCGGTATTCTGAGCAATCAGTTCATCAAAAATCGCATCAATTGTTTTTCTGTTTTCGTTAAGCTCATTCTTTGTAAAAAGACCATTATCTGAGAGGAAATTCACTTTTTTAAGAGAATACCAATCGAATAATGTCGGGAAATAACTGATGTTTTCTGTATTCAAAAAGATGTCTCGATACTTCGCAAGAGAAACTTTTTTCATTGCCTGGCTTTGCTGATCAAGATCTTTAAAATTTTGGTTTAAATAGTTTTTAAAATCGAGCTTACTCCATGTTTCAATCTGAGTGAGATCCTGCGAATTGATGTTGGTTCTTGCATTGATTTTCCAGGAATTTTCATTATAATAATCCATCAGAAAACCCGAGAGTAAAGCTTTATACATCAGCTGATCATCATTTTTCAGCTCTTTTCCTGTCGAAGTTAGTTTTGCAAAAAACTTTGATACAGTATCATTTTTTTCGTCATCTGTTGTCTGATTGATTAGACTGAACTCGGCTCTTAGTGAACGGATCAGTTGCACCCCATTATTTTCTTTCATAGCTTGTTTTTGAATTTCTAAAACAACAGGAAGATTAGATTTATACGATCCCTTTCTGGAATTCTCTTCTATTTTTTTCCATTGAGCATCATAATTATTCTGGGCAGAAACATTTGAAAAACTCAGTGAAATAAGGATCAGGAACAAAACCTTGGAAAATCTTTGCATAAGTGTTATTTTTGATAAATGAATTGTTTAAAAGTACTGAAAAAATCTGTCATAGACAGCCAAGTTTACGTATCCTTAATGGGAACTCTTTTCGCAGTATTTTTCATGCTTGAGCAAAACACATTCCGTTTTCCGACTGTATTGCTTTTATTCATCACCTATTTCAGCGGTTATCTTTATACCAAATACCAAAAAACGAAGCATTTTTATAAAATCCTGATTCTGAATTTCTTTGCAGGACTTATTTCGGCAGCTTTGATCATCTTTAATCATAATGAAATACGTCTTTTAAAATGGTTCATCATTGTTGTGTTAGGTCTTCTTTACAACAGCTTTTTCCTCGAAACTTATATCCGGAAAATACCATTGCTGAAAGTATTTTATGTAGGTTTGGTCTGGGCTTTAATGAATTGTTGGCTTACTTTACCTGAGTTTGATTCACCCATTTTTCTCATCAGCTTTCTGTTTATCACGGCTCTAGTTTTACCTTTCGATATTCGCGATATGAAAAATGACACCGTAGAAACTTTCCCTAAAATAATCGGGGTGCAAAACACAAAATATCTTGCTTATTTACTGGTGTTTATGGCATGTATTTTATCTGTTTTTTACTTAAAATATGAATTTGCGTTGAGCTTTTTCTTAACCTCAATCTTAACCTTTATATTGATCTATTTTTCTGAAAATTCAAACAAAGATTCTTACTTTTCTTTTTGGGTGGAATCCTGTTCGGCATTACCTTTTTTATTTTCACTAATAATGAAGTATTTTTGACAAATGATTATTAAGAAGCTTTCTTTATACAATTTCAAAAATCATTCAGAAAAAAGGTTTGAATTTTCACCGCAAATCAACTGTTTTGTGGGAAACAACGGCGTCGGAAAAACCAATATTCTGGATGCCCTGCACTATCTTTCTGTCGGGAAAAGTTTTCTCGGCAATAGTGATGTGAACAATATCCTGCAAGATGAAGATTTTTTTACCATAGAAGCTGAAGTTCAAAATGAAGATTCCGAAGATATTATTAAAATTCTTCAACCCAAAGAATCTAAAAAAACGATAAAGAAAAACGATAAAAGCTACGATAGAATGGCGGATCACATAGGCTATTTACCGAGTGTGATGATTTCTCCATACGATTCTAACCTGATTTCGGATTCGGGTGAAAGTCGCAGAAAGTTTTTAGATTCGATGATTTCGCAGACAGATTCTTCCTATCTATTTGATTTAATACAATATCAGAAAACGATTCAGCAGCGCAATGCTTTATTGAAATATTTTGCCAAAAACAGAGTTTGGGACAAAGATTCTTTAGAAATTTATGATGATCCGATCACCAAATCCGGAACTAAAATCTTTGAAAAAAGACAGGAATTTGTTGCAAAACTGAACCCTATTGTTCAGAATTTTTATCAGATCATTTCTGGTGGTAAAGAAAGTGTTTCGGTAATTTATGAATCACATTTGCTTACTGATTCTTTCGAAAACCTTTTGTCTGAAAGCCTGGAAAGAGATCGAATGCTCACTTACACTTCGAAAGGAATTCACAAAGATGATCTTCTTTTTGAAATGGATGCTGTTCTCATTAAAAAAATTGGTTCGCAGGGGCAGCAAAAATCGTTTTTAATTTCATTAAAGCTTGCTCAAATGAGCCTTATAAAAGAATTAACCGGTAAAACCCCTATTCTTCTTTTAGATGACATTTTCGATAAATTGGATGATTCACGAGTTTCTCAATTGATAGAACTGGTGAATCAGGAAAATTTCGGGCAGATTTTTATTACAGATACGCATAGAGAACGTACGGAAAATGTGGTGAAAAGAATTAATGAGGAAAGTGTTATTTTTGAAGTCTGATACCAGATGCGAGTTTCGAGATTCAGGATTGGAATTAGTAGTTATGGGTTTGCAAAACCATATTTTGATACTTCTGACTTAATAATTTAATTAAAACACAAATAAAATGAGTTATCGAAATTTAGATATTTACAAAATTGCTTTTGAATTGTTTCCAAAAGTTCATAAAGCTTCTTTTCTCCTTCCCAAATATGAATTATACGAATTGGGAAGCCAGCTAAGAAGGTCTTCGGATTCAGTTATTACTAACATTGTTGAGGGTTATGGGCGTTCGGTTTATAAAAATGAATATTACAGATTTCTTGTTTTCAGCCACGCAAGTAACGATGAAACAATTAATCATTTAGAAAAAATAATAATTTTATACCCTGAATTTTCAGCAGAATTTGAAATATTAAAACAGCAATACGATTTTTTAGGTGGAAAAATTAATAATTATAAAAAATGGGTTAAAGAAAACTGGAACGAAAATAAATTGTAAAACTCTTAACTAATAAAAAACTCGGATCAACAAATCACGAAACCCGTATCTCCAATGAAAAGAAACAAAAAACGAGAATTTCAATCTTCAGAACTGGTAAAATCTTTTGCCAGAATATATGGTTTTGAAGATAAGCTGATTGCTTTTGAAATTAAAGATTTTCTGGAAGATTATCTTGATGAAAGCCTTTTTCAGGAGGTTGTGAGTGTAAATCTGGATGATAAAATTATTCAGATCAGAATCAATTCACCCTTGCTTAAAAACGATTTTAAAATGCGAAAAAGCTTTTATCTAAAAAAATTTCAGGAGAAATTTGGTGAAGAAAAATTTAGTGATCTTCAGATTTTGTAGGAATTGAATTCTGAACCAGCGTGCTCGATTTCAGATCAAAACTGGATCGTAGCGGAAAGAAAAACTTCATTGGATTTCTTAAAAAATATCTGAAAATCTCTCTGTAAATCTCTCTTACTTCACCAAAGTTCATCTTTCTCGAACGGAATGCCAAAAACATCGACAAGCTGAAGCTCACCAAAAAGTTGAAGAATCCTATCAAGAATACAGTAAAAAAAGCAGTCCAGAAAACAGATGAATCAACGACAAAATCTTTTCCATAAAGACCAATTGCAAAATTTCCGGCAGCAAAAGTAATGTGCCGAATGTCCAAATCTAAACCGAAAAATAAACCAACAGGCGCAGTAGCTCCAAGAAAAACACCAAACCAGAAATTAGAAATAATTCCGGCCCAGTTTTTAGCATAATATTTTGAAAGATTTTTTGCAAAACGAGATCCAAACAGCCTTTTTATAGGAAGATTTTTTGCGATTCTATCCGGAATCTGATAAAATACAGAGTTATTGCCAATATTTCCTGAAATAATTCCTGAAATAAAAAGATAAAATCCTGCAATACAGGCATGAAGAATCGCTTTAGATTTAAAGGGATCGAGATCTTTCAGTAACTTGTCTGATTTTTCAACCGCTAAATTCTGTGAAAAGAAAACATCAAGGCCGTACATAATCAGCATCGCAATCGGAAAGGAAAGAAGTACGTTACCCACGAAAGCAATAAACTGACTTCGAAATAATTTTGATACCAGATCGGCAAATTCGGTATAATTATTTTTAATATTTTCCTGTTCAGATAAAACTTTGGTCATTGTTGCAGCCGTCATTGCAGGCTGTTTTGTTGCGAGTGTAAATCCCATCAGATAAATCATTACAAATCCCATCGCATAATTAATCGAGTACAAAAACGCGTGAAAAAAGTCGCTTCCGGGCATAAAACCATACAACATTTTCAAAATACACAATGCACCGACAATAATTCCGCCACCGCTTGCTTTATAGAACATCTTCATGTACTGTTTACGGTTTGAAGTAATATAATGACTTCCGGTTTCTGCGGTATGGTTTGTAATTAAATGAGAAATTAATCGTGTACTGTCATTGATAAGATCAGAAATATTGTTTTTATGAGATTTATAACTCAGAATATTAAATATCAACTGTTTAGACTTTACAATAATATCATTAGTCTGATCAATGATCAAAAGATTGATGATTTCAGAAATTCTTTGTGTCTGTTGGCGGATTTTCAGAAGAGACTGATTAATTTTCCCTGAAATACCATATTTTGATGAATTTTTAAAAGCAATATTTACAAAATCCTGACATTGTTCCGCATAAATTTTAATCTGCTTGTAGCGGCTGTCTTTAGAGTTAAGCTGAATTTCAGGGTTAACTTTAAAATCTTCAGCCAAAGCTTCCAGTTCGTTTTGTAAAGCCAGAAAAGGATTGTCGAAATTTCTGTATTCGGGAGCCATTCTTACGACATCAACTTCAAGAGCCATTCCGGTAACGCGCCATGAAAGGATGTTCATTGAAAATATCAGTTCGCTTTTCACATTCGGTTTCAGAATAAAATCCGAAATTCCTAAAATCCTCATCAAATCATTCACTTCTTCTTCGGGAAGATTATGAAGATATTCAAGGTCTTTTTTCGGGCTTAAACTGACGTTGTCGATTAGATACCAAACCGTATTTTCGTTTTCTACGGGCGGCAAAACTTTATTTAAGATTCTTTTTTTAAGCTCAGGAAAGAAGGCATTTTCGGAAAGAATATTGGCTTCCGTTAAAGAAAGATTGAAAGGTCTTCCCTGAAAAACATTGTAGATATAGTGTCTGAAATTCTCTGAAAAATTCTGATGTGTGCTGAAAAAATTAAGAACTTCTTTGAAATCTGTCTTTTTTATAGCCTCAAAAAACTCCGCCAAAGGTTCCAGCGAAGCCGTTTCATTCTTAAAGGAAAAATATTTTTTAAGAACAGCTTCAAAATTTTTTGTATTTGAACTCAGCAGTTTCATGAGTGCAAAGATACTATTTCAAACTCACATTCCTCATCTGTCTCATAATCCAGTTGTGTTTCTTTCTAAGATATGCAGAAGGATTTTTGGGATCATACTTCTTAGGGTTGGGTAAAACAGCAGCAATCCAAGCCGCTTCTGAAGTGGTAAGATCTTTTGAAGACTTTCCGAAATAATATTTAGACGCCGCTTCAACACCGAAAACGCCCTGTCCCATTTCAATAGAATTCAGATATCTTTCAAGAATAATATCTTTTGACCAAACTTTTTCTATGATAAAAGTATAAACCGCTTCAAGCCCCTTTCTGATCCAGCTTCTGCCCTGCCAAAGAAAAATATTCTTTGCGGTTTGCTGTGATATTGTACTTCCTCCTCTCAGTTTTTTACCTTTTTCGTTATTTTTCATGGCTTTTTCGATTGCTGTATAATCAAAACCATTGTGATTGAAAAATTTTTGGTCTTCTGAAGCAATAACAGCTTTTTTTACATTAGATCCCATTTCATCGTAAGAAATATAATCCCGGTGCAATTTTCCGTATTCAAAAAGACCACCGATCTGCGTAATCGTAATGGGCGGATTGAAAAACCTTCCCCAAATAATAAAAATGACATTCAGAATGAGAACAATAAAAATAAGCTGTTTAATTTTCTTCCACATATGCTAAAAAGTTAGTGCAAAAATATAAAAATAACGGAACTTACCTTAATTCTTTCATATAAGTTAACTGATAATCGGGCAAAAGTTCAGGGTGAAAGATTTTGATATAATCTTTTAAAACCAAATCCGAACGAACTACTCCACTTTCAAAAAAATCGTTGGCTTTTTGTTTTTCCCTACCCGAAACTCCATAAATCTTCCCTTTATTAAATACCTCAAGCTTTCCATAAAAAGGATTGATGCTCAACATTTCTTTCTTTGAAAGATGATTTCCGGCATTTACCCAAAACTGAATATTTTTTGATTTCGAATAGACCTCCTCAAAGCTCATCGTAACAGCTTTTTCTTCTTTATTATCTTTTAAAATGTAATGAGCATTGGCGTCTGAAATATAATTTGCCGTGAACGTTTTTCCACCGGGCATATACCAAACATCACCGTACATTTCATTGGCTAAAACATTTGGCTTTTTGTTCGATTTTAAAGCGAGTTCTTTTAAGTCATTATAATTTTTCTGAATTTCATTAAATTTTGAATCTGCTTCTTTTTCTTTGCCTAAAAGTTTTCCCAAAAGCTTAATGTAAGAAGTTTTCACCATTGGACTTTGCTCTAAATATTCATCCAAAAATATCACCTGAATATTGTTGTTTTTCAAAAGTTGATAAGTATTGTCGAAGCTTGCAATGTAGTTGGTGAAAATAGCATCCGGTTTCATTGAAATTATTTTTTCGACATCATATTTCTGTTCATTTCCTACATTCTGAATTTTCCCTGATGCCAGCAAACTCTGAATTTTTTCAGAATAAATGTATTCAGGGCTTGCAATTCCTATCACTAGATTTTCTGCTTCTAATTCGGTTACATAGCCCATTAAACTTGCATTTAAAAGTATAATTTTTTGAAACGGAACTTTGTTTTTGTCGAATTGATAAGTAAAATTTCCCGATTTAAGATCAATTTTACCATCATTGGCTTTAAATTGCACCCTTTCTGATATTTTTTCCCATTCAGAAAACGAATTTTTTTGTTCTCTTTTACAGTTGATTAGAAGAAAAAACGTGATTACCAGTAAAAATTTTGCTTTCATGTTTCAAAGAAACTAAAAAAGTATTATATTTGCAAACCTTTAAACATCGGCCTCGTGGCGCAACTGAATAGCGCATCTGATTACGGCTCAGAAGGTTACAGGTTTGAATCCTGTCGAGGTCACAAGACCGACATTTGAAGTTTTTACTCTCTTATGTCGGTTTTTTTTATTTCCTAATCCATTGTTATACTGATAGATACACTGGGCAACAATATTCATTTTAGGTGTTTGAAAACTTTTTCCGTCAAATTCGACTTTTTGGGGAAATATCAAACACCCTATCGTCCTTTTTGTTGATAGATCGCCTTGGTGGTAAAGGTTTGCAAGGTTTTCCATGGAATCGAGTGCATTTTCTATTTTTGTTTTGATATCAAGTTCTTTGCTTTCCGATACGATCTGCTGAAGCTCCTGTTCCAACTGTTCAATTTGCAATTTTGTGAGTCTTTTG
Organism: Chryseobacterium formosense; assembly: GCF_900116415.1. GTDB lineage: Bacteria > Bacteroidota > Bacteroidia > Flavobacteriales > Weeksellaceae > Chryseobacterium > Chryseobacterium formosense. The sequence continues at coordinate 499,605 of NZ_FPAP01000001.1, read as the reverse complement.
ATCTCTTTGTAATCTTCTTCATCTAGTTTATCGAAAAGATATTTATCTCTTGCGCTGGCAACCTTTTCATTCAATAGATTTATCTCTTTTGATATCGATTTTCTTTTAGCCTCGATATCATAAGTGAATTGTTTATAATTATCCAAAAGTATCTCCTTCATGAGATCCTTGATGATAGGATTATATTCCAGCTTTGAAATTTCCAGCTCAAAAAGTTCATTCAGTCTGTCAGAGTCAAATCTGAATCCGCATTTGTAATGACAATGATAATAGTAATAGGTTTTAGATTTTCCTTTCGCACCACTTGCAGTGAGATTTTTCCCACACCTTGGGCAGGTCAAAAGGCCTCGTAGTGGAAAACGCTCATTACCTAATACTCTTCCTCCCGGACCCTCTACTTTTCTTTTTTTGTCCATGATCCTTTGAACCTGATAAAACAACCTTTCACTAATCAATGCCTCATGCTTCCCTTCAATGTAGTAAGCTTCCTCTTGCTTATAGTCTTCAATGTAGATCTTACCACAGTAAACTGGATTTCTCATGGCCTTTGCGAAAGCGCTTCTTGACATTGATACACCTTCCCTTTTATTCATCTGTAATCGTACATGGTCAGCAGGAATATGTCCTTTTGCGATCTCATTGAATGCCCAGATAATATTTGAAGCCTCTGGCTCCTTAATGCCAATGTACTTCTTGCCATCTTCATGACTCCTGTTGATATATCCGTAAGGGGCTATTCCCATCAATCTCCCCTCCTTTTTTGCTCTTCTCATACCATGGAATGTATTCAAAGCTCTCCTGTCATTTTCGACCTCAGGAGTAGACAAGTATATGGCAAGCATTAGCTTATTTTCCGGAACAGACATATCCAAGGGCTGTTCGATCGCCTGGGGAATAATGTGATTTTTATGGAGAAGACCGATCATCTGGTAAGCATCACCCGTATTACGGCTAAACCGATCCCATTTTGTAAACAGGACAAGTGTACTTTTATGATTTCTCTTTTTTACCTCTATGAGGTACTTTTTCCATTCGGGACGTTCAAAGCTTTTGGCGGAGTGATCTTCATATATCACTTTATTGATAGAAATATTATTATTTGCACAATATCTGCGCAATCTCTCATCCTGATCTCTCTGGGAATAGCCTTTTTCGGCCTGCTCATCGGTGGAAACTCTTATGTATAGATCTGCTATAATCATTGTAATGACGATTTCGTTAAAAAGTTGTTTAATGCTTGCAACATGGAGAAGGTTGCGTTGGTAGAAATTCATCATTCTAATATGGTACTAAAATACAAATAATCAGTCAGATGTAAAATATTCTTTGAGCGTTAATTTCACAATAATATATAAAAATGCCATGATCTCTTCTGACTGATCCTGGTCGATTTCATAGCCCGCTTTTTTCAGTATTGCCAAAGCCTTTTCAGGCGGGATCTTTTTTAATTCAATAGATGGGATGTATTGTTCGATTTTCGGTCTTGTTGTTGCTTGCTTCTTTACTCTACCTTTATTCATAACAATTGAATTGAGGACTTGTTCTCAATAATTGTAATTTAAAAAGCAGAATACTTATGTTTTATAAGTTGCTTCAACGGTCATCTATTGGCGCTAGATGCATATCTAAACTAAAATTTAAAATTTTTTATCCCTTAATTATATATGCAATTAAGGACAGAAGCAATTTTTGTATGATCGGAATACTAGTAGATTCTGTTTTTTCAGTGTGATCTCATGGGAATAATGAGAAAGAAGCTTAAAAAGAACGTACTATTATTTGTAATCATGATGGTATGTACATTTGATACTACACTGACCCCAGAGGTGCAGTTATCGAACACTTTTGTCGAGGATTTAAATAAAATTGTGGAACTTACAATGCTATAAAATTTGTTTTTATCATTTAATATCTTTCTATCGTAAAATCCAATTTGACATCTAATGGCTTGTGCAAGTATGATTGTTTTTGCTATATTTATTCAATAAGCTTATAAATAAACGAATCAACGCACGTCAGAGCAAGAAAATTAGTTTATTGTATATTTATTAATGCCGTCTATAAAAATATCATTAGTGTAATCAAATACAATTGCTACACTATATCTTGCTCTCGTTAACGCGACATAAAATTTAGCTGTGTCTAATGCGTTTTGTTCTTTAATCTTCCCTTTTTCTTTTACAGTTTTAGTCAGTAATCCAGTCTTCAAGTATTGTATAATAGGTCTTGTTGGGTAAATCAGAATCCTATCAAATCCCAATCCTTTACAATTGCCAAAATTCCATTCTGGTGCAACAGCCAATTGGTGTCTTAAAATAACTGGATTATACTTCGATTTATATTTTTCAACATCACTGCTTTTAATAATATAAATACCACTATGGTCATTAGGAAAACTTCTACATTCTGAACATTCACAAGGAATGCTTTTTTCTAAATAGGGAAATAATTTTGAAGAAAAATTACATATTTCAGCGTTGTTCCTGTGAGAAAAACGAAGTGTTTCCTCATCAATAGCGCAATATTTACTACATTTATCTATAATGTATTGTTTAATATTCCCATCCTTGTATTTGCTATTTAACCTTTCGTGATGAGTTAGATAGGTAACTTGTCTGGGATCACCTACTAAAATGGTATTCATACTCGTTTTAAAAATCAATTTGAGAAATTCCAAATCATTACCAGCAAGATCTTGAACTTCATCTACAAAGAAGTGTTTATAGATTTTTGATAATCGTTGTACTACAATGCCAGCCGATTTTTCATTACATCTTATAACGAATTTAGAAAGTTTATCTGAATAGACCTTTCCACTTTTTGAAAAATAATGTTCTTCGAAATTTTTTTCTTCTGCAAATGGGATCGAAATACCCATTTTATTTTTAAAATTTATGCCGGATGCAGTATTAACTAATAGTAGACCATTAATTTTCCCATCATATATAGAACCTTGGTATGGTTTCGCACCATGCTGAAGTAAAAAGGAGAACCAGGTTTGAATAGTTATATTAGCTGGAATCCCTCCATTGAACTCATAAAACTTTTTACGTATCTCTTTTTCATTAGCTTCTGTATAAGTTGTAATCAATACAGAATCATTAACACTCAATGCTTGACGAACCAAATAGGTAGTCTTACCAGATCCTGCTACAGAGATCAATAACTTATTTTTCAATTGCATCAAGAATGTATTTTGGAAATTTTAATTGTTCCACTGTCTCAAATATCTTTAATGCACAGCTGGTCTTATTAGTTTTCATATAAAGATGCAATTCATCTTCATTTTTATTTGATCCAAAAATTTTATTTAATTTTTGAATTCCGTTTGCCTTTAAAAATTTAGGTTCTAGTGTATTGTAATTAAACGGCTTTTTATTAGCAAGGAGAAGTTCTCCTGAATCAATAAAATCATCGTAACAGATTTTTATGAAGGACTTTGCATTATCACCTAAATATTCGGCATACTTTAACTCTAAAGCATTTACATCTCCATCAGAATCTGTAACAACACAGACAGGCTTTTCTATTTTGGATGCAATCTGTAAAAAACGTAAAAAGCTAGTACCTACAGATATCACATCGATTTCATCTTCGATGGGTAATCTTCCTCTATTTTTATCCATATATGCCCGTTGTACCAAAAGCTCATCGCAATCTCCTTCAACCAGTATGGCTTTTTTACATAATATCAACCTGAGGGTATCATAGCCTGGAAGTTTTTCAAAGAACTCTTGTGTATCTCCTTTTAAATTCTTTAGCCTTAGCGGAATTTTATTTTCAATGATCACTAGCTTTTCAAGCCCTAATTTGTTGGCAACAAAGCTGCTGTGCGTGGAAATTAGAATCTGCTTGTCTATGCATTTGTTATGGATATCTTTAATAAGCTGATTTAATTTTGAGTGAGACAAGTGATTCTCAGGTTCCTCAATTAGCAAGATATTAGCTTCCTTTGATTTTTTGTGCTCCAACGCAAGCTTAGTCTTTATGACGGCTTGCTCACCTTTTCCAATGTGATGGAATGGAATCTCTTCGACTGATGTTAGGAAGCTAGATTCCCATGCGTCTCGTGATGAAAGATCTATGGTTAACTTTAGACGCTTCTCAGTTGCAACATCAATGACTAATGAGCTAATAATATCGTTTACTTTTTTAACTGAGTCGTCATTGACAAACTGCGTTTGCAATCTACGGTGAGCTTGGGTTAACCCATTTTTATCTTTTTCTTCAAGGTGGTTGCGCAGTATGTGAGATATATAAACGTCCGATCCGTTTCGGTATCTATTGGAAGTAGAATCTATCATCGCCGATTTAACTGGAATTTTTCTCGGAGTTATGGATTCTCTGGCGAAGCTCGTCCAGTTCACTTCGTAAAATTCAATAGGAAGTGCCGATATATTACCTTGGGCAACATACTCATTATACTCTCCACGATACTTTTCAGCTAACTCGATCTTAAAACAAATTCCACACTCATTTTTTCTGGTGCTATTCCCATTCCCTTCAAAAAATGGAAGTTCATCACCTGCAATAAAGATTTCAATGCTGATCTCTGGTGGTGGTAATGGAGAAGAAGAACCTAAACTTGACAAATACTTTTGCACAGATTCGTAATTAAAAAAATATTCTGAAAGATCATTGATAAAATATCTTCCATTTGATAATCCTGAAAGCGCCAAATGTATAGCCTCTAATATCGTTGACTTTCCTGTCTCATTGTTGCCGACCAAAATATTTAGTCCTTTTTCCAGTTCTAGACAAAATGGTTTACGGTAAGATTTAAAATTAGAAATAATCACTTTGCTGATGTACATAAGTTAAGTTAATGGTTATTAGTTGAACGTATGTGTATTTTCAAATACGACAATCCAAGTTACTAATTTTATGTAGATTAAGGATAAGTTAATATGTCAAATTAATTTATTCCGATTTGTATCAAAAAACTCTGAAATTACTTATCTTTTAATTTTAAATTAATATAATGAATGAAGCAATTTTTGGATTGATAGGAGTGCTGGTGGGATCTGGCATTTCTTGGTTCCAATCCCACTGGACTAGCAAAAAAGAATCTGAAAAAAGCGCGCGATATTTAGCGATTAGAGTGGTATGTCTATTAGATAAATATATGGAGGAATGTGCAGAGGTAGTTAAAGATGATGGCTTATTTGAAGGGAAAAGATCAAAACAAGGATGTCTTGAGCCTCAAGTAAAAATCCCTAAATTCCCTAATTATCCTGAAGATGTAGATTGGAAAAGTATTGATCATAATATAATGTTTGAACTTCTCTCCTTTCCTGCTGAAATTGAAGATGGAAATAGAATGATTGACGCAACTGAAATTATTTCAATGGCACCAAACTATCAGGATTGGTTTGATGAAAGAAGGTTTTACTACTGTCAATTTGGTTTAATAGCTTACAAACTATCTGACAAACTATCTAAGAATTATGGTATTAAGAAAAAAAAATACAATGACTGGGATCCTGTAAAAGACTTCTCTGCAGAATTAAGAGCGGTCGCTACTAGACGCAATCATCGAACTGAAGAACATAAAGCATTTGTAAAAAGAGTTTTGGGATAAGTTATGTATTAAAATAAATATCATTTATAAAAATAATCCTTTTTGACCGCAATTCGTTAATTTTACTAAAAACTTATAACCCGTAATTTTAAAACCACATGAAGAAAAATAAAACTCAAATTACTTCAAAGAGCATTATACAAAGTGGATTACCAAATGATTTCAAAAAGTCTATCTCCGAATATATTTGGAATGGCTTCGATGCAGGTGCCACGGAAATAAAAATAGATTTTTCATGTAGTGAAGTTGATACAATGCACGACTTTTCTATCAGAGATAATGGACACGGAATTTCTTTCAATACGATAGGCGAAACATTTGGATATTTTCTTGATTCTAATAAAACCAGATCCTATGACCATAATAGATTCGTCAAAGGTAGAAAAGGAAAGGGGCGCTTTTCTTTCCAGCAATTTTGTGCAAAAGCTCAATGGGACACTACTTTTTTTGATTCTAAATCTGAAAAACTCTTAGATTACACCATCGAGATCACCAGTGGTAATTTAGATGATTATAAAACATCCGATCAAAAAATATCTTCTGCTACAAACTCCGGTACGGTCGTGAGATTTGATGCCTTCACTACATTAACAGGAGATCTTTTAGAGTCAGAAGAGTTCATTAAGTTTTTGGAAATCGAATTCGGGTGGTTTCTGTATTTAAATAAAAATAAAACCTATCAGATAACTGTTAATGATGAAATTATCAATTACAATAATATCATTGAAAATAATATAGAAAAACAATTCATCATTGATGATGAAGTATTTGACATCTCTTTTATACTATGGAACAGTAAAATAAACGAAAAGTACTATTACTATTTTTTGGATCGTTCGTTATTTGAAAAAGGAAGAGAGCATACCAAATTTAATAACAAAACCGAAGACTTTTGTCACTCCGTATTTGTCGTGTCTAAGTATTTTGAACAGTACAGCAAAACAGAAAATGAAGGTATTTCTTTAGGTTTTGAGAAAAATCAAAGTGATCCAACGCATAAACGGCTCATGCAACTTCTGAATAAAATGGTTTCTGACGAGGAAAAAAATTTTATCAGAAATAAGAAGGCCGAGAAACTGATTGATGACTATAAAAATAAAAACATATTTCCATCATTCAAAAATAATGAATATGATAGGTTAAGAGAGAAAGATCTGGAAACCGTTGTCAAAGAATTGTACTGTGTCAACCCAAAAATTTTTCAAAATTTAAATATTCCGCAGAGTAAAACATTGGTTGGCTTTCTAAATCTTCTACTGGATTCTGAACAAAGAGAAAACATTTTATCGATCTTAGAAAACATTGTCGAACTAACCGATGATGAAAGAACTGAACTTTCAAAAGTGCTCAGCAAAACAAAACTAAGTAATATTACCGCACTGGTAAAACTGCTCGAAGGACGAAAAAATACCATCAGCGTTATACAAAGACTTGTGTTTGATCTGGCAAAGTTTACCAATGAAAGAGATCACATTCAAGTATTGGTTGAAAACAATTATTGGTTATTTGGTGAACAATACCATCTGATCTCTGCTGATGAAAATTTTGAAAAGACATTAAATAATTACATGTTTTTTTTGGAAGAAGAGGAAAGATTAAAACTTGAAAAAGGTGAAGGAAGTTCTCCAAAACGAGAAGAGCGTAAAAAAGCAATTATTGAATCTAAAGAAAAACTTAAAAGACCTGATATCTTCATTTGTAGAAAAAATGCGTCGCAAGAATTTCTTGATGACGAAGAAAATATTATCGTAGAACTAAAAAGACCATCGGTAGTCGTAGGAAAAGTTCAATATGATCAAATTGAAAATTACATACGGTTTATCATTAAAGAGCCAAAGTTCAACAGTGATATGAGAAAATGGAAACTGATTCTGATCGGTAAAGAAGTTGACGAATATATCAAAGATCAGTATGAGTCTCACAAAAGTAAAGGTAAACGTTTTCTGGTGCAAGCTGTTAGGAACTATGAGATCTATGCTTACACGTGGGATGATATCGTGAGGACATTTGACCATAGACACCGCTTTTTGTTGGATAAAATAGGATACAAAGATAATTTTGAACAAGAATTTGAAAGTATCAAAAATAATCCCGATGAATTATTGAAAAAAGTGATATAACCTGCTATTAAATGAGTTAAAAATACAACTTGTCTTCTATTAACTTTTTCTAGGCCTCATGATTAAACATCGTATTTATCCTCCATTAAATTGGTTTGACTTTGAACAATTATGTCTTAAGTTATGGGGGCAGATATGGACAATTCCTAATGAGATTGATTTAAATTCTACAAACTCTCAAGGTCAGGACGGTGTGGATATATATGGCATTCCTAAAGGTGAAAAGAGATATTTCGGAATTCAATGTAAAAATTACAAAGATGAAAAAAAGTCAGGGGCAAGAAATAGGATAACAAAAAAAATAGTCGATACTGAAATACAAAATGCAGAAAAATTTAATCCTACACTTCAACATTTTATTATTGCCACGTCTTTAGAAAAAGATAAGAACATTGAAGAATACGTCAGGACAATCAATCAGGAAAGGCTTGCAAACAATAAGTTTACAGTTCAGATCTGTTTTTGGGATTACATCACACAGATGATGTATGACTACAAAGAAATATATAATTGGTACTACAATCAGCAGAATTTAAATCATAACAAAAAGGTCTCTGTTTTTTTTAAAAATAGCGATGATCCACTACGAGTTAAGCACTTCCCTACTTACATAAAACTTAAGAAGGTTTTCAGGTTAGAAACTCAAAAAGATATTTATAAGGAAAAACAGCGTAATAAAGAAGCACTTTTAAGTCTTTCTAAAAACGATGATTTTCTTCCAATACCTTTTTATGAAAGAATTCTTGATTGGCTGTTTCGAAAAAAAAACAGCGATAAGATATTATCAAAAGAATTATTTATTAATGGCATTAATATTAGATCTGAAGAGTATAGGAGAAGTCTTTATCCAAAAGAAGTATCTGATCTTAAATTTACCCTAAATTCAATTTTTGACAATCAATTTCCATTAAGCATTAAAATTATTATTGATAATATCGGTGATTCAGTAATTGAAGATTATAAGTTGAGATTATACTTTGATGGTGATTTTGAAAAAATTGATACTAAAACACCAAGGATTTCTGAAATTTTTGCCAAAACAGTAAAGCACGATGTTTTTGTGAATGGTGATACCTGCCTTATTCAGCCTGAGAAAAATTTTTTAGTACAAAAAGATTTCTTTGTATCTGAAGCAATAATTTTGATTCCAAAACTTGCTGCAAATACCGAAATAAAAATCAAATGGGAACTGATTAGCAGAGATTATAACGATAAAGGAGAGCTATACATCAATATTGAACCAAATTTTGAATTAAAAACAAAAGAGTATTTGGTCTTAGATATAAATGATTGTAAGGAAGTTGATGAGTATCATTATCAAACTTATGAATCTTTGCCTACGCAACCAAATTGGTAATTTGATTTTTCAATTGATTCAATGATTGCTTAATTTTAGAACAAGTAAAAAATACAAAATTTTACAACACAAAGGAATTGAATATTTGAAAAGATCTTAAAAAAATTAAAACAAATCTTACGAACAAATATTGATTTTTTATTCTTAAGTCTCTTAAACTTTTTCTTGTGTACCTCCGAAAACAGGTATTCCAAATTCACTAACAATCTTTTTTAGTTGTAAATATAAATTCTTACTGTGCCCTTTTATATTTTCATCATAAACACGATTGTAACGAAAGTACTGTTCGTGGATCTGTTCCAAAACAAATAAACCTTCAAAGCTCTCGTTCACAGTTTTCTGAACAATATCAAGTATATCATTCCTGTAACTACATATGTCGACATAACTCTTATCTTCTCTATCATACAGACTAACTGAAACATGCTCATATTCCGAAGCTTGGTACCAAGTATCTTCCTTGCTCCAGAATCCATCCCATTGTTCATCGATATGTTTGGGAATCAATTTGTGGTGAGCGATACATTTATAAATGCCCTCCACAGACATTATTGCTAAATAGCCTAATTCAGTTGGTTGATTATTAAGACTTAAAGATTCTGTAGCTACTCCCAACACAATTCCTTCCTCGGTAATTACTGGAGATCCACTAAAACCACCTCTAGCCATTGTTGACAATATAAAGTGTGGATGACCACCTGTATATTTGTCAATGATGGTATTAACTTCACATTTTGAAGAAATTAATAAAGGTTGCGAGGAAAATGGAATTGGTGGGTAACCCATTATTAATACATCTGATAAAACATATTCATCACCCAACCAATCATCTAAATGATCTCCTAAAATCAAAACAGGAGCTTTAATATCATTTACCACAATTGCAGCAACATCAATATTTTCATCTGGATGCATAAAAGGTCCTTGATAGGAAGTAGTAGACTGCGGTGTAAAATCTAAAGTTGCTCTAACCATTCCAGTATCTTTACTTTCTTCAATTTCATAAAAACTTCTCTGAAAACTAGTAGTTCCTATTTCCTTTATTTTGCAATTTTCTACAACATGTCTTGCTGTGATAAAAATACCTTCACCTATATGGAAACAAGAACCTATACTTTCATCTCCATTAGGTAAAATGATAGATATATATCCCACCCCAGCGGCAAAATTATCGTAGGCATCCTTTAACTTATTACTACGTCTGATTCGATCTTTCTCATCTAAACTATCGTTCATAAAATTACATTTAGATTGCAGGGAAATTTTTAAAATTAATTGGTCTTTATATTACTAAGAAAGCAAAATATAAACTATTCTATAAGACTTTCAGTTAGCAAATTAATTTCAATTTAAAGAGATAATTAAGTGAAAATATTTTTCAAAATGATTTTTCGGTCACTAATCAGGTAATTGAACACCACCGTTACCAGCAGGATGCATGATTCCTTTACTGATGTCAATTATAGTTTCCAGATCTTTCCAACTTCTGGTACGAAAAGCACAGAATATTTTGATCTCCTTATCAGGATAAACTTTCTGAAGTTCTAGTGCAGAAGCCATAGACGTTCTACCTAATGTCAGAATATCGTCAATCACGATAATGGTTGGTTCTGTTATCAATATGGGGGTTACTTCTAAACTTTCTTGATGTTGTTGCACCGTATTTCTGGTGTCTGCGTGAAATTGCCCACTTGATTTAGGAATTGCATATTTACGTTGTAGACAATTTGCCACACTTTCCCCTAACCCATTGCTGACAAATGTTTCACAAATGATCCTTGCAGGAAAAACAGCTCCTTCTACCAAAGGTGTACTTCTTGGCACCGGAACTAAAGCTGAGTTTGAAAAATATTCCGATAGATTGGCTTCTCTTATTCTCTGACTTAATCTCGTACTGAAGCTTACATCTCCGTTTTTGCAAGATCCGGCAACTGTTCTTGAAGAAATTTCAATCTCGGACTTGCCTCTTGGAGAATAGGCCAGAAAAGTAAGATACTCAAAAGACATACTCTTTCTTTGTTGTTAAAAAGGGAATGCTTTCGATCAGAAATTCAAAGTTATCATTGGTCAGTACCTGTGCACCATAACTGAGCATTTCTTCAGCCCATGAAATTTTATCGTTGAGTACATTCTCCATAATGAACAACTGTCTTCCCAACCTCAATGCCTCCCAACCCTGATGTTTTGTTCCGCTTTTCTCACTCGCCTCAATGATGATCGTTGCATCACTGATCAACGCCATTGTGCGGTTTCTGATAGGGAAACTTTTTGGTGTTACAGGATAGTTTTCCGGGAACTGCGAGATCAGTAAGTGATTTTCAGCAATAAAATCCTGAAGGTCTTTGTTTTCAGCAGGGAAATGTTTATCAAGGGGTGTCCCGATAACACCTATGGTGTGACCTTGAAATTCAATGGCAGTTTTATGTGCGATCGAATCGACACCTTCTGCTAAGCCGCTGACCACAGTAATGTCATTTTGAACCAAGAGCTTCGCTATCTTTCTTGCCCTTCTTATACCCAGTTCAGACACTTTCCTTGAACCAACGACCGCTACCCTTCTTCCATTTTCCAATAACGAAAAATCCCCTTGGTAAAACAACTCTTTGGGACTGTTCTTTTTCTCAACGGTAGTAAGCTTATCGTAGTATTCTTTAAAAGCACTGATCTGCATAGGTCTTCAAGATTTAAATGAATAATGTAAATATAGTTCATTTAGTGTGTAAAATACAAATCGAAAAACACTAAAACCAACCATCAAGGTGAAATTATTAAATATTACCTACAACTGATCTTTTTCAGAATAAACCGGTAAAAAGGCAGCTAAGGTATATCGGTCATCCATTTCTTCACCCAGCCAAAAGACTACGGCATAAACGGTCTCCTCCCTAAAGGTACCCTCCAATTATTCCGTTTCCTTTTAGCTTTCGCCTTTTCCCGCTAAGATTATCTGCTTTCTTTTTTCCGGTTTTTCTTTTGAAAAATATTCAGTGAAGCCCAAAGGGCTTTCAGAGAAAGGACGGAGAAGAGATTGAGAACAAATCAAAATGTACAATCTTTAAAAACCTACGGTTATGAACATTATCGGAAGACTGACAAGGGATGCGGAAGTGCGCAACTTGCCAAATGAAAAACAGGTAGTTAATTTTTCAATTGCTACGAATGACAATTATCGCAACAAACAGGGCGAACGGATCGAACAGGCCACCTATTTTGAATGTGCCTATTGGATCTCTCCAAAAGTCGCAGACTTTTTAATAAAAGGCACTTTGGTAGAATTAAGCGGAAGAGCCTACACCTCTGCATGGTTAGGAAAAGACGGAGAACCCCATGCAGGTCTGAATTTCCACACCTCACAGGTCAAAGTTCACAGCAGTAGTAAACGAACTGAAAACAAGTTTACTGAATCGAATAAAAAAGATAAGAAGGAAATTTCTAATTCCAATGACAGTGACAACAATGATGATCTCCCATTTTAAAACTACCAAACAAAATTCTTTAACAATTAAATATTAACATCATGGCACATAATTTAAATTTCAACAACAGAACAGGAAAATATTCATTTTTCAGCGTAAAGGAAAAAGCATGGCACAACTTGGGGCAGATCGTACAGGAATACCCGACAAGTGAAGAAGCCATCAAATTTGCAGGACTTGACTACGAGGTTGAAAAGTCTCACCTCTTTACAATAGGTGCAGGCATTATCGAAAATACCAACGGAATAGAAATGATCGATTCAGAATTGGAAGTTCCCAACTACTTTGCCAATATCCGCACCGATAATAGCACCGTTTTAGGCGTAGTCGGAAAAGATTACCATATCGTACAAAACCGTGAAGCCTTTTCATTTTTTGATTCTATTGTAGGTGGTGGAAAAGGCATCTTGTACGAGACTGCAGGAGCTTTGGGAAATGGAGAACGCATTTTCATTACCGCCAAATTACCCGACTATATCCGTGTTGGAAATGGTGACGATATTACGGAAAAATATATTTTCCTGACCACCTCCCACGATGGGAGTGGAAGCATCACCGCCGCATTTACCCCTGTTCGCATCGTTTGTCAAAATACTTTAAACGCTTCACTAAAAAACATGAGCAATGTGGTGCGGATCAGACACACCGCAGGCGCAAAACAGCGTATGGACGATGCCCACAAGGTCATGGGATTAGCGAATAAATTGAGTAATGAATTGGAAAGCACGTTTAATCATTGGGCAAAAATAACGGTCGGTGATGATGAGATGAAAAGACTGATACAGTTGGCACTCTGCCCCAACAAAGAAACTTTAAACCATTTGCAGAAAGGAAATTTCGATGACGTTTCAACAGTTTTTAAAAACACCGTTGATGATGCATTTGCCTACGCAATGATCAGCGAAAGCCAGCAAACGGATACAACCAAAGGAACTTTGTTTGGCGCTTACAATGCTGTTACAGGATATTTTCAGAATGTCAGAAATTACAAGGATAATGAAGCCAAACTTCAGTCCATCGTCTTGGGAGGGACAGCACAATTAAAGTCTCAAAAAGCTTTTGATCTATGTGAAAATTTTGCCCGGTTTGGCGCAGAAACTTTGATCATGAATTAATTACAAATTTTAAAAATTAAGTACGGGAAACTTAAGTCTCTGCCGTACGAGAGCAACACTTATGAAATTCAATATTGTCAACGAGATAAAATTAAGTTATTCCAGAAAAGGAAATTCTGAAAAATTAGTTAGTAGTTCGCGGGAAGCAGTAGATGTATTCCGTCAGCACTTTGACCGTGATGAAATGGATTACCGAGAATCATTTTTTGCCTTATATTTAAATCAGGCTCACAAAGTTTTAGGGATAAGAAAAATTTCTGAATCGGGAATTTCTTCCACGGTTGTCGATGTTCGTATCATCTTGCAGGCGGCACTGCTTTGTAACGCTTCAGCGGTGATACTCGCACACAATCATCCCTCCGGAAATTTGAAACCTTCTGCCGAAGATCTGAAAATTACGCAGAGCATTAAAAGCGCATCAGAAATTTTAAACCTGAAATTACTGGATCATTTCATTCTGACATCAACCGATCATTTATCATTTGCCGACGAAGGTCTTTTGTAAATGAATTCATATTATTAAAAAAAATACACGACGTTTCAAATATTGTCGTGTATTTTCAAATTCGGGCGAAAAGACCATTCCTTGCGGTGGTCGGAAACGTCTTTTCGCAAAAAGTAGGGATACAACTATTATGTTATTCCTCACAAAACCTCCCTGCTTCATAAAAGTTGTGAGCCTGTGTAGATTTAATGTTTTATTAAATGATGAAGATATTCTACTGTTCTTCCAGTACCCATTGCTTGCTTGCTTTGAAATCGCTTGTATTCTATCGTTGAACAACTATAAGTTCCCAAACCATTCATCATCTCCTTAATAATAGGATATGAAAGAAATCCTTCATTATTGTAACTTAAGAAAATATGCTGAAAATCGCATTTTTGTAAAAGATTAAACATCGCATTTTCAACCTCTGATTTTAAACAGAACTTTGATGTATTGTAGCGTCTCAAACCAGCCTTTCCCCTAGGCTCAAAATCTATATCATACAAAGCAATGGTGTTCAACAAATGATAATAGGAACCATATTCTCTACCATTGTACGGAGGATCCAAATACAGGATATCACCTTTTACTTGAGTGATTAATTTGTTGCTGTCCTGACTGAATATTTGATAGTCAGGATGTGATAGTGACGTTTTTTTGACAGGTAATAATTGCAAATTTTTAGTGGCGGATATTTTTAATGTCTTTAGGTAAGCGCAATAGACGGAGGCGGTGTTAGCAACCTTATCGACCGCTTTTAATAAGGTAGCCAATAAAAGGATATAAAAATCTTGATCTATCTCAGAATTTTGAAATCGTCGTTCAATATCCATCCTTATGGCATCTATTTTTTTACCGTTTTCGGCTGAGAAATATAACCGACCAGCTGTTCCGCATTCCGAATATTGATTAAATATAAATCCTTCCCTGCCATCTAATTGATTTAGTTTCGCAAGCATTGCCCGGTATTTCTCATCTGATATTTTGCTGTAGAACGCACTGTTAATGACAAAACTGTAATATTCCCTATCATTGTAAATGATACTTTTAACTTTATCATGGAAATAGTTTCCCACTATTCCTGTTCCTGCAAAAAGATCGCAGAAGCTGCAATCAGTCAATTTTAGTTTTACAGAATTTGAAATGACATTGTAGATAAACCCCGATAGTCTTTTTTTAGATCCCAAATAATTCATTTTTATTTGCAATCTCCTGTAAAATGGTGCTGAGACTTCACTCAGTCCAATCCTGACCTGATTTTGCTTTCAATGTCCTCATAAAAAGCGGCTTGGTACAAAACCAAGCCGCTAGAAGTCAATTAGAAATTTTAAGATGCATTGTCAAATTCAAAATCTACCTTTCTTTCATTTCCAAAACTATCCTTTATCCAAATACTGAACTGATGGGATTCGGAAGCTTTAGATGTATAGTAAAGTCTGAATTGTTTTTGCTTCAATGGATACTCGTCATTCGGTAGATATGGTGGATCGCTGTAATATTGAAGTTGACCAGCTCCTTCATATTGAAAATACCTAACACTGTACATTGTTCCATTAAAGTTCGAAGAAGTCAATAGTGAAATGCGAATTTCTACCGTTTCATTCTCAGCTATTTTACCAGGAACTGGCATTATTTGAACTTCAAAAGGAAAGTCCTGTTGAATTTCCAGATCGCTGTCCTGACAGGAATTAAATACAAAACTAATTAAGAAAATTGCCATTGAATACTTAAATAGTTGCAAGATCTTTTTGTTGATTACATTTTTCATTTTACAAGCTTTTTTAAAAATTAAATCGTATTCCGAAACCAAACAAAGCGTGAAACTCACCGAGCTGACTTTTCTGCAAATAGCGTAGCTGCCCATTGACCAAAAAAACCAAATGGTCTGTCAGATAACTTTCTAAAGACAGTTTACCACTTGCACCATAAATGAAATTCTCGGTTGAATTAATAATCGAGCCATCATAAATCATTTCATTCCCCCTATTGATCTGCTCATAACCTGCAAGCCCTCCTAAACCAAGATTGATATTGACATTCCGCATCAGATCTCCCCACACATAGAGACTGTAACCTCCATTGAAAAGGACGGTATCAATCGGGATATCGTTATGGGCATACTCGTAATACTTTCTGCTGTATTCGGCCAATCCGAAGAGGTAATTACCGTTTTTGGTGTAAGAGATAAGACCTGCACCTAAAGCGTAATTTTGCTTTTCAGGAGATTGCGGAAATACTGAATATGAAATTTCGAATCCTTTTTGATTAGGGATCATTTGCTGAGCCAGAGTTTCTATACTCATCGTAATAATAAAGATGATGGCTAAAAATATCTTGTTCATCTTAGTTCGTTTTTATGTTTAAACCGTTGATCAGCCTGGCTTGAATCAGGTCTTTATTGTCAAGCTGAACCTTCTGATGCCTTCCCCCATTCTTTTCCAGAATTTCAATTTCCAAGACCTGATCCTTCAAAAGGGTAAATTGATCTAACAAGTAAATTCCTAAAATGTCGGAATGATGAATTGCGGTCATCACCGGAAAATGAATGCGAAGCGGTTTTAAAATTTTGTCCTGAACAACCGTTCTTTTCAAATTCTTCTTATCGACAATTTTGAAATTGACCAGATCAATGTCATACGCTACATTGCTGCTGTTTTTAACCTGCAAGGTGAAATAGAATTTGCTGTCATTGACGTGTAGTGCCCGGACTGAAAACTGGATCCCATAGCTTCTGGAAGTGATGTGTTTAATGGTCTTGCTGCTTTTTTCATACAGGTTTTCCATAATCAATTCCGTAAGAGAGGACGAACTTCCCCTGAGATCTTCAAACAGGACATCCGCAATATACTGTCGCTCATTGCTTCTCTGCATCTTTAAAAGGTCATAGCTGAGTGCGTCAGGATATGAACTGTAAAACACATCGAAGCTGTAGAACTTTCCGTCTTCGGTGATCACCGAAAAATTGGTTTCTTCTTCGAAGTCCCTGACTGCCGATTTGATCCGAAGAACATTTCCGATAGGATCTGCCTTGTTCGCAATTAGCAGGTCACTCCCCAAGTCGACATATCGGATTGTAGAAGGAAAAAGCAGGTGCGAGGTTTTATTGTAGGTGACCTGCATTCTGTAGGGTTCTAACCTTGCCTCTTCCAATGGAAGATATACTGATATGGAATCCTGAGCCAGTGATCTGCCTGAAAAGAGCAGAAATACGATCATCAAAAGATAATGGCTTTTTATTTTATTCATTTTATTGTTTTTTAATGGGTTATTTTTTTGGCACAAGCAAAACCTGATGGCCCGCTTTTACCTTTACTTTTTGTTGTCTGACCCGTTTCTGGAAATATCCTGATAACCCCTGCACAACGCCTCTGCTTAAATCCGCCGCGATCTGCTGACCTGCCGACTGCGTCATCATAATATTGGTACCAGAAGTTTGCCCCATACTGCCCACAATGTCGGTCACAGCATTTTGCTCTGGTGAATAAGGAACATATAAGCCGAGCTGACCATCATTGTCATGAACATTGATCTCTACAGGATAAATGCTACCCTGATATTCTATCGACGAAATTTTCAATTGCAGTCTCCCACCCTGAAATTTGCCGTTTGCCTTTAGTAAGGTTCCTGCAGGAATTTTGGTATGAGCCAGAAGCATACTTTCCAAGAGTCTGATCGATAATGTACTTTCATTGGTCATCGTCATTGACTCTTGTACAAGACCTTTGATCGCATTTTTTGATTGTTTTGAATCATTGGTTTCATCCTGAGTTCCGAACAATCTATTATCATTCAGACCAGCCAGAAAGGCGCTGTCCCATGGCTCTCTGTACAAAGAAGAGACAATATTTAAATGAGCTGATTTTACTGCTGTGAGCTGTACTTTATTTCCAGAAGGCTGCTTCACATCCTCTTCTCTTGATATAGGATCTTCCTGCTTACTACTTTGGGGAAGGTATTTCGCAGCCATTTGGTAGGATTTTTCCATCAGCTCCAATTGGTCATTGACCCCAAGACCTGCAGGAACAGCATTGTTTTGCAAAGCTTCATTCTTTAATCTGGATATTTCTTTCCTAAGATTATTCACTTCCTGATCATCCCTGCTGTAGAAGGAACCTAATGTCTGCTGCGCATTGCGATAGCTGTTGACTGCACTCGGATTAGATGGTGACAAACTGTTTGGATCAGCGGTCAATGTGGTCTGACCTGAATTCTGACCTACGTTGCTAGGATCGCTCCAATAATCTGACAGGCTGGTCATCGCATTTCTTTTCTCTTCATTTTTTTGCTCCAGCAATTGTTGCTCATAGGCTTTCTGTTTATCAGATTGTAACTGGTCTTCCTTTGCCTGCGGTATACCTGCATTGAAGCCTGATTCTTCAATGACCTTATCCTCGTTTGGTTTAAAGATGAGGTAGAGGCATCCGACACAGACAACAGCCATCAGAAAATAAATGATCGGCTTTTTAAATCGTTCCACTGGAAATTTCTGCAGACCTTCTGCTTCTTTTTCCCGTTCCTGCGATTCGCCCTCCGTGACCTTGATCTTATTTGAATCTTTCATTGTCCTATTTTTTAATGGTTGAACCCGTTTTGTTATCGTGTGACTGTCTTTTCATAGCAGTATGATCAGATATGGTCGTAATATGACTGATCGACATGGTGTTGTTATCATTTGCTGTTGTGATAAAGATGCTGATCAAAACTAATATTGTGAGAACAGTGTATCCTGCTAAAAACAACTTGGTAAACAGTCTTTGCTGTTTCTCCGGAAGTGCTTTCCATTTCTGGTCTGCGCCCAAGATCCAGTGCTCTATTTTATCCCCTATTTTTTTCATTGTTCTGGATTTTAACGTTCAACTGTTTCAACATCTTTATTTTCAAGGACATTGAATTTTTCAATCGTAAATCCCTGGGGATTGCTGTCTGACCTCACCGAATTCACTAATGAACAATCGGTGATTAGACTTCGTATCGTCAGATTGCTGGATCGGATAATGAATTGTCTTGCGTACGTTTTTACGGTATAAGGATAGCTGTCGAAGTTGGCAACGACACTGTCAACCTCTACCCTCTGCTGAATATTGCCTGAGATAATCCGGTTGTAATAGCCTTTCTCCTGAAGGTCTTTATAGTAATCGAATGCAGACTGGTCTGCCAGATTAAAGGCCCTTTTGACATTGCTTTCGATGGCATTCTTATCCGGCGCCACGGTAAAGAACAGCTCGTGAAAACGCCTTACATGCTCCCTGGCCTCTACAGGCCTGTTGATCGACATATCCTGGGACAGAGCCACCATCAGGGATTTACCGTTATCCAACACATAGATCTTCTGGCGTTGCTCCTCTGCAAATTGGTAGGACTTGAAAACGACGATGCCCACCACTGCAAAACAGAGCACTGCAAAAACGAATGTAAATAAGCGGATCTGTTTGAAGCTGCTCTCTATATTTCTTAAAGTTTTAAATTCCATTGGATCGTATTTTTATTATAATAATCTGCCTGAGATATTACCTGTTGCAGAACCCGCTGCTGCTCCCGCAATATTTCCTGATTTTGTGGCGGTCTGGTTGACATTGCGCATAAAGTTACCGACGCCTCCTGCCTGAATGACCCATCCGGTAACGGTTGGAACCGTAAAATATCCGATGATCCCGATGATCATATAGATGATGTAAACCGTGTTAGAAGTATCAGGAATGAAGTTCGGATCTGCCAGCATCTCAATATCCCGCTCCAGGATGAGCGATTGTATTTTGGCCAGGATCGAACTGAAAATATCCGCAACGGGTAACCAGAGATAAACGCTGATATATCTCGTCAGCCATTGTGTGAGGGTGGTCTGGAAACCATCCCACACAGAGATGGCAAAAGCAATGGGTCCCAAAATAGACAGTACGATGAGAAAAAAGGTTCTGATCGTATCAATGACCAAAGCAGCTGATTGGAAAAGAATCTCTAGAAATTCACGGAAACCGTCCCTGATCTGCTTTTTGATATCGAACATCTCCCTTTCGATATACATCCCGGACATGGTCACCAGGTCTGACGGAGACCATCCCAGCTCTTCCAACTTTTTGTCAAATTCCTCATCAGAGATCAGATAGGCCATTTCGGGATTTCTAAGCATCGCTTCCCGTTCCAGAAGGTCTTTTTTCTGTTGCAGGTCGTTCATATCAAGAACCTGATCCTCCAGCATCGAATGGCTTCCCTGAACGATTGGACTTAAAACGCCATTGATACTTCCCAATACCAAAGTCGAAAAGAACATAATGCAGATACCGATGGCAAAGGGTCTGAGCATAGGAAACAGATCGATCGGTTCCGCACGGCTGAGTGACTGCCATACTTTGATGGCCACATAGAATAATGCGCCCAAACCTGCGACACCCTTTGCTACGGCAGCCATATCAGAACACATCGGCATCATTTCTTCGTAAACGGAACGCAGTACTTCGTGTAAACTAGTCGGTTCCATCTTACCAGTATTTTTGATTGGCGGTTCCATAAAGGTCCAAGACCCTTTTCGTGTTGTTCTGCTTTTTGGCTCTCAGATAGCTGACAGAAATATTCTTATTCGTGTAGTAGCGCACCAGATTATGGTACTCTTTGACCTCTTTGTAGACCCTGTCGATCACGTCCATTCTTTCCTTATCATTCAGGGAAAGGCCATTGGCCGTGATGATCTCCTTCAGCTCTTTCAACAGTTCCGTACTTTCGTTCAGAAGGGCTGAATAACCGTTGGCAATTGCCGTCAGTTCCTGGGCGTTGAAGTTGGGGTCGTTGAGCATCTTCCCAAAATTGTTGACGTAGATCTCTGAGACATCGCCTACGAGAAGGACGGTCTGCTGTACCTTTCGGGCATCTTTGACCAGATTGTTGACAGCCTTCAGCTTGTCGTAATACTCCTTTCCCTGTTCATAGACCTTCTTGACCTCGTTGAAGTTCTTGATGACGTTGGAAACCGTTGATGAGGTCTGCACGATCTCATTGGCGGAGTTCAAAATGCCTGAGGCCAGGTTGGCCGGATCGGTCACAACGAATTGTGCATTTGCATAGTTTGCAGTAGCGAAAAGCACTACCATTGCTGTTTTAATGATGTAATTTTTCATTGTTGTAAAATTTTAAATGATTGGATTAATTAATTTTCTTTGTTTGATTTGATTCTCTTGAGAGAGATCCTCTTGATGGCATTTTCCACATTTCCGTCAAGTTCAGAGGCCAGATTCATCACCTCCATTTTTTCAGTTTCTTCGGTGGTATAAGCGAGATATTCCTCGGTGGAAACTTCAGTGGCGTACACCGCAGAGTGCGTTCCTCCCAGTCCGATCCAGACTTCCTTGTAGAGTCTTTTCGGATCGTTGTTCATATTGATGGAGAGTACCTGAGATTTTTCTTTGTCAGTCAGTCCAAGCATCGCCTGGATGTCATCGAACTTGTTCATATACTTACGCTGATCCAAAAGGATCTTGCAATCTGAATTGTTGATAATACTCTCCTTGACGATCGGTGACTGGATAATGTCATCCACTTCCTGGGTTACCACGATAGCCTCTCCGAAGAACTTCCTGACCGTTTTGAACAAATATTTGATGTACTCAGCCATCCCTTCCTTGGCGATGGCTTTCCAGGCTTCTTCAATGAGGATGAGTTTTCTGATTCCTTTCAGCCTCCGCATTTTATTGATGAAAACTTCCATAATAATGATGGTCACGATCGGAAACAGGATCTTATGGTCTTTGATCGCATCGATCTCAAAGACGATGAAACGTTTGGACAAAAGGTCAAGCTGTTTTTCTGAATTGAGCAGGTAATCGTATTCACCGCTTTTGTAATAAGGCTCCAACACGTTGAGAAAGTTGGCGATATCAAAGTCTTTTTCCCTGACCTTCTTTTGTTCCAGAACTTTCTGATAGTCATCTTTCACATAGTCATAGAATCCGTTGAATGAGGGATGGGAATTTTTGCTCCTGATCTGTTCAATGTATCCACTAACAGCATTGGACAAAGCAACCTCTTCTGAACGGGTGGGTGGTTCATCATCCCTCTTCCATAAAGTCAGGATCAAAGTTTTGATGCTTTCCCGTTTTTCAATATCGAAGACACCGTCATCGGTATAGAATGGATTGAAGGCAATGGGATTGTCTTCGGTATAGGTAAAATACACGCCGTCCTCCCCTTTTGTCTTGCCCTTGATCAGCTCGCACAATCCCTGATAGGAATTTCCGGTATCGACCAGTAATACGTGAGCACCCTGCTCATAATACTGTCTGACCATATGGTTGGTGAAAAAGGATTTACCACTTCCTGAAGGTCCCAAAATAAACTTGTTCCGGTTGGTAATAATGCCCTGCTTCATGGGTAGGTCTGATATATCCAGATGAATAGGCTTTCCTGTCAGACGGTCAGCCATCTTGATACCGAATGGTGAAGGAGAATCCTGATAATTGGTTTCCTCTGTGAAAAAACACAAGGCTGGTTCAATGAACGTGTAAAAGCTTTCTTCACTTGGGAAGTCTCCTGCATTGCCCGGAATTCCTGCCCAATACAAGGTTGCTGTGTCCGTCGTATTCTGGCGTGGTTTGCATTCCATCAATGCCAAAGCACTACCAGTATCATTCTTCAGCTGTTTCAATTCGGAAGGATTGTCCGACCACGACATCACATTGAAATGCGCCCGGATGGATTGGAGACCATAGGAATGGGCTTCATTGAGGTATTTCTCGATCCATTCCTTGTTGATCTGGTTCGCCCTGCTGTATCTAGCCAATGAATGCATATTTCTGGCTGACTTTTCAAATTTGGTCAGGTTATCATCGCTGTTATCAATAAACAGGTATTGGTTATAAATATGATTACAGCTCAACAGAAGTCCTACCGGAGATGCGAAGGACAGTAAGCAGTCACTTCGGTCCGTACTCAGTTTTTCATACCGGCTGTGTGATGAGACAGTGCCTGGCAGATCATCGGTATCGGATAAAGTATGCATACTGATCCGGTTGTTGCCGATACGCATTTCTTCTGATCCGAGTTTGATGTCCTGCAATGATGGATTGGTTTCTCTCGACAAAGTAAGGTATTGTTCCAATATCCCAGACTGTTTGGCGGTGCCTGAGATCTCATCTTCGGTCATTCGTTCCAGATGGACGTAGCCGCTGTCATTCATAATTCTTTCAAACTGGTCGACAGCTTCCAAGAAGCGGCTGATCACTTCTTTGTCTTTGATATCCTTGGGTATCAGTTTGCCTTTGCATAGGGATGAGAAGTTGCTCTGCCTCCGCATTCTCTCTCTACTGGTTTTCGTTATGAACAGATAACAATAATGGTTCAAGAATGGTCTCTCGTTGAAATGTCTTTCAAAAGATTTTGAAAGAAAACTCTGGTCTTCTCTGGACAGGTCAGGATTGTAGTTTTCTTTGATAAACCAGTCCTGCTTATGCACTACCGTAAAATCTGGAAGGGTCTTGATTGCCTTAAACCAGGCTGAATGGATGGCTTCATATTCTGCTGATGCCACCGTAAAGAGCTCTGGAAGTCTGACCTTAAAGCAGACCGTGACATCTGCGTCTTTTGAAATAATACAGTCGTTCTCTATTGCAAGCAGTGGAAATTTACTCTCCAAGGTTGCGGCTTTGGAGGTATTTCTCATGCTGAAGATTTTTGACGGTTACTTTTCAAGTAGCGATAGATACACTTGCGACTGATGATATACTTTGGATGTTTTTTTTGAGAGCTTAATTTCATCAGTCCGTGCTCCCCGTATTTTCCGTTCAGTGAGAAGGTCTGCCAAATCAGGATTCCACTGCTGGCTCCGCCAATTGTAAGGCAGAGATAGGTATTGACACCCGCCATGTACATGACCATCACGAATACAAGTATCCCTAACAGTCCCCCTGCAAAAATGAACAGGTATTGTGCTTTCAGTCCTTTGAACTCGACCGTTCTGCCGATGCCTTTGTTGATATGATAGGTATTCATAGTCAAAAAATTTAAAGGAAGAATGAGCGAAGGATCGTTGCTGCCACGATCAGAAAGATACATGCACCAAACCAGCTCGCCGCTGTTTTGCTGGTATCGGGATCACCGCTGCTGAATTTGTTGTAGACCTTGACCCCACCGATCAGTCCGACGACTGCCCCGATTGCATAAATTAGTTGTGTAGCCGGCTCAAAATATGAGGTGACCATTTGTGTGGCTTCATTGATTCCTGCGGTACCGTTGCCTTGAGCAAAGGCACCCGTAACTGCTATAAAGGTCAGACCTAAAAGCAGCAGTTTTTTTCTTTGTTTTTCCATTTTTAAACACCTTAAATTGTTATGGTGTGCCGCACTTTGCGGAACTATGGGACAAAGATGTCTGGGTGATGGAATTAATTTAGGAGAATGGCGGTTTAGGGAATCTTTTGGCAGTTAAACAGCATAAAAATATTTGATAGTTAAATTTTTTATCGTAATATTGCAATATGTAATTACAAAATTATGGGAGCTACTAAGACAGAACATTTTACAGATAAACAAAATCAAATTGCAACTATTGCAAAAGCATTAGGACATCCTGCCAGAATAGCAATTATTGAGTATTTGATGAAAGTCAATGAGTGCATCTGTGGAGATATTGTGAACGAATTGCCTTTAGCTCAACCAACCGTTTCCCAACATTTAAAAGAACTGAAAAATGCAGGGATTATAAAAGGTAATATTTCTGGAAACGCTATCTGCTATTGTATAGACGAAAAAACAATAGAGATTCTAAATACTTATTTTTCCGCAATAGTACAAACGGTTACTAAATTAAAATGCTGTTAAGTATTTTTTTTTATTAATATATCGCAATATTGCATTTAAACTATAAAGATTTAAATATGAAATTAGCAGAAGTAAAACAAATTTTGCCCACGTTAGAAAATGTTGAATTTCAACTAGAAAATGGAACTTTTGTTCCGGAACATTTTCACGTTACGGAAGTAGGAATGATTAATAAAAACTTTATCGATTGTGGCGGAGTCATCCGTTCAGAGAAGGTTGTGAATTTTCAGCTTTGGAATGCAGACGATTTTGAACACCGTTTGAAGCCTAACAAATTACTCAACATTATCAAACTTTCCGAGGATAAATTAGGAATCGAGGATTTTGATATTGAAGTTGAATATCAAAGTGATACGATTGGAAAATATGAACTAGAATTCAATGGGAAAACATTTATTCTAAAAAATAAGACTACAGCTTGTTTAGCACAGGACGCTTGTGGAATTCCATCAGAAAAAGAAAAGAAAAACTTATCCGAACTTAATGTAAATCAAAACAATTCTTGCACACCAGGTGGCGGATGTTGCTAATTCAGTTGTTATGGAAATAAAGCCGATTACCAAAGAAAATTTTCCAGAGTTGGTAGAAATCTATGGTCAGGGATTAGCAACCAACATTGCCACTTTTCAAAATGATTTGCCAATATGGGAAGATTGGGATAAAGGACACCTTAATTTTTGCAGGATCAGTATTTATGAAAATAACGAAATGCTTGGATGGGCTGCATTATCTCCTGTCTCCAGCAGATGTGTTTATTCGGGCGTAGCTGAAGTAAGTATTTATGTAGCAACAATTGCAAGAGGAAAAGGGATTGGTGAAATTTTGTTGAATGAATTGATCAAGCAAAGTGAGTCAAATGAAATATGGACTTTACAATCCGGGATATTTGCAGAAAACCAAAATAGCATCAAATTACACGAGAAATGTGGTTTCAGGATCGTCGGCTACAGGGAAAAAATTGGAAGAAAGAATGGGGTTTGGAAAGACACTGTCTTGATGGAATGCAGGAGTAAAATTACTGGAATCAACTAAAAATAACATTATGTATTCAGCATTAGCAAAAACTATCGAAAAAATAGCGTCAAAAAAAATCAATGAAGAACGTAAAACCGCGTTGAAACCTCTGATAGATTTTATTCAGCAAAAAGTAGACGATAAGAAGGACATCAATATCAATTTCATCTGTACCCACAATTCACGCAGAAGCCATTTAGCGCAGATCTGGGCACAGGTAGCATCAAAATATTTTAATATTCCTGAAGTGCATTGTTTTTCTGGAGGTACAGAAGAAACTGCATTATTTCCGAAAGTTTCGGAGACACTGATAAATCAGGGCTTAACTATTTTCAGAATTTCAGACAATGATAATCCTGTACATGCTATAAAGTACAGCGAGAACGCTTTACCTATCATTGGTTTTTCAAAAAAATACGACAGTCCCTTCAATCCTATCTCCGAATTTGCAGCAATTATGACGTGTTCGCAGGCAGACGGAGGATGTCCCTTCATTGCAGGCGCAGAAAAAAGAATTCCCATTACATACGAAGATCCTAAACTTTCAGACAACACACCAGAGCACTCACAGGTTTATGCACAGCGAAGCTTAGAGATAGCAAATGAAATGTTTTATGTATTTTCTATGATTAAAAATTAATTGATGCAACCAAAACTAAAATTCCTCGACCGCTTTCTTACCATATGGATTTTTTTAGCAATGCTTTTGGGTGTTGGGTTGGGATATTTCTTTCCTGATATTTCTACTGTCACAAATTCTTTATCTGTCGGAACAACTAATATTCCTTTAGCAATAGGCTTGATTTTGATGATGTATCCACCTTTGGCAAAAGTGGATTATACTCTATTACCAATGGCTTTTAAAGATAAAAAGGTGATGTCGGTATCATTACTACTCAATTGGATTATCAGCCCTATTTTAATGTTCGTTTTGGCAATTATTTTTCTAAGAGATGAGCCAGACTATATGATTGGTCTAATTTTGATCGGTCTGGCAAGATGTATTGCAATGGTAATTGTCTGGAACGATTTAGGAAAAGGTAATCGGGAGTACGCAGCTCTGCTGATCGCATTGAACAGTATTTTCCAATTGGTGTTCTATAGTTCCTATGTTTGGCTTTTCATAAATGTATTACCACAAAAACTTGGCTTAGGAAATTTTAACGTTGCTGTGCCAATGAAAGATGTTGCCGAGAGTGTATCCATTTATTTAGGAATCCCTTTTATTGCAGGATTTTTGAGCCGTTACTTCTTTATCAAATTAAAAGGAAAGGAATGGTTCAATAGAAAATTCATTCCGGCTATCTCACCTGTAACATTGTATGCATTGCTGTTTACCATAGTACTGATGTTCAGCTTGAAGGGAGACAAAATTTTAGAGCTGCCAATGGATGTTGTTAAAGTTGCAATCCCATTAGTGATTTACTTTGTTCTCACCTTCTTCCTCAGCTTTTTTATTAGTAAGGCATTGAAAGTACCGTACGACACAAATGCATCTATTGCTTTTACAGCGACAGGAAACAATTTTGAATTGGCTATTGCTGTTGCTATAGCAGTTTTTGGAATCCATTCTTCACAAGCATTTGTTGGGGTAATTGGGCCACTGGTAGAAGTACCAGTGCTGATACTGCTGGTTAAAGTGAGTCTCTGGCTTAAGAAAAAATACTATGGTAATGCTAATTTAAATGAGCTTATATAAAACATAAGGGGAATTTGTCTAAACAAACTCCCCAATATCGAAACCTTCCACATCATCTTTACGCTTAAAAGAAATGTCATCATCTTCATTCGAAATACTCTTGCTCAGTAAATCGGCAATTCGCTTTGAAGCATCATCCAGTGAATTTTCTAAAAGATCAAAAAGCTCGGTTCCATGAATTTTTTGAATGATGTGAACTGCTTGTTTTTCTAAGTCAGGCTCCAGCACATCATGCTGAAGCAACTGTCCCGCAGTACTCAATTCCTGAAAGGTAACCCCCGTGGCAAACCCGCTTTCTATTTTAGGATCATCCTGGTAACGCCAATCTTCTTCCTCGTCTTCCTGATCATTATTTTTGACCAGTATCTCGTCAAGTTCTTTCTTTGAAGCCATCTTTTCAATTACTTCCTCTTTGGTTTCTCGATCAAAATTATTTCCTTTTGTTACGATAGGTTCGCCTTGGCCTTGATCGACATCAGATGGCTGTAACTTTCTTTCTTCTAACCTTGTTCTTCCCATAACAGAGGGCAAAGCTTGGTGAGTGTCAGTACTATTTTCCTTAGGATGATGATTTGTAGATTTCCTCTCCCACAATAGTAGGATAATTATAAGTAATAGTGCTATGATGATTAATTGTTCCATTAAGATGATAGATTAAAAGATTGGACGGTATTTATTGTTGAAATCATTAGTGATCTCTTTTTCAAACGTTTCGAAGTGGTACGCCAAAATATTATCTAGATAAGCATATAGAGGGATCTGATCGTCGGCAATGATCTGGATGATCCGGGAAAGTCTTTCATGATATTCTGGACGAATATAGATACTTTTATCACCACGCTTGGTCATGGTGTGATGCGTAAGAAACTGATCAGCGTAAGTGATTCCAACACTTTTTTTGTTGTTTATTCTTTGCTTCTCAGGCTGCTTTTCCTTTTTAGAATTAAGTTCCTGGCTCTGCGATTCCTTCTTGCTGCTGCCAGCCATGATAGACATCAGATATTGTTCATCAATATTGTTGTCTTCATTGTTCTTTTTATCACTGTCCATCTTTTCACAATTTTACAATTCTTAAAAATTCCTCCATAAATTGATCAAGCCGGCATAATGTCATCAACTTAGGGTCTGCTGGCAGTAATGTCGAACGGAAAACAGTTTTTGCAACCCTCTCCCCTTCTTTGCGAAATCTCTTACTGTCTGTGATCGATGTTTCCATCAATTGAAGTCCGAGATCTTTGATCACCTTATTGTAATTTTCATACAGCGGTGTTTTCTCTCTACCATCGACCTGGTTCCAGAACAGCTGTATGCTTTTGATCTCCGTATGCTTTTTCTTCATCAGGACATTGGTAAGGACATCCGTAAAACTAAGGGTACTTTCAATAACGACCCTATCCGCAGTTATGGGTGAAAAGATATAGTGAACATTGGCGAGTGTACTCAAAATACCAGCCGTATTGACTGTTCCGGGTAGATCAAGAAAAACGATATCCGGCACAACTTCGGAATTATCAACATACACTTCAAGCTCTTGCAAAACCGTATCGGTCTTGCTCTGGAAAATAGGATAGGCTTTTTTATTGATGGTTGTAAATTGCTTATGAGCTATTTTTTTTAATACCTCATTTTGCATCACTGTTTTCAGATCCCTTTCCCTCATCTGTATCAAACTGTACTGCGGAAAGTCACAGTCGAACACAGCGACTTGATATCCTAACCGGTAATGAAGGATACTTGCCAACAATGCTGTGAAGGTACTTTTTCCCACCCCTCCCTTTTGAGTGGAAAAGGCGATAATGACTGGTTGTTTTTTTGTTTCCATTTTTTTGATTTTTTAGTTGAACATTGGTTAACGATACTTCTAGAGTGACAGCTGGCTGGCAGGCTCAAATCACATCCTGCTTTCCTGCAATCTTGGGCAATTGAAAGCATATCTGACTTCCAACTGTAGGACAAGAATTCAATAAGTCAGTGGGTTCTTCCTGAAAGGATCCTGTACTTCCATCAGGTTGGAATACCTGACCGATCTTTATCTTGTGCTATTGCATTCCGGATATCCTGACTGACGTCTGGAAAGTTCGAATGCCTGCCTTCAAGAACTCAAACGATTTTGCTATACATCAGTCCTGCATACATTCTGGTACAAATAAATAACATCCGGCTGCACTCAGCTTCTAAGTGGTTGTCTTTGACTCACAATGGATTTGTTTGGCCTTATGAACTTTAGAGAGTCTGTAAAGCATTGTAGTTTACTTTGTCAAAGCTTAGTTGACTGGTTTAAAGCTATCAACCTTTAAACAGAGGAAGAACCTGTAAGACTGAATTGAATCAAATCTATTATGGGTCTAACCTTTCACCCTAAAGGGGCAAGTTGTGTTTTGGGCATCTCGAAACGTTTTCGGATGCTCAAAACAACTTGCCCTTGCAGGGGGCAGAAAAACAATCTCCGAAGTCGATGTTTTAAAAATTAATTGGATAAATGATGAGTGAACATAATGGTAAACCACAGAAAAAGACAGGACGGCGTCCAAAGGCGGATCCTGCCAAGATTCGATATACGATCTCATTTAATGAACATGAGCATTCCCGCTTTCTTGAACTTTTTGACCAGTCGGGAATGAACGTGAAGGCTCATTTTATAACAGCCTGTATTTTCGAAAAGACGATCAAGACTGTCAAAGTGGATAAGGGAACAATGGATTTCTATATGAGACTAACCTCTTTTCACAGCCAATTTCGGGCTGTTGGGGTCAATTATAATCAGATGGTTAAACTGTTATACACCAATTTTTCAGAGAAAAAAGCAGCTGCTATTCTATATAAACTGGAGAGACAGACATTGGAAATGGTCGATATCTTTAAAAAAGTGATGCAGTTAACAGAAGAATTTGATCATAAGCATTTGAAAAATCCTGAGTAATATGATCGCAAAAATTGGAAGAAGCAGTAATCTTTTTGGCACACTGTCCTATAATAATTCAAAAATGGAACAGGATAAAGGAGAAATTCTGATGACCAATAAAATGATTGAAACAGCTGACGGGAAGTATTCTGTTGCTCAATTAGCGAGATCATTTGAACCTTACCTATTGGCGAACCGAAATACCGAAAAACATACGCTTCATATTTCCCTAAATCCTGATCCCAAAGACAAGGTTTCCGACGAGAAATACAGAGAACTTGCCCAGCTCTATATGAATGAAATGGGTTATGGCGATCAGCCTTTCATTGTGTTCAAGCATACCGATATTGACCGCAGCCATATCCATATTGTTTCAGTTTGTGTAGATGAAGAAGGAAAAAAGATCTCTGATCAATTTGAAAAGATCCGTTCGATGAAAGTCTGCCGGGAACTGGAGAAGAAATTCGGTCTTATATCCGCAGTTGAGAAACAGCCTAAGCAAAATCAAAAGATCTTTCGACCGGTTAATTTTAAATCCGGAG
Organism: Chryseobacterium formosense; assembly: GCF_900116415.1. Classification (GTDB taxonomy): domain Bacteria; phylum Bacteroidota; class Bacteroidia; order Flavobacteriales; family Weeksellaceae; genus Chryseobacterium; species Chryseobacterium formosense. The sequence continues at coordinate 468,510 of NZ_FPAP01000001.1, read as the reverse complement.
ATATCAAAAGCCAGATTGCATCGGTAATACGACATATACCCTCCTACTACCAATTTCAATCGTTAGGGGAATATAATGCGCTGCTTTCACTATTTAATATTACTGTGGAGAAAGTGGAGGGAGAATTACAAGGCCAATCAAAAAAAGGATTGCTGTATTTTCCTTTAGATGACCAAGGAAAAAAGGCAGGAAATCCTGTCAAGGCATCTTTGTTTGGAAAAATTTCAGGAATCGATGCTCTCGAAAAACACTTTACCGCCTGTAAAAACAAAGGTAATGTTCAACTCGTCAAACAAAATTTGAAAAGATCGATTATTAAAGCTCATCATTCTTCAAAAGATGAGCAGGCATTTAAAAATAAATTGAAAAAAGAGGGAATTGATATCGTTGTCCGTAAAAATGACAACAGCAGGATCTATGGAATCACTTTTATTGATCACAAATCAAGAACAGTATGGAACGGCTCAAGATTGGGGAAAGAGTTTTCTGCTAATAATTTTAATGATTATTGGAATAATAACATTAGACCTGAAATTGAAATACCTGATCAAATGCAAACAAAAAAATCGCAGCCAACCAATGCAAATCAACCTCCTGAAGAATATGATCGTCACTTTGACTTTCTCAATGATTCTGAACAATACAGTGACATCTTTATTGAAACACTGGGTATATTGATACCTAGATCGCCTAACAACAATTATGAGGAAGAGCATTTTACAGATAAGATAAGGAAGAGGAAAAAACGTAGAAGAGGGCAATAGAGATAAAATCGGTACTACGATTATATTGCAATGAAATTAATCGATAGTACCTACTTTAGTTCTGTTATTTAGCTAAATCTTATTCCAATTTTGAGCAACAAAATTTTTCAGCTCTTCTCTCATCACTATATTGCTGGCGTGAGGAAGTCTTAGTATTTTTTCGACTTTCTGAAAACTCTCTTTCGTTTTTGGTACTTGATATCCTTTTACAAAAGCATTGCAGAAATAAACAACCTCATAACGTTCTTTTTTATTCACGCGCTCTCTGTCACGAATTGCTGTATAATGAGGATTGTCCCCCTGTGTTGTAGTGTTTTCATAGTCTTTATTGACTAAATCATTTTCGTCAAATTCAATCATAATATATTTATTTAAAGTTGATTAAAATTAAGATATTTTATGTAAGTCATTATGCGGTTTTCCGTAAGTATCTTAAGTTTTATTTTTTATGGCCAAACACAGCCATCAAAAGCCGCTAACTGCCATTTTCCATAGCCGGACGACACGACCTTTATATTCATACCGCACATTAAAAAAAACAATATGCAGGGAGAAGACGATTTGAGGGGACTTGCCAAAATAATGGCTTTGATGAGAGCCGTCAGTGTGATATTGGTTTTGATGCATTTTTATTGGTATTGCTACAGTTTTTTTAATGATCGTGGATGGAGTTTAGAGCTGGTCAATAAGATGCTTCAAAACTTTGATCGGGCAGCAGGTTTATTCAGCAAACCAATTTATTCAAAACTTTTCGTAATGGTGTTGTTGGGTCTGAGCTGTCTTGGTACCAAAGGTGTAAAAAATGAAAAGATCACATGGCAGAAGATATTGGTTGCTTTAGGTTTGGGCGTTTTATTCTTCTTTTTTAGCATACCCCTTTTAAAACTGTCATCGGATTTTGTGGCTCCCTTATATATATTGTCAACTGGTTCGGGTTATATTTTCTTGATGATGGCTGGTGTATGGATGAGCAGGCTTCTTAAACATAATTTAATGGATGATGTATTCAATAGTGAAAATGAAAGCTTCCAACAGGAGACCAAACTGCTTTATAACGAATTCTCAGTCAATCTGCCTACCAAATTTTACTATCAGGGGAAATGGCATGCTGGTTGGATCAATGTAGTGAATCCTTTTCGCGCTACCATTGTTCTGGGTACGCCTGGATCGGGAAAATCCTATGCTGTAGTCAACAACTATATAAAACAGCATATTGAAAAAGGATTCTCAATGTACATCTACGATTTTAAATTTGATGATCTTTCGATCATTGCATACAATCATCTTTTACATCATTCTGAAGGTTATCAGATAAAGCCTAAATTTTACATCATCAACTTTGATGATCCTGGAAAAAGTCATCGGTGCAATCCATTAAATCCGAGCTTTATGACGGACATCTCTGACGCCTATGAAGCGGCCTATACGATTATGCTGAATCTGAACCGGAGCTGGATTCAAAAGCAGGGCGACTTCTTCGTGGAGAGCCCTATTATCCTTTTAGCGGCCATCATTTGGTTTCTGAAGATTTATGAGGATGGTAAATACTGTACTTTCCCCCACGCTATAGAACTATTGAATAAGAAATATGAGGATGTCTTCACGATCCTGACCTCTTACTCCGAATTGGAAAACTACCTCTCCCCTTTTATGGATGCCTGGCAGGGGGGCGCACAGGATCAGTTGCAGGGACAGATTGCCTCAGCAAAGATCCCCTTGTCCCGAATGATCTCCCCACAATTGTATTGGGTAATGACCGGAGATGATTTTTCGTTGGATATCAATAATCCGAAAGAACCGAAGATTTTGTGTGTAGGCAATAATCCGGATCGGCAGAATATATATTCAGCAGCACTGGGACTTTATAATTCAAGGATTGTCAAACTGATCAATAAGAAAGGACAGCTAAAAAGCTCGGTCATTATTGATGAGCTACCCACCATCTATTTTAGAGGATTGGATAATCTGATCGCTACCGCCAGAAGCAACAAGGTTTCTGTCTGCCTGGGATTTCAGGATTTCTCACAGCTAGCAAGAGATTATGGGGATAAAGAAAGCAAGGTCATCCAGAATACCGTCGGGAATATTTTCAGTGGACAGGTGGTTGGAGAAACGGCAAAATCCCTATCCGAAAGGTTTGGCAAGGTTTTGCAGAAAAGGCAAAGCATCTCCATCAATAGAAATGATACTTCAACATCCATTTCAACACAATTGGACAGCCTGATCCCGGCCTCTAAGATCTCAACATTGACACAGGGCGTTTTTGTTGGTGCAGTTTCCGACAATTTCGATGAAAGGATCGAACAGAAAATTTTCCATTCAGAGATCGTCGTTGACACCGTTAAACTTTCTGTGGAAGAAAAGAATTATCAAAGAATACCTCAGATCCGCTCATTTGTCGATGGGCAGGGAATCGACTGTATGCAGGAAGAAATTATAGCCAACTATAAAAATATTAAAGCTGATATCCTTATGATTATCCGTGATGAAATGGAAAGAATTTCAAATGATCCCGATCTTAAACATCTGATCAATAAAGATTAAATAAAAACCTCAAACATAAATTTACATATCTGAGGTTTTAAAAATTTTGATCACTCGCCGTCTGTATTTAAAAAATATTGATTGAGATGATCAGTGACCAGATTTAAAAACTTGGTGGGCCCCTGCTTTCTGTTGCGGATCTCAAAAATCGTTTTGTGAAAGTTGCCCAGATCCGTGTCCAAAGATTTTTCTACAAATTTGATCACCTCACTAAGTTCTATATTGCCTCCATTAAAACAGCGCATTTGATACAGCGCATAAACCAATTCGATCAAACCGACCTTGGATGCAGACCATACCAATGGTGACAAGGTTTTAGTACTGACATTATCACTTAAGTTTTCAAGTTGTTTTTTCAGGTATTTGTCCATCTGCTGGCTGGCCATGAATCTCGCTATCAGATGATCATGAGAAGTGGTGAAGCTGGTGTCGAAATTGTAGAAGCCGAATGATAATTTCATTTTCAGGTCGTATGAATTCCTGACAAACACCTTATGGTCGAGATAGGTTGCCTCTCTACGGTAATAGCCGTAAAATTCTGCCTGTTCAAGATAAAAGTTTTTGAGTTTTTCCTGTTCTGCCTCGTAATATTTTTTCAAGGTCTTGTTCCCGGCATTCGGTTTATGGGATTCGAGGTCTAAAATTGTGGAATAGTAGATGAATTTTGAAATGAACTGAGGCTTTAGTTTTTTGAAGAAATGAACCTCTTCGGCGATGGTTTCAAAATGATGGTTGGTGATCATCTCCTTTAACTTTCTGATGGATTCATCGATCAGTATCAGTGAACGCTCTGCGACCTTGACCATGTCTTCATCATCGTCATACACTTCGTTGATCCTTAACTCTAATTCGTCATACAATTGAGCGATCTTTCTAAAAATAGTTCTTGTTACCATGTCCTTTTTTTAGAAAATTACAAAAAATCCTTTATTCATGCCACTATCAGGCAATTCCCAATTCCTGTTTGCGCTTCTTGATGTAATCGGTCGGTCGTATGCCGTTGATATCAAAGAAAAGGTTCGAGAAATTCTGACGGGATGCGATGCCGCACTCTTTCGCCAAAGCCTCAATGGTGAAGCGGAGGTACATGTTATTGGTATTGAGCAAATTGGTGATATAGTTGATCCTGAGCTCAGCTATATATTTATTGAAGTTCATCCCTTTGTGTTCATTGATGTAGACCGACAGATAATGGGAATTGGTTGATAGCTTTACCGCAACGTCCTTTTCGGTCAGTCCTTTCTTCAAAAATTGCCTTTCCAGTTCAAATTTTTCCAGTTTTTCTCTGATCTCAATGCTCATTTCTGGTGTCAAGGAGGTTTTCCTTGATGTGTCTTCAACATTTTCGTCTTGTACAATATCTTTGACAATATAAGTACCGTCAGATATTCTTTTTTGAAGCATGTCATACTGTTTTTTTATTTTCCGGTCTTTACTGTAACGCACGATAAGTAAACCAATGACAATGCTTCCAGAGAATATGAGGGCCTTTGCAAATTTTATTTTTCTTTGGCTGGACTTCTCCATATCATCCTGTTGCTCGATCAATGTTCTACGGTCATAATCTTTATGAAGTTTGGAGGACAGATAAGGATAATCTTTTGAGATGGCACTGTCAGCTTTAAGAAGTTGATTGGTATAATAAAGCTGTTTGCTCTCATCAATATTATTATTTTTATAATATTCAATAAGATAATGATAGCTCCTGTAAACTTCAGGGAGTATAAATTGATGCTTTTCGAAGATCTTGTCTATTTCACCATAGTAATGGATGGCCTGACCTGCATTATTTTGAGCTTCGGAGATCTTGCCTAAATGGTAATAAATGACCGAAGCCCATGCGAAGTCATTTCGCTTCAAAATAACAGGCAATGCTCTTTCCAGGTCTTTCTTTGCCTCAGCGTAATTTTTCTTATGAAATTTTGAGATGCCTATGCATTTAAGAAAATAACTGTTTTCAAGTGCAAAATCGTGATCATTTAAGGTCAATTGATAGCCCAACCGGCTAAGGCTGTCACTTTTCACGAAGTTTTTAAGATATCTGTTGACGACGGTCATTTGGTGAAGACTATTCAAATAAGCCTTTTTGTAATTGAACTTCTCATTATCATGAAGGACATATTTTGGTTTTGACGAATAAAAAGTAACACAGTCCTGAAAATGTTCAAGGGCTTCGTCATAATACCCCAAATGTTCTTTGACAATCCCCAAATGATAGATCACCTTATAATGATGATACTTATCATTTGATCCTTTTGAATATTGATAAGCTTTTAGATATTGATCCAAAGCGAGCTTATATTTTTTTTGATAGAAATAGTAGATGATTCCCTTACTTAAATAATCTTTGCTGATGTCATCACTGGTTCCGTACTTTAAGCTGACCGCTAAGGCACTGTCGGCATACTTGATTTTATTATGGCTGTCAAACTGCCTCCCATCTCTATAACCCTGAATTAATCTCTGAAAGTTATTTTCGTTTTTTGCTTTCGTGATATACAATTTCACATAGGGCATTGCATCCATGTCATCAATGGTCATTTTTTCGTAGTGCTTTCTGATCTCACTGAAAGTCCTTTCTTTTTTTTTCTGGGAAAATAGCAGGTGTGAAAATGCAGAAAACAGGACGAGAAAGTAATTTAACTTTTTCATATACTGATTATTAGAACCTCACCATTTCAAAATTAAACATTTTGTGTTTAAATAAGACAGTTTTCAAGGCGTTGCAAGCTTCTTATAACTGATAAGCTACAATCCACGATCTATAAGGCTTTACAGGCTATTTATCCCTGTATCAATTTTAAAATTGAGACGTATCTATTTTAAAATGGGTCCATAGAGTAGTTTTTTTCGTGGCTTCAGCCGGATAACTTTGGCTTCAGAATTCTAATACAATCCGGCCGGGATAACCAACCAAAAAAATTAAAAATGAAAAAGTTTATCCCAATTTTTAGTATAACGATAGCTTCAGTTTTTATGCAAAACTGTACCCATCGAGATGAGGAAATCAATGTGCGTGATGAGCAATCTGATCAGATAGAAAAAACCATCATGATGAAAGGAGATTCTGCCAAAACATCAGGAGAAATTGTAGATCCTGACCCGCCGGTAAGAGATGGTGACAACTGGCGGCTTGTTCCGAATAATTAATCACTTTACATGACCTATGATTCCCCTAACCTCCATATCAGTTGTCACAGGCTTACCATGTCCGGAAAGCGGCATCTGGGAAAGTATGGGGAATTTTAGAACGACTGTCACCTTATTCAAGGGTGAGAAAATGCCTGACTATTGTGGAAGGAAGATCAAATGGAGATTGATTCAAGTCTGTTAAACAACTAAGCAACAAAGCCATGAAAAGATTATCATTCATTTTTAGCGAAGTTATCTCTTATTTTTTTATTCTACTGTTTCTTTACGCAAGCGTGAGCAAGATATTGGATTTCGAAAATTTTCAGGTTCAAATCGCACAATCACCTTTATTAAGTTCTTATGCCGGGATTGTATCATATCTTGTCATTATCATAGAACTGATGATTGTCGCAATCCTACTGTTTCCTAAAACAAAGTATATAGGTTTATATTCTTCATTAGGAATTATGTCAGCTTTTACAATGTACATTTATTTAATTCTTGAGTATAGTGAATTTGTACCTTGTTCGTGTGGAGGTATTTTAGAGAATATGAGTTGGAGAACTCACTTTATTTTCAATGCTATATGTGTCATTATATTGATGATCGCTATATGCTTATCTGAAGCACATAGAAATCAGAAATCAAAAAAGTATCTATCATTGGTTTTGGTCATATTGATCTTAAGTTCATTGAGTGTCTTTTTACTTTATATTCAATCAGAGAATCAATTAAGAAAAAATAACAATTTTACAAGAAGATACATTCCGCACGTCTTAGAAGATGAAGTAAGGCTCAATATAAATTATAACTCGTTTTATTTTATCGGTCAGGATAACAATAACATCTATCTGGGAAATACAACAGCTCCTCTAAACCTCACCATTGTAAAAAAGGATCTCCAGAGTTTTTCAAAGTTTAGAATCCCTTTAGATCCGAAATCACACTCGTTCAAAAGTTTAAGAGTGACTTTTCAGCTTCCGTATTATTACATTTATGATGGTACTGTTCCTATTATTTATAAAGGTAGTTTAAATCAGGCTGATTCATTACGAACTGTCAGTTTAAATGACATGTACTTTGATCAGCTGAATGTAATATCAGATACATCCTTTCTATTTAGATCCCAAAGTTCAAAATTTAAAACCTTTGTCATTGGAACTTATCAGGATCATCAAATAGATCTTCATTATGACATTCTCGGAACACAAGATCCTGGTTATATAGAGAATGACGGTCTATTGATTTCTGATTTTGATAAAAAGAATTTTATCTACATGTACTATTACAAAAATGAATTTACTGTCGTCAACAACATAACACATCAACAGAATAAATTTAAACTGATCAGCTTTAACAAAAAGCAAAAAACGGAGACCGTAAAATTACCTGACGGATCAAACAAAATAAAAAATCCGCTTCAGAAAAGTGTAAAAAATGCAACCGTTTCTGGTAATCTTTTATTTGTCAACTCGAATTCTAAAGCAACTCATGATGGAATTATGCAATGGAATAAAGCAAGCATCATTGATATGTATAAAATCAACCAGCAATATTATTCCGGAAGCTTTTTGGTGCCTGACAGCCATGGCGAAAAGGTGAAGGATATGCTTATTGCTGGAGAATACATATATATTCTAATTGGAAATGAAATTGTCAAATATCATTTTGCGCAACCGATACTTGACAAATTTCGCAGGTAATGCCGAAAACCTGAATTAATTGTAGGCACATCTTAATACTTATTATTATGAAAAATCTTAAAACAGTCCTGATTCCCGTAGCCGTTCTAGTATTCGGTGTCGGAAGTGCTTTTGCAACCATTAAAGCAAAAACAGACAAAAAAGCAGAAATTGCTTATTACTTCGATGCATCAGCTCCCAATGAGAAATGTATTGTTGTAGGAGAGGTAGACTGCAACCCTACAAGTGGTCCGATCTGCACAGAATTGGTGGGTGGATCCCCAAGAGTCATGCAGCAATTCCTGAGTGATACTGAGTGCGGCGTAACGCTTCACAGAAATTAAAAAGAGAGGATGCCGAAAGGCATCCTTTTCTATTGTTAATCGATCCAGTCAGGTTTTTGCTCTCCTTTCAAATAGTACCCAAACCACTGAAGAATCCTATTGTGAAGATCTTTGGCATTGATTTTTGAGGAAAATATATGCCCTTCGTCAGGATAGGCAAGCAAGGTTGCATCTTTGTTATTTCTTTTAAGGCCAATAAAGAATTCCATGACCTGTCCCCATTCAATATTCTTATCTTTTTTTCCCGTCCATAGGAGTACCGGTTTTGATACGTGTTCTACATAATTGATAGGATTATTTATAAAATAAAGGTTCTTATCCTTTACAAATGGTTTTTTCATCTCATACTGTCCGTTCTCAAACTGCCAGTAAAAAGGGCTGATAAATTCTTCGTTTAGGGAATAGTAGGACCTGATAATATCACTATTGCCTGCACCCGATACATAGGTTGCAAAACGATCGGAACGGGTTGCTATAAAATTAGTAATATATCCGCCATGGGAATGTCCTGTTAATGCCATCTTTTTAAAGTCTATCAACTGCTTTCCGATTAAGGCATCGATTGATCTATTGACACAATCCAATGCTGAAATTCCAGTGCCCTTATTGTCAAAAACTATATCGGGCATATAAACAAAATATCCTTTTTCAATAAGAGTTCTGATGCTAAACCCCGTATCAATATCATTCTCCAAAAGCAGTGGAAACTGATTTATTTTATCACTTTGTATCTGATAGACATGGACTACCATTGGATACTTTTTTCCCTCTTTATAATACAGAGGATAATATAAAATACCTCTCAGCCCCACTCCTTCAGCATTTTTATACCTAATGGTTTCAACTTTAATCATCGATTGGGCTTCATCTTTTTTATTTGATCGGAAGAGTACTTTTTTATTGTAAAATCTGCTAACATCGATGATCTGCTTAGGCTGATTGAAATTTTCCTCTGTAAACAAGTAGGCTTTTTTTGCGTTATCAGTTTTTTGAAGGACAATTTTTGACTGAGTCGAGTTGATCATTTTGTGGTACTTGTTGCCATCTTTTTCAAATACTGATTTCGTTAAATTCAATTCATTATTAACTTCGAATATATAATTAAACGAGTCAAGAACTTTGCAATAGAAAGAAAGCTCAAAAGGGTAATTTGGAAAATTGGAAGTGTAATTAAAATTTAAGATTTTATAATTGCCTTTTTCTTTATTAAAGATTTGCCTGATCTTTCGGTCTGCAATATCATATTCCCATATGCCTCCAGACCCGTCAAAACATATTTTATTTTTATCGGTAAAATAAGGATTAGAAAAGGCAACATCTTCAATATTTTCATATTTCATTGAATTGACATCTACTAATTTCCAGTTGTTTCCATTCCTGTAAATAAGATAATTACCATCTGGAGAATAGTTGACGTTAGAGCTTATCGTATCTATAAGATCATAGCTGCCGTCTACAACATTATAACGGTAAACCTTAGCAGGTGCCTTTTTTAATGTATAATCCTGAAGTTCAGAAAAGCTGAATGCCAGAAAATAAGCTTTGTTGCCGATATCAACAACCCTGTTTAATTTTGAATCACCTAAAACTATGGCCTTGTTTTCCTTAGGTGACCATAGATACTTCATCGTCTCCGATTTCCTGAATTTCTCAATCAAATTATTATCAGAAGTACTCCAAATTTCCGGAGCATCCATCCTACTCTTATCCTTAATTTTTTCAGCATTGATTATTATCTTCCCATCACTTCTTTGGTATGAGGTTGAGGAATTAAAGTTGATGCGCTGATCTTGGGAAAATCTATATTCTTTTTTCAAGGAAACATCATAATACACAATATCCTGTATCAGATTTTCTTTTTTTTCGAAAATCAATAATGTATTATTCTGCAAAACAAGGATATTCGAAACCTGATCGGAAGACCTGTAGATTGTGATTGCTTTACCATCATTCCACTGTAACAAATGATATTCTTTATTGTTTTTAGCTTGCAAATACAGTCCACCATCAATATAGAATACCTTTACGACTTTTCCTATACTGTCAATGACCTTATAACCTTTAAGGTCATATAGTAATACTTGCTGAGAAGTATGCAGAGCAAGGATGTTTTCTTTATCCAGTATACCGAAGGTCTGGCAGGCTGGCAATATCTCTTTTTTGTTATGAGCATAGTCAAAGATCTCCGTTCGATCTTTATATTTTAAAATCAGTTGATCCCTGCTCCATCGATGGTCTAAAACTTTCAACCTTTTATATTGAATTTCAGGTTTTTTGCGATTAACGATCACAAGAGTATCAGTGTTATCATCGTACATTTTAAAAAACGCCAGCCATTTTCCATCTTTTGAGGTACTTTTCACATGGATATCGTAGGCCTCATTCTGCTTCTTTTCCGCAGACAGAAAATCACTGTCTTTTTGTGCATATGCCAGATGGCATATGCACAATAGCATCAGCATAATAATCCTTCTCATCAGTATCCCTGGTTTTGTGGATTAAGGTTGGGATTGATGGTCAGTTCTTTCTCAGGAATTGGAAAAGCATTATGAAAGCTTTTCCAGCTGGGCTTGGACAAAGCAATAATATCCATTTTCTTTAACCGCTTCAAGTCAAAAAAACGGTGTCCCATTTCAGCAAAGAACTCATGCCTGAACTCGTCTGCAATTCTGTTGATCATATTCTCTTTTGAAAGTCCGGAAGGCAATGGTGCAAGTCCCGCCCTCTGTCTCAATTTGTCGACGAAAACTTTAGCGTCCGCTATTTTATTTTGCTGGGTCAAGCTTTCTGCATACAACAGGTATACTTCCTCAATTCTAAACACAACTGAATTCTCGGTTGTATTCGAATTGACAGGATTTCTGTATTTCATCGGGCGGAAATAGGTTTTCCCATTGATGACCGTTGGCAGTATCCATGACTGCTTTCTTAGGTCTCCTTGTTCGAATGAATTGACCAATGCATCCGACAGTGCAAATGTTGTCGGAAGGCTTGTTGTAAAATTATAAAGCAGATATTCTTTCGTTGCATCTGTGGAATTTGCCGGCTTCAACTGCCATAGAATATGTTTGCCTGTTTTATTGAAGACCTTACTCAGATCGGTTTCCCAGACATATAACGGTGACTGTACTATTTGTGAAAATAAGTTTTCCGCCTCATTCCACTTTTCACTTACTAAAAGAACCTTACCTAATAAAAGTTCAGCAACCTTTCTATTGATGTAGATCCTTTCCTGATTGGCATATTGATCGCTGAGACCATTTAATACTGATGTAAGATCATTTTCAAGTTGAGCCATCAGTTGAACTTTTGATATTTTTTTCAATTGGCTGTTGTAGATATAATCCGTTGTATCCGTATAGGGAATGTCATCAAAGATCTGCGAAAGATTATAGTATAGCAAAGAACGCAACACCGTAGCCTCTCCGATCAACCGATCTTTATTTGGCTGGGAAATTGAAGTGGATTCCTTGACTCCTTTGATGATGGAGTTGGCATAATAGATATGCTTATAGGCTTTTGACCATAAATTATACACGATGGTATTACTCGGAATTTGCACATTGTTATACAGATCGACTAAACCATTTTGAATATATGGAGCATAGCAGTTAAGGTCGTCCGTGTAAGTTCCGAGAATGGCAGCAGAACCTGTAACATCCCCTGAGATTATGGAAGAACTCCACAGTTCTGAATATAATCCTGCCAGTGCTGCATTGGCTGATGAGACATCTGAAAAAACCTCATTAGTCCCTATCTGATTATAGGGCAGTTCGGTATCGATAAATTTTTCGCATGAGATTGAACTTAGTATCATGCAACTGACTGTCAGACTTTTGATTCTATTGGTGATAATATTTTTCATTTTGTAAGGCTTTAAAAGTTGATTTGAGTTCCGATCGACCACGTTTTTAAAGGCGGCAAAAAACCTGTTGCCACAAACTCTGGATCTACTCCGAAGTACTTTGTCAGGGTAAGCACATTCTGTCCCTGTACATAGATGACTACTTGTGTGGATGCTAATTCAACAGGAATTTTATAATTGAGCTGTACATTCTTCAATCTGATAAATGAAGCATCACCTACAGAAGCAGTACTGCGCATGAAATTAGCGTGGGCAGCATTCTTTCCGGCATTGGCTCCTGTGCTGTAAGGCATATAGTAACCCGTCGGATTTGATGGAGACCAGACATCAGTGACTTCCTGTGCCTGATTGTTCATCGTTCCTGCTACAGGCATATAGCTGTGATAGTTATAATTGCGCTGTTTTGTAAATTGTATTAAAAATGAGAGATCCCAGTTTTTGTAACTGAAGCGATTAGACCAGCCCCCATAGAATTTTACGGACAGGTCTTCTATACTTTTGTTGTCATCGGGGGATGAGATTTTTCCATCACCATTAACATCGGTGAATGAATACAATCCTGTTGCCGGATTAATTCCTAAAAAATCATACAATTTCACGATAGACGTACTTTGTCCGATGACATATTGATTCGCATAGGTCGAACCTTCAAGGTTTGGAAATGCAAGAAGCGTATTCTTAGGAATGGTCAAATTGAGATCGGACTGCCATGAAAAGGTTTTGGTCTTGATCGGCGATGTTCGCAATTCAAATTCCCAGCCTTTATTTTCTACCGTTGCGTCTAAATTGGCCTGCACCGAACTAAAGCCCGTGGTTGACGGAAGCGGCAAACCGACAAGCTGGTTGTCAGACCTGTTTTTGTAGTAGGAAACATTCAGACCTATTCTCTCTTTGAAAAAAGAAGTCTCTAACGCTAATTCCAGTTTTTTGGTTTTTTCCCAACTGAAATTTCCATTGAACAATCTTGTGGGGACAAGGCCCACAACACCATTATAAATACTTGTTGAAGCAACCGAATAGGTATCACGGTACTGGGCATCCCCTATATTATCACTTCCGGCTATTCCATAACTTCCCCGCAGTTTACCAAAGCTTAACCAGCTTGTGTTGCTCAGGAAGTTTTCTTTAGAAAACAGCCATGCGGCTCCTACTGCTCCAAAATTGGCGAACCGGTTGTTGGGACCAAATCTACTGGAACCATCTCTTCTGGCGGTTACATTAATAATATATTTATTATCCAGTTGGTAGTTGATCCTGCCGAACACCGCCATGTATTTGTATTCTTTGGAGATGATGTCTGAAAAAATCTTGGTCTTTGCCGCATTGATGTTCATCATCAAAGCATTGCTCTCGAATCCTGATCCCTGGATGGAGGATTGCTTTGATTCTGATGAGTTGAGCGTGGCACCAATCAGAACATTCAGCTTGCCTTTTCCAATCCTGTAATCTGCATTTAACTGGGGTTCTATATTATAGGAAAAGGACGAGAACGAACTGGTAAATGTACTTGATCCGGTCGCACTGGTAAAGTTGAACGCAGGATTGTATCTCGTATGGGGACGGAGATTGAACTCTTCGAAATTCTGATAGTTGAATCCCGAATTGACGCTGAAACTAATGTTCGGCAAGATCTGATAGGAAACGTTCAGACTGTTATTGATCTGCTTGGAATCATTCTGATAGGTGACCACTGTTGAGGCCATCGGATTGGTAAAGGTGTTGTTCTGCCAGTTAAGTGATCCGTCAGCGTTGTACAATGCCGGTGCATTGGGACTTAAAAACAGACTGATGTTCGTCAGATCCTCATTGATCACATTGTTGAACTGCTGTGAAAAATTATTCGATAGTAAAATGTTTAATTTATTATCCTTTGACCTGTGGGTAAAACCCATTGACAACACATTGTTCTTGTATTGGTAGTCAGCCGGATAAACCGTGGTCTGCTCATTGTGAGTGGCATTAATACGATACGTCCAACCGTCAGAACCACCTGACAATCCCACGCTCGTATTCGAAGTAGTAGCGGTTTTGCCAATGAGTGTCTTTTGCCAGTCCGTATATCGATTGCCATCCCAGGCATCATTGACATCATAAGCCGTAGCAGGATAGGTCGAAATGTTATCATTACCAAATGCAGATTTTCGCATGGCAATATATTCAGAGGTATCCATCATGTTTAAGCGGGATGCTACACTGCTGAATGCCAGGCTTGAGCTGATGCTGATCTTGGATTTGTTCTTATTTCCTTTCTTTGTTGTAATTAGGATTACCCCATTGGCTCCCCTGCTTCCATATATGGCTGTTGCATCCGCATCTTTTAAAATTTCAAGGCTCTCAATATCATTGGGGTTGATGCTGTTGAGCGGATTGATATTTTGGAATGGCAGAATCTGTGTTGAGAATACGGATGTCACAGGAGACGACATCGGCACACCATCCAACACGTACAATGGCTGATTACCGTCAACCGCACTGTTGGACAATGTCCTAAGGCTGTTTCTGCCTCTGATCTGTACATCGTAGCCTCCACCGGCTACCCCTGAATTCTGTGTAATGTTTACCCCGGCCATTCTACCCTGTGCTGCTGACAGGACATTGGTGACGGGTTGGTTTTCTATGTCTTTTGCTGAAACTTTGGCGATGCTACCGGTTCTTTCTTTGTCTTTAACCTTGTAGTAGCCAGCGTTGAGAATAACTTCTTCGATTCCCTTTACTTTTTGTTCTAAGCTGATATTGACGACGGTCTGATTGGTTGCTGTGATTCGTTCTTCAGCATAATCAGGATGTCTGAACAATAGGATAGGATTTTCTGCTGAAACCTGTAATGTATAGGTTCCGTTTTCGCTGGTGGTCGTAACCTGATTGCTTCCTTCTTGGGAGATTGTTACTCCTGAAAGAGGTTTGTTGGATGCAGTAACGGTACCTGAAATGGTGCGTGTTTGGGCTTTTGTGTTGGTGCTGACAGCGGTCAGCATAAGGCCAAAGAAAATACCTCCTATCTTGTAATAGGAATTTTTCATAGATTTGTAAAAGGTTTTTAATCGTTAAATTAATTACTGATCTGCTCTTTCCCTATGTCGTCAAACTGTATGGGAAGGGGCTTTTTTGTTTTTTTATTTTTTGTAATTAATGTGATGGATTCATCGATGGATAAAAACTTTCCTGATGCCCTTTGGTATGAAAAAGGACTGGTGAGGTTCTATAAGCAGTGACCGCAAGGCACCGGAAAGAATTTAATATGAATGAAATCTGTGTCCCGTGTGAGCTATTTAAAGCCGCAATAGGTTGTACCCTCCTATTGTATCCTGTAATCTGATACTATGTTTTAGGAAGCGGGCTTAGATTTTTTTGTAGAGATTGCGGACAGCATTGAAAAAAAACGGCGTGGAACTCTACTTAACGGATTGGGGTACTGGTATACCTGACAACGATAAGAGAGCCCACGCCTAGGTCGTGAGCATCTTGCTTATCCTCTCGTTGTCTAAAAATTACCAGTTTTCAATCCGAGAATCTAAGCGAATGCTTCTAATATTCTTTGAAGTATCGCAAAATTACTTTAATAAGTAATTTGTTCCAAATATAATAAAAATTCTTTTCATTACCGAATTCGGTAATGAAAAATGTTATAATAAATGTGAAATTGCAGTAAACAGTGCAATCATGAGTGAATTTAAAACTAATGAAATTAAAAAATTAGTTTCTGAAAAAATTAAAGAAATTAAAGGCGATACACCTTATTCTAAGATTGCAGCTAAGTGTAATATTACTGCTGCACGAATTAGTGATGTATCAAATAATAAGATAGATTGTCAATTAAGCACCTTCATTGAAATAGCAACTGGTTTGCGTATTCATCCTAGAGAGCTATTTGAAATCGTTTTTGATTTTAAAGAATATTATTCAGAACTAGATAAATAAATCCTTACTAGAGTTAGAATTTTTTGTCTTTTACGGAAAACCGTATTTATCTGATACAAGAGCGACTTACCTTTACTTTTATTAACCAATAAATTATTTATTATGAGCGATGATTTAAGTAAAAGAAGACCACAAGATGCAACCAAAGTAAATGTGAATGAAAGCTGGGAACTAGACTATTGGTCTAAAGAATTTGGTGTTACCAAAGAAAGTTTGAAAGAAGCTGTACAAGCTGTCGGAACTTCTGTTGCCGCAGTGAAGAGGTATCTTAAAAAATAATGTAGGTTTTCAAAACGAAAACTTATAACCTGAAAGTAAATCCCGACGAAAGTTGGGATTTATTTTATTTGTCAATTTCTTTATAATATCTATCAGAACATTGTTTAAGAACTTCCTCTGTTTCCCTAATGTCTTCTTATAATGAGTTTATCCAAATTGAAAGTCCGATGATAGCAAGTGTTGCTATGATGCTGTAGATTTTTAGTTTTTTAATATATGTGTTTTTGTAAATTTAGGAACCCTTTATAATAAGTAGAATAGTTTAATTTTTATTACTTTTATACAAATATATTATTCTCTTCCAATGTAATAAAAGACCAGATGACAAATTGCAAATTATGCCTTTTAGAAAAGAGTTTGATTAAAAAATCACATATTTATCCTGATTTTTTGTATAAAGATTTATACGATAAAAACCATAAGATAATTAAAGTTTCTACAGAAGAAATCATCAAAAAAAATCCCAGAATTAGTAGACCCTCATCAGGAGTTTATGAGGGAAATCTATTATGTCGCGATTGTGAAAATAAAATAATTAGTGGGAAATATGAATCTTATCTTGCTGATATAATGTCTGGAAAAAATAAAGATATAAAATGTAAAAAAGGAAAATCAGTAGATATTGAAACTCTAAAAATTGAAAATTTAGACTATGAAAGATTTAAAAACTTTTTTCTCTCAATTTTGTTTAGAGCTGACATTTCCACATTTGAAGAATTTAGTGACATTAATTTAGGACCATATCACGAGAAGATTCGAAAAATAGTTTACGAAAATTTAACGACTGATGATTTAGAATTTCAATTAAATATACTTAAACTCGATAGAAATTCGGACTTTGACCAATTAATTGTTCAACCTTTTAGAAGTAAATTAGAAACTGAAACTTGTTATTCTTTTCTTTTAAAGGGTTATCTAATTATCATCAATTTCAAAGAAAATAAAACTTCAAAAAAGATGAAAGAAAATAGACTTAAACAGAACGGGGCAATTATAATCCCAATAATACCTAAAAATGTCGAAAAAAAAATTATCCTAACCTATCTGGATTTGCAATGATTTCATATGTAATATCTATCTATGTCATAACTTCTTGCTGATAATTTTGCTCTTCATATATTTAATTATTTTTTTAAAATAAGCTATAAATTTCATTTTTGGTAGCCATAGCATGCTTACCATTAATAATAAGAAATTTATCAAAATACAATTCTTATATTTAACTAAAAACAACCCTATGGAAACTTATACACCTGAAACTTTAGACCAGCTTTATGAAATTATTAATGCTAACAGATCTCATGGATGGTCATCATTTCTAACTTTTTTTAGAGGTCAAATTTTTGATTGGCCGATCAAACCAAACGTTACTAGAAATCCATCATTAAGTGACGAACAAATTTTAGAAATAGAAAAAGAAGCTTTCAGTGAATTTACTTCTTATTCTGAAGGGTTGAGAATTTTAGAGCATTTTGAAAAGGACTCCACCAAACATGCTCAAGATTGGCATAATTTGTTTCAAGCCCAACATTTAGGTTTGTATACCAGACTAACCGATTGGACACAAGATGATAGAAGTTCCATGTTTTTTGCCGTTGATGACCAAAAAGAGGAATTTTTAGAAGCTAACGGTGTAATATGGATCTATAAATGTCCATACTATCCTGAAGACGATTTGCTTATTAATTTTAATGAGACAGACGAGACCTACCATTTCTTTGATCAAAATCCTTTTGAACTTAAAAAAGCATATGTAATTAAGCATTATGCACAATTCTCAGATGATGTAGAAGATTATGCAGGTGAAATTAGGAGATTTCGACAAGATGGAAGCTTTATCATTAGCACAAGTAAAGATATTTCAAAGTCTATTGAGGAGCTAGAGTACGTCAGTCCTCATTTGGTAAAGATTTTTATCAAACCATCGTTGAAGAGAGAAATTATCAAACATTTGGGTGAAGATATAAGAGATTATATTTATTATTCTTCTAATGAAAATAACAGTGAACAAACCGAAAAAATAGGCACGTTAACAGCGAACACAAATCAGAAATATTTTTGGAAAAAATAGTACTTAAGTAATCAATTTAAACAAATAAGTCATAAATTCAAATTTTCTTTAATACTACTATTAGTAAACAATCAATAGTTGTCTGCCATATAAACACTGTTACAACGGAAATGTTATTTTACCATTTCTTCAATACTGCTATTAAATTTTAAGATACATACTTTCATAACATAATTACTACATGCACTTAGAAATTTTTCCAGCAAACAACGGTGACTCGTTTCTATTACAATTAGAAAATATTATTATATTAATTGATGGAGGTTATGTAGATACATATAAAAACTATATTAAGCCAAAACTTGTTGCACTGGCAAAGGAGAATAAAAAAATTTCTCATTTGATAGTAACACATATCGATAATGACCATATATCAGGTATTATCAAATTTATAGAAGAAAACAAAAAAGATTCAATAATTGAAATCAATAACATTTGGCATAATTCCTTTCGACATATAAATTGCATTGATGATAATTTAATATTTAAGGGTAAATCACTTTCTAAGTTAGTAATTAATTATACTATAAAAGAAGAAAAAAATATAGTTGAAAAAAATATTTCTGCTGTACAAGGTTCTACTTTAGCTTCATTAATCCATAAATATCAGTATTCATGGAATTCGGAGTTTAATCAGAATGCAATTTCTACTGATAATGAATTAGAAATTAAAATATCTGAAGATATTTTAATAAAAATACTTTCCCCGAATAATGACAAATTAAAAGATTTAAAAAAATATTGGAAAAAAGAATTGTTTAAAAAAGGCTTTTCAAGTGATTCCGACTTATCAGATTTTACGGAAGATGCCTTTGAATATATTCTATCATTAGAAAAAGAAAGAAAACGATTACAGAAAAAAAATGTATCTTCAAGTACCTCGTTTAATATTGAAAAATTTCTACATGAACCCTTTGAAGAAGATGATACAGCAACAAATGGAAGTTCAATTTCATTTATAATCGAGTTTAAGAATATCAAGTTACTTTTTTTAGCAGATTCTCATCCAACGGTAATTATAAGTAGTTTGAAAAAACACTACAATCAAGAGGAGTTTCCATTGCAATTTGATTTAGTAAAAGTATCTCATCATGGTAGTAAAAATAATACAAGTGCCGAGTTGTTAAATTATATTGACTCGAATAAATTTGTTTTTTCAACAAACGGATTAACTCATAATCATCCGGATAACGAAACAATTGCGAGAATTATATGCAGAAAAACAAAGTTTACCCGAAATCTTTATTTCAATTACAATTTAGATTCCATAGAATGTTTTAAAAACAAAAGCTTTGAAACAAAATATAATTATAAAATAATAGAAAGTAATAACCTACCACTCAAGATAGACTTTAATTCAGATGAATAGAATAATAACCCCTCAGCAAATTCAAAAATCGATAGTTAAAATAATTTATAAAGAAAATGAACAAGGAACAGGATTCTTTGTAACCCCAAATATCATTTTAACAGCTTATCATGTAATTATAGATGAAAAGATTGAAGAAGACAAAATTGAATTAATCTTAAATAATAAGAAAATTGGTAAATGTACTGTATTGTCTTTTAATGAACAAAGCGACATTTGTCTATTAATCTGTGATTATAACAATACTATCTCTTTACCATTAACTACATCAAATATCCGGATTAATGAGACTTGGGAGTCATTTGGATTTCCATATCAGGGGGACGCCGAAGGATTGAGAATTTATGGCACTATTAACCAAATAGTAAATGATGAAAAATATACCATTTTATTAAATTGTAAAGAAATTGACGTCAATTATAACTATGGTGGACTTTCAGGCTCTCCAGTAATTTCAAACGGGAAAGTTATTGGAGTAATTTTAAGGCAGATTGATGATAAATTAGGGGCAATTTCAATCAATCAATTTAAAACCTTTTTACAAGAAAATAATATTGAAGTTCATTTAGAGGAATCCATAAATGATATTCCAAGGCAGCTAAACAATGACATCAAGAATATTACATACAATTATAATGTTCTGAATAGATTAGATGATAGCATAAGAGAAGCTGGAAGCTGGATTTTATTAGAAGGTAATCCAGGTACTGGCAAAACTTTTAATATTGCATCTTATACACCTACTGAAAAAGATGCATTAATATTGGGAAAATATTTTGTTAAAGTTCCAAATGATGATAAGCCAAAAAGTTTGAGAATATCAAAAGAATATTTTTTAAGTTGGCTAGAAGAAACTATTTCAATTGCACTAACTGGAGATATTCCACCCAAAACATTTGAATCTTTTGAAAAACGTATAGAAGCATTAAATTATAATATTAGTGGTTTAAGTGAATATCTCTATAATGATAACCTAAGAGGATTATTATTTATCGATGGTTTAGATGAAATCAAAAATATTGAAAATTTCTTGGGTATTCTATCAATGGCTATTCCTGAAAATATTAAAATAGTACTTTCTTGCATTTCAAAAGAAATTTTACCTAGTGATATCAAAAATAATATTAATAAAACTCAAAGTATTTCTGTTTCACCTTTAAATATAAGTCAGTGTGAACAATACATTCAAAAAGAATTAAAAGAAGATATAATAGATTTTGAAGATATTCAAAAAATAGCACTCAAATCTGAAGGACATCCTCTTTATATGCGCTATTTGATAGATTACGTAAACAACTTTGAAATTTCTAATGACGAGGATGAATTAAAAAAATGGATAGATAATATTCCGAATATTGGAGGTAATATAGAAAACTACTATAATTCTATTTGGGAAAAAATATATGAAGACAAAAACAAATTATGGATATGTTTATTTTTATCTCAGTTAAGACAAGCTATTGATGAAAAAGAATTTTTTGAAATTCTTAGTTCTGAAATAAAAAGTGAGTTTTATTCAGTATTTCCAAAAATTAGTTATTTGATAAAACAGGATGATAAATTAGAAATTTATCACAACTCATTTAAAGAATTCATATTAGGTAAAGTTCCTCTGCTTTTGAAAAACTGTAATGATCTTATAGTACATTATTGTGAAACTAATCCTAATTCAAACTACTCATTAACTAATATATTATATCACTACGGCTTATCAAACTGTCCTGCAAAAGCGGTTGAAAATTGCAACCAAAAATGGGCTGATAAGATGGCAATTCATCATATCGAGCCAGATTTAGTAGTATCTGATATAAAAGGTACTATAAGTTTATCAATTGATTTAGGGCTTACAACCGAATTAGTTAGACTATTGTTACTGCTCCAAAGAATTGATTTCAGGTACAATAGCGTCTTTGTTGAATATGCTCATGAAATGACATTAGCACTAATAGCAAACAAAAAGTATAGAGAAGCTATTAAATACATTGTTAGGCGAAAAATACTGCTTATTTCTATAAATGATGCGATTCATTTTCTACAACATTTTTATGAAAATAAGGCTTTTGAAGAAGCTGCTATTTTAGAAGAAGCAATTGATAAGGAATATAGAAAATTTATACATGATGGATTTAATGGTAAGGGTGTTAGTTTTCAAACCTTTGTAATTAAAGCTCAAACTTTGATTCTTTCCAGCAATGAGGCATCTAATCATGAAGAGTTAAGAAATTCGCAAATGATATTTTCAAAGTATTTGGATTTACTTAGAGAAATACCGAACTCTTCTAATGATTCATCAATTGAAAATCAAAATAAAAAAACCATCCAACTTGTTAGAGATCATTGTTGCGCATGGAATAATGCATATTTATTAAGGCGGTTCGGTATGAATATGGACATTCAAAAAATGATGCAAGTTCCTGAGGTAAAAATAAATAATACTTGGGCTTACACTTATGCAACCTCTCTTTTGATGTATAAAAAAGAATTAAATAACTATAATTTACCAAATTACAACACAGGGTTAAATGAAAAAAGGTTGTCAAACGATATTGAATTATTAATAGAAAACTTTGGCTATCAAAAACATAATAGCTCTATCGTAAATATCATTTTATCATTATTAAGTAATACCTCTAAACCTGAATTACTTAAATCTATTATAGTAGAGTATTTAATCATTGGCGAAGAAATAGAAATAAGAAATAAAAATGGTGTTGATTTTGAAAGATTCAATTATGAAAATCTATGTTTAAAGTATAATTGTTTAGGGTTTATTGATAATTGTAATGAATTTAAAGTAAGTCATAAACAATGGTTTCATAATACTTGGGAAAAGGATATATTGAAGTTAATTGAAGAAATTCATTTTATTGAAGGGAAAGCATATTACTATAAAGCATCAAACCTCCTTATAGAAAAATCAAGTTTTATAATTGACAAAATACAAGAGATTATCAAAAGTATTAGTTTTACTTTTGATTACAGAAGCCATTGGGAAAGAAGCTATCAATTACCTGAACAAATTTTTCCATTACTATATACAAAATTAGTAATGTTAATCTATGAGTTTGACAATGATCGATTAGAGTTATTTTTAGAATCTTTAAAAATCAAATGTCCTAATCAAATAGGTCTTTATACAGAAGGTTATCGAAAATCATTGCAAGAAATAATACAATTACTGATATTAATTAAATATGACAAAGACAAAATATTGCCATTAATTAAACTCTGGCAAGAACATATTATAAGTGGCGTTCAAAACAGATGGGAAAGAACAGAAGAATTATTAAAAATTAATGAAGTATATGGAATTCTAAACTTTAAAACCGAATCAGAATTAGCATTTCAAGAAGTACTCAATACCTCAATGGGACCAAGCTGGTATAAAGAGGCACAATTAACACCAATAAATACAACTCTTAAAAATTTAAAATCAGTTCGTAATAATAACATTCTTCAAGAATTTGCTTCAATTTTGGATTATGCATCAGGTGAAATGACATTTCAGAGATATGTTCAAGATAATAAAGAAAATTTTATAGGAGCTTTAATTAAAAATGAAAAATTAAATGAAGCATTAGAATATTATAAATTTGAAACTGTACCTCCTCCGAAAACGTTAATTAGAAATGCTGAGATTAGTTCGTTTGATGCACCTAGACTTGGAGATGGTTATTGCTTAGGAGCAAGAAGTATAGTAGAGCAAAGTGGCATTTTAGAAATTCTAAGACATTCCAAAATTGATCCTTATTTGAAGTGGGCATTATGTGAAATTTTCACTATTAATGATGACAACTTTAGATTTATTACTTATTTTGGCGGACAAATTTCAAATATTTTAAATAAAATAGAAAAACTAGAAGATGATAATATTGGTAAAATAATTGAGAGTATCGCAGACTTAATTTCTAATTCTTTAATTACTAGCGATGATAGAAGAAGCTTACTAACAGAAATAGGAAAAGAACTGACAATAAGCAACGTTAAAAAATTACAAGGGTACTTGTTAAATCACAATATTAAATGGGGTCTAAATGAAGATATTGAAAATGACAGTGAAAATACTATAAAAAGAAAAAATAATTTTGATTTATTTAATGATTCAAATCCAAGTTCTGATGTTAAAACGGATATAAATCAAGGTCTAAATTTATTCAAAGCAGAAAGGATAAGCATTTGGATGAATAATTATTCTAATGCTCATAAAAAAACCAAACAAAAACTAAAATCACTTTTCCCAAACGATAAATCAGTAATAAAAAATCTAAAAGAAAATATATTACAATTTGAATATGAATCTTGGGATATGTGTGATGATATCATATGGTTTTTAGAAGATAAGCTGGACAAGAATCAAGTTGAAACAATATATAAAATTATTGCTGAACATTTTCATTTTATGGTTAGATCTAATAGTGAAGTAAAAGAGAAATACTCTTGGTTTGATTCGAGTTTTGATAATAATAACTCAAATGGATTAATTATTGATTTTATTATTTGGCATTTAAATCATCCTGTCAGTTACATTAGAGATAAAACTTTATATACTCTGGAAGAGTTATCAAATTATTTCCCTTCAGTTATTGAGCATTTGATTAAAGCCTGTATTTCAAATACACCAAATTTTTCAACGGAATTGTCTGGGCTAATTTTAAAGGAAATTTCAATTTACAATCCTATTTTAATAAAAGATTGCTTGATTAACAATCCAGAATTAGAAGATGAAATAAGCAAAATTAAACATTTTACTATCAAGAAAAATTTGTTAGATATGAGTGTTAATCTCAATAAAATTGGATATAATCAATGTTACTCAAAAATTCAAAATTCAATTCCTGAATCTATTATTCTTACAGGCGAAGTATTTTTAGAAGAAGATTATATTGAACCTGTACAATATATAATAGATGGCTTAAATAATGAATTATTATTAGATGATAAATTTTGCTTAGAATTTAATCAACTAATAAATGAATACTGTTATCCTCTGTCAAAAATTGAAGTGGCAAAATCTGATAAATATTTAGGTAGAAGTTTCTATAATGAAGATAGAATTATAGGAAGATACCAATATATTTTAAGACACGCTTTAAACAATGCAATATTACACAGAATGGATAAGAATAATATTGATCAGATATATGATTTAATCAATTAAAATTATGTCTGGAAGCTGTAATAATATACGAGATTCAAGAACAATACAAAGTTTTTTTAAAGCTAGAAAATGTCTTAACAATAGAATCGATTCGATTAGTATTGATGAATCTTTGAGAAGTACTGCATTATTTACAAGAGCTAAATAAAATTGAATGTATAAAAGTAAAAAGGGAAATAGAGACTCAAGATCTGATTTTGAGAGAGAACTAAATATTTTAGGCGAAAATATTATGAATGGTAGAATAACTATTTCCAACCACTTGAGACATCTTGGAAAAGAAATTACAAAAGCTAGGCATGCTCCAAACAAAAGAATTAATCTATTAACAATAAATGAAATGATTAGAACTTTTGCAATGAGTGCAAACTTTCATGATTTACGAGATTTTGAAACTGAATCAGACAACGAAAATGAACGATAAAAAATATGGAATGCCTCCTCCAATGAATAGAACAGAGATGGAGCATAATTTGAATTTAGTAATTGAAGACTTTAATAATAAAATAAATTCTGGTAATCAAGATCTTATTCAAAATGTAATGTGGGCAACTTATCCTCATCTAGAAAAGGTTAAGAAAACTCCAAACTTTAGAATTAATTTGCTGACTGTTAATGAAATGATTAGGCTTCAGGCTAATATGCAAAAATGGATGAAAAATATATGATTCTATTGTAAATAAACTTAGCTAATGGTCAATTATTAAAAAATTAAGAAAAAATCATTTTTCCGATCTTGAATAAAAATTATTTAAAAAAATACATTTTATGAAATTACAGCTTCCTCCTATCGAAAATTCGACAGATTTTGAAGATTTAATTTGTGACCTATTTAATTTACAAAATGCAACAGCAAGTTTCAAGAAGTTTGGAAAGCAAGGCCACAAACAGAAAGGAATTGATATTTTTTCTGTCGAATTAGATACTGTTATCCAATGTAAGAAGAAAGATCTTTCAAGAAAACAGTCATTGCTTAAAAAAGAGTTGCTTAACGATATTGAGGAGGATGTAAAAAAAATAATCAGCAATGATTTAAGAATCAAATTTAATAGATTGTATATAGTAACTACTCTTGAAAATCATCCAGATTTTGATGAATATTGTGAGGACATTAAGGAAATGTACGATTGTAAGTTTGATATTACATTTTGGGGATGGAATACCATCCAGGATCTAATTTTAAACAATGAAAAGTTATTGAAAAAGTACTATCCTCAATTTTTATGGACTACTGAAAATGAAGAGGAAAACTTTTTGAGAAATCAGACTTTGAAAAACCGTATAAAAAAAGATTTTTCAGATTGGCTCAACTACCCTCTTAAAAATCGAAAAAGAAAATCGAAAATGTTAATTCGAAAATTTAACGACAAAAGTTACCCTCACACAAATGAACCTAATGAGTTTGGTGAATATGATTGGTACAATGCAGGATTATACCAAACTTATGATAAAGGTTTAGAATTTATCATAAGTACACACGAAATAATTTCATTACAAAATAATAAATGGAGATTTCTCAAACCTGAAGAGAAAACAAATGGCAATAACTTTATAGTTTCTAAAATTGGAAAAATCAATTATTCAGAAATCATTGATTACGATATCGACGGTAATGAATATCATCTTCATCCTCACTTCTATTGTAAATTTTCATACAGCGGTACTCCATATGAGGAGATATACTATGTTGATATAGATAAAATATTTAATAGATTTGAAATTATTAACCATGAGAATGGATAAAATTTATTTATGATGGATAGTCAAATTAGAGGAACCGAAGGAGAAGAATTTGTTAATCAGTTAGCTTTCTCAACATTTTTTAAGTATTGGTGTTATCCAAGTCCAAAGTTGGAAAATGGCAATAAAAAAGAAATCTGTGATTTACTAATTATTTTTAAAGATATAGCCATAATCTTTTCAGTAAAGAATTATGAATTTAAGGGTAATCATAATCGTTATTTCAACAATACTATTTCCAAAGCTACGAAGCAAATCAATGGGGCTTACAAAGCTTTATTTTCAAGGGATGAAGTTCGAATAAAACATCCTGATAAACAATTTGAAGAAATTTTCCCTAAAGATTCTATTAAAAAAACTTTTAGAATTATAGTAAATTTAGGTGAGAATGTCAAATTTTATCCATTCAGCTCAATTACCAATAATGGAGATTTTATAACATTATTTGATAGAGACTCTTTTGAAACAATTATCAAAGAATTAGATACAGTCCCGGACTTTATTGATTATATTGAAAAAAGGGAAAAGCTTTTTAAAGATAAATTTACCATTATTCTTCCTGCCGAAGAAGATGACTTTTCAGTTGAAACGCAGAAAGAATTCTTTTCAATAACAGAAAATAGCTTTGACAATAATACAAAAACAGTTCTACTGTCAGGCACTGAGAAAGATTTATTAGCTCACTTTTTTGAAAATAAGAGAGAGTTTCCTGATATTTTAAATGATGAAACAGTAAATGGATTCTATTTAGTCATAGACAATAAATGGAATGAGTTTATTTCGAGAAAAAGATTTGAAAACAAAAAAGAAGCTGACAAAATAAGTTATTTCGTCGATGGATTTGTTGAGAATGAATTATTAATAAATATTACTCCATACAGAGAAGAATTAGCAAAACATTTATTATCATTTGATCGTTTAACAAGGCGATCAATTGGAGAGAGTTATTTTGATTTTCACAAGAAAAATGCTCATAATACAGGATTATATTTCGGAAGAAGATTAGTAGACTTCGGGGAAATAGGGATTCTGTTTACGAGTTACACAGAAGAAATGACTAATGAGATGTTCAACATATTGAACAACCTAGCTGTCGAATCATTTAATGTCTATACAAAATATAAATATCCAACCATTATTTTGATTTCAACAAATAAAGACCATTTTTTAAAATTTGGCTTAATTGAAAATATTAAGCCCTACCCAAAAGAATATGAGGAATTAGTAAAAAACGACATAAAAACTTTAGGTTGGTTTACTGATTTAACTGAAGGAAAATTTACAAATCAGGAATTTCCTGAATAATAATTTTCCATGACTTATTTATCACAACCGAAACTATCTTTTAAAGAATTTACTTGTGGTGGATTACTCTTAAAATGGTTTTCAACACTAGAGAACTTTTTACACTGCCTTAATAAATATATTTTCACAACTTTAATTAAAATAATTAGTTTAGTTTATTATTCTAATAGAATTTCCACTGAAGACTGTTTCCCATCTTTATACAAAAACCATGAGATGTTGATGATTTTGAGATAATCTTTTTTTGTGCCCAACTGTTTGAATTCTTTCTCAGATAAAAGTTCAGTGGTTGAAATATATTCTCCGGTACGGGGAAGAAATGGTAGATCCCATTTGATTTCTACGGATCCATTTTGATAACATAGAAATACTTTCATAATTTTTATTTCTAAGATACTTATTTTTAGATAAATTTAGTAATTGGGAAATTCAAATATGGTTTTGTGGTCGTCTTTCAAAACAATATAGGCACTGAACTTTTTGCCGTTCTTGGCTTTCATATTTTTGATGAGCGGGGTTCTTTTATTATTGATGAGTGAAGTGATCTGCTCTATGCTGAGCTGTACTCCGCAAACAGTTCTGAACTGTAACCAGTTGCATTGCTCATCTGGACATTTGACAATCTTTTCCTTGACGATCAGATTATGATGTTGGCATTTTGGGCATTTTAGTGCAGGAATGCTTTCTTGAGGGATTGCCAATGATAAAAGTTCTTTAGTAATTTCTGATGTGTAGTTTTTGATATTGGTGATGAATTCTTTTGAATTGAGTTCACCTTTTTCAATTTTGTCCAATGCCATCTCCCACTCTGCGGTCATTTGTACATTGGCGATCTTTTGCTCTTTGACAAGGTGATAAACTTTCAGTCCTTTTTCGGTTGGTACCAAGGCTTTGCTCTTTCGGATGATGTAGTTTCTGCCGAGCAGGGTTTCAATGATGGAGGCTCTGGTGGCTGGTGTACCGATCCCGATATTCGAAATGGCTTTCTGCTGATCTTTATCTTCGAGTGATCTTCCTGCATTTTCCATCGCTGACAAAAGATCTGCCTCATTGTAAAGTTTGGGAGGTTTGGTCGTTTTTTCATGTAGCACAGCTTGCGAAATTTTCAGTTCATCCCCGATTTTCATTTCTGGCAGGTCAATAAGTGTTTCTTCGACATTATGGTTATTGGAAGTGCTGTCGTTATTTTTGTTATTATTGTTATGGTCTGAGAGGATCCCTTTGATGGCTCGCCAGCCCTTAGTTAGTATTTTTGATCCTTTGATGTTGAATTCATAATGATGTACTTTGAGCGTAATATGACTGACCTGTTTGCTGCAATGTTCCGAAAGGGATTCCAGTAAACGGTAGGCAATCATATCGTAGATCGCTTTTTCGGTTGCGGTAAGTGCGGATGGGATTTTTGTGGTGATCAAAAGTCCGTGGTGGTCGGTTACTTTTAGATCATTCACCATCCTTTTGTTGAAGTTGCCGAATTTGAGCGTTGAAATGGCAGGTTTGAATTGATCGGTTGTGTTTAAGATTCTGACCAGCTCCGGGATCTCTGACCACAGGTCTTTGGGAATGTACTTACTGCCGGTTCGTGGATAGGTGATGAATCTCTTTTCATAAAGTGACTGCGCAGTCTGCAAGACCTCATCAGCTGAAAGACCTAGCTTTCTATTGGCCTCTTTTTGAAGTTCTGTCAGGTCATAAAGTAGGGGCGATTGTTCTTTTACAGTTTGGATTGAGACATTCTCAACAGTAGCCCTGCCCTCCCGCTCTATGGATCTTAGGATCTGCTCTGCCTGTTTTTTGTCTTCCCATTGTTGTGCTGATTGGCTTGTGAAGTCCAGATATTCTTTTCGGTGCTTTAACTGGATCTGGAAGTATTTCTTCTGTTTGAAATTTTGATGGTCTTCAAATCTTTTGCAGATCAAAGCCAGTGTCGGGGTCTGTACCCTTCCTAAAGAATATACATCCTGATTGGCGGCAATGCTCAATGCCTGGGTGGCATTGATCCCGACCAGCCAGTCGGCTTCGCTTCTGGCTTTGGCTGCCATATACAAACCGTCGAATACTGAACCGGGCTGGAGTTTTTTGAAACCGTCCTGTATCGCCTTTTCTGTAAGAGAACTGATCCAAAGTCTTTCAAAAGGTTTGTTGCATTTCAGATAGTGGTAGATGTATCTGAAGATAAGCTCTCCTTCCCTTCCTGCATCGGTAGCGACAATGATACTGTCGCACCGATTGATGATATTTTCTATGATCTTTAATTGTTTGAGTGCGGAAGGATCAGGCTGATAACCTTTTTGGTTTTGCTTTTTGATGGGTCTTGGGATCAAAAGGAATGGATCTGGAAAGATAGGCAAAGAGGCTTTGTCAAAGCCTCTTATACCATGATCTTCGGGCATTCCCAACGATACCAGATGACCTAAAGCCCAGGTCACACAATACCCGTTGCCTTCCAGGTAACAGTCTTTTCTTTCGTTGGCATTTAACAACTGGGCGATCTCTCTTGCGACACTGGGTTTTTCTGCGATGATGGCTTTCATAAGATTGGATTTAATATGATTAGAATTGTTTTTGTGATTGTAATTTTAAGTCTTGGATTACATCTTGCGCCCTTTGGATCTGGTCGGTTTCTTCTGCTGGGCTTCCTGCTGTTTGTTGGCGGGTTGCTGCTGTTTGGATTCTAATGGTTCTTTGATGTTCTTTGTCGCCTCATTGGTCTTGCCATCGGAATTGACCGCCTTTTGGGTCTTATGGTCTTCGGATGGCTGGGCTTTTTCCTTCAGCTTGTTGGGATTGGTAAAGGAAAAGTCCGTTTTAGACATTTCCTTGTTGAAAGTGATGTATCCTTGATAGGCTTTTCCTTTGCTGTCCGTAAGACCATCGATATAGACCGTCTGTCCTGCCTTGAATTTATCGTATTGTGCATCATCCAGTTCTTTTTCCCGGAAAACTCTTGGAGCTTCCCCTTCATTTTTTTGACTTTGCTGATTGGATTCTGATTGTTGCTGTGATTGTTGCTGGCTTTGGTTATTGTTGAAGATGAATTCGACATAGCGTTTATCCGCATTGAACTGGACGGTGGCATCGAACAGTTCTCCTTTTTTGGAGGTCATTCCCTCGAGGTAAAGTGGTTTTCCCTCTAATAGTGTTTGTTTTTGATGATCATCAAGCTTGATGCCTTTGATCTCATCAGGGATCTTAATATACTCTGCCTTGTAGGCGACCAGCTCATTGGTCAGTCGGTCACGGCTGATGACGGACGGAATGATCTCATCGGTCTTGGGATTGACCAGATCGACGACCCTTCCCATATTTCCGCTTTCTTTAAGATTTTTCTTGTCTTCTTCCGTGAACTCGTGACCGAGGAACTTAAGATTGTAGTTTGGTTCCTTTCGGATGCCATGGATATTGATGCCGACCTCGCCATTGTCTGCTGTCTGAAGAGATAATCGGACATCCATCTTGCTGACCGCTGTTCCCAGATTGATGGTGATGGGAATTAAAGTGTTTGTCTTGAACCCTCTTAGAAGAGAGTCCATAGCATTCATCTTTTCAAGCTTTTCCTGATTTAGCCCGAATTTTTCCATCGTCTTCCAGTCGATCTGTTCCGGCTGGAAACGGTATTCCTGATTGTCTGTGTTGTTTTCCATTGTATTCTGATTTTTTAATGGGTTTGTATTTTTTAATTGTATTGCATATTCTTTCAGCTTTTCCTTTTCTTCAGGTGATGCCTGATCGACATAGTACTGAAGGTCTTTCGCGGTATTGACCGCATCATATTCCGAGATCTTGAAGAAATTGAAATGCGTAGGATCTTTAAGCTGCCGGTAGAAATTGGAAAAGAAATTGGAGAAGATGTCGCCGTGCTTGTCAACCCTTACCCACTGGTCATTCTCTTTCTTGTCATCTGGCGGGAACTTTTGAAGATTTCCTTCTTTGTCTATTCCTTTGACCATTTCGATCTTATTGGTGTCTTTGGTCAATACTAGAAGTGTGTCTGATACCGGTTTGATCTCATTGGCTTCATTATGTGCTGTTTCTTCCATCACAATTGATTTTGATAAGACGAAAATAGATGCACCTATAATTGATTGATAGTAAATGTGATTATAGGTAGGTCTTTGGCAGCTAATGTCTTTGTTTTGTTACGAACTTAGGCATTGCCTGATAAGCTGATGGACATCGGACAGTTTGTAATACAGCTTGCCGCTTATGGTGTAGTAAGGCAGCTTTTTGTCCGTGCGGTAGCGTTGCAAAGATCTTGAACTGATCTTTAGAAGTTGCAACACATCTTGATTGTCCAGCAGCACTTCGCCGTCGATCTCTATGAATCGGGATTGGCTGGAACTGACTTGTTCTTTGAGGATGTCGAATCGCTCCATGACCTTCTCCATCCATGCAATAAATTCTGTTCTTTCGATATTCATAATGTGATTTTTTGATGTTAATAATGATTTGAACAGTTGATCAACTTTTTATTGGGGTAAAGTTGAAAATTGCCCATCATATAAAATCACTACCTTTTCGTAGTACCGAAAAGATCTTTGGTTTTAGAAATGAATATATTGTCAAAAAGATCGACATTCACCATACAATAAAACTACGATCGGATCAGAAAGGAAGCTTGTTGAAAAGGACAACGGTCAATGATGAAATTTTATATAGATTTCCACAGCCCTTGATGGAAAAACTTATGTGACTCTATGATCAGTGCTTAAGATCAGATATTCTTCAACCGTAAATATTTGCCATGACGGCTTGTTTTTGGTCATCTTTATTTTTTATAAATTTGCATAAGAGTCAAATTGGAATTGTGGTTACAGAAGATCGATGATCCTAATTTCATTTTAAGAATTTAATGTATGAGAGCAGTAGAGTGCAATGAGATCATAATACATCAGCCAGGCTACATCCAAAGTTTTGGGTATCTGATAGGTATAGGTGCATTGACGAATAAGATCGAATTTTATAGTGAAAATATCGATCATATTTGTAAGATCGACCAGTCCTTCTTAGGGCAAAAAACCATTGATATCCCCGAACTTAGGTTCATCTTTGAAAGCCCACAGTTTCTGTTTGTGATGTCGTCCGCAGAGGAAGATGTAAAATATATCGACAGAATTGCCATTGATGGGATCGAATATCATATCACTTTTTACAGGCACAATGATATTATCTACGTTGAACTTGAAAGCTGTATCTTAAATGCGAAAGACAATAGCCTGCTGGTTAAGAAGATCAAAAATCTGATCTCAAATAGACAAGGCTCGAACATCTGGGAATTTTTGGTTGAAAAGATCAAAGAGATCACGGACTACGACCGCGTCATGGTCTATCAATTCAATGAGGACAAAAGTGGAAAGGTCATTGCCGAGGCAAAGAATGCCAATATGGAAAGTTATCTCGACCTGCATTACCCGGAAAGTGACATTCCTTCCCAGGCGAGGGCACTATATCTTAAAAATTTCAAAAGGATCTTAAGCGATGTGAATGACAAGCCTGTCAAGATACTGAGCAATATTGAAAAGGTGGACCTTACAATATCGAGTGTCAGAGCATTATCTCCCATTCACGTTGAATATCTGATCAATGCTAAAATTGCATCCAGTTTCAGCATATCGATCATCATAGATAATGAGCTGTGGGGTCTTGTAACCTGCCATAGTACCTATCAAAAACATATAGATCTTGACCATAGGATCAGTGCCGAGATTGCAACATTCATTGCTGCAAACTCCTACCACTCCTTTCTCTCCGCATACACCATGGAGTATGACAGGATCCTGTTGGAAAAATGTCTGGATCTGAAAATTGAACTGCTGGCATTTCAAAGTATAGCTGAGTCTTTCTCCCGCCACATCAATACGATGAGGGAGATCTCGGAGACAGATGGTCTTGCGACCATCATAGACGGTGAGATCAAAAGCAGTGGAAGGACACCTTCTGGCAGTGCCCTGAAAAAAATTTCGGCTTGGGCCCAGAAGAACCTGGAAGATAAGATCTTCTATGATGATTCTTTTTACAAGACCCATGGGAAAAAGCTTGGCCTGGACAAGAGCTGTTGCGGTATTGCGATCTCTTTTTTGAACAGGGACCGGGGAAATATCATCATGTGGTTTAGGGGCGAGTTCAAGCAGCATATCAGCTGGGCAGGAAAAAAGGAAAATAAGATCAAAACGATCAAGATCTTTGATGAAAAGACCAAAGTAGTCTCGCCACGACAATCTTTCGAGGTTTTCGACGAAGAGGTCTTGGAACGGTCTGCATCATGGGATTCAAAAGATAAACGAAGGATCATAGCTCTAAGGGAAACGATAGACCGCACCATACAGGAACAGTTATTTTATATCAGCAATCTCAATGCGGAACTTCACAAGGTCAATTCTGAACTGGGCAGGGTGAATGATGAACTTGACGCGTACTCCCATACGATCTCGCACGACCTTGCAACACCTCTGACAGTGATGAAACTCAATATGCAGATCATGGCCAAACTGAATACTGAGAACAAGAATATCAAGCTGATCAACAATGTTCTCAATGAGATCGATAACATGTCTGATATGATGGCGAATGTCCTTAGACTGAGCAGACTTAAATATTCAGAATATGACATCGTTGACATTGACCCCGTTAAGATCATTGAGAAATCGATCTCGGATGCTAAATTATCATATAACGACCGCGCTCAGGTCACTATTGAAAATATATTTGGGATCCGGGGAGAAAAAAGTATGGTCGCACAGGTCTTCCAAAACATCATTACCAATGCTGTCAAATATTCATCAAAAAAAGGTTCTGATGCCCATATCCACATCTGTTCTTACCGTAAAGATGAAAATGTTGTTTTCGAGGTATCGGATAATGGAATCGGGATCCCTTATACTTCAAAAAGAGATGTATTTAAAATTTTCAATAGAATGTCCAATACCAGATCCTACTTTGGTAGTGGTGTAGGTCTATCGATCGTTGAAAATATCATGAAGAAACTCAATGGAAGTATCGATTTTGAAAGTGTTGAGAATGAGGGCACAAAATTCATTATCACATTTCCTTCAAGTGTTTCAGAAGTTCCAAAAGGGTAGCTTAGAATTGGAGAATACAAGTTTAGCAACATTACATCAACTTTGGTCAGGACAATATCAAATATCTCTCAGATTAATTTTCGTAATTACCCGTATTCTGAAAGGAACTCACACTTGCAATAGTATTGTTATTGATGTTATATACGATCTCGACCGTAAATGAAGGCATCTGATATAATACGAATTTCAGCGCATCCTTATATGTTTCACTGATCACTGTTCCTATAGCCATAACAAGTTCTTGTTGAGATCTGTCGGGGAGATTTTTAAAATCGTAATATGAAATTGACATAGCAATTAGTTTTTGAAATTTTTATAATGTTATAATTCATTGATCAATCGAAAGGTTAAATTAATTCTTTCTTTCATGGGTACTGTGGATTTGGCGATCCGGTGTTCCCAGTTTTCCTGAAGGTCTCCTTTCATAATAAGGAGTGAACCATTAGGAAGAGGAAGGCTGTATTTGCTTTGATGATGGTCTTTTCTTCTGAAATCAAAGTTCCTGGTCTGTCCGAGGCTGATGGATGCAATGACAGGCCTCTTACCATATCTACTTTCCTTGTCCCTGTGCCAGGCAACGGAATCATTGTTGTCACGGTAGAGGTTTAGTAGAACACCATTGAACCGGTAACCGAATTCCTTTTCAATTCTTTCTTTTAATGATAATAACTCAGGAATCCAGAGGTTCGTACTTGAGATATTATTGTCGGCTGATTCATTGAATTTTGAATCACCATACCATGCGGTCAGACGTGGTGTTATCACCATCTTGTTATACATTTTCTGAGTACGCTGTTCCCATTGAGCGGTCTTAAGCAGATGGTCTTTTAACCGGTCTGCCTCTTCCCTGTTCAGAAAATTCTCCCTGTATTCCAAAAGGTCTTTTGGAAACTCGTAAAATTCTTCCGTATCGAATAAACTTAGCTGACCCATTGTAATTTTATTTTAAATATTTATCTTTACATTATTCCATTTAATGGAATAATTTTTTTCATCATTTGTGTTTTTAGCTTCCCTTCGGGGAAGTTTTTTATGCCTTGAACTTAAGAATTCCGTTCTCCAGATTGCTGATACTGCGTTTCGCCTCATCGACAAGATTTTTAAGATTTGTATGATTAGGCAGGTAGTATGGTTTATAATCCTGGGGTAAAATTCCTCTCACATACCGCCATACCTGTACAATATTTGATAAAGGAATATCGTATGAGTCATAGAATGTATTATCTGCTGCAACGGTAAGCGTATTTTTATTTCTTTTTACAAAGGTTTTGAAAGTATAGCCTTCAGACGTAATAAACATATACCCCTTCCCCTTTTTCAAATCTTCAAGCTGTTCAACATATTCACCAATGACACATGTCCCGTCTGCAAATGGCGGCATGGAATCCCCATCTGCCATAAATCCTCTGAATATGCCGTGTCCTAAAAATGGAAGCTGGATACGTGGCAAACTTTCAATATATTCGGGATCACTGAATCCATTCAGATAGCCCATTGAAGCTTTTTGAGGCACAATTTCAATATACTTGTTTCCTTCAGGATCGACTACAACAGGCAACAAAATTTTATTGCCCGGTAGGTTGACCATCTTGTCCAAAGGATATTTTCGGATGTCAACAGTGACCAGTAGATCAATACTGATGTTGTAGTATTTGGATATCCTGACCAATACTTCAATAGGAGGTTCCGCATTCCCATATTCATAGGAAACATATCTTGATCTGGTAAGGATGAGATCTTCTGCAAGCTTATGTTGGGTTAAATTTTTTTGACCTCTCAAAAACACGATGTTATCTGCAAAAATTGACATTGTCATAATTTATGACAACAAATATACACATTTTGTTTAAAAACGTGACTAAGTTTGCAATATGGAAAGAGCAATTGCACATATGGACCTGGACACCTTTTTTGTTTCCTGTGAACGGCTGAAAAACTCTGGATTGGAGAAACAGCCTGTGATCATCGGAGGCGGTGACCGTGGTGTTGTTGCATCCTGTTCTTATGAAGCAAGGTATTTCGGAGTTCGTTCGGCAATGCCCATTAAGATGGCTTTGAGGTTATGTCCTGAAGCAAAAGTGATCAAGGGCGATATGGAATATTATTCCAATATGTCGCATCTGGTGACAGAGGTCATTCAGGAAAAAGTACCGGTGCTGGAAAAAGCCAGTATCGATGAATTTTATCTTGACCTTTCAGGAATGGATAAATTCTTCGGCTGTTTTCAATGGACCAATGAAATTGTAGATGCCGTTACAAAAAATACGGGTCTGCCGATCAGCTTTGCTTTATCGACGAATAAAACGGTCTCCAAGATCGGGACCGGTGAATCCAAACCCACCGGAAGATTGGAGGTGAAAGAGGCCAATATCCAAAATTTTTTAAATCCGCTGTCCATCAAAAAGATTCCGATGGTCGGACCTGAAACATTCAACCTGTTTTCACGATTGGGTGTCAAGACCATAAAGACGCTGTCTGAAATGCCGGTTGATGTGCTGAACCAATTAGTTGGCAAGAACGGAACCGTCCTTTGGAAGAAATCACACGGCATTGATGAGACACCCGTAATCCCCTACTCTGAAAGAAAGTCGATCTCCACGGAGGATACATTTGCTCAGGATACGATCGATATACTGAAGATCAGAAGTATTCTATCGGGTATGGTGGAAAAACTGGCCTATCAGCTGAGACAGGAAAAGTGGCTGACCTCAACCGTTTCAGTGAAGATCAGATATTCCAACTTCGATACTGAGATCAAGCAATGCAGAATTCCTTACACCTCAGCTGACCACACTTTGCTCAAATATGTTTTGGAACTTTTCAAAAAAGTTTACACCAGAAGAATGAGGATCCGATTGATCGGTGTCAGATTTACCGGGCTGGTACACGGGCTTCATCAGATGGATCTTTTCGAAGACACTGAAGAAATGATCTCCCTGTATCAGACAATGGATCATATTAAAAACCGATTTGGAAGCTTAAGTGTAGGAAGGGCGTCGGGTTTTTTAAAATAAATTTTTATCTATGTTTCTTAATTGCCATACTTATCACAGTTTACGTTATGGGACCATCTCTGTTGAAGACCTGGTTCAGCTGGCTGTACAACATCAGTTAAAGGTTTTGGCGCTGACCGATATCAATACCGTGACCGGTATCTATCAGTTTTACAAACTTTGTCAGGAAAAAGGGATCAAACCCATTGTAGGGGTGGATGTGCGGGTTGAAAATGAACAGTACTTCATCTGTCTTGCCAAAAACCCAAAAGGCATTGCAGAGGTCAACAGGCTTTTGACCAATTATAATTGTGAAGGAATCGAGATCGGTAAAGCTAACCTGGAACTGAAGGATAGTTTTGTAATCTATCCCTTAACAAATATTCCTGAAAAACTGCTGGAACATGAATTTATCGGGATAAGACAGGATGAGCTCAAACGGTTGTTCAATCCTGAATTGAAAGCTTTAACCCATAAAATGATCATCCTGCATCCAGTAACCTTTAAGGCAGATGAAGAATATGAATTGCATAAAGTACTAAGAGCAATAGCAGGCAACACTTTATTTACTAAACTCATCGAGGATGATTATTGTAAAAGCAATGAGACCTTTATTGGTAAAAGAGGACTGTTAGAGAAGTATTCCCAATATCCGGAGATCATTGAAAACACCAAATATATTGTTGATGAATGCAGTTTTGACTTTGACTTTAAAACACCCAAAAACAAAAAGTATTATACCGAAAACAAGGAAAATGATTTTAAATTATTGAAAAAACTGGCTTATGAGGGCTTAGACAAAAGATATCCTGATGATAACGTACAGGCAAAGGCAAGAGTGGATAAAGAACTGGCAGTGATTGATCAACTTAATTTCTGTGGCTATTTTTTGATCACATGGGATATTGTACAGTACAGCAACCGTATGGACTTTATGCACGTCGGTCGGGGAAGCGGTGCCAACTCTATTGTAAGTTACTGTATTGGGATCACGGACATATGTCCTTTGGAATTGGACCTCTATTTTGAAAGATTTTTGAATCTCAATAGGAAGACCCCTCCAGATTTTGATCTGGACTGGAGCTGGAAGAACCGGGATACTATCTTGGAATATATCTTTAAGAAATATGGAAAAGACCATGTGGCATTTTGCGGAACTAACGTCGAGTTCAAAAGCAGATCGAGATTCCGGGAACTGGGGAAAGTATTCGGGCTTCCGAAAGAGGAATTGGATGAACTGTCTAAAAGACCAAAAGAACATCACGATCAGAATTCCATCGTTCAGGAAATTTATAAATATGAAAAATTACTGATAGGCTTTCCCAATCAAAGAAGCATGCATTCATGCGGCATCCTGATCTCTGAGGAACCGATCACGAATTACTCTGCCTTGGAGTTTCCTCCAAAGGAATTCCCGATCGTACAGTTCGATATGCATACGGCAGAGGACATAGGTCTTGAAAAATTTGATATCCTCTCACAAAGAGGATTGGGAACCATCAAAGATACGGTCAAACTGATCGAAGAAAAAAGAGGGATTATTGTCGACATTGAAGATACAAGGATTTCCAAAGGTGAGACTAAGTGCAATGAATTCCTGAGTATTGGAAAGACCATCGGTTGCTTTTACATAGAATCCCCTGCGATGCGGGGTTTATTGAGAAGATTGAAATGTGATAATTACAAAGTATTGGTTGCGGCTTCTTCCATCATTCGCCCCGGTGTAGCACAGAGCGGAATGATGCGGGAATATATATTCCGGCATAATCATCCCGATCAGTTTGAATATTTCCATGAGGTATTTGAAAAGGAATTGGGTGAGACCTATGGGATCATGGTCTATCAGGAAGATGTGATCAAGATCGCCTTGCATTTTGGCGGTGTCTCGGCGGAAAACGGAGATGTCTTAAGAAGGGCTATGAGCGGCAAGGGTCGTTCATTGTCAGCTTTACAGAAATTAAAAGATGATTTTTTTGAGTCCTGCAGGAAGAAAGGGCATCCCGAACAATTGTCTGAGGAAGTGTACCGGCAGATCGAATCCTTTGCTGGTTATTCTTTTTGTAAAGCCCATTCAGCTTCGTATGCGGTAGAAAGTTATCAGAGCCTTTACTTGAAGGCCTACTACCCTATCGAATTTATGGTTTCTGCGATTAATAACGGTGGTGGCTTTTACAGGATGGAGGTTTATGTTCACGAAGCCAAAATGTCGGGAGCAACCATTCATAACCCTTGTGTCAACCTCAGTGAATTTCAGACGACGGTCTATGATACTGATGTGTACCTAGGCTTGATGCACATAGAGAAACTTGAAGCAACCATTAAGCAATTTATTCCTGAAGAAAGAGAGAACAATGGAGATTACAGATCACTTGAGGATTTTGTCAAAAGGGTCAATATCGGCATCGAAACTTTACAGATATTGATATTTGTCGGGGCTTTCAGATTTACCGGAAAACAGAAATATGAACTATTGATCGAGGCCAGATTTCTTTTTTCAAAAGGTCAGTACAAAACCAAAATCATTTCTTTATTTGATGAGCCTCAAAAGGATTATAAGTTACCTATTATTCAGAGAGACCGATTTGAAGATGCTTTTGATGAAATTGAAATATTAGGCTTTCCTGTATCCCATTCGATATTTGATCTGCTCAAAACAAAATATAGAGGTCATGTTTTGGTAAAGGATCTTTTAAAATATCACAAAAAACAAGTTAAGATGCTGGCCTATCTGATCTCAAGAAAGCATGTTCCCATTAAAAAGAAAAGCCATCCCGGTAAGAAAGATGACATGTACTTTGGGACCTGGATCGATGCTGAAGGTCAATATTTTGATACGGCTCACTTTCCGGATAGTCTTAGAAAATTTCCTTTCAAAGAAGGGGGAATTTACTTGCTGTTGGGAACGGTGGAAGTTGATTATCATTTTCCGACAGTCACCATTACCAAGATGGCCAAGATGCCGCTTGTTGCAGATCCCCGTTATTCAATGGATCAGGAAAAATCACAGGAAATAGAAAGAAGCCTTCGCGAAAATGTAAGTATGACTTCCAGAGAACCATACCCGCAGGAATTTGAGATTGGATTGCCGAGACAGAAAATGTTGTGATAACGCCCAAGAGCACTTGGAAATATGTCATCAAAATTTAATCCCAATATATAATGGTAAAAAGCTGACCATCAATAACTACTATTTGCTTTACAAAATATTATGACTAATTTTACAACTATGAGCAACACCATTCATATCAACAGAAACCAACTCGAAAGTCCATTGGAAGAGATCTTTATTCAGCAATTTGAAAAGTTTGTGAATGATCGTTTTGAAATAATCCCACAATATGAGATCCGAAATTCCGCCGGACTTTTTCGCCTGGACTTTTTACTTAGATCTAACGACTACACGGTTGCCATCGAGCTTGACGGAAAAGAATTCCATGACGAATGGAGAGATGAATGGAGAGATGCG
This sequence comes from Chryseobacterium formosense, assembly GCF_900116415.1. Taxonomy (GTDB): domain Bacteria; phylum Bacteroidota; class Bacteroidia; order Flavobacteriales; family Weeksellaceae; genus Chryseobacterium; species Chryseobacterium formosense. Next base: position 426,801 of record NZ_FPAP01000001.1, on the reverse strand, counting down.
CTTATGCTGGGAAATGGGCAAATTGATTGTCTTTATCGTTTTCGTGGAAAAGATATAACAACTTATATCCATGAATGCCTCTATTCAATATTTGTTAATGATCGCAAACTTTTTGACGGTCGTTACGGCCAGGTCTCAAAATCACTTGTTGATACAGAAATATTTAATGACGCAGAGTATCGTCATTTGGCTGATTGCCTGATCTACTCAATTCCTACGACCGATGAATATGGAGAACCCACAGGGAGGCATCACGATATTCGAATTGTCAGAAGACATAAAAATGACAGTTCTCAATATTGGAACAAGCTTTATGAATTTTCAAAAAAATATCCCGGTAAAAATATAGATGAACTAATAGATACACGAAAAAGTGATCAGTGGTTCGGAAGAGGTCTATCAGATAATATTTAAAGAATCGTAACCAAATAAACTTTGATTATATCGTTTTTTATTGATCTATTTTTTATATATTTGTGTAGGTCTATTCTACAGAGCCTGCCACCCACTAGTAGCAAAGCTGATAAGCACTGTAATTCTTTTTAATTGAATAACTTTTGTTTAATACACAAGAGCAGTGGTTGGTGGGTGACATTTATTTCTTGTGAAATAAAAGAGAAATTCAATGGAATCGAACAATCATACGATTAGTTTCTATAAACTACAATCAAAAAAGCTTAAAAGAGAACTTGGGATCCGACATACCGAGGCTCTAGATATTACAGCCAAAAAATACGGATTTTCAAACTGGAAACACTGCCTCAGGAGTTTTGATGCAAAGCCAGAAACATCTGACAATATTACAAAACATCTTACATTCACTTATTGGTTGAGCAAACAGGTCAACAGGGATTCACCGCTAGGCGATCTGGCAAGAGACATGAAAACGGATAGCACATGGCCATCATTTGATAGCTTTGAGCAGTATGAATCATACCTGAGCTCAAAAGGAGCCGCAAGAGAAGCGATGTACGCTTTGAAAAATGCGTGGAAAAGCTACAATGCAAATCTTAAACGCAGTTTACTGCCAAATAAGGATAAGATCGTAACAAAAATACCAACACCTAAAAATGATATTAGAAAAATCGTTTTCGTGAAAAATGTCATTCCGTTACACTATAGCAAAAGGATACCAGAAAAGTTTAATGTCGGAGATGAGGCCTGGATCTCCAATGATGGACGTAAAGCCATACCTGTAGTTATTACAGAGGTGGATGAACGGCACTATTCCTTTAGGGTCGAAAGACCTTTGAAAAATGCCGGAGATGAATATTACTATCGGCTAGACGAGGTTCGTAGTACTCCGGAACTTGCTTGTCTGAATCGATTGACATCATAACTTTAATATCTCCCTTCTGTACTTTTAAATAAGGTGGAAGTTTTAGTAATATTAAAAGATGTCCTTGGATCTGTAACCAAGGGCATTTTTTATGATTACACTTTTCCCTTCTGACCATTTCATCACTTATGAAAGCTTCTATTTCCTGTCATTCCTTGATTCACCAAAATATTTCTATATTCTTGAGAATTATCGTAATTAAGATTTTTTAGAAACAGAAAGTGCAGGACACTCTATCGATACGTTCGCACTAACTTCGTTATAAATCAAATGGCTATGTTTTGGAAAATATCCCTATCCTTCATTTTATGTTCTTTCAATTTGATGATCAACGCACAACAGCTGGCATTTCCAGGAGCAGAGGGCTTTGGACGCTATGCATCCGGCGGTCGTGGCGGAACTGTTTATCACGTGACCAACCTTAACGACACTGGAGCAGGTTCATTCAGGGATGCGGTAAGCAGAAGCGATAGAACTGTCGTTTTTGATGTTGCAGGTGTGATCAAGATCAAAGAAAAGATCTCAGCTGCGCCCGGAATCACCATTGCAGGACAGACCGCACCCGGAGCTGGCGTTACAGTTTACGGCAACGGTGTATCCTTTGGTGGAAATACCATTGTCAGATATATGAGATTCAGGGGAAGCATTGATATGCCCAGAGGGGCATGCACTGTCGTGGCGGATGATTTGAAGGATATTATCTTTGACCATGTTTCCATCGAATGGGGCAGATGGGACAATCTGCACGTAAAGAACAGCAGCAATATAACTTTTCAATATTGCCTTATCGGAGAAGGGATAGACCCTCAACGTTTCGGGGCACTTTTGGAAAATCCTGTAGATATAACGGTACATCATTGTCTATGGACCGGAAATCAGAGTCGAAGCCCGAAAGCGAAGGCGAAGATCGAATATATCAATAACGTGGTTTACAATTGGGGGAAAAGCGCATTTGTTGGAGGACACTCGGCAACAGACCACTACCAGGATATTGTGGGCAATTACTTTATTGCAGGACCAAGTTCTACCGGTGATTTTTTAAGTATGTTCACTGCTACAGATCACGTATACCATAGAGATAATTATGTCGATCTCGATAAAGATGGTAAAGTAAACGGACGGATGGTGACTGATGAAGATTTTATCAGACAAAAAGCAACTCTGATAAAAGAACCGTCAGCATTATCGAGAAGTAATGTTAAAATCAATGCTGCGTCCGATGCCTGGAAAATTGTCATGGCAGAAGCCGGATCTTCTTTAAAACGCGATGCTGTAGATAATCGTATCATCGGTTATTTTAAAAGCCTTGGCAAAGAAGGTTATATATTTAAAACTGAAGTTGATGCTGGCGGACAACCGAAAGTGAAACCGAAGACCTCAAAATTAAAGGACACGGACGCAGACGGCATACCGGATCGTTGGGAAATTAAAAATAGGCTGAATCTAAACGATGCCGCAGATGGAACAACTATCACTCAAGCAGGCTTTACGAATCTGGAAAACTATATCAACAGCTTGGTCAAATAGCAAAATAATCACCGATCGAGATTGAAGCTACCTGATTGATGATTAAATCGGATCAGGACATGATCTTATGTTTGAAATATTCGTATAACGATCATACCTTTATAATATTTACATTAGTCGCTGTATATATTTAGTGTGGTAGCCTATCTCTGAAATATCCATAAACCCAAGTTCCGAGAACAGCACTCACCAAAGTAATAATAACTGCAAAAGCTCCAGTTCCGATTTGTGCGAATAAAGGTCCGGGACAAGCTCCTGTAATTGTCCAACCGAAGCCGAAGATTAAACCTCCATAGATCTGCCCTTTGTTGAATTTTTTCGGAGCGATGGAAATGCTTTCTCCGTAAATGGTTTTTATTTTAAACTTTTTGATTAGCCATACAGAGATCATTCCTGTGACAATTGCGCCTCCGATGACACCATACATATGGAAAGACTGCAAACGGAACATTTCATGGATTCTGAACCAGCTGATGATCTCAGCTTTCACAAATACGATTCCGAATAAAACACCAACAATTAAATATTTCAAATTGTGATACAATTTGTGCTGAAGATAGCTTTCGTTGGTACAAATGGTATCTTGGTGACGTATATCTGTTTCTTTTTTCATTATTAAATACATTTAGAGTGAAAGAATGATTGGCAAAATCACATTTGCCATCAAAAAACCACCGATCATAAAGCAGATCGTTGCAACCAATGATGGCCATTGAAGATTGGAAAGTCCCATTATAGCGTGTCCGCTGGTGCAACCTCCCGCATATCTTGTTCCGAAACCGACGAGAAATCCGCCGACAACCATCATAATGAATCCTTTTAACGTCAATAAACTTTCAAAATTCATCAGTTGGATCGGAACAAGATTGCTGTAGTCGGTAATTCCATAGGTTGCCAATTCTGCTTTAAGGTTTGGATTGACTGTAATTTCTCCGGGATCCATCAGGAAATAGGCAGCAGCCATTCCACCGAAGAAAATTCCGAGGACAAAGAATAAGTTCCAGGATTCTTTTTTCCAGTCGTATTTGAAAAAACCCACGTTTGCCGGGATACACGCTGCACAAATATGTCGCAATGACGAACTGATCCCGAAAGATTTATTGCCTAAAACCAGCAAAGCCGGAACGGTAAGACCAATCAGCGGACCTGCAATATACCACGGCCAGGGTTCTTTTATGATATCTAACATTAATTTACTTGTTTAATTCAAAATTACTTCAAAACTTTACTTTGACAAACGAAATCGCTTTTTGGAACATCAGTTTGTGCGATGGCTTTAAATCCACCTTCAATTTCGGTAAAATTACGGAAACCTCTTGCCAGAAGAATGCTCGCCGCCATCATACTTCGGTATCCACCTGCACAATGAAGATAAAAATGATTGGTAGGTTCAAGATGGTTGATCCATTCATTGATGTAAGCCAAAGGTTTATTGTATGCTTCATCGACGTGCTCTGCTTCGTACTCACTTTCTTTTCGTACATCAATAATTTTCACCTTTTTATTTTCAATTTCCTTTTCAAAATCTGTAGCAGAAATTCGATGAACTTTGTCAATTTCTTTTCCGCTGTTTTTCCAGGATTCAAAACCACCTTTTAGAAAACCCAAAACATTGTCAAACCCGACTCTGCTGAGTCTTGTGACCGTTTCTTCCTCATTATTTTCATCGGTAATTAACAAAATAGGTTGTTTTACATCTACGATCAGAGCTCCGACCCAAGGTGCAAAATCTCCGTCTAATCCGATATTAATTGATTGAGGAACAAAACCTTTCGCAAAATCTTCATTATTTCTGACATCCAGAATCAAAGCTCCTGAATGTTCTGCCATTTCCTCAAATTCTTCAGGAGAAAGAGCGTGAAGACCTTTAGATAAAACCTCATCAAAGCTCTCATAGCCTTTCTTATTCATTGCCACATTCATCCCGAAATAGGCTGGTGGCGGAAGAAGTCCGTCTGTAACGGCCTTTATGAAGCTTTCTTTGTCTTTTTGATTCAATGCATAATTGGTTTTCTTTTGATTACCCAGAGTATCAACCGTGTCTTTCTGCATATTTTTTCCGCAGGCAGAACCCGCTCCGTGCGCAGGATAAACGATAATTTCATTATCCAAAGGCAGAATTTTTTGGTATAAACTTTCGTAAAGAAGTCCTGCCAACTCTTCCTGGGTCATATTCGCCGCTTTCTGAGCCAGATCCGGGCGACCTACATCTCCTAAAAACAAGGTATCTCCACTGAAAAGCGCTTTTTCTTTTCCGTTTTCATCGATTAATAAAAAGGATGAGCTTTCCATCGTATGTCCAGGCGTATGCAGAACTTTGATCTTGATTTTCCCCACTTCAAAGATCTGTCCGTCTTGAGCAATGATGGCTTCAAACTCGGGCTTTGCCGTTGGTCCATACACGATTGGTGCATTTGTTTTTTCACTTAGATCAACGTGACCACTTACAAAATCTGCGTGAAAATGCGTTTCAAAAATGTATTTGAGTTTTACATTGTCTTTTTCCAATCTGTCGATGTATGGTTGGGTTTCTCTTAAAGGATCAATGATCACCGCTTCATCATTTGAAACAATATAATAGGCTCCCTGAGCGAGACATCCTGTATAGATCTGTTCTATTTTCATTTTGATATTTTTTATGTAATTTTAATTTGATACAAATTTGCGGGTCTGAATTCTGTTGTACAGCTACTTTTGTTACATAACAGTTTTAAAAGAAAAGTTCTTTGATAATAATGTAAATTCCCATCACCAGAATAAACCATCCAAAAGCAGGTTTCAGCTTTTTACCATCTATTTTCTTTGATAATTGCGAGCCAATAATAATTCCAACGATGGCAATTGCGGTAATGGTTGCTAATAAATTCCATTCGATCTTGACGTGATTCATTGATGAAAAAAATCCGATCAGAGAATTTAAAGAAATGATGACGAGAGAAGTTCCTATGGCGACTTTCATCGGTATTTTCAATAGATTGACCAATGCCGGAATGATCATAAATCCGCCACCCGCTCCTACCAGACCTGTCAGAATACCAACTACAGAACCTTCAGCTACTGCCAAAGGTGTATTGTTATTTTCTGAATGGACTGTTTCTATTTTTAATTCTATCCTTTTCCGTATCATTTTATAGGAAGCGGTAATCATCAATCCAGCAAATAATAACAAAAGAAATAGGTCTTTGGTCACCGTAAAATCCCCTATTCTAAAGACTTCATCGGGAATTAAAGGAAGAAGAAAATTTCGGGTAAGAAAAATGGAAACGATGGATGGAACACCAAAAACAAATGCCGTTTTGAGATCTACCAATCCTTTCTTAAAGTAAGAAGACGAACCAACCAAACTGCTGATTCCGACAATGAAAAGTGAATATTCTGTTGCCAGAAAAGCCTCAATTCCAAAAAGATAAACCAAAACAGGAACGGTAAGAATACTTCCGCCACCGCCGATTAGTCCTAAAGAAATACCGATAAAAACCGATGCTATATATCCAAAAATTTCCATTTTTCAACTTTTTATGAAGCAAAAATGGAAATATCTGTGACGCTGTACAGCTACTTTTGTTACATAGGGGAAATTAAATAGAATCTGAAAGGATAATTTTGTTTCTACCCAGTTTTAGTTTACCGGAATCTTCAAGCTGTTTCAGAAGTCTTGACACCACTACTCTAGCTGTTCCGAGTTCATTGGCAAGCTGTTCATGAGTGATTACGATGGTTTTAGATCGTGAGATCTCTGATTTTTTATAGAGCAGATCGAGTAATCTTTCATCTACTTTTTTAAAGGCGATCGCATTGATAATATCGAGCAATTCTTCAAAACGTTTGTGATACAGCCTGAAGATATAATCCAGCCATTCCGGATATTCTTTGATGAAAAGAGATACCTTTTCAATTGGCAGGAACAAAACCTCCGCCTCTTCTTCCACTTCGGCTTTTACAATACTTTTTTCGTGGTGCATCCCGCCCAGAAAAGACATGATACAACTTTCGCCGGCCTTAATGTAATACAACAAAATTTCCCGGCCATCTTCTTCGGTTCGCATTACCTTCAGCAATCCTTTAAGCACAATAGGTATTGAGCGGATGGATGCATTTTCATCCAGGATCATCTCTCCTTGATGATAAGTTTTTCTGATACCGTTTTGATAAAGTTTTCTTGTCAGTTCCGTTGAAGAACTGAGCTCCGGGGAAAAGACGTTTCGCTCCATAATAAAAATTAAGGTCTAATATACATTAATTCGTCTCGAAAATTCGAAATAGAGTGCTGATATTTGCCGGAAGGCACTAGAGAGATGTAAGCTATATTTCGATATGATGAAAGCTAATCTACTTTGCAAATGATTCATTACCCTATTTTTGTCAGTTGCTTAATTATTAAAAACATTCACGGATATTATAAATTTTAACTCGATTATCTGTAAACACTGACAATTTTCAATTTATAAAAGAATCCCTAGTGAGACTATGAAAAATAGGTACAGACTGTGAAAGTGAGAAGTTATTCTGAAAATTTATGTACAGTAGGTCAAAAATCTCAGAATAACTCTTTGATAAAAATCTTTATGAATCGATTGCTATTATCTGTGCGCAGTCCATGCGATATGATCGGACTATTTATTTTTTTTAAGGAACGTGAACGGATTGAATGAAACACCGATATTAAAATAGAATACGGGATCGGGTTTTATTTCAAAGACAGCATCATCAAAATTATCCTCTTTTCTGAATAACCTTCCTGATGGCGTCAACTTTACGCCCGTTTTTCCGGTAATAATAAAGTCACCGATCGCATGTTCGTAAATAATACCCGAGTTGATATCAAGTTGTCTATATTGGAATCGTTGATCCGGGTTACTGCTTTCTATTTTATAGACATAAAAAGTGGTCTGGTCCAGTTCGGCTCCCAATGACACCCTGCCTGTGTTCTTGAACAGATATTTACGCAAATATACACTCTTAGGGAGCGTGACATCTGCTATAAGACCATTATCAAATCGGTGTTCATAGGTAAAGATCGGAATGACCGGTAGCTGCGCTGTCGGATCTATATTGACCGCCAGACCTACGCTCATCTTGGTCTTCGCCGTGCCTTTCAACACCATGACCCCGGATAGAAAACCTTTGACACGTTCAAAATGCTGGTTGCTGCCCTCTACGATGACACTGGAACTGTAAATGGTCCGTTTGTTAAAAAGCGTGGAAAAATAGGAAAAGTTCAAGGACGAAAACAGATAGTGAAACTCTTCTTTAATAACAGTGGGGTTATTAGTAAGCGGTTCAAACATATTTGATTCTGCACTGATAAATCGATATCCTGCCGTTGCTCCTAGCATCCAAGTTTTCTTTTTAAGAAAATTAACATTGGCACTGACCTTCAGCTGGGTAAAGTCATTCACTTTGCCGTCCCGTAATGGAGTATCTCCTTGTTTTGCCGTGAAATTGTAGGGTGCCGGGAGAGAAAATTCTATATTGAGAGGACGAACAATCGCAATCTTATCAGCTGCGTACGCCACCGTACGTCTGGGAACATTCGTGGTATCTTTCTTTAATTTTAGGGTGTCTAGCTGCTGAGCAGAACCCTCAGCAGAGAAAAACAATGGTACTAGCATCCAAATTCCTTTTTTAATGATTTCCATAATTTAATTTATTTTTTTTATTATTGATCGTGAATAATTAAAATAGAAGATCCTGTCATATAGTTCTTCCACATTATATTTTTTTATAAATGCCTTGCTATCGTTCATATTCTCCGAAATAAAATTTTCTTCCACAACGACAAACCATAATTCGCTTAAATCGGACTGTCTCTTTAAACTTTTTAGAAATGCTTGACTGTAAAGAGAACGCTCAAAAGGATGGCTAGAGTTATAAAGCAAATCACAGAAATAAATTCCTTTACGGGCTCCATCATCTTCGATGATATTGATTTCATCCTCAAAATCAATGATTCTTAGTGACTGCTTGTAAATTTCAACAAAATGGCACAGGTCAAAGACCTGAATGATCTTTTCCTCCTGTTGTTTCCCTGATAAACATGGATCATCCATTATATGTGTGGTATATTCTTGCAGCATATCCAGTAAATTCATAGCCTTCTCTATTACGAACAAGACAAAGGAAATAATAATAATGAGCTCAATTTTCTTTTTTATACCAACCGACCTATATTTTATACAAAATACCATATATAAACTGTTTAGTATAAAAGAAGCTATGGTTTGTATAATTTCTAATTTTTGAGTCTCTGTATATTTTATCTTTGCTGAAGAAATCGATCAGTGATATGAGTTACAAGACATTGGAGGTACAGAACACCAAAGCTATACGGTTTATAACAGAAGATAAATTTAGATTACTGCGCCATGCGGTGCTGTTACTTGGTATTCTTGCCATATTGTCCTACTCTAAGGATGTAACGGAGTATCGCGGTTCCTTCCGGTTCCTGAAGGTATTGTTCATCTATGTTCCCTTGGTGCTGATGTGTTATATCAATATCAATTTCCTGGTTCCTGTATTTTTCTTTAAGGGACGCTATGTTATCTATTTTGCTCTACTTATCTTATTGGTAATCCTTTCATTAAATGCCATTTCAACCGTCCTGGATGTGTTTTTTCCCAACAAAGGCACTTTTGATCCACATCGTGACAGTGAAGGCCGAGGATTTTACGAATCGATCGTGATCCTTATCCCTATAATCCTTGTCACGACCATGATCAAGTTATTTCAACGTTGGATGAAGGATAATCAGCGGATCAATGAGCTGGACAGGATCAATTTCAAAATGGAATTAAATGAACTTAGAAACCAGATGAACCCACACTTTTTGTTTAATACACTTAACGGTATCAAATCTCTTATAAGGACGGATCCGGATAAAGCGGGAATGGTGATCGTTAAACTTTCGGAATTTCTTAGATACCAACTCTACGAAAATAATGATGAACGTACCCTTTTAAAGTCCGAAATTAATTTCCTGTCTAATTTCCTAGATCTTGAGACCATTAGGAGAGATAATCTGTCGGTAAAACTCAGCAGTGACACCGATTGCAGTATCATTAAAAGCATATTCCTTCCACCAAATCTTTTTACCACTTTTGTTGAAAATGCTGTTAAGCACAGTGTGAATATAAATGATGAGGAATCCTTTGTACACGTAAAAATAGATGTGAAAGACAATTTCCTGCACTTCTGCTGTATCAATTCAAAAGATTCAAATTATATACCTTCTGCCAGTGAGAAAAGTAGCGGATTAGGCTTGGGAAATATAAAAAGACGTCTTGAACTTTTGTATGGTCATAACCATACACTTGACATATATTCTTCAGAAAGTCAATATGAAATCAAATTAACTATTCCATTATGAAATGTATTATAGTAGACGACGAACCTTTGGCAAGACAGGAAATGCAGGCATTGATCAATGACGTTTCCGATCTTGAAATAATCGGTTCATTTTCTAATGCTCCGGCAGCACTAAAGTTTTTAAAGATCAATAGTGTAGATCTTATCTTTCTGGATATCGAGATGCCTATGGTAACAGGATTGGAATTTGCATCCCAGCTACCTGAAGATACGCTCGTTATCTTTACTACAGCCTATCCTAAGTACGCTTTGGAAAGCTATGAGCTCGATGCTATTGACTATCTATTAAAACCGATTGACAAATCCCGTGTCCAAAAAGCCATCAATAAGGCTGTAACTTACAAAAAATTGCTTTCCGCTGAAACTGAAAAGAATACGATAGAGTCAAATACCGGAGATTTTATGATCATAAAATCTGAACGGAAGTTTTTCAAGATCAATTTTGCTGACATCAAATATATTGAGGGCTTAAAGGACTATGTGGTGATCTACACCGGTAACCAGAAACTGATCACAGCCATGAACCTCAAGACCATACATCAGAAAATCCCTAATAATACTTTTTTAAGGGTCAGCAAGTCGTATGTAATCAATCTCAATTTCATTGATTCATTTGATCATCATAATGTCTACCTCGGCGAAAATGAAGTGCCATTAGGGGAAGTGTATAAAAAGGATTTTTTCAGGATCTATTCGGGAGGTTCGCTCAATATTGAGTAATCAGACGACAGTGTTTATGCTAATATTGAATGAAATTCGATTTACTTGTCAATGTCTTACCGAAATGAATATTGAGATGATAATTAACGCTTAAACTCCTAAGAAGAGAAAACTTGCTACTTTATTCTATCGGTATAGACAATCCGCTTAAATCCTTACGGCGGTGAATCCTTTTCAACTTTGCGGTCTTTTATCTTTGTGTGTATTATTTTGGCATTCCTGATTTTTATAAATTGTTCATTCGTTTCAATCTTAATCCTGATCTATGAAATATATCCGGCAATCAATGGTTTTTATTGAGATTGCCGGATATTAGGATATAAATCGGTTGTCGACTTAAGTATTGTAATATTGAGATTTTTCACACCATCTATTCATGGATCTCATCATTTTTTCTTCAATATTCTCTGCAGTAGATTATCAATAATTAGATACATGCTGGGCACGACAAATAAAGTCAAGACCATAGAACTCGTTAAGCCCCCAATAATCACCCATGCCATGCCGTTCTTGATCTCAGAAGCCGCACCGCTTGCGATAGCAATGGGAAGCATCCCAAAGATCATTGCCAAGGTGGTCATCAGGATAGGGCGTAGCCTTTCCTTACCCGCTTCGACCAAAGCCTCTTTGACAGGACGTCCTTCCGCTCTCAGGTGATTGGTGAAATCCACGATAAGGATTGCATTTTTTGAAACCAGACCCAGAAGCATGATCATCCCGATAATGGTAAAGATGTTAAGGGTTTCCATTGTCAGTGCCAAGATCAGGAATGCACCCACCAGTGCTACCGGTATGGAGAACAATACGACAAAGGGATAGACTGCATTTTCGTACAGTGCTACCATGATCAAGTAAACCAGAACAATGGCCGTGACCAATGCTAATCCCAAACTTCCAAAGGCATCTCCCTGGTTCTTGGAATCGCCGAGATACTCTACACTGATACCGTTGGGAAGTTTAACAGATGCGGCTTTTTCCTTGATCTCATCGCTAACAGTACCGGTAGGACGTCCTGTCACATTTGCCTGTACAGTGATGGAACCCAGACGGTCGATCCGCTGTAAGGTAGTTTCCCCAAGGGTCTCACTCACGTTTGCAAACTGGCTTAATAATATACTTTTACCTTCTGAATTCACAAAAGGCATGCTTCTTACATTCTTGATATCCGAACGGTTAAACTTATCCAGGCTCACCCTGATATCATATTCATTGCCACCCTGTTTGAACTGGCTTTGATCGCTGCCGCTAAATGAATTCTGTAGTGTCGCCCCGACCATACTGGCATTCAGTCCCAACAGGCTCATTTTTTCCCTGTTCAGTTTGATGTCCACCTCCGGTTTCCTGTTCTTCACGGAAAGTTTGACAAACTGTGTTCCGGGTACTGCTTCTACAACCTTCTGGTAAGCTTCCGCTACCTGACGGACATCTTTCAGGTCAACGCCTTTAATGGCGATCTGTATGGGTGCACTGCTGACATTCCCAGTAATGGAGGTGGATGATGCCGTGAACTTGACACCGGTGATCGCTCCGCTCAGTTTATTCTGGATATAGGTACCAAATTCTTCGGAAGACATACCACGCTTTTTCTTATCCACCAAAGTCAATGTCAGCTCGGCAAGATTGGCATTACTGCTGGTTCCCGATACACTTCCGCTGACAAAACCGATGCTGGAAAATACCTTTTCCACCTCAGGCTGTTCCATCAGCAGTGTTTCCGCCTGTTGTACGAGCATATTGGTCTTATAGATGGTTGCCGTAGGCTCCAGTTCCATGTTCAGTATAAGATCGCTCTGATCCGTTTTGGGGATAAATGCTGCTCCGATAAACCCTGTTGGAACCAGGGCGATAGATCCGATGATGAGTAATATAGTGCCGGATAAAAGCCATCTTTTCTTGCGGAGCACCTTTTCCAAGAGTCTCTCGTAGTCTTTTTTGATGCCATCGATGAAATTTTCAAAACCAAGATTGATCCTTCCCCATAAGGTACCGTTGCTCAAATGTTCAAGTTTGCCAAAACGGCTTGCCAGCAAAGGAGTGACAGTAAAGGAAACAAAGAGGCTCATCAGGGTCGAGATCACGACCACGAGGGAGAACTCCCTGAGTATGGAACCGATCATACCCCCCGCCAATGCCAATGGGAGGAATACCACGACATCCACCAGTGTAATGGAAAGAGCGGTAAACCCGATCTCGTTACGCCCCTCAAGAGCTGCCTTCCTTTTGTCAGATCCCATTTCCATGTGCCTGTAGATGTTTTCCAGTACCACGATGGAATCATCCACCAATATGCCCACTACAAGTGAAAGTGCCATCAGCGTCATCAGGTTGAGCGAAAATCCAAGCATGTACATGGCGATAAATGTTGGTATGATGGATGCGGGGAGTGCTACCAACACGAACATGGAACTTCTGAAGCTGTGAAGGAATGCCAACATCACGATGCCTACGATGATCACGGCCAGCATCAGGTCGAACATGACCGCATCGGCCGAGTTGAGCGTATAAACACTCTGGTCGGACGAAATATTGAATTTCAGGTTCTGCTCTTTGTATTGCGCTTCGATATTTGAAAATGCTTTTTTCACCTGTTCACTAACATCAACTGCATTGGCATCGCTCTGTTTGATGATCTGCACACCGATAGACGGAATACCGTTGATGTGGTTGATCGCCGTTGTTTTTGCCGTGGCATCGACCACCTCTGCAATATCCTTCAGATAGATGACCCCCTGTTTTGCATTTTGAAATACAATAAGATCACGCAGCTGGTCTAATGATTGTACATTGGCATCATATCGGATGGAAAGCTGCTGGTTCTGCGTTTCTATGCTACCGGCAGGAAAGGACAGATTGGCATTGTTTACCGCCTGTGTAATCTGTGCGATCGAAAGACCGTATGCCAACAGTTTATCCTGATTGATGTTGATCTGTATCTCACGCTCATCACCCCCGATAATATTAACCTGACCTACACCCGCAACGTTCTGTAGTATCGGTCTTAACTGATTGTCCATCAGATCATATATATTTCTGGGGGCCATGTTCGCAGTAATTCCGGCTTTGATTACAGGGGTTTCTTCCAGATTTACCTTGTTTACCTGTGGTCGTTCTGCATCGTCCGGCAGGTCGTTCAATGCCTGATCGGCCTTGCGCTGAACATCCCGCTCCGCTTTATCAATGTCAATTCCGCTCTTAAACGAAATGGTAATGATCGAAACACTTTCCTGCGAAGTGGAATTGATCTGATCAAGCCCTTCTACAGATGAAAAAGCATCTTCGAGCTTCTTGGTGACGGTCGTCTGTACTTCCGCCGCCGATGCACCGGGGTAAAGCGTACTTACGGAAACCGTGGGTACTTCGATCTTCGGAAGCAGGTTATAGTTCAGGCTCAGGTAAGATTGTATCCCGAACATGACTAGTACCGTAAAGATTACGATAAGCAATAAGGGCCTTTTTATGGCTATTCCGGTTATTGACATGGTACTGCTTTTTATTTTGAAATGTTAATTAATTTACCGTCCTTTAGATTGATCTGTCCGGATGTAATGACCTGTTCGCCTGCCTGCAATCCCTCTGTAACTTGGATCTTCCCTCCAAATTCAGCACCGGCCTTAATGTGACGAAGTACAGCTTTTCCATCCTTTGCAATATAAACCGAGGCATCCTGCGTACTCGCATTTAGTGCTTCACGGGGAATCAGCAATATCTTCTGCGGTGTCGTCCGTGAAAAATCGGCATATACAAAAGTTCCAGAACGTAATGGGGTCTGTTTATCGTTATTAGCAGTGATCTCCACTTGATAATTGTAGGCCTGATTTGCCTGCGGGCTGATAAAGGTGATCGTGCCATAGAAAGGCTTATCGGGATAGACATCGGTGCTAAGCTTGATTTTCTGACCAACTTTTATCTGGTATACTTCTACCTCGGTAAAATATACTTCTACCTTTAATTGGGAAAGATTGACAATGGATCCTATCTCTCCTCCCGCTGTAATATACATGCCTTCTTCAACCGCTTTATTGCCTATGATCCCATTGATCGGCGATTTGATGGTAGCATCTGCAATCTGTCTGCGCAGTTGTTGGGAAAGATTCTGGGCATCATTATAACTCTGACGTATATCGTTCACTTTCTCCTGTGTAGCGGCACTGCCTTCGAGAAGATCTGTATATGTCTGTAGGTCACGTTTCAGCTTGGAAACATTGGATTCCGCTTTCTGAAGGTCGATTTCCAGCAGACGGGTGTCAATCACAGCAAGTGTCTGTCCCTGTCGTACTTGGTCACCTAGTTTGAACAGCAACCGTTGAATATTTCCGCTTGTTACCGACAGAACCTTTGCCTCCTTAAAAGGAGCCAACATACCGGTCTTGATCAGTTCAATATCCTGTACCTCTTCTGATACTGGTATTGCAGTTACAGGGATACGTACATCTTCCAGCTGTGCAGGCTGGTTCTTTTCGTCGATCTTTTTCTTATTGGTGGCAAGCTTAAAAACAACAAAAGCGATAATACCGACACAAACCAGCGTGACTATAATTTTTTTCTTCATAATGGTCTAAAGTGAATTATAAAAAGTTTTTAATGTTCCCGCTGCCTTTTCAAGATCAATACGGGCTTGGTAGAAACTGTATAAGGAGTTGAGGTAACTATTCTGGGCTTCTCTCAGTGAGTTCTGTGTATTCAGCCAATCTGTAAGATTGGTGGTTCCTTTCTGGAATTGCAGATCGGTGACTTTGAGGACAGATTCCGCTAGCTCTACATTCCTTTTATCATTTTCAACGTTGGTCTGCGCCTGCACAAGTTTGGTAGATGCATTTTCGTATTCTACCTTGTACTTTCCTTCTGCCAGTTTGAGGCTCTCTTCCGCATTGATGCGATTGATCTTTGCTTGTTTGTACTGGGCATTGCGTTTATAAAAATCAAGAATAGGAATACTTAACTTCAATCCAACTGCTGAGTAAGGAAGTAACTGGTCATAAGCACCGTTGAGATTGTCTCCAAAACCTACAGCACCATAACGGAAATATCCTGAAAGTTTTGGAAGTCCTTCTGCCTTGATACGTGTCTGTTCTATCTCCAATGTTTTGATCTTGAGTTCGGATAATTTATAATCAATTCTGGATGCAGCAGAAAAGGTGTCCGCATTGTCTTCGGATTTCAGGGGTATTTCCGGTTCTGTAGAAATATTGACCGCGAGTAGGTCATTTATGGGATAGCCCATTTCGTATTTGAGTTCGTTTTCGGCAAGCTTTAGGTTGCTTTCGGCAACACGTATCTGGGAAATGGTGTTATTGTAGTCCACATTTACCTTATCTAGATCTTTTTGAAGGGTCACTCCTTTGTCAACCTGTAAACGGTATATCTCGATCTGCCTTTGATACGTTTCTTTATTGTATTCCAATAGTTCCAACTGCTCATTGTAGACGAAGATCTGGAAATAGGCGATGCTTATATTGTAAATGATCGCCTCATTGCTCTGTTCAATGTTAAGATCAGCCCTTAGTTTGTTATACTTGTTGGCTTTCAACCCGGTCAAAAGCGACTGGTCATAAATTACCTGATCTAACTGTCCTACAAAGTTGGAATTATATTTTTGTGTGAGTGACACCCGAATCTCATCGGGCCCAAAAATTCCTGCGGGGATGACACTTTGTTGTAGTTTAAGGTTGTTATCCAATGTTGAGGTCAAGCTTACTTTAGGCAGGTAATCCGCCAGCACTTCTTTTGCTTTGGCATCGGCAGCCAGTTTCTCATTGGCATAGATCGTATTATTACGGTTATTCTTTAACCCGTACTCTATACATTGTTTCAATGTCCAATTCTTCTGGGCATATGTATTTAACCAGGAGATGAACAGAAACAGAATAATAATTTTTTTACTCATATAATTTTTCGATTATTATCTTCCACAAAAGAAAGAAATGTATTATATGAGGCTAAAATAAAATAAAGGATAAGCGCTATTTCAGTTATTATACGAACCCCGCTGCTTTTTATACAAACCGCTTTATAATGACTTCTTAGATTTGGTGAGATGTATGACAACTTATTGGCGAACCTCTCCTGCCAATAAAAAAAATTGAGTTGAGCGCAAAAGAAAATTTGAGTAGATTGGACACCGTTTGGAGGAAGAGATAGTTCAGTTTTGGGAATGGGCGGAATCTCCTATACGATCAATGAAATGACGAGAAAAAAAATGATGGTTTTTAAAAGTAGATCGCTATAATATTTAAAGGAATTTCATCATCAAAAGAAACTATTTGATACCAATGATTTTATGTAAAAATAGTGACAGAATTATATCGGTCACTATTTTTTTATTAATTTGTCAACGCTACGTATTGATGTATAAATCTTTGATTTTCTGCTTCATTAACCAAGTAATTGGCTACATCACTTCTTGATATTTTTCCAACTCTCATTCCTTTTTGTAGTCCGGATAATACTCTGTAAGTTGAAGTTGCACTTCCGTTGGTGAGCATTCCGGGTCGTATGATCTCCCATTTCAAATGACTTTTTTTAATGAGTTCTTCCATTTCTGTTTTATTGATATACTGATCTTTCAGGAATAATGAGATGATCGTCCGCATAAAGAAACTTAAATAATTCTTACTTTCTCCCGTTCCAAAACCTGTAATGACCAAAACAGGCGAGGAAAAATTAAGTTCAGCTGTAACATCAATAATTGTTTTGGCAATATCAGAAAAAAGAGTGGTTGCTTTTTTATTTTTTGTCCCGACAGTGATCAAAACTGCATTTGAATCTTTGATTGCTTTTTTCAAGTCAACTGGTGAGGTTGCACTTCCGTTTATTTTAATCAGATTGGGATGATCGGGAATATGGTCGGTTTTTGTTGATAGTGCTTTTACCTTAAGTCCTTTTGCGAGAGCCTGATTGACAGATTCTAATCCAATTCCGGCTCCGGCTCCTATGATTGCTATATTCATTTTAATTTTCAGATTTAATTGAGAGATATTTTTCAATAATACTTTTGCCTGCGACCAAAAGGCTTTCGCTTCCCCATTTCCAAGGAATTCCATCGGTTGTTAAAATTTCAGCTCCGGCTTCTTTGGCAATCAGCAATCCAGCGATCCAATTATATGTATCGAGATCTTCCTGAATAAACATATCGATTCTTCCGGCACCAACATAAGCCAGTTGCAATCCGTGCGGTCCGTAGTTTCTTACAATTCCGAAATTATCCAGCAGTTGTGTGATTGTAAAACCAATTTTTTTATTCAAATGATTATTGGATTTGTCCTGATGTCCATACTCGAAAACAGCCAACATCACTGCAAAATCTTTTTTACGACTGATATTCATTGCTTTATCATTCATAAAAGCACCTTCACCATCTTTTGCCCAAAATATTTCGTTGGCCAATGGATCATAAATAACTGAGAAAAACGGTTTTCCATTACGGATAAATACCAAATTAATCGTCCATCCAGGAATATGTTGCAGATATTGGATAGCGCCATCCATTGCGTCACACAGCCAATATTCTTCTACTGCGGCAGGATTTCTTTGCGAATCGGTATCAAATTCGTCACCGATATGCCAGGGAATATTGGGGAATTCAAGAGTTAGATCTTTTTTTAAAGAAGCCAAACATAAAGTATCAATGTTCTTCAATTCTTTCAAAAGCTCATCCATACTTTGCGGTATTGGATTTAGTTTATACTTTTTTAAAAAGTCATCCCCAATTTTTCGTACGGCATTAAGTATAATGGGGATTTTGATTTCGTTTTGCATCTTAATCATTGTATTAATTACAATGCAAATCTACTCACGTGATCAACCTTGATGATAGTTTCAATCAGAGGAAGAATAGTCTTTATCACGGAATTTCTTCCGAAACTCAAGAGGCGTCAATTTTGTTATTTTTTTAAACAGTTTTCCAAAATAAACAGGCTCATCATAACCCACTTCGTAAGCAATCTCCTTAACTGCATTATCTGTAAAATAAAGCAATCTTTTAGCTTCCAACATGGATACTTCCTGAATATGAGCGGAAACCGAACTTCCCGTCAATGATTTTACAGTGTCGTTCAAATGAGACGTTGAAATAGAAAGTGCAGAAGCATATTTCGCTGGTTGCTTCCAGGTTTTGAAATGTTCTTTGGTCAGCTTGATGAAGTTTTCCTTAATGATGATACTGCGTTTTTCTTTCCCTTTTATCATCGGTAAATTAGCAATCAATTCTCCGGCAACAAAGCTCAGTAGCGCATTCAATAAAGAGCTGACAGTTTTTTGAAGATAGTGATTGGTATTTTGTAATTGTACTTTTTCAATAAAATCCATTAGGATGATCACTTGCTGAAAGAAAACAGATTCCTGCTGAAGCAAAAACGGATTACTAAATTGATGTTCTAATAGCTGAAGCACTTCTTTATCAATAAGTGAAGGATCAAAGCTGATCATCCAACCTTTGGAATCTTTCACTTCGATCACCTGATGAACCTGCTCCGGAAATACGAAAAGTAATGCCGGAGCGTTGAACTCAATGGTTTCAAAATCGACATTCAATTTAAAATTTCCACTTACAGCAAGCATCAATTGACAGTGGTCATCACGGTGCGGTTTGGAAACATCGTGTTCTTCAGTTTCCCGATCTTCCATCTTTACAATGACAATTCCTGCTTTTGCCTGCGGCGAAAGTTCATATTGCTTTATATCTAGATTCTTATTTTTCAATTTTTATAAATTTAATTCTAAGATCTGAAGGTACCGAAAAAATTATTTCTGCATCAGTAAAGTATACTATGAACAAAATCTGAGTCCCTAAGTAATTGCATACGTCTAAATTTTTATTAGAATTTCATTTTCTGGATCCTCACTGCATTTAAAATTGCCAGTAAAGCTACTCCTACATCCGCAAAGACGGCTTCCCACATTGTTGCCAATCCGCCTGCTCCAAGAATAAGAACTACCCCTTTTACTGCGAAAGCCAGGATAATATTCTGCCAGACAATTTTTCTTGTTTGTTTTCCAATATTGATCGCCATCGGTATTTTGGAAGGCTTATCGTCTTGAATCACTACATCTGCGGTTTCAATGGTGGCATCACTTCCAAGTCCACCCATCGCAATTCCCACATCGCTCAACGCTACAACAGGCGCATCATTTACACCATCTCCTACAAATGCAACGGTTTCATTTCGGGATTTGATCTCTTTCACTTTATTGACCTTATCTTCGGGTAATAGGTCTCCAAAAGCATTATCAATTCCTAACTGTTGGGCTACAAATTTTACAACGGTACTTTTATCACCGCTTAGCATTGTAGCTTTCACATTTAAACTGTGTAATCTTTCTACCGTTTGTTTTGCATCTTCCTTGATATTGTCAGCAATCGTAATATAGCCTGCGAATTTCCCGTCATAGGCAATCGCAATCACAGTATATATAATCTCTGATGGATCAATGTCATATTGAATACTAAACTTGTCCATCAATTTGAAATTCCCTACCAATAGCTCTTTTCCTTTGGCATTCGCTTTCAGTCCGTGTCCTGCGATTTCTTCTGTATTCTGAAGTTCTAAAGATTGATCTATTTTGCCCACATAATCGTGGATTGCCGTGGCAACTGGATGTGTACTTTTGCTTTCTAAAGCATTGACCATTTTCAGCAGTTCATCCTTATCAAATTCCGGTTTGATGTTGACTTCCTGAACTTTGAAGACACCTTCTGTCATCGTTCCGGTCTTGTCCATCACGACATTCTGAATATTGGCAATAATATCTAAGAAGTTACTCCCCTTAAACAAAATTCCATTTTTTGAAGCTGCGCCAATTCCCCCGAAATAACCCAAAGGAATACTGATGACCAAAGCACACGGACAAGAAATAACCAGAAAGACCAATGCTCTGTAAAGCCAATCCCTGAAGATATACTCATCTACAAAAAAGTATGGTAGAAAGCAGATCAGTACTGCTAATCCTACAACGATCGGTGTATAGACCCTTGCAAATTTTCGGATAAAAAGTTCGGTTGGTGCTTTCTGAGCCGTTGCATTCTGTACCAATTCCAGTATTTTGCTCAACTTACTGTCTTCGTAAGCCGTTGTCACTTTTACCTGGGCAATGGTTTGGAGATTGATCATTCCTGCCAATACACTTTCGCCTTTGTTTTTTGTATCAGGTTTGCTCTCACCAGTCAAAGCAGCCGTATTGAATGATGCTGAATCGCTTATTAATTCCCCATCCAAAGCTAACTTTTCACCTGACTTTAATTGGATGATATCGCCAATTTTTGCCTGATCTGCAGGGATGGTTTTAGGCTGATTGTTTTCAAGGATGGTTACTTCGTCAGGACGCTGATCCAAGAGTGCTTTGATATTACTTTTCGCTCTTGAAACTGCAAGCGTCTGGAATACTTCACCAACGCTGTAAAACAACATGACCGCCACACCTTCCGGATATTCCCCAATTGCAAATGCGCCAACTGTCGCAATGCTCATCAGAAAAAACTCCGAAAAAATATCGCCTTTTATAATGCTTTCATAAGCTTCTTTCAGAACCGGCAGACCAACGGGAATATAAGCAACTGCATACCAGATAATTCTGACCCAGTCTTTGAACCACCCCTGCAGAATGAAATTATCGATTACTATCCCTGCCAAAAGCACGAAGAAAGAAACAATTGCCGGCAAAAACATCTGGAATGTTGTTTTATCAGAATTATCGTGATCGTGGTCGTGACCATCGTCATCGCTGTGTTTTTCAGGTTTGCCTTTCTTGGAAGAACAGCATCCGTCATCGTCAATTATTTTTTTAGCACCTGCTTCTTCGTAGATTTTCTCTTCCTGTGGAGTTGGCTTTTTCTCAGGTTGATTTTCGTGATTTATATTATTTGACATTGTAATTTATCTATTTTGATTAATGTTCGTGTTCTCCCGAATTACTCAATTTTGCATTGACAAAAAATGCTCCTTTCACAACAACTTCAGCATCGTCTGAAATTTCATTGACTGTCGTTATTGCCGTGTAACCCATATCAGAAGAACCTTTCACCACTTCAATCTTTTCAAAATTAATGGCTTTTGATTCTTTCTCGGGCGCTTTCTGTTCGTCCTGATATTCGCTTTCTTCTGCGTGATGTTCTTCCGGTTTTTTGTCAGTTTTAATGAAAATGTAGTATTTGCTGTCGGCTTCTACAATCGCTTCGTTAGGAACTGCGGGTGTTGTACTTTTATCAAGACTTACGATTCCTGTGATATTCATTCCATCTATTAATCCCGCTTTGTTTCCTGTGACTGAACAGTGAACCGAGATGGTTTTGCTGTCATTTTCAAAAGATGAACCGATGCTGTAAATCTTGGCATCATACTCGGTTTCTGGATTATTAGTGAGTTTAAAATGAACGATCTGCCCAACTTTCATCTTAGGCAGATCCTTTTCAAAAACCTGCAGATCGAGATGTAAAGAGCCATTGTCAATCACTTCTGCAACTGGCGATGAAATGTCGACATAACTTCCTATCTGCGCAGAAATATTGCTGACCGTTCCGCTGATTGGCGATGTAATAGCTAAGCCAGACCTTAAATTTCCGTTACTGATATTCGCAGGATTAATTCCCATGATCTGAAGCTGTCTCTGCAAAGATGAACGTTGTGTTCTCAGAGTTTTCAGTTCAGCATCGGAACTTTGAAGGTTTTTCTTGGCTCCGGCATCATTATCAAACAATTCTTTTTGTCTTTTGTATTCCTGCTCGGCAAATGCAATTCTGCTTTTTACAGTTAAATATTGCTCCTGCAATTGTATATACTCTGGATTTGAAATAGAGGCAATCACCTGTCCTTTTTTTACAAAATCCCCAATTTGCACATTCAGAGTTTTGATAATTCCACCATACATTGAAGTGATAGTTGCTTTATTATTATTAGGAACACGTAATGCGCCATTTGCTTTAATCGTGGAAGTCAGTTCCTTCATTTCGATTTTCCCCAAAGTGATGCCGACCGCTTTCATCTGTTCTTCCGTAAGGCTCGCAATGGTTTGTGGAGCTTCCTCGCCGTGTTCTTCTGTTTTCTCGGTTTTAATTTCACTCTCAGATTCATTTGAATCTTTCTTTCCGCAGCTTACGAGAAAAATTAAAGCAAAAGCTGTATAGATGATATGTTGTTTCATTTTATTGATTGATTAAAGAATTAATGGTGATGACAGACTGATTGACCTGTTGAATGGATTCCAAATATTTTAGCTGAATGTTGGTGGCTGTCTGTAAGGCAAAAAGATATTCGACGTAGGAAATTTCTCCGGTTTTGTATCCGAGTTGTCCTGCTTTCACGATTTTTTCGGCATTAGGTAAAGCCTGATTCACATAATATTCATATTGTAAAACATCCTGCTGGTATTGGCTTAATGCATTTTCCAACTGAGCTGTCAATTGTTTTTGCTGAAGTTTAGCATTGGATTCTGCGATTTGCTTCTGATAATCCAAAGACTGGATTCTTGCTTTAGTCGCTCCAAACGTCAACGGAATTGAAATACCGACGTTGGCAACATTGAACCTATTTCCAGCATTATAATATTTTTCCTGACCATTCACGGTATGAAAACCAATAATAGACTGGTTGGTGTAACCCAAACTGAACTCCGGCAAACCTTGTGATTTCTCCACATTTTTGTTCTTCTCGGCAATTTCCATTTCCTGATAGAAAGCTTTAACCGTCGGATGATTTGCAATGGTGGAACTGTCAAGAACATATTCTGCCTTCAGTGGCTGATAATTTTTATTGAGCGGAATTTCGATATCTTCATCCGTATTGAGCAGAATTTTCAGATTTTTATAGGCATTTTTCAGATAAATTTTATTTTGATTTAATAACAGATTGATTTCTCCTTTCTGAGTTTCCGCCGTACTGATCTCTATTTTCTTGATGTCTCCTGCATTGAATCGTACGGTTGCAATCCTGATAAAATCCTGATACAAACTGTCGAGTTTCATCAATTTGTTTTGATTGTAATGCAGATATTCAATCTGATAAAAATAAGTTCTCACCTGTTTTGCAAGCTCATTTGCAGTAATTTCCTTATTGATTTGTTTGCCTTTGATTTCTTCATTAATCAAATCTTTTTTCGCTTTGAACAAAGTCGGAAACGGAATACTCTGTGAAATTGAAAACGACTGGTCAAATTTCGGACTGTTGTATTGCCCCAATTGCGTACTGACATTCATTTTCGGAAGTTCGTTGGCGGTTGGTTTCAAAGCTTCGGAAACTTTAATATCCAAATCTTTTGATTGTATTGAATAATTATTTGTCAGCGCCATTTCTGTTGCCTCTTCTACGGAAAGAGTTTTCGTGGTTTGAGCATTCAAAGTTTGTCCAATCAATAAAAATCCTAAAACGACAATCGTTGTTAAAGCTTTTATTTTTAAATTCTTTCTTCTGAATTTTGTATTAAAAATTAGGTACAACATTGGTAAAACGAATAACGTCAGGAAAGTTGCCGTTATCAATCCGCCAATCACAACCGTTGCCAAAGGTTTCTGCACTTCTGCTCCGGCTCCTGTTGAAATTGCCATTGGAAGAAATCCTAAAGAAGCCACCGCAGCGGTCATCAAGACAGGTCGAAGTCTTATTTTAGTCCCTTCAAAAACACGTTTCAGAATATCCGTTTCGCCATCTTTTTCCAATTGATTGAAGGTTCCAATGAGAACTATTCCGTTCAAAACCGCGACCCCGAATAATGCGATAAAACCAATTCCCGCACTGATACTGAACGGCATATCTCTTATCAACAATGCGAAAATTCCACCAATTGCACTCATCGGAATCGCTGTAAAAATCAAAGCAGCCTGTTTGAACGATTTAAATGTAAAATAAAGCAGTAGAAAAATGAGAAGCAAAGAAACAGGAACCGCAACCATCAACCTTTTGCTTGCGGCCTTAAGATTCTCAAACTGTCCGCCATACGTGAAGTAATATCCCGAAGGCAACTTGACTTGCTTATCCAATTTTGCCTGAATATCATTCACCACACTTTGTACATCACGGTCTTTCACATTAAATCCAATAACAATTCTGCGTTTTCCTTCTTCTCGGCTAATCTGTGAGGGACCGAGTTTGTAGCTGATATTCGCCACCTGAGAAAGAGGAATCTGGTTTCCTGTGCTTGTTGAAATCATCAGATTATTGACATCATCAATATTGGTTCTGTGAAGGCTGTCTAAACGAACGACCAAATCAAAACGTCTTTCATTCTCAAAAACCTGACCTGCAGATTTTCCTGCGAATGCGGTGCTTAAGGTATTATTAACGTCTTCGATATTCAATCCGTAATTGGCCATTCTTGTCCGGTCATATTCCACATTGATTTGTGGAAGTCCGCTGATTCGCTCAATCTGAGGAGCTGTCGTACCCTCAACAGTTTGAATCACTTTATTTACTTTTTCAGCATAAATGGCAAGAGAATCCAGATTTTCACCAAAAATTTTCACGGCCACATCTTGCCGGATTCCTGTCATCAATTCATTAAAACGCATCTGTATCGGCTGGTTTTTTTCAAAGAATATACCTGGAATCAGCTCTAATTTTTCTAAAATTTCATCTGATAATTCATTATACGATTTCTTGGTTTTCCAATCGCTTTGTGGTTTAAGAACAATAATTAAATCAGAAGCTTCGGGCGGCATCGGGTCAGTAGGAACTTCAGCGGAACCTGTTTTGCCGACAACCATTTTCACTTCATCAAATTGTTTGATAATTCTTGAAGCCTGCATAGAAGTTTCAATACTTTGGGTCAGCGAACTTCCCTGTGGCAAAATGCAGTGAAACGCAAAATCACCTTCCTGCAACTGCGGAATAAATTCACCACCCATTCTTGAAAAAATGACGATACAAACCGCAAATAAAACAATTGTGGCAGAAACAATGATGTATTTTAACTGCAAAGCGCGTCGCAACAATGGCTGATAAATACTTTGCAGCTTATTCATCATTTTATCTGAAAAAGTTTCTTTCGTCGAAACTGTTTTAGATAAAAACAATGCGCTCATCATTGGAATGTAGGTCAATGATAAAATCAAAGCACCTAAAATCGCAAAACCAACCGTTTTAGCCATTGGCGTGAACATTTTCCCTTCCACACCAACTAAGGTTAAGATTGGAATGTAAACGATTAAGATAATAATTTCGCCAAATGCCGCACTATTTCTGATTTTGGATGCCGAAAGAAAAACTTCCTCATCCATCTCCGACTGCGTCAATTTTTGCGTAGATTTTCTTAAACCTAAATGATGAAGTGTGGCTTCAACGATAATGACCGCTCCGTCGACAATCAATCCAAAATCTATTGCGCCAAGGCTCATTAAGTTGGCGCTGACTCCAAAAACATTCATCATTCCCAATGCGAATAGCAATGCTAACGGAATCGCAGAAGCAACAATCAATCCTGCTCTAAAATTACCTAAGAATACGACCAGAACAAAAATCACAATGAGTGCGCCTTCAATAAGGTTTTTCTGTACCGTATTAATGGCTCTTCCCACAAGGTCGGTTCGGTCAAGAAACGGTTCGATGAGCACATCATTGGGCAAAGACTTTTGAATCGTTGGAATTTTATCTTTAATTAAATTAACAACCTCATTGCTATTCGAACCTTTCAGCATCATTACAATTCCGCCAACTGCATCTACCTGACCATTGTAGGTCATTGCGCCGTAACGGATGGCACTTCCCAATCGAACATCAGCAACATCTTTTATAAAAATCGGAACATTGCCTGTTTTATTAACAATGGCAATGTTTTTAATGTCATCAAGAGACGTCACAACGCCGATTCCACGGATGAAATAAGCATTTGGTTTTTTGTCAATATATGCACCTCCCGTATTCTGATTGTTCTTTTCCAATGCTGTGAAAAGGTCTGTGATGCTGACTCCCATTGCTCTGAGACGATTTGGGTCGACTGCAACTTCGTATTGTTTCAGTTCTCCACCAAAGCTGTTGACTTCTGCAACACCGGGTGTTCCGTTCAATTGTCTTCTTACAATCCAGTCTTGCATTGTCCGCAGTTCTTTGGAGGAGTATTTTTTTTCACTACCTTTTTTCGGATGGAGAATATATTGATATACCTCTCCCAAACCTGTACTGACAGGTGAAAGTTCCGGTGTCCCAACTCCTTTCGGAATTTCCTCAGTCGCTTCCTTAAGTTTTTCAGTTATTAGCTGGCGGGCAAAATAGACATCCACATTTTCTTTAAAAACAACAGTAATCACAGACAATCCGAATCTTGAGATGCTTCGGGTCTCCTCTATATCGGGAATATTGGCGATACTTTGTTCTATCGGGAAAGTGACCAACTGCTCCACTTCCTGTCCGGCTAAAGTTGGACAAACGGTAATGATTTGAACCTGATTATTGGTAATGTCAGGAACAGCATCTATCGGTAATTTGGTTGCGCTCCAGACGCCCCAAATAATCAGGAACAAGGTCATGATACCAATGATAATCTTGTTCTTGATGCTAAATTTTATGATTTTATCTAACACAGAATTTGATTTAATTTTATATTGAAATTGCTGCAGAGTAATGAGCTGACGAGTCAAATCATCATTCATAATACAGCAAACGTACTATTAAAGACAATTGCATCAACTGCAACGTCTTTCAAAAAATCGATAAAAAATTAAATCTTTGGAGGTTGCCAAATGTGGTCGTAAACCTGATAGGCAATATTGTTCTTATGAAAAAGAATCTTTTTGGAAAAATAGACAGGGATCTTTGAAGGAATTTCTAATAACGGTCCAATTTTAAAAGCGGTAACTGTTATTTGACAACAGCTGCAAAAGCAGAAAGGAGAACAGGCATCATCTTTCTCCGTAGAATGAGAACGCTCTCTATTCGGTGAAATTTCAGAATGATTAAGAGAAACCGACTGTGCATTAACATCACTGCAAGGCATTACCAATAATGCGATGAAGTAGATGGTCAATATGAGTCTTAAAAATTTCACCTGACAAATGTATAAAAAATAGTTCGCATACATTCAAATATCTCCTGCTTCAAATCAAATAACTTACTCTTGAATTTAATTTAAAATAAATGTAGATATTCTGTGTAATCGATTACTTTATATTGAAATACTGGTGGTTTTTGGTAATCAAAATGCATTACAAAACAGGTAAAATCATTAAAACGAGCTACTATAGAATGAAACACAATATTACATCTAACTGATTGTCAATATATAAAATAATAACCAATACACCCTTATCATATAATTAAAGATATGGTTGCATATGATTTAAAATCATTAGTTTTAAAACCCTATCCTGTCGTTTCAAAATAACGTCAGATTAAAACTTAAATTAATAATGGTCAGAAGTAAAATTGCATTTTTTATCGTCGGAACAGTCATTTCTATTTCCGTTCAGGCACAGCAAAATTTAAAATTAAATTATAACAAACCTGCAGAAAACTGGAATGAGGCTTTGCCCATCGGAAACGGAAAGTTGGGAGCAATGGTTTTTGGTGGCGCCATTCAGGAGCATCTGCAGTTGAATGAAGAAACCATCTGGGCTGGAGAACCCGGAAATAATGTTCCCAAAAATACATTTGACAGCATCCAGAAAGTTCGCAGGTTAATCAATGAAGGTCAGTTTGAAAAAGCGCAGGACCTTACCAATAACACTTACCCGAGAACTGCTCCGAAAGATTTAAATTATGGAATGCCGTATCAGACGATGGGCGATTTATTTTTAGATTTCAAGGGTCACGAAAATTTTAAGAATTATAACAGGACCTTAGACATTGAAAAAGCCATCAGCACAGTTTCTTACGAAGTGAATGGTGTGACTTTCAAACGTGAAATTTTCTCGTCATTTGCGGATAATGTGATTATGATCAAACTAACTTCCAGCAAAAAAGGAAGTCTGAATTTCAATCTCAATGCTTCCACCCCACATCTGAAAAAATCAATCTTTACTAAGAAAAACCAATTG
The DNA here is from genome assembly GCF_900116415.1 of Chryseobacterium formosense. Lineage (GTDB taxonomy): Bacteria > Bacteroidota > Bacteroidia > Flavobacteriales > Weeksellaceae > Chryseobacterium > Chryseobacterium formosense. The sequence continues at coordinate 397,900 of NZ_FPAP01000001.1, read as the reverse complement.
GTCATCAATGGAACAAGCGGCTCAGCAGATAACAAAACAGGTAAAATTAATTTTAAAACCATCGCTCTTCCCATTTTAAAAGGTGGGAAACTGACCTCGACCGATGACCAACTGAATATTTCGGGTGCGGATGAAGTGGTCATTTATGTTTCTATCGCCACCAATTTTAAAAAATACAATGACCTTAGCGGAAATCCTGATGTGAGAGTTTCAGAGTATTTGAAATCAGCATTAAATAAAAAGTACGACGCTGAACTCAAGGCTCATATTGATAAATATCAAAAATATTTTAAGCGGGTCAGTTTAGATTTGGGGACAAATGAGCAGGCGAAAAAAACTACAGACGTCAGAATTAAAGAGTTTGGAAATTCCAGCGACCCGGATTTGGTGGCTCTGTATTTTCAGTTCGGAAGATATCTTTTGATTTCCTCGTCACAACAGGGAACGCAGCCCGCAAACCTTCAGGGAATCTGGAATTATCAATTAAATCCGGCCTGGGACAGTAAATACACAGTGAACATTAACACAGAAATGAATTATTGGCCGGCAGAAAACACCAATCTTTCCGAAATGCACGAGCCTTTGTTTGATATGATTCAGGATTTATCGGTTACAGGACAGGAATCCGCAAAAGAAATGTACCATGCAAGAGGCTGGAATATGCATCACAATACCGATTTGTGGCGAATTACAGGAATTGTAGACGGCGGTTTCTACGGAATGTGGCCAATGGGCGGAGCATGGCTTACCCAACACGTCTGGAACCACTATCTGTACACCGGAGATAAAGAATTTCTAAAGAAGAACTACGAAGCTTTGAAAGGATGCGCCTTATTTTATTTGGATGTTCTCCAACAAGACCCTTCGAAAAAGTATCTCGTGGTATCGCCTTCAATGTCTCCCGAAAACAAATACTTCAAAAATGTAAGCATCACGGCAGGAACGACGATGGACAACCAGTTGGTGTTTGATGTATTTAATAATTTCATCAATGCTTCAAAAGCTTTAAATCTGGACAAAAGTCTTTCGGATGAGATAAAATCGACTTTGAGTAAACTTCCGCCAATGCAAATCGGGCAACACGCCCAGTTGCAGGAATGGCTCACCGATATGGACAGAACCGATGATAAACACAGACATATTTCTCATCTGTACGGTCTGTTTCCATCAGGTCAGATTTCGCCGTTCAGAAACGCAAATTTAGCGGAAGCAGCAAAGAATTCTATGATTTACCGTGGCGATAAATCCACAGGTTGGTCAATGGGTTGGAAAGTGAACTGGTGGGCAAGATTATTGGATGGAAACCGTGCTTTTAAATTGATTTCAGACCAATTGACGCCAGCTCCGATGGAAAGCAAAGGACAATCCGGAGGAACTTATCCTAACCTTTTGGATGCGCATCCGCCGTTTCAGATTGACGGAAATTTCGGCTGTACTTCCGGGATTGCTGAGATGCTTTTACAAAGTTATGATGGCTATCTCTATCTTTTGCCTGCACTTCCAGATGCTTTACCAAACGGCTCTGTGAAAGGATTGAAAGCAAGAGGTGGTTTTGAAATCGATATGGATTGGAAAAATTCCAAACTGACAAAACTGACCATTAAATCTACTTTGGGTGGGAATGCGAGAATTAGATTGGCAAAAAATATACAGCTAAAATCAAAAACAACTTTCATCACCGCAAAAGGTGAAAACCCCAACGAATATTATCAGGTTAATTCCATTAAAACACCTTTAAAATCTGATCAAGCTGAAATGAAAGGATTCGCTGTTAGGGAAACTCAACTTTTTGATTTTAATACTGAAAAAGGTAAAACTTACATTTTTGATGTGAAATAATTTAATCTAAAACCTGAACTAAAAACTCCTGATAAATATTTTTATCAGGAGTTTTTGTTATTTAAAAAATACTCTTCATTAAATATATCAATGGAACTTTAAATAAATAATTGCAGTTCATTCTCTTTTCAAATTGACTTGATCATTTACCGCATTGTATAAAATCTTTGATTAAATCATCAAAATTGTAAATAATTGCCACAACCTATAAACAAAGTAAAACACGACTTCTAAACAAAGTTAACCTTTGCATACCAATCTAAATTTGTATCAACAAAAAACAGATTTATATGTCAAACAACAATTACCAAGGTGCATTACAGCAACCAATCAACTCAGGATTTAATGGGGCTTCAACTTCAATGGAAGTTATTAAAGGAATTGATCTTACCGGGAAAATCGCTATCGTCACTGGTGGTTATGCGGGGATAGGATTAGAAACCGTTAAGGCATTAACATCGGCCGGAGCAACGGTGATCGTACCGGCACGAGATACGGAAAAAGCAAAGAATAATCTGGCAGGAATCGCAAATGTGGAGCTGGAAACAATGGATCTGATGGATCCTGTTTCCATAGATTCATTTGCAGAAAAATTTATGTCATCTGAAAGACCATTACATGTTCTGATCAATAACGCCGGAATTATGTGGGTGCCTTTGCAAAGGGACAGTCGTGGTTATGAATCTCAATTATCAACAAATCATCTCGGTCATTTCCAATTAACTTCCAGACTATGGAAAGCCTTGGTTGAGGCCGAGGGCGCAAGAGTGATCAATATTTCTTCCTGGGGACACCATTATTCAAAATTCAATTTTGAAGATCCTAATTTTGAGAAAAGGGAATATGAAACCTTGCTGGGTTACGGTCAATCCAAGACTGCCAATATCCTGTTCTCGGTAGAGCTGGATAACAGAGGTAAAGATTATGGTGTAAGAGCTTATTCATTACATCCCGGAGCCATTGTAGAAACAGACCTTAAAAGACATCTTACAGATGAACAACTTTCCGGTTTAGGTGTTTATGATGAAAATGGTGACGTAGTAAGAGATGCGTTGAAAGGATTAAAAACAATTTCTCAAGGTGCTTCTACAACCGTATCGGTAGCCACCAGCCCGGATTTGAATGAAATAGGAGGCGTTTATTGCGAAAACAACAATATCGCGGAAGTAGATCACTCTATAGATGAAAGCCAGGAAAATTTTGCAGACAGAATGACGGATATTAAAAAATTATCAGGTGTTCTGGATTATGCCCTGGATGAAACATCGGCAAAGGAGCTGTGGATATTAAGTGAAAATTTAACCGGTGTTAAATTCATCATTTAGTATTTTCTAAAGACAGACAGTAACAGTTCAAACACAATCATATCAGGACAGAAAAATACTGCTCTGATATGTTTTTTGTAAATTTGATAGATTTAAGGTTTATGGCAGAAAAAAAACAAAATAACTATGCTGAGATCGTTCTTGCCTGCATAGAGGAAAAATACTTCAAAGATGAAATTGTCCTTGAGCACCATTCTGTTGTAAAGATCATCTCAGGTGAGATGAAGATCATCCTGGCAGACAAAACACATACTTTTGGATCCGGCGATATGCTGCTGTTTCCCAGAAATCAATTATGTACGCTGATCAAATATCCGAAAGATGGCAGAAACTACAGATCTGTGGTTATGACCCTGACCACCGAGAGGCTGAAGACTTTTTTTACTAAAAATCCCATCAGATCATCAGAACACCATAACCAGAAGATCCTCACCTTTGAAAAACATCCTTTGCTGGAAAGTTTTTTTTCCTCAATAATACCCTATTTCGAATTGGAAAGTGAACTGCCTGAAAAAATAACCGCTTTAAAAATAGAGGAAATACTGACAATCCTTCGCAATATCGATCAAAATATAGACGGTATTCTGGCTGATTTCTCAGAACCCGGAAAGATCAGTATTGCAGATTTTATGGAGAAGAATTTTATGTTCAATATGGCGATTGAAAAATTTGCTTATCTCACCGGAAGAAGCCTGACTACATTTAAAAAGGATTTTAAAATCGCTTTTAAAACCACACCACAAAAATGGCTTACCGAGAAACGTTTAGAACTTGCGTATTATGAATTGAGCGAGAAAAAAAGAAAACCTGTAGATGTATATTACGAAACAGGATTCGAAAACTTATCGCACTTTTCTTACGCTTTTAAAAAGCATTTTGGTTACTCACCTACAAAGCTTTCAGAAAAAAAGATTTAGAGCTTATCCGATCTTTACATTTATTTAATAAATGTTAGCCAATCCACCATCCAGCGGAATATTCGTTCCGGTAATGTAAGCCGCATAATCAGAAGCCAAAAAGGTTACAAGATGACCGTATTCTTCAGGTTTTCCCAAACGTTTCATCGGGATTTTGTTTTCTCTCGCTTTTCTAATTTCTTCAGGTGATTTTCCACTTTGCTCAGATTCAACTTTAATTAATTTCTGAATTCTTTCAGTATCGAAATAGCCGGTCAAAACATTATTGATAGTCACATTATGCTGCGCCACTTCATTAGACAAAGACTTCGACCAGGCCGCAACTGCAGAACGGATGGAGTTGGAAAGTACTAAATTATTGATGGGTTCTTTCACAGACAAAGAAGAAACATTGATGATACGTCCGTTCTTTTGTTCAATCATATAAGGTAATGCCAAAGCGGTAGTCTCGCAAACGGTTTTAAAAAGCAAATCAAAAGCTCTCTGAAAATCATCAACGCTTTTATCAACCGCCATTCCTGGCTCGGGACCGTTTGTATTGTTGACCAGAATATCGATATTATTGTCTTTAAAATAATCTGTAATAATCGTTTTAAAACTTTCAAAATCAGAAAAATCGGCAACGAGATATTGGTGTTTTTGATTTTGGTTAATGACAGGAAGTTCAGTAACAGATTTTTTAAGTTTCTCTTCATTCCGAGCCATCAAAGTCACGTTGGCACCACATTTTGCGAGTTCTGTTGCAATGCCCGCACCTATTCCCTGAGTTGCAGCGCCGACAAGAGCGTTTTTATTTTTTAGGTCAATATTCATAACGGATTATTTTTGAATTGTTGATGATTTCACCAAACTGTATTGAGAGATAAATTTACCAAAACATATGTTTAAAAAGAACAATCTGGCTGAATAATTTATCTATAACTGCAGTACAAAATAATGATCATTGTACAGCAAATTTCATTAAATTTATTGTTTAATTTAAGATGATGAACGACATTTTTAAAATGTTCAAAATCGATCTAGCTGAATCCCAAAGAATCAGCCAGTTAGACAATGAACCGCACAACCACGATTTCGAAGAATTACTCATTGGAAAATCAGGTCAGCTGGAACATTTTATCGATTTTAAATCTCAGGTAATGGACGCACCGTTCGTCAGCTTCATTGCACAGGGTAAAGTACATCGCGTGAGACCTTTGGCAAGAGATGGAAAATGTGACATCTGGGCCATTCGTTTTAAAAGTGAATTTATTGCTGATACGGTTTTTCAGCTCTACTCTACGTATCACGACAAGGCGAACATTTGTCTGAAAACGGATGAGTGTTTTGACAGATTGAATGTTATTTGTGAAATTATCTTTCAGGAATACAATCAACCAAACCCCGATTTGTCAGTTATCCGACAATTGCTCAGCAGTTTATTTACGATTATTGAGTCCGAACGAAAAAAGCTCAACCTCAATAATGATGAATCCAAAAAAATACAGAGCAATACGTTCAAGAATTTTTTGAAACTTTTGGATGAACATTTTATGGAAGCCAAAGATGTGAATTTCTATGCAGAGAAGCTTTTTATGAGTACAAGAAACTTGAATCTCATCTGTCAGGATATTTTGCATCAAAGCGTTTCAGAAATCATTGAAACCAGAAAACTAACGGAAGCTAAAAACCTTTTAATAACAACAGATAAGACGATTGCTGAGATCGGCTACGAGCTTGGCTTTAATGAAAAAACCTATTTCACCCACGCTTTTAAAAAGAAATCTGGCTTCACGCCTTCGGAATACCGAAAAGAAATGGCAAAGATCATTTCCTAAAATCACAACTATTCTGCCGATTTGTGTTATCTCTTCATATCGTTTGTTTCGGAAATTTGTACCATAATTTTTAAACAAACAAAAAATGAACACATCATTCTTAACAAAAGGATTAATCGCTGCAGCATTCGTAACAATGTTCACAGCCAAAGCACAAACTAAAAAGTCAGCTGAATCTGATAAAGCTTTAAAACAAATTAAAGAATTAGCTGCGTCCAACGAAATTATCGCTAAAAACCTAGCTACTTTCGACACTTTGGATTACACCGTATTCAGCAACAGAGACTGGACAAGACTTCACGAAAGCCACGCCAAAGATATCTTAGTACATTTCCCGGACGGACACACCGAAAAAGGAATTGAGCAACACATCAAAACTTTGGACGCAATGTTCGTTTACGCACCTGATACAAGAATCAAAGAACATCCGTTGAAATTGGGTAGCGGAAATATGACTGCCGTGATGGGTTATATGGAAGGGACTTTCACCAAACCAATGCCGCTTGGTGACGGAACATTCATCCAGCCAACAGGAAAAAAATTCAAACTTCCAATGGCAACCATCGGAATCTGGAACACAGACGGAACAATGAGCGAAGAGTATCTGTTCTGGGACAACAAGTCTTATATGGATCAAATTATGAACAAATAACAAATCTGTCTACAGGTTTTTTATGAATAGAAAAGATTTTTTAAAAGCTATGGCACTTTTACCACTTGGAGCCGCTGCGATGAAACTCAATACATTGCACAGTTTAACAGACAATCTGGCTCCCACAGAACGAATGCCGGTACTTTTTTTGGGGCACGGAAACCCGATGAATGCAATTGATGACAACATCTTTACACAGGGTTTCCAGGCTGTCGCAAAAACATTGCCGAAACCGAGAGCAATTCTTTGCATCTCTGCACACTGGGAAACCAAAGGAACATTTGTGACCGCAATGCAGCAGCCACAGACCATCCACGATTTTGGCGGATTTCCTCAGGCATTATTTGATGTGCAATATCCAGCGCCGGGAAGTCCGGATCTGGCTTTGGAAACACAGAAACTCATTACTTCGACACAAGTTGGACTGAATGAAGACTGGGGGCTTGACCACGGATGCTGGACAGTTGTAAAATTTCTTTATCCCAACGCAGATATTCCTGTTATCGAAATGAGTATGGACTATACCAAAGATCCTGAATATCATTATGCTTTAGGAAAAGAACTTTCAGCATTGAGAAGAAAAGGCGTCTTAATTATCGGAAGTGGTAATACCGTTCACAATCTAAGAATGGCCGCGTGGGATAAAATGATGGTTCCGGGATATGCTTTTGACTGGGCAACAACTGCGAATGAAAAACTGAAAAACCTCATCACAGATGGCGACCACAAATCCTTGATCAGATATGACCAGTTGGGAAAAGAAGTTCAAATGTCTATCCCAACTCCTGAACATTACTTACCTCTACTCTACACGTTGGGCCTACAAGAAAAAGATGAAAAGGCGACCATCTTCAATGACGGTCTGGTGGCAGGTTCACTGAATATGATGTCGGTAAAAATCGATAAAGCGTGATAAAAACAAAGTATGTTTGGGCGTTTGCTTTTTTAGCGTCCATAATTTTAATCAGTTTAAGTTTTAAAATGATAACAACAGACAAAAAACCGAGCTTACATTATTTGGTAAGACAACCCAAAATAAAAACGGAGAAAACACCATTGGTTATTTTAATGCACGGTGTGGGAAGCAATGAACAGAATATGTTTTCTTTTGCAGATGCTTTACCAGAAAACTTTTTGGTAGTTTCCGCAAGAGGACCTCTGACTTTGAGACCCAATGGCTATGCGTGGTTTCAGGCGCAGATCATGCCGGACCGTTCTATCATCAATGAGGAGCAGGCGGAAAATTCAAGAAAAGAAATCATACAGTTCATCGATGATTTGAAAAACGTGGAGGACTTCGATGAAGAGCAGGTGTATCTGATGGGATTCAGTCAGGGTGGAATTATGAGTTACAGTGTGGCTTTGACGGAACCAGAAAAAATAAAGGGAATCGCCGTGATGAGCGGAAGATTGCTTTCGGAAGTAAGACCATTGATCGTATCTGATGAAAGACTGAAAAAGCTGAACATCTTTGTTTCCCACGGAACACACGATTCTGTTTTGAAGTTTGGATATGCAACAGACGCCATAGATTATCTTCACAGCAAAGGTTTACAGCCTGAATTTCATCAATATCCGGAAGACCATACTGTTAACCAGCAGATGTTGGGTGACGTGGTGAAATGGCTTTCCAATCAGTCGAAATAATCTTAATTATAGATCAAAAAAACAGGAACAATTTAAATATCGTTCCTGTTTTTTTATAACTGACTTCATATTATTGAGCCGGATAAATTTTCAAATTCCTAAAATACCCTTCCGTTCCTATATCTACAAAAAGCCCTACAAAACCAGATGGTCCTGCGCCCATTTTCAGATCGTTCACGATGAGATTCGGTTGTTTTGCATTGTCAATGTAGAGTTTTGCTTTCGCCCCTTTCACTTCAATTTTAAGTTTTATCCAACGGTTCAAAGCCATATCCGCATAAGTTTCGTAAACGCCCGGCGCTGATTTCCTTGAATCGGTAAATTTAAAATCAGGATACGAAAAATACTGGATGCTTCTGTTTCGTCTTAGCTGGTCGTCTGCTATTCCGTTGGTCGGTCGGATGTATATGCTCTCAAATTTTGAATTATCATCATCAATTCTAAAAGCCAGACCGATAAATCCTCTGGCGTGCTCTGGCGCATCCGGAAGTAACCTTGAAAGAACTTCCACCTCAATTATTCCATCTCTGAATTTCAAATCATTCACTTTAGCATAGGTCGCTTCATCATCTTTGACAACTGCCTTCGACTTGATGACTTTCACCGCTTTCTTTCCTTCGATTTTTTCTATTGAAACTGAAGTTTGCACCGCTGTAAAATTTGATTCTTCAAGCTTGATATTCTGAGCGGAAATAGTGGATGTCGAAATCATTAAAGTAAGTAATAAAGATAAAGATGTTAAAGGCTTCTTCACATCTTTTTTAAATTTGATAAATCTTATCATATCTTAGTTTTAAAAAAAGCCGAAAAAATTCCGGCTCATTTTGTTATTTTGATTTGTTGTACATATATCTTGCAATCTTCCACTGTCCGCCAACTTTTTTCAAAACAAAAGTTTCCCTGAAATCATCCTCAACCGTTTGGTTGCTTGATTTGATGACAAAAGAACCCTTAGAAGTAGACGCTGCGAATGCGTAATCTTTATCAACAACAACCTCGCCAATTGTAACAGTCAGACTGTATTTAAAATTATCAAACACATATTGGAATGTTCCTTTTACCTGCTCAGAACCTGTTGCTGTTGGAGCACCGGGAGCCAACAGAACACCATCTGTTGTAAATAAGGACACAACTTTGGAAGCGTCTGAACTGTTTAATGCTGCAAAGTAATCTTTCACAAGCTTTACAACTTCCGTCTTATCTGAATTTGATTTTACAGAAACTGCTTTAGTATTTTGTTTTTGTGCATTCGTTGTGGATGAGAATCCCATTGAAAGTGCGAACACTGCAAGTGCAGTAATTGCTGTTTTTTTCATAATTTTTAAAATTAAATATTGAAACAAAACTAGTATTAATGATCCACAGAACTCCATAAACAAGCTTAAGAAAAACCCTTAAACTAGTTTAAGGGTTTATACAAATTGGATGGTTTTACTTAATTTGAATTACAAAGCTACATTTAAAACTTTTTCCTCGGAATAAACAAGACCTTCATAACAAGCGTTATAAATATCTTTCAACTCTTCAACGGTTGGTTTTCTAGGATTGAAACCTGTACAAGGGTCTAAAAATGCATTGTTTGCCATAAAGTCAAGATTTTTATCCCAGTCTTCACGAGAGATCCCGAATTCTTTGATCGCAGTTTGATTGTTAACTTCAGATCTCAGAGTTTCAATCGCCTGTGCTAACTCTTCAGTGGTTTCTTTACCGATCACTTTTGCTAAATCAGGAAAACGGCTGCTTTCTTTTGAGTTGAAACGAATCACATTCGGTAAGAAGATCGCATTACAAGCACCGTGTGGAACGCCAAACAAAGCACCAACCTGGTGAGATAATGAGTGAACAATTCCTAACCAAGCGTTGTTGAAAGCTAAACCTCCCATAAAAGATGCATCGTGCATATTCTGACGGGCCGCGATATTAGTTGGATTTTGTACCGCTTCTTTCAGATTGTCAAAAACGATTTTTAAACCACCTTTGGACAATGCATCTGCAAAATTATTGTCGATGTTTGAAACATAAGCTTCTACGCAATGCGTCAAGGCATCCAATCCTGTGTTTGATGTAACGTGAGCCGGCATAGATGCGCAGATCTCGCCGTCGATAATTGCAACATCTGGTGTCAATTCGTAAGAAACAATTGGATATTTCACGCCTTTATCACGGTCTGTGATCACGGCAAGACCTGTAGTTTCAGTTCCTGTTCCGCTTGTAGAAGGAATTGCGATAAATTTTGCTTTCTGGCGCAGTGTCGGAACACTGAAAGGTTTGATCATCGCTTCAAAATCTGCGTCCGGATATTCATAGAAAACCCACATCATTTTTGCTGCATCGATTGCTGAGCAACCACCAATACCAACGATCCAGTCAGGCTGGAATTCCTTCATCATTTCCGCACCTTTAAAACAGGTTTCTGATGACGGATCTTCTTCTACTCCTTCATAGATCTTGGTTTCTATTCCCGCTTCATTCAGATAAGCTACTGCTTTATCTAAAGTCCCGCTTTTTTTCATCGAGCTTCCTCCAGTCACCAAAACTGCTTTTTTACCTTTGATATTTTTTAATTCTTCGAGACTTCCCGCACCGTGGAATACTTCCCCTGCAATAAATAACTTGCTCATTCTGTATTATATTTTACTTTAAAATTATAGTACAAAGGTAGATCAGGCAGAAAGCGAGGTGTTATACAATTGGGTCTATCTGTTATAAATTTGAGCCAGTTCTTCCTGAAGCTCGGTCGGTGTTTCCTTTAATTTGGTCTTTACGAATTTATTCAATGCTGAAGGCGAGCTGAATCCCAATTCCAATGAAATCTGCTTGTGGGAAAGGTCAGAAAACAATAATAATCTTTTGATTTCTTGAAGAATACGGTTATGAATGGCATTGATCGCTGTTTCATCACAATGCTTCTTCGTAATATTGTTCAGCTTCTTGGTAGTGATTGCCAATTTTGAAGCGTAATACTGCACAGTTCGTTCAGTTTTATAGCGTTCGTTAAGCATTTTTTTAAATCGAATATATAAATTTTTATCCGTTTCGTGCTGTAAAACAGGATGCTGACCGTGAACCAACTCAATTAATCCAAGAAGGAAAATTTTGATATAAAAACGTGCCTGCTCTTTTCGGACAAGACTTGGGTCAAGATAAACGTTCTCAATATCAACGGTGAGCTTCTTTGACTTTTCAAATTCTAACGGTGATAGAAAGACACAATTGAGATGAGTCGCCAGATCAACATTGTAGGAAAGCAATTCATTTTTAAGAATATCAGAACAAAATAGGATTTCCTCAAACAAAATAATTTTACCGGAGATATCTGAGGAAACTGAAGTGATAAAAGAAATCTGTTCGGGAAAAATAATCGATATTTTACCTGAATTGAGTTTGAAGGTCTGATCTTCGATCTGAAGTCCAAGCCCTCCTGATTCTACCATCAGAATACAAAAGTGATCTTTCTTATGAGGTTCAAGATAATCTTTAAGATTCGATTGATTCAGATCAAAAACCCTGAAAGACAAATTCTGATCTTCTGGTTTTTGTATATTTTTCTTTATTTCTAAACGTTCCAAATTCTAAATTTTAATCATTAATCGTTAGCAAGGTCATTTCTTTTTGACGATATTTTTCCTCACTTTACTTAGAAATTCTGAGGTGATTCCCAGATAGGAAGCAATCTGTGTGTTTGGTAATCTTTTGATCAATTCAGGGAAATCTCGTTGAAAATTAAGGTATCTTTCCTCAGCCGTAAAACTGATGCTCTGTAAAATTCTGTCCTGAAAATTGATAAATTTTCTTTCGTTAATAATCCTGAAATTCCGGTCGAACTTATGATAATTGATATATAAATAAAGCAGGTCTTCGTGAGTGATCTGAAGAACTACAGACGGTTCAAGAGCTTCGATGTTTAGTCTGCTCGGTTTTTCATCATAAAAACTTTGAATATCGGCAATCCATTCATTCTCTATAGCGAACTGTAGATTGTGTTCTTTAAAATTGGAATCCACTGCATACATTTTGAAACATCCGGAAACCACAAACGAAATATGTCTACAGACATCACCTTCCTGCAGCAGAACACCTTTTCTTTTTAGTACTTTCTTTTTGAAAAGCCTTCTAACCTCTTCCTCCTCACTTTCGTTCAAAGGAAAAGAATTGTTGAAGCTGCCAATCAATACATCCAATGGGTTTTCTAAATTTTGACTTCTATCCAAAGTGTTATTTTTTTTAAATATATGTAAAGATATTATTTTAGAATCATCTCAAATTTGAAAGTAGAAAAATCAAAAGACATCTAAAATCAGATGTCTTTTGAAAATATGTAAAAATTAATCAAAAAAATTGATCCAAATCTAAAACGCACTGTCTACAACTCCCCCATCAACACGAAGTGCTGCGCCAGAGGTAGCCGAAGAAAGTGGACTCGCCACATATACGACAAGATTAGCAACTTCTTCAGTTGTAGCCCATCGTTCAATCACAGACGAAGGTCTCTTTTCTTTAATAAAATCTAATTGAGCCTGCTCAACAGAGATTCCTTTTTCTGCTGCGATCTTATCAAACATCTTTTCTGTTCCTTCAGCTAAAGTAGGACCTGGCAATATAGCATTAACTGTTACATTCGTTCCCTTCATCAGCTTAGCAAGACCTCTGCTTAAAGCCAAATATGCTGTTTTCGTTACCCCGTAAAGAATCATATCTTCCGGAATATTGATGGCAGATTCACTGGAAATAAAAATAATTCTTCCCCAGTTTTTACTTTTCATTAATGGAGCATAATGACGTGACAATCGTACGCCACTTAGAACATTCACCTCAAAATCGTTGAGCCATTCCGCATCCTCTGTAGTTTCAAAAGGCTGATCGCCATAAACACCGACATTGTTGACCAAAATATCTATTTCGGGCAAAGCTTTGATCAAATTATTAACTTCAGAAACCTTAGAGAAATCTGCAGTAATTCCTTCTACAATTGCATCCGGAACTTCCTTCTTAAGTCTGGCAATCGCTTCATTTATTTTCTCATCTGTTCTTCCATTGATGTAAACGGTGGCTCCTTCACGAAGAAGTCCCAGAGCAATCCCAAAACCAATTCCACCTGTAGATCCTGTGACCAGAGCTTTCTTTCCTTTTAACTGTAAATCCATTTTAATTTTAAAATATTAAAGAGTACATCTTCTGTATAAAGTGCAATTTTCAAAGTTCCACTAAAAACAGAAGATATACCCATAACATAGTTGAAGAATTTAGCTTAAACTAGTGTAAGATTGATAATGTTATTTTAAGGTTTCGTTGCTTTCACGTCAACGCCTATCTCAATATCTTTGCTGATCATCCATTCTGCAGGGTCTGCTTCGTTCGTTCCGAATTTAATTCCCCAATCAGTACGGTTTACGGTCAATTTTGCTTTCACAGAAACTGTTTTGTCAGCAACCTGTACATTGGCAGGAAAAGATACATTCAACGTTTTTCCCTGTAAAGTCAGGTTACCACTGATTGTTTTGTTGGCACCTTCCACAGCATCGCTTGTAGCCGCAGCCAAGTCTTCAACTTTGGTCACTTTAAATTCCGCAGTCGGATTTTTTTCTACATCAAAGAAGTCTGCACTTTTCAAATGCCCTTCCAATTCAGCATAGTTTTTATCTTTTTCGGTAACAGAAGCAGGGTCAACTTTCAATGATTTCATATCGATTACAAATTCTCCAGCATTCAGCTGTCCGTCAGCTAAAGACAATTCTCCTGATGATACGGAAAGTGTTCCCCATCTTGGTGCAAATCCACCTTTGTGAAATGCTTTCCAATTCACGACTGAAGATGTAGTATCAACAGCAAAAACATCTCCTTGCTTTTCAGCAACCTGCTGTTCCTGAGAAGGCGTTTGGGTAGAATTTTTGTTACAAGAAGCAAGAAGTAAACCTACTCCTGCCAATGCGATAATGCTTAACTTTTTCATTTTGAAATTATTTTTAATTAATTATACTGCAAATTTCCAAAAAACGGCGTCCGAAAAATTACACTTATCGGAAGAATGATTGTGATTTTGAGTAATTTCCTGCTTAAAATCAGACAACTTCTTTGGTCGGATTTTCGTACGACTCGCTGGCAGATGGAAAATCGCTGTTTTTAACATCAAGAATATAATCATTTACCGCTTTCTTAACGGTATCTCCCAATTCTGCATATTTGCGTACGAACTTTGGCAAGAATTCCTGATTCAATCCGAGCATATCGTGGACGACCAAAACCTGACCGTCAACCTGCGAACCTGCACCAATCCCGATAACCGGAATCCTTAACGACAGAGCGATTTCTTCTGCCAAAGCTGCAGGAACTTTTTCCAATGTAACGGCAAAACATCCTGCTTCCTCTAAAAGTGCGGCATCATTTTTAAGTTTTTGCGCTTCCATTTCAGATTTTGCACGCAACCCGAATCCGCCATATTGATGTACCGACTGAGGCATCAGACCGAGATGTCCCATCACAGGAATTCCAGCGGCAATTATTTTTCTGATGTCGGGCAACAGCTCCTCTCCGCCTTCTATCTTCAAAGCTTCAGCTCCGGTCTCTCTCATAATTCTGATGGCGTTGTGCAAGGAATCTATCGGGTCACCGGAACACGTTCCGAAAGGCATATCGACAACAATAAGCGCATTCTTCACCGCTCTTTTTACAGACTTGGCGTGATAAATAATTTCGTCGAGCGTTACGCTCAAAGTAGTTTCATAACCAGCCATCACATTACCGGCAGAATCTCCAACAAGGATGGCATCAATACCTGCCTGGTCGACCAATTTTGCCATTGTATAATCGTAAGCGGTCAACATACTTATTTTCTGTCCTTTTTCCTTCATTTTTCTGAAAACCTGGACGGTAACTTTACTTTTAGCTGTTGCTTTATTTATTAACATTTCTTTGAATAGATATTAGCTGATTGATGATCATGGATAACAAAGTGAATTCACAAAGTTCGCATTGCTAATTCGTCAATCACATAGAAAAAAGAAAGCAACATATATCTAAAAGTAAGATAAAGATCTTTATATTTGTTAAAAGCTGCATAGTGACCACGGTAAAATCAAATCAAGAGCTTGAGGTCAAAGAACTTGAACTTTCGGAGATCAGCAAAAATATTGGATTGGAAATGAATGATTCCGATCTGATCATTTATGACTCTTTGAAGTACGATTCGGAAATTTTTGAGAACAAGCCTTTTCGCTCAGGACATTTCTCTATCATCTTTATCATCAAAGGCCTCTTAACTTTGAAAGTCAACCTCCTGGAATATCAGTTGAAAGAGAATGGTGTTATCATTATTCCGCCTTCTGCGATCAGACAGTTCAAATGGGAAAATAATGAGACCCATTTCATTTCTCTTCTTTTCACGCCTGACTTTTTGAAGACCTCTGGGATTTTAGGAAAATATTTTAATGTTGCCAATTTTATTAGAGAAGGCCTACCATCCTACAGAACTATCCACGGAAATGATAAGAAGCTACTCATTGATCTGATCAAAATTATGGCAGAACTTCAGGAGCGGAAAGATGATCAGGAACTTCATTCTGAAATGGTCAAAAATGTCTTCAAGTCGATTCTCCTCAAAGTAAAAACTTATTATGATGACATGGAGACCGACCAGGATTACTCGAACACGCTCATTTACAAATTCATTAAACTACTATCAGAATTTTATCTCACCAGCAGAGAAGTTACGTTCTATTCTGAGAAATTGTCCATTAATGAAAAGTATCTCTCGCAGCTTCTCAAGAAGAAAACCGGAAAGACAGCGCGGCAGTTTATCACAGAAATGGTGGTTTTGGAAGCTAAAGTTTTGTTAGATAACAAAGCGCTGCCCGTAAAACAGATCGCAGATCATCTGAACTTTGAAAACCAGTTTCACTTCAGTAAGTTTTTCAAGCAATATTCCGGGATATCTCCGAATAATTACCGTAGGCAAATGTATGAGGTCACCACTTGATCTTTCTAAAAATCATCTTCCCTTTCCAAAAGTTCGATCTGAAAAATGACCTCTTCCTTTTTTACCGGATAATCCTTTGAATAAACAATTTGATCATAGACATCATCGAAGAGTTTCATATAGGTACTTTTTGAAGTTTTGATGAATTCCTCAATCTTATTTCCTTCGGTGTCTAGCGTTGTCAACAATCCATTATTCTGATTTTCTAATGCATAAAATTCATCCTTTGGACTTGTTCCTTTCAGCAGTTGATCTTCCTGAATATCGCTTCTGTTTTTGATGAAGCTTCCTTTGGTTCCTCTCAGCTTAAACGCAGGTTCCATATCTGCCGTTGAAAGATTTGAACTTGCAAAGACAGTCAGGTCTTCGGGAAATTTAAAAACGTAACTGAAAAAATCGATGATATGTGGATTGACGGTTTTTGATGTTGTTTTAACCACACTCAGAGGCATTCCAAATAAACTGATGATCTGGTCCAAAATATGAGGTCCCAAGCCATAAACGATATCACCTCCTCTATGCTCAGACTTCGGCATCTGTGCTATCTGATCTTTGTGCAAATTGAAATCATATCTGAAATGCACCTCCTTCAGTTTTCCCAAACGTCCACTTTCTATCACTCTCTTAACCGTCAAAAAATCCGTGTCGTATCTTCTGTTTTGATAAAGAAGCAAATGTCTTTGTTCCGCTTCAGCAAGATTGAACAATTCCCTAATTTCCGAGCTAATGATGGTAGCCGGTTTTTCAAGCAGAACGTGCTTGCCAGCCAACAAAGCTGCTTTGGCGTGTTCAAAATGAAGATGATCCGGAGAATTGACAACTATAAGATCGATTGATCTGTCATTCAAAATCTGCTCCACAGAATCATAGCTTATGATGTCGGGATATATCGTTTGTGCTTTTTTATGATTGCGTTCAACAATCGCTTTTAGTTCAAAACCCTGATGAGCATTCAGAAATGGTGTGTGAAAGGCACTTCCCGATTTTCCGAAAGTTAGAACTCCTGCTTTGATAGTTTTATGCGTCATATTTATCTTTCAATTAAGATCATCAACTGACCATCAAAAAGAATTAAATTCTGAATAGTCGGTTGATGATCAATATAAAAATATTAATTCGTTTAATAGAAATTCGGTGTTGGATTCAGGTCTTTTTTTTGCCACTGATGCCAGTAAGGATAGATAGGCGGAACTGTGCTTGCCTCATCCAGTTTTTTGATCTGGTCAACGGTTAGGTCCCATCCCACTGCGCCGAGATTTTGTTTCAGCTGCTCTTCATTTCTTGCACCGACAATAATGCTCGACACTGTTGGTCGCTGTAGCAGCCAGTTAAGAGCAACTTGGGCGACAGTCTTTCCCGTTTCCTCTGCAATTTCTTCCAGAGTATCAATAATATTGTAAAGTACTTCCTCATTGACTGCCATATCGGGAACCGGACTTCCACCCTGAGCTACACGCCCATCTTGAGGAATCGGCTTGTTCCGACCGTATTTCCCGCCCAATCTTCCGGCAGCCAAAGGAGACCAGATGATTGCTCCCACTTTTTGGTCAAGTGCCAACGGCATCAATTCCCACTCGTATTCACGGTTGTTCAAAGAGTAATAGACCTGATGTCCAACATATTTGTTCCAACCATATTTTTCAGAGATCGCCAGCGACTTCATCAGATGCCATCCTGAGAAATTGGAAGCTGCAAGATATCTTATTTTTCCACTCTGTACCAGATCGTCCAAAGTACGCAGGGTCTCTTCTACAGGTGTATTGCCGTCGAAACCGTGCATATGGAAAATATCTATGTAATCTGTTCCCAGTCTTTTCAAACTTCCTTCCACTTGTTTTAAAAGGTGATTTCTTGAAGAACCCTGGTTATTGGGACCTTCACCAAAAGTAAAGGTTGCTTTAGTTGAAAGGATCAACTGATCTCTCGTCTTATCTGCAATGGCCTCGCCCAAAACCTCTTCTGCGATCCCATCAGAATAGACGTCGGCAGTATCAAACATATTGACCCCTGCTTCCAGACAGATGTCTATCAATCGTTTTGCCTCATCAACCTGCGTGCTTCCCCAGGCTTTGAAAAAATCGTTCTTACCACCAAAAGTGGCAGTTCCAAAGCTAAGCACCGGAACTTTAATTCCAGATGCGCCCAAAAATCTATATTCCATTATTTTATTTTAATTATTAGTAACAAATTTGATTTAGATCTTTTGTGCATTTTTTAAAAAACACAGTGTAGTAGATCACAATGATTATTCCCGGAATGAGCATTGACACCAATCCATATCGGGATGAGATCAATGCACCCAAAATACATCCAACCAAAAAACCTGTCAGAAGAACCAACGAACGTCTGATCAATAATAATTTCTCAGCCGTGTGCGGTCCTGAAAAATAATTAAAGAGGTCCAGAGTTGCCTTCGTGACATTTCCAGTCATCACCGTTGTAGGTCCGAAAGCGGAACTTCCGTACAATCTGTTCACTGTATTCTGAATTCCCATTGAAAAGACAAAGAGCATCAGCATCGTATGGTACAAAAATCCTGATTGGATGCCTTGCTGCGTTAGAAAATATGCCATAATGCCTGCTACGAACAGAAATATCCCGATGAAAACAGATAATCCTTTTTCATTCTTATAAAAGCTATTCATCTTGCCAGTTAGCAAAACCGCCAGAATAAATACCGGAAAACTCAGCAGATTGATAAAATCGCTGAGTGTAGGGTGATTTGCCAGTTTGTAGGCAAACACGACAAAATTCCCCCGTTACGTGTGCAGAAAACAGACCGTCTGCGGTCGTAAACGTACTCGCATCCACAAATCCTGCGCTGAATGCCATCAGGATGGATGTGTAAAAAACAAGGTCTCTTTGCATTAAAAGTTCATTGCGGTCAACCATTCCATCAATCTGTCTTCCCAACGATCGACAGGAAGTCCTTGCGTTTTATTGGCAAATCCGTGGCGTCCTTTCGTGTAGATGTGAAGTTCGGCAAGACCTTTTCCAGTTTTCCAGTTCTCGTAGAATTGAGCTGAATTTATATCAAACCCGAAATCATCATCCTGTGTAACCGCAATGAATATTGGCGGCGGATCTGCAGGAATCGGAGTTTTCATCAAAGGATTTAAGTATGGATAGATCGGTGCACTGAAGAGTGGACGAACATCCTTATCCAAAGCGATTGCTGCCGCAATAGTTCCGCCTGCCGAAAAGCCGACGACCCCAATTCTGTCCCTATTGAAACCTAAAGCTGTCGCATTTGATTTAAGATATTTCATTGCTTCTTTTCCGTCTTCGATAGCCAATGGTACAACGGGAGCCATTATAGATTCCAGAGTATCGAAGTTTTTGGCATTTTCCATCAGTTTTCCGAACGGATTATTTCCTTCCAATTTCACCAACCTGTATTTCAAAACTGCCGCCGTGTAGCCTTTTGCCGCCAATGATTTTGCGATTTTCACACCTTCGTCGTCATACGCTAGAATATGAAAAGCACCGCCAGGAACCACCAAAACGGCAGTACCATTGGATGCCGCACCTTCCGGTTTGTAAATGGCAAGACTTGGAACCGTCACATTATAGACCGTGCGACTATCGGACTTTGGATCCATTGTTAAAGTTTTTTCATCCTTTCCGGTATCTTTATTTACTTTACCATTGATCGGTAGAATAACGTTTTGCTGAGCTGACAATCCAGTGTACATCATTATAAGAAGAGCAATAGATTTTATTTTTTTCATATTGATTTGATTTAAAAAAGCAAAAACTTTACACAAGCTTTTGGTGAAACCAGTGTACAGCTTTGCTTAAAATATTTTAAGATTACTTAGCGTATTCTCCGATTTTCAGAACCGCTTTGATGGTTCTTCCTTTTTCAGAATCTTCAACTGCCTGATTGATATCTTCAAAAGCGTACGTTTTAATTAATTTATCAAACGGAAACTGTCCGTGAAGATACATTTTGATCAATTTCGGAATGAATTCTTCGGATACGCTATCACCTTGGTTTACAAATTTGATCTTGTAACCTTTAGTAAGGAAAATGTTCGTTTCCAATTCCAACGGTTTGGTCGCAACACCTATGATCGCCATTTCTCCAACAGGAGCCAAACTGTTCAATGAATTGTTGATCACCTCACTTCTACCCGTTGTATCTACGGCAAACTGAACACCATTTGGAAGGATCTCACGGATCTTTTCTCTTACATTTTCATTCAATGAATTGATCGTATGAGTCGCGCCTAATTCCTTAGCAAAAGCCAATCTGTCATCATTGATGTCCACAGCAATAATCACAGTTGCGGATGAAGCCTTAGCTGCCATAACAGCAGACAGACCTACAGCACCAGTTCCGGAGATCACGATAGAACTTCCTACTTTGATCTTCAGTGTATTGATCACGGCACCTGCACCAGTTTGGATCCCGCAACCCAGCGGCCCCAAAATTTCCAATGGCGCATCCTTCGGAACAGGAATCACATTGTTTTTGTGAGCGATAGAATAGGTTGCAAAGGAAGACTGAGAAAAGAAATTATCATTGATATCTTTTCCTTCGTGATCGTGGTGGTGGTGATGTCCTTCGATATCCGCTCCTGAGAAATTACGGTCAAAAAACTCATAACAATACGCTGGATTACCTGTTCGGCAAATTTCACATTCTCCACAGAATCCGTAGGTCAAGACCACGTGATCACCTACTTTTAGGTGATGAACATCGCTCCCGACCTTTTCAATGACACCTGCTCCCTCGTGACCCAAGATCACAGGAAAATTAGGTGAACCCATAATAAAGTCACGGGCAACCATATCGGTATGACAGATCCCTGTTGCAACGATCTTTACAAGCACTTCCTCAGCACCCGGCTCGTCCAACGTTACTTTTTCCAATTCGAATTCGCTACCTTGTGATTTTACAATAGCTGCTGTAATTTCCATAATGTTAATTTTTAATTTGTTTTTTTTATTATTTATAATTCCGGATCGATGGCTGCAGCATTGAACTCCGGGTTTAATTTTTTATAGAGATAAGTCGGTTCTGCAGTCATAATAATTTCTATGGTTGGCCCGACAATCATTTTGAGCAAATGTCCACCTTTAACGCTTCCATCTTTTAAAGAAACAGTCGTGTGAGTATGTGCAACCGGTTTTCCTTCGTACCAGGTAATATTTCCGATGATCGAGGTTACCTCTGCAATATCGACAGTGTTCACCAGATATTCCTGACGGTCAAAATCAAACCAGCCTAATTCTGTTTCAAATGCACTTCCAATACCTTGGTAATGGGCACTTTTGATTTCGTATTCTGTAGCAAAATCTGTAAGTCCGGAAACGACTTCATCGCCTTTTGCGAAAACAAGCATATAGGTTTTCACTCCGCCAACTTCACTTAGAAGTTTCACTTTCAATCCTGGTGCTTTTCCTGATTCTATTACTGTTTCAATAGATTTGTATTGTGATTCCATAATTTATTCTTTTAGATCCGGATCAATTAAATTAGCCTTAAATTCTTCATTATACTTCTTATATAAAGGTGTAGGCTCAGCAGTAACGATCACCTCCAAAGTAGGTCCTACAATAAGTTTGAATAGATGTCCACCCTTCACAGAGCCATCCTTAATAGATGCGGTCATATGCGTATGGGCAACCGGTTCACCTTTTATCCAAGCAATATCACCAGTAAATGAAGTCACCTCTGCTTCACCTAATTTATGCACCAGAAATTCTTTTCTATCATAATCAAACCAGCCTACTTCAATACTCAACGCATCTCCAATAGCTTGATAATGACCACTTTTCACTTTGTATTTTTCTGCAAATTCCGTTAGTCCTGAGACTGCATCATCACCTTTGGAAAAAATAACCGCATAGGTTTTCACTTCACCTACCGTGCTGAGAAGTTTAACTTTCATCTTTGGTGCTTTGCCTGGTTCGGGATGTCCCGTTGCTGCACGATATTCTTGAGCACTAACTTGTAATCCTGCGGCAACCGTTGCAACAAGAAATAATTTTTTAAGATTTATTTTCATAATACTAATATTTAAAAAGCCCCGTAATCGGGGCTAGGTTATTTTGCAATCCTGTAATCTGCTACAGTGTGATATTTAATTTTATCACCTTCAAACACGAAAGTGTCCGTTCCTACAGGAATTTGTGCTAGATCTGAATCGCTGCTCCAAAGGATGTATGCTACATTTCCTTCAATCAGTTTCTGATCCATCCCGAAAGCTGAACCTGTTGGGATAACAGCAAAGAATTCCACAAAAAACTGACGGATATTATCCAAACCTGTTACAATTCCTTTGGGTGTAAAAAGCATAGAAGTTTCTGTATAATCTTCTAAGATTGCATCAAGGTCGTTATTTCCAAAAGCTGTTAAATGATGTACCAGGATCTGTTCTACGTTGTTTTCCATTTTGATTTTATATATTTAAATTAATTGTTCTGATTTAAAAAAGGTTTCATACTCGTCCAAACGGCATCAAAATTTACCAAAAATGCAGGATGAGGCGCATTCGGAATAATGGATAATTGAGCATTTGGAATCATTTTGTAAGCTGAGATCACAGTGTCGAAAGGTGCATTCTGATCTTTTTCACCAGCCATCACCAAGACCGGACATTTGATCTGTCCTAAAATGGTTTTATCAATATTAAGATTGTTGTAGTAGCTGCTTAAAGTACTGAACCATTCGTCTATTCTTTTCGGTTCCGGTCGTATTGCTATCTGTTGTTTCCAAAACAGCTCGTCCATTGCGGAAAAGGTTTTATAATCCATCTTAAACTCACGGAAACCTTTCTTCCACTCTCCGGCTCCGATGGCTACGAGCTTTTCAATTCTATCCGGATATTGCTCAGCGAAAAAATAACCTGTATAAGCGCCATCACTAAAGCCTACAATCGTCACTTTTTCTTTGGTCACTTTTTCAAGAACTGCATTCACATCTTTGGCCTTCTGCTCATAGCTCGGAATTTTGTTACCCATTTCCGATCTTCCGTGTCCGCGTGTAGAGATGGAAATCACCTGATGTTTCTGAGAAAGACTGTCAATCAACTGACCCATTTCCAAAGGTGAACCGACGATACCGCCGTGCAGTACAACAATCGGACTTCCTTTTCCATAAACTTCGTAATAGATCTTGGCGTCATCAGACTTCACATAATGTCCAGCAGATTGATTATTTCCGTAAGGGACAGAACTTGCTGTGGCATTGCCCTGCATAAAATAACGCAGACCTTTGATATCCTGACCCATTACTGAGAATGAGATCATCAGAATAAAGAAAGAAAATATCGTTTTTTGTTTGAATAACTTGATTATCATTTTGTTTAATTTTATTATTGATTTATGATAGACAAATTTCCTTCTAAAAAAGATGATGTACCCATAATCTAGTTTAAGAAATCACGTTGACCTATGTTAATGCGCTTGCGAAATGCAGTGTTACTCGGCATTTTTATTAAACCAAACAATATACGATTCCACGGCTTTTTTGATGAAATCCTTGGTGCCGCCTTCTTTCATATTTCCTTCCTCATCAAAAAGGTCATTGACGTGCGCAATATAAACTTCGGGTTGTTGCATCGTCGGCATATTGAGAAAGACAAGGCTTTGTCTCAAATGATGGTTCGCTCCAAAAGCAGAAAGATTCCCGGGTGAATTGCTAAAAATCGCGGCCGGTTTTTTATCCCAAACACTTTTTCCGTAAGGTCTGGAACCTACATCGATCGCATTTTTCAAAACTGCGGGAACCGACCTGTTGTATTCTGGGGTAACGAAGATTACGCCGTCAACATTTGCAATTTCTGTTCTGAACTTTGTGATAGCTTCAGGAACTTCGTTATGGTCATCAAAATCCTGATTGTACAATGGAATATCACTTAAATCGATTAATTTAAACTCAAATCCGTCCGGTGCAAAATCTAAAAGTGTTTTGCCAACTTTCTTTGAAAATGATTCTTTTCGCAGGCTTCCTGCAAGAATTCCGATTACTTTGCTCATAGCTATATTTTTTTAAGAAATTTTGCAGCCAATTGACTGCAAAATTTAAATTAGAATACAATAATTACATCGTCATACCGCCATCGATCGCAACGGCCTGACCTGTCATATGTTTTGCCTGGGAAATAAATATCACAGCATCCGCAATATCTTGAGGCGTTTGGTCGACCCCTTGAGGGATCAATGACGTTTTGTTTCTTTCCCAGGATTGCTCTTCGGTCTCACCTTCCAGTTTCCATCGGTCTGCTACACCTCCTTCCCCTCGCCACATTCCTGTTCCTACGATTCCCGGACAGATGGCATTGACCGTGATCCCTGTTGTCGCTACCTCTTTTGCAATACTATTTGTAAAACCGATCACTGCGAATTTCGAAGCAACATAATGAGACAGATGCGCCATTCCCATTTTCCCTGCAATAGAGGCACTGTTGATGATCGCACCCGAACCTTGCGGTTTCATAATTTCAAGCTCAGCTTTTGTACTTACGAATACACCTTTGCTGTTTACCGACATTATTCTATCCCAGTCAGCAGGTTCTATTTCTTCAATACTACCGATTCCTACAACCCCTGCATTGTTCACAGCGACATCCAATCTACCGAAAGTTGAAACCACTTTTTTAAGTGCTTCTCTCATAGATTCCAAATCGGTCACATTGGCAACTAACCCTAAAGCTTTTCCACCATATTCTTCGATTTCCTTCACTGCAGTTTTCAAAAGTTCTTCATTGAGATCAGCAATAGCCACAGACGCACCTAACTTAGCAAATTCGATTGCAATAATTTTTCCTATTCCTCCACCGGCACCTGTTACAAATACCACTTGATCTTTTAAATTTGACATAATTTCTATTTTTTGAATTGATTTATAATTTATTTTCGTTTTTATTATTTTTAAAGTTGACGATCATTCTCAAAGGCTGATCCTTGGTCGTGTAAGCATTCAGCCAATTGAAAAAAGTAGTGACTTTATTTCTAAGATTGATCAAAGAAAACAAGTGCACAAAAACCCAGATCAACCACGCAAAAAATCCATTGAAATGTTTGAACGGACCAGCCGTAAGATCCGCCACTGCCCTGTTTCTGCTAATGATCGCCATTGATCCTTTGTCATTGTAGACAAAAGCTTCTTGCGAATTGCCTTTTGACATTGCATTCAGGTTTTTTGAAAGTAAAGTTGCCTGCTGAATCGCAACCTGAGCCAATTGCGGATGACCATTTGGAAACGCAGGATCTGTTGTCATTATACTTGTGTCTCCCAAGGCATAGATATTCTCGGTTCCAGCAACTTTATTGTGATAGTCTACAATCAATCTTTTTCCTCTTCCATAACTCGCTTCCGGAATGCCCTTGAAAACAAGAGCTGTAACGCCAGCTGTCCACAGTAGGTTTTTGGTTTCGATCTCCGTTCCATCTGCTATGTAGACGATATCATCCACATAGTCTTTTACCAACTGTCCCAGTTTTATATTGATACCCATTTTCTCTAAAGACTGGGTCGCATATTCTTGTGAAGCCTTGCTCATCGGTGCGAGAACTGTTGGCAAACCATCGATCAAGTGAATATCAAATGGGACATTATTCAGTTCCGGATAATCTTTGAGAAGGATATTTTGCTTAAGCTCACTCAGCATTCCGGCAATTTCTACGCCTGTTGGCCCGCCACCTGCGACTACGAAAGTGGTCAGTTTTTTTCTTTCCTGAAGATCAGCTGTTCTGGAGGCCTTTTCAAGCCTATCTAAAACGGTATTTTTCAGATTGATTGCATCATCGATAGTCTTCATCGGCAAAGCATTTTTCTTGATATTCTCGTTCCCGAAATAATTACTTACAGTTCCTGTGGCTATTATTAGTTTTGAATAATTAAGTTCGCCATTATTCAAAATGACCTTATTTTCTTCCGGTTTGATTTCGAGAAGTTCTCCCATTCTGAATAGAAAATTAGGATGATTTCTGAAAAATTTCCTGAAAGGATAACTGATGTTGGAAACATCTAAAAATCCAGTTGCTACCTGATATAATAAAGGTGGAAAGAAATTGTAGTTGTTCTTGTCTATTAAAATAATATTGGACTGATAGCCAGACTTGAGAAGTTTTTCAGCTATTTCGATTCCGGCAAAACCGCCGCCTATGATGATGGTATTTTCTTTAGAGGATTTCATATTTCTAAGAATAAAGTGTGATTCTATAAATCTGCTTAATTGCAATATATAGCGTCTTATATGTAACAAAGTTAGATAGATATTATGGCGAAAACCGTACGCAAATGGAAGTATTATATATCTAAAAGATTGTCATTTATTTTGAGATTTGCCCTAGAGATTTATTTTGTAAAATCTGACTATTTTGAATAATTTCTGAAGGTTTTTAAAAGAGAAAAAATCCATACTTTTTGAAACCGATTCTACTGTAATCATAGGCAATTATTGGGCAAGTCTGATTCCGGTAAACTGCCATTTCAAGCCAGTCTGGAAAAAATTTCGATAGGTATTTCTGCTGTGCCCTTTTGGTGTTGCATCGGAAGCGCCACGCAAAACCATTTGATTGACCATAAATTTCCCGTTGTACTCTCCTACCGCGCCAGCCTCTTTTTTAAAATTCGGATAAGGCAAATAGGCAGAATTCGTCCATTCCCAACGGCTTCCCCATTCGAAATGATTGGAAGCAACTTCCCACTCCGCTTCAGTGGGCAGACGCATTCCTTTCCAGGAAGCAAAGGCTGAAGCTTCGTAAAAACTGATGTGGCAAACGGCATCATTTAAATCTAATTCCTGGAGTCCGTTTAACGTATAATTCATCCATTTACCATCAATAAAATGCCAGTATAATGGAGATTTAGCTTCATTCTGTTTCACCCAATCCCAGCCTTCGGCGTGCCAATGCCTGAAATCCTGATAGCCACCAGCTTCCATAAATTCCAGATATTCCTGATTGGAAACCAAATGGTTTGCTATTTCAAAATCATTGAGATATACTTTATGTCTTCCCAATTCATTATCAAAACAAAAACCCTCGCCTTCAAAACCGATTTCGTAAACTCCTTCGGAAAATTGAATCATTTCAATATTTTCAGAATTTTCTTTCTTTAAAACTTCTACATTTTTGTAAGCTGGGAAAAGTGGATTATGACCTAAAATATATTTGATGTCTGTCAGTAATAATTCCTGATGTTGCTGTTCGTGATTGAGTCCGAGTTCAAGTAAAGGTTTGATTTCTTCGGTTAAAAATTCGCTTTGAAGAAACTCATTCATTTTCTCATCAACATATTTTCGGTATTTGTAAATATCAGAAACTGACGGACGACTCAAATTTCCGCGGTCTGTGCGGATAACTCGTGCGCCAATAGTTTCATAATAACTGTTGAAAACATAATTATACTGAGCATCAAAAATCTGATAATCTGGGAAATTTGGTTCCAAAATAAAAGTCTCGAAAAACCATGTCGTGTGACCCAAATGCCATTTCGGCGGACTTACATCTACAATCGGTTGAACAACATAATCCTCGATTTCCAGAGGCTCACAGATTTTAACCGAATGATTTCGGATTTCTGAATATTTTTCTGCCCAATTGGTGATGGAATCTGGTCTCGTTAAAACGGAATTTGTTTTCATTGGAATTAATTTTAAAATTAAAGAACCTGCCAAATAGAATCGACGAACCAGTTTTTGGAATCTGAAATCTCATCAATGATATGAAATTTGGCATCTCTTGCGAGTTTGCTAATGTCGTCGTGCGCAAATTTTTGTGAGATTTCCATATCAATCAACTCATTTTCTTCAAAGCGAAAAATCTGCTTTCCGATGTGTACATTTTGCTCCGTAAGACTTACGAGATAACTTTTACAAGCGCCTGAAATCGGGTCGTAAGTTTGGTAATGCTGGAAAGTCAGAACATCGAAATCCGCTTCCAATTCGCGGTTCATTCGGATGAGAAGATTCAGGTTGAAAGATGATGTGATTCCTGCTTCGTCATTGTAAGCATTTAAAATAGTGTGTGGATTTTTCTTCAAATCGAAACCGACCAGAAGAATATCTCCACGGTTTAGTTTTCGTCTAAGCTCTCTGCAGAAATGGTA
The DNA here is from genome assembly GCF_900116415.1 of Chryseobacterium formosense. Classification (GTDB taxonomy): domain Bacteria; phylum Bacteroidota; class Bacteroidia; order Flavobacteriales; family Weeksellaceae; genus Chryseobacterium; species Chryseobacterium formosense. The sequence continues at coordinate 369,664 of NZ_FPAP01000001.1, read as the reverse complement.
AGATTCTCCCATATCCATATTGCCAATATTGCCGCCTAAAAACAAAACCACTTTTCTTCTTTGAGAGATAGACATCGCCTTGTCGAGCATGTCAAAATAATCACCTTCCAACGTTTTGACCCCTAAATCTGGCAAATCTCTGCTGAACTTTTCATTTAATTCATCCAAAATATGTCCGGAAATATCAATTGGCATATACGTAAAATCGATATTTTCTTTGGATAGGTATTCAAGCAGATAACTGGATTTCATCGCATCGCCGGCTCCCAGTTCTATCAAATCGAAAGGCTCGTTATCAATTAAAATACTTTTTGCTAATTGCTCAGTTTTATTTTTGAAGATATCGAGCTCACAATCAGTCAGATAATATTCCGGCATATTCATAATCTGTTGGAACAGTCTGTCACCGGCCTCGTCGTAAAAATATTTTGAATATAACTTTTTTGGACTGCTATTCAAGCCTTCCAGAACATCCGCAAGAAAAACTTCCTTGGAGTCGTTTTGCGTCTGAAACTCTGCTTCCACCTGTGAATTCATAAATATTGTTTTTTGGTTTTTAGAGGACTACAACTATCTTGCCTCCACCGGAATTGGATTCCATAAAAGTGTGGGCTTCCACAATTTCTTCCAGCTTGAAGACCTTTTTTATTTTAGGATGAATGTTGCCATTTTCGATTTCATTAATAAAATCCTGAAAATAATGGCCGTCCATTCTCATTTGTCCACTGTCGTAAACGGTAAGGAAAGTTCCTGCAGGAATATAATCCATGGGTGCAAAATCTTTGATGGACCATTGCTCGGAAAGCATTCCGGTCATACAGACGATTCCGCCTTGCACAACCGATGCTAAAGAGTCCTTTAAAGTTGTAGTTCCAACAAGTTCTAAGATTTTATCGATCTTTATATTTTGATCTGATATTTGATTCGAAAGATTGCCATCATCAATCAGAACTTTATCGGCTCCATTGTCAAGCAATAAATTTTGTTTACTGATATTTCTGGTCGTACTTATCACTTCCAAGCTTTCGGATTTTGCAAGTTCTGCAGCTAAAAGACCAATCGAGGAAGTCCCGCCACGGATAAGAATTGTTTCTCCTTTTTTAATTTTCAAAGCAGAATGCAGCGAGCCGTAAACCGCCTGGAACATTTCCGGCAAAGCACCAAGAACTTCCCAAGGCAACTCACTTTCAAAAGGACTGATAATTGATTTGGGTAAAACTGCAAATTCAGCGTAGCTTCCGTCGAAATCACGTCCCATTCCGCCCATAAAAGCCGTGACTTTTTTGCCTTTATGGAATTCACCTGACGCATCTTCAACGATTTCGCCGACACATTCAATTCCTAATATTCTGGGAAAATGGACACTTTCGGAGTAGCCTTTTCTGGTCATTATCTCCGAACGGTTCAATCCGAAAGCTTTCACTTTTACAAGAACTTCACCTTTTGACGGAGCGGGGATTTTTCTTTCTTCAAGACGTAAATTCTCAGGACCGCCTGCACGATATAAAACAGCTGCTTTCATAATGTTATGTTATGAAACCTGTGAAACAGTTACATTATTGAAAATGTAACTAAATATTTTCCAATGGTTTTCTTCCTGCCGAAACACAAAAAAATCTCTGCTTGTCTTTTGTACTGTTGAAGTATCTTGTGGATCAATTTCAGATGTATTTGCAACTGCTTCAACAAATCCATAATTATCGTTGATATCAATTTTCAAATTATCAAACTTAATTTTAAAGTCTTTTTCTGTAAGAAAATTCGATCTTGATCTTCCTATTTCCTCTCTCTTCAATGAGCGGAAACCATCAGGCATAAAGACGGCATCCTCTGAATAAAAAGACAGCACTCTTTCGATATTTCCTGAATTAAGAGCTGATTCAAAACTTTGAATGCTCTCCTTAATTACATTTTTGTGATGACTCATAATTTCCAAATTAAATATTATTTCGTTTACGTTCATTTATTTTTTAGAATCTAATGACAAAATTGATATTATAAAATAGAAAGTACCAATAAACAAATTCAAGAAATAATATTGAACTAGTTTAAGATTTTAGCAATCACCACTATGGCTGAAGACATAAATCATACAAATTCAGCAAAAGACTTTCTATCAAAGTCCAGATTGTTAGTAATTATTAAAATTGAATTATAATAAGAAACAAGTCGAAATAGGTTATATTAAAAAGAGTTTTTAATTCTTGTTTAATTTGGCTTAAATGCACAAGATTCAAAAGTATTTTAAAATACGTTCGTCCTAATCACAACTAACTAAGTATCGAAATTTAAATATCACTACGCTTTTTTTTAAAAATTAAAACAATTTTTCACTACCAAAATTACTGCAACAAAAAAGTCATTATTCAATCATTTGTTGTTCCCTTTCTGTTAGTTTTTCACCAGTCTTTCAAAGATGCTTTATCTGAAATGATTGCAGCGGGGAAAACAGTTTTAAAACTGGAAGGCAGAAAAGGAAATGTCAAAAGCATTTGAAAATTTTCTTCCGGATATTGGGACGATACACCTGCAATGGCCAACACAAGGTTGAAATTGAAGGATAAACTGCTACGGGAAAATATTATTGTTTAATTATTCTTATTAGCAGTAATGATGGCAAAAAGTTGAAGACCACAATTGATGCTAATTATGAGGATGAATACTTTCGGTTAGATAGACCGTGGTTGGTCTCAAAGAGAATGGGGAATTTTTTTTGGCAGGATGAAAACTGAGATATTAAGATTCAAGTAGGTGTTATATTTTTCACAAGATCAGATAAGTTTAATTAATTTGAAATTCCAGAAATTCTTTCCAAATCTTCAACCAAATATTTCGACATCTCTTCGGTTATGGTACAAGACAAGCACAGCCAATTATAGACTTATTAAACCAATACTGATTGCTAAGAGTTTTTGGAAACTAAATTGCATTAGATAAAAGCTAAAAAAAATTGTTCGATAAAATTGGGTTTTGTAACTGATTTTTAATTTGGCTCAATCGAACCAAATCATCGATAAAAGTGTTTGAAGATACGCTCGTCTTGGTCACAAGACCGACATTTGAAGATTTTACTCTCTTATGTCGGTTTTTTTTATTTCCTAAACCGTTGTTATACTTATAGATACATTGGGCAACAATATTCATTTTAGATACTTGAAAATTTTGCGTCAAATTCGATTTTTTGAGGAAATATCAAACATCCAATAGTTCTTTTGTTTGCAAATCGTCTGTTTATAGATGTTTGAAAGGTTTTCCATTGAGTCGAGAATATTTTCTATTTTTTGTTTTAATATCGAGCTTTTTACTCTCTGAGAGAATAATGTTGGATCTCTTTTTATAACTGTTCAATTTGTTCTTTTTCTCTTTTTTCACCCCTTTGTAATCGTCCTCATCTAAATTGTCCGCAAGATATTTATCATTTGTATTAGCAACTTTTTCATTAAGCTCATTGATCTCTTTTGATATGAACCTCCTTTTCGCATCTATGTCGGAGGTGAATTGTTTGTAGTTATCGACCGCAGCCATATCCATATTATTTCAGTCTGTGTTGATAAAGAAGAAAAAAGATTTCTGATCAATTTGAAAAGGTTCCCTGTATGAAAGTCTGTCGGAAACTGAAAAAGAAATTTAGTCTTACATCTGTAACCGGTAAAAAATCAGCGGAATAATAAGATTTTCCACCCAGTAAATTACCAGGTCGGTGATGTGAAAAGTCAGATAGCTGCTGTCGTTAGTCATTTGTCAGACTATAATAAACTTCAGACTTTGGTGAGTACAATACCTTGCTTTCCCTATTCAACCTTACCTCCGGAAAACTGGAGGGTGAATTTCTGAAGGCATTGGCAGGATTTATTGTACTTTCCATTAAATGAGAAAGGCGAAAGAGCAAGGAATCCGTTAAAGGTTTCCTTATTCGGAAAGAACACAGGACTACCGACTTTGGAATTGCATTTTGCAAAAAGCAAGGAGGCTTTAAAAGACCACCCGACAAAACCAGCCATTAAAACTGCCATTACCAGTGCCCTGAAATCAACATGTGATGAGCCGCCTTTTAAAAACAGCTACGCAAACAGGGCATCAATGTAGTAGTACGTAGGAATGATACAGGTTATGAAGAACAAGTTTTTGCCAATAATATGAAGAAAAAAAGGAGAAGAAATTAACAAATAATAACCAACCCGGTCGCAAAAAAATAAAACCCTCTATTGAAAGAAGGTTTTAAAATTAATACTGCAAGGAAATTTGACGGTTTCAATATTTTACTTCAACAAATCTCCCATTCCAAAGGCCGTTAGCGCTTTATCATATTCAACTTGTACGGCATCATTTGCAGCTTTGATATATTGTCCTGTGAAAGGGTCAACATTGGTTCTTATCGGGCGCTGACCTTTGGGTAAGCTGATTAAATTGACCACGGCGTCTGCAACATCTTGCGGATTAGGTTTTAAGGTTTCGAATGCCTTGCCAACAGCAGCACCCATTTTATTAGGATAATCTGCTATAGCTTGATAAGCATCATTAACCGACGCATCGGAACCAGGGTTGAATTTTTGTGACATCTCTGTCGGGAAAGCACCTGGCTGTAGGATAGCAACGTCCACACCCAACGGTCTTACTTCGTAATGCAAACCTTCGCTTATACCTTCCAAACCAAATTTTGAAGCACTGTACATTGTTGCAAAAGGAAAAGAAACTGTGCCAAATCCGCTGGTGATGTTGATGATGAGACCTTCGGATTGTTTACGCATAAATGGCAGTACCAATTTCATCAATCGCCAAGGTGCGATGACATTGATATCGAATATTTCTTGCACATCGGCGGTGGTAAAACTTTCGGCCACACCGTTTCTGCTAAAACCCGCATTGTTTACCAAAACATCTATTGTTCCTTCTTTTGCGATGATGGTATCTATGGCGTTCTGCACACTATTTTCGTCCGTAAGCGCAACATCCAAAACTGTGATGTTTTCTACCTCTGAAAGGGCTTTTGCTTTATCTGAATTTTTACCGTTCGTATCTCTCATTGTTGCGTAAACCTGGTGTCCCAAGGCTGCAACACTTTTTGCGGTAAGCCATCCAAATCCGCTATTTGTTCCTGTTATTAATACAACTTTTTTGCTCATTATATTTTGTTTTAAATTAATGATACAAATTTCCGAACTTTAAAAATGAAAACATTTACCATTTGGTAAAAAGAGATTTTTAACGGATGTTTTTTCTAATTCTACTCAACGATTGTTGGGTAACGCCCAAGTACGAAGCGACCAATGAAAGCGGAACACGGTTGATCAGCATTGGATATTTTTCGAGGAATGACAGATAACGGGTAGTTCCATCTTCGGAAACCAACGGACTTCTTCTGTCCATCGCTTCGGTTAAACATTTGTGTGTTATTTTAGCAGAAATCTTATCCCAATCCAGAATTGTATTTAAAATTTCGTCCCAATCTTTTTTAGAGAACACCAGCATTTTACAATCGGTAACAGCCTGGATGTAATCAGTTGCTGCTGCTTGTGCATCAAATTTTTGCTGGTCCGAAACAAAACTGTTTTCGCTAATAAAATAATAGGTTATTTCTTCGCCCTTATTATTGTAATAGCAAAAACGAAAAACGCCTTCCGAAACAAAACCAATGTATTTTGGAATTTTTCCTGCTTCGGAAAAATAATCATCTTTTTTTAGTTCCAATTCCGTTGCCTTGCTTTTGATAAAGTCGATTTGCTGTTGGTTCAAATTACCAAAATGCAGTATATATTCAATTAATTTTTCCATTGTTGTAAAGTTATGAAGCAATTTTAATTAAGGAATTACCATTTGGTAAAAAGTGATTTTGACTGAGTTTATAACAAAATCCTGGAAGGTTTTTAGTTTATCAAAAGTTGTATGATGTTTTAATATTTTCTAATTAAAACCAGCCCTAAACTCTTGCGGGCTTTGGCTGGTTTTAGCCTTAAATAAACGACTGAAAGATTGCGAATATTCAAAACCTAATTCATAGGCTATTTCTGAAATCGATAAATTCGAGGTAGATAATTTTTCTTTTGCTTTTTCAATGATCTTGTTTTGGATGTGCTGTTGTGCATTTTGCCCTGTTAAAGAGCGCAGCATATCACTCAAATAGCTTGGTGAAAGATGGAGGCTCTCGGAAAGATGCTGGACTGTCGGAATACCCTGGATGGCCAGATTTTCATCTTTAAATAGTCCTTCCAAAATTCCCTCCATTTTTTGTAAAAGGTCATTGTTTGCTTGTTTTCGGGTTATGAATTGTCTCTTGTAAAAACGATTGCTGTAATTGAGCAGAGTTTCTATTTGTGAGATCATTACATCTTGACTAAAATCATCAATTCTGCTTTGCAATTCTTCATCAATATTTTTGAAAATTGAAATAATAGTATCTTTTTCTTTATCTGAAAGATGCAATGCTTCATCGGCAGAATAGCTGAAAAAGCCATACTTCTTTATCTTATTTGCTAAAGGATAAGACAATAAAAAATCGGGATGAATTAATAACGTATAGCCGGAATGGTCGCCGTTGTTATCGCTGTTTGCAGTAACCTGATTAGGCGATACAAAAAACAATCCGCCTTCATCAAAGTCATAATAATGTTGCCCGTATTTCAACTGCCCGGTAAGATTTGACTTATAAGAGATCTTATAAAACGCCGAAGTTCGCAGGTCGGCTATGTTGCTATAATCTATCTTTCTATTGGTATTGTCAAAAAGACTGATCAACGGGTGCAAGGGTTTAGATAACCCAAGCATCCGATGCAATTCTGTTAGTGAATTATAAATGTAAGGAATATTTTTGTCCTTTTTCATCTCATAAATTTAGTGATTTTCTACCACGGAATTTCGCCAGTATCCGTATTCATATCTTCAGAGAAAAATTTACCTGTCGGCCCGTCCTCGCCAATGATGGCATATTTTACAATTCGGTTGCCGGCATCAACAACAGAACCTTGCCCCAAATTATGGTTAAAATCTGTCTTGGTAGAACCTGGGCTAACAGCATTTACCTTAAAGGGCAAATCCTTCAACTCATACGCCAGCACAATGGTGTACATATTTAAGGCTGATTTGGAAGACTGATATACCGAGCCTTTGAAGTTGTAATGAATAAAATTTGGATCGCTGTGTAACGTGAGAGAGCCCTGGCTTGAACTCACATTGACAATTCTGGGTGCCGATGAGTTTCGCAATAGATCCAAAAATGCCTGCGTAACTCTTATCACGCCGTATACATTTACTTCATAGACTTTCTTGTAAACATCAACACCCGTTTCTGTTGCAGTATGCATTACTGGTTTGCCATCGCTAAATTCTATTCCATTGATGCCTGCATTATTGATCAGTACATCCAGTACTTCTGTTTTCTTGCCCAATTCAATCTGGGCATTGTTTACCGAATGCTGATTGGTAACATCTATTGCAAGCAACTCAACATTTTTCAGCCCTTCATTTTTTAATTTTTCGACGGCTTCTTTACCATTTTTTAAATCTCTGCTACCTAGATAAACGTAGTACCCTTTTTGTAACAACTGTTTTGCTACCTCGAAACCAATGCCTTTGTTCGCTCCTGTTATTAATGCCTTTTTCATTTCTTTTAATTTTAAATGTTTGAAAAACAAAGGTCATTATATCTAAAATGCTGTTTGTAACCCAACTGAGGTTTTTGATAACAAAATCGTGGATTTTTTTTAGTTTGGCAAAGGTTGGATGATGTTTGCTAATTGAAACTAGCCCTAAACGCCAACGGACTTTGATTGGTTTTTTCTTTAAACAATTTGCTGAATGATTGCATATGTTCAAAGCCTAATTCATAAGCAATTTCACTTACCGTTAAATCCGTAGTTGACAATTTTTCCTTTGCTTTTTCAATCAGTTTTTCGTGAATGTGCTGTTGCGTATTCAGACCTGTCAATGTTTTGAGTAAACTACGCAGATAGGTTGGCGAAACATTTAAATGGTCTGAAATGTATTGAACAGTTGGCAATCCCTTTGCAACCAAATCATCACTGTTGAAATAATCTGAAAGTAATACTTCCAACCGGTCGAGGATTTGATGATTTGTTTTCTTACGGGTAATGAATTGTCTCTGGTAAAACCGTTCCGAATAATTCAACAAAGTTTCTAAATGTGAAATGATGATGTCTTGGCTAAACCGGTCGATGTTTGTTTGATATTCGTTTTTGATGTTTTCAACAATACCATTTATCATTGTTTCTTCCTTATCCGATAAAAACAAGGCTTCATTGGTCGTGTAGCCAAAAAAATCGTATTGTTTTATTTTTTTAGCCAAAGAAGTATTCCATAAAAAATCGGGATGGATAAACAACATCCAGCCGTCTATATTTTCTGGAATATTATCACTTTCTCCACGTAAAATTTGTCCGGGCGATAAGAATGCCATCACGCCCTCATCAAAATCGTATTGCTGTTGTCCGTAAAACAATTTATTGCAACCTCTTTTTAAAGTAATCACGTACAAATCAAATATCACAGCAAAAATTCCTGTATCCTTTTTTTGTTTGGATAAATCAATGATTTCAATCAATGGATGATGCGGTTTAGGCAAGCCCATTAATTTGTGTAACTCAGAAATGGTTTTTATTCGGATTGGTTTTTCCATAATGCAGATTTGATTAATTTTTTAAAAACGGATATTTCAACCAAATCAACACCAAAGGCATCATTAACAACGGAATTTCCATCAATACCATTTTAAAATTTCCAATCCTCATTGCCAACGCCATAATTATTACTATAGAAATAGCATTAAGCACATTGCCCAAGAAAAATGTTTTAGGGATAAGCAACAATACACCAACCAATAGTGTAATCCAACCGAAAATAGGTATCATTGTTTCAGTAATGCCCAATTCGCCCATCATTTTCATCGCTTCGGGATGTTTTTTGTAATTAAATGTGTCCCAACCGTGTTTGAATGCCAGAAAAACCGACACTGCCAACAATATCAAAGAAATTATACTTTTTACCATCGTTTTGTTTTTAAAAACTTACGTTACTAATTTATTGAATTCTTTTAATTTCATCGAAATATTAAAACTCAACCTTTGCTAACTTTTGTGATACATCCCATAATCTTTGAGCAACTTTTTTATCATTTGCTTGTTCAGGGATTTTTGCGATAGATGGAAAACCTCGGGTTTCACTCATTTTGTTAGGTCCGTAATACAATCCGCCCTTAGCTTCTGGTGAAGTGGCTGCAAATAAAGTGGGTAATGCTCCTTGTGATTGTGGCTGAAATAAAAACGGAAAAAATCTTCGCATCATTCCTGGAGTACTCCATTTTCCGGCACCATTTATCAATAGATTCGTTCGAGAAACACCCGGATGTGAAGCAATACTTGTAATGCCCCAACCGTGCTTTTCGCTTTGGCGTTGCAATTCTAAAGCAAACATTAAATTCGCAATTTTTGCCTGGCTATATGCTTTCCCCGGCTTATATTCTGATTTTGACTGCAGGTCTTCAAAATTAATTTCTCCACCACGATTGGCAATGCTTGAAAGTGTTACCACTCTTGAGTTTTTAGCTTTTCTTAAAAGCGGAAGCAATTGGGCAGTCAATGCAAAATGCCCTATATGATTGGTGCCGAATTGCAACTCAAAACCATCGGCAGTTTCGAGCCTATTGGGTGGTGTCATTACGCCAGCATTGTTTATCAATAAGTCAATAGCTTCGCCTCTTTCAATCATTCTCGAAGCAAAGGATTTGATGGAAGATAAGTCGGCAAGGTCTATTTTTTCAAAACTCACTTTTGCCTTTGGATTAATTTGTTGGATTTTAGCAATTGCATCAGCTCCTTTTTGAGCGTTTCGTCCCATTACAATCACGTTCCAACCGGCAGAAGATAATGCCAAAGCATCTTCGTAACCAATACCTTCTGTACTACCTGTGATTACGGCTAAACCGTCTTTTCTCTGAGGAATATTTGAAGCAGTCCAATTTTTAATATTGTTTTTCATTTTAAATTTATTTGTTGATACAAAGATGGCATAACGTTAACTGTTGGATTTATCCAAAACGACTGTTGATGTAGTCAAAAAATCACTTACTAATCTTTTGAATTTCAAACAATGCCGTTAATTGTTTTTACTCAACGGTATCATATCTTTTCCCATCCTGCAGATGAAAAACACGACGAGGGTTTGATTGAAGCATTAGGCGGTTTATTGCCGAAGCAAAAGACATAGATTCGAGGAACAGAATTTTGCTAATAATGGGGAAGAAACGGAAACGAAATAAAAGACAGAACTAAGACTGACTTATTAAAAAGATAACCTTTGATTTTTATGAATTTTTCAACAAAGTAAATTAGGACGTTTCAACAAAGTTCTTCATTCTATAACCTCCTAATTTTGTTTCAACAAACAATTAAAATTAAAAAAGATGAAACAATACAATAATCAAGGTGATTTGCAAAAGCCAATTAATTCTGGATTTAATGCAAAATCAACAACAGATGAAGTTATTAAGGGTATTAATCTCAAAGGAAAAATAGCTATCGTTACCGGAGGAAATACGGGAATTGGCTTGGAAACAGTTAAAACTTTATCCAAAGCAGGAGCAACCGTAATCGTTCCGGCTCGCAACCTCGAAAAAGCAAAAAGAAATCTTGCTGGAATTCCTCATGTGGAATTGGAAGAACTGGATTTAGCCAATCCTGATTCTGTTGATGCTTTTGCCGAAAAATTTCTAGTTTCAGGGCGTCCGCTTCATTTGCTTATCAACAATGCTGGCATCATGTGGGTTCCGTTACGCAGAGATTATCGTGGTTTCGAATCGCAATTGGCAATCAATTATTTAGCACATTTTCAACTCACAGCAAGATTGTGGTCTGCATTGAAAAAAGCTGACGGCGCAAGGGTTGTAAATGTTTCTTCTGGCGGACATCAGTTTTCTGATTTCAATTTTGAAGATCCGAATTTTATCCATCGTGAATATGAAACATTACTCGGCTATGGACAATCTAAGACCGCTGTCAATCTTTTTTCGCTCGAGCTTGACAATCGTGCAAAAAAGTATAATGTGAGAAGCTATGCTTTGTGTCCCGGAGCTGTCGGAGAAACGGAATTGTCAAGAGATGCACCTGCAGATTTGTTTCAAAAATTGGGTTATAGCGATGCGGAAGGAAACATTTTACCGGAAGTTGCTGCTTCCTTGAAAACCATTCCCCAAGGAGCAGCAACCACAGTTTGGTGCGCTACAAGTCCATTGCTTAATGATTTAGGAGGTGTTTATTGTGAAAACGTTGAAATAGCAAATCTTAATTCAGATCTATCGATTATAGGCGGAATTAAAGCTTATTCGCTGGATGAAAAAAATGCAAAACGCTTATGGAATTTGAGTGAAGAAATGACAGGCATTTCATTTGATCTGAGCTGATATTTGTACATTTGTAAGACATGGATTATCAAGTCAATTATATCAATCCGGAACTTAAACTTTCATGTTACGAAGGAAAGTTGTTCAAAACGGAAGCAGCATTTCAAGATCATTTACTGGTCTGGTTGATTTCAGGTGAAACCAAAATTATTCAGGCAGATGAAAGTTTTGTTTTCGGCGCAGGCAGTACTTTTTTGATTCCTAGAAACCAATTGGCAACCATCATCAATTACCCCAAAGATGAATTACCGCACAAAGCAGTTGCGATGCACCTTTCGACAAAGAGATTAAAAGAATTTTTTGACAATCAATCTGTCAAGTCGGAAATTGAAACCGAAAAAATCATCCATTTTCATCCGCATCCTTTACTGGAAAGCTGTCTAAATTCGTTAATTCCTTATTTCGAAATACAAAATGATTTCCCTGAAAATATTGCCTCGTTAAAAATCAACGAGGCAATCAATATTTTGCGAACCATTGACCCGAAAATTGATGCAGTTCTGAACAATTTCGAAGAACCAGGAAAAATTGACCTGAAAACTTTTATGGAAAAAAACTTCATGTTCAATATGTCATTGGAAAAATTTGGATACCTGACTGGTCGTAGTCTGACCACTTTCAAACGGGATTTTCATGAAGCATTCCATATGACACCACAGCGATGGCTTACCAAAAAGCGCCTGGAAATGGCACATTATGAATTGACTGAGAAAAATAAAAAACCTGTTGATTTTTATCATGAAATCGGATTCGAAAATCTTTCCCATTTTTCATTTGCTTTCAAAAAACAATATGGCTTGTCACCAAGAGAATTAATTGGACAAAATTCATATTTTGAAAAATAAATGACAAAGGGCCAAAGTAGAAATCAGCCAAAACCGACATCCACTATCATATTTTTACAAGAAATTGCCGATAAAATGAGAATAAACATAGATAGAGGTCGTAGAATTTATCATTAATTAAACGCCTCGCGGAATTCCAGCGGTGACATTTCAGTTTTATTTTTGAATAGTTTATTGAAAGATTGAGGGCGTTCAAATCCTAAACTAAAGGCAATCTCAGAAACGGTTAAATTTGAGGTGGTAAGATATTCTTTTGCTTTTGCAATCAATTTTTCGTGTATGTGCTGTTGTGCACTTTGTCCGGTGAGTGAACGTAGGGCATCACTTAAATAATTTGCAGACAAATTGAGTTGACCTGCTAAATATTCTACCGTTAAAATACCTTGCTGTAAAGGTTTTTCACTATTGAAATAGTCTGCAATAAAATGCTCAACTTTTATGAGTAAGCTGTCATTTACTGCTTTTCGGGTAATAAATTGTCTGCCGTAAAAACGGTTGCTGTAATTTAGTAACAAATCGATCTGCGACAAAATAACAGCTTGCGTATGCTGGTCAATATGTTGGTATTCTTCTTCAATTTTTTTAAAAATGGCGATTACATTACTTTCTTCTTTTTCAGAAAGATGCAATGCTTCGCTTAAAGAATAAGAAAAGAAATTGTAATTTTTAATGTTACCAGCTAATGGATGCTTTGCCAAAAAATCGGGATGAAACATGAGTGCATAACCGCTTCCGGATGTTCCGTTAAATTCATTTGTACTTTCTGCTTCGATGGACTGAACTTGTTTTGGGGCGATAAAAGTCATTGTGCCACTATCAAAATCATAATAATGCTGCCCGTATTTTATTTTCGATTGGATATTTTTCTTTAACGAAATGGTATAAAAATCTGTACTGAATTTTTTCCAAATTTCAGAAGCTATGGCGTGTAATTCTGATACCTGAACCACGCTTACCAAAGGATGCAATGGCGGCGGTATAGATAACAAACGATGAAACTCTGAAAGCGAGTGAATGACTTGCATAATTAAATTTTATAAATTTTTTGACTGACAGTTTTAATCATTTCTGTTTCCAATACAAAAATCCGAAAAGCAATAAAGCAAATAATTCTATCAGCAACCACCATAATTGTTGTATGAAAAATCCATCTTTTACAAAACCCGTTAATCTGGAAATAATGATGCCTAAAGTAATAGCAAAGAGCAATGCCGTGATCCCTAAACCCCATGAATTCCAATTGCTGTTGAATATAAGGAATAACCCCAAACCAACGAGCAATCCCCATCGTACACGCTTCTCAATCATTTGGTAAGCATCAATGGATGCAGGAAATTTTCCCAGCAAATCGGGTTTTAGAGTAAGTAAAAAACCTGCAATAAAAAAAAGAAAACCTAATATTTTTAGAACTACATTCATAGCAAATCAGTATAGCTAAAGATAACATTTATTTTCTGTCCGTCAGTTGATAAAGCCGCAACATTTTCTACAAATGCTCTTGAAAAAAGGGCACTAATTGTTCTAATGCGTTTTGAGTAGCTTGGGGTTGGTCATACAAATCGTAATGGCTTGCACCTTGTACAATATGTATTTTTTTGTTGGTGGAAGCTGCTTTATTATACAGATCGAAACCATCTCTATAAGAACCAAAACCACCTACTTTGTCTCCAACAATTACCAATAAGGGTTGTGTAAGAAAATATTCTGCCAAATGAAAAGCATCGAACATAATCAAATTACTCATACTTGTAAAAAGCAATTGATTGCAGGAATTAGGATGTTGCCCGCGAGGGGTTCTGTAATAATCGATCGCTTCCAGCAAATCCATTTCTTGGACACCTAATTGCTGCGCTTCTTCTTTGGAATTGGGTATCCAATTATTAATGAGTTTTTCAGCTCCGTTAGCTTCGGCGGTTCGTTGTTGAGCAACAGCATTGAGTGTTTCTACTGGATTAGCTTCGCGAAAAGCTCTGCTTGGATTGGTTCCTATTACGGTTCCTATTGCCTTAATTCTTTTCTCTGAAATAGCGGCATTAGCGGCGTAACCACCACCTGCACAAACGCCCATTGCCCCAATTCTGTCGTTGTCTACAAAAGATAATGTGGTAAGATAATCTATGGCACAACGAATATCTTCAACTCTTGTTGTAGGGTCTTCCAAAAACCTCGGTTCGCCACCACTTTCCCCTTGAAAAGAAGCGTCGAAAGCTAAAGTTATAAATCCATTTTGTGCAAGCTGACTGGCATAGAAACCAGCCGTCTGTTCTTTCACACTACTGCCAGGATGTACGCAAACAATAGCAGGGTATTGTTTAGTTTCATCAAAATTTTCAGGAAAATATAAATGTCCTGCTACATCCCAGGTTCTATTTTTAAAACTCACTTTTTGCATTAGTGTTTCTCTATTTTGTTATATAGCAAAATTCATAAAATAAAAAGTGATGCGTGTTTCCAAATTACGGTTTGTTGTGTCTGTATTACTGAGATGCTTTTTATATTTATTACCATTATACATTGTAATAAACATTAGCCCAATACTGCCACGCACAGCCAGTGAGTGCCATATTTGTCTTAGTTTTGTTGGCTTTGGATTGCTTAGGAAAGAATGCGTAAAGAATAAAAAAGTAATGTGTACTAAAATATTCGTGGCTGTGGCAATCGGGAGAGTTTTCAGCAGGAAACCAAACAGATGGAAAATGTCTTTGGTTAATTTACATTAATTTGACTAATTCTGCTTTGTAGTCATGTTCCGACAATGCTCCGCTGAAAAACTTTACATTCAATAGTCCAATTTTTTCACTATTGGTCAATTCTCTTTGGTAAATCTTTTCAATTGTTTGATCTTCTTCAACCAGAGGTTTTAATATATGCTGTCGCTTATCAAAAGCTTCAAAATAACGAACACCAAATTTTCGCAGAGAAGCAGCGTCAATATGTATATAATCAGGATTTGAAGTAAGGCCCGATGCCGTTACAAAATAACAATTCGGAATCGTTTTGGCAAAATTTAAGAGAGCATCATTTACAACTGGATAAGCTGAGAAATGCTGCGCATAAGGTCCTTTGTCCAAAAAATCCCCAAGTCCGCCTATGATAACAGGTAAATTCGGTTCATTGAGTTCAGTCCGAAATGCTTGTACAATCAAAGAAAACTTTTCATGATAAAGATGGGCACTTGTTGCATTGGCATCGTTTTCGCCCTGATGCCATAAAACAGCTTCTAGCTTACTAGACTTTTGAGCCAATTTTGCCTGTGCAATTGCATGTTGAAATAGCATTCCGTCTGTTGCCCAATCATCCAAACTAGTTCCTCCGTCTGCACATGGAATTAAACCAATTTCTTCTGATTCATTTTTTATACGCCAAGCTGCGGCAAACGATGCTGAAAGACCAATTCCTGCATTGGGGCGGTCAAAATTAACAGGCTCTACCATTGTTTGCCATCTACCGTTTCGAAGCATTTTTATATGTTCATCATAAATGATGTCTACGTCTTTCAAAAAACCCCGTCCTGCCATATTGGATTGCCCTACCAATAAAAAAGAGTGTACCATTTTAATTTATTTTTTATCATTTTTTGATCTATTCCAAAATCAAGTTCTTATTTGTTTATTGTTACTTTATATTTCAACACATACTGCCATCTTATTCGACAAAGTTCCCCGCAAGATATAGATCAAAAGTTCTCTTCTCCAAAACCCCACAACCTTGATAGACAACAGCATAATGGAATTACAATATCTATTCTTACTTAAGATTTATTTTTATAAATCAAATTTACAGAAATGAATATGAGAAAAAAATTATCCGAAATTTTCTTTCAATCATTACATTAGTTATCATCAACTCAGAAACCTAATCAATGACCAAAATAATGATAGATCTATATTACAAACTATAAATATTAATTAATTGAATTTCTCCCTCAATATATCATTCTTAATTACAAGAAAATATTTTTTCTAAAAAACATTAAAACTTATACCCTATTACCGATCCTACAAAAAATCCATCACGATGCTGTGGTATTACATCGTTGATGAAATTACCTGTTTGAAAATACTGTACCCCGACACTATAACTGAAAAATTTATTAATTTTCCATGAAAAGGTAGTCGTGTATGCCGTACCAATATATTTTCTTTTTGAATTGGATGATGATAGTCTTAATGAGCCATTTGGACCATACACACCGTCCTGCAGAGAGCTACGCCAATTAAAAACAACTGCCGCCGTTAGCGTTACATTTTTTGCAGGATTCCAGGTCAGGTTAGGATGTACAGACAGTAAATTTGCCGGGCCTGCCTGAGGATTCATTCCGAAATATCCGCCATTTGGATACATAGCATTAGAAGTTCCCAATCTACCATCTCCTTTGATTTTATCCCCGGAAACGTAATCATTCTTTAGCTTCACAGCAGGTGTTCCCTTCACATTGCTAAACAGATAACCAATCTCAGAAGAAATCCCAAAAGCATTGATATTTCCTAAGCCAAATTTTCCAAATTGATAAGCTACTTCGAAATTGTAAATAAAGCCATCACCGTTTCTCCAAGCTCTGGCTCCGACTGTGTGTCTGGATTCGTCCTTCACCCCTTCATCAAACACTGCATCAGAACGGTTGATTCCTAGGTAATAAAAATCAAGATTGCCCTTTTTCGGAGAAATATACGTACCGTAGACTCCCCAAAGGTTAGCTTTACGTGTTGAAGCGTTATCGAAAACCCCGGTATTTACCACCGCATCTGCCATCACAAATACATCAAGTTTGAGATTAGACGATGCGTAAGCAACTCTGGCTCCGTCAAAATATAGACGCAGATTGGGACCTTCCCGGACATCAATGAGACGACCACTACCGTATTGAATCTCCTGCCGACCCAATCGCAACGTAATGATTTGATCAGATTTTTTAAAAGGTATAATATCCACAAAAAGATTTTGAACGTTCAATTGGTCTTCATCAATTCCACGAGGGCCGTTCTTACGACCATCTTCCAAACCGCTCCGTAATTGTCCGAAAACACGAATCCTCTTACCTAAATGCAAATCGGCATGAAGGTGATAGCGTTGAAGTACAAAAATATCGGTACCGGTATTCATTTTTCCCCAGTCTTCATTGACTGCATAATCCAGCTCTCCCCGTACCTCGCCTCCAAGCGAAAGATAAGCGTTGCCTGCCGGTGAAAGAGAAATGTATTTTATCTTGTTGTAAAAAGTTTTCGCACTGTCTTTCAGCCTATAATAATCTTCATCATAACGCATAAGTTTAAAATTTTGCGCATGATAAAACTCCTGTGTTAAAAATATTAATGAAAGTATGACAATCTTTAATTTCATAGGTTAGGCCGCTTAAAGTTTCTTCATTTTATACTCTCCAGCGTATTTTATAAACAATGCATTTGGTATTAGCTAAAATAGTTTTAGCGTCGTTCTTTGATATTCACGAACAGCAGAAAAATTTACCATCAATAATAGAAAGCTTACTTGTAATATTTGTATGATTAGTGTATTTTTATTTTAATTGATTTTCCTGCTTATCGGTACATCATGAACTTACCTTAACTTTTAGAAACCCTTGGAATAACCTCCTTACCAATTATTTCTATAGAACGTAACAGCTGTTCATGTGTGAGTCCTGCATTGTCCATCTGAAATGTAAAGCGGTCAATACCACCCAATGCTTCACTGTGTTTTAATAATTTTTCTGCTACCTGCTCCGGACCACCAACTACCAGAACACCTTTCGGAGCAACCGAAGCGTCGAACTGAGCTTTGGTTACCGGAGGCCATCCCCGTTCTCCGCCTGCCTTTGTCCACAGCTCAGCATAACCAGGATAATAATCTGCAACAGCTTCTTCGTTGGTAGCAGCTACATAACCCGGTGAATGTAGACCAACTTTTAACTGTTCCGGAGCAAAGCCAGCTTGAAGGCCTGCTTCTCTATATAAATCAACCAAAGGACGGAAACGTGCTGTTTCACCACCAATAACCGCTACCATTAATGGCAGTCCTAAAGTTCCTGCTCTTACAAATGATTCGGGAGTTCCTCCAACACCTAACCAAACCGGAATTTTTTCCTGAACAGATCTGGGATAAACAGGCTGATTATTTAATGCTGGCCTAAATTTCCCAGACCAGGTAACGAATTCCTGTTCACGTATTTTTAGCAGAAGGTCTAATTTCTCTTTAAACAACGCATCATAATCATTTAAATCAAATCCAAAAAGCGGATAAGCTTCGATTGCTGAGCCTCTTCCCACCACAAGCTCTGCCCTACCTTTGGATATAAGATCCAAAGTTGCAAAGCTCTGATAAACACGTACAGGATCAGAGGTACTGAGAACAGTAACCGCACTGGTCAAACGGATGTTCTTTGTTTTTGCTGCGGCAGCTGCAAGTATTACAGCGGGAGCAGAATCCAAAAACTCTTTCTTATGATGCTCACCGATACCATAAATGGCAAGCCCTGCCTCATCGGCCTGAACAATTCTTTCCAACAGTTGTTCCATTGCATCAACGCCGCTAAGCATATTACTGCCGTACATGGCAGATGCAAAACTATCAATTCCTATTTCCATTTTTTTTCTTTAAAACATTATATTTATTGGAATACATAACTTATTAATTGATTAAGCAATAGTTTTGCAAAACCTTTTCCTTCATACTCGGGATCTACTTCTGTATGGTACACCCGCAGCTTTCCGTCTGAAACTGAAATATCCATTTTACCAGCTTTCTTATCATCTGAAAATAACTGCACCTCCCCGATACTGTCTTCTGTAAAGATTACTTTTGTATTTTCCATTAATAATAATTATGGCATTATTTTTTTTATACTCAATGCTCCGGACGGGCATTTTGCAACCTGATCAATCAGCTCCTGTGTAGTCGCATTCTCGGTTTTTATCCACGGACGGTCTTTCGGATTATATACTTTCGATAATGTCTTTACACAAACTGCTGCATGGGTGCATAATTTAGGTTTCCAAAGAATGGTAATTTCTCCATTTGGATATTCATGTTCTTCCATAATTAACTTTTATTTTTAATGGTTTTAAATATAATAATGCATCTTCAAAATCTTTAAAATTATGGTGCATATGGATATATCAGCGAGCCAGATGCATATTCCGAAGGTTCAACAACCACTTGCACACGACTGTCTTTAAAGGTCTCAATGTCATTATTCTCAATATTTTGAAATTGTACCTGAACAACACGTGGCTCTGCCCACTCACCTCCTTCACCGAAGCTAATATTACCTATTACCGTTTCAAAAGTATTCGATCTGCAATATTCTGCAAGAACCTCATCATTCAGACTTTCCGTAACAGCAACAGCTTGCGCCAAAACCTGCATCTGAGCATATGCTAAAGGAGCCATATAATATCCTAATTCATCTACCTTTTTTTCTTTGGCTTTAGCTTGATATTTAGCCAACATATCAGCAACACCCGGAAAGTTCATTTTTGGAACCGGCATCCAATATTCATAATTAACAAATCCATTTAATAGTGGGCCAAGCTCAGTTTTTACAGAAGCACTTTGTGGGCCGATCATAGCTCCACCCACCATTTTTGGTCGATAGTCACTCTTGTGAATCGCTCGCACCAAGCCTTTTGAGTCATTTAAATAAGAACAGATAAACAATAAGTCCGCATTAGTTGCTTTTATCTCCTCTATTAAAGGTTTAAAATCTTCTGTTGAAAGCGGATAAGTTTCTTCATAGACAATCTGAAAACCATATTTTTCCGCATTTTCTCTGGCGCCTATAACCGGATTTTTTGAAAATTCGGCATCGGCAGAAAGTACTGCTACAGTTAACGGTTTGGGATTCTGGGAAGCTGCAAGGGCAAAAAAACCTTCTGTAAGAGTTGAATTAGGTTTAGGACCAGTAGGAATCATCGCAAAATAGTTTGGATATTTAAGATTTAGATTAACACCTAATCCCATCAGGCCAATCAAAAAACGATTACGTTCCATAACAACAGGCATAGAAGCCGCTATGGTATTTGTTCCATAACCGCCGATGACTAAATCGACTTTTTCCTCATCCAAAAGTTTTTTATAAATTTCTTCTACTTGCGAAGTTTCTCCGTTATCATTGTAGCAGACAAACTCTATTTTACGTCCAAGAAGTCCTCCTCTATTATTGATATCTTCTTGCCAAATACTATGTGCGAGCATAACCGCCTTTGTATTTTCGGCTACAGGCCCCGTCAGTGAAAGAGTGTATCCGATGCGAATGGGATTGTTTGTTTCATTTGAATTTGTCATAATTTCCGAAAATTACTGTTTTTCTATTCCGTAACTGAATCCTGTACAGGATGTATTGTACCTTTCATGTTGTAGAAACTTCCGTCAGGCAGCGTTGCGTTGCTATATATAATCCCGTTTTTGTGATCTTCAACATGTGTTACCGTAGCGCCTGATTTTTCTTTCCATGCAACCATATATACTTTGGAACGAACTCTGGCTACTGTAATCTTTACCTTTTCTGAGTAGCCACTTTCTGTTAAAGAGCCACCCTCTATAACCGTAAAAATCATAGATTCATCGGTTTCGAAAAAGAGCTCGGTTTTCAGTTCGCCAACATCCATTATGTATCGGTTTCCTGTTAATTTATTTTTCATTTCTATCAATTTTTAAAAAGAAGTCATTGAATTTCCATTAGCTGATTTTGACGCCGGAATTTCTTCCTGTACGACATCCCAATGTTCTGCTATTTTCCCATCTTCCAAACGAAAAATATCAACTACGATAACCGGAGTTGATCCCCAACCGTGAACCAAACTATGTGTAATGACCATATCATTTTCTTCTACAATGATGCCTGGCTTCCAGTTAAAATTTGAATCTAAAACAGGTAATAGATTTCTTAGACCTTCATGACCATTAATCATTGATGGGTTGTGCTGTTGATAATTTTCATGCCAATATTTTTCGATGGCTGTACTATCTTTTTCATGAAACAGTTCGTTCATTGCTTTTAATACTATTTCTTTATTTTCCATTTTTTTTAGCTTAATCAAGGAATACATATAATGACTTTATTTTTCCATCTTCAAAAATGGCAATATCCATTCCTGTAGCAACAATTGATTCTTTATTCGGACCCATTCCCCAAATTAGCCTGCCTACATTGTTATTGATTACAACTGGCTTTAATTTAAAAAAGCTAAATTCTTCAGGCATATTAGTCAGAATATTACTTACGCTTTCATTGATAGCCTCATACCCTGTCGTCTGATGCCCTACATGATATAATGTGCTTTCAGCCGAATAGATAGTCTCTAGGGATTTCATCCTTTTGGAAGCATCTCTTTCATTCCATACCAAAGCTAAATTTTCTTCCATAAGAAGAACCAGATTATTATTCATACGGTCAATTTTTTGTTATTATTTTATCTAAGAAATCATTCGATAAGTAACTAAAAGACTGTTTGAAAAATATGAAACAGCCTTTCAGCTAAATACTAACTATAGGAGATATTACATTATTGTTCTGGAGGTGTTGTAGCAAGTAACTGCCATTCCCAAGCTAAAGCAACACCACTTCCTCCACCATGATCGAACAGAATAGGTCCCAATTGAGATGCTGTTTCCAGACGAGCCCAATCACGTTGCCATTCTGAAACCACAGCTAACCAATTGATTGGCACGATACCTACCTGAACCATTCTACGTACTGCCATATCATGCGCTTCAGGACTTACACTACCACAAGCATCTGTAACAACAAACACGTCATAACCCTCTCCCAATGCTTGAATTGCAGGCATTGCAACACAAACTTCTGTCCATAATCCTGCCAATATCAGTTGCTTACGACCACTTGCTTTTACTATATCAGTAACTGCAGGATCTTCCCACGTATTGATGAATGTTCTGTTAATAGGTTTTTGTTCCGGGAATACGTCCTGAAGACCTTTAATGATGTAGCCTCCTCGTTCTTCCGTAACGGTAGTAAGAATAGTTGGCACGTTGAATATTTTTGTAGCTTTCGCAAGTCCTACTGTATTGTTAATAATCAATGTAGGTTCATGGCTATGCAAATTAGCAACCTGAAACGGTTGATGATCGATTAGCACTACGATACTGTCTTCCGGGCGAAGTAAACCTTGAAGACCAATTTTAGGTGATTTTTCCATTTTCTTTTGATTTAAAATTTAATAATTCAAAATTGCGTCAAATGGAAAGAAAAAATTGTAGACAAATGTCTATGAAATAGAAAATGCAATAAATAGTGAATTTTCTATATAATAACTGTCAGATATAAGGTGTAAAGGATGAAAAGTATTTTAAAGCTTTATTATTTAGAGTCGTAGAATTTAGTTTGATGTAGTATGAAATAGAATATAGATTTTTTGATATAACCTAAATTTTATCTTTATCCGATAGTGATTGGATGACTTCTTTACGATTACGTTGTTGAGTTTATATTAAATGACTCAATTATAAGTTTTGCAGCTTATTTTTTAAGTGCTTTTTTACGAACCCTGCTTAGTGTATCTTTTGTAATACCAAGATAAGAAGCAATGATATGTTGCGGAAACCGCTGAGTAAAATGCGGATAGTTATTGACGAAATCTTCATAGCGTTTTTCAGCAGTAAGGCTTATGGAAGAAGTTATCCTTTTTTGAGTAGAAATCGTACTCTGTTCATCAAGTTTCAATGTTAATTCGTTGAAAGCAGGACATTCATTACGCAATTTTAAGGTACTTTCTCTGGAAATGAGAAGTAATTCACAATCTTCCCATGCGTCTAGATTATAAGCACTTGGAGTCAGCATAACAAAACTCTCCCTGTCTCCTGCCCACCAATTTTCAACATATAAATTTACAGTATGCTTAATACCTTTTTCATCTATATAATATTTACGCATAGCACCTTTTACAATAAACCCTAAATATTTACATATCTCTCCTTCCTGCAATAGATACTGCTTTTTGCTTAATTTTTTCTGAATAAAATGGCTTTTGAAGATCTCAAAATCTTCTTCGGAAATTAAAACATATTGATTGATATAATGAAATAGCGGATGCATGGTTACTGAGTTAAAATTCTTAAGATTTGTTTTTTGTATTTTTTCCAACGAATTCCATCATTATACGTTAAGCTTATAACCCGACTGTTCCAAAATTACTAAAATATTTTGAAAATCTCATCATTGCTATATGGAGAAACACTAAGAACACCTTACCATAGCTGATTGTTAACACTGTCATAGAAGAAAGACAGCAAAGGTGAAAAATGATTTTAATCTAGATTACTTTTCTACCTTCACAATTTGCTCAATTTCTTCAATATCTTTCTGTGAGAGTTTAATCTGTGCAGCACCTATATTTTCTTCCAATCGAGAAAGTTTAGTTGTCCCAGGGATCGGTATAAATTCGGAATTTTTATTAATTATCCAAGCTATGGCCAGTTGAGCAGGGGTAGCTTCCTTAGTTGCTGCAAACTCAGAAAATAATGAAAAGACAGATTGATTCTTTTTTCGATTTTCCTCTGAAAACTGAGGCAAACGATTTCTGATATCATTGCTTGCGAACTTTGTATCAGCATCAATTTTGCCCGTAAGAAGACCATGACTTAGAGGTCCATAGGCAACAAACCCAATACCTAATTCATGCAATGTCGGAAAAATGGTTTCCTCCAGATCACGATTCCATAAAGAATATTCACTTTGCAATGCCGTAACAGGGTGAACTGCATGAGCTTTGCGGATAGTCTCCTCATCGGCAGCAGAAAGCCCGAAATATCCTACTTTTCCTTCAGCAATAAGCTCTTTGACAGTACCCGCTACATCTTCAATCGGCACATTAGGGTCTACCCTATGCTGGTAAAGTAAATTGATGTGATCGGTTTTGAGCCGTTTCAACGAGTCCTCAACGCTTTTTCTTATATGATCTGGATGGCTGTTCAATCCTTTTATCTCATTTGTTTTTGAATCATAATCAAATCCGAATTTCGTAGCTATGATTGCTTGTTCATGTTTTTTCATTAAAGCATCACCTAACAGTTCTTCGTTGGTGAACGGACCATACATTTCTGCTGTATCAAACATAGTAACACCGTTATCTAAAGCGTAATGTATTAGCTTTATCATATCTTTTCTCCCTACAATATTGCCATATCCGTGGCTCATATTCATACATCCCAAGCCGATAGCCGATACTTCCAGACCACTAAGTCCTACCTTTCTTTTTTCCATAATATATCCAATTGAATTTATTTTATTCATCCGTTGAGGCAAACTTCATTCTCTCAACAGCCAAACAAAGGTAGGTGCTATCCCGTTTGTATTTATACACTTTTCAAACCAAAAAGTATAACTATCAATCTAGCTTTTTCGATAAAATCTTGGAGTTTCGCCCGTATTTTTTTTCATAAATGTGCTGAAATAATTCGGATATTCAAATCCCAAGGCATAAGCAATTTCTGAAATACTCCAATCTGTCAGTTCTAGAAGTGCCTTTGCTTCTGTAGTGATTCTATTGGCAATTAGTATGTTGGTAGATTTCCCAGTTGCTTTTTTTATGGCCCGGTTAAGGGAATTCACATGGATACCCAAGTGGTTTGCAAAGTCTTGTGGTGTATGCAAATTTATTGATCTGTTCAAGTTTTCTACTGGAAATTGACTTTCTAACGATTCCAAAAATTGTCTTGTTATTCTATAAGACGCATCTACAGGTAATACCCTCTCATCATTAGGTCTCATTTTAATTGTCTCGTGAAGCAACATAGATATATATAGCCTCATTATATCATCTTTGTTCTCATATCCCGAAGTTTCTTCTGTAATCATTTTCTCAAACAAATCACTTATCCTTTCACATTGCACATCGCTAAGTCTGTAGGAAGGAATCATACTTCTATCAAAAAGAACAGACTTCCGCAAGCTCTCAACCAATCTCGCTGGCTGTATAAACTCTTCAGTAAAAAGACAAGAATACCCCGTTTGGACTTCGGAGATTATTTCTACTGAATAGGGAACATACGGATTAGAAACAAAAAGATAAGCACCGCTAAGCTTCAGTAAATGTTCTCCGTAAAGAACAGTTACATTGCCTATACTTAAAACAATTTTGTAGAAATGCCTTTTACCAAATGTGCTTGCGGCACTTTTTGGCACTTTGCTTCTGCCAACTTTGAATCCCCTATGCTTCAGGGCTGCCTGGATGTAAGTATCAGGAAAGACGGTCTGTAGTATCATTGCATAAAAGTACAAAATTCAAACAATCTACATATCTGATTTAGATTGAACATTCGAGGTAACATATATCGAAGACCAAAATACTTTCTAAAACCAGAATACAAAGATTTCTTTATTTTAGATACGCTTTTGAAACATTATACTTCTTTTAATATTTTATCACTAATTTCCCGATTGTCTTCCCTGATTCTAATTGCTGATGTGCTTTTCTGAGGTTCTCTGAGGAGAAACCGTTTATGGTATTGTTTAAGGTTGATTTTAGAATGCCTTTATCTAATAAGTCGGAAATTATATTTAAAATTTCGTGTTGACGAATCATATCATCAGTCTGAAACATAGCTCTCGTAAACATAAGCTCCCAATGAAAACTTACACTCTTTCCTTTGAGTTGTCGAAGATCCACCGGATGTACGGGATCACTAATGGAAGCAATTTTTCCCTGTGGCTTGATTAACGTGACAAGTGCATCCCAATATTGATTAAGATCTACAAAATCTACAATGAAATCAATATTTTCGAAACCAGCATCATGTACTTCTTGTATTAAATTTGTATGGCTAATAACGACGTCCGCCCCCATTTTCTGACACCATTCTACAGTTTCCGGTCTGGATGCTGTGGTGATGACCGTCAGTCCCAACAATATTTTAGCTATTTGAATCGCAATAGAACCAACACCGCCTGCACCACCAATGATTAATATGGATTTTCCGGCATCTTTTTCTTTTGACAATCCCATTCGGTCGAATAAGATTTCGTATGCGGTGAGTGAGGTAAGCGGCATTGCTGCAGCTTCCTCGATGGTAAGGTTTTTTGGTGCAAACCCTACAATTCTTTCATCCACAAGTTGATACTCTTGATTTGAGCCGGGTTTGGTGATATCGCCTGCATAGAAAACTTTGTCACCTTTTTTAAATAAAATAACTTCATTTCCAACTTCCTCAACTATGCCTACAGCATCCCAACCAATTACTTTCGGTTCATCCTTGGTTTTGTCTTTAAGGCTGTTCTGTCGAATTTTGTAATCCACCGGATTTACGGAAATAGCTTCTACTTTTACCAAAAGTTCTTTTCCTGCTGGTTTTGGTGTATTGGTTTCAAATTCAAGGAAACTTTCAGGATCGCTGATGGGCAACGATTTTTTAAATCCTATTGCTTTCATATTTTTAATTTTTACTTGTGAAAATTTGTATTAATAAGTTTTGTTTACGACTTTCCACTTCTCTCAAATATACATATTTATCTTACGATTGATTTTAAATAGAGTGGATGATTTTCTCCAAAGGTAAACGAGACTTAGGATTAGTAGATGGTCCGCATTATACTTCTTAGTAGCGTACCTTTTTTTTGTCAATTCTAAAAAATTCATATTTATTAATTTAAATTTAAACTATATTTTTTATAGTTGCAAAACCAAGTATAGTTTTATATCTTTGCAATAACGGATAAAAATGATAGTAGCAGATGTATTGTATAGATAACAAAAAATTCCCCTGTACCACAAGCCTTACCATGAAATATATAGGCGGTAAATGGAAAGCGGTAATCCTGATTCACTTAATTGAAAAGAAGCGTTATAATGAATTGAGGAAAGAATGTCCTATGATCACAGAGCGTACTTTAAGCCTGCAATTAAAAGAAATGGAAGCAGACGGTTTAATTAAGCGTACTGTTCATACGAGTAAACCCCCGTTAAAAGTTGATTATGAATTAACCGATTTTGGTAAAACTCTGATACCAATTCTCAAATCAATTTCAGAATGGGGTATGAAAACCGCTAAAAGCAATAAAAATATACAGTCGGTAGAATAAAATATTTAATAATAGTCACTGTCAATTACTGTTATATTAAAAATCACATCATAAAATTTGTAGGCATTTAGGAAATTACCTAAATTTGTAAAATAAAATAAAAGTTGTATGAAATTATTGGAAGTTATCAAATCATTATCAAATGAGACCCGTCTCAATATTCTTGGATGGTTAAAAGATCCTTTCGATCATTTTCCTGAAGAAGAATTAAGTAATTACTCTCCGGAATTAGGGATTTGTGTATCTGATATAGCACAGAAAGCCGCAATGTCGGTTCCTACGGTCTCTGATTATTTAAAAACAATGTCAAATGCCGAAATTCTGATCGGAACAAGAAAAGGACAGTGGACGTATTATAAGAGAAATGAAAAAGCAATTCAGGAATTAGCGAGAATGATAAAAGAAGATTTATAAAAATTTTTATAATAATATTTAGGTATTTACCTAATTAGGCAAATCCAATAACAGATTTGGTTTTATGATTACAGGTTGATTTAAATTTTTCAGTAAAAAGAAGATAAACTCAAATTTTTAAGTCACAACTTCTCAAACATGCATTGTAAAAAAGGAGAATCTACAAGAAAGAATAAATTCACGATTAATAAATAAAAAATTCTAATCAATAATTAGATTTTACCTAAATAGGTAAATACATAAATAACAAATAAATAAAATCATTATGAAAGCAGCAGTGTTAAACGAGTTCGGCCCAGTAGAAAAATTTGAAATATTAGATGTTCCAACCCCAAAACCGGGTGTTGATGAAGTACTAGTAAAAGTAATGGCAACATCAGTGAATCCTTTGGATTTTCAAGTTCGCAGAGGAGATTATAAAAGTGAGTTACAACTTCCGGTAATCACAGGGCATGATGTTTCAGGCATGATAGTAGAAATTGGAACAGGTGTCAAAAATTTCAAAGTCGGTGATGAAGTATACTATACTCCGGAAATCTTCAATGGATACGGAAGCTACGCAGAATATCATGTTGCCAAGGAATCCATAATCGGTATCAAACCGAAAAACATCAGTCATTTAGAAGCTGCTACATTCCCTTTAGCAGCGGGAACTGCCTGGGAAATGCTTTACACGAGAGCACAATTGAAGATCAATCAAACTATCTTAATACATGGTGGTGCTGGAGGTGTAGGAATACCTACTATTCAATTGGCAAAAGCAATGGGTGCAACTGTTTATACAACAGCCAGAAGCGTTCACCATGAATTCCTCAAAGAATTGGGGGCAGATCATACCATTGATTATGAAAAGGAAAATTATATCGATGCTATTTTAGAACTGACAAATGGTAAAGGCGTAGACGTTGTAATTGATACCATTGGTGGCACTACTCTTTCGGACAGCGGAAAGATTCTAAACCAAATGGGGCAAGTCGTTACTTTAGTTGATCTTGAAATCCCACAAAACCTGATTCATGCATGGGGCAAAAATGCGACTTACCATTTTGTATTTACAAGACAGAACAGAAACAAATTGGACGAGCTTACGAAACTAATCGAGTCTGGGAAATTAAAACCTGTCCTAAACAAAGTTTTCACATTAGCAGAAATAGGTAAGGCACACAGCCTGTTGGAGTTCAGAGACAGTGATCCTGATTTTTGTGGAAAGATTGGTGTACAGATCGGTAATTAAAACCTGTATTAAATAAAGTGGATTATGAATAACGAGGAAATTTTTATAAAGGCGAACAAAGCTTTGTCAGAAGGAAACTATGGAGAATTTATTGAATATTGCACTGATGATATCAAATGGATTAATGTTGGCGGAAGCATATTTAATGGAAAAACCGAAATCCTTAAATATATCAGCTCTTCTTATGATGATATAAGTTTTACAACAGAAGATCATATCGCAGAAAAAGATACTGTCATCGAGTTTGGTCAGATCGTTTTTGAAAATATTGACAATAAAAAGGAAAACTCTTACTGCGATATTTGGAAATTTAAAAATGGACTAATAATTCAAGTAAGGTCATTTGTTATTTAAGACAAGTTTCCTATTATTACATAGTCTTTTAAAAAAGAAATCCCCGATTTCAATTTTTTCGGGGATTTTTATCATTAGTTGAAATATTGTTGCATTTAAAGTTCATATCTAAAATATAGAATAAAACAGTTACCGAACGATTGGTAAAATTAAATTTATTTATTAACTTTGCAGCATGAGACCACAGAAAGTATCAGAAAATGATTTAATGGAAAGCCTATCCAAGACTTTTCGTGCATTTGGATATGAAGGAGCCAGCTTAAAGGAACTTTCAGATGAAACAGGATTGAAAAAAGCCAGTCTTTATCATCGATTCCCTAATGGAAAACAAGAAATGGCAGAATCTGTTTTGCTATATCTTGACCAATGGGTTGAAAATCATGTTTTTTCTGCACTAACGGATGAAAAAAATGATTCAGTTACGCGATTAAAAACAGGATTGGAACAAATCAGTCTGCTCTACAAAGGAGGCGAAAACATGTGTATATTTAAAGCACTATCCATGGACGCAGGTTTACAACTTTTTGAGAATAATCTCAAAGAAAGCATGCAACAATGGATTAACTCATTCACAAACATCGGACTTTCATTTCATTTATCACCTGAAAAAGCAGAACAATTGGCTATCCAAAATTTAATAGACATTCAGGGTAGTTTGGTTCTCTCTAAAATACTAAATGACAAGACCATTTTTGAAAATGTATTGAAAAATATTGAACAAAGATATATTAAATAAAAAATTTCAGTATCAATTTTACCGAACGTTCTGTAAAATTAATCTTAATTTTATCATTATGAAACACACAATAATTCTATTTTTTGCATTAATGCTACTATTGGGATGTGATAAAACATCCAAAAAATCAACGGAAATACATAATCATTCTATAACAGATGCAGATATGAAAACCACAAAATTTAGAAAACTAATGGTAAACGGAATCAATATCGCTTACCGGGAAGCAGGAAATCCAGAAAAACCTACTCTGGTACTCTTACATGGGTATCCTGCTTCATCCCATCAATACCGAAAAGTGCTTGATCAGTTATCTGACGACTACTATTTGATTGCTCCGGATTATCCCGGATTTGGTGACAGTGACTTTCCTGCGCCCGATCAATATGAATATACCTTTAACAATTTAGCAAATACCATAGATGATTTTTTAGAAAAAAAAGGATTAAGCTCTTATGCAATAGTAATGCAAGATTATGGTGCTCCTATTGGATTTAGAATCGCTACAAAACATCCGGAAAGAGTTACTGCTATTATAACACAAAACGGAAATGCTTATGAAGAAGGCCTCGGTGAAGGATGGAAACTTATAAGAGAATTATGGAAAGATCGGAATGAGAAAACAGAATCGGTTTTATTACCAGCTTTTACTCTTGAAGGTTTGAAAAATGAATACACGCACGGCACCAGAAATAAAGAAAATATAAATCCTGATTCCTGGCAGTTAGATTATCTGCGAATGTCTCGCCCTAATGCACACAAGGTAAATCTAGATCTGTGGTATGACTACCAAAATAATGTCAAGCTATATCCAAGATGGCAAAAATATCTTCGTGATTATCAACCACCATTACTCATTGTTTGGGGTAAAAATGATGTATATTTTCCGGAAAGCGGGGCAGCAGCGTTTAAAAAAGATGTCAAAAATGTCGACTATAATATTTATGATACAGGACACTTTGCTATGGAAGAAGAAGGTGAGGCAATCATTGAAAAAATCCGAAGCTTCATGAAGAAACTGGAAAAATAAAAGTATTAAAAGCTTGTCTATTTCTTTAAGTATATATCAAAAATTGCAACGTTCTGCAATTCAATTTGTTTATATTTTTTATTTAAATATGTAGCTATTGAATGGGTATTTTACACACTTCTTAATTCAATTAATACTACCAAATTTAAAATATTAAAGTAGCACAGAAGTTATCATTATGTGTTTTATTCAAAACAAAAATTCAAGACTTTTTTCTATTTTTCAACAAACTTACTATAAAATCTCTATCTGAAGTGAAAGACAATCGAAGTAAACTAAAGACCAAGAATGTCAACTCCGATTGTTTCAAATGCTAAAAATTATATTGAAAAAAGTTTAGTCTAAAAAAATACCTGGTAAAATTGAGCTTTGTAATTCTTGTTTAATTGGCTCAATCGAACCAAATCATTTATAAAAGTGTTTGAAGATACGCTCGTCTTGGTCACACACAGCCAAAAAGCTCCATTTTTAATCTAATGGAGTTTTTTTTTGTTTTTTTATGCCAGAGTAAACCAGAATAATGTTTTATAAAACTTTAATAAAATTTATTCAAATATTCATTCTTTAAACAAAAGTTATTTTTTTTACATCATTCCTAAAATGCCTCCTTTAGGTACTTTACTTTTATTGATGATTTTAACTTCGTTATAAAAAAAGTTCTCTCCATTGATGTTAACGCTGCCCAAGCTGTGAAAAATTTTTCCTGTTAAATCATTAAAATCTTGTGCAATTCTAAAGAAGGAGATATTTAACGTGATAAAAAAACTAATTTCTTTTTGATTGTCTACAATTGCTGTGATGTGGTGCAAGTCCTAATACTCTATTTTCCTTTTTGTTGATTGTTTAACTTTGATATCATAATGTATAACGATAAAAATACTGAACATGTAACCAATTTAATAAATCACATTTTATATAATTTTCTATTAATTATAAAACTTCATTAAAAATTAAATTCACCGACTCATTTTGCCCATTCACCGAAAAAATCATCATTTTTTTAAGATTCATCCTGAACTTTACATCAGAAAAAGAGCAATACCGCTCCCACTTAAATCTTAAAATTATGAAAACAAACATCGGACTTACAGAGCAAAACACAGAAGCTGTTGCAGAACAATTGGCAAAACTTTTAGCTGACGAAACTGTACTTTACATCAAAACAAGAAACGCCCACTGGAACGTAACTGGCGACAATTTCCACGCCAATCATATTTTCTTTGAAGAACAGTACAAACAGTTGGATGAGTTGATTGACAGCGTTGCAGAACGCCTTCGAAAAATCGGTCATTACGCACCAGCAACAATGAAAATATATCTTGAATTAACGCATCTTACAGAGTACAGCGACAGAACCAATGACGGATTAGGCTATATGAAGGATTTACTAAAAGACCACGAAAGCATCATCGATTTTCTAAGAGGAAACGTCACACCTTTCGCAGACAAATACAAAGATTACGGTTCCAGCGACTTCATCACAAGCCTGATAGAAACGCACGAAGAAATGGCCTGGATGATTCGTTCATACTTCAGAAATTAAACAAAATAAGAAAAGGAATAATTATATTTGTGTCAACCATAATAAACTATCCCTATGAAAGCTTTAATTGTTGATGACAATGATATTGCAAGAACCACGCTCGCACACTTGGCAAAACAAGTCCCGAATCTGACGATTGTCAATGAATATTCCAACGCAATTGAGGCTTACAACCATTTGCAGAACAATCAGGTAGATTTGATATTTTTGGATATTGAAATGCCGGAAATGACCGGAATCGAACTTACCAAAAACCTTTCAGGGAAAGACATTATCATCATTTTCACCTCATCCAACAAAGATTACGCCCTCGAAGCTTTCGAACTGAATATCGCAGATTACATCCTGAAACCCGTGATGCCGGCGAGATTTTTACAAGCGGTAAGCAAAGCGCAATCGATTTTGGAAAGCAGAAAAGAAGAGGTGGAAGTCACCAAAGATGAGTTCCTTTTTGTAAGAGATTCCAATATCACAAGGCGTTTGAAGCTTGACGATATTTTTTACGCCGAGGCAATGGGCGATTATGTGAAGTTTTACACAAGAGAAAAAATGTTCGCCATCCACGGCAAGATGAAAACGGCGGAAGAACGTCTCCCGAAAGACCATTTCATCAGAGTTCATCGCTCTTACATCGTTTCGGTTGGCAAGATAGACACCCTTCAGGACGGCGGAATTATGATAAACGGAAAATTCATTCCCGTCGCAGATGCTTATCGAAAGGCTCTCAACACGAGAATGAATGTTTTCTAATTATTTGTGAGTGATTTGGGCAGCTTAATCCGCCTTCCGCTCCCAATCTTTTTTGCACACGATTTCAGATTAAATAGAACTTGAGAACAAGCAAAAAAGGATTTCCGCTCAAGTCGGGCTGCGACAGATTCAACGTTCTAATCAGAGCGTAAAAATTCCCCTCCTCTGGAGGGGTGGCGAAAATTCAAAGAATTTTTGACGGGGTGGTTTTTTTATCAATTGCAAAGTGGTTTTCATCAATTCAAAATAAGTACAGACACTTATGAAAAAAATATCCTCAGTAATGGGAAACAGACGGTTCAGTTATTTTATTATCCTCACATTTATTGCGGGTTCTCTCCTGTTGATAGCGGTTCAAATCAATTCGGCTAAAAATACCAAAGAGCTCATCCAAAATAACAACCGACTTCTGAACGAGTTGCGTTCCAGCAATCATTTGCGTGAAATCGACCGTGATATTCTCGGCGTAGAAAGCAGAATCAGAGCTTCCATTGCCACCAACGACACCACTCACCTCGAAGGCATCGACCAAAAAATCAGTCAGATAGAAAACTTCCTCGATTCACTTTCCAAAGACAACTCAGACGATGTGGAAGAAAAGTGGATACAAAGACTGAGCGTTCTTGCAATGGAAAAGAAGACGACGAAAGACAAATTACTGCTCCGTTATCATACCCTTGGAAATATGGACGACAACACTTCCATTGCCAATCCAAGAGCGAGAAAAATTTCTAACGAAATCACTTCAATCACTGCAAAAATCTACGAAAGCCGAAAACTTCATATGGTTGACCTCAGCAAAGAGACCGAGGAGATGGGACAAAAAGCGAGATTGTATGATATTTCCCTATTGATTCTTTTGATTTTAAGCGGTTCTATTGTCGGTTATCACATTCTTCGTCAGTTCAAACGTCAGAGATTGTTGATTCAGGAATTGGATGTTGCGGAGAAAAAAGCATCAGTTGCCGCGCAGACCAAAGAAAATTTCCTCGCCAATATGAGCCACGAAATTAGAACGCCTTTGAGCGGAATTTTAGGCTTTACCAACCTTTTACAGAAAAGACCTTTGGACGAAACTTCGAAAGAATTTGTTTCTTCTATTCAGCGCTCAGGAGAGAATCTGATGGCAATTGTTAATGATATTCTCGATTTATCAAAAATCGAAGCCGGTATGATGCGTATTACCAAAGGTATATTCAGCATCAATGGATTGGTGAATTCTGTAGAAACATTTTTTGTAGAACGGGCGAAAGAAAAAGGCTTAACCATTTCCAGCAAAATCGATACTTCGATTCCAGATACTTTGAATGGCGACGCCACGAGACTGACTCAGATTCTTGTCAACCTCATCGGAAATGCAATAAAATTTACACATCAGGGAAACATTAACATCGAAATTTACAATAAACAGCA
This sequence comes from Chryseobacterium formosense, assembly GCF_900116415.1. GTDB lineage: Bacteria > Bacteroidota > Bacteroidia > Flavobacteriales > Weeksellaceae > Chryseobacterium > Chryseobacterium formosense. Next base: position 334,907 of record NZ_FPAP01000001.1, on the reverse strand, counting down.
GACCGAAAACGAAGTCATTGTCGGCTTTAAAGTTTCTGATACCGGAATCGGAATTGATAAAGAAAAACTCATTGAAGTCTTTGAAAGATTCAATCAGGGCGAAGATTCGACAACCCGAAATTATGGTGGAACCGGACTCGGTTTATCGATTGTGAAAAGCCTGATTCATTTGCAGAACGGCGATATCGAAGTCATCAGTGAACAGGGAAAAGGCACGACTTTTCATTTTTACATTCCTTATACAATTGCGAAAGAACAGCTGAATGTAATTCCTAAAATTGATACCGATTATTTTAAAGATAAAACAAATGCGCCTTTGAGAGTATTAATCGTGGATGACAACGCTATCAACCAAAGTCTGATGAAACATCTTCTCTCACAATGGAACATCGATTTTGATACCGCAAACAACGGCCTGGAAGCGGTAGAATTTCTCAGAAACAATGACTGTGATTTGGTTTTAATGGACATCCAAATGCCACAAATGGACGGTTACGTTGCCACGCAGACCATCCGTGAAGAACTTAAACTGAACACGCCCATCATCGCAATGACCGCACACGCTTTGGCCGGCGAACGCGAAAGATGTATGAGCCGTGGAATGAACGAATACATTTCTAAACCTATTACAGAGGAAGAGTTATTCAAATTAATCTCCAATTTCGGATTAAAAGAAAACGAAAAAACCGAAGCAAAAACTGAAGAAATCACTTATAATTACGAGTTCATCGACCTTAGTTATTTGAAATCTATCAGCAATGGCGACAAAGATTTTGAGAGAACCGTAACGCAACAGTTTTTAGATAATGTCCCGACTCATTTGCAGGAACTGAAACTGGCTTACGAAAATAAAGATTTTAGATTGCTGAAATTAAGAGCCCACGATTTGAAATCGAGTGTTGCGATAATGGGTTTACTTCCTCTATTAGAGAAAAATTTAGATATTTTAGAATTAACAACCGAAGAAAATCCGGCATCAAAAACAGCTTTGGAAAAGGTAAAAGATATTTTGCTGAAATCTTTTTCCGAAGCTAAATTATTTATGCAAACCATCGATAATTAAATAAATTAAAAACCAATTTCATTATGGAAACCCAAGGCGCATCCGTAGTCATTACCCATCACGTTCTCGACGGAAAACAGGCTGAATATGAAAAATGGCTGGACGAAATTCTTCTGGTTTCCAAGAGTGCAAAAGGTTTTATCGACTGGCAAATCGTTCGCCCGATTTCGAATCTGACGTTTGTTTACACCGTCATCATTCGTTTTGATACGATTGAAAATCTCCGAAACTGGATGGAATCTGATACCAGAAGAAAATTGATAGACAAGGCGCATCCGTTATTCACAAAAGAAGACAATTACGAAATCAAATCCGGTCTCGATTTTCTTTTTTACGGTGAAAAAACAGACAACAAAGTTCCGGTTCGTTGGAAACAATATTTAGCGACCTGGTCTGCTATTTATCCTTTATCCTTGTTGATGCAATTGCTGTTATTGCCCTCCTTACGATTAATAAATATTCCTGCCAGTCGATACTTTGATACATTGGTCAGTTCAGGATGTCTGGTTTTTCTGGTGATTTATGTGGTGATGCCGAATTATACGAAGCTGATTAGGAAGTGGCTTTATAAATAAGAATTTTCGATTTTATATAAAATCCGTCTCAAACAAAACAGGGATGGATTTTTTTATTTTAATGCTTTTTCAAACAACCCATTTAGACGAAAACACAACTTGTATTTTCTTTAAACAATCCGTTTAAACTAAAACTCAATTTGTTTTTCCTCAAAACAAATTGTTTAAATTAAAACACATTTTGTTTTTCTCCAAACCAGCTTGTTTAAAGCAAAACAACTTTACCATTGCTCACGACTACCGTTTTGCAACCTGCACAACTTTGGCGGAAGTCTCAAAACGACAGTTTTGTAACCAAATGACTTTTACTTTGGTCACAAATCAAGTGTTTTGTAACCAAACAACTTTGGCGGAAGTCTCCAACGGTCTGCGGGAAACAAAACAACTTTTACATAGGTCGCAAATCGAGGGTTTTGTAACGAAACAACTTTCTATTTCAAATTTCAAACGACACTTTCTGCCTGTTCATCGAATCTCAATTGATTTTGAAATCATTGGATAGTAGCTTTACACTATCAAATTAATCAAATAAATAATTTAAACACTTAAAATTAAAACATTATGGAAATTCTACAAACACCAGAAAACGCATTGTCTCACTCTACAGTTACAGCGATTATTAATGCCCCAATCGAAAAAGTTAACATCGCAGATTGGTTATTAAATCTTCCTGATGCAGAATATCAAAGATGCTCAACGCAGCACATCGGAGCGGCTATTTCTACCACTTTTGACGGCAAACCGGTTTCTTTGAACGTAGAAACTATCGGAGATGCTTTGATGGTTCAGCATTATGTAGCGGTAGAGCACCGTCCGGATTACTGCAGAATGTTATCTATCTCAGATTCCATCACTAAAGGCGGCCGTACCAAAGTTCAGGTTTTATGGGAACTGAAAGCCACAAAAATTGATGACAACACGACTTTGTACACTAACGAAATTCACGCAACAGCCACTCCCGAAATGTTCGAATATCTGAAAGAACACAACGTGAATCTTGCTGATGCAGCCGCTTCCAGACAAGCCGCTTCTGATGCCCACAACCACGAAGAAACGCCCAACTTTGCAAAAAGTATAGAAAACAAAGCGTTGACCGGAAAATACAATCAACCTTTCTAATTCAAAAAACATAATGGGCGTATTTCGGTACGCTCATTTTATTTTAAAGTTATGGAAACACTTTTTGAAAAACTATTAGGAACTTGGACTTTAGTAGAACTTATCGAAGTTCCTGTAAACGGCGGAGAAATCACGCATCCGATGGGCGACAATCCGAAAGGACTGATTATTTACAATCCTGACGGTTATATGTCGGCACAAATTATGGATACGCACCGGGAAAACTTTCATCAGGAACATTGGACCAATGCCACTCCTGAAGAATATACACAGGAAGGCTCGACCTATCTTGCGTATTCAGGACCATTCAAAACGGATGAGGAAAAACAGTTGGTGAGCCACACGATGTACATCTCGCTTTTTCCCAACTGGACGGGGCAAATGCAGAATAGAATCGTTATCTTTAAAGATGGTTTTCTGCACCTTGAAAGTGAGAAACCATTCACCAGCAATTCCCAATTGGTGACTCACAAACTGACCTGGAAAAGAGTTTGAAATTAGTCTGATATTAAAATTAAAAAAATGAAAGCAATAGTTATCACAAAATATGGTGCTCCTGAAGTGTTGAAATTACAGGATTACCCAACTCCTGAAATATCCGGAGACGAAGTCTTAATCGAAGTGAAAGCCGCGGGAATCAACCGTCCGGATGTATTCCAGCGTGAAGGTAATTATCCTGCTCCTGAAGGTGTTGTTGCAGACATTCCAGGATTGGAAGTTGCAGGAACTATTGTAAAATGTGGACCTGATGTTGTAGATTTCACCGTTGGAGAAAGAGTTTGTGCACTTCTTGCAGGCGGCGGTTACGCAGAATATGTTGCTGTGAGAGAAGGTCAATGTTTACCCATTCCGGGAGATTTAAGTTTTGCTGAGGCGGCGAGTTTACCGGAAACGGTTTTTACGGTTTGGTCTAATGTTTTTCAGAGAGGCAAATTAAAAGCGGGAGAAGCCTTTTTAATTCACGGTGGAAACAGCGGGATTGGAATCACGGGAATTCAGATTGCGCACGCTTTGGGTTCACAAGTAATTGTCACTGTTGGTTCTGATGAAAAAGGTCAGAATTGTCTTGAACTCGGCGCAGATTCTTACATCAATTATAAAACCCAAAATTTTGAAACTGAATTACAAAACGAAGGTGTCGATGTCATTCTCGATATGATTGGCGGTGATTATTTGGCCAAAAATATCAACATTCTAAAGCCTGAAGGCAGATTGGTTCACATCAATGCGGTAAGCGGCAGTCGTGTCGATTTAGATATTTGGAAAGTGATGACCAAACGCCTGACCGTCACAGGAAGTACCTTGAGAAGCCGTGAATATGAATTCAAAAAACAATTGGCCAAAGAAATCCAAAAGAATGTCTGGCCTTTAATTGAATCAAAGAAGTTCAAACCGGTTATTTTTAAAACATTTCCTTTTTCGGAAGCTGCGGAAGCGCACCGATTGCTTGAAGACGGTTCACATACAGGAAAGATTATTCTTGTGAGATAAAGCAATATATAAGTAATTAAAATCCAAACCTAATTTTAATCCTTCCCAATCCAAATTGTGAAGGATTTTTTATTTGTTAAATAAACGTAATTAAAATTCTTCTAATTAATAGAATTCGAATCGAAAGTCTTTTATCTTTAGTCTATTCTCTATACTCTTAAGAGACCAACTACTTCTTTCAAATTCCCACCGACTCATTTTGCCCATTCATCGAAAACCACTTCAAAACCGTATGATTCCGAAGTAGCTTTACAGTAGAAATAAAGACAAACTATTATTAATCAAAAAAACTTATCATTATGAATACTGCATCATTAAGTTTCAAATACGAACTTGAGAAAAAAGAACCAAGAACCAATGACGGTGGAACGACAAGAGGTGCATCTGTAAAAGATTTCCCTGCTTCTTTAGGCATTGCAGGAGTTTCGATGAGACTGCAACCGGGAAGTATGCGAGAGTTACACTGGCACGCCAACGCGGCGGAATGGGCTTATGTGATTTCGGGAACGGTTCGTACCACGATTATTCATCCCGATGGACACAGTTATACTGATAATTTTGAACCTGGTGATGTTTGGTATTTTCCAAAAGGTTACGGTCACTCGATTCAGGCGACAGGAACGGAGGAATGTCATTTTATTTTGATTTTTGATAACGGTAATTTTTCGGAAGACCATACATTCAGCGTAACTGATTTCGTTTCGTCTGTACCACCTGAAATTGTCGCTCAGAATTTAAATTTAACTTTAGAAGAAGTCGCTGCTTTACCTCAAAAAGAAGCCTACTTCGCAGCGGGAATTGTTCCTGACGAGATGTCTTTCATTGCTGAAGCTCGCCCGAATGAATCTGATATCGAACTGACAAGTTTTCACCGTTATCCTTTGCATTCTCAACAGCCAAGAATTGTTCCAGGCGGAGGTTTGCAAAGATTGGTAACGAGTAAAGAATTCCCTATCAGCAGTACAATTTCGGGTTCTATTTTGGAATTGCAGCCGGGCGCGCTGAGAGAAATGCACTGGCATCCGAATGCGGACGAATGGCAATATTTTATTTCAGGACAGGCCGAAATGTCGGTTTTCTTGGCAGAATCCACTTGTGTTACAGAGCAGTTCAGTGCAGGAGATGTTGGTTATGTTCCAATGGGAGCCGGACATTACATCAAAAATACAGGCGATACCGTTTGCAGAATTCTGATTGGCTTCAACAGCGGAAAATATGAATCGATTGATTTGAGCGAGTGGCTGGCGGGAAATCCAAAAGATGTTGTCATTACTAATTTTGGTTTGAAAGATGGCGAAATCGAAAAATTCCCGGCTGAGAAAGTTTTTATTCAGCCTAAGAAATAAAATTATAACTCAATCTCTCTGAAGAATGGATAATTCTGTCATCAAAACAAACCCCACCATTTCATCTGATTCGATTAAGATGCAAGAGAGATTGGCGATATTTTTAGCACTGATTGCAGGCTACATCGATGCAACAGGATTGATTCAGTGGAAAACTTATGTCTCTTTTATGAGTGGAAATACAACTTCACTGGGAGCGGCACTTTCAACAGGAAAATATGGAATCATTATTACATCAATTACAGTCATAAGTTGTTTTCTAATAGGAATTTATGCCGGAACCTGCCTTTCATTATGGAAGCGGATTAAAAACCAAATATTAACTTTTTATCTTGTTTCCGGAATTGTCATTTTCTATTCAATTATTGATTATTTTTATGATATCAATAATCTGTTATCCATTGCAGTCGTCGGATTTTCAATGGGAATGATGAACACGATTGTGACTTCTGTTGGAAACCAAAAAGTAAATACGGATTTCGTGACAGGAACTTTGAACAGTTTGGCAAGAAATACCGCAATGCTGAATATGACCAAAGATAAAGATGAAAAAGAAGAGTATAAATCCAACGCCGTTCATCTTTTGCTTTTGTGGATAGGATTTTTATCCGGTGCGTTTATCGCTCCTTTCCTACTCGATTATTTTGGAAAATGGACTTTAATGATTCCTGCATTATTACTAATGATTTGCGGGATATTGATTTCAAAAATTAACACTAAAAACTAATATTATGTTACAGAAAAATGATGTTGCCCCAGATTTCACTTTGTATGCAACGCCAGACCAGAAAATTACACTCTCAGAATTCAAAGGAAAAAATGTCATTCTCGCTTTTTATCCCGCCGACTGGAGTCCGGTTTGCAGCGACCAAATGGCTTTGTATAATGAAACTTTGAAGTTTTTTAAGAAATACGATGCAGAGATTTTCGGAATTTCTGTGGACAGCAAATGGTGTCATCTGGCATTTGCACAATCCAGAAATTTACACTTCCCTTTACTCGCAGACTTTGAAGCTAAAGGAGAAATTACTAAAAAATATGGTGTTTATGATGAGGAAGAAGGTGAATGTAAACGCGCTTTGTTTGTCATCAACAAAGATGGAATCATCGAATGGAGCTATTTGTCACCAACAGCCATCAATCCTGGTGCAGACGGAATTTTAGACGCTTTAGAAACCCTTAACACAAAATAAATTATGTCACTAAAACCAAACGTCAGCCAAGCTGACCACGCACAAGGCAATGTAGACGCTGACCTTGTGATTGTAGAATACGGCGATTATCAATGTCCATACTGTGGCGCCGCTTATCCGGTTCTGAAAGAATTGATGAAAGAATTTGGAAGTCAAATCAAATTTGTTTTCAGAAACTTTCCATTGTCTGAGATGCATCAGTACGCTAGACCGGCGGCCATCGCAGCAGAAGCAGCCAATCTTCAGGGGAAATTCTGGGAAATGCACGATGCGATTTATGAAAATCAGAGAGATTTGAATGAGAACTTACTGATGAAACTGGCCGAACAATTAAAACTGAACATTCCTCAATTTGAAAAAGATTTGGAAAATACAGAATTGGCAGATAAGGTTGATTCAGATTTTGAAAGCGGAATTATGAGTGGCGTGAACGGAACGCCTTCTTTCTTTGTGAATGGAAAGAAATTCGATGGTGGCGCGGAAGATTTGATTAAGCTTTTGAGGGAGAATACGGAGAGTTAAACCACAAAAGATTTTTGACACTTAAGTAATTTTAAGTTTCTTTCATAATGTAAAGAAGAACACTTAAGTTCTCTTTTGAGGTTGAAACTTGTTTTACACTGAAACCGCAGCCCGACTTGAGTGGAGCTCTTTTTTGTCATTGCGATTACTGAATCGTTCAACTGATTGCTTCACTTTGTTCGCAATGACAAAAAAAGCGGGAACGGAAGGCGGATAAAGCTGCCAAAAAAAATAAAAATCATCAAAAATGCACGAAATTAAATTAGATTAACGAGAAACGAATTGAAGCATCCTACATTTGCTAAAGAATTAGACAACAAAATATTAAAATAAATTAATCACAACATTAAAAAATTAAAATTATGAGCACACTAAAATTAAAAGATGGAACAGAGATTTTTTACAAAGACCAAGGCGAAGGACCAGTTTTGATGTTTCACCACGGATGGCCTTTATCATCAGACGATTGGGATGCACAGGTAATTTTCTTCCTGCAAAGAGGGTATAGAGTGGTGACGCACGACAGAAGAGGTCACGGCCGTTCCAGCCAGGATATTTACAATCACACGATTGAGCAATATGCTTCCGACGCAGCGGAATTGGTAGAATTTCTTGACCTGAAAGATGTAGTTCACATTGGTCACTCAACTGGCGGTGGCGAAGTAATCCGTTATGTTAATAAATATGCAAACGGAAGAGCGAAAAAAGCAGTTTTAATCAGTGCAGTTCCGCCAATTATGGTAGCAAGTGATGAAAATCCTGATGGTGTGCCGATGTCGGTTTTTGATGGCATCAGAGACCAGACTTTAAACAACAGACAGCAGTTTTACATCGATTTAACTTTCCCTTTCTATGGCTATAACAGAGAAGGTGCGGACGTAAAAGAAGGCGTCCAGAGAAACTGGTGGAGACAAGGAATGATGGGCGGAATCGTGGCTCATTACGACGGAATCAAGGCTTTTTCAGAGACTGATTTCAGGGATGATTTGAAAAATGTTGACATTCCGATTTTGGTGCTTCACGGTGAAGATGACCAGATCGTGCCTTATCAAAATGCGGCTTTGAAATCAATCAAATTGCTGAAAAACGGAACGATAAAAACGTATCCTGGTTTCCCTCACGGAATGCCAACTACGGAAGCAGCTACAATTAATAAAGACCTTTTGGAGTTTATTGAGATGCTGTGACAGTATAATCGGGTGTTGATAAGTCAATTATAGATCATAAAAGATGATGAATAGTTAATTAAGAGGAATATCTAAAACTCAACTTTTTTCAAATGTTATAAATCATTATAAATATCAGATTATAACTTTCTATCTGATTTAGAATTTTATCAATATCAATAATTGGTTTGAATAGAGCCCTTTTATGTTCAAAAACGCCCAAATGGCTCCATTTTTAATCTAAATGAAGCCATTTTTTTTGTTTGTTATGCCAGAGTAAGTTAGAATAATATTTTTAAACTCTATAATCAAGTCTATTCACAATCGCTCAAGGATTACCTATAAAAAATATTTTAAAATTCACCTGAGTCCATAAAAATAAATAGCGCCGCTTTCCTTAAAGTGACGCTATTAAAAACAAATTTAATGCTAACCAGCGAATGATTAACTATTGGATGCTCATCCCGCCGTCTATTACCTGCTCCGTTCCTGTAAGAAACGATGATTCATCAGATGCTAAAAACACTACCAGGTCACTAACTTCACTTGCATCTGCCATTCTGCCCAGAGGCGTAACATCTGCTGCTCCGCTTCCGTCTTCGCCAGTGGCTTCCACCATCATTGGGGTTTTAATGTATCCTGGATGCACTGAATTGGCTCTGATGTTTTCTTTACCATATTCTACCGCTGCTGCCTTTGTAAGACCTCTGACGGCAAATTTACTGCCTGTGTAAGCCAAGCTTGGATATCCCGGGATTGCGACAATTCCGGCAACTGAGGAAATATTCACGATGGAACCTACACCAGCTTTCTGCATAGACGGTATCGTGTATTTCATTCCATAGAAAACAGCATTTTGATTGATTTCGACTACCTTCAGATATTCCTCTTCCGAAATTTCGGTTACCGTTTTTATTGGACCTAGAATTCCTGCGTTGTTGACCAAAACATTGATCGGTCCAAACTTTTCTTCACCTTTCGCTACAACATCTTTCCATTGCTCTACATCCGAAACATCGTGCTTTATAAACAAAGCATTTTCACCTAATTCATCAGCTATCTTTTTTCCCTTTTCTTCATTGAGATCCGTAAGTATCACCTTGGCTCCTTCTGCAATAAATTTTCTTGCGTGCGACTCTCCCATTCCTTGGGATGCACCAGTAACAATGGCTATCTTTCCTTTTAATCGTTCCATACTAATTGAATGTAATTATAAAATAAAATTAGCGATTGATTATCTCCTATTGCTTACCCGAAGTTGGACAAACTTTATCATTTTATGGATTTATCAAATTATATTTCCGGAACGAAGTGGGCGTCTCGCCAGTCTGCTTTTTAAAATAACGGCTGAACGATTGAAGATTGGTGAACTGAAGATAATCTGCGATTTGACTTATTGACTCGCTGGAATCTGACAAACGCACTTTACACTCAGACAGGAGCGCCAAATTGATGATTTCTGCAGGAGTCTGATGAAACTGACTTTTTACAATTTTGTGCAGATAATTGGTTGTGATGTTTAGCTCTTGAGCATAAAATTCAATATTTCTAAAGGTTAAGTAGTGCTTTGAGACCAATTTTTTGAAGTTGTATCCTATCTCTTCCTCACGAGGTTGATGAATGATGTTTCTGTTTTCGATGTACCTGTTTACCAAAAAATCACTTTCGTTAATCAGTGCCAGAAGCATACTTTTAGCAGAATAAATCCACCTTTCGTTGTCTGCCTCCGAAGCAATTAAAAAATCCAGTGTACGTGTAAACAAAGTATTCATTTTTGAGTGGTCTTCTGGGGAAAGAACGACCTGTGACCCGAATTTGTTTTTCAGAAAAGAATTGGGCGCAATAGAAAAAAAACTCTCAAAAAGATAATCCATAAACTTTTTCGTAAACAATACAAACATTCCTTTTGTACCAGCTTCTATCTTAATAACTTTTACATTTTGTTCAGGACGATAGATTAGTAATGAACGCTCATCTATCAGAAATTTCTGGTAATCTACTTCGATTTTGATACTTCCGGAATTGATAATTCCATAGGCGAAATAATGCGGTTTCATTTCAAAAGGCTCGAAGATTTCGGGTACATCCGTAAGATACAGGAAATCATCTGAAATACTCCAATCGAGCTTTCTATAGTTGATGATATTCCTGATAGTATATTGCTTAATTTCATCCTTCCTTTTCATTGATTTAAGTTATCAAATTTATCATAATGATGCTGCATTTTTCAAAACATTTATTACAATAGAAATCTTGATGAAAGTTTAAACGACATAAATAACTAAAAATACATCTGAAAATGTTTTAATCTGACCCTATTTTCTCTCTTCAAGAAAGCCTTTAATCATTATTCTGACGGTATTATCTCTCTCCTTAATAGAATATTCCTCTGATGCGTAGCATACAGAAACAATTCCGTGGACAAGCGAAATCATACCGAAATAGATATCATCAACCTGAAAAGTATTCTTTTTCACAGGGATTATCCGTTGAATTTCCGCCTTTACCAATGCAGAAAATTCATCTGTTTTATTTTTAATTTTATCGATTGAGCTTCCAACAATTCTATGCGACATTAAAAGATAAAGTGGCTTATTTTCCAGTGCAAATTCTATATAATTGCAAAACATATGTTCCAGTTTCAATGCAGAAGACCCTGAATCGCGTTCATCGCTAATGATTCGCTCAAGTAATTTATTAAAACCAATAATGATGAGCTGATCGGTGAGTGCTTCTTTATTTTGATAGTGAGAATAGATGACAGGAGGAGAATATTCTATTCTGGATGCAATATTTCTAATCGTAATCCTGTCAATTCCTTCCGAGTTCAAAATTTCCATTGCCACTTCGATGATCATATTGGAAACTTCGGCTTTTTTCTTTAAAATTCTTTCTTTACTTCCCACAATATATTTTTATTGTCATCAATGCCTCCCAACTAAAAATTGCCATTTCAACTTTGTTTACTTAATGATTCCTGCCAAAAAGAATATCCAAAATTCTTCCGTTCTTAGTCTTGCAGTCATCAAAGATCGACTTGCGATGCACAGGAAGGTCTAAACTGCGGAAAAAATTACTGAAGATGTATGAAAAGGAAGAAAGTGAAAACAGATCGCTTAAAAAAACTTGTGCATCAGGATAATTAATTTCTTTCCGGTCGATCGCTTCCTGAACTTCTGAGATCAGATCTTTAAAACTTTCTAACACATCCTGAAAATACTTTTGCAGATCGTGGCTGACTTTAAGTCTTACCATCAGGAAAACATCAATGTAGGGATACAACCTACAGATCTTGTCCGATTCTTCCAAAAAATTGAGAATCTTACTTTGCAAATCGTCTTGGCATATCAACGTTTCGTATCGAGGTTGTACTAGAGTGTTAAGAATCTCTTTGGTAACAATAGCCTGAAGATTGTCCCTCGACCTGAAATAATAGTGAATGACCGTACGGTTTGCCCTTGATTTTTCAGCGACATCGTAAAGCGTAAATCCGAAATTCCCTTCCTTTAACAGAAGGTCTACCGTGGCCGCTTTTATTTTATTTTCTGTATCACTCATTCTTCATAATTTTAAAATAGCAGCCGGCGGAATCCACCAACTGCTACAACAAGAAAAAAATTAATTATGGTCGTTCATATCATTGGGTTTATTGCCATCCTCCTCCAAGGGCACGGTACAAATCAACAACTGAATTCAGCTTCTGCAATTTAATATTCGCTAAACTCAACTCTGCCTGAAGCTTATTATTTTGAGCTGTAATGACATCCAGATATGTTGCCATATCCTGTTGGAATAATTTGGTCGATGTGGTCACAGCCTTATCTGACCTTGCCACCAAACCAACGGTAATTACCTCCTGTTTATCGGCAGATTCGATGTTGGCCAAAGCATTTGATACTTCACCGACAGCACTTAACACCGTTTGCTTGAAATTAATCTCAGACTGCTCCATTGCAATTTTCGACTGTTCATATTGGGTCTTCAGCTGTTTTCCATTAATCAGAGGCATTGCAAGTGAACCCGCAGCTGCTCCGAACAATGACCCTGGAATGTCAAACCAATTTTTGAAGTTGAATGTGTTCAAACCGCCCTGTGCCGTGATATTCAAAGCAGGATACATACTTGCCTTGGAAACTTTCACATTGGCAAAAGCTTGTCTCACGCTCAGTTCACTGCTTTTCACGTCAGGTCTATAGCTCAAAAGTTCTGTGGGAATTCCTACCGATTTGTATTCCGGCGTCTCCATATTTGTTAGCTTCAACGTTCTTTGGATTTCGCCCGGCATTTTTCCAGTCAAAATACTTAACGCATTTTCCTGAATCGTAATTGATTGCTCGATTATCGGAATTGTCACCAGCATTTGGTCACGTGTATTTTCCTGCTGCTGGACAGACAGACTTGTTGTAATTCCCAATTCCTGCTGTTTGATAATCATTCTCAAGGTATTATCCACCAATTTCAGATTCTGATTGGTAATATCCAATTGCGTATCCAACATCAAAAGATTATAATAGCCTTGTGCAATTTGCGCGACCAATTGTGTCTGAACTGCTTTTGCTGCTTCCTGCGTTTGAAGATAGGCCGCTAAAGCCGATTCTTTTCTGCCTTTTATTTTTCCCCAAATGTCTGCTTCCCAAGAAATTGAAATATTAGTTCCGTAGTCTTCTATATATCTTTGACCTAGCATCTGTCCGAACATTTGTCCGTTCATACTATTGTCCGATGGTCTGCTGATGGATGCAGTTGCTATATTTAAATTTACGTTTGGAACATTTCCCCATTTCGAGCGGTTATAGCTCAATGCCGCAGATTCGATATTTTTGATGGCAACTTTGAGGTTATTGTTATTTTTGACACCGCTTTCAATCAGCGACAGCAAAGTCGGGTCTGTGAAAAAATCTCTGTAAGGAATTTTTGCAATGCTACTTTGTGTGCTATCCTGCGCAACATCCAACTGAGTGGTATCTCTGAAACTATCCGGTAATTCTGCTTTCGGAGCACTGTATTTCTGAACATTGCAAGATGCTAAAGTGAGTAATGCTGTAAAAGCTCCGAAATTTGTATATGATTTGATATTTGATTTCATTGTAATTTTTTTTACCGCCGATAATTGGGCAGACATCATACTCTTGCCTACCCTGAATTATCTTTGGGCTCTCAAACTATTATATTAATGACTGTGTTTTGCGAGTTTTGAAGGTTCATAATCCCAGACACTTTCGTCAAGTGGTTTCCCGCTTATTCTTTCCTGTAGATATTTAAATACAACAAAAAGAACTGGCGTGATGAACACCCCGAGAACAGTTCCGAACAACATTCCGAAAACCGCTGCATATCCGATTGAATGATTTCCGATTGCGGATGGTCCTGATGCAAATAGCAATGGAAGCAAACCAGCAATGAATGCTAATGATGTCATCAAAATAGGTCTTAATCTCGCTTTCGCCCCTTCCACTGCTGCGGCCGTTAAACTTTTCCCTGCTTTTCTTCTCTGCATCGCGAATTCCACGATTAGAATTGCATTTTTCGCAAGCAGACCGATGAGCATTACCAAAGCAACCTGCACATATATATTGTTTGCAATATCAGCAATTGAAATTCCCACAAATACACCTAACAATCCTGTTGGAATTCCCAGCAACACTGCAAATGGAACCAGATAGCTTTCATATTGTGCGGAAAGGATGAAGTAAACAAAGATGAAACACAATCCGAAAATCACCGCTGATTGTCCACCTGAAGATTGCTCCTCACGCGCCATTCCCTTTAAATCATAGGAAAATCCTGTTGGTAAATTCTGGGCACTGACTTCTTTGAGCGCTGCCATCGCCTGACCTGTACTATACCCCGGAGCCGGAATCGCAGTGATACTGATGGCATTGAACAAATTATGGTGGTCAACTACCTCCGGACCAGCTGTTTGTTTCAAAGATGCTACTGTATTTACCGGAACCATTTGCCCAACATTATTTTTAATTGAAATTCCGTTCAAAGAATTGGGGTCTGCCCTGTACTCAGGAGGAGCCTGCATCACGACACGGTAGTATTTCCCGAATCTGTTGAAATCTGAAGCCTGCATACTTCCGTAATACCCCTGCATCACAGACATAACATCTGAAACATTAACACCCAATTGTTTTGCTTTAACCTCATCAACTACCAGCTCATACTGTGGAAAGGAAGCATTAAATGTGGTAAATGCCATTGCTATTTCCGGTCTTTGCATCAACGCACCAATGAAGGCATTCGAAGTTTCGTTGAATTTGGTCAATGAACCTGCGGTCTTATCCTGAAGAACGATTTCCATACCGCTCGTGTTACCGAATCCAGGAACAGTAGGCATTCCCAAAACAAAGAATGAAGCCTCCTTTATCTGGCTCACCTCACCCTGAAGCTGACCAATGATTTGATTGATGTCGTGAACCTCACCACGGTCTTTAGGATTTTTCAGTTTTAGCATAAACACAGCACTCGATGATGATGTACTGAAATTCAACATATTAAGACCATTCACAGAAACTACGCTTTTGATTGCAGGATGTTTTCTTAAAATCAACTCAGCTCTCGTCACAACATCTGTCGTACGGTCCTGCGTTGAGCCCGGTGGAAGCGTAACCGTTGCCATCAAAAATGATTGGTCTTCATCAGGAATAAATCCTGTCGGCGTAATTACAAACATCCACGCAAATAGACCGATGACAACCGCAAGCCCTGAAAAAGCAACCCATTTTTTCTTCAATAAGAACAAAACCGATTTGCCATATCGGAAAGTCATTTTATCAAATGACGCGTTGAAGCCTGCAAAGAATTTTTCTTTAAATGATAATTTTTTCGGCTCGTGTCCGTGTCCGGGTGTATGATGCTGTTTCAATAAAATCGCACACAAGGCAGGACTCAAGGTCAATGCATTAACTGCCGAAATCACAATCGCCATTGCCAGTGTTAAAGCAAATTGCTGATAGAAGATTCCCGTTGGCCCTTCCATAAAAGCAACCGGTACGAAAACCGCAGCCATTACCAAAGTAATAGAGAATATTGCTCCAGTAATCTCACTCATCGCAGACATTGTTGCCGCCCTCGGGTTAAGTTTCCGGTGTTCCATTTTGGCGTGAACGGCTTCAACAACGACGATGGCATCATCTACCACGATACCGATTGCCAAGACCAAAGCAAATAATGTTAAAAGGTTAATCGAGAATCCAAACAGGTTCATAAAAAAGAAAGTTCCTACAATAGATACCGGAACTGCAATGGCCGGAATCAATGTCGACCTGAAATCCTGCAGGAAGATGAATACAACGATAAAAACAAGGATAAATGCTTCTATCAAAGTATGGATCACCTGATCGATACTTTGATCCAGTGATTCCTTGGAACTGTACATAAAGGTATATTTCACACCTGCCGGGAAAGATGCAGAAAGCTCTTTCACTCTGTTCTGTGCTGCAATCTCAATTTCATTCGCATTGGATCCTGCCGTTTGAAACAGTGCGATCATTACACCTTGTTTTTTCTCATAAAGGGTGGAAACGCCGTAATCATAGGAACCGAATTCCACTTTGGCAATATCCTTTAACCTCAACGTGCTTCCATCAGTACCTGCTTTGATAAGAATATTTTCATATTGTGAAGGTTCTGTATTTTTTCCTTTGTAACGGATGACATAATCCAGGGCTTCCTTACTTCTTTCACCAAATCTGCCGGGTGCTGCTTCCACATTCTGCGCTTGAATGGCACCAGCCACTTCTTGCGGCGTCAAATTGTATGAGGCCATTTTTTGAGGATCAAGCCAAACCCTCATCGAATAATCTTTGTTCCCAAAAACCATTGCATCACCTACTCCTTTGATACGTTTCAGCTCAGGTACAAGGTTGATCTTTGCGTAATTCTCTATGAATAGATCGTTCACCGAGGGATCATCCGAGTACAAGGTAAGCATTGCAAGGATACTGTTTTGACGTTTCATCGTGGTCACCCCGATCTGATTTACCTCTGACGGAAGCTGACTCGTTGCCTGTGCTACTCTGTTCTGCACATTTACCGCAGCCTGGTCCGGATCCGTCCCCAATTTGAAGACCACATTCAGCATCAGGTTACCATTACTGGATGTGGATGTGATGTAGTCCATATTTTCAACTCCGTTGATCGCATTTTCCAATGGCGGCGCAACAGATCTCGCGATCACTTCAGAACTTGCTCCGGGATAGACTGCCATTACGGTGACACTTGGTGGGGCAATCTCTGGGAAAGAAGTTATTGGAAGTGTTTTCATCCCTACAATTCCCAGAATGACAAGCAACACCGATATAACGGTCGCTAGGACCGGTCTTTTTATAATCGTTTTTAACATTGATTTTTTATTTGAAATTAAACTTCAAGGCACATCCTATATTTTCCCGGATGCTGATCTCGGTGAAGTTTTATTGGCTTGCTGATTTGCCTTTTTAGGAACGACAGGCATTCCCGGCTGTAATCTTTCGAAGCCTGAAACGATGTAAGATTCGCCAGCTTTGATGCCGCTTGTCACCATATAACTAGTACCGCTTTTTCCGGAGACCTCAATAGCTTTCTGCACAGCCTTATTGTCCTTATCAAGCGAAAAAATATACACTTTGTCCTGAATATTGACTGTAGATGCGATCGGAACCATAATTACATTATCATAATGTTGGTCGATCACGATCTTCCCTGTATTTCCACCACGAATAATGTTTTTTGGATTATTGAATTTAGCTCTGAAAGTCACAGATCCCGTATTGGAATTGAACTGCCCTTCGACCGCATCAATCTTTCCTTTTTCCTCATAGAGATGACCGTCCGCGATCTGCAATCCTACCAATGGAGCTTTCCTGATCTTTTCTTGGATAGTACTTCCAACCTGAGAATTCTGGAATGTCAGGAAATCATTTTCACTCATACTGAAATACACATTCACCTCGTGCGAATCAGAAAGTACCGTAATGGGTTCTACGCCAGCCGGACTTATCATACTTCCCAAACGATAATTAATTCTGCTAAGATAACCGCTGACAGGAGCTTTGATCGTGCAGAAATCAAGATTGATCTTTGCCGATTGTGCAGTTGCTTCCGCTTGGATCAAGGATGCTTTTGCACCATCATACGCAGCCTGAGCCTGTTGGATCTGAATGTTGGAAACAATACTTTCTTTCACCAACTCCTTTCTGCGGTCAAGGTCGATTTTTAGATTGGCTAGATTCGCTCTCGCTACAGAAACGCCGGCTTTTGCTGTATTATACTGCTCAGCATATATTCTGGAATCGATCTGAAAAAGGGGTTGACCTGCTCTCACATAAGCACCCTCATCAACGTAAACCTTATGCAGATAACCAGAGACCTGAGGTCTTATCTCCACATCGGTCACACCTTCTATGCTTGCAGGATATTCTTTTGAGACCAGCCCGTTGCCGCTCTCTATTTTGGAAACAGGCAACTCCATCGGCGGAAACTGTGGCGGTTGCTTGGTTTTATTACAAGATTGAAGTAAAAATAGGCCACAAGCGATCACTGAGCCCGAAATAAACTTTCTGCTTAAATTATTCATAAATGATTAAGATTTTTTCTTAGTATATGCCTGCAAAATTATTGACAAAAATGTCAGACAACAATGTAAGAAAGATTCTAAATTTTGTCAAAAAAGAACATTTAAGAACTTCATTGATTCTTTTTGAACCAATTTGAAAAAAAAATTACGCACTTGCCAATGACCTGCGATATGCATTAGGACTGAATCCTGTTTTTTTCTTGAAAAATTTGGTGAAAGTAGGCTGATCTTCAAATTTCAATTCCATCATCACCTGATTAATGCTGTACTCACTCTTCAGTAGTAATATTTTAGCTTCAGAAATTATCTTGTCTTCAATAATCTGTTTGGGATTTTTAAGATAGACCTCTTTGATTGTCCTTGTCAAATGGGTTCTTGTGATAAAAATCTGATCCGCATAAAACTGGACGTCTCTTCTGGTTTGGTAATGTTGACCTACCAAATTGGCAAATCTTATTGCAATATCTTCCTTACGGTAGGTTTTCAGTAAATTGTTCTGCTGTTTTTGCAAATATCCAGCAAGTTCATACATAATAAGATTGATAATCCCTTTTTGCATTTCCTTATAAAAAATAGTTTCGTTCGCAGGATTATTTAGAAACCTCAGTCTTTCAAAACTTGTAGTGATATGACCGATGCTGTTCGTACAAAGAGAAAGTATTTTTGAATAGTTACTCGATAAAATCTCCAACGCATCCTTAGAGTTCATCTGTAGGTTGAGATTGGTAAAATATTCCCCTGAAATGAAAAGACTTTCAAAAGATGCGTCAGTAGAAACTTCAAGAAATTCGATGACATTGTTAGGATAAAGAAAGATGATATCATTCTGTTGCAGAGCAACCTCTTGGAAATCTATGTTCAGCCTCACTTTTCCATTTGTTACCAACAAGAGCGAAAAACTACTGATTTTCATTGGATAATTGAGGTCGATTGCATCCAAATCGTCCGGTGTACAAACCAAAGACAGTATATCCTTGTTCAGTACCGTCAGATTATTAAATTCTGCGAACTGCTCAAGCGTGTAAATCGGTATAAGGGATTCCATAGATGATACAAAATTAACAAAATATTTTTTTGCACAAAAAGAACTTTTTATTTATTTCTTATTCTGACAGCAGCTCAATCATTACTCCCGTTTTGTAAATCCTGCATGGTCAATTTTTAAATAAGAAGTAAAAAAAATCAACCACATCAAAATCTGTGTGGCTGATTCATTTAAAACTAAATTTTTAAATTTTCAATGATTAGTTACATATAACCTCCCGAAACTTCGATTGCCTGTCCGTCAATCCAGGCAGAATCTTCACTGCATAAAAATGCCACTGCAGAAGCAATGTCTTTTGGTAAACCTACCCTACCCAATGCGTGTTGCTGAGCGATTCGGCTGTTGATATCTTCAATATCACGGACTGCCCCACCTGAGAAATCGGTTGCAACCGGTCCCGGAAGAATACTGTTGGAACGAATCTTTCTTGCTCCCAATTCTTTAGACTGATATAATGAAATCGTTTCCATAGCCGACTTCATTGCAGCATACACGGAGAATCCGGGAAGTGCAACACGGGTTGCGGTAGAACTGATATTAACGATGCTTGCATTGTCATTGATTGATGACAGCAATTTCTGGGTTAGAAAAAAGGGACCTTTAAAATGAACATTCAGCATTTCATCGAACTGGGCAGCGGTTGCTTCTTCAAAGGGTACAAAAAATCCAATTCCTGCATTGTTGACTAAAGAATCGATGCCCGTAACCTGCCATTCGTTTAAGATGAGGTTAATTGACTCCGAAAAACTCTCAAATTCTTCTATCTTTGAGACATCCAGTTTTAAAGCTTTTATGCGAATTCCTGTGGATTCAAATTCTGCGATAAGGTCTTCCGCTTCCTTTGCATTTGAACGATAGGTAAAAATCACCGCGTTGTCTTTTTCTATTAACTTCTTTACGATTTCCTTTCCTATTCCTCTGTTACCACCGGTAACCAGAGCTACTTTTTGTTGTGTCATTGTACTGATTTTTGTTTGATGCAAATCTCAGTCTTTATTCAATCCGAGTTATAGCGACAATGCAACCAATACTTACACAATTCAAACTTTGGAATTCCTATATTCAGAAGGTGTCACTTCAGTATGTTTTCTGAAAAATGTATTGAAATGAGAAGCTTCCTCAAAAGCCAGTGCAGAAGCGATTTCGCTGACATTCCAGTTTGTCGTTCTGAGAAGGATTTTGGCTTCCTGCAATACTCGTGACGCAATAAAATCACTCATCGTACGTCCTTTGGCTTTCTTCACCTGTCTGTTGAGATAGACGGGATGCAGATGAAGTGCTTCTGCAAATTCACCAGGTGTTTTTATACCAATGGTTTTTGTAAGCTCATCGATAGGAAACTGATTCTCCAAAAGTCTTATAAACGAGCAAGCAACAACTTCAGCGGTATTTCTGCGATTGATATACGATGCGGACGGCTGTAATTTTTGCCCGTTCAGAATCAACTCCATTGTATAATGCCTCAATAATGATGTCTGCAACGGATTAACTTCATTTGAATCCTCTTCTGCTATTTTTTTGAAAATATCTGAAAACTTATCATATTCAAATTCATCAAGAGTATAAACAAACTGACTTCCAGGTTTGTAAACACTGAAAGAAAGTAATTCATACCCGGAATTTGCCTTTGTAATAAAGTTTTCTGAAAAAGCACAGGACTGAACAGGTTTATTTTCCTTAAAACAATGGATACCGAAAGGAACTTTTGTGGTGGTGAACAAAATATTTTTTCCTTCCAAAGGCAGGCTCGTTTCTTCAAAATTAATTTCATAAGAGCCATCGAGAAGAATAACTGAAAAAAATTTCTTACGTGAAAAACTAACTATCTCTCCGACTTGCGACGGTTCAGTAAATGTTCTGAAAAGTTCTTCAGTAGATGTTGGGGAAAAATTGTTTTCTGTAAATAAGTGGTTCAGCATAGTACATACAAAGATAAGGGTTTCGATAAACCAGATTTAAATGCCAACTGTATTTTTTCAATGAAATGTTAATTACTAAACTATCGATATCAAGTTAAAAGGTCAGCTTATAGTTACTTCGATATTTGTAAATTATTTCATTATTTCATTATTTCATTATTTCATTATTTCATTATTTCATTATTTCTTAGCCTAATTTGTTTGATTATCGGTAAAAAGATTCCGATTATACTCAACAATCTCCTGATGTGAAGGGTAAGTTGTTCTACTGCCAAGTTCTGCTACAACTTTATCCCTTATTGCAGGAGCTTTATCTTTGTCTGCTTTGTCCAATGAAACCCTCAGTTCTACCTTATTAAGCTCTGTACAATATGC
This sequence comes from Chryseobacterium formosense, assembly GCF_900116415.1. Classification (GTDB taxonomy): domain Bacteria; phylum Bacteroidota; class Bacteroidia; order Flavobacteriales; family Weeksellaceae; genus Chryseobacterium; species Chryseobacterium formosense. Next base: position 313,531 of record NZ_FPAP01000001.1, on the reverse strand, counting down.
CGGCGTTCCGGGCTGATGTCTCCAGGAATCTTCCAGACTGCCGGAATCAACCGTATCAAATCCTGCATCATTCACTAAATCTGCAACTGTTTTCTTGGCATCTGCATCATCTCCGCCAATAGCCATTGCAATTCTGTTTTCACTTCCTGCTTCTTTTCCACGATTCATTAATGTTTCTGCCAGCAGATTATTAAAAGCTTTAATTACAGGTCTGCCCAATTGTTCCGAAACCCAAACACTTTCTGCTTTACCGCTTTGTAAATCCTCTATATGCGCATCACGGAAAGGATAATAGTTAGAAGTATCTACAATAATAACGTTATCAGGTACGTTGGCAAAAAGATTTTCAGGCAAAGTTGGAATCGCGACCGTTGGCAAGGATAAAATAATGACATCCACATTATTGACTACATCTTCTAATGAAGAAGGTTGAGCACCCAATTCCCCGGCACGGGTCTTTAATTTATCACCATTATCTGAGTTAGCTACTTTTACAGTATGACCTGTTTTTACCATTTTTTTTGCAATGGTACCGCCAATGGCTCCTGTACCAATAATTCCTATTTTCATAATAATTTGTTTCTAATTTTTAATTAATTTTTCTGAACGGTGGATTTGGAATTTCAAGATTACCTCTCAACGTATCCGCTTCATATTCTGTTCTGAAAATGCCCCTGTTCTGTAAAATTGGAACGACCAAATCAATAAAATCACACAAACCGTACGGATGGTCTTGCCGTATTAAAAGCATATCCATCGCTCCTGCTTTGTACCATTTTTGAACCTGGTCCGCAACTTTTTCGGCTGAACCAAAAAATTGTGGTCGAGGGAGACTGTTTCGTGGACTGAGTTGCATCAGCTCCATATATTTATCAATCGCATCTTTTTCAGTTTCACCCACAATGGGATTTTGTGAGATGGAAATAATGAAATCTTCCGGTCGCCTCTGTTTTGCAACAAGTTTTTGCCTGATTCTGTGTGCCAACGCTGCTGTATCTTCCCAATCGTAACCGTGTGTGAAAACGCCGTCTGTGTAACTGGTGGCTATTTCCATAAAGTTTTCAGATGTTCCTGCGGTATAAAGAACAGGTCGGCCCTGAACCGAACGGCTGATATTCAGAGGACCTTCTACCGAAAAATAATTACCACTATAGTTGACGTGATGCATTTTATGATGATTCAAAAAGATTCCTCTCTCCTTGTCACGGATGAAGGCATCGTCTTCATAAGTATCCCAAAGTCCAAGGACAATTTCAATAAATTCCTTGTTCATCGGGTACTGGTCTCTCTTCGTCAAACGTCCACGGCTGAAATTGACCATTCCACCAGGATTGGAAGTGATGGCGTTGAGTGAAGCACGACCTTTGCTAATTTTATCCAGCGACAATATCTGCCTTGCAGCACTGTAAGGGTCTCCGTAAGAAGATGCGATGGTAGCGGAAAGCCCAATATTTTTGGTCACCATACTGAGCGCAGACATTATACTAACGCCTTCGAACATACTCAGGTAGTGCGGAATATTTCCGGGACCAACGTGGCTGACATCCACCAAAAACAAAGTATCAAACTTGGCAGACTCCGCCAACTGAGCCTGTTTGATGTAAAAATTAAGGTTTTCGCTAGCATCAGAAGGCATCGCTGGATGTTGCCACGCCATATGATTCCAGCCTAAACCGTCAAGAACAGCTCCTAACTTCAACTTTTTTCCGGTCTTATTCATTTCGTATTTAGCATTGATGACTTTAAATTCTACTTAACATTATGGATGGGAATTGTATTAATTAAAATCATACATCAAATCTTCGACAACATCCTTTACAGGACGAATATTCTTTATGTAAGAAATTCCATTGCCCACTGTGATATACCCTCTATGAATATCCCCATCCAGCATTCCAACTTTTAAGCCCTGTTCACCATACATTTTATTGGCAATTTCATCCCGGGAATCACCCAGTTCGTCCATTTCCAAAAGTTCCCGGCTGTATGGTGTTGGAATGGAGCGGTAATACGCCGGATTTGTTCTGAAGATCAACAAGTCACTGGCGGTATGGTCAACAATGAGTTGTTTCACATTTTCGGCAGCAGGATTTTCCTCTGTAGCAATAAAAACTGTTCCTGCAAAAACGCCTTCAGCACCTAACGCAAATGACGCACGAACAGCACGAAGGTCAGCAATTCCTCCGGCAGCCATCACCGGAATATTTACAGCATCTGATATCATCGGTATGATGGAAAACGTACCAATGATTTTATCAGGCACAGTACCACCTTCATCAAATCCGGTAGCGACAAGAATATCGGCTCCAATTTTTTCTGCATACTTTGCATTTTCCACACTTGGATTCAATGCACGATAAATTATTTTAATGTTATTTGATTTAAGTTTTTTCGCCAAAGGTTCAAATTCATAACCTTCAATCCCGTTGATAAGAACCACTTCAACACCTTCTTCAATGAGCAAATCAGCGATGACATCAACGGTAGTCAGGTCATTAGACAGCATTACCGGCACTGCAAAAGGCTTATTGGTCAACTGCTTTACCTTACGAATTTCACTTCTCAGCCTATCAGTAATTTCTTCCAAAGATTTCGGATTTGTTTTCTGACCTGCGTGAGGACCCAGCATTCCCAGACCTCCGGCATTGCTCACTGCTGCAACAAATTCAGCATTCGTTACCCACGACATTGCCCCTTGAATAATTGGATATTTGATTCCTAAAACTTCCGTAACACGGTTTTTTTTATTCATTGTCTTTTGATTTTAAATCTGTATAATTTAATCTGTTTTCGATGGGGCAAAGTTAGGTTAAATTTACTTTCATTTTGATAGTACTTTCCTTTAGGAAAGTGTATTTTTAATGATAGGACTCATCAATATTAGCTATCTATTTTATAATCACTTTCTTTTGTAAAGTATTTTGTAAATTTGTGCTGTTAATTTTTTAATGACGATTCAAATATCACATAGAAATATAATGAGTAATAAAACATCATATTCAATTTTAGAACTGGCCATTGTTTCAGAAGGCAGCAGTTTTAAAGAAACTTTAAACAATTCGCTGGCACTGGCAAAGGTTGCAGAAGAGAATAATTATTCCAGATATTGGTTTGCAGAACATCACAATTCGGAATCAGTAGGTAGTAGTGCAACATCAATTCTTATTGGTTATGTCGCTGAAAACACGGAAAAGATAAGAGTCGGCTCTGGCGGAATTATGCTTCCTAACCATTCACCCTTGGTGATTGCGGAACAGTTTGGGACTTTAGCACAACTCTATCCCAATAGAATTGATTTGGGATTGGGAAGAGCTCCGGGAACTGATATGCCTACAGCCCAAGCTATTCGTTCAGATTTTATAAAGGCAGCGCATTCGTTTCCAGCTGAAGTAGAAAAAATTGAGGAATACTTTTCAGCGGATAACAAAACATCGAAGGTGAGGGTTCCGATTGCGGAAGGCGTTGACGTGCCTATCTATATTTTAGGTTCAAGCACAGATAGTGCTCATCTGGCTGCAGAGAAAGGATTGCCCTACGCTTTTGCCAGCCATTTTGCTTCCACCCATCTTTACACGGCTTTGGAAATTTATAGAGAAGAATTCCAGCCATCGGAAGTTTTAGACAAACCCTACACAATTGCTGGTGTCAACATCATCGTTGCTGATACGGATGAAGAAGCGGAACGTTCGTTCACCTCGTTGATTAGAATGTTTTTTGGTATCCTTACCGGAAATTCAAAACCACTCCAACCTCCGACAGAAATGACAGAAGACCTAAAAGAGGTTTTGAAACACCCAAGTCTACATCAAATGCTAAAATATTCGTTTGTAGGAAGCAAGGAAACGGTTAAAAAACAGGTAGATGATTTCCTAAAGAAAACTCAGGTTGATGAGATTATTATGGTTTCCAATATCTTTGCACTGGAAGACCGCGTCAAATCTGCACAGCTTTTTGCCGAACTCATGGAAGAGCTGAATGAAGAAAAAGCTTCCACCGTTTAATTAAACTCAATTTGAAAATGGCAAAAAAGAAAGCTTACAACGAATGTCTGAATACTGTAAAACCTGTCAAGGATGCGCTGGAGGTAATCAACGGCAAATGGAAACTGGCAATCATCATCTCCGTTGGTGTCGGCAATGAGCGTTTTACCGACATTCAGGACAGTATTGAGGGAATTACACCGAAAGTTTTAGCAAAGGAGCTGAAAGATTTGGAACAGCATAAATTGATTAAAAGAATTATCATTGATGATTATCCTGTCAAGATAATTTACAGGTCAGAACCTTATGCAGATACACTGACACCCATTATCTACGCTTTGAAAGAATGGGGAATCAATCATAAAAAGATGATTGCTAAATAATTGTATAAGTTTGATAGTTAACATTTTAAAGATAATAAAACATCTATTGAACCAGAAATGTCGTTTCTATATAACATAACAATTCCTCCAATCCCGCGTGACCATCTTTCGACAAGTCCGCAGACTTTGCATTTTGGCTTACGATATCAATTGTCAGTGCAAAAATAGAAGTATACAAAAATTTGATGTGATTGTACCTGGCCTTTTCTGCTAAAATTTTAAAATGACTGAAATGCTTTTCAGTCATTTTTTTTATAATTGAATCTGCTTTTTCGGAAACAGGAAATATTTTGGTTTCCAGACAGAGTTGTATCAGCTGTGTATTGTTAAAAGCTTCTTCAATTGATTTAAAAACAAAATCTTTCAGCAGTACATCCGCATCTGTTTCAGTGTCAGAGCTGATGTAATCTAACGACGGCCAAAGATTTTCAATGATTTGAATATATAGATTCTCCTTTGTTTTGAAATGATAGTTAATCATCGAACAGTTGGTCCCTACACAATCTGCTATATCGCGGATGCTTGTGTTTCTGTATCCTTTTTCACTGAAAAGTTTTTGAGCAGTCAGCAAGATTTGGGTTTTGTTGTTGTCAACTATTTTCCAAGGCCCTTTTACATTCATAATCTGGAAATTTAAGATGAAATAATTAGTATGAAATCTTTTAATTTATCACGCAAACCTGTATCCTTTGACACTGTCACCTTTGATTATTTTTCGGAAAAGAACTACCCTTCTGTAGTTAAATTGTCCGTAATGATGGGTCAGAACAAAGATGAGAATTGGAACCGTCAACCAGCAAATGGAGCCTAATACAATCTTTGAAGAAGCCATCAAGGCATTGAGACTTATATTTTGATAAATCGCCATCCCGTTGGTAAAATTCCCGTTATCCAGGAACATCGAAATATCGTTCAGGCTTTGCCACTGTCCCTGATAAAGCGCCCAGCTGATAATAGCTCCTCCAAATGCGGTTGCCAAAAAACCTCTGATCATGATCAAAATTCCCATTGCACCGAATAATCCGTCCATAGAAACACCTTCTGCAGCATATAGCCAGATTGAAATAAACAACATTCCCATCCCAAGACCTTTCAGGATCATAGAATACTGGAGATATTCAATGTTCATTTGTGGCTGGATCAATAAATACAGGCAGAGCGTGTGCAGAAAGAAACTGATGAATCCGCCTGCCACATAGAACTTCATTTTCCATTCGTATTTAAAACAATAGAATGCAAGGACTCCTGCCACAATGATTCCCGGTATCATCCATAAATTGATCTTTGCATTAATCAGATTGTTATATCCCAACACACCGACCGAATATTGTACATAAATGCTGGAACTTGCCAGAAACACGCCTAAAAAAATCAATAAAATTAGACTGTGAAGTGTATTTTCCCTGGTAAAAACCTTGAAATCGATCAAAGGCCTTTTCAAGAATTTTTGTCGCCAGATCGTCAATCCCAAAAACAGGAAACTCAGGATAAGCGCAGTTTTGATGTATGGTGAAACAAACCATCCCTGCTGTCTCATAAACGTGAAAAACACATTAAAGCTCATCGCCGAACTTCCAAGCAATATCATCGAAAGCCAGTCTATCTGATACAATGGTTTTTTGAAACTGAATCTTTGGTCGTGCTGGAAGATAAGACTGATGCAGGCAATGACCAGCATTAAGCTGCTCATTATGAAAAATGGTGCCTGATAATTATGTTTGAATACGAGATTGGCAAAAAAGTAGGAAGACAATTGTCCGAAGCCGATCGAAATTGGGTAAAATATAGCATAGAATCTGCCCTTGTCGCCTTTTGGGGAAAGGATGAACATCATTGGAAGAAGTACCTCGACCATTGGGAACATCTTGAAAAATCCGATCAGTAAACTTCCGACTACCAATAGATAAGGATTTTCTGTCGTCCCATTCATATAAGACAGCAGCGCCAAAATAATTGCACAGGTCGTAATGATCTCCTTGGATCTGAATCTCATTTTCACCCGGAAGACGATCAGCAGCGCAAGACCCATTCCTATCGAACCGGCATTATTGGCCATTGAAACAAACTCAGAATAAGTTGCCAATGCTCCTGACAGATCTGTAGCATTGCTGGTGTACACTCCCGATATTGACATCAGAGGGAACATTATAAAGATAATCAGCAACAGCATTACGGGTTTTGGAACCCAAGTGGCAAAAGGACCTTGGTTGTACATAATATTTTATTTTAAGGTAACTTCTACGTTCATTCCTGCCCGCAACATCTTCAGATATTCAGCATTATTATTATTGGTAAATTCAATTCTGACAGGAATTCTCTGTTGTACCTTCACAAAGTTCCCCGTAGAATTATCCACCGGTACGGCTGCATATCTTGCTCCCGTTGCCCCAGAAATAGCCGTCACTTTTCCTTCGTAGACTTTTCCGCCCAATGCATCTACAGAAATTGTCGCCAATCCGCCAATCACCACATTGCTCATTTGATTCTCTCTGTAGTTCGCTGTGACCCAGACATTATTGGTGTCCACGATTGTCGCAACCTGTTGGCTTGCATTCAACAACTGGCCGACATTGACAGTTCTCCTACCCATAATTCCGTCGTGAGGCGCAGTAATTACCGTGTAAGACTGGTTGAGTTTTGCCATTTCCAGGGCACTTTTAGTTCTTTTGATATCCGCTTCATTCAATCCCAATTTAGATTGTGCTTCATTTACAGAAAGCTGACTGGTTGCTTTTGTATTGATGATCGACTGGTATTGTGCGATCTGCATTTCTAGTTGTGCCTTTTGGGCTTCGAAATCGGTTTTGATCTGGTCAAACTGTTGACCTGTAACGGCTTCGTCTTTCAACAGATTTTGATAACGGTTGAAATTCTGCTGGGCATTCCACAAACGCGCTTTCACCGCTTCTACGTTGGCTTTGGCCACTTCTACATTTGAACCTGCGGTGTTAACATTATTTGCAACCGTCTTTATAGATTGATCAGCCACATTTCTCGATGCCATTGCCGACATATATGCAGCTTCTGCCTGTCCAAGCTGCGTCTGGATCTCCCGGTCGTCGAGCACCAACAGAGTATCTCCTTTTTTCACATACTGATGTTCCACAAAACGAATTTCTTTGATGTAAGCTGAAACTCTTGTATTGATAGGATTGATAAAACTTTCAACCTGTGAAGCGTTGGTATAACGGTCGTTACCAATATTGAAATAAGATTTTACAACGAAGAACAATCCTATGAGAACTCCAACCAGAATAAGCATATTGATAATTTTCGTCGTCTTCTTTTTCTTGACGTGCTTTATATGTTTTTTATCGTGAGCAGCTGTCTCGTTTTTTTGCTCAGGTAAGTTTGAATCTTGTGTATTTTCTGACATAATAAATTTAGTTTTAAAATTTGTTTAAAGATTTCCTGCTTCTCTTAAAAGTTTATAGTATGAGAATACAATGTTGATCTCTGAATTTGCCAATTGTAATTCAGCATCAAGCTTGGCGTTGCTGGCATCAAGCAGATCCAGTAAGATGGCAAGTTGGTTGTTGTATTTGCTTTCCATAATTCTGTAATTCTCACTGGTCAAATCGGCATTCACTTCAAGGGTCTTATTTTGGGTGACAGCTTCATTGTATTTGATATAGGCTGAATTCACCGCAATTCCGATAGACAGACTGGTGTCATTCGCCTGATTGATGGCTTTTTGCTTTTCAATCTTGTTCAGCTGGAGTTTCTTCGGCGATTTGAACAGCGCATCGATATTGAAATTCAAGGATAAACCTGCATTGTAGCTATTACTGAACATATCCATTGCCGGAGAAGACGAAGTAAGCGGACGCTGCAGATTGTTACCCGCAAAAGCTGCCAGCGAAGGAAGCATTTCTGCCTTGGTGATCTTTGCAGAAACGTCATAGATATCCACAGATCTTTCGGTGAGCCGAATAGCCGGATGGTTTTGAGCCATTTCCTTGTATTCCTGTAATTGGCCGATAGCTTTAGAATGATCAAGAATGGAATTTTCCGGGATGATTTTTATATTTTCGTCCAAACCAAGCGCAACAGTGAGTTGTTTGTTGATGATCTGCTGGTTGTTGTTGACCACCTGCAACGCCAGTTGTAGATTGGATAGCTGCAATTCTCCACGAATGACATCATTTCTGGTGACCATTCCCTGATTGTAGAACTTTTTGATATTGTCAAGACGCTTTTTTGCCAGATCAATATTCTGGTGATAAACATTTTCCTGATTGTAAAGTTTTGAAAGATCCAGATAATAACCCAAGACAAGCAGTTTTATACTTTGCTCATTGTTCTCATAACTCAGTTCAGACAATTCTTCCTGCAATGTTTTGATCTTGATGCCATTTCTTACCGTATTGCCTTTCCAGATCAGCTGACTCGCCTGAAGTGAAAAAGTATTCCCAAAATGGGGCATTTTTGCAGTTGTCACTTTGGAAAAATCTTTATCAAGAATGGTAACATCACCCAGATAGAAGCCCTGCAATCCAGCTGTAATTTCCGGCAACAGATTATTTTTTGCAATCTCCACATTCTGCCGGGCAATATCGATGTCAGATCTGTATACTTTTAAGGTCGGATGGTTGGCCTTTACCATTTCAAAAAGTTCATTTACAGAAAATGACCTCTCTGAAATATTTTGCGCATTTAAAAATTGTAATGTTGAAAGCAAACTGAAACACAGCAACAGTTTACCAAGAAATCTCGTCATTATCCTTTGCTTTAAAATTTATAGTGCAAAGGTCAATCAATCAAGTGTTTGATAAAAGGTTAGCAAAACACAAAAAGAAGTCCAAATGGTATCAGTATTTTAGATACATCCATCTTAAAATTCTAAAATATAGGATCGATCAGATGATTGTGTTTTCTGAAGTTCAGTGGACTCAACCCTGTATGTTTTTTAAAAAACTTCCCAAACGAATACTGATCAGAAAACCCCAATTCGCCAGCAATCATACCGACTGTATTGTTGGGATGTAAAAGCATTACTTTAGCCTCGTTCATCAGAGCATCTGCAATAAAGCTAGTCGGCGGTGATTTTGTAATTTCCCGTACGCAGTTGGAAAGGTATTTAACGGAGATCAGAAGACTCTCGGCGTAGAAAGACAATTCTTTCTTTTCTTTGAAATGCCTGGAGACCAATTCCAAAAATGAAATGGTAATCTCTTCTTTTCTAAGATTTTTTTGTGGTGATGAACTTTCGTTAACCAGCAAAAAGCTGGTAATGATGTAAATAACTGAGGTTACGATACCTGTCAAAACCTCGTTTTTGAACTTGTGGTCAGTATTGCTGGCAGAATAATAATTGGCCAACGTCAGCAACTGTTTGAGGTAATCAAATTCCAAATTATTGATCTCCAGAGTATGTTTATTTTCCAGTTGTGCCACCTGATAAACATCATAGCGGTTGAATTTAAAATTGATCTGGCTCTTCAGCCTTTCTCTATCAAAAGACAAGACAAACAATTTTAAATTTTCAGTATAGCTTTCAATCCTGTAAAGATTATTTGGAGAAAGTAGCAAAAGATTTCCTCGATTGCACTTGCGAGAAATATTATTAATATCCACCGAAATTTCCCCTTCATAAACACACATAAATGCAAGCGTACTCGGGTGAAAAGAGTCACCGAGATTTACATTTTCCACAAAAATCTGTTCAGTTAAAATTCTGATCATCTTACAAATCCTTAGAACTTACAATTTACAAACTATTTTTATTGTGTGGTAGAACGCAATTTTACGGGTTAAGTAGGCTTGCTATAATAATGAGTGAAGCTATAAGATAAATATAACGGCACCTATATCCATTTGAGGTCAATGAATTAATTTCTATATACAAAAAAAGAAATATTAGCACATCACTAAAATTCATTAAATAAAATCGTCAAGTTTTCTATATAGTAGTACTAATATTAATGACTATTTTAATCTTTTATATCTGATTAAAAAGGTTAATAACTTTCTCTATATCAATTAAAAGCTGGTTTGAATAGAGTCTTGTCAAGTCACTTAATGAGGCAACTATCAAATAGTTGTCTCATTTTTTTGCTCATAAAAAATTCTACATCAAACTCTTACAGCCTGATTTTTTATGGTTTGATTTTTCAAAATACGAAAGACTAAGTCTATATGAAATAGATAGCCTAAAAGCGCTCTCAAAGATTTCATCGGTATTGAGTGGTTTGGAGTCCCATTAAGGTTCTAGTATTTTTTCTCTTTTGGTTTATTATAACTTTTTGATCCTAAATATAGCAATTCCAATAATAATTATTGCCTCATTTGGTTTTGTTGACTTAAAGTGGCGAGATCAAGGATGTAACAGATAAACTACTTTAAAAATTTTACAATATTCATCTTATAAATTTTGCCAATCGGAATTTGGTAATTCGAAATAAATATAATGTTTCCTTCAACACTTTTAATCTGCTTCGGAGCAATGGCAAATGATTTATGAACTTGCACAAAATCGTTTTTAGGCAATTGCTCTAAAAAAGCAGAAAATTTTTCACGAATGGTAATGGTTTCCGTCGTGGTTATTATTTTGGTGTAGTTGCCCGTTGCTTCGATGTATAAAATATTTTCTGTTTCCAGTTGAATGTGCTTTTTATTGCTTTGAACAAAGATCCGGTTTGGAACGTTATTTTTTTCAGAAGGAACAGTCTTTTGACCTGCTGAACTAATCGCTTTATTTACAGCTTTTAAAAACCGTTCAAAACCAAAAGGTTTTAGCAGGTAATCCGAAATATTGTGTTCATATCCTTCCAGAGCGAATTCCTGATAAGCAGTTGTTACGATTACCTTGGGTGGGTTTTGCAAGGTTTTCAGAAATTCAAAACCTTTTAAAACAGGCATATTCAAATCCAAAAAAATTAAATCCACTTCATTTTTGTTCAGGTATTCAAAGGCTTCCAATGCATCATAACAGTTTTTCATCAACTGCATATTTGGTATCAAATCGCAATATCCCTTAATGATATCGTGGGCAATATGTTCATCATCGATGATTAAATAGCTTATCATAATTGTTTTAAAATTAGTTGAGCTTTATAAATATTTTCATTTACCGAAAAAGTCAATTCATGCTGATTGGGATAAATTAATTCTAATCTTCTTTTCAGGTTTTTTAAGCCAATTCCGAATTGATTTTCAGTTTTTTCAAAATTGTTTTCAATGGTAAAACAGATTTCGTTTTTAGAAGTGGTCAAACTCATTTTAATAAAAGCATTCTCTCTCAAATTTTCGACTCCATGTTTGAAGGCATTTTCTAAAAGTATGATAAACAACAAGGGAGCAACTTTTAGATTTTTATCAATATTACAATAAAAATCAACGCTTATCAGTTTATGGTAACGCATTTTGTGGAGTTCGATATAGTTTTTCAAAAAATCAATTTCCTCCTGAATCTTTACTGTTTCTTTTTCGCCTTCATAAATACTGTAACGCATCATATCTGAAAGTTTCAAAATCAATTCTTGTGCTTTTTTGGGATCTTTTGCCACCAAACCATATAAATTATTGAGCGTATTGAAAAAGAAATGCGGACTGACCTGGCTTTTCAAAAGCATCAATTCGGCTTTCATTCTTTCGTTTTTCAGGTTGGTGATAAAAATAATTTCCCCAACTAACCAAACTACACCCAAACAAAAAAGCAAAACGTAGTAGCAAATTACAATGATAGCAACTTTCGGGTGATAATTTCCTAAAAATACGACAGATTTGTTTTCCGTAAAGATTACTTCATAAGCCGTAATCATTACAGGAACAACTGCTATTGCCAATAATGTAATCACAATCCATTTTATATTTCTTTTCAGAGCCATCATATTGCAATATTACAACTATAAACAAGCCTCTGCAAGCGTGTTGACAAACGACAGCCAAAGCATTTTGAAATGATGAAAATGAGTGATGAAAACACTTTAAACTTATGCAAATATTGTTTATGTATTTACAGAAGTTGTTTGTCACAATTGTTTTAGAAACGGAACAGGCATTAATAGGTTTACAGAAATTAATCGAAAAATGAAAAAGAGATTTTTGAGATATGCAAAACATATCATTATCACGTTTGTAGTAATAGGAGTTATTGCTGTTTCATTCGGATTGTATCACGGAGCCAGTTTTCGGTATGCAGAAAATCCTGAAATGATGAATTGGGACAAAGACGGCCCTTATGTTTTAACTAAAAATGATAGCATTGTTAGTGTAAATTACATCAGGGGGAATCAGAATGATGGGTTTTATTTAGACCAAAAAGAGTATCCTTTGGATTCAAAAATATCAACCTATTGCTATTTCCCATTAGATTCAACACGATTTGAATTTACCTTAAATAACAAAATCGAAATTCCTAAAAATACGTATAACGACAATTCTAAAATTTTAGCTATTTCTGATATTGAAAGCGGTTTTAAAACTTTTCGTGATTTTTTGATTACCAATAAAGTCGTTGACAATAAGCTAAATTGGACATTTGGAAATGGGCATCTTGTTTTGCTGGGAGATTTTGTAGATAGAGATTTTTCAACTACTCAAGTGCTTTGGTTTATTTACAAACTGGAGCAAGACGCAAAAGAAAAAGGCGGAAATGTTCATTACATTTTGGGAAACCACGAATTGAAAAATATGCAGGGAAATTTTGAAAATACTTCGCTCAAATATTATCACGTTGCTTGTATTTTAAAAAAGCAACAAACCGAATTGTATAGTACCAATTCATTTCTTGGAAGATGGATGTCGAGCAAAAATTCAATTGAAAAAATTAACGAAATTCTCTTTGCACATGGCGGAATACATCCAGATTTAGCAGGTTACAAAACAAATTTGAACGAAATCAATCAAATTATCCGCAGCAATTATTATAAACCTTACTATCCGAATCCGCAGAAAAATTTGGAGCAATTGTTAATTTCTTCTCACAAAGGAATTGCATGGTACAGAGGCTATTTTAAAGATAATTTGACTCAGGAAGAAGTAGAACGAGGATTAAATAAATTCAGTGCAAAATCAATCGTTGTTGGGCATACACTACAGTCAAAAGTCAGTAGAAAATACAAGGAAAAAGTAATAGGAATTGATGTGAAACACCCAAAAGATTACTCTAAAAGTCTTCCCAACCAAAAATCAGAAGGTCTGTTGATTGAAGGAAACAAATATTACAGAGTTTTGCATAATGGAGAAAAGAAAGAGATATAGAATGAACCTCTTTATATTAAATCACCAAAAAGCCCTATTTAATCTAATTGTGCTTGCATTGCAGGTGTTTTTGCTATTGGCATTGATTTATCTTATACCAGTTAAACCTTAAAATGAGTTTCCGTTGCATTCGTAGCACGCAACGGAAACTAAACTATTACCCATTTTTTTATTTAATGGTTTCTAATTTTCGTATCATTGATTTTGTAGCTTCTGAATTCGGGTCTAACTCTAAAGCTTTTTGGTATGATTTTAATGCATTTTCTTTATCGCCGTTTATAAAATAAGCTTCACCTAAACTATCCCAAGCATTAGCATTATTGGGAGACATTTTCACGTTTTCCTCAACACTATTAATCTGCTTTGGAGCAACTACAAATGATTTATGAACTTTATAATATTTCATTTACAAAATTTCCCACTTAATGATATTACAATTCTTTAAGTGGCATTCTAAAAATCAATGCGGTAGCTTATCTCGGAAATATCCATAGACCCAAGTTCCGAGAACAGCACTCACCAAAGTAATAATAACTGCAAAAGCTCCTGTTCCGATTTGTGCGAATAAAGGTCCCGGACAAGCACCTGTAATGGCCCAACCAAACCCGAAGATTAAACCTCCGTAAATTTGCCCTTTGTTAAAAGTTTTAGGAGCAATTGAAATTTTTTCTCCGTAAATCGTTTTTATTTTGAATTTCTTGATGATCCAAACGGAAATCATCCCAGTGACAACTGCGCTTCCAATCACGCCGTACATATGAAATGACTGCAAACGGAACATTTCCTGAATTCTGAACCAGCTGATAATTTCAGCTTTCACAAACACGATTCCGAATAAAATTCCTACCAAAAGGTATTTCAAATTGTGATACCATTTGTGCCGAAGATGACTTTCGTTGGTACAAATGGTATCTTGATGACGTATATCTTTTTCTTTTGTCATTTTTAAATCAATTTTAAAGTGAAAGAATAATTGGCAAAATCACATTTGCCATTAAAAAACCGCCGATCATAAAACAAATCGTTGCTACTAAAGATGGCCATTGCAGATTTGACAGTCCCATTATGGCGTGTCCGCTGGTGCAACCTCCTGCATATCGGGTTCCGAATCCTACGAGAAATCCGCCGACAACCATCAGAATGAATCCTTTTAACGTTAATAAACTTTCAAAATTCATCAGTTGTGTCGGTACAAGATTGCTGTAATCTGTGATTCCATACGTTGCCAGTTCCGCTTTAAGGTTTGGATTGACTGTAATTTCTCCGGGATTCATCAGGAAATTGGCGGCAATCATTCCTCCGAAGAAAATTCCGAGGACAAAGAATAAATTCCAGGATTCTTTTTTCCAGTCGTATTTGAAAAAACTCACATTTGCCGGAATACAAGCTGCGCAAATATGCCGCAATGACGAACTGATCCCGAAAGATTTATTGCCTAAAATCAGCAAAGCCGGAACGGTAAGACCAATCAGCGGACCTGCAATATACCACGGCCAAGGTTCTTTTATGATATCTAACATTAATCTACTTATTTAATTCAAAATTACTTCAAAACTTTACTTTGACAAACGAAATCACTTTTGGGAACATCACTTTGTGCGATTGCATTAAATCCCCCTTCAATTTCGGTGAAATTTCTGTAACCTCTTGCCAGAAGAATGCTTGCTGCCATCATACTTCGGTAACCACCTGCACAGTGAAGATAAAAATGTTCGGTCGGTTCAATATGGTTAATCCACTCATTGATGTAAGCCAAAGGTTTGTTATAGGCTTCATCGACGTGTTCTGCTTCATACTCACTTTCTTTTCGTACATCAATAATTTTCACCTCTTTATTTTCAATTTCCTTTTCAAAATCTATCGCAGAAATTCGATGAACTTTGTCAATTTCTTTTCCGCTGTTTTTCCAGGCTTCAAAACTACCTTTTAGAAAACCTAAAACATTGTCAAACCCTACTCTGCTGAGTCTTGTGACCGTTTCCTCCTCATTATTTTCATCGGTAATTAATAAAATCGGTTGTTTTACATCTACAATCAGAGCTCCGACCCAAGGTGCAAAATCTCCGTCTAACCCGATATTAATCGATTGAGGAACAAAACCTTTCGCAAAATCATTATTATTTCTGACATCCAAAATCAAAGCTCCTGAATGTTCTGCCATGTCCTCAAATTCTTCAGGAGAAAGAGCGTGAAGACCTTTTGACAAAACCTCATCAAAACTGTCGTAGCCTTTTTTATTCATCGCTACATTCATCCCGAAATAGGATGGTGAAGGAAGAAGCCCTTCTGTAACGGCTTTTATAAAGCTTTCTTTATCTTTTTGGTTCAGTGCATAATTGGTTTTCTTTTGATTTCCCAACGAATCAACGGTTTCTTTCTGCATATTTTTTCCGCAGGCAGAACCCGCTCCGTGCGTAGGATAAACGATAATTTCGTCATTCAAAGGCAGTATTTTTTGATATAAACTCTCGTAAAGCAGTCCTGCCAGTTCTTCCTGAGTCATATTCGCTGCTTTCTGAGCCAGATCCGGACGACCGACATCGCCGAGAAACAAAGTATCTCCAGTGAAAAGTGCTTTTTCCTTACCATTTTCATCGATTAATAAAAAAGAAGAGCTTTCCATTGTATGTCCCGGCGTGTGCAGAACTTTGATTTTGATTTTCCCAACTTCAAAAATCTGATTGTCTTCGGCAATAATCGCATTAAATTCTGGGTTTGCCGTTGAGCCATAAACGATTGGTGCACTTGTTTTTTTACTTAAATCAACGTGGCCACTCACAAAATCTGCGTGAAAATGGGTTTCAAAAATGTATTTGAGTTTTACATTGTCTTTTTCCAATCTGTCAATGTAAGGTTGAGTTTCTCTTAAAGGATCAATGATTGCCGCTTCACCTTCAGAAACGATGTAGTATGCTCCCTGAGCGAGACATCCTGTATAAATCTGTTCTATTTGCATTTTGATATTTTTTATTTAATTTTAATTTGATACAAATTTCCGGGTTTGAATTCTGTTGTACAGCTACTTTTGTTACATAAGAGTTTTAATTAATTATCTCCTATTTTGAAACACCGAATGATTGCAGCCCGACTTGAACGGAGCTCTTTTTATGAGGAGGAACGACGAGCAAAAAAGCGGGAGTGGAAGGCGGATAAAGCTGCCCAAATAATATTAGAAGAAAAGTTCTTTAATAATAATGTAAATTCCCATCACCAGAATAAACCATCCAAATGCAGGTTTCAGTTTTTTGCCATCAATTTTCTTTGATAATTGCGAACCAATGATAATTCCAACGATGGCAATTGCGGTGATGGTTGATAATAAATTCCATTCGATTTTAACGTGATTCATTGATGAAAAAAATCCGATCAGAGAATTTAAAGAAATGATGACCAAAGAAGTTCCTATGGCGACTTTCATTGGCGTTTTCAGAAGATTAACCAAAGCAGGAATAATCATAAATCCGCCTCCTGCTCCTACCAAACTTGTAAGAATACCAACTACAGAACCTTCACCTGCCGCCAAAAGTGTATTGTTTTTTTCTGAATTTATCGTTTCAGATTTTAGAACAACACTTTTCTGAATCATTTTATAAGAAGCGGTAATCATTAACCCTGCAAATAGTAACAGAAGAAAAATGTCTTTAGTCACAATGAAATTCCCTATTCTAAAGACTTCATCAGGAATTAATGGAAGAAGAAAATTTCGGGTAAGGAAAATGGAAACGATGGATGGAACGCCAAAAATAAATGCCGTTTTGAAATCGACCAATCCTTTTTTAAAGTACGAAAACGAGCCAACCAAACTGCTGACTCCGACAATGAAAAGTGAATATTCTGTCGCCAGAAAAGCATCAATCCCGAAGAGATAAACCAAAACAGGAACGGTAAGAATACTTCCGCCACCGCCGATTAATCCTAAAGAAATACCGATAAAAATCGATGCTACATATCCGAAAATTTCCATTCCTCAACTTTTATGAAGCAAAAATGGAAATATCTGTGAAGCTGTACAGCTACTTTTGTTACATAGGGAAATTTAGATAGAATCTGAAAGGATAATTTTGTTTCTACCCAGTTTTAGTTTACCGGAATCTTCCAGCTGTTTCAGAAGTCTGGATACAACTACTCTAACTGTTCCAAGTTCATTGGCAAGCTGTTCGTGAGTGATTACGATGGTTTTAGATTGGGAGATTTCTGATTTTTTATTGAGCAGATTGAGTAATCTTTCATCTACTTTTTTGAATGCAATCGCATTGATAATATCGAGCAATTCTTCAAAACGCTTGTGATACAGCCTGAAAATATAATCCAGCCATTCCGGATATTCTTTGATGAATAATGTAACTTTATCCATGGGTAAAAAAAGAATTTCGGATTCTTCCTCCACTTCGGCCTTTACAATGCTTTTTTCATTGTGCATCCCCCCGAGAAATGACATAATGCAGCTTTCACCGGCTTTGATGTAATAGAGTAAGATCTCGCGACCGTCTTCTTCCGTCCGAACGACTTTTAACAATCCTTTCATCACAATCGGTATCGAGCGTATGGAAGCATTTTCATCCAGAATGATATCACCTTCGTGGTATGTTTTCAGGATACCGTTTTGATAAAGCTTATCAGTTAATTGCGGAGAAGAACTGAATTTGGAAGAAAATATAGTTGGGTTCATTATGTGAAAATATGCTACGAATTTACATTAATTTATAAATTTTCGATTTTACATCAATTAATTTTTCTTATCAATAAAATATATCGTAATATTGCAATATTAAATAATTATGGGAGCTACAAAGACGGATCACTTTACAGATCAACAAAATAAAATAGCAGTGATAGCAAAAGCATTGGGACACCCTGCCAGAGTTGCTATTATAGAATACCTGCTCAAGGTAAATACGTGTATCACGGGAGACATCGTCAGCGAATTACCCTTGGCACAACCTACTATATCGCAGCATTTGAAAGAATTGAAAAACGCGGGTTTGATAAAAGGCAGCATTGAAGGAAATTCGGTGTGCTACTGCATCGATGAAAATACTTTTGAGATCCTGAAAGATTACTTTTCAAAAATTATCAATACGGTTACCGATCAGAAATGCTGTTGATGCATTTTTTTAACTTTTAATATCGCAATATTGCATTAGTACAATTTAAATATTTCAGATTTTTTTCAACGATGTTTATCTTAATCAGTTAAAACAAAATAATATGACACTAGAACAAATAAAAGAGATCTTGCCAACATTGGAGAATGTAGAGTTTCAATTGGAAGACGGGGCTTTTGTGCCTGAGCATTTCCACGTGACGGAAGTCGGACAGATCAATAAAAGATTTATCGATTGTGGCGGAGTGATTCGTGAAGAATCAGTGGTCAATTTCCAGCTGTGGAATGCAGACGACTACGAGCATCGGCTAAAACCCGGAAAGCTGCTCAATATCATTAAACTTTCTGAAGAAAAATTAGGAATTGAAAATAATGAGATCGAAGTGGAATATCAAAGCAATACCATCGGCAAATATGATCTGGAGTTTAATGGAAAAGTTTTTATTTTGAAGAGCAAAACCACCGCTTGTCTCGCTCAGGACGCTTGTGGAATACCTTCGGAAAAGCTTAAAAAGAATCTGGCAAAGCTGCCTGTTGCCACTGCCAATACCTGCACACCGGGAAATGGCTGCTGCTAAATCAATGTCTATATGGAAGCACACGATAGAAAATCACACTGGGAAAATATTTACCAGAACAAGCCTTTGGAAATGGTAAGCTGGTATCAGCCAACTCCCGAAACGTCCCTAAAACTTATTCATCAGTTTAATCTGCCAAAGTCTGCCAAGATTATTGATATTGGTGGTGGAGACAGCCTTCTTGTGGATCATCTGCTTGAGTTAGGGTATGAAGATATTACAGTGCTCGACATTTCCCATACATCCATAGAACGCGCAAAAGCAAGGCTAGGAAGCAAAGCCGACAAAGTGCAGTGGATCATTACAGATATTTTGGATTTCAGACCAACAGAGCAATACGATTTTTGGCACGACAGAGCCGCCTTTCATTTTTTGACCGAAGAAAATGACGTCGATCATTATATCGAAACTACAGGAAATGCGATCTCCAGAAATGGAATGATGGTGATCGGTACCTTTTCAAAGCTGGGACCAAAAAAATGCAGCGGTATCAATATTAAACAATATTCAGAACAGACAATGACAGATCGGTTTAAAAAATATTTTGAAGCGATCGAGTGTTTTTCTGTTGATCACAAAACACCTTTTGAAACCATTCAGAATTTTGTATTCTGCAGTTTCAAAAGAAGAAACACCATTTCTGATAATGCTAAATCTTAAAATTACTGACAACAGCAAAACTACCATTTTAATCCGTATGGAACTTCCGCACGGAAGCCGAACCGACTGGGCGAGGCTTTTGGGAAGTTTTTTTTTGCTGATCGAAGGGACAGGTTGTTGGTCATTCGATAAAAAACTGATCCCAAATGGAAAATAAGGTCAGCATCAAAGAGATCATTCTTCTTTTTCTCAAATTGGGCATAATAGGATTTGGAGGTCCAGCCGCTCACATCGCAATGATGCAGAACGAAGTAGTGGTCAAAAGGAAATGGATGAGCGAACAGCATTTTCTCGATCTTTTGGGAGCAACCAACCTCATTCCCGGTCCCAACAGTACGGAAATGGCCATACACATCGGCTATGAAAAAGCAGGATGGAAAGGTCTCCTGGCAGCCGGTTTATGCTTTATTGTACCGGCCGTGCTGATCACGGGAGTTTTTGCTTTTTTATACCACCAATACGGACAATTGCCACAAGTTCAACCGTTCATTTACGGTATCAAGCCTGCAATTATTGCGGTAATCATCGGCGCAGTGTATCCATTAGCAAAGAAATCAATCAAATCTGCATTCCTGGCTTTGGTCGGTATGGCTGTATTATTAAGTTCCTTATCAGGAATCAGCGAGATCTATCTGATGTTTGGTGCGGGCTTATTGGCCATAGTTGTATTCTCGTTTCAAAATAGGAATAATGGTAACACTATGCAGGGTTTTGTTCCTTTATTATTTTTTAAGGTTAGTCAAAGTGAATTTCTTTCAGAAACAAATGTCAAATTGTTCTGGATCTTCCTTAAAATCGGTTCGATACTGTATGGGAGCGGGTATGTACTCTTTGCTTTCCTTGATACAGAATTGGTAGCAAAGGGATTGCTCACAAGACAACAGTTGATGGATTCGATCGCGGTGGGTCAGTTTACACCCGGACCAGTCTTTTCTTCTGTGACCTTTATCGGTTATCAGATCAATGGATTATCAGGTGTCATCCTTTCTACCATTGCTATCTTCCTTCCGTCATTTATTTTCGTCGCATTCATCAATCCGCTGATGAAAAGGATACGCAGATATAAAAGCTTATCGGCTTTTCTTGATGCCGTCAATGTAGCTTCTGTAGCAATCATAGCTGCCGTCTGCTTTACAATGGGTAAAGAAACCGTTACGGATTGGCGAACGATTACTATTGCATTGATCAGTGCTTTTGTTATTTTCAAATACAAAAAAATCAATAGTGCGTTCATCGTTTTAGGAGGTGCATTATTAGGTTATATTTTAAATATCATTTATAAAAATTATAATTAAAAAGAAGTCCGTTTAACAATACTAATAAAATAAATAAAAATGATCCAGACCATTTCAAAGATGATAGAATCAATTTCTATAGACTCTATTACAGAAGAAAGAAAAACTGTTTTGCAACCATTGATAGATTATTTACAAAATAAAGCTGAAGCGAACCAAACCATCAGGCTGAACTTTATCTGTACCCACAACAGCCGAAGAAGTCACCTGTCCCAGATCTGGGCGCAGACCATGGCTTTCCATTTTGATATTAAGAGCGTGTATTGTTATTCCGGAGGTACAGAGGCGACCGCAATGTTCCCAAAAGTGGCTGAAACATTGGAAAACCAAGGATTTCAGATTCAGATGCTGAGTGAAAATGCGAATCCTGTCTATGCAGTAAAGTATGCAGAAAATGAAGTTCCTATCATCTGTTTTTCGAAAGAATACAGCAATGAATTTAATCCCAAAAAAGAATTTGGTGCGATTATGACCTGCAACAATGCCGATGAAGGTTGTCCTTTAGTAATCGGAGCAGAAGCAAGATTTCCTATCAAATATGATGATCCCAAAGCCTCAGACAACACGCCGGAACAAACAAAAGTCTATGCTGAAAGAAGCCTTCAGATCGCCACAGAGATGTTTTATATTTTCTCACAGGTAAAAAAATAAAATGGAAATAATACCATTACGAAAGGATCATTTTCCCGAAATCGCTGAAATATACTGTCAAGGGCTTGAAATAGGCAATGCCACATTCGAAACAACTGTTCCGACTTGGGAAGATTGGGACAAAAGTAAACTAAAACACAGCCGACTGGTTGCTATAATTGACAACACGGTTGTTGGCTGGGCGGCACTCTCTGCAGTAAGCGACCGATGTGTCTATGGTGGTGTTGCAGAAGTAAGCATCTACATTTCCAATAATCATCAAGGAAAAGGCATAGGAAAAGCATTAATGCAAAAACTGATAGAAGAAAGTGAAGGGAACGACATATGGACATTGCAAAGTGGTATGTTTCCTGAGAATGAAGCAACAGTGGCTCTTCATCAAAGTTCGGGCTTCAGAATGATAGGTTATCGCGAAAAGATCGGAAAGCTAAGAGATACTTGGCGTGACACGGTCATTATGGAAAGAAGAAGTAAAACAGCAGGAATAAATTAAAACAGTATGCAACCAAAATTAAAATTTCTGGACAGATTCTTAACACTATGGATATTTCTTGCCATGGCAGTCGGAGTAGGTTTAGGATATATATTTCCGGAAATAACAAACATCACAAATTCACTTTCTGTTGGGGCAACCAACATTCCACTGGCAATTGGATTGATTTTAATGATGTATCCCCCCCTCGCAAAAGTGGATTATTCACTATTACCGATAGCATTTAAAAATAAAAAAGTCATCAGTATATCATTGCTACTAAACTGGATCATCGGTCCGATATTAATGTTTGTGCTTGCCATTATTTTCTTAAAAAACGAGCCGGACTATATGATAGGATTGATCCTCATCGGATTGGCAAGATGTATTGCAATGGTCATCGTCTGGAACGATCTGGCCAAAGGAAACAGAGAATATGCTGCCCTATTAGTCGCTTTAAACAGTATATTTCAGATATTCACCTACAGTTTTTTTGTCTGGTTATTCATCAATGTTTTACCAGGAAAATTGGGGCTGGCCAATTTCAATGTAAGTGTATCAATGAAGGACGTAACAGAAAGTGTTCTCATCTACTTGGGCATCCCGTTTCTGGCTGGTTTCTTGAGTCGCTATTTTTTGGTTAAATTAAAAGGTCTGGATTGGTACAACAGAAAATTTGTACCGGCAATCTCTCCCATAACCTTA
Source organism: Chryseobacterium formosense (assembly GCF_900116415.1). Lineage (GTDB taxonomy): Bacteria > Bacteroidota > Bacteroidia > Flavobacteriales > Weeksellaceae > Chryseobacterium > Chryseobacterium formosense. Next base: position 290,499 of record NZ_FPAP01000001.1, on the reverse strand, counting down.
TATGCTTTATTATTTACCATCGTTCTGATGTTCAGCCTGAAAGGCGAAAAAATAGTGGAACTACCGATAGATGTTATAAAAGTTGCGATACCACTCGTAGTGTATTTCGTACTCATGTTTTTTGTCAGCTTCTTTATCAATAGATCGATGAAAATACCTTATGACAAAAATGCATCCATCGCATTTACGGCCACCGGAAACAATTTTGAACTGGCAATCGCAGTGGCGATCTCTGTGTTTGGAATCAACTCTGCTCAGGCTTTTGTAGGGGTTATCGGCCCATTGGTAGAAGTTCCGGTTCTGATTTTGTTAGTAAGAGCAAGTCTTTGGCTGAAGAAAAAATATTATATATGATAATTTAGATTGACAGATCGGAAAAATAGGTCTATATAAATGAAACTTTCAAACAAATCATTACAAAAAATGAAAAGAATTTAGCTTCGAATATTATTAAAATTCTTTCCAAATGTTTCGATATTTCTTCGGTTATGGTTACAAGACAGGCAAAGCCAACTAAAGGCCAACTATTCCAAACTTACCTCTTTTTAATTTTCGAAATTAAATTGAAATTTGCTCTGACAATCTCACACTGTTCGTCTTTCAGTGGCAAGAGCGCGATTGGTGGCATACAATCCGAAATTTGATCCGAAAAATACATCATTCCCAATCTTGATTTCCGTACAATGCAAAATGATGCACCCGAAGTTTATGTAATTGAGAAAATCTAATTTATATCTTTTTGCAAGTTAGATATATATTCTGTCGGAGTTATACCTTCAATTTGCTTAAAAACTCTGTTAAAAGTAGATTGATTCGAAAATCCAGATTCTGTGTAAATGTACATCAGTGTAACTCTGCTAATATCATTTTCGGAAAGCAGTTTTTTTACATTGTTAATTCTGCAAGTATTCAAATAATGATTAAAGTTTGAAAAATCATTCGCTTTAATTGATTTAGAAATATATAAATTATTGGATTTTAACATGATTGATAGTTGAGAAATTGTAAAATCTACATCTTTAAAATATGCCTCTCTTCTAAAATCTTTTTCACCTTTTTAAATAAAGCAATATACTTTTCTATATTTTCATTTTCGGAGAAAGCAAATTTATCTTTTTCAGTAGATTCTACAGGTGTAAAAACCTTAGTATCATCAAGAAAATTACTTTGTATTTGACGCTGATTATTTTCAGCAAGATTCAATTTATTAAAAAATTCTCTTCTATTTCTGCTTTTCTTATTTTTTCATTGTAATACAGTAAAATACTGAAAACAGCAAGATTCGCTAATCCAACAAATGTATCAGAGATCACCATTACATTTACATTGGTGAGACTGAAATAATCAAACTTGAATAATTTAGTAAGAATACTTACCGTAACAATGATGAGGAATATATATACTGAGTATATGTAAACGTATTTTTTTCCAAGTAAAATATGTGCTCCAAGCGGAACCGGTAAAAGCCACATGGCAGTAGCCGCCGAGTATTTCCAAAAATCCAACATGATAAATCCCGCAAATAATGGAGCATAGGTCATATAAAGATGTACAAGTAATTTTATATTATAACTTTTGCGAATGATCATAAATGTATAAAATAACAAAACACTATAAGCAAATGTACAGGCTGCAAAAAATGAATCTTTAATTATAAAATAAAATACCAAAGAGTATCCAAGTAAAATACCGAACATTAAATACACATATTGAGAAATTAATTTTCTTTTCAGTGCATCCACAGACATATTTATAAATTCTATACTGCTTACCATCTTAATTTTTTTCAAACAAACACATGAAATTTTTGCTTGAAGTTAGTTACTTAAATTTTAAATTAAACTTAAAACCCATTTTAAATTGATTTTTTTGTTGCCAAATTCACTCCTTTTGCAAAAAATAAGTCACAAATTTAATAATATATGATCGTGTTCAACAATACAAATCTGTTTTATTTCATCACTTAACAAAATGCGATTATTTAGATCGATAGACTATTTATGGACCAATAATGTTCTTATGTATTTGGCATATATATCAATTTTAAAATTTTCATTAAGATTATTTCCTATTCCCCTGCAATTTTATAATAGTTGTTGTGTCGACCCAAATACTTCAATGGTTTTATTCATAGCATCTACCCAAAAGAAATACCCCTTGCCGCAGGTGTATATTTTGAATATTTTTAGACCTAACAAAGTCACTGTTAATCTTTATTAAAATTGGTGATCGCGACGTAAGACATTTGTTTTGCCACAAATATTGAAATACTTACCTCACATTAAATATTATGATTATTTGATCTTAATCATATTCTTATAGATCTGCCCGTCTTTTATAATCAGCAAAAAATTCTTTTCAGGATCGGCCACTAATGATAGATTCTTTAAAGGATTACCATCAATTAATAACAAGTCTGCCAAAGCTTTTTCTTCCACTACACCAAGCTTGCCCGGATAAGGACTGCGCAATCCTGAAAGTTGCAGCAACTCTGCATTATCCTGTGTAATCATTTTTAGAATTTCGGCATTAGAAAACCATTTCTGAAGCCGTAGTATATAACTATTTTGATATTCGTTAAGTTCTGGCTCGAAAAGAAAATCTGTTCCCCAAGCTAATCTTACACCTAATTTTTTAGCCAGTGGCCACACTTTATTCTGACCTTCCAATACTGGTATACGCTTTTCTTTTCTTTGCTCATCCATATTGTCGTTATTGTCCATCAGATTTTGAAGACTTAACCAAACTTTTTTCTCTGCAAGCAGCTTCAGAGTTTCTTCGTCAAGCATCTGACCATGTTCAATGCACTTTACACCTGCTTCTACAGCACGTTTTACAGCTCTTGGCGTATAAGCATGTACCATCACATAAGTACCCCAGTCTTCTGCAGCATCTACAGCCGCCTTCATCTCCTCCAAAGTATATTGCGTTACATCGATGGGGTCGTAGGCAGAAGAAGTACCACCGCCTGCCATCAATTTGATCTGACTGGCACCAAAGCGAAGATTTTCTCTAGTAGCAGTTAAAACATCATCGCGTCCATCAGCAATAAAGGTAGCTCCCAACTGTTCTGCACGGGAAGCTTTACCAAAAAAGCGACGCGAACGTTCATCAGGTGTCCTGAAATCACCATGTCCCGCTGTCTGGCTGATTGTGGCTCCCGAAGGCCATATACGAGGTCCAACTGCTTTTCCTTTGTCAATAGCCGCCTTCAACGGAAAAATAGGACCTCCCGCATCCCTAACACTTGTAAAACCACGCATCAGCATCTTTTGTGAAGACAATATCACATCATTGAACAGAGTTTCTTCCGACATATCCGGAGAAGTCATTTGCGCCATCGTTAAGGCTCCAAATACCATATGTACATGAGCGTCGATAAGCCCCGGCATCAAAGTTTTTCCTTTACCATTAATCGTTATCAGGTCCTTACCTTTAACGCTGATATTTCGATTACTTATTTTCTGAATGAAGCCATCAGAAATCAAAACATTCATTGGAGCAGTCAAATCAGATTTTTGATGATCCAATATTCTCACATTCTCTATTAGAATTTGCTTGGATTGAGCAATTGTTATAGTTGTGCCGATAAAAAATGACAAAAATAATGATCTGAACATCATAAGATATGAATTATTTATACTTACCACTAATATAATATAAATTAATAAAAGTACCAGAGAAGTCAACTGTTAATTAATTTTGTAGGGATAGGTATTGTAAATATGCAAAAACGCCTTACATCACTTTATCCGTCACGATATTTATAATAAAAAAAGACAAAAATATTTTCAGCGCCAACCTTGAAATAAAGTTGTAAAGTATGAGAAAAATAAAATGCTTAGCAGAAGATGATGAGAAACTAGCCCAGAAAGTTTTGGTTCATCATATTTCAAATTTGAAATTTTGCAGCTAGAAAATATACGCAATAACGTTTTTGAATAAAAATGGAGAAATTGATTTGTTTTTTTGGACATTAAAATACCCGAGATCAACGAAACTGATTTTGTTTAAAAATGTTCAAAAAGTAAGTCAGAATTCAAAAAAAACAGGAGTTCAATTCGATGATGAATGGAAAAGATGATGAAAGTTTTATGTAAAAGTGGTAAACAGCTGGTAATTTGATCTTTCACCAGACATTAATGACCATAGATGCAACATGTGATATCGCAACACCTTTCCTATATCGTGGTGAAGTGTATAAAAATTAAAAATAATGTAAGCTGAATAACCTGAATTTTATTGTAAGTATCTTATTCTAAAATACTTGAATGCTCCAACCTCATTCTTATTAAAAATAATTTTTAAACACATATTAATTATAAATTAATCATAATATAGTGATTATTACTATTTATTTTATTAATTTTAGACAGTTTAACAAACATATTATTCTATGTTTGATAAAAGCTAATACACCAAAAAACATGATATAAATGAATACTTCTTTAATAATAAAAAAGCAAATGCTTTTTTATTTCACACTCTTAAGCTTAATATTTACAGCACAGCTACCCGATACACTTAAAAAAAATTCGGAAGAAATAGTACAATATCCTCAATTACAATTCAAAGGACTATTCCAAGCACGTTATCTTGTTGGGATGTCTAAAGACGTCGATGTTAACGGACTTCATCATTCCGATCATAGTGGAACTGACAACAATTTCATGGTGAAATACATGAGAGTTCAGATGCGGGCACAGATCAGCAAACGTACTGAAGTTGTTGCACTCGCCAACTTAGCAGACTTTAAAAATGACCCCAAAAGCAGGGTTCTCGAAAATGCCTATTTAAAATACACCTTCAACCCAAAATTAGCCTTTACAGTAGGGCAGTTCAGACCTTGGTTCGGGATTGAAGAAACCTACCCTATTGATATTATCAAATCACTGGACTGGTCCAATCAATATACGGAATTCGGAAAATTAGGCTGGACAAGTTTTCAAATCGGACTTTCCGCAACCGGACAATTGGAGTTTGGTGAAATTCCTTTTCAATATGCGGTCTCTGTTGTTAATGGAAACGGTAAAAATCAGGTTAACGACAATGATAATGGAAAACAATACTCTACCCGATTAGTTTTTGTTTTAAATAAAAAATATAATTTAAATTTTGGACTAAATGGGGGTATCGGAGAGATTTTTGGAAAAAAGATTTATGCTGTAGGTGTAGATTTAAGCTCATTAATTAATTTCGATTCTAAATGGAGTCTTGATATGCAACTGGAAGGAAAACAGGCAACCAATCATCCTTTATATTTTGCTGTTACTCCAGAATTAAGATCTTCAAATCCTGATGAATATTTAATTCGTGGAGCTTATTTTCTTCCGAATTTAAGATACGAAATCAATCATAAAAACTTAAGTGCTTTCGAATTGTCTTGCCGTTACGAGTATTTAGATACCAATTTTAGATTAAATTCAAATCCTAGACAAACAGTTACACCAATGTTTGGTCTTGAATTTCTGAAAAATTATGGCGCCAGAATTCAACTCGGAATCCAGTTCGACCGTTACAAACATCAGGTAGAAAATACGTCTCAATACAATAATAATTTATTCATAGTTCAAGTCCAAAGTAGATTTTAATCCGTAAAAAACTAACTATTATGAAAGAAATTAACATTAAAGCTGTCGCTATCACATTTGCGGTTGCGCTCATTATCTGGTTTATTCCCGCTCCGGAAGGCGTTGCTGAAAATGCGTGGCATCTGTTCGCAATTTTTGCAGCTACCATTTTAGGCATTATTCTTAAAGCCGCTCCAATGGGAACCATGTGTATGATGGCTATTGGATTTACTGCTTTGACACAGGTTGTCGCTCCGGGAGATGCCGGAAAATCAATCACAAAAGCACTTTCAGGTTTTGGAGACAAAGTAATATGGCTGATTGGTATTTCATTCTTTATCGCAAGAGGGTTTATTAAAACAGGCTTAGGAAACAGAATCGCTTTTTTATTCATCAGAGTTTTCGGAAAAAGTTCTTTGGGTTTAGCGTACGGATTGGGTTTGGCAGATGTTTGTTTAGCTCCTGCAATTCCTAGTAATACTGCAAGAGGTGGCGGAATTATTTATCCCATTATGAAATCGATGGCGATAAGTTTTGATTCGGTTCCTGAAAAGCCTGAAACGCACAGAAAGTTAGGTTCTTATTTAACGTTGAATAGTTATTATATGAATCTCATCGCTTCTTCCATGTTTTTGACAGGAACTGCAAGTAACCCGATGTGTCAGAAATTTGCAGCTAATTTAGGAATCAATATCACTTGGATGTCATGGGCTGCTGCAGGTTTCGTTCCTGGATTGGTCGCATTCTTTGTCGTTCCTTTGGTTTTATACAAATTATATCCGCCTGAATTAAAGAAAACAGGCGATGCTCCAAAAATGGCAGCTCAAAAATTAAAAGAAATGGGACCAATTTCTAAAAATGAATGGTTGATGTTATTGGCATTTTTCATTTTATTAGGTCTCTGGATTTTTGGTGGAGCTTTATCCATTGATGCTACAACAACAGCTTTTATAGGTTTGACATTACTTTTATTAACATCAGTATTGACCTGGGAAGATGTAAAATCCGAAAAAGGAGCCTGGGACACGATTGTCTGGTTTGCCGTTCTGGTGATGATGGCAAGTTCTCTTAATGAATTAGGATTTATCGGTTGGTTCAGTGATTTGATTAAATTAAAAATCGGAGGAATGACTTGGACAGTTGCTTTTCCGGTAATTATTCTCGTCTATTTCTTTAGTCATTATATTTTTGCGAGTGCAACCGCTCATGTTGCTGCAATGTATGCCGCTTTATTAAGTGTTGGTATTGCAGTAGGGATTCCTCCTATGTTATTGGCTATGATGCTTGGTTTTTTAGGGTCAATTTATGGTGTATTGACCCATTACGGTCACGGTCCGGCTCCTGTATTTTTCGGAAGCGGATATGTTGATCTGAAATCTTGGTGGCTTCGAGGTCTCGAAATAGGAATTATTTTGTTGATTATCTACATGGGAGTCGGCGGACTTTGGATGAAAATATTAGGATATTATTAAAAGTTTGGGGCTGGAAGATGAAAGCGAGATGTTTAAGAAATAATTAATATGCGCTAATACAACCTCCATCCTCCCTTTTCAAGCATCCATCGTCATTAACAAAAAAAATGAAAAAAATATGCTGTCTACATTATCAAGAAAAATACTGATGTGTCTTACAGGGCTTTTCCTGAGTTTCTTTCTTTTGATTCACTTCTTGGGAAATCTTCAGCTGTTTTTACCACAAGAGCAGGCGCACCTTCAGTTTAATGCTTACTCACATTTTCTTTCGGGAAATATTGTCATTAAAATAGTTTCTTATGTGTTGTATGCAAGTATCATCCTTCATGCTTTGGATGGATTGATTATTACTTTAAAAAATAAAAAATCGGGCGGAAATTACCAATCTGACCGACGCGGAAGAGCCAGTAAATGGTATTCCAGAAATATGGGAATTTTAGGAACATTGCTATTAATTTTCCTTGTCATTCACTTTCAGAATTTCTGGTATGTCTACAAATTCGGAAATCTGCCTTTGGATAAGAATGGAAATAAAGATTTGTATATTCTTGTCGTGAATGTCTTTAAAGAATGGTGGTATGTCATTATTTATATCCTTTCAATGATTGCTTTATGTTATCACCTGATTCAAGGAATTTACAGTGCAATCAGAACCCTGGGATTATTTCATCCGAAATATGTAAAATGGTTCAAAGTTGCCGGAATTGCTTATTCAATCATTATCAGTGTCGGATTTGCTTTGATGCCAATTTATGTATTTTTCACTTACCGTTAAATTGAAATATTATGATTTTAGATTCAAAAATACCGGAAGGACCATTAGAAAAAAAATGGGAAAACTATAAAAAAACGGCCAAGCTCGTCAATCCGGCTAACCGAAAAAAACTGGATGTTATTGTTGTCGGAACAGGATTAGCAGGAAGTTCTATTGCTGCTTCTTTAGGTGAAATGGGATATAATGTAAAATCGTTTTGCTTCCAGGATAGTCCAAGAAGAGCACATTCCGTTGCTGCACAAGGAGGAGTCAATGCTGCCAAAAACTATAAAAATGATGGCGACAGTGTTTACAGAATGTTTGTTGATACTTTAAAAGGTGGGGATTTCAGAGCGCGTGAAGCCAATGTTTACCGAATGGCAGAATGTTCTTTAAGTCTTATCGACCAAGCCGTTGCGCAAGGTGTTCCTTTCGGGAGAGAATATAGCGGTTACTTGAACAACCGTTCTTTCGGAGGTGTTCAGGTGAGCCGAACATTTTATGCAAGAGGACAAACCGGACAACAGTTGCTTTTAGGAGCTTATCAGGCTTTAATGCGACAGGTCGGCAAGAAAAGTGTTGAATTATTTTCAAGACACGAAATGCTTGATTTGGTTGTTATAAATGGAAAAGCAAGCGGAATTATCGTTAGAAATTTAGACACCGGAGAAATTGAAAGACATGCTGCACACGCAGTTGTTTTGGCAACGGGCGGCTATGGGAAAATTTATTATCTATCGACTTTGGCGATGGGTTGCAACGGCTCTGCAATTTGGCGGGCGCATAAAAAAGGTGCGTTAATGGCTTCACCAAGCTGGATTCAGGTACACCCTACTTCTTTGCCACAGTCCGGAGATTATCAGTCGAAATTAACCTTAATGTCTGAATCTTTAAGAAATGACGGCAGAATCTGGGTTCCTCTAAAAGAAAATGAAACCAGAAAAGGCAATGACATTCCCGAAAGCGAAAGAGATTACTATCTAGAAAGAAGATATCCTGCTTTTGGAAATTTAGCACCAAGAGATATCTCTTCAAGAGCTGCCAAGGAAAGAATTGATGCAGGCTTTGGAATCGGACCGTTGAAAAATGCGGTGTATCTTGATTTTTCTAAAGCCATAAAAGAGCAGGGAAAAGAAAAAATCCAGGAAAAATACGGGAACTTATTCGATATGTACCTTAAAATAACAGGTTACAATGCTTACGAAGAACCAATGATGATTTCTCCTTCCGCACATTTTTCGATGGGCGGACTTTGGGTAGATTATGAATTAATGACCACCATTCCGGGATTATTTGCATTGGGAGAAGCTAATTTTGCAGATCACGGAGCCAATCGACTGGGAGCCAATTCGTTACTTCAGGCTTCTGTTGATGGATATTTCATTGCTCCTTACACGATTGCCAATTATTTATCTCAAGAAATTCATACCGGAAAAATTTCAACAGAAAATATTGAATTTGAAAAAGCTGAAAATCATGTGAAGCAACAAATTGAAAGTTTTATCAGCATTAATGGAACAAAAACCGTTGATCATTTTCATAAAACCTTAGGTAAACTGCTCTACGATTATTGTGGTTTAGCAAGAAATGAAGAAGGTTTAAAATTCGCTATTGAAGAAATCCAAAAATTAAAACAGGAATTTTACAAAGACGTAAAAGTTTCAGGACAAGGTGATACAATGAATAGCGAGCTCGAAAAAGCTGGTCGTGTTGCTGATTATTTTGAAATCGGTGAACTGATGTGCTACGATGCTCTAACTCGAAACGAATCTTGCGGGGCTCATTTCAGGGAAGAATATCAAACTTCAGATGGAGAAGCTTTAAGAAATGATTCTGAATTTCAATTCATTTCAGCCTGGGCTTGGAAAGGTGAAAACAATGAACCCGAACTCATTAAAGAACCCTTGGTTTTCGAAGAAATACAGCCAACCGTAAGAAGTTATAAATAAAACACAGAAATTATGAATTTGCACCTTAAAATATGGAGACAGAAAGATCATCAGAGTGAAGGGAAACTGGTCAATTATGATTTAAAAGAACTGAATCCTCATATGTCTTTCCTTGAAATGCTTGATACCTTAAATGAAAAATTAATCGTTGAAGGAGACGAACCCGTAGAATTTGACCACGATTGCCGTGAAGGAATCTGCGGGCAATGCGGAATGATGATCAATGGTTTGGCTCACGGACCTTTAAAAAACACCACAACCTGTCAGCTTCATTTACGTTCCTTTAAAGATGGAGAAACTGTTTTGATTGAACCTTTCCGAGCTGAAGCTTTTCCGGTAAAAAAAGATTTAAAAGTAGATCGTTCTGCATTCGATAGGGTTATTTCTTCTGGTGGATTTGTGTCAATTAATACCGGTCAAGCTCCCGATGCAACGGCAATTACTGTGACTCACCAAACTGCAGAAGAAGCGTTTGATTCTGCGGCTTGTATTGGTTGCGGAGCTTGTGTGGCAACCTGTAAAAATGCAAGTGCCGCTTTATTTACTTCAGCAAAAATCACGCATATGGTTTTGCTTCCTCAGGGAAAAGAAGAACGAAGCGAAAGAGTTTTAAATATGGTCAAACAAATGGATGCTGAACACTTCGGCCACTGCTCCAACACTGAAGCTTGTGAAGTAGAATGTCCACAAGGAATTTCTGTTTTAAATATTGCCAGAATGAATTACGAATACAGCAGAGCATTGTTTTTTAGGAAGAAATAGAACCGTTTAAAACAATTATATTTTAATCAAATATTTTATTCTGAGAATTAAAAGAAGTTCAAAAACAATCCACAAAACCACCAAATGGATTACGGAACTGAGATTATCAGAAAGCGAACCTCCGGATTGTACAATCGAAATATAAGTTTTGAGAAACGGAGAAGTTGGCAACGCATCGGATAAAATCTGAACAAATCTTGGCAACGCTTGATAAGGCATAGAATATCCTGTGATCAAAAAGATGGGATACGATGAAAATACTAACACCTGAAAAGCAAAAAGTTTAGTTTTAAAGAAGCTGCCAATCAAAATTCCAAAAACAATAATTGTTGCAATAAATAATGCCGAAATGACAGCAAGATCTAAATAGTTTCCTCTAATTTCAACATCAAAAACTGAAAAATTCACTACCGAAAAGAAGAATCCGAAAATCATAAACACAATGAAGTAAAGCAAACTTTTCCCAAAAATCATTTTAGAAATGCTCTGCTTTGAAACCTGATAAAGATTCAACAATTTATTCTCTTCTCTTTCCGAAGTAAATGCTGCTGCAACACCTATCAAAAGAGTCTGTTGTAAAATAATCGCCAATAAACCGGGCAAAAGAAACGAACCATAGGTCATACTGGAATTGTACAACGGACGATAATCCATATTAATCGGATTGGTCATTTTCATAGACTCATCCTCTCCCATTCCCTGTTTGTTAAAATACGTTTTTCTGACGCCGGCTCCAACGGTAAGACAAACTTTTGTAGCAGTACTCAACAAATCGCTCGAAGGTAAAAATCTTGAGGCATTAAGAACTAAATTCACATTTGCCTGTTTCTGCGAAAAAATATTCTTTTCAAAACCTGACTGAATATAAAAATAACCTTGAACTTCTCCTCGAAACATCTTTTCCTGAGCTTCAGAAATATTTGAACTTGGTACAATTTCTATCATCGGAGTCGAGTTTAATTGTTGGGTCAATGTTCTGGAAATCGCAGTTCCGTCGTTATCAATCAATGCTAGTTTTACTTTTTCTTCACCTTTATTCAGATAAATACTTCCGTACATAAACGCATAAAAAATCGGCGCCAAAAGTAAAATCAGAAACAGACTCGAATCTTTTGAAACGTTTCTAAGTTCTCTTTTCAATATTTGCAAAACTTCTTTCATGCCCGATTTTCTTTAAGATATTGATTGATTTTCTTCTGAAAAAGCAGAATACTCAAAGGAAACGTAACTCCAATAAAAACCAATAGTTTGACGATTTCCGGAGTTGCATAAGATAACGGAAGTTCCATAAAGTAAAGCTTTATGAATCCGTCTAAAAAGTGAGTATAAGGCATTATATCCGCATAAAACTGGTCGTACCAAGGCATTGCCCATCGCGGAAATGTAAAACCGCTGAAAACAAACGCAGGCGATGTGAAAAACAAAGCAACATCCGTCACAAAAAGAAGATTATTGGAAATTGCAGAAAGCATAATTCCAATTCCTATACACGCCAAAGACATCAATGTATAAATCAGGAAAAAATTAAAATCGGTTTGTGGTTTCCCCAATTCATAAACAGGAAAAACAACGTAAGCGACCAACACAAAAAGAATCCACGAAATACAAAGATGAGCGAGCATTTTTCCAATCACAATCTGCGAAGATGATGTCGAAATCTGTAAAAGTTCATCAATGGTGTTTCGTTTAAATTCCAGATTTAAAATTAAAACCGCTGCAACAATCAGCGCCATTTGAAGTCCAACAGTTATTAACCCCGGTGTAAGATACATTTGATAGTTAAAATCAGGATTGTATAATGTTGTCGTATTGAGTTTGATAGGCTGTACCAAAGTGTTTGCTTTCTCAGCGGGCATTCCTTGCTTTTCAGCTTTCTGAAGAACAACAGCAAGACCGCCTTTGATAATAACTTCAGCCGCACCTTTATAAATCATTTTTGCAGGAACCAGATAAGCACCGTTGGTGTAAAGCGTGATATTGGATTGATGATTTTTCTTAGCATCCGATTCCAGGTTTTTTGGAAAATGTACGGCTCCGAAAATCTTTCCTTCCTGCATTAACTTCTCAATTTCCGCATTACTGTAAACCGTTTGAGTAAACTGAATAAATTCATTGTGTTCCATCATATCGGTCAACGTTCGAGAAACAGAAGATTGATCTTCGTCCCAAACTGCCATCGGAAGCTCTTTCGCAAATTGTTTCTGATAAATAAATCCGTAAAAAAGAAAAATAATAGGTGGAATAACTAACAAAACCACATAAAAATTAGGAATCGAAAAAATTCGTTTCCATTCACGTATCATGATTTGGCTGATGGTTTTCAATTGTTTTAATTTTTCTGAATTAAAAGAATACTTTTTAATCAAAAACCAGCTGTGCAGTCATTCCTGATCGAAGCCCTTTTATTGAATTCATATTTTCCGGTTTTACTTTTATCTGAAAAGTTCTTAGTTCAAATTCGCCATTTTGTTTTTCAGGAACCCAGTCTGCATAACCTAAAGCCGGAGCTAGTTCTACAACAGTACCTTTTATTTCTTCCGGCAAACAACCCGGGATTTTCATTTTTACTATACTTCCTTTATCAATTTTGGTCATTTGATTTTGGCGGAGATTAAATTTCACAAAAAAAGAATTGTCTTTCTGAATTGTCATCATCGGATAACCTGCATTTACCATTTCGCCTTTATTAGAAATCATTGTAGAAATTTTTCCAGAAGCGGGTGCTTTTATTGATGCGTTATCTTTTATTTCCTGAGCAAGTTGATCGGCACCTTTTGCCTGATTTAGAATAGCTTGAGCCGAATTTTTAAGTTCCTGATTATTTCCACGTTGTAGAAGTTGAACATTCAGATTTGCTGTTTCCAGTTCTTTTTGTGCTGCTTTATATTTAAAATAAATAACATCTCTTTCCTGACCTGAAATTACACCTTCTGAATAGAGATTCTGAAAACGGGTGTAGGTTTTATTCATCAAATCCATCTGCTGTTTAGCGATCTGCTGTAGATTTTCTGCAGACTTTAAAACTTCAGGTTCTACTCCACGATTGATTTTATCCAATTGATTTTGGGCAACCGTTACAGCTTCTGAAACCTGAGCCTGAATTGTTTCGATTTCAGAAGTTTTCATTTGAGCTACCACTTCTCCTTCTTTTACATTGTCTCCTTCTTTTACCAATAATTCAATCACTCTTCCCGGCAAAGAAGCAGAAACATCTACAAATTCGGCATCTACCATTCCTATCACCGTTTCTTTGTTGTTTTCGGAGGATTTATTTTGGAGAAGGTAAATCAGAGCAATAACCAGTACAATAATTGGAATGAAAACCGCCCAGTAATTTTTTATAAAGTTTTTCATTTTGTTATCAGTTTAAGGGATGTAGTTGGTAATATTTTCGACGTTTCCGGTAATGTAAAAATAAGTCGCAATCACCGTTTGATAGGCAACTAAAGAAGTATAATATAGTTTTTCGGCTTCGTACTGAAGTTGCAAAGCATCGTTCACATCTTTTACAGAAGACAAACTGTTTTCCATTCTTTTCCTTACCATTTCAGTCGTGGTATACGTCTGTTTTCTTGCAGCATCGAATGTTTCGTTCTGCTCTTTAAAGCTTATTAATTTATTCTCAGAAATTTTGGTCGCCAAATTCACCGATTTTTGCTTTTGATTGATTAAAAGATCGGCTTCTTTTATTAAAGATTGTGAAGCCAGGTTTCTGGATTTTCTTTCAGGGTCAAAAAGCGTCCATTGCATTTCTATCCCAACCAACCAGGGCGGAGTAATCAACGGAAGATCATTTCTGAAAAACTGATAATTACCAATCGCAAAAATATTGGGTCTTGAAAGCGATTTTGTAATATTGTGAGTAGTTTCGGCTTCTTTCTTTTTGCTTAATAATAGTTTTAAGTCTGCATTTTGTTCTGACGAAGAAAAATTAGGAACATCAACATTTTCATTCAACTCTTCGCTGATTTCCAGTGGCTCATCAAGAGAAACTCCCATCAAGTCTTTCAATGTTAACAGTGCATTTTCTTTTTCTAGCTTAAGGTTTTTAAGATTAGTTTCACCCTGAAGTTTTGTAATGTTTGACCAGTTTTTCAGATAAGGTGGAATAATTTCTGCTTTTAAAAGGCTTTGTGCATATTTTTCATTATTTTCAAGTGATTCTACAATCTTTTCTTGCTTTTTAATCATCGAATTCAGATACATCACCTGAATGTAATTTAAAGAAATATTATAAGCTGTAAGATCCTGAGAAGACTCCAGATTTGCTTTCCCGCTTTCTACCTGTTGTTTTGAAAGCTCTTTTGTGGCATTTAATTTTCCACCTAAATAAATGGGTTGACGCAATAAAATTCCGGCTAAAAAATAACTTTGCTTTGTAATTGCAGGATTATAGTTGGGATAAACTGCACTGATAATGTCTTTCGAAGTCTGATAAATCACATCCTGAACCTGTTGTGAAAGCTGGTTTCCCGTAATCTGTTGATACGCTGCATTGGCAGAATACACACTCTGATTTGCTGAACCTTCTACAATTCCGTCTTTTACCTGTTGGAGATTTACTTTGATAGGTTCTCCGATATAATTATAACCCCCAAGAAAATCTACTTTCGGAAGACTGTTGTTTTTGTTGGATTGCAGAAGCTTTTCCCGGGTTTCCAAAGATTGCTCCGCCAGTTTTATAATGACATTATTTTGTTTTCCTTTTTCTATACATTGTTTCAATGTATATTGCTGACAAAGCATTTTGGAAAAAAAAATCAGAAGTGAAGCAAGTAGAATTTTCCTGAATTTCATAATTTTAAAATTTTCCGTGAAAAAAACCTCAAATAATTAATAATCAAATTTCTATAAATGAAAATAATAAAAATAAAAACCCAATTGATATCATTAAATTTTATGAATTTTCATTTCTTTAAAGATAATTAAAAATCATCAGAATATAAATAATAATTACATTTTGATATGATATTCATAATTTAAAAATAGTACAATGTACTTGAATGTATCAAGTCTAATTTTAATAGACTTTTTAGAATATATAGAAGATTATATGTTCAAAATTAATTACGTTATCATTTTATTTATAAGAAAAATTTTAAATACAACTACAGAATTTTTGATTGATTTGTTTATACCAAAGTATAACTCAGATGTCATTTAATATTTTCAAAATATTCTCTATATCTAATATTAAATAGTTGAATAGAATTCTATCAAGTTCACCTATAGCCAAACGGCGCCACTTGTCTTCAAGTGGCGCCGTTTTTATTCTTATCAAAAATAAATTAGATTTATAGAGATAATTTTTAAAAATTTAGAATCTCATAATCTTTAAAGTATGTAAAACCAAATAAATGGTTGACAAGGAATTTTACAGAGTTGGAATGTCATAGAGATCTACAAAATAATTGATGAAGATAAAAGATTGAAAATACATTTCTTTGAACCGAGAATAAATGAATATATTTTTAAATTAATATTTGATTAAGTGCACTTTTATAACACCCTAAAATAAATTCAGTATAATATAACTGCGAATCTAATGCCTGAGTCTTATTAGGAAGCTCTATGCGTTTTGAAAGAACGATCTCGCCTTTGTAACTAAATGAGCAGAATGAATACACTTTAAATCCCGAATTTCTTACCGACGCAGCATATCCCGTAGAAGCAATTCCCCAATCTGTTGCAAATGATTCAGCAACCTTTACAGCCATTGTATCGGCCATTTTCTGGGTTTCAAAGCCATTTTCTTCAACTTCAATCCTGTTGATATTTAAAAAATTAACTTTTTCAGGTACTGTAAAAGTTGTTATTCCTCCTTTGTAAAACAGCTTCGCATTAGGCATCTGGGAAAAAGCCAGCTGTATTAATCCCGAAGTTATGCTTTCTGCTATAGATACTTTTTCATTCATTGTAATGAGTGAAGTACTGATATAATCAAGTAAACTTTGCTGAAATTTCATTGCATCTAATATTTAATGTTAATCTAAAAAGCTTTTTACACTGCTGAATCAATGTTCAGATAACGTCATAATCATTCATTGTTGTTACAAAATAATGCTCAATCATTTCCTTTGCATTTTCGCACATTGAAAAAAGATCTTTTTTGGTCATCTCTTCAAAAATAAAATCATCATGAACCTCAATAATGAATTCAGTCACTTTTTCGGTGTTCATCAGATCATAGGTCATTAAATCATTTAAATTATCTAATCTGCATTCTTCCTTAAAAAAAGGAAGCTTCCGGGAAATGGAATTCTTAAACTGAAAAAGCTGTATCGTTTTCATTACTTCTGGTTTTAGGATAATAAGATAAGTCTGTTTTATAGGTGAAAATTTTGTTTACTCATTCATATTCAAACAGATTTCTTTTTATGGATTCAGTTGAAATTTATTGCACATTTATGGTTAAAAAGGACAGAAACCATAGGTTCCTATCCTTAAATAATTAAAACCTTCTGAAAAAAGATTACCATTTCACAGAGATTTTAATATACTCATTATTAAAGTTGAGAATCCTTAAATCTATTTATTTATCATGGTATATATTCGCTTTTTCAGTCTTTATTTACTATTACAGTGTTTGCAAAAACCGGAAAACAACATTGTTGTATGATGAATATTTCCAATACTCACTATATTTTCCTTCTTAAATTGCACATAAACTGTAGTGGATCCGATAAATCCCTGATTATTACACTACAAAGATGGCCGTTTCGGTATAGACTAAGCTACATATATCCGGGATAATCTTACATATATCCCACCTTTTATAGGTCTTCCAGATTTCCAAGACGTCTTTGTTTTAACTGCTTATAAAATGAGGGGGAAAGCCCTGTGATCTTTTTAAACTGGTTGGAGAGATGGGCCACACTGCTGTAATTAAGTTTATAAGAGATTTCTGTAAGATTGAGCTCATCATACAACAGCAATTCTTTTACCTTTTCTACTTTATTGATAATGATAAAATGCTGCAGCGTCATTCCTTTCACTTCCGAAAAAGTATTCGCAAGATAGGTATAATCATATCCTAATTTTTCACTTATATAATCTGAGAAATTTTCTTTTGGAAGTTCATCTGAATAATGAATCATTTCTATGACTACGTTCTTTATTTTTTCTATCAGAATACTTTTTTTATCGTCTAATACCTCAAGTCCTGTTTTAAGTAAATTTTCTTTCAGAATTTGTCTTTGTTCGACGGTGATATCGTCCAATAATTCTACAGTACCCAAATCGACAACAGCATTTTTAATACCCAAGACTTCCAGTTCCTGATGGACAACCATTTTGCAGCGCAAACTTACCATATATTTTATATACAACTTCATCTCCTTACTGTTTATACCGCCAATTATTTCATTAACAGCTATTTACCCAAAGTTAGTCTATTAAACCCGAAATATCTATGATTTATACAACAAATTAAAATACTATTACAAAGCTTTCCTTTTTTAATGAATGAAATTTACAGTTAACAAAAAATATTTCAAAATGTCAAAAGAAAAAGACGGAAAAAAGAAATCAGGTAAAACTCCACCCGCAAAATCAGCAAAAGAGAAGCGGGAAGATAAGATGAATAAACGAAGAGATCGGGAAAACGAAGCCCAAAATACAGGTAACTAAATGGTATCCCTGAAAAAAGACGGAATTATACTCAGAAAAACAGCATTAGACTTTGAGAGTGAGGGTGTTTTAAATCCTGCAGTCATTCAGGATGACGGAAAAATACATTTATTTTACAGAGCCCTTGCCAAGAATAATTTCTCCAGTATCGGGTACTGTATATTATCAGATTATAAGACTATAGAAACCCGGCTGAGCAATCCGGTGATCATTCCCGAGTTTGAATATGAAAAACATGGGGCTGAAGATCCAAGGATCGTAAAAATCGATCATCTATTTTATCTTACTTATACCAGTTATGACGGGATTAATGCACTGGGAGCCCTTGCCGTATCAGAGGATCTTATATCATGGAAAAAATTGGGCATAATTGTTCCCAAAATTCCGTACAACAAGTTTAGATTTTTATCAGAATCTCAAGGTGAAATAGGAGAAAAGTACAGACGTTTCAACAAACTCCCGCCTACTCATAAAAAGGATAAAGAGGTCTTTCTATGGGATAAAAATGTGATATTTTTCCCAAGAAGAATTAATGGTAAGCTGTATTTTCTTCATCGCATAAGACCTGATATCCAAATTGCAGGTATAGAAAATATGGAAGATCTGAATCCTGATTTCTGGAAAGATTATTTCCTTCACTTTAAAGAACATATTGTATTATCTCCCCAATATGAGCATGAAGTAAGCTATATTGGCGGAGGATGTCCTCCAATAGAAACCGAACATGGATGGCTTTTGATATACCATGGCGTACATGATACCATCGATGGATATGTTTACAGCGCATGTGCTGCTTTACTGGATCTTGACAATCCTGAAAAAGAAATTTCAAGACTTCCTTATCCTCTTTTTAAACCCGAAGAAGAATGGGAACAGAAAGGAGAAGTGAACAATGTCTGCTTCCCTACAGGAGCTATCGTAGAAGAAGATATACTCCATATTTATTATGGAGCTGCAGATAAAAGAATTGCTGTTGCTTCTTTAAGTATCCGTGAATTACTGAAAGAATTACTACAGTACAAATTATAATAGACTGTTCCATACAGAATGTCAGACTTCAAAACAGATATCAATATGAATAAAAATATAAACTCAGACGTGGAGGAAAAGACAAAAAGACAATCTGTCCAAAATAACAAAAGCACAATTAATTATAAACCTGAAATTATCTTTATAAGTACTTTTCCTCCTAAGGTGTGTGGTATTGCAACGTATTGTCATGATTTGATACAATCCCTTAAGTTAAAATTCAGAGATTCATTTAGCATCATTATCTGCCCAATGGAAACTGAAGATGAAAGCTTTCAATATGAAGAAAATCCAGAATATCGCTTAAATACATCTGATGCAATTTCTTATTTGGAGCTGGCTGATAAAATCAACAAAAATGACAATATTCAAATGGTTATGCTTCAGCATGAGTTCGGATTTTTCACTGAAGCTAAAAACGGATTACTGCTTTTTCTTCAAAATATAGAAAAAGATATTATCATTACTTTTCACACCGTTTTGCCAAAACCGGATCGGGAATTAAAAGAAAAGGTAAAAGAAATAAGCCGTTTGGTAAAATCTATTATTGTGATGACTGGTATTTCTGCGGATATTCTGGTCAATGATTATGATATTTCATCTGATAAAATTACAATGATACCCCACGGTACCCATTTATTGCCATTTATCGATAAAATTTCACTGAAAGCGAAATACGGATTTAAAGATAAAAAAGTTCTTTCAACATTTGGTTTGCTGGGCTCGGGGAAAAATATTGAAACTACCTTAGAAGCTCTGCCTGAAATTATTTCCGAAAATCCGGATGTCATGTTTCTGATTATTGGAAAGACGCATCCCGGTATCATTAAATATGAAGGTGAAAAGTACCGTGTTTTTTTGCATGATACTGTTAAGAGACTCCATCTGGAAAAGCATACTTACTTTATCAACAAATACCTGCCATTGGATGAGTTATTAGACTATCTTCAATTGACCAATATCTATCTTTTCACTTCAAAAGACAGAAACCAGGCAGTAAGCGGCACCTTCTCTTATGCTATCAGTTGTGGGTGTCCTATCGTTTCCACTCCTATTCCCCATGCCTTGGAAATATTAAATGAAGATCTGGGAATCATTATTGATTTTGAAGCTCCTAAACAGCTCGCTGCTGCCGTGAATAGACTACTTGAAAATGAAATCGTACAGGAAAAATTACGATCAAATAGTTTGGAAAAAATGGCTCCCACGGCTTGGGAGAATTCATCTATTTCACACGCCCTATTATTTCAACAATTCAGCAAAGATAAAATGACATTACATTATACATTCCCCATGATCAATCTAAGCCATATCAAAAATATGACAACAGATTTCGGGATGATCCAGTTTTCTAAAATCAACAAACCTGATATAGATTCCGGGTATACTTTGGACGATAATGCCCGTGCTATGATTGTAGCCTGCAGACATTATGAACTGAACAGAGATGAATCTGACCTTGATTTAATCTCAACGTACCTGGAGCTTATTAAGTTTTGCCAACAGCCGGATGGAAGTTTCCTCAATTATATAAACCAACACAAGGAATTTGCAAAGCAGAATTATGAGACCAATCTTGAAGATTCCAATGGAAGGGCTATCTGGGCACTGGGATATCTTCTTTCAATAAAAACAATCTTACCACAACAGTTTTCGGATGAAGCAGACTCTATCATTGAAAAAAGTCTTTCATCTATTGAGAGCATTCATTCTACCCGAGCAATGGCTTTTATCATAAAGGGCTTGCATTATCAAAACTCTGAAAGCAATATTCCATTATTGAAAAAACTGGCCAATCGGCTGGTAAAAATGTATCAGCATGAAAAACATAAAGACTGGCATTGGTTTGAAAGCTACCTGACTTATGGAAACAGTGTACTCCCTGAAGCTCTATTGTGTGCATGGATCACAACCCAAGACGAAATGTATAAACAGGTTGCCAATGAATCATTCAAGTTTTTGCTTTCTAAAATATTTATTAAAGGAGGCATCAAAGTAATATCCAACAAAGGATGGCTGCAGAAAGAAACGGTTAAAAGTACAGAATCAATTGGTGGTGAACAGCCTATTGATGTTGCTTATACCATACTAACCTTATCTACATTTTACAAAGTCTTTAAGGATGAAAAATATTCGCAGATGATGGTAAATGCTTTCAGTTGGTTTTTAGGAAAAAATCATTTGCATCAGATTATTTATAACCCTGCAACAGGTGGATGTTATGACGGGCTTGAAGAGAAAAATGTGAATCTCAATCAGGGAGCGGAATCAACAGTAAGCTATCTCATGGCAAGGCTTTGTTTTTCAAAATAACCGCCATTAATTACCGCTATATTTAGATATTGATATACAGTCGTTTATGGAACTATCGTAATAAAAAGGTAAATTAAAAAAATAGCGATCAATACAATTCCCTGCATGATGTTGGTTCTGCCTGTTGCCAGTGAAACGGTGATTATAAAAAGCGATAGCCCTAAAAGTATTGTTGATTTGATATCTATTCCCAGGGTCATTCTTATACCGGTTATTACAGATATAATGGCAATCGCCGGAATACTCAGTCCGATACTTGCCAAAGCTGAACCAAAAGCCAGATTTAATGAGGTTTGAATTTCATCACTTTTTGCTGCTCTAAATGCAGCAAGTCCTTCCGGAAGGAGAACAATACCTGCAATAATGATACCTACAAGCGACCTTGGAGCTCCAACCGAAACAACGATATGTTCTACATCCTTTGAAAGAAGCTTTGCCAGAAAAACGACTATTCCCAGGGATAATATTAACAATATACAGCTTATATACAGTTGTTTCCGGGAAATCATTTCATTATTACTTTGTACAGACAGATTCTTGGATATTTTATTTTGTGGAGAAATGAAAAAACTTCGGTGTCTAAACGTTTGGATCATGGTAAATCCGAGATAAAGTCCTAAAGAAATCAAGGCGATAAAAAGCAGTTGGAAGGATGTATATTCGCCTCCAAGATGACTTACCGTATAATTGGGCAGAATAAGCACAAAAATAATAACAGAGGTAAGCGTAATCAGTGCCGTACTCACACCCTGTAGTGTAAAGCTTTGTTCTCTATATCTTAAGGAACCTATCACAATACAGCTACCAATGATTCCGGTAAGGATTATCATCACTGCAGCAAAAACCGTATCTCTGGCAAGTGTAATGGTTTCTAAACCTTTTGCTCCCATCATGATGGAAATAATAAGTCCTACTTCTATAACCGTGATGGCAAATGCCAGAAGTAAAGTTCCGAATGGCTCTCCTAAACGATGGGCAATGACTTCGGAATGATACACTGAAGCCAAAACACTTCCTATCAAAAATAAAGTAAGAATCACAGAGTAATACCCTGAAGAAAAAACAGAGTTTCCTGCATAAGAGAGCCACGCCAGGATAGGAACCAAAAACGTCCACATCCATAAATATTTTTTTATATTCATAAAAAACCTTAATAAATTACAATTGAATTGTCCTTTGGAGGAAATCAAGAGCTTTATATTTTCCTTTTCAAAACAGTTTTATTGATGATTTGAAACAGGCTAGAGATAAAAATACCGGAAATATTAAATAATGAAAAGAAGAGAATATGACAGGAACTGAGAGTCCGGATCATCAGTTCAATATAGTTATTCAGCAAGGTACGAATAATCAATCACTTATTTAGAATTATACAGTTGTATTTTAAATTTGTAATTATTTCCTAAAGCTCAATAACTTTCGTTACTTCGTCGCAATCACCAACTTTTCCTGCTGATGAACACCCTATCTCAGATATTCAAAACAATCTGTAATTTTTGTAAAAGTGTGATATCTGCAACATAAAAGAAACAATCTATAATGCAATAGATTATTAAACACCCAACTTTGTATTGTAGCAATGAAGCTACACTAAAATCCTCCTTATGGACACAAACCACAATAAAAGCGAAAAATCTTTTAAAATTCCAGGAGACTGGAAGGAACAGTCAAAACAACTGAAAGAAAAATTCTCAACATTAACGGATCATGATCTGAAATTTGAAGCAGGTAAAGAAAAGGAAATGCTTGAAAGAATCGGAAACAGATTAAGAAAAAACCGTGAAGAAGTTCTCAATATTATCAAAGAAATCAATCTTTCATAAATTGTTTTCAAGAACAGCTAAAACTTATGATAAAGATATATTTATCAAGGCTTAACTGTAAAAAGGGATGGGATATAGAAAGTTCTGTCCCTTTTATTTACAATAGATTCTAATCTTTCATATTTAAACAAACTATGATGAATCATCAAGAACTTGATAAATCAAAAGTATATCATATCCATCAAATTATAGAATACATAACGAATTCTGTAATCAGTAGGACGATACTGGAAAAACCGACAGGCAATATCAGTGTTTTATCGTTTGATGAAAAAGAGGGATTGTCTAAAAAAACTTCTCCTTTTGACATTCTTGTACAAATTATTGACGGTAAAACAGAAATCATTATAGACGGAGATTCTTATTTTATGGAAGAAGGTGAATTCATCATCATTCCTGCCCACAAATCTCATTCTATAAAAGGAAATAAACGCTTTAAGATGATAATAACGATAATAAAAAGCGGCTATGAATAATGTAAATATCATATCGATTTTAACAAAAAAGATATTAAAAAAAACCGTTGAAATTCAAAAAGAATTTCCTGAACTGTATAAACTTCTAGATGAAACTCCACTCTTTTTTTCTGCGAAAGAGAAAAATATCACGAGCAAAGATTTAAGACAATATCTTATTTCTCTTAAAATACAGCAAAAATCCTTTGAAAAAGGGATCATTAATAAAAAAGATTTACAATAAAACTCTGATGAAAAAATTAACTAAGCATCCAAAAAGCAAATTGGGACTCAGAAATAAAAAAAATATTTCAAGAAGAGCCTATTATTCACAGTTTGTTGCTTTATTCTATATTAGAAACGCCAATATCACCCTGGAAAGGGATGCAAAGGAAATTCTTAGAATGCTAAAAGAATTACAGAAACTTAACAACAGATCAAGATTGGTATTTAGTACATACTGTAGACTAAGCCAACATAATCTGTGGCAGTCTGTTTTAGAAGACCTGAGCGAAAATATAAAATATGTCAGAATACAGTTTGAATATATACTGGAAACTATTATCAAGAAATATAAAATCAATACACCTATATTCTGGCAGCAAAACAAAACCTATACAGATGAATTGGAAAAAAGCCACAAAAAACTCATTCAGTTAGCTACCCAGATTTTACCAGAAGAAGAAAGATTATCATTGAAGGTAAATATTTGTAACTTTTATGATGAAATTTTTTCTTTACTCGCTCCACTTATCGGAATGTGCAGGATTGAATTGGACTTTATACAAAAATCTTCGCCTAAAATCTTTAACCAAACTGCTATGGATATCATTAAAGATATTCCGGAAAACTACACATTACAGGAAGCAAAGGAATATGAACAAGAATACTTAAAAATATTAGCCAGCTACAGTCATGAATTCTACAGGAAAAATAATTTCTGGAACAACTTACTATATATATTTTCAGGCGGTATGTATCCACTACGATCAGAATATACCTCATCCAAAAGATGGATCAACAGAAAAATGAAAGAAAAGCATTCTTAAGTACACCGTTGTAACCCGCTGCAAGCATTGATTTTGTACTGCATAAATGGGCATATTACGAAAAAGGTTCAGTTAGTAATGCTGGCAATCAGAAGCTATTTTAGCATGAACAATCTTCAAAAGTATTACCGCATCCTATTAAGTTTATTTCAAATTCAATTCACAAATACATCACGAATCTGCTACCAAAGATCGATTCTTCGATATTCGGGTTTTTGTCCTTCAAAATAAAAGGTATTTCTGACTTCGATCCACAGAAAATATTTACAGATTACAATGTCAACTACAATGTCCTCATCAAATATAAAAATGGTTTCATAAGTAAAAAGACCTAATGAGAATTCCCTATAAGACCATGCATAACCGTCAGATTTTTTTAAAGGTTTTGCAAAAACTTTCGCTATATCTTCTTTTGATTTATAGAGATATTGATCAATCAGGTTTTTCAGTCTCAGCATCTGTTTATCCATGCCATAAATTTTTAAAAAATGCACAAGTAGATAAAGATACTGATAATTTAATCATCTTTTTTTGATTAATGTTTAAAAAGATTTAAGTTAATCTAAAATCTTTTTTTCAATTTATTTAAATTTTAAAAATATTATTAATACCACACCATCTTTTCAGAGAAAATTTTTATTCTATATTTGATCAAAGATTTATTATTGCAGTCACCCAAAATATACACGACAAGTTCAGGATTGATACACATCAATCATACTATAATTCATAGCATTTTTAAAATAAATTATACTCTGCACCTATCGGAAATTGCAGAGCCAATTGTTGTAAATGTTGATCAGATTGCTTTTGTAAGTCATAATACAAAAGGATTTGTAACGCTCTTTTTGGCAAACAGTTATGAAATTTCGATCAATACCGATTTCGAAAAGATTGAAGAGGTCGTTAAAGCCGCAAAAGATCGGAGAAATATTGAAATTTTATAGAATTCATAAATGGTTATTCGTGTTTGATAATTTTTGAATTACAAGATTAATGCTTAAAGTTAACATCTTGTTTGATATTGTGAAAGATTTCACTGCATTAAAATATTAATTTTATTAATAAAAACACATCAATACAATCTTTTTAACTCTTATGTGATAAAATGGAATTATTTTTGCTATTGAAATCAATTAAATTGTTGGCATTCCCAACCTAAAAACTGATATAATGAAGAATAAGAAAATCCTAGTTTGCGATGATGATCAGGGAATACTCGATGTTTTGGAGATCATGCTGGAAATGCAGGAATTCACTGCCATTACTGAGATCGACAGCACGAAGGTTATTACCAGAATATGTGAAAATAAACCAGATCTGATATTATTAGATTTATGGATGCCTCTTCTTTCCGGCGAACAGATATTAAGATCAATCAGATCTATTGAAGAGATTAAAGATATACCTGTCATTGTTTTTTCAGCGAGCGTAGAGGGTGATGACATTGCATTTGAAGCCGGTGCAGACTCTTTCATCGCCAAACCTTTTGATATGAACGAAATTGTTTCTAAAATAAACCTGCTTTTAGACAAATCTTCTCAAAGAAAAACGTTAGCGTAATTATAAATCACAGTAGGCTTATGGTACAAAACATAAACTAATATAAGAAAACCTTAATTTTATTGATGATATCGTCTAAGTTGAATGGCTTGGCAACAAAATCATTCGCTCCCGCATCTTCGGCGATATCTGAGCCGTCAACACTTGCAGACAATACAATAACGGGCAGTTTTTTTATAGATTCAGTATTTCGAATTGTTTTAAGAACCTGATCTCCGGACAGCAAAGGCATCCACAGATCCAGAAGAAGCAGATCGGGCTTATGAACCTCAATCTTTTTGAGCAGATTTGTACTGTTAATTTCTGTAATAACATTAAACCCCTCCGCATCAAGAAGTATTTCTAATACATCGACAATACCCTGATCGTCATCACAAACCATAATTGTTTTCATGCTCATTTTATTTACTTATTGAGTATTGGAAGTGTAAAACTAAATGTAGAACCCTCGCCTATTTCACTTTCTACCCACAAAGTTCCGTTGTGGTTTGCAATAATCTCGTGCGAAATATATAAACCAATTCCTAAACCTGGAAATTTTTTCTGAATATCTCTAACCCTGAAAAAACGTTCAAAAATTTTACTTTTATCCTGCGCACTGATTCCCATTCCGTAATCACGAACAGAAACTTTAACAAAATTTCCTACTTTACTAATGTAGACATCTACTTTATCTGAACCAGGAGAATATTTAATGGCATTTGAGATTAGATTATTCAGTACCTGCGAAATCTGTAGTTCGTCTCCCATAATCGCCACTCCGGTTTTACCATTTAAAGTTATGGTATGATTAGGTGCAGCTAAAGAAAGATTATCTATCGTTTCAGCGATTGCAGAATCTATATCAAATTCCTCTTTATGCAGTTCTATATTTCCTGATTGTATTTTGGAAGTATCCAAAAGATCAGATATTAAATCATTAAGCCGATCTACATACATAGCAACCTTATCTAAGGTGTTTTCAAACTTATCACTACTGTCAGGCGGAACCATACGCTGCAATATCTGAATGAGACCTTTTATCGTAGTTAATGGTGTCTTGAGTTCGTGACTTGCAATAGACAGAAAATCATCTTTTCTTCTATCGGTTTCCTTTTTTTCAGTAATATCTTCAATCGCAATGAGTATTCTGTCCTTATACTGTCCTTCAAATTCGATGCGATATGCATTAAGAAGCATCACCTTTTTTCCGATATGTGGGAAAACGTGTTCAACTTCATAATCAATGACAGGATTATTGGTTGGAAGTATCTTTGTAAGAAGCTCTTTTAATGTTTCAATATTCCACTGATGATTTCCCAATTCAAATAAAAGCTTGCCCACAGTTTCTTCCTTTGAAACCTTGAAAGAATTCAGGAAATGATTGTTTGCACTGAGGACAATATAGTTCGTATCCAACACCAACAAGCTTTCTCTTACTGTCTGAATAATACTTGAAAGGAAGGCTTCACTTTCTACCAGTTCTTTAGTTCTTTCCAGTATTTTCTTTTCGATGGACGATTTTTCTTCTCTTAATTCGTGTTCTGACTTTTTCCTATCAGTAATATCGTTTTGTACACCTATAAAATTTGTGATTTCACCTTTTTCATTTTTCACCGGTGATATATACAGTTCATTCCAGAATAATTTACCGTTTTTTTTATAATTTCTGATTTCAACACGACAGTCTTTTCCTTGCTCGATACAGCTTTTAATCAAAAACCTTTCATCCTGTGAACGATCCTGAGCCTGTAAAAAGCGACAATTGTGACCTATAATCTGGTCATGACTGTAGCCTGTTATTTTTTCAAATGCTTTATTACAATAGATGATTGGATTATCCCGTTGGGTATTATCGGTTATGATAATTCCTGAATTTGCGGAATCCAATGCCTGGATATATATGTTTAATAAATCGCTCATAATTGTTTTTCACGCTTAAAATAAGATTTAATTACATTCTATCATTCCTGGGATATTAATAGACCTGTAAAACCTGATTTTATTTACACAAATTGTATGCCTTTACTATACAAAATTAAAAATTCACAAATGATTGATATTTTATAATAATTCTTTTTTTGCAGGAATGCTAAACCAAAAGGTGCTTCCTTCACCTACTTTACTTATAACACCTATCTCTCCGCCATGCCTTGTAACAATTTCTGATGAAATGTAAAGTCCCAATCCCAAACCACTATACTTTCTTCCGTCATGACTGGCTCTGAAATAACGATCAAATAATTTAGGCTGAATAGCAGGATCGATCCCTTCTCCCTGATCTGTTACACTGATTTTAAAATTGTCTGTTTCACATTCAATAGAGATTACAATTTCATCAGACTGTGGTGCATACTTTATCGCATTGTTAATAAAATTAAGAACCACCTGCTCCAGCTTTTGTTCATCTCCATAAGCTGTTGCAACACCATCAGATATTATTTTAAAATAATGATTGCCTGTCATACCAACTTCATTACAGCAATTTTCAATCATTGTTGCTAAATCGAAATGGCTTTCTTCAAGTTTCAGTTTTCCTTCGCTTATCCTATGCATATTCAGAAGATCGTCGACGAGTGTACTCAGCTTATCTGTACTTTTATCAGCCTGATCGATTAGTTTAGGAATGATGGGATGCTCCGGATTTGATTTAAGTTTTGATAATAACTGCACAGTAGCTTTAAGACTGGTGATCGGAGTTTTGAGTTCATGACTTGCAATACTTAAAAAGTCATCTTTTTGAACTTCATAATTTTTTCTTTTTGTGATGTCTACAGTTACACCAATCATGTTTGTAACATTTCCTTCTGCATCACAACCTGGAAGACCGGAAGCACTCATCCAGTGGAGCGATCCGTCGGGCCATTTTATCAGGTATTCTGCATTGTATTGCGTTTTGTTGGCTATTGACTCCGAAACTTTTTCTGCAACCATGTCTTTAAACTCAGGTTCGATACATTCTATAAGATCCGCAAAGTCAAATTTTTCATTTGCAAGCCGACCGTAATTGCTCTTACAAATTTCTGAACAGGTCATCTCGCCTGTTTTAATGTTTAAATTATATGAACCCAACTGCCCTGCATGAAGTGCTATTTCAAACTGACGATTAAGTTCTTCAAGCTCCAGCTTATTGCTGATTCTCTCTGTCACCTCATTGGCAATTACAATGATGGCAAATGTTTTATTCTGATGATCTTTTAAAGGTTCATAAACAAAATCAAAATAGCAATCTCGCATTACTCCATCTGATTCCATTTTTACGTAGGCAGTGTCTCCAATAAAAGTTTCACCACTTTTGTAAACATTTTCCAAAAGCTTAGGATATGGCTGATCTTTCAGTTCGGGCATTGCTTCTACAAGCGGAACTCCTATGACGGAAGAAGTTTTGCCCCAAATCTTCAGAATCATATCATTGGCAAGTTCAATGATCATATTTTCACCTTTAAGAATACCGAAGGCTATGGGTGCTTTGCTAATGAAAGACTTCAGCCTCTGTTCGCTTATTTCAAGATCGGAATTGAGGGTTTTTGTAAGGTCGAAAGATTTTTGAAGCTTGTTATTAACTGTTTTGAGTTCTTCATTTTTCAACTCTAATTTACTATTAACAGCAGCAAGCTCATTGACCGCATTTTTGATGTTTATTTGAGCTCCTGCGAGTTTTTCGATAGTTTCGATTGATGAGCGCCTTAGTTCAATTTGATCCATCGCAATCTCTGCAAAACCTTCCAAAATCATTCTGTCTTTCTGGGAAAATGTTCTTTTTTGTTTATCAATGATACACAAGCTTCCAATCAGGTATCCGTCATGGGTTATCAATGGCGCACCAGCATAAAACCTCAGTCCGAAATCACCAACTACATTAGGATTAGTTAAAAGGCAAGGTTCTTTTAATGCATCTTCAAATACGGTAACCTGATCATCAAGAATTGCAAGCGCACATAAACTATCTCCCCGGTAAGCTTTTTTTTTCGTGCCCATGCCGATGTTGGACTTAAAAAATACCGATTCCGCATCAACAATTGACAAAAGGGAAATGGGTACACCAAAAGTCTTTGCGGCAAGTCTGCATATGCTGTCAAAACTTTTTTCAGACGGTGTATCTGTAATTTTGTAGTGCTCTAAAGCTTGTAGACGATCTGCCTCATTATCGGGCAAAATATTTTTGTTGAAACTGTTTTCAATCATATTGATTGTAGAAAAAAATTAATTCTTAAGGTAAATATATGGTATTATTGAGTAATTTTTTGAAAAATTTAAGTAAAATATCAACATACTCAAAGATTGTTACCATGCTATTTTTCATTAAATTATTCTGGATGATTTTTGTAATGTAATCAATTTAAATGACGAACTGATCATCCAAGATTATACCATTGTTGTAGAATCAGAATCTGATTTATAGATATGCCGTTTTATTTATTATAAATTTGATGAAATAAATAATTATGAGACTCTGCTAAGATCAGTAAACTCATATATTTGCCAGATTATTTTGCCATGGAGAAACATCTTTTACACTTTAAAGCTCAAATTAATTATTTTTCTACAGAAAGAGGTGGTCTTATTACGCCTGTTTCAACAGGATACCGCTCGGAAATTAAATTTCCTTTTGAATTGAATTCTTATATAGCAATACAGAACTTTGCAGATACAGATTTAATTTTTCCGGGAGATCTGGCGTCTGTAAATATCACTTTAATGAATGCCGAGCCATTTCTTGAAAAATTATACAAAGGCATGGATTTTCAACTTTCTGACAATTCAGGAATTATTGCAGATGGAATTGTCACCGAAGTATACAAAGGCTGAATACAACAAAACCTCCTTGTGATAAGGAGGTTTAAAAAAGTAAATTTATAAATGAGTGGTTTTTGGTTAATACCACTTTAACAATAAAAATGCCAAAAAATCATTACGCAGAATAATTTTCTGCTTAAAATTTCAAAAGTTTGGGTTCATTATTTAAACCTTTCTATTTTATTTGCTGAACAGTTTTTTCAGAATCGTTCAATGGCAGATAAAACGAGAATACGCTACCGTCTGTTTCTGAACTTTGCACTTCAATAGTTCCGTTATGCAGTTCGATGATCTCTTTACAAAGATAAAGACCGATACCAAAACCTGCTACAGATCCTTTTTTAATTTCTTTTACACGATAATAACGTTCAAAAATTCGTTCCTGGTCTTCGGACGAAATACCTTTACCCTCATCTTTAACACTTACTTTTAAACTTTCTCCGATTTTTACATACTCAACTGTAATCAGTGAGTCTAAAGGCGAATATTTAATTGCATTACCAATAAGGTTGTGAAGTACCTGTGCTATTTTTTCACGGTCTCCTGATAATAATGTTTTTGTGGACGATTTAAATAAGAATTGATGTGTACGTGTTGTTGAGAGAACCTCATCCTCAATTTCCGACAGTAAAGAGTGGAAATCAAAAACTGTTTTATCAATGTACATCTGCGCAGAATCAAGTCTGGATACGTTGAGAAAACCATTGATCATATTGTTCATATAATCTACCTGTTTTAACGATTTTTCAAGCATTCCTTGTTGCTTTGAAGTTTCTATATTCACTCCCATCTGCTGCAAAATCTGAAGATATGCCTTTAAAGAAGTAAGCGGAGTTTTCAGTTCATGGCTTACCATTCCCATAAAATCATCTTTTCGCTGTTCCTCTTTCTTTTGTTCCGTAATATCTCTTAAAGTACCGTTAAGACTAAGCGGATTTCCCTGTTTATCGTAGAAGACTCTTCCGTTTGCCTGAAGCAGTCTTACCTTTTTATCAGTACTGTTTTGAATTCTGTATTCTATGAAATAATGCCCATCAGAATCTTTACTAAGAGATTGCGTGATTGCAGCACTCACCCTGTCTCTATCTTCTGGTAAGATGACTGCTAGTGCTAGAGAAAGGTCAATATTTTCATGAGATGAAAGCCCAAACCAAGTTTTGAGGAGGTTGTTTCCGGAAAAGAGATTTGTTGCCGGCTGATAATAGAAAGTGGCAAGTTCGCCTGCGTCTATAGCAAGTGCCAACATTTGCTGGTCATTCTCATTTTTCCTGCGTTCCAAAACTTGCTTGGTGATTTCTTCTAAAATGACAAGCACCCCTTCAATATCTCCGTCATCAGAAAAAATAGGTTGATAAATTGAATTGACGATCGCTTCCCGTAATCCGTCATTATTACGTAATTTAACGGTAAATTCAGAATTAATTCTTGGTTTTCCGCTTTCATAGACTTCTTTTAGCCAAGCATTCACAGGCTGCCCTTTTAGTTCCGGGCGGGCATCTTCATGGGAATATCCTATTACTTCCGATTCTTTACGTCCCCAAATTTTAAGGATTTCCGGATTGGCGATTTCAATAATATGTTCACGTCCTTTCAGCATGGCAATACCAACCGGAGCCTGTTCAATGATTGTCCGAATATATTCCCTGCTGTAGGCAAGCTGCTTTATTGAGTAGTTGAGCTCTTCATTTGTTGCGGTTAATTCTTCAAGTGTTGCTGCCATTTGCTCTTTCAGAACCTGCTCTTTTTCTTCTTTTTCATGAATTTGTTGCAAGAACTCACGTCTCGAGGTCACTTCAAGGGCTGTATTTAGTATACACCATGTTTTGTTATTATGATCAACAAGCGCTTTATATTCATAATCGAAATAATCAAGCGTTTCAATCCCGTTTTTTATCAACGTGGCAGGAGCATCAGATACTGAATACGTTTTACCGGTACGCCAGACTTCCTTCAATATATCTAAAAACGGTTGCCCGTGCAGTTCCGGAATAGCTTCAATCAAAGGTTTTCCTATAACCGAAGAATCTTTGCCCCAAAGCGCTAACATTCCTGCGTTCGCAAACTGTATGATCATATTTTCGCCGGAGTAAATTGACGTCGGTGCAGGAGAGGTAGCGAGTGCCTGAATAATCAGATCAGAGCTAAAATTAATAGGGCGTTTTTCGGAATTCATAAACAGCAAATTTATGGAAAGAAATTTAATTTTAATACGCTTTTCACTTCTTGTTTAGTCTGACTCAATCGAACTAAATCATCGATAAATGTCTTTGATGCTGCGCTCGTCAGGGTTCTTGAAAGACGCTGTTTGAGATAAACAGTTTAAAATTCCTTCAATAGTAATCTTTGATAAAGCATCAAATTTTAAACAAAAAATCCCGCACTAACGGGATTTTAATCACTTATATTTTAAAATTTATTTTATTTCTACAGGAACTGAAATTTTATCCCAATCCATTGTGAATCCGCTGCTGTTTACTTTATATACTAAAGTTTCCTGTTTGGTGGGTAAAGCCTTTGTTTTAACATCAACTCTTAAGGCATCCTGTGCTTCTTTGTAATCATAAGAACCCCATTGTTTTGCTTCTTTGTTAAAAATTGCAGTCCAGGTTCCGGAAGCCTTTGGAATTAAGAAAAAGCTATATTTACCTTTAGCCAGTTTTTTACCCTGAACGGTAATATCTTTATCAGTTTCGAAAGTAGTTGCTTCATTGGCACCCGCACGCCAAACTTTATCATAAGCTACTAAGTCACCCCAGATTTTACGGTCTTTAACAGAAGGACTGCTATAGGCTATTGTAATGTTTGCATCTTTAATTTTTCCTGTAGCCGTAGCCGCCGGACTTGCAGGTTTTTTAGTTTCTTGTGCAAAAGCATTTACTGAAATTGTCATTGCAGCAAAAAGTACGGTAGCAGATTTAATCATTGCTTTCATAATATTTTTGTTTGATTGTTTATTTATTTACGAATTTACTGCTTTCTTCTTATAAAACAGTAAACCTATTGCCGAAAATATAATGACTGCCGCTGCCCCGATTACATTAAGCCAAAGGAAAGAAACGATATCAAACTGATAAACGGCAATGACTGTAATTTCCGATAAAATTGCAGAAATAAACACATTCTTTCCATCGACTTTTTTATAGTAAAATGCGACAAGAAAAATCCCCAGTATCGGACCGTAGAAAAGAGAACCCAATACATTGACTGCTTCAATTAGAGAACCCATCTGCGTTGCAAACATGGCTATGCCAATGGAGAATATACCCCAAGCTAAAGTATGAAGGCGACTATATTTCAATTCAGTTGCATCATCAGGAATTTCTTTTTTAAATATTAAATGAACATCTTTTAATGAACAGGAGGCCAAGGAATTCAGTGCTGCCGAAATTGAACCCCAGCTGGCGAGAAAAATGACGGCAAACAGTAAACCTATCATTCCTACAGGTAATGTATTTTTTACGAAATACAGGAAAATATAATTGGTGTCCGTTTTCTCCGCATTGTAGTTTGAGTTATTGATTGCTTCTTCTACCTTTCCGTGAAGAGCTTTTACCCGTGTTTGTGTCTTTTTAAAATCCTGAATTGTTTTTTTAAGTTGGGGAGATTGAGTTTCTTTCAGTTTCAAAATTTCTTTTGATTCTGCATTAAATTTTATTTGCAAATCCTGATGTTCTTTTTCAAAAACCGCAGCCTGTTCAGGTTTGGTTTCCTTTAAATGTTGATAAGAACGTTCGTTAAAATAAATCGGAGCCGGTTTTAAAGAAAAGAAAGCGAAAAGCAAAGCACCGATCAGTAGAATAGCAAACTGCATCGGAATTTTAACCAAACCGTTCAATAGCAAGCCCATCTTCGCGTTCGTATTATCTTTCGCAGTGATATATCTTCCTACCTGACTCTGGTCTGTACCGAAGTAAGAAAGCGCCAGAAAGAAACCGCCGATCAATCCGCTCCAGATATTGTATTTATCTTTCCAGTCAAATTCTGTAGTGATTACATTGAGCTTTCCTGATTTTCCCGCAAGGTAAAGCGCATCTTTGAAACCAATTCCATTCGGCATATTTTGAATCAGGAGATAACACGCAAAAGCCATGGTACCGAGAATAATCAAAAACTGTAATTTCTGGGTGTGAGCAATCGCTTTGGCACCGCCGACATAAGTATAAATTAAAAGAATTCCACCTGTCAAAACATTCGTCAAATAAATATTCCAGTTCAAAACACTTGAAAGGATGATACTTGGAGCGTAGATACTGATTCCTGTCGATAAACCTCTGGAAAAAAGAAAAAGCATCGAGGTGAGCACCCTTGTTTTTTTATCAAATCGGTTTTCCAGATATTCGTAGGCCGTGTAGACATTTAAACGTTGAAAAATCGGAATGAAAGTAATGCAGATCACAATCATCGCCAAAGGCAGACCAAAATAATACTGAACGAAACGCATTCCGTCTGTATACGCCTGTCCCGGTGCTGAAAGAAATGTAATGGCACTCGCCTGTGTAGCCATAATACCGATGAGCACAATGTACCATGGCATTTTATTATCTGCTTTCAGGTAAGATTCGTTACTTTTTTGTCCACGACCGATGAATACGCCGTAAACAACCACCGCAACCAATGTAAAAATGAGAACGGTCCAGTCTATATTGCTCATGCCCAGAATTTAGTAAACAAATAATAAAATGCGATCTGGAATACTAATGCAGCTGCTAATAGTATGTACCAGGTATTCCAATTTTTAAGTTGCTTGTTCATTAGTTTTTCTGTGCAGATAAAAAGTTTAAAAATAAACGCGCCGCTCCAACATTCCCCGCAGGTAACTGTCTGAAAAATGACAAAGGTGTGTAAATAAAATTACCCTTCCCATATTTGGCATATAAAGTTGATCCCTGTAGTGGCTCTTCACCTGTATCGTTCATTTCAAAAAGTGGTTCATAATTAGAATCCCATTTGTCCGGGAAATAAGCACCACGTTCCTGAACCCATCCATTAAAATCATTCGCCGTAATTTTGTTCGGAAAATTCAGGAGTTTATGATTTGGATTTAAAAATTTAACTTCAGCATTTTCTTCTGTCACGCGCTTATTGGCAATACTGAAATTGTACATTCCCAATTGGCCAACAGTTGTATCTTGGTTGGTGTTATACTGCATCACCAAATTACCTCCGGCTTTTACATAAGACCATAAAAAAGGCATCCAACGACCCAACTTTTTCTCTGTGTTATTGGCTCGAACACCAAGAACAATGGCATCATACTGTGACAGTTTGTTTTGACCACCGTTTCCAGACTCATTTAAGTTGCCATAAAAATCATCATCTTTTAACACGTCTACCTGAATACCCGCAATACGTAGGAACTCAGGAATGAAATCTCCCGCACCTTGTACATAACCTACTTTTTTAACCTTCGTTTGGATATCACCTTTCATTACAGCTACCGTTGCAGGTGCAAAATATTGTAAGGAAGGTAAATGCGGATATTGAATTAATATTTGTTTTTTATTGTAAGTTACTCCATCTGCAACATAATTTGCATCCAATTGCAGACGATTCGAATTGATTGAGGCAAGCTTAGCTTTTGGAATGATATAATCGATTGTAAAATCTTTATCATTGAACGAACTTACATCAGCACCGCCTAATCGTTCTCCGTTATACATCAGGTTTATTTTACCATTAGTGAATTTTTTGCTGGAATTAACCTTAAAATTTAAACTCAAATGTAAATCTTCATTTTCTTTGACCAGATAAAGTGGTTGTGTAAATTTCAGTTCCACTGCAGGAACAATGCGCAAGCCTTCGACCACATCCCCCCGCACCGGATCTAATTTCTTGAAAGACAAAGGAAGTTTAACCTGAAACTTTTCCGAACCGATTTTTAAATCAAGCAAAACATTCAGTGGTGATTCTGCCTCGGGCAAACCTATTAGAGTATCATTCGGAACAGAGAAAGTTGCCGCGTTTGTGGCTAGTTTTACCAACCAGTAAGGTTCTGTGAGTGCTGCATCAGCAGGAATCTGAATGTTATGTTCAATGGTGATTAAAGAATCTTTTGATAATTTTCTGGTAAAGCTTTCTGACTGGCTCAGCCATTTTACATTTTCTAAAATAACAGGATTTTCAGCTCTTGAAATCAGATTTAACCTAAAATTGTAGTTATCTCCGGCAACAGCTTCAGCCTGATTGGTTACTACTTCACCCATAAATCCGGCACAGCTTAAAATAATTTGGTCGAGGGATTTAATTTTATCCTTTTTCAGGTCTGAATCATTAAGCGCCATCACCTTTTTTCGTAAAGCAAGCAAAGCAGGCAAGCTCAGGTCAGGTTTATTAAAATTGAAAGCGGAAATAATTTTATCTAATGAATGGTCAATATCAGCGTTACCTTTTGCCGTCCAGGTTTTAAGTACGCCGCCAAAAAGTGTTGTTTTTGCAGGCTCACCGGCAACATGACTAAAATATTCAGTTTTGATCCCGGCTACAGACTGTGTTCCCGCACCCTGGCTTTTATGCAAACTTCTGCTTAATCCTGCCAGTTCACCATAGCCCATTCCCAACTGCGCATCATATTGCCCAACCGTAATTTTCAGTTGATTTTCGGCAGTTGTATTGACCGCACCAAAGCGGAAAGTATTCCACAATACACGTTTTGGCTGCCAAACATTTACATATTTTAATTGGTTTGGAAAAGCATTTTTATCTCCTGCTAACTTAAAGGCTTTTTCTGCAACGACAGCCGAAGCCGCGTGTTGCCCGTGACCTGCCGCAGCATTAGGCGGAAAACGACAGATAATCACATCAGGACGGAATTTACGGATGACCCAAACGACATCAGCGATAATGCTGTCTTCATCCCATTGTTTAAAGGTGTCGGTTGTGTTTTTAGAGAACCCAAAATCAATCGCCCGGGTAAAAAACTGTTGGGCGCCGTCTAACTTTCTTGCCTCCAAAAGCTCATGCGTTCTGATCAAACCCAATGCAGCACCTTGTTCTGTGCCTAATAAATTCTGACCACCATCACCTCTGGTTAAAGACAGATAGCCCGTTTCTACATTTTGGTCGTTGATTAACCAGGATAGTAATCCTGTATTTTCATCATCGGGATGAGCCGCAAGGTATAAAACCTTAGGAATATTTTTGAGCGTTTTAAGGTCGCGATAAATTTCAGATGATTTTGAAGGTCGAACCTGTTGGGCCGAACAAAAAACCGAATAAAAGCCAAGAATAAATACAATGATTACTTTTCTGAACATTTGAATTTGCTTTGCGGGGCAAATATAAGTAAATCGTTTTTCTTTCGACTTTAAAGAATTATATTCTAAATTTTACAAAAAAAATGCTTAAACTTTTTTATTAAACCACAAAAGACACTAAAGCTTTTTAAACACTAAAGCTATTTTAAGTTATATACTTTACTGTACTATTATGCCGTATTATTTTAAACTTTCTAAAGTCAACTAAAGTGTTTAAAAAGTAAAAACTTTTGTGACTTTTATGGTTAAATTTAAACAGAGTTTATTTATGAATTATTGTTTCAAAGAAAATGAAAACTATCTATGTTTTTCTAATTGTATTCTTCGTAAGATTGATATAATTAAACATACAAAATGTCGCTACTGCCCCGAAACTATGCCATAAAAAGTGTGTTCCGAAACTGAACCATTCCCATTTATCTGCTATACGAAAGGTTAATGCTAAAGTAAACGATAATAAAGCAAAAGCTACCCATTTGCCGGCTTTCCACCTGGTATAAATCAAATAACTTAATACGGAAAAAAGCACAAACGAAGCCATGATTGCATAATTTATGTTGATAAAAAGAGAAGTGTTATCTATCAAAATCCAGTTTTTCAGAGCAAACATGAGTATCAGATATACCAGAACCATTACAACAGCATAATACCATCTGGTGCTCTTAGCTACAAAATAAAATCCGGCAGACAAGCAAAGTAACATGATGGGCATCCAATCCATCACAATAAATACAGGCCATTGTCTGAATGAATGATAAATAGTTCCGCCAATGGCACCAATATATAATAAGATTAAACAATAAGTTAAAAAGGGATATTCTTTAAAATTACCCTTTATTTTGATTGTCCAAAAAATAGCTAAGGCTAAAAATAATACAGCAGTTATTGCATTTAACGGCTCAGGGAAAAACTGAGCCATATCTGTTTCTTTATATAACATTCCTCCGTCTGGAGGTAATTGATTTATTGGCATTGTCTATTTTGCATTTGTTTAGGCAAAACTATAGTTAAAAATTAAAAAAACCTCTAATTTTTAATATTATCTAACATTGAACAAGTCAAAGAATAGTGCAAGTCTTAATTTATTGTTGTACTGATAATTTATTAAGCATTAATTAACAGACTTGTAACAACGCAGTAATATAAAGGATTTAGCTTTGGTCAGTTAAAAATCTAATCCATTATTTCTACCAAATGAAACATTATTTACTTCTATTGTGCTGTTTAATGGCACAGTTATGCTTTGCGCAGGTACCGGTTCCGTATCTACAGAATCCTACTCCCAATTCTATGATTGTCAACTGGAAAACTTCTTCCGACAATGAGACAACAGTCTATTATGGTACTTCATCATCAAACCTAAATGTAACGGTTACAGGAACGACCAATATTTTTTCCGATACCGGATACAGCAATAACTATTATTATCATACAGCGAAGATTACCAATCTTCAGCCTAATACAAAATATTATTATAAAGTAAAAACGGGAGCGAATGAGTCTTTAGTATATAATTTTCGCACTCTTCCACTTCCGGGACAACCATCAACTGCAGACGGTAAAATCAGGTTTCTGATTATGGGTGACAACCAGTTAAAAAACGAACCCAGGTACGATTCTCTTAACCTTCATGCCTATAAAAAAATAAAACAAAGATTTGGCTTGACTCAGGATCCATCAGACAATATTGCTTTAACCTTTATGGTGGGAGATCAGGTCGACGTTGGTACACTCGACCACTATGAAAATGTTCACTTTAAGAAAAATCAAAAACTTTCGCCATACCTTCCCATACAAACTACTGTAGGAAATCATGAGACGTATGGTACTTTGGGTATGAGCTCTTATTATGCCCATTTCTTCATCGATGAGCTGAGCTACAAAAATATTAGTTCAGGAAACGAGAATTATTATGCGCAGCAGGCAGGTAATGTTCTTTTTATAAGTTTAAGTTCAGAACACACAGGAGCTGCACAACAAACATGGCTTCAACAGGTTATAGCTGCCGCAGCTACTGACAACACTGTACACTGGATTATCTCTTTAAGCCACAGACCTTATCAGGCAGAGCAATATGTAGGAGATATTTCAACATGGGTAAGAAATACGGCTGTACCTTTGCTTACCTCTTCTGAAAAATACCTTATGCACATTGGTGCTCATCACCACTTATACCATAGAGGACAGCTTAAAAATTCACCAAACTACCAGATCATTTCAGGTGGAACCGCATGGGATCAGTATTGGGGAATGTCTAATGAACAGGATTTTGACGATGTACAAAAAACACTGACAGACTGGACATATCAAATCGTTGAAGTTGATGTACCAAATGGTAAGGTCGATATAGAAAGCTACTCCATCGGCAGTATTTATAACCAAAAGAACAGTATTGTTGTCGACAGTTTCCATAGGTATAAAAATTTGGCTAAACCTGCAAAACCTGTTATTACTAATGTTTTTACAGCACCTGTAACTTTACCTTTAACAATAAACGGGAGCAATTTCTCAACCACAACTTCGGAGCTTTTAAATACAACACAGTTTCTTATCAGTAAAACGGCAGATTTTTCGGTTATCGACAAAGAATTCTACCGTGACTACGAAAACTGGTTTGGCAAAGAAGGTAATGGAAATCCTGACGTTACAAAAAATTTAAACGCAGGAGTTGATATTACCAAAGCCACTATCGCTACAAATTCTATAACCAACGGAGTTTATTATGTAAAAGTACGATATAGAGACAGAAACCTTGAATGGAGCGACTGGAGCGATGCAAAACAGTTTGAAATAACAGGAAGCGTAGTTTCAAACCCAGCATTGGTTTTAAACAAAACCGAGTATCTTCAAAATGAAGCTATTCTTGCAACATACACGGATGGGCCGGGAAATCAGCAAGACTGGGTTGGAATTTATAAAAAAGGACAAAATCCTTCTGCTGTAACCTCACAAGGTTATAAATATACAAATGGGCAGACTTCCGGGACAGCAGATTTCAATAGCGGACTAGCCACTAAAGGTCAATATTTCGCTGGCTTCTTTGCCAATAACGGATATACTGAGATCACCGGAAGAAAAAACTTTTATGTAGGACCAAAAGTTGTTCTGCAAGCTACATCAGACACCTACCCTGTAGGAGGAACGGTAGTTATTAATTATACAAACGGGCCAAATCTTACCAACGATTGGATCGGAATTTACAAAATGGGACAGGTTCCCGGATCTGCCAATCCTTCAGCAATGTGGAGCTATGTAACAACTGCTGCAGGAACCAAAAACTTTACAGGACTACCAAAGGGCTATTATTACGCAACCTACCTTTTGGAAGACGGGTATACGCAAATCGGAGAAAAAGTATTCTTTAAAGTAGGCGATATCGTAACTGACCTTTGGATAAACAAACCTGTTTATACTTTAGGTGAAAATATCACTGCCTCATGGACAGATTCTCCCGGAATTATCAAAGACTGGCTGGGAATTTATCCGCAAAGTGTACAAACACCGAATGATCAGTTTACATCGTATACTTATTTTGATGGAGT
Source organism: Chryseobacterium formosense (assembly GCF_900116415.1). Lineage (GTDB taxonomy): Bacteria > Bacteroidota > Bacteroidia > Flavobacteriales > Weeksellaceae > Chryseobacterium > Chryseobacterium formosense. Next base: position 248,560 of record NZ_FPAP01000001.1, on the reverse strand, counting down.
AACCCAAGGTACAAAAACAATCACCGGAAACGTAAATGGTGTTCCTACCACAGCGGGTAATTATTATATGGTAATGTTTACCAACGATTCTTACACAGAAGTTTCGAACAGAGTTTCTTTTCAGGTTGTGGGAAGTACATTGGGTACAAACGAAACGCATAATGCTACCGAGAAAAATGTCATTCTTTATCCAAACCCAGCAAAACCAGGACAGCCAACTTTTATTAAAAGTGATTATCCTATAGAGAAGATTCAACTTCTTTCAGCTGCAGGACAACTGTTATATGAAACTAAAAATGTAAATAATCAGAAATTCTCTTTGGTGAATGAAAACTTGCCAAAAGGTGTTTATTTCGTAAAAGTACATACCCGAAAGTTATTTACTTTAAAACTTATTATAGAATAAAGTATTTGAGTTTAATCTAAAGATCCAATCTGTAAAATCTGCAGATTGGATTTTTATTTATAATCAACAGAAAATAGCTCCTATTTACTTTTAAGTTTATTTAAAATTGATTATTAAAGAAAAAGTCACAAACTCTTCAAATAATTTGTGTACAGATTCTATTATTTGGATCTTAACTTGAGGGTTCCATTTTGTCGGTAAGGTATTTTAGAAAAATTTCGAACATTATTTATTGTTATAAAACGAAATCTAATCAAATAAAAAATTTGAAAGGAAATATAGGCTGAAGAAAACTCCAGCTATTTTATGATGCTTGTTCAAATCAGTTTTCAGAGCGATTCGTATTTAACAAATACTTTTTACCATATGGTAAATCTATTGCACAAAAAATAAAGTATTTTTAATCTATGAAAGAGTTTATTGAATACATTCTGCAGTTTGGTCATCTGAATCAGCAGCAGATTGACCTTATTACAAACAAAGCAACGGAGATCGACCTGCGAAAAGGTGAATATTTTTCTGAAGCCGGTAAAATTCCCAAGCAGGTGGGGTTTATTCTGGAGGGAGTTGTTCGTTTTTGCTATTACAACAATAAAGGTCAGGAAATCACTCATCATTTTATAGACGAGTTTAACTTTGTTTCGGATCAACAAAATTTTGAGGCACAAATAGTGGCTACCGATTATATTGAGGCAGTTACCGATTGTAAATTGCTTGTTTTTTCGAAAAAAGACTGGGATGACATTGGAAATACCATCGTGGGTTGGCATGATATAACCGGTCTGATCTTAAAAAACTGTTTATTAAAAACCATTGAAAGAAGAAGTCCGTTGGTTTCAGAAGATGCGACCACAAGATATCTCTCATTTCTTGACAAATTTCCTAATCTTGCCAACAGAATACCGCTGTCTTACATAGCTTCCTATTTAGGGATTACCCAGCAATCATTAAGCAGAATAAGAAAAAACATCAGGTAAATCACTTTTTACCATATGGTAAATGTTTTCTTTTGCCAGAACCCGAAATTTGCTTTAATAATTTAAATAACAAAAAAAAATGGATAAAAAAGTAGTCTTGATTACAGGAACAAATAGTGGTTTTGGATGGCTTACTGCCAATAGCGTTGCAGCATTGGGACATAAAGTCTACGCTACCATGAGAGATCTCGATGGAAAAAATGCGGAGAAGGCAAAAGCTTTAGCACAAGTGGAAAATATTACTGTTCTGGATGTGTCGTTAACTGATGAAACCAGTGTAAAAAATGCAATCAACACCATTATTGCGAAAGAAGGAACCATTGATGTATTGGTAAACAATGCAGGTATTTCCATGTTTGGTGTGGCAGAAAGCTCAACACCGGAAGATTTGCAGCGAATGATTGATGTCAACGTTATTGCCCCATGGAGATTGATGAAGTTGGCATTGCCTTTTATGCGTAAACAGTCGGAAGGATTGATTATCAACGTTTCAAGTGGATGGGGTAGATTCTCCGCTCCTTTTTTCGCAACATATGGTGCTTCAAAGTTTGCTCTGGAAGGTTTAAGCGAAAGTTTACATTACGAGTTGCGACCTTTTGGAGTTGATGTAGCAATTATACAACCCGGTTCGTTTCCTACCGAAATGTCTCAAAAGGTTCAATTCGGATCTGATACATCCGTAAATGATGATTATAAATTGATCGCTGATATTCCGGATAAAATATTTGGAGCCGTTGGCAAAATGATTGAAACAGTAAAACCTGATCCGCAGGAAGTTGCTGATGCAGTTGTAAAGCTTATCAATTTACCGAAAGGACAAAGACCGTTGAGAACTGTTGCAGATCCTACTACAGGAGAAATTGTAAGAGCTGCCAATGATGCTGTAGCAACTGAATATTCAAAAGTTTTAACCGCATTTGGAATGCAGGATCTTTTGTCATAAAAATTTAATTTGTAAATACTCCAAAGTCTCTTACTTTGGAGTATTTTTTTGCAAGTTTAAAGAAATCAAAGAATCGGGTAAGGTTTCGTAGAATTGAAAGTTATTTTCATTATTAAAGATTTAGCTTTTCATATTCAATCTTTCTTCCTGAAGATCAAGCAGACGAAGATGTTTTCTGATTATTTCTTCATCTAACAACAGCTCTTCCCTGTTTTTATTGATGAGCCAGTTTCTTTGAGTTTCAAGAATGTCGATATAAATTTTTCTATATTCCTCATAATTAAGAATAATTTCAGAGCTGTTTACCTGCCTTTCATATTTCTGCAACTGATCTTTCAAAGTTGGGAAACTGTCTACCTTATGAGCATAATCGTTACGTATTTTATCAATTGCCACTTTTGCCAAACTATTCTGAATATCGTAATCGATCTCTTTCTCACTTTTAATAAAATCCCGGTCTATCGGTGGAAATCTTTTAAGCAAAAAAGGAAGCGTAAGTCCTTGTAAGAGTAAAGTTAACAGAATTACTATAAATGTGATGAAAAGTATCATATTTCTTTGAGGAAACGGAGTTCCATCATCTAACGTCAACGGGATGGAAAGTGCGGCAGCAAGAGATACTACGCCTCTCATTCCGGTCCATCCAATAATTATGGGGGTTTGCCAACCGGGCGATTGTGCATCTGCAACGGTGATAAAATTTCTCATCACCAAGGTTGTAATTACTGCTGCATACCCTGCTAAAATTCTTACTATAATAAGAACAACAGTAACTGCAACTCCATAACCGATTGCAGTGTAAATATCTGTATCACCTAAACCTGAAACAATTTCTGGCAGGTCTAAACCTATAAGCATGAAAACAATTCCATTCAACAAAAAACAAAAGCTTTCCCAAACCGTTACCGTACGTATTCGCGATGCACTGCTCAAAAAATCATGACTGCGATAAGAAAGAAATAATCCGCCGGTCACAACCGCCAAAACTCCTGATGCATGAAATTGTTCTGCTACCAAATACATAGAGAATGGCGCAATAAAAGTCAGTAAAATATCGGTGTTTGAATCGGTAGGTAAAATTTTGTGTAGTTTCATAAAGATGTATGCAATAGCAAGCCCGATTCCCACACCACCAAAGCACATCCAAACAAAACTTCCAGCCGCTTCATGCCAGATAAATTGACCGGTTGCAGCAGCAATCATTGCAAATCTGAAAATGATCAGAGAAGAAGCATCGTTCAGCAAACTTTCACCTTCAAGAATTGAAGCCAGTCTTTTTGGCACTTTTACAAATTTTAAAATTGCTCCGGCGCTTACTGCATCAGGTGGAGAAACTATACCGCCCAATAAAAAACCAAGAGCTAAAGAAAATCCCGGAATAAAATAATTGGCGAAAACAGCAACTGAGAATGCGGTAAAAAAAACGACTACAAAAGCAAAACTAAAAATAATCCTACGCCATCGCCAGAGTTCTTTCCACGATGTTGACCATGCAGCTTCATACAGCAATGGAGGTAAAAAAATAATAAATAATAATTCGGGATCAATCTTAAGTGCCGGTACACCAGGAATAAAACTTATGAAAAGTCCTGCTAACACCAGCAGTACCGGATAGGCAACCCGTATCTTTTTGGCCAACATGATGAGCATTATAATTAAGAAAACCAAAAAAAGATAAAATTCAAAGTCTTCAAGCATATCGTGATTTTAGATATTTAAATATAAAAAAATATTTAATTTTTGTGATAATTTACTTGACTGAAACAAATTGTTTTATGTGGAAATATAATTTTTACACTTATGCGTACATCCCTTGATTTTAAATCAATTATAAATTAATTATTATTCAACATCTTCAAAACATTATCTATATTTTCAAACAAATATTTTGTTAGGCTCCTGTTATTATTCACAGATAAAATGAGGCTATCCCACTTTTGGGACAGCCTCAATTATAATTAAAGGAATATACTTTTCTTAACTATTCCAATATTAATTTAGTGTCGTTTATCAGATCAGGCTCCCGCCTCTTCATCGGTAAAAATCTGTACTCCATCTTTCTTTTCAATTAGCTGAAGCGGATATAATTCCGGATTATAGTCTCCGTTTAAGACTTCATTAAGAGCGTGTTTTTTAGATTGACCAAATGTGACAATCAGAATATTTTCAGCTTTGTTAATGATAGGTTCAGTCAAAGTAATTCTGTACATTTCCTGCGGTTTAAGATAATATGCATCCACCCATTTTTCTTTTTCGTGTAAAACTTTCTCACCTGGAAACAAAGATGCCGTATGACCATCATCACCCATTCCTAAAAGAATAAAATCGAAAGTACCGTCGTCTCCCAAAACATTTGTGATTTGCGCTTCATATTCTTTCGCATAATCTTCTGGCTCGATTCCGTCTTTATACATCGGGAAAATCTGATCTTTATTAACCGGAACTTTATCCAAAAGCGTCTCCAAAGTCATTTTAAAATTACTTTTTTCGTTATCCAGAGAAACCCATCTTTCATCTACCCAGAAAAAGTAAACTTTATTCCATTCTATCTTATCTGCATACTCTGAAGTTGACAATAAGCTGAAAATAGCCTTTGGAGAAGAACCTCCACTTAATGCCACTACAAACTTTCCACGCTTTTGAATTGCCTTTTCCGAAAGTTCTACAAACAGATCTGCTGATTTTTTGTATAAAACATCTAGATCATTAAATATTGTAATATTCATTTAGTCTTTAATTAAATTTTAAACCCATTGATGCCCTTGTCTTTCCACCAATGCATTGCTGTCATCGGGTCCCCAACTTCCTGCTTCGTAATTCGGGAAAGAAGAATCTTTGGTTTTCTCCCAGGTTTCCTGGATCGTTTTTACAACATCCCAGGCTTCTTCCACCTGATCCGAACGCATAAACAAAGTAAGATCGCCTAATAGTGCTTCCAATAAAAGTGTTTCATACGCTTCAGGAGTGTCTGTCTGACAGGCAAAATTGTCAAAAATCATTTCCACAGGTTTTAGTTCTAAAGAAAGTCCGGGCTTTTTAGACATAAACTGCAATCTGATGTCCATTTGTGGCTGAATATTAATAATCAATCGGTTCGCCGACAGAAGTGATGTACTTTCGGAGAATGTAGAATGCGGAAGTGGTTTAAACTGAATCGTAATATAAGAATGTTTTTCCTTCATCTTCTTCCCGGTACGAACGTAGAAAGGAACGTTTTCCCATCTTTCGTTATCCAGATAAAACTTAATAGCAGCGAATGTTTCCGTATTCGAATCAGGAGCAATTCCTTCTTCCTGACGATAACCATTGACTTTGACACCATTTACTTTTCCTCTTCCGTACTGACCTCTCACAGCGTAATGATCAACCTTATCTGGCGAAATTCTGCGGATTGATTTTAAAACATCTACCTTACGATCCCTGATTTCTCCTGATTCCAATGAAACCGGCGGTTCCATGGCAACCATGCAAAGAATCTGCAAAAGGTGATTCTGAATCATGTCTCGTAAAGCACCGGTCTGTTCATAAAAGCTTGCTCTTGTCTCTACTCCTACTTCTTCGGCAACAGTAATCTGCACGGATTCTATATGTCTGTGATTCCACAAAGGTTCAAAAATAGAATTTCCGAATCTGAATGCTAAAATATTCTGAACCGTTTCTTTGCCTAAATAATGGTCGATACGATAGATCTGTTCCTCCTGAAAGGTTTGTGAAAGAAGATCATTGAGTTCAATAGCAGACTCTTTATTATGACCAAAAGGTTTTTCGATGATAATTCGATCTTTTGCAGGGTCTGAAGCTATTGAAGTATTTTTAATATGATTTGAAATTACCGACACGAAGTTTGGCGCGATGGAAAGATAGAAAAGCCTGTTTCCTCTCATTCCATACACTTTGTCGAAATCTTCCAGTTTCTGATATAAATTCTGATAAGAACTTTCTTCATCCAGCTGATGCTGAAAATAACTGATATGTGCTTGAAAACCAGCCCAGTCTTCCGGCGTTATCGTCTTTCTTGAAAAACTTTCCAGATTTTCTTTAATATAAGCTCTGAATTTTTCATCCGTATTTTCGGCTCGTCCTAAAGCTAAAATATTGAAGCCTTTTGGCATTCTGCCATCAATATATAAATTGTAAAACGCAGGAAAAAGCTTCCTTTTTGCCAAATCTCCCGTTGCACCAAAAATAACGACCGTCGTTGGATGCAGGATTGTGTTGTCGCTCATTTTCCTGATTTATTTATTTAGGTTTTGCCATGAAGTATGAAAAACTCCTTCTCTGTCTGTTCTTTGGTATGTATGTGCTCCAAAATAATCACGCTGAGCCTGAAGCAGATTTACCGGTAAAGATTCTGTTGTGTAAGCTTCGAAATATCCTAAAGCTGCCTGAATTCCTAAACTTGGGATTCCGTTTGATGCAGCGAAAGAAGCCGTTTTTCTTAATGAAGAAATTTTAGTTTTTACGATTTCTGAAATTTCCTGATCCAATAAAATATTCGATAAATTCTCATCTTTAGAATAAGCCAAATAGAATTTTTCTAATAAAACAGAACGGATTATACAACCGCCTCTCCATATTTTCACAACATCTTTCAATGGGATTTCAAACTGATATTCTTCAGAAGCTTTTACCAATAATGCCAAACCTTGCGCATAGCTGATCAAAGTAGCCAGATACAATGCATCGCCAACTTCCTGGATGAATAATTCTACATTTTCGGGTGTTGAAATTTCTTCTTTAGCATATAATTGAGAAGCTTTTATTCTTTCCTCTTTATAAGCTGATATAATTCTTGAAGTAACGGCAACATCAATGGTCGGGATCGAAACACCAATTTCCATCGCCTGTTCTGAAGTCCATTTTCCGGTTCCTTTTGCTCCGGCTTTATCTAAAATCTGATCAACAAGAAAACCGTCTGTCAAATCATCTTTTTGCTGGAAAATATCTCTTGTGATTTCAATAAGGAAAGAATTCATTTCGCCTTCGTTCCAGTTTTTGAAAACTTCGTATAACTGATCATTGTTCAGACCGGCTCCTTTTCTCAACAAATCATAAGCCTCGCTGATTAATTGCATAATGGCATATTCGATTCCGTTGTGAACCATTTTCACATAATTTCCTGCTGAACCTTTCCCCATGTAAGCGGTACAAGCTTCACCATTTACTTTTGCTGAAATTAATTCCAGCATAGGTTTTATTAAATTGAAAGCTTCCAAATCTCCACCGGGCATAATACTTGGGCCTCTTCTTGCACCCTGCTCTCCTCCGGAAACGCCCATTCCCATAAAATGCAGGTTTTTAGAAGCCAAATCAGCAATACGTCTCTCAGTATCTTTGAAATAAGAATTCCCAGCATCAATTACAACATCTTTCGGGCTGAGAAACGGAGTAATACTTTCAAGAACAGCATCCACTGGTTTGCCTGCAGGAACCATCAAAATAATTTTTCTCGGAATGTCTAGACCGATTACAAATTCTTCGAGAGAGACAGAGCCGATTACCTTTGTACCTTCAGTCACTCCATTTCGAAGCTCAATGACTTTTTCTTCATCCAAATCGAATCCTGCTGTAGAAAAACCATTATCGGCAATATTATAAAGCAGATTTCTCCCCATGACTCCGAGACCAATGACCCCGTAATTATACTTTTCCATTCTTACTTAAGATTTATTTATTTTTACACGCCAAATTTACGGAAATGCAAATCAGTAAAAAAATTATGCGAAACTTTCTTTCAATGATTGCAGTAGTTGTAATCAACTGAAAATATATAATAATTACATCATCATCGGAACTTCCATCAATAAATCTCTTATTTTCTGATTGCTTTGAGGTTTAATTTCTGTCTTTCAATTTCTGCACTTCTTTTTAAATAAATGCATAAACACTTCATTTTTAATGAAACATCAATAGCCATAACCCTACTTTGATGTATGTGGCGTTATCTTCTATAAAATTTCAAAGTGAATTTTTATTTAAAATCCATTCTTCAGAATCTTTAGCAGTTCCGTCTGCTGAATAACGTCATTTTTACTGTTGATAAGATTATAATTTGCCTGAAGCCAGTTGTTTCGGACAACAAAAAACGTGTAGGCATCCATTAAACCTTCTTTATATTTTTCTTCTGATTTTTGAAATGAGAGTCTTTGGTTTTCGAAATTTAATTCCAGAAGATTATATTTTTCCTGAGCATTCAGAAACTGAGCTCTTATTGAATTGATCGATTTTGCGAGATCATTCACAATTAAATCTTTATCGTAATTAGAATTAATCACGTTCAGTTTGGCAATTTCTACATTGTTTTTTACTTGAAACTTATTAAAAATAGGAATATTGAGTCCAAATGAAACCGACTGATTTTTATTTTGGCTAAACTGATCTGAAAAATTGATGTTTACAGATTGATTATTTCCTAAAAATTTATTATAAAACGTTGACCAGCTGTAATTTCCTGTTAAAGTTGGTAAATAGCCCGATCTTTCGATACTTATATTTTTTTCCTGAGCCTGAATTTCTGCAAGTATGGTTTTATAGGCAGGATTATTTTCTATCAATTTCTGCGTAAATTCTGAATCCGAAAAATTTTCACTCAACAAACCTTCTTCCGCCATCACAAAATCTATCGAATCATCTTGCAAATTCAGAGCATTGAGAAGGTTTATTTTGGCTAAATCACGTTGATTTTTTGCAGAAACCCATTGCTCCTGCAACGTTCCAAGGTTTGCTTTAATATCGTAAACATCACTTTTAGAACGGTTTCCGATCTCAACTTCTTTTTCAGTTCTTTTGATCTGCTCTTCAATTCCTGAAATCTGTGTTTCTAAAACATCAAGCCAGCTTTTACTGTTCTGATATGCGAAAAAAGTCTGAATCACATTCAATTTCACTTCATTTTGAGCTTGTTTCAGTTTGTAAGTGCTCGTTGTTTTGTTGAGTTTTGAGAGAGAAATATTCAGATAATTTTTCCAGTTAAACAATTCAGCATTGGCCTGGGCAAAAACCTGATCATATTGCGTATTGAGCGCTTCTCGCTGGTTGTTTGACTGATTAATAGACGAACCGAAACTATAGCTGTGATTCACTCCCGCATTTACTGATGGTAACAACATTCCTTTTGAAGCTGCAATTTGCCGGTCGTTTTTCTGAATATTTACGGTTGCCTGTTTAATCAAAGGATGATTTGTAGAGGCATAATCCAGACATTTCTGAAGATTCCAGCTTTCCTGAGCAGGAAATAGATTGATGATGAATATGAAGAGTATTTTTTTCATGTTTTAAATTTGGCAGGAAGATGGATGATGGAGGCAGGAGGTTTAGACACATCAAACTTCCACCTTCCAGCATCTGTCATCCGGCATTATTCGTATTTCAGATATTTAACGAGACTAATTTTTGTGGCGCGATAAGCTTTGAAACTTACCACAGTAAAGGTTAGGATCAACAATAAAAATAAGCTTAAAATATATGGCCAAACCGGCATATCGATTCGGTAAGGAAAATCTTTCAGCCATTCGTTCATCGCATAATATCCAAAGGGCATACTGATGATAACGGCAATCACACAAATCAGTAAAAACCGTTTGGTTAAATCCCATACAATTGTTTTTTCGTCGGCACCTAAAGTTTTTTTGATGGCTACATCTTTTAGTTTTTGCTCTATTAATAATGAGGATAAAGCAAATAATCCCAATAATGCGATGACAAGAACCACAATATTCAGAGTCGTAAACAATGTTTGTTGTTTCTGGAATCTCTCGAAAGTTTTTGCAAACTGCTTATCTACAAATTCATATTCAAATGGGTAACCCGGTTCTGCTTTTGTAAGCCAAAATTCTTTAATGCGTTCCAAAGTACCTTCGATATCGTTTCCGGAAACTTTTATCTGAATATTAGACATATTGTTTTTCACCCAGTTTCTGTCATAATTAAAGAAAACGACCGGTGTAATCTGTTTGTCGACTCCACTGTAGTAAAAGTCCTGTACTACGCCAAGAATTTTATATTTTTTCCTGTCATCCCAGCCTGTCAGAATTTCTTTACCTAAAGCAGTTTTAGGATTAAAGCCTAATTTTTTAGCAAAAGTTTCATTTACCACAGCTCCATTGATGGTATCCGAAGCTATTTTCCAGTTCAGATCTCTTCCCGACAAAAATTTTATTTTATAGAAACGCAGATAATTTTCATCAATAGCTCCCAAACCAGTACCTTCCACTGTTTTTGTACTGTCTCTTGCATCTTTAGCTACAGAACTATTGGTAATTCCTCTGCCTATCGACTGAATAGAACCTGTAATTTCAGTTACGCCTGATAATTTAGAAATTTCATTTTTCAGCAGCTTATATTTTTTGAAATTGTAATCATTCTCCCATTTGGTCTCTTTAAAATCGATCTGAACAACCTGGTCCCCTTTGAAACCAAGATCTTTACTCATCATATATTTTACCTGAGCATGGATAATGAGCGAACAAATAATAAAGAACGAAGAGATGATCAATTGTACAGTCAGAATAGAATTTCTCAGCCAGACACCGTGTTTGCTGCCTGCAAAATTTCCTTTTAAAGTATTGATTGGTTTAAAATTCGAAAGATACATCGCAGGAATCAACCCGGAGATCAGAGAAAACAGAATCAGCAACAAGCCTGTGTAAAGAAACAGACTTAAATTATTAACCTCGATTTCCTTCCCAAGAAATTTATTGTAAGAGGGCAGCAAAAGCTCAATCATTGCCAATGCAAGAATGTAAGCCGTAAAGCAAATTATAAAAGTTTCCAGCAGAAACTGTAAAATCAGTTTTGATTTTGTACTTCCTACCGCTTTTCTTACGCCGACTTCTTTCGCTCTTTGTGAAGCCTGAGCTGTTTTAATATTTATTAGGTTAATCCCAGACAAAAGCAATATCAACCCGGATAATCCTAACAAAATCATGATCGATTTTTTGTCGCCTTTATTAATGCCTTCACTTTTTGCATCAAGCTTTATATTGGCAAGTGGCGACAGATAAACTTTTAACGGGTTTTTCTTATCAATTTCATAACCCCATTTTTTTGCTGAAATTTCATCTTCCTTTTGTATTTTTTTTGAAATTTTATTTTCGATAGCTTTAATATCTGAACCCGGTTTCATTTTAAAAAATCCATAATAGCTGTAACTCGTCCATTGGGTTTTACTGTTTTCCATATAGGGATTCATAAACACGAAATCAGGTTTAAAAACAGTATTTTCCGTTGGTTTTTTATAAATGGCGGTAACGATATAATTTTTATCATCAACCTCAACTCTGACCGTTTTTCCGATAGATTCTATATAATCGTCACCAAAAAGTAGTCTCGCCGTTTCTTCAGACAATGCCACTTTATTTATATCCGTCAAAGCATTTTTATAATCTCCTGCAACTTTCTCAAAAGGGAAAAAGTTAAAAAAAGAATTAACTGTTGCTCCCGCCGTTACATAAGCTGAATTGCTCCCGAAACTAATTTTCTTTCTTCCCCAGTCGTTAAATATTGTTGCATCTTCAATTTCCGGGTATGTTTCTTTCGATTCGAATATTTGTGGATAGCTGGAAACCGCCATTGTTCCGAATGACGAATTCCAGTTCTCTACAAGATAAATATTTTCTTTATTCGGGTTCCATTGTTCATACGATTTCTCGTCCTGCCAATGAATATAGATCAACAGAAAAACACATAAGCCAACACTCAATCCCAAAACATTGATAATGGTAGAAAGCCAGTTTTTTCTATAATTGATAAATGCTATTTTGAGCCAGTTTTTAATCATAATTTTGGTTGTTGGTTTTTGGTTGTCAGTTGTTAGTTGTAAGAATTTCCTATCAACTATCAACAAACAATGAGCAACAGTTTATTCGTATTTCAGATATTTCACAAGATTCACTTTTGATGCTTGATACGCTTTTATACTGACAACAGCGAAAGTGAGAATTAATAATAAAATAAGACTCAGAACGAAAGGAAGAACAGGCATATCAATTCGGTAAGCAAAATCTTTCAGCCACTCGTTCATCAGATAATAACTGATCGGAATGCTTATTAAAACAGCAATCAGCGTAATCCAAAGGAATTGTTTTGTTAATCCAATAATTAAAGCTTTGTCTGATGCTCCTAAAGTTTTCCTAATGGCAACATCTTTCAGTTTTTGTTCGATCATTAATGATGATAATGCAAATAACCCAAGTAAGGCTACCATCAAAACCATTGCATTCAAAATTGTGAAAAGTATTTGCTGTTTTTGGTATTTAACAAAATTTTCAGCAAATTTTTTATCAATAAAATAGGAATCAAAAGGATAACCTGGTTCTGCTTTTTCTTGCCAATATTTTTTGATTCTTTTTACCGTTGCATCAATATCATCTGCTTTCAATTTCAATTGAATATTATACACACCAAATCTTTTCCAGGTAGTTTCTTTGTAATGGAAAAATGTGATGGGTTCCACTGCAGTTTTCGGGCTCCACATATTAAAATCGTTCACAATTCCTACAATATGATAAGGTTTGCTATCAAAACCGGGACGAATTTCATTTTTCAAAGCTTCATCATCTGTCCATCCGAATTTTTTCACAAAAGCTTCATTTACTATAACATTTGCAATTGTATCGGAGGCTAAATTAGGATTCAGCCAGCGGCCTTTTTTCAATTTTACATTCATAAACTGGAGATAATCAAAATCCATAGAACCGTGCTGGGCATTGATGCTTTTATCTCTAAAATCTACATTTGAATTACTGAATCTGCCACTTCCCGGAACCGCTTCTCCGAAAGAAACACTTTCAATACCTTCAATTTTACTTAACTCATTTTTCAAGCGTTCATATTTCAGCCAGGGTTTTTCTACATTCTCACTAAAATTAACGTACAATATTTGCTTTCCACTAAAACCAAGGTCTTTATCCATCATATGTTTCACTTGTGAGTTTACAACCAAACCTCCAATAATGAAAAATGAAGAAATCATTAATTGCAAGGTCAAGATTCCATTTCTCAACCAAATCCCGTTTTTGCTTCTTGCAAAATTTCCTTTTAAAGTTTCAATAGCTTTGAAGTTCGATAAATACATTGCCGGAATTAATCCGGAAATCAAGGTAACCGCCAAAACCATCGAGAAAGAATAAAAGTAAATATGCCAGTCATTCATCACGATTTCTTTGTCATAAAACTTATTGAAACTTGGCAGAAGAAGCTCTGCTAAAGCCAAAGAAAGAAGATATGATGCAAAACAAATGATAAACGCTTCCAATAAAAATTGAAAAACCAAACTCGATTTTGTACTTCCTATGGCTTTTCTTACACCGATTTCTTTGGCACGCTGAGAAGCTTGCGCTGTTTTTAGATTAATAAAATTTATAGCTGACAGAACAACAATCAAAATAGAAAGCGTTAGCAAAATCATCATTGTTTGTAAATCGCCATTTCCGAACCAATAAGCTTTTGCATGAAGTTTTAATTTGTCTAATGGTATCAGCTCACAACTATTCGGACCATACAATTCCATATATTTCTCAATGGTAACACCAGAACCTTCTTCATTGATTTTTGCTCTATATTCGAAAACTTCTTTTACCAATTTATTTTGCACAGCAACTAAATCGGCATCTTTTTTCAACATAAAAAAACATCCGTAATTAAAACTTCCCCAAGCTTCTTTATCATTTTTCATCTGTTCATAAGCCAGAATAATAAATTCAGGTTTTATGAGACTGTTTTCCTTCGGTAATTCATAAACGGCAGTTACGATATAATTTTTACCATTAAATTTCAGGCTTTCTCCCGCAACATTGGTTCTTCCAAAAACATTTTTGGCTGAAGTTGTAGAAAGAGCAACTGCATTTTCGCTTTTAAGAGCATTTTTAAAACTTCCTGAAATTAATTTAAATGGAAAAAAATTGAAGAAATTTTCGGATGTTGCTATTCCGTCTTGTTGATAAACCGTTTTGTTTTTTGTTGTCATCTTGAAACCCATTCCGGACGAATTAAAAAGAACAAAATCTTTCACTTCCGGAATCAGCTTTGCAGCGCGTTCTGCCATAGGGATAGAGATATTGCTTCCGTACCCTTTATCTTTTTTATAATAACTCTGAATTCCATAGATTTGGTTCTTCTTCGGGTTCCATTTTTCGTAGGATTCTTCGTCATTCCAATGCATGAGAATGAGCATAAACCCTGTAAGACCGATGGTTAATCCAAACAAATTGATGATGGTGGAAAGCCAGTTCTTTTTATAATTGATGAAGGCAATTTTGAGCCAGTTGTTTAGCATAATTGTGGTTTTTTAGGTTGGAAGCTGGATGATGGAAGCTGGATGTTTAAATTATTGCGTTCGATAACTTCCTGCTCCGATCACCCCGCTTCCCGCTTTTTTTACTCAAAGTTTTTAGAATCAGCCTTTTCGAAAACATCTTTTCTTTGGGAAGAATGTTCTTCGGAAAAGATTTCACCATCTTTCATATTTACAATTCTGGAAGCATAACCTGCATCGTAGGAAGAATGCGTTACCATTGCGATCGTAGAACCTTCTCTATGAAGTTCCGCAAGAAGATTCATTACCTCATTTCCGTTTGAGCTGTCCAGATTTCCGGTTGGCTCATCGGCAAGAATTAATTTTGGACGGGTAACCAAAGCTCTTGCAACAGCCGCTCTTTGTTGCTGACCTCCGGAAAGCTGTTGCGGATAATGCTTTGCTCTATGAGAAATATTAATTTTCTCCATAATCTCTTCTACTCTTCTTTTTCTTTCTGAGGAAGAAACACCGTTGTAAATCAATGGTAATTCGATATTTTCATAAACTGTAAGTTCATCAATAAGATTAAAATTCTGAAAAATAAAACCGATATTTCTCTTTCGGATGTCAGATTTTTTCTTTTCAGAAGTTCCGATTGTTTCAGTCGATTCAAATTGGTAAGAACCTGAGGAAGCACTGTCCAAAAGTCCAAGAATATTAAGAAAAGTCGATTTTCCACAACCGGAAGGTCCCATTATCGCAACAAATTCGCCTTCTTTGATTTGCAGGCTCACATTATTAAGTGCGTTGGTTTGAACATCTTCAGTTTTATAGACTTTTGAAAGGTTTTGAATATTGATCATTTTGCTATTTTTTATTTAAAGTGTATTATTTAGTTTTAAAATTAACTGTTAAAAATTTATTTTTTAATATCTAATATCTCATATTTTTTCAGTTCAGTATAATCAGAAGTAATTACCGATTCGCCTTGCTTTAATCCTGAAACTACTTCATAATAAAGAGGATTTTCTCTTCCTAAACTGATATTTCGTTTTGCTGCCTTGTTACCTTTCACGACAAAGATCCATTTTCCGTTCGTGTCTTTGTAGAAATTTCCTTTCGGAATCATCATACTTTGCGTGTCGGCAGATAATTTCAGTTTCACTCCGAAAGTCATCCCTATTTTCAGAGTTGAAATTTTTGCGTCGATGAAATTCAGTTCCACAGAAAATTGTCCGTCTTTCACTTCCGGAAGAATTTTGGTGATAATGACTTCATATTCTTTTCCGTTATTATCTAAACTTCCTTTGATGCCGTTGGTTAATTTATTAATATAATATTCGTCTACTTTTGCTACCAGTTTGTAACCGCCCATCAAATCAATTTTCCCGACACTTTCTCCTGTCGTTAAATTCTGTCCTAAAGAAATATTAAATGATGACAATCTCCCAGAAGCAGGCGACATAATCAGGAAATTGTTTTTGTTGGAACGGAGGATATTTAAACTTTTTTCCATTTGGTTAATTGAGCTGTTTATTGCTGCAAACTGGGAATTTCTCGAAATTTTCTCATTATAAGCGCCTTTTTCCACGATTTGTTTTCTGTCTTTTTGATAATTCAAATTCTGAAATGCAATATCATAATCAGTTTTCTTTCCGATTTCTGCATCATACAATCTTTTTTGAAGATTAAAAGTTTGCAACGCCGTATTATAGTCATTCTGAGACTGCAGTAATTCTTTATCCTGATTGAATTCCTGATTTTTTAATTCCAAAAGCGAACTTCTCATCTGGCTGATCTGTTGCATAATTCCCGTTTCCTGATTCAGGTAATTGAATTCTGTATTCGGGTTGTAAACTCTTGCAATGGGTTGTCCTTTTATTAGTATCTGACCGTCTTCTGCAAAAATTTCTTTTACAGCACCACCTTCCAGAACATTTACCAAAGAAGAATTGAGCGACTGCGTCTGTGCAGTGACCATCAGCATATCTTCGAATTTCCCTTTCGTCACTTCTTCAACTGTAATATCTTCTGACTTTACATTATATGTTTTTTTCTGATTAAGAAAATACCATCCAAAAACTGAAACTGCCAAAACAGAGGTAAATATAATTAGGACAAATTTTAATTTAGATTTCTTTTTTACTATTTTCGTATCCATATTGTAGATAACCGATTTATTTACAAACAATTACACAATACACTTGCCAGAGGTTTATGAATCTATAACGCATTGTAAATGTGATTAAAGAAATTTAATTAATTTTAAAACTGTTCATTATCGGACACTTTTTGTGCGAAAATGGACACAGTTGACTATTGATATCTTCAATATATTTTACAGAATGATGAATAAAAATTATGGCTAAGAAATTAAAAAATACAGAATCTTCAGATAATCAAATCATTTTTTCAAACGAAAAATTGTTCTCGGATTTATCTTATTTAATAGAGCAAAGTCGTCAGCAGGTGGCGATGCAAGCTAACAGTACCCTAACAATTTTGTTTTGGCAGGTTGGAAAACGTATTAATGATGATATTCTGCAAAACCAGCGTGCAGAATATGGAAAACAAATTGTGTCGACAGTGTCGGCACATTTGGAAACTTCTTACGGAAGAAATTTTGCAGAAAAAAACGTACGAAGAATGATGCAATTTGCAGAAATCTATTCTGATTTGCAAATTGTCGTTACACTGTCACGACAATTGACGTGGTCTCATTTTTTGGTTTTAATTCCTTTAAAATCAGTCGAAGCTCAACAATTTTACGCACAATTAGCCATAAGTGAAACATTTGGTGTAAGAGAACTCCGAAAACAAATTACCAATAAAGCTTTTGAAAGAACTGAAATTGTGAATCTACAATCATCTCAAAACGAAAACTTCCCTATCAATACTTTCAAAGATCCATATCTATTAGATTTTCTTGGGTTACAGAACGAATATTTAGAAAAAAATATTGAGACAGCTATTCTTCATGAATTGGAAAAATTCATCTTAGAATTAGGAAAAGGATTTGCCTTTGTAGAACGTCAAAAAAGAATAATTATCGATAGAGAAGATTTCTATCTTGATCTTTTGTTTTATCATCGTTCATTAAAAAGATTAGTGGCAATCGAATTGAAATTAGGAAAATTCCAGGCAAAATACAAAGGTCAAATGGAACTATACCTGAAATGGCTCAACAAAAACGAAAGGCAGGAAGGTGAAGAAATGCCAATTGGACTAATACTTTGTGCAGAAAGCAGTAAAGAGCAAGTAGAGCTTTTGGAAATGCATAAAGATGGAATTATGGTTGCCGAATACTGGACGGAATTACCACCTAAGAAAGAACTTGAACGGAAACTACATTTAGCCTTAATCGAAGTAAAAGAACGTTTCGAATGTAAAAAATTGCTGTAAAAACTATTAAATAAAAAAATGCGAAAAAAAGAAGCTCATATTTTAATTGTTGATGATGACGAGGATATTTTGTTTTCGGCGAGAGTCTGGCTCAAGAAGTTTTTCACAGAAGTAAGTTGCCTCAGTCAGCCAAAAAATATTCTGAAATTTTTATCCGAACAGCAAGTTGACACAGTTCTTCTCGA
Organism: Chryseobacterium formosense; assembly: GCF_900116415.1. Lineage (GTDB taxonomy): Bacteria > Bacteroidota > Bacteroidia > Flavobacteriales > Weeksellaceae > Chryseobacterium > Chryseobacterium formosense. The sequence continues at coordinate 230,412 of NZ_FPAP01000001.1, read as the reverse complement.
TATGAATTTCCGAAAAGGTTTTGAAAACGGACAAGACGGCTTATATTGGATGCAGGAAATCAAAACTTTGGAACCTCAACTTCCAATCATCCTGATGACCGCTTATGGAGAAGTGGAATTGGCGGTTGAAGCTTTGAAAAATGGCGCTTCTGATTTTATTTTAAAACCCTGGAATAACGAAAAATTGTACGCTTCTGTGAATCTCGCCGTCGATATTTCCCGAAAAAATAAAAAACTGAATCAGTGGGAAAATATCAGCATCAAAACCAATCAATATCAATTGGAAACGCAGTCTTTTGCGATGAAAGATGTGATGGAACAAATCACAAGAGTCGCTCCGACTGACGCGAATGTTCTGCTTCTCGGCGAAAACGGAACCGGAAAATATGTTTTGGCAGAGCATATTCATGAATTATCGGAAAGAAAAAACCAGCCTTTTGTTCATATCGATTTGGGAAGTCTTTCGGAAAATCTTTTTGAGGCCGAATTATTCGGGTATAAAAAAGGAGCCTTTACCGATGCGCATCAGGATTACGCCGGAAAAATTGAAAATGCCGAAAACGGAACCGTTTTCCTTGACGAAATCGGGAATCTTCCGCTTCATCTTCAGACTAAATTATTGAGTTTGATTCAAAACAGAAAACTGTCGAGAATCGGAGAAAGCAAAGAGCGACTATTGGATGTGAGGTTTATTTTTGCAACCAACGAGAATCTTAAAAAAGCCGTTGCAGAAAACCGTTTCCGAAAAGATTTGTATTATAGAATCAATACGGTAGAATTAAATATTCCGAGCTTGAAAGAACGCTTAGAGGATATTTCGAATCTATCCGAATATTTTCTGGATAAATACAAACAGAAATATCACAAACCTGATTTGGCTTTAAATGAAGTTTTAATTTCAGAATTAACGCATTATTCCTGGCCGGGAAATATCCGTGAACTCGACCATTGCATCGAAAGAAGCGTGATTCTTTCCAATGAGAAAAATCTTAAATTGCTGATGCCACAACCTGAAGAATCTGAAAGTACAATGATCAATCTGAATCTTGAAGAAATGGAAGAAATATTGATTAAAAAAGCCTTGAAAAAACACCGAGGAAATATTTCTTCGGCTGCAGAAGATTTAGGCTTATCGAGAGCAGCGTTGTACAGAAGAATGGAGAAGTTTGAGTTGTAAATTGGTTGATAGTTTTTGGTTGATGGATGTTAAAATCGAATTATTAGCCTTGAAAAGGCTTTAAAGAAAGAGTACAAAATGAAAAAACAACAAATATTCTGGATCATATTTATTCTTTTGGCCATCGTCAGTGGGATTTTTGCGTTTGATTTTTATTCTCACAACAAATGGATTAATTGTATTTTGTTTTCATTGATAAGTTTGCTCTGTATTTTTTTGGCTCAAAATTCAGCTTTGTCTTATATTCAGAAAACGGAAAAACTGCTTTTGGCAATTCAGAAAAAGGATTTTTCATTATTTCCGAAATCTGAAGAAAACAGTTTGGTCGATAATGCCGTTAAACTTTATTATCAAAGCAAAGAAGAACATCTTTCGCAGTCTTCCTACAAACTTCTGTATGAAGAAATTTTAAATCAACTGGAAATTGGTTTGATGATTTTAACCGAAAAAAATAATCATTGGGATATTTTTTATGTGAACCCTGTCTTTCTGGAAATTTTGCAGATCCCGAAATACAATTCCTGGAATCTTTATGAAAATAAAGCTCCGGATTTTTATAAAATTATCCAACATACCCGCTACGAAAACTCTCAGGAATTTTTTGATATTTCAATTAATGAAAATACGAAACAGTCATTTTCTCTCAGAACCAAAAAAGTTCAGAATGCGAAACATCGTTTTTGCATCATCAGTTTAGAATCGGTTCAGAAAATTATTGAACAAAAAGAAAAACTGGCGTGGAACAACCTGATGAAAGTAATTTCTCACGAACTTTTGAATACATTGACTCCTGTGAACAGCTTAATTCAAAACCTTGAATATATCGCCAATCAGGAAACCATCGAAAAAGAAGATCAACAAGACATGAAAGAAAGTCTGATGATTATCAATTCAAAATCGAAACAATTATTGAATTTTGTAGATGATTACAGGCAAGTTGCAGAGCTCCCAAAACCCGTTTTTCAAACCGTTCCTTTACATAAAATTGTAGAATCTGCACTCAGTTTTCTGAAACCTGAATTTGACAAAAAACAAATTAAGATCATTAATTCATTAGAAAATCTAGTGGTTTTAGCAGATGAAAAAATGATTGAACGTTGTCTGATCAATCTTTATCTCAACGCCATTTACGCCGTTTCTGATAATGTTGAAAGAACGATTAAAACAGAAATAAAAACTCAAAATAACCGTGTCATTCTAAGTGTAGAAGACAATGGAATCGGAATTCAAAAGGAAATTCAGGATAAGATTTTTCTACCGTTTTTTACGACGAGAAGTGGCGGTTCCGGAATTGGTTTGACGCTGAGTAAAAGTATTATCGAAGCCCATAAAGGTTATCTCAATTATAAACCTTTGGAACAAGGAAGCCGGTTTGAAATTTGGTTTATCAACTAAAAAACACGTTTTATTCTTTCAGGTAAACGCCTTTTAATTATAGTTTTCGAATAGTTCTTTGTAAAATTCAATCTCATTTTTATAATAATCTTTACTCATTGTTGTAAGAGCCGGGAATGTTTTAAAAATGAAAAATTGTTTATCCTTTGTTTGGGTTACCAAACAGAATGAATCTTCGGAGTCTCTTTTAAATATTGCACTCGAAATATTTTTATCTATCACCTTATATTTGGAGTTGTAAAAAAATCTGAAATTGTTTTCCGACAGATATTGAAACATTTTATCAGCTTCAGTAATAGAAATTACTCCGTTTTTAGGGGCAGACTGAAGTTTTGTCCAAACCGCTTCAAGTTCTTGATTATTTTTAAAAACCGTATAATACTCAAAATTTCCCTGATCTGCAGGAGCATAAACTTTTAAATTGGTATCTTTAGAAAATGCACTTTTCGTTTCAGTATTTATAGTATTGAAAAAATCTTTTTCTAAAATTGAAAGTTGATTTTTATAAGAATTCCAGTCTTTATTTTGATTACCAATAGGTTTCATTATATTTTTAGCCATTCTCAATTGGTGAAGCAATTGGTTTAATTCTTCTTCGGATGTTGGCTGTGGCTTTTTGTTCCAAAAAGGTGTATTGCTCAGATAGATCAGATATTCTTTTGATTTTGGAAGATATTCAAAAAAGAATGCTCTTACTCTACCATCCAGTTTAATGATCGCAGTGTTACTATCCGTAAAAAAAGTTTCATCAGCTGTTTTGAGAACATCAGAAATTTTTAATTGAGCCGAATGAAGATCGGGTACAACAAAAAAATCGCCTTCACCTGTGCCTGAAGGAATATAAGGTATAAAATTGGAAACAGAAAAACGCTTGAATCCTTTTGCATTACTGTCTATTGAAAATTTGTCATTAATTTTCCATTGAAATTGATAATAGCTCCCCGAATCATTTCCTGAATCAACAAAATTAATTCTGTAATTGAATGGCAGGTTGAATTGATAACCATTTATTGAATTTTGATATCTGATAACAGGAGTTTCAAGAATTTTTTTTGCTTCAGCAGAATCTATATGTTCTATTTCAAGAGCTGATTGATTATTTGGAACTTCGATATTTTCATATTTTGAAGACATTTGTTTGCCTCCACAGCTTATAAAGATTATTAGCGATACAGAAGCTCCTATCAGATTTTTCATATGTAATTGGTGTTTTTTGGTATTTCCTTAATAAATTTTAGTTCCGGAAATGGTAAGCTGATGCTCTGTTCTGATAGATGGGCAGCATCTTCCGTCTGTTTCGGCATATTCTAATTTTTCAACGTAGATTTTACCGCTATTTATTTTTTTAAAATTAAACAAATAATCAGGTTCGTACCCTCCAATAACTTTAATATTAGTTCCGGTATTCTTATATAAAACCAAACCTTGCCCAACAATAGTGTTTCCGCCTTCTTTGGGAGCGAGAGAAAAATAAATCAAGACATCATCAGTTCCGTCACCGGTAAAATCTCCTGTAAATGTATCCTGACTATCCAAATATGCATTATGGGAATCGAGTATTTTGGGCAGATATTTTTGAAATTGTTTTTCAGCCAGTCTTTTTGCTTCATCTGTTGAAATTTTTCTTACAGGTTCTGCAGAGTTTGCTTTTGGCAATAATTTGCTTTTGTTTAAAGCCAAATCTTTCGGATTTTCATTGGCTTTATTGCATGCACCAAGTACGATTAGTATGATCAATAAAATTGTTTTTTTCATGATATGTTTGAATTTTTATCCTGAATTAAATAATATCAGACCATAATATTATTTTTTTAAATATTAAATTTTCATTAAAATTATACAAAAGCTAAAAATAAACAAGCGACTATTATTCAGCAAATTATATTTATAGTGAAGAATCAGCGCAAAATCAGTACCACATTACCTTTATAAAGAAAATACCAATTCTGAAAAATTTATTTACAATAAAAAACGCTAATCCTTTGATAATCTTTCAATAAGTAACAAACATAAATACAAAATTTTGACATATACCCTTTTTTTAAATCATTTCTATAATAGTTTTTAATCATAATAATGTTACGAACAGCATAACAATCAAAAAGGTAAATTGAAAAAAAACGTTATTTTTGCCTCAATAAAAAAATTGGTGTTTGTTATTTTTATCTGTAAATTAGCATTACCAACCAAAGTATTAAACAAAAAATCACATGAGAAAGATAATTTTACTTCTTACCTGTTTTTTCGGAATATCTGTATTTTCGCAGATTAAAGTCCTGAAAAACGAAACTTTAGTCGAAATAGGAAAAGATAATTCTGTCGGATTATATAAAAAAGATAATAAGTTCACTTTCAATTATCAGGATATTAATACGAGTAATCTCAATACGTTCAGGTCATTCTCATTCAATGATATGAATGGTGATGTACAGGAACTTTATAAAATGATTACCGACGGTTTTATCGATCAGCCTGCAGGAAATATTTCTTTAGAACTTCCCAATGACATCATCGAGCTTCAGTATGAAAGAAACTACGGCCAACCGACAGTACAGTTTATTCAGTACATCAACAAGAATAAAAAATATGTTGGTAAATCTCAGTTTTTGAATAAAAAGCAGATCGACAAAATTTTTGGGATCGGAACTCCGAAAGCTGCTCTTTATAAAGCTGCCGTGAAGCAAGTGCCTGTAAATCCTGTAAACAATACAGCAACACAGACTCAGTATAATAATACAAACCAAACTCCGGCTTCATCAAAAACTCCGGCTAAAACGACAAAAAAGAGAAAATAAATTCTGTTTTTTAAACATATATCAACTCATTCTTACCGAATGAGTTTTTTTATTTCTATTTTTGCCAAAATATTTCATTTTATGTCTCTTCAGGTAATCAATTTAACAAAGAAATTTGGTGAGCAGACTGCTCTTAATACAATCAATATCAATATTGATAAAAGTGAAATCATCGGGCTTTTGGGACCGAACGGAGCAGGGAAATCGACTTTGATGAAATCTATTGTTGGGGCATTGAAAATCGATGAAGGTGAAATTATTTTTAACGGAAAAAACATTACAGAAAACGAGATTGAAAGCAAAAAAAAGATCGGTTTCCTGCCTGAAAACAATCCGCTTTACCTTGAAATGTATGTGAAAGAATACCTTCAGTTTGTAGCCAATATTCACAAAATTTCTGAAGCCAGAGTAGATGAAGTTATCGAACTGGTCGGAATTACTCCCGAAAAATCGAAAAAAATAGGACAGCTTTCTAAAGGTTACAAGCAAAGGGTTGGTTTAGCGCAGGCAATTATTCATCATCCGGATTTGTTGATCCTGGATGAGCCTACAAACGGATTAGACCCGAATCAGATTCTTGAAATCAGAAATGTGGTGAAAGAGATCGGTAAAGAAAAGACGGTTTTGCTTTCTACACACATCATGCAGGAAGTTGAAGCACTTTGTACCCGCGTGATTCTTATTCATAAAGGAAATATTCTTCAGGATTGCAATATCGATGAGTTTAAAGGAAAATTTAGCAGTCTGGAAGAAGCTTTTGCGCATTATACCCAGAATTTTGAGGTTAAGACTGAGGCTGAAATTAAGGCTTAATAAACATTTATTTTTAGCTAAAAAGATTCTAATCAATATTAATTGGCTCTAAATTTGATTCCCATTTTATAATTTTAAAACAAATAAAATGATCAAGAAATTATTATTGGGAGCGCTATGCATTGCTCAGTTTTCTCTGATTTCAGCGAACGATTTTACGCCCAATCCTATTAAAGATAACGGAACGGGATATTTTCAGAACGTTCCAAAATCGGTTATTATTAAAACTAAAAAATTTAAAGTAAGAATTGATAAACAACCCAATGGAAACTACCTGTATCAATCTTGGGGAGCAAATACGAAAATTACGGCAAAACCAGCTATGATTATCAGTAACGGAGAATTGATTCCGGACGGATCAGGAGGAAATTATTATTTTGAATTTAATAATAATGGAACAATTTATCAGGTTTGGAGAAATTACCTTACTGCCTCAGCGAAAAAAGCACCTTACACATTAGTTGTTATCGATCAAAACGGTAAAACAATCGTCAATCAGGATGCGCAAATCGTTAAAAATTAAATATCAAACTCTCGCTTTAAAAGTGAGAGTTTTTTCTTTATGAGCCTAATTGTTTCAGTTGTGTAAAATAATTGCTTTCTGCAAAGCTTTCTTTAGCTGCACGATATCCGATATTGAAAATTTGTTCTAACCGGTCTTTTTTTCGTTCAAAAGTTCCGTAGCTCGATAAATCCTGAGACGAAATAAACCAGTCACAATATTCAAATTTAACCTTTTCGATGCGATATGACAGCAGATCATAAGATCTTGAAACAATGGCTTTAATCGATTTTAAATCGTTGATTTTAATATCATGAGGAGGCGAAACAAAAATGCCAATCAGTTTATCACAATCATCACGGATAATATCTGCGGGAAAGTTGTTCAGAACACCTCCATCACAATACATTTCCTCGCCCAAAATATAAGGTGTCGTAATTCCCGGAATGGAACATGAAGCGATGATTGCATCAGTAACAAGGAAGTCCTTATCAAAAATTTTCTCCGTTCCCCCAACCAATTCTGTAGCAACAATTTTCACTTCCTTATCTAAATCCCCAATTTTCATATCATGAAAAATAGGTTTCAGATAGTTATTAAAAATAACTGAAGAGACCAAACCAGGCTGATTGAATGCAAAATGTTTCCAATTGAAAAAGTACACTGACTGAAAGAAATCTAAAATCTCTTCAGGTTTTTTGCCAATTGCATAAAGACAACCTACAATAGAACCGGCACTACAACAAGCCAGAATGTCGATATCAATATTCTGTTCGTTTAGGAATTTTAATACTCCTGCATGAGCAATACCTTTGGTTCCGCCGCCCGATAAAACCAATCCTGTTTTTTCAAAGTTCATTGAATAAATGTAAGAAAACCTCCTATAATATGGTATTTAATTATTCTAAATATTTTGTTAATTGTTTTAATACAAAAAACCACAGACAAAATCTGCGGTTACATATCTACAATATAATTTTTAATTATTAATATACTTTTCAAAAATTTTGGAGAAATCTTTTTGGGTATATCGATCAAAACTATTGGTATTCCAGGCGAAAATATATTCGTTGATGGCCTTTAGTTCCTGACTTTTCGAAACATTTTCTTGCTTTCCCGACGCTACGCTGCCAATTGCTTTCTGGATGCTGTCATTAGAAAAATTCAGTAATGAATGATTATGATGAACTTCCTGCTGAATTGCCAAAAGTGCTTTGTACAAGTCTTTCAACTGATCGATTTGGGCTTTTGCAACGCTGATCATCAACGGAACATTTCCGATATTGAATGAAATTTCAGCATCCAAATCAATCGTTCCTGCAGTTTGTAAAGTCACGTTTGAAAAAGGAAATTGATAATATTCGTATCTTCTTAAAATTCTCTTCCTATCAATCGCACTGGCTCCGTCGATGTGAATCAAAGCTCTGTTGGTAAAACAATATTCGTCTCTTTTAGATTTAATCAAGAAGAAAATTTTCTCATTGTCTTCCGACAAAATATAATCATCAGAGTCTACTTTATCATAATCCTGAGAAGGAATGATCTTACCGATGTCTCCCAATCCTAATGCTTCTGCAGCTAATTTCTTAAACATAATTTATTTTAATTTGTATTTTTATTAGGCGAATAAAATTAAGAAAATAAGTGAAATAAAATCAAAAAAAATCATCTTACAAAAAGAAAAAACCACAGACAGAATCTGTGGTTTTGATATTGTTAAACTTTGTCAAAGATTTTCAACTTTGACAAAGTGAAAAATTAAATATGAATTACTTCTCCATAAGCAGCAGCAGCAGCTTCCATAATCGCTTCAGAAACCGTTGGGTGCGGGTGAATTGACTTGATGATCTCGTGACCAGTCGTTTCTAATTTTCTAGCAACAACAGCTTCTGCAACCATATCGGTAACCCCTTCTCCGATCATGTGGCAACCTAACCACTCACCATATTTAGCATCGAAAATTACTTTAACGAAACCATCTGTATTTCCGTTTGCAGTAGCTTTTCCACTTGCAGAAAGAGGGAATTTACCCACTTTGATTTCGTATCCTTTTTCTTTAGCCTGCTTTTCTGTAAGACCAACAGAAGCAACTTCAGGATGACAATACGTACATCCAGGAATATTGCCATAGTCGATTTTCTCAACGTGCATTCCTTTGATTTTTTCAACACAAGTAATCCCTTCAGCAGAAGCAACGTGAGCTAAAGCCTGAGTCGGGATCAAATCTCCGATTGCGTAATATCCCGGAACTGAAGTTTCGTACCATTCATTTACCAAAACTCTGCCTTTATCTGTCTGAATTCCCACTTCTTCAAGACCGATGTTCTCGATGTTGGCAGCGATTCCAACAGCAGATAATAAGATATCAGCTTCAAGAACGATGTTTCCTTTTGCTGTTTTCACAGTAGCTTTTACACCTTCTCCGCTTGTGTCCACGCTTTCTACAGAAGCATTTACCATAATTTCGATCCCTGATTTTTTCAAAGATTTTTCTAAGTGCTTAGAAACGTCTTCATCCTCCACAGGAACGATGTTTGGCATAAATTCAACAACAGTTACTTTTGTGCCCATTGTGTTATAGAAATCAGCAAACTCAACTCCGATCGCTCCAGAACCTACAACAATCATAGATTTTGGTTGCTCAGGAAGAGATAATGCCTGTCTGTATCCGATTACTTTTTTACCATCTTGTGGCAAGTTTGGTAATTCTCTTGAACGAGCTCCAGTTGCGATAATGATGTGAGTACCTGTATATTCAGTTACTTTCCCGTCTTTATCTGTAACAGAAACTTTTTTACCTTTTTGTACTTTTGCAGTTCCTAAAATAACGTCGATTTTATTCTTTTTCATCAAGAATTCAATCCCTTTGCTCATTTTAGAGGCAACACCACGGCTTCTCTGAATTACGTTTGGAAACTCAAAACTAGCTTCCACTTTATTCAAACCGTAATCTTCTGCATGATTAATATAATGAAAAACCTGAGCCGACTTCAACAAAGCTTTAGTTGGAATACATCCCCAGTTGAGGCAAATTCCACCTAAATTTTCTTTCTCGATAATTGCAGTTTTGAAACCCAACTGTGCCGCTCTGATTGCAGTAACATATCCACCAGGACCACTCCCGATAACAATAATATCGTAATTCATTAGTTTAAAATTTTTATGCGAATTTAAGGAAAAATATTGGATGCACCACGTTTCTGGTAATTCGTGAGGTGATGCATAATAATCACCATTTTTATTTAATTATAAACAAAAAAGAGAACACAAAAAGCATTCTCTTTCAATAAATTTTATTTTAATTTAAAAATCTCATAAAACTGAACAGATATTGAAATTTTCACTTTAATAATATTTTAAATATCTATTTAGCAGTTCTCAGCAAACGTTTTTCATTCTGGTATCTTTCATTTAATGCTCTAAGCTGATCCTGCTTCATTTTCTTGGTTGCAACAGGATGATTTAAAATCATTTTCTTTTCTGCATTATACCTTTTATTTAATTCACTCAGTTTACTGTTGTATAATTGCGTTTTCGAAGGATGTGGCGGTGCAGGCGGGCGTTGTTGCGCGTATGCCGTTGCTGATAAACCTATCAATAAAACTGTTGATATAAATAACTTTTTCATGACCTTTACTTTTTTGAATGACTTTAATGAATTAATCATTATCAATTAAATTCATTCAGATTTAAAATAAATATTACATATATCATACCAACATTCTAAACAACATTTACTGAACTTCAATATTTTGTTTTAAAGGAAGATTTTTTGAAGAATTTCCAACCATGATTCTGTAGGTTCCTTTTTCTACAATCCAATTCATTTTTTCATCTAAAAATTTCAATTCCTGAACCGGAACTTCAATCAAAATCTGCTTTGATTCTCCCGGTTTTAACACTACTTTTTGGAAATCTTTCAACTCAATAACCGGTCTTGAAACTGAAGCCAGCAAATCTTTTACATATAATTGAACAACTTCACTTCCCGCTTTTGAACCTGTATTTTTAACTTTAACTTTAGCAATAATCGTTTCGTTTTCAGAATACTTTGTTTGATTTAATTGTAAATCTGAAATTTCAAAAGTCGTATAGCTCAATCCAAAACCAAAAGGATATAAAGGTTCTCCGCTCAAATCATAATAATCATTTCCGCGTCCTGTCGGGTGATGATTGTACGTCAAAGGCAATTGCCCTTCCTCAATCGGAAACGTAATTGGCAATTTCCCGGATGGATTTTCTGCTCCGAAAAGCACTTTTGCAACGGCATTTCCACCTTCTTCTCCGGGATACCAAATATCTAAAATGGCTCCGACCTTATCTTTCCAATCCGTAGTTTTTATTGCAGAACCACCCACCAAAACAACTGTTGTCGGTTTATTTAATTTTGAAACTTCGTAAATAAATTCTTCCTGATTTCCGGCTAGGCTCAATGAAGAACGATCCTGAAATTCACCTTCATGAATTCCTGCTGTGACGATGATGTAATCTGCATTTTTAGCTAATTTCAATGCATCATTAAAATCTTTCTGATAATCATTTAAGCCATAATTCCAAATCAGTTCAATGTTCGCTTCACCTCTATTTTCATGAAATTCAATGACAATATCAAATTTTTGACCTTTCACAAAATCTATGTCAACAGTTTTGGTTGAATAACTCAACTTTTCCCAATTGTCAATCATTAATTTTCCATTTAAATATAATCTGAAACCATCGTTTCCACGTAATCCAAGCTGATATTTTCCAGAATTTGGAGCTTCTAATTTTCCCATCCAACGAACGCTGTAATTGTCGGGTTGCAGTTTTTCAGGATTTGGAGAATATAAAGTCCATTTGAAATTCAACTGTCCGTCCTGTTTTTCAAACGCGGGATTTCCTTTTAAATCTGAATTAGAAAAATAATTCCCTTTTAAACCTTTTTGATTTTCAGAAGATAAAAACTCACTCGGAACGGTTGTAAATTCCTTTACATTCCAATCAATTCCTTTTGAATAATAGATTTCAATATTTTTATTTTTAGTGAAATTTTTGATTCCATCCAAAATACTCACTTTCTTATTTCCTGGTCCGGAATAACCGCCTAATCTTGCATCAACAGCATCTGTTCCAACCACTAAAATCTTTTTAATATTTTCCGAAATCGGAAGCGTTTGATTATTATTTTGAAGCAAAACAAAAGATTCAATTGCTGTTTTTTCGGCTAATGGTTTGTGATTTAATTTCTTTAATTCCGAAATAGCTGCATCAGAAACGTAAGGATTTTCAAACAAACCTAGTTCAAATTTTGCTCTTAAAACCCTCGAAACCGCATCATCAATTCTTTCCTGCGAAATTCTTCCATCCAAAAACGGTGGAATAAACAATTTATAATGTTGATATTCTGTCTGGAAAATCACGTCAAGTCCTGCATTGATGGCCTGTGCAGAAGCGTCATCGTAATCTTTTGCTGTAAAATGGAGAACATTTGCACCACCGACCGCACTTGCATCACTGATCACAAAACCTTTGAAATTCCAATCTTTTTTTAATTTTTCGGTTAATAACCATTGATTTGCCGTTGAAGGTCTTCCATCCAACAAATTATAAGAAGTCATGACCGAACGACTTTTTCCCTGATTAAAGGCTTTTTGAAAAGGAATTAAATGTGTTTCCTCCAAATATCTTTTGCTCCAATGAATTGGATATGAATCTCTTCCACCTTCGCCGACATTCGCTAAAAAATGTTTTGGAGTAGTAATAATTCTCTGATTTTCAAATGAACTTACAAAATTTACACCCATCACCGAAGTCAGAAACGGATCTTCACCATACGTTTCCTCAGTTCTTCCCCATCGAACGTCGCTCGCCAGATTCACCACAGGAGTCAAGATTTGACGAATTCCCCTCAATTTTGATTCTTTGGCAATAGCTGTCGAAACTTCTTTCATCAACACAGGATTGAAGGTTGCCGACAAACCAATCGCCTGCGGAAAAGCCGTCGCACCTTCACGCATCAATCCGTGCAAAGCCTCATCAAAAGGGATAATCGGAATTCCTAATCTTGATTCTTCCACAAAATATTTTTGAATGGTATTGATTTTTTTGGCTAATCTTTCCGCATCTTCATTGGCATTATATTTCAGCAATTGTCCGGCAGCTCCACCGCCCTGATTTCCTGCACTTACCTGCAATCCGAATATTCCCTTGGAATATTGACCGTTTGGAACATTATCCAAATCTCCGGGAATCATGAAGCATTGCCAGAATTTTTCTTCGGGCGTCATGCGTTTAAGTAAATCCTGAACTCTGGCTTCAATAGGTTGTTTCGGGTTTTTGTATAAAGGTTTTTGAGCGGAAATAAATATCATACTCAGCAATGAAATAAATGTGATTTTAAATCTAAATTTATAGCTCATAAAATGATTTTGAGTTAATAATTGTTCTTTTGTCTTGAAACAAAAGAACCAAAAGTTCAAGACTTGGAACTCTCCGCTAAAATTTTGAAAAACTTCCTAAAATTTCTAAACTCGGTCGGAAACAACGTTTTAACAAATAAACAATAATTTTTGCCGACACTCAAACAGTAGAAATTTCTTAACGGAATTTTTTCAAAATTTCTTAACGCTTCGATTTCCTAAGTCATTTTAAAAAGAAATGGTTCACAACTATTCACTAATTTGAATTACAGTTGTGTATTTTAATTTTTTACGGTCTTCAGGTAATTGAATTTCAATTAGATCACCCGATTTTTTCCATTTAATTCTATTCTTTAAGCCTAAAACTATTAATGATTTTGGTTTAAAAGTTTCAGGAATTATAAAATTCAGAGTAGACGGAGCTTGATAATTCGTTTTTTCTTCAATGTGAAAAATATTCAGCGTTTTTCCGTCTTTGCTTTGTGTGTAATAAAAACTCCCATCATGATAAGGTGCGACAGCTCTCGTTTCAAAAACCGCTGATTGATTGTGATCCATCCAAGTTGAGATTTCGTTTAATCTTTGATAAACAATTGCATCGTAATCTCCGTTGGGTCCGGGAGCAATATTCATTAGGTAATTTCCACCTCTGGAAATGATTTTAACTAAAGTTTCAATGATTTTTTGAGAGGATTTATAATTGTCATTCGGAACATACGAAAACGAATCACCCATCGTGATACAGCTCTCCCAAGGGATAGAAAGTGCGTGCTCAGGAACGGCTTGTTCGGGTGTCACATAATTTTCCCATTTTCCGGGAACAGTGCGGTCTACAACGATAATTCCGGGTTGATTTTTTCGAGCCATTATCCCTATTTTATCCATATCAATATCCTGTTCCACCTTGATGGTTCTCTGCCATTCTACTTTTGGATCGATGGTGTTGAAAGGACGAACCCAACCTCCGTCTAACCAAAGAATATCGATTTTACCGTAATTTGAAGTGATTTCATTTAATTGATTAAATGTGAATTTTTTGAAATTGTTCCATCTTTCAGGATATTTTTTGGGATCGTAGTTCACATTTCGGTCTTTTGGCGGAAAATACGACCACCAATAATCGTCAGAATGCCAATCGGGTTTTGAAAAATAAGCTCCGATTTTGAAGCCTTCTTTTCGGAATGTATTGAAAATCTCTTTTGTTACATCCGATTTTGGATTTTTGGAGAAAGGGGTTTTTGAAGAAGTTATTTTGTAATCAGACTGTTGCGTATCGAACATTACAAAACCATCGTGATGCTTTGTTGTAAAGACCACATATTTCATTCCTGCCTTTTTTGCTGCATCTGCCCATTTTTGAGGATTAAATTGAGTCGGATTGAAAGTCGTCTGAAGATTTTCGTAGTTTTCTACATATTTATTGTAAGATTTTCCGTGTTCGGATTTTCTTTGTGTCCATGATTCATCTTCTGGACATAAGCTCCAGCTTTCGACAATTCCCCATTGGCTGTACGTTCCCCAATGCATGAACAATCCGAATTTTAAATCCTGCCAGTTTTCAAGATTTTGAATAACCAATGGATCAGTTGGTTTTTGGTAGCCCTCCGAAACATTGTGAGCCTGTGAAAAAAAAGTGGATGATATGAGGAATGAGGAAAGAAATATGGTTTTAGTTTTTGGTTTGATGAACATCGAAGTTTAGTTTTTGCTAATTTAATATTTCAGCGGAAATTTTTAACCACAAAAGACATAAAAGATTAAAACACATTAGAATTTAAGATTATTATCACACTTTATAAAAGAACACATTAGTTTTGAAAATCGAAGATTTTCTATTACGTGGGTTTCTAATCCCGTTTATTTTTTATTTTTAAACCAAATCGTTAAATGCAGATTCAATATTTGAATAAGTAAATTCAAAGCCACTTTTTATTAATTTCTGAGGATAAACATTTCGGCTTTTTAATAATAATTCGGTCTCTGTTCCCATGAAGATTGAAGCGATTTCTAACTGCCAAACAGGCGCATTTAATCCAAATGGAACTTTCATTTCTTTTCTTAATTTCATCATAAATTCTTCGTTTGACAAAGGATTTGGAGCAGTTACGTTGATTATTCCAGACATATTTTCATTATCAATAATATGTTGGATCGCTTTGCAAAAATCATCAATATGAATCCAGCTTACGTTTTGGTTTCCTCTTCCCTGCTTTCCACCCAAACCGAGTTTTGTGATCATTTTTAACTTTTGAAAAGCTCCTCCATTATTCCCTAAAACGATGGAAGTTCGTAAAGCTACTTTTCGTACATTTTCTGTTTTTGATTTAAAAAATTCTTTTTCCCAGCTTTTGCAGATATTCATTGAAAAATCATCGCCGATGATTCCGTTATCTTCTGTATTTAAATGGGTTTCGGAATGGGTATAAATGGTTGCCGAACTTGAATTTAGCCAGATTTTTGGTTTATTAAAACATAAATCAATGGCTTCCTGAAGAACTTTGGTACTGTTAATTCTTGATGCGAGAATTTCTTTTTTATTTTTTTTTGTGTAACGACAATCGACCGATTTTCCTGTGAGATTGATTAAAACATCAGAGTTTTCAACCCAATTTTTCCATTCACCCACAGTTTTGGCATCCCAATGGATTTCATTTTTACGTTTTGGATTTCGGGTTAAAATATAGACTTCATTTCCTTTGTCTGCAAAATATTTTTCAAGGTTTTTACCGAGAAATCCGGTTCCGGCAGCGATGATGATTTTCATTTTTTTGAGGTTAAGATTGAGGTTAAGGCTAAGATTGAGAGTTTAAACACATTAGTCACATTAGTTTCAGTTAAATATATTGAGAATATTTTAGAGCACATGAGATTGAAAATCAAAGATTTTCTTTTGAATAAAAAATATCTTTTCAGCATTTCCACTTGGCTCTTTTTACTTTTTACTTGGCTGTTCTATCAAATATTTTTTCATTCTGACTTCAATTTCAGAGCCTTCTGCAAGCATAACGGACAAAGGCTTTTGGTGATTTAAACATTCAAAATCTTTTCCATAAACCTTTTTGAAATCTATTTCCAAATGATGATCTTTCACCGGATACCAATCCCATTTTGGATGGCAGACCTCATATTCTGAGGTTTTATTTCCGCGTTTCGTGAAGCCCCAATAATGTTCGGTGATAAATTCAAATTCAGATTCGTTTTCCATTTTTCGGGATTTGCTTTCAGCATTTATCTGTATGGAATTCCAGTAATCTTCTTTCCATGAATATTTTATAATCAAATTATCCTCGCTGTAATACATTTCGTTTTTCATTTTCCTGGTTTTATAATTTTCCTGGTAAATTGAATTTGCAACGATACTCAAGGCATATTTAGGAACGATTTCTTTGATGAAAACCACTCCTCTCTTCCAATCATTGCCTTCTTTTTTCTTTACATAAAATCTTAAATTTACTTCTTCAAAATTGCGATGGAAAGGAATTGGCAGTCCTAGTAATTTGGTATTCAAAAACATGAATCCGACAAGGCTCACATAGCATTTCTCCCGATAAAAATCGAGTTCTGTTCCTGTTGGAAGATATTTCATGAGGATTTCAGGATTTATTTCGTAGTTGATGATTGCCAATTTTCGCCATTCGGCTTTTAGGAATTTCATTTTGTTTTGGTTTTTGGTTCATTGTTGGTGGTTGTTGGTGGTTGTGGTTGGTGATAGGATTTCATCCTATCCTTTAGAAAATCGTCCCTTCGGGACTCTTTACAACATTATTTGTTTGATAAGATTAAAATAATCAAAACCGTCATTCTAAAGATCATCCATGAAATCGTTGGGAGAAAATTTAATTTTAATATTTTACATCTTCGGATATGTTCTAAAAACATGATGAAGACGGCAATTCCAAAATAAACAACCGATAAAGTTGGATTTAGATTTAAAAATAAAGCCGGAATTAAAAGCAACGTTCCGATTAATGAAACCGTCATCATATTTCCCAGATAATCCCATAATTTTACTTTTAAATATCTTCTTAAAAATAGAGTTTGCCAAATGATTTGACTTAAACAAATTACAAATTCTCTTCCGAAATTCTGATTTAAATTCAAACCTAATTTTGAACTGAAAATACTCAAAACATAAGAAGAAAAAATTACGACGAAAGCAATATAAGTCAGCCTGTATTTCAAATTAAAATCAGGGACACAAGCTTCGTCCGAATGATCTTTTGCAGAAGGGATAATCTGTTTTCTGTTGTAAGAAACGAATGAATAGATCTTTTTAAAAAACCAGTAAAAAGGTTGTATTCTGGCAATTTTTTCTAATGTTGGAAAGGAATTTCCGATGATTAGTAATAAACTATCTAAACCGTAAATCACTTGATTCTTTTCATGATCGACTAGTGCAATTTCGTTTTTTGCACGATAAAAATCAATCAGGTTTTTGTTCTTCAAACTCAGTTCTGTAAAGGCTTCTCTACCTTTTTGATCCAACATTCCGGCTTTGATGAAACCTTTAGAATAGATGTTGCACATGGGGCATTCGTTGTCGTAGATGAGTGTATGGTTTTGTAGGGTTTTCATAACATTTGATTTTAAAAATTATAGGGTCGTTAAAAAATCTTTAGATTTTTCTCTACAGTAAAATAAATAGGCAACCGCCATTATTGGGCTCAAGAATATTCCGGTGACCGGTATAAAAGAGAATAAATCGAGAGGGAAGTTTATTTTGTTTAAAAGTAAATATATCCATATCGGTAAAATCAGAATTCCATAGATTTTTATGAATAGATCCGTACAAAATCTTATCATTACTTTCAGTAAATAGCTTACCAACTGAACTCCCCCCACTACAAAATAGAAATTAAACCAAACTGAGAATAAATTGTTTTCAATTAATTGATACAGAATTCCAATAACCAAATAACCAAAAAATACAGTCAACTGAAGATAATAATCGATTTTTAAAAAAGTTTTCATGGCAATAATTTTAAAACATCTGACTTTTCGATCTTCCTCCAAAGTAGAAAATGAGGAATAAATAAACGATTAAATTTTTCATAACGGTTGATTTTTAAACTTTAAGATTCTAAGCTTTCTTCGTCTTTGATTTTATCTTTATTCATCGCATGTTTACGGCCTTTTAAAAACAATAAAAGATTCAGAAGCATCATAATTCCGAGGTAAATGGAGAATCCGCCAATTTTTTTGCTTAAAGCAACGACTAATCTCTCGACCGTTTCAATTTGGAAAAACTCAATGATACAAAGGGCAAAACCAATATTTAAAAGGTAAAAGCCGATTTTAAACAGTGAATTGGTTGCCATTGCAATGTCTTGTTTCTGATGAAAAATATCGATCATAAAAGTTTTAGAATTTTTAAACAAAAACTGAGAAACAAGCACAGTCAAAGTGATGACGATTGGCAGATAAATCATGTACGCTGAAAAGTTGTACGTTTGGGTAAGGATGGTTGCTGTCATGATAATTTTATTTTATAGTTAATTTTTTTCTTAATAGATAAAGAGCAGTAATATTGGTAAAATGCAATACACAAAGGATTAAAACAATGATTCCAATGCGAGTGGAAACGGTAGTTAAAAGTTCTTCAATATTTGAAATTCTATTCCAGAAACTCAAATTGATGGCGATGTAACCGAGATTGACGAGATAATAACTTCCAAGGAGAATCCGATTGACGGTCAAACAAAAATCTTTGTCTTTGATGAGATATTCCAGATAAATTTTTCCTGAGTTGAAGCATCTTCTACCCACATCAATCGTTATATATGAACTGATTCCAAGAAATAACAGATATGAAATGATATTGAACATTTTATAAGTATTATATTTTCAATAATTTTTAAAATTTAGTTCGAAATAAAAATAGTTTCTATCTCTTTTTATTCTCCCGGATAATTTTTAATGACATAGAATCCATAAATCAAATAGTACATATTAAAAAGTATTCCTCCTATGCCCATAAAGTAGATCTCAAAATCAATATTAAAATTGATAGATAAAGAAGAGATAGCATACAATGAAATGAAAAATAAGATCACTCCAAAGAAGTAATATCGGTGAAATTTACTTGCGACGGTGCAGATTCTTATTAAAAAACCTAAGAGATTAGCAACACCCATAAAAAAGAGGGCAATAAAAAAGTCTGATGCCTGATCTTGTTTACTATAATCTACGAGAATGTAAAAAAGACTTCCTAAACTTAAAGTTGTTTGAAAAATCACTTCTGCTTTTAAAATATTCAGTTTCATGAGTTTTATTTTTTTAATTATTATATCTTACTATACTTTCAATAATTTTTGAAACTTAAGCTGAAATAAAAAAGGATTTTCGAGTCCTTTCTATTTTAATAAATTGGTGATCTTTCCGATCAGCCAGTGATCATCACTTTTAATGGCAAGATCCATAATGTTGAAAACTTTTCCGGTAACATTTTCCATTTCAATCATTAAATCTGTGAATCGTTTTGCTTCTTCCGTATTTTCATCAACATTTTTCAGTTCAGAGATTGAGCTTAAAACCGGTTCGATTTCCCTTTTTTTACGTTCTTTGACGAGTTGCTTGAACAGATACCACATATCTCTTTCGGCAAAAAAATATTCTTTTCGGTCGCCTTTCAGTAATTCTTTTCTTACTAATCCCCACTCCATCAGGTTTCGTAAATTCATATTGGCATTTCCTCTTGAAATTTCAAGCATTTCCATCACCTCATCGGTAGAGAGCGGTTTTCCTTCAGCCAAAAGTAATGCGTGAACTTGCGCCATCGTACGGTTGATTCCCCAATTGGTTGCCAAAGTTCCCCACGTCTGAATGTATTTTTCTTTTGCTTCTGAAAGTTGCATTTTTGTTTTCTTTTAAATTTCTAATACAAATATAATAATAATTTTTTGAACTTTCAATAATTTTTGAAAGTTTAATTTTGAAAAATATTCTCCTTATCAGAAATACATAAAAATGGCTGATTTTTATACAAAACCAGCCAAATAATTATTCGTAAACTTAGAGTCAGGGTTCAATTATCGCTTTTATTCCTTCATTCCAAAACTTCGATTCAGGCATATAATAAAGGTAAACATTACTCGCTTTTCCTGTATAATCTCCTGCAAACTCTACTTTTAAATCTAAATTGATTGTCTTTATTTCATTTGCTTCAAAATGTTCCCAATACAAGATAAGATAATTATCAAATATTTCGTAATAAGAAACTTGTTTTTTATCAACCATATCTTTCAATAAAGCATTTTGCAACGTAAGACCTGCAGGAATTCCGATTTTCGCAGTGGTCATTGGTAATTGCCCATTGACTTTGTTTTTCACGGTAATTGTCATTCTGTTTGTCTCTCCTACTTTTGAAGTTTGTGATTTTAGTTTTGTTTCTAATGTTACCGGAATCTTTTCACTTTTCGGAGCTTCCAAAGTGTAATATTGATAATCGAGTTTAAAAGGCAAGCCTTTTTTATTTGAATAGTCAATATTTAAATCATTTTCTCCTTTTCTGAAAGCCGATGCAAAGCTGTTGTTTTTCCCGGAAACTTCAACATTATTAATTTTAATGACAGGCTTATCTGTTCCGTACAGTTTTTCATTTTTAGCAAAAAAACCGGAAAGTGTTTCTAATGCTAAAGCTGTTGCCTGAGTAGAGCCAAATCCGTAATAGCCGTTATAATTAATCAGATCATCTGCTACTTCAGCAATCTCAAGCTGATTGGCTTTATCATTTTTCTGAAGTGCCATCATATATAGAGAAAGTGTTTCTGCATTGGCTGAAATACCTCCAGAACCCGTAAAAGTAATTTCAGTTTTTACATTTTTATCTGAATATTGCTTGTTTAAAAGAGAAATCAAAGTGCCATAATCTTCATTTTTACCAAGATTGAAGGCTGTATTTGCCATCAAAGCCAACTGATAAGAATCTTTTGTTGCCAATATTCTTTTTAAGCTGTACTCATAATTTTTAATCAGTTCATTTTTAAAACCAATTTTAGACAAAGCGTACAAAACATACATATTTCTTGCCCAAGAATATTCGGAATATCTGGTTTGCATTTCGTAGCTTTTTCTGACCTCAAAAAGACCGTTTGCATTTTTTTTAGATAAAATAAATGAAGTAAGTTTCTGAATCAGTTTTGTATCAACATTTACATATTTTTTCAGATCTCTGAATTCCAGCAAAGCAAAAGCAGAAACAGAGACATCAGATTCACTTCCTCCAAAATAAGAAAAACCACCATCGCTGTTTTTATAAGATAACATTTTCTGATAGCCTTTCTTCATATTACGAATGGCATTGGATTCTGTATTGGCATCTATCTTTTTTGTTGATTTTAAATAATCCAGAATAAAAATATTGGGATAAACGGTTGAAGACAGCTGTTCAAAACATCCGTAAGGTTCTCTTTTTAAGCGTTCTAAATCTTCAAACATCTGCAATGCCGAATTTTCGTAGACGTAATAAGATGCCATCAAACTTCCGTTAATATACTCTGGAATATTTATTTTTGAATGTTCAGATTTATTGTTTACGATAGAAAAATGATGCGGAAAACCTTTTTCTTCAACTTTTAAAGGCAGAATCATCGTTTCCCTGAATTCTCCTGATTTTACAGCAAACTGAATATTGGAACTAATCAATTTATCTGTCTGCATTTTTACAAACAATCTACCGGATTCTAAAGGTTTTAAGGTGATCAAACTGTCAGCTTTCATCAATTTGATATGATTCGGAACAATTACATCCATCGTTAAAGTTCTGGTTTCCGATGAATTATTTTTAATCACAACCGGTATGATCATTTGGTCTGTTCTTGTCAAATACTGTGGAATTTTTGCGTCAATAGATATTAAGCTTTGTGCAGCGTAAGTAGTTTCGTCTCTTCCTATCAATCCTGTTGCAGAAATACCTTCAGTCATAATTCTGAAAGCTGAATTGGCATCAGACTGATAAAATTCGATCTGAGCTTTTCCTTTTTTATCGGTTTCTACAACAGGATTCCAATATAATGTTTCACGGTAATCGTGGCGATAAGCAGTGTTTGTAGACTCATAAACAGGATAAGAGAACTTACGTGAGTATTCATAGTGAGTCAGGCTGTCATTTGGAATATTCTTAACCGCAAAATAAGTTTCGGGAGTGATGTCGAATTTGATGTTTGAATTTCTTACTTTTTTGGAATTAATAATAATGACTCCATTGGCTCCTCGATTGCCATAAATTGATGTCGCTGCCGCATCTTTTAAAACAGAAATGGCATCGATACTATTCGGATTTAAATTTCTAAATAATGTTGAATTTGAGATCATTCCGTCGATCACATACAAAGGCTCAGATTGTGAAGTAATTGAAGATACTCCTCGTATGACAACATCTATTTTAGCAGAACCGGGAGATCCTGAAGATGAATTTATGGATAAACCCGGAGCTTGACCTTGTAGTGACTGTAAAAAAGAAACATTTGGTCTATTTTCAAACATTTTTGATTCAACTGTCGTAATAGAACTTGTTGCCAAAGACTTTTTTGAAACACTATTATATCCTAAAACTACAACCTCTTCAATATGTTGAGATTTTAGGGTATCAGATTTAGTATTAATTGATGGTAGTTTTTTTAAAAGCTCTCCAATTCCTTGCGACATTGATGGTTTCTTATCTTTATCATTATTTTTCTCCTTTATTTCTGCTTCTTTTATGATCTCATCAATATCAATATTTTCTAAAGATTGCTTCACTAAAGGATTAATATTAAGTGTATAAGAAAGCATTCTCACTTTCACTTTCTGTTTTTTATCTGCAGATTTAGCAATAACAGAATAATATTCATTTCTGTTCAAATCCGAAAAATAAAACAAGCCATTCTCCGAAGTTGTCTGCTTTTTTATTTTGGAATGACCACTCACCAGATAAACTTCAGCTTTTACAGGTCTTTTATTTAAGTCTTCAATAATTCCGTATATCGGGTTTTTCTTTTCCGGAAGGTATTTGTAGTTTCCGTTTTTCTTAGTATCGTCATTCATTTCAAAATAACGGTAACCATTCGTAAGCATGACTAAATCTAAACTCTTTGCAGCTTTCTCCTCCTTTTTATCAAAATAAAACTGCGGTTTTTCAATTTTCCCTTTCAATTCTGAATCCATCAGAAGCCATGAAAGAATATGGTTTTGCTTGTCATCGGCATACGTCCACAATTTATCATCAACAACACTCATCGAAAGATTTGCCGGAATGGGATTGTTGTTTTCGTCCGTTGTCTCTACATTCACAATTACTTTTTCTCTCGGCAAATAGTTTTTCTTTACCGGGGAAATTTTCACTTTCATCTGTTTATTTTCATTCGCAAAAACAATTCGTTCCGCTAAAGGAATATTATTTTCTGTCACCGTAAATCTGCAAATTCCTGTCGGAAGCTTCTCTTCTGGGATTTCAATATGATTGAATCCTTTTTTCAGAATTAATGATTTAGAATAAACCTCTTTTTCACGGAAATTTCCAGAAATCAAAACACTTCTTTCGGATGTAGAGTTTATGATTAATCGTATGTTTTGATTTTCTTTTATACTATTTAAAACAATTCCGTCATTTTTTGCAAAAGGAAGATCATAAACCTGACTGATGTTTTCCGGTTTTACAACTTTTGCATAATATGTTTCACCATTTTTAGGACTAAAAGAAAAGCTTCCCATACCGAAATTATATGAAGAAACTTCCAATAACTTCTGATGATTCTGATTATAAATTCCTAAAACCGCATCTACTGGTTTTTCAAATTCATCCAAAACTTTAAATGCTACATTCTGTTCGACCCCGTTGATAAAAGTTCCGCCTTCAGGCATAAATTTTAAATCCAGATTATTCAAAACAATCGGAATATTTCTCGAAATAGATTCTGTGAAACCATCAAAATTAACTTTTACATTCAGCAAAGCATCGGAAGATTTCAACACTTCAGGAAGTTTGAATTTCAGCAGATATTTTCCTTCTCTATCAGTAATCAAATTGCCTTCGGTTATTTTTTCGCCTTCATGCATCACCGTAAAATAAGCTTCATAAAAAGGAATCGGAAGATTGCTTAGACTCCGCATCGAAAACTCCGCCAAAACCTCATCTCCTGCTCCATAACCTTTTTTCGGAAAGTCGAGTTTCATTAAAATTCGTGGAGAAACAATTTTCTGTAGAGTAATCTCTTTTTCAAAGACGTTTTTGCCAGACTCATTCTGCATCCATGCAGTGAAAGCCCTTATTTTATAAATTCCGCCTTTCATATCATTTCCGAAATAAAAATACCCTTCTGCATGACCATTTTTTATTTCATACTTCGATTTATTCACAACCGAGCCACTCGGATCGACCAGTTCAAAATTTACTACTTTACTTTGATCTGCCGGAAGATTATTTTGTGCCTGAAGAACATATATTTTGAAATACATTTCTTCTCCAGGCTTATAAAAAACATGATTGGTATGGATGTATGTCTTTTCTTTTTTGAAATCACTGAAATTATTCTGAGCATTAAAAAAAATACTTAGAAACAAAGAAAAAATAAAAAATATAGAGCGTAGAAATTTAAAATTCATTGTATTAAAATTTAAAAGAAACGGTGCAGCCATAGGTTTTAAAAGAAGGAAGATTAAAAAAATCTAAACCGCGGCTGTTGTCAAAATCATAAAAATTCTGGTTAGAATCTACTCCCCGGTTTGCCTGCCAAAGAAAGATATTATTCACATAAAAACTAACGCCTAAAGCTCTTCGAAAATTCCCGATGTCGAAATAAGCTGAAAGCGTAATATCATTAATTCTAACATAATCTGATTTCTCAACATAATTTTCGGCAACTCCCAAAAAACCATATCTTGTCCATAGATTATCACCAACCGCAAGATTCGGATTGTAAAAATCAACAGGAATCTGATTGGCATTTCCGTTGGAATTTACCCCTTCAAAAACATAATTTTTAATAATTCTTTCGTCTCCGGAGGTCTGAGAACGACCGTAATAATCGAGAACAGCCTGAGTTCCGTTCCAGACTTGACCGCCTTTTTTCCATTCCCAGTTGATGTTTAGCGCAAACATCTTATAATTGATCTGATGAGAAAATTTCATCACAAAATCCGGAGTCGGATCTGCAATTATTTTCATTCCTGAAGCTTTTACAGGATAACCATAATCGTCAATTATCAATTTACCTTCTGCATTTCTTTCATAATAACTTCCCATCACAGCTCCTAAAATCTGACCTTCGGATAATGTTTTATAAATATCATTAAATCCTGAAATCATCAGATTATTGTACCCGGAATTCACACGATCGACAATATCTCTATATTTAAAAAATGAAGCTTTACTACCGATAGAGAAATCATAACTGTGATAAATGTTATCATAATTGAAATTGACTTCATACCCATCATACGTATGATCTGCGAGATTTTTCAAAACTAAATCCTGATTTTCGAAAACAGGAAATACATCGTTATTTATTTTTCGTTTAAAGTATTCTGCAGTCAAATTAATTCTGGGATTAAACAAAATAATTTTAAAGCCGGCTTTAGATTCTTTAATATTAATATTCGAAAGATTATTAAATGTTTCAACTTCTTTCAGAGGAAAATACTGATATGCATTTTGTGCAGAAAACTGTGTTGTAGTATAAGATGAGTAAGATTTTGCAATTTCGGGTTCTGCAGCCAATTGGGTATGAGCTCCCATGAATTGCACATCAAAATTATTCCATCCGAAAATATCCTTAAAAGTAAAATATCCGTTTACCTTTGGTATCCAGTACTTATTTTTAAGCGACGTATTCGAAATATAAAATGAGTTGCCGATATTCACACCAAACTCAAAATCATTATAGTTTTCGTAATCCAGATTATAATTAAAAATATAATCCTGTGAAGTTCTCTGATAAAAATAGTTTCTGTCTATACTATGACTGACATTGATTTTCCTGTCATTTAAAATATGATTTAAACTAAATTTGTTATCGAGTTCGCCATCGTACAATTCATAACTCGCCAAAATATTAGAATTGTAAAATTCATTTTTCTGGTTTCTGATATTGTAAAGTCCGACCGGAAAACCATTTGTAGAAATCTTATAAACATCACGATGCATCATATCCTGATTATCATAAGCCTGACTGATGCTTAGCTTAAAACCATTCCACTGTCTGTTTACATCAAAATTAAACTGACGGATATTTTCATAATAATTATATTTTTCCGGTTGACTGAAAAGAAATTCAGGGTTGTCTGCATACAGACTGTAACTTCTTTGTAAACCATTGCTCAGATAAGCACTTTGTTTATTCGAAAAGGAAACCGGAGTCAGGAGAGAATTCTGATAAACCCGGTTGAAAAGCCCTATTCTGTTGGTATTTGTAGCTTTATTTCCGGTGTAATTAAAACCTGCATTGATTTTAAATTTTAAAATTTCTGTGCTGAATTTAGCTTTAAATGTATTCGCAATATCAAACTGATCTATAAAATACATCTGATCTTTTTGCTGGCCGATATTCAGAGAAAGTCTTGCATTTTCATTATAACCTCCGCTCTTAATTATTGCATTCAGATTCAGCTGATTACTGTACCCGAACGTTGTTTTGAAAAGATTGTTATCATAAATTTTTGCAAGAGAAATTCCGTCATTTAAACCAACTAATTGACCATTGTTATCATATTCATAGGGTATTCCGTTAAAACCCAGAGTCGAAATATCCGGTCCGAAGCTGAACATTTCGCCTGTATCCGGACCTTTCCAAACAAGTGAACCATTTTCTGATCTTCCCTGAACATATCTGCTTTGCGTTTTGGGAATCCTGTTTCGGTTTTTCACGTCTAACGAAGTGCTGAAATTCCCGTTAAATACAAGATATTTTTGGGGTTGGCTTTTAATTTTATATAAAGAATCCGATTTTAGCTTTAGCTTTCTGATAACAGAAAAATCATGATCTGAATTTTTTCTCAGAGAATCATAAGATTTTTCAATACTGAATTCGTCTGTTTCAGTTTTGATGATCAGATTTTCATAATCTTTGGAAGCAATATTTTCGACTGTCTGTCGGGGAACCTGTCTTTCAAGTATATTTTTCAGCTCCTGAACATAATGTACAACCTGAATATTTTTACCGCTATTCCAAATCAGAGTATCATATTCTTTTGCAGCGATAATGGCAAAGCCTTTTTCATCGGTTAATTCATAAACACCGCTATTTTTATTAAAAATTTTCAGAAAATTCTGAGGTTTCTTTTTTTCATTAAAAAACGTTCCCGAATAATAACGCTGAGAGTCCTGCGCAAAGGCAAACTGCACTGCAAATACAGGCAACAACAGGTAAACTTTTTTCATCTTCAATAATATTTCTAAAAATAGAGAAAAAAAAAGAAATCTCCGAAGAAATTTCTTTTTTAGAATAAGACTTTTTCTGTTAGTTTTTAATCACTTTAAACGTTTCCCATCCTTTTTCTGTTCTGGCTCTGATGAGATAAACACTTTGCGGATAAGATGATATATCAATAGCACTCTTTCCGGACAGCTTTTCTTTTTTCATAATGATTTTTCCGGCTAAGTCATAGACAAACAATTCATCAATCGGAAGATCGGAAATAATATTTACAGGACCTTTCGTAGGATTGGGAAATATTTTTATCTGATGTTCAGCCTGACTTCCTGCTTCGGTTTCAAGTTTTTTATTCAGGTAATTTTGAGAAGTGTTTTTATCGCATTCTGTAAGGGTGGCTCTTTGTAAAATCAGTCTCAGCAAAAGATCATTCAATTTTTCTACTTCATAAGATTCTACTGTAGGTTCAATGTGATTGTTCCCGATTCCGCTGTGGTTGGTAAGAAAAGTGTAAGTTCCGTTTGTCATCAGTGCAAAAGTTCTCATCAGATATTCTGTCTGTTTATCTATATCGCTTGCAGATAAGGGAATAATGGTAATACCTTTCTGAGCGGCGGCTTTCACATATTTAAAAAGCTTATCTATATTTTCCTGAGATTGATGTGGCGGTGCATCAAGAATCAAAAACATAATTTTGGTAGAATTCTCATTACTCCAATTCAGCTCATTTACCGAAACATCCATCGCTTCCACCACTGCCTCAGGGAAATCGCCACCGCCTAAAGCATTCTGTTCTTTGATAAATTTCAAAAGCTGATCAGCATTGTCGTTAAAATCAAACTTCCTGGTCACATATTCATCTCCCTGATCTCTGTAAAAAACGGATCCGTATCTCACTTCCGTATTTTTCAGATTAGATTCAACTTTTTTCAGAACATCCAAAAGCTCAGACTGTAAATAAGCAATCTCGTCTCCCATCGAACCTGTTGCATCGACTACAAAAGCAAGATCTAAAGCTCTTTTTTCAACACAGGGTTTATCAAGAACAATCAGATTTTGTCCGTTTTTGAATTCTTTAGGATGATTGCTGATAATATTGTTTGCTTTATCTTTTAAAATATATTTTCCGGTATTTTCATAAGAGCTAATCAGCGGATTAATCCATAATTCTGCATTCCCGAGATTGTCTGTTGCCGCTTCCCAAACAATTTCATCTTTATCGTTAACCAATTTCAGCTTCTCTCCGACAACAGGTTTTTTATTTTTATTAACCAGCTGTACGGAAACTCTTCTTTCAGGGAAAAACTGCCATTCATTTTTATATCTGTCTAAAGCCGGAAGAGCAATATCCATCCAATAATTCCATTTAGAAAAATCGTTTGCTTCTCCGGCAGTCAATTGCCCTGCCTTTGGAAGTTCCTCTTTTTTTTCTTCTGTTTTATCTAAAACATCTGTATTTGTTTTGGGGAAAAGTTTTTTCAGAAATTTATTAAACTTTTTATTTTTAGTTTTTGAAGTATCTTTTGTAGAAACTACAATAACTCCGTTTGCTGCTCTGCTTCCATATATAGAAGTTGCGGCTGCATCTTTGATAACAGAAACTTCTTTAATGCTTTCAGGTTTTAATTTTTTGAATTTTTCTCCGCTTGCAATTTCACCATTAATAATATATAAAGGTTCTGAACCTTCTTTAATGGAAGCAGCTCCACGAATAATAACAGCACTTTTGGAAGAGCCCGGAGTTCCAAAAGAAGAACTAATTGACAATCCCGCAACTTCTCCTTTTAAAGAATTTAAATATCCTGCACTTGGTGAATTACTCGCAATAAGTCTTCCGCTTACAGTAGTTGATGAGGCAACAGATGCAACCCTTGTTTCTGTTTTATTATATCCGAGAACGACAACCTCTTCGATGTTTTTTTCTTTATAGCCACTGTCAAAAGGAATATAAGGAACTTCTTTATGAATTGCTATTGGCTTTATTTTATAATTTTTAATACGATTTATTAATGGTTTTTCTTCAAAAATAAAACCTGATTCATGATTGTAACGATCGTACAATATTTTTGCATCTTCATAAGCTAATATCTTCTGATTTTGTTTCTTCTCTACACCCTCCAACTCTTTTTCAATATTGGATTTTACTGTACTGTCAATTGTCTGAACATTTGAAACAGAGTTAGGCGAAACTGTATTTTGGACAAGCTCAGGTTTTGTAATTTCTGAAGCATTGTTTTTATTAATAAAATAAAATGCACCCAAACCAATGATTAAACTGGCGGCAATTCCGTAAGGAAACCAAATTGGTGTGTTTTTCTTTTTATTTTCTTCTTTATCTAATTTTTCTTCAACTTTTGACCAAACTCTATCAAAACCTGGAAAAGTCGCAGGTTCTTCCACAGATTGAGAAGCCTCGTTGAATTTTTTATCGATATCGTGATTATTTTCCATTTTTGTAAAGTTTAGATGTTGTGATTTACGAGAAGTTCCTGTAGTTTTTTCCTTGCAAAATTCAGCTGGGATTTTGAAGTCCCTTCACTTATTGAAAGCATTGTTGCAATCTCTTTGTGCGGATACCCTTCAATGGCAAACAGATTGAAAATGGCTCTGCAACCTTCAGGAAGAAAATTCAAAAGTTTTAAAATATCTTTTTCAAAGGATAGGTTTTCCACTTTAGAATCAGGAGATTCTATGAAATTTTCATCCAAAGAAATATGCAGAGATTTTGTACTTCTTAGTTTCTGCAGACATTCATTCACGGCAATTTTTTTTGCCCATGCTTCAAAAATATCATGGTTTTGCAGTTGGTCAAGCTTTGTGAAGATTTTATAAAAAGTATCTGCCAATACTTCTTCTATATCCTCGTCGTTTTTCAGGTAACGTTTGCAGACCGAGTACAGTTTACCAGCCATTTTTTCGTAAACTTTCCGCTGTGCATTGCGGTCGTTCCGCTGACATTCTAACAGTAATTCTTTTTCCATAGTCAAGCTTTATACTTTTATAGATGCAGGAAATTTCTCGCAGGTTGGAAACATGATAAACTTTTTTTAAAAATAATGAAATACTTTAAGCGGTTGGTTGTTTTTAGTTGATTGTTGATAGATTTATATAAACTAAATTGAACACGAGTTCACAAAGATTTCTTTAATGATTGACTGTTTCAGGTTTAATAGGGCCGTTCACTTGTAAAAGCTACTAATTTTTATCTGATGAAAGATTATTATAATATTTATTAATATTTCCAAACACCACAACGCTCAAACTCTAAAGCTCTCCAACTCAATTTTAACCTTTTTTAACAGTACCTTTTGTAACATATTCTTAATATTGCCGACTATTACGATATAATTTAAAGCTGGTAAAGTTTTATTTATTTAAATTTTTAATTGAATAATTCATATCATCTTTAAAACAAATAGATTGTTACTTATGAAAAACAAAAGATTTGCGTCACTACTTTTTGTTTTATGTGCAGGAAGTATGATGTTTGCTCAGGATGACCTGATCAACAAGTTGAAGAACAACCAGTCTCAAAATGCCAATTTCAAGTTTACTACGTTGAAAGATGTCGGTGCTACTTCGGTGAAAAACCAGGGTTCATCGGGAACTTGCTGGAGCTATTCAGGAAATTCTTTCCTTGAGTCTGAAATGCAGAGGATGGGTAAAAAGCCCGTTGATTTGGCAGAAATCTTTACTGCTAGAAATTCTTATCACGATAAAGCGAAATTGTATGTTTTGAACAGCGGAGCAATCAGCTGGGGAGACGGCGGTGAGCTTCATGATGTGGTAAACATGTATAAAAAATACGGTGCTGTTCCACAGGATGTTTACACTGGTTTGAAAGCCGGACAAACATTGAACAACTTTAAAGAAATGCAGGAAAAATTAAAACCTGTATTGGATAGTCTTGTTGCAGCTTCTTCAAAAGGAAAATTGTCTGATAACTGGATGGATTCTGTAGATGCTATTCTGGATGAATATTTAGGAAAAGTTCCTGCAAACTTTACATATGAAGGAAAAAATTATACTCCGAAAACTTTCGCTAAAGAAGTGGTAGGAATTAATCCTGAAGATTATGTTGAAATTTCATCATACAAAGATTATCCTTACTATCAGAAATTTGTAGTTCCGATTCCTGATAACTGGAGCCATGATTCTGACTGGAATGTTCCGATGAAAGATCTTACTGCAATTATCGATAATGCCGTAAATAAAGGGTATTCTGTAGGTTGGGCAACCGATGTTTCCGAGCCTTATTTTTCATACAAAAATGGTGTCGCTTATGTTCCGGATACAGATTTAGATGAGATCACGAAAAGCAACAGCGGAACTTTGTTTACAGAACCGAAAAAAGACAAAACCATTACTGAAGATATGCGTCAGAAAGCGCTAAACAACCTTTCTACAACCGATGACCACGGAATGCACATCGTAGGTTTGGCAAAAGACCAATCTGGTAAAGAATATTATATGGTGAAAAATTCTTGGGGTGTAACCAATGATTTTGATGGATATTTATATGTGACAAGACCGTATGTTGAGTATAAATCAACTGCAATTCTGGTTCATAAAAATGCAATCCCAAAAAACATCAAAAAACAACTGAAACCAACGAAAAGTATTGGTTTGTAAGAAGAAATCATTATTGTCTAGGTGACAATTAGATATTTAAACTTGTTAATGACCGTCTGAATTTTATTCAGGCGGTTTTTGTTTTAGAAATTTGCTAATCTTTTTAACGCAAAGTATGCAAAGTTTTTTCACTAACATCTGCATATTTTTTGTTCGCAAGGGCACTTCGTTCAGCAAATGACAGCAGAAGCTTTAGCTGAATTCCTCTCCTACTAATTCGAAAATAATGATTAGAAGCCAGCGAAAAACACTGGTTTGTAAAGCGAGATTATTATTGTCTAGATAGCAGTAATGTTCAGCTAAGGCTAGATTTGCTTTGCTGAGTGAAACGCCTTTGCGAACGAAAAATGTTTTCAATACATTCAAAAAAACTTTGCGGTCTTTGCGTTTAAAATAAATTTTAAGCTATTTAAAACAAATAAAAAACCGCTCTCAAAAATTTGAAAACGGTTCTTCTAAAATTAAAAAAATTATAGGTAAAATTATGTGTAATATAAAAAAGTGAACTGCCCATTTTACTTCGCAGGTGAATAGTGGAAATAAAGTTTAAATAAATTGACCACGAAACAAACCAGCAATTCACTCTGTTCTTAGTAAAGAACTCCTAAGCTTGAGCCTTCGAAATTAGCAAGCTCTTCTACTCTTCCGTCTTTGATCTTCTTTGCCCACTGATAATCGCTTAATAAAGCACGCCCGACTGCAACCAAATCAAAATCCTGACGATCCAATCTTCTTACCAATTCTGTAAGATCTGCTTTCTCCGAACCTTCTCCTGCAAAAGCCGCCATAAAGTCGCTGTTCAGCCCTACAGAACCCACTGTAATTGTTGGTTGACCCGTCAGTTTTTTTGCCCAACCTGCAAAGTTCAGATCGGAACCTTCAAATTCCGGTTCCCAGAAACGTCTTTGCGAACAGTGGAAAATATCAACTCCCGCTTCTTTTAATGGTAATAACCAATCTTCCATTTCTGCAGGATTTGCGGCCAGTCTTGATTTATAATCCTGTTGTTTCCATTGAGAAAGACGCAGAATAATGGTAAAATCTTCCCCAACTGCTGCTCTTATTGCTTTTATAACATCTACTGCAAATCTGCTTCTTTCTTTAAGTGTTTTTCCGCCATACTCATCGTTTCTCGTATTGGTTACTTCCCAGAAAAACTGGTCGATCAGATATCCGTGAGCTCCGTGCACTTCCAAAACATCAAATCCTAAATCTTTTGCCGATTTCGCTGAAGCAGCAAACTGAGCAATCGTATCCTGAATATCTTCCAAAGTCATCGTAGAAGCTTTCTCCATATCAACTAACGGATAATCCGGGGAGCTTCTCGTGTCACCGACATGCCAGATTTGAGGTCCCATTTTTCCTCCGTTCTGATGAACTGCATCGATAACGTTTTTCCAGCCGTTTAATGCTTCTGTTCCGTAGAAGTCAGGGATATTCTGCATATTTTTCGAACCCGGCCTGTTGATTACCGTTCCTTCTGAAAGAATCAATCCTACTTCTGAAGCTGCTCTTCTTGCATAATAATCTGCAATTTGCTGAGTCGGAACTCCGTTATCAGATTGCGCTCTCGTCATCGGAGCCATTACGATTCTATTTTTTAGTTCTAAATTCTTGTATTGAAAAGGTGTAAATAATGATTCTGTGCTCATTTTTAACTTTTATTTTATAATTGTTACACAAAGTAACTAATAATAGTTCATTTTTGTATCTTTCAATTGAAAAATAGTGGTAACTTTGCAGTAACTTACATTAGTAACCTGAAAGTAACGGATTAATTTTATGAAAAAAAACGAATTAATGGAATACAGCTGTCCTCTTGGCAAAGCCATGTCTGCCTTGGGAAGCAAATGGAAACCGATTATTGTATTGGTAATCAAAGACCGAAAATTGCGTTTTGGCGAACTTGCCGTACGAATTAATGTAATTTCAAGAAAAGTTCTTACCGACCAGTTAAGAGAAATGGAAACCGATGGCTTGGTTATCCGTGAAGAATTCAAAGAACTTCCGCCAAGAGTTGAATATTCGTTGACAGAGAAGGGTTTGGCACTTCTTCCGATTTTATATCAACTGGAAGAATGGGAGACGAAATATCATGTTTATGACCCTGAAAAAGCGAATGACTGCAAGACTCTTTTGGAAAAAAGAGAGAAGAAAAATGCGGTTGTCGGATAGACATCTCAAGTTTAATATGAAATTCTGAACTGATTATTTGTTATTCATAATCTATTTTAATATTAAAATTTACAAATTCATCACCATTAATATTTTATTAAATTGATGCTTTTTCCAAGAAAAATTTCTTTTTTTGTGAATTGAATTTTACCCGATGATAAAAACTTCAAAACAGCTAAAGCTTTATGCCTATTTAGGATTTCTTGTAATTGTTTTAGCCTATGTTGTTATTCAATTATACATTAAATCGAATCTTCCGACTGTCGGATGGACAATTTCTGACTGGCTGATCAATTACGAAGACGGAGGATTTAAGAGACGTGGTTTATTGGGTAGTATGATGTTTTTTATTCATGATTATTTTAAAATTCCGCTTCATACACAGGTTTTCTTAGTTCAGTCACTTTTCTTTATTCTTGTTTTTTATTTTTTGATCCGGTTGATTTTATCAAAAAAACTGAACTGGGATATTTTGATTCTAGTATGTTCGCCACTTTGCATTTTGTATTTGCCTGTAAACATATTTAATTCCGGCAGAAAAGAGATCATTTTACTCGCTTTGTTGTTGTATTTTGCTTCAGGTGAAATCACAAGAATGAAGAAAATACTGTTATTTACAGGTTTTTTATTGGGTTTGTTTATTCATGAACTCTTCTATTTCTACTTACCATTTGTAATCGCTTTTTATATTCTTAAAACCAAGAAAATTGATCTGAAATATTTAGGAAGCCTTACTTTACTATCAACTCTTATTATGATTGTTTTGTTCTTTTTCGGTGGTGAAATCAATCAGGGGCAAAGTATTGAACTATTAAAAACCCGTGGAATTCAACTCGACAAATGGAATATTTTCACTTACAACGCCGCAGAAGAAAGAGAGAATATGATTATTGCTTATAAATCTTATATTCTTTTTGCAGCAGAGTTTTTCCTGATGATTTTTTTATCATTTTCTTTTATAAAAAAATATTTGCCGGAATATAAAAATGCCTTCAGATTATTTATCATTATTTCATTGGCTTGGGTAAGTCCTCTTTACTATTTGGGTGCAGA
This sequence comes from Chryseobacterium formosense, assembly GCF_900116415.1. Taxonomy (GTDB): domain Bacteria; phylum Bacteroidota; class Bacteroidia; order Flavobacteriales; family Weeksellaceae; genus Chryseobacterium; species Chryseobacterium formosense. The sequence continues at coordinate 195,127 of NZ_FPAP01000001.1, read as the reverse complement.
CTGGTTCCGCTGGAATCATATTTATTCATTATCGCTGATTATCCTTATCATTTCTGCTTTACCGAACAATACAGATAAAAGATTTTATGTAGACGGGAAATTCAATATTTCTTTGTTTGTGATAATCATTTTATTTTTCATCATTTTTTATCTTCATATTCAATATGACACTTCAGGGAATTCAGAAGAATATTTGATGAATTATATAAAAACCAAGCTACATTTATAATTAAAAAAACCGCTCTCCGAAGAAAGCGGTTTTAAAATTTATTTAAATCCTAATTAGAATATCGCAGGATATTTCTGAGGATTTGTTTCATTAAACATCGCATAGATTTTTTCAACCATATCGTCTGAAGACGGCTTAGAGAAATAATCTCCATCACTTGCATATGCCGGTCTGTGGTCGTTTGCAGCAATCGTCAACGGATCAGAATCCAAGAATCTGAAAGCTTTTTGCTTTTCTAAAATCTGTTGAAGAATAAACGCTGAAGTTCCGCCTTCCACATCTTCGTCGATTACGACCAATCTGTTCGTTTTCTTTACAGATTCAGCGATTTCGTGCGTTAAATCGAATGGAATTAATGACTGAACATCAATTACTTCCGCAGAAATTCCTAATTTTTCAAGTTCTTCTGCTGCTTCCATTACAATTCTCCAGGTTGAACCGTACGTTACCAAAGTAACATCTTTTCCTTCTTTTGTTACCTCGATTTTCCCAACAGGAACAGTGAATTCGCCTAAGTTATCAGGTTGCTTTTCCTTTAATCTGTATCCGTTAAGACATTCAACAATTACCGCTGGTTCATCACTCTGAAGCATTGTATTGTAGAATCCGGCAGCTTTCGTTAAGTTTCTAGGAACTAAAACTAAAATACCTTTTGAAAGGTTCAGAATTCCCGCCATCGGAGAACCTGAATGCCAAACTCCTTCCAATCTGTGACCTCTCGTTCTGATGATCACAGGTGATTTTTGACCTCCTTTTGTTCTGTATTGAACCGTCGCCAAATCATCACTCATCCCTTGTAAACAGTACAAAATATAGTCTAAATACTGGATTTCAGCGATTGGTCTCAAACCTCTCATCGCCATACCAATTCCCTGACCCAAAATTGTAGCTTCACGAATTCCTGTATCGGCAACACGGACGTCACCGTATTTTTCCTGCATTCCTTCAAGACCTTGGTTTACGTCACCGATATTTCCGGCATCTTCGCCAAATACTAAAGTTTCAGGATATTTTTCGAAAATTTTATCAAAATTATTTCTCACCACTACTCTTCCGTCTACATCTTCGGAACTTTCAGAATAGATTGGCTTGATTTCCTTTACATTTTCAGCTTTCCACTGCGACTGAGAGTATAAATGAGAAGAATAATTGTCTTTTTCAACCTCAAAAATCTCATTATACTTTTGCATCAATTGGTTTCTTTCCGCAGAATTTGTTCCTCTTGTTGCCAACAAAGATTTTCTTACCAAATGAAAAACATCTTTCTTTGCTTTTGAAACTAATTTATTGAATTGATTGATATAGTTTTCAATTTCAATATTTTGCCCTTTAAGATTTTCAACTAAAGGTAAAACTGAACTGATTAAATCTGTAATTGTTTTCTGGTAATTTTCCCAAGCCTGTTTTTGTCCGGCTTTCACTGTTTTTTTGGCTTCTTCATCAATAGCATTCAATTCTTCATTGGTTGCCAAAACCTCTTCTTTACCTTCAATTTCGATTGAATAATTTGAAATCCATTCTCTGAATTTCACCAATCCGTCGAACTGTGCTTCCCAAGCCAGACGTTCCTCATTTTTATATCTTTCGTGAGACCCAGAAGTAGAGTGACCTTGAGGTTGGGTTACTTCAATAACGTGAACTACAACCGGAATGCTCTCAACTCTTGCAAACTGTTCAGCTCTTGCATAAGCATCCAATAATGCCGGATAATCCCAAGCTTTTACCTGAATAATTTCACATCCCTGAAACTCTCCTTCTTTTCTTTGGAAACCGCTCAACATTTCAGCAATATCTGCTTTTGCTCTCTGCTTCATCGTAGGCACAGAAATTCCGTAACCGTCATCCCAAATGGAAACAATCATCGGAACCTGAAGCGCACAAGCTGCATTCAACGTTTCCCAAAAATGACCTTCCGCCGTAGAAGCGTCGCCAATCGTTCCGAAAGCGATCTCATTACCGTCTTTCGAAAACTTTTCAGAACCGTCGAATTTTACTGATTTATATATTTTTGAAGCCTGAGCTAATCCTAATAATCTTGGCATTTGCCCTGCAGTAGGAGAAATATCCGAAGAAATATTTTTCTGAGCCGTTAAATCTTTCCAGCTTCCGTCTTCATTTAAACTTCTTGTTGCAAAGTGACCGTTCATCTGTCTTCCGGCAGAAGCAGGTTCTCTTTCAACACTGGTATCGGCGTATAATTGTGCAAAAAAACTTTCAACAGTAAGAGCATCTGCAGCCAAAGCAAAAGTCTGATCTCTGTAATATCCTGAACGGAAGTCACCGTTTTTGAAAACTTTCGCCATTGCCAATTGTGGCAACTCTTTTCCATCTCCGAAAATACCGAACTTGGCTTTTCCGGTAAGCACTTCTCTCCTGCCCAAATAAGACATTTCACGAGAAATTCTTCCTAATTTATAATCTTCAAGTATCTGATTTTTAAAGTCCTGAAAGGATATCTGCTGAGTTTCAATATAGGTTGTCTGCATAGCCAAATATAAAATATTTTTTATTTTGAAGTATTTTGCTAATATACACTTTTTAAATTAATTTTAATTTTTAATAATCTTTTTTAAAAATTTGATAATAAAAAAAATTGTAATTAACTTGAAATAAATTTGTATTGATGGAAAAAAAGTCTTCACATATTCTTAATGCTTCGAGCAATCTTTTGGGATTCTCTCTGGTCATTATTACCTCACTGAAAATCACAAAAATAAGTCACAGCACCCATTTAGATGAGTTTGCAGGTGTAGCATGTCTTTGCTTTGCATTCAGTTGTTTCTTCTCATTTCTCGCCATCCGTTCCAAAAAAGAAAAGACAGGAAATAAGTTTGAGACTATTGCGGATTATTTATTTTTAAGCGCATTATTTTGCATCGTACTTGCTGTGATTATTGTAACGATGAGAATAATTTAAATCAGAATTTACGCTCGATAACGTAATCCAACATGGTGTGAAGTGATCTTCGTACTTCAGAATCGGGAAATTCATTGAGAATATCTTTTGCTTTCTGCTGGAAATCTTTCATAACACCGATTGCGTAATCTAATCCTCCAGAACTTTTCACAAAGGCAATCAGTTCTTTTACACGTTTCTGATCGTTGTTATAACGTTTTATCGTATTGAAATAGTATTTTCTGTCGGTTTCATTAGCTGTTTTCAGAGTATGAATCAGAGGTAACGTCATCTTTTGTTCTTTGATATCAATACCAACAGGTTTTCCGATAACATTTGAGCTTAAGTAGTCAAATAAATCATCCTTGATCTGAAAAGCCATTCCGGTATATGTTCCGAAATCCATCATTTTTTTTGCCAGATTATCATCAACACCGTTTGATACTGCGCCGATTTCACAGCATGCAGCAATTAAAGTTGCCGTTTTCTGACGGATAATTTCATAGTAAACATCTTCGGTAATATCCAGTTTTCGCGCTTTTTCCAACTGAAGAAGCTCACCCTCAGACATTTCTCTGATTGTTCTTGAAATTACAGACAACAAATCGTAATCTTTATGGTCTGTAGAAAGTAAAACTGCTTTTGACAACAGAAAATCACCTACCAAAACCGCAATCTTATTCTTCCATAAAGCATTGATTGAAAAGAAATTACGACGCTTAAAACTTTCATCCACCACATCATCATGTACCAAAGTAGCGGTATGAATCAGTTCGATCATTGACGCACCACGGTAGGTTTTTTCATTCACTTCACCGGTAAGTTTTGCACAAAGAAATACAAACATAGGACGCATCTGCTTCCCTTTTGTAGTAACGATAAAACGTGTGACTTTATCTAATAAAGGTACTTTACTCTGCATTGATTCGTAAAACTTTTGTTCAAAAAGCTTCATTTCCTCATTGATTGGTCGCTTGATTTCTTCTACAGTGTTCGCCACAGTCTTCGAATGATGGATAAATTATTAATTCCCACAAAGATAATTTTTTTCGGGCAATTTTAAGGAAAATTAAACCATTAAGAAAACGAAAAGATCAGGAGTTGTTAAAAGTTATAAATTGATTGAAGCTTTATGCCAAATAATTCATCAGAATCTTAAAAAATCCAAATCACTTTATTTTTAAAAAATTTGCCTTAATGTTTAAAAACTTAATTCTTTTTTAATTTTTCAATCGGAATAAAATAAAAAAATGGCTTGTTTTTTTTGATCGGAGAATAGAATTTTTCTCCTGAAATATAAACTCCTGCTTTATCTACAGCAATTCCTTCGATCTGACCAATTGATAAGGCACTTCCCAAATAAAGTTTTCTTGGATTGTGCTTAAAGAAAATCCCGGGTTCAGATTCATTGAAAATCATAAGAAAAACTTCAGTTTTTTTGGTGTATCCTACAACGAACAACTTTTTATCGTAATAAGACGCATCGGAAATCATAAAACCTGTTTTGTAAGCTTCTATTTTTTGTGCGGTTTGATTTTCAAAATTTTCGGGATCAATTGTGTAATGCGTTGTTGATTTTGAAGCCCATTCTTTGGTGAAAATGTGGATTTTTCCATTTAAATAAATCATCGATTCCAGATCGAAATCAGTATTGATATTTTTAGGAGTAAAATCCTTTTGCTCGGCATAATAAAAAGAGATTGTTTTAAGCGAATCATTGACCAGCTGATTATTCTGAAAAGGAATTCTAAATATTTTTAAATCTTTTCTTGTTCCTGCATTATTTCCAAAATCACCGATGTAAAAGTTTTTTCCGTCATTGGTTAAAGCTTCCCAATCTTTATTTTCTACGTTTGTTTTTAAAGTATTGAGAATTTTTCCCGACGTTTTATCTATTTCGTATAATTCTGCGGGATTTCCACTATCATTGAAAGTGTATAACTTATTATCGAAAAAATTCAATCCTGAAGTTTCCTGAATAGAATCATTTAAAATTGCAACACGGAATTTTTTAAGCTTAAAAATTTCGGATTGTTGCGCATTTAAAACAATTGAAAAACTGACAATAAATAACAGAAAAACCTTCTTCATTTAACAAAAATAGGGTTTTTGATGTGAATGGATTATTAAGTAATTATTTTGAGAAGTTCATTCAGATCTATTCGGCAGTTTTGTTTGCCAACTGTCCGCAAGCGGCATCAATATCACCACCTCGGCTTTTTCTTACCATGACAGTAACTCCGGCTTTTTCGAGTTCACGAACATATTTTTCTTCCGCAGCGACGCTCCGGTGATCAAACTTTCCTTCTCCAATCGGATTGTACTGGATTAAATTAACTTTGGAAGGAACTTGTCGGCAATATTTAATTAAGGCTTTAATATCTTCATCTTTATCGTTGATGCCTTTCCAGACACAATATTCAAAAGTGATGACAGAACCTGTTTTTTTGTACCAATATTGAAGCGCTTCCATAATATCCGTTAGAGGAAATTTATCAGAAAACGGCATAATTTCATTTCTCGTCGATTCTATCGCTGAATGCAGAGAAAGTGCAAGCTTCACCCTCAATTCATCGTCTGCCAACATTTTGATCATCTTCGGAATTCCGGATGTAGAAACGGTAATTCTTCTCGGAGACATTCCCAAACCTTCGGGCTGGGTAATTTTTTTGATGGCTTCTACTACATTTTTGTAGTTCATCATCGGCTCTCCCATTCCCATAAAAACAATGTTGGTAAGCGGGCGATTGTAATACTCTTTGCTTTGTCTATCAATTAACGCGACCTGATCTACGATTTCTGCAACTTCAAGATTTCTCATTCTTTTCAGTTTCGCAGTAGCGCAAAATTCACAATTTAAAGAGCAACCAACTTGTGAAGAAACGCAGGCTGTTGTTCTGGTTTCTGTAGGAATCAGAACCGATTCCACCATTAATCCGTCGTGCAGTTTTACACCGTTTTTGATCGTTCCGTCTGTCGATTTCTGAAACTGATCTACCGCCGCAGGATTCATGACAAAATCACGGATAAGATGCTCTCTCAGGTTTTTTGAAAGATTCGTCATCTCTTCAAACGAGTGAAGATTTTTACTCCAGATCCAGTCATAGACCTGCTTGGCACGAAATGGTTTTTCACCAATGGTGCCGAAATAATCTTTGAGCTGGTCGAGGGATAATGTTCGAATGTCTTTCATAGAATTGTTGGGTGCGGGATGATGGGTGTTTGATGAAAGATTGAGCGCCGAATTGCAAACATCCAGCACCCAGCTTCCATCATCTATCTTAAAGAATTAGCATTGCATCTCCGTAAGAGTAGAATTTGTACTTCTCTTTTACGGCTTCTTCGTATGCATGCATTACGAAATCTCTTCCTGCAAACGCTGCAATCATCATAATCAATGTAGATTTTGGCGTGTGGAAGTTTGTGATCATCGTATTGGCAACTCCGAAATCGTGTGGCGGATAAATGAATTTATTTGTCCAACCCTGAAATGCAGAGATTTTTTTATTTGAAGAAACAGAAGTTTCCAAAGCTCTCATTGTAGTTGTTCCTACAGCACAAACTCTTCTGTTTTCCTGTACTGCATTGTTGATAATCTGAGCATTTTTCTCATCAATGATGATTTCTTCGGACTCCATTTTATGCTTAGAAAGATCTTCAACTTCGATTGGGTTGAAAGTTCCCAAACCAACGTGAAGGGTTACCTCAGCAAAGTCGATTCCTTTGATCTCCAATCTTTTCATCAAATGTTTTGAGAAATGAAGACCTGCAGTTGGTGCTGCAACCGCTCCTTCTACTTTCGCATAGATGGTCTGATATCTTTCTGCATCTTCAGGTTCAACATCTCTTTTGATGTATTTCGGAAGCGGAGTTTCTCCCAATTCTTTCAATTTAGCTCTGAATTCTTCGTAAGAACCGTCGAATAAGAATCTTAAAGTTCTACCTCTTGAAGTAGTGTTATCAATAACTTCAGCAACCAAAGATTCGTCTTCAGTAAAGAAAAGTTTGTTACCAATTCTGATCTTTCTTGCAGGATCTACCAAAACATCCCAAACACGAGTCTCTTTATCCAGTTCTCTCAACAAGAAAACTTCGATCTTAGCTCCTGTTTTTTCTTTATTTCCGTAAAGACGAGCAGGGAAAACTTTTGTATTATTAAAGATGAAAAGATCTTTCTCGTCGAAATAGTCTACAACGTCTTTAAATAATTTATGCTCAATAGTTTGCGTTTTTCTGTCTAAAACCATTAATCTGGCTTCATCTCTATGCTCTGAAGGGTGTTCTGCCAACAATTCTTCAGGAAGGTCGAAATTAAAATCGGATGTCTTCATTTTTTAAATTACGGTTTAAAAATTATAAAAATTACAGGGTGTAATTTTCGAGGTGCAAATATACAACATTCTATACCCCTTTGTCAAGTATTTATTTCACTCCTCTTTATTCATGGTTATTACAGATGGTAATTTTATTATTTTTAATCTCATTTGAAAGAAAATTTCGCTATTTTGGCTTATCAAAATATTAAACGATGAGCAAATATTCAATTGAATCTTTTGTAAATGAAACAAAAGAAAATCCATTAGAAAGAGATTATTTCGAACTGGAAAAACCGGCACTTTTAGAAATCAATTTAAATAACCAAGCAGTCTGGACAAAAACAGGGAGCATGGTTGGCTACATTGGTAACATCAACTTTGAAAGACAAGGGATGCTTTCCGGCGGACTGGGAAATCTATTAAAAAAAGCAATCAGCGGAGAAGGTGCTAAACTAATGAAAGCCGAAGGAACAGGAAAATTATATGTAGCAGATGACGGAAAAAAGGTAAGAATTCTGCATTTAAACAATGAAACGGTCTGTGTAAACGGAAATGATGTTTTAGCACACGAACAAAGTATAAAAAGTGACATTACCATGTTAAAAAGTATCGCAGGAGTAATGTCGGGCGGACTCTTTCAGGTAAAGCTTTCCGGAACCGGACATATTGCCATCACGACACATGGTGAACCTCTGACGTTATTGGTAACTCCTGATGCGCCCGTTTTTACTGATCCTAATGCAACAGTCGCCTGGTCAGGAAATTTAAGTCCGGAACTGAAAACAAATGTTTCTTTTAAAAGCCTTATCGGAAGGGGAAGCGGAGAGGAATTTCAGATGAAATTTTCCGGAAACGGATGGGTTTTGATACAGCCGTATGAAGAGGTTTATAGGGTAGAAAAATAGTTTTAAAATTAGTACGAAAGCAACTTCAAGGAGTTGCTTTTTTAGTTTAAATATTCCAATATCTTTTTCCATTCTTCAAATTTCCTTTCAAAAGAAATGGTGTGAAGCGGACTGGTTGATGGCAATAAATGAATGGGAATTTTAAAGCTTTTACCTAATAATTTCTGTAGGTTTTTATAAGACTTTCCACCATTGCAAAAGATGGCTGTAATGTTTGGATGGTTTTTCAAAAGCTCTTCAATTTGATTCGCTTCTTCATTTTTTATTTCTGAATCAAGGCTTCCTTTTCTCTCGCAGGAATCGATAACGTCCCAAAGTGCAATGTGGTGATTTTTTAAAACGTTGATTCTTTCAGTATAATCTTCCGTAAAATTTTCATTAAATAATTCAAAAATAATTTTCCAGAATTTGTTTTGAGGATGACCGTAATATTGCTGTTTTTCTAAAGATTTTACACCGGGAATTGAACCTAAAATTAAAATTTTAGAATTATTATCAATGATTGGTGGAAATGAGAAAATTCTGTTTTGCATAGTTGAAATGTGTAAGTTTTGGCTAAAGCCTTCTTCATTCTGGAAACAAAAAGCGGGCTAAAGCCCGCTCCTATTGATATTTTATCTTTAATTATATAAATGTTTTAAATTATATAAATATCTTGACCACCCCGTCTCAATTTTCTATGAAAATTGATCCACTCCTCCAAAGGAGGGGAATTTTGAAATGGAAAATTAAGATTTATAAAGTTTCTTTCAGCCAGTCAAAGAATTCTCTTTGCCAAACCAAGCCATTTTGCGGATGAAGAACCCAGTGGTTTTCGTTCGGGAAATAGACTAATTTAGATTTTAAACCTTTCAGTTTTGCAGCCTGGAAAGCTTCCTGACCTTGTTCGTAAGGAACTCTGAAATCAATTCCGCCCTGAACGATCATGATTGGCTTATTCCATTTATCAACAAAATTGCTCGGATTGAATTCCGTATATGCTTTCGGAAGCGGTTTTTCCCAAGGAGAACCCAAATCCCAGTTTGCAAACCAAAGTTCTTCCGTCGTTAAATACCAGGATTTCATATCAAACAAACCATCGTGAGCGATGAAAGTTTTGAATCTGTTTTCGTGAATTCCGGCTAACATAAATACGCTGTAACCTCCGTAACTTGCACCAACAGCGGCAACCCTATCTCCATCAACATATGGTAAAGTTTTCGCATAATCGGTCGCAGCCAAATAATCTCTCATCGGTTGTCCTCCCCAATCTCTTGAGATTTCTTCGTTCCATTTTGTTCCCCAACCCGGCATTCCTCTTCTGTTTGGTGCTACAACAATGTATCCGTTGGCTGCCATTAAAGAGAAATTCCATCTTGTGCTGAAAAATTGTGTTAATGCAGATTGTGGTCCACCCTGACAATATACCAAAGTCGGATATTTTTTATTCGGATCAAAATTAGGCGGATAATGGAACCATACTCCCATTTCTTTTCCGTCTGAAGTTTTCACCATTTTAAGCTCAGATTTTCCCTGAGAAAGTTTAGCATAAATGTCTTTATTTGCATCTGTGATCTGCTTTAATTCTCCATTTTTAAGATTAACAGAGAATATTTCCGATGCATGATTGATGTCTGTTTTTGAAACTAAAAGTGAAGTTTTTTGGTCAGCAAAAATTTCATTGATATCAAAATCTCCTTTTGTAATCTGCTGAACTTTTGAATCTTTAGGATTTAAAGAAAATAACTGCTTTGTTCCTCTGAAAGCCGCTGTAAAGTAAATCGATTTTGAATCTCCGCTCCAGAAAACATCTCCGGAAACAGATTCGTCCCAGGCTTTTGTAAGGTTTGAAGTTTTTCCTGATTTCCAGTCCATCAGTTTGATGTCGTTTTTATCGGCTTCGTAACCGTCTCTTTCCATACTTTGCCAAACCAAAGATTTTCCGTCAGGACTGAATTTTGGGTTTACATCATATCCTTTATTGGATTCCGTTAAGTTTTTTGTTGTTCCAGAAGCTAAATCGTAAGCAAAAATATCGGTGTTTGTACTTGTCGAATATTCCTTACCACTTTTAGGTTTTGTAACGTATAAAAGCTGTGAAGAATCCGGGCTGAAAATAAAATCTTCCGCTCCACCGAAAGGTCTTTGCGGAGAATCCCACGTTTTGCCTTCCAATAAATCTTTTGCAGTACTCACATTAGCAGCAGTTTCTACCACAAAAACATGATTGTATTTTCCTTCATTAAAATAATCCCAATGTCTGTGATTCAAATCTGTATAAACCTGAGCTGTAGTTTTCGGAGTGTCGGAAAATTTGTCTTTTCCCATCACTTTTTCTACCAAAACCTGTTTGCTGAAAGCTATTTTTTTACCATCCGGAGAAATAACGATATTATCCGCTTCACCAATGTTGTAAAATTCTGACCAGGTTTTCCCGTTGTCTTTAGAAAGGAAAATCTTATCGCCTTCCTGAGCATAAATTCCGTTTTTATCCCACTGAATTAATGCTTTTTTACCAAAATCTATTTTAGAAGACTGATTATTAACAATATTCAGAAAATAATTTTCACTTTTTGTTTTTTCGGTTTTAAGATCGGTTTGTCCGATTTTATAAATCAGTGAAGAATGATCGGGAGAAACTGCCTGTACACCAACTTTTTTCAAAGTCCAAAGAATTTCAGGCGTCATGAGTTGTTGTGCATTCATAACCAACGGAGCTGCCAAAGCGAGCAGACTGTGCTTCAATTTCATATGTAAATACTTTTAAAAGAATTTCAGAATAATAAATTTCGTTAATTCTTATTTTAATTCAAAGATTGCCAAAGTTAATATTTAATATAAAAATAAGCGAATGAATTAGGAAATTAGTTTTATACGTTTTCATATTTAAAACTCAGACATAAAAAATCCCGCTTCAGTTGCGGGATTATATTAAGTAATAATATCTTCGTTTTCTTCTTCGTGATCATCTTCATTATCACTACGGCTATAAGAACTATTCTCTTCATCCGGAAGCTGATCGGTGATCTGCTCAAAATTGTCGTCGTCTTCTGCTCCGGGAATATCCAGTCCGTAAGGCATTTCGTCATTTATGTGTGATGGGTTTGTAATAGGATTACCGTCACCATCTAAAGGAATATGCTCTTCTCTGTTGAAAATATCTTCGCCCGGATTATAATCCATTTCCTCCAATTTTCTGTCTTGTTCGTTTTTGTTATCTTCTGGTGTCATAATATTGTATTTAGTGTTGATGTTTTAAAAGACAAAAATGAGTCCAATTTTTTAATTTTAAAAAGAGACAAGGAAAAGTTTAAAGAGCCAAGTCAAAAGTAAAAAGAGGCAAGTTGAAGAGATTAAGCTTATGATTTTCTATCTGTAAACCGAAAACTTAAAATCTATGAAATGTAATGTCTAAAATTCCCTAATAAAACTCGCATCCCGCATCCCGAATCTCAAACCTCATACACTTCCGGATTTGCGATGTGTGGCATTTTTTCTCCTTTTGAAAAAGCAATTAAGTTTTCTGCTGCCAATCTTGCCATTCCGTTTCTTGCTTCAACGGTTGCAGAACCAATATGTGGAAGAACACAAACATTTGAAAGCTTTAAAATAGGATCATTCTCTTCCATAGGTTCCGGATTGGTAACGTCTAAACCTGCGCCCCAAATTTCTCCTGAAACCAAAGCTTCATATAAATCTTTTTGGTTATGAAAACCTCCTCTTGCTGTATTGATAAAAATTGCATTCTTTTTCATCTTTTTGAAAACGGGGCCATCAAACAAATTGCTTTGCTCTGGTTTAAAATTCGCATGAATGCTCAAAACATCCGATTGTTCAACCAACTCATCGAAAGAAACGTATTTTGCATCGAGTTCATTTTCAGCTTCTTCATTACGATTTCGATTGTGATAAATAATATTCATTTCGAAAGCTTTCTTGCATTTTTCAGCCATTTCGAAACCAATTCTTCCCAAACCAAAAACTCCCAAAGTTTTACCATACAATTCCTGACCCAGTTCGGATAAAGGATCAAAGTTTCCCCAATTGTTATCTTTTACTTTCTGAAAATAAAAACTCGCTCTTCTCGCAACCGATTGCATGAGTAAGAATGCGACATCTGAAGTAGCACGGCTTAAAACATCGGGTGTATTTCCAACCGGGATATTTCTTTTATTGGCTTCTTTAATATCAACATGATCAAAACCTACGCTGTATAAAGCAATTGCTTTGATATTGGAAAATTTTTCGAAAAAATCTGCATCAAACTTATTTTGTCCTACATTTAAAATTGCATTCGCATCTTTGCAGTAGTTAAGCCACTCTTCCTGAGAAATATTTGTATTTTCCGGAATGATTACTTCCAATCCGGCATCTTCCATCATGGTGATTCCTATTTCAGGAATTCTTTTATTGATAAAAACTTTCATTATTTTGATATTTTTAATTTAAATAAAAAAACCTCACTGTTTTTCAAATGAGGTTTATATTGATTGATTGAATTTATTCATTACTATCGAAATTCAATTTTCGTTCCGATTATAATTTTATCCTTTAATTTTGATCAGTTCACCTTTTCTTTTTACAATATTTTTATAATCCCACTGAATTTCTTCAGATTTTTTAAGCCAACGTTGAACATCATTTTGATCAATTTCGCTGACGCTATTATAAAATATTGATGCATCCTGAAATTTTTCACCTTCTACATTGAGTTGTTCTTCATCAAAAGATTTTCCGCTCCAAAACATCAGGCGAATTCCTTTTTTCTGTTTGCTGTAACCTACAATCGGATTTCCATCCAGAAACCAAACGGGATTTGCATGCCAGATTTTGTTTTCAGCATCATTTAGACCTGAATCAATTAATTTAGAAAGCAAAGTGAAGATTTCTTTATCTGAATCTGGTTGATTTTCATTGTAATCTAAAATATCGGGATTAATCATATTATCAAAAATTTATGAATTATGTTTAATTATAATATTTTTAATTCAAATAAATAACTTTTGAATATTAAAATTACACAATATTAGAATTAATAAATATAAGTAAAATTACTAAGGTAATAGAATGAATAATAGTTGATAATCGAGTATCTTTTTTAAACACAAAAGCTTTTACCACATTAGCAATCAATAAAATAACATTGAGTAACACAACAATCAAAATTGATAAAAAATCTAAGTTTGGTGTACACTGACCAGATTTAAATTTTCCCGAAACATTTATTGCAATTACTATCAAACTTGCTATTATATAGAAAAGTATTGATTTTACAGCATTTTTCTTTTCGTGATTCATAAGTTTAAAACGTTCCTTTATAAAATATAAATCAAAGTTAATTTAATGATTTGTATTATTCAACATCGGAACAAATTTATAGGCTCCGAACTCTTCTTTCTCTATTTCTGTAGGAGAAATTTTGGTAAATCTGTAGAGAACCTGCTGATCCGTCGGACCTAAAGGAATGACCATTTTTCCACCTACTTTTAGCTGCTTTAATAATTCTGTCGGTAAAACAGACGCACCACAGGTCACGATAATTTTGTCGAAAGGCGCAAAAGTCGGCAATCCGGCAAAACCGTCTCCAAAACTTTGAAATTTTGGAAAAAGATTCATTTCACGCAGCTTTTTTTTAGAAAAATCAAAAAGATCTTTTTGTCGTTCGACCGTATAAACATTAGCTTTCATCGCCAGTAAAACAGCCGTCTGATAACCACAACCTGTTCCGATTTCAAGAACTTTTTCGCCTTCTTTTACCTGCAATAGCTCAGATTGCTCCGCAACCGTTGAAGGATGCGAGATCGTCTGATGTGCGGCGATAGGAAAAGCACGGTCTTCATACGCATAATCCTCAAAAATACTTTCAATAAAAAGATGCCTCGGAACTTCATTGATGGCAGAAAGCACATTCTCATCGGAAATCCCGATTCTGTGCCTGAGATATTCAACCAAATTCTTCCTTTTACCCTTGTGTACAAATGAATCTACCATATCACAAAAATAGGAAATTGATTTGAAAAAAGGAATGTATGATTTGAAATTTGAGGTTCGAAATTTGACATTTATTGTGTCGTCGAACTTTGCTGAGTGATCCTTTACAGTTTGAAAGAAAAATATAAAACAGAGCTTTTAAGGTAGTACTGAATGTCAATTGTGAATGGTAGATTCTGAAATTAAAATCATGAGCTAAAAATCTTGAATTTTAAACAATGATAAGTTTGACCTGAAGCTAAAATTTCAATTTCAAATCTCAAATCTCAAATTTCAAATTTCAAATCTCGAATCCTAATTTCAAATTAAACATTTATCTTTACAAAAATTTGATACGCTATGTTAAAAGCAGGTTTGGTAGGCGCCGGACATTTGGGGAAAATACATTTAAGACTTCTGAATCAGTCTGATAAATATGAGTTTGTAGGTTTTCACGATAAAGATCCAGAAAACGGAAGAAAACTAGAGGCCGAATTCGGATATAAATATTTTGAAAATTTCGACGAATTATTAGATCAGATCGAAATGCTGGATATTGTGACTCCCACCATTTACCATTATGATTATGCTTTAAAAGCGATCGAAAAAGGGCTTCATTTTTTTATCGAAAAACCTGTTACACAAACGCTTGAACAGGCTGAAGAAATTTTAATAAAATGTCGTGAAAATGGCATCAAAGCACAGGTTGGTCATGTTGAAAGGTACAATCCTGCGTTTATCGGAGCGAAAGATTATATTCAGAATCCTATGTTTATAGAAATTCACCGATTGGCGGAATTTAATCCTCGTGGAACAGATGTTTCTGTGGTTTTAGATTTAATGATTCACGATCTTGATATTTTATTGAGTGTTGTAAAATCTCCTGTAAAAAACATTCATGCAAGCGGTGTTTGTGTAGTGAGTAAAACTCCCGATATTACCAATGCAAGAATTGAGTTTGAAAATGGTTGTGTCGCTAATTTAACGACCTCAAGAATTTCGATGAAAGCAATGAGAAAAAGCCGTTTCTTCCAGAAAGACGCTTATATTTCTGTTGATTTTTTAGAGAAAAAAGCGGAAGTGATCAGAATGCAGGATGCTCCTGAAAACCCGACTCCATTTGATATGATTATTGAAAATGCAGAAGGCGAAAAAAATCAGATTTTGTTTGAATATCCGAATATTCAGCCGAATAATGCGATTCTGGATGAATTAAATTCATTTGCTGATGCCATTCTTGAAGAAAAAAATGTAGAAGTTTCTTTGGAAGATGGCACAGAAGCTTTGAAAGTTGCTTTGAAAATTATGGAATTGATTTCTTAAAAAAATTAATTATAAAAATATTTAAATCTCCTTTAGTTTTCTAAAGGAGATTTTTCATTTCAATCAGATTACATTCCCATTCATTTCATTACATTATTCCATACACTTATTACATTTAAAGTAAACCAACTTTTTACATCCGTTTATTCTTATGAAATTTGCGTTTAAATAAAATGATTAATGATTATGGGGAAATATAGAAATATTATTTTTTATGTAGCAACAATTATCTTTTTCTCGTGCCTTATGTATTGGTTTTTCGCAGAAGGGCAAACCTTGGAGATCGGCGAAAACATTGCTCCGCCAAAAACAACAGGCGCAACAATGTGGGAGGATTTTACGGATTCTTTTTTAACCAATCTTCACCATCCGTTAGCACTTTTACTTGCCCAGATTGTGACTATTATTATGGTCGCCAAATTATTTGGCTGGATTTGTATTAAATTAAAACAGCCTTCCGTAATCGGTGAAATGATTGCAGGAATTGTTTTAGGACCCTCACTTTTTGGCTTGTATTTTCCAGAACTTTCAGCATTTATTTTTCCTAAAGAATCATTACCCAACTTACAGTTTTTAAGTCAGATCGGTTTGATTCTCTTCATGTATATTGTCGGAATGGAGCTTGATTTGAGCATTTTAAGAAAAAAAGCCCATGATGCCGTAGTCATCAGCCATGCAAGTATTATTATTCCTTTTGCTTTAGGAGTCGGGCTTTCTTATTTTATTTATAAAGAATTTGCACCGGAAGGAATTCAGTTCAGTTCCTTTGCTTTATTTATAGCCATTGCGATGAGTATCACTGCATTTCCTGTTTTGGCAAGAATTGTTCAGGAACGAAATCTTCATAAAACTAAAATAGGAACTGTTGTCATCACCTGTGCTGCAGCCGATGACATCACTGCATGGTGTATTTTGGCAGCCGTAATTGCAGTGGTAAAAGCAGGATCTTTCTCAGGATCTGTTTTTGTAATTCTGATGGCGGTTGTATATGTTTTCATTATGATTAAGGCGGTAAGACCATTTTTAACAAGAATTGCTGAAGCACAAAAAGGAAAAGGCTTCATTAGTAAAGCATTGGTTGCCGTATTTTTCTTAATTCTTATTATTTCATCTTATGCAACAGAAGTGATCGGAATTCATGCATTATTCGGAGCATTTATGGCAGGAGCCATCATGCCTGAAAATGTGAAATTCAGAAATCTTTTCATTGAAAAAGTAGAAGATGTTGCATTGGTTTTATTACTTCCATTATTCTTTGTATTTACAGGGTTAAGAACACAAATAGGATTATTGAATGATCCTCATCTTTGGAAAATCGGAGGATTCATCATTCTGACTGCCGTTATCGGAAAATTCGTTGGAAGTGCTTTAACGGCCAAATTCCTCAAACTAAGCTGGAAAGACAGTCTCACCATTGGTGCTTTGATGAATACAAGAGGTTTGACCGAATTGATTGTTTTAAATATCGGTTACGATCTTGGTGTTTTAGGACCTGAATTGTTTGCAATGTTGGTCATTATGGCATTGTTCACCACATTTATGACCGGGCCATGTCTTGACCTCATCAATTATTTCTTTAAAGGAAAAAAATCATCTCTGGAAGATGAAGATCAAGATGAAAACGATGCAAAGTATAGAGTTCTTTTGTCATTTGAGACTGCAGAATCCGGAAGTACATTGCTGAAACTTGCAGATAACCTTACTCATAAAATGAACGGCAACAAGAGCATTACAGCTATGAATATCGCGCCTGTTGATGAACTTCACGCCTTCGACATCGATAATTTCGAAAAAGAACAGTTTAAAAATGTAATTGAAACCTCACAGGATCTAAACCTTGAAATTACAACCCTTTTCAAAGCATCTACGGATATTGAAAATGATCTGACAAATATTTCAAATAAAGGAAATTATGATCTTCTTCTGATTATGCTTGGAAAATCAATGTACGAAGGAAGTTTATTGGGAAGGCTTCTGGGTTTTACCACAAAAATCATTAATCCTGAAAAACTTTTGAATACTGTAAAAGGAAAAAGCAATATTTTTAACAGTTCGCCTTTCGATGATTTTACATTACAGATTTTGGACAACACTCATATTCCGGTAGGAGTTTTAGTTGAAAAAGATTTCAAATCTGCAGACAAAGTTTTCGTTCCTATTTTTAATTTAAGTGATTTTTATCTGCTTGAATATGCTAAAAGATTGATTAATAACAACAATTCGCAAATTATTATTCTGGATGTCGCAGGACAGATCAGAAACAATATTGAAGTGAAAGAACTGATCCGAAGCATCGAACAGGTAGCTCCGAACCACATCACTTTATATAACGAGAAGAAGATTGAAAAAGAATTTTTAAACGCTCAGGATCTGATGCTGATCAGCAAGAAAAGCTGGCGCGGACTGATTGATTCAAAAAGTCTTTGGTTATCGGACATTCCGTCAACTTTAATCGTTTCAAATCCATAAAATTTCATCTAAAAAATGATTTTTGATATTTGCTAAAAAAGCCCGGATCTTGAGTCCGGGCTTTTAATTGTAATAGGTATTTTATTTATTACTTCCTTTTATAGATTTCGATAGAATTGAAGTTTTCTTCATTAAAAAATCAGGCATTAAATCTGTGGGAAGAAAGAGTTTGCTTTCACCATCAGCTTCTAAAGCACTTACAATCTCCGGATTCCAGGCAAGAAGGTCATTCATCGGAATTTTCAATTCATCGGCAATTACATTCAGCTTAAATCCAGCATTGATTTCGGTTTCCGACAAAGCAATTTCCCGAGAATCTGTTGTTCTTGAATTCAGAAGAGTCATTGTTCTCGAATCATTATAATTTGCCAAAACCGACGATAATTCTCCCGTTGCGTAACATGCATTAAGATATTTTTTAACATGGTTGATCGTTTCCTGTGGCAAATATTTAGAAAAAACATGATATTGCGTAGAATTTGCTGCCTGCATCGCTTTGGCAATATTTCCTTCTCCACAATTGTAAGCCGCAACTACTGTCACCCAATTATTGTATTTTTTATAAAGATTTTTTAATGAAACTGCAGCTGTTTTTGTACTTCTGTATAAATCATTCCGACGGTCTTCCGTTAATCCATACTGATTGGCATGAGCAGTCATAAACTGCCACACTCCCACTGCTCCTGCGCTTGAAGTCACATTTCTGTTGAAATGAGATTCGATTAAAGCTAAATTCCTCAAATGCTTTGGCAAACCTCTTTCAACCATAGAATATTCGATAAAATTAACAATCTCTTTATTGGCTTCAATAATATTCTTATATTTTCTCACACTGTTTTCAGAAGTATCTGAAGCAGTGAGAAACTGTGCACTCACAAAATGAGAGCAGCTTAAAAACGTTGCCGTTAAAATAATATTCTTAAGATTAGGTTTCATTTTTAATGTGTTTCAAAGCTTTTATTTATCCTGAAAATCACAATTATTTTCAATATCTCGCAGATTAAACAGATTTTGCAGATTGAAATCAGCTGATTAGCAAAATCTGCGGGAGATTTTATATTAATTTAAATTTAATAAGATTGTGAAATTAATCTACTTTCCAACTGATTTTATCTTCTTCTGTATTCCAATCTACATGAATCGTCTGTCCGGTTTTTACCTCTTCTCTTACAATCATTTTAGAAATCGGTCTTGCCAATTGTGATCTGATAACTCCGGAAATCTGTCTTGCCCCGTATTTGCTGCTAAATCCGCCTAATGCAAGGCTTTTCACCGCTTCATCACTAATTTTTAAAGTCATTCCTAATCTCGTTAATGAAGTATGAAGTGATTTTAACTGAATATTAAAGATTCTTTCAGCAATCGATTCTGTAATTGGTGCAAAAGGAATAATTTCTGTAATTCTTGCCAAAAATTCCGGTCTGAATCTTCCTGAATTCGACATAATCTGCATCAGCGAATTTGATTCCGGAATTTTTCCTTCTTCAAACTGTTTCACAATTTCTTCGCTTCCGATGTTTGAAGTAAATAAAATTAAAGCATTGCTGAAATCTCCTTCTTTTCCAAGCTTATCATGAACTTTACCTTCATCCATAATCTGTAAAAACACGTCAAAAACTGAATGATGCGCTTTTTCAATTTCATCAAATAAAACAACCGTGTAAGGCTGCTGTCTGATTTTGTTGACCAACATCCCACCTTCTTCATAACCTACATATCCGGGAGGCGCACCGTATAAAAGTGCTGCAGAATGTTCTTCTTTAAATTCAGACATATCAAAACGAACCATCGCCTTTTCGTCATTGAAAAGCAATTCTGCCATCGATTTTGCCAACTCAGTTTTTCCGGTTCCGGTGGGACCTAAAAGGAAGAAAGAACCGATTGGCTGTCCCGGTTTATTCAATCCGCTTCGGTTTTCAACGATGGCATCAGAAAGAATTTTCAGGGCGTGATCCTGTCCCACTACTCTGTTCATCAGGAGAGATTCCATATTCAAAAGTTTCTCTTTTTCCTGAGCCTGAATTTTCCCGATCGGAATATTGGTTTTAGCTGCCATTACCGCCGCCAATTCAAGACGTCCTACTTTTTCTCTTTTTACAGATGCATGTTCTAAAAGTTCTGTATAGGTATCTTCTATTATTTTCTGAATTGATTCTACCGGCATAGAGTTGTCGATTTGTGGCTGCTCACTCAGAGAACCCCACAAAATTGGACTGATCTTATCTCTTAATAAATTGTAATTCCAAATCAATTCGTCGGCTTTGTCTTTATCGTCAAGATATTCTTCTTTTAAAATATTTTCATAGATTTCCTTCCAGCCTTCCAGTTCTTTTTCAGAAAGTTCGTCGAGCATTTTTATTGCCGCCATTGTTCGGTCTAAAAGATCAATTGCGGCATCCGGAAGTTTTTTACCTTTTGCATAACGCTTCGCCAAACGTACACATTCTGGGATTGCGGTTTTTTCCACTTCAATTCCATGGTGTTTTTTATAGCCATCCAGCAAAACATCAACCATTTTGACGCATGTTTTTTCATCCGGCTCGTTGACTGTCAAAACTTCAAAACGTCTGTTGAATGCCTGTTCAGGCTCTATAATTTTTCTGTATTCTTCCTGAGTTGTTGCTCCGATTACCGTAATTTCTCCTCGTGCCAATTCAGGTTTCAATAAATTAGCAACGTTTCCGATGCTTCCTTTTGGATCTAAAAGGGTATGAATTTCATCAATAAATAAAACTGCTTTTTCAATTTTTTTACATTCATTGATTACTTTTTTCAGGCGGTCTTCGATTTCGCCTTTATAAGAAGTTCCGGCAAGCAAAGCCCCGGTGTCAAGTTCTAATAATGTTGCATTCTTCAACATTTCAGGAACGTTACCTTTGATAATTTCGGTAGCAAAACCTTCAACCAATGCTGTTTTACCAACTCCAGGCTCTCCGATGATAATTACGTTGGGTTTGCTTCTTCGGCAAAGAATTTCGACCAACATTCTCAATTCTTTATCTCGACCGATAATGTTTTCCAAATCACCGTTTTTTGCCTGTGCAGTACGATCAACACAATAGGCTTTAATAGAAGGAAAAGAAGAATCTGAAAAATCAGAGCTTCCGCCAAACAACGATGAAATTTCGCCATTCTGGGTCGCTGCAAAAGGAGTATCTTTTCTGTATAAATTGAAAATTTCGTGCTCTCTTAAAGGAAGTGATTTGAGCTGTTGTAAAGTAAATGCAACCTGCGGTTTTACAATTGCGGTTAAAATACAGACCGGTGTAATCTCGTCTAAACCTAATTTCAAGCGAATATCATCGGCCTCTTCAAGAATCTGATCCACAAATTCGCCTTCACCAACTTCTGCGGGAAGATGAGTAGTTTTCGGATAATCTTCAATTCGGACATCTGCCCATTCGTAAAAATATCCCGGATCTTTGTCTATAGATTTAAGAAATTCATTCAGCCCAATATCTTTATGCATTAATGCCTGTAAAATATGTGGTCCGCTATATGTAGCGTTGTAATTTTCTTTCGCAATCGACTGTGCAATATGAAACAGCTGTTTCACCGTTTCATTGGTAACAAGTACTCCCATTTATATTTTAATATTAATATTTTGACTTTATTTTTGGTGTAACTAAAATAAGTTTTTTTTGTCAATGATTAAAATTAAAAATCGGTTATTTTCAATTGATGGGGAATATTTGGAGATTGTCTATGAGATATGAATTGAAATTTCAGTCTAAAAATTATGGCCTGTTTTCTTGTCTGTAGTTAACATCAATAATTTTTCCGGTGTTCCCATCAATTTTATAATCCCAGTATCCTTGCGGATACATATCTTTGGTGACCATCCAAATATTTTTATTCAATGAAACTTTTATATTTTTTCGTTCAAAATCACTGTTAGCATTGAGTATTTTCCCGTTACAGTCTTCAGATTTAAGATTATCAATAATTTTTTCTGAAGTAAGCTGTGTATTTTCCTGATCGTGAAATAAACCTATTCCTATATTTTCTTTGTTTTTTGTGATAAAATTATCCGTAATCATCTGTTCGGTTTTTAAAATCTTCAACAAATCATTAAATCTAATTTTTAAATCTTTATCAAAATCAGAACGATCAGTAGTTTTTAGAAGATAACCATTTTTATCATAATCTTTAGTAATAAAGCTGCCATAAAAAGGCTCGATGTCAACTTGACCTACAAAAGTCTCAGTTTCTTTCTGAATTGTACCCGACGGGTAAAAGTCTTTTACTTTTTTAAAAAGAGCAGGTGGTGGTGGAGTAACTATTTTTGTATAATAGGTTTTATTGCCATCTTCATTATTATCCCAAAGTGAATATTCTATAATCGTTCCGTCTGATAATGTATCTTTTTTTGCAGGAAGTTTTTTTTCGTCTTCCATACTGACTACATCCGGGTAGTTTTCAAACCTTTTTATATCGAATTTTTCTGTGTTCATAACTTTCTCTTTTGGATAACTGATTTTTTCTTTTTCCTGACCATTACAGGAACATACCATCATAATTAGCGCTATGTAAGTGATTATTTTTTTCATTTGATGCCTTCATTTATTTTTTTCCATTGAAACTTATTAGTAGAAAATCTGCTTTTCATCTTATTTGTTTTAGGATTTCTTGTCTGGTGCGTATAATCCATGATATTATCTGTATTATACAATTTAAAAGTATAGGGAGAATTATTATCAAAAGTATGATAAAGCCCCATTGCATGAAGTATTTCATGAGCAGTACTCGAATCATTCCGATTTTGAAATGCCACCACTGTTTTTACATTACCCACATCTTCTGCGATACCATTTAAATTCAATGAAGTAGGAAGCATATATACTCTGTAATAGCTCTTATATATTTCATTTTTTTTATCTTCAAAAAAGATTTTATCCAGCGTTGAATGAATAGAACGCCAATTTGAAATATCCGTTACAATGTTTCCATTTTTATCTTTTGTTGTAAAAAACAGATTGAATAAAAAGCCATCAGCAATGATAGGCTTCGTTTTTTCTAAAATATTTGCTTTAATATAAGACTGATTAAAGGCATTTTGTGTAATAACTTTTTCGTTTCCTTTAACTGATCCTGTTGAATTCATTTTTTTTACCGTAACAGGAATCATTATAATATTTACATTTTTTATTTTGTTATTAGGTAAAACTTTAATTTCTCCAACTTTTTGCATCAATTTATTTTTTGTAGCAATAATTCTAATCGTTTCCGGCGAAGTGAATATTTTTTTGCATTTTATACTTACCGAGCTTTCATCAAAGTTAGTACCCTTCGCTACTGTAAACTGTTTTAAAATAATAATTTCAAAAACATCAGTATTATAAGCATAATGTAATTTATCCGGTTTTTCTTCAATGTGAACAATTGCATCTAATACAGCTGTTTCACCGGCTATTAATGTCATATTAGGAACATAATATTTACCTTTATAAACGCCGAAATTATTATATTCGGTTAGAATACCATTATATTTTTTGGTATCGGGAGTAAATTTTGGAAGATTTTTCGGATCATTTGTATTTGTAGCGTAAACTTTGCCGTAATTACCAATTATTCCATTATAAGAGATGTCGGTTTCCAATTTAGTGTCTGCAACTCTTACCCAATCGAATCCGAATTCTCCTTTCCAATTTTTTGTTGGTCTAAAGAATACTGCACATTTTGATAAAGTAGGTGAAGCTGGTGGTTTTCCAGGATTTCCATCTTTTTTAATAACAGTTTCGCTTTTCTCAGAATGATATTCTGCAGAATTCTCACTAATATTCGTTTCAGAATAATAATTGAGATCTTCTCCTGTGCTTTCGAATATTTTCCCTTTTACAATTCGTATTCTGCTCATAAAGTTTCAAATTAAAAATTCTGATCTTTCTCCGCTTTTATTTTCAATATTACTTTGAACGTTTTTTACAATCTTGCCATTACTCAATGTCTATACCGCCTTCACTATTTACATCTGTTTTGGAACATAATTATTTTGGCTCAAATAAGGTAGCAACCCAACTAGCCTTCCGAATTAAATTATTATTTCTTTCTTATTGATAGAATTTATCCTTCATGTATCATTTTTTGGAATAGAATTCTCAGTTTCAACCAAAAGACCGATTATATCATTTTTTACATATGTTATTTTACACGATATTAAATAAAGACACAAAAGCATTAAAAAAGTGATTTAATTTTCATCCAACTCTTTAAAATTTCGGTTATACCAGTCAAAATAATGGAGTTTCTTTATTTCTTTGCCGGTTACATCATCTATTACAATTACTACTCTTTCTACTTTTTTATCATCTGAATTCTCATAGTGCCCTTTATTGAATCCAATAAACCAAAGTTTTTTACCTCCTTGATCTTTCCTCCATATTTTCACATATTCTTTATCCCATTGTTGGTTATCTTTGGAAGTGATTACTCCATCGTCTGAAGTATCTACTTTATAATTAAATTTTTTTGCGTTTTTATTTGCAATTCCTGTAATTCCTGTAAAAAAAGTTTTCCAGTCTTTTTCAAAATTCGTGGTTTTCACAAGTTTGCCCTGCTTATCAAATTCATACAAGAACCCGTAATTGCCGTCAGAAGTTTTATTATATATCCTTTTTAATTTAATATTACCATCGCTATAAAATTCTTTATAATATTTAAACCATCCTTGCGAGGGAGTAATCCATTGATCGTAGTATGAGTCCAATAAACCATATGTTTCAATCAAAGCTCCGCTTTGTAAAGTTTCATTTAGATTAACAATATATTTTGGAGGCTCTGTTGTTCCATACCTTTTTTTTGTTTTTAATAAGGTTGAATTATTAATATTTAGTTTTTCAAAAGAAGAATCTATAATATTCATAGGACTATTTGTATGAGTTGTTTTTTTTTGCGCTTGGCATTGGTAAAAAACTATTACGATTAAATAAAAAAATATTTTTTTCATTCTGTGAGCAAATTAAAATTTCGTAGTTTATCCCATTGCCATTTCCATGTAGAATATTTGTCATTGCCATCTAAATGGGCATAATCCATAACATTTTCTGTCTTTTTATATTCAAACAAATAGGGTGTGATCGTGTTAATATTTGAATTTGTACCAAAGGCGTGCCCCAAAGCAATAGCATGCATTGCTTCATGAGCTACATCCGCATCTGTTATGCCAGAAAACATTGCACCTCTTCCTCCTCCAATCGGGGTTCCAATACCTCCAACTCCTAAAGTAATACTCCCGCTAACCAGATAAGCGGTTTCGGTAAAAAAATAAAGTCTTAAATATTTATCATATTTTCCTGTTCCATCCGGTTTACCATCTGTACCTAAATTAGAGAATATCTGTTTCAATTTTTCGTCTAAATAATCATACAATGATTTGCCATTTATATTTCCGGATACATTAAGACCGGTTCCGTTGCTAATTGTAGGAAGAGATAAATCTGTATTTGGTGTTCCATCATCATTTTTAGCAATATCTAAAATTTCTTCCATTAAATTTATTTTAATCAAGGATTGCTTTAAATAATTTTCTAATTCTGTTTTTCCTTTTATAACTCCTAGTCCATTTTTGGTTTTAACTTTAACACAAACTACATCTAATTTTTTAACCTTGTTGGAATACAATTTCAGAAAACCCGATTCTTTTTCATCGCATAAAACTTTCAAAGTTTGCGTAGCAGTAATATCTGATAAAACTTTTAAAGTTATTTCATCTTCCAATTTATATTCTTCTTTATTTTTTATAAGGATTTTAGCATAGTGTATATTTTTGGCAGGATCTAATTTTTCGTTTTCAGCACCTTTTCCTTGTGAACTTGAAATTTCACAAACAGTCTTATCATATGCTATCAATAATTCTTTCGGAAGATTTTTTTTATCTTTTATATGAATTTTTAAAGAGAGTTTTATTTCCTTATTTTTTTCCACACAAAGCCATGAAGCAAAATAATCTATTGCCTTTTTATCTTCCAATATCCATGGGATTTTATATACAGGATTACTATATTCTTTTTTGAGATTGTTATATAAGGTAGACGATTTTGTAAATATTGCAGAAGGGTTACTTGAGGGATATTTGTCATATGTTCCCGCTACATCAGAATATTTTTTTTTATCTCCAAACAAGCCGGTATCTTTAATTCGCATCCAGTCAAGTCCGTAATCATTACCTTTCCAATTTTTTTTGGGACGAAAATGCACAATTGCATCAGCGAGTATATTTATTTCAGCTACAGGAGGAGAAGCAGGATTTCCATCTTTTTTAATAACAGTTTCACTTTTCTCAGAATGATATTCTGCAGAACTCTCACGAATAGTCGTTTCAGAATAATAACTGAAATCTTCTCCTGTGCTTTCGAATATTTTCCCTTTTACAATTCGTATTCTGCTCATAAAGTTTCAAATTAAAAATTCTGACCTTTTTCTCCGCTTTTATTTTCAATATTACTTTGAGCGTTTTTTACAATCTTACCGTTGCTTGATGTCTCTATACCGCCTTCACTATTTACAATAGTTTTGCCTTTGGTAGTTTCACTATGCACATCCCCTTCAATCATTTCAGTTAGCTTCCCTGTAATAAACATACTCGTATCTCCCATTACGGAAGTCATTTTCATTGCGCCGACACTTTGGGTATTGTTCATACCAATTGTATCAGATTTATTTATACCCACTGATGTCGTCATATTCTCTCCCACATTAATAAACATATTCTTACAGTTCAGCGTCATCGTCTCCGGTGCTGTGATATTGATATTACTTCCTGTCGTATCAAGATGAATTTCATTTCCGGATTTATCCGTAATGATAATGCTTTCGTCTTCAGTGAAAACCACTTTATGACCACTTCTGGTCATAATAGATTTTACTCTGTTGTCTGCAAATCCTCCCAATGCCGTTCCCCCATGAAACATCCCTCCCATCACAAAAGGTCGGTCCGGATGATTGTGTACAAAATTCACCATCACCTGATCGCCAACTTCCGGAATTGCTACATAACCTCTGTTCTGAGTGATCTGATCCGTCCCTCCCGCATCGGGACTCATCATTCGGATGAAATGAGTGGTGTCATTTGTTTGCCAGTCGAATCTTACCTGAACTCTTCCCTGTCCTTCAGGATCGGTGTTGGAAATAACCGTCGCAATTTGGGGTTGAGCAATTGGAACCGTGAATTCCGGTTTTGGTAAAAATCCTGTATCGGAGGCGATACCCTCAAAACTTCCGCTGTAATGACCGATGGTATCAATTTCATGAGTGGTTTCTGTCACCATGATTCTCGTGAAATATGAAGTTTCATTCGTATCAACTTTTCGCATCTCAACATCAACAAGACATCCCGGATGTAAAAACGGAACCGTTGTAGAGCCCGAAAGATTAAAAACATTCACCGCTTCACTTCCCGCCGTACTTCTTTGCGAATATTCTACATCAAGATGTGTAGTCGCTTTTATGGGAGCCACTCTTAATGACGGAGTTTTGTAAATCTTATCATTATGATCGTAAGCCGTTTTTGCCAGATCTCCAACATGCTGAATCGGGGTTGCTCCCGATTTCAGAACTTCATTTCTATTGCTGTTATAACCGTAATATTGCGGTTTTATATGAACCGCTTTCAATTCTACTTTAATATCGTTTGCACTGCTTCCATAAACCAGCTTAATTGGTGTATTTTGTGGCGGAAGTTTACCGAAATGCAAAACTTCGCCGTCATAATAAAACTGTTCACCATAAGCTTCTGCCATTCTTGCCAGATAATTATAATGCGTTTCGTCGTACTGACTGCTGTAAATGATCTGAGAATAATCATTCGTATCAATTCTTATATCAAAACGACTTTTGTCTAAACCCTGTTTAATCACTTCTTCGGCTATAATTCCCATGTTCACCGCCTGATTTCCACCAAAACTCTGAATATGCGGTGCGCCGTCCAGCAAAATAGTCGGACTGAAACCTGTCAACACAATATTCCCAAGACTCATTCTTTCCTGGCTGAAACCAACTCCCGTAATCACTCCGACGAAAGTTCGTTCAGGACTGTTTTCAACATCTTTATAAGAAATAACGGCCGTTAATCTTTTGCCTAAAAACTTGTTCGCTTCTTCCAAAGTATGGTTTTGACGGTCGCCTAAAGTATCGTGAGCCAAAGTCAGCGTAAATTCGTGATGTTTTCTCGCACTTTGCGTAAGTTTGAAATGCTTGTAATATTTAATCACTTTACCTTCGATGACCAAAGATAATTTTACAAGACGGTTGATACCGGTATGATGATTTTCTGAGATTCCTGCTGCATTCTGCGATGGTCGGAATGTGGAACCTCCGTTTTTTGCTGAGGTATTCATATTGTTGTGATTATTGGGTGGCTTAAAGTTATTAAATTTTATCCAGTCAGGAAGTTATTCCTTTTAAAATTGTTTTATGCTTTAAATAATGTTTTTCTTCATATTGAAGGCAAAAAGACCGTCTTTTTCAGACAGTCTCATGAATCTCTTATAAACCTTTATGATGCTAAAGATTTTAGCTTGATGGCCAAAGCCCTTCGTAAGCTCCACCTCCGTAGTTGATTTTTTCTGCACTCACTACAAAGCTGATCAGCATTGAGTTTTCGTCTACCGCATCGAAATCTACTTCGTGCTGGATTACGTAACCGTTTTCCCAGTTCAGAGTAATCAGTGTTCCTTCTTCGTGAGATTTGTTGAAGGTAACTTCACCTGTTGTAGGCTTGTATTTTCCGTTTAGTAGTGATTCTAGGATGTCAGATTTCTCTGTTGCCTCAACCGTTAATTTAATGATTGCATTGGAAGGATCTGATGCTACACGTCCCGAAACATCCGTAGATCTTGAAACGCTGTAGTTCAGCTTTAATAATTTCTGTCCTTCGCCGCCGTTGAATTTTAAAATTCCTCTTGAGTTTGCTGCCATGATACGTAAATTTTAATTCGTTAATATTTTGTTTGATTTAATAACTCAAAGATAAAACACCTTCAATCATATTTTTCATTTTAATTACAAAATTTGAAAATTTGTAGTAATTCTACGATTTATTGTCGTAATTCTACGATCCAAATACTTATATTTATTCACGCACAAAAAAAAGACCGCATTTCTGCGATCTTTAATTATAGTAAATTTAAATTTTACTGTCCCATCAATTCTCTCATACGCTCCTGCATCAGTTGTTGGTCTGAAAGTGTATCCCAACCGAAAACGGCAATCAATACAACATTCAGAATAAGATAAAGAACACTGATCACCAAACCGATGATACAAAGAATTCTACCTGTATTCAGGTTGTTGTAATCTGAGTATAATGTAGGATTGCTTTGGTATAGCTGGTTGTCTTTCTTATAAAGTACAAGCCCGATAATCCCTGCAATTACTCCTAAAATACCGTAACAACAGCATCCGACGATTGAAACAATTCCTAAAACAAGTACCGCCGTAGCATTAGGTAACTTTTGTTGATTCATAATTTATTTTTTTAATGTTTAGTTTATATTGCGAAAAAATGTTTATAAAAATAAGAAAAAACCATAATCAGTGAATTAATTATTGCTAAAAAAATCATAATCTGACCATAATTTCTTTTTTTATCGATAAAATTGAGTCCTACAAAGCAAAAAAACAGCAATAATGTGTACACCGCCGGGAACATATGAAAAGCCTCAGCGAATTTCCCTTCAAATACCAGAACGATAGCTCTCTGGGTTCCGCAGCCGAAACATTCTATTCCCAAAAACTTTTTACTGGGACAAGGAAGCATGAAATCTTCTATCTGCATTGTTGCTTTTTTTAAATCAGCCTAAAATTAAGAAGAAATTTTCGCTCTCAGGTACTGATGTGGAAAAAAACATTCCTCGTTCATCTCAAATGATCCCTGTACCGCCAGATAAGGATTTCTTAAAATTTCTCTTGCTACAAATATCAGATCAGCTTCACCATTCTGTAAAATTTCTTCTGCCTGATTATTACTTTTTATTAAACCGACAGCTCCTGTTTTCACGTTCGCCTGATTTTTTACTGCAGATGAGAAAGGAACCTGATAACCATCAAAAACAGAAATCTTTGCTCCGTGAATATTTCCGCCACTGGAAACATCCACTAAATCAACTTGATGATTTTTCAAAATTTTTGCAAGTTCTACACTTTCATTAATATCCCAACCGTTTTCGGCATATTCCGTTCCGGAAATTCTTACAAATAAAGCAACATTCTCGTTCAGTTCTTCATTTACCGCATCTACGATTTCAATTAAAAATTTAATTCTATTCTCAAAACTTCCACCATATTCGTCTGTTCTTACATTGGAAAGTGGTGACAAAAACTGATGCACGAGATAACCATGAGCTGCATGAATTTCAATCACATCAAAACCCGCTTTTACCGCTCTTCTTGCAGCATTCTTAAAATTCTGAACCTGTTCTCTAATTTCTTCTACCGTCAGTTCATGTGGAATTCTTTCGGAAGGATGATAAGGAATAGGGCTCGGCGCTAAAGTTTCCCAGCCTTCTTCCAAGGATATTTGTTTATTTTCCCAGGTAGAACCTTTTCTTCCCGCATGAGCCAATTGAATTCCTATTCTGCTTTCCGAATTCTGGTGAACAAATTCAACAATTTTCTGCAGTTTTTCTGCCTGTTCGTCATTCCAGATTCCCATGCAGTGATTGGTAATTCTTCCTTTGGGCTCTACTCCCGTTGCTTCTACGATGAGAAGCCCTGTTCCTCCTTGAGCACGGCTTCCGTAATGAACAAAGTGAAAATCATTAGCTAAACCATTTTCGCAGGAGTACATACACATCGGTGACATTACCCAACGGTTTTTCAGCTCTACATTTCTGAATTTTATTGGTGAATATAACATTGAGTTTATTTTTTTAAAGTTTAAAATTACAATTTACTATCGTAACAAAGATATTGCCAGCTTCACCAAAATAGTTTACTTTTATGCCCCTTTTTTACGCAGAAAAAATGAAAAAAGATATAAAGATCAATTACGAACATTTCAAAGGCAGGAATGAACTTAACGAAGTTGAAAACAGCCTTTTTGAAAAAGCAATTCTGGCAAGAGAAAATGCTTATGCGCCTTATTCTAGTTTTTTTGTAGGATGTGCTGTTCTTTTAGAAAATGGTGAAATTTTCACAGGAAACAATCAGGAAAACGCCGCTTTTCCTTCCGGACTTTGTGCTGAAAGAACTGCTTTATTCTGGATCGGCGCCAATTTTCCTCACGAAAAAATAAAAAAGATTTTTGTGGTAGGCGGACCTAAAGAATTTTCAGAGAAAAATCCTCCGATTCCGCCTTGTGGAGCTTGTCGCCAAAGCATTATTGAATACGAAACAAAGCAGAATGAAAATATTGAATTGTATTTCTCCAATTTAAATGATGAAGTAATTAAAGTGAGCTCGATTAAAGATTTGCTTCCGTTTTATTTTGATGGGACGTTTTTGTAGAAGTTTCCCACAGATTTCTCGATTACAACAGATGATTGAAAATATTTTCATATTATTTTGCTTTAAAAAAATTTAATTTAAATATAGAATTTTAGATTTTATTTTTAAATTTAATAAGAACCTATTTAAGTTTTAGAAAAACGCAAAGACGCAAGATTCGATAAAAGTTCTCTGTTTTTAAGGCGCAAAGAGAAAATCAAAGATTTTCTTTTATAATGCTGATGATTAATTTTATCGAAGATAAATCCTTGCGCCTTAAAAACATATTATAATTAAACAACTTTTGCGCCTTTGCGAAAAATCAATCATAAAATTCCTAATTATTAATTTTTAAACAGGCTCTAAAATTTAATCTTTCTTTTCAAAAAAACTATATTTGCAAAAATTTTGGTTTCCAGGAGATTGGAACGAAGAGGGAATTGGGTGGAAATCCCAAACTGTCCCCGCAACTGTAAATCGCATATAAAATTCCTACAAAAAACCACTGCCAAAGCGGGAAGGTGTAGAAAAGCGAAAGTCAGGAGACCTGCCAGAATTTTAATTATTAATAAAATGATTGCTTTCGGAGGAAAGGCAAATAGGTTATGATTTTAAAAAAAACGTTCATTTTAGTTTCTGTTTCTTCCTGTTTTGCCTTGTATTTTGGTCAGGAAAAAACCATCGATACGGTATATGTTTTCGACAATCAGATGAAAAAAGTAAAACTTTTTCATTCGCTGAATACTTTGTCTCCTGCAGATATACAAAAAAACTCATCTAATCTTTCTGAGGTTCTGCGTTTTCAGTCGTCGGTTTATATTAAAGAAAATGGTCGTGGAGCAGTTTCTTCGCCATCTTTCAGAGGAACAACAGCGCAACACACTGCTTTTGTGTGGAACGGAATCAACATTAATTCTCAGTTTTTAGGACAGGGCGACATCAACAACATTGCACTTTTCGGATATGATCAGGTAGAAATAAAAGCCGGAGGCGGAAGTGTGATTTATGGAAGCGGAGCGATTGGAGGAAGCATTCATTTGAATAATGATCTGAGCTTTAATCAAGGTTTTAAAGGATTATTCAATTCTGAAGTTGCTTCGTTCGGAACTTATAATAATTTTCTGAAAGCTTCTTACAGCAACGATAGATTCAGTTTTAAAGCTTCCGGAAATTATTCGATCAGTGAAAATGATTATGAAGTTCCTGAAAAAAAATATATCAACCGAAACGGTAAGTTTTACAACACGACATTCAATATAGGTGCAGCTTATAAAATTGCAAAAAACCAGACAATTTCCTGGCAAAGTCAGTTTTATGATGCAACACAGAACTACAGAATTCTTGAAGAGAATGGAAATAGGACAAGCTATGAAGCACAGACTTTCAGAAGTCTTGTTTCGTGGGACATCGACAAATCTAAATTTTCAAACAGTTTAAAAGCAGCTTATACGGAAGATAACTTCCAGTATTTCGGAGTTTATAATGCGCCTTTTACGAGTGGGGGAATTAATAAGAATTACATTTTTAAAAATGATTTCAACTATTTTATAATCCCTAAACTGAATATCAATGTCATTGGAGAATTCCAGCAAAATCAGGCAGAAGGCTTAGGAACTTCAGAATTGAGAAATGCCAGTAGAAATGTGGGTTCGGCTGCAGGTTTATTAAGATATTTCGCAACATCAAACCTTCGTTTTGAGGCTGGAATCAAGCAAAATTTCGTAGAAGACATCAGTTCGCCTCTTCTCTACTCTTTTTCAGGAAAATGGAAGGCCAATAATTGGTATCAGGTTAATTTAAATCTATCAAAAAACTTCAGATTCCCGTCATTTAATGATTTGTACTGGGAACCGGGAGGAAATTTAGATTTAAAACCAGAAACTTCGGCTCAGGCAGATTTGAATCAGGAATTTAGCGTTCTTGGATTTAAACTAAGCCTTACTCCATATTATATTAAAATTGATAATATGATTCGTTGGCTTCCGACAGCAATGGGTTATTGGGCAGCTTTTAACACCGAAAAAGTAGAGTCTTATGGTTTGGAGTCTCAGCTTAGTTATGAAAAATCTTTCAATCAAAATCATTCTGTAAAGCTTATTGCAGGATATGTTTATACAAAATCCGTAGATTTGGAAACTCAAAAACAGCTGATGTATGTGCCATTGCATAAATTCTCTTCGAATATAGATTATCAGTACAAATTTTTGAGAGTTTTTGCACAGGGAATGTTTAACGGATTGACTTACACCACGTCTGATGAGAGCAGAAAATATGCAATTTATCCTTATTTTATAATGAATGCGGGATTATCTGCTACGGTTTTAAAAAAATATACTTTAGGTTTTAAAGTGAACAATATTACAGATACGGTT
Organism: Chryseobacterium formosense; assembly: GCF_900116415.1. Classification (GTDB taxonomy): domain Bacteria; phylum Bacteroidota; class Bacteroidia; order Flavobacteriales; family Weeksellaceae; genus Chryseobacterium; species Chryseobacterium formosense. Next base: position 161,246 of record NZ_FPAP01000001.1, on the reverse strand, counting down.
TATGAAACGGTAGAATATTATCCGCTTCCGAAAAGAAATTACAGTATCAATGCAACAATAAATTTTTAACATTATCATATTATGAAATTAAACAGACTATTACAGATTATTTTCGGATTCGTCCTTTTATTTTCGGTTTCTTGTACGTCAGATTACGAAGAAATCATTCCGGAAATAACGTATAACAACGGACTATTTATTACCAATGAAGGTAAATTTCAAACACCAAATGCAGATGTTACTTTTGTTACAAAAGATTTGAGTCTGATGCAAAATGAAATCTATAAAGTAAAAAATAACGAAAATTTAGGAGACGTTCTTCAGACAATGGTTATCAATGGAGATAAAGCTTATCTTCTATTGAACAACTCAAATAAAATTACAATTGTAGACCGAGTAACGTTCAAAAAAACGGGAGAAATTACAGCGCAGATTAACAATCCTCGTTATATGGCTGTAGCAAACGGAAATCTTTATATTTCTAACGACCAGTACGGAGGTGCTAAATATGTAGGTGTCTATAAATTATCTGATAATTCTTTCGTAAAGAAAATTGATTTTGCATCAACAAGCACTGTAGAAAATGTTGTGGAAGCCGGTGGAGCAATCTTTGTACAAAATGCTTCTTACGGATTTGGTAACACTATTACTAAAATCAATACAACAAGCAACACAATTGACGGAACGCCTATTACAGTTCCGAACGGAGATATCAGCAAAACAATCTCTTCTAACGGAAGTGTTTATACAATTGCAGGAACTGCTACAGATTCTTACATCTATCAAATTTCACCTGCAGGAACTATTACAAAAACGACTACGCTTACAGGTATCGCAAAGGGTAGAAATATACAAGTTGACGGCGGAAGATATTATTTCAGCTCTTTAAACAAAATCTACTCAATGGATATGAACTCCACTACTGTTCCTAGTCCTCTTTTCACTACGGCTGAAACCGATCCCAACTTTGCGGTTTACGGATTTAGCGTTATTGAAGGAAGGATTTTTGTATCTGATGTGAAGAAGTTTACTGCACCAAGCGAAATCACAGTTTATACAACCGCAGGAACAGTAATCAGCAAGTTTACAGCCGGGATAGGAGCGACTTCGGTTTATAAAAATTATTAATCTCAGAATTTTTTATCCAAAATAAAAATGCGGCTTCAAAAGAAACCGCATTTTTTGTTATGTATTTTGTTTTAAACTAAAGTCAAACCTAATTTTTCTGCTTCCGCGATCACAAATTTTTTAGCTTCTTCACTGTCATTTCCAATCTCACCTTCAAGAATAGCTTCTTTTACTTTTTCCTTTAAAATTCCTATTTCTCTGCCCGGTTTTAAATTAAACATCTGCATAATTTCTTCCCCTGAAATCGGCGGCTGAAAATTTCTTACCTGGTCTTTTTCTTCAACTTCTTTTATTTTCACCGCAACATATTCGAAATTCTTCTTGAATTTCTCCTGTTTCCTTGAGTTTTTGGTGGTAATATCGGCTTTACAAAGAGTGAACAGGTCTTCCATATCTTCTCCGGCATCAAAAAGCAGTCTTCTCAATGCAGAATCCGAAGCATCATCGGTAATCAGAGCAATTGGGCGGGAAGAAAGCTTCACCATTTTCTGAACATACTTCATATCCGACCCCAATGGCAATTTCAACCTTTGAAACAATGTCTTTACCATTTTTGAACCTAAAAACTCATGTCCATGGAAAGTCCAGCCTGTTCCTTCCACGAATTTTTTTGTCGGAGCTTTTCCGATGTCGTGAAGCAATGCAGACCAGCGAAGCCAAAGGTTATCAGTATTTTCAGAAATATTATCCACCACTTCCAAAGTATGGTAAAAATTATCTTTATGCGTTTGTCCTTCTACTTCTTCTACACCTTTCAGATCGATTAATTCAGGAATAATTAATTTCATCAATCCTGTCTGTTCCATTAATTTCAAACCTATTGAGGGTTTTTGAGAAAGCATGATTTTATTAAATTCAACCATAATTCTTTCCATTGAAACAATCTTGATTCTTTCGGATTCCTGTTTAATCGCCTCCAGTGAATTGTCTTCAATCTTAAAATTTAAAGTCGATGCAAAACGTACCGCTCTCATCATTCTCAACGGATCGTCGGAATAGGTTTGTGCCGGTTCTAAAGGTGTTCTCAAAATTCCTTTTTCCAGATCATCAATTCCGTTGAAAGGATCGATTAATTCTCCGAAATTATCTTTATTTAAAGAAATCGCCATCGCATTGACTGTGAAATCTCTTCTTTTTTGGTCATCTTCAATCGTTCCTCCTTCCACTTCCGGTTTGCGGCTGTCTTCTGTGTAACTTTCTTTTCTAGCACCCACAAATTCCAGCTCAAGATCTTTGTATCTGATCATGGCTGTTCCGTATGTTTTAAAAACCGAAACCTTCATTTTGGGATCGATTTCTTTTCCTACGTTTTGTGCAAGTTCGATTCCGCTTTGTTCAGTCACAAAATCAATATCTGTAGAAGCTTTTCTTTTCATCAACAAATCCCGAACATAACCGCCCACAATGTACACAGACTGATTATTTCCGGCTGCTACTTCAGAAATTATTTTGAAAAGTTTTAGATTTTTATTTTGATTTAAATTAATGAACATTTCTTTTTAATTATTAGATGTTGGATGTCAGATGCATGATGTAAATTCAAGCATAACTAACGTAAAACCATTAAGAAATCAGATTTTTTAAGTTTAAAATTAAATTTCCGACTTCTTAATGGTTGAATAGTTTGCAAAGATAATTAAAATCTTTTCTTTTATTCTCGAAGAACTTTTATTCTGTTATCACTCCAAATTTTAATGACTGAAGAACCAGAATATTTTGAAACCACTTCCCTGTTTTCTTCCACTGCATAATCCACTAAATCAATTATTTCCTGAGAAATATCTGAAAATTTCAAGGGACTTTTTTCGCCACTGAAATTAGCGGAAGTTGAAACCAAAGGCTTATTCAATTTGGTAATTAATTTTTTACAAAAATCATTTTTCACCAGACGAATTCCTATACTTCCGTCCTCTGCCAATAATTCTTTCGGTAAGCCTCTCGGGTTTTCATAAACAATCGTTACCGGTTTTTCGCTTAAATCGATTATTTCCCAAGCCATTTCCGGAACGTCAACCAAATCCTGTAATCGTTTCTCATTTTCCACCAAAATAATCATGGATTTGTTTTTTTCGCGTTTCTTAATCTCGAAAATTTTGTTGATGGCGTCTATATTTGTTGCGTCACAACCTATTCCCCAGATGGTGTCGGTTGGGTAAAGTATTGTTCCGCCGGATTTTAATATTTGTATTATGTTTTCCATATTTTAATTTTTATAACTTTTAATAATATTCGTGCTCTTCAATCTATAATAAGAAAGACTTAAAATCAAAGCAATTAAATAATCCCAAATAAAATTCTCTTTCCATCCATAATTAAAATTGGGATGCTCAACAAAAAAAAGTTCATAATATGTAAAAGGGAAACCTAAATCCAAATTTGGTGCATCATTCTTATAAATAGATTGAGCAAGATCATCAAAAATTGAGAAGAACGACAATGTCGAAAAAATAAGAATTGACAACACAAATATTTTTAAGATCTTAGTCATTACAAATTCGGCAAATATCTTTCTTCAATCACATTCAAATGATGAATATTGTGACCAACAATTAATTTTCCAATCGTTTCGGGCGAGATTTGATTTCCGTTGGCTATTCCAATATTTTTTAAAGCTGAAGAATTTGCTGTTTCCAATAAAATTTGAGAAGATTTTCTAATTGATTGAAATTCCTCTAATAAAGATTCTAAACTTCTTTCATTGGCAAAAGAGTTTTTTGCGTAATTTTCTTCATCAAAACCCGGCAAATTCCTGTCTTCTCCTCTTGCAATCGCCAAAATTCTGTATTGAAAAATCCTTTCGGTATCAGACAAATGCAAAAGCAATTCTTTCAAAGTCCATTTTGCTTCCGCATAAGCAAAAAGAGACTGTTCTTCAGTAAGATTAGAATAAATCTGAACCGTTTTTTCTTCAGATTTTTTCAGCTCTTCCAACCATTTTTCTGATGGAATTAAATCTAAATATCTTTGGATGTATTTTTGAAAATCAGTCATGTTTTTAGTTATAAGTTATAAATTATAATTGTGAGAAAATTCACAATTGACGATTGACATTTCACTGAATTTTATTCGTCCACTCATAGAAATTTACTTCATCATAAATTTCGAATCCACAACTAGGATACAGCTTATTTCCAATGTCATTGGATTTCCCGGTTTCAAGAAGAACTCCACAAGCATCGGTAGATTTTGCCAATTCTTTAGCTTCTTCAATTAATTCTTTTGAAAAACCTTTTCCGCGAAAATTATCATTCACAAATAAATCATTCAGCAACCAGTAACGCTTCATTCTTGTTGAAGAAAATAACGGATATAACTGAACGAAACCAACTAATTCATCATCCTTTTCAGCCACAAAAATTTCAGAATCTTTGTTTTCTATTCTCTCTTTCAAAAATTGTTCAGCTGCAGGAATATCGGAATCTTTATGGTAAAAAATTCTGTATTGGTCAAATAATTCAGATAATTGATTTAAATCTTCAATTGTTACTTTTCTTGTATTTTTCATTAAGGCTAAATTAAAAAATAAACATCCGCTATAAAAACGGATGCTTAAATTTATTATTAGGAAAAAGCTTTTTCCAAATCTGCTATTAAATCTTCTGCATCCTCGATTCCAACACTTAGACGAACAAGGTCATCTGTAATTCCTAATTCTGCACGCTTCTCAGCAGGAATTGAAGCGTGAGTCATCAAAGCAGGATGATTGGCCAAAGACTCTACTCCACCCAAAGATTCCGCTAAAGTAAATACTCTTACTTTCTCTAAAAACTTAATTGCATCCTCTTTTTTACCTGATTTAAACGTGAAAGAAACCATTCCTCCAAAATCTTTCATCTGAGATTTTGCCAGTTCATATTGCGGGTGAGATTCCAATCCAGGGTAAATTACCTGAGCAACCGCAGGATGAGATTCAAGATATTTTGCCACGGCCATTCCGTTTTCTGAATGTCTCTGAACTCTTAAAGCCAAAGTTTTAATACCTCTCAACACCAGATAAGAATCATGAGGTCCTAAAATTCCACCGCTTGCAAACTGAATGAAGTGAAGTTTTTCTCCTAACTCAGCATCTTTTGCCACCAAAGCTCCCGCAATAACATCGGAGTGACCTCCCAAATATTTCGTAGCAGAATGCATAACAATATCCGCTCCCAAATCGATTGGTCTTTGAAGATATGGTGTTGCAAATGTATTGTCTACTGCCACCAAAATATCTTTTCCTTTTGCAATTTCTACGACTGCCTTAATATCCACCAATTTCATCAATGGATTCGTTGGCGTTTCCACCCAGATTAATTTTGTTTTATCTGTAATGACATCGGCAATTTTAGAAGCATCATCAAAATTCACGAACGTAAATTTCAACTGATATTTTTCAAAAAGTCTGGTAAACATTCTGTATGTTCCACCATATAAATCGTCCACTGCAACAACCTCATCACCTGGATTTAATAGTTTTAAAACACAGTCGATCGCAGCCAGACCAGAACCGAAAGCTAAGCCTCTTGCTCCGTTTTCGATGCTTGCCAAAGAGTCTTCTAAAGCCTGTCTTGTAGGGTTTGCAGCTCTTGAATATTCGTAACCGGAATGTACTCCCGGAGATTTTTGTGCGAATGTAGATGTTAAAAAAACCGGAACGTTTACAGAACCTGTCGCAGATTCGTGATGCTGTCCGCCGTGTATCACTTTTGTATTGAAATTCATTGTTTTATATTTTTGGTTCGAAGCTGGGTTATGGATGCTGGATGTCTTGGTAAACTTCCAACATCTGACTTCCATCATCCAGCATTTTTTACATTTTTATTGCAGATTTAATGGCAAATTCTTCCGCCATCTGCTCGATCCATTCGGCAACATCTTCTTCGCCGGTTGCACGTTGATAGGTATTTCCCATAGAAACGAAAATCTGATGCATAAACATTTTCATCTGATCTACCGGCATATCTTTTGTCCAAAGATCGATTCTTAAAGCTTCTGCTGCTTTTTCGTCCCACACTGAGATCATTACTGCTTTTGTTTCTTCTTTTTCTACTCCTCCATCCTGAGCATTCCAGGTCATTACTTCCGGGATATGATTTTCATCCAGCTCAACATCTATCGTTATCTGAGTCTTTCTCATTTTTCTATTTTCTATTTTTTTTTATTCTCAATATTTAATAGCTTCGGCTAACTTCCAGCTTCCATCATCAAACATCCAGCTTTATTATTCTTCTAATTTCGGTTTGTATCCTGCTTTATTAAAAATTTCTGTGGCGTCCATTTTAAGGAAATCTGTCAGTTTGGTTTCAGGGTTTTTCTTAAAATATTCTTTGCAGATCTGCCATCCGGTAAAAACTCCAACCATCGGTGAAGATTCATTATCAATTTCAGTATAAAACTTTGAAAATGGTCCCGGATTGATGAAACGGTCTACCAAACGGTGATCGTCTCCAAAAATCAAGTTATTTTCAACGAAATAATTATAAATATTGGCTTCGTTTGCAACCGCCCAATCGTATTGCTTTTTATCGTAATCCATTTTCAGGTAATCCGGAGTTTCCGGTAGAAAAGCATCCTGCAACAGCATCATTTTTCCGTTGTATACCAAGAGATCAATAAATTTCTGATGATCTGTAGAAAAGGGAACAATCTGCTCAGCAAATAGCTTAGAAACTTTAGGAACAATATTGTTCGGGTTCATCGATTTTTGAAAATAATTTTCCAATCCTTTGTAATTTGGATTATTGTTTCCCATAAATCCGCTTATATCGATAAAAAGGAATTTGGTTTTATCGTCATACAAAAATGGTTCCTGAACCATTTGTAATGAAGATGAAAACAAATATACTTTTGGAGTTTTAAAATTGGGAAAGTAATATTTAATATGGGTAAACAGATCTTCGAGTTCTTTTTTAAGTTTCCTCTGGTCAATTTTTGAAATTGCTTCTTTATAAATTTTCACTTCATCCGGATTCACTCTGTTTTTTGCGAAATCTTCATCAGAAACCGTCCCCTGAAACCACGGAAATTTAGCCTTAAACTGCTCTAACGGAACATTTACATCATAAAACTCTTTCGAAATATCGGTAAGCTCTACTTTTTCGGCCGGATTTTTTATTTCTACTTTCCAATCTGTTTCCTTTTCTTTTTTACAAGAATTTAAACTTAAAACTAAAAAGCATGAAAGTGCTGCAATTCTAAAAATCTTCATTATTTTTACATGAAATTTAAGTGTACAAAAATAAGGATATAAATATAAACTTATACTGAAAAAGGATTTTTTTGTAGCTATGAAAGTTATATTAAAATCTTTAAAAACACAAACCACACATGAATATCTATATTGAAACCGAAAGACTGATTCTAAGGAAGTTTGTGGAAGAGGACTATGAACGTCTTTTTCTGCTTGATTCTGATCCTGAAGTAATGAAATATATCGGAATAGCACCACTTACAAAAACTGAAGAGTCGAAAGAAGTGGTGAAAATGATCATGCAGCAATATGAAGATAATGGTTTTGGAAGACTTGCTGCTATCGAAAAAGAAAGCGGACTTCTTGTTGGCTGGAGCGGTTTAAAACTGCACATTGCAGAAATCAACGGACATCAGAATTTTTATGATCTCGGTTATCGATTTCTTCCGGAAACATGGGGAAAAGGTTATGCTTTTGAATCAGGAAAAGCTTCCCTTGAGTTTGGCTTTAATGATTTGAACGCAGATGCAATTTATGCCAATGCGCATTCAGAAAATATCGCTTCAAATAAAACTCTCACTAAACTCGGCTTCGAAAATAAGGGTGAATTTACAGAGCCCGATGGAATTTGTTTTTGGTATGAGCTAAAAAAAGAAAATTTTAAACATTAAAAATATACAATGCAGACACAACAAATAATAGATCATATTGTAAGCTGGCTAAAAGATTATGCTCAAAAAGCAGGAGTAAAAGGGTACGTCATTGGAGTTTCGGGTGGTGTTGATTCCGGTGTGGTATCGACGCTTTGTGCTATGACAGGTTTGAAAACTTTAGTTCTCGAAATGCCGATCAGACAACAAAAAGATCAGATCTCAAGAGCACAGGAACAAATTGATTTTCTAAAAAATAATTTTTCAAATGTTGACGGATTCTCTGTAGATCTTAATGCGCCATTCGAGGCTTTACATGATATTTTTGATGTGAGAGATGATGAGTTCCCGAATGAAAAACTTGCTTTTGCCAATACAAGATCACGCCTCAGAATGCTGACTTTATATTATTACGGGCAAATCAACGGTCTTCTGGTTTGCGGAACGGGAAATAAAGTAGAAGATTTCGGAATCGGTTTCTATACAAAATATGGCGACGGCGGAGTCGACATTTCTCCGATCGCAGATCTTTATAAAACTGAGGTTTACGAGATCGCAAGAGTTTTGGATCTCCCTGAAAGTATTAAAAACGCAATTCCGACAGACGGACTTTGGGATGTAGACAGAACAGACGAACAACAAATCGGTGCTACATATCCTGAACTCGAGAAAATCCAGAAAGAATACGGAACAAAAACCGCAGAAGATTATGAAGGTCGTGACAAGGAAGTCTTCTTAATTTTCGACAGAATGCATAAAGCGGCTCAACATAAGATTAACCCTATTCCTGTTTGTGATATTCCGGAGGAATGGAGAGATTGAAAGTGAATCTTTCTTCTCAGGTGAATTGTCAATTGTGAATTTTTGCAATTTGTTTAAGCTAAAATTGACAATTTACTAACGAAGTTAAATTAACTATTGACGTACAATATGAATTCTAAAACCCGTTCGCTTTCCTTCGCCTGCCTCGGACTTATTCTTGGAATGTCTGTGATGTATATGTATAATCATTTTATTGATGATAAAAAAACTCCGGAACAAGCTGAGACTATTTCCAAAACATCTGAAAAACAATATGATCAAAAATCAATCGATCAGCTGACCAATGAAAAGACAGTCATTAATTACGTAAAACAAAATTATCAGCTCCCTGATTATTATATTACAAAAAATGAAGCCAAAAAACTGGGTTGGAGTCCTTCTCAGGGAAATCTTTGTGAAGTTCTGCCCGGAAAAGCCATCGGTGGAGATTATTTCGGAAACCGTGAAGGAAAACTTCCGAAAGGAGAAAAGTATTTTGAAGCCGATGTGAATTACAATTGCGGAAATAGAAATGCTGACAGAATTGTTTTTACTAAAAATGGGGATGTTTATTTAACGAAAAATCATTATAAAAGTTTTGAAAAACAATAAAATCGTTGCGAAGAGTTGCTCTTTAACAATCATAAGAAAACTCCTACATTTGCACCATTAAAAGTAAACTATGAATACAACATATATCGACTTTACAGAAATCGGCGATTACGAAGATTTTTACACTCAGCTTAAAGAAAAAGCAAAGCTTCCTGAATATTTCGGAGATAATCTTGATGCACTTTCTGATGTCATTACAGGCGAACTTGAAATGCCTTTGCATTTAGAATTTGTGAATATGAGTGTTGATCAGCTTGAGCTTTTTGAGGACTTACTGACTATGCTTGAAGATATTGAAGATGAAAATGAAGAGTTCACCTTTGCTTATTATCTTGAGCAATATGAAGACGAAGAAGACGATCAAAATGAAGATTAATATAAAGTTTAAATGATTTTCGGCGAGGCTTCGCCTCGCCGAAAATCACAAAAAGACTCGGGCGCAGCTTTGCTGCGCCCGAGTCTTTTACATATAATAAATTTTATCTTCCTAAAACTTCAGTAATCGGATTTCCTACATTTCCGCTTGGAAACTGAATATGCAGCAAAGCAGAAACTGTCGGTGCAATATCGGTCATGTGATAGGCTTTATTACTTTCACCATGTTTAATACCCCATCCCATAAAAATCAATGGAATGTGTGCGTCATAAGAATTCCAGACGCTGTGTGTTGTTCCGGTTTTAGAATATGGTGGAAGCATCGAATCATGAGAAATCAACTGAATATCGCCACTTCTCTGTCTGTTGATCCCGTTAATAATTCTTTGTTTAATAGGCTCCGGAATACTCGCTTCCTGAACTGCTGTGGTAGAAACCGCATACAAATCTGAAGGGTCATTTTCCAATTCCTGAACTGCGAACTTTTTAATGCTTTCCAAATCAAGATTATTATCCGCAATTAATTTTCTGTCGAAATAAATTTGGTAATTGTCGACACCGTTGATCAATTTATCAACGCCAAACTTTGTTTTAAGCTTTTCATTAAGATTCTTTTCCATTCCTTCTCCAAAGAAACCTGTTGTAATCTTATGCTCCTGAAGAAATCCGACTGAATGCGCTCCACCATGATCTGCAGATACAAAAACGGTGTACTGGTTCTTCCCTACTTTTTTATCAAGATATGCGAAAAATTGTGCAAGATCTTGATCAAGTCTCAGATAAACATCTTCTACTTCAATTGAATTGGGTCCGAATTTATGTCCCGCATAATCTGTTGAAGCTAAATTGATGGCCAAAATATCAGTTACGTTATCCGCTCCCAGTTTTTCTCCTTCCACAGAAGCTTCAGCCAATTTCAGGGTTAAAGTATTTCCGAAAGGGGTGTATCGGATGTTATCTTTTTTAGTTTTATAATCTGCCGCAAGATTAGAATAAGGGAAAGTCGGTATTTTTGAACTTCCTAAAAGTCCCTCCCAAGATGAATTATCTGGTGTACTTTCGGTATATTGATTGATGGGTAATAAAGTATTCCAACCGTTTGCGACCAACTGATCGGGAAGATTTTGTGCGTTAAAATCTTTTACCCATTGTGGAAGATCATTCATATACCATGTACTTGTAATGAAATCTCCTGTAGAATCATCGAACCAAAAAGCTCCGTTTGGCGTGTGACCGGCAGGAAGAATTGAAGCTCTGTCTTTTAAAGACACCCCAATAACTTTACCCTGAAAATTGGTTGCTAATTTCAGCTCATCGGTAATTGTTGTCGACCAAAGATTTTTTGGAGAATGGCTTCCTACTTTCACATTGCTTGTTCCGACCGGTTTTACGCTTTCGTCAGTTGTACAGTAAACATTTTTACCGGTTTCTTTATCGGTCCAGTCATTTCCTGCAATCCCGTGAATGGCAGGAACCGAACCTGTATAAATCGAAGTATGTCCCAAAGCCGTAACGGTAGGAACATACGGAATATGCACATTATTTAAAGAATATCCTTTATTTAAAAGTCTTTTGAAACCATCGTTGCCATATTTACTGTAATAGCGATACAAATAATCCCACCTCATCTGATCAATGACCAAACCTACAACAAGTTTTGGTCTTTCGACCTGTGAATTCTTATTTTTCTGAGCATTGATTGTAATCACAGACAGAAACGTTGCTGCCGCAATTGAAATTTTCCTAAGCATTGAATAACTTTTTTGTGACCACAAATTTAAGGGTTTTAAAGGTTGGGTGTGTGAAATTTTGATTAAATTTGAAAGTCATTATAGTTCTTATACTACTTACAGTCAATTTAATTTAATGAAACTTTTAACCATAAAAAAACGAGAGAACGGAAGTTATTTCATCGATGGAAATCCAACTTTTGTAGCAAATTTATTCATCTTTTTTATCATTTTTATTCCGTTTTTTTTATCAAGTAAAAATTTTTGGTTTAGTCTTATTCTCTCTCTCCTTTTTACCATTTTTGTATCAATCCTAATTTGGATAAGTGATTCTATAGGGAAAAAAGTCCATTCTAAAATCTTTGAAAGAAAAATTTTTACAGAATTAAGACAAAGAGGGTTTCAAAAAGAAAGTATTGATAAATATGAGGGCTTAATTAAAACAATTGAAGGCAGAACTGTACGGGTTTTTTACAATTGGAATAAATTTGCTGAAGGATTTCTGAGTTTTGGCGATATTGAAATTAATGTTTTCTATAAACCACAGCTTTTTGAAAACGATATTAATAAAATAGATGCAGATAAATTAAAGAAATTAAATAAAAAGTATGATCCTTTTTATACCTCAAAAATTAAAAGATATGCATTTGCAATTGATCGCTTAAAAGTTTTCATCAGTTATTATCCTTGGACATCAAGCCAAAAAATTGAAAAAGAGATTAATAAAGCTTTAAATATTCTAAAAGAAAACAGTTTAGAGTCATTCGATATACACAAGATTTCATCCGAATATATTGATCTTCAAAAAGACGGTTGCTTTTATCCAAACATGGAATATATCTGGGAAAACTTCGAAAAAGAAGAAGCTTTACCAACCATTAAAATTGAATAATCCTAATACTTTATGGAAATCAAAAAACTAGAAAAAATAAATGAAAATACAACTATCGACTGGGGCTTAAACGGTTATGAAACCGACAAAGTCATTGCAATTTCAACAATAGAAATCGGGAATACTTTTGAATTTAATCTAAGAGAAAAAAATCAACTTTATAAAAAAATCTGGGAAACAACTTCTGAAGATATTGATGATTTGAATGAAATTATTGAACAGGGAAATTCCTTCGGAGCTTTTGAAAATGGTGAATTAATCGGTTGGGCAATCTGTGATTTCAGGGAATGGAATAACAGTCTTTTTATTGAAAATATTTTAATTGATGAAAAGTTTCGCGGACAAAATATCGGAAAATTATTCATCAAAAATATCAACCGAAAAGCAAGAGAACTACAATGCAGATTGGTTGAACTCGAAACTCAAAACACCAATTATCCGGCTATCAAATTCTTTCAAAATGTAGGTTTTTCGATCACAGGAATTAATACAAAACTCTATAAAGATTCCATAGAAACGGCTTTATACATGAGTTTTGAAGTCTTGATTTAAAATATAAACTCATTGATTGATAATTAATATTTTTAATTGACTGATATATATTATCTTTAAAAATTACTAATTATCATGAAAAAAACAATCACGTTTATATTTATTATCTTTCTTCATCAAATAATTTTCGCTCAGAAAAATCAATATTACGATTTCATCAAAACTTGGAATTTTATTAAATATTATCACCCCGATGTAGCCAGCGGAAAAGTAAACGCCGATAGCTTGTTTTTAGTTACAGTTAAAAACATCAATTCAAAAGATAATTTTAATTCTGTTATTAATAAATTATCTCAAAATTTAAATAAAAATTTAACGAATCCTGCTCCAACAGATACGTCAAAAGACATTTTAGCTAAAAATCAAAACTTCAACTGGTTCCGGAAAAACGGAAAAATTTCTTCTGAAAATAAAAATCTGCTGAATACGATCTACAATCACCGTTTCAATTTCGAATTATTAAAAGAAAAATTGGTGAGTGATGAAAAAAAATATTCTTTCCCAAAAACAGAAAATTTACCCCCAGAATACCGTTTACTGACTTTAGCGAAAATTCAGGGAATTGTTGATTATCTTTTTCCTCACAAATACATTATGGATAAAGGTTTTGATGACTATTTTAAAAACTGTTTGGAGGAAAATTCAAAAATCAATTCAAGAAAAGATTTTGAAGTGATATTGGCAAAATTGGTTTCAAAATTTAAGGACAGTCATGCTTTCAGTTTTTATACTCAGCTTAATTTCAGAGGTGATATTTTTAACGGATTGTATTATGCACCTTTTGATTATCAAATTGTTGATGATCATTTATTGATTACGGATATTATTTTCCCTGAGATTTGCTCTAAAGCAAAACTTAATATTGGCGACCAAATAACAGAAATTGACGGAAAAAGTATCAAACAGATTATTGATGAAAAATCTAAATTACTTTCGGTTTCTAATCGGAATAAACTCATTTATGAACTTTCAAAATATCAGGGAAACCTGATTTGGCCGAATAATAACAAACAGAAAAAACTGACTGTAAAATCTCAGCAGAACAAAAAATTCATCACAAGCATAGACTTTGCAGATCCAAAAGATAAATCACAAAATACGGCAATTGCAGAATACGTCGGCAAAAAAATAATGGCCAAAAGAAATCATAATCTTGTTGATAAAAATGTTGCTTATTTCAATATTAACAGGACTTTACAGTTTATAGACAACGTAGATGATGATAAGATAGATGATGTGATGGAAAAAATTTTAGGAGATGCAGCACAGAAAAAAGCAATCGTTTTCGACATGAGAGAATATCCTGATTGGGGTGGTTTTGTATTTCATTATGTTTACAAATACTTCTCCCCTGTTGAAAATTATTTTCACAAATATTACGCTCCGAATTTAAAAAACATAGGCACATTCTATCATTTGGATAAACCAATACAAAATTTTCCTGAAATTAAAGAAAAAACAACGCATACTTACTCCGGAAAAGTTTTCATTCTGGTAAATCCAGAAACCCGAAGTGCAAGCGAATGGTATTCTATGAGTTTACAGAAAATCTTTCCACAATCTTTTACAATTGGTCAACAAACTTCAGGCGGAGATGGAGATGTGGTGAAAGTTAATCTACCGGGAGATTACATTTTAGAATTTACAGGAAACGGAATTTTTTATCCTGATAATTCCCAAACCCAACAAACCGGAATCCGAATTAATGAAATCGTACATTATAAAGATCAGGATTTTCTCGACAAGCGCGATCTTGAATTTGAAAGGGTTTTGAACTCCATTAAATAATTTTTTGTTGGAAAAACGCAAAGACGCAAGTTTTTTATGATAGTAACGTTTTTAAGACGCAAGAAAATCAAAGATTTTCATCAAAGGTATTTACCATGAGAATATTAATTTTGCACTATTAAATTTTATCTTCGATAAAATCCTTGCGCCTTAGAACAGCATTCTTAAAAAAACTTTGCGCCTTTGCGAAAAACCAACAAATTACGCTCCAACCTCACAATCAAAAACTTCATCGACAAAATCAATAAAACATATTTAAAATTTTATTTTGTACTAATTGGTACAATTATATACCTTTGTCTCATCAAAATAAAGAAATGGCGGGAAGACCCAAAATATTCAACGAGCAGGAAGCGATTCAAAAAGCGACCGAAGTATTTAGAAATAAAGGCTACGACACGGCTTCTGCAGATGAATTACTCAATGCCATGGGAATCGGAAAAGGTAGTTTTTATCTGGCTTTCAAAGGAGGAAAACAAGAATTGTACGTTCGTTCTATCAAGCAGTTTGCTGAAGGTTTTAATCAAAAAATCGGGCATGCGATTGAAAAATCGGACAATCAGATTGAATTTATCAGACAGTTTTTTTTAATGCTTTCCGATGCTGATAATTGCGATATCGAAAGAGGCTGTTATCTTGGAAATGCATTGGTTCAGCTTTCTGAAAAAGATGAAGATATAAAAAAAATCACGGCTGAATTATTAAAAGGTTTGCAGAAAATTTTCGCAAAAGCCATCAGAAATGCCCAACAAAACGGACAATTGAAAACGCTGGAAGATGCTGAAATTCTGGCTTGGCATTTAACCAATTTATGGAACGGGATCCATGTCACAAGACGTATGGAAAACTCTTCGAAAATCCTCAGATCAATGATTGAAATGAATTTGGGATTGCTGGAATGATATGGCTGAAAGTGGGATGATGGAACCTTGAAGTTCGTTAGCGCGAAGTATGGGGCTCCAATTATCAAGCTTCATCACCAAAAAAAATTTTACACAATTTTGTACCAAATAGTACAATTTATAATTTTAAAATATAACTTAAACAACAACAAATTATTATGACTATTACAAACAACACCATCTTAATTACTGGCGGAGGATCAGGAATCGGATTAGAAATTGCAAAAGCATTAAGCCCTGCGAATAAAATTATCATCGTTGGAAGAAACAAAGAAAAATTAGAAGCTGCAGCGAAAGATTTAGATAATGTCTTCACGATTCAAGCGGATATTACGAATGAAGCGGATATCGACAGATTGGTAGAAGAAGTAAAAGTGAATTTCGGAGGACTGAATATTCTGATCAACAATGCCGGAAGTGCTTATATCTACAACGTTGCAAATGACGGAGACGCATACAGCAAAGCCGTTTCAGAATTTACAACCAATTATTTTGCACCGATCAGACTTTCAGAAAAATTCCTTCCATTATTGAAACAACAAACTGAAGCAGCCATCGTGAACGTTTCGTCTATCGTAGGATTCGTTCCCGGTTCGCACCTTCCGACGTATTCGGATTCTAAGGCCGCGCTACATTCTCACACAAGACTGTTGAGATACGAACTGGCAAAAGACACCAACGTAAAAGTTTTTGAATTGATGCCACCTTTGGTAAACACCGATTTTTCCGTAGAAATCGGAGGCAGAGAAAACGGTATTCCGGCTTCAGATGTTGCCAATGATTTGGTGAAAGCTCTTCAGGAAGATATTTATGAAATTCGCGTAGGAAATACCGGTCTGTTGTACGACAATTTCTTTGCCGCTACAGAAGGTGCTTTCGCTACTTTCAACAACTAAAAATACCGTCGTTCCTGATCGGAATTGATTCCATATATTTTATCTCTCGCGAGTCTTTCGTGGGAGATTTTTTATACTTAAATTATCATATCTGCTGTGCATTTTGAAACAAAAATAACTAATTGATAATCAATTTATTTCTTGTATTTCTTATGTAAACGAATGGCTTTGTTTAACTTAAAAAAGCAAATGTTTTTATAAAAGCTTCGTTTAGCATTACAATAATTACCACGCAAGGACAACCAAAGAACAACAATAATATTTAAATAAAAGATAAATGAAGCCATTTCACTTATTTTCGAAAAACAAAAAACAAATGCACAACGAGTATTATTAGTTCTGAAAAAGCGATCACCAATAGAAGTGTTTTCAAGCATAAAAGTTATGATGAAAATATGACAGAAACTCGTGACCCTCACAACAAACAAAAAAAGAACCCCACAACAAAATCCCTCTCTCAAATAAACCCCAACTTTGTCCTGTAAAATTTAAATAAAAATGGAAAACGTACAGACAAAGAAAATAGTTTTGGTAACGGGAGGAACGGGATTTTTAGGAGTTCATACCGTCCTGCAACTATTACAGCAAGGATATGAGGTGAAAACAACACTTCGTTCACTCGCAAAAAAAGACAGTATCATCAAAGCATTGGAAGAAGGCGGAATTACAGATTTCTCACACCTTTCATTTATTGAAGCAGATCTTACGAGCGACACCAATTGGGACGAAGCAGTAAAAGGTTGCGACTATGTTCTTCATGTTGCATCTCCCTTCCCTGCACAAGATCCGAAGGATGAAAACGAGCTTATCATTCCTGCGAAAGACGGAGCTTTACGTGTTTTGAAAGCATCAAGAGATGCGGGTGTGAAAAGAGTGGTTTTGACCTCGTCTTTTGCAGCAGTTGGTTACAGCAAAGACATTGAAGACCATGTTTTCACCGAGGAAGACTGGACGGATGTGAATGTTGAACTTCCCGCTTACATCAAATCAAAAACGCTGGCTGAAAAAACCGCTTGGGAATTCATTGAAAAAGAAGGTAACGGTTTGGAATTATCAGTGATCAATCCTGTCGGAATTTTTGGTCCTGCCATTGGCGGAATCACTTCTGCATCGCTGGATATTGCGGTTTCTGGAATTTTAAATGGAATCTTAGAATACACTCCGGCTTTCACAATGGGCGTTGTAGATGTAAGAGATGTTGCAGATATTCACATCAAAGCAATGTTGAATCCGAAAGCTTCCGGACAACGTTTTATAGCTACTTCAGAAGGTGTGATGAGCTTTTATGATGTTGCCGAATTGTTCAAAAAAGAAAGACCACAATACACCGAAAATATTCAAAAATTGGAACCCATCGGACAAGAATTCTACAAAGAAATGTCTAACCAAAAAGCAAAAATCCTTCTCAACTGGAATCCAAGAAGTCGTGAAGAAGCTTTACTGGCAGGCGCAGATAGTTTAATGAAGTCTTAAATATAAACATACCGTCAGTTCGAGTGAAATTATTTGTAACAAAGTGGAAAATAATTTTGTATAGAACATATAATAAAAAGCTTCTCGATACGGTTTTTGCAAAACCTACTCGAAATGATTAGAATTCAAAAACCTTTACTAAATTTGTGTAAATAGTATCCGTTGAAAAGCAACAGGTTATTCATAAAAGTACTATAAATTCATGCAAATCTTGAATTAAAAAAAATTTTGCAACAGTTTCCAAATCTTGAATTCTTGTTTTTTCTTTCAAGACAAACGAAATTAATTAATGAAAAATGAAATTCAACAATCTCCATTCCTGTCATCTCGGTCCCGAAATATCACCGGAACAGTTTATTCCTGAGCATTTCTTTTTGTTTTTGCTTAAGGGTTCCATGACTTCGTACGATGGGTATAAACATTACAATATGAAACCCGGTGATTACTGTATTGCAAGGAAAAACCATCTCGTTCGATATACAAAATATAAAGATGAAGGGCAGTTTGAAAAAGTAATTATCGCTTTTGACGAAATATTTTTGAAGAAATTTTTGGAGCGTCATCCTTATCATGCAGAACCAACGGATCATAAAGATTCGTTTTTATTTATCGAAGAAGATAAATTGATTAACAATTTTGTGCAATCATTAGAACCTTATTACAACGGAACAGAAAAGTTGGATGATATTTTTGTTGATATTAAACGTGAAGAACTGTTGATGATTTTACTTAAAAATAATCCTGATCTGAAAAATATTTTCTTCAATTTCAATATCCCGCATAAAATTGATCTGGAAAAATTTATGAATCACAATTATAAATTTAACATCAGCATGGAACGTTTTGCTTTTATGACAGGGCGTAGTTTATCAACTTTCAAAAGAGAATTTAAGGCTATTTTTAACACAAGTCCGGGGAAATGGTTAATGAACAGAAGACTTCAGGAAGCCCATTTTCTACTTAATAGAGAAAACAAAAAACCAACAGACATTTATATTGATCTTGGTTTTGAAGACCTCTCCCACTTTTCTTATGTTTTTAAAAAAGAATTTGGGATTTCACCTTCGGAATTAAAAAATGTGAAGAAAGTAGATTCCAAATTAATTTAACATAATTTTAAACTTTTCAGATTGCTTTTAGCACCAATTTTGCACGGACAGAAGCGCAAATGATGTTTCTCAACTCAATGAAATATGAAGAAAATCGTTTTAACAACTGTTTGTGCAACATTTATTTTATGGTCGTGCAATAAAAAAGATGAAGATCATGCTGTCTCTCAGACGGAAAATACGCGTTCTGATGTTGCAGATTCTACAGAAGTGATTTCTGATACCGGATATAATATCAGTAAAATTCCTGAAACCGATAAATTTCAAGGAACTTTCCCTTATTTTCAATTACCGGAAGGTTATTCTTTCACAGATCCGAATTCTTATCAGGGAAATGGGCAGACTAAAGATTTTGATAAAGAATATTTTTATGATCACGGTACTTATACTTCAATGGAAGGTAAAACCTATAAAGCCGAAATCCGGGTTTCTGATGATTTTAAAGAAAAGAAATTTTCACCACTCGAAATTCAGAAAAGTTTTGACGAACTTATAAAAAATGTGGGCGGAGTAAAAATCAATACCGGCGAACCACTGCGTGAAGGTGAAGAAGAAAGATTAAAGAAGAAAGATCCCGAAGCTTATAATCTGGGATACATGCACTCCTGCAACAACTGGAAAAACGTAAATACCTACATTATCAGAACTGCCGAAAAAGTTGTTTTTGTACAGTATAATCTAGGAAAAGAACAAACGAGCATAACGGTTTTAGAAGCCAAACCTTTTGAAAATAAAATGTCGATTGCAGGTGAAAAGCCGAAAACTGATTCAGCAATTAGCAATAAAAAATAACTTTAATAGAATATTTTAAAATAAGACACATTTTCGATGTGTCTTATTTATTTTGATAATTAAAATTATTTTTCATAATTTTGTATCGATCATTACAAAAATAAAATGAGAGGCAGACCAAACATTCACCAAAATGAAGAATTAATACAGAAGGCGCAGGACATCTTTTGGAAAAAAGGGTATACCGCAACTTCATTAAATGATTTGCTGAAGATCACAGGTGCAGGAAGCGGAAGCTTTTATAATACTTTCAAAGGTGGAAAAAAGGAAGTTTTCAAAGCAGCAATTAACCAAAGAAGAAAAGATTTTGAAAATTTTAAAGAAGAGCTTAAAAACAGTGAAAATCCAATAGAGCTCATTAAAGATTTCTTCAGAAGCGTAGCAAATTCTGATAAAACAAGGCATTTACAAGGCTGTATTATCGCAAACACAGTGGTTGAAATGACTTTTGTTGATGAAGAATTAGAAAAGGAAGCCATTCAGATTTTAAAAGAAGTTGAAGAAATGTATTCTGAAGCCATTAAAAAAGCTCAGGATGCAGGAAAAATTAAAAATCAGGCAGATGCTTCCGTTCTGGCAAGAAACCTTATCACATTCTGGTGCGGATTGAATACTTTGAGAAGAATATATCCTGATCAGAAAATACTTTCCCAACAAATTGAACTACAATTGGCTGTACTCAGCTAATTTTTTTATCAAATTTTGGATCAATCATTACAAAAATAAAATTTAGTTATAATGAATTTACAATTAACATCAAAAAAAGTTTTCATCAGTGGTTCTACGCAAGGAATTGGCTTTGCAATTGCAGAACAATTATTAGAAGAAGGTGCAGAAGTAATCATCAATGGAAGACAAAACGAAAAAACACAGCAGGCAGTTTTAGATTTAAAACAAAAATTTCCAAGTGCTAAAGTTTCCGGAATTGCTGCTGATTTTTCAGATAAAAATCAAGTCGATGAACTTTTAAAACAACTTAGCGATATTGACATTCTGATTAACAACGTCGGTATTTTCGAATTAAAAGACTTTATGCTCATCACTGATGACGAGTGGCAGAGAATCTTTGAAATCAATGTGATGAGTGCGGTAAAATTATCAAGACATTTATTGCCGTCAATGCTTGAAAAAAAGCAAGGAAGAATTATTTTTATCAGCAGCGAATCGGGTGTGAATATTCCTGCAGATATGATCCATTATGGGATGACAAAAGCTTCGATGATGGCAATCAGCAACGGTTTATCTAAGCTTACAAAAGGAACTGAAGTAACCGTGAATACCATTCTTGGTGGGCCTACATATTCTGACGGCGTTGCATCAACAGTTGAACATTACGCAAAACTTCAAAATATAACCGCCGAACAAATGAAAGCAGCAATCGTGCAGCAAACCAACCCAGATTCTTTATTACAAAGATTTATTAAGCCTAAAGAAATTGCCAGTCTTGCAACTTATCTGTCAAGTCCGCTTTCTGTTGCGACGAATGGATCTTGCCTCAGAGCTGATGGCGGCGTTTTAAAGACGGTTTAAAATTTCAAGCACAATCTTTACAAACTCCGGTCAGAATACAATTTACACTTTCTACAGAATATCCTTTTTCCAGAGAAAACTGAACGGCAACCGGCAGGCATTCTATCGTTTCACATTTTGTACATCTGAAATGAAAATGATGATCTGCCAGTTTTTTTTCTTCACATTTAATGCAGACTGCAAAATACTGCTTCCCGTCTTCCGCAACAATTCTATGAAGGATTCCGTCTTCACAAAAGCGGTTGAGAACTCGATAAACCGTAGCTCTGTCTATATTTACAGAAACTTTTTTCATAATTGCATCCTGGCTCATTGCTTTTTTTGAATCTGCTAAAACATTCAAAACAGCATCTTTCGTAGGTGTACTTCTTCTTATCATTTTATTAATGCGATTATGTTGCAATAATAGAAATTTATTTTAACTTTGACAAATATTTCAACTAAGAATACCTTAATAAACTTTAAATCTGAAATTATGAACGAAGTACAATACGAAGTGATCATCATCGGCGGAAGTTATTCCGGGCTTTCTGCAGCCATGGCATTGGGAAGATCATTAAGAAAAACTCTGGTGATCGACAGCGGAAAACCCTGCAACGAGCAAACTCCACATTCTCATAATTTCCTGACCCAAGACGGAAAAACGCCAAAAGAAATTGCTTTTCTTGCCAAAAAACAGGTGAAAGAATACGAAACAGTAAGCTTTTTTCATGGAAAAGCAATTAATGCTAAAATAACAGAAAATGGTTTCGAGATCTATACAGAAAACGGTGAAACTTTCAGTTCAAAAAAAATTATTATAGCAACGGGAATTACCGATGAAATCCCAAATGTTAAAGGTTTTGCGGAATGTTGGGGAATTTCGCTGATTCATTGTCCGTATTGTCACGGCTATGAATATAAAGGCAGAAAAACAGGAATTATAGCTAATGGTGACAAAGCCGTTCATATTGCTTCCTTGGTTAAAAATCTTACAGAAGATGTTACAATAATAACAAGAGGAGAAGCCAGTTTTACGGATGAACAAAAAGAAAAATTAGCCAAAAATAATATTCAAATTATTGAATCTGAAATTTCTGAATTAAAACATCAAAACGGAATGATTGAAAGCGTAATATTCTCAGATGGAAAAGATGTAAATTTTGAAGCCGTTTACGCAGCTTTGCCGTTTCACCAACATTCGGAAATTCCTGAACAACTGGGTTGCGAGTTTACAGATTTCGGGCACATAAAAACCGATCAGTTTCAGAAAACAAATATTCCCGGTGTTTTTGTTTGTGGTGACAATTCTTCGATGATGCGATCTGTTTCGAGTGCTGTCATGACCGGAAATGTAGCCGGAGCAATGGTGAATATGGAATTGGTGACGGATTGTTTTTAAATAAATTTCAAATTAAAAGAGAATCAAGAAACATTCATCAAATTCAATTTTGTAGATTTGAACAAATGATACACCACAAATGAATAAACTTCACCTGATTCTTTTTTTTGTTTTGAATATATCCTTAAACGCACAAAATCATCGTTTTATTTACGAGTATAAATATGTTCCGGATTCTACAAAAGTTGACAGCGTTTTAGCTGAAAATATGCGACTCACGATTTTCAAAGATCATTCTGAATTTTTGAGCGAAATGAAAGCGAAAAGCGATTCATCAAATTTAAAATCATCAGAAAATAACGGAGATGCAAATTTTTCTCCCGGAAATATCAGAAACTTTATCTGGAAAAGTTATCATGATGCCAAAGATTATTCTTTAGAATATATTGGGATGGAATCTTATAAAGTCTATGATGAGAGAAAGCTGAAATGGAAATTGTTGAATGAGAATAAAAAAATTCAGAATTATAATTGCCAGAAAGCAACTGTGAAATTCGGAAACAGAGAATGGACAGCCTGGTTTACAACTGATCTGCCTTTTCAGGACGGACCAAATATATTTAAAAATCTTCCGGGATTAATTGTTGCCATAGAAGACACAAAAAAGCATCACTCTTTTCAGTTGGTTGCCAATTATGAGACGAATGACAACCTACATAAAGTTAAATCTTTTAGCTTATTAAAGACTTACGAAGTTAACAGGAAACAGTTTAACAAAAAATGGAATGAATACAGAAGAAATCCGATCGGTAATAATGAACAATTTTTATTAATGAATCCTCAGATCAAAATGATCAGCATACAGGATGAAAAAGGTAATACAATAAATCTGGAAGAACTGAGGAAAAATGAAAGGATTCAAGCAAAAAAGAATATTCTAAGAAATAATAATTTTCTTGATCTTGAATTGTACAGATAATTTGGAAAACTGATTATTAATTCAAACTAAAATGAATGTCCTCAAAGAACATATTAACAAAACAATTTCCTTGACCGACGAAGAATTTTCGGTTGTTGAATCATTTTTCACAGAGGAACATTTCAAAAAACGTGAAATGATCATCAGCGAAAATGATCAGGTTGACCATGTCTATTTCATTATTTCAGGTCTTCTTAAACTTTTTTATACCGATGCTGAAGCTAAAGAACACATCATTTCTTTTTCAATGGAAGATTGGTGGGAAAGCGATTATGCAGCATTCTATACACAAACCAAAGCTACTCAGTCCCTGCAATGTCTGGAAGATACTTCAGTTTTAAAACTTTCTTTTAATGATTATCAGCAACTCCTGACTGAAGTTCCTAAAATGACCGATTTCTTTCTGAAAAAAGCCATTGGTGGACATATTTCAAACCAAAGAAGAATTCTTTCGCTCATGACGATGAATGCAAAAGAACGGTACGAACAGTTTCTGAAATACTACCCTTCCCTTTTGCAGAGAATACCAAAAATCACTTTGGCCGCTTACCTTGGTCTGTCGCGCGAAACTTTGAGCCGCTTTTTTTTGGAATCAAAATAATTGTGACGCAGGTCACAGTATAAAATTTTCAGTTCTGCCGAACTTTGTTCCATTAATTTATTTAAAATATTTCAACATGGAAAAAAGAATCATTAACCCGTGGACATGGCAGAATGAAAGAAATTATGCACAAGCCGTAGAAGTAAAAAATGTTCAGAGCACCCTGTATGTATCCGGACAAACCGCAATAGATGACAATGGAAAATCGAGCGATGCCGATATGAGAACGCAGATCATCAAAACCTTTGAAAATCTTGAAAAAGTAATTTTACAGGCAGATTTTGAATTGAAAAACATGGTGCGCCTAACGGTATACACCACAGATCATCCGGCTTTTTTTGAGAATTTTGATGTCTGGCAAACATGGATTACAAAACATGGAATTCAACAGGCGGCTACTGTTATTGAAGTAAAAACTTTGTTTGAAACACTCAAAGTTGAAATGGAAGCGACGGTGGTGAAGTAATTTTTTCGCCTTTAATGAAAAAAGCCTGAAAATTTATTCAGGCTTTCTTTATGATAGATTCAGATTCAATAAGAATTAAAACTTCAAATCACCATTTACTTCTCTTACTGCTTTTGCAGCTTCAGCGAACTTCAATTGTTCAGCAGCTGTTAAAGTAACGTTTACGATTTTTTCAACTCCGTTTTTACCGATGATTGCAGGAACACCTAAACAGATATCTGTTTCGTTGTATTCACCGTCAAGCATCAAAGAACAAGGAATCATTTTTTTCTGGTCGCAAGCGATTGCCTGAACCATTACAGAAACTGCTGCACCCGGTGCATACCAAGCTGAAGTTCCCAATAATTTAGTCAATGTAGCTCCACCAACTTTAGTTTCTTCAATAACGTAGTTTTGTTGCTCGTCATTAAGGAATTCAGTTACCGGAACACCGTTTCTTGTCGCCTTGCTTAATAACGGAAGCATTCCTGTATCACTGTGAGCAGCAATTACCATCCCATCAACATCAGAAATCGGAGCTTCTAAAGCTTCAGCCAATCTGTACTTGAATCTTGCAGAATCTAAAGCACCACCCATACCGATGATTTTGTGCTTAGGAAGACCTGAAGTTTTGTGTACCAGATAAGCCATTGTATCCATTGGGTTAGAAACCACGATGATGATTACTTCCGGAGAGTTTTTTACTAGGTTTTCAGTAACTTCTTTTACGATTCCTGCATTGATACCGATTAATTCTTCTCTGGTCATTCCCGGTTTTCTAGGAATACCTGAAGTGATTACTGCAATGTGAGAACCTGCTGTTTTACTATAGTCTCCTGTTGTTCCAGTGATTTTTGTATCAAATCCGTTCAGAGATGCAGTCTGCATCAAATCCATTGCTTTTCCTTCTGCAAAACCTTCTTTGATATCTACTAAAACTACTTCTGAACAGAAGTTTTTCATAGCGATGTATTCTGCACAACTTGCACCTACAGCGCCTGCACCTACTACAGTTACTTTCATAATATTTTATTTATTTTTTATTAGTTTAATTTTTTGCTTCCCAAATGTACAAATTCCCGAAAAATTGAGCAATTTTTCGGGAATTTTAATTATTATTTAAGAGATATTAGTTAACGCTTAATAAAAACGTATACAGTTTCTTCGCACCTGAAAGCACTTCGTTGTAATTCTCTTCTTTCACTTCAGAATCTAAAATTTCTTTAAAATTCTTCCACATCGATCCTGTATTTTCCTGATAACATCCGAAGAAATTGAACGTCACCTGATCAAAGCCTTCCGTTTTAGAAAGTTGCTTGGCAATTACATTCCCACCCAAAGTAGAACCTTCAATCACATACATCGCTCCCAAAGCTTCATGCTCATTTTCAAACTCAAGATGAAGAGAAGGTTTTTGATTATCCAGAGCCAGACCGGAAAGATCTTTCTCGATCAGCGGAAGTTTTTTTCTTTCGTTAAGCTGAAGTTTTTCATTGAATTTATCAGAAAGACTGCTGAATATTTTGTTTTCACTATGAAGAAGCATCAGATAATTGGTGTGAATAATTTTTCTGTAATCTTCTAAAGTAAATGTTTTATTAAAAATTTTCTCAGAATTAAAAAGTTTTTCGGCCGCATCGTGATACTCTGCCGTATTTTGTTTTAGATATTCAGATACCATATTCTTGTTTAAATTTCAGCAAATTTAGGTTTTTGAAAGGTTAAAATAAAGCATGTTCCGTCTTTACTGCTTTCATAATCTACATTTCCGCCCAGTCTGTTCATTATTCTGTGAACGATAGACAATCCTACTCCATTTCCTTTGAATTTTTTGGCATTATCCATCCTGTTGAAAATCTTAAACATTTTATGCTTATTCTCTTCAGGAATTCCTATACCGTTGTCTTTAATTCTGTAGATGATTTTATCACCCTCTTCAGTGCCTTCAATTTCAATAACAGGATTTTCCTGATCTGAAGAATACTTAACGGCATTATTGATAATATTTAAAAACACCTGATGCAGCATGGTCTTATCTGCTAAAACATGAGGACATTCTCTAATAACTACTAAGCTTTTAGGGCTATCATATGTCATTTTTGCATTTTCTGTAATTTTCTTAATAGTGAGTGTGGTTTCAACATCTTCAAGCTGAATTTCGCTGTGCTTCGCACGACTGAGCTGAAGGACATTCTGCATCATTTCTGCCATATTGTCGATCTCGTCAATGATAGAATTGATTTTGTTTTTGTTCTTGTCTGAAGTGTCTGCCAAACTATTCAGCAACATCTGAGCATTAAGCTTCATTACGGTAAGCGGAGTTCCCAAATCGTGTGAAATCGTGTAAGAAAAACTATCCAGTTCTTCATTTACCTTTTTCAGCTGATCATGCAGCTTCTTTATGGTGATATATTGTTTATGAGAGGTCTCAAAAATAAGATCCCTGATTAAATCGACAGCGATGACATTTTTAGAACCCCATCTTTTAGAATTTCCTCTGATGTTTTCTGTAAAAACTTGGAACGAAGTACGCGGAGAAACATATTTGATCTCAATGCCGTCTTTGGAAATTACATCAATATTTTTTTCGGGGTTTCCTGCCCAGTTGATATGTTCATCAAACTCTTTTCTGAACCAGATCAGGATTTCTTTTTTGCTTCTTTCGACAAAGTAGATAATAATTCCTGCTGTATTTGAATTCAAGTTTAATTCAGTACCATGATCTTTCAGAAAACTGTTGCTTACAAATACATTTTCTGTTGTATTCTGATATGCCCAGTCTACGATTTTATCAATCGTTTCACTATCCGGAGTCAAGCCATCGGTAACCACTTCATGATCGGAAATAATAACTAATCCGTCGGCTTTTGGCATTACTCTTAGTTCCGACTTATTGGCTTCCAGAGATTCAAAAAGTGTGTTATATTTCAGAAATTCAGATTTTAGATGACTTAATTTTTCATTTAAATCTAATCTGTATTCTAATTCTTTTTTAGCTTTAAAAGAAGAATAGGCATTGGATGCCAAAACCGTGAAAATTCCTGCCTGTACACGATCTTCAAGATCAATATGTTTCGGCTCCAAATTCTGACACGTTACCAACCCCCAAAGCTGATCATCAATAATGATCGAAATACTGAAACTTGAAGACGCTCCTGAATTCTTTATATACTGCCCATGAATGGGCGACATTGCTCGTGAAGCAGTAAAAGTAAGATCAATACTGGTTTCGGTACGGCTTAAAAGACGAATCGGCTCCGAATGAACATTTGAAAAAATTCTTTTTCTCTTTTTTCTGTATAATTCACGGGCCTGTCTCGGAATATCGTGTTCAGGATAGTGAAGTCCCAGATAGCTTTCCAGATGATTGTTGGTTTTTTCAGCAATTACTTTACCTGATCCATCGCTCATAAATTTATAAACCATGATCCTGTCATAATTGATGATATTAGAGAGTGTATTCAGAAGCTGATCCCAGATTTCCTGGTCATTATCGATGATGTAGAAATTGTCGTATTTGTTGGTAATACGTTTTCGCTGATTTTCTAAAACCGCCTCAAACTCCAAAAATATATAATTATTGGTGCGGAAGACAGAAAAATGATATTGGTTGTCGTTCAGAACAATTTTATCAAAATAAGTTTCATTATCTCTTCTTGAAAGAAAACCGGAATCAATAAAAATCTCCGAACTTATGACATTCTGAAAAATATCCGGAAACTGTGATATTTTTTTTCCAAATAATTCTTCAGGATTTTCGATATTAAAAAGATCAGTAATATTTTCACTGAAAAAAGAGATGGTAAGAGAAGCTGCGTCAATGCCAATCAAATACCCAAAACTTTGTATGTAACCCGGAATATGAATGGGCTCATCATGACATTCTACAAAATTCATAACTATCTAAAATAAGTAAACAAAGGTAGACAAATTAATAGCCTAAATAAACACAATGTGGTATGTTATATTACTTTCACATTAATAATTAACAAAAATTATGATTTATTAAAAAATAAATCATAATTTACTAATTTAAAACAAGGAATAATGTTAAAAAATTAAACAATATATATTTAAAATAAAAGAATATTAATCAACTTTTACTTTATGGAAAAGTATAACAATTCACTTTTCCAAATATTGAAAGAAATCTCTTTTTTTAATAAAATAAAGACAGATTTGCAGCAAATACATAAGGAAATATACTTATTTTAGTTTAATGATCTCGGTTTGAAAGCCTTTATTTTTAAATACATACAAATGCTTTCTTTTAAGAGAATCCAAAACCTCTATCTGAGATTCATTTTCGCCCGATAAATCAAAATTTTCTACTTCGATCATAGCAGG
Source organism: Chryseobacterium formosense (assembly GCF_900116415.1). Lineage (GTDB taxonomy): Bacteria > Bacteroidota > Bacteroidia > Flavobacteriales > Weeksellaceae > Chryseobacterium > Chryseobacterium formosense. Next base: position 132,154 of record NZ_FPAP01000001.1, on the reverse strand, counting down.
TGAACCTACTTGATTACTTACAGCAACGGGAAAAACTGTTCTCCACTTGATATCACCGTTTGTATTTTTGATGTTGGTAATTGTTCCGCTTGCTCCGTGATTTGTAAAATATACTGTTGCCTTTTTGTCATTATAATCATTTGTAGCATTACTGATCTGCGCTTCTAAAAATGGAAGATCAAAATTATAAACATTCTCGATATTATAGCGTATTCCTGGTTCGAAAAATTCCATAGTAATTGTCGGCCGGTAATATTCACTTCGGTTTTTCGGAAAAATTTTCACAAACTCATCCTTTCTGATAACGAACGTTTTAGCCGTATCTTTCTGTTGACGATAAAGGTATTTTGCCTGTGAAAAATTCGATTCGGATAGAAATTCACCCGTAATTCTTTTAATGCTTATTTCATTACCTTCAACCTTTTCGATCTTAAAACCATAATTATCGATATTCCCGTAATAATCAATATCATTCACCACAAAAAACTGATTCGGATTCGGATTTTTAATTTCTGATTCCAGAAATTCAATCTTTTCCGACATCTGATTTTCCATTTCACGATTGGCTGTATATTCAGAATAATATCTTTTGCCAAAATACATTACAGCAAGATAGATTACCAATACAGGCAAGATCCAAAGCAGTTTATTGGTTTTAAAACCTGTTCTTTTTTCTTTTACGACGTATGTTTCCGATAAAGAATCGTGCCACCCTCTTTTAGCAAAGAAAGACAATGCATCAAACGGAATATTTCTGCATAAAGTTCTAAGAAAAATCGTAGAGGAATTTGGGGATTCGGCTTTTGAATTAATGACTCTTGACTCCGTTAAAAATTTTGCTGGTGTAGAACCAAAAAGAATCTCTGAAACCGGATAATAAATAAAAAAGAAAATAAAAACAATGACATACAAAGACCATCGGCTTCTGAAAAACATTTTAAGACCTTCGCTTTCCCTGAAAACATCAGATTCCATCAGCCAATATCCTAAAGATATTACACACGGAATGAGAATAAGAGACATGATCGTAACATCTATAATCCAATGAAAAAAACGCTGCCATTTTCCGGTATCGGTAACTGTAGTTTTCTGTTCGGTCGCAATAATATCAATTTCTTTCTGGCTTTTAATAATTTTTAAAATACGAAAACTCAGATACAAAACACCCAAAAGAATGACATAGCCTAATATCAGATAAAAGATCTGCTTTGAAGTTGTATTTTCCCAGTTCGTAATGAAAACTTTATAAAATGTACTTTGCAGCAACAAAATAATAGCCTCCAAAAATACCACAGAAAAAACAAAGCCTACAAAACGGGTTTCTTTACCTTTTGATTTTATAAACTGCAATCCTCCGATAAATAGAAGCACATAAAAAACAAAATTCCAGATATCGGAATGCTCAAATCTGTTTGTAAAACTAAGATTAAGCGTGGTAAAAGCAAATAAAATCTGAAAAGCTTCGGAAATTGTATTAAACTGCGAAGCCCCTTTCCAGACTCCGTAAAAAGAATAAAGGCAGCTAAAAATACCGATAGCGGATATAGCCATCGCACTGATGGCTACAAGTTTGTAATTTTTTCCCATGTTAGTTTTTTAAGGTTATTATTAGTTTTTTTACACTTCTTTATCGAAATAAAGCATGTAATATTTTCCTTTTTCATCCTGACCCTGCTCTAGCATTTTTCGGTCACCGTGGATGTAAATATGAAAATTCTTGTCTAATTTAATAATACTTTTGAAATGACGCTGCGTTTTTTTCACCGCCGCTTCACTGATCGGGAATTCTTCGGCAATATTGATCTGCATATCCTGCTCATAATCGGTTTTAAAATTATTAAAACTTTCGATCACATACTCATCACCCAAAACTTCGGCTGCAAATTCATCCAACTTGAATTCTTCTTTTTCTTTGAAGAAATTGATTGATTTATTTAAAAAATCTGCCTGATCTGCCTTTGAAACCTCAAATTCCTGTGGAAGCTGCTTTACAATATAGTCTTTGTAGACCATCAAAGCTTCCTGCGTGTGAAAATATTCATCATCACGCTGTTTTACCTTTAGAAAATCTTCAAACCAGTAATACATATCTCCGTTTTTGTTATTGTCAACCACGGAAAGTACATAGCCACTTTCTTTATTGTTATTATAAATCAATGCCGCTTTATCAATTTTTGAAAGGCTGATTCCCTGATCTTTTTCGATCTCGAAAGATTCGTTTTTAGGGAATATTTTTAAGAATGATTCTCTTTTTTCGGTTTTAAAAATCCCGATTTTATCTACTCTTTCTTCGCTTTCTCTTTCGTCTTCAAAGAAAACGATAAACAATTCACCACCCTGAACTCTTGGGTTTTCTGCTGCTTCAAAAAGATGTTTGGCAATATTTTCAGCTTCCCAAAGAAATTTTGCTTTGTCATCAAAAATTTCAGAAACCGAACTGAAAACCGGATTATTCACCAAATAAGAATCGCTGTAAAACTGATAGGTTTCTTCTGTTTTAAATGAACCCAAAAAATAATTTTCAAGCATTTCTACAGTTCCCTCATCCAGTTGAAGCTCTTCCTGTGAAAGTATAAGTGATTCTCCGTTGATTTTATTTCCGACTCTGTGGACTACAATTTTTGTAAACATCGCTGATTTTTTATGGATTGCAAATATATTTATTCTGAAAGTTAAAAAAGCTAAAATCATGTTTTTTCTTATGACAAGAATTAAAAATTACCTCTAAAATCTGGCAGTAAACTTTCATTACATTTTTAAAGTATTTCATTACAAAAAAACTCAAATTTTTAAAAACAATTAGCATTAGTAATCAACATTTTAGAAAAATTCAAAACAGAACACAAATCACCCAAACCATGATGGATAAAGAAAATACAAAAATTCACCAAACAGTGTGTAGAAATCATCAAATAAATTATTTAATCTAAAAAAGTATCTGTTTTGGTACAGTTTTGGCTGAAACAAGAATGTTTTGAAAAATATTTAAAAATGAAGATTATTGAGAAGAAAGTAATTAATGAAAGTGGAGCAATTGAACATTTAAAAATATTCTATCCTTCGTTACAGAATGAAATCGTGCAGCTTTCCGCACAAAACAATTTCGCCGGAATTATTCAGACAACAGTTGATCACATGAAAAACCTGCTGAAAGAATCAAAGATCAATATTGTGAACCATAACATCAAAATGATGGATTGGCTTTACAGAAACGGAACAAAAACCGTAAAGCAGATGATTGAAAACCTTTTTGTGAGATCTTTCAGAAGTTTTAAAAAACAAACCGACATCAATCAATGGAATCTTTTATATCAGTATATGCCTCTAAGTTTTCAGAGAATTTACGTAAAGCAGACTAAAATGGATGAAGTATTATTCAAAAGACACTAAATCACATTATATATCACGAAAAATCCCGGGGCAATTACGCTTCGGGATTTTCTATTAATTTGAAATTTTAAACATTACGAAAAAACATATCCCGGCAAAGGATTGGGAAGATTCGGAAGCCTGTAATTCACAGCGCCCAGCAAAATCATATCAAAATAAGGATTTTGTCTTTTCTTAATAATAAATTCTTTCGAAACATCTTCACTAAGATTTAAACTGAATGAAGAATCCTCATAAAGCTCTTCTCTCTGAATGGAAATGGTATAATCTCCTTTCTCCATATCGTTGAAAACAACTTTGCCATCATTATCTGTTTCTGTAGAATACGTTGATCCGTCTGCCGAACTTTGCAATAAGATATTGATGTCAGTAAGATAATTTCCAAGCTCATCTTTAAAGATCAAACTAAACTGGAATTTGGTTTTCTGTTCAACAACATTTATGACCGGTATAGGAAATAATATTTTTCTTCTGAACAGATTTTTATCGAATCTATTTATTATCGGTTGATTTGTGATCGTATTCTCTAACTTCACTTTCCGCAAAACAGGCGTTGAAAATAACTTATTTTGTGAAATCATTTTAAACTTAGAGGTTCTGATGATTTTTGGCTGAACCAGATCTATCGTTTTCAGGTTTTTTGCAATATTTCTGAAAATATAAGTCTGCGGAATTTTTTCTTCAGCCGTAACCTCATTTTCTTCAGGATTTACATTTTTATTATAGGCATAAACCCGTCTGATAAACAGAAATTTTTCGATGTATGATGGCAAAAGCCCTTTGTTGAGATCAGATTCATCCGAAACAACCTGTTGATCAGAAAAATTCCAAAATTGAGAGTTGACGAGATTAGGCTTAAACCAGTTTCTTAAAACGGTAACAAAAATATATTCAAATTCTACTTTTGAATAGCTTAAGCCTGAACTGTCGTAAGTATTATAAAAATCATCTGTCAATGAAGTTTTTGCAGAATTTTCCAAATCAGCGATTTCTTTTTCTTCCATTACGATTTTTTTCCATCCGGAATATTCATACTTGTACAAATCGTTTGGAAGGCATGAAACCGGCAGAAAATCAATATTTGACCCGACTGTTGTTACTTTAGAGATTTCACTTTGGAGTTTTAGATATTCCTGATTCCATTGAGATACAAAAGCAGAACGTTCACTGATGCTTGAAACGATTTTCAGTGCGTTTTCGATCTTGTCTTTTTCGCCGTCAATCAGCCAGTCGTTAAAAGCTATATTCTGAAGGGTTTCAAGTTCCTGCTTTTTAGACAAACTGTCTTTATCGTCAGGATTTGCCATAATCTTATCGCTGAGATCCTGAATATTTTGTACAAGACCTTCATATTTAGCTTTGTAACTACTGTATTTTTCGTAATCTGCTGCTTTTGTAAGACCATCGTCCTGATACAAAACTGATTTTGCATCTCTGTATTTTTGCTTATCTGCATCCGAAAGGGAGCTTTCTATCAGTTTAGCATGATCAAATATTTTCTTATAATTTTCCGGTAAAAAAGAATCAGGATTCAATTCATAAATATCCTGCCTTCTGATAACGGCGTTTGCGAGATGTGCAAACGCCATTTGGTTTTCATAGGCATCAGATAAATACTGAACAGGAGTTGTAGTATCTAAAAAATTAAAATCCTGATTATTAAAACTTGTCGTGATGGGAGAAAATGTAAGAAAATAACGCCCCGAAACTGTATTTAACTGATTAAATACGGATTTCAGCTTTTCGAATATGATTGCATTTAAAAACATTTTGTTTGTTTTTGGTTAAATCCAACTGGTAATATTCGGAAGCGGATCCGGACTTTTCGGCAACACATGACAGTTGAAACCTATAATCTGCATTCCATCCACACGAATTCCCTGAGAATCTGAATGTGATTTGAAGTCAGACTTGTAACTGCTGGAAGAATAATTGGCATCCACACTAAAAGGTCCCCAACCGGCAGATGCATCTGCTTTATCAGATTTAAAAGCCGAAGCATATTCTGAGTTATATTGTCCGAAATCTAAAACCAGATTACGGATAAATAAAACAGATGTAGGATATGCAGGCATAATTCCGTTTGGCGGCATCGCTCCGTCATTCAAAAATTCTCCTCTTGACTGAACTTCTGGACTTCCCATATCTAATTTCCAGGCTTTTGAAGTAAGAAAAGGTGTTTTCAGCCAAGGTCTTACAATAGGAACCTGACACATTTCAAAAGTCAGTTTAAAATTGGATGCATTAATAGTACGGTTGCTGCTGGAATCTTTATGCTGATAACCTGCAGATGCACCGAAACCTAAAAATCCTGCTGAGCCGCTTACTCCATAAGAAGTATATTTGCTGTCTGAATGTCTTGCGTAATCTGAAGATCCGAAGCTAAATTTCGTCCAGCCACCTTCAACAAAATTTCCGGGAACGAGAGAAGTGTAATAAAAATCTGAACCGGAAGCAAGACCAGTGAGCTTGGCTCTTTCCAATGTGTCTTTATATTCTGCTTTTAATAAAGATAAATCTTTTGACATGATCTGATCTATTCTTGCCGCAATTCCTTCGTATTCATTTTTGTATCCGTTTGTAACCCAATCAGACATTGCTGCCTGAACTTTTTTGCGCAAGCTGGAAGCATTCATCGCCCAAAAGTGAATTGCCTTAGAATTATCTGCAGCCAGCGCATCGACTCTGTAAGTATTATATTCTAAAACCGCATCTATATAAGCTGCCATTTTCTGATTGTATAAAATTACGAGCGGACTTGGCTCTATCACTTCAGATTCTTCATCGGTGATAAGATCTTTTTTTATTCTTTTTACCTGTAGAAGCTGTTTAAATTTTTCTACTTTGGCTTTTTCTTCCTCAGATAGTTCTGTATTGGCAACTTTACTGAATTGTAATGCATATTTATACACATCCGATAAAGTTCCTTCATTTTGCTGAATGCTCAGTTTTGATAATTGATTGTTGTCTGCCGCATTTACATCCGGAATAAAATCTACAAGGCGCGCTAGATTTTCTGCCTGTTGGTAAAGCCATCCTGTACTTGTTGCTCTTATTTTTTCTTTTTCCTGATCGGTAAGCTCAACGACTTTGCCTTCACTATCTTTTTCGGGAGTATAAACACCTGATAAACCCATGGTTAAAAAACGTAAATCTTCCGGTCTTATTGGTATCCCCGGAGAACACCAACTGAAAAAATTATCCTTTGACGGTGGAACATCTCCATCTCCGCCAGTTAATACTTCGTAAAGCTTACCAAGAACTCCTTGCATAAGTTGATCCGGTAAAATGTTTGATAAATCTGCCATTGTATTAAGTTTTAAAATTGTTATTGCGCTTACTCTTTTACGGATTTTCAGCTTAGTTTCCTATTAATATTTGTGATTTATAAAGAAGTGTATTCATGATCTTCAAAATCTGCCAGAGAAGGTCTTATAACTGCCCAAACACGTGCATGAGGGAGCGAAGTGTTTTCAGCGGGAGGATTCACCTGATGATCATTTGTAAGGATATGACAGGTAATTCCTACTCTTCCTGCCGCACCATCATTTGTGTAAATAACACCTATTCCTAATTTGTCTTCCAGAATTTTTATTTTATCCGTTTTAAGAGTGTTGTCTTTAGATTGATTATTTCCGGAAGCATTCGGGTCTGCTGCATTTGTGCCATATCCGTCCAAAGCAAAGCCTCCTCCGTTACCATCGATTACAATGAGCGTACGATCGTTTTCGTCCCATTGATAGACCATTTGTATATGATCGGGACCGCTTTTATTACGTCCATCAAACAAGACAATATCGCCGGGAAGAATATCTAATGAACCTCCTGCCTGAATTTCATCAAACAAAATTATTTTTCTCTCAATTCCTCTTTGCTGATGATAATCTTCAAGTGAAACAGGAATTCCGTCTGCAACTATTTTTGGAATTTTTAAAGGCTTACTGAACTTTACGAGCTCTCCCGAATTTCCGTCAAAACCTATTTTATAGTATGAGCCATAGGAAGAAAGTCCTAATGTCCCTGCAAAATAAGTATTAACAATCTTCTTCGATGCGCCTCCTTTTTTGTAGAAATACCCTAAAGTATTGCCACACCAGTTATTGGGATCAGAAGGGTTTTCAGATTTAAAAATTAAATTTTTAGCATCTGCCAAAGGCATTTGAAGTAATGTATAAGCAAAATCGGCAACAGACTGAAGCTTTGAAATCAAATCACCGGATGTATTGTTGGAAGATGAATTTCCATTGGAATTGATTGTTTCCTGTGCTCCGGAATTGGGATCCCATGTAATGTATCCGTTATCAAACGAATTCCATTTTCCACCTGAAATATTAGAGTTATCCAACTCATCGGATGTAGGAAAACCCAACTCACTTATAGCTTCTCCAAGTTCTATGTATCTTCCCAAAATTGCGCCGTGAACTTCAAAAATTTCGTAGAACGAATTTTGATATAAAATTGCATTTTCAAATCTCATTTTGTACCCATCTCCTATAAGTTCTGCCTCACCGAGAGATGCACCGACATAAAAACCTCCTGCATTTAGCTGGTCTATTTTTTCGTTAAAATCCATAACTTATATTTTTTTAAAATGGAACGTAATACGTTGTAGAATTATCTGTAAACTTTGCACATTGGTCTTCCGGTAATTCGGTGAGATACTGATCGAATGCTATGTATTTTTTGAAAGAATTTCCTGCAAATATTTTCAGTTTTTTTACCAGATCATTTTTCGCAACTTTCTGATTTTTATAAAAAGTGAGAATAATTTTTGTGGGATCACCATTGGTTGCTTTATATGCCGAAGAATTTCCGATCCAACCGGCTGCAGGCATCCAATAACTGAAGTGAAACATTAGCTGTGTAGCATCTTTAGACCAGTTGTTTGCAGAAACATGACCTGTAAGTCCCGGAGCAAAATTCATTACAAACTTCCATTGCTCATTACAAATTACATCCTGAAAATCGGGATTTGAAACCACATCTGCTAAAAAATCTATAAGTTTAGTATCCGATTTCATATGTCTGAAACCATCATCATTAGTAAGAATTGCAGAATTTGTGGTGTCTACAACGAGTAAAGTTTTATTTTCATCTACAGCAACACCTATTGATTTAAAAGCTTCTTCCAAATTAGGATTTTGGGTGAAAATAGACTTTAGAATCTTCGGAATATGAATTTTTGAAATCCCTTTACCCCAAGTCACAATCATATTATCATATGCGTTTATCGAATCAAAAGAACCTTCTGAGCTCACTTCCTCCCAAATCCATTCTTCAATACTTCCCGCGACAATAGCTGTAGGTTTCGGATTAAATTTTCCAAAAAAAGCAAACCCATTTGGTACAGATTTTACATGAGTTGTAATAGCATCTCTTTTCTCCCGGATGTTATTTATCACGACCGAAATATCATCTGAAGTATAATTATTTTTGTCTGAAAGTACTTTTTGCCAGTCAAGCAGATCTGCTTCCTCATAATGTGGGTAAAGTTGCACGTATGCACCATCATATGATGTCCAGTAAATTATTCCGTATTGGAATATGCTCATTTTTCCGCCGTCCATTTCAGAATTATCCATTTCGTCGGATGTTGGAAAACCTAAATCTCCTGTAGCTTCATTAAATTCTAAATACTTCTGATAAATTGCTCCGTGTACTTCATACGCCTGATTATCGTGTTGATTTTCATAAATAGAAAAATCCTGAAATCGTTGAAATCTTCCTTCAAAAATCAGTGTAATCTCAGTTAAAGGGTTTTCAAGATTCCAGCCAGCATCGATGAGTGATTGTTTTTTCTCCTCTAGATTCATAGTAATAATTTTATAATTGGTTGTGATTTAAACTTTCAGAAAAAAATAATTTGAGTTGAATTTCTCGTTAATTTTCTGATAAGATTATGATGTAAAATTATTTGAAACACAAAGAAGAGTGACAAGGAAAACCACTATATAACTGCGGGTGTTTACCCCTTTATTTTAGTAATAAGAAAAAATTTTGAATGGGATATTTTTTGAATGGCTCTTATTTAAAACAAAAAAACCGCTGTAAAATTTAATTTACAGCGGTTTCTAATTATAATGTATTGAAAATTACTTCACTTCTTCAAAATCTGCATCCTGAACGTCTTCAGCTCCGTTTGCATTCCCTTGATTTTGAGCTCCTGCATCAGCACCCGGTTGTTGACCAGCTGCATACAATTCTTCTGAAGCCGCCATCCAAGCTGCATCTAAAGCTTCTGTTTTGGCTTTTACATCATCTGCATTTTTACCTTCGAAAGCCGTTTTTAACTCTCCGTGAGCTGCTTCGATCGCTGCTTTTTTGTCAGCAGATAATTTCTCACCGAATTCTTTCAATTGTTTTTCAGTCTGGAAGATCAATCCGTCAGCTTTGTTGAAAATTTCAACTTCTTCTTTTCTCTTAGCATCTGCTGCAGAGTTTTCCTGAGCTTCTTTCTTCATTCTTTCGATTTCTTCGTCAGATAGACCTGAAGAAGCCTGAATTTTGATAGACTGCTCTTTACCAGTTCCTTTATCTTTAGCAGAAACACTTAGGATACCGTTTGCATCGATATCGAAAGTAACTTCGATCTGAGGAACTCCTCTTGGCGCTGGTGGAATATCTGTAAGGTCGAATCTACCGATTTCTTTGTTATCGTTGAACATTGATCTTTCACCCTGCCCTACTCTGATGCTTACAGCCGGCTGATTGTCAGAAGCTGTAGAGAATACTTCAGATTTTTTAGTTGGAATCGTCGTGTTCGCTTCAATTAATTTAGTGAAAACAGAACCCATTGTTTCGATACCTAAAGAAAGTGGCGTAACATCTAATAAAAGAACGTCTTTTACATCACCGGTCAATACACCTCCCTGGATCGCAGCACCAATTGCTACAACCTCATCCGGGTTAACTCCTTTTGAAGGTTTTTTACCGAAGAATTTTTCTACTTCTTCCTGGATGATCGGAATTCTTGTAGAACCACCTACCAAGATTACTTCGTCGATATCTGAAGTTGATAAACCTGCATCTTTCAATGCTTTAGCAACCGGCTCCATTGATCTTCTTACTAAATCAGAAGCTAATTGCTCAAATTTAGCTTTCGTTAAAGTCTTCACTAAGTGTTTTGGACCTGTAGCTGTAGCGGTAATATATGGAAGGTTGATTTCAGTTTGTGGAGAAGAAGATAATTCGATTTTTGCTTTTTCAGCAGCTTCTTTCAATCTTTGTAATGCAATTGCATCAGATTTCAACTCAACACCTTCTTCAGCTTTGAATTCATCAGCCATCCAGTTGATGATTACATCATCAAAGTCATCACCTCCTAAGTGTGTATCTCCGTTTGTAGACAATACTTCGAATACACCATCACCTAAATCAAGAATAGAAATATCGAAAGTACCACCACCAAGGTCATATACAGCGATTTTCTGATCTTTATGATTTTTATCAAGACCGTAAGCTAGCGCAGCAGCAGTAGGTTCATTGATAATTCTTTCTACTTTAAGACCGGCAATTTCACCAGCTTCTTTAGTAGCTTGTCTTTGTGCATCGTTAAAGTATGCAGGAACAGTGATTACCGCTCTCGTTACTTCCTGACCAAGATAATCTTCAGCAGTTTTCTTCATTTTCTGAAGCGTCATTGCAGAGATTTCCTGTGGAGTGTATTCTCTGTCGTCGATTTTTACTTTTACCGTATCATTCGGTCCAGATACCACTTTATAAGGTACTCTTGAGATTTCAGAAGCATCGTCTTTAAAATGAGTTCCGATAAATCTTTTAATTGAATAAACTGTTTTTGTAGGGTTCGTTACCGCCTGTCTTTTTGCAGGATCACCTACTTTTCTTTCACCATCTTCTGTAAACGCTACAATAGATGGCGTTGTTCTTTTACCTTCTGCGTTAGGAATTACAACAGGATCTTTACCTTCCATTACTGCAACGCAAGAGTTTGTTGTTCCTAAGTCGATTCCAATTATTTTACTCATAATTTTTATATTTTTTTCTAATTTTTTAATTTTAATTGTACAATCTCATTTTCTCAATATTTGTACCAATTATTTTTTTGTGACAAAATGACATAATAAAAATAAAACCCCGATTAAATCGAGGTTTTAAATTGAAATATTTAGAAAAATTTTCACTTATTTTTTGATAAACTTCATAGACTTGATAAAATCTTTACCACTATAAGTTCTTACATAATATACTCCTGAAGCAAAATCTGCTACATTAATTTTATCGGTTTCATTTTTGATAATAGACTTTTTAACCAATCTTCCTTCTGCATTGAAGATTTCTACTTCATTGATAGCTACAAATGGTGAAGCTATAGAAATATACTGAGTTGTAGGATTTGGAAACACATTTATAGAACCCGCTTTTTCAACTTCATTTACTGATAAAAATGTACATGCATTTGAGTTTAAAAGACTTGCTCTTTGTGACGACAATACATTTTGCGTAATTGTTTTCTGATTATTTGTAAACATAGCCATTGCAACGTCATCCACATAATCCATGTAATTCATAAACATAGCTCCATTAGTCGTGTTTGTACAGGTATACTGATTATTCGGATAAGTTGGTGTGCCAAAATAAGCAAAGTAAGTAGCCGGAGTATCTGCACAGCCATCACTCCATCCTGCTGTACCACAAACTGCAGGATTAGGAATACTTGGCAAATTTCCTTCACCCCAAATATGGTTTAAACCAAAATAGTGACCAATTTCGTGAGTTGCCGTTCTTCCTTTGTTGTATGTTGTATAAGGAAACTCTCCTGCAGTACCAGTTGTACCAAAAACCTGATATGCAATACACAAACCATCATTAGCGTATCCAGCAGCAGCTGGAGGATAAGCCCAACCTAATAGGTCTGTATCTGTAAATGCACCCACCCAAATATTTAAATATTTTGTTGTATTCCAAGCAGCATCTCCACCATTTGCTGCACTAAAATAATTATCATCGAAAAGAAAATTACTTCCTACCGATTTTCTTATAATTCCTGTGGTAGGATTTCCGTTAACATCTTTAGTAGCTAAACAAAAGTTGATCTCCAAATCAGCAGCAGCAGATTGAAATGCTGCAGGAACCACTGTTGAAAAATCAGCATTAAGTTTTCTGAAATCATTATTCAACACTGCCAATTGAGATAAAATCTGCGCATCAGAAATATTTTGCGTTGGAGTTTTGTAAAGAACGTGAACAACTACCGGAATAGTAACTACGGTCTGTCCGTTCTTAAAGTAAGGAGCAATATTTTCAGATTTAGAAATAAATTCTGCCATTTGCTTGTGCTTAAGCCCCGCTTCAGGGTGCTTCTTTGCAAACTCGTTCCATTTCTCATCAAAATTACATCTTACTTGCTGTGCACTCGCTACAAAGCCAAATGCTGCAGCTAAAAGGATAAAGTACTTTCTCATTATTTTTTTCCCAAATTTAATTAATTTAAGTTGAATATGAGTAAGTAATAAAAAGATTAACATTGGCTTAAATCGTTCATGCCTAATATTTACTATTTTTGATAAATTTTACACAAATATGTCATTACATTTCAATCCCAGAGATATCACATGGTTATCATTCAACGAAAGAGTTTTGCAGGAAGCAATGGACGAAAACGTGCCGCTTCATCTCAGAATTCGTTTTCTCGGGATTTTCTCCAATAATCTAGACGAGTTTTTCAGGGTGCGTGTTGCAGGTCTAAAGCGTGCCATGGATTTTAAGGAAAAAGTACTTGCCGAATCTTTTTATCAACCCCCTTCAAAAATTCTTCAGAAAATAAATGACACCGTTATCACGCAACAGCATGATTTCGACAGAACCTGGAAAAAAATCCAGAGTGAAATGGCAGAGCATAATGTCTATATAAAAACTTCTAAAAATTTAAGCTCAAAACAAAAAGAATTTGTAAGACAATATTTTGATGAAACAGTAGAAGCCAACGTCATACCGATCCTTTTGCATGAAAACACACCCATGCCCTACATGAGAGACAAAAGTCTTTATCTGGGTGTTGCCATGAGAAAAAAAGACTGGAATTATCACAGCAATTACGCCATCATAGAAATCCCGTCCCGTTTTGTAGGGAGATTCGTTCTTTTACCAACAGAAGATCCAGAAGAAAAAAATGTGATGCTTCTGGAAGATGTGATCACCTTCAATCTGCCACATATTTTCTCTTATTTTGGCTATGACGAATTTGCAGCAAATGCATTTAAAGTAACCAAAGATGCCGAAATGGATATTGATAACGATATCAAAACCAATCTGGCAGAAAAAATAGAAAAAGGACTAAAAAACCGTAGAAAAGGAAAGCCTACCCGATTCGTATTCGATAAGGATATGGATAAAGCTTTGCTCGAACTTCTTATCCGAAAGTTAAATTTAAGTAAAAAAGACAGCATTATTCCCGGAGGTAAAATTCACAATTTCAAACATTTTATGGATTTCCCTGATGTTTTTGAAAAATATGAGAGACCGGTAGAAAGAACTTCTTTTACACACCAGGCTTTTGAGCATGGAGAGAGAGTAACCGATGTTATTTTAAAACACGATGTCCTTTTGACATTCCCTTATCATACCTATACTCCTGTGATCGATCTTTTGAGAGAAGCAGCAATGGATCCGGATGTGAAATCTATTCAGATCACTGCATATCGTCTCGCAAGCAATTCGAAAATCAGTAATGCATTAATCTATGCGGCCAGAAACGGAAAAGAAGTAACCGTCATGCTGGAGCTTCAGGCGAGATTTGATGAAGAATCAAACCTGATGTGGAAAGAAATGTTTGAACCTGAAGGAATTACCGTTCTTACAGGAATTCCAGATAAAAAAGTACATGCGAAACTCTGTGTCATAAAAAAAAGAGCGAACAACAAAACCCTTCAATATGGTTTTGTGAGTACCGGAAATTTCAACGAAAAAACAGCAAGAATCTACGGCGATCATCTCATTATGACCTCTGACCGTGGAATTATGGCAGACATCAACAAAGTTTTTAATGTTCTTAGAAAACCGAAAGAAGATTATATATCAGTTTTAAAAACCTGCAAGAATCTAGTGGTTTGTCCACAGTTTATGCGTGATAAAATTGTACATCATATCGATAAGGAGATTGAGGAAGCCAAAGCCGGAAGAAAAGCAGAAATGATTATAAAAGCCAACTCTGTAAGTGATCGTGCTTTAATCACAAAATTATACGAAGCGGCCGAAGCTGGCGTTGTTATCAGAATGATTGTTCGTGGAATTTACTGCGCAGTCAACCAGAAAGATTTCAAGGAGAAAATAAAAGCAATAAGTATTGTCGATGAATATTTGGAACACGCCAGAGTTATGTATTTTTATAATAAAGGTTCTGAAGACATCTACATCTCTTCAGCCGACTGGATGACCAGAAATCTTGATTACCGAATTGAAGCTGCCGCAAAAATAACCGATAAAAATTTAAAAAAAGAAATCAAAGACATTTTGGATATTCAACTTAGCGATAATGTTAAGGCAAGAATTTTAGATAAAAAATTAAGCAACGAATACATCCGTAATGACCAGAAAACATGTCGTTCACAGATTGAAACTTACCGATATTTAAAAGCTAAGGCAAGCAAAAAATAGAACATCAGAAAAAGAACGAAACTTTAATTGGAGAATAATTTTCGTAAATTTCGGAATTGAAATTTAAATATTTTACTGAATAAATAAACCATACTTACAATGATCATTGCAGCGATAGACATAGGAAGTAATGCAGCCAGACTTTTAATAAACGAAGTAAAAATCCAGAACGGAGAACCTGAGTTTATTAAGCTTAATCTTTTACGAATTCCTCTGAGATTGGGTATGGATGTTTTTACCCTTGGTAAAATAGGTATAGAAAGAGAAAAAATGGTGCTCGACTCTATGAAAATATTCAGTGATCTGATGAAAATTTATAAAGTTGAACATTATCGCGCCTGTGCAACCAGTGCAATGCGTGACGCTGCAAACGGACAAGAAATCATTAAAAACGTAAAAGCATCATCAGACATCGACATCGAGATTATTTCCGGTGACGAAGAAGCTACTCTGGTTTATGAAAATCATGTTGCAGAAGGGCTTGACAAGGATTTCGCTTACCTTTATGTAGATGTAGGTGGTGGTTCTACAGAGCTTACTTTCTACGAAAACGGAAAAATGCTTTATGAAAGATCTTTCAATATCGGAACCATCAGATTGCTTAATGATCTGGTAACCGAAGACAACTGGAAAGAAATGAAAGAAGAAATCCGAAAAAATATCAACAGCAAAAAACCTATTGTTGCGATTGGTTCAGGAGGAAACATCAATAAAGCCTTTTCGATGAGCAAAACCAAAGACGGAAAACCCATGTCTGCAACGTATCTGAAAAAAATCTACAAAGAAATCAGCGCACTTACCGTAGACGAAAGAATGACTAAATATAATTTCAGACAGGATCGTGCAGATGTATTGGCTCATGCGTTAAAAATCTATAACAATATCATGACCTGGTCTGAAATTACAAGAATTTTTGTCCCTAAAATTTCGGTTGCGGATGGATTGATCCACAATATTTATGATAAGGTCACAAAGAAAAAATAATCGATAATTATTGTTATTTTCAAAATATAAGACAAATTGGTGAATATTCAGTTTGTCTTTTTTTTATTTAATAAATATTTAAACAACAAGACTAAATAAGAAGTAATTATTAATCATTTCTTAAAATTTAATTAAAAGCCTCACAATGTACAATCTTCATTTTTGCAACAATCTAAAATCTGATAAAAATGAAGAACAAATACCTTTTAAGAGGTCTGTTGCCGATTGCCGCGTTATTTCACGGTGCAGTTTCAGGACAATCATTAATCCATTACTGGAATTTTAATAATAATGCTTCCGTTGCAGCGATTACAGCGCCTTCGCCGGCTGCAGCATTACAAAACGGAACCATTACAGCTTTTCAAAACGGTACAGCCGATCCTAATACTTTTATTAATTTATCCAGTGCTACAGGTAACGGTTTTTCGACAATCAACGGAAGAAACGGAGATGCTGCAGGTACGCACTTGCGTTACAACAATCCAATCCCTGGAAATATTCAGTTTGCTCTACCTACAACAGGTTACAATAATGTTGTCGTAAAATTTACGACCAGAAGATCAGGTTCGGGAGCAGGAAAGCAAAAATGGTCTTATTCGATTGACGGGGTTACATTTTTACCTTTCACTTATACTGCCAACAACGATCCCGAAGGTGCCGTTTTACCGGTTGACGGAGATCCAACGTTGGTAACTCTTGATTTTTCAAACAACTTTAGCGCAAACAATAACCCAAATTTTATGCTGAAAGTTGAATTTACTGCGGGACCGGGAGGAACTGTTGGTAACAATAGATTCGACAATTTCACGGTTGATGCTACTGCGATGAGCGGAGTTGACACGACTCCACCAACGGTAACTTATTTACCCGCTAATAATGCAAACAACGCTTCTGCAACGGTAAATCCTACGATTACTTTTAATGAAAATGTAAGATTAATTGACAATTCTGCGATTACTGCTGCAAATGCCCAGAATTTAATTGAATTAAAATTAAATAACGCAACAGGAACCACTGTTCCATTTACTACTACTTTCAGCAATAATCAGATTACAATAATTCCTACAGCAGGTTTGCTTCCGAATCAGGCTTATTATTTAGCTTTAAAACCAAATATGGTTGAAGATGCAAGCGATAATGCAGTTACAACGGCAACTTCAAGCACCTTTACAACGGCAGGAACAAGCATTTCTTTAGATAAAACTTTAATTAAAGTCAATGAAAATGCCGGAACTTTAGCATTTAAAATAAATGTTGCCAATCCTTCAAATGCAACTGTAAATCTGGTCGTAAAACCTGCCCCATTCAGCACAGCAAACAGCAGCGATTTTACTTTGGCAAATCAGACCATCAATATTACACCTTCTACAACAAGTGTAACGGTAAATATTCCGATCCTCGATGATAATTTGGAAGAACAACAGGCAGAATATTTTGTAGTAAGTCTTGAAAACCCTGCTGGAACAACCATTACAGGAGACACTTCATCAACCGTTTATATTATTGATAATGATAAAGCTGCACCGGTTCCTTCCAATCAGATATCGTTAAATTATATCGGAAGTTTTGATCCCTCAGGAAACAACAACAGCTCAACGGAAATTGTGGTTCATGATCCTGCAACCCAGAGATTGTTTACGATCAGTTCTTTAACAGATGTTTTTGATATTATTAATTTTTCCAATCCTTTGGCTCCGACTGTTGTCAGCACAATAGATATGACCCTTTATGGCGGAATAACAAGTATTGCTGTAAAAAACGGAATCATTGCTGTTGCTTCTCCAAACGGAACCAATCCTCAAGGTAACGGTTCGGTTGTTTTCTTTGATATAAACGGAACATTTTTAAAACAGGTGCAAGTCGGAGTTTTACCGGACATGATTACTTTCACTCCGGATGGAACAAAAGTAATGACAGCAAACGAAGGTGAACCAAACGATGCTTATACCGTAGATCCTGAAGGTTCAATTTCAATTATCAACATTCCGAATTTAACGGTTGCTGGAATTCAGGCTTTGACACAATCGAACGTAACCACTCTTTCTCTGACTACATTTAACGGACAGGAAGCTGCATTAATCGCTTCAGGCGGAAGAAAAGTGAAAGCAACAAGTACTTTGGCTCAGGATCTTGAACCGGAATACGTCACCATCAGCTCAGACAGCCAAAAAGCATGGGTTTCTTGTCAGGAAAACAATGCAATCATTGAAGTTAATTTAGCAACAAATACTTTAGGAAACATTTGGGGATTGGGCAAAAAAGACATGAGCCTTCCCGGAAACGGTTTTGATGCTTCAGATAACAACGGGGAAGTTTTAATTGCAAACTGGCCTGTAAAAGCATACTACAATCCTGATGCAATGGCTTCTTTTAAAGTGGGAAGCACCACTTATCTGGTTACCGCAAACGAAGGTGATGAAAAAGATTTGGGCGGATTCAGCGAAAGAACAACGGTTGGTGCAAACGGATATGCTTTAGACTCTACAATTTTCCCGAATGCTTCCGTTTTAAAAGCTTCGCATAATTTAGGAAGATTCCGAGTGACCAATGTAAATGGAAATACAGATGGAGATGCTGATTTTGAAGAAATCAATGCTTTGGGAGCAAGATCATTCTCGATTTTCAATACAGATACAAAACAGCTGGTTTATGATAGCGGTGACCGATTTGAAAGCTATATTGCAGCTAATCATCCTTTGATTTTCAATGCCGATAACGAAGCCAACGGAGCAAAAAACAGAAGCCGTGCAAAAGGTCCCGAACCGGAAGGTGTTACTCTAGGAACAATTAGCGGACAGACTTTCGCATTCATCACTCTGGAAAGAACAGGTGGCGTGATGGTATATAACGTAACAGATCCAAACAACGTTACATTTGTAGACTACAAGCATTCAAGATCGACTTCTGCTTTTGCTGGAGATAACGGTCCGGAAGGAATTATCTACATCGCTCCTGAAAATATGAACAACGGTAAAGGTTACGTTATCATCGCCAACGAAATCAGCGGAACATTGTCAATGTATGAAGTACTGCCTTCTGCAACATTAGGAACAGGCGAAGTAAAACCTGAAAAAGCAACTTTCAACATCTTCCCGAATCCTGTAAACAAAGGAAATACATTGTACTTCAACCGAGCTCAAAGCTACGAATTGTACGATATGAGCGGAAAACTTCTTGGTAAAGAGAAAAACGCTCTTACCATCGACACTTCAAAATTAAATACCGGAGTTTACTTAATTAAAACTTCAGAAGGCGAAGTGAAGAGATTCATCGTGAAATAATTTTTTTTACTTAATAATTTACTTTTGAAGCCCTGGAATTTTTTCCGGGGCTTTTTAATTCTAAAATTTGAAAAAAGAATTCAAATCGTATATTTGATTATAAAAAAATCTCGTGAAAAATATATTTATTTTAATACTTTATTTAAAAGTTTCTCTGTTTTCAATAATTTTTGCTCAGAACTTCAATGTGAGAGAAAAAACAATAAATTTTAATGCAAATTCTATTTTCAGACCTATTTCAAAAATTGAAATGATAGCTTCTTTAAAGTATAAAAATGAATATTATTCAATTTTTGAAGAAAAACAGATGTACGATTTTGGACACACAGAAAACTATATGATAAAGTTTGATGATTCTGGAAAAATATTATTTGCGGAAAAATTACCACAAAATCTATCGCATTACACCGACTTTTTTGTGCATGAAAATAATATCTATATTCAATTTCAAAATAATTTAAAATATATTTTTGATTTCAAAAGCAATAAATTCATTGAAACCAAAAAAGGAGATGATTTGGTTTACGAGGATAAACATTACAAGGTTATGTATAAAAGCTTCGGCGAGTGGGGACAGGTGACATGGTTTATCAATCAAGAAAATAAGTCTGAATATTTCACCAGCTTAAATGGACAAAATACTAATTTTCTAAATGGAAAATTTTATATTACTAATACTTCTGTGATTTGGGAAATATTAAACCCAAATAATTTAACAAAATGTAACCCGAATCAGTATTATGATGTAATTAATAAAAGAAAATTTGGGAAGTTTGATTCCTATGATTATTTCAAAGGAATAAATTCTATATACAAAGATTCCATTCAATACGATCCAGATGATTTTAGAAATACTGATAAAGATTTAAAATATGCATTTATTACCTCTTTTGTTGCAAATAACAATTTATATCAAATAACCCAATTAAAAGATAAAACCGCAATCACAGAAGTTAAAAAAAATAATATTAAAATAGTTCATCAATTTGATGAAAAGTATAATCTTTTTTATTGGTATAATCAATTCAGAAGCAATAAAAACGATCAGAAGTTTATAAAATTCAGAAACGGTTACAATTCGTTTGGTTTTTTTGAAGTGGAAAATAACAAAATTGATATTACAAAGGTAAATTACAAATATGATACGATTCAATACATTAAGTCTGATGAAATTTTACAATTAATTGCCAATCTTTCAAAGAAGAATAAAATTACCAAGGATAAAATATTAGATTTTGAGAAAATAACAAAAGGAATTGATATCCAAAAATATAGAAACAGTATAAATCATAATGGATATTATCCTCGAAAGTTTGCAAAAATTGACATAGAAACAATCGCTTTTGTAAAATCAGAAAATGAATATGTAACACAAGATATTGAATATTTAATTACTAAAAATAATAATGAAGTAAAATCAATATTTATCTATTATGATAGAACAAAATTTTTTAATTCGGAAGGAAAAAGTTTTTTTCCAATTAGTAGTGAAAATATTACGGAAAACGATAATAAATTCAAAGAAAAGTATGATAAAATTCGGAACTATTTAATCAACAATGGAAAAAAAATTGATGTGAAAATTAAAAAAGATAAAGCGACGTACGAAGCATGGATTTTGAATGGATGGCGTTTCAATTTATATGGAATATCAAAAGAAAATATCAATGGGTCAACCATCTTTATCTGTAGACAAGATGATTTTAATGAAGATGAATAAAGATATAATTCAAAAAATGAATAATTTAAATTCAACAAAAAGTTCTGACCTAATTACAAAAAAAAGACAGACCTTCTAAAGTCTGTCTTCAAAAAATATATTGTCTTATTTTTTACTCTACATTTACTACCTTTTCAATTTCAGGAGCGTGCTGTTTGATGGTATTTTCAACACCTAATTTCAAAGTTGAGAAATTAAGAGAGCAACCTGAACAGTTTCCTAAAAGTTTTACAAAAACAGTATTATCTTTTACATCCAAAAGCTCGATATCACCGCCGTCTTTATTCAAAAACGGACGAATGCTTTCCAGAGCTTCCATTACTCGGGTTACAGTGTCTTCGTGTGTTATATTTGTCTCCATATTTGGGTTTGGTTTTCAAAAATATATTTGAAATTAATAAAATTATTTTTTCGGTGAGCAACCAGCCATTGTCGTGATCTTTACTGCTTCAGTCGGAGGAAGAAACTTGTTTCTTTCCACTAAACTTTCTACCATTTTTTTGGCAGTTTCGGTATAGATTTCAGCAATTTTAGACCCTTCCTGTAAAGCTGCCGGTCTTCCTACATCTCCTGCTTCTCTGATACTCTGAATTAAAGGAATCTCCCCTAAAACCGGAATGTTTAAATCCTCTGCTAAATATTGCGCTCCCTGATTTCCAAAGATATAATATTTATTGTCAGGTAATTCTTCCGGTGTAAAATACGCCATATTTTCCACTAATCCAAGAACAGGAATGTTAATACTTTCCATCTGGAACATGGCAATCCCTTTTCTAACGTCTGCTAAAGCAACGTGTTGAGGTGTACTTACAATCACCGCTCCCGTTACCGGAACTTCCTGGATTATTGATAAGTGAATATCTCCTGTTCCCGGAGGAAGGTCGATTAATAAGAAATCAAGTTCTCCCCAAGCTGCATCTCTGATCATTTGATTCAAAGCTTTTGAAGCCATCGGTCCTCTCCACACTACTGCCTGATTAGCTCCTGAGAAATATCCGATAGAAAGCATTTTCACCCCATAATTTTCGATAGGTTTCATTAAGCTTTTTCCGTTTACGTCTACAGAAATTGGTTTCTGACCTTCCGTATCAAACATCGTAGGAACAGACGGCCCATAAATATCTGCATCCAATAAACCTACTTTAAAGCCCATTTTCGCTAAAGTTACCGCAAGGTTTGCAGAAACGGTAGACTTACCAACTCCACCTTTTCCTGATGCGATGGCAATTATATTTTGAATTCCCGGAATTTGTTTTCCTTTGATCTGGCTTAGTTGTACTTCACTTGGTTCCGGAGAAACAATTTTAAGTTTAAGGTTAATCTCTTCTCCAAATTCGCTTGCGAACGCCTGTTTCATTGCTGCCTCAAGCTTTTTCTTTTCGTGCATTGCCGGTGAATGGGCAGTCATATCGATATAAACATCATTTCCCATAACCTGAAAGTTCGACACAAGGTCATCTACTTCAATCTCTTTAAGGAAATTCTGTACTTTTTCTTTAGTCAACATAAAAATATAAATTGTCTACAAATTTACGGATTTTTTAGCTATTTAGAATCAATAAACGGACTGATAGATAAATTCTTTTGCAGAAGGAAATTTTACGTAATTTAGGGCGATTTTAATTTTAATTTCCATGAAAAAAATAGTATTCGTTCTTTTAGGATTAATTGCTCATAATTCGTTTTCACAAAATTATTCGCAATATATAAGTCCTTTTATTGGAACGGGCGGTCACGGACATACTTTTCCGGGTGCGACCGTACCTTTCGGGATGGTGCAGCTTTCTCCCGACACGAGAATCGACGGAAGCTGGGACGGCTGCAGCGGTTATCATTATTCAGACTCTGTAATCTACGGATTTTCTCATACCCATTTGAACGGAACCGGAGTTTCAGATTACGGAGACATCATGTTGATGCCTACAATGGGAAAAGCAGGTTTAACGCCAAAAGAATATTCATCAAAGTTTTCTCATAAAAATGAAAAAGCAACCGCCGGATTTTATTCGGTGAAATTAGATAAACATGACATTGATGTTCGTTTGACGACCACTAAAAGAGTTGGCTACCATGAATACAAATTCAACAAGGCCGGAACAGCCAATATTATTTTAGATTTAAATCACAGAGATAAATTGCTGGAAGGCGAGGTTAAAATCATCGACAGCAAAACAATTGAAGTTTTCAGAAGAAGTGAAGCTTGGGCAACCAATCAACAGATTTATGCAAGGATTGAGTTTTCAAAACCGATGTTTGAATCTAAAGCATATGAAGAAAGTGAATTAAAAATTGGTACAAGTAAAACAGGATATTCTGGAACAAAAATTCAAATTGCATTTTCAACTAAAGTTAAAAAAGGTGAAAAAATTCTTGTAAAAGTGGCGATTTCTCCGACAGGTTACGAAGGAGCAGCTAAAAATATGTTGGCTGAAGGAAAATCAAATGATTTCAGTGAAATTCAAAACCAAGCCGTTACAGACTGGAATAAAGAGCTTTCGAAAATTGAAGTTAAATCTGCAGACAAAGATAAACTTACGGTTTTCTACACCGCAATGTATCATGTTTTCACGCAACCGAATATCAATATGGATGTTGACGGGAAATACCGCGGAAGAGACAACAAATTTTATATGGCAAACGGTTTCGATTATTACACCGTTTTCTCACTTTGGGACACATTCAGAGGAGCACACCCTTTGATGGCATTAATTGACAAGAAAAGAACGGCAGATTTCGTCAATACCTTCATCAAACAACGTGAACAGGGCGGAAGAATTCCGGTTTGGGAATTAGCATCTAACGAAACAGAATGTATGATCGGTTATCATGGCGTTTCTGTGATTGCAGATGCCATGGCAAAAGGAATTACAGGTTTTGATTACGAAAAAGCTTTTGAAGCTTCAAAAAACTCTGCGATGCAGGATATTTTTGGTTTAAATGCTTATAAGCAGAAAAATTATATCAGCATTGATGATGAGCATGAAAGTGTTTCAAAAACGTTGGAATATGCATACGATGACTGGTGTATCGCTCAGATGGCGAAAATTTTAAATAAAAAAGAAGATTACGAATATTTCATGAAGCGTTCTCAGAACTGGAAAAATCTTTACAATCCGAATAACGGTTTTATGCAGGCAAGAAAGAACGGGAATTGGTACGAACCGTTTGATCCGAGAGAAGTCAACAACAATTATACAGAAGGGAATTCTTGGCATTATTCTTACTTCGTTCCACAAGATATTCCGGGATTGATTCACGCGCACGGCGGAAAAGAAAAATTTGAACAGTTTATTGATGCCATTTTCTCAGCTCCTGACAAAACAACAGGTAGAGAGCAGGTTGACATTACCGGTTTGATGGGACAATACGCTCAGGGAAACGAGCCGAGCCACCACATCGCTTATCTCTATAATTTTGTTGATAAGCCACAGAAAACAGAAGAAAAAATCAAATATATCCTTGATAATTTCTACAAAAATGCTCCGGACGGTCTGATTGGAAACGAAGACTGCGGGCAGATGAGTGCATGGTTTATTTTGAGCTCAATGGGTATTTATTCGGTAACTCCGGGAAAACCTGAATGGGAAACCGTAACACCTTATTTTGATGAAATTAAATTGCATTTAGAAGACGGAACAACAAAAATCATTACCAAAAACACTCCGAAAAGCGAGCTTAAATATTTAGGTTTTGAAAATGTAAAAGCGGCTAAAGATTTAAAATATACAGAACAAACTGCATCTCCCGTAATTGCTGCAGACCGACTTTTTGAATTTACCACTCAGGTAAAAATCACTCCGTTGAACGAAAAAGATAAAGTATATTACATGACTTTGGATGATGACGATAAGAATGTAAGAAAAACGTTTAAAGTTTACAAAGAACCGTTTACCATCAATAAAACAACACAAGTTTCTACTTATGCTGAAAGAAATGGTGAAAAAAGCTCGATTACTACAGCCAATTTCAACAGAAGACCAAACCATTGGGATGTAGCCATTAATGCAACGGTAAATCCGCAATATACAGCAGGCGGAAAACTGGCCATCATCGACGGAATCAACGGTGATGTAAACTGGAGAAAAGGCGAATGGCAAGGTTATCAGGGACAAACTGTGGAAGCGATCATCGATTTTAAATCGCCTCAGCAAATCAATAAAATTTCTTCAACGTATCTGCAAGACAGCAGAGCATGGATTTTAATGCCGAAGAAAGTAGAATATTACGCCTCAATGGACGGAAAAACATTTATTCTTCTAAAAACTTTAGAAAACGACATTGATCCGAAAGATGAAAATGTTCAGATAAAAGATTTCAGAACGGCGGTTCTTCCTACAGAAGCGAGATATTTAAAAGTAAAAGCGTATCACTTCGGTAAACTTCCGGAGTGGCATCAAGGAGCTGGTGGAGAAGCTTATGTTTTTGTGGATGAAATTTCTGTGAAATAGTAATTCAAAACTTTAAATAATAAAACCTCTTTCGATTGGAAGAGGTTTTGTTTTATGGATATTCAACATACAGTTTGTCATTCTGAAAGAATCTCAACAACGTTTATATTTAAAAATAGTGTAGAGATTCCTCCGGAATGACAAACAAACTGTAAAACTTGCATTTTTATGACTAATCATGAGCAATCTCAATTCATTCTTTCCGACCAATTCAATACTTCCGGCAATTCTCTATCTGAAAATTCGATATGAATCACTCTCCTTTTCTTGCCGTTGGTTGTACGGTTTGAACCATGAAGAATCAAAGGTTTCATAATCATAATTCCGCTTCTTTCTACATTGCAGATATTCTCGGTTTCTACGTTCCAGTCAATGGTTTCAGGTCTATAAATTCCTTTTGCATGAGATTTTGGGACAACTTTCAAAGCTCCGTTATTTTCATCAGTATCGTCAAGATGAATTCTTATGGTAAAAATATTTTCAAGAATATCTAAAGGTGGCTGTACCGCAAATTGATTCTGTTTGGTCGTCCAAGGTCCGAAATTTTCCAGCTCGACTTTTTTATCTACAGAAATTGTTAAATCCTGATGATAGGCAACATACCAATTGGATTTTTCAGGTTTATCAAAGTAAATACTTTTGACTGTAAAATAGTTTTCGCCAAAAATTTCTTTAATGATTCTTTTTAAATTTTCATTAAAAATCAGCTCTTTTACTTCTGGAATTTCTTTTAAAAACTGACGAATGGCGAAAAGGTCTTCCGATTTTCGAAACGTTTCTTTTGAGGTATCTATATCTTGAATGACTTCTGAAATCTTTTTAACTTCTTCGTCTGAAAAAATATTGTTGATTACTGTAAATCCTTCTTCTATTATTGAGTTTTTATGATTCTGTAAATTCATGAATTAAAGTTTTTTTATTGCATTGTCATTCTGAAAGAAGCGCAGCGTATTGAAGAATCTATTTTAAACGCAAAGTTCGCAAAGTTTCTTTTGAATGATTGAGGATATCTTTCGTTCGCAAAGACAGAACTACGTTCGTAAACCTTCAGTTTATACTCAGCAAAGTAAGACAAAATTTGTCATTTTTTAATGAATCCTGAATTCTTTCAGAATGACAAACTGTGAAGACATTTCAGATGTTTTGATGGATGGCAACTTCCATAGCCCCGATTGCAGCAATTGTCTGAGCTCATTTTATTTGTATTTGCGGCGCGGCTTCGCCGCGCCGCAAATACAAATAAAATAGCGAGTGCGGAAAGCGGGAAATAGCTCCTAAAAAAATGGTCAACAATGAAGATTAACATTCATTATTGACCACTTTATTAGTTTAGGCTAAATTAAAATTTACATTTTTCCCCCATGATTCTCCAGTTGCCCTTCCCATTTTGAAACGGCTGAGGTTGCTAGAGCATTTCCTAATACATTCGTCATACTTCTCGCCATATCACAGAAGTGGTCGATTGGTAAAATCAAGGCAATTCCTTCCGGCGGAATTCCAAACATAGAACAGGTAGCAACGATGATTACTAATGAAGCTCTCGGAACTCCTGCAATTCCTTTTGAGGTTAGCATCAACACCAAAAGCATGGTAATCTGTTGTCCGACCGACATTTCGATTCCGTAAATCTGAGCGATAAAAATAGAAGCAAAGGTCATGTACATCATGCTCCCATCCAGATTAAATGAATATCCTAAAGGTAAAATAAAGGATACTACTCTATTGTTACATCCAAATCTCTCTAATTCTTCAACAAGCTTTGGAAAAACTGCTTCTGAGCTTGTCGTAGAAAATGCAATCAGCAAAGGAGATTTTATTCTTCTTAATAATTCGAAAAGACGGTTTCCTAAGATTAGATATCCTACTATTAATAAAACCAGCCACAAAACTGCTATCGCAAAGAAGAAATCTCTTAAATAAATGGCATATACTTTAAATATTTCAAAACCGTTTGTCGCAACAACCGCTGCAATGGCACCCAAAACTCCAAACGGAGCAAACCACATAATGTAGCCGACCATTTTCAGAATTCCGTGAGCAATAACATCGAATAATTTGATAACCGGTTGAGCATATTCGTCTCCCAAATTTGCCAAAGCCACTCCAAACATAATGGAAAAAACCACAATCTGAAGCACTTCATTCGTTGCAAAAGCCTCAAAAATACTTTTAGGAATAATATGCTTTACAAAATCTTCCATTGAAAAACCTTTGCTCGACTTGATCAGCTCTTCTGCTGAAGCCGCATCCTGAATCGGAAGTTTTGTAACGTGTCCCGGCTCGAGCCAGTTTACCAAAATCAAACCGATGAAAAGAGAAACGAGTGAAGCAGTAATAAACCAAAGCATCGCTTTTGTTCCTACTCTTCCGATCATTTTAATGTCGCTCATTTTGGCGATTCCCACGACCAACGTTGTAAAAACCAATGGTGCAATAATCATTTGTACCAATCGTATGAAAACAGTTCCGAGAAGTTTTATGTTTTTTGAAAACGGTTCGGCACTTTCAGGATATTGTACATGAACGAAGCCGCCAATCGCTACACCTAATACAAGTGCAATGATGATGGCAAAAAATAGTTTGTTTTGTCCTTTCATATCTATTATCAATTGCCACAAATATAATGTTTTTCAAATATTATGAATCATTAGTTTAAACTACATAATAACAAGCTATTAACAAAAACAACATCATGATCCTGATCATAAATTATTCAAAAAACTTTATTTAAAATTTTTATCATTTGTATTTTGGTATAGATTTTATTATTACATTTGAGTCTAACAAAAACATTAAATAATTAAATTAAATCAAACTATGAAAAAAACATTCGTAATGTCTGCCTTAGCTTTGGCAGTTTCATTTGGAGCTATTTCGTGCAAAAAAAAGGTATCTGATGCTGATCTTCAGACTCAGGCTACCACAGTAATTACAGCAAATCCTACAGCAACTGTTGAGATAAAAGAAGGTGTTGCACATCTTGGTGGAACATTTGCTACTCAGGCAGAAAAAGATGCTGCTATTAAATCTTTAAAAGAAATAAAAGGGGTAAAAGATGTACATGATATGGCAACGATAGAAGTTGCTCCAACTGCACCACCGGTAGAAACTACATCAGCTGTAGACCCTGCAGTTCAGCAAAAAGTACAGGATGCCGTAAAAGATTTCCCTTCTGTAAAAGTAGAAGTTGTAAATGGAGAGCTTACATTGACAGGAAACGTTTCTTCAGCTCAGGCTAGAAAAATCAAAGAATCTGTTGATGCTTTGAAAGTTGGAAAATATAACAATAACTTAGTCGTAAAATAATTAAAGATGAGCACATTACAAGATAAATATTCAGGTGTAGTTTCTGCTGCTCAGTCTGCAGGGATTTCAAATCTTCAGGTTCAGGAGCAAGACGGAATTCTTTATGTTTCCGGAAATGCTTCAAACACTGCCGCTAAAGATGCAGTATGGAATGCTTTGGGAGCAATCGACTCTACCTATTCTGCAACAGATATTAACCTTGATGTTCAGGTTTCAGGTTTAGCTGCAGGTGCAAATCTTACCGTTGCAACTGAAGAATCTAATCTGAATATCAGACAAGAGCCTTCAACTGAAGCTGCTGTCGTAGGAAAAGCATCAAAAGGATCTTCCGTAACTTTGGTAGAACAAACTTCTGACGATTGGTGGAAAGTAAAAACTGCTGACGGACAGGAAGGTTACGCTTATGCAAGATATTTGAGAGCTTAATTTCAAAATTAAATTTAAATATAGAACATCTCCTTTTAGGGGATGTTTTTTGTTGTTTAAATAGGAAAACGATTTACCTATTTCAAACCTTAAAATAAATCACATTTTATTAATAAATTAGCATCAAATTTTTTTCATGAAGATTCATTTTTCAATTTTACTTATTTGCTTTTTCATTTTCGGATATTCCCAAAATACCCAACAGCAAGACAATTATGTAAAAGACAATTTCACAAAACAGGAATTTTATATTCCGATGCGTGACGGAACAAAACTTTTTACGGCAGTTTATACACCAAAAGATATTTCCAATAAAAATAAATATCCTTTTCTGATGCAGAGAACCTGCTACAGCATTGCGCCGTACGGTGAGAATGAATACCGCAGAAGTCTTGGCCCGAATAAATATCTGATGAACGACAAATATATTTTCGTCTATCAGGATGTTCGCGGAAGATATATGAGTGAAGGAGTTTTTACCAATATGACGCCACAGGTTGAAAGAAAAACCAAAAAAGATATTGATGAAAGTACCGATACTTATGACACAATTGAATATTTAATTAAAAACATCAAACATAACAACGGAAAAGTCGGTCAATTCGGAACTTCTTATCCCGGATTCTATACTGCTGTAGGAACTTTAGCACAACATCCGGCTTTGGTCGCTTCATCTCCACAGGCTCCGATTTCAGATTTCTGGAATGACGATTTCCTGCACAACGGAAGATTTATGCTGGGTTATTTTAGAACCTTCCCTGTCTTCGGCGTTCAGAAAACAAAACCGGAAAATAGAGCTTGGTATTCTGGTTCTATGATTAAATCAACCTCAGAAGATGGTCTAAAGTTCTACAGAGACATGGGAACACTAAAAGACGGTTACGAGAAATACTATAAAAACAATTTCTTTATGACTGAAATTATGAACCACCCAAACTACGATGAATTCTGGCAGAAAAGAGGTTTATTGCAACATCTGAAAAATATTAACCATGCGGTAATGACGGTTGGTGGCTGGTTTGATGCGGAAGATCTTTCAGGACCATTAAATATTTACAAAACTATTGAAAAAACCAGTCCGAAAGCTAAGAATACGATCGTGATGGGGCCATTTTCTCACGGAGGATGGGGACGTGAAGAGGGAAAACATTTTCATAATCAAATCTATTTCGGAGACAGCATTGCAACCTATTATCAGAAAAATATTGAAACGAAATTTTTTAATCATTATTTAAAAGGAAATACAAAACAAGACGCAGACTTACCGGAAGCATTGATGTACGATACAGGCGCTAAACAGTGGCGTGAATTTTCAACTTATCCTCCAAAAGAAGCGAAGAAAATGAATTTTTATTTAGCTAATGGAACTTTAAAAAATTCTGCAGGACAAGGATTTTCAGAATATTACAGCGATCCGAATAATCCGGTTTTAAGTTCTGATAATCTGAAGGATTTTAATGGATTTACACCAAGAAATTATATGTCGGAAGACCAGAGATTTGCTGTCGGAAGACCGGATGTTCTGACTTTCACAACTGAGGTTTTAACAGAAGATATGACTTTTGCCGGAGAAATTTTAGCAAAATTAAATATTGCCTCGACTTCTACAGATGCAGATTTTGCAGTGAAATTAATTGATGTTTACCCTGAAGATTTTAAACCAACTGAAAAGAAAGATGGTGTGATTTACGGAAATTATCATCAGATGGTAAGAAGTGAAATTATGCCTGCAAGATTCAGAAATTCGAGAGAAAAAGGAGAAGCTTTGGTTGCCAATCAGAAAACTGCTGTGAATTTCAGATTGCAGGATGTTGTTCATACCTTTAAAAAAGGGCATAAAATTCAGATTCAGATTTCTTCGACTTGGTTTCCTTTGTTTGCCATCAATCCTCAGAAATTTATGGAGAATCCTAATTTTGCTACGAAGGAAGATTATACCAAAGCATTCATCAAAGTTTTTGAAGATTCAGCGATTGAGGTTGAAGTTTTACAATAAAGTTTAAAAGCTGTTCGATTTGAACGGCTTTTTTATGCTCTCGATGATTTTGCAGATGACGCAGATTTTTAAATTATCTCTTTTAAATTTATGCTTAACTGTAAAAATCAACAGCTCAATTGTCATTCTGAATGAAGTGCAACGGAATGAAGAATCTAATTTAAATTTTAGAGATTACTCCTTTGTCGGAATGACAAACTGCATAATAAAATCTTTGTGAAAAAATTTATTCTTCAATAGTTCTGAACGTCAGATTCACTCTCGGCGTTTTTATTTTTGTCGTTGGTGGAAGTCGGTGAAGCCAGTTTTCCTGGGTTGTTCCTTTCATAACTAATAAACTTCCGTTTTCAAGCTGAATGTCGATTCTTTCTTTTGAAATTTTATGTTTGAAAGAAAATTTTCGCTCCGCTCCAAAAGTTACAGAAGCAATTGCGCCGTGTTTTTTTAAATCTTTTTCACCATCGCTGTGATACGCCATTCCTTCACTTCCATCGTGGTATAAATTCAGAAGACAAGAATTATAGGTTTCTCCGGACACTTCTTCGCATTTTTGTTTTAAAGCTAATAATTCGGGAGTCCAGAGTTTTGCATATTTCGTTCGGTTGGAATAAGTGTATTCAAATTCTTTTTCACCAAACCAAGCCACTTTTCTTTTGGTGTAAATCAATTTACCGAAAATTAAGGCTTCATCATTTTCCCACGGAATTTCGTTGAATAAATACTGGTAATATTTTTCGCATTCTGCATCAGAAAAAATCTTTCCGTAATATTCTGCAACTCCGTCTTTGGGAAGAACATTGATGGGGAAATTTTGTATTTCGTTGAAAAGGTTAAGCATTTTTTAAGGTTTAAGCTAAATATTAAAACACAAATTACACAAACATTTTTCACTAATAACACTAAGAAATCGTTTCATCTGATAAATCTCTTCGACATTGCTTTTTTTAACTACAAATCGCACAAAGATCTTTCACGAAGCACACGAGAACCTGTGAAAATCTGTATAATTTGTGAGAGAAATTATTTACAGCAAAATAGAATCATCAGAATATATCTTTGCACTTTCCCAGCCGATTATCAACCGTTTTCTATCACTTCCCCACATATAACCACCGATTTTGCCTGAAGATTGTATCACACGATGACACGGAATTAAAAATGCAACAGGATTGCTTCCGATCGCAGTTCCTACGGCTCTTGAAGCTTTTGGGCTTCCTATTTCGTTAGCTAAATTTCCATAAGTCGATAATTTTCCCAAAGGAATTTTAAGCAAACTTTCCCAGACTTTCAACTGGAAATCAGTTCCTTTTAAATGGAGTTTTATGGTATTGAGTTTTGACCAGTCTTTGTTAAAAATTGATAATGCATTTTTCTGAAACTCATCGTATTTCTCAAAAAAAGATGCATTGGGAAATTTATGGTGTAAATCTCTCAATGCATTTTCTTTATTTTCTTCGAAAGCCATATAGCAAATCCCTTTTTCGGTAGACGCGGTAATGATTTTTCCAAACGGACTTTCAGAGAAATTATAATTTATTCTCAGATTTTTTCCACCGTTTTTGTATTCTGCGGGAGACATTCCTTCGATATTCACAAACAAATCATGTAATCTGCTTGTGCTTGAAAGTCCGGTTTCCAAAGCAGCATCAAACAAACTTGCTTTTTCTTCTTTCAATAAACTTTTTGCATGCTCAAGACTGATGAACTGCAAAAATTTCTTTGGGCTCGTTCCTGCCCAATCGGTAAATATTTTCTGAAAATGAGCCGGACTTAAGTTTACTTTTTCAGCAACCTCATCCAAATTAGGCTGAAGTTTAAAATTGCTCTGAATATATTCTATTGCTTTGGCAATTCTCTGATAATCTATTTGCTCTTGTCTCGACATTTTCATTTGTTTTTACCTCACAAATGTCAGAAGAAAAATTGGAAGAAAAAATCCGTTTCCTGCGGAATTTTAATCTCTGTTGATATGATAATAAGCTAACATCTTGTAATACAATTTTGCAGCTAAGAAAGCACTCGGTTTTGAATAGGCAGAATCCATCAATTCAACAATATCAAAAGCTACCACATTACATTTTTCGAAAACTTTTCTCAATAGCTCTAATGTTGGATACCATTGTAAACCTCCCGGTTCCGGAGTTCCTGTAGATGGTGCGATTGATGGATCAAAAGCATCCAAATCGATGGTGATATACACATTACCGGAAACTTTTTCCAAAACATCATTTACCCAATTGTCGTTGTGAGCAATTTCGTGCGCAAAAAACACTCTCCCTTCAGGTAAATACTGAGCTTCCTCAACATCCATAGAACGGATTCCCACCTGAACCAAATTATGTTTCTGATTCGCTTCAAAAACCGCGCAAGCATGGTTAGAAGTAGAACCATGGAATTCAGGACGTAAATCTGTATGAGCGTCTAACTGAAGAACCGTCAAATTTTCAAATTTTTCTCCAACCGCACGAATAGAACCGATAGAAACCGAATGCTCACCACCAAAAAGGGTAAACAATTTATCTGTTGCCAAAAGCTCTTTTGTTTTCTGATAAACCGCTTCCGTCATTGCTTCAGGTGTTGAATTTTCAGAAACTTCTCCAGCCAAATAAACTCCTTCAAGATAAGGTTCAGTTCCTGTTTCAATGTCGTACAGTTCCATGTTTTCAGAAGCATCCAAAAACAATTCAGGGCCTTTATCTGCACCTTTTCCCCAAGTTGAAGTTCCGTCATAAGGAACTGTTACCAAAACTACCTTTGAATTTTCTAATGAAGCATTTTCTTCAGGAATTCCTGCGTATGTTTTCATGTTTTATTTAGAATTAAATGATTTTTGCAAAGATAATGAAAGATGGATGATGGATGACGGAAGTTGGAAGTTTTTATGGTGAAATTAATTCTCGATTTTAGATAGTATTAAATTTAAAAATTCTCGCAGATTTTGGAGATTACGCAGATTAAAATAACTAAATCTGTTTTTCACCGAAGCTAAGCTTCCAACATCTAGCTTCAAGCTTCCAGCCAAATTTATTAACTTTGCAAAAATTTAAAAAATATGTCCTTAAAAGCTGTGCTTTTCGATATGGATGGGGTAATTGTTGACACAGAGCCGCTGCACAGAAAAGCTTATTTCAAAACATTTGAAGAATTAAATGCTGATGTTTCTGAAGAACTCTACACTTCATTTACCGGTGCTTCTACAAAAAAAGTTTGCGAAACTTTAATTCAGACTTTCGGACTTTCTCAATCATACGAAGATATTGCAGCCATCAAAAGAGCACATTTCAAGGATTATTTTTACAATGATCTAGATTTTGATTTAATGCCGGGGGTTAGAAAATTAATTGAACATTATTATCAAAACAATATCAAATTAATTTTAGCCTCTTCTGCAACAATGACCACTATCAATATGGTTTTTGAAAAATTCGGTCTTGGAAAATACTTTATCGGAAAAATCAGTGGTGCTGATTTAAAGGAATCAAAACCTCATCCTGAAATTTTCCAGCTTGCCGCAAAAATGGCAAACGAACCGATTGAAAACTGTATGGTTATTGAAGATTCCACTAATGGAATTTTAGCAGCACACAACGCTCATATTTTTTGTGCGGCTTATAAAAGTTTTCATACACATAATCAGGATTAT
This sequence comes from Chryseobacterium formosense, assembly GCF_900116415.1. Lineage (GTDB taxonomy): Bacteria > Bacteroidota > Bacteroidia > Flavobacteriales > Weeksellaceae > Chryseobacterium > Chryseobacterium formosense. Next base: position 97,347 of record NZ_FPAP01000001.1, on the reverse strand, counting down.
AGTTTGGCAAATATGGTCATTACCGATTATTCTGAGATTGAAAAAGATAAAATTTCAAAATATTTTAAATAACAAAAACTCTCCGAACTGGAGAGTTTTACTTTTTTAATTTAATGTCATTTTTTAGAAAATACTTTATCCTCTACAATCTTTATATTCTATACTTTGAGTTGCTATCGCTATTACAATGAAAGCCAAAATCACAAAAAGGAAAAATATTATCGGGATTTTTTTTAATGATTGAGTTTTCTTTTGAAGTCTAAAATTAATCCATATTATTATTGATGAATAAATACCCAAAAATGTAATCAATGGATTATACATCATCTCAAGATTACTTCTCGGATTAGACCATCCTCCTGTAGCTTCCATGATAATAGGATATTCAACAATTTTATATACGAAAAAGATTAAATTGATTAGAAGAAATACTATTATAACTTTATAAAACTTTACATTCTTTATAATGTTTTGAAAAAATTCTAATAAGATAGCATAGGAAATAAGAGTACAAATGATAAGAATTTCAAAACTCTCAATAGCAACAAAATTTGAAAGTTTCGTGTCAGAACAATATCCATCATATCCATAGTAGGATCTCATTCCAAAAAATGATATAATACCGATACTTAAATATCCTAAGATAAAAGTAAGTATGATTAAGATTATTGCTATTGTTTTTCTCAATTCAATTTTTAGCAAATATAAAGATGTTTACAAATTTTAAAGTATAAAATTCATTCTCTAATAAATTTTTAAATGTAAAAAGCTCTCAAAATTATGAGAGCTATTTTTATACATTTTGGCTAAAGCCATTTGAATTTATTTGTATTTTAAAACGGGCTAAAGCCCATTTCTATTGAAACATCAGATATTATTTATAACCAAGAAGCTTCAAAATATCATCCGGCTCCTGTCTTTCTCTGAAAATTTCATATTGAAACTCGCCGTTTTCATCTTTCTGAATCAGAATATGTCTTGGTTGCGGCATCAGACAGTGATGAACTCCGCCATAACCGCCAATTGTTTCCTGATAAGCCCCGGTGTGGAAAAACCCTATGTACAAAGGTTTTGTATCACTGAAAACAGGCAGATAAATGGCGTTGGTATGCTGTTCAGAATTGTAGTAATCATCAGAATCACAGGTTAAACCTCCTAAGAAAACTCTTTCGTAAGAATCTTCCCAACGGTTTAGCGGAAGCATGATAAAGTGTCTTGAAATCGCCCAGGTATCAGGAAGCGTTGTCATGAAAGATGAATCGATCATATTCCATTTTTCTCTGTCGTTCTGACGTTTCTGAGAAATAATTTTATATAGATTTGCACCACTCTCTCCTACTGTAAAACTTCCAAATTCTGTGTAAATATTCGGTTCTTCAACCCCTTCTTCTTCGCAGAATTTTTTGATTTGAGAAACAATTTCTTCCACCATATACTGGTAATCGTAATCAAAATTCAACGAAGTTTTGATTGGGAAACCACCACCAATATTCAGTGAATTAACTTCGGGAGCAATTTTCTTCAAACGTGCATAAACACGAAGACATTTGTACAATTCATTCCAATAATACGCCGTGTCTTTGATTCCGGTATTAATGAAAAAGTGGAGCATTTTCAGTCTTGCGTTCGGATGTTCTGCAATTTTCTGACTGTAATAAGGGATAATATCTTTGTAACCGATTCCTAATCTAGAGGTATAAAATTCGAATTTCGGTTCTTCCTCAGAAGCAATTCTGATTCCGATGTCAAAAGTGGTATCGATGCTTTCTGTAAGCTTATCCAATTCACGGTAATTATCCAGAATCGGCGTAATATTTTCAAAACCATTATTGATCATGTCTGAAATTTTAGCCAGATAATCATCAGTTTTAAAACCGTTACAGATTACTTCAATATTCTTATCAACTTTTCCTTCACCGAAAAGAGATTTTACAATATCCATATCATACGCAGAAGATGTTTCGATAGAAATATCGTTTTTCAGGGCTTCTTCAATAACGAATTTGAAATGGCTGGATTTTGTACAGTAGCAATATCTGTAGCTTTTTTTATAATCAATTTTCTCAAAAGCTTCCTTAAACCAGCCTTTTGCTTTCTGAATATTCTGAGAAATCTTCGGGAGGTAACTTACCTTTAAAGGAGTTCCAAACTTTTCAACAACTTCCATCAAAGGAATATCGTGAAACAACAAATTGTTCTCAGAAACATTGAATTCTTCCGTTGGAAAATACAATGTCTGATCAATAAGTTCCGAGTATTTTATTTTCATTTTCTAACAAGTGAATTAAGAATGCAAAATTGCTAAAAAAGTTTGATTTTTTAGTTTAAATTTTTCTTAAAGTTTATATTTAAACCTAAAAATAAAAAAGGTATTTATTTATGAAAAACACATTTTCTTAACGTATTCTGTATGTTGAATTTACATCCTTTTCTTCCCTGCAAAAAAAAGCAGGTCTCCTTTCTGATATTCTATAGAAACATGATCTTCCACCGCAAAATTTCTGATCATCATATCTTTTGTCATATCTGCATTCACATTATCAAGAGGCCATTGCAAACCTTTTGTGATAATACTTTCCGCAAAAGGAAAAGGATATAACGATACAATTCTACCTTTCATTTTCTTTGCCAAAAACGATTTCGGAATGAAATAATACTCTGAAAATTCATCATAAAACTGAATATTCATCTGGTCTTTAAAACCAAAAGCAACGGTAAGATTTCCCAGAAAATGATCCTGTTCACCACCGCTTGCGCCCAAAACATCAACACTATTAAAACCTTTTTTTAATATAATTTCTAAAGCTTTATGAAAATCTGTTCGTTCCTGATCCGGAGTATAAATAAATTTTTCGTGATAAATATTTTCATCCGAACCTGAATGAGAATCAAAATCACCAGAAATAAAATCAAGCTTATCTAAAGGAAAATCTAAGTCTTTTAAATAGTGAAAAGCGCCATCCGTACAGGCAATCAAGCTATAATTTTCTAAGTCTGGAAAGGATTTCGGAGCATCTCCGTTGATGAAGAGTAATACTTTATCTTTCATTCGGATTCCAGTATTCTTCAGGCTCGTTATTGATTTTCGAAATATATCTTGCCAGAACGAAAAGGTAATCTGAAAGTCGATTCAAATATTTAATCAGTTCAGGACGCACTTCTTCAGATTCGTTCAAAAAAACCAAAGAACGCTCTGCTCTTCGGCAAATTGTACGGGCTGCATGTAAAAAAGTCGCCGATTTACCACCACCGGGAAGAATAAAATATTGAAGCGGTTCTAATTTTTCTTCAAAAGCATCCATCCAGTTTTCCAATTCTTCAATTTCCGTATCAGAAATAATTAAGGGAAGACGAGATTTTCCGTTGGCCAACATCAATTTATCCACAGGAGTTGCGGCTTCAGAACCTACCGTGAACAAATCGAACTGAATTTTTTTCAGCTGTTTTAAAACTTCTTCATCCTCAATATGACTTTTTGAAATTCCTATAAACGAATTCAATTCATCAATATTTCCATAGCTGTCAACTCTTGCACTGGCTTTCGACACTCTTGTTCCGCCATACAAAGCGGTCTGACCTTTGTCTCCTGTTTTGGTATAAATTTTCATAGGTCTAAATTACTTTTTTAAAATTATGCTGACAAATGATTTTAGTTAGTTTAAATTTAATGATATCCGGAATTTACACATACAGCAGATTTATTTTTATTTAAACTTAAAATTTCATGCTTAGAAATCTGGATAATTTCATAATTTTAAAACACCAATCATTAAATATTAAATATGGCAACCAATCAACAGCTCAGCGAATTAATGGCGCTTGATTTAGGAATAAACCTTGTCAACAGAAGACCTTACGCAAAGGAAGTTTTCAAATGGCAGGATATCGATCTTCTTCCCCATTCTTCTGCAGACACTTTATTGTGCGAAATCTACGAATGGAACGGCAGAAACTGGCGCACAACCAATAATAATCTTATCGGCTATCTTTTTTCAGGTCAAAAGCTTATTGACATCAAAAATCAACTGATGAGTGTCACCAAACATTCTGCATTGATACCCGATTTTGAATTTACAAAAGACAGTATGATTGAATATGGTCTGGCTTTACCTTCCTTATTTAACATCGGCATTAATGGCAATATCAATCAGGCTAAAAATTTTTCTGTTCGGGTAAACGGCGTTACAAAATCAAGGATTACAAACATCGATCCACCCGGAATTGAAATTCTTCAGAGCTATTCTGCTTTCACCCAATCGAAATCTAAAACGTATCGAAAAAATGTAAAGTTTAATTACTTGAGCGCCTCTTTATTTTATGCTGAAAGTGTAGAGATTTTTCTTGAAAAAGAATCAGGAGTCGGTTTGGATGTAAGTTTCCAGACAACCAATGTGAATGTAGAAGCAAAAGTTGACACCGATACCAAAAAACATTTCGTATTAAAATATTCCGGAAACCAGGCTCCTTTTGCCGCTAAATTTGTAAAGGGAAAAGATTTTGATGTAGAATAATTTTCAAGATTAATGCTACCAATATCCACCCAGGGTTTATTCAATAGCAATTGGCTTTAGCCCGTTAATAAAAAGCTTCAATTAAATGGCTTTAGCCAAAATTTTAATCATGCTAATAAATAGGTTTCGGCTAAAGCCTTAATGAATAATGTAAAACAAAAACGGGCTAAAGCCCGTTTCTATTGATAAGTAATAATCTTTCTAAGAATTTATTATTGTAAAAGAATTGCAGCTTCTTTTGCAGCATATGTAAAAATCATATCTGCTCCCGCTCTTTTGAAGCACGTTAAACTTTCAATAATAGCTTTATCATTATCAAGCCAGCCGTTTTGAGCCGCAGCTTTCAACATGGCATACTCGCCACTCACATTGTAAATTGCAATAGGCAGATCGATCGCTTCACGAACCTTTGCAACAATATCCAGGTAAGGAAGTCCCGGTTTAATCATGATAATATCTGCGCCTTCTTTCACGTCTTTAAAAACTTCATTCAAAGCTTCACGGGAATTGTGAAAGTCCATCTGATATGTTTTTTTATCTTTCGGAATTTCCATGTTGTCTTTTGGAGCACTGTCTAAAGCACTTCTGAAAGGCCCGTAAAACGAACTTGCGTATTTTGCGGCATAACTCAGAATTCCTACATCATGAAAACCGCTTTCTTCCAAAGCTTCACGAATTGCCAAAACTCTGCCATCCATCATATCACTTGGCGCCACAATGTCAGCTCCGGCTTCTGCGTGTGATACAGCCATTCTTGCCAAAGCGTCATTAGTTGCATCGTTGATGATTTTTCCGTTTTCTATGATTCCGTCGTGACCGTAGATTGAATAAGGATCTAAAGCTACATCGGGCATAATTACCATTTCTGGAACTGCATCTTTGATTGCTTTAATGGTATTTTGCATTAAGCCATCTTTATTCCACGCTTCTTTTCCGGTATTATCTTTTAAATGATCAGAAACTTTCATGTAAAGATTGACCGCTTTTACACCTAAAGAAAATAATTCTTTACATTCTTTTACGGTAAGATCAATGCTTCGCCTGAAAATTCCGGGCATAGAAGCAATGGCTTCCTGCTTGTTTTCGCCTTCCATTACGAAAATCGGCATTACAAAATCATTGACTGAAAGACTGCATTCTCTTACCAAACCTCTCATCGATTCATTCACTCTTAATCTTCTGTTTCTAGAATATATCATCTTTGGAATACTTTTTGAATAATTTATTGCAAATTTAATATAAGTTCTACAAAAAACTATTGCAGAGAATTATAGAATTTATTATTTTTGTTAGTAATATTTAAGCAAACTATACGTTGATGAGAAAACTTTTACTTTTATTTATCTTTATTGCAGCTTCTGTCGGCCTTTCCGATAATTTAAAAGCGCAAATAAAAGAGCCAACTTCGAACTCTCAGAAGTCAGATGATGGTGTGCTTACTGCATACCCTAATCCAGCAAAAGACTTTCTGATGGTGAAAGCTAAAGATTCTTCATTGAAAATAAAAAATGTTTCGTTCTATTCTATATTAGGAACTCAGGTTGCCAATTATGCGGTAAACAGTAATAGTGTAGAAATCAATATTCAGAAACTGAAACCCGGAAAATATCTTATAAGATATATTCTAAGTGACAACACGCAAAAAGTTACTCAAATAGTAAAACAATAATATAAAAATCCTGATCAACATCAGGATTTTTTCTTTTAGCTAAATTCTCAATTCCGTAACTTTCGGAATATTTTTATACTAATTGTAAAACAATTTTTAATGCTAAAAGCTGAACATATTACTAAAACCTACAATGCAGGAAAAAAAACTGCATTGGATGATTTTAGCATACACGTTCCGAAAGGAAGTATCTACGGTCTTCTGGGACCCAACGGAGCGGGTAAGACCTCTTTCATCAGAATTATCAATCAGATTACACAGGCCGATTCGGGGGAGGTTTTAATCAACGGAGAAAAACTAAATCCCAATCATATTAAGGACATCGGTTATATGCCGGAAGAACGTGGTCTTTATAAAAATATGAGTGTCGGTGACCAGATTCTATATTTCGGGGAGCTGAAAGGGATGAAAAAAAATGATGCCCTGAATGAAGCAAAAAAATGGTTTGACAAGCTAAACATCGATCAATGGTGGAAGAAAAAGCTGTCTGAACTTTCAAAAGGGATGGCTCAAAAAATACAGTTTGTGGTAACGGTGCTTCACAGACCTCATCTTTTAATTCTTGATGAACCGTTTTCTGGTTTTGATCCTGTAAATGCTAATTTAATTAAAGATCAGATCATTGAGCTTAAGAATAACGGAACCACTATTATTCTTTCAACCCACAGAATGGAAAGTGTGGAAGAAATGTGTGATTATGTTGCATTGATCAACAATTCAAAAAAGATTATCGATGGTAGAGTTTTTGACGTTCGTGAAAAATTCAAGAAGAATATTTTTGGAGTTACTTTATCTGAAATCAATGATTATCAGTTTGATCAGTTTAAAGATAAATATGGAATTTTTAATATTACCAATGAAAATAATCTGATTTCTTTTGATCTTAAAAACGAAGCAGATCAGAATAATATTCTTCTAGATCTGGTGAACGTTGGAAAAGTAAGATCATTCGACGAAAGAATTCCGAGCATGAATGAAGTATTTATTAATGCAGTAAGCAATCACTCTTAATTTTATGAACAATATTTTTTTAATTACAAAAAGAGAATTTCTTACACAGGTTAAGAAAAAGTCTTTCATTATACTCACTTTGCTGGCTCCTTTAATGATTATTGCTTTTGGGGCAGTGATTGGTTTTATGTTTAAAGCTAATGAGTCGCACAACATTATTGAAGTGGTTGATAACAGCGGATTATTTAGAGGACAGCTTAAATCTGACGAAAAAATCAATTATGTATTTATTCCGGCTGTTGAAGAGCTGTCTAAAGTTAAAAATCTAAAAGGAAATGAGAATTTGGATGGTATTCTGATACTTCCTGCTTTATCCGGTAATGATCTTGATAATATTGAGAAAGGTTCAAGACTGGTTGTCAACACCAAAATTGGTTTTGATACGAAACAGCAGATTATTTCGGATATTACCAATGTTATCAAAAAAGAAAAGATCAAGCAACTTGGAATTCAGCAGGCACAGCTTGAAAATTTAGATAAAAGTTTCACTTTAAAAACCATTAACGTTTCAGAAGACAATAAAGAAGATTCTGATTTAGCATTCGGAATTAAAAGTGCAATGAGCATGATCTTAATGTATGTAACATTCATGTTTATTTTAATTTATGGTGTTCGTGTAATGCGAAGCGTTTTGGAAGAGAAAAACAACCGTGTGGTTGAGATTATTATTTCTTCTGTAAAACCTTTTGAATTGATGATGGGAAAAATTTTGGGAGTTACTTTAGTTGCTTTAACTCAGTTTATCGTTTGGATTACGATGTCTGTAGCCGGAGCTCTGATTTTGAATACCGGATTTTCGTCACTTCAGAAAAATATTCCGGGAGGAAATGAAGAATTGATGAGCAAACTTGACATTGGACAAATGGCGACACAGATTTCTCACAGTTTATTAGAAATGAATTTCCCTTTAATCATTTTTGTATTCATTATATTTTTTCTTTTAGGATATATGTTTTATAGCTCTGTTTATGCTGCAATTGGCTCTGCAGTTGATAATGAAACGGAAACGCAGCAATTTACGTTATTTGCGATTCTTCCGCTTACTTTAGGGATGTATGGAAGTATTTCAGTCATCAACAATCCTGACGGACCTGTCGGATTCTGGATGTCTATAATTCCTTTCACTTCACCTGTTGCGATGGTGGCAAGAATTCCTTTCGGAGTACCTGCTTGGCAAATTGCTTTGTCTATTGCTTTGCTGGCTGGAACGACTTTCTTTATGATTTTTTTAGCAGGAAAAATTTACCGAGTAGGAATTTTAATGTACGGAAATAAAGCGACGATGAAAGAAATCTGGAAATGGATAAGAAGTTAAAACAAAATAATATTTCATCAAAAATAAAAACAAAAATTCCGGAACTGAGTTCCGGAATTTTTTATTGTAACGAAAAAATTTTATTCGAAAATATAGCTTAACGTTAAACTAAGAACCTGTTCAGATTTTTTCTTAACCGTATTAGGATCTTGAGTAAAACTTTCGACAAGCTTCGGATATGTATTGGATATACCAAAATCATATTTTAAAGCTAGTTCTAACTGTCTTTTATAGCTATATCCTATTCCAACACCTACTGCAAAGTTGAAGCTGTTCGCCTTACCACTTATCTGCGGGTAATCAGGATCAGTTACATCAGGATCGTAATAAGGTCTGCCTACAGGAGCATTTTTTGTAGTCTGATTCAATAAGAAATTGAATCTCGGACCAATTAATCCAAAGAATTCTGATTCTGCTTCAGAAAAATACCCTTTGAAATAAATCGGCACACTTAGATAGTCATTAGCATATACAGCATCATAACCATCTACTCCTTTAGCATTTTTATCTTTTCCCGATTCACCGGCTCCATAATAGGTAACCTCCGGCTGCAGATAAAACTGATCTGCACCTCCCATCGGAATTAATGCCAATACACCTGCCTGAAAAGTAAATCTTGGTCCCGAAGGATTATGCGCATTCTTTACTCTGGAATAGTTTCCACCTGCTGTAAGACCAAATCTTGTGTTTCTTAAATCAATCTGGGCGAATGATAAAACAGAAAAAGCCAACGCGGATGTTAATAAAATTTTTTTCATATTATGCTTGTTTTAATTATCCTAAGATTTTTGCTACGGTAGCACCGATGTCAGCAGGGGAATCTACTACGTTGATACCGTTTTCTCTCATGATTTCCATTTTTGCCTGAGCTGTATCTTCTGCACCACCAACAATTGCTCCAGCGTGACCCATTGTTCTTCCTTTAGGAGCAGTTTGTCCAGCGATGAAACCTACAACAGGCTTCGTAGAACCACTAGCTTTATACCATCTTGCAGCTTCAGCTTCAAGACCACCACCGATTTCTCCGATCATTACAACCGCTTCAGTTTCCGGGTCGTTGATGAACAATTCTAAAGCTTCTTTAGTTGTAGTTCCGATAATTGGGTCACCACCGATTCCGATTGCAGTAGAAATACCGTAACCAGCTCTTACCACCTGATCAGCAGCTTCATAAGTAAGAGTTCCTGATTTTGAAACAATACCTACTTTACCTTTTTTGAAAACGAAACCTGGCATAATACCAATTTTAGCTTCTTCAGAAGTGATGATTCCAGGACAGTTTGGCCCGATTAATCTGCACTCTCTGTCTGCGATATAAGATTTTACTTTTACCATATCTGCAACAGGAATACCTTCAGTAATACAAACGATCACTTTAATACCTGCTTCAGCAGCTTCCATGATAGCGTCTGCAGCAAATGCAGGTGGTACGAAAATAATACTTACGTTTGCTCCAGCTTTAGATACAGCATCAGCAACAGTGTTGAATACCGGCTTTCCTAAGTGCTCGCTTCCTCCTTTTCCGGGAGTAACTCCACCTACTACGTTTGTTCCGTACTCAATCATCTGACCTGCGTGGAAAGTACCTTCGTTACCAGTAAATCCTTGTACAATTACTTTAGAATCTTTGTTTACTAAAATTGACATTTTATTGTTTTTTAAATTTATTTTCTTATTTTATTAATGCTCACAAATTTACTTATTTTTCTTTGATTTTAAATAAATCAGAGCAATTTGTTTACTCAAGATTTCTCAATTTCACCTCTTTTTTCAGGTAAGTTTTATAATCTTCGGCAAACATTCCGATGTACGTTCCTTTTTTAAGGTCACGGTTGACTCCTGTTTTACCTAAAAGTACAGAACCGCTTTCAATATTATTTCCTGAAGCGATCCCCACCTGTCCCCATAAAGTTACCTCATCACCGATGATACAGCACCCTGCAACACCAACCTGAGAAGCGATGAGACATTTTTTTCCGATAACTGTATCATGACCAATCTGAATCTGATTATCTAAGACCGAACCTTCACCGATAATTGTAGAATCTGTAACTCCTCTGTCGATGGTACAGCCGTTTCCGATTTCTACGTTGTTTTCAATAATGACATTTCCCACCGAAATCAAACGGTCGAAATTTCCGTTCAGTTTTCTGTAATAGAAAGCATCACCACCTAAAACGGTATTGGACTGTATCACCACATTATCTCCAATAATCGTTCTGTCTCCTATAACTACATTTGGGAAAATTAAAGTGTTTTTTCCGATGGTTACATTATTTCCGATGACCGCGGAAGGATGAATTTTTGTACCCTCTCCTATTTCAACATCATGAAGGGTCTCCGTGAAGTTGTAAATTCTTGTAAAGTGCGTGTTGATTTTATTAAAATCTCTGAAAGGGTCTTCAGAAACCAAAAGTGCTTTTCCTTCGGGGCATTCTACTTCTTTATCGATTAAGATAATGGTTGCAGCAGAATTCAGTGCTTTTTCGTAATATTTTGGATGATTGACGAAAACGATTTCTCCTGCTTTTACACGATGAATTTCGTTGGTTCCCAAAACTTCGAAATCTTCAGAGCCGATAAATTTTGCTCCGATGAGATCAGCAATCGTTTTAAGTTTTTGTGGCTGATGAAACGTCATATTTTTAAATGATGTTTGTTTTAAATCAACCTTGTCAAAGTTTAAAAACTTAACAAGGTTTCTAATGATGCTTTACTTAAATCAACTTTGCCAAGATCTGAAAACTTGACAAAATTTGTTTTTCTGTGTACATTGCAGCCCGGCTTGAACGGAGCTCTTTTTGCGAAACAAAGTGTAGCAAAAAAGCGGGAGTGGAAGACGGAAATTGCTGCCATAAAAATAAAAAAGGCTCACGAACAATATCGAAAAGCTTTTATAATAAGAAAGCTGGAAACCTCATGCTTCCAGCTTCCTGCTATTTTATTTTACTCTTTCAAGGTAAGAACCGTCTTCTGTGCTCACTTTGATTTTGTCTCCCGGCTCGATGAACAAAGGAACCATTACTCTTGCTCCTGTCTCAACGATTGCATTTTTCAGAGCATTTGTTGCTGTATTTCCTTTTACTCCAGGATCTGCTTCTACAACTTCAAGATAAACTGACTGCGGCAATTCTGCAGAAAGCGGAGTTTCGTCAACTTCTTTAAGAATGATTGTCACTTCCTCACCTGCTTTCATCAGGTTTGAGTTTTCAATCATGTCTTTGTTTAAATATAATTGAGAAAAATCTTCGTTATTCATAAAGTGGAAACCGTTCTCATCATCATAAAGATACTGGAATTTTCTTGTGATCACCTTTACTTCATCAATTTTGTGACCTGCAGAGAAAGTATTGTCGATCACTTTACCGTTGGTTACCGATTTTAGTTTTGTTCTTACGAAAGCAGGACCTTTTCCTGGTTTTACGTGAAGAAATTCGATTACTTTAAAAATATCATTGCTGTATTCAATGCAAAGGCCTTTTCTGATATCGTTACTTGTTGCCATACTTTTGGTTTAAAGTTTCGGGTTTAAAGTTTAAATCTATAAACTCGATTTTTTTTATAGTTATTTTTTATTCTAAATTATTCTTTTCCTGTTCCGTATCCCTTTACAATACCTCCAGGAGAGTTTTTGATAAATTCTAAAATTTCATCTCTTTCAGCAGTCGGAAGCATTTCTTTTTCGATATGAATTAATGCTTGGGTAACATTCATTTTCATCTGGAAGATATATCTGTAAATTTTCTGAATTTCGAAAATCTTATCATTAGTAAAACCTCTTCTTCTTAAACCTACAGAATTAATTCCGGCATAAGAAATGGGCTCTCTACCTACTTTAATGTAAGGCGGAATATCTTTTCTCACCAGTGATCCTCCTGAAACCATTGCGTGTTTTCCGATTTTACCGAATTGCTGAATGGCAGAAAGACCTCCCATCACTGTAAAGTCGCCGATTTCAACGTGACCAGCAATACCGCAGCCGTTTGCAATAATCACATTATTTCCGATAATGCAATCGTGCGCTACGTGGGAAGTTGCCATAATCAGACAGTTTTCTCCTACTTTGGTATATCCTAAAGCTTTTGTCCCTTTATTTACAGTAACACATTCTCTCAAGGTTGTATTATCTCCAATGATCGTCTGTGTATCTTCTCCTTCGAACTTCAAATCCTGAGGAATCGCAGAAATTACAGTTCCCGGGAAAATTTTACAATTTTTTCCGATTCTTGCACCATCCATAATGGTTACGTTAGACCCTATCCATGTACCTTCACCAATTTCTACATCTGCAGCAATTGTTGTGAAAGGTTCTACCACTACATTTTTGCCAATTTTTGCACGTTTATCTACGGCCGCTAATTGATGAATCATTTAATCAATTTTATTTTTTGCAACTTGAGCCATTAGTTCTGCTTCTACAGCAACAGTATCTCCTACATATCCGTAACCCTGCATGTGAACAATACCTCTTCTGATTGGTGTTATCAATTCAATTTTGAAAACTAAGGTGTCTCCAGGAATTACTTTTCTTTTAAATTTAACCTTGTCAATTTTAATGAAGTAAGTCGAATAGTTTTCAGGATCCGGAACGCTCGCCAAAACTAAAATCCCACCTGTCTGAGCTAAAGCTTCAACCTGTAAAACTCCTGGCATAACCGGTTCTTTAGGAAAATGACCTACGAAAAAAGGTTCGTTGAACGTTACATTTTTTAAACCTACAACATGGGTATCTGAAAGCTCAAGAACTTTGTCAATCAATAAAAACGGATAACGATGCGGCATTAATCTCATAATCCCGTTGATATCAAAAACCGGTTCTTTGTTTAAATCGAAATCAGGAACGTTTTTCTTTCTCTGTAATTTCCACTGACGATTCAGCTTTTTAGCGAACTGGGTATTTACAAAATGTCCTGGTTTGTTGGCTATAATTTTACCTTTAATTTTAACTCCGCATAAAGCCAAATCACCGATTACATCCAATAATTTGTGTCTTGCAGCTTCGTTCGGAAAGTTTAGAGTTAAATTATCTAAAATTCCATTTGGTCTTATTGACACGTGGTCTTTACCAAAGGCTGTTTTTAATTTTTCGGTTGTTTCGGGAGTTAAATCTTTATCAACATATACAATTGCATTAGAAATATCTCCACCTTTTATCAAACCGTGGTCAAGAAGCATTTCCAATTCGTGCAAAAAGCTGAATGTTCTTGCAGAAGAAATTTCTTCTTTAAATTCTGAAATATTTTTTAATGTAGCATTTTGAGTTCCTAAAACTTTAGTCCCAAAATCTACCATTGTAGTCACTTCATACGTATCTGAAGGGATGATTGTAATTTCTGAGCCTGTTGCGGGATCGCTGTAGCTCAACACTTCTTTTACAACAAGATATTCTCTTGCAACAGTTTGTTCTACAACACCAACACTTTCGATAGCTTCTACGAAAAATTTTGATGAACCATCTAAGATTGGTGGCTCAGAAGCATTCATCTCTAAAATTGCGTTATCTATATCGCAACCTACCAAAGCAGCCAAAAGGTGCTCACAAGTATTGATTTTAACACCTAATTTTTCTAATGTCGTTCCTCTTTCTGTTGCTACAACATAATTAACATCGGCTTCGACCTGAGGATGCCCCTCCAAATCTGTTCTTACGAAAACAAAACCTGTATTTTCTTTCGCAGGTTTAATGGTTAATTTTACTTCTTTACCAGTATGAAGACCAATTCCGGAAAGAGTAACTTCTTCCTGAAGGGTTTTTTGCATATCACTCATTAGTATGATCTTTTGAGTTATTCTCAAGATTATTTATTCTTTTCGCAAGTTCAGGAAGGTTCCTGAAATGCACGTAGCTTCTAAGATAGTCGTTGTAACTAATCGCAGGTGAACCATACACGGTTTCTTTATCATTAACGCTTGAGTTTACTCCACTCTGCGCCTGAATTTTCACCTGATTACCTATTTTTATATGACCTACAATGCCGACCTGACCGCCAATTTGATTCCAGTCGCCGATGGTTGTAGAACCTGCAATTCCTGCCTGAGCAGCAATGACGTTGTTAGCTCCGATTTTTACGTTGTGTGCAATCTGAATCAGATTATCTATTTTAGTACCTTTGCCAATCATCGTAGAGCCAATTGTCGCTCTGTCGATGCTACAGTTTGAACCGATTTCCACATCATCTTCAATAATAACATTTCCCAGCTGAGGAATCTTCTGAAAACCTTCAGGAGTCGGCTGAAAACCAAATCCATCACCACCTATAACGGTGTTGGAGTGTATCACACAATTATCTCCGATAATGCAATAATCATAAATTCTAGCACCACTGTCGATCTTACAGTTTTTACCAATTTTCACTCCTTTACCAATGTAGACCTGAGGAAAAACCTGTGAACCTTCACCAATTTTTGCTTTTTCTGACACATAAGTAAACGCTCCGATATATACTTTATCTCCGATTACGGCAGTTTCGTGAATCGAAGAGCCATCTTCAATGCCTTCTTTTCTGCCTTGCATTTCCTGATAAAGATTCATTAAAATCTGAAAAGAAAGATAAGCATCTTTTACGGCAATAATGGTAGGATTATATTGGTCTTTATTGATAAGCGTCTCGGTAACAATAAGTACCGAACATTTTGAAGTATCTAAATGATGCGCAAAACGATCCTGCGCAACAAAGGAAAGATGACCGGATTCCCCGCTTTCGATCGGTGAAACGCCGGTAATAAGCGCATTTTCGTCGCCTATAATTTTTCCGTTGATAAAACTTGCAATTTGCGAAGCTGTAAATTCCATATTCTGCAAAGATAAGAAATTCTCTTATTCGCAAACATTTGGAATATAGATTTTAGTATTTATTTAAGAAAAAATCACACATCAATCTTGAAAGTGTAAGAGAAAATCTTATTATAATCTTGGGAAAGTAAGAATATATCTTTTGGTTTTATGAACGATCAATCCTGACAAAAGCTGATCTTCCGACTCGTCCAGTCTCAGAACTTCACCACTTTTCTGTAACAGATAAATCGGCTGTTTTTCTGTATTATAAGGAAGAAGACTTCTTGTAATTTCGTGCACCAGTTCTTTTCCGTTATCGATTCCGAAAAATTCGTTTGTATTTCTTATTTTTTCATCAATAAAATTTTCATCAAAAGGATGTGACGAAATAATGGTTTTAGGAAGATTTCGCTGAATGACACATTGACACCAATAAGACAAGATAAAATCATCAGATTTCTGCCACAATTTCATTGCCTGAATCACATCATTATCATCAAGTTGCGTAAAACGTTCAACATCTTCATCGGTTGCAGCGCTTTTTCCTCTGTGTAAAAAATATTTTAAATTTTCGGTTGCAGGTAAATCGACGCCTTCAGAAGCCAGATATTTTGCTCTTTCTAAAATTTTAACCAAAATAAATTCTGCCAAAGCGGAAGTTTTATGATAATAAACCTGCCAATACATAAACATTCTTGCAGTAAGGAAGTTCTCAATCGAATAAACACCTTTCGCATCGATAACCAATTCTTCTTTGCAAACGTTCATCATCGAAATAATTCTTTGTGTATTGATATTTCCTTCTGAAACTCCCGTAAAAAAGCTGTCTCTGTTCAAATAATCCAAGCGGTCTACATCCAGTTGCGAACTGATTAACTGATTAAAAAACTTTCTGTGGTATTTCCCCTGAAACATCTCAATCGCCGTTGATAACTCACCATTAAACTCATCATTTAATCTGTTCATTAATAATAAGGAAAGATTTTCATGATGCCAATCATCCATTAACATACTTTCTAAAGCGTGCGAAAACGGACCGTGACCAATATCATGCATCAGAATTGCCAACATGGCGCCTTTTTCTTCATCAGGAGAAATTTCAACACCTTTCTGTTTTAATGTTTCCAAAGCGGTAAACATCAGATGCATTGCACCGATAGCATGGTGAAATCTCGTATGCGTTGCACCTGGAAAAATTAAATTTAAAAGTCCGGTCTGCGAAATTCTTCTTAATCTTTGAAAATAGGGATGTTCGATAACATCAAATAAGATTTCGTGAGGAATTTTGATAAAACCGTGTACCGGATCGTTGATAATTTTAAGCTTATTCTGCATGGAAGTATTGTGAGACAATTGCAAAATTAAGTTTTTAATGTCAATTCAAAGAAAACAGACAATTATTATTTGAAATATAAAGATTAAAATTTGTTTAAAAATCGCAGTATTTATCTTATCTTCATAGAATAATTCAGGATTAAATATTTATCGAAAATCTTTAACTAAGATTTAACTTTTCAGCTCATTAAATTGGGAGATTTTACCAAGTTTTGGTCAAAGTTTTGATACTATAATCCGCATAAAAAATAAACTTGTATGTCAGACAAAATATTATGGATTGATGATGAAATAGATTTACTAAAACCGCATATTGTTTTCCTCGAAAAGAAAGGTTACCATGTAACTCCGGTAAACAATGTGAATGAGGCTTTGGAACTGATTGACTCAGAAAAATTTGATTTAACATTAATCGACGAAAATATGCCGGGAATTTCCGGCCTTGAAGCCATTCCGATGATCAAAGAAAAAGACAGTTCTCTGAAAATCGTGATGGTTACCAAAAGCGAAGAAGAGCATATCATGGAAGAAGCAATCGGGTCACAGATCTCAGATTATATTCTGAAGCCTGTAAATCCGAACCAGATTTTGCTTTCATTAAAGAAAAATCTTCAGGAAGATAATCTTGTAGAGCAAAAAACAATTCTTCAGTATCAGCAGGAATTCAGAAATCTTTCGATGGAGCTTTCTTATTTAAGAACCTATCAGGATTGGGCTGAATATTATAAAAAAATAGTGAACTGGGAACTTAAATTTGATAAAGTGACCGATAACGAATTTGCAGATCTTTTGCAATCGCAGAAAGAGGAAGCGAATATTCAGTTTGCAAAATTTATTGAAAATAATTACGAAGACTGGCTAAATGGCTCAGAAAAACCGATGATGAGCCATACTTTATTTAAAGATAAAGTAAAACCGGAGATGGAAAAAGAAAAAGTTTTGCTTTTAATGATCGACAACCTACGATACGATCAGTGGAAAGTAATCGAACCTTTATTTACCAAGCATTATAATAAGGTATCTGAAGATTATTATTACAGTATTCTTCCAACAGCGACTCAATACGCAAGAAACTCTTTCTTTGCCGGACTTTTACCTTCAGAAATTGAAAAACGTTTCCCTGATAAATGGTTTAACGATAATGAAGAAGGGAATAAAAATGAATTTGAGCGTGATTTCCTGGAAGATCAGATGAAAAGAGTTGGTTTAAGCTCAAAATCGATGAAGTATCTTAAAGTTCTGAATGCCGATTTTGAAAGAAAAATCTATGATGATTTCAATCAGCATAAAAACAATGATCTTTTGGTGATTGTTTACAACTTTATCGATATTCTTTCTCACGCTAAGACCGATAATCATATTGTTGATCAGCTAATCAGAGATGATAAAACGTTCAGATCTTTGACAATGAACTGGTTTGAGAATTCTTCAATACTAAAGATCATTAAATTAGCTGCAGAAAGCGGATTTAAATTAGTTATTACAACCGATCATGGAACGGTTTATGTGAAAAAACCAAGCCGCGTTGTCGGTGACAGAGAAACATCAACCAACATCCGTTATAAAACCGGAAAAAGCCTGACTTATGACGATGGTGACGTTTGGGCAGTTACAAATCCTGAAAAACTATTTTTACCGAAAGGAAATTTAAGCTCCAAATATATTTTTGCAAAGAATAATATCTTTTTAGCGTATCCTAAAAATTATAATCATTTTGTAAATTATTACAAAGAAACCTATCAGCACGGCGGAATTTCTTTGGAGGAATGTATTATTCCTATTAGTGTTCTTGAACCGAAATAACTTTTTGCTTTTAGCTGATTGTTTATTAGAAACTTTAATTCCGGCGGGAAAAATCTTCGATTTTTCCCGCCGGAATTTTTTATATTTTGTAAATTACCGAAAATAATTTTCCAACCATGACCGATGACGAAATCTTTTTGCAAAAACACAATATTCTTACCTCTGTACAGGAATTAATACAGAGAAACGAAATGATCTCTGCCATAAAATTAGTAAAGGATAAAACAGGGTTGGGCCTGAAAGAATCTAAAGATCTTGTTGATAATATTAGCAAGTTTCCTTTCAGTTCAGCACAAAATTTCAATCATGTATCCAGCGTTTCCACAAATGAAATATTACAGAAAAATAATATCGGAGAAGAAATCAACACACTTTTACAACAAAACAAAAAATTAGAAGCTATAAAAGCTGGTTATCGACAACACCGGAATGGGCTTACTCAATGCGAAAAACTTTGTAGAAAGCATTCAAAATAAAGAAACCACCTTCATAAATTTTTCCAATATCAGCGTAAAAATGACCAACATTAATGGAAAGATTACCGTAAAAATGAAAGAAGGTAGCAATCCCGGAAAAATAATCTATCCGAATGATCCGAATTGGGAAAAAGCAAAAAAAATGCTTGGAAATAAACCAGAACTTCTTCAATATGAAACAGAATTTCTTAACGGGAAACATCCTATCCCTCAGAAAAAAAGCAATCTCTTCGTAGAAACTAATTCTTTTGGAAAATGGATTTTATTTTTCGTTTTGTTTTGCCTTATCATGCTGGTTATTTATTTTTTCAGTTCTAACAATTAAACAATAAATCTTGATATTAATTTTAATTCTTAAACTATAAAGATTATAAAGAGTATAATTTAAATATGAAACTAATTACCTACAACGTCAACGGAATCAGAGCTGCTTTTACAAAAGATTTTTTAGGCTGGCTGAAAACTGCAGACCCCGATATTATCTGCATTCAGGAAAGCAAAGCTGGAAACGATCAGATTGACATCGAAAGCCTTGAAAAAATCGGCTATCACAGTTATTGGCATTCTGCCGTAAGAAAAGGCTACAGCGGTGTCGGAATTGCATCTAAAACAAAGCCGAATCACGTAGAATACGGTTGCGGAATTGAAAGTTATGACAATGAGGGAAGAATTATCCGTGCAGATTTTGATGGATTTTCTGTGATTTCAGTTTATGTTCCTTCTGCATCAAACATTGAAAGACTGGATTTTAAAATGCAGTTTTGCCATGACTTTTTAGAGTACATTAAAAATTTAAAGAAAGAAATTCCAAACCTTATTATTTCGGGAGACTTTAATATCTGTCATCAGGCAATTGATATTCATAATCCGGTTGGTCTGAAGAACACTTCTGGTTTTTTACCGATGGAAAGAGAGTGGATGACTAATTTTATTGAAGAATGCGAATTGATTGACAGCTTCAGACTTTTTAATAACGAACCCGACAATTACACATGGTGGAGCTACAGACAAAATTCCAGAGCCAATAATAAAGGATGGAGACTCGATTATAATTTTGCATCTTATACTTTAAAAGATAAACTTTCAAGAGCGGTGATTTTAAAAGAAGCCGTACATTCTGATCATTGTCCTGCTTTATTAGAATTTCATCTATAAAAAACAAAAAATCCAGTTGATTTCTCAACTGGATTTTTCTTTAATTTAAATCATAAATTAATCGACAATTTCATATTCCACCGGGATAGTACCTCTATCGATATTCCCGATTTCATCGAACGCGGCTTTAGACATATCTAAAACTCTTGATGAATGGAAAGGCCCTCTATCATTAACCGTTACAATTACCTCTTTTCCATTGTTCAGATTGGTTACTCTAATTTCAGTACCAAAAGGAAGCGTTCTGTGTGCCGCAGTAAGTTTTGAATTATCAAAAACTTCTCCGCTGGCTGTTTTTCTACCGTTAAATTTATCGTGGTAGTACGATGCATAACTTGTTTTCTTCGCATCTGTAGTGTTATTCGAAAATGAATAAACACTAAAGGTTGAAATCATCATTATGATTACGAGAATGAATCTTTTCATCATGTTGAACTTTTACTTGTTTGACGAGGCAAAAGTATACGGAAACTTATTAGCTACCTATTTTAAATGTTAACAAATGTTAAATAAAACTTAAATAAAACTTAATTACTCTTGTAACTTCCTATAAATAGGGATTTTAAAGCATAGTGTTAAAAAACGTTAAAAAAATACTATAAAAGTTAACAGAATTAACTAATCGCAGCAGAATTAAGAGATGTAAAAAAGTAAAACAATCTGAAAATCAAACATTTAAACAAAATGCAAAATTTATCAAATTGACTGGAACTTCTTCAAATATCTATTAACTTATTAAGAAAACAGAAAAGGTTATGGGAAAATTAAAAAACAATAAAATCCTGCTTATACTTGTATTAATGGTTGTTTTAACTTCAATATTTTCGGCAGGAAAAGAATTTGGGCAATATCTCTATCAAAGATTTAACTAAAAAATTTCCTGCTATTTTAACTAAAATAAAAAAACCAATGAAAAATCATTGGTTTTACTCTTATAATTTACCTATACAAGTTCTCCGTAGAGATCGAATTCTTCTGCTGAAGTAATTTTTACATTAGCAAAATCTCCGATTGAAATGTAAGTATTCTCTGCTGAAACCAAAACGGTATTGTCTACATCCGGAGAATCGTATTCTGTACGACCCACGAAGTAATTACCTTCTTTTCTATCGAAGATACATTTATAAACCTCTCCGATTCTTGCCTGGTTCTTATCCCAAGAAATCTGTGACTGTAATTCCATGATTTCTTCAACTCTCGCTTCTTTTGCTTCCTGCGGAATATCGTCTTCCAAAACATAGGCTCCGGTATTTTCTTCATGAGAATAAGTGAAACATCCCAATCTGTCGAATTTCTGCTCTCTTACCCACTCTTTCAATTCCTGGAATCTTTCTTCAGTTTCTCCCGGATAACCGACAATTAATGTCGTTCTGATGGCCATATCCGGAACTTTCTCTCTGAATTTATCTAATAAAGCATTTGTTTTTTCGTGAGTTGTTCCACGCTTCATTGATTTCAACAAATCTGAATTGATATGCTGAAGCGGAATATCAATATAATTACAAACTTTCGGCTCTTCGCGGATGATATCTAAAACATCTTCAGGGAAACCACTTGGGAAAGCATAATGAAGACGAATCCATTCGATACCTTCTACTTTTACCAGTTCTTTTAAAAGTTCACCTAAAGCTCTCTTCTTATATATATCTAAACCGTAATAGGTTAAATCCTGAGCAATAAGAATTAATTCTTTTACTCCAACTTTTGCCAGTTTCTGAGCTTCTTTAACCAATTTTTCAATCGGTGTAGAAACGTGACCTCCTCTCATCAAAGGAATTGCACAAAATGAACAAGGTCTGTCGCAACCTTCAGAAATTTTTAGGTATGCGTAATGTTTCGGAGTAGTCGTTAATCTTTCTCCAACCAATTCATGTTTATAATCTGCTCCTAAATGCTTCAATAAAATCGGGAGATCTCTCGTCCCGAAATACTGGTCGACATCCGGAATTTCTTTAATTAAATCAGGCTTATATCTTTCGGAAAGACATCCCGTAACGAAAACTTTTTCAACTTCGCCTCTGTTTTTTGCCTCAACGAAATCTAAAATCGTATTAATTGATTCTTCTTTGGCATTATCGATGAATCCGCAAGTATTAATCACGACAATATCACCTCTGTCTTCGTGCACAACTTCTTTTCCGTTGGCTTTCAGCTGGCTCATCAACACTTCAGAATCGTAAACGTTTTTGGAACAACCTAATGTTACGATATTTATCTTCTTTTTACCTACAGATTTTGTGCGCATTTTATATTGAATAATAAGTAATTAGTAATCAGTAATTTTTGTGGCTGCAAATTTACGCATAAAAAAAGAACCGACAGATTCGGTTCTCTATTTAGATTTATTATAAACAATTTAAAAGTTTTTTTCAGAAAATAAAGGCGCATTTTGATCTTTCTCTGAAAGAATCATATCTTTCTCATCCAATTTCCAGTCTATCCCTAAATAAGAATCATCAAATTTCACACTTCCTTCAGATTCTTTATTATAAAAATTATCACATTTATAAGAAAAAACAGCCGTTTCACTAATTACTGAAAAACCATGACCAAAGCCTCGCGGTACATAAAGCTGTAATTTGTTCTCAGGTGTAAGCTCAATGCCAAACCATTTACCAAATGTTGGAGAATCTTCCCTAAGATCAACAGCAACATCCCAAACCTTTCCTTCTAAACAAGAAACCAGTTTTGCTTGTGCATACTCTCCTTTCTGCAAATGTAATCCTCTTAAAACACCATAAGAAGATTTTGAAATATTATCCTGAACGAAATGCCCATTCATTCCGGTAAGTTCTTCAAATTTCTGTTCGTTAAATTTTTCAAAAAAATAACCTCTGTCATCTTCAAAAACAGTGGGTTCTATTATGTAGCAGTCTTTTAAGGGGGTTTGTTTTATTTTCATATCGTAAAAGCTAAACTTTTAGTTACTATTAAATGTGAGTACTACTTTAATTGTTTTAATAAGAATTTTAAAATCCAAATAGGGTGTATAACTTTTTATATAATATAAATCATATTCAAGTTTTTTCAAATTATCCTTGGGTGTTGCCTTTGGAAGATTAACTTGTGCCCAACCAGTAATACCTGGTTTTACAAGATGTCTTAAATCAAAATAAGAGTTTTCTGCAATTGATTCCTTCACATACTTTGGACGTTCAGGCCTAGGTCCGATGATACTCATATCACCATTAAGAACATTAAACAATTGAGGAAGTTCATCAATTTTGGTTTTTCTTAAAAATTTACCTACTGCAAAAAGTCTGTCATCTTTATCTTTCGTATATCCTCCATCATGTTTTCTGGTCATTGTTCTGAGTTTGTAAATTTTAAATTTTTTAGAATTTTTACCCACTCTTTCCTGACTAAAAAAAACATTCCCCGGAGAATTTATAAAAACAGAAATACATCCTAATAAAATTATAAATAAGGCAAAAGGCAACAAAAGTAATGAAATAATGATATCAATTACTCGTTTAAAAAGAAAGTCCAAATTATCCAAGCCAATTGAGAACACATCATCGGCTAAATATTCATCTGATTCAAGTTTTACTAAAGGAATTCTGCCATTTATCTTCTCATAAAATTCGTGCACCTCAAAAACTTGTATCCCTTGAAGTTTTGCTTCAATAATTTCATTAGTAATCTTTTCTGGGAGATGGTTTAAATCTGAAGTTTCAATCACTATAGTTTTTACATTTAATTTATTAATATATTCTGATATATTTTTGTTATCTGTTCTGGAATTAAAAAAGACTGATTTGTAAGACTTGGTAAAATTAGAATCTTTAAAAATTTTTTCTGAGATACTGCTTACATTTATAAATAGATATCTTTCAGAACTTCTGGAAAGATTTAAATAGTTTTTCATGTTTAGATTTCATCATTCAAATTCTATATGTACAAATATATATAATTTCTCAATAAATATTTCTATTTAAATAAATATTGAAACATTTTAGACATCCAGCGTTTGTATGGATAGTAAAAAGGAACACTTATATTGTTTGACTTGAAAGCCTGAAGTATTTCATTTTTGCCTCTTTTTATATTTTTAAAGTTTTTATTAGATTCACCTCCCAATCTCATCTTCAGTAAAAATTCTTTAATATAAAATGTACTTATAGCATATTTTTCTAAAAATCTTAACATAATCTCAAAATCAGCTGCAATTCTATAATCCGTATTAAAATTGCCAAATTTATCATACACTTCTTTTTTCACAAAAAAAGATGGATGAGCTGGATGCCAACCTGACATAAATGAGCATTTTTCGCCTATTTTCCAGCTTCGCACAATCTTATCAGTATCATTTTCTTTTACATAGTATAGATCTGCATACACTGAATCGACATTTTCTCTAATGAATGCATTAGAAATCTTTTGTAATACACTATTTGAAATATAAAAATCATCAGAATTCAGAAGTCCTACTATATCACCTGAGGTATGATTGATACCTTTATTCATTGCGTCATATATACCACCATCTTTTTCACTTATCCATTTCATTCTTCCTTCAAACAGAGGCTCGTAATTTTTAATAATTTCTAAAGTACTATCTGTCGATCCGCCATCAATAATTATATATTCAATATTTTGATACGTTTGATTCAGCACAGATTCTATGGCTGTTTTAAGATATTTCTCACTGTTCCAACAAACAGTAATAATGCTTATTTTCATAAAATTATTATATGGCCGAGTGGCTTTTTCATTTAAAATCTGCTCAGAAATCCATTGGTATGTTCTTTCATTCCTACTTCCAAAGGTTGTAAAACCCAGCCTATTTTTTCTTTATGTTTTTTTTTCTTTTACACATAAATGACATTTGAAAGCACATTTTGAATTAAAATCTTCATCTTCTAGGCTTGCAGTAAGTAGTTACTTCTGTGATATATCATTAGTCTGATTTTTAAAATCGCCAACGACAAACTCACTACATATTCTTAATAATCCAAATAATTATATTTTTCGACATCACAAATTCTTACCTGATGCCTTTTTTTAATTCATAAATAACTATCAATAGATTACTATCAAATAGCATTAGATTTCACTTCATGTTTTTTATTAGAATAAATCACAAATTTAACTATTTATTCTTTTTAAAATATCAACTATCGCTTGCCAAAAATAAAATCGAGCTCTTATTTTTTTTGCAAAACTTCTTTTTTTTAAACTCACATTATTTTGATGCACTGTATATAACAAAGTATCATCTTTAAGATGACACACTGATTTTAACATATTAGCATTCATCGCAATCCATAAATCGTGCGCTTCTATATATTCTGGAAAAGGCAAAATAAATTTTAGCAAATTTTCATCAATCATCATTGTGCATCCGTAATATGTAGATTTACCTTGAAAAATTCTCAGAATATTTACAATGTATTTCGACGATTTTTCTGTTTCCAATTTTTTAAATTCTCTATAATTAGAATTATTCTCAAATTTCGGCTTAAAGTTTGAAGCGACTAAAAGAACTTTTTCTTTTCTTATTTTTTTTTCAAGTTTTTGTAACCTTCCTTCTATCCATATATCATCTTGATCTGCTAGACATATATATTTGTTTTTTGCTAGTGCTAAGGCTTTTTCAAAAGTCTTTACATGCCCTATATTTTTTTCGTTTTCTACAAGTCTGATAAAATTACTATTGTATTTTTTTATTAAACTTACTGTATTGTCTTTAGAACTGTCATCAACAATAATTAATTCATCACCAGTAATCAGTTGACTAAGTATTGAGTCTATTTGTCTTTCTATATACTTTTCTCCATTATATGAAGCCATACAAACAGAAATTGAAACTCTTTCCATCACTATTGTTCTATCTTTTATTTAATATAGATTTCATTGCATCCAAAAAGTATTCAGCAGATCTCATCCAGCTTTTTTCACCATAAAAATATTTCATTGAAATGTTTTCTGACATTTCTTGCAGTATTTGAGGATTTTCATATAACTTAAATATTGCTTGTTTAATTTGTTCGGTACTTTTAGGTTCTATAATCAAGCCTGTTTTGTTGTTTTCTATCATTTCCGGCAATCCACCTACATTTGTAGCTATTACAGGCTTTTTAAAAGCAAAACATGACATAATTACCCCACTTTGTGTAGCATCAATATAAGGGCAGATTACAACAGCAGAATCTAAGATCAGCCGCGATAATTCTGTAGGCTGAATAAACTTATTTAATATTTTTATCTGAGGATAATTATAATACTTTGTGACATCAAAATCAAAATTTCCACTTCCTGCGACTGTAAAACTAATATTCGGATATTTCTCTGATTGAATAATTTCTACACAAGCATCCAAGAAGAATTTAACACCTTTATATGGAGATATTCTTCCAAAAAACAATACATTAAAGTCTTTATTTGTCTTATCTTCTTTTTTACCATATAAAGTAAGATATTCATAAATACTAAGAAATGAAGTAAAAACTTTATTCGGATTTTGTCTGTAATGTTTGATAAAATCATTCTTTTGATTTTCATTGAGCAACATCTTATACCCTAAGAATGAAAAATATAATTTCCTAAGAAATATGTCTACTTTAAAATTTTCACCGCTATGAAAAAAAGGATCATGGATGATGAGTAAACTTTTTTTCCTATAATTAAATGCTGTCAAGAAATAGGTTATGAGATGGCTATCAAGAATTATAATGTCCGGATTTATTTCTTTAATTTTTTTATTAATTCTGTAAGAATTATAAATTTTCTTTACTATATTATTTTGCCTGGTCCCCTTTATAACATATGTCTTTTCTAATGGTATCAGTTTCGAAAAACGCTTTATTTCTTCTACTTCGTTTCCATTTGATATAAATTTAGAAAGTTTATTTTTATCCAAATAATTATCTATTTCATATAATGCTTCAGTAAAAAAATAGATATCACATTTATTTTTTAAAGCATTAATCAAAGAAATATTTGCATCAAAAGCAAAAGTTGATAAAAATGCAACCTTCATCATTATTTATAGTTTATTTATTACCGATTATCTTATCTAAATGCTTACCCAAAATATAGTAGGCTCTACTAACGGAAGGATTATCCCAAAGTATATTTTCATATTTCCTAGTTATGAAACAGTTTGAAAAATACATTTTATAAGTACCAAAAAAAAACAATATAATTGTAAATACTAACTTAAAAACTTCCTTCAAAACAACGTAAAGCAAAGGATATAAAATCCAATAACTCAGCACAAAAAGCGTGGTTAATCTATCAATTAAAACAGAATATTCAGAAAGATAAAGATATATTATACTATATATGAAAAACAGATTAAAGAATATATTTTGTAGTTTTTCGTTTTTCATTTTTTCTCCGATTTTATTATACATGGCATATATAAGTATAAATGAGAGAATTTTTTCAACAAAACCAAATGTAATCCCATATCCTGTGTTGTACATACTGTCACCTGAATATCCTTTAGCCATAAGGAAATAAGCCCCTCCCAAAATATTTCCTAAAAATAATACGATTGGGGTAACGAACTTTATCTGTCCCAAGTACAAAACACACCCTAATATAAACATTCCCCAAACAATAAAAGAGGGTATTTTTTTGTGAAGAAAAAAATAGAGCGGAAAGAAAAAAATCGCAGAGGTATGAAAAAATAATCCTATCAGATTGCAAATATAAAATTTTAGAGGATCTCTGTTGCGAATAAATTGTAAAGAATAAATGAACAAAAATATTGCTTTTGAATTTCTCAATAAATTAACCTCCAATAAAATACCTCCAAAAATAAGAAACATGATAAACGCCAAAATATAATGAGGCGAATATTTATTGAAAAAATAATTAAGAAATAAAACGTCTATCAGGGATGAAACAATTTGTAAAAAGAAATAATCTTTTGAAATTGTTTTTAAAATAACTAAAAAGACTTTAAACCCTGGTTCGATTTTAAGAAGATAATCTTCATCAAGGTTCCAGAAATAATCTGTAACTCCCCGAACGTTATCTAGCGAAGGAGTGTTTTCGTACAAGGAGTAATACAATGCAAAATCCGTGTCGATATAGCCCCTGAAGCCAAAAAATACAAAAAACACAAGCATTGCAGCATAACGTACAATTTTAATATCATCACCTTTACTTCGTAATCTGTTTTCCCATAAAAAAAGGAGAAAGAATACAATAAAGAGAATAACATACGGTATTGAATATGTAAAACTAAAAGTAGGTTCCATTTTTAAGTGATTTTGGATCTATTTTTCTTTACTGTAAGAATCAATGCATAAATGAGATGCTGTAAACTTAATCTGTAATTATTTTTTTTTGAAACAAATTTAATCATATCTCTTAAGTAATACCCTTTTGTAAAACCATTATAAGCAATTGTGTCTATTCTCTTTTTTAAAAATAATTTGTCTTTATCATATTTGATCATGTTATAAAAGCACTGATCAAGATAATTATCCGGAAGATTATTTTTCAAAAAGGAATCAACCCATCTTTCTTCTTCAATGATTGCATTCATTTTTAAATCAATAGATCCTGAATTTGATATTGTAAATTCTGACTGCCGATAACAAAATACTGGTTCTTGAGTGTGAACTATTCCTTTATCAGCTGCTGCTGTATATGATGTGATATCATCTGACGCCCATGCTAAAGGAAGTTTATAATAGCCACCTGTTTTTATCAAAGACTCTCTTTTATAAACAAAGTCTGAAACATATTGACTTCTAAATTTATTCATTCGATGCCACATATTTTCATATACTGATTCCCAATCTGGCCATGAAGGCGTAAGACCTATAACTTCAGAGCTGCTATTAATAATAAAAGATCTGCAATGATATACTTCATTTTCAGGGTTGCTATTTATTAAATCATTAAATACAGATAAGTAATTACTTTGCATAGTATCATCATCACCCATCAGCATAAAATAATCACCTTTGGCATATGACAAACAAAGATTCCAATTATCCACAACATTTTCTGCACCTATATTTACACTATTTTTATAATAAATAATACGATCATCATTGAACTGTTGAACAATTTCATCCAAATTTTCAGGAGAAGCATCGTTTATAATGATCAGCTCAAAATTTTTGAAGTCTTGATTTAAAATACTATGAATACATTCATACAAAAACTTCCTTTTATAAGCCGGTATTGCAATTGTAAATCTCATACTTGTTTCTATATACTTAATTAAAAGAAAGGTTTATGATATTTTAATTTATACTGAATATCTCTATTTCTTGTACTGATTATTTTAAATGGTATACCCCCTACCACAGTATATTCCGGTACATCCTTATTCACGAGACACATAGCAGCAACTACAGCACCTTCATGTACCGTCACTCCTGGAAGTATAACTGTATTACAGCTAATCCACGCATTATCATTTATGTAAACAGGATTTCCTACCGCAGCAAAATCAGGCGAATTGTAATCATGTTGTAGACTGTATATAGAGACATTCGACGAAAAATTCACATTATTTCCGATGTATAAACCTACTCTGCCGTCCAACAACGCATTTTCGCCAATAATCACATTGTCACCAATTACGATTTTGCCCCATCTTATCTGACAACAACGATGTATAGTAGAATTTTTTCCGATTTTAACTCGTAAAAAATTTCTGTAATAAAATATTCTAAGCCAATGTATAGGAATATACCCTAAAATCAGAGCTCCATATTCTAATATAGAGATTGCATATTCTTTAAATAATCTTATCATTTCAAAATCAATTATTTTTCAATGAAACTATGGATGTTATTTTTTGATACAGGTTAATGAGTAAAGGATTTCTAAAAACCAAAAACCATAAGACAAAATAATAAGTATAAATTATTATAAAACCTATAATAAGTTTTAAAACAGAACTGATCCCGAAATACTTAGAAAAATAAAATGTTACTGCAATAATAGGTAATGTGCAGGCTATTTGCTTAAGTAACTCTTTGTAAGGAAAGGTGAATTCTATACTTTTTTTTGCGTAAAACAATGACAAAGCTAATATCAAGGTCTCACAAAATAACCAAACAACTGCCGATCCTATACTTTTAAAATAATGCACCAAAACAATATTAAGTACCACTCCCAAAACACCTCCAAATAGAGAATTCCACATAATCGTTTTATCTTTCTTTAAAGGCATCAATATCTGAATTACCAAAATCTGTTCTATACCTATTATTACCAATAAAGGCATTATAATCTGCATAGGAACAACAGCTCCCAAATACTCTTTACCTGCCAATAATAATATTATATCGTATGCAAATACCGTTGTAAAAACTATAATGGGAAAAGAAAACAATATTAAAAAATTAAAAGATTGGATAATTTTATCCTGAAATTCTTTTATTTTTCTATCAACAAGTAACGTTGTCATTCTAGGAAGCATCACTGCTGTAAAAGCAGTAAATACAGATAAAAATAACATATACAGTTTAGTAGCTGTCGTGTAGTATCCTACTTCTTTTTCATCCCAAACAAAACCTAAATAAGCTACATTAAGATGTACATACATTGAGGTTAAAATCATATATGAACCCATTACCGTAATAGATTTTACATATCTTCTATGGTTAAAGCCTTTTATCTTAAATTTGATAATTCGCAATAGATAACTCCAGTTTAAAATTGCATTAACAACAACAACTAAGCAAGTGAGAAAATAATAAATTTCAAAATCAGCTCTATTTTTCACCAGCAATAGAACCGATACAACATATACTAATTTTATAATTGTTGAGCGTACGGTAATAAATTTAAAATTTTCTATTCCAGTAAAAAACCACTCAACTAAACAAAAATTAAACATTAGTTTTATAATTCCTATAAAAAGCAGATGCGAATGTATCTGAAATTTTGGCACAAAAAAAATGAGGCAAACTAAAATGAGTATTGCTATCCCTGTAAAAAAAAAGTTTATAAGAAATATATCACGAAAAGATTCTTGAAGATCATCCTTATTATCTTTATATTTTGCAATCTCTCTTATACCTACTGAACCTACGCCCAACATAGAGAATAAAACAAAATAATTAATAATACTATCTACAAAATTTACAGCTCCAATATTATCGACCCCCAATACTCTGGAAACATATGGAAATGTGATAAATGTAAATAAGTACCCACTTAAAGTAAGTATTAAATTATATGCAAAATTTGTTTTTAAACTTGACATTTAAATGCATTCTGATTAACGTGAAAATAAATTCCACCATTTCTTATTTTCATCTGCATGGTAGCCGTAGCCAAATTTATTTCCATATCCGAAATTTGATTCAGCGACACCATTCACTACAATTCCTACATTATTTATTTTCTTATCAGCGACTGCATCATTCAAAAATTCAAAATACCCTTTTTCGGTGACCTCAGATCTCGTCACATATACAACAACATCGCTTTTATCAGCAATCAACAAAGAATCTGTAACAAGTAATAATGGTGCAGTATCTAAGACAATATACTTGTATTTATTCATATTTTTCACCAAGTTCAAAAGTTCATCCAATCGCCCATTTTCTAAAAGATCTGTAGGATTTGGAGGAATCGACCCAGAATATATAAAATCGCAATTATCATTATAACCGCTTGGATGAATAATTTCATCAATAGAATTTTCTTCACCACTCAAAAATTCAGTTAATCCCTTAGCCAATTTCATTGCAGGATTATATCGCTGCAACTGAGGGTTTCGCACATCTGCTCCTACCACAAGCACCTTATTTCGAGAAGAAGCCAAAACAATCGACAAATTGGTCGAGACAAAAGTTTTACCCTCGCCTTTTACGGAAGAGGTAATCATAATTATTTTTGCCCCTTCTTCTTTGGACTGAATTAAAAACTTCAGATTAGTAACGAATATTCTGAATGCTTCAGCGATTGGAGAAACATCATTAAAACTTACCAAAGGAGTATCTTTATTTTTAAGTTTTGGAATCTCTGCAATAATAGGAACTTTTGTAAGCTTAGCTACATCTGAACGAGTAATAATGCTACTTTGCAACAGATTTCTTAGATAAATTATAGTAAAAGGTATCGCTGCACCCGCTAAAAGAAACATGCCTAAAATAAGCATTTTTCTTGGAGCTACAGGATCCTTAAAGATAAATGCCTTATCAATTACCCTTGCCTTCTCTGCGGTTATTTCCATACTGATTGCAGCTTCTTCTCTTTTTTGTAGGAGCAATAAGTATAAACTTTCTTTAATCTGTTGTTGCCTTTCAATACTTCTAAAGAGTTTTTCTTGACTTGGTATTTTACTAATCGATTTTTCTGATCCTCCTAATTGTATTTCTACTTTTCTTCTAGCCAATCCTAATGCAGTTGCATTCTTTTGTAAAGTTTCAGACAGTGAAGATCTCATTTCATCAATTTGCTTATTGATATCTTTCACAAGCGGGTTATCTGGAGTCGCCTGCTGTAAATACTTATTTCTTTGTAAAACAAGTGCATTATAATCTTGAATAGATTTTGCAGCAGTCTCATCATTTAAACCAATATTATAAGGCAATAGATCTCCGGCACTTTTTTTATTCAATGTACTTTGAAGAATACTATTAACCTCTATCTGTGTTCCTAATTCCAGCAACTGAGACTTACTCTGTTCTTTCAATTGAAGATTGATACGTCCTTCAGTAGGTAAATCAACAATATTATTACCTGATTTAAATCCTTCTTTTTCGGTTTCAACACTTCCAAGTTCTTTAGAAATCAACCCAATTCTTTTGTCAATAAAATCTTTAGTTTTCTTTGATTCTATATTCTTATCATTGATCGCATAGATATTGTATTGTGTTACAAGTCTATTTAAAAAGTCTTTTGCTCTATTTATATTTTCAAAATCTACAGAGAGTGTTATAATTGTTCCGTCTTTATCAAGCAGATCAACCTTCATTGCTTTTTGATATAGTATCACGGAATTATCAAAAGTTGTATAATAAAAACAAACATCCGACATATCCACTTTATAAGGTGCCTTATACGAAGGATTTTTCCTAATCATAATGACAGCAAAAGGGAGATTTGTCGTTTTATTAAATGATGTAGTAATATCTTTTTCAAACTCATCTGACGAAAGAGTAATTGTATTTCCTTTGGCAGAAATTGATATTGGCTTTTTGGGTAAATCTACATTCTCTTTTTCCAGAATAACATTAACTATATAAGGATTTGTTTCTCCATAAAGTTCAATTTTTTTAAGTGCATCTTTTGCATAAAAAGTAGTTTGGAAATTAAGATCCTTCAAAACATCTTCTACAATAGCTTTAGATTCAAAAACACCTACTTCATTTTCTATACTACTAGTTCCCATGCCATTAATACCGCTCAAACTTTGAAGCACTCCGATATCACCTGATGCTGCAGACATTTTTTTTGCATCTTTAATAAGTACAGATGTTTGAGCCTTAAAAATAGTTGGCTTTGATTTGATATAAAAAATAGCCACCATTCCCATTAAGGTGACCATTCCTGCAAAATATTTCCAATTTTTAAGGTATGGACTTATTAATTCTTTGATATTAGTTTCTTTATTAGTAGTATTATCCATTTTTGGATTATATTGAAATTTAAGATTCTTTTTAATTATTCTATTTTAAACCCTGCAAATATATCTATATTTTATAAATTGGAAGCAGCAATATGATCAATATAACAGTTTTCGAACAATTTTTCATTTATCATTATAGCTAGTTTGTAATCTTTATTGATATTTTTATAAAAAATATAATAATAACAAAAAAAATGTTACATATAAGATTTTTTAGGTAAAGATTTTAATTAAGCTTATACGTTACCATAATTCCACCTCTTGTAGGAATGATCTCCCCACTTTTATTCCAGTCTTTTGCATCATCATATCTTGCTCCGGTATCTTTATAATAGCCTTTGTAAAAAGACTGTACAGTGCCTATCCCTGCATAAATATCTATTCCGAGTTTTTCACTAATTGTAAAATGATATCCGCCGCTTATTCCTATAATCAGACCGAAACCTTTTTGGTAACGTTCTGTTACACGTGCACTTCCGTCGGGTAAAATCTGCGGGTTACCTTCAGAATCATAAACTGGTGATGCTCTTAGGTAATTCCATTTTTGAATATTAAATGCCGTGAGAGAGCCATAAGCTCCAACATACCATTTTTTCATTACTTGATCAAAATAGTAGCGTCCTTCCAAAGTTCCCATATAGAACTGCATATTTTTTCCGTAAAGTGATTTCCATGGAGAGATAAAAGCTTCCGCCTGTATAGAAAATTTATCATTTAACGATTTTTCTATTGCGACATTCGCCATTGTTAGGGGTAAAAATGCGGCATTAAGTTTCAGTTCGGTCTGTCCATATATTTTACACACAGAAAAAAGTGCAGCAGTACTTATTATTTTAATTGAAAATTTTCTTATCATAGACTTCATTGTAAATTCAACTTCATTTATTATTTTAATATAGAAAAGGTTTTGAATAGTATATATACATCATTTTTAAAAGAAAGATGGTGACAATAATCCAGATTCATTTTCACTTTTTCTGGAAAAAGAACCTCGTCATTGTATTGTAACGGATTTTGCTGTTTATTAAGGATTTCTTCCTCATTTCGATACTTAATTCCCGCTTCACTGGTTAAGCCCGGTTTCAAATTAAGAACTAAACGATCTTCCCCTTTAAGCTGATCATAATACCCCGGAATATCAGGACGCGGACCGACCAAAGACATATCACCTTTAAGAATATTTAATATCTGTGGTAATTCATCCACTTTTGATTTCCGCATCCATTTTCCAACTAAAGATATAGTATGCTTTTTTGAGTGGTATGTTCTAAATTTATAGATGATAAAAATTTTCCCGAACCTGCCTATCCGTTGTTGCTTGAAGACACCCGGAAATCCTGTATCCAAAGACGCAACGATAAAAAGAATTAAAAAAATGGGGAACAAAATAATAAAGGCTAAAAAACTCAGCCCATAATCCATCATTGCTTTCCACCAAGGATATTTTTTCACTTAAAATAAATTGGTCTGTAAAGATAGGGAAAGATGTTGATTTATAAAGAAACTTGAAAGTTTAACAACCATAACTGAAAAGAGAATTATTAAAAAGAAATATTCCACTCAAAATCAATACCTTATTATAAGTTTTAATTTTGTACAAATAAAAAGCTTCTTACTTTTGGCTGAAGTAAGAAGCTTTTTTAATATTAATTTTAATTAAAATAGCCTAAGAAAAAAAGTCTTTGATTCTTTTTTCAATTCGTTCTCTATCATTATCAGAAAGATTGGATCCTGAAGGTAAACATAAACCATTATCAAATAATTCTTCTGCCACTTTTTTACCATAGTAAGGAGCATCTGCAAAAACCGGCTGTAAGTGCATCGGTTTCCATAAAGGTCTTGATTCTATATTGTCCTCCAATAGAGCCAACCGTAAACCCTCTCTGGTTTTTCCCGTTACTTTTTCATCAACTACGATCGCAGACAGCCAATGATTGGAAAAATATTCTTCTGAAGGTTCAGAAAAAACCTCAACACCATCAATATTTTTGAAAAGCTCAACATAAAAATCATGCATTTTTCTGCGTGCTTCAACCCTGTCTTTTAATACTTCCATTTGTCCACGTCCGATTCCGGCAACAATATTACTCATACGGTAATTGTAGCCGATGTGCGAATGCTGATAATGTGGTGCATTATCTCTTGCCTGCGTCGAAAGAAAAACGGCTTTATCTTTATCCTCCTGATTATGACAAACCAAAGCTCCCCCACCGGAGGTTGTGATAATTTTATTACCATTAAAAGACAAAATGCCAAAACGCCCGAATGTTCCGCAAGTTTTGCCGTTATACGTTGATCCTAAAGCTTCTGCAGCATCTTCAATGACAGGAATATCATATTTATCTGCAATTTCTAAAATTTCAGTCATTTTTGCAGGCATCCCGTAAAGATGAACGACGATAATTGCCTTCGGTTTCTTTCCTTTAGAAGCTCTGTCTTCAATCGCCTCCTTTAAAGCAACCGGACACATATTCCAGGTATCTTTTTCTGAGTCTATGAAAACGGGAGTTGCACCGCAATACGCGATTGGGTTGGCCGAGGCAGAAAATGTCATCGACTGGCAAATCACCTCATCACCGTGTTTTACATCACATTCAATTAAAGCTAAATGTAGTGCAGCCGTTCCGGCAGAAAGTGCCGCTACTTTTACATCTTCATTTAGAAAAGTCTCCAAATCCTTTTCAAAACCATCTACATTTGGTCCTAATGGAGCTACCCAATTGGCATCAAATGCTTCATTCACATATTTTTGTTCACCTCCGCCCATGTGTGGCGAGGAAAGCCATATTTTTGAGTTCATAATTTTTAATTTTGCTTATTATATAGTGGAAAGAATGATTCATCTGTAGAATCTATTTCTTCAAGCCCTATATTTTTTCTGTATTGTGAGGTTTGATTCAATAAGTCATTATAAATTGTTTGATTCAAAATTTTTCTTCCTGTATAAAAAGGCACTACATCATTAGGGAAAAAAGATTTTTTATATTTAAAAATACCATCTTCAAAGCCATATCCTCCACCTAAAACATAATATTTTTTATCATTATTTCTCGCCCAGTTTAATGCTTCCACCTTTAGAAAGTCATTCGGTCTTTTATCAAAATATAGGTCATTGGTTCCTCCGAGAAACGAATAAATTGCATCATCTGAAACTAAAAGAAGTTCCGAAGATATTGCTTTTTCCTCAAAGTAAATAGTACAAATAGCCGCATATTCTCTATTATTGTTTACAAACGATTTAAATTGTTCAAAACTATAGAAAAAATTTTGGTTTGCATTGGTTCTGATCATCGTCTGAATATAGATATCATGAAATTCACTTATAATATCATCTTCTATATCCTGATAAAACACTTTACTGGTAAGTAATTCTCGTTTTGCTCTATTTACATTTTTTCGGACTTTTTGGTCAAAAGATTTCCATTGAACTTCTTCTTCAAGAATCTCTCCTCGAATATTCAACATCGTAGGAACAATCTTGCCTGAATAAGAGGATTCATTTCCAAATAAATTAAAACGGATGAATTCAGTAACAACATTATTTTCTGTGTACCATTGATCGACAGCTTTCCAAAATATTTCTAAATCAGAAACATCTATATTTTTTGAATAAAAAGGACCACTATATCCGTAAGGGCTTTTAAAATCAAAATATCCTGTTTCTTTTCCATTAATAACTATTGGATTAAGATAACCGGGCATTGCTAATTTAGTTTCGTTTTTAGAAAACTTAAAACAAATTAGATTATTTATTCCTATATCAAAAGTCTCTATAAAGTCAAATTGTGCATAGGGATCGGTGATTTCAAAATCAATAATCATTTCTTTATATTCATTGATCTGATCCAACGATTTTATTTCAACTACTTCAAACGTCATAATTAATTTGAATAATAAGAATTAAGAATTGTACTCAGATATTCTATATCTTCTTCACTATATCTGAAATCACAATGCAGGAAAATAAATTTCTCTGAAAAATCTATGGCATCCTTTTCAACCTGGTTTGGCCATAATACTGCAGGGTAGATCGATTTTTCTATAAGATAGCTTTTAAAATCATCTCTTTCTTCCTTATTGTTCATCACCAATATGAATCCCAAAGGAGTCTCAGTAGTATCTGTTAATACATTCAACAGGTTAAATTTCTTAGATAATTTTGCTTGTAATATTTTATAGTTTTCTCTTTTTATACGATTTATTTTACTTAAAGGGATTGAATGAATGAGTTTTTCACCAAATTCGGGAAGTTCACCTTGTGTATGAAGATCTCCAAACATCGATTCGGAGTCAAGATATAATTTTCTAAAATCAGACTTCTCTACGTTTTCTCCTTTCATATAATCGGATTTCAAAAACATTCCCGATAGTTTCATGAAAAAACTTGCAGAAATAAAGTCCTTATTACCCGTATTTTTTTCCGGCAAAGCTAATCCTTTTGGAGACCAATAAATACCTCCTGTAGGAATAGGCATAGATTTTCTTAGTGAAGCAATACAAAAGTGTGCATCACTTGTCTTTACCCAGTCAGAAGTCAAGCTATGCGTATGGTCTTCAATAACATGAGCATTCTTTAAAGACAATTTCTTTGGAATCTGAACTCCAAAATAGTTTACAATAAAAATAACATTTTCCGTCTGATCTAATTCGTCAAATGCATCAACATTAAAATTTTCAACATACGGTCCATCTTTATACATTATAATGTTGATGGGAAGCTGCTTTTGATAGTTGATCACTTCATGGCAGAAATATTCAGGAATGTAAACATTCTTCCAACCCAAGTTTTTTATACCGTGCTCTAAAACTGCATATAATGCTGTTCTCCCTGAATAGTGCAAGCAATAATCATGTTTTATATAATCTTGAAGATATAATGCATCATGAGAGAGTGGAAATTGGTTGGTATAGAAAAAATCTGAACCAAATTCTCTACTTAACATTTTCCCAATATTTTGTTGTTTCAGCCAATTCAAAGTAATCATCTTTATGAATTCCCAATACTAACATATTCCAGAATTTATTTTTTCTGAAGCAGTAATTTTTTTTAATTCCTTCAATCGTCCAGCCACATTTTTTTGTGTAAACATTAATTGAAGGAGTATTGTATTCTATAATGGTTGTATCCAAACGCTCAAGTCCCAATTCTTCGAAAGCATATCTCATCACAGACATAATAGTATCAACCCCATATCCTTTTCCTCTGGTTTCTTTGTCGCCAAGCAACATTCCGTGGATTGCATTTCGGTCTTTCCAGTTGATATCTGTGATATTTGCCATACCGATTAATCCTAAATCTTCTGTTTCAATAGAAAATCTTTGTGAATTACTTGAAAGACTCTGGTTGCTAAACCATTTCATCTGATCTTGCATACTGGAAGGAAAATGCCATCCTCCAAGCACATAATTTATTTCAGGATCGTTAGACCACTTATGTAATAATTTTAAATCTTCAGCTTCAATAGCTCTTAATTTAACATATTTTCCTTGTATATTCATAATTATTCTTTTTTGCGAAAATGATATGATGGTAAATTTTTTGTTATCCCTAAATCGTCTACATCATCAACGGTCTGTCCGTGGATGATATCTTCTTTTTTAAAGACTTTAAGAAAAGTTTTTATTAAAATCTCAAGATCAAGACCTAATGAAATACTTTGTACATATTTTACATCCAACTCGAATCTCTGACTGAATTTTATAGCTTGTCTCCCATTTATTTGCGCCAATCCGGTAATTCCCGGTCTTACATTATGTCTTTTTCTATGATGATCTGTGTAAAAAGGCAGATATTCAGGAACTAAAGGTCTTGGACCAATTAAGCTCATATCTCCAATCAGAACATTAAAAAGCTGGGGAAGCTCATCCAATGAAGTCTGCCTTATAATTCTGCCAATGAATGTAAGTCTTTTTTCATCAGGTAATAAGTTCCCATCTGCGTCTTTTTCATTAGACATGGTTTTGAATTTAACAACTGTAAATATTTTTTCGTTTTTCCCAGGTCTTCGTTGGGTAAAAAACGGATTTCCTTTAATAGATACCGCCAAAATTATTGTTATAATAAGTATAATCGGAAACAGTACCACTAAAGCAGTTAATGAAATCAAGAAATCCAGCAGTCGTTTTAAAAAAAATTTATACATTTTTTTATTTAATAATTTTATCATAAGAAACTTGTACATCATAATTCTCTATAAGGTATTGATGTCCTTTCTTACCCATATTTTCTCGTTGGTTTTCGTCTTTTACAAGATCAATCAGATTATTAAAATCTTCTACATTTTTACTTTCACACCATAGCCCAAAGCCATTTTCTACCATGATTTTTCCTAAATCTGTATTTTTATCTGTAGCTGCAATAATAGGCATTCCCAATTGCATATAGTCTAAAATTCTGGAAGGAAAATTGGGAATCGTAAATCGATTATCCAAGAAAACCAAGCCCACATCACAGGATTGTAACAGATCCTGGTATTCTGCTTTCGGAAGATTAGAAATCAGTTTCGCATTTTTGGGGTGATAGTTTTTAAACCATTGATTTATTTTTTCATATTCTGTACCCGATCCTACAATAAAAAAGAAAATATCTTTACGCATTACATTAGCCGAAAGTACTTTGATTAAAAAATCTATTCCCTGTGGCTTCCCTAAATTGCCACCATACACGAAAGTTACTATATCAGGAGCAATATTATATTTTTCTCTTACTATATTTTTAGATTTTGAAACTGTTATTTCCTGATTTGTAAATATTGTATTAGGATTCTGTTCAATTTTGCTTTGATCCAAAAAAGAATTATGTTTAATTACAAAATCAGCGTTTGCAGGTGACATACAGCCAATTGTATCTGAAATATTATATAGTTCCTTTTCTAAATTTCTAAAATATTTATATAGTAATCCATTTTTCTTTAAAATGCCAATATCAACTGCATTTTGAGGGAAAATATCTTTTAAAAGCAGATAAGTTCTGGCATTATCTCGTTTTTTCACATATTTAATTACTTTCGTAAAAGTAATAGGCGGTGTAGAATATAACACAAGATCAAAACTAACATTATTGAAATATTTCTTTAATCCCTGTAAATACTGTTTCTGAATACTTAAAGTTCCAATACCTTTCTCTACAATATTAGTTTTCTGTATATTATATGTTTTAATTTTTAATATATTAATCCCATTTTGAATTGAAACAACACTGCTTTCTTTGTATCTTCTTTCTGTAGGTGTAATTACGAAAACATGATGCCCCTCATTTTTAAATTTTCTGAGGAGATCATTATAGATTGTTTTTTGCGAAACATCATCAATTCTTGCAAGCGTCAAAAACAGTATATTCATCTTTTAAATTTCTTCCGACCAAACAGTTCTTTTAATATAATCTGTATAAGAAATAATGATTCTTACCACTTTTTCTGAAACATTCGGCATCGAATAATCTGAAACCTGTCTAAAGTTTCTTTCAGTTCCCACTTTTTGCTGTAAAACTTGTGTCAAACCCTGCAAAATACGTTCAGGAGACAGACCAACCATCATTACGCTTGCTTCTTCCATCGCTTCTGGTCTTTCGTGAGCCTGACGAATATTTAGAGCTCTGAAATTTAAAATTGATGATTCTTCAGAAATTGTTCCTGAATCAGACAATACTGCATAAGCTCTCTTTTGCAAAGCATTATAATCATGAAAACCAAGCGGCTTTAAAAATTGAATTTCAGGACGCATCTCGATCTGCATTTTATCAATCATATTCTTTGTACGCGGATGAGTTGAAACAATAATCGGATATTGATATTTTTCTGCAATCGCGTTTAAAGAAGCCATTAACCCTCTGAAGTTCTTTTCTGAATTAATATTTTCTTCTCTATGGGACGATATTACAAAGAATTTACCTTCTTCTAAGTTTAATTTTTCTAAAACATTTGAAGACTCAATCTGAGGTAAATAGTGATTTAGAACCTCAAACATCGGAGAACCTGTCTTAATAATACGATCTGCAGGAAGCCCTTCTTTTAAAAGATATTCTCTTGCAATATCAGAATACGT
This sequence comes from Chryseobacterium formosense, assembly GCF_900116415.1. GTDB lineage: Bacteria > Bacteroidota > Bacteroidia > Flavobacteriales > Weeksellaceae > Chryseobacterium > Chryseobacterium formosense. The sequence continues at coordinate 55,693 of NZ_FPAP01000001.1, read as the reverse complement.
TAAATTAATATCTGAAGTATGATCTACAATTTTACGGTTCGTTTCTTCAGGAACTCTTTGGTCAAAACATCTGTTTCCTGCTTCCATATGGAAAATTGGAATGTGTCTTTTCTTTGCCGGAATCGCACATAAACAAGAGTTTGTATCTCCTAAAACCAAAAATGCATGAGGCTTTAATTCTTCCAATAAAGGATCTATTTTAATTAAAATATTTCCTACTGTTTCTGTTGCAGTTTTTCCAGCCGCTTCAAGGAAATAATCAGGCTTACGAAGTCCCAGATCTTCAAAAAAGATCTGGTTTAGCTCGTAATCATAGTTTTGTCCTGTGTGAACAATGATATGTTCTACTGCTTCAGAAGCGTCTAAAGCGTCTAATACTCTTGATAATCTTATAATTTCCGGTCTTGTTCCTACGACCGTCATCACTTTTAGTTTTTTCATATGACTTTGGGCTGTTAGCTCTGCTTTCAGCTTAATTTAAATTAACAATTTATACTTCTAAAAAATAGGTATCTGCATTTTCCGGATTGAAGGCTTCATTGATCCAGAAAATAGTGTACAGATCTTCTTCACCTATATTTTTGATGTTGTGAGTATACCAAATTGGCATATCTACATACGCAGGCTCAGTTCCATCCAGATAAAAATCTAATACTTCATCCGTATCAATTTTTCTAAGCTGAATAAGAGCTTTCCCTTTGATAACGGCAAATCTTTCAATTTTTCTTGTATGATAATGATTTCCTCTGGTAATTCCCTGAACTGTAGTTGAAAATGAACATTGACCGCCAATTCCCAAACGAATTACTTCCACAAAAGCTCCGCGAGTATCTGTATGCTGTGTGAATTTTACCGGATAATGGTTTTTATAATCAATATAAGAACGATACGTATTGAATAAATTATGTTCAAAAGAATCGTTGATCACCGGAATTTCTCCACCATCAAAATATTTAGTTTTATAATCATTTAGTAATGCTAAAACCTCAGATACTTTTTTAGTGGCAGTCGGCTCTACAAAATATTCAGCTTTGCTGTTGTCTTCTTTTATTTCGTTGATGATAATTTCTACCAGCTCCTGAACGTAAATTAATTTAACCTCACCATCATTAGCAATATTTGGCGTTTCGCCATGCGTTAACTGGTGACAAAAAGTTGCAATAAATGAGTTGTAGAAAGGTTTTCCGAATGCTCCAAAAACATTAGGAATAATTAATCCAGTAATTTTTCCGCCATTTTCATTTGCCCAGTTTGCCAAAGCTTGTCTACCTTCTTTTTTTGATCTTCCGTAAAGATTATCTCTTTCTTCCTGTGTCGAAGATGAAATCATCACATGAGCTTTTGAGCCTGTTCTGCTTAAAGAATCAACTAATTTCTGAGCTAAACCTACATTGGTTTCATAGATGAACTGCTCACTTTCGTGACGGTTCATTGCTGCAAGATGTACAATAACATCACATTGTGCAACAAACTGATCTAATTTCTGTTCGTCTTCAAAATATTCTTTCTGAAAATCGATTCTTTGAAAATCTTCAGGAAACAGCCCTAAAGTATTGTATAAATGTCTTCCGACAAAACCATTCTGACCGGTAATTCCGATTTTTTTCATGTATTCTGTTTTATCTTTTATAGATTTTCATTAAAATAATCTAAATCAAATCTGTATTCATCATTAATTTCTCCCAATCCGTAATCTGCTAAGACCAGCAATTTGCTGTTTCCTATTTTAGATTGAATTGCAGTAATGCATCCTGCAGGAATATGCAGGTAAGTTAAGGTATCTTCTTTTAAAAGATATTTCTGCATTGTTAAATCTTTTGAAGGTTCTGTAAAATCATTAACTTCAATAACAGAAATTTCAAAACATCCTTTCATACAGGCAAACCATCTCTGCTCGATTTTATGACCTTGCCAACCGCGAATAAATTCTGTAGAGTGGTTTTCGATCGTATAAATTCGTTTTATTGCTGAGGCGTCAAAATCATTATTAAATGTAATAATTCCTCTTTGGTCATGATGTTTTTTACCTTCCAAAAGCATTACCTACAAATTTACTTTTTATTTGAATCTTTCTAATAAGGATATTGCATTACATTTTCACCAAAAACTTCTTTTCGGATCAAAGGTAAAGTAGAAATCAGTTTTTTCAGACCTTCAACACCTTGCTGCTCGGTATTGTGAGAATGGTAATCTTCGATATGTGCAACTTCTTCTTCACCTTCCGAAAAATATTGTGCATAGTTGAGATCTCTGTTATCCGCCGGAACTCGGTAAAAGTCTCCCATATCTTCTGCTTTTGCCATTTCTTCACGCGTACAAAGAGTTTCATATAATTTCTCTCCGTGACGGGTTCCGATTACTTTTACTGGAACTTCTTTACCTGTTAATTCAATAAGCGCTTTTGCTAAATCACCAATGCTTCCTGCCGGAGCTTTGTTTACAAATAAATCTCCAGGATTAGCATGTTCAAAAGCGAATAAAACCAAATCTACTGCATCTTCCAAAGACATGAAAAAACGTGACATATTCGGATCTGTAATCGTAATGGGTTCACCTTTCTGAATTTGATTTAAAAACAAAGGTATAACGGAGCCTCTTGAAGCCATTACATTACCGTAACGAGTAAGACAAACTACAGTATCCGAAAGGTTTCTTGCTTCTGCAACGGCTACTTTTTCCATCATTGCTTTGGAAATACCCATTGCATTGATCGGATATGCTGCTTTATCCGTGGATAAACAAATTACTTTTTGCACTTTATTAGCAGCTGCAGCACGAATTACATTCTGTGTTCCTTCCACATTGGTTTTTACCGCCTGCATTGGAAAAAATTCACAAGATGGCACTTGTTTAAGAGCTGCTGCATGAAAGATATAATCAACTCCTCTTGTAGCGGGCTCAACACTAGAAAAATCTCTCACATCACCGATATAATATTTAATTTTATCGTTTTTGTACAAATTTCTCATATCATCCTGCTTTTTCTCATCGCGGGAAAAAATACGGATCTCTTTGAAGTGATCAGTTTGCAAGAATCTGTTTAGAACTGCTGTTCCGAATGAACCAGTACCTCCAGTTATCAGAAGTGTTTTATTTTGGATTTTCATGTTAAGAATGTTTTGCTATTTCTGACAAAAACCGGAAAGTATGATCGGAACATTCTTTCCAAGTATATGAATTTGAATTATTAAATGAAATAAGGGACTTTTCATAACGTTGTTTTTCATCATCTAACATTTTTTTTATTGCTTGATAAATTGAATCTACATCCAGAGGATTGAAATAAAATCCCCCATCCTTCAATACTTCCGGCATAGGCCCCATGTTAGAAGAAGCTACGGGTAAGCCAGACGTCATGGCTTCAATTAAAATAATCGGTAGATTTTCGCATGAAGATGCAAAAACAAAAGCATCTGCATTTTTATATATGGATTCTAACTTTTCATACGGAATTAATCCTTTATAGTTAATACAATTATCAGTATCTAAACCCATTACTTTATTTAGTTTTAGCAAAGACTCTTCGGTAAAACCACCCACTAAATCTAACTGTACCGGATAGCCTTCTCTTCTTAATCTTATAACAGCTTGAGCTACATTCCACTGGTGCTTATAAACAGTAACAATGGAAACATATATTAATTTAAATGGGTCTGCTATAGAATAATTTTCAATCTTATTTTGTTTTTCCGGCATTTTTAAAAAATCTAGATTAATCCCATGGGGAATAATTTGAAATTTTTTTTCTAATTTGATTTTTTTTGCTATAAAATTTTTGGCGTAATGGGTTAAAAAAATAATCGCTTTTGATTTTTTGAATGTTAAAGATTGGGTATAATAAAGAACTTTAAACCTTAATCTTGTTTTCCAATTGGGAAACCTATTTTGCTCTTCCCTCTCAAAAGGTAACATATTCTGGCTCATAGATACAATATTTCTAAATGTACCCAAAAAAGTTCCTCCCGGCACAAATAAAACATCAACATTTCTTTTGTTTGCCAATTTTGATAAATAAAAAATTTGGAAAATAAAAGATAAGATAAATGTTTTGTTTAATAAAGAGTGAGTTTCTTTCTTAATCCATTCTTTATCTGGTAATTTTGACAATGTCTGATGATTAGACCATACAACAACTTCGTCGAACCCGACTAATTTTGGATTACCATGCTGTAAAATCTCCAATAGATGGGTAAGCCCACCTCCTGTGCGAATATTTGTTGCATCAATGCCTAAAACCATATTTTTTAATCTAAAATTAATAGATAGTTTTCATGTTAGTTCAGATAAGTATTTACCTGCTCTTCGGTAATTTTGGTAAAGTCCATCTTCGAAATATTTTCCCTCAAAGAATTATAAAAGTCTATATTATTCATATTCTGTATTGCTTTTAACAGACTATTTTCATCATTTAAATCAGCAATAATACCATTATAATTATCTATTACGATTTCGTCTGCACAACCAACTTTATTACTCACAATTACAGGCATGCCATTATTCAAAGCTTCTTCAACTACAAGCCCCCAAGGTTCAGATAGAGATGGCAAAATAAATACATCATAATTCTTATAATATTCATGGAGATCCGAATTATTAATTGCACCATGGAAATGAATGTTTTGAGATGCAATTGATTTCAAATAATCTTCTTCAGGTCCAAAACCAACAATATTTAAGATTAAATCCGTGGTTACCGGGAATATTTTTATAAGTTTCTCTAAGTTTTTTTCTTTTGATAACCTCCCAACATAAAGAAAATTAAATACTCTCGCTCTTTCTTCATATTTAGGTTGTTCATGTACATTAAATATTCCTACGCCTTTCGTTTTCTTTATTATACCTTTAAAACCTAAAGCCTTTAATAAATTAATTTGAGATTTTCCTGATGCATAAGCCTTGTTAATTCTGCTAAGAAATAATTTTTTAACGACAGATTTAGCACCTGTTATTTTGGACTCATAAATACTAGACTCAACAATAACCGAATTTTTTCTTTTTTTGCTTATGATACTTGAAAATAATAGCAGAGGCTCATCCCAACCACCAATAATCAGTTCTGAATAGCGATTGCTAATAAAAATTTTTGTTAAGAAATAAAATTTATAAAATAAAGATTTACCCTTTAAATTAGAAAAATCAAATTTTATCAAATTTTCTTTAAAGAAATCAGAGTTTCTGATTTCCGCATTATTACCTGTAAAGATTACAAGAATTTTCTCGGTCTCTGCTATTTTATTAAACAAATTAATTTTATAGAAAGCAGGCAAATTTGTTAAGATAATTTTTGAATAAATCACAATAATATAATTATATATATAATAATTGATAAAATAAATTTATAAAATGAGTTTTAAGTTTAAAAAAAATTAATCAGTAAATTATATTTTATCAACCAAGATTTTTTTTATTAATGTCTGTGCTTTTATATTTTTAGAAACATCATCAGTAATCAATTCATTATTTTGATTACTTAAAATTCTACCATAGTGTTTTCTAGAGAAAATACAGGGAACCTGACCTAGATAAGCCCCCCATCCTGAGAAAGTAGAATCTGATCCTAACAAAAACTTACATTTACTAATTGAAATAATATCTGCAAGTGCATTTCCACCAAAGAAAAATTTTGCATTTGGAATTTTAAGAATTTCTTCCAGTTCAGTTAAGCTTCCATCTGAAAATATTAAAATTTCATATTTATTATCAGTACATTCATTTATATAATTGATAGCATCTCTATACCAAGAAATAGGAATTCTTAAAGCTTCTGAATAATCTCCTAAACGAATATGAACTGCAATTGATTGAGAGAAGTCTTTATTTTCAATTACCTGAAGAACTTCTTTTTTTATAATATTATTAAAATAATCAGCAACATCAGAATAATCGTCTATAATATCTTGAAAATAATTGCCTAAGCCTTCTTCTATATAAATCGAACTGTTATCCTCTGTTTTTTCAATTTTGTTTTCATCGTAGAATTTTTTCTTCGTCAGCAAAAGAGCTGCTTTTCTTAATCCTGATAAGTTTCTATAATTATTGAACAGACCAATATAATGTCTTTTGTCTTTCTGGCCTCTTATATATGTTCCTAAACTTATATTTAACCATGTAGGCTCTATAAACTTTAGATTATATTTTTTTGATTTTACAGCCGCACGAGCTGCAATAAACATACAGTTTGCCAAACCATTTCCTCCAACACGAAAGAAAGAAAAAGTTTTTACAGCTGGTAATTTAGGATATATAAACATGTTTAATTTATTCTGAAATTTTTGTCAATTTTTATATAATATTTTATAAAAATTTATTTTTGATTTTATACTAAAGCATACTGCTTAATAATTAATTTTCTTTAATGAGTCTATGTAGGCATCTGCCTTTTCTACTCTTTGTTTATTTCCATTTAAAGTAAAAAGTAATTTGTAAAAATAGAGTTCCCAAATTCTTTTGTTGATATATCCTCTTAGATTGAGGTTATACTTGGTAAAATATTTTTTAATAGAATCGCTTCCTATATCAAGCATCTTTGGGTGGAAGGCATCCTTATGCCCCATTAAATGTAGGTAAGATTTAGATTTATCATAAATAATCTTTTTGTTAATCTTATTAATTCTCTGTGCAACATCTGCTTCTTCGTAAAATAAAAAAAAGTTTGGGTCGTACATTCCAATTTTAACAAAATCTTCTTTTCTAAAAAACACAAATGCTCCTGAAAGATAGTATTTGTATTGATTGAATTTTTCCTTTCGATTATTTAGTTTTATATAATAACTCGTTAAAACAGGTACAAAAAATTCCGGCATTTTAAAAAAGGAATAATCTGAAACATTATTAATTTGTTTATATCCCAAAGACGAAATATCCTTATCACTGAAATGCTGCAAAGTTTTTTTAAAAAGCGGTTCTGTCAGCCTGATATCGGGATTCATAATTGCAATAATTTCACCTTTTGCTTTGCGAACACCTACATTATTACCTTCACCGTATCCTAGATTTTTATTTTTAATAAAAATAACAGAATCACCATAATTTGTAGATAAAAAATCGCGCATTGCTTCTCCTTCTTTAGGATCATCACTATTGTCTACAACAATAATTTCTATTTCATCTTCATTTAAATCATTATTCTGATTTACAGACTCAATACAATCTTTTATAAGGTCTAATGAGTTATATGTGACTATTATTGTACTTATTTTAATCATAAAGTATTGTATATAAATTTGTTTGAAAGTAAAATCTGATGAATTACATCATTTATTTCACTACTGCCTAAAATTGCAGGTAGCAGATAAAGACTATAAATTAAATTCGATAAAAAAACTACAATAAAAATAAAGTGCAAAAATACCTTTTTATTTTTATTAGTTTTTTGATGCGATAATGAATAATAGAAAAATAATATTTGCATAATTATACCCGGTATTATTATTCTGTGCCCTACTATTTGTATATAAAGGGAGATCGGGAAAAATAAAAAATTCGTCAATATAAAAACAAGCAAAAAATTATATTTTTTATCAAGTTTCAATAAAGGATTATTTTTTATATTAATCAAATGCAGCTTGTAGATAAGATAAAAATATAATAAAAATGGTAAAAAGACAATTAAACCTCCTAAAATTGAAGAACGCCCTTCCTGACTTGAATAAACTCCAAACCTTGATGTTAAAACTGTAATTAGCGGGTTAAATAATACTAAAAAGGTAAATAAAACAGAAAATATAAAATAGTATTTAATTTTTTTTAATTGGGATGGAAAAAAAAGAAAGAGAAAAACTAACATCAACAGAATAATACCCGAATGAAATAATGCGCTTATCAACACTAATAATATGCCTATTTTTTTATTCTCAACATACAGGTAATATGCACCTACGATAAAAATGAAAAAACCTAAAAAAAATCTTAATTGTGTTGTATAAAAAAGGAAAATATAAAACAGATATATTATCATTATCAGAACGATATTCTTATTACTAAACTTAGAAACGAATAAAAGTAATAAGAGAGATGTTGCAACTGCATACAGCAATTGAAAATCAATCATTTTTATATTATTATTAAAAGCTAGATTATTTAAGAATTTATATCCTATTTCAATCTGATCAGGAATATTGCCTGACTCTAACCAAAACTTATAGCTTTCGTAATCGGGGGTGTAAGTAACAAAACCAATCAGTATTACTAATAAAAAAAATGCGATGATAAAATTCAAAAATCTCATCTCCTTTCTTATATCTAAGAAAATAGAAATAAAATAAACGATAATTAAAAATAAAATAAAAAGCATTAAAAATTATAGTAAATTATGTATATCTAATTGAAAAATCACTTATGATTTTTTTTGAAATTATCAATGTTACCAGTCACTAAATCGATATTAACATCTGATTTATAATCTAAATTTTTTAATAAATATTCTATATCTGAATCATTAAATCTTTTTTTAATAAGCTTAGCCGGATTACCTCCAATAACACTGTAAGGAGGAAAACTCTTAGTTACGACTGCTCCTGCAGCTATTATAGAGCCTTTTCCGATAGTAAGTCCGGAAAGAATAATTACGTCAGTACCTATCCAGACATCATCCTCTATTGTTGTCTTTCCTTTAGTTAGAGCTTCATTTTCATTTCTATTAAAAAATAAAAACGGATAAGTAGATACATTATCTACTTTATGATTACCGCCCAATATAAACTTAACTCCTGAAGCAATAGAGCAATAATTTCCTATTTCCAAAAATTCATCGTCTTGATTCCATGTTAATATATTGAGCAAACCATAAGTACCCTTCCCAACCATTACTTTTTTGAAAGAAAATATACTATTTACAGCTGTAAAATTATGCTTGTTTTTTATTGCCCATTGCCTGCGAAGGTAAAGAAATTTCACTTTTGATAATATCAATTTGAAAAAATCAAAGAGTACGTATATAAAAATCATAACTTTTTTCTTACTTATTTAATATTTGACGAAACTGATTTTTCCCCATCGCATAAATAATAATAATGCATAGAAAAACACACAACACCATTCTAGCAATTTCATGAATATAAAATTGATTACTTAAATAAGAAATAAAATATACCATGAAACATAATAATCCCATCAAAAAAACATAACCAAATAATTCGGTCATACCTGATCTCATTAATTTTAAGCTAGAAAAAGAACTAATGATAAATTGTAAAAAGAATTGCAATAATATTCCATAAGCAATGTATACTAATCCCAACTTATAAGTAAAAAATAAAATCATAAGACCAATAAGTTTTGTTGTAATTTCTATGATAAGAAATAAATTCATTTTCCCTTTAATTTGTATGATATTCATATTCATAATTATCATAGGATAAAAAGCACAACTTAACAATAGAATTTTAAAAACTGAAACAATACCTATCCAATGAGATCCCAATATTAATAATATGACATCTTCTGAAAATATAAATAAAATCGTAATAATTGGAAATCCAAAAAGACAATAAAATTTTATATTTTTTATTGAATTAGCATACAAAATTTTATTATCATTTTGAAATTCTGTTAAATAAGGAAACAATACTCTTTGAATAATTCCTGTAAAAACTGATGTCGGAAATATTGTTAGTTGATTAGCTTTAGTAAAATATCCTAATGTTGCCGGTTTGTAAAATTTACCTAATATTACTGAAGTTATATTTATATATATTGATTGAATTATAGATGAAAAAAAAACTTTAATCCCAAAACCAAATAAGCTATTAAATGATTCTACAGAAAAATTAAATTTTGGAAACCAATTTGAAACAATAATTAAAAACAAATTAGTAAAAAATGACAAAGAAACTGTTTGAATAATTAAAGCCCAGACTCCATAACCATGATATGCTAAAAAGACACCTATTATACCTGATAATAATATAGAAATAAGAGATATTTTAGCTTGAATTTTAAAGTTTAAATTTATCATATAATTTACCCTAAAAACAGATCCTAGAGAATTAAATAATAGAGACAAACCCATCACTGTTATAAAGATATTCAAATCTTTATTATAAAATTCACTAATATAAGATGATGATAAAAGTAAAATACAGTATGATAATATTCCTAAGAATAAAGTGAAAATAAATACAGTAGAATAATCATTCTCTGTTCTATCTTTTTTTTGTAAAAGTGCTGTTGTAAAACCTCCATCTACGAAAGTTTGTGCAACTCCCATAATTACAGCAATCATTCCTAATAGACCATAATCAGAAGGGTTAAGAAGACGAGCTAAAATAATTTCTAATATAAACTGAATTGCGATAATACCTACTTTTTCTATACTACTCCAAAATAATCCAATTAATAATCTGCTATTTTTTATTTTTTGTATTAACATATGAGAAGTATTTGTAAAAAGTATTATTGATAGCCAAACTATTCAATTCTTGCGAATATTATATTATTTAAAATTTTATTAAATGTCATTTTTATAAACCTAAACTCTATATTCTAAACTTTAAGATCACTTTCTACCATCTCTTTTACAAGAGCCTGAAGATCATACTGCGGTTTCCAACCTAACTGTGTTTTAGATTTTGTAGGATCACCAATCAAAAGATCTACTTCTGTAGGTCTATAATATTCAGGATCTACAGAAACTACTGTTTTACCAATTTCCAATTGATAAAGAGGATTATTACATGCAATTACTTTAGCAATTTCATTTTCATTTTCTCCTTCAAAAGATAATTCTACCCCAATTTCATTAAATGCCATACGTACAAAATCTCTTACTGAAGTTGTAACACCTGTAGCAATTACAAAATCTTCAGGTTTATCTTGCTGAAGAATTCTCCACATTGCGTCAACATAATCTTTAGCGTGTCCCCAGTCACGAAGAGCATTTAGATTTCCTAAATAGAGACATTCTTGTTTTCCCTTTGCGATTGCAGCGGTTGCCATTGTAATTTTACGGGTCACAAATGTTTCACCTCTTCTTGGAGATTCATGATTAAATAAAATACCATTACATGCAAACATACCATAAGCCTCACGATAATTCTTGGTAATCCAAAAACCATAAATTTTTGCAGCGCCATAAGGTGAACGTGGATAGAACGGAGAGTTTTCATCATAAAAACCAGCAGCATTTTTATTTTCAGGCAACCCACCATATAATTCAGATGTTGAAGCCTGATAAATCCTTGTTTTCTTTTCTAAACCAAGAATACGAACAGCTTCAAGAATTCTCAAAGTTCCTATTCCGTCAACATTCGCGACATATTCCGGAGAGTCGAACGATACTTTTACGTGAGACATAGCTCCTAGATTGTAAATCTCATCCGGCTGAGTTTCCTGAATGATTCTTATAATATTCATAGAATCTGTTAAATCACCATAATGTAAAGTAAAATTCACATTCTGCTCATGCTGATCCTGATATAAATGATCTATTCTCTGTGTATTGAATGAAGAAGCTCTTCTTTTAATACCATGAACTCTATATCCTTTTTCTAATAAAAGCTCTGCTAAATATGAACCGTCTTGTCCGGTAACTCCTGTAATTAATGCTGTTTTCATCTTCGTGATGTATGCTTTTTATAATTGATGTTGATGAGTGATGTTTAATGCTAAATTTATCAAGACATTTTTACCTGCTTAAAGCTGTTGATATTTTCTAAGAACCAATGATATGTTTTTGTAATTCCATCTTCAAGTTCTACTTTATGTTTCCAACCTAATTCATGCATTTTTGATACATCCATTAATTTTCTTGGGGTACCATCAGGTTTTTCTGAATCCCAAAGAATCTCTCCGGTATGTCCTGTAACTTTTTGAATTAATTCGGCTAAATCTTTAATCGTTAAATCAACTCCGGTTCCTACATTATATAAATGTTCCGGAAGTTTATTTTCTAAAGCAAAAATTACAGAAGCAGCCATGTCATCTACAAAAAGAAATTCTCTCATAGGCGTTCCTGATCCCCATAATGTTACAGGTGCATTATCATTTTCCTTTGCTTCATGAAATTTTCTTATCATTGCAGGCAAAACATGAGATGTATTTAAGTCAAAATTATCATGTGTACCATACAGATTGGTAGGCATTAAAGAAACATAATCTTTATCAAATTGTTTTCTGATTGATTCAACCGCTTTTATTCCTGTAATTTTAGCTACAGCATACCATTCGTTTGTCGGTTCCAAAGAATCTGTTAGAAGATAATCTTCTTTCAATGGTTGTGGTGCTAATTTGGGATAAATGCATGATGAACCAAGAAAAATAAACTTTTTAACATCATTTTTCAATGAAGCATCAATCAGATTATTCTGAATCTGCATATTTTCCATCAAAAACTGATATGGAAATGTATTGTTGGCTAAAATACCCCCGACTTTTGCTGCTGCATCAATCACTACATCCGGTTTTTTAGTTGCAAAAAATTCAGCTACCGCCTTTTGGTCTTTAAGGTCTAATTCACTACTGGTTAAACCAATTAAATTGGTATATCCCTGCTGCGATAACTGTCTCCAGATTGCAGATCCTACCATACCACGGTGTCCTGCAATATATATTTTAGATTCTTTTGAAATCATTTTTTTTCGATTTAATTATCTTAAAGTAGATTTATATTTTTCAAGTTGATTATACACTTTTTTTACATCCTGCGATTTTTCTTTGTGAAGAATCAACAATGCATCTGGTGTATGAACCAAAATAGAATCTTTAAGCCCTACAAAAGCTGTAAAAATTTCTGTTCCGATGACCATATTCCCATTTTCATCAACGGGATGACCTGTAGAACGTAAATAATCATATAAAGATTCGAACGATCCCAAATCATTCCATCTGAAATGCGCAGGAACAACCTTTATTTTTTTTGATCTTTCCATCACTGCATAATCAATACTGATAGAAGGAATCTGAAGTGAAGCCTCTATATTTAAACATTGGTCTTCTGACGTTTGCCAAGCTTCATTACATTTATCAAATAGTTCAGACTGATAGTTTTTTAATTCATCTAAAAAAACTCCTGCCTTAAAACAGAACATCCCGGAATTCCAAAGAAACGTTCCTCTTTCTAAAAACTCCTGAGCCGTCTCAGTATTTGGCTTTTCTCTGAATGAAAGCACATCTTTTCCTTCGTATTCTATATAACCATATCCTGTTTCCGGTTTTGAAGGAACTACTCCAAAAGTTACCAAAAAATCCTTTTTTGCTAATTCGACAGCTTCTTTTATAGCCTTTTCATAAGCATCTTGGTTCTGAATCAGATGATCAGATGGTGTGATAATCAAAATATCATTTGGATCAACTGCTAAAGCCGCGAAAGCAATGGCTGCAGCTGTATTTCTGGCTGCTGTTTCTGTAATAAAGGTTTGTGACAAAGCAATACCACTTAGAAGTTCTTTACTCCATTCAATATGATCTGTATTTCCGACAACCATAATTTGATCAACAACTTTCTGATTACGTTCTGCTGTTAATTCAAATAATGCTTTACCAGAAAACAATTTAAGGAATTGTTTTGGGTGTTGTTTACGTGAAAGCGGCCAAAGCCTACTTCCTACACCTCCCGATAATATGACGTTATATATTTTCATTCTCTATTGTAATCATCTTCAACCCTTACAATATCATCTTCACCAAAATAAGTTCCATATTGAACTTCTATAAAAATGACAGGTTCATTTGTTTTATTTTCGATACGATGATGTGCACCTAAAGGAATTTGTGCCACATTTCCTACCGAATAATCTTTAATTTCATTATTAATTGTAATAGTGCCTATACCTGAAACTATTGTCCACACTTCTGCACGACGATGATGATACTGGAGAGAAAGCCTTCCTCCAGGATTAACCAAGATTCTTTTTACTTTATGTGTTTCTGCATCCTCCAACACCCAATACTCTCCCCAAGGTCTTACATCGTGTTCTAACATTTTCACTTAAAATATTATTAATATTACACTAAATTCTTTAAAAATCCTTTTTTTAAAGTCTCTTATTTATTTTATCTTTCGAAAAAACACCCTTCACATCATAAATCACACTGTTTTCCTTGAGATAGCGGTTGAGATCCATATCAAGAAATTCCTGGTGTGCAACTGTTAAAACGATCACATCAAATTTTTGAAGTTCATCGGTAAGCTCAGAATAACAACTGATGTTGTATTCTTCTTTTACTTCATTTATATTTGCCCAAGGATCATAAGTAATAACCTGAGCACCATAATCCTGAAGATTTGTGATAACATCAATAGCTTTTGAATTTCTAATATCCGGACAATTTTCTTTGAAAGTAATCCCTAAATTTAAAATTCTGGAATCTTTAATTTTAATCTCCTTCTGAATCATTAATTTTATTACTTGTGAAGCAACAAATGAACCCATTGAGTCATTTAGTCTTCTTGCTGCTAAAATTAATTCTGAGTAATAACCAATGTCCTGCGCTTTTTGAGCTAGATAAAAAGGATCCACGCCAATACAGTGACCGCCAACTAATCCAGGCTTAAACTTCAAAAAATTCCATTTTGTTCCGGCTGCTTCCAGTACATCATGGGTATCAATATCCATGAGAGAAAAAATCTTAGCAAGCTCATTCATAAAAGCAATATTGATGTCTCTTTGAGAATTTTCAATCACTTTTGAAGCTTCTGCCACTTTAATTGTCGGAGCCAGATGTGTTCCTGCAGATATAACAGATTTATAAAGATTATCTACAATTTTACCTATTTCCGGTGTAGAACCCGAAGTTACTTTTAATATTTTATCAACCGTATGTTCTTTATCTCCAGGATTAATTCTTTCAGGAGAATATCCTACAAAAAAATCCTGATTGAATTTTAAACCAGAAATTTTTTCTAGAACAGGAACACATTCTTCTTCTGTGACACCCGGATAAACTGTAGATTCGTAAATAACAATATCATTCTTTTTGAGAGCTTTAGCAACAGTTTCACTAGACCTGTACAGAGGGGTCAGATCCGGATGATTATGCTTGTCTACAGGTGTGGGAACTGTAATAATATAAATATTTGCCCCTTGTATATTTTCAATTTTGTCAGAACAAAATAATCCGGCTAAATTATTATCAAATGGATTCTCTTTCAACAAAACAGACTGTAGTATGTCGTTATCAACTTCTAAAGTAGTGTCTTTTCCGTTCTGCAATTCATCTACTCTCTTCTGATTTATATCAAAACCCACTACCGGATATTGGGTTGCAAAAAGCCTTGCTAAAGGCAAACCTACATATCCTAAACCTACTATTGCAATTTTTATTTGTTCCATACTAAAATTACCTTGAAATACTAATTGAGTTTCTATTTTTTTAGATTAAATTTATTATCAATTAATATTTTTAAAAAATTTATTTTCCGAATAATTTTTTCCACCAAGGCTTATGACTGTCTGCCGAATATCCGTAGCCATATTTACCATAACCATATCCACTATGAACTTTACTTACATCATTAAGTACCAAACCTACATTTTTGATTTTTTTGTCTTTTACTTGTTTGCTTACAAATCCTATTAATTCTTTTTCTGTATAACCAGATCTTGTTACATACACCGTAACATCTGCTACATCTGCAATTAAGAATGAATCTGTTACAAGCATTAAAGGAGCCGTGTCTAGCAAAATGTAATCATACATTGGCTTGAGACTTTCTACCAATTCCTGATATCTTCCGTTAGATAATAATTCTGTCGGATTTGGTGTAATCGCTCCTGAATAAATTACATCACAATAAGGATTAAATGAAGTTGGATGAATGATTTCAGATACTTCCATCTGCTCATCATACATAAATTCTGACAACCCAATCAGACCTCTTCTGCTCTCGTTATACCTCTGCAGTTGCGGATTTCTGATATCTGAGCCAATGATAATGACTTTTTTGCGTGGTGTCGCTAATGTAAGCGCCAAATTTACAGAGGTAAAAGTTTTACCTTCACCTTTTACTGAGGATGTTACAAAAATCACATTGCCTTTTTTATTTTTAGGCAACATAAAATTAATGTTTGTAATTAAAATTCTAAAAGCTTCCGCTAAAGGCGACAAATCATTCAGCTGCACGATTTCGGGATCTCCTTTTTCTAAAGAAGGAAGTTCTCCGATAACTGTCGCTCCATCAGCCAGTTTTTCTAATTCTTGCTTAGTTTTAACTTTATTGTTGAATAATTCCAACAAATAAATAATACCAAATGGAATCAGTAACCCTATAACTAAAGCAGCCAGATAAATAATCATCTTCTTCGGAGATACTGGTGTAGGATTTACTAAAGCATCATCAACAATTCTTGCTTTCGGTGCTGCTATGGCCAATGAAATGGCCGCTTCTTCTCTTTTTTGCAGTAGAAGAAGATAAAGCTGCTCTTTAATATTCTGTTGTCTTTCGATACTACGAAACATTTTCTCCTGAACAGGAATTTTTGAAATCTTACCTGATAATCTGCTAAGTTCTCCTGAAATGCTATTTCTTGAAATCTGTAGCCCCGATCTGCTTTTTTGCAGACTTTGCAATACTGCACTCCGCATACTGCTGATCTGTTTAGTTGCATCCTGAACAACAGGGTTTGCTGTTGTAGAGTTTTCAAGCAAACGGTTTCTTTCAATTACAAGTTGGTTATACGCTGCAATATCAGAAGTAATATTTGAATCTGTCAGACCAACATTCAAAGGAAGAACCTGATAATTTCCTTGTTTGATTAAATCATTAATTAAGCCATTCACCAATTCAAGCTGAGATTCTACTTCAAGTTGGCTTTGACGGTTTTTCATTGCCGTTTCCAAAGAAAGTTCTGCTTCAGTTTGAATATCGGCAATATTATTTTTCACCTTGAAATCCTCTTTCTGGTTCTCAACATTTCCTAACTCTTTTCCTATTAGATTAATTCTCTCATCAATAAAACTAGCAGTTTTCTGAGCTTCAGAGTTTTTGTCAAGAACCGCTTCCTTATTATAATTAATAGCCAAAGCATCCAGAATATCTTCTGCTTTATCTGGAACAGGATCTGTAATTGAAATCTTTAATACTGTAGCTTCCTTTTGAACTAAATTGACACTTAACTTGCTTAAGTAATATCTCGCTCTGGTCATAGCTGACATGAACTGAAGTCTGAATTCTTTTGTCGATTTATCATTAAGTGCGGATCTATACTGTTCATTTTTCTGAAACATAATCACACCAAAAGGCATAGTGACCGATTTATTAAATTCAGCAATAATATCTTTTTTAAATTCTTCAGATTCTATAATGATTTTGTTGCCTTCAATTTTAGCAACAACAATCTTTGTAGGATATATAGCTTTCTTATTTTCGCTGATGATACGTACGATAAAAGGAGAAGTTTCTTTATAAAGTTCTGTCTCTTTTATTTTCCCTTTTGCATATATATTGGTTTCCAGAGATTCTTCTTTTACTACAGAAAGCATCAGCTTTTTAGACTTAAGAATTTCAATTTCGTTGTCTACGGAATTTGTTCCCATACCTCCTATACCTCCTAATTCAGAAATAACAGACATTTCAGGCTGCCCTGAAGCCGATTTTTTAACCTCTTTAATCAATAATGTAGATTCGGCACTATAAACCGGTATACTGTAACGCAAAAAAAACCATGCCAAAATGACTGATACTATCGAGCCCCCGATAAACCAATACCATCTATGAATATATGGTCGAATAATCTCTCTGATATTGAGTGTTTCTTCCTGAAACTCTTCCTGGTTTTGATTATAATCCACTATATAGTAAAATAAATTTCGTAAATAAATTTCTTAATTTTTAACCAATGCTAAAACCCCGATTACCAAAGAAGCAAGAACGGATGCCACCGAAATATATAAACCTGTATTTGGGTCTACCCTCGCAGCTTTTTCTCTGTTTGAATTTGGTTGTACGTAAATAACATCATTTTGCTTTAAATAATAATATGGAGAATTAATAAATTGTGCACTTGTAAGATCAATACGATTCTGTGTAATAACGCCATCAACAGTTCTTATAACTAAGACATTTTGTCTAACTCCAAATGGAGTAAGGTCACCTGCCAATCCTAATGCCCCCCAAATCGTAGTAGTTCCATCCGGAACGACATAGGTACCCGGTCTTGTGACCTCACCTACTACTGAAACCCTGAAATTTATCAGTTTGGCATCCACAACAGGATCTTTTACGTACTGGCTGATTAGTCCTGCAAGTTTTACTCTAAAGCTTTCTACATTTTCACCTTGAACACTCACTTTTCCGACTTGTGGGAAAACAATGTTATAATCTGTATCTACACTATATGTAGGTCCTGAAACGGGAATTTGTTGTGGAAGACTATTTGAGCTGGGATTAGAATATTGTGTGATTGTAGAACTGGAAGAATAAGTCTGGTTAAAAGGTTTCACTACATCCAAATCTTTTGCAGTAATCGTGATAATTAACTGATCTCCCGGCTGTAAAGTGCTTCGGCTGTTTTTAATAGAATTATCCAAAGCTATGCTTTCAATATCTTTCATGTAATTAATCTCCTGTCTAGGAGTACATGAAAAGATTGCCAAACTTAAAAAACCGTAAATAAAATATTTTTTTAAAATCATTTCTGATAAATTTTTCACAAAAATAGGATTATTATTCTTTAAACAAAATTTGCTTGTTTATTAAATGTTAATTCACCTTTTAATAAATTAACAAGTTTTAGTTAAAAACTAATTGTCAATAACAATATTCGCCGGAGCAACTTCTTTTTTATCTAAAATTTCAAACTCTGAGTTGTTGCTTATAAATTCTGGGACAATGTCTTTCAAAAGCTTTACCACCTGCAATTTATCTCTCTTAACAGCAGATTTAACGATCTGTTTACATAAGACTTCAATTTCATCAAATCCTAACGAAGGATCTTTAGAAATCATTATTTTTTCATTGTGGGTAGGAACTGTTGTTGCATTGTTACTCAACAGTTCTTCGTATAATTTTTCTCCAGGTCTTAATCCTATAAACTTAATTTCAATATCTATATCGGGAGTATACCCGGATAATTTGATCATTCTTCTCGCCAAATCCAAAATTTTCACAGGCTCTCCCATATCAAAAACATAGATTTCTCCACCCTGTCCCATCGTCCCTGCCTGAAGTACCAGTTCGCAAGCTTCCGGAATTGTCATAAAATAACGGATAATGTCTGGATGAGTAATCGTGACAGGTCCACCTTTTTCTATCTGTTTTCTGAAATGTGGAATTACTGATCCATTAGAACCTAAAACATTCCCAAAACGGGTTGTAATGAATTTCGTCTTGTTTCCTTCAGAATTCTGCAATGACTGTACGAAAAGTTCTGCCGTTCTTTTGGATGCCCCCATCACATTAGTAGGGTTCACCGCTTTATCTGTAGAAACCATTACAAAACGGTTTACCTTATATTTTTTTGATAATAGAGCTAAATTTTTAGTTCCCAAAACATTTACAAAAATTGCTTCGTGTGGATTTTCTTCAATCAGCGGAACGTGCTTATATGCTGCTGCGTGATAAACCATTGAGAACTGATAGGTTTCAAAAATTTTCTCGAGCCTGTAATTATTTGAAATATCGGCCAAAACAAATTTAAACTTTTGCTCAGGAAATTTTTCAATAAGTTCCAATTCTAATTCATACAAAGGAGATTCTGCCTGATCAAGAACAACGATAAGTGATGGATTGAACTGCGAAACCTGTCTAACAATTTCACTTCCAATAGACCCTGCTCCACCCGTAACCAATACATTTTTTTCAAAATGCCTTCTTCTTACCTCTTCATTTTCGATTTTAATAGGTCTTCTATTCAGTAAATCTTCAATCTGCAATTGGCGAATTCCACCAACGAGATCAGAATCACGCATTTTACTGAGGGTAGGTGCTTTCAAAACTTTTAACCCATTGTCTAATGCAAGGGTCATCCATTCTTCCAATTCGTGCTTGGTCATAATTTCTTTAATAATTAAAACTGCATCAAACCGGCTTACTAAGTTTTTATTACTGAAAAAGTGGTCGATATTATAAATTTTATGCCCCAAAAGAACAGCTTTATGCGAATCGGATCTTTTTGTAAGAAACCCCGATAAACGATAAGGATAATTTGGATTATGTAAAATTGCTCTAGCTAAAGATACAGAAGCATCACCTACTCCCACTACAGCAACTCTTACTTTGGAAGATGACCCCTTATAATCTATCAAGATATTAAAGAACTGTTTGGTAACCATTCTGAAAAAAAACATGATGGAAACAGAAATAAAGAAGTAAAGAAATAAATTAGGATACAGATACAAAGGCTTCTGAAGCCAAAATTCCGTTCCCACATTGATCAACAAAAGAGTGCACAAAGTACATCCCGAAGACAGGATGATTTTAAACAAGTCAAAAAAGGTAGAGTGCCTGATAATTCCTGCATATGTTTTAAAAACAAACATAAACAGTACATTTACAGCAATCAATAAAAGCTTTTGTTCAAATAAATACTGCGGAAAGTTGACACTTACATGAAGTTTCTCGAGAAAAAAATAAGAAAGAAGAATTGAGAATAATACAATAGAAACATCTATCAAAATTACAATCCATCTTGGTATATATCTTAGCTCTGTGAGTTTCACAATATTATCCCCATTATACAAGGCAGCAAAAGCATCATTAAGCTTTTTCATTCAACATTTCGGTGTTTCAATTATTTTTGGCAAATATAATCATATTATTTCTATAAAAAAATTAGTAATGGAGATATTTTATTTTAAACAAAATTATATATTTTAAAATTAACACAAATCACAAATTAATGTAAAAAAATTCAATAAAAAACATAAATGAATAAAAATTTTACAAAACAAAGTCTTCTGTTATACAATTTATTAATTATGAGTAATATAAAAAAGACTTCCGAAAATTTGTTTCGGAAGTCTATATAGATTAATTGATTTTTGACGATTATTCTGCAGACAATTTCTTTCTTTTTGCATAGGCAAAAGTAAAGATCACAGCAACCACCATTAGAGCCGGAATATAATCATCAATTGGAACCAACTTTGGATCTCCCGGTCCAGCCGGATTTTCACCATCTGCCATTGTAGACATTTCTGGCTCGTCATAAACATAAGGATTATCTGATTGCCCAAATGCAACGCTAGAAATAACCAATAAAAATCCTGTTACTATATTTTTCATCATCTTCTTATTTAATTATTTTTTGAGTATATTCTTTACCTTCAGAAATTGCCTTTAGAATATAAAGACCTTTAGCCTGAACTTTTACAGTTAGCGATTTTGAATTAGAAGTAACTTGCTGAACTTTTCTTCCTGCTGCATCAAAAACTTCAACAGATTGAATATTCTTATTGTTTCTTACTACGAAATCTTCACCGTTTCTGTAAACTTCAAAACTTCCTTTTTCTGTTTCGTTGGTAGATAATACATTTAATTTATATACGATCTCAAATCTGTTTGTGAAATCTCCTGCATTAGCTGAGAAGTTGTATGCTCCAGACTGTAGGTTTGTATAAGTTCCCGTTTGTTTATCATGTAGATAAATATCCTGACCATTTGCAAACAGACCTTCTTTATGAGATAAAGAAATGGTAAAGTTTCCGTTTTCGAAATGTTTGTTACCCAACTGAACAACATCATCAATATGGAAAGTTGATTTACCCTGAATAACCAATTTTTCAGCACCAACTAAATTATAGAATGCATCAGAACCCATACCCATTGCCTTAGAATCATATACATCATAAGCATCTGAAGCACCTTGACTGTATGTGATTGCCTGAGTAACTGTATTTCCGTAAGAAGTCGTTAATTTAATCCAGAATTTACCTGAACTTGCATTTTTGTTTAATGTACCTCCAACACTTGAAGAACGCATTGCGTTTGTAAACGAAACATTTCCGGCATCAAGCGCTTTTACAATAAAGCCCTGCCCCACTTTTGCAATATTTCCTGTTGCATTAAGAACAGTATTATTATAAGTCTGTGTTCCCGGTGCTTCTACCCATGTGTTGCCTGCAGGATCCGCAGCATTCACCGTAGCATAACCTACATTAACCGAAGTATTACCTGTTTGTGTAGTAACATTCCCCGTTGTGTTGTCCCAAAACCAGAATGTTGAATTTAATAAAGATTGGTTTGCAGAATAGAAGGCATTCAAATCGATATTAGAAGGATACGGATTTCCAATTAAATTAAAATTGTTGATACCTCCAGATGTTCCTGCTAATGCTACATTCACGGTACCATTGTTCGGAATTTGAGAACCTCCTCCAAAAGCTACGGTTGCGTTATTTGCAGGTACTTTTACAGAATATCCTTTCCCTGCATTATTGGTAAAGTTTGCATTATCATTTGTAACGTTAGGATAAAGATTTGTTGCTGTATCGTAAGTCATAACATAAGTTGGTGCAGTAGCAGAAGAACCATTTGAATATGCTGTATACAAATTCTGGTTTGCAACTGGTGATGACCAGAATACATATTTTCCTCCAACACTTGCACTGTTTCTGTTTGTTATAAAAGAAGCTCCTGTTCCAGATGTATAAACACCGCCAGTTGTCTGAACAAAATTACCTCCGTCATTTACAATAATGTTACCGTTGTTCGTTACATTTCCTGCGGTAACGGTTTCGTTATTATTGATTGTAAGGGTATAGGTTGGATCAATTGTTAGATTCTGCGCAACAAAACCACTTCCAGAATAATTACTTGAAATAATCGCATCAACTGTTGCTGAAGGAGTACCGTTTGACCAACCTGAATTAGTCCATGTAGTTCCTGCAATTGGTGTAGCACAAAATACCTGAACATTATCTATATAATGCGTTCTATCATCAGCTGATCGATACAATCTCACTCGTACTCCAGTCATTGAAGCTAATTGACTAGGAAAGGTTGCAGTAAAAGAAGCAAATGTTGTAGATGTAGCCGTGTGTTCTATTACATCAACCCATGAAGTACCATTATAATACTGTACTTTTATTCTATTGTTGCTACTTGGAGAAGAACTCAGAGCACCATCATATGACATTGAAGAAGGATTATTTAAAAGAGGAAGTTCTAAATAATCTCCTACATCATTCATTTGAATCTGTCCTCCTCCGGAAAAAGAGTCAACTGCAGTCCACGTTCCGGCAGAAGTTGTTCTAGTCCAATTTCCATAAGCATTACTCCAACCTGTAAAATCTTCACTTAAACAAGGTCCCGTTAAAGTAGCCACAGTTCCATTTAGAGATGTTCCGTTGTAAAATGGCTCCCCAATACATTGCGTATTATATGAGAATACAAAAAAATGATAATTTGTATTTTGATTTAAATTATTAGCTGTAAAATTTGCACCAGCAGAAAATTTAACTACGGTTCCGCCTCCAAAAGAGTCTCCGACATTATAAATTATTCCATTTACCGGAGAAGAAGATAATGTAGAATTGGTACTAAGCACAACCATATATCCAGAAGCAGTGTTAGCAGTAAATGTACCTGCAATACTGCTTGATGTTGGCGTTAAATTGAGATTGGTTACAATAGCTGGAGCTACACATGGCAAAGGCTCCTGCAAGTTGATTGTAAATGTAGTGGCATTTTCATCGTAATCAATAACTCGGATATAATAATCAGTTCCGCTTACTAAATTTGCGTTAAGAACTTCAGATGTACCACCTACAGTTTCCCCAACAAATGTAGCATTACCAGAAGCAGGACAAGCTCCTGTGTATATATGAATATCTAAATCTACTCCTGAAGCAAAATTAGCAGTGATAACATGGTTACCAGAATTTAATGCAGTATATTTATACCAAACATCTTTTTTTGTTGGAGATGCGGCAAGACCAGATGTTGCTGTTGCATTAACCATGGATCCGGTTAAGGTATTTCCTGACGTTAAAGCTGTTGCAGAAGAACAAAGATCATTTGCAGGGGGGATTACTACTGTTAATGTAGCCGATGACGATGTTACATTACCGCAAGAGTTTGTTACCAGCACTTGATACAGATAACCATTCATAGATGCACTTGTAGCTTCTGTGGTATATGAAGCCGTTGTTCCACCTGTTCCACCTGTTCCATCTGTAACATTAACAAAACCATTTCCATTATTTTTATTTACCTGCCATTGATAGGTATTTGTTCCGGGAGCAGTTACATTAAAAATAGCTGCTGTTGGAGCTGTTACTGTTTGATTTGATGGCTGCGAACCAATTGTAGGATTAGAATTAATTGTTACACCATAAGCAGTTGTTGCTGTTGACCAACATGTGCCATTGTAGGCTCTAACAAAATATGATCCTGAAGAAGTAATATTCAAAGGGTTTGATGCACTATTTGCAGCAGTACTATTTGTTCCTGTTGCAGATGTCTGCCAATAATAAGAAACACCACTTAATGGCTCACCGGTTCCGTAAGTATATGTCAAAGTACCTGTATTACAAGCTGATTGTGCTCCTGAAATTACACCATTAGGTGTAGCAGGTGCTGTACAAGACACTACAGGAAGAGCATTTGAATACTCTATATCATCAATGTAAATAGTACCTTGAGTACCACCGGCAACACTAGATTGGTGATAGAATATAAAAGAGTCTATATTACCAGTGGAACTTAGCGATCCTTTTGATAATTCTGAAGTATTAATCTTAACATTATTTACCCATAAATCCCATTTCCCTACACTAAGATCATATGATCCTCCTTTTGAATATGTAATTGAGTTTGCCGTATTATTATAATAAATCTCTACCTCAAAAACATTTGATGTACTTTGTGAAAAAAGAGTTGTAGAACTATTTGCTGGAAGACCTGTTGTTACCCAACTTCCACCATTCAGCACTTGATATGATATAGCATTAGATGATCCAAATTGCCACTGTATACCAGAAAATATCTGAGTACTGCTAACAGAGTTATTATCACTAAAATTAGTTCCATCACCCAAAGCAAGTGCATAAGTTCCTGCAGATCCTCCAGAAAATGCAATCCTAAACTTCATGTAACCTTCTCTGCTTGCAGTGTAGTCATACAATCCAAATTTTGTTGCAGATGTTGTTCCGCCATTAGTTTTGAATTGAAGTTCTGCTTCCGTTCCTAATGCTGGAAGCCCTGGATTAGCAAGTGTAAAAGATCCGGCGCTAGATCCAGTACCATTTCCAATACGCGCTTTTACAGTCCCGCCATTTGTTTGAGTGTTTGGGAAACTGTTTGATGCATCCGAAGAAGCACCACTTACAGTAGCAGTAGTGGTTCCAAAATTATATGTCCACACTGTTTGCCCCCATCCCCAGACCGAGAACAGAGCCATCAAAAACGCAAAAATCGTCCTTGATTTACTTTGTAATTTTAAATTCATATAAATTATTTTTTTCGTCTGACAAATCTAAATAATATTAATGAACGTTAAAATTACGTATATGTTAATTTTCAATTACTTGCAAAATAGTTTCGTATTCGAAGCCCTTATTTAGAAGATATTTAATAGTCTTAGTTTTTTTTTGATAATTCTGTAATCCTTTCAATTTACCCTCGTAATTTCCGTAGATCTTGGTTATTATGTTTAAATAATCATTTTCATCAATTTCATCAAAACAGGTAGAGATTAGTTTTTCGGTGATGCCTTTCTGTTTTAAATTAATCTTAATTTTGGTTTTTCCCCAATTTTTAATATAAAATTTTCCGCGGATGTAGCTTCGGGTAAAACGCTCCTCATTCAGATAATTTTCCTTCATTAAATACAAAAGGATTTCTTCTTTCGCTTCAGGAATCAAAACAAATTCACGCATCTTTTGTTCCACTTCTGCATGACATCGATCCTGATATACACAATAGTTGACCAGTTTCTGTTTTATTTCTTCAAAGGTGAACAATTTTTTGTCGGAATTCATTTTTTTGGTTGATGGTTGATGGTGATGGTTGATGGTTGATGGTTGATGGTACAAAATTACAATTTGCAAAAAAGAGGCACAAAATACTTTGCACCTCTTTTGATTTATTTTTTTAAAAGCTAAAAGCAAATTGCCAACAGCTAAAAATTTATTAATAATTAAATAAAGCCTTACCCTCCATTAAAGAGTTTACTTTTTTTCTAACATCAGCAATTACTTCTTCATTTTTGATATTATCAACTACTTCAGAAATTAATCCTGCGATGGTTTCCATATCATTTTCTTTTAGACCTCTTGTTGTGATTGCTGCAGTTCCCAGTCTGATACCAGAAGTAGTGAACGGCGATTTGTCATCAAAAGGAACCATATTTTTATTACAAGTAATATCTGCTTTTACCAAAGCTTTTTCAGTTTCTTTTCCGTTTACGCCTTTATTTCTAAGATCTACCAACATTAAGTGATTGTCTGTTCCGCCGCTTACAATATCAAATCCGTTGCTAATCATCGCTTTAGATAAAGCCTGAGCATTAGATTTAACCTGCTTTGCATACGTTAAGAATTGATCATCGATTGCTTCTGCAAATGCAACTGCTTTACCTGCAATAACGTGCTCTAACGGACCACCCTGAATTCCCGGAAAAACAGCACCATCCAAAACCTGACTCATCATTTTGATTTCTCCTTTCGGCGTTTTGTGACCGTACGTATTTTCAAAATCTTTCCCCATCATGATCATTCCTCCTCTAGGACCTCTCAAAGTCTTGTGGGTAGTTGTTGTTACAACGTGGCAATGTTCGAACGGAGAATTTAATAATCCTTTAGCCACCAAACCTGCAGGGTGCGCAATATCTGCCCAAAGAGTCGCTCCGATTTCGTCTGCCACTTCTCTGAATTTAGCATAATCTAAATCTCTTGAATATGCCGAGAAACCAGCGATCAACATTTTCGGTTTTTCTCTCAAAGCCACTTCTCTCATTTGATCATAATCGATCAAACCTGTTTCCTGCTGTACTCCGTAAGAAACCACATCATACTGAATTCCGGAAAAGTTCACTGCAGAACCGTGAGTAAGGTGACCTCCCATCGAAAGATCCATCCCCATAATTTTATCTCCGGGCTTCAAAACCGCCAAATAAATTGCAGCATTTGCCTGAGAACCAGAATGCGGCTGAACATTTACATAATCAACGCCAAAAAGCTGTTTTGCTCTTTCGATCGCCAAAGTTTCAACCTCATCTACCACTTCACAACCTCCGTAATATCTTTTTCCCGGATATCCTTCTGCATATTTGTTGGTCAACACACTTCCCATCGCTTTCATCACATTTTCAGAAACAAAATTCTCTGAAGCAATAAGCTCTAATCCGTGAGACTGTCTTTCTCTTTCTTTTTCGATAAGGTCAAAAATAATGTCCATTTACTTATAGATTTTTAAATTTCAAGCCCAAAAATACGGAAAATTTCGCCAAGATTCATGCAATGCTTTGGATGATTTAATTTTATAATATTTAATCTTACTTTTTAATATTATCTTCAATAAAATTTTCACAGTATGCTTTAATCTGATTGCGTACCTCTCTAAAATAATGAAAAATTTCTTCATCTGTACCTTTTGCCTTCGCAGGATCTAGAAAATTATGATGAAAAACCTGTGCTTTTGAGGGAAAGTAAGGACAATTTTCTTTAGCATGATCACAAACCGTAATCACAAAATCAAAATCTACATTTCTATATTCGTCTATATTATTTGAAGTATGATTAGAAATATCAATTCCATCTTCTTTCATCATTGCAATTGCTTTCGGATTCACGCCATGTGTTTCAATTCCGGCACTGTAAATTTCTGCCTTATTTTGAGCGAAATACCTTAAATAGCCTTCTGCGATCTGACTTCTGCAACTATTTCCCGTGCAAAGCACTAATATTCTTTTTTCCATATCTAAACGAATAACCAAATTATATTAATAATGAAAAACTTAGGATCAAAACCAAAAACCAATTGCAAAACAATTACTGAAAATGTTATTATGATTGGTTTTTTATATTTAATGAATGCTTGTTTCATCTTTTAGCAACATCCTGAATTTGGAGTACAACAAATGTCTTGTTTCCCTGACAAGTCACGCAAATTTAATTTTTGTTTTTCGGCAGGAATTCCGCATGCATCTTCAGCGAGACAGGCAGTCAGTTTATTTTTCAGAATGAAGTTGTTCCCATTGAATTCGAGATCATATTTGCCGATCGTTTTATCCTGATATTCTACTTCAATTTCGGAATCTTCAATACCCAATTTTTCTTCTGAAAGCTGAATGATGTGAAGCAGTTTTGCCGGTTTCAAACGATGTTCATAATCATTCGCATTCCATAGCTGGAAATTTACTTTTTCTTCTTTTCTGATTGTTCCACCGCAATCGATGAAGTTTTTGGTAACCATTCCGATTTCTGTAACGTGAAAATGTTCCGGAACGAATCTTCCGTTTTCCAATTGAAATTCTACATTTTCAACTGATTGTAAAATTTGTTTAATCTCTGATAATTTCATATTTTAATTTTTATGTTTAATATTGTTATATCGCTATATACCGATTATTATTTGCAAAAAAATGCTTTTAACAGCAAGTTTTTGATTGAGTATCCTGATTAAAAAACAAGCCAAGTTCACTTTTAATATCATTCCAGATATTATCGTCGATACAATAGCAAACAGATTTCCCATCAATAGTCCCTTTGATGATCCCAATATTTTTTAGTTCTTTTAAATGCTGAGAAATTGTGGCTTGTGCCAAACCTAATTCTTCTACCAGATCATTACAGATACAGGCTTTCTGATCGATAATATGTTGCAGGATTGCAAT
Organism: Chryseobacterium formosense; assembly: GCF_900116415.1. Taxonomy (GTDB): domain Bacteria; phylum Bacteroidota; class Bacteroidia; order Flavobacteriales; family Weeksellaceae; genus Chryseobacterium; species Chryseobacterium formosense. Next base: position 26,981 of record NZ_FPAP01000001.1, on the reverse strand, counting down.
TCTTGCCGGATGTCCCAAAACTTTGAAAAGCGTTGCTAATCTGTTTTGCTTTTCAGTAAAAATTTCAGTTTTTGTAAGTCCCATAATTAACTTTTATATTGCAATATTACGATAATAAAATATATTGTAAAACTAATTTTTAAATTTTATCATCACCAGAAAATTATTCAGTCAGATATTATAAAATAACTTTATAATGAAAACAATATATTTGCGTAAAGAAAAATTGTCTGAATTATGGGAAAGAAAAAATACAAAAAACAATTACTTAACACTTTAAAATCTTTAGAAAACTCTGAACATTACATCCTTGAAAGTATGACCAACCTTATGCTGTTCGGAGAACTGAAGAAAAATAAAATAGAATTTAAAGACGGTGATACCTTCAGTTTCAAAGACAGTATTTTTGATTACAGTGAAGATAAGAACATCAGAAAATTGGCTAAGCTTCGCAAAAGAATGCTGGTTACTATGAATAAAATCGTCGCAAAAAACAATTTTAAAGATAAAGAAATAAAGTTTCTGAGCTAATTTAAATTTAAAACATAAAAGTCCCAAAATTTGGGACTTTTTATTTAAGATGAAATCGGTTTTTCGTTTATTTTTTATTTGTCAAATCCATCAATTCAAAGCATAAATTATCTATATTTTCCATTTTAGGATTGAAAGCTGAAACATTTGATAAAATAATTACAGCATTTTTATTTTCAGCATTAAAAGCCAAAGATGAAGAATATCCTGCTGTTCCGCCGTTATGCCATAAAAATTCATTGCTGTTTTTATTTTTCAGAATATGCCAACCTAATCCGATTTTCATTTTATCATTAATGGTAAAAGTGGGTTTTCTTGTTAAGGCAAGTTCTGCATTTTTAATATTAAACTGTGCCTCTATAAATTTGGATAAATCTTCGGCTGTTGATAAAATTCCGCCACCTCCAAACAAGACATCAAAGTCCCAATTGGGAATTTTTTCTCCATTTGCATTTATCCCGCTTACAAGCTTGTCTTTCAGATTTTCAGAACTGGTAAAGGAATCTTTCATGTTATATCGATCGAAAATTCTTTTCTGCAACAACTGCTGAAATGTAGTTTTTTGGCTTAATCCAAGTGTGTAGCCCAACAATCCTGCTCCTAAATTTGAATATTCATATTTCGTTGAAGAATTGCTCTCTAATTTCAAATTGTTTTTAAGATAATCTTCGATCTCCTTTTTACCATAATTTTTATACGGATTGCTTTCATTAGATAAATCCAAGTTATCCGGAAGACGAGGCAAACCTGAAGTATGATTTGCTAAACTTTGAAAATTTAATTTTATTTTATCTTTAAAAGGAAAAGAAAAATATGAATTGATATTATCGTTTAAACTGATCTTTTTATCCTGAACCAACGAAGCCAAAACCGTTACTGTAAAAGCTTTTGTAACCGAGCCAATTTCAAAAACTTTGTTTTGATTTTTAATACTTTTTACCGTATCATTCTGCTTAGTAATTCCGTAAAACTGAGTTTTACCATTTTGAATAAAGGCAATTGAAATTTGTGTATTATCCGGAAAATCTTTCGCACTTGAAAATACAGCGTCACTTATGCTTTTTGGAAATCCATGTAAAGCATTTACTGTTTTGTTATTTCCATCAGCTTTGTTTTTTTCTTCATAAGGCTTTACAAAAAGTCCGTTGATTCTATTCTGCTGATCCAAAGAAATATTCACCGCAAAAACAGCTTTTTCAAATTTGGTTTTGTAGACCGCATAGGTTTGTTCCATGGTGACAAACTCTTTGCTTTCAATTTTACCTAGCTGAAGCTTTAAGCCTGATAGGAACTGTTTTGTATCTTCCAAAGGCAATGCTGTTTTCATTTCAGCAGAAAAGCTGTTATAAATTGCGTCGTAATTTCCTGAATTATAATCACTCTGAAAACGATCAGCCATTGATTTATAATTATCGGACTGCGCAAAAAACAAACTTGTCATTAAGCTTAAAAGGAAAAAAGAAAATATTTTCTTCATATAATAAGTCAGTATTTTTAAACTGATTATTTCTTCGCTTTTTCTTTTAATTCCTCCTTGTCTTTATCAGAAGGATTCCAGACTTTCACTTCAGAATTTTGATCTATTCCTGAGCCCGGTAAAATCTGTACGTTGATTCCGTCACTTGCGCCTAATTTAACATTTACTTTTTTAAACTTGCCATCTTTCTGTTTTACCTCAACGAAAGGAACGTCTTTACTGTTTTTCTTTTCATACTGAATCAGAGATTCATCCAAAAGCAAAGCATTTTTCTGAGAACTCATTACGATTTCTCCGTTTGCCGAAAATCCGGCTCTGATGTATTCGTTATTTGGATTGTTTACATCACCTTCAACCGGGAATTTTATTGTTCCGTTGGTGTCTTTTCCTTTGGGTGCGATCATCGTCAGTTTACCCGGGAAAGATTTGTTCTGCAAAGCACCGATCACAATGTTCATGTCCATTCCCTGCTTCAGTTTTCCGGCTTGTGCTTCATCAATTTCACCCTGGAAAATCAATGAACTTAAATCTGCGATTGAACAAATCGTTGTTCCTGCATTGAATGAGTTGGCTTCAATTACCTGACTTCCTACTTTTACCGGAACTTCAAGAACGGTTCCTGATGCTTTTGAACGGATTTGAGTAGTTGCCAAACCTTGTAACTCAGGAATCGCACCTGTTTTAGCAATCTGCAATGATTTTTGGGCAGTTACCAACTGTTGATTTGCGTTTTTCAAAGTTTGTTGTTGGGTGTACAATTGCTGTTGAGCCGTAAGATATTCCTGCTTTGAAATCACACCCTGCTTGAATAATTTTTCAGACATCGCAAACTGGGTCTGCATATTCGAAACATTGGCTTTTGCATTATTAATTTGAAGCTGTGCGTTCTGAACATTCTGCTGTGCATTGTTTACTTCAGCGATATTAGGAACGATTCTCACAGTGGCAATCAGTTGCCCTGCCTCTACTTTATCACCTTCATCAACCAAAATTTTATCGATAATACCTGCAATATTGGGCTTAATTTCGATTTCTTCTTTGGGAACAATTTTTCCTGTTGCCATCACCTTATCTTCCATATTCTGAATGGTCGGTTTTCTGGTCAGGAATGCTTCATTTTGTTTAGAATTAGATTTAATCACATATCCGATTCCTGAAATCAGAGCAACCGCAAATACGATCCCTAAAAGGATATAAATGGCTTTTTTCAGGGTGAATTTCTTTTTCATATGTAAATTTTTATTTTTTTAATTACCATATGTAATCTTGTAGGATTTCATATGTATCGTTTATTTTAATATTGAATGAGTTTATTTTTGTCTACTTTCTTGTGTTTTGAAAGCTTTTCCATTGCGGCTTTCAGATCTTCTTTTTTAGATATGAAAAGCAATACAATCATCCTTCCTTTTGAATCGAGAAAACTGATGTTCTGCACCGACTGGTCATATTTAATATTTTTAATCTCAGGAAAAACGGTTTTCAATTCTTCCAGATATTCTTTCTGCTGTTTATCTAAAATGATGATAAAAGATGAACTGTCTTCCAAAAGCTTCGGGCTCTGCGAAATATTTTTCATCGGGCTGCTTACTCCGACATTATTGGCATTAAAATAATCAAAGAAATTATCGAAAATATAATTGCCATCGATATCATCCGTGAAAATATTAATGGTATTAAAATTCTGATCATATTCATAAATAGCATCCGGAAAGGTTTCTCCAAATACTTTCACAGCATGATTTATAAATTCTTTGTCGATAGACCTATTGCTTTCCAGATATTTTTCCGTCATCGGATAAATTGCTTTTGCAAAAAGATCAATAGTCGTATTATTATACCATTCACCCTGATCCAAAACTCCTTTTTTCAACATCTTCCATGCATATCCGTTTCCTAAAGCCGTTGCCATCGCTTCGTTAAAATAAGAATAGGCTAGCTTTGAATATTTAGACGGGTTTTCATTAAAATATTTCTCCTGCTCAAACTGAACGTTGCGACTTTGCTCATGATACAGAATATGACACATTTCGTGCATCGTAACACTCAAAGTTCCTTCCGTATCTTTGGCATCCGTAAGCGTTCCTATACACAAAGCATTCGCATGAGGTGTAGAAACTGTACTTCCGCTTTTTCCCGGAATTGGATACAGCGTTACATAAAACGGAATCTGCTGATCCCATGAAGATTTATAAAATTTATTAAACTTTATAAACAGTTGAGAGCTCATCTCTCTGTATTTTTTAAGATCTGAGATCTGGTTTTTTATTTTCAATTCGCCATCATTCCAGACATATTTCCTGAAGTATGGCTGTGCATTTTTAAGGATATCCAGCATTTTTACCTGCTCATTTACAGGAAGTATTCCGGTTATCCTTTCGTTAAAATCTTTCAAATCTTTAGACTTTAAAGACTGCGCCACTAATAATGTAAGATAACTTTTTCTGTAATTTCTTCCTTTCGGATAATCCTGTCTTACGATTCCTTCATTAAAATCAATCGATTTAAAATCATTGGCAAGCCTCTGAAATTCTTGATCTCCTGATAATTTTGATTCAATATATTGTCTGTAATTTGATGAAGTTCCCTGCTTTTTGGATGCCGTTTCCATGAAATTGAACAGACTGTAAACTTCGCTTTCTTTAAATACAAAAAAATCGTTCTGCTGTGCTTTAGCCATACCAAAGCATAAAATAATCAGAAATAATGAGAATCTTTTCATCATCCTTACTCAGTTCTTAAAGCTTCAATTGGTCTGATCTTCACCGCTCTCTGAGCCGGAATCATTCCGATAATTAATCCCAAAATAACCATTACTGACATGGCTCCGAATACATTCCCGTAATTTACCGTCGGATTATAAAACGGAAATTCGTCCTGATTCTGCGTCATCATATTCATCAGCATGAGAATCATAATGCCAAAAATAAAACCCAGAATTCCGGAACTTAGTGTAATCACTACACTTTCAAGCAAAATCTGGTTTCTCACTTCGCTTGGTTTTGCTCCCAAAGCTCTTCTGATGCCTATTTCTTTGGTTCTTTCTTTTACAGTAATCAAAAGGATATTCGAAATGGCGATTACTCCCGCAAGAATCGTCAAAGTTCCTACGATGATGGTCAAAAGCTGCATTCCGCTTAGAAATCCGGTCAGTTTTTTAAATTCTTTTCCAAGGTTAAAACTTCCAAAAGCATTGGTATCTTCCGGCGAAACCTTATTTTTCTTTTTCAGCTCGTTTTTTACTTTATCTTCAACCGAATTTACATCTGCATTCGGCTTGCTTACAATCGCAAAAACATCGACGTTGTCTCCGTCATTAAATATTTTAGTAAAAGTGGAAAGCGGGATAAAAACAGTCTGGTCATTATCCATACCACCACCCTTTTTCACCCTGAAAACGCCGATCACATTGAAGAAAATCCCTTTAATATTGATTGATTTACCGATCGGGTTTTCGTTCTTTTTAGCATTAAAAAAGTTTTTGTAAACCTCTTCACCAATGACCGCCACATTTTTATTTTGTGAAACATCCGCATCATTCAAATATCTTCCGAAAATCAGTTTTTTTTCTGAAATTTTATTTCCTATCGGATAATCTCCGTTCAGCGTATAAGTTGCTGTTTTACCGTTTCTCGACATTTGTTCTCCGGCTTTACCGAAATTTCCTCTCGAATTTTTGGGAGAAATATAATCAATGTCGTTTACTTTTCGCTGCAGCATTTCTATATCCTGAAGTTTCAGATTCATTTCTCTTCCTTTCGGAAATCCTTCATACGGAATAGAAGTATTTTGTGCCCAAAGAAATATAGAATTTGTTGCAAAACCAGAAAAAAGCTTATCAAAACCATTTTCCATTCCTTTTGCAGCACCCAAAAGCACAACGTACAAGAACATTCCCCAACCCACGCCGATCATGGTGAGAAAAGTACGAAGCTTATTATTCTTCAATGAATAATAAATCTCCTGCCATGTATCTTTATTAAATAAAATGTTCATCTTTAAAATGTCAATTTTTACTTTGTAAAAGTGAATTTGTTTTACAATGAATTTTGTTTCGTAAGTCAATTTCAAAATTCACATTTCACCATTAAACTATTCTGTTCTCAGTGCTTCAATTGGTTTAATTTTCGAAGCTCTGTATGCAGGAACAAAACCTGCAATAAATCCGGCGAAAACAAGCGCAAAAAATGCCATGATGATTTCACCTGAACCTACACTTGGGTTTTTAATGAAAAATTCTTCAAGATTGTTTCCTATCAACTTCAACGTCACAATACCCAAACCTACTCCTACAAATCCTGAAACTACCGTAATCACAACACTTTCCTGAACAATAAGCGCAACAATACTTCTTGGCTTTGCACCAATCGCTTTTCGCACTCCGATTTCTTTTGTTCTTTCTTTCACAATATACACCATGATGTTGCTGATTCCGATGATTCCGGCAATTAGAGTTCCCAGACCAATAAAACCGACAATCCCTGTAAGCACCGCCATAAATACAAAAGTATCGCTCATATTCTGGGCATTGTTCCAGACACGGACTCCGTTTTCATCATCCGGAGAAACATTTTTACGTGATTTTAGTTTTTCTTTCAGCTGATCTCCATATTTTATGGCCTGATCCGGTGTCAGCTTATCATCGTATGCTATATAAACCGTACTTACAGTATCTGAACCCTTTTTCATCTGCTGTAAAGTAGTGATCGGAATGGTAATATGTCTTTCGTCCCAATCTCCTCCATCATCAGAAAAAACTCCGACCACTTTAAACATGGTTCCGTTAATATCTAAATCTTTTCCTACAGGATTTCCGTTTTTTATCAGGTCACGTTGCACCATTCTTCCGATAACTGCAACATGCTGCTTTCTCTCAAGATCTATTGGAGACAAATATCTTCCCTGAAGCATTTTTCGGTTCTCGATATACTTCTCTTCCATATTGGCACCGTTGATCTGGTAATTTCCGCTTTCTTTCCCATATTTTACAAGAAGATTGGCGGTATATCTTGGTGAAGCGTACCCAACTTTTTCTTTATCGGTATTCACCAGAAAATCATAATCTTCATTATTCATCGTAACGGTACGGTCAGATTGCAAACCATTGTAAGCAATGGTCGTTTTCCCGGTAAATATGGAAATCAGGTTTTGGGCATCTCTTGCAAAACCTTCGGTAAAGGCATTCTGCAAACCTTTCCCAATTCCGAAAAGAACAATAAAAATAAACAGTCCCAATGCCACGGTAAAGCCCGAAAGTACCGTTCGCAATACATTACTGCGAATCGAACTGAATATTTCCTGCCAACGATCTAGGTCAAACATATATTTTGGTTTGAAGCGGGAAGCTGGAAGTCTATCAATCTTACCGCCGATTTTTTATTTTATAATAAATTTTTGTTTCCTCTGACTAAATCTGAAAATAATGAAGTCCTAAAAACTTCCAGCTTCCAGCACCCATCTTCCAGCTACAAAACAACCTGCTTAATAAACTCATCACTTTCAATAATTCCGTCGCGGAGGATAACATTTCTTTTCGTCTGTGCCGCAACATCCGGTTCGTGGGTTACAACGATGATGGTTTTCCCTTCGTTGTTGATGTCCTGAAGAAGCTTCATAATATCATGTGTTGTTTTTGAGTCTAATGCTCCTGTCGGTTCGTCTGCCAAAACCACTTTCGGATTGGTAATCAAAGCTCTTGCGATGGCAACTCTCTGTTTTTGTCCTCCTGAAAGCTCGTTCGGTAAGTGGTTTGCCCATTGCGCCAAGCCAACTTTTTCGAGATATTCTAAAGCCTTTTGGTTTCTTTCTTTTCTCGATACATTTTGGTAATACAATGGGAGCGCAACATTTTCCAAAGCCGTTTTGTAACCAATAAGGTTGAAAGACTGAAATACAAATCCTAAAAATTTTGAACGGTATTCTGCGGCTTTTACTTCATTAAGGTGTTCGATCGGAATACCATCAAGCTCATATACTCCGGAATCTTTCTCATCCAGAATTCCGATGATGTTCAGCAAAGTAGATTTTCCGGAACCTGAACTTCCCATAATAGAGACAAATTCACCTTCGGAAATATTAAGATTAATACCCTTGAGAACGTGCAGTTTACTCTTTCCCGTATCGTATGATTTATGTAAATCCTGAATTACTAACATTAAGCTTTGGATGTTTTTATGCATTATAAGTAGTTATAAAACACAATTTGTTACAAGAATAAAAAAATCTTTAAAATTCTTCATGTTTAATATTTAAAATAATGATTATCAAATAAATAAAATTAAGTGTTTAACTGTTATCTTTGTTTGAGATTTGTTTCTTAAGCTTAAGTTCCTCTAATCCAATGGCAAAGGGAGTTTCATGTAAATGTGGAAAACTTTTAAGGTTAAAAGTCAGCCTTTTAGTGTTTTCCTCTTTCAAAATAGGGCTTGGTTTTCTAACTTTGTAGATAGTTTGACACAGGAAGTAAGCTTGATTGCAAAATTGAATAACATTCAAAAAATCAAATACTTATCTTTTTCTGAGCACATTGCAGAATCTATTTTTAAGTAAAACAGTAAGACAATACAATTTAATATGGGAATTTTCGATAAAAGAGTAAGTTATAAGCCATTTGAGTATCCTGAAGTTCTGCAGTTTGTAGAAGCCATCAACAAATCGTTCTGGGTACATTCGGAAGTAGATTTCACCGCCGATGTTCAGGATTTTCATTCTCAGCTTGAGCCGCACGAAAAAAACGCAGTAAAAAATGCACTTTTAGCGATTGCTCAGATCGAAGTTTCTGTAAAATCTTTTTGGGGAAATCTTTACAACCACCTTCCAAAGCCTGAACTGAACGGTTTGGGAGCCACTTTTGCAGAATGTGAGTTCCGTCATTCGGAAGCTTACTCTCGTTTGCTGGAAGTTTTGGGTTATAATGAAGAATTTACTCATGTTGTAGAAGTTCCTGCTCTTAAAAAAAGAATCGAATTCTTATCAAATGTTTTGAAACACGCCAATTCTGCAACGCCAAAAGAGTATGTATCTTCTCTTTTACTGTTCAGCATTTTGATTGAAAACGTGTCTTTATTCTCTCAATTTGCCATCATCCTTTCGTTCACAAGATTTAAAGGTTACATGAAAAATGTTTCCAACATTATTGCCTGGACTTCAGTTGATGAGCAGATTCACGCCAACGGAGGAATCTATTTGATTAACAAAATTCGTGAAGAACAACCCGATCTTCTGACTGATTCTGATATCGAAGATATTTATACTTTGGTAGACCAGTCTGTTGAATTGGAAGGCGAAATCTTAAGTTGGATCTTTGAATTGGGAGAGCTTGATAAATTTTCAAAAGAAGATTTAATCAACTTTATGAAATACCGTGTTGATGACAGTTTAAAGAAGATCAACATGGCTCCGAGATACAACATCTCTCCTGAACAATACCGTCCGTTGATGTGGTTTGAAGAAGAAGTTTTTGCTAATTCTATGGATGATTTCTTTGCTAAAAGGCCAGTGGATTATACGAAGCATGATAAGAGTATTACGGCAAATGATTTGTTTTAAGAAATGATAATTACACCTAAACTAGTAGATGAAAATAACCTCAAAGAAGTGAGAGGTTGGACAATTGATTGTTTAAATGGAATAGAAATGTTCGTTGACAAATTAATTGTTGATTTCTTTAAACCAATAAATATTGATGATTTTACAAAAATAGCTTTAAACGCTTCGATAATTAGTTTTGGTGGGAAAATCAAGATTCTTGCAAATATTGATTATGTTTCAAAAGAGGTTCTTGAAAAAATTAGAAAATTATCTGCTATACGAAATGGATTTGCGCACGCACATTCAAAAACAATGTCAAAAATAACTTATGATCCTAAATTAGAACCAGCAACTCAAGTTCAGTTTTACAAAGGAATAGAGGTGATGAATTCAAGTGGTAAAGTAGATGTTAAAAATTTCTTAGACTATTACAACGAGTTTAAAATATTGTTTGAGGAAGCAAAAGTTATGTTAACAGAATTATTCAATGAAAGAAAATTAACTCTCATCTAAAATTTAATAACAAAACTATACTAATCTATATTAATTTAAGAATTGGAAAAACTTAAGATTATTTTATTCCTCGCAATAACGAAAATATGAAAATGATTAACGTCATCGTAACCTATACCGTAAAACCTGAATTTGTTTCTGAAAACAAAAGCAATATTCAGCAGTTTTTGAATGATTTTAAAGCTTTAGACCAGACAAAATTTGAATATAAAGTTTTTGTAAAAGAAGACGGTGTTACGTTTGTTCATTTTTCAAATTATGAAAACGAAGAAGTACAGAATACGGTATTAAATATTCCGTCTTTCAAAGAATTTCAGAAATTAAGAGACGAAAGCGGATTGAATGATTCTCATAAAGTAGAAATATTGAAATCTGTTGAAGTTGAATAGATAAATTGAGGAGCAAGCGAAGCGAGCGTCGAAACAGTTAGTATTAGAGATGTCATGCCGAGCGGAGTCGAAGCATCTCACAAACAAAATAGAGATTCCTCGTTCCTCGGAATGACAAACTTGAATCAATAAGAAAAGGCTTTTAGCCGAAACTTAAAAAAATTGCTTCGTTCCACGCAATGGCTGGATGAAGAAGTAAAGAAAACAAATCATTGTCTTAGCCCTGATTGAGCGGCCTGTCTGAGCTCTTTTTGTAATTGTGGCAGACAAACAGTTCAATAAATTACTTCAATTTGTTTGCAATAACAAAAAAAGCGAGTAGCGAAAGCAGGCAGAACAATGAGGAGAAGTACAAAACTTGATGCTCCTAAAAAATAAAAAATCAATGTACAACGTACATTTTACAATATAAAAGAACATGGAAGAACAAAATACAAATATCTGGTGGCTCAACGAAGAATCTGAGCAAATGTTGAACAGAGGTTACCTTCTGAAAGGAGAAACCGTAGACGGTGCGATTGACAGAATTACCACTGCCGCAGCAAAAAGACTATACAAACCTGAACTACAGCCTGCTTTCAAAGAAATGATTACCAAAGGCTGGATCAGTTTTTCTTCTCCGGTCTGGGCCAATATGGGAACACAGAGAGGTCTTCCAATCTCTTGTTTCAACGTTCATATTCCGGACAGTATCGAAGGAATTACCCACAAAATGGGTGAAGTCATTATGCAGACGAAAATCGGAGGCGGAACTTCAGGATATTTCGGGGAACTTCGTAACAGAGGAACTGCCGTTACCGACAACGGAAAATCTTCGGGAGCGGTTTCTTTCATGAAGCTTTTTGATACTGCAATGGATGTAGTTTCCCAAGGTGGTGTAAGAAGAGGTGCTTTCGCAGCATATCTGGATATTGACCACGGAGATATTGAAGAATTTTTATCAATCAAAGACATCGGAAGCCCGATTCAAAACCTGTTTACCGGAATTTGCGTACCTGATTACTGGATGCAGGATATGATTGATGGCGATATGGATAAGCGTAAAATCTGGGCGAGAGTTTTGGAAAGCCGTCAGCAAAAAGGTCTTCCTTATATTTTCTTTACTGACAACGTTAACAGAAACAAACCACAGGTTTATAAAGATCTTGGTTTAACGGTAAATGCAAGTAATCTATGCTCGGAAATCATGCTTCCGTCGACAAGAGAAGAGTCTTTCATCTGCTGTCTTTCTTCGATGAACCTAGAATTGTACGATGAGTGGAAAGATACGGATGCTGTAAAATTAGCCATCTACTTCCTTGACGCTGTTTTATCTGAATTTATCGAGAAAACAGAAGGAAATTACTACCTTCAGGGAGCTAGAAACTTCGCAATGCGTCACAGAGCGCTTGGTTTGGGAGTTTTAGGTTACCATTCTTATCTTCAAAAAAACATGATTCCGTTTGAAAGTTTTGAGGCGACTCAGTTCAATGCAAGAGCTTTCAGAAGAATTAAAGAACAAGCTGATATCGCGACAAGAGAATTGGCAAATATCTATGGAGAGCCAGACTTGTTAAAAGGTTACGGAATCCGTAATACAACAACCATGGCAATTGCTCCTACAACTTCCAGTTCGGCAATTTTGGGCCAAACTTCTCCAGGAATTGAGCCGTTTGCTTCGAATTATTATAAAGCTGGTTTGGCAAAAGGAAACTTCATGCGTAAGAATAAATATCTTGCTAAATTATTAGAAGAAAAAGGTCTTGACAACGAAGAAACATGGAGAACCATCATGCTGAATCACGGTTCGGTACAACACATCAATGAGTTGACTGAAGACGAGAAAGCAGTATTTAAAACCTTCAAAGAAATTTCTCCGATGGAGATCATTTCTCAGGCTGCACAAAGACAGCAATACATTGATCAGGCGCAGTCTCTGAACCTGCAGATTCCTTCAACGATGCCTGTAAAAGACGTAAATTATCTTTACATCGAAGCCTGGAAAAAAGGGGTAAAAACATTGTACTACCAAAGAAGTTCGTCTGTTTCTAAAGAAATGATGGTGAATTTTGTGACTTGTTCAGCTTGTGAAGCTTAAGATAAGAGCCTAGTAAAAAGTGTCAAGTTCTTTGGCTGTGAAAATATTAAACCGTGGAAATTTTTTCTGCGGTTTTTTTGTTTTAAAAACTTTCAACCATAAATGCTGTTTGCTGTCATCATGATTATTTTTTACCACAATGTACACAACGGCGGTTCACGAAGCTCACAACGATTGTGTTCCTTGTGAAATCTTTAGTGCTCTTCGTGGTTAAAAATCCAGGCATGAAAATAACGGTTATTAGAAAACTTTTTGTAGTGATTTATGATTCATAAATAAAAAAGTAAAATAAACTTTACAATATGTAAAATATTTTTTACATTTGAATAATTAAAAATTACAGACATGAATACATTACAACTTTTCCCACACCGCTATAAAAGAATAGGCTGGTTAATTTTTATTCCATCATTAGCTATGGGATTATTATCACTTTCAAACTTGATCAATTTTCCGGAAGTTTCGTTGCCTGTTTTTTATAATTCAGGACTACCTTTCAGCAGTGAAGAGCCAGGATTATTTAAAAATGCAGAAATAGATTTATTTCCAAATCTCTTTGGAATTTTAATCATTATCGGCGGAATTTTAATCGGTTGTTCCAAAGAAAAAATTGAGGATGAATATATTTCAAGTTTAAGATTAAAATCTGTTTTCTGGAGCCTTATTGTCACCTATTCCATTGTTTTGATTTTATTTTTAACCATCTTCGGAACACTTTTCTTCACCGTAATGATCCTGATTATGTTTTTACCATTGGTATTGTATGTTTTCAGATTTAATTATTTATTGCTTAAAAAATGAAAAACACTATTAAAATCGAAAGGGCTTTAAAAAATATTACTCAGGAAGATCTAGCAAAAAAAATTGGAGTTTCAAGACAAACGATCAATGCTATGGAAGCAGGAAAATACGTTCCTTCAACGGTCTTAGCCTTAAAAATTGCTAAGTATTTCAGTAAAAAGGTGGAGGATATTTTTGAACTGGAACCGGAAGATTAGCAATAATCAAATGTAATTTTAAAACAGATTAACACATAAACCATAGAAATTCTGTGGTTTTTGTTTTATATTTGTTAGTGTAGTTTAATAATTCCTAAAACCTAATCCCAATGAAATTCGGACAAGTAGAAGATCCTTCAAAAATAGATTTTAAGTTACCAAAAGACCATCCAAGAACGAAAGAGATTTTAAAGCAAAATAAAAAAGGACTTGAAAACATCTCTATTGGTTGTGCAAAGTGGAACAAAACCGATCTTAAAGGTTTTTACCCGAAAGGAACAAAGGATGAATTAACCTATTACGCAACTCAATTCAACTCCATTGAATTAAACGCAACTTTCTACGGAATGCCAACATCGGAACAGGTGCAAACCTGGAAGGAAAAAACACCTGCAGATTTTAAATTTTTCCCTAAAATCACCAATACTGTTTCTCATTTCAGAAGACTTTTGAATATTGATGATGTTGTGACTCAGTTTGCAACGGCAGTTCTGAATTTCGATGAAAAACTGGGAATGGTTTTTCTTCAACTTCATGATAATTTCAAGCCAAAAGATTACGAAAGGCTAGAACAATTCGTTAACAAATGGCCTAAAGAAGTTCCGTTAGCAATTGAGTTAAGAAATACAGAATGGTTTACAGATGAGGAAATTTTAGACAAAACCTGTACGCTTTTTGAAGAAAACAATATTACCAATATCATCGTCGATACCGCCGGAAGAAGAGATATGCTTCATATGCGGTTGACTACACCAAATGCGTTCATCCGATACGTAGGAGCCAATGCGGAAAGTGATTATGAAAGGCTAAACGACTGGCTGCAACATCTTACAACATGGAAAAAAGATGGTTTGCAGAATCTCTATTTCTTTGTTCATCAAAATATTGAAAAAGCATCACCTCTTTTGTCCGCCTATTTTATTGAGAATTTAAATAAAGAATGGAAAATCGATATTCATATTCCGGTAATGGGACAAGATAAAATGCCGAGTTTGTTTTAAATTATTTTCTTCTGACCAGCAAAACGAAATTGAGGAATAGTAAAAGAAAACAAAGCGTTACCCAGATTCCCATCAGCATATTTTGGTAATTGTCTTCATCAATCTCTTTTTTAGCAATATCCGATAGTTTTTCGCTTTGGTTGATGTAATTCTGTACTTCAATCATCTGATCCATATTTTTATTCGGAACTGAATGCTGCGAAAAATAAACAAGATTTTTTTTGCCTAAAAATCCTGCGATCCAGTATTCATCAGATTTATGCATCTTCAAATATTCAATTCTGTAGTATTCGGGACGGATTTTTCCGATGTGTTTGGTCTCTAAAGGTGTATTTTCATCCAGATTATTTACATTGATTACATAAAAATCCAGCGGTTGCGGAAGTTTATTGATCACCTGCAAAGACAAAGAATCGTTTACAATCCGAACAACAGATTTTTTAATAAACCAATAGGTAAAAATAGAAACTGCAAAAACAACACTTGCAATACGGAACAGTTTAGCCAACTGACCCAATCTGCCCCTTTTCAGTTTTGAAAAAAGCAGCGATAAAACCAATGACAGAAAAATAACAAAAATGATAAATCCCATATCGCAAAGATACTTATTTAAAACAGCTCATCAGAATCTTAGTCCACATTCCATTCTTTCAAAAACTGGTCGAGGAAAGCCTGCATAAATTGGTGTCTTTCTTCGGCTATTTTTTTGCCTTCATGGGTGTTCATCAAATCTTTCAGAAGTAATAATTTTTCGTAGAAATGATTAATGGTTGTTCCGTTCGATTTTTTGTATTCTTCCTTCGACATATTCAGTTTTGGCTGAATATCGGGATGATACATAAGGTTATTTTTAAAACCTCCGAAATTGAATGTTCTGCCAATTCCTATCGCTCCGATGGCATCAATTCTGTCTGCATCCTGAACGATTTTTAATTCGATTGGTAAATCTTTGGGAGTTTCTCCCCTGTTTTTAAATGAAATATTCTGAATCACGAATAAAACCTGCTGAATAATCTTTTCTTCAACATTCTGACTTTCTAAAAACTCTCTCGAGATTTTTAAGGCTAAAGTTTCGTCCCCATTATGAAATTTAGGATCGGCAATGTCGTGCAACAGTGCAGAAAGTTCTACAACTTCCAGATTACATTCTTCAGTCTGAGCAATTTTTCTGGAAAGTTTCCAGACTCTTTCGATGTGAAACCAATCGTGTCCTGCTTCTGCTCCTTCAAGTTTTTCCTTTACGAATTGAATTGTGTTTTCTATAACGTAGCTCATTTGAATTAAATTTTAATGTAGATTATGCTTAAACCACCCCGTCTAAATTTTCTTTGAAAATTTATCCACCCCTCCTTTGGAGGGAAATTTTTACTGCTTAACCTTTGATGTTATCTAAAACAATATTCCAAAGCTTTTTATTATAACTTCTGAAAAAATTGACGTGCCCAATTTCACTTTTTTCCGATTCAGAAGTCTTCAAAAGTCTGTAAGTCGGTTTAAGATCAGAATAAACATCACTGAGAAGACTTTTCACCCCTTTTTCAGTTAACCAAACATCATCTTCAGCATATAAAACCAATACTTTTTGATTTAATTTTTTAGAATAATCATTTGTTTTAAGCAATAATTTTCCGGTGGATTTCTTGTTCAAAATTAAGGTTCTCCAGTCATAAGCGCAATTTTTTGGAAGACTTTCTCCCAACCCGAACCAATGCGCTGGAAAATAACCAAATAGCTCTGTGAAAAACGGCTGTGCCAATCCAAAACCGAAAAAAGCTTCCATTTTTGTGTTCCATTTCAGGTTTCCGATGAATGCATTTTGAGTGGCGACGAAAACAAATCTCTCAAATATTTCTGATCTTTCATTCATTCCTACGATTAAAGCGCCGACAGAGTGTCCTAAACAAAACTTCTGGTAATCTGGAAAATTATTCACAACAAATTCGGTAATCGTTCTGAAATCTTCACTTCCCCACATTCGCATCGAAGCTTTAAAATTTCTCATTTTCTGAGGTTTTGAGAGTCCAATTCCACGATAGTCGTACGTAATAACTGTAAATCCTTTTTCGGCAAAAAACTGGGCAAAAGAAAAGTAAACCTGCTGTTTCACTCCGGTTGCGGAATTGATCACGATGATTTTGCCGTTGTCGTTTTCTGGTTTAAAAAGATGTGCAGTAAGATGAATTTGGTCTTGAGTGGTCAGTATCAGTTTTTCCATGAACAAGAAATAAAAAAATCCACATCAAATGTGGAAATTTTACTTTTATAAATCTTTATTATTGAAGACTTTTCAATATGCATTAAATATCGTTTAGATCAAATCTTTAAGATAAGGAAGAGCCGACTGCGCACCTTTCCCCAAAGAAACTTTTGAAGAAACAAGATTTCCGAATTTCACGCAGTCTTCAAGGGTGTTTTTATGACACAAAGCCACGGCAAAACCCGAGGTAAAAGCATCTCCCATTCCCATTTTATACACCATGCTTTCATTTTCGTTACGGAAGTATTTCATTTCGGTTCCGTCGAAATAAATAGTCGAATTGGTTTCGTCTCTTACAAATAACTTATTGAAATACTTTTTAAGGATATCTTCTCTCTGATCTTCTCCGAAAATTATTGAAAGTTCATTGGTTTTAGCCACAATAAAATCTACCTGATCAAGAATTTCATCACTCAATTTTGTTCCCGGTGATGCGTAAAGACCTACTAATTTACCCAGATCTTTTGCTTTCTTTATTGTGTATTCTATTACTTCTATCGGAATTTCTAACTGAACCAGAACAAGGTCGGATGAATAAATATATTTTTCAGCATCACTAATTTGTTTTATGGAAACATTTTTATTGGCAGCAGGATCTACTACAATCGAAAAATCTCTGCCACAATTGGTGACATAGGCAATTCCCGTAGATTCCTGATCGGTTTCATAAACAAAACCTACATTTACGTTTTCATTCACAAGGTTACGCATGATTTGCTGCCCTAAAGGATCGACCCCGACACAACCGACAAAGTAAACACTTGCTCCCAATCTCGCCGTGCCCACTGCCTGATTGGCACCTTTTCCTCCAAAATGATTTTCCGAGAGCCTTGCAACCACTGTTTCATTGCATGTTGGAATTTTTTCGGTATACAATACCAAATCTAATGAACAACTGCCTACAACTACAATTTTTGGATGTTCTGAAGAAAAATTCATAACTTATTTCGTTAAACTTGCCAATAAATATGACCTACTAAATGTAAGGAATTTTAATTGACCAATATCTCAATAAATTCTGTAATTATTTTTACCGGATTATTTTTATCGTCAAATCCTATATAGCTTGCATAAAAACCTTCTCCATAACCAGTTTCGAAAGCAAAAATATTTCCCGGATTTTCTTCATTAGGTTTTAAAAATGCAAACTGGTCTATCGCTCCGTTTTCATCAAAAAAATGCTCATGAAAAAACTCTTCATATATCCCCATGAAATCGTCTCCTTTTCTCTGGAAAAGTTTTTGTTCTAAAAGATTAAGCTGCTCCTGAGTTTGCAGATCCATAAAACAACCCATCCCGCTTTCTACGGGATAACCGAAAACTTCACCATCAGAAAGTTCTTTAATATTCTGATTGCTCGTAGTCGCCATTTTCCATGAAGAAATGTTGGCATTGCTGAAAATAATTTCGGCATAAGCAACACAATTGCTTTCTCTTTCTTTATGAAGCAAAACCTGAAAGTCTCCTTTTGGAAACTCAGTAGAAAAAGGCTGCATATCATTGGTGATTAAAGGATCACAGGCAACCAGTTTTCCGGTCGAAAGATATATTTTTCCGACTTCAAAACTTTCTAATAACGGACTTTCTACAAAGTCTTTAGAGAAAAGTTTTTCTATATTTTCTAAGTGTGTCATTATTTTTTGCTGGGTGTTTGATGATGGAAGCTGGATGTTTTTATGATGACTTTAAAATCATCCGACATCCAGCTTCCGACATCCTCCTACAATGTTTTTAGCTTCTCTTCCAAAATCGCAATTTTATCGAGAGCATCTTGTTGTTTTTTACGCTCTACTTCTACAATTTCCGGTTTTGCGTTGGCAACAAACTTTTCGTTTGAAAGTTTTTTATCAACAGAAATTAGGAATCCTTTTAAATATTTTAATTCTTCTTCAGTCTTCGCTTTTTCTTCTCCTAAATCTAAGTTTTCACTTAAAGGAATAGAAATTTCCGTTGCACCCACCAAAAATGTAAAGCTCGGCTTATCTGTTTTTGTTCCAAAATGAATTTCTGAAACGTTGGCTAGTTTTTTAATCACTGATTCGTTCGCAAATTCTGAAGCGTTTGTGTAAATTTCAGCTACTTCTCTTGGAGAAATTCCTTTTGTCTGACGGTAATTTCTAACTCCCGAAATTACTTCTGATGCTGTTTCGAAGTTTTTGATAATATCCTCATTAAATGCTTCTGCTTTTTTCTGCTGAGCGATAATTAATGCATCCTCAATATTTCTGTCTGAAATCAATTGCCAGATTTCTTCTGATTGGAACGGTAAAAACGGATGAACCAGTTTCATTAATTCTTCAAAAAGTGCAACTGTTTTGTTGTAAACTTCTTTTGAAATTCCTTCTCCGTAATTGGGTTTAATTGCTTCTAAATACCAACCACAGAAATCATCCCAAATCAGCTTATAAATTAAATGTAAAGCATCAGAAATTCTGAATTTTTCAAACTGATCATTAATTTCAATGATTGTTTTGTTTAATTTATTTTCAAACCATTCAATTGCCTGAATTTCTGTTGAATTCGCTGGCTTATCTTCATGATTCCACATGTTGATCAACCGGAAAGCACTCCAGATCTTCGTCATGAAATTTCTTCCCTGAAGCATTAAATCTTCATCAAAAAGAAGATCGTTTCCTGCTGCAGAACTTAATAAAATTCCTACACGAACTCCGTCTGCTCCATATTTATCCATCAATTCCAACGGATCTGGTGAATTTCCTAAAGATTTTGACATCTTTCTTCTCTGCTTATCTCTTACAATTCCTGTAAAATAAACATTTTTGAAAGGAACTTCTTTTCTGTATTCCAATCCAGCCATGATCATTCTCGCAACCCAAAAGAAAATAATATCCGGACCTGTAACCAAATCTGAAGTCGGGTAATAATAATTAATGTCTTTATTTTCAGGATCAAGCAATCCGTCGAAAACAGACATTGGCCACAACCATGAGGAGAACCATGTATCAAGAGCGTCTTCGTCCTGACGAAGATTTGAAATTTGCAGATTCGAAATTTGAGATTTTTGTTTCGCAAGTTCTAACGCCTCTTCGATGCTTTCTGCAACTACGAAATCATTTTCTCCATCACCATAGTAATACGCAGGAATTTGCTGTCCCCACCACAATTGACGGGAAATATTCCAGTCGCGGATGTTTTCCATCCAGTGTTTGTAGGTATTTTTAAACTTTTCAGGATAGAATTTTACTTCGTCATCCATTACAACATCCAAGGCAGGTTTTGCAATTTCAGACATTTTTAAGAACCACTGAACAGAAACTTTAGGTTCGATAACTGCTCCCGTTCTTTCTGAAGTTCCCACTTTATTTACATAATCTTCTGCTTTCAGCAATAGATCTTTTTCTTCTAATTCTTTCGTGATTTGTTTTCTTACATCGAACCTATTTTTACCGGCGTAATGTAAACCGTGCTCATTAAGATTTCCGTCATCATCCAAAGCATCAATCATTTGAAGATTGTGTTTTTGTCCGATTTCGTAGTCGTTAATATCGTGAGCCGGCGTAATTTTCAAAGCACCTGTTCCGAATTCGATATCAACATATTCGTCTTCAATGATAGGAATTACTCTGTTTACGATCGGTACGATTACTTTTTTACCTTTCAAATGAGCGTATCTCTCATCTTTAGGATTGATACAAACCGCAGTATCTCCGAAAATCGTTTCAGGACGTGTTGTAGCTACCGAAAGGAATTCTTCCGAACCTTCGATTTTATATTTTAGGAAATATAATTTTCCGTTTTGTTCTTTAAAAATTACTTCTTCATCAGAAATATTGGTTTTCGCTTCCGGATCCCAGTTTACCATTCTGTAGCCTCGATAAATCAACCCTTTATTGTATAAATCAACAAAAGATTTGATTACCTGCTGAGAAAGTTTAGGTTCCATTGTGAAACGGGTTCTGTCCCAATCGCAAGAACAGCCCAGTTTTTTCAATTGCTCAAGAATTGTTCCTCCATATTTGTCAGTCCAGTCCCAAGCATGTTTTAAGAATTCTTCGCGAGTAATATCAGATTTATTGACCTCTTCAGACTTCAGTTTAGCAACAACTTTAGCTTCCGTAGCAATGGAAGCGTGATCTGTTCCCGGAACCCAACAAGCATTAAAGCCCTGCATTCTTGCACGACGGATCAGAACATCCTGAATGGTATTATTCAGCATATGCCCCATGTGCAAAATCCCCGTAACGTTTGGCGGAGGAATTACAACAGTGTAAGGCGGCTTTTCATTTGGCTCCGAGTGGAAATATTTATTCTCCAACCAGTAATTGTACCACTTTTGTTCTGTTTCCTGTGGATTGTACTTTTCTGAAATCTGCATAAATTCTAGTTTCTTTAACTTATAATCTGCAAAAATAGTTTAATCTAAAAAAATGTAAGCACTAATTAAAATAATTTTTAACTTTGTTTCTCAAAATTTATCTAACAAACATATTAACATTCAAGAATATGAAAAATTTATTTGCAGGAATTGCATTATTCGGAACATTTGCATTAGCATCTGCGCAAACTATCACATTTGATAAAACTACCTATGAATATGGTCAGATTAAACCAAATTCTGACGGAACAAGATTCTTTACAGTAACGAATACAGGTGATAAGCCTCTTATTATTTCTAATGTAAAGCCATCTTGCGGATGTACAACACCGGAATTCAGCACTGCACCGATTGCTCCTGGTAAATCTGCTAAAATTAAAGTTGGATATAACACTGCAAGTGTTTCTCCTTTCAACAAAATGATCGAGGTATTTTCTAACGATCCTGTAAACAGCAGAAGTGTAATTTACATCAAAGGAGAAGTTACTCCTAATGCTCCGGATCCAAAACCATTAACTCCGGCAGAGCTTAAAGCTAAAGCTAAAGAAGAGAAAAAAGCTGCTAAAGCTGCAAAAAAAGTAGCAGCAGCAAAATAAATTTCTACTTAAAATATCTAAACCGTCTCAATCGAGGCGGTTTTTTTTATTACATTTATGTTGGGTTTAGTTGATGGCTGATTGATTTTGGTTAATGGAATCTGCTAAACATTAATTTTTGATTTAAATTCTAAACTTTAAATAAATTAAAAACATGAATAATAATTTCTCAGATGACTTTCAGGTAAAAGGAAAATTTTCAATCAAAAAATCTTCAACAGAATACAAAGGAAAACTTACAAAAGAAGAAGGTGTACAAATACTTATTAGTGAAAAAGAAAAACTTAGAGAATTACAGGAAAAGCTTTACGCTGATGGAAGCAAATCTCTATTGGTGGTACTTCAGGCAATGGATGCAGCGGGAAAAGACAGTTTGATTGAACACGTTTTCGGCGGAGTAAATCCTCAAGGCTGTAATGTAACAAGTTTTAAAACGCCAAGTTCAAGAGAATATTCACACGATTTTCTGTGGAGGCATTATTTGGCTCTTCCCCAAAAAGGAATGATCGGAATTTTCAACCGTTCTCATTACGAAAGTGTTTTAGTCTGCAAAGTGCACCCTGAATATAATTTAAGCGAAAAAACATGGGATTCTGTCAAAGATTTTGATGATAAATTCTGGGAAAACAGATATGAAAGCATTCGAAATTTTGAAAAACATCTTGCTCAAAACGGAACTACAATTGTTAAGATATTTTTACATGTTTCTAAAGACGAGCAAAAGAAAAGATTATTAGACCGCATCAATGAACAGGAAAAAAACTGGAAATTTTCAGCTTCTGATCTTCCCGAAAGAGCATTATTTCCGAAGTATATGGAGTGCTATGAAACTGCCATTAATGAAACCTCTAAAGATCATGCTCCTTGGTATGTGATTCCGGCTGATAATAAATGGTTTGCCAGACTTTCTGCGATACAGATCATTATTGATACTTTAGAAAAAATGGATTTGAAATTTCCTGAGCTTTCAGACGAAGATAGAAAAGATTTGGATGATGCTAAAAAGCAATTGGAAAGCGAGAAATAATTTGGATGGAAGATGGAAGTTTGAAGATTGAGGTTTAAATCATTCAGTTTAAAAACTTCCCTCTTCCAACTTCTATCTTCTATCTTAAAAAAATCACGAGAAAATCTATAAGCCGGATTTTGTCTCCCAAAAATTCGGGATGCCTGTTATTTATCTGCGTTTTACATTACTGCAAAACTTGAGCTGATTACCCCTCGGTTTTCAGGACGAGCCGCCCCTATTTCCATTGCTGAAAAGAACCGATATACTTATCATTGCACCGCAAAGAGTTTACCTGGTTTCACTACAGCCGAACTGTACCTGCTTTCTGTTGCACTTGTCCTATCCTCACGGATGACGGATGTTATCCGCTTTGCTGCTCTATGGTGTCCGGACTTTCCTACCCTTACCGAAATAAGAATCAACAAGCCGACTTTCTCGTGGCTGCAAAGATAGGAAATTGCCGTAGATAAAAAGTGAATTGTGAATAGTCAATTCGTTTCCTTGTCAATTTTTGAAACTTTATAACTAAATTTTCAAAATAAAATTCACAATTGACTTACAAAGTAAAATTCACAATTGATTAATAATTATTATCTTCGTGCCGTTATACATTTATTGTGATTTCTAAAGAGAAAGAGTTTGCGCAGCTTGTGAAAGATAATCAGGGATTGATAATCAAGGTTTCGCGTCTTTATACCAATTCACTGGAAGATGAGGAAGATCTTTTTCAGGAAATTGTTTTGCAGCTGTGGAGAAGCTATGATTCTTTTAAAGGGAATTCAAAAATTTCTACTTGGATGTACCGTGTTGCGCTGAACACAGCAATCACTCTTTTCAGAAAAAAAAGTAAAAGTTTACAAACCAATGAGCTCGACATCAATCACAGAGATTTTATCGAAGATGATGATGACAAACAGCAGCAAATTTCACTTCTTTACACCGTAATCAAAACTTTACCCAATGTAGAAAGGGCAATCGTGATGATGTATCTCGATGATCTTCCTTATAAAGATATTGCAGAAAATTTAGGTATAACTGAGGTAAATGCACGTGTGAAAATGAACAGATTAAAGAAAATCCTTAAAGAAAAAATGGAAAAACATGCCTGAATTTGATTTAGACAGCTTTAAGAAAACCTGGCAGGAACAGCCTGTTCAACCGAAATACGATGATAATGAGATTCTGAAAATGCTCAATAAAAAGTCACGCAACTATATGAAATATATTTTCTGGATCAGCGTGGCAGAGTTTTTATTTTTCAGTTTAATGGGAATATTTTACCTCGTAAACAGCAATGAATTCGACAGCCTGCTTAATATTCTTGAAAAAATGGGTGTACAGCGTAATGATACTATTCAAAATAGCCTTGATACCATTTATTTAGTAATTAAAATTCTAAGTCTTTTAGTAACAGGATTTTTTGTTATAAAATTTTATCAGAATTATCGTAAAATAAAAATCGAAGAAGATCTTAAATTGTTTATCATCAGGATAATTACTTTCAAAAAGACGGTCAATGCGTTCATCTTAACCAATATTGGATTATTATTAATTGTCATCGGAGCACTGACTGCTTTTGCATTTTATATTTTTAATTCTCAACAGATACACCTTTCACGTTCTTCTCTGATGAGTTTTATAATAGCAATATCTGTAAGTACAATCTTGTGCGTTACTTTGATCTGGATTTATTACAGACTTGTTTACGGAATTATTATGAACAGGCTCGACAAGAATTTGAATCAGC
Source organism: Chryseobacterium formosense (assembly GCF_900116415.1). Classification (GTDB taxonomy): domain Bacteria; phylum Bacteroidota; class Bacteroidia; order Flavobacteriales; family Weeksellaceae; genus Chryseobacterium; species Chryseobacterium formosense. The sequence goes on along the minus strand of NZ_FPAP01000001.1, from coordinate 2,523 downwards.
TTAAAGAAATAGAATCTCAGGAAAATTAAATTCACTTATCAAAATACAAAAAAAGCATTTCAAAATTTGAAATGCTTTTTATTTTTAAAGCTCTTTTCTCAGTCTTGCAACCGGAATATTGAGCTGTTCACGGTATTTTGCAATTGTTCTTCGGGCAATGTTGTAGCCTTGCTCTTTTAAAATAACCACTAAAGCATCATCTGTTAAAGGCTTTCTTTTATTTTCCTTACTAATTACTTCCTGCAGGTGATTTTTGATTTCTTTTGTGGAAACTTCCTCACCATCATCATTCGTAAGACTGTCGGAGAATAGATCTTTCAGATAAATAATTCCGTTCGGAGTATCCGCATACTTACTTTTTACTACCCTTGAAATTGTAGAAATATCAAAACCTGTGATATCTGCAATATCTTTCAGGATCATTGGTCTTAATGACTTCTCATCACCTGTAATAAAATAATTATGCTGGAATTTCACAATCGCAGTAATTGTCTGCAATAAAGTATTCTGACGCTGATTAATGGCATCAATATACCATTTTGCAGCATCAAGCTTTTGTTTAATAAATAAAGCCGCTTGCTTGTGCTCAGACGAGTTTTTATCGTGTGAATAGGTCGTTAAAATATCTTTATATTCCTCAGAAACTCTAAGTGTCGGAGCATTTTTGCTATTTAACATAGGAATAACCTGCCCGTCTTTCACCTGAATTACAAAATCCGGAATAATCTCCTGATTAATGGTAATCGTTTGAGTATCGAAATTTCCACCTACTTTCGGAGACAATTTAGATATTTCTTCTAAGGCATCTTTCAGATCTTCCTCTTCAATATCATATTTCTGAATAATTTTGTTGTAGTGCTTATTTGTAAGAGCATCAAACTGATGTCTTAAAATATTTGCTGCCAACGAAACTGCTTTATCTGCGCTTACTTTCTTTTCAATTTGCAATAAAAGGCATTCCTGCAAACCTCTTGCTCCCACGCCAGACGGATCCAGCTTTTGCACATAGTTTTCAAGAATATCTTCTACTTTTTCTTTTGTAGTGTAAATCCCTTGAGAAAATGCAAGATCATCAACGATGGACTTAATTTCTCTTCTCAGATAACCATCTGTATCAAGATTACCAATAATATATTCAGCTATTTTCAGATCCTCTTCATTGATATTGATAAGGTTAATCTGTTCCATCAGATAGTCAAAAAGCGATTGTCCTTCAGTCAAAAGACTTTCGTTATCAAAATCTTCGTCATCTGCGGAATAATTGCTTGATGCAGTTTTATAGCTTGGTTCATCATCATACAGATATTCGTTCACATCAAAATCTGTCTCGATACTTTCTGTACCTTCACTTTCATAATTATCTTCCAAAGAAGCATATTCATCTTCTTTAGATTCATCCTTAGCAATTTCTAATGCAGGGTTTTCTTCAAGTTCCCTTTCAAGTTCTTCCTCAAACTCCAAAGTATGAAGCTGTATCAGCTTCATCAGTTGAATCTGCTGCGGTGCAAGTTTCTGACCTAATTTAAGTTGTAAATGTTGTTTTAGCATATTCTACTTCGTGTCTGTTAACATAATATCTACGAATTTAATGTTTTTTTTTGAAAATATAAACATTTAGCATGATTTTTGTACTCATAAATTTGTAAAGCTGATACAATTGTGTATCAGCTTTATTTACAGGAGTTTATTACACTTTTGTACTTTATTAGGATCTATTTCCTTCTATTTGCATTTACGCCTCACTTCTTCGATACTTTTTTATTAGCAATACTTAATTTTCTATGCTTGTTGCATGGTAAATGCTTTTATTTAGGCTATTCGAACAGGATTTTATATAAAAGCTTACACTCCTACGGAGCAGAATAAATTAATATTAATAATTATTAGCTCTTTTGTTTTTATTGTCAATATTGCTCTTACAGTTCGTTTTAATTTATTTGTAGTTTTAAACGTTTATGATTTTATTAAGTCGTGCTATATATTCAGTGGGTTTTGTCTAGAGAGCTCCGTAGGAGCGATACCTTTATAGACATTATAGATTTTGTAGAAAAGGTTTCATATCCATTTTATGAAGCTCCTTAGGAGCGGCACAATCTTCTATATTGATCCGTATTCATCTAAATCTGTGTTCACCAACGGATCTTATCACTTTTGTCTGTTTATTCACGTTTTATGCTTGACATATGTTATTAAACTAAAGACAGAACTCTAAATTTTGTTTGAAATTGAAACCTATTCATTTGTATTTGAAATATTAAATATCAAATCAAGGATTTAGATTTTTTAATACTGGATATTGAGCTTTAAGTACTGGATTTTAATTGTTGAATACCAAATCTTAAATCTCGGATTTTGAATATGGAATTTTGAATATTCTGTTATAAACGAAAAAAGTCTCATACAAATACATGTATGAGACTTTAGCATAAAAAAAGTCCTCTAATCTTACGATTGAGGACTTAAAAAAAAACTGGCGGCGACCTACTCTCCCGCTTTCGCAGTACCATCGGCGCTGGTGGGCTT
>NZ_FPAP01000011.1 GCF_900116415.1 Chryseobacterium formosense | reverse complement strand
GTATACTGTAATAAATTCCCTTTTGAATCGTATTGATCGTAAGTAATTTCCGTTGAGACAGTATTTTGAAGATCATAAGACAAAACAGAGGTAGGAAATAAATTCAAAGGATTATCGTATTTAATTTCTGACTTAGAAACCACATTTCCGGGATCTGTACTATTTTGCTTTTTAACTACTGATGTTTCCAAAGGAATCCCAATCATATTCGCATTCACCAGCTTCTGATTACCTTTTTCGTGAGCATATTGGTAAGTGATTTCCGTGATCTTGGAATCTGAATCCTTAATTATCTGCTTGGTAGGGTAATCTCTTGTATTAAATATATTGTCTTCATAGGTTTTTAATACTGCTCCATTAAAATATTCTGTAGTTTCAGAATGACTTTGGTTGGCTTTACCAATGATTTCTATATTATTAGTAATAGAAATCATGGTAGCAGGATCAGAATTACCACAATAAGCACTGTTTAAAACATTCGGATTGTAATTATAAATACATGTATTTATATATGCCTCATAAGTTGGAAATATTCCTCCATATATATATTCGGTGAAAGGAGAATTTCTGTTTCTCAAACTGATACCTGTAATCTTTTCGGTGTCATAAATAGAGAATTGATTACTTTTTGTAGATAATAAATTGTTATTATTATCTTTTTTTTGTTCTGTTTTTAAAAGTCCTCTTTTATAATCATAGTTAGCTACAGGTACAAACGGAGCTCCTGTTATATAATCAGGGTTAGGTTCATCAATCGGAGATGTGTAAGTATACTGAGCAAAACCTTTATCTGCTTCTGAAACCCTTACATTCCGATATCCTACATCAGAACCTTGTGTTTTCTGAACTGGAATGAAATTTTCTGATGAATAGATCGTAAAATTGTTATTATAGTGATACTTACATAAATTATTATTGGCACCACACACATAAACAAAATCATTATAATAATTATAATCATAATGATGCATGGGTTTGGGGAAAACCAAAGCCCCACTGCTTTTGCCGGAATTATCAGAATCATTGTAAGAAAAATTAGTCTTTTTTGCAGGTAAAGCATCGGTTGGTTTATCAAAGTAGCTGATGTTGTTAATTCTTATCCCTCCTCCGTTTAACCATTGTTTCTGTACAGGATTTTTAGACTTGTAAGCAAAATCAATATTGGCCGTACCCTGATCATTCATATTCGTCCATATAAATTTAAATCTGTAAGCATATCCTGCATCCAGGACAAATTCTTTATTATACATATTATGCATTCCATTAGCCTGAATGACCTGATTGTTCGCTCCCAGTTTTTCCAAAAACAAAAAACCTATTGCCCCATCATTGTTTAAAATTTCAGATTTTTCTATAATTAATATTCTGCTCTCTGAATGTAATCCTAGATTATGATATGCATTAACAGGAAATGTGCTTTGTAAACTAACATTTGAGGTTGCACTGTATATCCAGTTGTCAACATTTTCATCAAAATCATTTATAGGTGAGCCAGTGTGATCAAAAGAATAAGTATTTGTTCCAAAATCAAAAACTCTCATCCCTCCACTTGGAAGCTTTATACTTTCTAAAACATTAATTTTAATACATGTTGGGGATGTCTGTTTGGCAAGCAAGGGATTAGCATAAGGGCGGGGACAATTAAACCATTCCCAATGATCTTTTGCCAATATGGCATTATCTGTATTTTCAGTATACTTAAGGATATAATCAAATTCTTTTGTTAAGTCAGATTTATATTTGGTTATTTTGGAAAGTGCTAATCTGCTGTCTCCAAGATCTCTTCCTAACAAAGAAAACTCAAAATTATTGTAGGATAATTGATATATTTCGGTGATTTTCCCTAAAGGATCTGTTATTGTTATCTTATCTAACTTTGATAATTGTTGAGGATTGGTAAAATTTGTATCTGTTCTTCCTTGCAAATAAGAAAAATTAACTACTCCTTTACCAAGTATTCTGACGTTTTGCAGATTTCTAACCGTCGTAACTGTAGATACGATATTTGTTTCGTTCATAGCCGGAATTTCCTTATCAAATTGTATTCTTACAGGGTAAGGTAATAATGTAGAATCATCATCAGGAAATTCTTTACTTCTGCTGATATTTGAATTATCGGTATAAAATACTTGCTGTGAGGAATTGTAATCAAATTCTACAAAAGCAATATTTGAAGCATCAGATACTTTGCTAAGATGAAAAGCAGAGGGAGTTGAGCCTAAATTGGATAAATTTGTATTGACATATCCTCCAAAACTTTGCTTGTTTGTTAATGAAGATCTGGATGATTTTTCCAATACATCAAATAAATATCTATTTCCGTATTCATCTATAATTATAAATCCCGTCGCTTCAAAACTGTTATTAGGATCATAAGAATGAATTGCAATTTTAAGGTTGTTTTTATCTAATTTATCAACAAATAATTCATTAGTAGAATTCTTTTTAATGATAAATCTACCGGTATAACCCATAAAATTGTATTGATAAAGGTCATATTCCGTATCAAATTTATTTAAAAATGCTGATTCATAGAATAACTTTTTATACTTTTCCAGATCAGCATTGTCAATACCTGTTCCAGATATCGCATCTAAATATTTTCGGGTATAATTTTTTGTCGAATAATTAGAGGTAAATTCATCGAAATAAATTCCTACTGTTGGTTGCCCGCCGAAAGAAGCCAAAACAGCTTGGTCATCAGGAGTTCCTCTCACAGTCCTTGTGATGCTGCCTCCTGCAAATAAACTCCAGCCTAAACCTACATCACTTGATTTATCATCAGGCTTTGCATTTAATGGATGATAATTCAAAGATACATTCATTGCGATTTGGGGATTTGATGTAGGAATACTGGCAATAGGAATCTTGATATCCGGAATTCCTGTATAATTGCTTACAGATACTTCTTCAAATTTCATTAAGTTGTTTGCTGTTGGAGCAGCAGGATACAGTTGTTTAATATTCTCCATTGGATTCCCTACAGATCCTGTATTTGGATTTGATGCTTGTGCACTTAAGCTATTGATCAGTATAACAGCTGTACAGATTATTATTTTTCTCATCATGTTTTTATTTTTTAATCAAATTAGCATTCGCAGTTTTCTCAGTATCCGTTTTCACAACTATCAGGTAAGCTCCTTGTATGAGATTCTGCGTATTGATCTTCGTCACTTTATTCTTTGTCTTCAGGCTTTGTAACTGTCTTCCACCCATATCATACAGCGTAATATCCGCTTCCTT
>NZ_FPAP01000012.1 GCF_900116415.1 Chryseobacterium formosense | reverse complement strand
GTGGCTCCAACTATTTTTGCTATTGGCTGAGTAGAATTATAACCCCAGATAATGGCAGTAGAAATTCCGTCCTTTGTCGTATACTGTAATAAATTACCTTTAACATCATACAAGTCGTAAGTGATTTCTGTTGAGGAAGCATTTTGAAGATCATGAGACAAAACAGAGGTAGGAAACAAATTTGATGGATCATCATACTTCGTTTCTGTTCTGGAAATTGTTTTCCCCGGATCTGAGCTATTCTGCTTTTTAATAACTGATGTTTCTAAAGGAATTCCAATCATATTCGCATTGATAAGCTTAGTATTTCCTTTTTCGTGGGCATACAGAAAGGCTTTCTCTTCTATACTTGAATCTGGATATGTTGTTTTTTCTCCAGTTAACTGAAAATGTGACGGAGTATCGTAAAAATATTCCTTTTTAGTAATTATTGGAATATTATTCAAATAATTTGTTGTAATTTGAGATTTTAAATAATGTAAATAAGAAATTAGCCTGTATTCTGAGATATTAACATTATCAATATTCGAGAGATATACTTGTGTGCCTGCTAATTTTCCTGAACAAGCATTATTGGGTATTGAGACATCATTAGAGGTGCAAGTATAAGGATAGTTTGTTGGGCAGATTACATTATAAAGAAGTCTTCCTGCAAAGTTTTTCAATTCGAACTTCTTACTATCATCTTTTTCATAAATATTTTCTTTTTCCTGAACAATTTCTAAAAAACCAGAATTACTATTCTTCCTTAATAATGTTGATTTTAATTCTAAACCATTATCCCAACCTTTATTAGACCATGGATTACTATTCAGACCCCCTGTACCCCATATATTACTACCAGCATCATCTTTGTGAACTTTAAATTGTTTAAATTCTCCCCCTTTTTCAAAATTGTCGCCTCCTTCACTTATTGTAACATACGGATATAAGCAAGACATTGTTCCTGTATCATATAATGAAGTCATACTACTAGATGTAAGTATTGTTTTGGAATTTTCAACAAACAAGCATGCAACCAAACCTCCATTTGCTTCACATGCAGTCTGCCATTTTGAAGTATCAATATAATAGGGGTTATTACCTTTTAATCCTGATGAATGAGTGAGATCGTCTTTGTGTGCATAATAAAATCTTTTATAATGGATTTGGGAAGACTGATAATCAAAATCTTTTGTTGACATTATTCTTACGCCTCCTGTATCAAGGTTTGTATTGAATATCTGAGGAGCAGTAGGATAATAAGCAAAATTAACTCTAACATTACTACACATAAAGTTTGCCTGTAAAAAAATGGTAATTGTCGAGCCTGCATTAGCATTAACAACAATCTGACGTGTATTACTATCGCGCGTTAGATGATAAGGAGTTCCTCCATTAATCTTCACAAAGCCTGCAAAGTGACCTGAGCTTACGAAACTATTACAAGCGGGAATCGAATTCCCAGTTAATGTAGCGTTGAATACAATTGTTTGATTTGTTAGAGAGGTAAAGGTAAATTGTGTAGAGTTTTCATCTGTAAAATTATCCGTTTTAGTTTCAAGTCTTTTTTGTACAAGTTCAGGATAAATTGTTTTTTCTCCCCAGTACGAGTTTCCTTCATATTTTAACTCACTATATCCTTTTGTAGGGTATGTAATTTTTTTTAACATTCCTATTTTTGAGTATTCAGGATCAGGGTCTTTATTTGCTCCAGCGTAAATAACGTTAGCCAAATCAAAATCTTTAACGTTTGCAGGAATCAAGCTATTATTATTTTTTCCATTATAGTATCCCCATCGATCTTGCCTGAAAGACAATCTAACAGGAAAGTTTTGAGGGGACTCATAATCGAAAACAAATTTCTTGTTAGGATCCTTAAAGAAGATATTGCTTAAAAAATTTCTTTTATTATCCGTGTTTAAATAAGTAAAGCTGCTACTCTCAATCAAATTTCCAGTTCCATCTAATTGTTGAATTAATCTTATTTTTTGATTTCCTTCTACATCTAAAGTCGTAGCAGAATTGCTTTCATAATCAAACAATATTGAACCAGCATTTGGCATATTACTGCTGATAGAAACTATTTTTTTTCCAATAATTTCGATATTATTGTTAGAAATAGCGTTAGCAATAGGGGCTGAAGCGTATCCGCTTCCTTGGCATGATGGCTGAAGAGATGGATAGCCTGTGGACATACTTAGATTTTGTGATTGAGATCCTGTATATTCTGCAATATTATTCGGTTCATATGTAAAATAAATTTGATCACCTGCGGGATGCTGTATTTTAGATAAGTACCAAGCTGTAATAGCAGAGGATGGCAAACTATGTCCATTTCCGCTAATTCTATAAATAGTTCTTTCTTTTTCAGTAAAATAATATTTTCTGCCTTCTGAATCCGTTAACAAAAAATCTTGTCCATCACCATTTGTGCTTCCAATTCTTTCAATTTTGATCGCTTGCTGGTCAACAATATGGGGAAGACCATTCTGATCGTAAAAAAATTTTCCAGAGATTCCATTAAAATTGAACGAGTATAAGTCTGCCTCAGTATCTAATGCATCAGACCCATTTCCAATGGTATACAAAAACTTATTAGTAACAGGATTGGAATATGCAGATGTAACGTTGTCAGGAATACTTATGTGTGTTGATATTTCGTCTGCTCTATCTCTTACTGTTCTTGTAATAACACCTCCATAACTAAGGTTCCAACCTAACCCCACATTAGAAGATATTTCATCCACTCTTATACCGTTAGAGCCATAGAAAATATAAATTGGTAAATTTAAATTATTCGTTCTATATGTAAAAAGAGGAATAGATGTGTTAACTGTTCCTGTAAATAAACCAACAGGAATATTTCCGTAATTTCCTAATGCGTTGGCCGTCGGTGAAGGAGGGACAATTTTGGGTAAAAAATCTTCCTGGGCAAAATACATCTGTAGAGTTAACATACAAATGATTGTTATTATTTTTTTCATAATATTTGTTTTTATTTTTTAATCAATTTAGCATTCGCAGTTTTTTCAGTATCAGTTTTCACAACAATTAGATAAGCCCCCTGAATCAGATTCTGCGTATTGATCTTCGTCACTTTATTCTTTGTCTTCAGGCTTTGTAACTGTCTTCCACCCATATCATACAGCGTAATATCCGCTTCCTT
>NZ_FPAP01000013.1 GCF_900116415.1 Chryseobacterium formosense | reverse complement strand
AGATTCTGCGTATTGATCTTCGTCACTTTATTCTTTGTCTTCAGGCTTTGTAACTGTCTTCCACCCATATCATACAGCGTAATATCCGCTTCCTTAAACTCAAACCCGATCTCCACATAACAGTAATCAATCACAGGATTCGGGTAAATTTTCATATCCTGCTTCTCGATCAACTGATCGATCTGGCTGTCACCCAGTTTCACAATCTTCCAGTTTTCTTTTCCAAGTTCTTCAGCACTCGTTCCCGCCAATACAATCGAACCGTCTTTATTCATCTTCAGATCAGATAATCTTTCTTCCTTCTTTCTCGATTCTCCTTTTACATGTTTTCTCCACTGTTCATTGCCGTCATTGTCAATATAAAGCATCCAGAAGGTCTCATCATCAGCTTCAATTCTTCCTTCTGCCTGAGTGTATCCACCCAGCAAAATACCTTTCGTTGATGGTTGTCGGTTGTCTGTTGATGGTTTTCCGGTGATCACATTCATCCCCATTAGTATGTCTCTGTTTTTGAAATTATAGGATTTCTGCCACTGCTCATCACCTTTTGTGTTTAAAGAAATTAACCACAGATCGGTTCCTTCTTCTATTCCTACCGTTTTATTGCCCGATCTTTCCGATCTCGATTCTCCGCCAATAATATATCCTGAAGAAGTAAACGCCATTGTTCTTACATGGTCATCACCTTTACCTCCAAAGTTCTTTTCCCATTCTACCTTTCCGTCATTGTTAAGCTTAACAATCCAGTAATCGCCTTCTCCATAATTCTCGGTAGATTTGGGATAACGGGATACGGGATTCGGGTTTTCTGATGATGAATTTTTAGCTGTCGCTCCGGAACCCGTACCACGGATCTCGGAACTCCTCGAATAAATTCCAAGCAAAGCTCCGCCATCGGGAGTGGGAATCATCTTTTCAACTTCATCAAGACCTTTTCCTCCCAAAATTGATTCCGATAACAATTTTCCGTTTTTGTCTAATCTTGAAACGATCACATCTTTAGAACCAAAACCGTTTGATGAATTCTGAATATTTCCAGCGACCATAAATCCTAAATCTGCGGTCTGAATTACCGATCTTGCTTCTTCATCCTGTGAGGTTCCCAAAGTTTTCTGCCAAAGCTCGTCTCCGAATTCGTTGATTCTGATCAACCAGATATCAGATCCGCCTTTTGAATCGTCTTTTTTGTCTAAACCCTTCGAAGAATAAGAAGTTCCTGCCAGTAAAAACCCGCCTTCCTGTGTGGAAATTGTCGACGAAAGAAAATCGTGGTTTTGTCCCGAGAAGTATTTTTCCCAGGCTTCTTCGCCCTGTTGATTCAGCTTAACCAAGTGAAAATCGTATCCGTTATTTTGTTTGTTTTCGGTAGTGATCTTTTTCGACTGAATCGAGCTTCCCGTAATAAGATATTGCTGATCTACGGTAGTGGTTACCTGGGAAAGAAAATCCTGTGTCGAGGACTTAATATCTTTCTGCCATACCACTTCCTGAGAATATAATACAGCAGTCGTACATATAAGAAATGTACTCATGTAAAGTTTTTTCATGATTTGTTTTTAATAATATTTTTAAATTTATAGAAATCTTTTAAATCCTAAAAATGATCTAAAGATTAGGGAATAGTCTCTTTTGTATAACGAAAAAATGCGTCTGTTGAAGGTTAATAGTTTTATTCATCTTTGTTCATCATATTTTGTGTTTGGTTTAATTCTGCAAATCTAAAATATTTTAAATT
>NZ_FPAP01000014.1 GCF_900116415.1 Chryseobacterium formosense | reverse complement strand
GGTCGCCGCCAGTTTTTTTTTAAGTCCTCAATCGTAAGATTAGAGGACTTTTTTTATGCTAAAGTCTCATACATGTATTTGTATGAGACTTTTTTTTGTATTAAAATTGAAACAATTTATCCTTGCCTATTGCCTATTGCCTGTTAGAAGTTAGAAGCCCAATCCATTTACAATATCAACAACAACAACAACAACAACAACAACAACAACAACAATAACTTTCTCTTTGTCATCCTGGAAGAATCTAAGCGCAGTATTAGCGGTAAACAAAACAATACTTAATTTTTAACCTTTTAAACTCATTAATAATTTAACCACAAAAGTGACAAAAGACTAACACATCAGTTATTTTAAGTTAAATATTAGGCTGCACATAAGACATAATATTTTAAAGATCTGTGTAAATATGTATAATCTGTGGTAGATAAAGAAACCCTATTCATTATTTTCAGTCCCATTATTTTTGGTAAATGCTAAATGCTAGAAACGTTATTTTGTCATTGCGAGGAGTGTAGCGACGAAACAATTTCTTTAAAGTGTCATTATTATTGACATTTTTAACCACTTCCAATCCCGGGGTGTGTTTAAATAATACTACGAATTTTTAAAAGAAAATAAAAGTTTCCATGATAAATAACTTTCTGGATTAAAAATCTATAGTATTAAACGTCTCCTTCCATCCAAATCATCCGATTCTTTAATTTTCTTTGAACTTTATACTCTCAAAAACGATTAGTCCGATCTTTTTTCCACTAAAGACAGGCACATACTCCCTTTGGTTTTAGACTCTAAAACTCTTCAATCCTTGCCATCTACTACGCTCAAACCCCTCTGACTCTCCCACACTCTTACTTTGAACAAAAATTACCAAACATTATTTTAAATTATTCTCCCACAAGTTCAGTGACTTAGTGTCAAATATGAATTTAACTTAAATTTTATGTTAAATAAATTAGGATTGTATAGGATAGAAGTACTACTTTTGCCCCACTGAAAAACGAGAGTTGTTTGGTAAGCGCAGAAGAGCTTTTGGGTAAGCATAATTAGAAAGAACTACTTTTATTATATATAAAAAA